>NZ_CP069082.1:0-2896210 GCF_029774255.1 Staphylococcus gallinarum
ATGTCAGAACATGAAATTTGGGAAAAAGTCCTTACCTTGGCTCAAGAAAAAGTAAGTTATCCTAGCTATCAAACTTTTCTAAAAGATACCAAACTGCATTCATTAGAAAATGATGAGGCGGTCATTGTTATCGATGATCCATTTGTAGCCAATTGGTTAAAATCGCATTATGTTGAGATTATTCAAACCGCATTATATGAGGCAATTGGTCATGAAATTATGCCAGTATTTTATTCAGAAGACGAATTAGCAAATATGCAATCCGGTTCTTCTGAACAAAATTCAAATCAATCGCATCAACCTAAAGACACATATGAATCTGGTGTTGATGAAGCAAGAATTGGCGATGAACAATTTAATATGCATAATACTTTTGAAACATTTGTCATAGGTCCGGGCAATAGATTTCCACACGCTGCAAGTTTGGCTGTTGCAGAAGCACCAGCACAAGCATACAACCCACTATTTATCTATGGTGGCGTAGGATTAGGAAAGACACATCTAATGCATGCCATTGGTCATTATGTGTTAGCCAATAATCCAGATGCGAAGGTCATTTATACATCTAGTGAAAAATTCACGAACGAATTTATTAAATCGATACGTGATAACAAAACAGAGCAATTTAGAGAGAAATACCGTAATATCGATGTTTTGCTAATTGATGATATTCAATTCATACAAAATAAAGAGCAAACACAAGAAGAATTTTTCCATACATTCAATGAATTACATCAAGCGAATAAGCAGATCGTCATTTCTAGTGATAGACCACCTAAAGAAATTGCTAAATTAGAGGATCGCTTGCGTTCACGCTTTGAATGGGGCTTAATCGTTGATATTACACCACCAGATTATGAAACTCGAATGGCGATTTTGCATAAAAAAATCGAAGAAGAAAACTTAAATATTCCATCAGAAGCATTAACTTATATAGCTAATCAAATTCAATCGAATATTCGTGAATTAGAAGGGGCATTAACGCGTGTACTAGCCTTTTCTAAATTACAGGGACAACCGATTACGACTGAATTAACGGCTGCTGCACTAAAAGATATTATTCAAGCACCAAAATCAAAAAAAATTACAATTCAAGATATACAAAAAATCGTTGGCCAATACTATAGTGTGAAAATCGAAGACTTTAGTGCTAAGAAACGTACCAAGTCAATCGCATACCCACGCCAAATTGCAATGTATTTGTCGCGTGAGTTGACTGATTTCTCACTACCGAAAATTGGAGAGGAATTTGGAGGTCGTGATCATACTACGGTAATTCATGCACATGAAAAGATACTCAAAGATATTAATAATGATCCGACGTTTAAACAAGAAGTAGAAAATCTTGAAAAAGAAATTAGAAATCAATAAAAAAGCTGTAATATAACAGATTAATTATGTGAATTTGAGGAATAACGTTAATAACAGACAATTTTTAAAATGTGGATAATGTGCAAAAGTAATACACACTACACACAAGTTATCCACAATAGCTAAACGATGTCACCATTGAAAAAATTTCGGTTATCCACTAATTCACAAGCCCTACTACTATTACTACGGTTTTAAAACCTATATAATTTATTTATAAACGACTGGAAGGAGTTTAAAAATGATGGAATTCACAATTAGAAGAGATTATTTTATTAATCAATTAAATGACACACTTAAAGCCATCTCACCAAGAACTACATTACCTATCTTAACTGGTATAAAAATTGACGCTAAAGATAACGAAGTAATACTTACTGGATCTGATTCAGAAATTTCAATTGAGATTACAATCCCTAAACAAGTTGACGGAGAAGATATTGTTGAAATTTCAGAAACTGGATCTGTTGTACTTCCTGGTCGTTTCTTCGTAGACATTATAAAAAAATTACCAGGTAAGGAAGTTAAACTTTCTACAAATGAACAATTCCAAACATTAATTACATCTGGTCATTCAGAATTTAATTTAAGTGGATTAGATCCTGACCAATATCCATTACTACCACAAGTATCAAGAGATGATGCAATTCAATTATCAGTAAAAGTGCTTAAAAACGTGATAGCACAAACAAATTTCGCAGTGTCCACGTCAGAAACACGCCCAGTACTTACTGGTGTGAACTGGCTTATACAAGAAAATGAATTAATATGCACAGCTACCGATTCACATCGCTTAGCCGTGAGAAAAGTCGCATTGGAAGATAGTTCAGAAAATAAAAATGTCATTATTCCAGGTAAAGCATTATCAGAACTAAATAAAATTATGACTGATAGTGAAGAAGACATTGATATCTTCTTTGCTTCAAACCAAGTATTATTCAAAGTTGGAAATGTAAACTTTATTTCACGTTTATTAGAGGGGCATTATCCAGATACATCACGTTTATTCCCTGAAAACTATGAATTCAAGTTAGGTATTAATAACGGTGACTTCTATCATGCCATTGATCGTGCTTCGTTATTGGCACGTGAAGGCGGCAATAACGTTATTAAATTAAGCACAGGTAATGAACTTGTAGAACTTTCTTCAACTTCACCTGAAATTGGTACAGTTAAAGAAGAAGTAAGTGCAAACAATGTTGAAGGTGGTAATCTGAAGATTTCATTCAACTCTAAGTACATGATGGATGCATTAAAAGCAATCGATAATGACGATGTTGAAATAGAATTCTTTGGGACAATGAAACCATTTATTCTAAAACCAAAAGAAGACGATTCTGTGACACAATTAATTTTACCAATCAGAACGTATTAAATTTGAGCATAAAATTATAAGTATTATCCAAACAGATCTAGACGGAAAATGTCTAGGTCTGTTTTTTGTGTAAATTAGATTTGAAACTGTGAATGATAAAAGAATAAGTTGTTATTTATTGAGAGGATATATTTTAAAAGCAATTTAAAGGGTATGTGAGTTATTTTCAAAATAAAATGGATAAATCATACCTAATTATTAAAATGAAGCTAAAAACATGCTTAAAATGCCTCTATGAATTGGTGAATTATTACAAGTGAATACTCGCTATAAAAACGAGATAATTTTAAATTAAATAATTAGCATTTTGAAATAAATAGTATTTATAAAGAAAATGAATAAACTGACTTAAAATTTGTTATAATATTAAGTGTAAAACAATCGAGATAAGCACATTTCGAAAGCAGATGCTGAAAATAGTTAAAATATATTGAAAGAAAGCGATTTCCAACTGTATTTTGCATGAAATTTAGCGCTAAAAAATGTATAATATATTAATGAGCTTATAAAGAAATGGAGTGGTTGATTTGGTTGAAGAAGTAATTGTTGATGGTGACATCACATTAGGACAATTTCTAAAGACAGAAGGTATTATCGAATCTGGAGGCCAAGCAAAATGGTTCTTACAAGATTTTGAAGTCATGATAAATGGCGAACGTGAAACACGTCGAGGTAAAAAACTAAATCATCGAGATAGCCTAGAGATACCTGAAGTCGGTTCGTTTTTAATCATTCAACAAGGTGAAGAATGAAATTAAAGACGCTTCAGCTAGAGCATTATCGAAACTATGAGTCCATTTCTATAGAATGTCATCCTGAAGTCAATATCTTAATTGGTGAGAATGCGCAGGGCAAGACGAATCTACTAGAATCTATTTATACACTTGCACTAGCTAAGAGTCACCGTACATCAAATGATAAGGAACTTATACGTTTTGACAATGACTATGCTAAAATAGAGGGTGAACTCAGCTATAGATATGGCGATATGCCATTGACGATGTACATCACCAAAAAAGGCAAACAAGTAAAAATCAATCACTTAGAACAAAGTAGACTAACTCAGTATATTGGTCATTTAAACGTTGTATTATTTGCGCCAGAAGACTTAAATATTGTTAAAGGTTCGCCTCAAGTGAGACGTAGATTTATCGATATGGAATTGGGGCAAATTTCTGCAGTGTATCTCAATGATTTGTCGCAATATCAACGTATCTTAAAGCAAAAGAATAACTATCTTAAGCAGTTGCAATATGGACAAAAGACAGACACTACTATGCTAGAGGTCTTAAATCAACAGTTTGCGGAATATGCGCTGAAAGTAACTGAGCGTCGTAAGCATTTTATACGAGAATTAGAATCATTGGCTAAACCGATTCATTCGGGAATCACAGATGAACGTGAAACGTTGTCTTTAAAGTATTTACCTAGTATAAAGTTGGATGATGACGACAGAAGTGATTCGGAACGTCTAGAGGAAGTCTTAACATTGCTTAACGACAACATGGAACGTGAGAAAGATAGAGGTGTCTGTTTATACGGTCCACATCGTGATGACCTTGGCTTTGATGTCAACGGTATGGATGCACAGACATATGGTTCGCAAGGTCAACAAAGAACGACTGCCTTATCGATTAAATTAGCAGAAATAGAGTTGATGAATATCGAAGTAGGTGAGTATCCAATTCTATTGCTAGACGATGTTTTGAGTGAGTTAGATGATTCGCGTCAAACGCACTTATTAAGCACGATACAACATAAGGTTCAAACATTTGTAACGACAACATCAGTTGATGGAATAGATCATGAAATTATGAAGAACGCTAAACTTTATCGCATAAATCAAGGCGAAATTATAAAGTAACAGAAAGTGAAGGTGGAAGCATTGTCAGATGTGAATAACACGGAAGATTATGGTGCTGGACAGATTCAAGTATTAGAAGGACTCGAAGCGGTCCGTAAACGACCTGGTATGTATATCGGTTCTACTTCTGAAAAGGGCCTACACCATTTAGTGTGGGAAATCGTTGATAATAGTATCGATGAGGCGCTTGCCGGATATGCAGACAAGATTGAGGTTATCATCGAAAAGGATAACTGGATAAGAGTTACCGATAATGGTCGTGGTATCCCCGTAGGTATGCACGAAAAGATGGGGCGTCCAGCGGTTGAAGTTATCTTAACAGTACTTCATGCTGGTGGTAAATTTGGTGGAGGCGGATATAAAGTCTCTGGTGGATTACACGGTGTAGGTTCGTCTGTAGTAAACGCATTGTCTGAAGATCTTGAAGTTTATGTACATAAAGACGAAAAGATTTATCATCAAGCATATAAAAAAGGTGCGCCACAATTCGACTTGAAAGTGATTGGCGAAACAGATGAAAATACAGGTACTGAAATACGCTTTAAAGCAGACCCAGAAATCTTCACTGAAACGACGACTTATAATTACGAAACATTACAACAACGTATTAGAGAGCTTGCTTTCTTAAATAAAGGTATTACGATTGTGCTCAGAGATGAGCGTGAAGAAGAAGTAAGAGAAGATAGTTATCACTATGATGGTGGTATTAAATCTTACGTTGAAATGCTAAATGAAAACAAAGAACCACTTCATGAAGAACCTATCTATGTTCATCAATCAAAGGATGATGTAGAAGTAGAAATCGCATTGCAATATAACAGTGGTTTTGCGACTAATTTATTAACTTATGCAAATAACATTCACACATATGAAGGTGGTACACACGAAGAAGGATTTAAACGTGCGTTATCACGTGTGTTAAATAGTTATGGGCTTAATAGCAAAGTGATGAAAGAAGATAAAGAACGTTTATCTGGTGAGGATACACGTGAAGGGTTGACAGCAATTGTATCAATCAAGCACGGTGATCCACAATTTGAAGGGCAAACTAAGACGAAACTTGGTAACTCTGAAGTACGTCAAATTGTAGATAAGCTATTCTCTGAGTTATTCGAAAGATTCTTATATGAGCATCCACAAGTTGGACGTATCATCGTTGAGAAAGGAATTATGGCGTCTCGTGCACGACTTGCTGCTAAAAAAGCACGTGAAGTGACACGTCGTAAATCGGCATTAGAGGTTTCAAGTTTACCAGGTAAACTTGCAGACTGTTCTAGTAAAGATCCGGAGCGCAGTGAAATCTTTATTGTTGAGGGTGACTCTGCCGGGGGGTCTACGAAATCAGGTCGTGACTCAGAAACTCAAGCAATCTTACCTTTACGAGGAAAGATATTAAATGTTGAGAAGGCACGTTTAGATCGTATCTTAAATAACAATGAAATACGCTCTATGATAACTGCATTTGGTACTGGAATTGGTGGAGAATTTGATTTGAGTAAAGCGCGTTATCATAAGATCATCATCATGACGGATGCAGACGTCGATGGGGCCCATATTAGAACGTTATTATTAACATTCTTCTATCGCTTTATGAGACCGTTATTAGAAGCGGGTTATGTTTATATTGCACAACCACCATTGTTTAAATTAACGCAAGGTAAACAAAAATATTATGTGTTTAATGACCGTGAATTAGAAAAACTTAAAGCAGAGTTAGATCCTAATCCAAAATGGTCTATTGCACGTTACAAAGGTCTTGGTGAGATGAACGCGGATCAATTGTGGGAAACTACAATGAATCCAGAAAACCGAGCGATGTTACAAGTATCATTAGAAGATGCGATTGACGCAGACCAAACATTTGAAATGTTAATGGGTGACGTTGTAGAGAATCGCAGACAGTTTATTGAAGATAACGCAGTTTATGCAAACTTAGATTTCTAAACCGATGAACTGAATTTTTGAAGGAGGATATCTTGATGGCTGAATTACCTGAATCAAGAATTAATGAACGGAATATTACGAATGAGATGCGCGAATCGTTTTTAGATTATGCGATGAGTGTTATCGTCTCACGTGCTTTACCAGATGTTAGAGATGGTTTAAAACCAGTACATCGTCGTATTTTATATGGATTGAATGAACAAGGTATGACACCTGACAAGTCATATAAGAAATCAGCACGTATTGTCGGAGATGTAATGGGTAAATATCACCCACATGGTGACTCATCTATTTACGAAGCAATGGTAAGAATGGCACAAGATTTCAGCTATCGATATCCTTTAGTTGATGGTCAAGGTAACTTTGGTTCGATGGATGGTGATGGCGCAGCGGCCATGCGTTATACGGAAGCACGTATGACGAAAATCACGTTAGAATTACTGAAAGATTTGAATAAGGATACAATCGACTTTATCGATAACTATGATGGTAACGAAAGAGAGCCGTCAGTCTTACCTGCTAGATTCCCTAACCTATTGGTCAATGGGGCATCAGGTATTGCGGTTGGTATGGCTACAAATATTCCACCACACAACCTTACAGAGGTTATCAATGGTATTTTAAGTTTAAGTTATAACTCAGATATCACAATTGCAGAATTAATGGAAGATATCCAAGGTCCTGATTTCCCTACTGCCGGTTTAATTATGGGTAAAAGTGGTATCCGCCGTGCATATGAAACAGGTCGTGGTTCAATACAAATGCGTGCACGTGCTGAAATTGAAGAGCGCGGTGGCGGTCGCCAACGCATCGTTGTTACAGAAATTCCTTATCAAGTAAACAAGGCAAGAATGATTGAAAAAATTGCTGAATTAGCACGTGATAAGAAAGTCGAAGGTATAACAGACTTACGTGATGAAACGAGTTTACGTACAGGCGTAAGAGTCGTTATTGATATTCGAAAAGATGCGAATGCGAGTGTTATTTTAAATAACTTATATAAACAAACGCCATTACAAACATCATTTGGTGTAAATATGATTGCGCTTGTAAAGGGTAGACCAAAGCTGATTAATTTGAAAGAAGCTTTAGTAGAGTACTTAGAGCATCAAAAAATCGTCGTTAGAAGACGTACAGAATATAATTTGAAAAAAGCACAAGACCGTGCCCATATCTTAGAAGGCTTACGAATTGCGTTAGATCATATCGACGAAATTATCACGACAATTCGTGAATCTGATACTGATAAAGTAGCTATGGCTAGCTTGCAAGAACGCTTTAAATTAACTGAAAGACAAGCGCAAGCAATACTTGATATGCGTTTGAGACGTTTAACTGGTTTAGAGCGAGACAAGATTGAAGAAGAGTATAATAACTTAATTGCATATATTAAAGAATTGGAAGAAATTCTTGCTGATGAAGAAAAGTTATTACAAATCGTTCGTGATGAACTTATTGAAGTACGTGAGAAATTCGGTGATGATCGTCGTACTGAAATACAATTAGGTGGTTTAGACAATATTGAGGATGAGGATTTAATTCCTGAAGAGCAAATTGTTATCACTTTAAGTCACAATAACTATATTAAACGTTTACCAGTTTCTACGTATAGAGCACAACATCGTGGAGGTAGAGGCGTCCAAGGTATGAATACGTTAGAAGAAGACTTCGTGAGTCAACTTGTGACATTAAGTACACATGATAACGTGTTATTCTTTACCAATAAAGGTCGCGTATACAAACTTAAAGGTTACGAGGTACCAGAGTTATCACGTCAATCTAAAGGTATCCCTGTTGTTAATGCGATAGAATTAGATAACGATGAGGCCATTAGTACAATGATTGCCGTTAAAGATTTAGAAAGTGAAGAAGATTACTTAGTATTTGCGACACGTAAAGGTATCGTTAAACGTTCAGCATTGAGTAATTTCTCTCATATTAACAAAAACGGTAAGATAGCTATCGGCTTCAAAGATGACGATGAACTGATTGCAGTTCGTTTAACTGATGGTGAAGATGATATTCTTATCGGTACATCACATGCGTCATTGATTCGCTTCCCAGAAAGCGCATTGCGTCCATTAGGTCGTACTGCAGCTGGTGTTAAAGGTATTACTTTAAGAGAAGGCGATCGCGTAGTAGGTTTAGATGTAGCGAAATCGGATAGTAATGATGAAATTTTAGTTGTTACGGAAAATGGTTACGGTAAACGTACACCAGTAAATGACTATCGTCTATCCAACCGTGGTGGTAAAGGTATCAAGACTGCAACAATCACAGAACGAAATGGTAATATCGTTTGTATTACAACAGTCAACGGTGAAGAAGACTTGATGGTTGTGACTAATTCAGGTGTAATCATCCGTATTGATGTTCAAGATATTTCTCAAAATGGTCGTGCTGCTCAAGGTGTAAGATTGATTAAATTGAGCGACGAACAATATGTATCAACAGTAGCTAAAGTCAGTGAAGATGACGAAGAACCTGCAGATACAGAAGCAACGACAGCTGAAGGTTCTGATGAAGCAACTGATGTAAGCTCAGAAGCAATGATTGAAGGAGACGCACCAGGTAATACAATTCATACAGAAGTAACAGACAATAGTGATGAATCCGTAGATGGTGAAGATGGCGAGCGTCAAGAATTAAGACAAGACTTTATGGATCGTGTCAATGAAGATATAGAGAACGCTGACAACGACAATAATGACGATACAGAATAACTAATTAAATAAAATAAAGATAGAAGGCAGTTTCCAGATTTGGGAACTGCCTTTTCTGTTGTTTGATGTAACAATAACAATAGCTGGAATATGTGATTAACCAGGTAGCAGATTATATTGGTTACACGAACAGTTTATACATATCTTAGATAAGAATAATTATGTGGAGCTAGGAAAAACATATAATACAATTAACTAATTAGAATGTGAATATGAAATAGCATGATACTGATTAAGTATAGAAAGTGGATTATGATTATAACGTTTTGTTTACAGTAGACAACAGTGTGAAAGGTTGACGACAAAGGTATTAAAAGGCTTTTTATCAACGTTTTTAGAGGTGTTGGATTGTTTGGGTTTACATGTGTAAATATAAAGTGGTAGCACTGATATTAATAAAAAGACCCATCATCATATGTTAGATGATAGGTCCTTGTATGTGGATTATATTAATTTTCTAATGATTTCATAACGCAAGGTATTTCACTGATTAGTCTTGAAGGTGGAACAACATACATCTTTTCTGATAATTGTTCTCCAATTAAACTATGCACATATGCAGCACTTGTTACCGCTTCTTCAATATCATTGAATTGTCCAACAAAGCTAGTAATCATACCTGCTAATGTATCACCCATACCACCAGTTGCCATAGCTGGTGTACCGATTGGTAATTTGTATTCATTTTGTTTAAAGTAAACTTCAGTGCCATGTTTCTTTAAGACGATTGTTGCTCCAATGCGATCAGCCGCTTCTCGATTACGCTCATAAGTTTGTTCTTCAATTGGAATGCCACTTAGACGTTCCCATTCCTTTTGATGCGGCGTGAAAATGACTCTACATGTTGGAATTTCTGGTTTCAATTTACTGAAGATTGTAATGGCATCTCCATCTACAATAAGCGTTTGGTGTGGTTGAATATTTTGTAATAGGAATGTGATAGCATTGTTTCCTTTGAAATCACAACCTAAACCAGGACCGATTAAGATACAATCCGTATTTTCGATCATTTTAGTTAACATCTTAGTATCATTGATATCAATAACCATTGCTTCTGGACAACGAGAATGTAATGCAGCATGATTGGTAGGATGTGTTGCTACCGTGATTAAACCACTGCCGCTATATACACAGGCACGTGCAGCTAACATGATTGCACCACCTAAATTCACATTACCACCTATTAAAAGAATCTTACCATAATCACCTTTATGTGTTTCATCTTTTCTTTTAGGAATGTTTACTGATGATAAAGTTTCCAAATTGAAACCTCCTTTTTGAGTTATATAGTCATTCAGATTATTTAATATAGATAACCCAATTAATTCACTAATTGGAAGGTTGTCATGTAGTTATTTTTTATATTCTTGCTACCCCACTTGTTCTTATAAAAAATATCGTCTAAGACCTAATTTTTAATTCCTTTTTATAAATACAATAGAGTATATTATACCTGCTTTGCCCTTTAGTCAATAGTTAAAATGATAAGAAAATGTTTGTTTACGATAAATTAATATTAAGTAAAACTTTACCCTATTAAATCAGTAATTTAATACCATATTACGGATATTTCAAAAGCTATTGTTTATAGAAAATTGTAAGCGTATACTCGTGTTAATTGTTATAGCACTTAAAATAAAGGAGATGGGAAAATGACATTACAATTAACAGGGGATACATTGACGATTTCGGATATTAAACAATTCTTAAGTGATGAAGATAAAGTTGAAGTGACAGCTGCAGCATATGAACGTGTTAAACAAAGCCGTGCAACTGTTGAAGATATAATCGCTAATAAAGAAACAATATATGGAATTACAACAGGTTTTGGATTGTTTAGTGATGTACGTATCGATGAAGGTGAATACAATCAACTTCAAGTAAATCTCATTCGTTCTCATGCTTGTGGTATTGGTAAACCATTTTCTGAAGAAGTTGCATTAGTGATGATGTTGTTGAGATTAAATACCTTATTAAAGGGGCATTCTGGAGCGACGGTCGATTTAATTGAACAACTCATATTTTATATCAATAATCGAATTATACCTGTCATTCCGCAACAAGGCTCACTTGGTGCTTCAGGAGATTTAGCACCACTATCTCATTTAGCTTTAGCACTTATCGGTGAAGGTAGTGTTTATTTCAATGGAGAGGAAGTAGACAGTCGGTACGTCTTAAATAAATTGAATCATCAATCGTTACAATTACAAGCTAAAGAAGGTTTAGCATTGATTAATGGGACTCAAGCGATGACTGCGCAAGGTGTAATCAGTTATATTGAAGCGGAAAGTTTAGCCTATCAATCTGAATGGATTGCTGCGTTTACACATCAGGCTTTAAACGGCATAGTAGATGCCTATAATGAGCATGTACATAAAGTTAGAAACTTCCAAGAACAAATGGAAGTAGCAGAGCGTATGTTAGACTGGCTAGAAGGCTCTGAATTGACAACACGTCAAGGTGAAATACGCGTGCAGGATGCCTATACTTTACGCTGTATTCCACAAATTCACGGAGCAAGTTTCCAAGTATTGAATTATGTTAAGGAAAAATTAGAATTTGAAATGAATGCTGCTAATGACAACCCACTTATCTTCGATGAAGGTGATGAAACACTTGTGATATCTGGGGGTAATTTTCATGGTCAGCCCGTAGCCTTCGCATTAGACTTCTTAAAGCTCGGAGTGAGCGAATTAGCTAATGTTTCAGAACGTCGTTTAGAACGCCTAGTCAATCCACAATTAAATAACGGATTGCCTGCTTTCTTAAGCCCTAAACCAGGATTGCAAAGTGGTGCTATGATTATGCAATATGCCGCTGCTAGTTTAGTCTCAGAAAATAAAACACTTGCCCATCCTGCTAGTGTTGACTCAATTCCCTCTTCTGCCAATCAAGAAGATCATGTATCTATGGGGACAATTGCTTCACGTCACGGATATCAAATTATTGAAAACGCAAGACGTGTCTTAGCAATTGAAGCAATTATAGGCTTGCAAGCAGTTGAGTATAAAGACATCGATAAACTGTCGCCTAAAACGTATGATAAATATCAAACTTTACGTCATATTTGTCCATCAATTACAGAAGATCGACAATTTCATAAAGATATTGAAGCAGTTGCACAATATTTACGTGATGCTGCATATAATGAATAAAATAAGTTGTTATAAATAAGCTCTCTCTTGAAAATAATAATGTTATTTGCTATATTTAAAACAACTTAATAAGATATTGTTCGTGGGACAAGTAGTATTAATATCGTGATTTCAGAGAGCTTGTGGTTAGTGAGAACAAGTAATCATGTTTAATATGAATCTACCTACTTATATGTGAACAATCGGTTTTAGCCGTTATTTTAGTGAGAGCGCAGTCTATAATGACTGTTAAATAGGGTGGCAACGCGTCAAGACCACGTCCCTTGTAATTAGGGGATGTGGTCTTTTTTTGTTACTATCCAATAGATATAAATTTGATGAGAGGATGAAATCATATGTTAGATATAAAATTATTCCGTAGTGAACCTGATTTTGTTAAAGAAAAAGTTGTAAAACGTGGTATGGAAGAAAGTGTTGTGGATGATGTTTTAGAATTGGATGACAAACGTCGTCAACTTATTGCACAAGCTGAGGAAATGAAAGCTGAGCGTAATAAAGTCAGTGGTGAAATCGCGCAAAAGAAGCGTAATAAAGAAGATGCAGATGATGCCATTGCTGCAATGCGTAAATTAGGTGATGAAATTAAGGTATTGGATGATACTTTAAACCAAGTTGATCAAGAATTAAATGATAAATTGTCACGCATTCCAAATGTAATTCAAGATGATGTACCTGAAGGTGCTTCAGATGAGGATAATGTTGAACTTAAACGTTGGGGAACACCTCGTGAATTTGACTTTGATGCAAAAGCACATTGGGATTTAGTAGAAGATTTAAAAATGGTTAACTTTGAACGCGCTGCAAAAGTTTCAGGTGCACGTTTCGTATTTTTAACAGGTGAAGGTGCGCAACTAGAACGTGCGTTAATGAACTATATGGTCACAAAGCATACAACACAACATGGTTATACTGAAATGATGGTACCACAATTAGTAAATGCTGATTCAATGTATGGTACAGGTCAATTGCCTAAATTTGAAGAAGATTTATTTAAAGTTGAAAAGGAAGGTCTATACACAATTCCAACTGCGGAAGTACCATTGACGAACTACTACCGTAATGAAATTATTGGTCCAGATGAATTACCAGCGAAATTTACTGCACAGTCAGCATGTTACCGTAGTGAAGCAGGATCAGCAGGTAGAGACACACGTGGTTTAATTCGTTTGCATCAATTTGATAAAGTTGAAATGGTTCGCTTTGAAAAGCCAGAAGATTCATTTGATGCATTAGAGGAAATGACAACACATGCTGAAGCAATTCTCGAAGAATTAGGCTTACCATATCGTCGTGTAATCTTATGTACTGGAGACATTGGCTTTGGTTCAAGTAAGACATTTGATTTAGAAGTATGGTTACCAAGCTATAATGATTATAAAGAAATCAGTTCTTGTTCAAACATTACTGACTTCCAAGCAAGACGTGCGAATATTAGATTTAAACGAGATAAAAATGCTAAGCCAGAATTAGTACACACGTTAAATGGTAGTGGTTTAGCAGTAGGTAGAACCTTTGCTGCTATTGTCGAAAACTATCAAAATGAAGATGGTTCAGTAACTGTTCCAGAAGCTCTTGTTCCTTATATGGGTGGCAAGACTGTAATTAGACCAGTTAAATAATTAAAATGAAATAATAAATGAAGCGTCGGAGATGTACAGTTCTCTGACAAATGAAAAGGCAATTTCTTTTGAGATTGCCTTTTTATTTATAACGATTTATACAAATTGTGTTTTTTCAGTATGGTGATTTAGCAATAAGACATATCGACCTAACTATTAATTAGGTGAACCATATTAATACAAAATATTGAACAAATTTTTAGTCTAGTTAATTTTTAAAATACAGGAAGCAAGTAACTATCAAATTATCATAAGAGGGTAGGGGAGGTGTAACGATATAAAAAAGGTTAAAAATCAAATTAATAGTAGAGTTGTTAAACCTTTTTCTGCCAGGTGGTCTAAATTAATCTGAGTCTATAAAATAATTTAAAATCGCTGTAATAGCAACGTTTTTAGACTGTAGTTTGTCTTACGTAACACATACCAAAGTCTAAAAGATATGGTTGTTTTTAAATGTTTGTAATAGAATGTGAATATCAAAATACATCAACAAGGGGTGAGATGATGAAAGAACATATCACATTTAAACAAGGCGTTAAAGAATGTATCCCCACTTTGTTAGGCTATGCTGGTGTTGGATTATCATTTGGAATTGTCGCTGTAGCCTCTGGCTTTAGTATTCTTGAAATTATATTATTGTGCTTAGTGATTTACGCTGGTGCTGCTCAATTTATAATTTGTACATTAGTCATCTCAGGGACACCCATAACGGCTATTGTGCTTACAGCATTCATAGTTAACTCGAGAATGTTTTTATTAAGCATGACATTAGCCCCGAATTATAAAGATTATGGATTGTTAAATCGGTTAGGGCTTTCTTCGCTTATAACTGATGAGACATTTGGTGTAGCTATCACGCCACATTTAAAAGGTGAGAAGATAAATGATCGTTGGCTACACGGTTTAAATATTACAGCGTATTTATTTTGGACAGTGTCATCTGTTGCAGGTGCTATATTTGGCAAATACATACAACATCCGGATGCTTTAGGATTAGATTTTGCAATCACAGCAATGTTTATCTTTCTAGCGGTTTCTCAATTTGAAGCGGTAAAGCGCTCGCATATTAGAATTTACTTTGTCTTAATTATCTGTGTTGTGGCTATGATGTTGTTGTTCAGTTTATTTATGCCGTCATACTTGGCGATTATTTTAGCTTCAGTTGTTGCGGCAATGCTTGGGGTGGTGATGGATAAATGACGATTTCTCTACATATGCTTATTATTATTTTGTTGTGTGGGTTAGTTACATGGTTAACAAGGGTTATCCCTTTTATATTAATCACGAAAATACAGTTGTCTGAAAAGGTCGTCAAATGGCTCTCATTTATTCCAATTACACTATTCACGGCATTAATTATAGATGGCGTTATAGAGCAACATGACAATGGACTTGGCTACACATTAAATTTCCCGTTTATTATAACGATGGTACCTACAATCTTAATTGCAGTTATCACACGTAGTCTAACCTTTACAATTATTGGAGGCATTTTAATAATGGCACTCTTAAGATGGCTATTTTAAATAATTCATTGATGTAAGAGTTAATATCCGTTAGAATGACAATAATTAGAAAATTATGACATCTTTTATATGAGATGCATATAAATAAAATAAAATCTTATTTCGAGAAGCAGAGGGACTTGGCCCGTTGAAGCTTCAGCAACCGGCTATATAAGATGTAGTACGGTGCTAATACCAACGAGATACTCGAATGATAAGTATAGTTAAACTTCTTACTTATTTTTAGAGTGAGAAGTTTTTTTATTTAAGTAGGAGGTAAAAAATGACAAATTATACGGTTGATACATTAGAATTGGGACCATTTACGACTGAATCTGGTGAAACGATAGCAAATTTGAAGTTACGCTATGAGCATGTGGGTTTTCAAGGGCAACCGCTTGTAGTAGTTTGCCATGCATTAACAGGCAATCATCTGACATATGGTACGAATGAAGATCCTGGATGGTGGCGTGAAATTATAGATGGTGGATACATGCCAATTCATGATTATCAGTTCTTAACATTTAATGTTATTGGTAGTCCATATGGTTCAAGTTCTGCACTCAATGATGTAGATTTTCCTAAACAATTAACGTTGAGAGATATTGTCAAAGCCATTGAACTAGGTATCGAAACACTAGGGTATCGAAAGATTAATATATTAATCGGTGGCTCTTTAGGTGGCATGCAGGCGATGGAACTTTTGTATAACCGTAAATTTGAAGTAGAGAAAGCAGTAATCTTAGCTGCTACTGATCGAACGTCATCTTATAGTCGTGCATTCAATGAAATCGCAAGACAGGCTATTCTGCTTGATAACAAAGAAGGAATGAGTATCGCAAGACAGTTAGGATTCTTAACCTATCGTTCATCAAAAAGTTATGACAAACGTTTCACACCTGATCAAGTAGTTGCGTATCAGAAATACCAAGGCGATAAATTTAAACAACATTTCGCGTCTGAGTGTTACTTAACACTGCTCGACGTCTTAGATAGCCATGATTTAGATAGAGGAAGAGATGACGTGGATGCTGTGTTTGGCTCACTTGATACAAAGGTCATGACAATGGGTTTCACCGATGATTTACTCTACCCAGACGATTTAGTTAAGGCAGTAGGAGAACGCTTTAAATACCATAAACATTTCTTTGTTCCTGATAATGTTGGGCACGATGGTTTCTTGCTTAATTTTAATGATTGGGCACCTAATTTATATCATTTCTTAAACTTATCTAAATTTAAACGTAAATAATATTGAGGTTATTGAATATTTATTGAAATATGGGCAGTGCATAATGACATCTGACGCGTTGTGAGTTGTTATTAGGCATTGCCCTTTTTGATTTTAAAAAAGTTGAAATAATAGATTCGAGAAGTATGGAATTTAGAAGGCAAAAAGCAATGATGGAATAATCATTAATCCATGTAATCAGTAATCTAGTTTGATAGAGACGATTTCTGAATTTGCAGTAAATCAAAGGGGATGTTAAACGATGTTATCAGATCATTAATTCTTCTATATAAAATGGGTCGGTAAAATTGTGTAAAAGATTTAAATTGGTTAAAATGGTAGTTATAGTCAAAAATAGTATAGGAGTGGCGAACTTGTTTTCAAAAATATATCCTAAAGCAACTATTCTTAGCATAATTGCTTTCATAGTAGTAGCTTTAGCTTTACATATATTACCACCGCTAGGACTGGTACTCGCATTATTTGCTACGATACCAGGTATCATCTTATGGCACAAATCAAACGAGTCGTTTGGCTTAGCAGCGGTTATATCGGTTGTCTTAACAACATTATTAGGTAATATATTTGTACTAAGTATATTGGTCCTCGTTATTTTCTTGAGCTTTATCGTAGGCCAATTGTTAAAAGAACGTACGTCAAAAGAACGTATTTTATATGTTACAACTACATTTATGAGTATCGTTTCACTTATCGCGATTATGTTATTACAGACTTTTGATAAATTACCAAAAGCCTCTGCAATCATCAATCCAGTGAAACAACAAATGCATCAACTTATAACAGAGTCGGCAGTCTCCGGAGATTCTAAAATGATTCTTGAAGAAGGTTTCCGCCAATTTGCAGTACAATTACCAAGTTATATTGTGATTGCAGTTTTTCTACTTATATTGATTAATCTTATTATTACATTTCCAATCTTACGTAAATTCAAAGTTGCTACACCAATATTCAAACCATTATATGCATGGCAGATGAAACGCTCGATATTAGTCATCTATATTATTGTGCTGTTTTGTGTTATGTTTGCTACCCAATCGGGTACTTTTCAAAGTGTCGTATTAAACTTTGAAATTGTGTTATCATTATGTATGTATATTCAAGGGTTGAGTGTTATTCACTTTTTTGGAAAAGCAAAATCAATGCCGCTTGCACTTACGATTATTTTAATGGTGATTGGGACAATATTAACGCCATTTACACATATCGTGGGACTCATTGGATTGGTAGATTTATGCTTTAACCTGAAAAGCATCATTAAAAAATGATTTGGGGTGGAAAAATGAACCGTCAATCCACTAAAAAAGCGTTGATTTTACCATTTATTATTTTGGCACTAACAGCAATCGCACTCGTTGTTGTTTGGTTTATCTTTAACCAATTAGTCGCAGGAATTGCGACCGTTGTTTTAGTGTTTGTCATCATAGCAACAGCCTGGATGGTAAGACAAGCTTTTCGGAAATTAGACTATTACGTCAATAATCTCAGTGGACATATTTCTGCAGGTAACAATATTGCTATTAAGACGTTACCTATCGGTATGATTATCTTAGATGAAAATGAAAACATAGAGTGGATGAACCAGTTTATGTCGGATCGTTTGAGTCGTAATGTGATTTCGGATCCAGTTAATGAAGTATATCCAAATATTTTAAAGCAATTAGAAAAAACACAAGAAGTAGAAATTGAAGAGAATGAATATCACTATCGTGTGCGTTATTCAGAAAGTGAACATGTATTGTATTTCTTCGATATAACTGAAGAAGTACAGACAAATGATTTATATGAAGAATCTAAACCAATTATTGCGACATTGTTCTTAGATAACTACGATGAAATTACACAGAACATGAATGATACACAGCGTTCTGAAATCAACTCGATGGTGACACGTGTAATCAGTAGATGGGCAGAGGAACATGATGTTTACTTTAAACGTTATAGTTCAGACCAATTTGTCGCTTATTTAAATCAACGTATTTTAAAGGAAATTGAAGATGCTAACTTTAGCATTTTAGGACAGCTCCGTGAGAAGAGTGTGGGTTATCGTGCTCAACTGACATTGAGTATTGGTGTCGGTGAAGGCTCTGAAAATCTTATCGACTTAGGTGAACTATCGCAATCCGGCTTAGATTTAGCACTTGGCCGTGGTGGTGACCAAGTTGCAATTAAAAACATGAACGGTAATGTACGTTTCTACGGTGGTAAGACTGACCCAATGGAAAAACGTACGCGTGTTAGAGCTCGAGTTATCTCACATGCCTTGAAAGATATCTTAATGGAAGGTGACAAAGTAATTATCATGGGTCATACACGACCTGATTTAGATGCAATCGGTGGTGCAATTGGTGTGTCACGCTTTGCAATGATGAATAACTTAGATGCCTACATAGTATTGAATGAATCAGATATCGATCCAACCTTACGACGTGTAATGGAAGCGGTCAATGAAAAGCCTGAACTTAAAGAGCGATTTATTACTTCTGATGAAGCATGGGATATCATGACCTCTAAGACAACGCTTGTTGTAGTCGATACACATAAACCAGAGATGGTACTCGATGAAAACATTCTAAACAAGGCCAATCGTAAAGTGGTTATTGATCACCATAGACGTGGTGAAAGCTTTATCTCTAGCCCGTTACTAGTGTATATGGAACCATATGCAAGTTCTACAGCAGAGTTAGTGACAGAATTATTAGAATATCAACCAACTGAGCAACGTTTAACACGTCTCGAATCGACAATTATGTTTGCCGGTATCATCGTTGACACACGTAACTTTACGTTGCGTACAGGTTCTAGAACCTTTGATGCAGCAAGTTATTTAAGAGCGCATGGTGCGGATACAATTCTGACACAGCATTTCTTGAAAGATGATATCGACACATATATTAATAGAACTGAATTGATTCAAACAGTTAAGTTACAAGACAATGGTGTTGCCATCGCACATGGTTCGGAAGATAAAATTTATCATCCCGTCACGGTTGCACAAGCTGCCGATGAGCTGTTAAGTTTAGATGGCGTAGATGCTTCTTATGTAGTAGCCAAACGTGAAGATGACGTCGTCGGTATGTCTGCCCGTTCTTTAGGCGCAGTTAACGTTCAATTAACGATGGAAGCCTTAGGTGGTGGCGGTCACTTAACAAACGCTGCAACACAAATTAAAGGTGTAACTGTAGAAGAAGCAATCGATCAACTTCAAGAAGCAATAACAGAACAAATGAGTAGGAGTGAGAATACATGAAAGTAATATTCACACAAGACGTTAAAGGTAAAGGTAAAAAAGGCGAAGTTAAAGAAGTACCAGTAGGCTACGCAAATAACTTCTTATTGAAGAAAAATTACGCAATTGAAGCAACACCAGGAAACTTAAAACAATTAGAACAAAAGAATAAAGCAGCAGAAGCTGAACGCCAACAAGAAATTGAAGACGCTAAAAAGCTAAAAGAACAATTAACTGAACTCGAAGTTAAAGTATCAGCTAAAACAGGTGAAGGTGGTAAATTGTTCGGTTCTGTAAGTACAAAGCAAATCGCACAAGCCTTACTAGACCAACACAATATCAAAATTGATAAACGTAAAATGGATCTACCAAGCGGTATCCACGCATTAGGTTATACCAACGTACCTGTGAAGCTAGACAAAGAAGTAGAAGGTACAATTCGTGTGCACACAGTTGAACAATAATAACGAATTGAAATATGAGGTGTAATCGTAATGGATGGAATGTATGAACAAAATCAAATGCCGCACAGCAATGAGGCTGAACAGTCTGTATTAGGTGCCATTATCATAGATCCAGAATTGATTAACACAACTCAGGAAGTCTTACTTCCTGAGTCATTTTATAGAGGCGCACATCAACACATCTTTAGAGCGATGATGAACCTCAACGAAGATAATAAAGATATAGATGTCGTAACAATCATGGATCAATTGTCACAAGAAGGGCGATTGAATGAAGCGGGTGGTCCGCAGTATCTTGCCGAGCTATCCAATAGCGTTCCGACCACTCGAAACATACAATACTATACAGAAATTGTGTTTAAGCATGCTACCAAACGAAAGTTAATACAAACTGCAGATAGTATTGCGAATGATGGTTATAATGACGAACTTGAATTAGATGCAATTTTAAATGATGCAGAAAGAAGAATCTTAGAACTATCATCTTCACGTGAAAGTGATGGCTTTAAAGATATACGTGACGTACTTGGTGAAGTATATGAAAATGCTGAAGTATTAGATCAAAACAGTGGTCAAACACCTGGTGTCCCGACAGGTTATCGTGACCTAGACCAGATGACTGCAGGGTTTAATCGCAGTGATTTAATTATTTTAGCGGCACGTCCATCAGTAGGTAAGACTGCCTTCGCTCTGAATATCGCGCAGAAAGTTGCGACACATGAAGATCATTATTCAGTTGGAATCTTTTCACTCGAGATGGGCGCCGATCAATTGGCCACACGTATGATTTGTAGCTCAGGTAACGTAGACTCGAACCGCTTAAGAACAGGTTCAATGACCGAAGAGGACTGGAATCGATTTACGATTGCCGTTGGTAAACTATCAAGAACGAAGATATTTATCGATGATACACCAGGGATTCGTATTACCGATATACGTTCAAAATGTCGCCGTCTCAAACAAGAACACGGCTTAGATATGATTGTAATTGACTATTTACAATTAATTTCCGGTAGTGGTTCACGATTTTCAGATAATCGTCAACAAGAAGTATCTGAAATATCACGTACATTAAAGGCGATTGCCAGAGAACTTGAATGTCCAGTTATTGCGTTGAGTCAGTTATCACGTGGTGTTGAACAACGACAAGATAAACGTCCAATGATGAGTGATATTCGTGAATCTGGTTCGATAGAGCAAGATGCCGATATCGTAGCCTTTTTATATCGTGATGATTACTATAATCGTGGCGAGGATGAAGACGACGATGACGATGCAAACTTTGAACCACAGACAAATGATGAAAACGGTGAAATAGAAATTATAATTGCCAAGCAACGTAATGGCCCAACGGGTACCGTGAAATTACACTTTATGAAGCAATATAATAAATTTACCGACATCGATTACGCCCATGCAGAAATGGGCTAACAAAATTTTATAAAAAATATTTTCCGTACGATAAATTGGTTTTGTGCTTAATCGTACGGTTTTTGTTTGTATTTACTTATATTAAAGTTATGGAAGTATGTGTCGTAAAATATTAAAAATGATAGTTAAAACCTTGGTATTAATATGATTAAGCTATATAGAAATAAAATCACTTGCAACAAAGAATTTTGAAAATTACAAAAAATCAATGTTCGATTTTTGTTTGCATTATAACTATGCTATTGGTAGAATACTTAGTGGTTAATTGAGAAAAACTTGGAGGTGCTCATATGTCATCAATCGTAGTCGTTGGGACACAATGGGGAGACGAAGGTAAAGGTAAAATCACAGATTTCTTAGCAGAACAAGCAGACGTTATTGCACGTTTTTCAGGCGGTAATAACGCAGGCCACACAATTAAATTTGGTGGAGAAACGTACAAATTGCACTTAGTACCATCTGGTATTTTCTATAAAGAAAAACTTGCAGTCATCGGTAACGGTGTTGTAGTAGATCCAGTTGCTTTATTAAAAGAGTTAGACGGTTTAAATGAAAGAGGTATTTCTACAGATAATTTACGTATTTCTAATCGTGCTCAAGTTATTTTACCTTATCACTTAAAACAAGATGAATATGAAGAAGAACGCCGCGGAGATAATAAAATCGGCACAACTAAAAAAGGTATCGGTCCTGCTTATGTAGACAAAGCACAACGTATCGGTATTCGTGTTGCTGATTTATTAGATAAAGAAACATTTGAAAAATTATTAAAAGAGAATATTGAATACAAAGATGCATATTTCAAAGGTATGTTTGGTAAATCATGTCCTTCATTTGATGAAATTTTCGAAGCATATTATGCTGCGGGACAACGTTTAGCACCATTCGTAACAGATACAGCAAAAGTATTAGATGATGCATTTGTCGCAGACGAAAAGGTATTATTCGAAGGCGCACAAGGCGTTATGTTAGATATCGACCATGGTACATACCCATTTGTTACTTCTAGTAATCCAGTTGCAGGTAACGTAACTGTAGGTGGCGGTGTTGGTCCAACATTCGTATCAAAAGTAATTGGCGTATGTAAAGCCTATACATCACGTGTTGGTGACGGCCCATTCCCAACTGAATTATTTGATGAAGATGGACATCATATCCGTGAAGTTGGCCGCGAATATGGTACAACAACAGGACGTCCACGTCGTGTGGGTTGGTTTGACTCTGTTGTATTACGTCATTCACGCCGTGCAAGTGGTATCACAGATTTATCTATCAACTCTATTGACGTATTAACAGGTCTTGAAAATGTTAAGATTTGTACTGCTTACGAATTAGATGGAGAAGAAATCACTGAATACCCAGCAAACTTAAAGGACTTACAACGTTGTAAACCAATCTTTGAAACATTACCAGGTTGGACAGAAGATGTCACAAGCTGTCGTTCACTAGATGAATTACCAGATAATGCACGCAGATATTTAGAGCGCATTTCTGAACTATGTAACGTGAAGATTTCAATCTTCTCAGTAGGTCCAGACCGTAATCAAACAAACTTATTAGAAGATTTATGGGAAGCATAAATCATTAAATAATAAAGAAAACACCTTGTAGTATCCAGTCACTTGATAAAGTAAAGTGCCTATGGAAATTACAAGGTGTTTTTAGTTTTTAATAATTAAACTTGGGGACAAAACTCATTGCGAAATTCAAAAATACGATCAGCAGCCAAGACATAACCTGGTTTATCACTGTGTTGATCATCCTTAATGTTAGCGATATTTGCTTTATATTGTTCTAGGTGTTCTAACATGGCTTGTACCGTTTGCTGTAATTCAGCAGGTGTCATTGTTTCAGCATCTAAACGTTGTCCTAATCCTAAATCTTCAATTTGCTTAGAAACGACGGGTTGGTCAGCACTTTGAGGAAATGCTAACATCGGCACACCCATTTTCATGGCTTCATTTGTACTATTCATACCCGCATGTGTTAAGAATAATGAGGTATGCTGTAAGAGCTCTACTTGAGGCACTGTTGGCTTGATAATAAAATTGGATGGTACTTCATTGAAATCATCCAAACTGTTCTCATTCCCTATTGAAACGACTACAGTAGCGTCAATATCCTTTAAAGCTGTAAAACATTTATTAAAGAATGGAATATTTTGATTAAAAATTGTACCTAATGAAATATAAATGACTGGACGACTTGTATCAAGTTCATCCATAAATCCTGAATCTGTAGGTTCTAAGACAGAAGGACCAGCAAAGTAAAATTGAGAATTATCAAATGATTGATAGTCGAGTTGGAATTTTTTCATAATATAAGATAAGTGTAAATCTCCTGGATTATACATGACTTCAAAACGATTCGGTACAGAAACATCATATTTAGCTTCAATTTGCTTTCTTAAAGTTTCAAAGTGTGCATCAGATTTCGCGATATCTTCTGAATCGATTGTAGCTGCAATTGCATTTAAAAATTGGTCGAAACTTTCTTTATTATGTGCGAATGATGTCACTGATGAAATTGCAGGAATATTTAACTTCTGAGCTAATAATCTACCACAACCAAACATCGAGTCATAAATCATATAATCATAATGCTCATCTTTAGTTTCTTCAATAAGGCGAGGTAACATCATATCAACAGTATTTAATAAACCATTCACTACTTGGTATAAATTATCCTTGCCAAATTCTCTAAACGCTTCAATCATTTCATCCGTATTAAATGTACGTATCTCTACACCAGTGTCATTCAATTTATCTTGAAATTGATCACTCGCATAATATACAATTTCTTCACCACGTGTCACCAATTCCTTACATAACGCAGCAGTTGGATTAATATGTCCAGAAGGACCAGGATTAATAAATAATACTCGTGCCATTTAATTTCCTCCTAAAAAGCTTTAATTTGTTACCGTATTAATTCTAGATGAAATAAATTTTATTTTCTAATAATTTATATTCATTTAGTAATTTTAATTTTAAAAAATAAATTATTAAGCATCGTATATGCATTGATGATAGATGACGGCACAATTTGATGTATTGTATGTTATATCATATGTAAGAGATATGTAATCAGTACATACTTGATTGTTAATAAGTTAGAAAATGCTTGTTAAAAAAGCTTGGAAGTCGTTGAATTAAAGACGATAACCAGTAAAAAATATGTTTTGCACACTTTATACAATTAAGTTAGAAAATTATACTTAAAAAAGTTTAAAAAAGAGCTTGTCTTTCATGATGAGAGTTGCTATAATTTATTTTGTGCTTAAGACAGGCTCCTTGGTCAAGCGGTTAAGACACCGCCCTTTCACGGCGGTAACACGGGTTCGAGTCCCGTAGGAGTCACCATTTTTTTAGGTCTCGTAGTGTAGCGGTTAACACGCCTGCCTGTCACGCAGGAGATCGCGGGTTCGATTCCCGTCGAGACCGTATTGCCCATCCAATAGGATGGGCATTTTTTTATGTGTAAATATCACGCTGCATTAACATTAAGTTAATTCGAGCGTATATGGATGATTAAACGTGAATGTATAGCGAACAAAATCATACAATCAAACAACTCAAATCTATAAGGTGATTTCTGCATTAATATCTGTAGGAATCATCTTTTGTTTATATGTTAAAGTAATCTGCTACTACTAAAAAATATAACAAGATAATAACTTTTATTTACAAGTTGGCAATTTAACGATCCGATTTTAAAGTTATTGAGAAAGAAACACCTACCTTAAGGCGAATTACAGTCCCTTTTCCTAAGAATGTAGTATGCTTGAGCATAAGTAGTGTAGTTAAATTGATCTATAATAGCAAAATGTATATAAATTGAGAAATAGCACTTTAGTTACTATGTGTAGTCATACATGCTATTATAATACAATCTACAAATATAACTTTTTATTTACAACAATAGAATTAGACCTTTATAAATGGTAAATTATATAATAAGGAACTGTGTAGATTCTGAAATAAAAAGTACTACAATTTAGAAATGAGGTTTATAAATATGGCTAGAAAAGTTGTTGTAGTCGATGATGAAAAACCAATTGCAGATATTCTTGAATTTAATTTAAAAAAAGAAGGCTACGAAGTATTTTGCGCCTACGACGGAAATGATGCGGTAGACCTAATATATGATGAAGAACCAGATATCGTATTACTCGACATTATGTTACCAGGTCGAGATGGTATGGAAGTATGCCGTGAAGTGCGTAAGAAATACGAAATGCCAATCATTATGTTAACAGCAAAAGATTCAGAAATAGATAAAGTGTTAGGTCTTGAACTTGGCGCAGATGATTATGTGACGAAACCATTTAGTACACGTGAATTAATCGCTCGTGTTAAAGCCAATTTACGCCGACACTATTCACAACCAGCACAAGAGGTGAATGATACATCAAACGAAATCGTCATCAAAGACATCGTCATATACCCAGATGCTTATTCTATTAAAAAACGTGGCGATGATATTGAATTAACACATCGTGAATTTGAATTATTCCATTATTTGTCTAAACACATGGGACAAGTTATGACACGTGAGCACCTTTTACAAACCGTATGGGGCTATGACTATTTTGGTGATGTACGTACAGTGGATGTAACGATTAGACGTTTACGTGAGAAGATTGAAGACGATCCATCTCATCCTGAATATATCGTGACACGTCGTGGTGTCGGATATTTCTTACAACAACATGATTAGAGGACGTCATCGATGAATTGGCTCAAACATTTTCAATCCTTACACACGAAGCTTGTTATCGTCTATGTATTGCTGATAATTATCGGTATGCAAATTATCGGTCTATACTTTACCAATAGTCTAGAAAAAGAATTAACACAAACATTTAAAAACAATATCTCGCAATATGCGAAACAAATTGAGATTAATATAGAAAAAGTATATGACACAGACAGTGGTAACGGCGTCAATGCGCAAAAAGAAGTTCAAAACTTATTAAACGAGTACGCTAATAGACAAGAAATAGAAGAAATCCGTTTTATTGATAAAGATCAAATTATTATGGCCACTTCAAAGCAGTCTACCCACAGTCTAATTAATCAAAAAGCGAACGATAGCTCCATCCAAAAAGCACTTTCTTTAGGAGAAATCAATAGCCACCAAGTATTAAAGGATTACGGTAATGGTAAACAACGTGTATGGGTTTATAACTTACCTGTTAAGACATCCAATCATGGTACGATAGGTGACGTCTATATAGAAGCAGATATTAACGACGTATTTAATCAACTGAGTAACATTACGCAAATCTTTATTGTCGGTACAGGTATTTCGTTGTTAATCACAGTTATTCTTGGATTCTTTATCGCGAGAACGATTACCAAGCCAATTACTGATATGAGAAACCAAACGGTAGAAATGTCGAAAGGTAATTACACGCAACGTGTGAAGATTTACGGTAATGATGAAATCGGTGAATTAGCACTCGCATTTAACAATTTGTCAAAACGAGTACAAGAAGCACAAGCCAATACCGAAAGTGAAAAACGTCGTCTAGATTCAGTCATTACTCACATGAGTGATGGTATTATTGCGACCGACCGTCGTGGACGTGTACGTATCGTTAATGATATGGCACTGACAATGATGGGCACCGTTAAAGAAGATATTATCGGACATTATATGTTAAATGTCTTAAAATTAGAGGAAGACTTTTCACTAGATGAAATTCATGAAAATAACGACAGCTTCTTATTAGATATTAATGAGGCTGAAGGTATTATTGCGCGTGTTAACTTCAGCACAATCGTGCAAGAGACTGGCTTTGTAACGGGGTATATCGCCGTGCTACATGATGTTACTGAACAACAACAAGTAGAACGCGAACGTCGAGAATTCGTAGCCAATGTTTCACACGAATTACGTACACCATTGACATCTATGAATAGTTACATTGAAGCATTAGAAGAAGGCGCGTGGAAAGACGATAACTTAGCACCACAATTCCTCTCAGTTACTAGAGAAGAAACAGAACGTATGATTCGTTTAGTAAATGATTTACTACAATTGTCTAAAATGGATAATGAATCAGATCAAATTACTAAAGAAATTGTCGACTTTAACATGTTTATTAATAAGATTATTAATAGACATGAAATGGCAGCTAAAGATACGACATTCATTAGAGAAATTCCAAATCAAACAATCTTCACAGAAATTGATCCAGATAAGATGACCCAAGTGTTCGACAACGTCATTACTAACGCCATGAAATACTCACGTGGCGAAAAACGTGTAGAGTTTCACGTGAAACAGAATGCCTTGTATAACCGTATGACTATTCGAGTTAAGGATAACGGTATTGGTATTCCAATCAATAAGGTAGATAAGATTTTTGATCGCTTCTACCGAGTGGATAAAGCACGTACACGTAAGATGGGTGGTACAGGTCTAGGACTAGCTATTTCCAAGGAAATAGTAGAAGCGCATCATGGACGTATTTGGGCTAACAGTGTAGAAGGACAAGGTACATCTATCTTTATTACACTGCCATGTGAAGTATTAGAAGATGGTGATTGGGATGCGGAGTAAAGAGTTCATTAAATCCATTATCCTACTAATCCTTGTTCTTATGAGTGCCGTGCTCACTTATATGACCTGGAACTTCTCACCTGATTTGACGAATGTCGATAAACAAGAAGACAGTAGCGAAGATAGACCACATACAATTGGGAAACCAATGAAAGATGGTATGGAACAAGTAGTCACACCTTACCAAGTGATTCATTCACAAGGTGAAAAGACCAAAGGCATGGAAGCAACAAGACAAAATATCAAAGACATTATTAAACCATTAAAGAATCAACGCGTGACACAATCAGAACAAATGCATAGTAATCACAATCTGATTATTCCAGATTTAAGCGATGATTTTCTCGTGTTAGATTTCACATACGACATGCCATTAGCGACCTACTTAGGTCAAGTACTAAACGTGAACGCTAAAGTACCAAATAATTTCAAATTTAACCGTTTACTAATCGATAAGAGTATAGATGGTAAAGTGAAACTATATGCGATAAGCAAAGATAGACACAACGTCGTACGTATGGCTACGACTGCTAAGCAAAGCAAATTCACTAAACAATTGAAAGCAATGCAGTCGAGTCTACAACCTTATACAGAAATCATCACCAACAAAGACACGATAGATAAGGCAACACATATCTTTGCGCCAAGTTCACCGAAAAAGATGAAATCATATCATACAATCTATAATCATATTAGTGTAGATACAATGAATGCCATCCTATTTAATGATTCCGTTGTCGTGCGCAGTTCGAAAAGCGGTACTACGACTTACAATAATAATACCGGTGTGGCTAATTATAACGATGAAACTGAAAAATATCGCTATACTAACTTGTCAGAAGATGAAAATCGTTCAACAAACATGAAAGACAGCATTCCAAGTACATTTGATTACCTCAACAATCACGGAGGTTTCACCGACGACTTTAGACTATTTAGTACAGATAACAAGAAAGGTGACCTAACATATCAAATGTTCCTCAATGGACGTCCAACATTTAACGATGATGACCTGAACAATATCAAGATTGCATGGGGCGACAAAGGTGTCTTTAGTTATGCACGTGCATTGCTTAAGACCAATGTAACCATTGATAGTGGTGAGTCTGAGAAGCGGTTACCTGGTGCTGAAACCGTACGTTCAGAATTAGCTAACAATCCTAGTATTGATTTTGAAAAGGTAACCGATATGACGATTGGTTACAAAATGGAAAATCAACCAGATAAAAGCAATATTGAAATTCAACGTAATAGTGAGTTCAAACCACAATGGTACATCGAATACGAAGGAAAATGGCGACCATATACAGATGGGAGGCTAGAATAAATGAACTGGAAACGCGCAAAAACACTCTTTATTTTCGTCTTTATTCTAGTTAACATTAGCCTCGTGATTATCTATGTTGATAAAGTTAATAAATCACATATTAATGATAGTGATGACGAAAATGCAGTAAACTTTAAACAAGAAGAAATTCAAATCCCAGAACACTTACCTAGCGTTAAAGACTTGAAAATGCAGTTACTCACTGCGCGCTCATACGATTTCAGTTCATACGTTAAATCACATTCTGACGTTTCTAGCGCTAAATCTGGCGGTACACTTAAAGGCGAGATTAGTGATGCAATAGACGTTAGTAATGATCAATATACAGGATTAAAGACCTACGCTAAAGATCATATATATAAAGGCGAAGATTATGAAATGAGTAAGATTGATGACGATAGCGTAACCTTTGAACAAACGTATGATAATTATCCTATTATGAACAATAATCGAGCACGCTTGAAATTTAACGTGAATGATAGTGGCAAAGCGTCTAGTTATACACAAACAGCTATGAAATCAATTGAGCCATCGAAAGGTGCAAATAACGATAAGAAACAAGTTATTACAGCTAGAAGCGCAATAGAAGCCTTGTACTATAATCGTTACTTGAAACGAAATGACGAAGTAACCAATGCAAGATTAGGCTACTATACCGTTGTTAAAGAACCGAACGTTCAAGTATTAGAAGCCAACTGGGAAATTAAAGTAAAACATAAAGACGAAATTAAGACCTACTACGTCGAGGCAGTCTCAGATAGTCCAAAAATTATTGAAGAATAAGCTTTGTGATAGTGTCGTGAGAGATAAATTGCAAAGTTTAGAATTTTCGTAGTAGACATATAATGAAATTGACAGTAACATTTGGGATATAAATCCTGGATCATTACCAGTAAATGAATTTTGATATGCTCCCTTTAAAGTAGACATTTGTAAAATGAATACTTTGAAGGGAGTATTTTTATTAATATAACTTCGTATAGTTTGCTCACTTTCTCAGTATGCCTTTTTATTTTTTGTACTGTTGAGTTAGGTGGATTTGTTGAAAATAGTTAAAAGCATTCTATAAAATATGATAAAATATTTATATAAAATAGATTGAATGAACGGATTAAAAATGATATAAAATCATTAACATAATTGCGAATAAAATTATGGGTAATCGAGATTGAGATAACATACACATACAAATAGTCATATTGCCAGAGCAACTGGTGCTATGTAAGAAGTAGATATAAAAAAGGAGTTTATAAGATGCGAATAAGTCAGTTCAAACCAAGAACATGGTTTATGATCAGTAGATGGATATTATTTTTAATATTTACGCTATTATTATTTTTCGCAGATTGGTTTAAACCACAATATAGTATTGGATTTTTACTTATTATTTTTATGCTGGATATTGTTATGTGGTTATTTTTCCCTAAAACAAAGCAAACTAATACCAATCAAAATGAACAAGAATAATGTTAAATAGGTAATAAGCATTAGTTTTAATTGAAATAAATTGATAATTGTAAATATAAGCAGATACTTCTTTGAATTTCTGAGTTAGATAGCCATCTATAACTTCAAAAATATGTTAGAATTATATACTGTTAAACAAAATGATTGAAGCATACAACAAATCTTCGATAACGTATAACTATATGTAATCAATAACGGATTTATTATAGTTGGTTTTGATGAATGAGATAAAATAATTATTGTGTGTAGCTATTTTAAAAGAATGAATTAATGGCAGAAATCATAGCACAATAAAGCAAAAACAAGAGGTCAGGCATATTGAGGGCACATAACCCGAAGTCTGTCCTTATAACTAAAAATGAAAAAGTGTTTATAGATTAGAAAGGGTGAATCGCTTGATACGAATGAGTGTATTAGCGAGTGGTAGTACAGGAAACGCCACTTATGTAGAAAGTGATAAAGGCAGCATACTTGTCGACGCAGGTCTGACAGGCAAGAAAATGGAAGAGTTATTTGGACAAATAGATAAAGAAATAAAAAATTTAAACGGTATTCTAGTGACACACGAACATTCTGATCACATCAAAGGATTAGGTGTACTTGCACGTAAATACAATTTACCAGTTTATGCGAATGAAAAAACGTGGTCAGCCATCGAAAAGAAAGATAATAAAATACCAATGGATCAGAAATTCATTTTTAATCCATACGAAACGAAATCCATTGCAGGTTTCGATATTGAGTCATTCAACGTATCACACGATGCAATAGATCCACAGTTTTATATTTTCCATAATAACTATAAGAAATTTACGATTATAACAGATACAGGCTACGTTTCAGATCGTATGAAAGGTATGATTCAAGGCAGTGATGCATTTATCTTCGAGAGCAACCACGACGTAGATATGTTACGCATGTGCCGCTATCCATGGAAGACCAAGCAACGTATCCTAAGCGACGTTGGTCATGTATCAAACGAAGATGCAGGTCATGCCATGACAGACGTTATTACAGGTAATACGAAACGCATTTATCTATCGCATCTGTCACAAGACAACAATATGAAAGACCTAGCTCGCATGAGTGTAGGACAAGTACTTAACGAACACGACATCGATACAGAACGTGACGTCATGCTGTGTGATACTGACAAAGCACAAGCAACACCAATATATACACTATAAGTCAGAGAGCCCCAACCATTAATGTTAGGGGCTCTTATTTATATCTATGGAAGTTAGTAAGAGCATGTTTTAGTGGAGTTTAGATATGGAGAAGGTTTGGAAAAGGTATCTAATTAGCGTTGAAGAGGATTTTTGAGAAATTAAGACATTGCGTGATGGGGAAGTCATAAGAAGCTCAGATTTAGTTATTTAAAAGATTAGAATACAGTTTTTTATAATGGTATGAAAAAGTGAGGGTTTCACTTACTATGCAGAAAATTAGAAATAGATACTTATGACTATAAATTATCAACAGAAACAGAAAATTGAATATTGTAATATTCAGTTAACTAATAAATATAAATTAAAAATAGTAGTAGAAATACTTTTAAATAAGGATTTGTGTTAAGAAATTGTAAATAATGTGAATAACTATGTAAGACAACCACCAACTTATCCACTATTTTATTCAAGGTTATCCATAGATGTGCACAATTCACATGTGGATACCCACATTATACACAGAGTTATCCACAAATATACAGGTTATCCACGCTTTTTGTGTGTATAAATTGTAAAAAGCATTAATTTTCAATATACATTCTTGTTATAATAAGAGGGAACAGTGTGAATAAGTTAATAACTTGTGGATAAGTCTAATAACTTTTAATGCTATACACATATTTGGAGGATAAAAATGAAAATCACAATACTCACAGTAGGTAAATTAAAAGAAAAATACTGGAAACAAGCAATAGCAGAATATGAAAAGAGATTAGGAGCGTACTCCAAAATAGAAATAATTGAAGTACCAGATGAAAAAGCCCCTGAGAACATGAGCGATAAAGAAGTGGAACAAGTAAAAGAAAAAGAAGGGCAACGTCTTTTAGCTAAAGTAAAACCACAATCCACAGTCATTACATTAGAAATTAAAGGCAACATGCTAACATCAGAAGGCTTAGCCAAAGAACTAGAAGGACGCATGACCCGTGGACAAAGCGACTTTACATTTGTTATAGGCGGATCAAACGGCCTACACCAAGACGTGTTAAATCGCAGTGACTATGCACTATCATTCAGCAAAATGACCTTCCCACACCAAATGATGCGCGTAGTCTTAATAGAACAAATATACCGCGCATTTAAGATCATGCGAGGAGAAGCGTATCATAAGTGATGCGGTTTTTTAAGCCGGACTATTATATTTAGTTGAGGTTTTTATTATAAAGAGTTTAATAAATAGTACATTCTCTGTGTATTTATATTAAAAAGTCTATTATCATAAAGATATATACTAAAATTCGATGTATGGAGAGGTAACATGAGTACAAACATATTAGATGAAATCAGTAAGATACTAAATGAAATTGAAAGATATTGGATAAATGAAAAATTGGCAAAACAACTAATAATAGAAGATTTAAGAAATAACGATACTAAGCTGATTTCTAAACTTTTATCTAATCAAGCTATCAATGAAACATATGTTCAAGACATAGATGGGTATAAAATATTTGATAAAGAAGCATTGATTTCGATGTTACGTTATAAAAATTATTGGCAAGATAGCTATACTAAATATGCTAACAAAATCGGTTTAACGACTGAAGGTAAATACTTAAATTATAATTCTGATGTAGTATTAGACTTTCCATTTAAGGATTGCATACTTGAGGGTGGAATGACAAAAGAAGATAGTGTTTTAAAGAATGATGAAAAATTTTACAATGAAGTAATTGCAAAAGAAGAAATTGATACTTTACTGATACCTAAAGTTTTCACAAATATAAAAAAATACAATAAAGATGGCTCTCATAATATCAAAGAAATTAATGATAAGGATAATTTAATTATAAAGGGTAATAACTTAACTGTGTTACATAGTTTTAAAAAAAAATACGCTAGTAAAGTGAAGCTGATCTACATTGATCCACCATATAATACTGGAAATGATGAGTTTAAATATAATGATAGGTTTAATAAGGCTACTTGGTTAACATTTATGAAAAACAGACTTGAGATTGCAAGAGAGCTTTTAAGTGAAAATGGTATTTTATTTGTTAGTTTAGATGATAATGAAGCACACTATGCTAAGGTTCTTATTGATTCCATATTTGGAAGTGAGAACTTTATTGCGGATATTTGTCATAAAGCAAGGGCTTCGGTTTCTAATGATAAAATCATATCTTCAAATCATAATCATATTTTATTTTTTGCAAAAAATGAACGGAAACTTTATAGTCAAAGACATCGTTTAGGCATTCAAAATAAACTAGAAGGATTTAATCTTGAAGATGAAAAAGGATTTTATAAAATTATTCCAGTAGATGGACCTGGAGGGGCAGCAAAAGGGAACCCGTACTACGAGTTTCTAGGTGTGTCAGGTTATTGGCGATATTCTTTTGAAACTATGAATAAGTTATATAAAGAAGGACAAATTATAAAAAGAAAAAATACGCTTGGGAAAAAATATTATAAAAAGGAAGCTGAAAATAAAAAAAGGAAAATAACTACATGGTGGGATGAATCACTATTAACATCAACCGCAACGAAACAACTTAGTGATTTATTTGGCGAAAAAAAGTTTAATAATCCTAAAAATGAAAGTTTATTACAACTAATATTAGAATATTGTACCGAAGAAAATGATTTAGTATTAGATTTTTTTATGGGGTCAGGTACAACTCAAGCGGTTGCTCATAAGATGAATAGACAATATATAGGCATAGAACAAATGGACTATATTAATAGTGTATCTATCCCAAGATTACAAAAAGTTATTGAAGGTGAGCAAGGTGGTATATCAACTGATGTAGATTGGCAAGGAGGAGGTTCTTTTATATATGCGGAATTAGCAAAGGAAAATCAAGAAATTATTGAAAATATTATACGTTGCAATAATAAAGAAAAACTTAGTCAAGAAATTGATAATTTATTAAATAATGGTGTGGTTAACTATGAAGTAGACTTTGATAAGTTTACAAATACTAAAAAGGAATTTAGTGAATTAGAACTTGAAGACCAAAAAGAAGTATTGATTAGAATTTTAGACAATAATCAATTATATGTTAATTACTCTGATATGGAAGACTCTGCATATAATTTCACTGAAGGTGAAATAGCATTTAACCATAGTTTCTATGGAGGTGAGTAATAATGTCAGAAATGCTACATGATCGTATTGAAAACCAATTATTTAAACAATATCCGGATATACCTAACTATATTATCGATAATTTGAACCATCGTTTAAGACCGTACCAAGAAGAAGCTGTACAAAGATTAATGTTTCTTGAGGAAAAAGATGAAGATAATTTATATAACAAATTGATGTTTAATATGGCAACTGGTTCTGGTAAAACACTTGTTTTAGCTGCATCAGTATTATATTTATTTAAAGAAAAAGGTTATCAAAATTTCTTGTTTTTTGTTAATAGTACTGCGATTGTCAATAAAACGTATGACAATCTAACTAACACTTCATCTAGTAAGTATTTGTTTAATCCAGAAGGTATTGTCATTGATGGTAAATTGATTAATATTCAAGTAGTAGATAATTATCCCGTCTTACCTGATGAAAATACGATTTACCTTAAATTAACAACGATTAATGCACTGCATGATAAATTAAATTACCCAAGAGAAAATGAAATTACTTATGAAGATTTAGCTCAATTCCCTATTGTGTTATTAGCTGATGAAGCTCATCATCTAAATGTCAGCACAAAGAAAAAAAGCAAAAAAACTACTCAGCAAATTGAAGAGACTAACTGGGAAGTAACTGTTGATAGGCTTATGAAGCAGAATAATAAGAATGAATTGTTAGAATTTACAGCTACGGTACAGTTAGAAGATGATATTTATGAAAAATACAAGGATAGAATTCTTTATCGGTATGACTTAAAGGAATTTATGCAACAAGGTTATTCAAAAAATGTTACACTTTTGTATGCGAGTGAGGAAAATAAAGATAAAATACTACATGCTTTATTAATGAGTGAATATAAAAAGTATATAGCTGATAAAAACCATATAACGCTTAAACCAGTTATCATGTTTCAATCCACTTCTATTAAAGGCTCACAAGAAATACATCAATTGATGCTAGACCGTTTAGAACAGTTAACTTATGAGCAATTAGAAACAATTATTGATAATGGTTTTAAATTTTACAGTGGTCAAAATAGTATTTGGAGTAAGGTCTTCAGTTTTTATAAACAAGCAAATTTAATAAAAGTGTTAGATGACTTGAAGTGGGATTTTAATGAACAAACCACATTAAATGTTAATAATGATAAAGAAAAAGAGAAAAATGCTCAATTATTGAATAATTTAGAAAATCTTGATAACCCTATAAGAGCGATCTTTGCAGTGTACAAACTTAATGAAGGTTGGGACGTCTTAAATCTTTTCGATATTGTGAAAGTAGATGAGAAGAAAAAGGTCAACAAAAACGCGACGAATGCAGAAGCACAGCTCATCGGTCGAGGGGCTAGATATTATCCATTTATTTATGAAGAAGAAAAATCTTATAAGCGTAGATTTGATAATGAATTTAGTGATTTAAAAGCAATCGAAACTTTACATTATCATACGATTAACGATTCTTCTTACATTAAAAATTTACACCAATCTTTAACAGAAGCAAAAGTTCAAACAAATACTGACATAAGTGAGATACATGAAGGAAAAGTGAAAAATAAATTTAAAAAAACTGACCTTTTCAAATTTGGGAAAATATATATTAATAAAACAGTACCTACTACTGCTGAAGATTATAAGAATTTAGAAAATTACAGTGCATCTAGGGAATATCAGAAAGATTTATTCAAAGTAAGTGAGTCTAATTTGACTCAAGGTATCAAAGATATAGCAGAAAACCGTAAAGAAGTAAGATTAAATATTAATAAACCATTATTACAAAAAGCTTTAAGAAGTAACCCATTCTTTAGATATTCTAATTTAAAAGAGTATGTGCCTAGTATTACGAGTATGCAGACATTTATAGAGTCAAAGAATTTTTTAGGAGATTTAGATATCAGCGTAACTATACCTAAAGAGATGGATATTAGTGATATCAGACCAAAAATAAAGCTGTCTGTATTGAATGATTATTTAAGTAAATTAGAAGCAAAAATTAAAAATAATTATCTAAAAGTTAAAGGTACACCTATTTTTGAAGGGGTAAAACTGTCAGAATTAATCGATGATTATGTTGTTGAAGTCAATAATGTAAATAGAGATGTAACAGATTTAGACGATCAAAAGAGACCTAAAAACATGGGACAACATGATTGGTACATTTATGATAAAGCTATTGTAAATGGTCTTGAGAGTGATTTGATTGATTTAATCAATAATATGATGGAAGATTTACAAAATAAATATGAAGAAGTTTATTTAATACGTAACGAACGTAAAATTAAGTTTAGGGAAATCTATGGTGTCAGAGGTTTCATGCCTGATTTCTTGCTGTACTTAAAGGATGATGAATACACGTATCAAGTATTTGTAGAACCTAAAGGTCAACATTTATTATTGAATGATAAATGGAAAGAACAATTCATGCTATCACTGAATGAAAGAGATGATATTGAAATACTTGCAGAAAATGATGATGTAAGATTAGTAGGGTTATTCTTTTATTCTGATGATCCAACAAAAAGAAAAGAATTTAAAGAAATGTTTAATAATCAATTATTAAATTAAGGATTTACCATTGTTAAAAATACAGGTTCTGTTGCAAAGTTGAATTTATAGTATAATTTTAATAAAAAGGAGTCTTCTGTATGAACTATTTCAGATATAAACAATTCAGTAAAGATGTTATCACTGTAGCCGTTGGCTACTATCTAAGATATGCATTGAGTTATCGTGATATATCTGAAATATTAAGGGAACGTGGTGTAAACGTTCATCATTCAACGGTCTACCGTTGGGTTCAAGAATATGCCCCAATTTTGTATCAGATTTGGAAGAAAAAGCATAAAAAAGCCTATTATAAGTGGCGTATTGATGAGACATACATCAAAATAAAAGGAAAATGGAGCTATTTATATCGTGCCATTGATGCAGAGGGACATACATTAGATATTTGGTTGCGTAAGCAACGAGATAATCATGCAGCATATGCGTTTATCAAACGTCTCATTAAACAATTTGGTAAACCTCAAAAGGTGATTACAGATCAGGCACCTTCAACGAAGGTAGCAATGGCTAAAGTAATTAAAGCGTTTAAACTGAATCCCGACTGTCATTGTACATCGAAATATCTGAATAACCTCATTGAGCAAGATCACCGTCATATTAAAGTAAGAAAGACAAGATATCAAAGTATCAATACGGCAAAGAATACTTTAAAAGGTATTGAATGTATATACGGTCTATATAAAAAGAACCGCAGGTCTCTTCAGATCTACGGATTTTCGCCATGCCATGAAATTAGCATCATGCTAACAAGTTAACACAAAGTATTATTTTAAAATTGAGATTAGACATTTATTTTTCAACTTTGCAACAGAACCTTTATTAACCTATAATTTTCAAGAAATAGTACGCGTAGAGGTTTTATCATGAAGAATTAATGATTATACTTAGACAACAAAATAATTTTTAAAAAAATAAAGGTAACAATTAAAAAGGAGTCCTAGAAGGAGAGGAGTTAAATATTGTTAAACGTAATAATAATAGCATTTTTAATCATTGTTTTAATAGTGAATAGATATAGAATTAAAAATACATTTTATTTATATCTTTCACGAATAAAAAACAATTACAGTTTGAGAAATATAAAAACTGACGTAGGCAAGTTAATTAGGGATATTAAACCAAGAGTTTTGACAAAAATGATTTTAGATAAAATTTTCACTATAAATTCATGGAGAAAATTAGGATTCTTAATTGTAATTATTTTAGTTTTAATATTAATTAACTTTAAATTAAATGATTTAATTAAGTTTATTTTTTTAGAATATATCATGATTTTTTTAGCGATACTTTTATTGAGCTTTTTGAAAAAAGAACACCAATCTATAAAGATATTTTTTGGTCAATTATATATTCCATTTTTAGGAGTTTTTGGGGCTTTAGAAATTTTCCTTATAGATTTAGATCGTCAAGAAATCAGTTTCCATATTTTTTATATATTTATGACTACATTAATGCTTTCTTTGTATATATCCATTTCCTTGTATTACAGTGTTGATAATAAAAATTTCAAATTGATTCATATGCTTTTCTGTTATTTAAACATGGGTTTAGTATGTGTAATCATGTTTACTTATATAGGATATGGGTTTATGGTTTATGATATTAAAAACCAAAACTTGAAGCCAAATGAAGGAATATTGAATATAAAAGGACCTGAAAATTTATTGAATTATACAGCGGTATTTATATCTTATGGATTAGATAATTTATCTCAGGGAAGTGGGATAGTAATATCCAAAACCAAAGAAGTTAAATTTATAAATACAAATGAAATTCTTTTCGGATTGGTAAGTAAAGTGTTTGTTTCTACATACATAGCACTAGTATTAGCATTTTTAGGTAATACGCTATTTAATAAAAGCAAAAGTAGCAAAGATATAAAATAAGGAAAATTTTTAGCAAAATCATTGATAAGGGGAAGCGTATCATAAGTGAAGCGGTTTTTTAGGCCTTTTGTAAAGGGATTTTGAACGTATCATACTGCATGAAATTTCAATTAATAATAAATAATAGATAAAAGGACGGGTAAACAAACTAGACCCTATCAAGATTCACTATAAATTGATGAAAATCTTGATAGGGTCTAGTATTTTTAATTCTCTTAATAATTAAATTTTACTTGTTTTATTAATCAGGTAATATTTGATATTGATTTAATATAAGTGATTTATCATTTTTGTTTTCCACTAATAGAAAGAATAGAAATGTTACCAAGGTTGTGAAGTAGGTCCAACAGTAAATTCATTGATATTAACGTCTTCTGGTTGGTCAATAGCAAAGGCAACAATATTAGCTATACTTGTAGGTGAAATCTGATATTGATTGTACATTTGTTCTGTACCTTTAGCTGTGGTTTCATCTGAGATGTTATTAATTAGTTCTGTTTCTATTGCTGCTGGATAGATTGTCGCTGTACGTATATTGGTACCTTCTTGTGCCGATTCCATACGTAATACTTCCATAAGATCACGTACAGCCCATTTTGTAGCGCCATAAACGGCACCTCCCGGATAAGCTTTTAAACCTGCAACAGATGATGTTGTAATTACATGACCCGATTTCTGTTTTGTAAATATAGGTAATACCGCTTCAATGCCATTTAGTACACCTTTAATATTCACATCAATCATCTGGTTCCATTCATCTGATTTAAGTTTTGATAATGGGGAATTAGGCATTAAACCAGCATTTAAGAAAATAGCATCAATTCTACCATAAGTAGAAAGGGCATGATCAACTAATTTATAATTATCTTCTTGTTTAGTCACATCCGTTACTAAATAGGTTGCATCTCCATTGTTATTGATTATAGACTCAACTAATTGTTGTAACTTATTTTCTCTGCGAGCGCCTAAAACAACTTTAGCGCCTTTTTGGGCTAACAGTTTTGCTGTAGCTTCTCCAATTCCTGAAGAAGCACCTGTTATAATTATTACTTTATTTTCAATAGTCATAGTACATCCTCCTACTAAATTTAAATTAAGCGTTTCTAAATGGAAAAATTGGGTCTTGTAACTTAAAATGATACGTATTTTCATCTACAAGTCCTAAAATTTTATCGCTATCATAAAGTTGAAGCATCAATTCAGCCATTTCTTTTGATGTATTGAATTGCGGTATATTACTTTCATATTCAAACAATTCTAGTCCTAGAGAATTTTGTTCGAACTCTGTTTCTGTGACAGCTGGTGCTAATAATTTTACTTTTAACATTGCGTTTTTAGTTTTTAGTTCTTGAGCAAGACCTTCAGTAAATGCACTTACGTAAAACTTAGTTGCAGAATAAGTAACTAAGTTACCAATGGTAATATAGCCACCTGCTGAAGAAACATTTATTAGTTGAGTGTTTTCAACGTCTGCGTAATCTTTAATGAATAGTGTTGAAAAAATTGTTAGAGCTTGAATATTTAGATTAAGCATGGCTTCAATTTTGTTTAATGACTGTTCTTTTAAAGGAGAAAAATTACCTAATCCAGCATTATTAATCCAGGTCTCTATTTCATAATTATTTAATGATTCATATGTTTGATAAACATTGCTTAATATTGATAAATCTATGGATTTAATGACTACATCTAAATTTGAATTAATATTTTTAATTTCTTGTTTTAGTTGCTCCATCTTATCTTCTCTTCTTGCAATTAATATTAAATTTTTATCTCTTTTAGCAAATGCTAAAGCTGTATCATATCCAATACCTGAAGAAGCACCTGTTATTACAGTATATTTCATCCTTAACAACTCCTACTTTTAATAAATATTATGGAGTCATCATAATCTAGAGTTATAAGTATTACAAATACTTATTTCACATACTTAGCTATACATATATAGCATAGTTACTTTCAAATTTTTACAAATTTAAGTCTTCCCTTAATTGCTTTAAAAATGCTTTAGAAGCTTTAGAAAAAGTTTGATGTTTTTTCCAAATTAAATTTAGGCCAGATTCTAAAGTTGGGCTTAATGGTCTAAAGCAAAGTTCGCTGTTTTCTGAAGTATCAATAAGTTTATCAATACAAATTGCATAGCCAATACCTTCTTGAACCATTATAGAAGCATTATATAGTAAGTTATAAGTACCAATAATATTTAAATCTTCTATATCTTTACCAAACCATCCAGCTATTTCATTACTATCAGATGTTTGGTGGGAAATTATCAAAGGATGATTGATTAAGTCCTCTGGTTTTATAGTTTCTTTGTTTGCTAATGGACTAGTTTTGGGCATTAAAACACCTGAAATCTCAGATTCAGGTAATTTTATATAATTATATTTTTGTTTATCAGCTGGTTCTATAATTACTCCAAAATCTAATAGTCCATTATCTAATTTGTTTGTAACATCATCAAAATTACCACTATAAGTGTGAAATTGGATATTTGGAGATTGTTCTATTACCTTTTTTAAGGATTTAGCAATGATACGCATGGCTTCAGTTTCTCCAGCGCCAATATAAATTTCTCCACTTATTATATCCTCTGATTGATTAAAGTTAGCCTCTGTTTTATCAACTAAATTAACAATTTCCTTGGCTTTTTCTAATAAAAATCTTCCTTCTTCAGTTAATTGAATTTTTCTATTTCCTCTATGAAATAACTTAGTGTTTAGATTATCTTCAAGATCATTCAACTGTCTCGATAAAGTGGGTTGAGAAAGATGCAATTGATTAGCTGCACCTGAAATACTTTCCTGATTTGCTACTGCAATAAAATAGCGTAAAACTCTTATATCCATAATAGATCTCCTTGTTATAACTTTTAGGTATATGTAAGTATTTGAAATAGGTATTTGTTATCTGAATGATACCATTTTACACTGTAATAAACAAAGAAATTTTAAATATAGGAGTTTATGTTATGAAAGATTCAAAAGGATTATTACTTTTTATATTAGCTGTTGGTGTATTTGGTATTTTAAATACTGAAATGGGGGTTATTGGTATACTTCCACATTTAGCGAAATATTTTAATGTAAGTATTTCCGAAGCTGGGTGGTTAGTTAGTGGATTTGCATTAGCTATAGCCTTTGCGGGACCAACTTTACCACTAATATTTTCTGGTATTGATAGAAAGAAAATTATGATTATGGTACTTATTATTTTCGTTATCAGTAACATCACGCTTATTTTTACAACGAATTTTACAGTAGCCTTAGTTGCGAGAATACTACCAGCATTTTTCCACCCTGTATATGTGTCTATGGCATTGTCGGTTGCAGCAGTTTCGGTAGATCCTAAAGAAGCAAACAAAGCTGTTTCAAAAGTATTTATAGGCGTTTCTGCAGGTATGGTTTTAGGTGTACCAGTAGCAAGCTTTTTAGCTAATGAATTCACACTTCAACTAGCAATGTCTTTCTTTGCTATTGTTAATATTTTTACGCTAATAGCAACATTATTGTTTGTACCAACTATGCCAGTTAAAGAAAGATTATCTTATGGATCACAGTTAAAAATTTTGACTAAAAGTGTTACATGGCTTTCGATATTTGCAGTCATATGCTTTAACGGAGCTGTATTTGGTATCTATAGCTATTTAGCCGAATATCTTGATGTTATAACAAAACTATCAGCTAATGTTATTAGCATTATGTTATTCGTTTATGGATTAGCTAATATTATAGGCAATGTGATTGCTGGTAATTTATTAACACACTCACCAAAGATTACTGTGATTGTGTATCCAATCGTATTAACTGTAATATATTTTATTTTTCTATCTATAGCAGAATTAACGATACCTACAATGATCATTATTTTAATTTGGGGGGTGATTGCTGGCATTGGTAATAATGTAAATCAATATTGGATTATGTCTTCAGCCCCTCAAGCACCTGACTTCGCCAATGGGTTATTTTTAACTGCGACAAACTTAGGAACTACAATTGGAACAGCGTTTGCTGGATTGATAATTACTCAAGTTGGTACAAAATACATTCTTATTGTTGGTGTTTTAGGTTTAATCCTAGGTTTAATTTGTGTTTTATGGAGAGTACGTATATCTAATACAGCTCAAATTTAATATTTAAATAAGAATTTTTTACAAAGGAGAGATATTATGAAATATACAAATTTAGGACGAACAGGTTTGAAAGTAAGTAAATTAGCATTAGGAACATTGAATTTTGGAGAATTAACTGATGAAAAAACTGCATTTGAAATTATGGATAAAGCTTTTGAAGCAGGTATAAACTTCTTTGATACAGCTGATGTATATGGAGGACCTCAAAGTCCAGATATGGAAAAAGGTTATGGAAAATCAGAGGAGATTGTTGGAAAGTGGTTGAAACAAAGAGGTCATAGAGATCAAATTGTATTATCTACTAAAGTGTATCAACCGATGGGCTTAGGACCTAATGATCGTGGACTTTCTGCCTATCATATAAAACGTGCATGTGAAGCAAGCTTAAAACGACTTCAAACAGATCATATTGATTTATATCAAATGCATCACGTTGATAGAACAACACCTTGGGAAGAGATTTGGCAAGGCATGGAAAAACTGATCAACGAAGATAAAGTTAGTTATGTAGGAAGTAGTAATTTTGCTGGATGGGATATTGCGACAGCCCAAAATAAAGCCAATAACCGTAATTTATTAGGCATAGCATCTGAGCAAAGCTTATATAATTTAAGTAACCGTGCAATTGAAAGCGAAGTAATACCTGCCCTAAAATATTATAATATTGGCTTAATACCATGGAGCCCAATTGGTATGGGGTTATTAGGTGGGGACTTCGATCAATCACACGAAGGGCGTCGTTTATCTGGTCAATTAGAAAGTGAATTTGAAAAACATCAAGAGCAATTAAAACGATATAAAGCATTGTGTGAAAAAATTAACGAGGAACCGTCAGTCATAGCTCTAGCATGGTTGTTACACAATCCTATTGTAACAGCTCCTATTATTGGACCTAGAACAGTTAAACAACTAGAAACAAGTTTACGTGCAATAGAAATAGAATTATCAGAAGAGACTTTACGTGAATTAGATGAAATTTGGCCTGGTCCTGGTGAAGCGCCATATTCATATGCATGGTAAAAATGAAAGGAGAAATTAATTATGACTGTTAAAACTAATTATATTTTTAATTTATCAGAAAGTATTACAAGAAAAAATATTAAATTTAAAAATCGTTTTGGTATTATATTATCTGCTGATATATACTTACCTGCAGAGTTTGATGAAAATAAACACTATCCAGGTATTATAATTGGACCACCATACAGCGGTGTGAAAGAGCAAGGCCCTGGTATATATGCTCAAGAGTTAGCAAAAAAAGGGTATGTAACTCTTGCATTTGATCCTTCATTTAATGGTAATAGTGGAGGTGATCCTAGACATGTATCTTCACCAGATATATTTGTTGAAGATTTCAGTGCTGCCGTGGATTATATTGGTACAAGAAAATATATAGATAAAAGTAAAATTGCAGCTATAGGTATTTGTGGAAGTGGAGGATTTGCTTTAAGTGCTGCACAAATAGATCCAAGAATTAAAGCAGTTATAACAACGAGTATGGTAGATATTTCAGAAGCTAGCAAAATGAGTCCATTAGAACAAAGAAAAAAAGAAATGGAAGAAATTGCTGAATTAAGATATAACGATTTTTTAAGTGAAGATCCAATACTTGGACCTAGAGGTTCAGCATTACAAATTAAACAAACAAATGACCCAGCTTACAATGAATTTGGTGAATTTTATTCTACGGAAAGAGGTTATCATCCAAGATCAATCACACAATTTACTTTGTCTAGCACCCTTTCTTTCATGAATTTTTCATTATTAGACCATATAAATACAATATCTCCGAGACCAATAATGTTAATTGTTGGTAAAGAAGCATTTTCTAAACAATTTTCGAAAAATGCTTATAATGAAGCAAATGAACCTAAATATTTAATTGAAGTTGAGAATGCTAATCATATTGATTTATATGATGACATTACAAAAATACCATTTGATGAAATAAATGAATTTTTAATTAATGTCTTTAAATAATATGAAATATCTGTTTTCTTTCAAATTCAGATAAAAAATAGTATTTAATGGGAGTCCTTCATAGAATAGTGAAGGACTCCCATTAAATATATTATGGTGTAAAGAAATCACAACTCAATATATAATACTTAAACCATATTTTAACTAATACTATTATAAAGTACGACATCAGTATTATGTATTACTTTAAATACATGGATTCCATTATCACTTTTATTATTCGCAAAATTTTCCATTCATCAGTTGCTACATTATGTGCATACAGGTTGCTAGAAATTAATAAAGGGTATTTGTATTTGCTAGAAGCGTATCATAAGTGATGCGGTTTTTTAGAGACATTGTGAAGGAATTTTGAATATATCGTACTGACTAAATATGATTCAATAAGAGTTTTGTAATGTATATTTACTAGAAACTAATAAATAAAAAAGTGATTGCAGTTAAATTAACTACAACCACTTTCTTAATTTAGAAATCGTATTTTAATAAATTATACTTTTTTATTTTTCTATGAGTTTATCAATCAATTCGTTTATTTTGTTAATATTATTACTTTGTTGAGTAAGTAAATTGATTAAATTATTTTTATCAATATTGTTTTCATTTTCATTTGTCTTATTATAATGAAAATGAGTGTGCTCTGTTTCTGTAGATTGAGTATCTTGTTGAATTTTATAATTTAATAAAGCTTTGTATAGTAGATTATTATCATTATTTGATAATTCTTTGAAAAGGTGTTTAGTTTGATTATCTACATAAATGGTATTATTCAAAGTTTTATTATTATTCTTATCTATATTAAAGGTACGATTATATGTTTGATTATGATGGCTTGATTTATCAGTTGTTATAAATTTATTAAGTTCTGTACCTTCAACATCAATTTTCGGTAAAATTCGATCTAACCATTTAGGAATATACCAAGAAGTATCACCGAATAATTTTGTTAAAGCTGGAATTAATAGTAATCGGACAATAAGTGCATCAAATATTACCCCGAAGCCAAGTGTGATACCAATAGATTTAACCATTGCATCATCTTGGAATACAAATGCGATAAATACACTAAACATGATAATCGCTGCAGATACTATAACTGGACCACTCTCTTTAATTCCTATTCTAATAGAATGATCATTATTTTGTGTTTTTGTATATTCTTCATGGATTCGTGACATTAAAAATACTTCGTAATCCATAGCAAGTCCAAATAAGATTCCTATAGCTATCACTGGTAAAAATGAAAGCATTGGGCCTGTAGTATCTATACCAAATAGATTACTTAGAAAACCATCTTGAATAATAAAAGTTGTAAAACCTAAGGTAGCCATTAGAGACAATACAAACCCTAATACCGCCTTTAATGGAATAATAATAGATCGGAATACAATCAATAATAATATAAAGGCAAGTACTACTATTACACTTGTGAATAAGGGTATGGCATCACTTAGTTTTTTTGACATATCAATATTTACAACACTTTGGCCTGCTAATTCAGTATGGAAATTATATTTATTTTTAGCATCATCATTGTAATTTCTTAATTTTTCTACCAAACTAGTTGTGGATTTAGCGTTTGGTCCATTTGAGGGTATGATAGATACAATTGCATACTTATTATTTTTACTAAGTTGAGGTGGTGAAACCATATCAACATTTTTCATGTTTTTAATATCTTTATAAACTTTATTTAAATTATTCTGTAAGTCTGTATTATTATCATTATGATTTTTAACATCTATTAGCATTGCTATTTGACCGTTAAACCCTTTACCAAACTTGTCTGATATTATATCGTATGCTTGTTTTTGTGTGGTTGATTCTGGCTTTACACCATCATCAGGAATACCCAATCGCATATGAAGAACTGGTATAGCTGAAAATACTAAAATTATCAATGCAATTATAGTTGCTAATATAGGTTTGCCAATGACGATTTTTGACCAAAAATTATCATTATGATTTTTATGCTTAGTTCTTGATTTTTTAGGTTTTATCTGTTTATGAAATAAACTTATTAAAGAAGGTAATAAAGTTAATGATGTTAAAACTGAAAATATAACACTTATTGCAGCTCCAAATCCCATTATACTTAGGAAATTGATACCAACTAGAGATAGTCCACATACTGCAATGATAACAGTTACCCCAGCAAATACGATTGCACTTCCTGCTGTTCCGATTGCTAAACCAATTGCGGTAATATAATGTGTCCCTTGATTAATATGTTGTTTATATCTGAATAAAATGAATAGAGCATAATCAATACCAACTGCTAAACCTATCATTACAGATAAAGTTAAAGCGATATTAGGAATATTGAAAAAGTAAGTCAAAATTGATATTACGCCCATGCTACTTCCTAATCCAATGAGTGCTGACACTATTGGCATACCTGCCACCACTATAGATCCGAAAGTGATTAATAGAATAATAAAAGCAACAGCAATTCCCATAACTTCGTTTGAGCCACCGCCACTATCTTGTACACCATTTCCTGTTAATTCTGTTTGAATATTATCTTTTTTACGTAATTTGGTCAATTCGTCATTAATATTATCTCTAGAATGTTTTTTCAAAGAAATTGCATTTACATCATAATTAATATCTACTAAAGCCGTTGTTTTATCTTTACTAATTTGTTTAGTTTCATATGGGTTAGAAATGCTTTTAATATCTTTATCATTTTTTTTAATTTGTTTTAAAGTATCTTGTATATCTTTTGAAGTATGTTTTTTAATAATCCCATTAGATTTTTCTGATTTTAAGACAACTCTAATTTGTGCTTTCTCACTATCTTGGCCAAATTCATCTGATATCTTTTTATTTGTATCAAGTGATTTAATTCCATTCATAGTAATGTCATTATCAAATTTTGGTGTATTTAATAATAGTGGAATAAAAATAGATAATAAAAGAATTAACCAAATACCCACACCCCACCATTTATATTTGGCCATAAATGTTCCTATTTTATATAAAATTTTTGCCAAAACTTTTGCCTCCTTTATCGTTACGTGATAAGTTTTATCCATATAATGAATTTTCATAATGTGAATAATAAATGGGATTTTAGATGTATAAAAGTAGCAATAATATTTACTAGTATGTATAAGCTACAAATAAGGAGAATTATATGCATAAAAGTGATGATTTGAGAGTGGTAAAAACAAAAAAAGCATTAAAAACTGGGTTATTTAATTTATTACAAAAAAAAGAATTTAAAAAATTGAGCATTCACGATATTTGTGATGAATCGATTGTACATAGAACAACTTTCTATAGACATTATAATGATAAATATGATTTATTATTTGATTTAATTGATGAACTTACTCAAGATTATGTTTTTAAGGACATCAAAAATTTAATTTATAGTCCATTTCAATCAGTTTATGAATCCTTTGAAGAGAATAGAAAAAATATTGAAAAAATAGGTAAAAAACAAAGACATGATAGTGCTTTTGACAAACTTATATTGCAATTCGTAATAAATAAATTAACTGAGAATTTTAATGCAAATATAGAAAATATAGAAATGATAAGTAGTGTGCCTAAAGGTGCGTATATACATATTTATGTTTCTGTTATTGATGGTCTAAGTAAATGGGCAGAGACTATTGATAGAGAAGTACCAATAGAAGAACTGGACAATATTTATAATGATATTATTAAAATAGAGTATAAAGAATAACATTACTTGAAACAATGATAAGCACATCAATTTCATAAGTACCAGACCTTACTATTTACATAATTTTGTTTTAAGTTTTCTGTTTTCATTGTGTTACCAAATTGATGTTTCTGTGGCCAAGTTGATTCTGTAGTTTTACTTTAACAAAAGGGTATTTTCTATGAACTATTTCAGATACTTTTACAGTTTCTAAGTAGTATTACTAATGATTAGGTTAGATAAATTCAGTTAGATCTATGAAGGGCTAATTTTTTAAAGTGTTTTAATATAAAATTACATATTTAGATGACGTGTTTTAGCAGTATTCCTGAGAGAATAGGTCGTTCTAAAGACTAAAGGCGAAAGTTGTCCCTTAGTATAGCAAGCCAATAATACTATAAATAAAAAGAAGCACCGAGATAAATGAAATTTATCTGAGTGCTATTTTTCTGGGGATTTTGTCCCAAGTTCTATTATTCATATGCTGTTATCACAAATTGACAATTACGTACAGGTTTCACTTTTCACCCATATGATTGTGAAATTTGACTGTGCCCTTGGGTGTTAAGTTTAATTCATAACTCCCATTACCATTTTTATTATTTGTTGTATCGCCCAGTGATTGAATTTAGTTCATATCTTTTAGTTGTTTCAAAATAATTTTTCTTTGCTTTTCTAAAGAGAGAGGGTCATTATACTGTGTATCTTGTAAATCTAAATTAATGACATGCCCTTTTTTAACAGCATCTAAATTTTTCCAATTTGCTTTTTGTGTAAATGGAGGTTTTTCACCCATTGTGGCTAATATAATATAATCTCCTGTGTAATCTGCAAGTTGTTCTTCAGATGGTGTAGCCATATAAGCGTTTTTCGTTTCTTTTTCTAATAACTTAGGTTGTTTCATACCATATCCGTCATAAACTATTTCAGTACCACGACCGTAGTTTTGACCGAATGCACTTATACCTTTTGGTGTTGATTGTAAAACGGTAATTGTTTTTCCTTTAACTTTATCACCAAGCGCTTTTTTATCTTTTTGTAATTTATTGTCCCATTCTTTTAACCATTTATCAGCTTTATCTTGCTCATTTACAATTTCGCTGAGTTCTTTAGTCGTTTCTTTATAATTCGATTTCATTGCATCCATCTGTATTGTTGGTGCAATTTTTTTAAGCTTATTAGCATTTTTATCTTCTTGAGTTGTAATGATCAGATCTGGTTTTGCTTTTGTAATTTGTTCAATATTGCCTTGGCCTATTCTTTTAATGCCTTTAGTTGCATCGTCGAGCGTTTTATTTTGCTTAACAAAATCTATAACACCAACCGGTTTATGTCCAAATTTTACTAAAGTACCAATATATGTAGGATGTAAAACAACAATTCTTTTTGGATTTTTAGGTATTTTAACTTTAGTGCCATCATCTTGTTTAAATGTTTTTGTTGAAGCATTATCACTTTTGGTGTCGTTTGATTTATCTTTACTGTCATTATTACCACAGGCTGATAAAAGTAAAATCATGCATAGCATTACAAACACTATTCTTTTCATAAAATGAACACTCCCCAAAATATTTTTAATTGAAATTGATAATCTTTATCAATTATAGCATGGTAGAAAAGTATAGCAATACATAGTTTTAAAAATTTAAATTGTATATGATTCAAAATTTAGCGGTAAAGCTATGTCAGGGGATTTACATATTTTTATATAGCATTTAGAGTTGTGAATAGTTAAAGCAACGCTGCACAAGAGCAAATAGGGGGTAATATAAACTTAGAATTTATAGCCTGTATGTAGAATTAATATTGAAACTTTTGTAGCAACTAAGTGCTGAATTATTATTTTTAGAAGTCGATAAAAAATGAGAGAAGTATATTTGTAAGCAATTACAATAGGATGATGTTGCAAAGAAAACCACCCGTGATATGGGTGGTTTTAATTATTTATTCCTCACTATAAAAGTCATTTAAGATAGGTTCATAAAATGACTTTAAATCATTTATTATTGTCGTGGAGCCACTAACAATATCGATAACATCGCTACTATTACATAGTAGATTATGTTCATTATAAATACACATGTAAGGATCTTTTAACGCGTGTTTTAAATATAAAAGGTAATTAATCAATTCAGATTTTCTAATTGATTTAATAGTTACAATTGCATAAATTTCTTTCTCATCAAATTCATTTTCTATTTCAATTAATTCTTCTGTCCAGTTGTTTATTGAAATATACTTACCTATTCGTGTAGGCTCTTTAAATATTTTTGGAAAAACAGTTCCATAATAATACAAAAGATTAATACTATCATCATCTTTAAAGAGTATATTAACTATTCGAGTAAGGTTGTCTCGGTTAATATAGTCTATATCTAGTCTTAATCTGTTATTATTTTCTACTTGAAAATAAGGAGCAGAACCTTCATTTATAAAGTTTATCTTTAAATTTTCTAACTGAATATTCAATATTATCCCCCTATTCTTTTTAAGTTTGCCTCATATTATCCACTTTTATTTAGGGTATTCAAAATTTTGTTCGGAACAGAGTTGTGTACCACCTTAAGTTAATTATATATAATAATTATAATATATAAAGCGTGAACATGTATGTTGGAAATGGGTTAGCTGATATCTGATGAAAGGGAGAGTTAAAAAATTTCAGTATTTGAAAATTATGGCAATATTAAATAATGTAAAGAACTACTATTATTCAATATGAGTAGAGATTTCAATGTATTTTTCAGTGGAATACTTAATAAAGGGGGCATATTTCAAAAATAATAATCATAAGTTCCTTACTGATAAATAGCATAACTATTTGGAGTGTTAGTTATCACCCATATAATCAATAAAATCTCCCTTGTTATCAAGGGAGATAATTTTTATAGTTTCAAAAATTATGCTTCTACTTCTTCCATTTGTGCCTCAAAATCATCGATTAATGCGATTGCTTCGTCTGTCGTTTGTGTTTGCATCAATTGGTGTCGTAGTTCGCTAGCGCCTCTCATGCCACGTACGTAGATTTTAAAGAATCTGCGTAAGGGTTTGTATTGACGCGGTTCGTCTTTAGAATATTTGTTGAATAATGCGAGATGTAATCGTAATAATCCTAATAGTTCTTTACTTGTATGTTCGCGCGGTTCCTTTTCAAATGCGTATGGATTATGGAAGATGCCTCTACCAATCATCACGCCATCAATGCCATATTTTTCAGCAAGTTCAAGGCCAGTTTTTCTGTCTGGGATATCACCGTTAATAGTTAGTAATGTATTTGGTGCGATTTCGTCACGCAGTTTTTTAATTTCTGCTATTAATTCCCAGTGTGCATCTACTTTACTCATCTCTTTACGGGTGCGTAGGTGAATCGATAAATTTGCGATATCTTGTTCAAAGACGTGCTTTAACCAATCTCTCCATTCATCGATATCATAATAGCCGAGACGTGTTTTTACACTTACCGGTAGACCTCCCGCTTTCGCTGCTTGAATAATTTCAGCAGCAGTTTCAGGACGTAGTATCAGACCCGATCCCTTACCCTTGCTCGCAACATTAGCTACTGGGCAACCCATGTTTAAATCGATACCTTTAAAGCCCATCTCTGCCATACCGATACTCATTTCACGGAAATGCTCTGGCTTGTCACCCCATATATGAGCGACCATTGGTTGTTCATCTTCACTAAATGTTAAGCGACCACGTACACTGTGGACACCTTCTGGATGACAAAAGCTTTCAGTATTGGTAAATTCTGTGAAAAATACATCAGGTCTAGCAGCTTCACTAACCACGTGGCGAAAGACGATATCCGTCACGTCTTCCATTGGCGCCAAAATAAAAAATGGACGTGGTAATTCACGCCAAAAATTTTCTTTCATAATATATATAAACCTTCTTTTCTCTTAATATCTCTACTTTTTACACATGATGATATTACCATAAAATAACTGGATATTGAACAGTAATAACTTTAATAAAGAAGTGGATTTCAACTGTATAAAATACGTATTATAACTATGATAATTTTATCAATGAAGAGCGTAACAAACAATCAAATTTTAAATTATTAATAGTAAGTATCACTTTATGTGGAATTGCAGTTAATTTATACAACACTATCATCATTAAATTGGTTTGAAATTTTAATATTATAGAAGTAAAGCGGGGTGCTCATAGACCTCCGCTTAACAAACTATGATTGAGTTGAATCTGTGATTCTCAAAATCGCGTCTTTATTGTTTGAAACATCAATCTGTTGGCGTATCTGAGACTCAACTTGGTTGATCTTACCTCGTTTTAACACACTACTTGAAAAGTTCTTAGCTTGATATTGCTTCCAATAATCTAATTCTGCATATAGTTCACGACATGATTTCATGATATAACCACCTTTACAATTATATACAATAAAATAGCTCTTCCAATTAAGAAGAGCATGACACATCTTCTCATCTTTCAGTCTAAATACTGTTGGAATTAGCACATCGCAAATAAGCTGTTGCTGGAGCTTCCAAGGGCCAAATCCCTCCACTCACTCTTAATAAGAGAACTATTTTATTAAGGTAATTATAGAATAATATATATTGCTATAGAGTTCATTTGCGTGATGGTTGAAAATATAGACCTGCATATATTAAAAATTATTAGCTTATTTCTTTAATAGAAAAAGTGCTATTACGATTATATGAATGAATCAAATATGTCTTGGATTAAAGAGTTGTTTTATAATAATTCAATTGTTATTGGTAAACTTTATATTGTTCGAATGGTAAAGCGTGCGCTTAGTACGTCTAAGATTAATCAAATGCATACTTTTGATAATATTTTTAAAATAAACACAAAAATTACTATTAATTTCTTTCAGAAAACTAATGAATATGAAGCTAATATATGTATACTAAGTATGATTATCCATTTACATTAATAATACTTGCATCATTATTTGCATATTTATTTAGTACTTCACAAAAGGACATAATAGTTGTAGCATCTATACAAGTGCGAACTTTATTCTGAGTTATCTTGTGCAGAAGAGTTTCTTTTAACTCAGTTTTAGAAGAGGGAGTAGCAACAAATTTAGGTGTATTACCTACATAAAGTTGTCCATTTCCCTTATGATTGAAATATATAATCATTTCAATAAACTGAGCACCAATTATTTCATTAGCAAATTTACGCGTTTTATTAACTTGGTCAAATGGGTGACCAAATTTTTTGAAAGCAAATTCATTATTTTCGTTACTTAGGATAAAAGTAATGTAATTATCATCGTTTATAGTAAATAAATATTTTTTTAAGCCCTCTAAATGATAATCTTTTAAATTGTCTTTATTGAAGTTGAAATAAATATCACCTTTCCAATGCTTAGTTTCAATAATAAATATGCCATTATTACATATCACAAAATGATCAATTTGACGAATTTTATCTTCATCCTCAATCAATATATTATTATAAATGGCATAATGTTCAATAATTTTATCATTTTTAAATTCACAAAAGATTTCCTGTAAATGATTACTTGTTATTTGCTCTCCTATATTTAAAGAGGATTGTACAAGTCTTTGTAAATAATTAATTTTATCATTCAATTTCTTCGTATTGTGTTCTACCATGAAAACCCCTTATTATACACGATATTAATTTATGAAACATAAACTTTGAATTAATCATAAATGTTATAATTGTTTTGCTCTTTAATTATTTTAAAAATTTAGAACATTCACTAATAATTATGAATGGAAGTGTTAGAAAATGTCAATACCGACATTAAAAGGACATCAAACTGAAATTCTTTATGTAGCAGATAATCAAAGTATGGTTATTACAGGAAGTGCTGGTTGTGGTAAGTCGTTGTTAGCTATTTATAGAATTTATTGGCTCTCAAAAGTATATCCTAATGATAAGATTGTATTACTGACGTTTAATAGAGCAGTCAATCAAGATATGTATTTAAAAATTAAAAATATAGCAAATAATAGAAATGAACAAATTCCAGATAACTTAATAATAGATACATATAATGGTTTTATGAAAGAAATTTTGAAAAAAATTTGTGATAATTTTAAAAATGAAGAATTACAATTAGATAAGTATAGAAAGAATCATAATGAAGTTAAGAGCTATAATATATTCAAGAATAAGGTAAAACAAGTAAAAAGTGCTGTAGATGAGATAAGTGAAAATTATCCAAATGAATCTACTTTTAATAGACCTTATCAAACTTTTATAGATGAAATTTCTTGGATGCAACAAATGTCAGTAACTTCCTTAGAAAATTATGAAAGAATAGAAAGAATTGGTCGTAGAAGCACTAGAATAGAAAGAAATAAAAGAAAGTACTTTTATGAGGTATATGAACAGTATAAAAAGATAAGAGAAAATGAAGATAGATACTATGACTATGAGGATATTGGTACTATTATTCGTAAATTATTCTATAAAATTAAAGATCAAAATAAGAAGGAACAACTGTTATCATTTAAATATATTTTAATTGATGAATTTCAAGATTTCACTTCTGATATGCTGATGACTGTAAATGAATTAAGTGATCCAAATGGAGCGATGGTTTTGTTAGGGGATATTAATCAAGGCGTATTTGGAAAGCGCATTTCTTTTAAGTCCTTAGGTATAAATATGAAGAATTACAAAAAGTATCAATTAATACATAATTATAGAAATAGTCGACCAATTAGTGAATTTGCTGAAAAAATTGCTCTATCACCTTATTTTGATAAAAATAATGAATTTTACACAGAAGGCAAATTAGGAATAAGAAAGGGTCAAGACCCGCAAATCATTAGGTACAGAGATGAAAGGGAAGAGATGAAGAAAGTTTATCAATATATCATTGCAGTGCGTGAGAATCGAAAAGAAGAAAAAGTAGGAGTTATTCTTCCTAGTCATAAATATTATGAGTTCAAAAAATTTATGGAAGAAAATGGTCTCAGTTATAAAGAATTTAATTTGTACAGTGACACAAATAAAATCCAATTCGGAACTTATAAACAAATTAAAGGGTTGGAATTTGATACTGTAATAATGCCGTTTTTAAGTGAAAATAATCTAAAAAAATGTATTGAGATAGATAATAATGAAATTGATTTAAAAGATGATAACTTTGATCTTTCTAATTTAGATTTTGAAATGCTAGAAAAAATTATTGCACAATATTATGTAGGTGTGACGAGGGCAAGAGAAAAATTGATTATTTTATATTCTGGGAAACTAACATCACTATTATCTTCCCTTCCCTTAAATAAATATATTTGCAGAGGTGAAGATACATGATTCAATCAATAATCAAAGAGCGAAATATCACACGATTATGTCATTTTACTAAGTCTAAGAATTTACCGTTTATTTTAGGAGAAGGTATGGATAGTGAAAATGGTATATTAGCAAATAGCTTTATTTCTGATTTGTCCTATCTAAATAAAACAGATGAAAATAGATTTGATAAACATGAAGAGTATATCTGTACCTCTATTCAATATCCCAACTGTTATTATTTTTCAACTGTGGTCAAAAAAAGCCAAGAAGAAATATTTAACGAATGGATAATATTAGGAATAAACCCTAATATTATTTCTGATACTACAAAATTTTGTCAAGTCAATGCAGCTACAAAAGGTGGAAGAATGGTTAGAAAAGGAAATGATGCGTTCGAAAGTATTTTTAATAAAAAGGTTACGGGTAAAAAAACTTTAGATAGAAACAATTTATATCCTAAGAATGTCCCCACCGATATTCAAGCAGAAGTTTTGATATATGGAAAAATACCTAAACAACAAATTACCTCGTTGATCTTTCCTACAGAAGAACATGCTAAAAGGGAGATTTTAAGGCTAGAACTTTGTGGAGTTAGTATTTCTGATTATGAAATAATAGTTTCAAAATGTTTATTTGAAAAGAAAGAGATAGTACTTTTATTACAATCAGGTAAGATACCTGAAGAAAAAGGTGTTGAGATATAAACAACATGGCAAATCGATTTGTATATTACGTTGATCCCAAAAATTATATATATAAAAAAATAGATATTTCTTTTAAATGGTATCCTGGTTTTTCAAAGGAGCAAAAACAAAAAAGTATTGAAGACTTACATTTTCAGTTTTTAAAAGAAAACATTACAGATCAAATATTAGAAGTTTCCAGTAAATCAGTGAAAGTAATAGGAGTAAAATCGAGCGCATTTAATTTGAAAATAAGTACAATGAATGGGAATGTATTTAGTGTAGAACAATTATTTCAATCTAGTAAAGTATACCAAAAAGCGGGTAATCAAAATTATTTATTAGAAAAAGGATATAATGCAAAAGAAATGAAACAGAAAATTAGAAAAATCGACAATAATGATTACATGACTAAATATAGTAGTTTTGGTCATGATTTTCCATTAGAGCCTAAAAATTTGTTTTATAATTGGTTATATGTAAATGCATTATATCGAAACCCAGATATTGCTAGTGAAATACTTAAATATGAAGCGTTTACAGATATAGAATTTAATCCTAAACGATCATTTAATTGTCAAGCAGAAGCTTGTGCAATTTATGTTTCTCTATTTAAAAGAGAATATTTACAAAAAGCTTTGAAAAGTGTGGATAATTTCAAGAAAATTGTATATTAAGTTTTCTATAACAAATATAAAAGAAGTTTTGTTTTCTTAATACAACCATAAACTGACTTTAATTAAAATTTTGAGAAAAGATTTCATTCATTTTACTGAAAAAATTATAGTAATTAGTTATCAAGAAAACAATTAAATTATTATTCATGTAACATAGTGTATATATTTTCATTTTAGATCAATAACTTTAAATATTACTATATATAGAAATAATAAATTTATAAACTAGTAATTATTGTATAAACGTTTCACTAATGAATAGGGGAATTATTAATGACATTATCAAATTTAATAGAAGCGATAGGTAATACATACGTTAAAGAAAGAGAATCTGGTAAATTTAAGAATGCGCCAGTCGGTGATTTAGTAAAATATAAAATGGTAGAAGAACTAAAAAGTATAAAAGAACTAAATGACTACGAAATTAAAGGCAGTATTGGGAATGGTCAATTTGCTTCTGTGCCGTGGGTTGCAATTATGAATCCAGATGTCACAGATGCTACTACAAAAGGTTTTTATATTGTTTTTTTATTTAGTGCTGATGGAGAAAAAGTATATTTGACATTAAATCAGGGAGCTACATATTTTAATGATAAAAAGGTGGATAGCTCGGAGATATTAAAAATATCAAAGTCAATTTATGGAATTTTAGAATCTCCAAAAAGTAAGCTAGTCGATATTCATTTAAATGCTGACACATCACTAGGAAAAAGCTATGAACCAACAACGATTAGTGGCTTTGAGTATTATATTAATGATATTCCTGACTCATCAGTGATAGAAAGAGATATTAATAAACTGTTGAATGATTATGAACAGTTAGTAGCTATATACAGAGAGAATGGTCAAGATATTGATCAATTTTATCAACTTATACGAAACTCTGAAGAAAAGAAATATCAAAATTTTAAAAATTTATTTATGAATTTTGTGGAACAAAGCCAGATTAATATAACTGATGAAAAAAACAAAAATACAAATATAAATCTTGAAGGTATCGAAGAGCTTGAAGTTACTAAAATTAAAAATTTTAACTCTGTACGAATGAATGGAGTAGACTTGCATGTTCATCTATTTAGTAATAGTCATTATGGAAGAAAAAATGGTAATGGAAGCGGAAAAGTTCCGTATATATGCTATCAATGTTCATTAGGAATTTGGATAACTATTAGAACAACTTTTAAAAATTATAAAATGACTCATGCTAGATTAACTATGTGGAATGAAATAGAGCAGAAAGAGCAGGAAATAAGTCAAAACTATAATATTATTGAAATGGATTTATTTTCAGATAATCCACCCAACGCATATTTCAAACAATTTTTTGATGATTATATGAGTTATAAAGTAGAGGGCGAGGAGGATTCAGTGGTGGAAAATGAAAATGTAAAAGAGATAGCTGAAAAATTATTAAAGTCAAAAAACATCATACTTAGAGGTGCACCAGGAACTGGTAAGAGTTATCTCGCCAAAGCGGTAGCGTCAAAGATCATAGGCGTATCTAATGAAGATGTCGAGTCATCAGAACAATTTGAATTTGTACAATTCCATCCGAATTACGACTATACAGACTTTGTAGAAGGAATCAGACCTGTTATATCTGATGATGGAACTATGGGGTTTAATTTGAAACCTGGAATATTCAAAACTTTTTGTGAGAAGGCTAAAAACCCACACAATAGTAACGTTTTCAATGAAATTTACACGGAAAATAATAATGATGTGAAATTTGTATTTATAATTGATGAAATAAATAGAGGGGAAATTTCTAAAATATTTGGAGAATTGTTCTTTTCTATTGATCCTAGTTACAGGGGAATAAAAGGAGCAGTAAAAACCCAGTATTCAAATATAGATTCTGAAAAAGATAAATTTTATATTCCTGATAACGTATATATAATTGGAACAATGAACGATATTGACCGTTCAGTTGATACTTTTGATTTTGCCATGAGACGTAGATTTAGATTTATTGAAATCAAGGCTAATGAAAATATTGAAATGTTAGAAACTCTAGGAGATAAAAAAGAAGAAGCTATTACTAGAATGACTAGTCTTAACAATGAAATATCGAAAGTAGATGAGTTGGATAGTAATTATCACATAGGTGCTGCTTATTATTTAAAGGTGGCTAACATAAGTTTTGAAGAGTTATGGGAAGATTATCTGGAGCCGTTATTATCTGATTATATTAGAGGAATGTTTAATGAGGAAGAGATTATGGAATTATTTAAATCGGCTTATAATAACTCACAAGGAGAATCAGGTTTAGATAATGAAATTGATTAAAGTGAAAGACAATGTTTCTAAACCGTCAAATGAGTTTAGAGAAATTCCGAATCTAACAAATTCAATATTAGATAAGACTACATCAGAACTTGAAGATACAGGCATATTTGTTTTTCCTAATAGTTTAAAGGAACAAGAAGGTATAAGTGACAATCAAGTTATTCTAAATAAAGTAAATCAATCCTATCGTACTGGTAATATAGTTGGATTTTTAGGTTATAATCAGGAAAATTTAATTATTGAATCACGCTTTTCAGAAGGACCACAGGATTATTTTTTTCAATATTTAATAGAAAATGTGCTGAAAATACCGTATGTTGTTGACTTTAATACGATAATTGACCAAGAAAATAAAGTTATTGATCTATTTATTTTTATTTTTCCTTATTATTTAAAAAAAGCTATGCGCAAAGGATTGTTCAAGGAATATAATCGAAATGAATATAATAACGATAATTTAAAAGGAACTATAGATATTCAAAGACATATAAAGAATAATACACCTTTTGTTGGGAATATCGCTTATTCACAGAGAGAATTTTCGTATGATAATTACATTATACAGTTAATTAGGCATACAATAGAGTTTATTAAAAAGAGAAAAGAAAGCAAAGGTATACTAAGTAGCGTTAAAACAGAAGTGCAAGAAATCAGAGAGGTTACGACAAGTTATAATCATAGGGATAGAAATAAAGTGATAATGTTTAATAATAAGAGACCTATTCGTCATGCATATTATAAGGAATATAGAGAGCTACAAAAACTATGTTTAACGATTTTACAACAACATAAACATTATATAGGTAATGGTGCAAAGAAAATAAATGGAATTCTATTTGATGCTGCATGGTTATGGGAAGAATATATTTATAAATTAATCGATGAAGATTTTTATCACCCTAAAAATAAAGGCGGTAGTGGCGCACAAAATTTATTCGGTAGAAAAAAGTATTCTAAAATAGGACTAATTTATCCAGATTTTATTGGGCGTAATGAAGAGAGAAGAATTATTGGAGATGCCAAATATAAACCTATTCAAAATATTGGAAATAAAGACTATTTGCAAGTATTAGCATATATGCTTAGATTTGATTCTAAAATAGGTTATTATTTTTACCCCAATCAAAAAGAAAATGATGATCAAGTATTGTATTTAAATCAAGGGACTACGTATGAAAATAATGTACAAATGCGTGAGGATATAAAAGTAATAAAACTTGGTCTAACAATACCGAGAAATGTTATTGATTATAAAGATTTTTCAGAGAAAATGAAACAGTCAGAAGAAGAATTTTTTGCAAAGTATAAGAGTTATATATAGCTTTTTGCTACAGTAGTAGTGAAATTGCTAAATGGTTCTAGCATTGTGTAATAATGGTAACGGAGTTTATAATATTAAAAGAATCAGATCAAAAATCAAAGGATTGCTTCCAGAAAAGTTTGGGAGCAATCCTTTGAATATTTATACTAAATCAAATTGTAACTTTTGATGTCTTGTATAGATGGTTGTTCTGTTTAATCCTCTAATCCCTCCGCAAAATTTACATAAATGAATCAATGATATACGCGAAACCAAAGGCAATTAATGCGAGCAATGTTTCCATCACTGACCAAGTTTTAAAAGTTTCTTTCACATTTAAACCTAAATATTCTTTAACCATCCAAAATCCAGCGTCATTAACATGGGAAAGCATTAAGGAACCTGCGCCTGTGGCAATAACTAATAATTCTAAGTTCACTCCAGACATATGTTGGATAATGGGTGACACAATACCTGCAGCTGTTGTTAATGCAACTGTGGCAGATCCGGTAGCAACACGTATTAGTCCGGCTACTAAAAATGCTAAGAGTAGTGGTGAGATTGAAAGGTGTTCTGTCATTTGTGCAATTGTGTCACCTACACCTGTTTCAATCAGTATCTCTTTAAATCCACCACCAGCTCCGATAATTAAAATAATTGAACCCACCGGTAAAATGCATTCTTCTACTAAATCTTTGATTACATTTTTGTTCATGCCTTGTTTAAATCCTAATAAATAAAAGGCGACAAAGCATGAAATCAGTAGTGCAATAACGGGGCTACCTATAAATAATAAAGTGTTTTTTAATAGATTTGGTATGTTTCCTAAATACGGCGTAACTATAGATAACAACATTAATAATACTGGTAAGGCAATAACTAAAAATGAAATAGCAACACTTGGAAAGACATTTGTTTTATTCTCAACTTTAATAATATTAGGCGGATTTTCTGGTGTGAGTCGTTTACTAATAAATTTGCCGAATATTGGACCAGCTATAATTGCAGTTGGCAATGCTATGATAAGAGAATAGAGCAATACTTTTCCTAAATTAGCTTCGTAAATACCTATGGCAGTCATCGCTCCAGGGTGAGGAGGGACAATACCATGTACAATAGATAAGCCAGCTAGTAATGGAATTGATATGAGTAATATATTTGCTTTAGTCGTTTTATGAATTGAAATAACGAGTGGTAATAAAATAACAATACCGACTTCAAAGAACACAGGTATACCAATAATAAAACCTGATAACATCATTGCCCAAGGCAGTTTTTTATATCCTAAGGCTTTAACAAGAAAATCAGAAATTTGCATGCCTGCACCTGAATCGGACATAAGTTTACCCAAGATTGTTCCTAGTGCTAATATGCCTACGAGGTGACCAAGCACATCGCCAACACCTGATTCATAAGCTGTTACAATTTTTTCGGGAGATAAGCCTGCTAATATTGCTAAAAATAAGCTGGCAACCGTTAAACTAATAAATGCGTGCCATTTCCACCATGCAACGCCTAAAATAACAATTACAATTGACAGTAGTGTAATAATTAATAAATAAATGTTAGAATCCATCCATGTTCCTCCAGTTATGTTAGCGCTTTCAAAATACTATAAAAAATCTGCATCAATCTTTTAGACTGATGCCATATTTTTTCAATTCACTATTATAATAACCAATACTATACTCTAACACTGCGCCATCTACGGAATAAGATTTTCTTTCTCTAATGAGTAATGGCTTATTTGTATCAAGGTTTAGTTGTAATGCAGCATCTTGATTAAAATCAGCAGAAAATTCATCTTCTATGTCTTGAATCTCTAATTTATCTGTTTCTAAAATTTTATATATTGATAGATCGTTATTTTCTTTAGATTTATCCACATCACTTAAAATATTAAGTGGGTAGGGCAAATAGTGCTCGAATAGTATATAGGGTTGATCATTTAATAAGTAAATTCTTGTAAGTTTATAGGATTTTGTGCCAAACATTTTAAATAAATGACTATCTTTTTCGTGTGTTATTACTGTAATATCTTTAATGATTTTTTGGATTTTATTACCTTGTTCTACAAGTTTTTCTGTGAAATTTTTATTTTTTGTTTGTGTGTCCGCTTGTTTGTGACTAATTACTGTAGTGCCTTTGCCGCTTTTCTTTTCTAAGTAACCTAAATTGACTAGCTCTTTAATTGCAGCTCTTACTGTTACTTTGCTTACGTTAAATTCTTTTTCGAATTCTATTTCTGTAGGTATATAGTTTCCTACTGTGTATATACCATGAATAATTCTATCTTCAATAATTTGTTTGATTTGTAAATATAAAGGTCCTTTGGCTGATGATAATTTTGTCATAAATCAATTACCTCTCAATATCGTTTTTTTCATTATTTATGATTTTTATTATATCATCAGTATCAAACAATGGTGTATCTCCAGAAATTGTATGTGCGAGTACACAAGAAGCTGTTGAAAATGATACGACATCTTGTGGTGCCATGCTTGAAAGTTCTCCATGTATAATGCCGCAGGTGTAAGCATCGCCAGTGCCAATTCTATCTAAGATATTAACATCATATATTTTAGAGTAATACATATTTTCGTTACTATATAAGTAGCCCTTAATGGTATTATGAGTGCTATCTTGTACAGTTCGTATCGTTCCTGCAATTTTATTTATGTTAAATTTTTGAGCTACAATAGGTAACAGTTCTTCTAGTTGACCTTCTTTTGTTTGATGGTTTGTTGAAAGACCTAACGTTTGAATTGCATCTTTTTCATTCATTATGACGATATCGGCTTGTGATAATATTGTTTCGTAAAATGGTTTCGCACGTTGATTGCCATTTTCTCCCCATAAGGAAGCCCTGAAATTACAATCGAATACTATTTTAATGTTTTGCTCTTTTGCTGCTTTCACTAATTTCATAATGTTATCGCGGGTTAATTGATTCATAGCGAGTGTGATACCACATATATGCAAGATGTCGACATCATTTAGTGATTGTATTAAATCATATTTTGAAATATCTGTAGTATTAAAACTACTGTGTTGTCTATTAGTATAAGTTACGTTGCTTGAACGGTTGCCGAAGCCTTTTTCTAAAAAATACATACCCAAATTGTCGTTATTTTTAATAATCAAATCACTATGAATGCCTAATCTACGTATGGCACCAATTGCAGAGGAACCAATTGAATTATCTGGTACAGCACTGATTAAACTAGAGCTATATCCAAATTGAGCTAATAGTCCCGTAATATTTACGCCTGTTCCTGTAAATGAGTATTTTAAATTCTCTGCTTGTCTAAGCAAAAGGTTGTCTGGAACTTCTAAACGCATCATTATTTCTCCGTAAGCAACAATGTTTTTATTCATATTGATCAACTAGAGATTTCATTTTAGTAGTTAGCCATTCTACATCTTCAACATAAGTTAAGCCTGTATCTTTGCTAATTATGGAAGAATATACATGAGGTATGATTTTAGGAACATTATAATCTAGAGCAATTTTTAAAATAGCTTCAAAGTTTTCTTTTGTAATGCCGCCTGTTGGTTCTAGACCGAAATTTGTTTCTCCACATGCTTGAGCTACGGCTTTATATTCTTCAACTGTATCTAAACCGCCCATTGGAAAGAATTTAATAGAATTTCCACCCATATCTTTAATTAGATTAATAGCTGTGTTTATAGGTATAATCGCTTTTTCAGAATCAGTACTACTAATCGGACCTGTTGATATATTCACATAACCTACTTTGCCAGAAGGTGACACTAAAGCATTGACCCAAGATTCATCATTTGCATTAGCTGTAGTTTGTCCTACGCTTGTAAATACTTGATTAATATGTGAACCTTGATAACATTTTGCAATGTTTGAGACAACTTTTGCTTGTCTATTATCACCAGCGCCTAATCCAATTGATATTGCATCATCAACGTTTGAACCTAAAGCACGCATACTATCTACAGCATCATCCACAGTCTTATAATCTTTTGATAATACGCCAACAACTACCTTTTTATCTGCTGCTTGATAGACATCTTGAATATTTTGTTCACCTTTTGCTAACACGTTAAGCGCTACTCTGCCTTTATAAAATCTGTCTGATATTTTCATTAAATTTCACCCTCCATTATTTGAACAATCGTTTTATAGATAATCTCTATCTCGCCATCTTTTAATGGTCTTGGATCAATGTCAAAAAATCCTTGTTTAACACCATAATCTCGTGTATAAATAGCAATTTCAGCCAATTTTAATTTCTCAACAACTGATTCTGCAGTTAATGTTGGTGAATCTACATGTACACGTGTTCTATAAATTTCTCTGCCTGCTTCATCTTGAACAATTTCTAAATTTATTTCCTTATAATTGTTCAATCTATCTAGTTTTTGTAGTTCTTCTTTTTCATGTATAGAGGTATCTACTTTTTCAAAATATTCATCGAGTGCTTGTAATAGTCCAAAAGTAGACTCTTTACCTACCTTCATACTTCGTCCTATAAAGTGTAGCTGCACTTTAGTTGCATCAATAAAATTCTTTTTACCTGCCACAATACCGGTTGTAGGTCCTTGTATAGCTTTTGATCCACTAAAAACAGCCATATCTGAACACTGTATATATTTTTCTAAATTTTCTTCTGCAGCTGCATCTACTATAAAAGGAATATTATTTTTCTGTGCGACTTCATATATTTCATCTACGTTTGCCATGTTTTTTTGTACTGCATGATGGGATTTTACATATAGTATCGCAGCGGTGTTTTCATTAATTGCTTCTTGTATATGTTGTGCCTTACCTTCATTGGCATAACCTACTTCAACAACTGATCCGCCACCTAAATAGATCATAGTTTCTATAGGTGCACCATATTGAACATTATGTCCTTTAAAAATAATCACTTCATTTTTGCTAATTTTATCATTATGAAGTCTTTGGCTTTTTCGTTCATTTCCCCCTGTTATAACGCCTGCAATTGATAATGCTATCCCGCTCGAAGCGGAGTTTACAACAACAGCATCTTCTGAATTAAGTTTATTCGCAATATACAATCCTGATTGCTTAACCAATTCTTCAATTTCTACATAATTTTGTCCGCCGAATTTCATTGCTTCCATGACTGAGTTGGTTGGTGAAGATACACCAAGAATGCTCATTCTTCCACTGGCATTAATGACTTGTTTTAAGCCATATTTATAATTTAATGAATTTGCCATTTGTAACTACGCCTCTTTCCTTAATAAATTTTTTCGTTTTGACTTTTTGTTGTGCTGAATCTATAAGTGATATTTCTTCATCAACTACATCAAATAGAGTTAAATTTGCTAGAATGCCTTCTCTAAATTCTGCCAATTGAGGTTTATTTATAATTTTCGCTGGTTTAAGCGTTACTGCATTAATAATTTCTTTTAGACTATAGTCTAAATATAAAAATTTTGATAAGACATTAGATAAACTATATACGGGTCCGTGTATTCTGTTTTTTTTATAAATATCAGTACTAATCGTATCAAAGTGTATATTTGCACTTTGTGCTTGCTTAGCTACTTCAAATGAAAAACTAGCATTGCCATGACCTACATCTAAATTAACGCCTCTATCAACAGCTTCTTTAAGGACGTTCAGTGGTTCTCCATTTTCATCAAATAGATTATTATCTTTACCATTTAAGAAATGTGTAATGACATCGCCTTGTCGTAATAGTGGTATGACATCTTGAATTTTTGGTGGTGCAGACCCGATGTGTGTCATAATAGGCAATTTTAATTGTTCACTTATTTCTATTGCGTTTTTTAGAGGAACAGTACCATTACCTTTTACAACACTGCTACTTATACGAGCTTTTAGACCGATAATCATATCTGGATATTTGTGTGCAGCAGATATACATAATTCCTTGTCTATCCAAGATAAATTAGACAATTCATCAATTCTCTCTAGACCTATTTTTGATATATTTAAGAATGAAAATAATTGTGTATCACTATATAATGCACGTTGATACAGTTCATCAATCCTATCGGAACCACAACTTCCAGCGTCAACAATCGTTGTAACACCTTGCTTAACCCCGATAGCATCTATATCATCTCCATATGGACTAAAGTCAGAAAATGCATGTACATGCAAATCAATCCATCCCGTTGACAAATAAGACTCAGAACCGTCAAAAAGTATGGGGCCTTTTAATGTATTGGCTTTTCCTATCTCTTTGACGACACCTGCCTCAAGTGAAACATCCATTCGTGTTTCTTTTTCTACTAATAATATGTTTTTTATTATTCCTGTACTTTTCACACAATATCACCTCGCAAAAAGATTATAACATTATAATGTTTGGAAGCGCAATCATTATAATATTCGATTAATAAAAATAATAAATAGTATTAAACAAATTTATGATGTATTGATTTATAAAACATATTCCAAATCAAAATGATGTAATATTGACAAATTAAAAATAATATGATTATATTCTTGTGCTTTCACATATATATTTTCATTTCACATATATGAAATAAGGAGGGGGATGGTGAGTATAGTTAAATCTGCAAAGCGTGTATTTGATGTTTTAGAGTTATTGAAGGATGCATCGCTACCGTTGAGTGAGAAGGAAATAGGTGATGCCTTAAATATTCCACCAAGTAGTTTGTTTAATTTACTTAAAACAATGTTGGATTCTAAATATATTAGGAAGGATTATCAAAATAAATATTTATTAGGGCATAAGTTGATTAATTTGGGCAATAGGGCTCGAGAAGATTTGGATTTATATAATGAGAGTTTAACTTATATTAAAAATCTAAATGACAAAATAAATGAAACAATTTTTCTTGCTTATCCTCAATACAATGAAATGATTTACCTAACTAAGATTGATAGTAATAGGTCTATTAGAACGACTGCACAACCTGGAACGAATAAACCGATATATTCTACAGGATTGGGCAAAGCTTGTTTATCCATGTATGACAGCAATTTATTAGATGAAATGTTTGAGCATATTAAATTTGAAGCAATCACACCCAAAACTGTAGGTAATTATGCTGATCTTAAAAAGCAGTTAGCGATGTTTAAAGCACAAGGTTATGCCATTGATGATGAGGAAAATGAGATGGGTTTATATTGCATCGCGGCACCAATATTGAATGATGCGCAGCAAGTTGTTGGTGCAATAAGTTGTGCTGGACCTAAGGAAAGAATTATTGAAAATAAAAATATCCCAGGACTTATTAAGCAAAATGCTTATTTTATTTCGAAGGCAATGGGTTTAACAAGAAATGGAGTGAATATATATTGACTGTAATTTCATATGGAGAAGTCATGGGTGTGTTTTCAATTAATGATGGTAAGTTCGTATATCGAGATCATGCACAATTTCATATTGCAGGTGCGGAAGTTAATACAATGATTGGTTTAGCTAAATTAGGTTTATCTTCACAGTTTATTACAGCAGTAGGCAATGATGCGATAGGTGATGCTATACGATATCAGTTGAATGGGGAAGCTGTAGGAACGCATTTTTTAACAACATTAAACAATTTTTCCACTGGACTCATGACTAAAGAAAGAGGCGTATCCAATACGATTCATGTAGATTATTTTAGACAGAACAGTGCGGTGAATCATTATGATATTAAGCCTTTTTTTAAAGATATATTTGAAAGCGCATCCATTTTGTATATTACTGGTATTACACCGGCATTAAGTGAACTAACTTACAACACTACTTTAGCTTTAATTAAAGAAGCGAAAACTAGAGGATTAACAGTGATATTTGATCCGAATTATAGGGGGAAATTATGGGCTCAAGATGAATTTAAGTGCTTTTATAACAAAATTGCCCAAGATGTAGATATTTTACTAACTGGTAGCAGTGAAGCACAGATTCTATTTGGAAATAATGCGAATGAAACGATTGCAAAGGAACTTAATCATAAGTTGTTAGTTATTAAAGATGGCTCAAACGGTGCCTTTTTTGCAAATCAAAAAGCACAATGCTTTAAATCAGCATATCATGTTAATGAAATTGATTCGGTAGGTGCAGGTGACGCTTTTGCTGCTGGATTAATATATGGACTTGAAAAATATGGATTGGAAAACTTAGCGCAAATGTCTCAATATGCGCTAGCTATGGGCGCATTGGCCACAACGGCTTATGGAGATTTTTATGGGTTACCAACGCTCAATGAATTAGAAAAATTTATAAATCATCAACTAAGTGATGTGGAAAGGTAGTGCTTTATATGAACATTGATCTAATAAAAGAACACAAAATCATATCAATCATTAGAGGATATGATACTGAAGATACATTGAAAATAGTAGAACAACTATATGAAGCGGGGATTAAACTAGTTGAAGTCACGTTGAATTCTCCGGAGGCATTAAAATCTATTAGCGATTTAAATGAAATTTATGGAGAAGCAATGTATATAGGCGCAGGTACTGTTTTAAATGCAGAAGATTGTCAACAAGCCATAAATGCAGGAGCAAAATTTATTATTTCGCCAGATACGAATAAAGAAGTAATAACATGTACGAAAAATAATCATAAGATTTCCATTCCAGGTGCGTTGACACCTTCTGAAATTACGTTTGCTATGAATACCGGTGCAGATATAGTGAAAGTATTTCCAATATCTGAAATGGGAGCAGGCTATATCAAAGATATTTTAGCGCCATTAAATGAAGTTGATTTGTTACCGACGGGTGGAATTAATTTAGAAAATATTAAGCAATACATTGATGTAGGTGCAATTGGTGTCGGTGTCAGTAGCGCGATTGTAAAAAATAATCTTGAAATTAATAGAACAACATTGCATGAAATCAAATTGAAAGCAGAAAAGTTACTTGAAAAGTTAAACTAGGAGGCTATTAATATGAAAATTAAAAGTTATGAATTGTATCAGGTACCACCGAGATGGTTGTTTTTAAAAATTACAACGGATTGTGGTATTTCTGGGTGGGGTGAGCCAGTTATTGAAGGTAAAGCCGCGACTGTGAAAGCAGCAGTGACTGAATTAATGGATCAAATTATTGGTGAGGATCCAAGTAATATTGAAGGATTATGGAATCAAATGTATCGTTCTTCATTTTATAGAGGTGGTCCAATATTGATGAGTGCAATTGCTGGGATCGATCAGGCGCTTTGGGATATTAAAGGAAAGTATCTTAATGCACCAGTGCATCAATTATTAGGTGGTAAAGCGCGTGAAAATATTAAAGTCTATTCATGGATTGGTGGAGATAGACCTACGGATGTTGCGATAGAAGCTCAAAAAGTTGCAGATAAAGGATTCACAGCAATTAAAATGAATGCTACCGAAGAATTACAATATATTGATGATTTTAGGAAAGTTCAAGAAGTTGTTGAACGTGTAAGTGCGATTCGAACGAAAATGGGAGAGGACTTTGGTATAGGCATTGATTTTCATGGTCGTGTACATAAACCTATGGCGAAAATTTTGTTTAAAGAGTTAGAACCGCTGCATCCATTATTTATTGAGGAGCCTGTTTTACCAGAACATAATGATAGTTTGAAACATTTATCGAACTTTTCGACACCAATTGCAACTGGGGAAAGAATGTATTCACGTTATGATTATAAATCTTTATTAGCGGAAGGTTATGTAGATATTATTCAACCTGATTTGTCTCATGCGGGTGGTATTACGGAATGTAAAAAGATTATATCTATGGCAGAAGCTTATGATGTTGCAGCAGCACCACACTGCCCACTGGGTCCTATTGCTCTAGCTGCTTGTTTGCAAGTAGATGCAACTTGTCATAATGCAATTATACAAGAGCAAAGTTTAGGTATCCATTATAACAAAGGAAATGATTTATTGGATTATGTGAAAGGTAGAAGCATTTTTAAATATGAAAATGGTTTTGTGAAAATACCTGACGGACCTGGTTTAGGCATTGAAATTGATGAAGACTATGTTAAGGAAAAAGCAAAAGAAAGTCATAATTGGAAAAATCCAGTATGGAAACATAAGGATGGCTCTATTGCCGAATGGTAAAGGGGCGTAAGGGGGATAAATATGAGCTTAGTTGGCGTTATATTTAGTGTAGTTATCAGTGTCGCCATTCTTTTAATTTTAATTATAATATTAAAGTTAAATACATTTGTTTCACTAATTATTACATCGATCATTGCAGGTTTATTTTTAAACATACCAATGGAAAAAATAATGGGAAGTATTGAAAGTGGAATAGGAAGTACACTTGGTCATATTGCTTTAATATTTGGTCTTGGGGCAATGTTAGGTAAATTACTTTCTGATGGTGGTGGTGCGAATAGAATTGCAGAAACACTGATTTCGAAATTTGGAGAAAAATATACACAATGGGCAATCATCATTGCTTCGTTTATTGTAGGTATAGCCTTATTTTTAGAAGTTGGTTTAGTATTGCTTATACCATTAGTATTTACAATTGCCAAAAAACTTAAGGTATCACAATTAAAAATTGGAATTCCTATGATGGCGGCACTTTCCGTAACGCATGGATTCTTACCACCACATCCCGGACCAACAGTTATCGCGAAAGAGTTACATGCCAATATTGGAGAAGTACTCATGTATGGCATCATCATTGCGATACCTGTAGCGATTATATCTGGACCTTTATTTTTAAAAGTGGCAGAAAAAATTGCACCCTCTGCATTTCGAAAAGAAGGGGATATTTCAGAATTAGGTTCTCAAAAGAAGTTTTCCGAAAATGAAATGCCGAGTTTTGGTTTGAGTGTTTTTACAGCATTGTTACCTGTGATATTAATGCTATTATCTACGATTTTACAATTAATAACAGGTCACGAAGATGGTAATGGTATGAATTATATTGAGAACTTTGTGTATTTTATAGGTACAGCAGGAACAGCTATGGTGATTTCAGTTATATTTGCTATATTTTCTATGGGATTATGGAGAGGAAAACGAATTGGAGAAACAATGGAGTCTGTTACGAACTCTATTTATCCAATTGGCATGATGCTACTTATTATTGGTGGCGGTGGTGCATTTAAACAAATTCTAATAGACGGTGGCGTAGGCGATACGATTAAAGAGAGTTTTACAAATACAACTATGTCTCCGTTACTGTTTGCTTGGATTATAGCTGCGGTACTGCGTATTGCATTGGGATCAGCAACGGTAGCAGGTATATCGACGACGGCAATTATATTACCTATTATACAAAATTCGGACACGAATGTTGCACTTGCTGTCTTGGCCATAGGTGCTGGGAGTCTAATCTTTTCTCATGTTAATGATGCGGCGTTCTGGATGTTTAAAGAATATTTTGGTCTGACTATTAAAGAAACATTTTTAACGTGGTCACTTTTAGAAACCATTTTGTCAGTTTCAGGAATTATATTTATTTTATTTATAAGTTTGTTTGTATAGAAGTAATATGACAAAATTTAAGTAGAAGTTTCAGAAGCAGAGTGCTGTTTATAGTGCTCTGCTTCTTTATTATGTTCCAGGATTACCTTACTCTAAACCAGTTAATTTATTAATTACAGTGACCATATCGTCATTGATAACTAGATTAGCGTCATGGTCGTATGGTGTAGCATCTCGGTTAATGATAATAAGGTTATCGCCTTCGAAATTAGAGATGAGGCCAGCAGCAGGTTGAACTACGAGTGATGATCCAAGTACAACTAATGTATCTGCGGACTTGATTTTATGTAGTGCATTGAATATAATACCTTGATTGAGCATTTCTCCATAAAGTACGATGTCTGGTCTGATTGGCTCACCGCATGTTTCACAAGCGCGTAAATTTTTATTGATAACATCACTTTTTGAATATTTATGATTGCAATGCGTACAGTAAAAGCGGTTGAGTGTGCCATGTAATTCGTCTACATGTGCGCTGCCAGCATCAGCATGTAGTCCGTCTATATTTTGAGTGATGACGCCTAATGAACGTTTATCTTGTTCTAATTGAGCGATCCATTGATGAACGCTATTCGGTTTTTTGTCTGCAAATAGTAGATATTGATGACAAAAATTAATAAATCCAGAAGGGTCGCTTTTTAAATAATCATCACTTAGTAAATATTCTGGAGAGAATCCGTTTTTCGAAATTTCATCATACAGTCCTCCAACCGAACGGAAATCAGGAATGCCACTAGCAACTGATATACCTGCTCCAGTGAAAAAAACGATCTTGTTTGATGAATCAATCATATCTTTCAACTGTTTAATACTACTTTCCATATTTATCACTCCAGTTAGTTTTAAATCTATAAAAGTATAATGCTTTAGAATAATTTTAAAATTTTGTAGTACTTTTAGCAAATGTGCACAATAGATTAATGACTTTATAAGGGATAGTTTGAGGTAATTTTTTCTAACATACATTATACTTAGTTTAAATGTAAGGAATCGAGGTTAGACTATTGAAGAAATTATGGATTACTATTTTAACTACTCTGTTAGTTGTTGTTTTAGGAATTATATTATTGGTTACTTTTACGCATAAGAAACAGGATTCACAAGCTACAAGTGGTTCAGAATTTGCGAACAAGCAAGTACCAACTTTGTTTTTACATGGCTATGCGGGCAGTGTTAATTCTGAAAAATATATGGTTCAAAGAGCTAAAGCACAAGGGGTTTCTAAAAACATTATCACTGTGACTGTTTCAAAAGATGGTGATGTAGTATTAAGAGGGAAGCTTTCAAAAAATGCGAATAATCCAATCGTACAAGTACAATTTGAAGACAATAAGCAAGGGGATTATGCTAAAAATGCACAGTGGCTCAAAAACGTATTAGTAAAGCTACAACACAAATATCATTTCCAACATTTTAACTTCGTTGGACACTCTATGGGAAATATGACCTTATCGCAATATATGTTAACCTATGGAAATGACAAATCATTGCCGAAATTAGATAAGCAAGTGAATATCGCTGGCCCATTTAATGGTGTCTTGAATATGAATGAAAAAGTAAATGAAATTAGTGTTGATTCAAATGGCAAACCGAGTCGAATGAATCCGCCGTATCAAGAATTTCGTAAGCTCACACAGGTTTATAAAGGTAAAAATATAGAAGTGCTGAATATCTTTGGTGACTTAGAAGACGGTACGCACTCTGACGGTAGTGTTTCTATTAGTTCAGCGAAGTCACTGAAGTATTTACTAGGTGATAGTCCTAAATCATATAAAGAAAAACAATTTGATGGAGACGATGCACAACACAGTCAGTTACATGAGAATAGTGAAGTTGCAGATGATTTAATTCAATTCTTGTGGGGAAAATAGAACATCGTTTTGTTTATGATATATACAAATTAAGTAGGAATAACTGACATATTACAATAGCCCATCAATGAGCTTTGAAACTCATTGATGGGCCTTTTAATATAATAAAGTGTTAACATTCATCTTCGCCTTCGTATTTATTGAAATCAAGAGGCATTGGAGTTGCGAAACCTAACATAATGAAGTCTTCATCACTGGTATTAACCATGCCATGCGCATCGCCAGGAAATGAAACGAAAATATCTCCAGCCTTGATAGGCATTTCTTTAAAGTGGTTAGTGATAAATGTCCCTTCACCTTGAAGTACAATCCAAACGTCGTCGGCATTTTTATGTGTATGGCAAGGAAGAGATTGGCCTGGTTTCAAGCACCACATGGCTCCTGCTGATATTTGTGATTGATAGAATGTCGTCTTTTTTGCTGCTTCTTCTGAAAATGATGGGAGGTCTTTAATGTTAAAAAAACGATTTTTAGTATTAATCATGGTGTCACTCCTGTCAGTTCACAATATAATCTGGTAATGCTCCAGTAAGTTGTTTTACGACGTTAGTTGCTGCAATATCAGCCATCATATCTCGGGCTTCGAATGTAGCATTGCCAATGTGTGGCGTTATAACTACATTTGTCATAGACTTAAGTGCATCTGTAATTTGTGGTTCAAATTCAAATACATCTAATGCAGCACCTTCGATGAGTTTGTCTTCAAGTGCTTTAACAAGGTCTGCTTCGCAAACAATTGGACCTCGAGATGCATTGATTAAATAAGATGTTGATTTCATTTTTTGTAGTGCTTGATAATCAATCATATGGTGCAGTTGATCATTATAGGCACAATTGATAGTTACAAAGTCAGAACATGTCAGTAGTTCATCTAGTTCGACGTGTTTTGCGTTTAATTCGGCTTCTTTTTCTGGGTAACGTGTAGGTCCTGAGTATAAGATATCCATACCAAAGCCTTTAGCACGTCTGGCAACAGCAGTACCGATTTCACCTAAACCAATGATTCCAATTGTCTTGCCTGAGACTTCACGACCTCTGAAAAATAATGGTGACCATCCATTAAATCCAGTAGTACGACACAGTTGATCTCCTTCAGGAATACGTCTAGCAACAGCAAGTAATATACCCATAGTCAAATCTGCAGTAGCATTTGTTGAAGCAATAGGTGTATTAGTAACATTAATATCACGTTTACGTGCAGCCTTAATATCTATATTGTTAAAACCAGCACCATAGTTTGCAATGATTTTTAAATTTGGAGCAGCATCCATCACATTTTCACCGACATTCGTTGATAGTAAAGTGATTAAGGCATCCACATCTTGTACTTTTTCGATAAGTTCTGATTCTGAAATTAAGGTATCTCCAGTATACATATCTACATCAAAATGTGTCTTAAGTTGATTAAGACCAGCTTCAGGAATAGCACCTGCTATAAAAACTTTAGTCATAAACTTCGTCTCCTTTATATTGTGAAATTATTCACATATTATAGTTTTAGTTTATCACCTATATTTTGTATAGGTATGCCAAAATTGCTAAATCCTGACTGGAATTTTGTGCTTAAGTGACAAAATAATTCGGTACAACTAATCAATAATGAACTTACTGATAAATGCGTTAGTTGGTAGTGATTAAATTAGGAGAAAAGTTACTATCAAGATTCGATTATTGTCCCCCTATGACAGAAGGTATACCACAATCTAATAGTTGAAGTTATGTATTAAATTTGCAAAGTATCACGATGATTTTAAATTTGAAAATTTTATGAAAACTTGATATATCAGTAAAAAATTACTAAAACCTCTTTTATTTTAGTTAGATTTTTTGTAATATAGCACCTATGAATTTTTGTGAGTGAGTATCACATATAGTTAAAAGGGAGGGGAACAGTAATGAAAAATAATAATTTAATCTTTATTATCTTTATGATTGGTACATTTACAGTTGGGATGGCAGAATATGTTGTTACAGGATTGTTAACACAAATCGCCAATGATATGCATGTTTCAATATCTAATGCTGGTTTGCTCATTAGTGTATACGCAATAAGTGTAGCGATTATTGGTCCTTTTATGAGAATTGCAACGATTAATTATTCTGCAAAAAAGCTATTACCAATTTTAGTTGGGATTTTTATTATCAGTAATATTATAGGAATGCTGGCACCGAACTTTTATGTATTACTGCTTTCAAGATTATTATCTGCAGCAATGCATGCACCATTTTTCGGAGTTTGTATGAGTGTTGCAGCAACAATTGCGCCACCTGCTAAGAAAACGCAAGCTATTGCATTAGTTCAAGCAGGTTTAACGATTGCAGTAATGATTGGCGTACCTTTTGGTTCGTTTTTAGGTAGCTTTACAAATTGGAGAACTGTATTTGGCATTATGGTTCTCTTGGCAGTGATCACATTTATAGGTGTCCTAAAATTCACTCCAAATGTAAGTTTAAGTACGGAAGCCAATGTAAAGGATGAATTAACAGTCTTTAAGAATAAACATATTCTGATTATTATAGCGATTATTGTTTTTGGATTTTCAGGTGTGTTTACGTCTTATACATTTATGGAACCAATGATTCATGAATTTGCGCCATTTAAGACGGTCGGCTTAACAGTATGTCTATTTATGTTTGGACTAGGCGGTGTTATTGGGAATTTAACAACTGGTAATATCCCGCAAAGAAAGTTAACACAGTATTTATTCTATACGTTCTTGTTATTGTTTATTACGATTGCACTATTTGTAACGGTATTACATGTTACAGTATTAGCGTTCATCATTTGCTTTATGTTCGGCTTTGGTACATTTGGAACTACACCATTGCTTAATAGTATGATTATTTTAAATGCACATGAAGCACCATTATTAGCAAGTACATTGGCTGCTTCAGTATTTAATTTGGCTAACTTTATAGGTGCTATATTAGGTTCTCTATTATTGAATATCGGCTTACCATATATTGAAATTACATTTGTTTCAGCAAGTATCATTCTGTTGGGAATCATATTGAATTTTTTTAATTTCATATATGAACGTAAAGTTGTACGTAAACAATAAGATTAGAAAACCGTAATTATTAACTTTTTATAAAAAGTAATGAGGTTGGTAACAAATTAGAATCTCTTGTGTTTTGTAGTTTCAATATAAAGGTATGATATGACACGTGAAACACTTGAGAAAGATAAGTGAGTCCGAGATTTAGACGTGACTCAAGCCCTTTTGATCAGCAAAAAATGATATCATCTATTTATAAAAAAGAGGCCATCCGTAAAGATAGATTAATCTTGGCGGGTGGCCTAACTATATGCTGTCGATGCGTGTAGTGATTTAAAGTTGATTCCTTTCTAATTGATGGATTTGATGTGTCAGCATTTGATTGATAGGTGTTGGTACATCAAATTCCTGTCCATATTTAGCAATTTGTCCATTCAAGAAATCAATTTCTGTCGGTCTACCATTATTTAAATCTTGGTACATGGATGGGTAATGCAACCCTTGTTCAGAATTTGGATACATCGCGGTAATCGTATTTAGTAATGTGTCGGCTTCAATTTCTATGTTTTTGGCGTGTGCTACAGTAACAATTTCATCTATGATTAATGAGACCATCTCGTTTACTTTTGAATAAGCACCAAACTCTCCAATACGTTGATTTAATATGGTACAGAGTGGGTTAAGTACACAATTAACTGTGACCTTTGTCCAAATGGCTTCAAAGACATTGTTGCTTATAGTCGCGTTTAAATTTGCAGTATTTAAAATTTGTGCAATTGTTTTACTAACCTCATTGTTTACACCATTAGCACATTGGAAATTAATAGAACCTGTACCCTCTAATAGTAAATGACCAGGTCCTTTTAGCCCTGCAGACCACATAGTTACTGCTAGATAAATTTGATGCAGTGGGACAATTTTTGATAAACGTTCTTCGTGGCCTAAACCGTTCATCATACTCAATATTGCTGTATTCTCATGAATAGCACCACCATTTTTTAGCTGTGTTAACATCGATTCAGATTGCATCGATTTTGTTAATAAAATAATGAGATCATATGTATCAGCAACATCTTTGGATAAGATAGCAGGGATTGATACAGTATATGTATCTGTTTCAGTCTGAATTTTCATGCCATCATTATTGATATTTTGCACATGAGCTTCCCAATCATCAATAAGCGTCACATTATACCCTGCTTGATGTAAAGCAACTCCAATTCTACCACCCATGGCACCTGCGCCAGCTACTGCAATTTTATACATAATTAAGCCCCCTTGATTAATCAAAATTAAATTTCAGAAAAGTTAGATAGTTGTACAAAATAATAATATTATAGTGAAAGATATTTTTGAAGTGATTGATATGGAAAAGACTGTTAGCTCCAAATAGCTATATTCACTTTAATTAAAATAGCAAATTTCAATTTAAAAAAAGTTTCACATGAAACTTATATTTTTTAATAAATTGAGAGGTGTCTCATCGGTAGATAAATAATCAATAAAGCGTTTTATATTGAATGACAAAGAAATAAAAAACAATTAGATATTGCGCTACTTTTTGTATATAATTATATATAAATAAGTTTAATATTAGGAAAAGGGGATTATATTATGAAGTTTAAATATGTGGCGATTGCTACAATAACATCTGCTATTATGCTTTCTGCATGTGATATCAATATTAATACAGGTGGCGATGACTCTAATAAATCAAGCTCAGAGTCAAAAAGTAACGATAGTCAAAAAAATAATGATCAACAAAGTAATGACAATCAATCAAATTCTAACAACTCACAAAATAGTAATCAAAGTAATAGTTCACAAAGTGATCAACAGAATGCTACAGCACAAAATCATAACGATACTTATGTAACACGTGATAATGTTATTGATATTGTCGAATCATATGAAGGCGAATATTTAGATACAGATAACTATACATATAAAGAACCTGAAAAGCGTGGTAACGGCGAGTGGGGATTCTCGTTTACTGATAAAGACGGTGATTTAGCTGGTTCATATATTATCGACAAAGATGGCTATGTTACGAAATATGATGAAAATGGTAACGAAGAGTAATTTAAATATTATCAATTAATTTAAATGAGTCTGGTAAATAATGCTAGACTCATTTTTTATTGTATTATGTAAGAAACTTTGTGCAGTCGAACAATTTGACACTAAGATGGAAAAGTAATAAGTTGTACTTGTAATTGAAATTAATACATGTTTGAAGTGAGGGATAGCATGAAGATATTATTGACAGGAGCAACGGGTAACTTAGGCACGTATATCACAGAATTAGCACTTGAGTCAGAGGTTCCGGACTTTAACATTGGTGTGCGAAATATTGATAAGGTGCCGGAGCAATGGAAAAGTGAATTATCAGTTAGACAATTAGATTATTTCAATGTAGATAGTATGATTGAAGCATTCCAAGATATAGACCTAGTAGTATTTATTCCAAGTATTATTCATCCATCATTTAAAAGATTACCAGAAGTTGAAAACTTAGTAACAGCAGCTAAAACAGCACAAGTTTCACATATATTGTTTGTCGGTTATTACGCTGATCAACACAATAATCCATTTCATATGAGTCCATACTTTGGCTACGCTGAAAGATTGCTCGCTTCAAGTGGCATTCCATACACTTATGTGCGCAATGCAATGTACATGGATCCACTTGTCCCATATCTATCAGAATTAAAGGAACTAGGCAAGTTAATTTATCCAGTAGGTAATGGGAAAATCAACTATATTTCTAGAGCAGATATTGCAAAAGGTATCGTTGCGATACTTAAAGATCCAAAATTTTTAGGTTCCAGATATTTACTTTCAGGTTACAGTTATTCAATGGAACAACTAGCACAAATTTTAACAAATGTAAGTGGAACAGAAATTATTTATGAACCAGTATCTTTAGAAACTTTCGGTAAAATGTATGATGAACCGAAAGGATTTGGTCCTTTACTTGCTTCAATGTATCAAGCGGGAGCAATGGGGTTGCTGGATCAACAATCGACAGATATTGAACAGCTAACAGGAGATAAACCAGAAACTTTCGAAAGTTATTTATCAAGAAATTATAAAGGGTAGTTGAAGCGGAGCACTTATGGTTAAAAAGTGAATTTTACAAGCGTACGTTAGTAATTAGCGTAAGCATTTATGGATAACAAAACGATTGAATAAAGGTGGGACATGACAATGCATGTTCCACCTTTAATTTATAAATGTATAGTTTTAAAATATCCATAAACCTAATGGAATTGTAATTAATAGTGTTAATACAACGCGTAAGAACCAAATTACGACTAATTTCCATATCGGTATTTTTATTTCAGTAGCCATAATACATGGTACTAAAGCTGAGAAGAAGATAATTGCTGATACGCTGACAACACCTACGATGAATTTTGTGCTTAGTGCAGCTTTAGCTACGAGCAATGATGGCAAGAACATTTCGATAATAGATATTGCTGAAGCTTTAGCGAGTAGTGCTTGATCTGGCGTTGGGAATATATAGATAAATGGATAGAATATATAACTTAGCCAATCAATCACTGGTGTAAAGTTTGCCAGTATTAATCCTAGGAATCCAATTGATAAAATAGAAGGCAAGATTGCAATCGTCATTTCTAATCCGTCTCGTAAGTTATCCCAAACATTTTTAGCTAACGAAGGTGTCGCAGCATTTTTCTTCAATGCTTCTGCATAAGCAGTTTTCAAACGACTACCCACAATTTCTACCTCTGGTTCACCTTCTTGTCCGTTATAATATTCAGTTGATTCATTGACAATAGGTGGTAACCAGGCAGTAATGGCAGTTACTATGAATGTGATAACTAATGTTCCCCAGAAATATAAATTCCAATGTGGCATTAAACCCAATGTGTTCGCCACAATAATCATAAATGTGGCAGAAACAGTTGAGAATCCAGTGGCAATGATTGTCGCTTCTCTTTTATTATATAATCCTTCTTTATACACTCGATTCGTAATTAATAATCCAAGCGAGTAACTTCCTACAAATGAAGCTACGGCATCTACTGCTGACTTTCCTGGTGTTTTAAAAATAGGACGCATCACTGGTTCCATAAACACACCTACAAATTCTAGCAATCCATAACTCACAAGTAATGAGAGTGCTATAGCACCAACAGGAATTAGCACGCTTAATGGCATCATGAGTTGTTCAAATAGGAACGGACCGTAATCCTTTTTGAATAATAATGCTGGACCAAAATGAAAAACGTACATCACACCAATGATAGCGCCAAGGACTTTAAATACGACAATGACAAAATCGGCAAATGAATTCTTATAACTTTTCCTAATTAATGGTAAGATAGCACCAGCCAAAATCATAATTAAAGCAATATACGGCATGAGCCCACCAAATAATGCACGAATCGCTAAATGGACATGGTCTACAATAATAGAACTCGTCCCAGCAATCTCAATTGGTACGAAAAAACATAAAATCCCAATTAAACTAAAAACAAAAAATCTCCATGCGTTGTTACTTTGTGACTGAACATACCCCTTATTCATAATCTCACCCCAAAGTTTGAATTAAGATATCTAATTGAGCGTTATTAAAGTACTTGTGTACCATCCCCTATACATAAGTCTTTTAACAAACTCAAAGTATAAAATATTATGAAGATAACTTATTACTAATTATTTTATAGGGGTAAAATGTAAACAACCAATATAAATAAGTTAATTGTTTATAGTTTCAAACTATAACTATTGTTTATAGAATGTAAAAATTAAAAGATACATAACACAAAAAAGCTAGTGATGAAGATTTTCACCACTAGCTTAATTTATTTATATCTTAAAATTTATCTTTTAAATCTTTCGCTTTGTCAGAAGCTTGGTCTTTTAATTGTTCTTTTTTCTCATCGTCATTTTTAATTTCTTCGGCTTTATCTTTCGCTTGATCTTTGAATTCATCAAATTTACTCATTATAAATGCCTCCTTTAAAAGTTATATTTATGTGATTCCACTTTTAAGAGAAGTTAAACATAATTATCAAAAGATATATTTAATTTAGAAAACCTATTTAGAAAAATAACAACTTAAATCTCAAAATTCATAATCAGTGGGTATAGGTGGTAGTTTTCTTTTTCGAGAATCGGGACAAAAGGTTTACGATATAGAGATGACAAATGTCATATGCAATTTATGACAAATGGGACTAATATATCATCATCTTTCTTGATAAAGTTAAGTCGAATTAAGAAAGGGTGATTACACATGATTTGTGTTGAGAATATATCTAAGCGTTTTGGTAAGCGAGAAGTCTTGAAAGATATCACGCTCAATATTGAGCAAGGTATCTGTACAGCATTTATTGGTAAGAATGGTGCAGGAAAATCTACGCTAATAGATATAATTATTGGAAATAAACAGTTAGATACTGGAGAAATAGTAGATGAAGATAATTTATTAAATTCACAGCGTATGGCGATACTTTTCCAGAAAACACAGTTTCCAAAAATGTTAAAGGTGAGAGAATTGTTGGAGTTACACCAGTCTTTTTATAAACAAGTTATTTCAATTGAGCGATTTCAAGAAATAACGCAATTTGATGAAGGACAATTAGAACAAATGGCGGATAGTTTATCTGGAGGACAAAAGCGCATTTTAGATTTTGCTTTAACTTTAGTCGGGATACCTGAGTTTTTGATTATGGATGAACCAACTACTGCAATGGATATAGAAACTCGGGCGCATTTTTGGCAAATAATTGCTGATTTAAAACATAAAGGTATGACTATTTTATACACTTCACATTATATAGAAGAAGTAGAAAGAATGGCAGATCACGTGATATTACTAGATGAAGGTGTTATTCAAATTAGCGATTCTCCTGAAAATATAAGAACAAATGGTAGTCGTTCAGTAATAAACATTCCGAAATATTATCATAAGATAATAGAAAGTATGGATAATGATTGTAAAGTTTTAGAAAAGGGTCATTATTATAAAATTGAAACAAATGATGTAGGTAAAATTGTTGATGATTTAATTCGACTAAATGTAAACCTGAATGAAATTGAAATTCATAAATCGTCACTATTGGATATTATGTTTAATAACAAGGATGGAGTGGTTGAAATATGATGTTAGCGTACTTGCAAACTGAAATAAAAGTATTGTTTCGTAAAAAGATGTATTTAATCATATCGATATTTTTGCCAGTAGTATTCTATTTATTATTCACCTCATTGTTAGATTTACCATCAGCAGCTGCACAGAAATTTTATAAAGAGTATATGTATAGTATGACTGTATTTAGTTTAATGAGCTTTTGTTTAATGTCATTTCCTTTAGATATGATAGAAGAGAGAACAAGTGGTTGGTTTAGACATTTAATGTCGACACCTTTAACAGCTACTAAATATTTTACAGTTAAAATATTTAGAGCGATGATTCAATTTGCATTAGCAATTATTGTTATTTTTACGGTAGGACACTTTTATAAAAATGTTACTATGGATTTACAAAGTTGGCTATTCTCAGGTTTAATATTATGGCTTGGTGCAAGTCTATTTTTAACTTTTGGTTTAGTTATTGCACAATTTAAAGATGCTCAAAAGGCCAGTAGTTTTGCGAATATACTTAATTTAATTTTAGCAATAATCGGTGGTTTATGGTTCCCAGTGAATACTTTTCCAGAATGGTTACAAAATATTTCAACTAAAACTCCGACATATAATTTGAAATTAATTGCCTATGATTTAGGTAAGGGCGAAGGTGTTAATCTAGAATCTTTCGGTGTTTTAATTATCTATAGTATAATTTTTCTAGGTATAGCATTATATATAAATAAAAAAAGAGATGTGGAATAACTATGAAAAAAAGAGGTTGGGGTGTTCGTCTAGGTGAAATATCTACGTTAATTTATTTACTATTTCCTTTTCTTTCAATATTTGATGAAAAAAGAGGGTTTCAAGTAGTGTATATAAGTGTGCTATTAATATTTAGTATATCTTATTTAATCTTAGTATTATATCATGACAAATTAAATAGAAATAACATGTATATCATGTTAATTATTCACTACTTAGGAATTATATATTTTGTATATAGTGTCAATCCGATGAACAGTTTATTCTTCTTTTTTAGTGCGTTTGCTTTACCTTTTATAATGGGAGTATCTGTGAAATCAAAAGAATTTTATACCTTTATAGCTACAATGATTATTTGTTTAGTTATAACTTATTTTGTAACTCCAACTTATTTTGTCCTAATAATTGTATTTTACTTAGTTATTTTAATAGTTACATTAGGTAATTTTAAAGCGAGAGAAGATCGGAAAGTTAGGGAAGAATTAGAAGAAAAGAACAAATATATTAATGTCTTAATCGCTGAACAAGAACGCAACCGTATAGGGCAAGATTTACACGATACTTTGGGTCATATATTTGCGAGCTTAACTTTAAAATCAGAATTAGCAGAAAAACTTATAGATAAGGACGTTGAAGCGGCCAAAAAAGAAATGAACTCTGTCACGGCACTCTCTAGAGATGCTTTGAAAAAGGTGAGAGCTATAGTTGAAGATTTGAAAGTTCAATCATTTGAGGAAGAAGTGAAATCGGTTGAAACAATTTTAAATAACGCTAATTTAAAATTTACTTTTCATAATAAAGGTGGAGCGAAATCACTTAATCCAGCAAAGCAATCGATATTATCTATGATTCTGAGGGAAGCAATTAATAATATTGTAAAACATGCACAAGCGACTAAAGTTGTTGGTGAATTGCAAGAGGAACAAAATACATTGAAAATGACAATTTCTGACAATGGTATTGGTATAAACACAAAAAAGGTACAAAAGTTACAGAGTATTGAGGAACGAGTGAATTATTTGAACGGGCATTTAGAATTTCACTCCAACAATGGTACAACTTTAGTGATAGAAATTCCTAGGGGTGATTTGAAATGATATCAATCGTAATCGCAGAAGATCAATTAATGCTTAGAGAAGCAATGGTTCAATTACTCAATTTAAATGATGATTTAAACGTACTGGCCGATGTTGATAATGGTAAAGCTGTGATGGAATATGTGGAAGATGAAGTGCCGGATGTTATTATTTTGGATGTGGAAATGCCTCAAATGACAGGTCTTGAAGTATTGGCAGAGATTAGAGAACGACAAATTGAAACAAAAGTAATAATTGTCACAACATTTAAACGACCTGGCTACTTTGAAAGAGCTGTGGCGAATGATGTTGATGCATATGTATTAAAGGAGCGCTCGATTGAAGATTTAGCATCTACTATCCATAATGTTGTCGCAGGAGAAAAAGAATATAGTGCTTCGTTGATGACATCATTATTTTCAGATTCTAATCCACTAACACATAAGGAACAAATTGTTTTAAGAGAGATTGGTGAAGGTCTCAGCAGCAAAGAAATTGCAACGAAATTATATTTATCAAACGGAACAGTAAGAAACTATACTTCGATAATCATTGAAAAATTAGTTGCTGAAAATCGCTTTGATGCATGGAAAAAAGCAGTTGATAAAGGTTGGATATAATAATAAATTAAAGAATAAAAAGACTAAAACTTAACTATATATTTATCAGAGAGTACTATTTCGTAATTCATGGATTAGTACTCTTTTTCTATATTGGTTTATGTTTGTTGAATAGATAACATTTTATGTCTAAGCAAAATAATTAGCGAAGTTAAGTTTTGCTACTTTTAATATATTTATTAAAAAATAATGTAGTCATTTTCTGGTGTTAGTATTAAAATATGATTGATGATTTTAAATTTAAGTTTTTGCTAATTATAAGCAAATAATAGGGTGCTAAGATTACAATATTATATTTGATAACGTATTGTGTTCAGAGTCATAGATGGGGAGGTCATATACATATGAAATTTTGTTCGAATTGTGGAAATAAATTAGAGGAAAATCAATCATTTTGCAATAAGTGTGGTAAGCAAGTGAATGTTGGCACTAGTGAAGGTACTGAAAGTAGCAGTAATTCAAATGACAACAGTAGTACAAATAGTGAAAGCAGCATTAACCCTAATTACAGCAGTACTACAGGTAGTGAAAGTAGTAGTAACTCAAAGTATGACGCTAGCATAAACAGTGAGTACAGAAATAGCTCTAATTACAATCCTAATTCTTATAGTAAAAATAATAACTCAAACTATAGAACGAGTAATTATACGCAACGAAATAATGATTATTTATATTCAAGTAAGAAGAAAAAGAAATCTGCAACAGTAATTATATTATCTATTGTTGCAGTACTATTATTGCTAGGTGCTTTAATTGTTGCGGGATATTTTTTATTTAAAAATTTGAATATTAATATAAATACCGGCGATAGTTCTGAAAGTAATGCTAATAATCAAAGAATTTCTATTAATGTTTTATCGGATCAATTTAGCTCAGATTTTATGAAGAGTGATAATTCAGATGGCTACGATGGCTTTAATATTGGTATGTCAAAAGATGATATTAAGGAAGAATTTGGAGAGCCAGAAAGTGTTGATAGCATGGACTTTGGCGAAGTAGAAAAGTATGGCGATATTGGTGTTACCTATGATAGTGATGATACCGTATCTAGTGTTTATGTATTACCACAAGATGTATCCGTTAGTGCCTTCAAACAATTTCATGGTGAGCCAACGATGGAAAGTGATGGTCAGTTAATATATGACGATAATTCAGATAATGGCTTTACCATATTTATAAATGTGAAGGATGGGGAAGTTCAATCTATCGAAAATGGCTATCAGATGGATAGAAATTAAGTCTTTGTGACAAACAGTAAATGATTTGTTACGCAATTAGTATTAGAAATAATATAAATTCATAATATGAAAAGCTCTCATCAAAGTAAACATATAATAATGAAAACTTTGGTGGGAGCTTTTTTGTCTAATAAACAACATAAATTTAAATTATTGGCTACTGAAATACGGTGAAAGAATAATTAGTAAGTTATCTTCAAGCATTTATTTAAACATTTCAATTGTTAGTGGAACTACATAATCTTCTCCACTATATACTTTTACAATTGCAATGATTGTATAGACAAATGATGCAATTGATAAAATAATTAATGGTATAAATCCGATTATGATAATTGTAAGTAACCAAGATACTATGATGTAAATGACGTAGCTGATTAAATAATTGAAAAAGTTTTTACCTTGTTTATTTATAAATTCTGACTCATCTTTTTTCATAAGCCAAATAATGAGTGGACCGATAAAGCTTGTGAAAAGGCTTAATATCCAAAGTAGTAAACCCATTGTTTTGTCATCTTGACTTACTGGTACAAACGCTTGTGGTTCCTTTGATTGATTTATTAAATCCATACTGTTCACACCTATTTTAGTTATTCTGGGTCTCCGTTTTCATCGTATTTCGTTACGTTGCCATCCGAATCTATGATATAAGAACCTGCAAGTTCTCCATCTTTATCTGTGAATGAGAATCCCCAATCTCCGTTATCTTGCTGTTCTGGCTCTTTGTAAGTATATTCTGAGGTATCCAATGTGTGTCCTTCATAATCTTCGACTTTATCGATGACATTTTCTCTAGTTACACTGCCGCTATCGTTATCATCACTACTATCATCTGAGCTAGAGTTACTGCTCTCATTAGAACTGTTTGATTCTGAAATAACACTAGTCCACTCATTGATTTCATTTTGTGATAAATCTTGAAGTTTAACTGTTTTTGGATTATTTAGAATGCGGTTAGACTCACTTTGTGAATAATCATCTTCGTCCCAACGCTTGTCATGGAAATGACTTGGTACGTCATACACATCAACGGTACCATCATTGTTATCTTTGTAAATAACTTGTCCAGATGCAGTGGGTGTACCATATAAAGCTTGTGTTCCGCTTGGATATTTAGCAGAAGCACTTTCATTATATGGATTTAAAGCTTCACCAGATATATCATCATGGGTAACTTTCGTTTCTGAAGCATCTAAGTTATAATCTTTATCTTTAAGAACAGATACCCAGACTTTTGCAAAATGTTCTGGAGAGTTTATATTCTCATTACTGTTATTGTTGGTATGTGTTGATTTATTACTAGATGATTGACTACTGTTATTATCCTTTTTGCTATCATTCTTTTGACTTTGCTTGTTATCGCTTTTGGAGTCATCGTTGGATCCAGTATTAATATTAATGTCACAAGCCCCTAACAAAAGAGAAGCGGACACTGCCCCTATTGCTACATATTTCAATTTCACAAAATATCCCCCTTTAAAGTTTAATTGTCATTTCACTTATGTATTATACACAAAATATTGTGTCATATCTTATTGCTTTTTAAAAAAGAGGGATTACATTAGTAGCAGGATATTTTAAATTTTATATATGATAGAGGGAAACGCGCAATATTTGCAGTAATAAAGTTTTTCAGAAGTGGTAATGGTAAATGTATAAATAACTAATCATTCGAATTTATTTACGGTAGGTGTATCGATGGTGGAAGCTATAGAAATTTTTATCAAACAAATGAATGATATGGCACAAAAATTAAAAATGCACAATACAACGATTAAAAATCCTTCAGGCTTAAGTGCGAGGGGACAATTATCCACTACATATGATATTGCGCTATTAACTTTACATGCGAGCCAAAATCAGTACATTTCAGAGATTTGGCGTAAGAAGGAATATCAAGTTGATATATTAGGAGAAGACTCCCGACAAACAACGATTAAAACAACAATCGAAAATAAATTTTTGTCGGATTATTATACGCTACTAGGAGGAAAAACCGGAACGTTAGGCATTATAAAGAATTTGACTGCAATCGTCTATGAGCAAGGTAAGCCTTATATCGTTGTAACTATAGGGGCACAAGGAAATAGATTTCACCAAACAAGACTGATATTGGATTATGCATTAAAAGGTTCACTTGCAGAAGATATTCAAATTCAAGCTTATACTGTGATGCCATACCCGTCATTCCCGATACATCATTTAAATAATACTAGGTTGCAACAATTATTGGCATATAAAGAACATGAAAAAGTGAATCCAGCAAGTATTATTAAATTACTCACTATATTAACAGCTTTAACCTATCCGATAACTATGGAAGATTCAATTGTAATAGAAGCAGAAGATATCGTAGAAGATGCATTAAATGCTCTGAAAATAGGTGATATCATTAGCGTGAATGATGCCTTGCACTTGATGTTATTAGCTTCTTCCAATATCGCAGCTCAAGCTTTGGCAAGGTTTGTTGGACAGAAAAGCATAAAATAATCCCCCTTTGTAAAAATCAATTATAGTCCGAGGTGATTTATACAAGGGAGATATGTGTTTAGCGTTTATGTCAAATTGCCAGAAATAGAAATAAAATGATGGATGATTAGTGTGAATGCATTTCCTGGGCAATATTTTTGAAAAATGAGCGTATATATTTTTATAGTTCTTGTTTATTAAATATTTTTATAGATAAGATATATGAAATAATCATTGATAAAATCCCAATCAACCCGTAAACGCCTATAATTATAAACTGGCTAAGAGAGTTAGCGATATCTGTCATTGATCCTGATTCGTTTATATTAGGCATTATAAAGACGAAAAAGACTAAGAAAAATAATACTATAACAACAATAGAAGTCACAATGAATATTGCATTAGAATTTTCAGGACCAAATTTGAAGGTTAATGGAAACATAATTGCGTATGTTCCAGCAGCCCCTATACCTACAAGTGCGGACATTACTGCTAGATTAATATTTTGTGTGATGATTGAAACAATAATTAAACCAATGACTAATCCAATTAATGTTAGTACAGTGTAAAATGTAAAATAACTGTTTACATATGCTTTACGGCCACTCGGAAGAGTTGATACAAAATACATCCATCGAGAGTCTTTTTCATGTTTAATATTATCTGTAACAGGTGAAATCAAGAAAATCATAGGCATAAAGCAAGCCATTATAGGATTACTAAAAGTGAAAAACACACTAGCGCCTATACCGAGGAAAAAGTATAAAATTAAAGATTTTTTAGAAGTATAAATACTACTTAATAAAATGCCTTTCATTATTTATCACCTCGCATCAGTATTTTTGTTGCCTCATCGATATTTTGTATTGGCATGGTGTCTGTGAGACGTGACTTGTCATTTACTAAGGAAATTCGTTTGTTGTTATGTGTTCGAGATGCAACTAATATATCATTTGGTATATTAAAGTCTTCTACATTTTGTTCAATGACACCATAATTTTGTAATAATAGATTTTTATCTTCTGTTAATACAATTTTACCGTCTCTCATAAATACAAGTTTTGTAGCTAATTGTTCAATGTCCTCTGAAATATGTGATGAAATCATGATGCCATTTTCCCTAGCAACAAAATCTTGTAATATTTCTATAACTTCTTCTCTACCAGATGCATCCATACCAGCAGTTGCCTCATCTAGAATCAATAATTTACTATTATGGGCTAAACTGATAGCCAATGCTGTTTTCATGCGCATACCACGAGAAAATGTATTAATTAATTGATTAGTTGGTAGTTCGAAATCGTTAATGATACTAAAAAATTGTTCGCTGTTCCAAGTAGTATAAACATTGGAAAATACCTTATTTATTTCTGTAATTGTTAATTTATTAGGTACACGTAAATCATCAAACACTACACCAATCTGTTCTTTGTAATGACTGTCATTTTCAGAAATTGAATCACCGAAAAATTTGATATCTCCTGATGTCTTAAAACGATTTCCTACAATAGTATTAATCAATGTAGACTTACCTGAACCATTTTTCCCGATTAAGCCAATAACTTCTCCAGGTTGAAGCGTTAATGAAATATCTGTAAGTTGGAAGTCTGACTTTTTATACTGTTTATTGAGTTTACTGATTTCTAAAATTGACTTCATAATAATCCTCTCTCTTTTATTTGTAGAATTTTTTAACTTTGAGCAAGTAACCAAAGGCGTTATAACAAAATAGAATGATGAGCATAAATAAACCAATTGTTTGGTTGATACCAGAAATTATGGAAAATAATCCAAGAAATAAAGCAGCTATAATCAGTAAAGAAATATTTATATGATAGACTTTGTACATTGAAACTAGTGTGATATGACGTTCACCTTCATCCATAATTTCTAGAACTTTTTCTGTATATTGCTTTTCACCTTGCTTAGGCATGCGACTATCGTATTTTCGAACAAAAAATCCAATCATCAGCGATGGAATAATGGTAATTATAAATGGAATAATTGCCCAAAAAATGTATGCGTTCGAAGCATTACCTAACGCTAAAATAAATATTGTGATTAAACTGACTAAAATTTGAATATAATAAATCGTACTTGTACGCATAAATTTCAAGCTTGTTAGTTTTTCATAATCATCAGCTTGTTGATCATTGATATCAGTTTCCATTAATGATTTATATTTAAGGGCTTGCTGTTGTACTTTATATAGTAATAAGGTGAGGACGATATTAATTACAGATGCAATAATCGAAATAATTATAACAATTTGATTACTTGTAAATTTAACTATTTCAAATAGGTTTCTATCTTCGAACATGCCAAAGCAAAATCCAATAATTCCACCAACAACAGCACCTATTAATACAAATAATAAATAACGTTTTAGTTTCATAGTTCTTCCTCCTCAAAAATAAATATTTCTTCCACTGGTTCATTAAATATACGTGCTATCTTAACTGCGGTTAATATTGATGGCATAAAATCATTACGTTCTATTAACGATACGGTTTGACGAGATATACCTGCTAATTTAGCAAGTTGCGTTTGATTATAACCATCTCGAGCACGTAACTCTTTTAGTCGATTTTTCAATTATTACCAACTCCTTAACAATAATATATATTACTTTTGTCATTTTGACAACTATATTAGTCAAAATGACAGGTATATATTTATTTTTTGTAGTGAAATTCGACAAGTTAATTTTTAAATATAAGAAATGGTGAAGATAATTTATAACAACAATATATTCACTATAAAAATATTTAAATTTTTGTGTTGTAACTTTACTATATAATTGAAAATATAAAAACAGTGGCGTACCATTAAATTATAAAGAATAAGGAGGTAATACGATGAAAGCTGCAGTATGGTATGGTCAAAAGGATGTTCGAGTTGAAGAGCGTGCACAAAATGAATTAAAGGATGGGGAAGTTAAGGTTAAAGTATCTTGGGCTGGTATTTGTGGAACGGATTTGCATGAATACTTAGAAGGACCTATTTTTATTTCAACTGATAAACCTGATCCATTTCTTGGTGGTAAAGCACCTGTAACTTTAGGGCATGAATTTGCTGGTGTCGTTGAAGAAGTAGGCGCAAATGTTAATAAATTTGCTAAAGGTGATAGAGTCGTAGTTAACCCAACTGTTTCAAAGCGTGAAAAGGAAGAAAATATTGATTTGTATGATGGCTATTCATTTGTAGGTTTAGGTTCTGATGGTGGCTTTGCGGAATTTACCAATGTTCCGGAAGAAAATGTTTATAAATTACCGGATAATGTTTCTGACAAAGAGGGCGCATTAGTTGAGCCAACTGCAGTTGCTGTGCAAGCTATCAAAGAAGGGGAAGTATTATTTGGAGATACAGTAGCTATTTTTGGTGCTGGACCAATCGGCTTGCTAACAGTTGTAGCCGCTAAAGCAGCGGGTGCAAGTAAGATATTTGTCGTCGATTTATCACCAGAAAGATTAGCGAAAGCGAAAGATTTAGGTGCTACACATGTCATTAATTCTGGTGAAGATGATCCGGTTGAAATAATTAAAAATAATACTGACAGTGGTGTTGATGTAGCATTTGAAGTTGCAGGAGTAGCGCCAACACTCAAACTTTCTATTGATGTGACTAAAGCACGTGGAACGGTCGTGATTGTCTCAATCTTCGGTCATCCTATTGAGTGGCATCCAATGCAATTAACGAATACTGGTGTTAAATTAACATCTACGATTGCGTATACACCTACTACTTTCCAACAAACAATTGATTTGATTAATGAAGGTAATTTACAAGTAAAAGATGTGATTACTGATGAAATTCAACTAGAGGATATTGTGGAGTCTGGTTTTGAACAATTAGTAAATGATAAATCACAAGCTAAAATTTTAGTGAAGATTTAACAAGTTTAGGTAACTTAATTACCAAATTCAATATATTTAATAGCTCAAGTGTGCTAATCGAATAAGAAGGCAATTTCTGTTGAGATTGCCTTCTTATTTTAGTTTCCATTGGTAGAGTTAATTGGGACAAGTTTAATTTTTTATACATAAGACACCACGTTAATTTAGTTTAGCGGAAGTTATTAAATGATACGAAAGTGTCTTATTTTTTGTAATAATAGTATCAATGCACTTCGTATGGTTTGCTATACACCTGAGGGAGTAGGGTTAGTGTCAAGACCAAGGCTCGACCATTCCCCTAGGTAAGCGAGCAATAACAATACTGAGTATCGATAACAATAACAAAGCCCATCAAAAATCTTTGATGAGCTTAATGCAAAGTATTTATGTCCCAGATTCTGTATTTTATACAAATTGACCATTTTCAAAAATAACGCGTTGCTTTTCTCCTTTAATAAAGGCATTATAATTATCATTTTGGAAATCAGCTAATAGCGCTCTGGAAGTTCCAAATTTCAAAGTTTGTTCTCCACTTTTTATATACATCTTTCTAAATAATAAGGCGTCTTTTAATGTGATTTTATCAATCATATCGTAGTCTAATTGTACTGCTTCACGATATTCAAAAGTGTTAAATTTCGTTACTACATTTGCCAAGAAATCTTCGCCTAAATAGAAAATAGATAAGTCAGATCTTCTTTGTTGACCAATCAACAACCGACCTTTTTCAAATTTTTGTTGTGGAAAATTCAACTCCAAATATTCTAAAATATCCGCTTCTTTCAATTTAAATTGCATAGTAAGCACCCCTATATGTATGATTTTAAGTTAATAAATCTTTATAAATAAAATATACCCAAATATCGCGCTATTTGAATATTTTTTATAAAAGAAAACAAAAATATTCAATTGCCCAATTCTTATATTTGCCTGTTTGAAAAATTTGTACGATATTTTGATGCACTTATTTCAAAATGTTTTGTAAAGATTTTAGAGAATAACAAGGGATCTTTATAACCTACTTTTAAGGCGATTTCACAAATCATTAAATTAGAATTAATTAATAATTGAGATGCATGATACATCCGAATATAAGTTAAATAATCTTTAGGCGAACAATTTAAATTTTTTTTGAATAGCTTAAATAAATGGCTGCGTGTTATATTTACATGATTTGCAACATCGACAACCATTATATTTCTATGATAATTACTGTTGATAAAATCTACAGCATGTTGAATGTCTTCATTTATAATTGCTATTTCGGTTGAAAATGTTTTAGGGAATAATGTCTGTAAATGATAAACGAGTTGGTATAAATTTTGTATAATTAAAATGTCCGAACCGTTTTGTGTATCAACTGATTTAGATAATTCACAGACATTTTGAATAATTGTTTTAATATCGGAAGTATCCTCATTGCTGATAACGTAATTATCAACAATTTGACAACGATTGAGATAATTGATAATTTGCTTTCCACCCACGCCAAGCCAATAATACGTCCAAGGATTTGAAAACGAAGGATAGTATTCAACAGTTTCACCTTTCTTTAATAAAAATATATCACCTTCTTTTAAGTGATGTTCCACATCCTGACATTTAAATGTGCCTTCTCCATTTGTAACAATATGTAAAACGGCGTCTTTTATTACTGTATATTGGTAACCTACATTAGGCACACCAACCTCAATACCACATTCAACTAGATTTGCGTCAATGTGCTTCTTTTGGAATTTTTTCCAAAGTAATTGCATGACATTACACCTCGATTTCATAGAAATTATAGCTTCTTATGTCTATAAAACCACAACTTCAAGGAATAATGAAACATTTTTCCATATATTATCATCATTATGCTATTCATAATATTTGTTTTATACAAGTAAAATAAACTTAAGTTATTTGTAAGCGTTTTATATTATTTGCTAATAGAGGTGAATGTGATGGATAGACATTTAACAGGTATGCAAAAGTTTTCTTTTGGTTTTGGTGCAATTGGTAAAGATGCGATATTTAATATCGTTAGCGTATTTTTAATGTTTTACATAACGGACATTGTCGGGTTATCACCAGCATTTGTTGGCGTAATGTTATTTGTTGCACGTATATGGGATGCAATTAATGATCCAATAATGGGGATGATTGTTGATAATACGCGTAATAATTTCGGTAAATTTAAAACGTGGTTAACTATCGGGACGCTAGTGAATGCAGTCATTACAGTACTGTTATTCACTAATTTTGATTTACCTCAAAGTGCAATGTATGTGTATATTTCGGTCTTGTATATTTCCTGGGGAATGAGTTACACGATGATGGATATACCTTATTGGTCATGGTTACCAAATTTAACGCATAATCCTAGAGAGCGTGAGGAAGTTTCAGTAATTCCTAGATTTTTTGCAAGTTTAGCTGCATTTACAGTAGGTACATTTGGGTTGTTTTTTATTCATAAATTAGGAGATTTGTTTGGAAAAGGCAGTGATTCTGTAGGAATATTTGTCTTTGCAATTATTTGTAGTGCTGTCTTTATTTTTACAATTGCTGTAACGATTATAAAAGTACCTGAGGATAAAGAAATGGAGCAGCAAATTGGAATAAAGGTGAACTTTAAAGATATTGGGCGTATTTTATTTAAAAATAAAGAATTACTAGCCATTATGGGTGTATTACTTACTTTTAATCTATGTATGCAAACATTAAATGGATCGATTATATATTACTTTAAATATGCGGTTAATGCAGAACATTTATTTTCTATATTCAATTCAATGATTTTATGTGAAATGGTTGGTTTGTTATTTCTTCCTAGATTTATAAAATGGGTGGGAAGAACGAAAGCATTTAATACAGCAATTATCTTAATTGTTACCGGTTTAGCAGTTATTTTAATAGCTGGATTTATTATTCCAAAGTTTACGATTCCAGTTATTATTGGTGCCGGTTTATTAAGAGTTGGTTCAGGATTTATGACAGGTATAACAACTGTTTCATTAGCCGATGTTATTGATTATAGCGAGGTGAAATTTGGACAGAGAAATGAAAGTATTATTACATCGACTAATACGTTTTTAACAAAGGCTTCACAAGCTATTGCTGCTTTGATTGTAGGAATGGGATTAACCATTTTGGGTTATACGCCGAATGAATCACAAACAGCACTTACAATTAATGGATTGAGAGTAATGATTATTGTGGCGCCTGTCATATTTGTGTTTCTAGCGGCATTTTTATATCACAAAGCATTTAATTTAAAGGGCGATTTTTTAAAGGATGTAGAGCAAACACTCTATTACAAACGTCAGAGAGAACATAATGAACGTATGAATAAGGAGGATGCTAAAGATGTTACAACAACAGTATCATGAAAATTTTGAGGTGCAACATATAAATAAATTACCGAGACGTGCTTTTTATATTCCATTTCAACAAGGGGAATCATCGTATCGTCTTGAAACGAGATATCAAACAGCAAATGTTACTTTATTGAATGGTGACTGGCAATTCGACTATTATGAAACGTTCGATAATTGTTTAAATCATTTGTTTAAAGAAACGAAAAAGGAGTTACCTGTGCCATCGGTTTGGAACTTATATGGCTTTGATCAATTGCAATATTTAAATACGCAATATCCAATACCATTTGATCCGCCATACGTTCCTATAAACAATCCTTGTGGGCGATATCAACGTAAGTTTGAAATTGAACAATTTAGCGATGTTAGTGATTATCACTTGAACTTTGAAGGTGTAGGTAGTGCTTTTTATGTATGGATTAACAAGCAATTTGTGGGATATAGTCAGATTGCACATTCAATATCTGAATTTGATATTACTGAATATGTACATGAGGGTGTTAACGCAATCGAAGTAATTGTATTAAAGTATTCAGACGGAACATATTTTGAAGATCAAGATATGTTTAGACATTCAGGTATATTTAGAGATGTGTATATTTTAAAAAGAGCAAAAGCGCGTTTGAATGATTTCAAGATCGAAACTATTGTAGATAATGAATCAAATACAGCAACTATAGCAGTGGACTTAATAGATAAACAACATTTAGAAAATGTTAAATTATCACTATTTGATCCTGCGGGGAGTCTTATATCTGAAAATATCGTTAGTGATTATTGCAAATTTAAAATAGATAAACCACTGTTATGGTCTGCAGAAAGTCCGTTACTCTATTCATTAATGATTGCCACAAATGATGAAGTGATTACGCAAAATATTGGTATACGCCAAGTAGAAATAAAAAATAATCAATTTTATATTAACGGCCAATCTATTAAATTTAGAGGCGTGAACTATCATGATAGTGATCCGAATACGGGTTATGTAATGAGTGAAATACAATTTGCCAAAGATATGAAACTAATGAAACAAGGTAATTTTAATGCGATTAGGACGGCACATTATCCGAAATCTCCTTTATTTTATGAGCTGACCGATAAATATGGATTTTATGTGATGAGTGAAGCAGATATTGAAACCCATGGTGTGGTTCGACTATATGGGGAAGATAAGAATGAGCATTTCAATATCATAACTGACGATCCTAAATATCAGCAATCTATTATTGAAAGAATAGAAGCATCAATAGTTCCAATAAAGAATTATAGTTCTATCGTATCATGGTCTATGGGCAATGAGTCAGGATTCGGTATTAATATGGTTAAAGGTCTAGAACGTGCCAAGCGTTTGGATAGTACAAGACCTTTACATTATGAAGGAACGCATTATCGAAATCGCGATAAGCAATATGATTTATCTAATGTTGACATGATCAGTAGAATGTATCCTTCTCCTGATGAAATAGAAGAGAAATATTTGAAGAATGAGCATTTAGATAAGCCATTTATCTTGTGTGAATACGCGCATGCAATGGGTAATTCACCTGGGGATTTACATGCATACCAGGAACTGGTTGAAAAATATGATAGCTTTATCGGTGGCTTTGTTTGGGAATGGTGTGATCATGCGATTCAGACTGGTGTCAAAAATGGCGAAGCGGTATTTAGATATGGGGGAGACTTTGGCGAAAAGTTACACGATGGTAATTTTTGTGTGGATGGTATTGTTTCTCCAAATCGTATACCACATGAAGGGTACTATGAATTTAAATATGAGCACCAGCCTTTAAAAATAATTCAGCAACAAGGTGAATATTTAACATTTAGAAATCAATTAGATTTTACAAATATTGAAAATTATTTATTAGTTGAAGCTATAATTACAAAATTAAACGGTGATAGAACAAAAGTGGCAATTCATTTTGAAAACTTTGAACCACATAGTGAGCAGGTGATAAATCTATCAAATTATGTAGATTGTTCTAATGTGAGTACTGTGATTTTTAAATATAGTTTATTGAATGATGAACTGCTTCGCTCACAATATTTTGAATTAGGGTATGAGCAAATTATCTATAAGAGAAGAAATATTGAATTAGAAAGAAATAATCAAAGCCACATAGAATACGAAGAATTAGAGCGACAAGTTAATATATCTGTTCATGATTGGATCTATAGCTTTGATAAGGAAACGGCGAATTTAACTTCAATAATAAAATCAAGAAATATTATCTTAAATGAACCTACAAAAATTAATTTATGGAGAGCACCAATAGATAATGATGTTCAAATTGTATCTGACTGGAAGTATGCAGGATATGAAGATGCCTCGACACGTGTCCGTGATTACCAAATTCGAGAAAGTAAGAATGAGCTCAGTCTTAAATTTGATATTGTAGTCGTTAATGATGTTGTACCACCGATTCTTTGGGGCACACTGACTTGGACAATAAATCATGAAGGGGTATTAAAGGTGGATTACCAGTTAGAAAAGAATGACCTTGCACCATTTTTACCTAGACTTGGCATGGCTATTACACTTATAGATCGATATGAACAGTTAAGTTATTATGGCAATGGTCCATATAGTAGCTATAGCGACAAAGGTGTCGCAACATATTTAGATTATTTTAATACGACGGTTACAGAAAATGGAGATCAGCACATAAAACCTCAAGAGACAGGTAGTCATAACAATACTACATTTATGCAAGTTACAAATGGTATAAATAAAGTGATTGTAACGAGTGAGCAACCATATAGTTTTAATGCGAGCCACTATTCATTAGCAGAATTGACTCATAAAAAGCATAAAGATGAATTAGTCGAAAGTAATCATACGTATCTATATATAGATTATGCACAGAGTGGTATCGGATCTAATAGTTGTGGTCCTGAATTAATAGAAGCGCACAGATTGAACGAAAAAGAAATTAAATTTAACTTTGAATTGAGATTTGAATAGTAAAATAAAGCAACAGAAACATAATGACACTAAACATTAAAATAGAGAGTTTAATAAAACATCTACGTATGATTCAATTCAATCAAAGTGACGAGAGTGTTTACATTTAAGACTCAATAATTGTAGTAATGTCATTGGTATACTGTTGCTTTTATTTTTAACAATATTGATTTACATATTGTTTAAGTTTGATTAATGCATAATGTATATTTTCTACTGTTTCATAGGCAAATGATAGGCGAACAGTATTATATTTACTGCCATAGATATAACCAGGATTAATGAGGATATTCTCTTTATTTATTAAATCAAAAAAGACTTGTTTGATATTAATATTTTCATTAAAAGTTACCCAAATGAAAAATCCACCTTTTGGTACTGTCCAATTTGCAATTTGAGAAAAATGCTCAGCTAAAATTTCTATCATATAATCTCGCTTTTCTTTTAGTTTGCTTCGTAGATGATTAACATGGTCGTCAAAATCACCATTCTTAAGAAGCTCATAGATAACCATTTGAGACAAAATACTAGAGCCATAATCACTTTGCATTCTTATATCAGCTAGTTGCTCAATGACTTTTTCTGAAGCTACTATCCATCCAATACGAAGTGCAGGAGCTACAGATTTTGAAAAACTACTAATATGAATTATATTTCCACTTTTATCTAGAGACTTCATAGATGGTATAGGACTTGTTGTGAAATATAAATCTCTATATATGTCATCTTCTATCACAGGTATATTATGAATTTGGCAGTATTTTATTATATCTTTTTGGGTTTCTATCGGTAAATACGCTCCAGTTGGATTATTAAACGTAGGTTCAATATAAAGTGCGCCCTCAGTTGTAAATGAATAATTATCGATAATATTTTTAAAATCATATAAATTATTATATGGAATCCTTACTTTTTTCATATTGAAACTATCAAATACATGCGTTGATTCAATATAAGATGGTGAATTAAAAAATATTGTAGCGTTTTGGCTAAGAAATCCTGTTGTTAATAATTGAATGGCATGTAGCGATCCAGAAGTTATTAAAATATTATCAAAACTAATATCTATACCATCTTCTTGTAGTCGTTTGGCGATTAATTTACGTAAATTTAGATAACCATAACCATTATTGTAACCAAAGGATAAGTCTCCGATGTACTTAGATACAGAAATCATAGCTTGTTGTAATTTGATTTCAGGAATTAAGTTCTTTCCTAACTCCCCTTTACTTATATGTATAAAATTTGAATCTGTCTCAAGTTTGTTTATTAGTTGTACTGTGTATTCACTTCTTGATTTAGCAGACCATTCCATTGACTGTGCCCAGTTATTAAAGGTGGAATGATTATTTAAATAATCATTTACATATGTACCACTACCTTCTTTAGTGAAAATAAAGGACTCAGATTCTAATAATTCAATACTTTTTATAATTGTTACTCTATTTACATTGAATTGTTCGGCTAACTTTCTGTGAGAAGGGATTTTCATTCCTATGAACCAATCGCCGTGTAAAATTTTATCACGGATATATTTAGCAATCATTTTATATTTGATATTAATCACCGCCTTAAAATTGGTTGGGTTTTTTTAGTATGAATTGGTTGTGCACTCGTGATGATTGTTTGATTAATATTAACACAAATTAATTATAAAGGTGTGTTAATATTGAATGGTTTTAAAGCTAAATTTAAAGTTAATCTAGCATTTAGTATTACTATATTATTATGGGCATCAGCATTTCCAATAATAAAAATCGCATTACAAGACTTCAGAGGTCAAAACTTGGCAGCGTTACGTTTACTTGTGGCTTCTACAATTTTATTAGTATATGCAATTATTAAAAAGTATCCAATTCCAAATTGGAAAGATTTGCCTGTAATTTTACTTTTAGGATTTTGTGGATTTACTGTTTATCATATAGGTTTAAGTTACGGTGAATTATTTATTAGTTCAGGAGTAGCTAGTTTATTAGTGTCTCTTACACCAATATTTTCAGCGTTATTAGCAAAGTACTTTCTTAAAGAACGTTTTACAATTATTGGATGGTTAGGATCTTTAATTGCTTTTCTCGGCATTTTGTTTATTACTTTTGGAGAAGATGAGAAATTAAGTGTAATGATAATTGGCGTTGTATTAACCCTTTTAGCTACAATAGGTGAAAGTATATATTTCACATTTCAAACAAAATACTTAAAAAAATATGGGTTTATTCCGTTAACAGTGTATACAATAATAGGGAGTAATATATTTACTATTATTTTTATTCCAAATGCTTTATTTGAACTAGGTCAAGCTAATTATTTTTCTATCATTTCTGTTTTATATTTAGGTGTTTTTCCTACTGTATTACCATATATTGCGTTAGCGTACACGATACAAAAAGTTGGTGTGTCAGATGCAACAATATCTCTTTATTTGACACCTGTAATCTCTATTATTTTAGCTCATTTAATAATAGGTGAATCACCCACTATTATTTCAATAGTAGGTGGTGCAATTACTTTATTAGGTGTTTCAACTATTGTCTTTAAGGAAAAGTTTTGGATTGTGATAAATAGCATAAAATCCAATTCCTAAAATCAATTTTATACTATACAATTTAAATACATTTTAGATTGGGTGATAATTGTGAAATTTATAAAAATATTTGGAATGCTTATTTTAGGGTTATTGATTATGGGGATAACTCAAGGCTTAGCTTCGATTTTTGAGGACTTAATACCGTTTTGGGGAATTGGAGTTATTGTATTTGCGGTAATTTATATTCTTTTAGCGTATTTCGTAGTGAAGTGGGTTATTGTAAACCTATTTAAAGAAAGTTTATATGTTTATAGGATTACTAAACCACGCTTTAATAAATTGTTCGTTTTATGTGCGATATTATTACCTGTTTTAGTTTATGGTGTTTATATATTATGTATACCCGGTGAATTTTTCACTCCAAATTTCACTTCTCAAAATGAATATTTTAGAAGTGTTTTTTGGGTAGTATTTGTGAATGGAGTTGCAGCAGCAATTGTTGAGGAAATGATTTGTCGTGGTTTACTTATGCGTTATATTCAGCGAAAGACTAATATTTTTGTAGCAATATCAATAACGTCAATATTTTTTGCAGTTATACATATCTTTAATGGTGCGCTTTCTATGTGGAGTTTGGTCATGTTATTAGTCAGTGGCATATTAGTTGGAATTATGTTTGGTTTAGCAACATATATATTTAATTCAATTTGGGCAAGCATTTCTATACATTTATGTTGGAATGTTAGCCAATTAATATGGATAACTGACCATAAGATAGATGATCAACCGTTACAATATGTTTTAACTTCTAATAATATGTTGGTAACGGGTGGTGAATTTGGTTTTGAATCATCACTGATTAGTATATTAGGATATAGTGTGATTATAATGATATTAATAGTAATACATAAGCAGAAATTAAAGGGTTTAAAGATAAATTGAACTAATTTGCCGTGAAAATACTCAATAGGAATCATATTGATTTATTTGATTGTTTCTGGTGATGATTTTGAGAGAGATGCATATTGAATTCGAAGGTGGAAGAAGTACTTAATTAAAATGAATCAAGAATACGAAATTATAGTAAATAAAAAGCTAGTAAATGAATTTGTAGAAACTCATTTACTAGCTATATTTATAGCTTTATTTTTGTCATCATTGCTTATTCTTTACGATTTTTGGATTTTTTTAAGTCTATTTGTGCGACGAGTGGGTCATGGTCGCTTGCGCGTCCAGACATGTCGGTGAAGTCGCTATTTACATGTACTGGGTCAAGTTTTGTACTATCTACTAAATTATTTGATACTAGTACATGATCAAGTGCTTGAGAATTCCCTTGATAAACATATGAGTAACGGTATTTTTCAGGAACTTTATTCATCATATCTGTCATGTTAAAGCTTTCTAGTGTTTTGATTGGTTTTGACCATTGGAAATCATTGTAATCACCAACGGATATAATGTTTGCTTGTGGATTATCTCTTTGTACTTGTTCTATGAAGCGGCCAACTGCTTTAGCAATCTCTACTCGTTGGTTTTCACTTTGTAATACGGGTGGTTGTTGACTACCAAATAATGGCATATCACCATTTTTTGAATTCCAATGATTTGCTAGCATAATAACCTGTTCACCATGAAATTTAAATTGAGCTGCTAATGGTTTTCTTGAATCATCAAATGCTGGATTATGTGGGTCTATACGTCCAGGATTATGTGAGAGGTTGCCATCTTTATATGATACGGCTGTATCCGCGTCCCCTGGCTTAATTGATTTATCATAATGTACACGTTTTGGATTATATAGGAATCCAACTCTAATGTTGGCGTTAGGCTGACCGCCGTCTTCATTCATATCTGGGTCAATATTTAAATATTTGTACGAAGGTCCTCCAGCTTCTTCGATTTTTTTAATTAAGCGTTCATATGATTCGTTGGCTTCTGGTCCGCCGGCATTGGGGCCGTCATTATCTTGAACTTCTGTCACTCCGATAATATCTGGATTCTTCATATGAGTTGTAATGCCTTTAGCAATTTTTTCTGCTTTATCTTCGGTAGTGGATTGTTGATTATTAGAAAAATTTTCTAGATTGTAAGATGCAACATTTAGTTTTTGTTTGTTTGACTCTATCGTTGTGGGCTTTGGTTGAGTGTTGCCTTTAACGTGTGCTTTTTTCATATTATCCAAGTCTACATTAATTTTATAATTAGAGTACCCGTAGTTTACATAACCAATAATTGGTCCTTTAAAATAATCTCCTGTGGCAACATCAAAATCACGTGCAGCATCATTATCATACATTTTAAAAGGGATGCGCTCCCCATGTGAATTATTTTCGGTCAATCGTACGCCACCATTTTTAGTTTCAGCAGGTTGATTGTCTAATACGGTAAAGAGTTCTCCGTGTTCCTGTGGTCCAACGCTTCTAACATCTCCAGTTTCTACACGCATACCTTCTAACGATTCCCAGTAATCTATTGCATATTGATTACGATCAAATGTATTGAACTGGTCATTTGCTGAGACTTTCGTTGGTACATTTTTTATTTTATAAGGTTTTGGTAATGATTGGTTTGAAGATTTTACAGTAATTTTACCGCCTTTATCATCACGCGCATTAATTTGTGTTACAGGTAAGTCAGTTTTCTTCTTTTCACTATAACCATCGATATAATATTCGTCGACTGTACCGTTCACTTTTACTAAATCTCCAATTTTTGTATTGTAATCTTGATTACCTGTATAAACGATAAGACCTTCAGAAGTGTTTGGATTATTATCCTTTTTATTATCTGGAGTTTGAATATGTAAGTAGTGGCCACCATTCAATTTATATTTATAGGTTACTATGCCTTCTACGTTTTCTACTTTTTTGTCATCATAAGGTGATGTATGACCTTCCCCTTGGATATCATGAATCGCTATGTTTTTAGTAGCTTCTTTTTGTGTGTTTTCTGTTGCTGCTTGTGTAGTTGTCGTTGCAATGGCTGACATGGCTAAGATTGAAATGAAACTAAATGCAGTTTTAAACAAAATAATACCCCCTTCAGTGTTAATACATTAATAGTGTAACAAAGCAGAGTAAGCAATATTGTAAAATTTTGATAAATTTATGTTAAATGAAAAATAAGGATGACTTATAATTCAGTTTAATCTTTTTAGTTGAATTGTATTATTTTGTAAATACTTAAAAGCGAGTAGAAAAAAGTAGCTGATTTTATTAAAATTGATATATACATATTTTGAAAATTGTTACATAAACTATTTATTAATTGAAGGAGCGTTTGATATGATTAGTCGAACTGCGGAAAGAGTACTTACGTGGATTGGAATTGTCCTACATGCACTATATTTCTTAATATTTGCTGGACTTTTAGTTGCATTAAATCTAAATGCGACAGAATTTAAGCAAAGTATGTTAGATAATGAAACGACAATGGAAGATGCAAGTGGTTTATTTTTCATTACTAATGCATTTTTGATTACAGTGGTAATTATCGCTTTAATAATGTTAGTATTGGGAATTTTATCTGCTTTATGGATTGGGAAAAAGAATAAACCAGCTGGTGTTATTTTAATCGTCATTGGGGCCTTATCACTTTTTGGTAGTCCATTAATCGGAGTGTTATGGATTGTAGCAGGCATCATGTTATTAGTTAGAAAGCCTAAACCTGAAGATTATCATAATAAGCAAAATTCATTTGAAACATTTGAGCACCAGGAAGAATCAGATTTTGAATCTAAAGATGAATTACAGAGCATAAATAATAATGCTAACAATAATCAAAAACAAGAAGATCCTTATAAGTGTTAAAAATTATACAGATTTGGTTTGAACATTCACGTACCAGCGAAAAGGGCAGTTTCTATTGAAAGTAAGATAGAAATTGCCTTTTTATTTTATTAAATAATACGAAATTTCTTCGCTTTTTTTTGAGTTCTTAATTTATAAGAAATCAGTTTTGTTTGTAAGAGGAATGGTTGTCTTAGAACAGATACTTCAAGCTGACTGTCTAGATAAATATGGAACTATTCATGAACTCTAGGTGAGTGAGTAACACCAATACGATGTAATAATATAATGAGAGCCACCTCAAAATGATTTAATTTTTTGGGGTGGCATTTTTAGGATGTATATCTGCAATTATATTTATAAGCTATGATAATAGTTGCTTTTTATTTTCTTTTAATAGTAAGGAAGAAATAAGACCGATGATGAGTAAAGCCCCAGCTAAATAGAATCCGGTAGCCATTTTTCCTGTCATATCTGTTAAGTAACCTGTTAGATAGGGTGCTAAAATCGAGGCAGTCATTCCGATAAAGTTATAAACACTAAATGAAGTTCCAAGCGCATTTTTCGGGGCATTGTCTGCAACTACAGCGATTAGTACTGGATTGGTACTTATTTTACCTACAATTCCATAACCGATTAAGGCAAGGTATAATATCCATATATTATCGAACAAAACGATAGAGATGGTGAATAGAAATGCTAATGGCAACATTATAAGTAACACAGGACGTCGTCTACCTAATCTATCTGATAACCAACTAAAGAACAGTGATCCAGGTATTGCTGCCCATGGTACTAGTGAAGCAACAAACGCAACTTGTGCACCGTTAATACCACGTTCAGTTTCTAAATAGAATGGCAGCCAAGTGATAATCATAAAGAAGCCGTAAATCGAACAGAATATGATGACATACGCAAGAAGTAGATTTCGATTTTTAAAGAGACTACTGAACTGAAATTTTGTTTCTGTCGTGGTTGGGTCGACTAATTGTGTTTTTGGTCGTTCCTTAATCACGGTATACATTAGAAAGGCTAGGATAAGAATAGGTATGGCAATTATAAAGAATGGTATATGCCAATTCATACCAAATTCATGCACGGTATAGCTAGAAATAAAGTATCCGATAGATGTACCAAAGGCCATCCCACTATTAATAAGTGCGCTACCCAATGTTATGTGTTGTTTAGGTATTGCTTCTGATGATAGTGCGTATTGTGGACCATAAAACATGCCTTGGGCAAGGCCGACAATGAGCCAAGCAATCATAAATAATAAGAATGTAGGCATGATCCCTGTAATTGCTGTAGCTATACCGAAAATAATCATACTAGGGATCAGTATTTTTTTACGTCCAATTTTGTCGCCTAATATCCCTGAAGGAATTTGGGTCACTGTATAGCCGATGAAAAAGATACTCATAATGAGTCCGAGCTGGGCATTATTTAATGTAAATGTATCTTTAATATTTCCCATTATAGGATTAAGTATAGTACGGGCAGCGTAGATAACGAGCCAACCCAACGTGAAAATGGATACCAATTTAATCCAATAATATTTACTAATTGGTGTTGATTCTTGATGCATAATTTAAATACTCCTCTCAAATTTTCAAACTACTATGTTTAATCATACCTTTTTATGTTGTGTGTAACCTTGTATGAAATGACAAAAAGTATTGATGATTTTGAGTGGAATTAACATGAAATAGTATTAAATATTTGAACATAAATAGTATGGCGTTACGTTGGATAGAATTTAATTTGTAAGGATAATAATGGTTGGAATTGTTGATATATCAATAGTTTGTCACTACCTTCAGTGTTCGGACAGACAAACCGAAGACTTACCAATATGTACTTAATGTAAGTTGTGTCAGGAAACTAGAATTATATTTTGGAAAGTCCTCAAACCTGTTGTATTTTAGGTTAAATCATAAAATATCTGACTTGATATAAAGCAATCCTTAAAAATGTTTATGTGTTATTTTTGTAAGTCCCTCGTTAACTTTAAAAATTTTGTGCTTGCTATCTGTAATACCAAGTTGAATTAATCTTTGGGTATGCATTGTTAAATAGCTTTGAGCATCTTGTTCTGTTGTAAATGCGTAAATTCCCCCAGCTTCTTGTGCATTTTCATTTTCTGTCCAAATTTTCCAAAGAAACCCTGGTTCTTTAGTGATTGACCTCGCTAATTCTGAAAAAGTTTCAGTCATTTCTATACCGAATGGACCTGTTATAGGGAAATCTATTTGTAGAATATAAGTCATCGTAATGAGCTCCTTTATTAAAATTTTAAACTACTTGTTCATGTGTAATTAAATGGTTAATAAGCATTAGTAAATGCTAATCATACATTATATAAGGACCCTTTTAGAAACATTAATATAGATTCATCCCTTTAAAATATCGAAAATCATATTTCTACAATAAATAATGAAAAATTTTTAATAATTCAACAGCTAATTTTAATGAAATATTTTCTTAAAAATATCATTTAGTATTTAGATATTAAAATTTAATGTTATATTAACAATTCTATGAAAGAAATTTACAAATTATTAAACCTCCTTATATATAATAGGATTCATTACGATTAAGGAGGTTAATTTATGAAAAAAGAAAAGTCGATGTTGAAGTTATTTACTACAGGGGCAGCAAGTGTAGTATTGATGATGTCCTTGGGAAGTAGCAATTTTGCTGAAGCGAGTGCACCAGGACAGGGAATGCAAGAACAATCTACAACGGAAAAAGCAAATAATAATGAGCAAGGTATCAAGGTTACACAAGATAAACCAAAGGTTGCTCCGGTGCCTGTAAAGAATGAACCTAACCGTATAATCACTAATTTCAATGGAGATACAAAGTCTGAAATGGCATTCAATTGGTATACAACGGATGAATTTAAAGATGCTAAGGTATGGGTCTCTGAAACGGGGGATTTTAGTGATGCTAAATCATTTGATGCCTCTACGAAAAAAGTAATTTCTAAATACATAGAAAGGGACAAAAACGGTAATTTTATTTTTGCAGATGTTGAAAAAGATGATGAAGGAAAAGCTATAAAAAATAAAAATGGGAAAGAAAAAATAAATGGTTATTATACAGATAAACATGCAAGTGGTCCTGAATGGACAAGGGGAGATTTGCAAGGGAAGACTGAGATGACTAACGTAAAAGAATTTAATTATAAAGCAAAAGCGACAGGACTTAAGCCAAATACAAAATACTATTACAAAGTTGGAAGTGACAGTGGTGCTAAAAGTCCAGTAGGTCAATTCCAAACATCTGGTGGCAAAGGAGATCCTTTTAAATTTGTACAGTATACAGATACGCAAAACGCATTTTGGAATGAACATGTTAGAAATGAGGCGCAATTTGGTGCAGATACATTAAATCAAGCAATTCAAACTGCGGGTAATCCAAATTTTGCATTGCATACAGGAGATTATGTTGAAACGGCAGAAGTGGAAGATGAGTGGTTAGACTTATATGAGCAATCGCGACCATCATTTATGTCATTGCCTGTTGCAACAGCTGCAGGTAACCATGATGAGTATGCTTTAAGTGAGGAAGATGGAAAATTGTTAGATTCATTTAACAAGCATGTAAATGTACCTAAAGAAAATAATGCGGTTAATGGGGGCTCATATTATTCGTTTGATTATAATGGAGCGCATATGGTCGTAGCCAATACGAATGATAATAAAAAATCTAAAGATAATCCGGATGAAAAAGCAATTGGAAAAGAGCAGATGGAATGGATTAAATCAGATATTAAAAAAGCTAAAGCAAATGGAGCCAATTGGATCGTGTTAAATCTACACAAACCGATGTATTCAAAATCATATCATGCATTATCGGATGAGGATGTGCGTAAAATTCGTGACGAGTTAACAAAACAAATTGATGAACTTGACGTGGATTTAGTATTGCAAGGTCATGACCATGTGTTATCGCGCACACATCCTTTAGAGCATACATCAACGAAAAATAGCTTTGTAAATGCGAAGAAAGAGGATGCGAAACAAGTACTTGGAGATGATAATGTAGAGTACTATGATAATCCTAAGGGTTCTGTATATGTTTTACCTAATACTGGTGGAACTAAGGCATATGACAATATTTACGATAGATCCTTAGAACATATTAAGAAAGTACGTCCAGAATTAGGTGACTTAACACAAGATAAGTTAGATCACTATAATAGCTTGTTTGCATTAGGAAAACAGCCACATAAATCTAAGGCCTTTGAAAAGAGTCATGAAAATGATCGTAATGCATCTGAACAAAATTTCTCTGTTTATGAAGTTGAAGGAGATAAGTTAAAAGTAAAAATTTATCAATTATATGGTGATATCAGTAAAGGAGAACAGCGCCAAGTTAAATTGGTAGATGAATTTGGAATATTGAAAGATGACAAAGCTAAAAAGTAAAGTTTGTTATAACAGAGGAAGTGACGACTTTACAGTGATAAAGTCAGTCTTGTTAGTGATTGTAAGTTAGGAGTTTTTGAATGCATAAATTCATTTATAGTCTTTTATTTATTATTATGATGATTACTATGGCAGGTTGCCAAGGACAACAAGGATCAGCTAAGACTGATTTGAAAGATAAAGCAACTCAAACTAAAAATTTAACGCAACATGATAAAGACAAATTAAATAAAGCGATAACGAATAAAGTCGTTGCATATGCTAAAGAACAAAAATTATCAGTTTCGAATCGTTATGTAGGAAATGGCAGTTATAGTGAAAGTGATTTTTATGCTACAACGACTGATGGTGAGATTCAAGTTATAAATAATGACAAACCAGGCGCTAAACACTTTAAACTGCATAATGTAACTGGACTGTCAGTTTATACATCTAAAACTGGAAACATCGGTTTAGATGATGCAGCAAAAAACCTGACTAATATTGAGGGTTATAAATCTGTAGCTAATACGACATATCCTATTAAGAAATACTTATTTGCAGATAACGGTAAGGTATATGAGTATACCTTTGAAGGTGATGACCATACAACCTTATCGACTGGATTTGCATATAAGGATAGTAATGACAAAGATCCCAATTTAAAGCCTAATGTCATATTTAAAGAAACAAAGAATGATACAATTCGTAAAATGTGGGCGAATGTATTGAGAGAATATGATTAGACGATAAAAATATAAAGTGTAGTGGAATATATTTAATTAAGAAAAAGTTGATCTATGCAGAAATGTGTAGATAGTAAAGTTGTAATAATGAGTTTTCGATATTTACTTTTACTTTAGTATTGTTCTCTCGTTAAATATTGCTAAAACTACAGTATAAGGCTGAAATATAAACATTAGAAAAATAGCCATGGAATAAGTTATTTAACTCATTTCATGGCTATTTGATTTATCATATTTTTTATTGTTTGCTCGCGTTCCTAGGATGCTGTTTAACTGACAATGTTCCTCGCAGAGTCTTGTAAAAATGCGTCATAAATAGCTATGAATATACATTGAAACTGCATAATGCACGCTATTTAAAAGTGCATAGAGTTAACAATTATATTATTTGCTAATATTTTGAGGTTAGATAGTTATTTATAGTTTTTGTTATTTTATTATAATTAATGTATCACATAACTTATTGCTTTATATAAGCTATAGCTTCAATTTCAATTTGTGCGTTTTTAGGAAGTTTGTTAACTTCAATAGCTGCTCGGGCGGGTTTGTGATCATTTAAGAATGTACCGTAGGCATCATTAATTTCGTTAAAGTGTGCTAAGTTAACTACATAGATATTAGTTTTGACGATGTTCTTAATAGATAAACCTTGACTAGTTAAAATGGCGATAATATTTTTCATAACTTGTGTTGTTTGTTCAACAATGTTATCTGAGATAAATTTGCCTGTGTTAGGATTGATAGGTAACTGTCCAGAAATATAAAGGAAATCTCCTGCTTGAACTGCCTGTGAATAAGGTCCTATTGCTTGAGGTGCTTCATTTGTAGTAATAAATTTCATAAATGTTACTCCTTTTAAAATAGTTTGTTGTGTATAATATCGTCGTAATTTTTAGGGTTTGTATTGCCTTCAGTATTAATAAGTAAAATATTTGATGAATTATCTAGTTTGAGTGAATCTTTCGCGTTAAATAGCGCTTTTGAAGTCATAATTTCTATAAGGACACCTAATGGTAAGGCGCCTGATTCCCCTGAAATTATTGAGCGGTCATTGTTTAATGGATTAGCATATTGTTTCATACCAATGGAACTAATAACATCCTTACATGAGAATGTAGCTTGTATGGTTGGCTTTAATATTTCCCAGGCAATAGTGCTGGGTTCGCCACAGGCTAGACCAGCCATCATTGAATCTAAGGGACCGTTAACACGTTTAGGAATACCGTCATTACTTTTTATTGAAGTAAAGATACAATCAGCTTTATTAGGTTCGACAATAATAAACTTTGGTGGATCAGGTACAGTTTGATTATAAATACTAGCTATAACTGCAGCAGCAAAGGATCCTACGCCAGCTTGTAAAATAACATGTGTATATTGAGAAATATGCTTTCTATCTAGTTGCTTAATTAATTCTGCAACAATAGTTGAATAACCTTGCATTATAGCTAATGGCAGTGTTTCATAATCTACCCAGGCAGTATCTTGTAATAATATCCACCCTTGTTCATCTGACTGTTTAGCAATTTCTACAACAGCATCATCATAATTTAAATCTGATATATAGGCTTCTGCACCTAAATCTTGAATAGCTGTCAAACGTTCAACAGAGGATCCTTTTGGTAATACAACTTTCACTTTTTGACCGAATGTTTTTGCTGCCCATGCGACACCTTTACCATGATTTCCTGCTGTGACAGTTGCAAAAGTAACAGGTTCTAAATCTTTAATGACTTCCATAAGCTTATTAAAGGTAATATTGCCTAAATCCAAGTTTAATTTTTGGGCAAAATAGCTTGCCATCGCATATGCGCCACCCAACCCTTTGAATGCATTTAAATCAAATCTTTTTGATTCATCTTTTACGTCAATTGATGCTACACCAAGGTGTTTAGCTAAATTATCCAAATGATATAAAGGTGTTTGACTATAGTTGGGCAAAGTACTTTGAAAATTTAAAACTTGTTCTAAATTTGATGGTTTAAACGAATTAAATACTGTTGTTGGTATAGATGTAGATTGAAATTGATTGGATTGCCATACAATATTCATGAATTTACTCCTTTCATATTTTTTATTCTCAATTTAAAACTTTATCAATTAAGCGTAAGTATGCACGGATTCCAGTGGTTAATTGATTAATAGGTGTGTCTTCGTCTTTATCATGAGAAATCCCATTTTTAGACATAACGAACATCATCACAGTGGGTATAAGCTTGTTCATTTCAACAGCATCATGTAAGGGTCCCGAATACATTTGATTACTTTCTCCTATTTCTTCTGCTACTGCTGTTTTACAAATATCTACTAAATTGCTATCAAATATTTGAGGGGAGACACTGTAAATTTTTCTCCAAGAGACGGTACAATCAAATTGCTGAGCAGAAGTTTGAGATATATTTTGCGCTTCCGATAACATTGCAGCTAAATCATCCTTGTTAATACTTCTCATATCAATGGAAATGGTACATTGACCAGGAACAATGGTTACGACGCCGGGTGTAACGTTTACTTCGCCAACCGTACAAACAGCATTATATTTGAGTGCTAAATCACGAAATTTTAATGAAGATGTTGCAGCAGCTAAAAATGCATCTTGGCGCATTTTAGTTGGAAATGAACCGGCGTGTGCGGACTGTCCACTAAAGTCTATATAATAACGTTCAACACCAGCTGTACCATAAACAGCAGCAATATTTTTATTGCTTTGTTCAAGTACTGGACCTTGTTCAATATGAAATTCTAAATATGCAATTAGTTCATTTATTTTATTCTGAAAGGTTTTGTGAGCGTCTGTAAATGTGTCTATGTTTAATCCATGTTTGCTAATTGCCATTTTAAAGGGAATGCCTTCATTATCGACTCTGTTAGTAAATTCAGAGATATTGACTGACCCACTTGCTGCTGATGAACCCAAACAGCTATATCCATATCTAGCACCTTCTTCATCAGCCCAATCTACAATGTAAATGGAATGTTGTGGCACGATTTGTGCCTCACTAAAATGACGTAAGACCTCTAAACCTGAAATGACACCTAAAGCACCATCTAACCATCCTCCATTTGGCACACTATCTAGATGACTACCTATAATAATTGACTTGTCAGATTTACCTTGAAGTTTAAACCACATGTTACCAGCGCTATCTTTAAATATGTCAGTAGTATGAGGTTTAATTTTTTCTAAAAACCAATTTCTGGCCTCTTCCCATATGGGTGTCCATGCTACTCTTTGTGCACCATTTTCGTCAGACGTTAAAGTAGCTAATTCTTGTAAATCAGCAATAATTCGTTGACTATTCTTATTTAAATCAAAATTCATTTAAATACCCCCTTTGTTTTTATAAATGAATAATTAATGACTACTTATGTGGCTATCATAAAGCTTTAGACATGATAAAACTATAAGCATCCATTCCATTTTTATCGTTATTGATTTTATAGAAAAGCAAAATTTAAGCGTTGTGTATATATATTTAGGTGAGAATATTGTTATAATAAGCTTTAATTCAAGGTGTAAAAATACTTGTTTTGATTTTGTGTCGAAATTGATTTGAAGGGGGCGAAGGGAATGAATAGAGACTTACCCATCAATATAAATGAGAGTTTAGAAGAGCATGTTGCTTATCATTCTGTTGGTTTTTCTATAATTCCATACATTATTGAATTTGACTTTGAAAGACATGATTTTATGCCGTTGCATTGGCATAATGATTTACAAATAAGCTGGGTTTATGAAGGAGAGTTGGAATTTTTAATTGATGGACAGGTACTAACAGTTGATAGTCGAGATATTGTTTTCATAAATAGAAATAAGTTGCATAGTTCATATTCAACTAAAGAAGATGCCAAAACACTGTGTATCAATTTTGAATTGGAATTTTTAAATGCTCAAATTATCGAAGATTATATTGATCCTATATTAAATAATGAATCATTTACATATTATAAATTACCTATCACGAGCCAATTTTCACGTTATTTTAGTGCCATTTTAAATGAAATACCTACAGATAATGATTTTTTAGTTAAGGAATCGACATCGACGAATTATTTTGATGCGGTAAACTTAATTAACCAAGTAATAGAGGGTATTGTATATGAATTTGAAGGGGCAAATTATTTATCGAATGCTGAAGACTTTAATAACATGAATAGTTTATTAACCTATATACATGAACATTACGGTGAAAAAATCACAATTTCGGATTTAACTGCTCATGCACATATTAGTAAATCATTTTGTAATCAATTATTTAGAAAATACACTAAGCAATCGCCTATGAAATATTTATTATTATATCGATTACAAATCGCACAAGAATTACTTGTTCACACAGACAAATCAATTACTTCAATTAGTGATATTTGTGGATTTGGTACTATAAGTTACTTTATTGAGCGTTTTCGAATACATTATAAAATGTCTCCATTAAAGTTTCGACAAACTTACCAAAAGCAGAAAAATTTTACATTGAGAGAATATGATTAGACGATAAAAAGGTCATACAAGAATTGTCATATTCTCCCTTATCAATTAATTATTATTTCCCAAGCAATAATATAAAAACCGTACGCCATGCAAACTTCAATTAATTGATATAGCAGTGGAAGTACGGTTTTTTATTCGTGAAAGTAAGTATGGGAGAAAGCAATAATATTTGAGTTTATTCATGCGTAACAATCATGTGACATTTAATTTATGATAATGTTGCACAGAATGACTAAGCTGTACTTTATCAATATTATGGCCAATGACTACTATGTAATCATCAATGTTGAGATGGGACGATACAAGATTTAAATGGTTGTTTGTATACTGGATTAAATTTTTTACATTACTGTCATCAAAGGTTAGAAAGCCTTTGACTCTGTAAATATGATCTGGTAAGTTTTGAAGCCAATTTATAAAAGATTGTTTATGCCAGGAGTGTGAAAAATAAAATATTGAGTGACCCAGTGTACTATGGATTATTTTTCCACCGTTAAAGCGTTCGTCTTTTGTTAATTTATTGCTCTTTATATGATCAAGTGTTACCTCACCATGACTTGTAATAAAGTAAGGAATATCTGGATGACGCGTAGTTATAGTTTCAATCACTTTTAATAATTGGTCGGAAGTAATTAAATCACTTTTATTTAGCACAAAGTTTGAGCAATGTGCCATTTGGGCGATAATTAAATTTTGTATATCTTCGGGTAAGTGAGGTAATTTACTATACAACTGCACATCAATGACACTTGTTAGGCTGACTACATTGCTAAATGGTGTTAGTACAGGTGTTAAACATGCGTCTAGAACTTCAAGGGGATGCGCAATACCACTACATTCAATAAAGACAATATCTGGTTGATAATCAATATAAATATCGTGTAGTTGCTTAGTAACATTGGATTTCATTTCACAACAGATACAACCATTAATAATTTCACGCAAGCCGATTGAGTTATCAATAAGGTGACTATCTACACTTTGAGTACCAAATTCATTCATAATTACAGCTGGTGTTTGATTTTGAGATCTTGCACTTTCGATAAATTGATTCAGGGTGGTAGTCTTCCCTCCTCCTAGAAAGCCACTAATAATGACAATATCCATTTGCTTTACACCTCCTTTGCTTCGATATCTTTAAAGCTCATACTGCCTGTTGTTGTGTGTTGACCTTGGTATTTACCATTATACTGTCGGGTGCTAGGTGTTAGTGTTTGGGCGATAACAATTTGGCAGATTCTTATATTCTCTTGAATTATTAAGTCAAAATCATTGGCATTGTACAGCTCTAGAGTGATATTTCCGTGAAATCCTGGATCAACCCATCCAGCATTTTGTATAAATAATCCTGCACGTCCAATAGAACTACGCCCTTCAACAAATGCTGCTAATTCGTTGTTTAATTTTATATATTCATTGGTTGTAGCTAATATGAATGATTTTGCAGGAATTGTTATTTTATGTGCATTAATCTCTTTATAGTAAACGGGTTCCAAAATATTTTGTTTTAAATCTTGAGGTTGTTGTGGAAACAGGTAATGGTTACCTAATGTTAAATCAATAGATGCTGATTCAATATGGTGTGTTTGAAGCGGAGTGATTTCTATTTTTCCTTGTTGTAAGAACTGTTTAATGTCAGTATCTGAAAGTATCATATGTATAACTCCTTTTTATAAATAGTTTATTGCGAAATGTTATAAGAATGCGTGTTTTAGCTAACTAAATATAATGTATGACTTGTTGTTAATGACCTAATTTAGTAGATATATAAAGCAATTGCTATTGAGGCAATAAATGTTAAAGTTGTCGCATTGCTTATTTTGGTTAAACGTATGAATTGGTAATTGGCAGGAAATAAATATAAAATCGTAGACCCGCGTAAAGATCTACGATTTTATTGAACTAAATTATCCCTAGAGGGAAATGTATAAAAATGAATGTAACAACCCTAATTTATAAATAGGAATCATTCCTATTTATATTTTGATTATAGATTTTTAAATGATATAAGTCAATAAATAATTTCTGATAAATTGAAAGAGTTATAAATAAAAGTTGAGTTTTACGTAATAGAATGTACTTATAGTAAAATGATATTTTTTCTATAACTTTCAAACGTCTAAGTTAACCTAATATTTTAAAGAGATTCATTTTTACTTAATAATTATTTTGTACAATATATAGTGAAGGTAGCTTGTAAGTTTGAAAACAGTTATAGAAAGGCTTGAAGATTTCAGATGAGACAAAATAAATATAGTATCCGAAAAGGCACTATGGGTGTATCATCAGTAGTTATATCAACTATAATATTGGCTTTTAGTGGAAGTATTGCTAGTGCAAATGAGAATTTTGATAATAAAAATAGACAAAATAACAACTTGAATATTAAGAGTGCGACACAGAATAAACAACCCTTCATTAAGGACAATGGAAATAAACAGCATCTTAATGCGCAATACGCTGCTATACATAACCATACCAAGTCATTGAATCAACAGAATGAAACGACAACAAAAGACACAACTATGCACTTAAACGATTGTGTAAATAAAGAAAACATACAAAATATCTCTTTAGAACAGAATAAAAACTCAAAAAGTAACAAGGATAATGCATTTTCCAGCGATAAACAGTCTCTGACTACTAATAATAAAGATGCAAATGAATCTGTATCGAAAATTGAAAATAACCAGCAAACTGATAACACAGCGAAGGAAGACAAAGGTAATGAGGAGAGACAATCAACACGAACAACATCCACGACTCAAGATAATATTGCACTCGCGAATCGACTGAAAGCAAATGAGTATATTACAGATTATAACCCGGTGTTTACACATGTAAACAAAAGAAAATATCCCCAAAGGTATAGGCGTATTCAAGATATAGAGGCACAACAGTATAAAAATAATCAGCATAAAGCACAACAATTTATAAGTAATCAAACAAGTAGTGAATTATCAAATAATCAAAATAGAACGAAATACGCTACCGAAAGTTACCATTATATGCAACCAAGAACTCAACAAAACGATTGCAATGATAACTATGAGCAGCATCATTCATCGAGCCAGTTAGAAGATAGTTCGATGAAGATTAATGCGCATGCGACAAATACTAATCATAATAGTCATGACGAACAGGCCAATATACAAAGGGAGATTAGTAATCGACGCAATGAACAGTCACTAATGAACAATACTGCACCCATAGTTGAACAGAGTAACAGTGTAGCTAAACAAACTCGGTACAAGAATACAGATCCTATTATATTAGTACATGGATTCAATGGGTTTACAGGTGACAATAATCCGGATTCGAATGATTTATATTGGGGAGGAAAAAGGTTAGATATTCACCAAGATTTAACAAATAATGGATATGAAAACTATGTTGCAAGTATTAGTGCGTTTGGTAGTAATTATGATCGTGCTGTGGAATTGTATTATTATATTAAAGGCGGTACCGTAGATTATGGCGCTGTACATGCAGCTAAATATGGGCATGCACGATACGGTAAAACATACGAAGGTGTATATAAGGACTGGCAGCCTGGTCAAAAGATACATTTTGTCGGTCATAGTATGGGAGGGCAAACGGTTCGGCAACTAGAATCTTTATTACGAAATGGAAGTCAGGAAGAGATTGATTATCAGCGGCAGCACGGTGGTAAAATTGCGCCCCTTTATCAAGGTGATCACGACAATATGATAACTTCAATTACAACTGTAGCTTCGCCTCATAATGGTACATATGCAGCAGACTTATTAGGAAATGAAGCGCTAATTCGACAATTTGTATATGATTATAGCAAGTTTCAGGGAAATAAATATTCAGATATTGACTTTGGATTAAGTCAATGGGGGCTAAAGCAACGTGAAAATGAAACGTATATCGATTATGTTGAAAGAGTTAAAAATGAAAGTAAAATATGGCAGACAGATGATAATGGATTTTATGATTTAACACGTGCAGGGGCAACTAAGTTAAATCAACAAACGTCACTCAATCCAAATATTATTTATAAATCGTATAGTGGCGAATCAACAAGACCAACGTTTGACGGTAAGCAAAAAGCCGACATCAATATGACATTGAGACATACCGTACCTGGAAATGTAATTGGGAAGGTTGAGGATAAGGCGTGGAGAGAGAATGATGGCCTAGTTTCAGTCATTTCTGCACAATATCCATTTGGACAAAGAAGTATGATGGCAACAGATGAAGTAAAAAGGGGAATTTGGCAAGTTATGCCTGTAAAACATGACTGGGATCATGGTGATTTTGTCGGCACAGATGCTACGGAAACGCAAATAACGACAGATGAAATAAGACAAATGTGGATGGGAATCGCTAATGATTTGGTTAAGAATGAAACAGTCGTTTCTTAGAAATTTAAACGCGAAGTAGCGCTAAAATATAATAATAAATTTTAGCGTAAAATAGACATAATGCATTCATTATGAGGCTTTAGTATTATGCCACAAAGATTAAGCATTATGGGCAACTAATTGAAACAGTAAAATAAGACTCTCCTTAATTAAGGGAGGCTTATTTTTGTGTATTTTTTATTGATAGTCAACCCACTGTGACCCTTTGTCAGCTGAGGCAACACAATTTTCAATCCAGCGTACACCTTCAATCCCGGAATTAATATCTGGGTAGATAATTTGATCAAGAGCTGTTTCATCACCACGATTTTTGGCATCAATTGCTAGCGCAATATTTAAGTAAATATTACCCCAAGCTTCGGTTAAACCTTCTTGGTGTAATATGCCGAGTCTTTCATTTTGTAACGCTGAATCATCTAAGTATTCGGCACCACGATAAAGAATTTGAGTTGGAGCACCTTGTGGTTGATATTGTAATTCATTTGGAGCACTATCCCACCATTCTAGACTTCCCTTAGACCCCACGATGCGAATACGTTGCCCATCCATTTGACCAGCATCAACTGCAGAGGTCCACATACGTCCGACAGCACCATTGTCATAATGCATCATAATATAAGCATTGTCTTCTAAAGGATAACGGCTACCTACAAAGCTTTGGCGATCACACAATAATCTTTTAATATTTAAGTTTGGCATGATTAATTTAGAAATATAGTATGTGTGTATGGATAGATCGCCAATAACAAATGTTGGACCTGCAATCTTAGGGTCAACACGCCATTTTTGGGCTGCATTATCCTTATCTCCTTGTGCGTTTCCTGCATAGCCGTGGGTATATTGCATTTCGACTAAATTTATATCGCCAATTTGACCCTGTTCAATCATGGCTTTCATTTGAAGAATGATTGAATTGCCAGAATATCCATATGTGACTCCGACAATTAGTCCTTGCTTTTCAGCAAAGGCTTTAATATCTTCGGCTTCTTGTGTAGTAAATACAAGTGGTTTCTCGCAAATCACATGTAATCCTGCTTCTAAGGCAGCCATAGTTATTTCATAGTGTGTTCCATTTGGTGTTGCGATTGAGACAACTTCTACACCATCATCACGTTTGGCTTCTTCTGCTAATAAAGTTTGATAATCATCATAACATCGCTCTGGGTCTACACCTAGGTTTATACCGAATGATTTTCCGCGTTCGGTATCGATATCAAATGCACCTGCAACAAGTTCATAAGTTCGATCTCGAAGTGCACCGCTACGGTGTTTATATCCAACTTGGCTTGTTCTTCCTCCACCAATCATACCCCAACGTAAAGCGTTCTCCATTTTCTTTTCACCATTATTCATATACAAGACTCCTCTCATACTCTAATTATTAAATTTGTTATACGACAACTTGTTGTAATGCTTTAATGGAAATATCTACACCGTCTTCTGGAGACATAGTAAAGTCTTCCATTTCTAAGGAGACGAAGTCGTCATAACCACACATCCGAACAACTGAGAAAAATGACTTCCACCATTGCAAATCATGACCATGACCAACAGCAACATAGTTCCAAGCCCTATTTTTTGTATCATAAATGTCTTTAGTTTCTAATATTGTATTTAAAGCAGCAGGTCCCTCTTCAATTCTTAAATCTTTGCCATGCATGTGATGAATTGCACCTGTTAATTTACGTGCAGATTGGATGGGATCTCCGCCCATCCAAAACATATGACTTGGATCCAAATTCATGCCGATGATAGGGTCTACAGCATGTCGTAATTTAAGTAAAGTTTCGGGATTGTATACGAGCTGTGTGCCATGGTTTTCAAGTGCGATTTTCTCAATGCCATGTTGTTTAGCAATTGGAACAAGTTCTCGCCAATAAGGTATCGCGATTTCTTCCCATTGATAGGTAAGTGCTTCTTTCAATTCGGGTGGCCAACTCATCGTAGTGGTAATCCAGTTCGGCATTGTATCTCCGGGTGTAGCAGGAGGTAATCCACTCATCATTACTATTTTTTTAACGCCTAGTATTTCTGCTAACTTAAACGTATTAATAGTGATTTCACGATGTTGTTTACCTATGTCTCTAGGGTCTAACGGATTGCCAGAACAGTTTAATGCCACAATTTCTACTTGGTAAGTGGCTAACAGATTTTGTAATTTTAAGACTGCGGTCTCACTAGTTAGTAATTCAGTGAGATTGAGATGTGGCGCGGGAGACCAACCACCAGTTGCTAATTCAATATGATAGACACCTTGTTGGGTAATTCTTTGCAAGACTTCTTCTAATGAAAGGTGAGCGAGACTGTCAGTGTAATATGAAAGTTTCATTTAACTCCTCCTTTTATAATTTGGGTTCTTTTGCAATTTTTTTAGTACGCTGTGATTTTGTTGTAATCTGAGATTTAAAGTAGTCTTCAATTTCTTCGAGCGACTTGCCTTTAGTTTCTGGTAAGAATATTTTTACGAAAATAATGGACATGATATTTAATAATGCAAAGATGATAAATGTATTAGACAGTCCAAGGTGACCTAGTAATATTGGAAAAACAAGACTGACTGTGAAATTGGCCATCCATAAGAAAAAGACGCTAGCACCCATGCCAAAGCCACGAACCTTTAGTGGGAATATCTCTGATAACATGAGCCAGGTTACTGGTGCTATTGCGCCTTGCATAAAGGCTAAAAATGTTACAGTTAATGATAATACGATAAATGGAAATGCAGGACTGTTCTGTAAAAATATTGGAAATATACCAAGTAAGACTAACGTGACTATTACCCCAGCTTGACCGACGAGTAGCATTGGCTTTCTGCCTACTTTTCCTAATAGCCAAATACCGACGAAAACAGCTAATACTGAGACAATTCCATTAGCGATATTTCCAATAAGTGCTGCCTTTGTTGCTAAACCTGCATTACGTAAAATTTCAGTACCGTAATACATGATTGAATTCACTCCGGTAACTTGTTGTACAATCCCAATACCGATACCAATGTAAAGAATGCGTCGAACCCATGCTTGTTTAAATGATATGTTTGAATCTGATTTTAAGCGACGTTCATTATCGATATGATTTTTGATTTCGCGTACTTCTGATTCAGCTGTTTGCTCATCTCTTAAAGAACGTAAAATGTTATATGCGGGCCAATATTTGTGTTTACTTGCATACCATCTAGGACTTTCTGGGACAGTCAACATACCAAACCAAAGAAAAACAGCCGGTAAAGTTGCAACGAGTAACATAACACGCCAAATACCTGGATTGTCGATTGCATTACCCAAAACGGCATTAATGACATAAGCTGATAGTTGGCCTGTCACTATCATGAGTTCATTTTGAGTAACCATTCTGCCTCGTTGTTCCTTTGCTGCCATTTCTGATAGGAAAGTCGGAACAATGACCGAAGCACCACCCACTGCTAAACCAAGAATGATTCGAAACGTGACCATAGAAAAGACATTGGGAGATAAACCACAACCTAATGTGGCAAAGAAGAAAATAATGGCCAAACACATTATCATTTTCTTTCTACCAAATGTATCTGCCAGCTTTCCTCCTGATATTGCCCCAAAAGCAGCTCCAAAAATTAATGAACTTGAGACTAATCCTTCAGTAGCAGGTGATAAATTTAATTGGCTAGAGAGTGACATATAAGGTAATGCGCCATTGATGACACCTGTATCGAATCCAAATAGCAGACCACCTAATGTAGAAATCACTGTGATTTTGAGCATCTTCCTGTTTTTTCTATCAATATCTGAGTGTTTTATAATAAAAACCTCCATTCTTTATAAGAAAAATCAATAAATAACTAAAAAATAATCAACAGTTGATATTAGAGATAACTATAATTGTAAACGCTTTCTTAGTCAATCGTTTTCTTATAAAGTTAATATTTTTGGGATTATTAACAACCTAGAAATATTGTTAAATCAAGCATAATAGCTAATTAAAAAAATGCTAAAAAGAGTAATATTACTTTTTGAGAGAGACAGGATTTTCTGCAAATGGATAAGTGTTGGTTATTTCTTGATTTTTTGTATAGTTTCATCATTAAAGTCATAGCAATTATTTTTAAATATGATGTGTTATGAGGTAGTGATAAACAAAAAGACTGGACATTAATCATGTCGCAGTCTGTAAATGGTGTTCTGAATTGTGTTGGAGGTTTGCTTGTATACGTAGTTGATTAAAGTAGTTAGTTTATTGTTGTCTTGTTATTTCATTGACGTTAAACTCTATCGGCTTAGAACCTAGAATCTGTTCAGTAATTTTGAATGTTCATGTCGCTGTATATATTTAATCTTTGACGATATAATGATGCTCGTTTAAATCTCTTACAGCATTGTCCAAAATCTTTTCAGTATGGGCAGAAATGGTGTGAAGATGTAGACCATCAGTAAGGTTCGCCAACATCTTTCCCTGATATTTTTCCATTTGTTGTATAAATTGATGTAAATCTTCATGACTTTCGATCATTAAATCTTTCTTGATAGTGCCATATAAGGGATGTTCAATAGAGACGTCATCTACCATAGCACCATTATCAAGAATAATTGTTAATTCTTCTTCCATTTGTTCTTGAGTATGTTGGCACTTGATGATGCGTTTAAAATGTTTACCTTGTGTTTCATATTCTATGACATATCCTCTACTAGTTGAATGAATCGTATGGTTATGTGATTTTAATATTGAGATATCTTTGACGATGATTTGTCTGGAAACATTAAACTTATCACTTAAATGTTTACCACTGATAGGTTGTTTAGATGATTTAAGTAATTGTAGAATTTGTGACCTACGATAATCTGGAGTGTCCATATTTTAATTCCTCCTTAAATTTAAGGCATATTCCATTCCATATCAGCTGTGTATATTGGAAAGTTGATATCAGTTTCTGTAGATGGCTAATGAATTTATTTTAACCTGTAAAGTGCTTGTTAACAATAAATTTGAAAAAAATGATTTATAAATTAGGTTAATATTTCCAAACACAATTCAGTAGCATGGCGTAAATTTCCGTGCATTACATGTGTAAAAGTATAGGTGGAAATGAAATGCTATATAGTGGTGAGAAAGAAATGTAAATAATACACAGTCGATAAACGGCTTGATATAAAGGGTTTTTAATTGTTTACATATGTAAAACTAAGACTTGTAACTATTGGGATGTGTGAGGGGTTTAAAGTACGATATGAATGTTGTTGTATACAGGGGGCTATTAGAAACACATTGATGAGTAGATAAAAAACGTAAATAACTACCTATAATTTAGGAAGTATTTACGTTTTAGTATGGAATCCATATATTAATATTACTTATTTAGCAATTGGTAAATCTTATAGAAGAAAGGGCGAACAGGTTTTACAAAATCACCGATAAATTCTTCGACGTGTGCGTTAAATCCTTTTTTAAATTGCTGCACACCATAGTCTTCTGCATTATCACTGAAATCTCCTGTAATACCATAAAAATTATAACGTGGGATATTGTGTTTTTTAGCATATTCAATCATTTCCCATTGTAGTCGATATGCTCCCATAAATTGATTATATTTAGGATTTGAACCACTTGATAAGTAGTACACTTCGTCTTTTGTACAGATGTAAAGTGCGGCAGCAAGATTAAGCATCTTACCTTCGCTATCGATTAGTGATTGAGTTTCTGTTAATTTTTTCAAATTACTATCTTTTTGTTGATTAAGTTGTGTTAATTTTGATTTGTTTTTCTTAGAATTGGGAGATTCTGCTAGTTTATTTTCTAGTTCTGTCACTTGATTAGACAGTGATACATCTTTATCTGTTAGTTTCTGTAGATATTTTTCAAGGTCTATGTATGCCATTTTTAGCATTGCGTTTTGTGGATACATATTTTGCATATCTCGGAAATAGGTGTTGGGATCTTGCTTAAATGTAAATCCATGTTTTTCTTCAGCCATTTTAAATAGTTCGTAAAATGTATCTGTTTCTGAATAATCAAGAGTGCGAACTTCTACGCCCATTTCAAATGTTTTTTTAATGTTTCTACGTGTTTGGTAGTCCATAGATTTTAATAACTGTTCTGCAGTTTGCTCTTGTAAATCCAATACTGACATCCAGCGAATCTGACTTTTATCGGAATAGCCGATGGAATAGCCTTGATGTTGATAACCTAAGTTGTGTAGTTGTTTTATTAAACCTTGATTATCAAATGCTTCAATGATTTCGCCTTCAGCTGTTCGCTTATTCTCCAAAATGTAAGGGTCAACCATAACGAATAAAGTGTTTTGTTGTTTTAAGTATTTTGTTAATCCTTTGAAAAAGCAATCTACTAGCTTTGAATTGCTATAGTCTAATACAGGACCCTTGTGAGAATAAAAATATTTGAAAAATTTCAGTGCTTTAGCTTCTGTTAGTAAACAAGCAGCTAATACTTTGTTGTTGTCTTTTACTCCTACCAAATGAACATCATTTTTCTTTTGGTGTCTATATTGATATTGTTCGACTGATTGAGTGTAATGTACAAAGTTGTCTTCTATAAAGCTTTTGTACTCAGACTCAGTTAGTTTGGTAAAATTCATGAAAAATTACTCCTGTCCAATTTAAAGTATGTATTATATCCTATTACATATTCGTATTGTATTCAATTTAAAAGAATGAAGTAAAATTACATAATCTTGAATTGTGCAAATCCAAATTACTTTAATATAGGGAAATGTTTCACGAAAAACATTTAATAATTTTAACTAATTGTTAGTCGTGTAAAAGGGGTTTAAATGCTGTTATGATGGTAGATATAGAGAAGCTATATTTATAATATGACAAAATAAAATACACATAATCATATGACACTGAAGATAATCAACATCATTTGTTAACAGTATCAATTTAACTATGTGTATTTTTATTATGACTTATACAATTGCTCACTAACTAAGAATCTGATGGTTCGATTTTTTGTCCTTCTTGTAAATTAGCATTAGGCTTTTTGATGATTTTCTCTCCAACCTTTACACCTTGTTTAACGATGATATTACCTTTTGAATGACCGGTAATAATAGGTCGTTTGTGTACTCTGTTTTGTTGATCAACAATGAATACGCAATTATCCTTTGTCAGTGCACTTTCAGGTAATTGTGCCGTATTTACATGTATTTTGGTTTTAACAGTAAAGCCATCTTTAATTGATGAAGATAAATTTCCAATTGTAACTTCATATTGGGAGGGCTTGTTAGTATTGTTAATTGGAGTGGATTTATCTTTGCTAGATTGATCTACGTTCTTTTGTCCTGCTGTAGATAAATCAGCGATTTGAATTACCTTACCCTTTGTTTTGGTTCCACCATTATTGGCATCAACATCGACTAAATCGCCTTGCTTAATTTTATCAATATCATATTCAGAAACAGTTGTCTTAATCTCAGGTTTGTTAGAAACAAGTTGTAAGATATTGCCGTTTTTATCTACATCTTTGTTAATATAGTTTACCGTACCATCAAAGGTTGCATAAATATCTTTGCTAGACTGATTATCATGTAAATTTAATACATGCTGGGCCTGATTTAACTGTTGCTGATCTTTCGTTAAGCGCTGTTGTATCTTACTATCGTTTGGTTTTTTATTTAACGCAGTATAATCTTTTTCAACGTAATTTTGAAATTTTTTAACATCGCTGACCAGTTTAGGTCTAATACTACTGTTCGTATCGTAGTATATAAGTGGTGTGCCTTTTTTTACAAATTGGTTATCTTGAATTTGAGGACGTATGTATGATCCAATATCACGATTCTCTTGATACACTTTAATCGTTTGAGGAGAGGCTTTTCCTGTTTGATTTAATGCCTTTGCTTTTTTAATTGTATAAGTTTGATATGAGTCGTGCTTGTTGCTATCTATAATGTCCATTTGTCTTAATATAAAATAAGTGATTAATATAATTAAGATAATAAGTACTATAATAGATAGCCATAATTTTTTATTTTTCATTTTATAACACCTGCCAACTTGTCAGTACCCATAGAATGTTTGTCAAAACGTTGTTTGCAACTGGTTTTAGCACTTGTTTTAGCGGAAAAAGGCTTGAATAAGCTTGATGGATAATATAAATGCGGAAAAATATTTTTAAATTTATTATTATAAGTAATATTAATTTCTGGGAAATTAATGATTTAACAGTTAATATTATTAGAGATAGTAGTTATACATAGATGAAATAAATGTAGTGAAAACAAATTTACAAATTGATTTAAAAAGTAGGAGTTTTTAAAGTGAATTGCATTATTTAGGGAGTGGACGTATGTATTTAGCATGGAATGAAATGCGCAGAAATAAATTGAAGTTTGGGCTTATCATAGGTGTGCTTGTTATGATTAGTTATTTATTATTCTTTTTATCTGGGTTAGCCAGTGGCTTGATAAATATGAATAGAGAAGGCATTGATAAGTGGCATGCAGATGCTATTATCTTAAACAAAGATGCTAATAAGACAGTGGCACAATCAGTTATTGATAAGAAAGATATTGAGCATAAATATGCTAAGCAGACACCATTGAAACAGACGGGTATTATTGTATCAAATGGCAAGGAAAAGGAAAACGCATTATTGTTCGGTGTGACCCAAAAATCGTTTTTAATGCCGAAAATAATTTCCGGTCATAAATTCAAGCATGATAATGAAGTTGTAGCAGATGCCACATTAAAAGAAAAAGGGTTTAAATTAGGGGATCGCTTATCATTATCACAATCAGATGAAAAATTAAAAATAGTAGGGTTTAGTGAGAGTGCTAAATATAATGCTTCTCCTGTTGTCTTTGCGAATGAGGCAACTATCGCAAAAATTAATCCAATGTTGAGTAAAGATAAGGTCAATGCATTAGTGGTGAAAGATAGTAAATGGAAACAACAAAAGCTCAATCATAATTTAGAGGCAGTATCTATAGAAAATTTCGTTAAACAATTACCAGGGTATAAGGCGCAGAATTTAACGTTAAACTTCATGATTGTCTTTTTATTTATTATATCAGCTTCTGTAATTGGCATTTTCTTATATGTGATGACATTGCAAAAGCAAAGTTTATTTGGTGTGCTTAAGGCTCAAGGTTTTACAAATGGCTACTTGGCTAAAGTTGTGCTAGCACAAACATTTATTATTTCATTAATAGGCACAGTGTTAGGCCTTGTATTAACGTTGATAACCGGCGCTTGTTTACCATCAGCAGTACCAGTTTCCTTTAACATTATTACATTAGTAATATTTGGCATTGCTTTAATCATTGTTTCAATCGTTGGCAGTCTTTTCTCAATATTAACTGTTCGAAAAGTAGATCCATTAAAGGCTATAGGATAAGGGAGTGACATAAATGTTGGAATTTAAACAAGTAACAAAGTCCTTTAAGGATGGCAATAGGACAATTGAAGCGGTTAAAGATACGACGATAACCTTCAATAAGGGTGAAGTGATTGGCATTGTAGGCCCATCTGGTTCAGGGAAGAGTACGTTTCTAACTATGGCGGGTGCTTTACAAACACCATCATCAGGTGAAATTTCTATAAATGGTAAAAAGATTACACATATGAAGCAACCGGAGTTAGCTAAAGTGCGTATGAATGAAATTGGTTTTGTCTTACAAGCGACCAATCTTGTACCTTTTTTGACAGTGAAGCAACAATTTGCTCTGTTAAAAAAGCAAAAAATCAATGTGCTTGCTGAGCAAGACTTTCAAAATTTATTAGAAAAGCTGGGGCTTACATCGATTGCCAATAAATTACCAAATGAAATTTCTGGTGGTCAAAAGCAGCGTGTAGCAATTGCTAAAGCACTTTATACAAATCCGAGTATCATATTAGCAGATGAACCTACTGCTTCATTAGATACAGATAATGCATTAGAAGTAATGAATATTTTACAACAACAGACACAAGCATTAAATAAGGTTTGTATTGTAGTAACACATGATGAACGATTGAAAGCATATTGCGATAAAGTATATTATATGCATGACGGCATACTTAAACTTGATAAATAATACGAAAAACCACCATTTTGCTCATTTTTGTACTGAATCCCAAAGGTTGGATTAAAAATCTAACTTTTTGGGTCAGACATTATTTAGAGGGCAAGATGGTGGTTTTTGTATATAGTTAAAATTGCTTAACGGTGCATGCGTCAATATAGGTGAGTCTAAGGTTAGTCTTAAGGGGTGAAGATTACTTTGTCGAAAGCGCGTTTTTTATTTACTAAAGCATCAAATGTCTCTGGTCCTTGTTCTAAAGATAATACATCGGATATGATAGGTTCGATTTTCAGCTCACCTGTAGACATATAATGTAAAGTTGATGACCATTCTTTACCTGGGAATGGTGCGGAAAGTCCATTCCATGATCCTATGACGTTAAGTTCGTTACGTAATATTTTTTCGAATTGTTTGCGGGATAGTTGAATATCGGCGTAGGGAATACCTAGCAGTAGTACCTCTCCGCCTTTCTTAGGCAGTGTTAATACTGGTCCGATTGTAGCCAATGCGCCGGCTGATTCGACTGCTACATCAATATGATGTGGAATGGTGTCTAAGGTGGTTGCTATATCATCAGTTTGGCTATTAATACAAAAATCTGCGCCTAAGTTTTGAGCAATATCTAATTTATGATTGTCGATATCGATTGCTATGACGTGGCTTGCACCAAAGATTCGTGCCCATTGGATAGCTAACAGACCTATGCTGCCACATCCCATAATTGCCACTGTAGCACCTGGTTTCATGTTGGTCTTGTAGAAACCATGTGCAACTACTGCTGAAGGTTCGACCATTGCTGCAGTAGTGAAATCGACATTGTCTGGTAATTTTAAAACGTTACTGATTGGTAGTTTAACAAATTCTGCAAAGCAACCAGGTTCTAGTGAGCCTATGACATAAAGTGATTCACATCTAGAATAGTTGCCTTGTTCGCATTGTGCGCATTGATGACATACGATAGCAGGACAGCCGGTTACGCGGTCTCCTACTGTTAATGACGTGACTTGTGAACCGATATTTTCTACGATACCTGAAAATTCATGACCGAATGTCATACCTTTTTGATAAGGTCCTAATTTTTTATAACGAGAAGTATCTGACCCGCAAATACCTGTTGCTTTCACTTTAATAATAACGTCTGTAGGCGATGTAATCACTGGTTTGTCAATTTCTTCAAAACGTAAATCTTCGATGTCATATAAATTAAGTGATTTCAATTGTCACATCTCCATTTCATATAATTATTCGGCAGTAGCTTTGCGTTTTTTAAATAATCTAGCTATGAAATACAAGGACAGTACAATGACGTTATTTACTAATAAATGTTCCATATAAAAATCGGTGATACCTCGCATTGGTCCAAGCATGAAATCTAAGAGTGTTTCAGTCATTTTCTCAACTCCTTTATACTGGATGAGCAATATTTTAGTATGTTATCTTGTTAAAAACTTCCTTATTATATAGCTAAATTGTTGTGATAGCTTTAACTAGTAGTTACTAATCTATAGGACGTAGTAAGACTTTAATGCCGTCTCCACCTTTAATATGCTGGTAGCCTTCCTCCCATTGGCTAATATCGAGTTCTGTTGTAACTAGTGTTTCGGCATTGACTGCGCCAGAACTTAATAATTGCAATGAAGGTTCCCAGTCTGCTGGTTTTTGACTTCTGCTACCTACAACACGGATTTCTTTTTGAATAATTTTATCTAAATCGAATGGTATTTCAGGGTCTTTAAATATACCGACCTGAACATAAGCGCCTTTCTTCCGAAGTATGTCTAAACCTTGTTTTGCTGCTGGTACAGCACCTGAACATTCTAAAACGATATTTGCGCCATACCCATTTGTAATGTTGTCTACATATTGCTTTAAATCATTATGCTGGATGTTCACGACATGATCGAGGTGAAGTGCTTTGGCTTTATCTAATCTTTCTTGATCATTATCTAATCCAGTTATAACGACAGTTGCACCTTTACTTTTAACGACTTGGGCTACTAATAGTCCGATAGGGCCAGGTCCCATGACGACTGCAATATCTCCTTTAGATACTTCGATTTTTGAAACTGCATGGTAGGCACACGCCAATGGTTCAGTCATGGCAGCGGCTCGATAGCTGACATTGTCAGGTAATGTGTGAACGCTATCTGCTCTCGCAACTAGGTACTTGGTGAATCCGCCATTTTGTTGAGTACCTAATCCTTTTCTATGTTTGCAAAGGTTATAATCTTTAGTTTGACAATATTCACATTCTCCACAGATATAGAATGTCGTTTCAGATGTAACGCGGTCACCGATTTTGAAGTTTTGTACATTATCGCCAATTTCTACGATTTCACCTGAAAATTCATGGCCTAATGTGACTGGAAAGTTTACTTTATAATGGCCTTCATATGTGTGGACGTCTGTACCACAAATACCAGCATAGTGGACCTTTATTTTTACTTCATTTGAGTTAGGGCTAGGGATAGGTCGATCTAACAATTCTAAGTTACCAAATCCAGGTTTTGTTTTAACGAGTGCTTTCATAGTTATATCAACTCCGAATTTATTTAATTAAATAAGCTAAAGAACTTGAATATTATATAGTTTAGGATGTTCCCACCTTGGTCTAAACTTGAAATTTGTGAAGAGCCAGATGGCATTTTCACGTTAGTACCATCTGCCATACTTGTGAAAATAGGAGCTATGTCTGTAGCAATATAGAGTGAAATAGCAATCATGATAGCACCGACAATGACAGAGTGAATGATGTTACCTTTTGCAGCACCAACAATAAACGCAACGATAAACGGAATGGTCGCTAAGTCGCCAAATGGTAATACTTTATTGCCTGGTAATATAACAGCCAATAATACAGTGACTGGTACTAGAATTAATGCAGTAGCGATCACTGCTGGATGACCTAGTGCAACAGCAGCATCAAGACCAATGTGTATTTCTCTATCTCCAAAGCGTTTGTTTAACCAATTTCGAGCAGATTCAGATACTGGCATAAGCCCTTCCATTAGAATTTTTACCATTCTAGGCATTAACACCATAACCGCTGCCATAGACATACCTAAGTTAATAACTTTACCTGCATCATAACCGGCTAATATACCGATAAGTAATCCGAGTACTAGGCCGACAAATATTGATTCACCAAAGGCTCCGAAACGTTTTTGAATGGTATCTGGATCGGCATGTAATTTATTTAAGCCGGGAATCTTTTGTATACCTTTTACTAAAAAGATACCTGGCACATATGAGATCGTACTACCAGTTGCTATCGAAACACCTGGTAAGTCATAAAATTCACTCATCATTGGTGCTGTCCAGTCTGCTACCTTTAAGCAAACAATTTGGAATATTGCGGCTGCTACTAATGCTTGCCAAATACTACCAGAAACGGCATAAACCATCGCACCACAGAATGTATAATGCCAGAAATTCCAAATATCTACGTTCATTGTTTTCGTCGTTTTAGTAACTAACATGACTATGTTGATAATAATGCCTAAAGGAATGATAAATGCTGCAATCACTGAAGCCCATGCGATAGACGATGTTGCTGGCCAACCTACATCAATAACATGAAGACTTACTCCTAAGTTTTTCACCATAGCTTGAGCTGCAGGACCCAAATTCTTAACGAGTAGGTCGATAACTAAGAATATTCCTACAAATGCAACACCAATCGTTAAGCCGGATCTAAATGCGGCTCCAATTTTTTGTCTGAAAAATAAGCCCAATAAAAATATGACGATTGGGAGTATAACTGTCGCTCCTAAATCGAGAAATGCTTTTATAAAATCTACAAATCCACTCATCTTTACACCATCCTCTTTGGTTTGAAATGACGTGAAGATAAAGACTATAGTAATGCAGTAGATTTTATCTTCACGGATTATTTAAATCGTATTGATCTTGTTAGCTCTTTAAAGCAGCTAAAATTTCTTGCTTAGTATCTTCAACACCAATGCCAGTTAAAAAGTTTCTTGCATTGATAACTGGGAAATCGTATTCTTTTTGAGTCATTGCAGTCGTTACTAATAAATCTGCTGTGTCAACATATGCACCGACTTCAGAAATTTTAATTTGCTTTAGATCTACTTTAATGTTGTGTTCCTTTGCCATTTCCTCAATTGCGTTATTGACTACAGTTGACGTTGCAATACCTGCACCACATGCTACTAATACTTGTTTCATAATAAATTCCTCCTGATTTGCGTATATCATACGCTATTTTAATTTTTGATATATTTAGTCACTTAATTCTGATTTGATTAATGTCACAATATCTTGCTCGTTTTTTGCGTTGACTAGTGTGGTTAACGTTTGTTGATTTTGAAAAATACCCATTAATTTTTGTAATAAGGATAACTGCGCTGCCTCTTTATCCATAGCAAGCATGAAAATTAACTTTACCTCGGTTGTTTCCTCTAACTCTCCCATGATGACAAATGGCACGGTATCCTTCAGTACAGCTATGCCAATCGATTTATCATTTACATGTTGAATGTCTGTATGTGGTATTGCTACAGCATAGGGTACAGTTGGTAAACCAGTAGCAAAGGATTTTTCTCTTTCTATAATGGCGTTTGGATAAGATGACTTTACGTCACCGTTGTCATACATTAAATTAGATAACTTCTTTAATGCTTCTTCACTTTGACTGGCTTCTAAATCAATGATGATATTAGCGGCATCAATCTTTATATCTTGCATCATAGTCATCACCTCTCTATCAATCTATATTTGAAAAACTGTGTATTATTTCAGTCACAGCTTTTTTAGTACTAGAATTTAAAATTTGTTCAATACTTGTCTGATCTTGTGCCAAATCACGAAGTTGTAATAATGGACGTAAATGCTTGAATTTATCAGTTGCTGCAATCACAACAAAGATATGAACCTCATGATTCGTGCTGAGTTTGATAGGCTCTTCTAATATCAACATGCTCATACAGGTTCGATGAACATTACTTTTGTTTTCAGCATGAGGAATAGCAATGCTTTGATTAATGACCATATAAGTATCATCAAAGCTTTCTATCATCTGTTTGATATAACTTGGATCTACATAACCGTATTCAATTAATGGAGAAGCGGTTAACTGTATTGCTTCGTTAACATCGTCGACATGTGGCATAAATTGGATATGCTTATGTGTGATTAAATCTTCTAAATTTATCAAGTTATTTATTGAAACAGATGAGGCATTAATTGATGAATAGGTATTCATTTCGTTAAATTGCGCCTTCATATCATCGATAAGTGCAGATTCATCATGAATCTCAGTGTGTTTTCTAATAGTAGATAACAATCGATCGATTTGAACGTCGGTCTCAAATGAATTATTGAGTTGCCCTAAAACATGTTGCCGTAGTTCTTGCTTTTCTCGAGTTGTTAACATGGCTTTTGTAATATGCAATTTTTTATCAGTGTCGATATGCATTGGAGAAAATACAATGTCAAAATCTAATGCATAATGGTTAAATTCACGTAAAGATAAAGCATCAAGGAAAATAAATTCAGGAAATACATTACGCAACTCTTGTAACATCAATTGGGAGATTGAAGTACCTTGAGTACAAACTACAACCGCCTTTACTTTGCTATCAATATCTTCATCTTGGTTTCTAAGTGTCCCACCAATCAATATGGTCAGATAGGCAATTTCATTATCCGGAATAGGTTGCTTTAATATCGCTTCCATAGGTTTTGATGAAATTTTTACAAGATGAAACAATTCTTTATAATCCTCTTTCAGACTATTCTGTAAACTATCGATATCAGAAAGTGAATATTTGATTCTGTAAAATGCTGGCTTCATATGCAACATTAGACGATTAATGAGACCTTGTTTGTCTTCGAAAGTGATAAATGTAAGTTTTTCAAATTGAGCTATCATTTCTTGTAATGCATTTTTTAAATCTGGCAAATAGGCTGCATCATTTACATCCGACCACTGTACGCTTGTAGACAATAATTGTAAGGTGATAAATAACTTTTCTTGCCTTGGAATATCATGTTGTTCTGAAATGAGAATTTCTGTAGCTTGATATTCTTCTGTATCCGAAAGTGCCTCATATTCTATAGAGAATGGGTGAACCACTTTGTTATGTTGGATTCGATTAATGATCAAGAACAGTTTGTAACGCAATGTTGCAGTACTTTGATCGATAAATTTATTTTCCAAATATTGTTCAATCTTACTTATTTGCTCATCAATTGTTACCAAATCGTTTTCAGATAAATTAAGGCACTTTAGAATCATTTCTTTAGAAATATTTAATTGAAACACTTTGTCAATAAGTGCAGTAAGTAAATTCCTAAGTTCGAATTCCTGCCCTTTTAAGTAATAACCATCCTGCCTAGTATATTTCAGTTCAATATTATAGGAAGTGAGTAGTTGCTTTGTTCGTTTCAAATCATTGAGAACTGTGTTTTTGCTAACTTGTAAATCTATTGAAAAATGATTTAACGAAAGTAATTCATCTTCTCTAAATAGTATTAATAAAATGAGATAAGCACGTTGTTCAGAAGTGTAAAAGTGGTCCTCGTTTGTAGACTTAATTGTTGTGGGGACATTAATCCACTGTTTTACCTTTTCATCTACGATAAAAAAACCTTGGCTCGTACGTTCAATTTCAGGATAATCTTGTTCAATTAACCAATCGTTTATCTTTTGTATGCGATAACCAAGTTGTCTCCGAGAAATATTAAATTTTTGTTCTAATTCTTTGCCTTTAACATTCGGATTATTGGCCATTTCAGTTATAAGGCTTAAATTTTCGGATTGAATATTCGACACCTCCTACGTTGTGATTGGTTTAAATTTAGCACAGGTCATCCAAGAGTTGTACAAGTGTTAGGCACAAAAGAATGCGGAGTTAATGTACATTATTGTGATGAATGTAATTAGAAGTTGGTATATAAAGGTTTAGGTAATAAATATTGTAATTATAAAATATCTAATATTCGCTATAATTTTTTAAGTTTAATATTGAAATTATTTATTTCATCCAAAATATAAGATGTGGAATTGTATACAATTACAATTAATTTTAAAGAGAATGTTAAACTAATGTAAATAAATGTTAGTTACTATTTTAATTTTTTTCTATTATTCTAAATTTAGATTGCGCAAACTTTAGTTTGATGATATCTTATTCTCAAAGGGTAATTATTCTTTTTAAAACAAGTGATTAGGGAGGATTTTTGATAAGTGAGAAAGTCGAAAAGATATGATTTTTTGCCGAACATCAATAACAAATACTCAATTCGAAAATTTACAGTAGGGACAGCATCAATTTTAGTTGGTGCAACACTAATCTTTGGCGCAGCGCATGATGAAGCGAAAGCAGCTGAAGATGCTAAAACAGAAGAAGGAGCTACAAGTAGCTCAAACGAATCTGATCAGCCTTCTTCTGAAACAGCAAACACAGGGGTAGAAACTACAGAACAAGCAACAGCTGAACAACCAACAACAGAAGAGTCAAGTACTGAAGAAAGTACAAAAGAAGAAGCAACGACAGAAGCACCAAGTACTGAAGAAAGCGCAAAAGAAGAAGTAACAACAGAAACACCAAGTACTGAAGAAAGTACAAAAGAAGAAGCAACAACAGAAGCACCAAGTACTGAAGAAAGCACAAAAGAAGAAACAACAACAGAAGCACCAAGTACTGAAGAAAGCACAAAAGAAGAAACAACAACAGAAGCACCAAGTACTGAAGAAAGCACAAAAGAAGAAACAACAACAGAAGCACCAAGTACTGAAGAAAGTACAAAAGAAGAAACAACAACAGAAGCACCAAGTACTGAAGAAAGTACAAAAGAAGAAGTAACAACAGAAGCACCAAAAGCTGAAGAAAGTACAAAAGAAGAAGTAACAACAGAAGCACCAGCTTCACAAAAAACTACTGCAGACAGTGTAAATGTAACTTCAAATGATGCTGATATCACAAAGGTTACTGACGAAAAATCAGCAGTAGAATATTATGCACAAGCTGCTAATGTATCAGAAAGTGATGCAGAACAAGCAGTTAGCAATTTGAACTTAGATTCAGACAACTTAACTTCACAAGAATTACAATTTGCATTGATTAATCAATTAGCTAACGCGCAAGATGCAAATACTACATTAGCAACTGCTGCTAGAGTTGCTCCTCAAAATGAAGAAGCAATTACATTAGCTGCAAATGACCAAATGACAACATTAGCTACAACTAATAATTCACAAATTATTGAAGCAGATGCAATAGCGAATGGTTACATTAATTCAGCAACTGACGCTACAAATGCTGCAAATACTTTGTCAGGTCGTGCATGGATTGTAGATAAAGGGACACCTTCTACAATGTCTAACGGTTTAACAGCAGTGCCAGAAGGTACTAATGTTTACTTACAATGGATTGATAAAGACGGTGCAGTATCACCAACTTATGTAGCTAAAACGACTAACCAATTAAGTGATTTAGACGGTTCTCAAGTAGGCCCAGGTGCATATGCATTTGACTTAAGAGATGGATGGACAGATGCTTACGGTACACATCATTTATATACTGCTAATGATGGACAATATTACCGTTTATGGATTGAAGATTTCCAAACAGCAAATGGTAATACGGCGACTATGATTCGTCAAGCTGGTGGATTCTTCCCAGGTTCATATGTTAACTCTGTGACAAGCTCAAACTTAGGACAATTCCCATTAATTGGTGTCAACATGCAACGTACAGGTATCTATATGGGTATTGAACCTGAAGGTGGATACATGACGACTGACCGTTCAGAGTGGATTCATGATACAGAAGGTCCATTAAGCGCGCCATCAGTATCATTAAGTGCGAAAAACAGTATTTCAGGTCAAGTTTGGTTCGAGACAGGTGCTGGGGATAGAGCAAACTCAGGTACTGGACCAAATAATAATATCGATGATCCAGAAGCAGCTGGTTATACAGTTGTAATGTCATCATTAACTGCAGAAGGTGCGCAAGCATATAAAGATCAAGTTGAGAGCTTACCAGAATCAGAAAGAGCAGATGCTGCAAAAACATTATTAACTGATCATCCGGAATATATTTCAGCTACAGTTTATGGTGAAACTGATGAAGATGGTAGATATACATTACGTTTCCCATCAGGTACTTTGGATGACGATTACATCTATGGTTATGTTATGAATCCAGATGGTGAAGTAGTAAGTTCATACTCATCATATACTAGTCCTGAATTTAGAAAACCAAATAGTAATTTATCATGGACACCACAAACAGCTCCAGCGCAAAACTTAGTTCAAAATCCAATGTGGTATAACGTGAACTTTGCATTAGTACCTACAACTGATTTAGGTATTGAAATTATAGATTTCAATAATACTGATAAACCAGCAATTGCTGGCGACGAAGTTCATATTGATTTAACAGGTACAAAATTATCACCATTACCAACACACATTGAGTGGAGAGATAAAGATGGTAATGTTGTTCAACAAACTGGCGATATCACATCACTTGAAGATGGGGAACAACAAGCTACATTTGTAGTACCAGATACTGCTCAAGAAGGTGACATTTACACTGCCGTTATCGTTTCAGGTGGTAATGATGTTGCAGCAGATTCTTTCGTAGTAAAAGTATTAGAAACACGTAACTACGATCCAACAACAACAGGTGTAGAAAAACCATATGGTGAAGCAACAACTTCAGACGATGTAACAGGTGCAGTAACAGTTCCTGGATATCCAACAGATGGACAACAACCAACAATCACAGTGGATGATCCAACACAATTACCAGATGGCACAACACCAGGTACATCACAAGTAGATGTAACAGTAACATATCCAGATGGCTCAACAGATCACATCCAAGTACCAGTAACAGTGGGTGAACAAGCAGATAATGATGCTTATGAACCAACATCACCAGGTGTAGAAAAACCATACGGTGAAGCTACTACTTCAGAAGATGTGACAGGATCAGTAACAGTTCCTGGATACCCAGCGGATGAAGAACAACCAACAATCACAGTGGATGATCCAACACAATTACCAGATGGCACAACACCAGGTACATCACAAGTAGATGTAACGGTAACATATCCAGATGGCACAACAGATCATATCCAAGTACCAGTAACAGTGGGTGAACAAGCAGATAATGATGCTTATGAACCAACATCACCAGGTGTAGAAAAACCATACGGTGAAGCAACAACTTCAGACGATGTGACAGGATCAGTAACAGTTCCTGGATACCCAGCGGATGAAGAACAACCAACAATTACAGTGGATGATCCAACACAATTACCAGATGGCACAACACCAGGTACATCACAAGTAGATGTAACGGTAACATATCCAGATGGCACAACAGATCACATCCAAGTGCCAGTAACAGTGGGAGCAGATACAGTAGCACCAGATGCACCAACAGTGAATGTTCCAGAAGCAGGAGCAGATACAGTAACTGGAACAGGAGATGAACCAGGAAATACAATCACTGTAACATTCCCAGATGGCACAACAGGAACAGGAACAGTAGGTGAAGATGGAAGCTGGAGTGTAGAGGTACCAGAAGGTACAGAATTAAATAACGGTGATGAAGTCACAGCAGTTGAAACAGACGACGCAGGCAATGTATCAAACGAAGGTACAGCAACAGTTGTGGATACAACAGCACCAGATGCACCAACAGTGAATGTCCCAGAAGCAGGAGCAGATACAGTAACTGGAACAGGAGATGAACCAGGAAATACAATCACTGTAACATTCCCAGATGGCACAACAGGAACAGGAACAGTAGGTGAAGATGGAAGCTGGAGCGTAGACGTACCAGAAGGTACAGAATTAAATAATGGTGATGAAGTCACAGCAGTTGAAACAGACGACGCAGGTAATGTATCAGACGAAGGTACAGCAACGGTTGTAGACACAACAGCACCAGAAGCACCAACAGTAAACGTCCCAGAAGCAGGATCAGATACAGTAACTGGAACTGGAAGTGAACCTGGAAATACAATTACTGTAACATTCCCAGATGGCACAACAGGAACAGGTACAGTCGGTGAAGATGGAAGCTGGAGCGTAGACGTACCAGAAGGTACAGAATTAAATAATGGTGATGAAGTCACAGCAGTTGAAACAGATGACGCAGGTAATGTATCAGACGAAGGATCAGCAATAGTTGTTGATGATAGTGACGCAGATGCCGATGCTGATGCAGACTCTGACTCAGACGCAGACAGTGACTCAGATGCAGACTCTGACTCAGACGCAGACAGTGACTCAGATGCAGACTCTGACTCAGACGCAGACAGTGACTCAGATGCGGACTCTGATTCAGATGCGGACAGCGACTCAGATGCAGACTCTGACTCAGATGCAGACAGTGACTCAGATGCGGACTCAGATTCAGATGCGGACAGTGACTCAGATGCGGACGCTGATTCAGATGCGGACTCAGATTCAGATGCGGACAGTGACTCAGATGCGGACTCTGACTCAGACGCAGACAGTGACTCAGATGCAGACTCAGATTCAGATGCGGACTCTGACTCAGATGCGGACAGCGACTCAGATGCAGACTCAGATTCAGATGCAGACTCAGATTCAGACGCAGACAGTGACTCAGATGCAGACTCAGATTCAGATGCGGACGCTGATGCAGATTCAGACGCAGATAGTGACTCAGATGCGGATGCTGATGCAGATTCAGACGCAGATAGTGACTCAGACGCGGACGCTGATGCAGATTCAGACGCAGATAGTGACTCAGACGCGGATGCTGATGCAGATTCAGACGCAGATAGTGACTCAGACGCGGATGCTGATGCAGATTCAGACGCAGATAGTGACTCAGACGCGGATGCTGATGCAGATTCAGACGCAGATAGCGACTCAGATGCGGATGCTGATGCAGATTCAGACGCAGATAGTGACTCAGACGCGGATGCTGATGCAGATTCAGACGCAGACAGTGACTCAGATGCAGACTCAGATTCAGATGCGGACGCTGATGCAGATTCAGACGCAGATAGTGACTCAGATGCGGATGCGGATGCAGATTCAGACGCAGATAGTGACTCAGACGCGGACGCTGATGCAGATTCAGACGCAGATAGCGACTCAGATGCGGACGCTGATGCAGATTCAGACGCAGATAGTGACTCAGACGCGGATGCTGATGCAGATTCAGACGCAGATAGTGACTCAGATGCTGATGCAGATTCAGACGCAGATAGCGACTCAGATGCGGATGCTGATGCAGATTCAGACGCAGATAGTGACTCAGACGCGGATGCTGATGCAGATTCAGACGCAGATAGTGACTCAGACGCGGATGCTGATGCAGATTCAGACGCAGACAACGGATCAAATGCAAATACAGGTAGCGATGTAGATGCAAATAGTGGTTCAAATACAGACATGAATTCTAATAATAATTCAAATAGCGATACTACTTCTAATGACAATAGCCAAAATAATGATCAACAAGATAATGGAAAACAAGATAGCAAATCTTTACCTGATACAGGTGAAACGACTAACCAAAACGGTACTATCTTCGGTTCATTATTCGCAGCACTTGGTTCATTATTATTGTTCAGAAGACGTAATAAAAAGAATGAAGACAAATAATAATTATTATTAATGTTAGGCCGGGCCTTAAGGTCCGGCTTATTTTTTGAAATAAGCAAATAAATTTGTGTTATATTATATACATAATAAATTGTTTGAAACTTAAAAGGTTAATTCATAAATAGATTATACATTTAATTGTGGGAGGTTAATAAATGAATATTGAAAGTAGGATAAAAAAACTTGTAAATCACATTGAGAAGTCTCAAATCTCATTTCAATATGCTTTTTTAAGTTTAGGAAAGCCAAACATTAAAGCGAATGTAAAGTTGCTTAAAAATCCAAGGTATTTAGAACGAGATATCTTAAAACAATGTCAAAAATTCTATAAAAAATCTGGAGAACAAGCAAAATGGGTCAAAGTAGATTTAGTAACTGAAACTGAAAATATATTATTTGATCAAGTCGTTCATCATCTCATTGAGCGACGTAGAAATTATATTGATTATGGTATTGCGCTCGATAAATTTTGGAATCTGACATTTTTACCGGAAGAAATTAATGTTAATGCTTTTGTTCGTCCATCGAAAAAAGTAAAAGGTGAATTTATTTTGTCAGAGGATAATATCAACAATTATTTAAGAAAATATACAAATCAAAAGAAAGCATTCACAATAGACTCTTATCAAGGTAAAGAGATAACAAAGTTTTATACTCAAGGCTTTATTCTAGATGAAAATGACGTTTTTGAACTAGGTGATAGAGGACTAACTAGGGGCTTAAGAAAAGTTGATAATCTACATACAGAAATTGATAAATTGATTGATCGCAGCGTAGATTTTTTAAATGGTATGATGCAAGAAAATGGTAAGTACATCTATGGTTATTTCCCGCATTTTGACAAAAATATAAATTTCTACAATAACTTACGTCACTCTTCATCTACTTATGCATTAATTGAAGGTTTAACTTATTTAAATAAGGATGTTAAAACAGCGGAAAAGGCAATAGAGTATTTAATGCGTCATTATCTATATGAGAAGGATAATGCAGGATATATTTTTGATGATACTAATGATATGAATGAGATAAAATTAGGCCAAAATGCAGCCTTTATCTTTGCTATATGTGAATATCTAAAAGTTAACCCGGGAAATAAATCATATTTAAGTGCTGCACAAAGTGTCGCAAAAGGTATATTTAATATGATTAATCAAAATACTGGTGAAACGGTGCACGTATTAAACTATCCTGAGTTAACAGTTAAAGAAGCAAACCGTATTGTATACTATGACGGGGAAGCAGCATTGGCATTATTACGTTTGTATCAAATTGACCAAAATCCACAATGGTTAGAAACAGTGAAATTATTATTTGAACATTTTATCGCAAATGACTACTGGAAATATCATGATCACTGGTTAGGCTATTGTACAAATGAATTAGTTCAAATTGAACCTGCAGAGAAATATTACCGTTTTGGTATACAAAACGTAAGTGGTTATTTAGATTATATGCAACAGCGTGAGACGACATATCCTACATTCTTGGAAATGCTTATGGCAACATACCATTTAGTTAAAAAGGCAAAAGAAACTGGGTATAATCATATTGTAGAAGAATTACTAGATGAAGAAAAATTTATGAAAACAATTCACATTCGAGCTGATTATGAAAGAACTGGTTTCTTCTATCCAGAAATTGGCATGTACTTTAAAAATCCTGCTAGAATATTAAATAGTTTCTTCATCAAACACCATGGATATCGTGTGCGTATTGATGATATAGAGCACTATGTATCTGGTTATGTACAATATCAAAAGGCATTTAAACCTTCTAATTAAAATTAAGTAATAATTCGATTTTGAGGATGATAGTATGACTGAAAACAATAAACATACAGATGAGCTAAAACAATCAAATCATGAAAAAAGTGAAACAAATGAGCCTGAAAAAAGCGCAATAGACAAAGAGATTGAAGCAGAATTACTCCAGTATTTAGAGGATAGAAAGCAAGGCAAAGCAGAAGAAAAGCCAGAAAAAAAGAAGTATAAGACATTAATGTTTATAGCTCCGCTTGTGATTGCGGCAATTTATATTTACAAATATATTGGTCATCTTTTTTAATGAAAATGTATTATGCATTTGTTAAAGTTTAATACTTATTATGACTGAAAGTAATAAAAATAATTTTTTTTAGAATAAAGCAATATACCTTAATTATAAGATTTATTAATAAAAAGAGAGTTCATCCGTAAATATTGTGGATGAACTCTTTTTTTGAAATCGGATATAATTTTTTAAGTAATATGACTTTAGGTTATTTGGTAATGTGAAAATGGTATTGTTAATTAGCAATGTCATATTTACCTAAGAATAAGTCTTCAATAAACTCGATTGTATTATCATCTACATATTGATTTCTAAGCACTTTTAATAGTGTTGGTTTAGTGTGATTGAAAAAGCGTACGGGTGCGTGTTTCCCTCTTTTTATCATATTTGTATAGCGATTTAAAAATATTGTTAAGTAATTGATTTTTTGTTCATTTGATAATTGTGTTCGACTTTTTACGAAATCATAAACAGCAATATATATTTTGACTGCATCTCTTGGAGGCGTCTTTGTATTTGTTAATGCGACTTCGTCTTGTTGTTCATAAAAGTAATAATTTTTTTCATAACCTAATATAGAAATAGAATTAACTACACTATAAACCTGCATTAAGAACCAATTATCTTCTCTAACGCGAATGTTTTCAGGAAATCTTATACGATGTTGTTCTATAATATCGCGTTTAATTAATTTACCAATAACGTTCAAACTATTATATAATTTTGTATCTTCAAATTTAAGATTACTTATTGTAGAGGGAGAGTAGAATGCCGACCGACTTAATGGTCTGTTACTATTTTTAGCTCTAAAGTATGGTAAGCAAACCATATCATCTTGAGATTTATTTGCTGTGGCTATGGCATCGGCCAATGAATACTCTGTAATATAATCATCTGAGTCAATGAAGAGTATCCATTTACCTTTAGCAATATCAAGGGCCTTATTTCTCGGAACTGATGCGCCGCCAGAATTAACATCGCTTTCTAGAATAATTAAATTAGGAATCTGATTAACAAAGGTTTTCGCAACGTCTAATGAATTATCTGTAGATTTATCATCTGAAATGATAACCTCAACACGATTCATATCAAAAGATTGTAAAGAAAGATTATGTAACAACCGTTGTATACCATTTGCCCTATTATACAACGGTATAATAATAGAAATTTCTATAGTGCTAGTCATTGTTAAACCTCCTTAAAATTTAATTTTTGCTTTTAGTTCTTCTAAATCTGTATATGAAGTAAAGATAATTGTTTGTTCAGCACCTCTAATAAAGCCACTTTTATAATTTAAACCAAGAATGAACATATTGTTAAATTTAAACAAATCATATTTATAGGCCTTGTATAATTTAAATAAATCTAAAACAGAGTAACATTGACGTTCTTTCACTCGGAATCTACCGGTTAAATTGATCGCGATAGAATTAGAAAGGTCAAATTTTGAAATCAATGCTTCAGTATAACGTTTACGATTAGCAAAGTTTTTAAATAAGTAATCTACCAGTTCATATGTTTCAGAAGGGTGTGGTGATAAGGTCATGCTTTCTAGTAATGTAAACAAATCAGTTTGTTTGCCAGTATAATGTTTATCATTATTTGTAACCCATTCTTGCATTGTAATCGTCTCATTATCTAATTTATCGTCCATGGCCTTGAAGTAATATAATAATGGTCCCATACCTTCGATAGTTTGCGACTGTTCCACGTTGTGTGAACTTATGATGTCGTTAGTTTTATTATCTATAATCATATAGCTCTGACCAAGATGGCTCATTTCTTCAAAAATATCACCAAAATTATCGGCAAGTTCAAAATGCGTTAAACGTTGTGGCAATGCCTTAGCTATTTCTGGGAATTCAGTACCACCACTTGAAGATTTCAGTAATGCAAGTGAATCTTCATTACAAAGATGCATTAAATCATTCATTAATAAGTCTTTATTTGGATACCATGTGATATGTTTATTTCGAATTTTGTTTACAACTGGGCGTAAGTCATTATCTAAACAAAGTATGTAATCTGCATTAGAATGAGTTAAAACATCTACTAATTCTGCGTGAACTTCGGCAGATTTGTGCCCCAAGTCATTTATTTTACCTAAGGCGATAATTTTATTGCCCGTAAAAAATTGAGTTTGACTATTAAATGCATGTATTGCATTAATCATGGCAGGTAATGATGCATTGTGAGTATCATCAATTAGTGTGACATTATGAGATAATGTTTTGATTGGTTTCATAGCTAAGATTTTTGAAAATGGCTTAAATGATTCTACATATTCAGAATTAATAGGTAAATGTAATTCTTTAAGTGTTAAAAAGGCAGCTAATGCATTTGAAACCATTCCCTCACTGATCGTGTTCAATTTATATTTCTCTATACCTTGTATTTCATCTAATCCTAGTTCAATGTACCCTTTATGGTATTGAATGAATTCAGGAGAAAAATCTGAATCCGCAGTATGTTCTTTATGGTAAGTAAGTACATTTTGCGTGGATTCTAATGCTTTATCCTTTAAATAATCTGCAAACATTGTTTCACCATTAATAATAGCGATACCGTTGTGATTTAATCCTTTGAAAATACGCGCTTTTAATTCAGCAATTTGTTCTAACGATTGGAAAGTAGAGAAATGAGCAGCTCCAATACCCGTTACGATTGCAATATCTGGTCGTAAATAAATTGCAGTATTTTCTTTATTATTAATTGCATTCAAAGAAGTTTCAATAACTGCATAATCTGGGTTTTTAATTAGCTTTAACATATTAGCGTAAATTGCGGCTCTTATATTATTGTTTCCTCGATTTTCTAATACATGATAATCCTGTAGTAATGAACTAATTAACATTCTGGTTGAACTTTTGCCCATAGATCCAGTTATTGCAATGACTGGGTTATGGAATTGATTTCGAATATGAATAGCTAAAGTTTTGAGCGCTTTAACAGAATCGTCCACAATTAATTGTGGCACGTTATGTTCCATGCCTTCTACATAATTTTCAGTAATAATTAATCCAATATTTCCATTAGACTTATCGATTAAGTCATTACCTTCAGGGGCATTCTTGCTTCGTCCTAATTCCTTAGCCCATGTCACTTTATTAGGTGAAAAATAGGCTGTATTTTTACTTTTCACAAAACCATATATAGTTTCAAAATCATTGATGATATGATTTTCTTGACCAACTGCATCCATCAATCTACCTTTTACTATTTCTGCGATTTCCTTTACATACATTGAATAATTGAACCTCCATTTGTATATTACTTAGATTATACAATAAAACATTGTAGTAAGTATAAAAAATATTTAAAACAAACGCACACAATTTATTTATGTATTTCTTTACCTGATTATGAGTAAATGTTTTTATTTTTCAAACGATTTAATACCTTTAAAAAGGGTACGTGAGTACCAAAATAGTAGTAAGTCACATATTTTTGTAAGCGTTTACTTAAGTGGCGTGATTTATGAGAGATGGGGGAATATCTTATGGAAGATAAGGTAATGATTGTAACAGGTGGCAGCAGTGGTATGGGGAAAGCAATGGCGAAGAAATTTGCGGAAGAAGGAGCGAAAGTAGTTATTACCGGACGTTCGCTTGAAAAGCTAGAGCAAACTAAATTAGAAATAGAAAAATTTGATGGCCAAATATTATGTATTGATATGGATGTAAGAGATCCTGAACGTGTTCAATATACTGTTGATAAAACATTAAAACAATTTGGTCAAATAGATGGTTTGGTAAATAATGCAGCAGGAAACTTTATTTGTCCGGCAGAAGATTTATCTAAAAATGCATGGAACTCAGTAGTAGATATAGTATTAAATGGAACTTGGTATTGCACACAAGCCGTGGGAAAAGTATGGATAGAAAATAATTATCCTGGAAGAATACTGAACATGGTAGCTACATATGCATGGGGTGCAGGACCAGGTGTTGTGCATTCTGCTAGTGCAAAAGCAGGTGTATTAGCTATGACGAGAACATTAGCTGTTGAATGGGGATCAAAATATGGTATTTGTGTCAATGCAATTGCACCAGGGCCAATAGAAAATACAGGTGGTGCTGAAAGGCTAACACTTTCAGAAGATGCTAGACAACAAACGTTAGAAAGCGTACCAATTGGACGGATGGGCCAAGTAGATGAAATAGCCAATTTAGCATACTTTTTATTCTCAGAACATGCGAGTTATATTAATGGTGAGTGTATTACAATGGACGGTGGTCAATGGTTAAACAAAAATCCATTTTAAATAGTAATATGATTAAATAAAAAAATTATAATAGAGCCATTTTCTTTTTATTGAAAATGGCTTTTTTTATGTTACATAAAATGTATATAATTATGTATGTAGGGAAGACAATAATAACAGCGAATAAGTGTGAGGGGTGTTTATAATGGATGTCAGATTTCCAATAGGTGCATTAGAATTACCAGATAAAATTACATTACGCCATATAGATGAATGGTTAAATGAAATAGAACATTATATAGAAGATTTACGAGCAACCGTAATAGATTTAGATGAAGATGCTTTACAGAAAAAGTATCGTGAAGGAAGTTGGAATGTAAGAGAACTAGTGCATCACATAGCTGATTCACAATTAAATATGTATCAAAGATTAAAGCTGGCATTAACAGATGATAATCCTAAAGTAGTACCATTTAATCAAGATGAATGGATACAAACTAAAGATAATGACTTGCCGGTTCAAATATCTGTGCAGTTATTAGATGGTTTAAATAAAAGAATTGTAGCAGTTGGTAGAACGTTAAAAGAACAACAAATTAATAGAACTTTTTCATTAATTGGAGAAGGACCAATATCAGTTGGTGAAACAATTGCGAAATTATCATGGCATCAATCTCATCATTTAGCACATATCAAAATTGCATTATCATAGATAAATTAAGATACCATTTCTAAAAAGAGATGGTATTTTTAATTATTCATTTTTATATAGTGGAATATTATTTCTATTGAAAATTCCGTACCTTCATATTAGTTTTTTAAAAAAGTAAAAGAAGGATATTTTATTTACATATTACACAAATATTACAATGCACTATCCTAGAATGTAAGCAATTAGAGTTGGCATGAAAGTATTTTGAACTTTATTTGCTGTGTAGTTGAGGAAATTTTATGTAATTAGGATGTAAACTTGTGCCTGTTTTTTTCACCTCACTGTAACCTACGACCCTTTTATAGATGTTAGAGTGTAACTAGCAAATTAATCAAATAACTAATTACCTTATAGGAGGAATTTTTGAAAATGAAAAAAACATTAATCGCATCAACATTAGCAGTAGGTCTTGGAGTAACAGGAGTAGCAGCAGGAAACTCAGCGGACGCTGCTGAACAAGGAATTAATAAAGCAGAATTAGCACAATTAGCTCAATCAAATCCACAACAATTAAATGAATCTCCAATTCAAGAAGGTTCATATAACTATAACTTTACGCAAGACGGTGTAAACTATAACTTTAAATCAGACGGTGAAAACTTTACATGGAGTTACGGGGAAGGTTCAGGAGATAGCTCAAATACATCAGATCAAGCAGCACAAACTCAACAACCACAACAAGAAGCAGCTCCACAAACTGAACAAACTCAACAACCACAACAAGAAGCAACTACACAACAATCATCAACTCAACAAGAAACAACTACACAACAACAATCAACAAATAATTCAAGTAGTGAAGAATCAACTGGTTCATCAGTAAACGTAAATTCTCATTTACAACAAATTGCTCAACGTGAATCAGGTGGAGACTTAAAAGCTGTTAACCCATCAACAGGTGCAGCAGGTAAGTATCAATTCTTACAAAGTACTTGGGATTCAGTAGCACCTGCACAATATCAAGGTGTATCTCCAACAGAAGCACCTGAATCAGTACAAGATGCAGCAGCAGTTAAATTATATAACACAGCTGGTGCTTCACAATGGGTAACTGCATAATAATATAAAATATTTTAATATAAATCCCCTTGAACTCAATTAGAGTCAAGGGGAATTTTTTGGAAATTGTGATTTAAGAGGGAAGGGATAGTGCGTTTAATAAATAATGTTAACAAGTAAAAATGTAAATACTGATAAACAAATAGATGTAATAATGATAGCAATCAAAGGTTTGAATGCCCGGTGTCTTAAATCTTTTAAAGAAACATTAAGGCCTAATGCTACCATTGCCATAAGTAAACAAATAGTAGTTAGAAAGTTAACAACGTTCATGATTTCAGTTGGTATATTTATATAGGTGTTTATGATTGCCATTAGTATAAAACCGATTAAAAAATACGGTGTGTCAATACGCTGAGCATGATTAGTAGATTTATCTTTCACTTTCATTATAATAATCAAGATAATACTCACAGGAACTAGTAAGAATACGCGGCCTAATTTTCCTAATAAACCTATTTTTAAAGCAGTTTCACCAGAAAAATCAGCTGCTAAAATCACATGTGCAATTTCATGTAGACTTACACCAGACCACGCACCATAGATTTGTGGGGATATTGAAAATAGAGAATATATTAAGGTGTAACCTAATGAAAAAACAGTACCAATTAAGGCTATAATACCAATGCTGATTGCAGTGTCTTCTTCTTTGGATTTAAGAATTGGTGCAACTGCTGCGATTGCTGCTGCACCACATATTCCAGTTCCAATACCTAAAAGTAAAGTAAGACTCCGGTCACCTTTGATAAGGCGATTAATTAATAGAATAAATACAATACTAAATATAATCACACCACAATCTATGATTAATAAATGACTGCCGTTGCCAATTATGTCATTTATATTTAGCTTTAAACCATATAAAATAATCGCTAATTTTAATAATCGTTTGGAAGAAAAGGTAATGCCAGAACGGTATGTTTCTGGATAACCTTTAAAATGTCGATAGGCGATAGCGATTAAAATGGCAATTGATAAAGCACCAACATTATTCAGTAATGGTAACTGAGCACACAATAAACTAATAACTGTGATAATCAATGTGAATAGTAGTCCTAAATAAAATGATTTATTGTTAATAGATTTCATTTGAATGCGCCTCCTTAATAAAAAGTCTAGCACCATATATCTATAACGTTAAATATATATTATGTATGTTGGTTATAACAAAACTGTTATAATATATCTGGAATATAGCGATAGAGGTGAGACTATGGATCCATATAAAGTTTTAACAGAAGTAGTGAAAGCACAGAGTTTCACTAAAGCAGCAGAAAATTTATATACTTCACAACCATCAATTAGTAGAGATATCAAACGTTTAGAAAAAAGATATGATATAAAAATATTTGAGTTTAATCATAGTAAGATGAATCTGACTAATGATGGTAGAAAAATTTTTCGATATGCATTAAATCGTGAACAACTGGAAGCGGAACTTTGGCATGATTTAAAGGACCAACCGAATAAAGTGGCAGGAGAATTAACTGTTGGTAGTAGTTATACCTATGGTGAATATAAGCTGTCGCAGCATTTAACAGATTTAGCTTCACAATATCCTGATTTACATATACATGTAAGGCTAGATAATTCTGAAACGATGATTGAAAATATAAAAAATAATACAATTGATTTGGGTATAGTAGAAAAAGAGATTCAAGATCATATGATAAATAGTACTCGTATTGCCAAGGATGAAATGGTACTTATACGTAATCAATCTAAACCATCAAATCGTAATACATGCTTTATTAGAGAAAGAGGTTCAGGTACAAGAGTGTACCAAGAAATTGGTTTGTCTGAGTTGGGATTAAAACCATATTTAGTAGAAATTAATAATACGACATTGATCAAGCACATGGTTCATGCGGGGAATGGTTTTGCAATAGTTTCAAAATCCACGTTAACCCCTACAGATTATCAAGTATTAGATATAACACCGCTCAATATAGAACGTTATTTTTATTTGTTAACTCATAAAAATAAATATATCGACATGAATTTAGAAATTTTAATTGATAATTTACAGCATGGTTAGTATCTATGAAATATCATAAATGATTTTAAAAGTTACGTATAAAAGTTTGAAATAAAGAGATTATTAGTTCCTAATATAGAGATAATAACTAGTTGTTATCTTGTATAAATTCATTAGGAATCAAAAGTCATAATGATTGACTTGGAGTGTACTCTAAGGAGTATGATAACGATAAATAAAAACAATTTATAATTTGAAGCATGTATAGATGGTAAGATTGATGAAATCTTTAGGTTACATGAATAAAGAGGTAATAAAAATATGATGATATCAGAAGTTAGTAAAAGAATGAATATTAGTGTTGATACGTTACGTTATTACGAAAAAATTGGAATTATACCTAAAATTAGACGCAATGCTAATGGTATTCGGAATTATAGCCAAGATGATTTAAATTGGGTTAAATTAGCAAAATGTATGAGACAGTCCGGATTATCAATAGATGCATTATCTAAGTATATTGAATTATATCATCAAGGTGAGGAAACAAAGGATACACGGAGAGATATATTATATAAAGAAAGAGAAATTTTATTGGAAAATATAGAAGAAATGCAAGAAACTTTAACATTATTAAATACAAAAATAGCTATGTATGATAATGAAAATGTTCGTTTTATTAAAACATCTAAAAATAATAACAAGAACATAAATAAAGTGAATGGACGATAATAACATATAAGTAGTTTATAATAGAATTGACAATACTTTAGCATTCATATACAAAAAAGGTAGACGCTACATTAATTTGTGGCATCTACCTTTTCTTATATTTATAAATATTTATTGAGGAATGATTCTATACTGTTAAATGGTATTTTATCTAAATTATCATATAAATCGGTGTGAACGGCATCAGGAACAATCATCAATGATTTGTTGTCACCTGTTAAGTTACTATATGCAGTTTCACTGAAATATCTTGAGTGAGCATTATCACCGTGAACTAACAAAACAGCACTATTAATTTCATTACTATAGTCTAGTAAGTGAGAATTTAAGAATGATAAAGGCATGGTAATGTTCCAACCATTATTAGAGTTTAGTGAACGAGAATGGTAACCACGATCTGTCTTATAATAATCATGATAGCCACTTACAAATTCTGGTGCATCATTTGGTAAAAGATCTACAACACCACCATCTACGGCATATGAACTATTAACAAAATCAGTGATACGTTGTTGATTTAAAGAATGACGTTTCTTGTCTCGTTGTGCTGCACTATCTTCCTCATCAAAGTAACCATTTGCATTTACACGTGTCATATCATACATAGTTGAAGTGACAGTAGCTTTAATACGTGTATCAATAGCAGCAGCACTCAATGCCATACCGCCCCAACCACAAATGCCGATAATACCAATTCTGTTTGGATCGACTTTATCGTGAACGGATAAGAAATCTACAGCAGCTTGGAAATCTTCAGTATTGATATCTGGAGAAGCTACATTGCGTGGCGAACCAGTGCTTTCTCCAGTGTAAGAGGGATCGAAAGCTATAGAAAGAAATCCTCTTTCAGCCATAGTTTGTGCATATAGACCTGAAGCTTGTTCTTTTACAGCACCAAATGGACCACTAACTGCAAGCGCTGGTAATTTCTCCCCAGTTATATGCTGCGGTTCATATAAATCGGCAACAATCGTAATACCAAATCGATTTATAAATGTAACTTTTGTATGATTTACTTTCGTACTTTTTGGAAAAATTTTATCCCAATCCTGTGTTAATTCTGTATTTTCATTTTTCATATCTATAAACATCCTTTCTTAAATGTCCATGTAAATAGAGTTATTGAATATCCTACAATTTATACTTGTAATAATAAGGGAAGAGAATTGATATGTTAAATGCTTATATTGTAATTGCAGATATGCTTAAAAGGCATTGGCAAACGAATTATAAACGCTGTTTATAACAAATAATCAATGATAGTTTAATTATAAAAATGTATCAGTGGATTGTAATGAAATGTAGTATTATCCAGAAATAAGTTTGAAAGTAAATAAAAGACCTAACCATACATTATTTTACATGGCTAAGTCTATAATTTATTGAGTGAAATATTAATTACTTACAAGTGCTGTTAATTCAGCTTTAAAAACGATTATATCATGTTGATTAAATGTAGTTAACAGTACGGTTAACAGACCGTTTTCTTTCTTTATAGAATGTTTGTGTGTAACTTCAGCAACGACGCGTAAAGTATCATTCGGATATACTGGCTTGGAGAATTTAACATGATTCATCTGTGTCCCAGCTACTACCTCTTCGCCATATTTACCAGTTTCTACCCATAATTTAAAGGATAAGGACATCGTATGCATACCCGATGCGATAATTCCATTAAATCGTCCCTCAGATGCTTTGTTTTTATCAATATGCATATATTGTGGATCAAATTCATGTGCAAATTTTATAATTTCTTCTTCACTAAGTTGATAACTTTTAGTATTAAAGGTATCACCAATTGAAAAATCATCGAATTTCATATGTATACTCTCTTTCTAATATATTTCTGTAACCTAACGTACTATCTATAGTTATACACTTAAAATGAACGACCTTTCAATTTATACGATTGATAGTGCAAACTGATAGATTAAAAATAGATATCTTTAGTAATTATCAAAGTTTTATATTCATAAAGAAGAATAAGTAGTAGAATATAAAACAAGTAATTATTAGAATTTTCAAAAAAAGAGAGGTTTATATATGCATGTATTGATTGTAGGTAGTGGTATCAGTGGTTTGAGATTAGCGCATTTATTATCCGATACTGATGTGACATTTAATATAATTGAAGCACGAGATAGAATTGGTGGTCGGGTATTAACAGAAACACCTTCTAACGAAAATTATTTTGATTTAGGACCAACATGGTTTTGGCCTGAAAAGGAACCTAAAATTGTTGATTTGATAGAAGAATTACAATTATCGACGATAGAGCAATATAATAATGGGCAAAGTTTGTTAGAGTTGAGTGACAATAATCCTGTAAAGTTTATTAAAGCAACTGAGGTTAACAGTTATTGTAAACGAATTGAAGGTGGCGTGAATGCTTTGGTACAAGCAATTTACCAGCGCATACCAACAATCAATATTGACCTTAATACGCGTGCTACTGCTATAAAACGAAATGAGGATCAGACATTTACTGTAACAGCAGTAAACAATCGCACAGAAGACGAGCGAACTTATGATGCTGATGCGGTCGTATTTACTTTACCGCCAAGATTACTATTTGAGAATATTGACTTTACACCTGAGTTACCAGAAACAGTTAAGGTTGATTTATTAAATAAGCCAACATGGATGGGGGCTCAGGCGAAAGCGGTTGTTACATATAATCAACCATTTTGGAGAAAGGACGAACTATCTGGTAATGTTATAAGTTGGCAAGGTCCACTGCGTGAAATTTATGACGTAACCACACCTAATGGAGATAGTGCCTTATTTGGATTTTTTGGTTTAGCACCAGCTGATCGAAAGAGAGAAACATTAGCAAGCATTGAGGATAAAGTAGTCAATCAATTAGTGAGATTGTTCGGTGAAGAAGCGCGAGACTATAAAGCATTTTATTATAAAGATTGGTCGCAGGATGACTATACGGTAACGCCAGGTGACACATTAAATATTGAAAGCTTTCCTACTTATGGGCAGCCACCTGCATACATAGATAATGTATACTTTGCTGGTACAGAATATGATGCAAAAAATGGAGGTCATCTTGAAGGTGCACTCGCCTCAGCTGAACAGACATTTAACAATTTAACACATCAAAGTATGACAAAAGAAAGATAATTTTAAACGACCTATATGAAGTTATGGTGAGTTGAACTTTTACAATTGAAATGTCTACGCAATTATATTACTATGTGTATTTGTGTTGAAAAATTTAATAAGTAAATATCTATTAGAACTTTTTAGTTGTTAGCTAAGAAGTTCTTTTTATGTTAAATAACATAATCATGAATAGACATATGTAACTTTAAACTATAAAGAAAGTGAGGCTTGTGAAGATGGTGTATAGAATACATTTGAAGAATATCTGTTTCTGTATTTTGGGGACATTTCTTATAGCGATTGGCATTAATACATTTGTTATTGCATCTAATTTAGGAGAAGGCGGCACAGTTGGCATATCATTAAATTTAAAGTATACGCTTGGTTGGTCACCAGCTATTACTTCGTTTATTATCAACGTCATTTTAATTATAATAGGGTGGAAATTTTTAAGTAAAACAACGGCAGTATATACATTGATCACTGTAATTTCTAGTTCGTTGTTTATTGGCTTGACTGAGAATCTAACACTTAATATAGATTCAGACTTTATCAATACAGTGTTTTCAGGCGTGTTGATTGGTATTGGTTCTGGTTTTGTAATTTCTGCACGTAGTACGCTTGGTGGTACATCGGTTATTGCCAAAATAATTAATAAATATTCAGAGATTAAGACTTCTCAAGCCTTATTCATTTTAGATACTTTAATCGTTGTATCATTTTTATTAGTGTTACCTGTACAAAACGTACTTTATACAATCGTGATGCTATTTATTGTAGAAAAAAGTATGTCCTTTGTAATAGAAGGATTTAATCCGAAGAAGGCAATTACGATTATGTCAGCTTATAATGCTAAAATAAGTCGTCAAATCAATCAAGAAACAGGTCGTGGCTCTACATTATTAAATGGAGAAGGCGGTTATGGTCAAAAAGAAAGCAAAATTTTATACGTAGTTGTACCTCAAAATCAATTATCACAAATTAAAAAAATCGTTAATATATATGACGAGAATGCATTTTTGGTTATTCATGATGTAAGAGATGTCTTAGGCAATGGCTTTATGAAGGTTCAATAATAAATTTATTAAAATATTGTCTAAGAGATGTCTTCAATAGTAACTGTGACTAACCGTTTTTAAAATTCAGTGAAATCATCTGTAGTAATAAAAAGCTATGAAGAAAGTAAAGATGGTAGACTTTGTTCATAGCTATTTTTATAGATCAAATAATCTAGTCCATAAAATGCTATTTTCAAATACGATAATGAGATCATTTTATGCAAGTGCGTCTAAATTAAGCAATATTATAAATAAAACAGCCAGTAAATAAGTATAGAAGCTTATTTACTGGCTGTTTATTTGATTTTTTAATAGTGATACAAATTATAAAAGTTAGCGATTATTGATTAACTAACGTGTTAAAGTTTTCTAAACGTTTTGCTTTTTCTGCATCGCTAATATTGTGTTTTTTTACATAGCGATTTCTTTCATGAGCAGCACATTCATGTGAACAAGCACCTAAATAGCGTGCTTCGTTTTCTTCAGAAACTAGAATTTGTTTGTTACATTCTGGGTTACTACAGTTGATGTAGCGTTCACAAGGTGTACCGTCAAACCATTCTTTACCGACAACTGTCTTTTCAACATGGTTTACGTCTACACTGATTCTTTCGTCAAATACATACATTTTACCGTCCCATAATTCACCTTGAACCTCTGGGTCTTTACCATAAGTTGCGATGCCACCTTCAAGTTGCGCCACATCTTCAAAGCCTTCTTTTAATAAGAAACCTGAGAATTTTTCACAACGGATACCACCAGTACAGTAAGTAACGATTTTCTTATCCATAAATTGCTCTTTATTCTCTTTAATCCAGTCAGGTAAATCTCTAAAGCGAGTAATGTTTGGTCTCACCGCACCACGGAAATGACCTAAATCAAATTCATAATCATTTCTAGCATCAATAACGATAGTATCATCATCTAATAATGCTTGTTTAAATTCTTTTGGAGATAAATATTTTCCTGTTAATTCATTTGGATTAACATCATCTTCTAGGTCTAATGCAACAATTTCATTTCTTGGGCGCACATGCATTTTCTTGAATGCGTGACCTTCAGCTTCATCAACTTTAAAGGTAATACCTTCAAAACGAGGATCGGCTTTTAAAGTTTTCATATATTTGTCAGTTGCTGCTACAGTTCCTGACACTGTACCGTTAATCCCTTCACCAGATACTAAAATACGGCCTTTTAATTCTAAATCTTTACAAAAATCTAAGTGCTCAGTTGCAAATGTTTCGGGGTCTTCAATTGTTGTATATTTATAATATAACAATACTCTGTAATCCATTTTACATGCTCCTTCTATTTAATTTTTTTATCAATTTATATTAAGATCAGCGTGAATTGAAATTAATTTGATTTATGAAGTTTTATAACTACTTTTTCTATGGAAAAAGTATGCCAACGTTGCAAGTTTGTGTAAAAACACAAAATTCTCCTCAATATATTGTAACAAAAAAGGTGTATTATTCAATTCAAAAATTTTGAAATAGGTAAAGTATCCTTTATATCATATTTTTATTGAGTATTATTTTTTAATAAATAAATATATAAAGCGCTTTAAATATATTGTGGGGTAGTTATTTTCACTTTGGTTTCTCGTTGACATTTTTTTGGCAAAATTACATAATAGATAAAGAATATAATTATCCGAATATTCAAAACATTATAGTTTGGGATGATGTATTGTGCAGAGTACAAGAGAAATATGCAATACGTATACAAATTTAACAGAAATTGAAATTTACAAAGTTGAACAGTTAGCTAAACATTTACCAGAAATAGCGAGCTTAAATAATGCATTTGTATTTATAGATTGTCCGGCTATCGAACCTGATCATTTTATTGTGGTTGCGGAAGCATGGCCTAATAGTAACAATTTGTTATATCAAACATCAGTGTTAGCTCAGAATGTATATAAAAAATTTGAACCAGCCGTTTTTAAGACGTTAGATACTGGAGAATCAGTTTATCAGCATCGAGCGGTATCACAAGAAGGCAGAGTTGTTGAACAAAATGTAACGCCGATTGCTGTGAATGAGCGAATTATTGGTGCACTTATAATGGAGAAAGATGTTAGTAATAAAGTATTAGAAGAAGACAAGTTAAAGGCACTCACAGAAGCAACGGATACATTAAGTAAAATAGTGTCCCAATCAAGTGAAAGTCGAATAGGCTTTCCTGATATGATTGAAGAAAGCATATTTAATATTGATCAAGATTTATATATACGTTATTACAATTTAACAGCAGATGAACTTGTGAAAAAGATATTACGTGTAAATTGTGAAACAGACATGTCATTTATAGAATTATTTCCAAGTATTGAAGATATGCTTACCGATGGTCAAATTATTACTATAGAAGAAAGAGAATTTGAAGGGTGCTATTTTCGTGTGAAGTGTATTAGATTATTTGAACATAATGAAGTAACTGGGCATTTAATTTTGATGCAAGATATTACCGATTTAAAGGAAAAGGAAAAAGAACTAATTTCTAAGTCTGTGGCAATTAGAGAAGTACATCATCGAGTTAAGAATAATCTACAGACAGTAGCTAGTTTGCTAAGATTGCAAATGAGGAGAGGCTTGCCTGACGACAGTAAAATATATTTTCAAGAAAGTTTAAATCGAATATTAAGTATTGCATCAGTGTATGAAGTAATTCTTGATGAATCCCATACAGATAAAGTGAATATAGGAAAATTAATTAAAAAAATAGGCAATATGCTAGTATATAACGATAATTCAGAAGCATGTAGAATACATATCTCGTATCATATTAATCAAACGATTCTTTTACCGTCAAATACAGCTGTTTCTTTAGCATTAATTGCAAATGAATTAATATCTAATTGTATTAAACATGCATTTGATAATAAAGATGTTGGTAACATAGATGTAAAGTTAATTTATACAGATAGTGACAATGAAATGATATTGGTGGTACAAGATGATGGCGGGGATAGTTTGGACTTTGAAGAATCGTTTGGTCTCAATATTATTAATACGATAACTGAAAATGATTTGGGGGGATCATTTAAATTGACGAAAAATCGTATTGGCACAATGGGGAAAGTTAATTTTCAACACAAGGGGAGCAATGGTTATGAAGAAAATTATGGTGGTTGAAGACGAATCAATCGTGAGACTCGACATTGTAGAAATGTTGAAAACAGCAAAATACCATGTGGTTTCAGCAGTGAGCAATGGTGAAAAAGCCATTGAAGCTACAGCAGAGACACAGCCAGATTTAATCATTATGGATATTAAAATGCCAAAATTAAATGGTTTAAAAGCAAGTAAGATTATTAGCAAGAAATACGATATTCCTATATTGATATTGACGGCTTATAGTCAAAATGAATTTGTTAATGAAGCAAAACAGTCCAACATAGTTGGTTACATCGTTAAACCTATATCTGAATCACAATTACTACCAGCAGTAGAAATAGCTTTAACTCAGTCATTTCGCTTAAGTAATTTAAAGCAAGAGGTCGCACAATCATATAAACAAATTGAAAATAGAAAACGTATTGAACGTGCTAAAGGACTTATAATGAGACGATTGAATATCACAGAAGATGACGCATATCAAAAATTGAGGAAATTGAGTATGGATCATCAAGTTGAAATTGAAAAAGTTGCGGCTAAAGTAATCAAACAATTAGATTCGTAAATAATAATACTTAGAAGTGAATATATTAGAGCAAAGGTGCTTATTTGTGTGACAAATAGGCATCTTTTTGTGTTTTTATAGTATGAAAACAATGGGGTGGAGTAAATGGAACATATTGGTACAGTGATTATTTATATCATTATGATTTGTGCGGTGCTTGGTGCTATTGGAGCGATTAAGGATGCCCAAAGGGGCATTGGTAAAGAGTTTATGGAAGGTATTTACACAATTGGTCCTATATTTGCAAATTCAGCAGGTATAATGGCATCTATACCGTTTATTTCCAAATTTATTGAACATGTATTTGGACCAATGTTCGACAAAATAGGTGCGGATCCAGCAATTGCAGCGACATCAATATTGGCTACAGATATGGGTGGATATCAATTAGCAGATGTTTTAAAAGAGAGCTATGAGGGTTGGATAATGGCAATGATTGTCGGTTTTATGGCAGGGGCAACAATTGTTTTTACAATTCCTTTAGGCTTACCAATGCTTGAAAAGCGTGATCATAAGTATATGGCACTAGGAATACTGTCTGGTTTATTAGCAATACCTTTTGGGGCATTTGTTTCTACTACTATTATGCTGTTCAGTCATATGAAAGTGCGTACTTTCATTGGTACAACAGGTGCAGCGACACACGTATTCTCTATTAGCTTTACGTCAGTATTGTTAAATTTGTTACCGTTAATTATCTTTGTAGTTATAACTGCAATAGGTTTATATTTCTTCTCAGATTTGATGATTAAATTGTTTATTATTTTTGGTAAGATATTGGATACTTGTATCAAACTTGTCTTTGTTTGTTCTGTAGTAGAGATTTTTACAGGATTTTTCACACACGTTTTTGGAGTGTGGGGATTTGATCCAATCATGGCGGATAAAGAGGATAATTTTAGAGCTTTAGAAAATGCTGGTAACATTGCAATTATGTTATCTGGTGCCTTTCCAATGGTTTACTTGATTAGAAAGTACTTTTCAAATGGATTAACACGTGTGGGAGGGAAAATTGGTTTGAGTGAAGCTGGTAGTGCAGGTATAATTGCGACAATTGCTAATATATTAGCAATGTTTAAATTGGTAAAGGATATGCCACCAAAAGATAAGGTGATTAATATATCCTTTGGTGTGAGTTCAGCATTTTTATTAGGAGATCATTTATCGTATACAGCCAACTTCCAACCGACATTGATTCCAGCTGTTCTTATAGGAAAATTAAGTGCAGGTATCCTATCAATAATATTTGCCTACATTTTATGTTTACCAAAAGCGAGAAAATTAGAGAGGATTGATCGACAAGCAGGTATTATTGGATTAGATGAATATAAAAATGAATAATAAATGGCTGCACATCATTGTAATTGATAAATATTATAAAAAACGAATGTTAAAATATAAAAACCTGTCCAACAAACGTTGAACAGGTTAACTTTTGTGTTGTGCTATACTATAGTACATCTCAATTAGAAATAGTTTGCAGTTATACCGCCGTCTACATTGATGTTAGCTCCGTTTGTCCAATCAGATTCATCTGAAGCTAAATATAAGGCACAGTTAACAATATCTTCAGGTTTGCCAAAGCGTCCAGAAGGTTGTCTACCTAAACGCACATTCTTAGCATCTTCATCTGAAACGAGCCACTCCATGAGTAAAGGTGTTTCTATAGGACCAGGGCTTATCGCATTTGTGCGAATACCTTTAGGTCTGAATTGAATTGCTAATGATTTTGTCAGAGAGACTACTGCACCTTTAGACGCTGTGTAAGCATCTTGAGGCACTGAACAACCCATTTCTGCGACAAATGATGCAATGTTAATAATTGACCCAGTATTATGCTTCTCCATTTCTGGAATGACGTATTTAGTCATAAAGAAAATGCCTTTTACATTAATATTCATTACTAAATCCCAAACATCTTCACTTGTGTTAACTACTGAATTGTCTGCCTCTGGCATCACACCTGCATTATTGTACAATACATCTATTTTGCCATATGTTTCGACGGTATCTTGAACGGCTTGTTTTACATCATTTTCATTGGCAATATCTACTTTAAAGAACGAAGCCTGGCCACCGTCTTGAATAATTTCATCAACGGTTTCTTTGCCTGCTGTGCTATCTCTTTCAAAGACTGCGACCTTTGCACCTTCTTTAGCAAATCGTTTTGCAGCTTCTTTACCCATGCCACCACCGGCACCTGTGATGATACAAACTTTATTTTCTAGTCTCATTGTTATTCCTCCATTCATGTTTTAGCTTTGTTCGAAATATCTTGAACGTTCCCAAGTTGTGACATAAGAGTCAAAGTCATTTTGTTCAGATTGAGCAGCGTGTAAATAGTGTTTAGCTACATCTTCGCCCAATACTTCTTTAACTACATCGCTTTCTTTCCAAGTTAAGATTGCTTCATGTAATGATGACGGTATACGTTCGATAGCGTCTTGATTATAAGCATTACCTTTTAGTTCATCAGGTAAAGGGATTTTATGTTCAATACCATATAGTCCAGCACCAATCAACGCAGAATATGCTAAATATGGATTCATATCTGCTCCGGAAATTCGAGATTCGAAACGTAATGAGTTACCACAACCGACCATACGATATCCTGCAGAACGGTTATCTCTACTCCATGCAATACTTACCGGTGCCCATGAGTTTGGAGCAAATCGTTTATATGAATTTATATATGGAGCAAACATAAGTGCGAAATCACGTGTATATTTGATAATTCCGGCTAAGAAATGCTTTAATGTATCAGAAATAGGATTTTCAGCATTGTCACCTGCATAAAAGGCGTTATTGTGTGTTCCTTTTTCCATCATACTAAGATGAATATGACCACTAGAACCGGTCCACTCAGCATAAGGTTTAGCCATAAATGTGACCGATTTATCATTTTGGATACATATTTCTTTCATTCCGTGTTTAAACATGAGATGTTGATCTGCAGCCTTGAGGGCATCTGCGTACTTTAAGTTAATTTCGTGTTGTCCTTTGTATGCTTCACCCTTAGATGATTCAATCGTAATCCCCATTAAATGCATTTGTTTACGTATTTCTTGGTAAATAGGCTCGTTTTTAGTGCCTTGTAATAAGTTATAATCTTCATTTAAGTGACCAGCAGGTTCTAATTTACTATAGCCTTTTTTATTTATATCTGAAAATGAATCATTAAACAGGTAAAATTCTAATTCACTTGCCATATGTGGTGACAATCCATAGCTTTCGGCTTTTTTAATCTGTTCTTTTAGTATGTTCCTTGGAGCAATCTTAATTTGTTCTTCTCCATCAACAGTATACACATCACAGAACACAAGAGCTGTTTTTTCTAACCAAGGTACTACTTTTAAAGTATCCCAATCTGGTTTGGCTAGATAATCGCCGTATCCTTTATCCCAATTCATGTATTCATAACCATCATCGGTATCCATTTCAAAGTTAGTACCTAAGAGATAGTTACAAAAATGAGTTCCTTCTGAAATGTCATTTTCTAAGATGAAATCACCAGTAATACGCTTGCCCATTAAACGTCCTTGCATATCGCAAAAACCAAGCACAACTGTATCTATTGATTCGTTTTTTACAAGTTCTAATAATTTTTCTTTCGAAATACTGCCAGTTACATTATTATCATCATGTGTATCGTGAATTTCATTAATCATAATATCTACCCCTTTAGCATTTATTCTTGTAACGATAGTGAGATATATTTTAACTCTAAGAAACCATCTAATCCGTGGTGACCACCTTCGCGACCCATACCACTTTCTTTGATACCTCCAAATGGTGCTTGAGGTACACTAAGTTGTGTACCATTTACACCAATCATTCCAAATTCTAATTGCTCAGATATTTTGTAAATTGTATTAATATTATTTGAGAAGAAGTATGCTGCAAGACCAAACTGTGAGGCATTCGCAATTTCTATTGCTTCATCAATACTCTTAAATGTAATGATAGGTGCAACTGGCCCGAAAATTTCATCTTGAGCAATAGCCATCGAAGGATTGACGTTTGTTATAACTGTTGGTTGATAGAATAATCCATTACTTGAAATTGGAAGTTTGTGGCCACCTACTTTGATATTGGCACCATTTTGAGTAGCATCTGCAACGAGATGTTCAACTTTATCAACAGCAGCTTTATTTATCAAAGGCCCCACCTGTACGCCGTCGTCTGTACCAATACCAACTTTTAATTGTTGAACTCGAGTTGCTATTTTTTCTGTGATTTCATCTTGTATATCTTCATGAACAAGCACTGTATTTATGCCGTTACACATTTGACCTGTGTTTTCGAATTTATTTTCTACGATGGCGTCAGCTGCAATGTCTAAATTGGCATCTGGTAAGACAATAGTTGGCGCATTGCCACCTAATTCAAGTGAAATTCGTTTAACTTGATCAGCAGCTTGCTTCATTAACTGCTTACCTATTGTAGTTGAACCGGTAAATGAAATCTTTCGAATTTTAGGGTTACTAAATAGTGCATTAGAAATCATTGAAGAGCTACCTGTTACAATATTTGCTACACCATTATCGATATCAGTACGCATTAACTCATCAAAAATGGCAATCGCAATTCGTGGCGTTTCACTTGAAGGCTTAACAATAACTGTACAGCCAGCAGCTAAAGCAGGCGCTACTTTACGTGCAATCATCGCACCTGGGAAATTCCAAGGTGTAATGAGTCCACATACACCCACAGGTTGTTTAATTACTGAAATACGTTGTTGTGGTGAAGAAGGTGGAATGATTTCTCCGTAGATTCTTTTTCCTTCTTCAGCATTCCATCGAATAAATTTAGCACAAACACCAATCTCCCCATAAGCTTCTGCATATGGTTTACCTTGTTCTTCACTCATAATATGTGCTAGTTCATCTTGTTTAGAAATTAAATTCTGAGCCCATTGCTCTAAGATGTCAGCCCGATATTCGGCAGTATAGTTTGACCATGATTTAAATGCAGTGTGTGCTGCGACAATTGCATCATTGACTTCATGTTCAGAAATTTTCGGGACTTCTCCTATTACATCACCTGTAGCAGGATTGATGACTTTAATACCATCACTAGTTGTAATTTTATTTCCATTAATCCAGTTGTGATTGTAGTTATAACTCATTTAAACTTCCCCCTTTGAATATAAAAAAAGAGCTCACACAATACGACACGAAATGTCTATTGTATAAGCTCCATTGCTTTATATATATATATTTACTTTTAAAGAACAATAATTAATTTATGGGTGAAATATCTCCCAAGTTGATTAAATGTTACTAAATTTTCAAAACCTTGTCAATTTTCAGACAATCAATTATACTGTGAGAAAATTTTAACCTTGGAGGAGGTTCGTTTTATGTCAAAGACGATAGACTTATTAACGGATTTAATTTCTTATAATAGTTCGGATAAAGAAACTGCGAATGAAACAATTCAATACTGTTATGATTGGTTGGAAAAAGAACAATTACAGCCAGAAATTTTAACTAATGATGGATATAAAATGTTGTTATGCGAAGTCGGGGAAGGAAAACACAAACTTGTGCTAAATGGTCATGTTGATGTCGTTAGTGGAAGGCCTGAACAATTCACTCCCAAAATTAAAAATGGCAAGATTTATGGACGTGGTTCTGCAGATATGAAATCTGGAGTAAGTGCTATGATGGTAGCAATGAGCGAGTTACAACACATTGATTTAGGAGATACAACTGTTCAATTACAATTAGTTTCTGATGAAGAAATAGGCGGTAAACATTGTGCAGCATATTTAACAGAAGAGGGATTTTTAGGAGATTTTGTTATTTGTGGTGAAGCGACTCAATTAGGTATAGGATTTCAAGCAAAAGGAATTCTTCAGTTTGATATTACATTAAAGGGTGAATCTGCTCATAGTAGTAGACCATGGGAAGGAGAAAATGCTATTGCTAAGGCGCTTAAACTACATGATGATATTCTAACATTACCATTTGCTCAAGAAGCTACAGACATTTATAAAGAGCCTTCAATTAATTTGGCTAAAATAAATGGAGGGGATGTATATAATAAAGTTCCAGATAAATGTAAAGTATCATATGATATTCGATATTTGCCTTCACAAGATTATGAGGAAATACTCTCACAAATTAAAGGTATAACTAATGGAGATATTCAATTACATCTAGTAGGTCCAGCAGTACAGAATGATGTTAATCATAAGTATATAAAGCGTTTGGAAAATACTATAAAAGAATCAATGGATAGTGACAATGTAGCTGTTTTTGGACAGCATGGTTTTGCAGATACAAGGTATTTCTCAAGATTTGATGTACCTGCAATTGAATTCGGTCCGACAGGGGCTGAATGGCATGGTGATGGTGAATATGTAGAGATAGCTTCAGTAAAATCTTACAAAGATATTTTAGTAAACTTTGCTGAACATTTTGATAAGTAATACTAATATAGATTTGAATAACAATACTAATTCGAGTAAGTTGGACTTGAATTTATATTGTTATTTGAAGATGTAGTTAGAAATTATTTTAAGTTATAGAGGTTAAAGTAGTAATTGTGTATGGGAGGCATAAGTTATGGAAACTATTTATTTAGCAGGTGGTTGTTTATGGGGAGTACAAGCTTTTCTTAAGACATTGCCGGGTGTTGTGGAGACTGAAGCGGGAAGAGTGAACGGTTCGACCAATACCGTAGATGGAGCATATGATGGTTATGCGGAGTGTGTAAAGACAGTCTTCCAGCCGGAGGTTAGTGATGTTGAGCAGTTAATGTCATATTTTTTTGAGATTATAGATCCATACAGTATCAATCAACAAGGAGATGATGTTGGACCTAAGTACCGAACCGGAGTATATAGTGAAAATAAACAACATCTTGAAGCTGCGCAAGCATTTATAAATAATAGGACAGACCATGCAGAAATTGCAGTGGAAGTCTTACCTTTGTCTAATTATGTAAGAAGTGCAGAAATTCACCAAGATCGATTAGATAAATTTCAGGATGACTATTGTCATATCCCACGAAAATTAATGGATAAATATAAATAGGACAGGATATTACAATGGATTTGTTATCAATATAAAATTATATTAAGAAAATATATTTGATGTCTTGACATATAAAAAAGATGAGCGTAATATTTTAGAATGTACATGGGGTGTACTAATTTAAAAGTTGCCCTTTTCGTAAAAAATAATAAAAGACTTTGTATATCCAATATAGACTACCCTCGATATTGGGTATCATTTTGCCCTTATGGTACATGGGGTGTACATTTTTAGAAAAGGAAGGTTCAAAATATGTTCAATGAGTTCAAATTTATATTTAGAAATAAGATGTTGATCGTCTCTCTTGTTTCAATTGCATTGGTATCATTATTATATGTTGCCTTTTTTGTTGGTTCAATTTGGGACCCATACGATAAGACTGACCAGTTGAAAATATCTGTAGTCAATCATGATGAATCAGCAAAGATGAATGGTAAAAAGATTACAGTGGGCGATGATTTAGTCGACAAACTTAAAGATAATGATAAGTTTAAGTTCCAAGAAGTTTCTGAAGAAAAAGCACAGAATGAATTAAATAAAGGTAAAAGTGCTGGGACAATCATTATTCCTAAAAATGCTTCTCATAATACAACAACATTATTAGATAAGCATCCTAAGAAAATTAAATTAGAGACACAAGTTAACCCTGGTTCAAGTTATACTGAGAGTCAAACTGCACAAAAAGCACTTGATAAAGTTACAACAACATTGAAAGATGATATTCGTTCAAAATATCTAAATCAATTATTTGCAGGTACTAAAAAATCACAGTCTGGTTATCAAGATACTTCTGATGCATTAGGCAAAATGTCAAATGCAGAATCACAATTAATTAGTGGTAATCAACAAGTAACAGATGGCTTAAAACAATTAGAACCAGCTGTAGGTCAACCAGCACAACAGTTAGAATCTGGTAACCAACAAGTAACAGATGGTTTAAATCAATTAAAATCAAACAATGATCAATTAAAACAACAAATTGACAATTCAATTTCACAACAAGAAGATAAATCATTCGAAAGTAAAAATGAAAAAGCTTTAAATAAAGTGACAAAAATTGATGAAAACAACCCTACAGAAGCGGATAAATACGGTGAAACAATCGTGCCATATATGGCGAGCGTAAGTTTATTCGTTGTGGCAGTTTCGTTTAGTGCAATTTATCCATTACGCAAAACTTTAAGTCGTGATATATCATCATTTAAACAAGCAATAGGTAAATTGTTATTGTATATCGTACAAGGTTCATTAGCAGCGCTATTTATGAGCTGTTGGGTTATCTTCGTTTTCGATATGTCTATAGATAATATCGGCCAATTCTTGATAACAGGAATTTTATGGGCGATTGCAGCAATAACAATTACGACATTCCTAGGCTTGTTCTTAGACAGAATTGGTCTGTTCTTATCAATGATACTGTTGATATTACAATTGAGTGCGAGTGAAGGTATGTTCCCAATTGAAATGTCAGCTAAATTCTTTAGATGGATTCATCCATTCTCACCTATGACTTATGCTATCCAAGGATATAGAGAAGCAATCTTTACAAATGCTGGTCACTTCAACTTTAGCTTTGTAATTGGTGTATTAGTTGGTATTATCGTAGTAATGATGATATTGCAATATTTAATTCTATTATGGTTTAATAAACGAGATAGACTACCATTTTCAATGCAATTTAAATAAGCATTGGATTTAAGGGGAGAAATAAATGGAACATGTTGATAGCAAGATTGAAGAAGCTATAACAAAATTTCAAATAGTGATGTTGAGACTGAATAAAGAGATTATTGAGGTAGTGAAGGAAACGGGTGTAAGTAACTTGCTTTCTAGGGAACAAATTGAAGCGATGAGAATTATTCAAACAGAAGGTAAAGTTACAATTAACGAACTTGCGACGTTGCAGAATATATTTAAGACGGCGGCTTCAAAACGTATTGGGAAATTAGAAGAAATGGGCTATGTTCAACGTGCATATTCTGACAATAAGCGAATCAAATTAATTCAATTAAGTGATGAAGGTGCGGAATTTTTACAAGAGGCAACTACACAGATGACTAAAGCTGTAAAGGAACGTATCGGTGACAAATTCACATTAGAAGAGGTAGAACACTTTGTCGATCAATTATATATGATCGAGAATGCATTCAGTGAGCGTAAGCGTAAAGCATAGTAAATCAAACATTTTTAAGACAAGCTATGGAGCAATTTATGATGATAGATTGCTCCATAGCTATTTTTATAATCATAATTATAGATGTTGAGTATGATGAGCGTGACGTTATAAGGAGTAAAATGCGTGTCGAGACCAAGAAGCTATCCATCACCTAGATGAGCGAGTAAAGCAATACGCAACTTAAATATACAAAAAATAGATGCAATGATGTCTTTAATTACTTAATAAATAGTAAGTAATTACGTATTATCGGAGATGTGAAATAGACTTCTAGTTTAGAGATTAGTATACTTGAATTAAAGCGTTTTGAATTTTAAATAGCTTATAATTTTGCATTATGTCTTTTTTTGAAATAATTAAATATGGATGTAGGAGGTACTTTATAATGAAACGAACTGCAGAAAAAATACTCGCTTGGATTGGAGTTGCTTTACAAATTATTGGCGTTATATTTATCGGATTTATGTTCCCTTTAATCGGTACTGATGACTTTAAACAATCTGCAATTAACGCAATGCAACAAGAAGATCCAACGATTACAACGACAAATGCCAATGATGGTATGAATATGTTAGTAGGCATGTTAGGAATCGGTTTAATTTATGCCATTGTAGTGTTAATCATTGCTTTGATTGGTGCAATCTTAATTGGTAAGAAACCTAAAGCAGCAGCAATTTTATTAATTATTGCGGGGGTTCTATCGCTATTAGGAAATTGGATAAACGCAATTTTATGGATTGTTGCCGCAATTATGCTATTAGTTAAAAAGCCTAAACAACCGAATCACTATAATCACACAGCAACAACAGAAGATAATAGTGATTTGTCATCTTTTGAGTCTCTTAATAAAAAAGATTCAGATAATGACTACAAATATTAAAGTGTTTATTTAGCAGAATAGTATTATCAAACGTTAAACAGAATCAGTCGCGTTTAACGACTCATATCAAGTGACTTAAAGTTATTAAATGGGCTATGATTAACTTATTCATTGTGGTATTACTCAATGAAACCGTGGGGGAGCAAAATGAAAAAGATGACATTTCGGTCGTGTATTGTAACTGACTGTAGCGTCACTTTTATATTGATCATTACACAGTTTTAAATGAGGTGAGACAAATGATGGTATTAGTAATGCTATCACCCCTTCTAGTAGTTGGTTTTATAGTGATGGCAATTTTAGAAGAGAAAAAAAGAAACCGTAAGAAATAATTTATGGTAAATATATAAATGAAATGCTGCATTTAGAAACTGATATCAGTTTTTTAGATGCAGTTTTTTTATTGATTATACTGTTACTTAGTATATCTATTACTTTGACAGTAATCACCAAGCTTATAATAAATTAAAGGTTAACTAGTGGAGCTTGATGGTTATCATGAGGAGGTAACACTGAGGGTTGTCTAACGTGAGACATGCGAGATGCTAAATAAATGTTGCTATATCAATGTTTTAGAGTTATGAGAAATGAATGATAATGTCGATACATTATTTAGTAAATGTTTTACATGAAACATTTTTCAAATTATTGAGAAGTAGTATGTATATATTAATTGGTTTTGTCCGGTCAAATTTATGGTTATTAGGTTCCCTTTTTATTACAAACGTAACTATCTCATGTATAATTTTAAGCAAAGGGGGTTATGTTGTGAGTGAAATGTTATATATTTTAGAAACGGTATTATTGCCTATTTTTATTATGATAATTTTAGGATTTATACTGCAGCATAAATTTGATTTAGATTTAAACACTTTAGCAAAGTTAAATATTTATGTCTTTGTACCTGGATTTATTTTTGTTAAATTCTATAAGACCCACTTTGCTTTGAGTTTATTATTTTACATAGTTGTATTTTTTGTATTATACATAATTGTTTTATATATCATTGGGCGATTACTTGCTAAATTTTCAAAAGGTGACAAAGGGGAAGTAACTACTTTGACTAACAGTGTGCTCTTTTTTAATTCTGGAAATTATGGTGTCCCGGTAAATGATCTTGTATTTAAAGGGGATCCATTAGCAATGTCTGTTCAGGTATTGGTGTTATCCATGCAAAATATCTTTACCTTTTCATACGGTGTGTTCGCAATTCAATCATTGCGTATCGGAAAGTTAAAGGCACTATTGGGTTACTTTAAAATGCCTGTACTTTATGCCTTATTATTGGCAATCATCTTGAATTATACGCATGTTCCCATCCCTAAATTTATCTGGACACCTGCAAATTACGTGGCAGACGCTATGATCGCGATTGCTTTGTTGATGTTAGGTGCACAAATTGCGAGAATTAAATTTAGCTTTAAATGGTCTGCAGCATATGCCTTTATTTTTGTAAGACTAGTAATTGGACCAATTATTGCCTGGGGAATTATTGAATTGATGGGACTTGAGGGTGTGATTGCTCAAGCGTTATTCATCACTTCTGCGATGCCAACGTCTGTCAATAGTTCTGTGATTGCCCAAGAATATGATAATCACCCAGAGTTAGCAGCTGAAATTGTCTTTTTATCCACGTTATTAAGTTCTGTGACAGTTGTTGTGGTCATCTACTGCTCAAAGTTATTATTTTAAACCGAATTAATAAACTCATATGTAGTGAATTTATGCTGAATATGCAGTGTTCAAGAAATACTTAAGCATAATCTAACATAGGAATATGTACGAAAAAATGGAGTAGTATCAGTAAATCGATTTGTCCAATCGACATCTGTACTGCTCCATTTCTTTATATCTAAAGCATATGTTTAAGTACAACTTTAGATATTATATTAAAAAGCTATAAATTTAAAATTCTACAACAGAATATTGCTTTAATACTTTTTTGAATGGACTTGGTTCACTTTCGCCGCTTTTAATTTTTTTATTCATTTCTTTATGTTCTTCGACGTGTTCAGGTCTTGCTACCCAAGTTTGGAAATCTTTTTTCTCTTGCCACTTACTAACAATGACATATTCAACTTCATCAGCCTTTGATTTCGTCCACACTTCAGCATCAATGAGCCCTTTAACGTTGTCGTTTAATTCAGCTAAATTCTTTTTGGCTTTATTGTATAATCTATCTTCATTTTCTTTATTTGTAGAAAATGCGACTTCTGTAATAAACATGTATTTCCTCCTAAAGTTAAATATTTATTAATGCTAGCACTTTTAAATTTTTTTCTCTAGTAATTTTAATTGAATTTGATTTTTTATTTAAACGTGTTATAAATATGTCGTATAAAAAATTAAAACGTATAACATGCTATTTTTTATCAAAAAAATACTTTGAAAAGGGACGATGCGCATGATTGATGCAGTATTAGGAATTGATATAGGCACTGGTTCTGTAAAGGTTATAGCTGTAAGTAGGCAAGGAAAGGTCATACAAACTGTGAGCGAACATTTAAAAATGATTCAACCTCAAGCAGGATATAATGAACAACGACCTGATGATTGGGTAAGTGCGACGATTCAGTGTATTAAAAAAATACTACAAGATCCGGAAATGGCGAATGTTAAGGTACATGGCATATCATTATCTGGTCAAATGCACAGTCTTGTAATACTTGATCAACACAATCAACCTATTCGTAATGCAATCTTATGGAACGATACTAGAACGACTGAACAATGCGTAGAAATAAGGCAGAAATTGGGGGACTATGTGTTAGAAAATCCTGTTTTAGAAGGGTTTACGTTAACGAAATTATTATGGATTAAAGCAAATGAACCTGAAAACTGGGCGCAAATTGCTACATTTTTATTACCCAAAGACTATGTTAGATATAAATTGACGGGCAATCTTCATATGGAGTATTCGGATGCATCGAGCACTCTGCTCTTAGATCCTGTGCTAGAAACGTGGTCGGAAGAATTGGCCACGCACTTTACTGTAGATCACATACTTCCGAACCTGGTGGCATCAGAGGATTTTGTTGGCTATGTAACTCCAGAATTAGCTCGGAAATTAGGGTTGAAAGAGGATGTAGCTGTCTTTGCTGGTGGAGGAGATAATGCTTGTGGTGCCTTAGGGGCAGGTGTTATCAAAGACGAACAAACATTATGTAGTATTGGAACTTCTGGTGTTGTATTAAGTTGTGATAGTAATGCAAAGACTCATTATCGACATAATTTGCATTTTTTCAAACATGTTATCCCTAATCAATCCTATGTGATGGGTGTCACACTTGCTGCGGGTGATAGTCTCAATTGGTTGCGTAGTAATATCTTGTATGATGTATCATATGAGCAAATTTTTAAAGAGGCAAATGCATCGGATATAGGGAGTAATGGTTTGTTATTTGCGCCTTATTTATCAGGCGAACGGACACCCCATGGAGATTCGAGTATACGTGGTAGCTTTATCGGGCTCAGTGCATTGCACACTAGGGGTGATATGGCACGTGCAGTAATAGAGGGTATCACCTATTCCTTGTATGAGTCCATTTGTCTATTAAGAGCAAAGGGTAAGGCAATATCAGAGGTGGTGGCCATTGGTGGAGGCGCTAAAAATGATTTCTGGTTACAACTGCAAGCAGATATGTTTAATGCTAAGGTAAAGCGATTGAAGTATGAGGAAGGGCCATGTATGGGAGCGGCTATACTCGCGATTAAAGGTCTAAATTGGTATAACAATTTAGATGCTATCATGGAGTCATTTATCTGTTTTGAGCAAGTATTCTATCCGAATCAGAACAGCCACGAACAATATCAACAATACTTTGAGGTGTATAAAAAAATATATACACAAACGCGTGAATTGACTTCAAGTTTGTTGTCATTATCAAAAAAATAAAAATTTGTTGCTTGAAAATTAAATTTGAAAACTATAGCATAGAGTTAACTTATAATTTATCAAGTGAATTAAGTTGAACTTGAAAATAAATACATAATGAGTTAAGTTTAAATTAATTATATATGTCATTTACATGTGACGTATGCAAGTTTAAAATTTCATAGAAACCACTGGAAGTGCCTTTATTAAAGGCTGAGACCGATGTAGTGACATAGGGATTCCTTGAACCTGATCCAGTTTGTACTGGCGTAGGAAAGTGGCGTTATAAACAATTAGTATTCGTTCATTCAACGTTATTTTTCTACACAGAAAAATAACGTTTTTTTATTTATTAGAGGTGAAAGGCATGTTTGTAGCGATAACAGCAGATAAATATTTAGCAAGAAAGGATATAATGCATTATTTAGCTATTGAAGCACATATTGATTATTTGATTGTTAGAACTCCAATGTCATCAGACGAATTGGTTGATTGGATTAATATGTTGCTACAGTATCAATTTCCTAAAGAAAAAGTAATTATTCATGAAAATATAGATGTTTTAAATCGTTGTGCTTTAACCGCGATTCATTTTAAAGAATATAATAATCAAGATTTATTTTTTAAGCAGCGCTTTCCACATATTCAGGTGAGCAAGTCAACGCACCATAGTAGAATGGTTGCTGAGGCAGCGCAACGTGGTTTAGATTTTGTCTTGTTTAGTCATATCTTTGAAACGAAATCCAAGCCAGGCATAGCACCACGGACAACTGACGAAATTAATGCGGCATTGCAATATGATATTCCAGTGGTCGCGTTAGGTGGCATTAATCATCGAACAATTGCTCAGTTGCCAAATGGCTTTGATGGTATTGCAGGCATCTCACTTTTTGAAAAAGATAATGTTGCACATTTAGAGCAATTGAAGGAGGTGTGGCATGCATATGTATGATGTCATCATTATTGGTTCGGGTGTTATGGGCATGTCGATAGCGAGAGCATTGAGTGAACATTCGGTCCATGTAGCTATAATTGATCGAGATATACCTGGCATGCATGCCTCGTATAAGGCTGGTGGGATGTTAGGTGCACAAAATGAATTTACTCAAGAATCAGCGCTCTATCATATCGCGCGTAAATCACAACAAATGTTTCCAACACTAGCAAGTGAATTATTGGATGAAGTCGCTTTAGATATTGAATATTTAAACAGTGGCTTAATTAAAATAAACGCCTCGAAAGCTGATGCGCATGACATTCAATTGCAGTATCAATTTTTAAAGCAATATAATGACCAGATTGAGTTGCTAACGGATTCAAGATTATGTGAATTGACCAACGCTAAGGTTATGAACAATGGCAAACAAGCGATGTATATACCGGACGATCATCAAGTCAATGCTAATCGATATACGAAAGCACTGCTTGAGTCTATAAAAAGGCGGAACGTGGAACGTTGTTATCATACGGAAGTGCATCATATTGAATCACTTAAACAAGGTTACAAAGTGAAGACACAGAATGGTTCGTTTTATGGTAAAAAGGTTATCGTCGCTGGTGGTGCATGGAGTGGTAGGTTAGTGTCACCCCACTTACAATCGCATAATGTTACAGGTGTCAAAGGTGAAGCGTTACTCGTAGAACACCCAACATTGAATTTGAATACAACGTTATTTATGACGAATGGTTGCTATATCATTCCAAAGTTACAACACCGTTACATGATTGGTGCTACAAGTTACTTTGATGATTACTCTGTCGGAGTGTCGTCGGTAGGAAGAGATTGGCTCTTACATCAAGCATCGACTATTGTACCTCAATTAAAAGATAGTCAGATGCTACATGAATGGTCCGGAATACGACCTTATAGTAAAGAAGAACGTCCAGTTATGGATGAGGTGGCGCAAGATTTGTTTGTTATCACAGGGCATTATCGCAATGGAATCTTATTATCGCCATATATTGGTGCTTTGATGTGTGAATGGTTATTAACTGGGCAACGTCCAGAAGATTTACAAGATTTTAGAATTGAGAGGAGTGTTGACAATGCAATGCATTATTAACGGTGACAGCTTTAAATTTAGCAAAGAGTTAAATATTCAAGAATTGATTCAAGAAATGGGATTAGATGAAAATCGAATCATCGTTGAACACAATGAAGAATTGATTCAACGACAACAGTTTCCTGTTCAAGTGGTAAGAGATCAAGATTGTTTAGAATTATTAGAGTTTGTAGGAGGCGGATAGGATGATTGAAATTGGTAAATTCAAATTAAATTCGAGACTATTATTAGGTACTGGCAAATTTGAGAATGAGGATATACAACAACAATCGATACAAGCATCAGAAACTGAGGTGTTAACATTTGCAGTACGTCGAATGAACCTTTATGACAAAGATTTACCTAACCCACTTGCTCAAGTAGATTTATCAAATTTTGTGACCTTCCCTAATACTGCAGGAGCAAAAACTGCACAAGAAGCGGTACGTATTGCTGAAATTGCGAATCATGCTGGTGTATGTGACATGATTAAAGTTGAGGTGATTGGAGATGATGAAACACTGTTACCTGATCCAATTGAGACTTATGAAGCTTGTAAAATATTATTGGAAAAAGGTTATACAGTATGCCCATATATTTCTAATGATGTCGTGTTAGCTAAACGATTAGAGGAATTAGGTGTCCATGCGATTATGCCGTTAGCTTCTCCAATAGGAACGGGTAGAGGCATTAACAACCCATTGAATTTAAGATATATAATAGAACGTACAAATGTACCGGTGATTGTAGATGCTGGGATTGGTTCTCCAAAAGATGCTTGTCATGCAATGGAACTAGGCGCTGATGCAATCTTATTAAATACGGCGATATCAAGTGCAGAAGATCCAGTTAAAATGGCAGAAGCGATGAAGTTAGGTATCAATGCGGGTAGATTGAGCTTTGAAGCTGGAAGAATTCCAGTGAAATATACAGCACAAGCGTCTAGTCCGACTGAAGGAATTGGATTTTTATAATGAAAAGATACCAACGTCAAGCGATTTATGCACCATTTGGTAAACATGGGCAAAGTCGACTTGAAAACACTCATATCATGATACTTGGTGCAGGTGCGTTGGGGAGTCACTGTGCGGAAATATTAACTCGGATGGGTGCAGGCAGTCTAACCATCATTGATATGGATGTCGTTGAAACATCCAACCTACATCGTCAAGCGATATTTGATGAAATGGATGCTGAACAATTGCAACCAAAAGTAATTGCCCTTGAAAATAAATTAAAGTTGATTAATAGTAATGTGAAAATCACTGCGCTATATCAAGAGCTCACTAATAACAATATTGAAAATTTATTAAAGACGTATCAACCGGATATCGTAATTGATGGAATGGATAACTTTACAATGCGCTTTCTTATTAATGAAGCATGTCATAAATGCCAAATACCTTGGATATATGGAGCGGCAGTGGGAAGTAAAGGTTCAGTGTATGCCATTGACTATACGGGACCTTGCTTTAAATGTTTATTAGAGACCGTTCCTCAAACAGGAGAGAGTTGTGCAATCAATGGTGTATTGCCACCAGTTATTTATCAGGTTGCTAGTATGGAGGTTTCTGAACTATTGAGGTGGCTATCTGGTCATGGCTTTTCTAAAAAGTTAATCACGATGGATAGCTTTACTATTGATGTGAAGACATTAAATATTAGTGGGTTAAAGCAGCATCAGTGCCCAGTCTGTGAACGACAACACTATGAATATTTAAATCAGCCAAGGACCAAACACGTTGAAAAGCAATGTGGGAATACCTATCTATTGCGTTTCAACCCTTCAGTGTTTAATTATGCAACGCTCTTACCTACTACAATTGTTAAGCAAAATGACTTTGCTAAGTTGATGACCTATCAAGGTTATCAAATGACATTATTTAAAGATGGTAGAATGAACGTTTACGGTTTAGACGAAGAAGCGGATGCACAACAACTTTTCCTTACTTTGAATAAAAGCGTTAAATAATCTATTAAATGATCGTAATCATAAAATCGAATAGGCATTAAACACTAAAAAGACTAAACTCTACTGCTAATTTCCTATTTTCTAACTGTATGTTATATAACATAGAGATTAAAGTATGGGAGATTGATAGTACTCAAGTATTTATTTAAATATTGACCGTGAATAATAATTGAGTGCAATCGTAGTGACTTTGTAGATAACTTAGTCTTTTTTTATTATGTAAATAAAAGAAAGTTGTCATTGCAACTAAAGTTCAATAATCCTTCATAAAGTTTTGGCAAATTTGTTAACAGCCCTAATCCTGTTTGAAAACACTATATATTGTGTTTTATATTAAACTAAGACACAACATATAGGAATGAGAGGGGATCAAATGAACAAACTTGAGCAAGATTTAAAACGATTAATAACAAAGGACCCAACGGTCGTTAACGAAAATGCTAATAAAGATAGTGCAACATTTTCAACAATGAGAGATTTGACGGCAGGTGTAGTCTCTAAATCCTATGCCTTAAATTATTTATTACCTGAAAATGTGGCAACTGCACATAAAAAAGGGGAAATACATTTTCACGATTTAGATTATCATCCGTTTCAGCCATTAACAAACTGTTGTTTAATTGATGCTGAAAAAATGCTGTCAGAAGGTTTTCAAATCGGTAATGCTACTGTGACATCACCTAAATCTATACAGACTGCTTCGGCACAATTAGTGCAAATTATAGCAAATGTTTCGAGCAGTCAATATGGTGGATGTACGATTGATCGTGTAGATGAATTGTTAAGTCATTATGTTATTTTTAATGAGCAAAAGCACCGCGAAACAGCAGAAAAATTTGTTACAAAGGACAATATAGATACATATATCGACGAACAGATTACACGTGACATTAAAGACGCAATTGAAAGTTTAGAATATGAAATCAATACGCTATATACTTCAAATGGTCAGACACCATTTGTAACCTTAGGCTTTGGATTAGGAACAGATTGTTATAGCCGTAAGATTCAACAAGCGATCTTAAATACACGTATTAAAGGATTAGGGAAAAATAGAATTACTGCAATCTTCCCTAAATTAGTATTTTCTATTAAAAGAGGTGTCAATTTAGAGCAACAGGACCCAAATTATGATATTAAACAATTGGCATTAGAATGTTCGACAAAGCGTATGTACCCTGATATTTTAAATTATGATAAAACTGTGGAACTATTAGGTGATTTTAAAGCACCAATGGGTTGTCGTTCATTTTTACCATCTTGGAAAGATGAAAATGATAACTTTGAAAATAACGGACGTTGTAATTTAGGGGTCGTAACATTGAATGTACCGCGTATTGCTATTGAGTCTAATGGTGATATCGAGACATTTTGGAAGATTTTCCATAAGCGTATGGAAATTATGCATGATGCATTAGTATATCGCATTGAAAGAATTAAACAAGCAACACCAGATAATGCACCAATTTTATATAAAAACGGTGCATTTAAATACAAATTAAATGATGAGGACACGGTATTTTCGATATTTAATAATAAGCGTGCAACTTTATCTATGGGCTATATTGGTCTTTACGAGGCGGCTACAGTATTTTCTGGACCGAATTGGGAAACACAATCTAAAGCAAAGGCATTTACCTTAGATATATTAAAAGCAATGAAGTCATATCAATTAAAATGGACTGAAACTTACGATATATGGTTTAGTATCTATAGTACACCGAGTGAATCGCTTACAGATAGATTCTGTCGTTTAGATCAAGAAATATTTGGTGACATCCCAGATATTACAGATAAAGGTTATTATACAAATTCATTCCACTATGACGTGCGTAAAGATGTGAGTCCATTTGAGAAAATTGATTTTGAACAAGACTATCCAGTTTATGCAAGCGGTGGTTATATCCATTACTGTGAATATCCAAAATTAAATCACAATTTAAAGGCATTAGAATCTGTATGGGATTATGCATACGATAAAGTAAGTTATCTGGGTACTAATATACCGATTGACCATTGTCATGAATGTGATTTTAAAGGTGACTTTAAAACAACAGAAAAAGGATATCAGTGTCCAGAATGTGGTAACGATAATCCAAAAACTGTAGATGTCGTAAAACGTACTTGTGGTTATTTGGGCAATCCAGTGCAACGACCAACAATTGAAGGACGTCATAAGGAAATTTGTGCACGTGTTAAACATTTGAAAGATAAGACAGTATGACAATCTTAGATTTGATCAACGGACAAGGTTATATTGCAAGAATAGAATCACAAAGTTTCGTTGACGGTGAGGGTGTGCGATGTAGTATTTATGTTTCAGGTTGTCCATTTGCCTGTAAAGGATGTTACAACAAGGCGGCTCAAAATTTTAGATACGGTGAAAGGTTTAATGAGGAAGTCCTAGAGGAAATATTAGAAAATTGTGCTCCAGATTATATAGATGGTTTGAGTATATTAGGTGGTGAGCCATTTTGTAATTTGGATACAACATTGCGTTGTGTGCGTGCATTTCGCCAACGTTTTGGTAACAGTAAGACAATTTGGGTTTGGAGTGGTTTCTTATTTGAGTATTTAGCAAGTGGAAATTCCGAGAGACGTGCATTTTTAGAATTAATAGATGTATTGGTAGATGGCCCATTTATGGCGCATCTTTATCGTTCAAACCTACCTTATAAAGGGTCACTTAATCAACGGATCATTGATGTACAAGCATCATTAACTAATCAACACCTGTGTGAATATATAACAACCTAATAACAATGTAATTATAATGAATTGAATCGCTAATATAACGCGTTAATGAAGTGTTTAGCTTTAACATGAATACAAAAAACTGTCGTCAAATCATTGACGACAGTTTTTTTATGCTGCTTAATCGAGCGTTGTTTATTTGCTTAAATGCTTTTTAACTTCTGGTATAATTTTATCTCCGATGAGTTCGATATTTTTCATGATTTTATCGAATGGGACACCACCAAAATCAATCTGTGCCATAAAGCGTTGATGTTGATAAAGTTCATGTTGATAAAGTATCTTTTCGATAATTTGCTGTGGGCTACCAACCATTAATGCATCTCTATAATCTGGTGCCTGTTCAAACTGTTGTCTTGGATAACCTTGACCACGAATAAATGAAATACCGACATTTAAATGTGGATAATATTCATTTAATGCTGCTTGAGTTGTTTCGGCAGTGTAGAATAAACTCGCAGTAGCCACTGGTAACTTTGTTGGCGCAATATCATGACCGCTTTCTTCAGCAGCTGTACGGTAAGCATCTATTGAATCTTTAAATACTTCTGCAGGACCGCCTAATGTTGTAATCATCATTGGAATACCTTGGTGACCGGCTTTAATTGCGCTTGCTTGACCACCACCGACAGCACGCCAAATTGGTAAAGTATTATCGATTGGACGTGGGAATATCTTCATATTATTTAAATTAGGTCTGAATTTTCCTGACCAAGTTATACGTTCAGATTCATTTAATTGACGCAATAATGCGAGTTTCTCTTCATATAATTCATCATAATCATTAATATCAAGGCCAAACAATTCGAATAATCCAGTACGTGATGCACGACCTGCTACTATTTCTGCACGGCCATGTGAAATTAAATCAAGCGTTGCGAAATCTTCAAAGACTCTGACAGGGTCTGCTGCACTAATAATGGATGATGAGCTTGAAATTTTAATATTTTCAGTAGCTTGGGCAATAGCACCTAAGACAACACTGTGCGCTTGTGTTGTGAAATGTTCTTGGTGACTTTCGCCTACTGCAAACACATCCAATCCAGCTTGATCTGCTAACTTACTGGCTTCGATTAATTCTTTAATACGCTGTTCGTAACTTACTTTTGTGCCGTTATGTGGATTTAATAAGTGATCTCCCAAAGAATAAAGTCCAAATTCAAGTGGTGTGTGTTTATTCATTTCTAATTGTGCCATTATAGGTGCCTCCTTATTTTATAATTCGTGCAAATTTGCTTCTATTTCACTGCGTTGATCTTCCATAAAATCAGGTAAATTTAAATGTTTACCTAAATCTTCAGGTTTAGTATCTACTGTGAACCCAGGATCTTCTGTAGCAAATTCAAATAGAATACGATTATGTCTATAATATAATGATTTAAAGAAATAGCGGTCAATAATACCTGAATTAGGTTTTGAATGTTGATTGATTGTCTCTAATACTGCATTTAAGTCGTCATCTTGCGGCGTAGTTACTGCAATATGGTGTACATATCCTTGACCAGGACGCGCACGTTCACCTTGTTGTTCTATAATAACGAAATCTGTGTACAGTCCTGCGTCATCTAAAGTCATAACAGTCATATGTGCATCATTACCAATTGTGCGGTGATGATAATTTAAGTCTTGCGCTAAAAATTCAATCGTCGGTTTACTATCTCTAACCCTTAATTCGACTGGACCCATTCCAAGTATTTGATGGTGTGATGGCACATCTGTGTAAGGATTTCTACGCCACATTGTTGGGAGGGCATAGTCGTCATTTACTAACAAAATTAAATTTAAACCATCAGGATCCTTGAAATTAATTGCAGGTTGAGATAAATAAGTGATTGCTTCCCAGTGGACGTCATTATCATCTAAGCGAGCTTTGTAATAATCTAAAGCAGCTTGATCAGGTATAAGTAGGGACAAACGATAGATTGAGTCAGTACCAGGACGATTTTGTCCAATATTAGGAATTTCAAAGAAACTTAGTAATGTTCCCGGCGCTCCTAATTCATCGCCGAAGAATAAATGATACATCGTTGGATTATCTTGGTTAACGGATTTTTCTACTAATCGTAATCCGAGTATTTGAGTATAAAAGTCTTTATTGATTTGTGCATTTTTTGTATACATTGAAATATGATGATGACCTGTTACATGCATTTGAAAGCCCCCTAAAATTCAACTAATTAAAATGATTTAATTGCCAATTACCTTATTGAAGAAAAACAAAACATTTTTGGTATAAAAAGTATACTCGATACATATAATATACTACTGATTTGTATAAAATGCAACACCTGTTGTTTATTGCTATAAAAATAGCACCACATCATCGATATATGGGTGCTACTGTTATAATTATTCTGATTGTTTGAAATCTAAATAGTATAAACTAAACTCTAAATCTTTCTTCAAATGATCCTCCAATAAAGAAACTGCTAGTTCAATGTCTCTGTTGAAAAGGGCATCTACAATTGCACGGTGTTCTTCTATTAGTCCTGGTCGTCGTTTGTTAATTACAGTTTGACTAAAGAGGTAAATAAAACTTTTATATTTTTGATAGGTATCTAATATAAATTGGTTATGTGTAGCATGCATAATTTTTTGATGAAACTTATCATTAATGTCGATAATTTTACTTTCTGCTTCATGCTCTATATCAATATCAGTATAACTCCGCAATTCAGCTAAATCGCTAGCAGTATAGACAATAGCTGCTTTTCTTAATGCATGACTTTCCAACAAGATGCGCATTTCAAATATTTGTCTGTATTCTTCTGTTGTAGGAATAAAAATATATGAGTTTTTAATAAAATATTCCAACTCTAATTGTTTTAACGCTTCTCTAACCGGAGTACGACTCACATTATACTTTTTTGCAAGTTTGGCTTCCGTTATTTTTTCATTTTTACTTAATTCACCTGAAATAATGTCATTTCTAATCTTTTCATAAATAGATAATTCATTTGTATTCAATTGATTCACCTCATCATTCATAGTGTACTATAAAAAATTATGGATTAAAATGTATACATTTTATTACTTTTGGTATACACTAACAACTGTAAGCGATTTCAGAAAGGGTGTTCAATCATGAAAGTAGGCTTTATAGGATTAGGAATTATGGGGAAACCCATGGTTAAAAATTTACTAAAATCAAATGTCACAGTATTTGTGAATGATGTAAATAAAGAAGCAGAACAAGAAGTAGCAAAGCTCGGTGCCAAACCAGTATCTTTAGCAAGCATGGCCAGTGAAGTGGAGCATATCATAACCTCACTACCTAATGGTACTATCGTAAAGGCTGTGTTATATAGTGGAGAATCAGCATTGTTGAACTATGATGTTACTCATGTGCAATCAATTATTGATACGAGTTCATTAACACCGAATGAATCTTTAGAAATTAGTAAAGTACTTGAGCATAAACAAATTAAATATATTGACGCTCCTGTTAGTGGAGGTGAACCTTTAGCGATAAGTGGTGAACTATCCGTGATGATTGGATGTGATCCTGATGATGTAGCAAATACTCAGCAAGTTTTAGCGCCTATTGCTGCATCCGTAATACGTGTTGGAGATGTCGGTTCTGGTAGTGTCGTAAAATTGGCAAATCAAATCATCGTAAATACAAATATAGCGGCATTGTCAGAAGCAGTAGTGTTAGCTAAACGTTTCGATATTGATTTAGAGCGTATGCACGAAGCAATCAAAGGTGGACTAGCAGGTTCAAGTGTCATGGAAGCAAAGTTTCCTAAGATGATTGCAGAGGATTATCAACCAGGTGGTACATTGAATATTAATCTAAAAGATATGAAAAACGTGACATCGACAGCAGACACAGTTGGTCTTACCCTACCATTAACAAATCAAGTTAAAGAAATCTATAAATCCGAAGTTGCACATGGTAATGGTCTTAACGATCATTCAGGCATCATAAAATATTTTGAAAAAATAAATCATATGTAGGTGAAATGATGTTAACTAATGAACAAATAAACACAACTTTAAATGACCCTATAGACAAAGGATTAATCAATTTCAAATATAAGATTATTGTACTAGATGATGACCCTACAGGAACACAAACGGTTAAAGATTTACCCGTCTATACAGAGTGGTCACAAGAATTGATAGAAGATGGATTCAAACAAGATAATGCAATGTTCTATATATTAACAAATTCAAGAGCTTTAAATGAAGCACAGACAATTGAATTACATCAACAAATTAGCAAAAATATCGAAGCTGTTTCGCAAAAGCTAGACCATCCCTATATCGTGGTGAGTAGAGGTGACTCTACTTTACGTGGTCACTTTTATCTAGAACCTAAGGTGTTAAGTGAAGCGACGGATCAACAATTTGATGCAGTGTTTTACTTACCTGAATTCTTTGAGGGCAATCGCTTTACATATCATGGTACCCATTACCTAAAGGAAGGAGAGCAATACATCCCTGTTGCGCAAAGTGAGTTTGCAACTGATACTACATTCGGTTATACAGCAACAACAATGGCGGACTTCATTGAAGAGCAGAGTTTAGGTGAAATAGCAGCAAAGGACGTATACCATATTGATTTGGATACGATACGACAACGTGATCAAGCTACGATATGGAATGTATTTGACTCAGTTGCTCATTTCGATGCAGTCGTCGTAGATGCTTTGAATGATGAAGATATGGATTACTTTGTCAGTTGTTTAACGGCTTATCTAACTGAACATAATAAGCAATTTATGTTTAGAACTGCGGCATCATTTGTTAAATCAATGTGCCAAACACCAGGTGAAATCATTAATCTCAATGAACATAGTACGAATGATCATGGTGGTATTATTATCGTTGGCTCCCATGTGAAGAAGACTTCTGCACAATTAAGTCATTTAATAGAACATGTAGCGATTAGCAGTATTGAATTTGATGTAACACAAGTAACGAACGATAAATTGTCAGAGTATATTCAGAAACAAGTAAATCAAGTGGAAAATTTGATAAAGCAAGGACATGATGTAGTCATCTACACCTCGAGAGATGTCATCAAAACAGAAGATCTTAACAATAATTTGAGTATATCGACAAATATTTCTAATGCACTCGTGGCAATTATTCAAGGATTGACTTTACAGCCTCGCTTTATCATTGCTAAAGGCGGTATTACTTCTAGTGATGTGGCGACAAAAGGTTTAAACATTAAGAAGGCTAAAGTAATAGGGCAAATTACACAAGGTGTACCAGTTTGGTTGACTGGTGACGAAGCGAAATACAGTCATATGCCGTATGTTATTTTCCCGGGAAATATTGGCGAGGAAAGTACTTTGACAGAAGTTTATCAGATTAATTCAAAAGATAGAGAGAAATAGAAAGTAGGGGTTCATATGATGGGAGAAATTTGGCCACTCGTTGCAGTCGTTATAGGTGTAATCGTATTGTTGATATTGATTATGGGATTGAAACTTAATACATTTATCGCTTTAATTATTACATCTATGGTGACAGGTATATTACTTGGTATGAGGCTAGATACAATTGTCACAACAATTGAAAAGGGTATGGGTGACACCTTAGGACACATCGCTATTATATTCGGTTTGGGTTCAATATTAGGGAAATTATTATCCGATGGTGGTGGTGCAACAAGAATTGCAGATACATTGATTAATGTATTCGGTAAAAAGTATGTTACATGGGCAATGATTATTGCTTCATTTATCATAGGTATTTCATTATTTTTAGAAGTTGCATTTGTACTATTGGTACCATTGGTATTTACACTTGCGAAACGCATGAAAATATCGAATCTTAAAGTAGGTTTACCTATGGGAACATCGATAGCAGTAACGCATGGATTTTTACCACCGCATCCCGGTCCTGTTGCAATTTCTGAAGCGGTACATGCAAATATTGGTCATGTATTAATGTATGGAATCATTATTGGTATACCATTAGCTGCCATCGTTGGTGGAATCTTTCCAAGAATTGCTCTGAAAATTGCACCGTCTGCTTTCGAACGTTTAGGTAATCAAGCTGCAGTAGGTGAAGTAAAGGTGCTGAAACATGATCAATTACCAAGTTTTGGTATCAGCTTATTGACTGCATTGTCTCCAGTTATATTAATGTTACTCGCAACAGTTGTGCAATTAGTCACTGGTAATGAGGATGGACATGCTAAAGGCCTAGAAGGGTTTATTTACTTTATTGGAACCTCAGTAACTGCAATGTTGATCGCAGTATTATTTGCCATTTATACGATGGGTATACGCAGAAAACAAAGTATGAAAGAAATTATGGATACAGTAACTAATGCCATTACACCTATTGCAATGTTAATCTTAATTATCGGTGGTGGCGGCACTTTCAAACAAATACTAATTGATGGTGGCGTTGGTGATACGATTTCAGAAATATTTAAAGGCAGTGAGATGTCACCTCTGATACTAGCTTGGTTGGCTGCAGCATTATTACGTACTGCTTTAGGTTCTACTACCGTAGCAGCAATATCTTCAGTAGGCATAGTCTTACCTTTATTACAAACAACAGACGTAAATCTGTCATTGGTCGTATTAGCGATTGGAGCGGGAAGTATATTTTGCTCGCATGTTAATGATGCTGGATTTTGGATGTTTAAAGAATACTTTGGTTTAACAATCAAGGAAACTTTTTTAACATGGACATTATTAGAATCAATACTATCCGTTGTTGGTTTGGGCTTTATTTTAATATTAAATTTAGTAATTTAATCATACGCTTTATATTAGTGAAAATCTTTGTACACACATCATTTGAGGTACGAAGATTTTTTTAGTTACCTAGCCGATTACATTGACTTAATCTTCAGAAAATGGTAATTTATTACCTATTAAATCAATCGGAATAATAAACGATTTGGAGGAGTCAAAATGGGGAGAATGAAATTAGGTCTTTTTTTAGCAGGTTACGGGCATCATTTAGCGAGCTGGCGCCATCCAAAGTCAGTAGAACAAGGTCCAGTTGATATTGACCATATTGTAAATATCAGTAAAATTGCAGAACGTGGTAAATTCGATTTAGTCTTTTTATCAGATGCTTTATATATAGATGAAACGGCACATCCAGATTTGATGAGTCGCTTAGATCCATTCACATTAATGACGATTATAGCGAGAGAAACATCAGATATTGGCTTAGCAGCAACGGTTTCGACAACGTATTCACAACCGTTTCACTTGGCGCGTGCATTTAGTTCATTAGATCATGTCAGTGGGGGACGTGCAGCATGGAATGTTGTGACTTCAGCAGTCAATAGTACAGCGCAAAACTTTAATGGTACTGTCAATGTAGAACATGGATTGAGATATGAACAAGCAGGTGAATTCGTGGATGTTGCCAATAAGTTATGGCATTCATGGGAACAGGATGCATTTGTTAAAGACAAGGAACGCGGCGTTTTTGTCGATCAATCCAAATTACAACCAATCAATCATGAAGGCAAATACTATAAAGTGAAAGGTCCACTTAATTTAGAACGTTCACCTCAAGGTAGCCCGTTATTGATTCAAGCTGGTTCTTCATCAGCAGGTACGGATTTAGCATCACGAGTCGCTGATGTAGTATTTACTGCACAAACGAGTGCCGATGAAGCAAAGCACTTTAATGATGGCTTAAGAGATAAAATTGAACAACGCGGTCGTAAACAGACAGACGTATCTATTATGCCAGGTCTATTTCCAGTAATCGGTGATACAGAAGAGGAAGCACAAGCGAACTATGAAGAATTACAAGATTTAATCTTACCTGAAGAAGGGTTAAAGTTATTATCTCCATATGTAGGAGATGTAGATTTATCCAAATATGATTTGAAAATCCCATTTGAGCAAGTGGAGTCTTCCGATGGTAACGGTATTAAAAGTAGATACGAATTGATTAAAAAAGAAGCAATGGAACAAAATTTAACATTAGAAGATGTAATGAAGAAAATTGCTGGAGCAAGAGGTCACTTTATGGTAGTCGGGACACCAGAACAAATCGCTGATACTATGCAATATTGGTACGAACAAGGTGCAGCAGATGGTTTTAATATTATGCCACCACTATTACCGACACAATTGGAATTATTTGTTGATAAAGTAGTACCAATCTTACAACAACGCGGGTTAGCACAGACAGAATACGTTGCAGGGACTTTGAAAGAAAAGTTTGGCCTGGAAAACGATTAGCGACCAGATGAAATGACGTATTTGAAATGACGTATTTGAAAAACGATATCTAATGAATAACGCTCTCACTGCGTATGGCAGTGAGAGCGTTATTTTGTATGATTAAATTTCAGCTAAACAAAAATCTAGCCAATCAATATAAGATTGTTCACGTAAAAGGGCCTTCTTTAATATCAAAATGTGTTGCAAATCTGATTTAGCATCCAATTGATTGTAAATTGCTTTCAAATGCATTAACTTTTCTTCTTTCTCAATTTTCTTTTGGGTGAGCAATTGATGCTTGCTTTCGTCTTCAAGACTATCAAAAAAGTAAACCTTTATTGCAAAAGGGTCTTTATTACTTTCATCTTCTTCAGCATTTTCAATCCAATGAAATAGTGTTGTTCTTCCTAAATCGGTAATGCTATAAATCTTTTTAGTCACTTTACTTGTCTCATCAATATTTGAAATATAAATATGTTCACTCTGCAGTAATTTTTTAAGCTCATTATAAATTTGACTATGTTTAGCATTCCAAATTTCACCAATGACTTCACTAAATGATTTATAAATTTCATACCCAGTAAGAGAGTGATTATTGAGTAATCCTAAAATTGTATATTGAAGCACATTTTTCATAAAGTTCCTCCTGTGTTCTTTGACAGAATCAGTGTATAGGATTATCATGTAAATGTAAACATGTAATTAATTACATGTTTTAGAAGGAGGAAATGTTTATGAATACACTAAAAGACTTTATTGGAGCACATATGATTTACACATACGACAATGGTTGGGAGTATGAAATGTATGTGAAAAATGAAAACACAATTGATTATCGAATCCATTCAGGTATGGTTGCCGGTCGTTGGGTAAAAGATCAACAGGCGGACATTGTTCAAATTATTGCAGGTGTCTATAAAATTTCTTGGACAGAGCCAACAGGCACAGACGTCTCACTCAATTTCGTTCCAGACCAAAATATTATGCACGGCGTGATCTTTTTCCCGAAATGGGTACATGAACGTCCAGATATCACAGTATGTTACCAAAATGATTATATTGATTTGATGGAAACATCTAGAGAAAAATATGACACATATCCAAAATATGTTGTTCCTGAATTCGCTACAATTACTTATGTTGGACAACCCGGTACCAACAATGAGCAAGTTATTGCTGAGGCGCCATATAATGGAATGACTCAAGATATCAGAGATGGCAAATTTGCTATGTTAAATAACTAGAAAGTAGAGTTGTCTACTAATGATGGAAAAAATATTTGAAATTTCAATGTATGTTGAAGAACCAATCGTGGTTGGACAAGATGCACAAGTTGGCAGACGTCAATTGATACCGATAGTCTCAGGTACAGTGAAGAGTAACCAACATTCTGGTCACGTATTGCCAGGTGGTGTTGATAGCCAATGTATTGATCCAACAGGAAAATGTACGTTGTCCGCAAGATATGCTATTCAGTTAAATGATGGTGCGACAATTTATATTGAAAACAATGGTATTAGAACAGTACCTGAAAGTTATAAAGAAAGTGTAATAAATGGTGGGTTTGTAGATTCTGAAGTGTATTATTTTCGTACTACGCCCACCTTTGAAACCTATAATACGTCATATAAATGGCTAATGGAAAAGATATTTGTCGGTTATGCGACTAGAACAACAGACCGAGTTCTATTAACGATTTATATGGTTTAATACGACAGGTTGAAATTTTATGATACAATTTCAACTTTAAAACTACATCATAATGTGTTCTATGGATTACTATATTTAAGGATGATTACAGTGAATGCATAATGTATACGTAGTTAATCAATGAAAAAATGGCAATTTCTACTAAAAATATGGTAGAGATTGCCATTTTTTATGTTGAATATTTATGGCGTACATATGAATTTGATAATGATTTATATAATAGGGTATGTGAGAAGAATATTTCTGAATAACAAGTGACAATCAAATTAAAGGTGGCTATTATAATGATTCTAGAAGCGGCAATATTAAATGTAAAAGAGGATAAAATTGGTGGTTTTGAAGAAACTTTTAGAGAAGCATCAAAAATTATCGCGACAATACCGGGTTATATTCAACATACGTTAAATAAATGTATAGAACAAGAAGGGAAATATTTATTACTCGTCGAATGGCAAAGTCTAGAAGACCATACTATTGGTTTTCGAGAATCCGAAGCATACACAACTTGGAAATCATTATTGCATCATTATTATGAACCGTTTCCTAATGTAGAACACTTTGAAAAAGTAGATTTATAAAAGCAATAACTTAATAGATGTACTAGTAACAGATGAAATAACAGGCGAAAGTTTACTAGCGCACAAATATTGACGTTCCGATAAGCATATCGGGACGTTTTTTTGATGTTGTAAATAAGTTTGTGATACTATGCTAAATATTTTTAAAAATTCAATAAATTCAGAAATTATATTGACGCTTAAAAGATAATGACCTATAATTTCATTATTCTTATTAGAATGGTAAGGATTGATGGAGGAGGATACAGATTGATTGAATTTGAGAAGGTAAATAAAGTATTTCATAAGAAAAAAGAACGTATCCACGCTTTGAAAGATATATCATTTACTGTTAATAAGAATGATATATTTGGCGTAATTGGATATAGCGGTGCCGGGAAAAGCACCTTAGTTCGATTGGTAAATCAATTGGAACGCGTGAGTGAAGGTAAGGTTATCGTCGATGGACATGAGTTAGATACATATAAAGAAAAAGAATTAAGAAATGTAAAAAAGGAAATAGGCATGATATTTCAACATTTTAATTTGTTGAATTCCAGTACAGTATATAAAAATATTGCAATGCCATTGATACTAAGCGGAGTAGATAAAGCTGAAATCAAACAAAAGGTCGAAGAAATGCTCGCTTTTGTTAATTTGTCAGATAAGATGTATCAATACCCCGATGAACTGTCAGGTGGACAAAAGCAAAGAGTTGCAATTGCCCGTGCTTTGGTTACAAATCCTAAGATATTACTGTGTGACGAAGCAACAAGTGCGCTTGATCCAGCAACGACGAGTTCAATATTAGATTTGTTAAAGCGTGTTAATGAAACATTTGGCGTAACTATTCTAATTATTACGCATGAAATGGGCGTAATTCAAAAGATTTGTAACAGAGTAGCTGTTATGGAGAAAGGGGAAGTCGTTGAGATTGGCAATGTTAAAGAGGTGTTTAGCCGCCCACAAACGACTACAGCACAAAACTTTGTCTCGACGGTTATTAATACAGAACCGTCAGAGTCTTTAAAGCATACCTTTAATCAACGTACAGATAATAATTATATTGATTATCGATTATTTTTAGAAACTGAACAGATAGAACAACCAATTATTAATGAATTAACACAACGTTATCAGGTAGAAGTAAACGTATTATTCTCATCCATGTCTACCATACAAGACGATACAGTTTGTTATCTATGGTTGCGTTTTGAAACAGATCAACATTTCAACCAGGAAACGATTGAGTTTTACTTTAAAAATAAAGCAATAACATTTGAGGAGGTGTAGTCATATGCTTGGTTCGAGTATTGATAGTGCGCAGTTATTTGAATCTTTATATCAAACCTTATATATGGTTACTGTCTCATTAATTATAGGTTCGATTATAGGTATACCATTAGGCATTTTATTAGTTGCGACGCGAAAAAAAGGTATATGGCCGAATGCAATAGTGCATCAAATTTTAAATCCAATTATTAATATTTTAAGGTCGATACCATTTATCATTTTATTGATTTCTATTGTACCTTTTACCAAATTATTAGTTGGAACTTCTATAGGAACAACAGCTGCAATAGTACCATTAACGGTTTATGTAGCTCCGTATATCGCACGACTTGTAGAAAATTCATTACTAGAAGTAGATGAAGGTATCGTCGAAGCGGCGAAAGCAATGGGTGCATCACCTGTTCAAATTATTTGGCACTTCTTATTACCAGAAGCATTAGGCTCATTAGTATTAGCGATTACAACTGCCATTATTGGATTAGTTGGAGCTACCGCTATGGCCGGTGCTGTTGGTGGCGGTGGTATAGGTGACTTAGCGCTTGTATATGGTTATCAACGCTTTGATACATTAGTCATTATCATTACAGTCGTTGTATTAGTGATTATTGTACAAATTATACAAACACTTGGAAATTACTTATCTAAAAAAATTAGACGAAATTAATGAGGGGGATTTATTAGTAATGAAAAAGTTATTAGTCTTAATTGTTTCAGTATTATTTATATTAGCAGCGTGTTCTGGTGGAAAAGAAAAGGTTACCGTCGGAGTAGCATCAAATGACACTAAAGCATGGGAAAAAGTAAAAGAATTAGCGAAAGACGAAGACATTGACTTAGAAATTAAACAATTTTCAGATTATAACGTACCAAACAAGGCATTAAGTGATGGGGATATTGATATGAATGCCTTTCAACACTTTGCCTTTTTAAATGAATATAAAAAGGCTCACAAAGATGCAGATATTTCAGCAGTTAGTACAACAGTATTGGCCCCATTAGGTATTTACTCAGATGATATTAAAGATATTAAAAAAGTAAAAAATGGAGCCAAAGTCATCGTGCCAAATGATGTCTCTAACCAAGCACGTTCATTGAAATTATTAGAAGCTGCAGGATTAATTAAATTAGATAAAAACTTCGGATTAAGTGGATCAATTAAAGATATTAAATCAAATCCTAAAAATCTAAAAATTAAAGCAGTAGATGCACAACAAACAGCTAGAGCTTTGTCAGATGTTGATTTATCAGTTATTAATAATGGGGTAGCGACTAAAGCAGGTTTAGATCCGAAAAAGGACCCTATATATACTGAAGACTCAAAAAATGATGCAGTAAAACCATATATCAATGTCATTGCCACAAAAGATGACAAGCAAAATGATAAAACATACAAAAAAATCATTAAACTATATCATTCAAAAGAAGCACAACAAGCACTTAAAAAAGATACAAAGGATGGAGAATATCCTGTAGATTTATCTAAAAAAGAAATCAAGAAAATTGAAGATAGTTTAGAGAAATAAGTGTAAATTAACGACTTAGAAAATAGTGTGATTAATTTTTTAAACTATAGAATAAGGTCATAAATATATTAAAAAAAGAGCTCATCCATTTGGATGAGCTCTCTTTTGATTATTGTCATTAAAAATGATTGATTAATAATATCTAAAACCAAAGAAATTCATGATGAAATCCATCCACAGTCCTCCTCTCTCTACGTTTTGTGAGTTTTATTATATCATTATATTAAAATATATCAATAAAATTGTATAATAAAATTATAGAAAATGAAGGTGGATATATCGTGTGATATGAAATTGCCTTTGTGGAATGAATGTGTTTTTTATATAGGTTTATTTTGCCAATAATATTAGTAAGTGAAGACACTAATTCCAAATAAACATCATAATTTCATAAAGTATGCGTCTTGTAAGTAGCATTATTTAAATTAATTAGGAATGGTTGGAACTTCAGATATTAATTTTTGAGTGTATGGGGCTTGTGGATGTTCAATGATACTTTCTGCATCATTAAGTTCTACAATATTACCATTTTGCATTACTGCAATACGATCACACATTTCCTTTATCACACCCATATCATGTGTAATAAATATATAAGTAATTTCCATTTCATCTTGAATACTTTTAAGTAACTGAATAATTTCTTTTTGAACGGAAACATCTAATGCTGATACAGCTTCATCACAGACGATTATTTTCGGATTAATAGCAATTGCACGAGCAATACTCACTCTCTGTCGTTGCCCACCTGATAGTTCATGAGGGAAACGATATAGAAATGCTTCGTCTAAACCAACCTTTAGCAGAAGTTCTTTTACGCGTTCTTTTAAATGGTGTTCATTTGTCACTAAATTATGAATTTTCAAAGGACGTCCGATTATATCGATTACTTTAAATCTAGGATTTATCGAAGCAAATGGATCCTGGAAAATCATTTGTATATCTTTTCGTAATGGTTGCATTTCTTTAGAATTGAATAAACTCAATGGAATATCCTTATACCAAACATAGCCGTCTGAAACAGAATTAAGTCCTACTACAGTCTTTGCCAATGACGACTTTCCTGATCCAGATTCACCAACGATACCTAATGATTCACCTTTTTTAATTTCTAAGTCAATGTGCTTAACAGCTTTAAAGGTATCATTAATTCCTATTGGATATTCTACACTGACATCTTCAAATTTTAGAATAATTTCATCGCTAATTTGTCTTGGAGTTTTGGGAGCAAGTAAATTTGGTACTGAATTTATAAGTTTCTGTGTATATGCTGATGTTGGATTATTAAAAACACTGCTTACAGAACCTGATTCTACTACTTCACCTTGCTTCATAACGATCATTTCATCGCAAAATTGATAAACGACACCTAAATCGTGTGTAATAAAAATTATAGAAGTATCGATATAATCATATAAATCTTTCATTAATTCTAATAATTGATTTTGAGTGCTAACATCTAAGGCTGTCGTTGGCTCATCTGCAATTAAAATTTGTGGTTCTAGAACAAGTGCCATAGCAATCATTACACGTTGACGCATACCACCAGAAAATTCATAAGGATACGCGTTAAAATTACGTTCTATGTCCTGTATACCAACTTTTTGTAAAATATCTAACGCCATTGCTTTTGCTTGTCGCTTATTTATTTTTTTATGTTGAAGTATGACCTCGGTAATTTGTTTTCCGATTGTAGTTCTAGGATTGAGTGATGATATAGGATCTTGGAAAATCATCGCAATATCTTTACCCCGAATTTTTTGAAAGGCTTTACTATTAAATTGAGTTAGGTTTTGGCTATTAAACGAAATCTCTCCAGATATGACAGGAGCGGGAGAATCTGGCAGTAGACCCATGATTGATTTAGCAGTAATACTTTTACCAGAACCAGATTCCCCAACTATTCCCAATATTTTTTTCTTATCTAATTTGAAACTTACATTTTTGACTGCGTTAATTGAATTATTGCCTTGATTGAACGTCACACCTAAGTTTTTAACTTCTAATAATGGTGGCATGTGGCAGTCCTCCCTATTCACAAATATATGTTTTTAATCTATACTTTATATATCATACTAATCTACTCGAGTATAACTTACAAGGAGGGATATTTATCTATCGATATAGTCAGGCATTCAACTCATTGTATAATCAACTGTTTTATCGTATTTTATTTTCAATATTGAGCTTACCCATTTTTATATATGCTATTATAAAATATTTGATTTCTGGTAATAACAGTGAAGACTTACAACAGAATTTGGCGGTTGAAAAAATTGCCCACGCATTGCAACAAAAGTATTTATATCTAAAAGAACACAAGACAAAGCAACAACTATTTAAAGAAGCTCAGCATATTTATAATAGAAGGAATCGTTACGATGATGAACAGGTAACGAATGACTTTACTTCATTTTATAAACAACTACTGTTTAATAATCATCTCATATTTAAAGTTATTTTAGCATTCCCACTTTTTATTGTTCTCAGCTTTTATTTGAATCCTATGGTTAGATATATATTTGAGAGAATAATTATGGCAATTGTGGTTATCATAGGAGTCATAACGGTCGTATTTACAATTTTGTATTTATCACCTATGGACGCTGCATATAGCATATTAGGACCGGATGCGACTAAAGATCAAATTAAACAATTTAACGAGGCACATAATTTAAATAGTCCATATTTACTTCAATTATGGGATGCGATTAAAGGTGTGTTTACTTTTGACCTAGGAACTACTTATAAAGGTAATGAAGTAGTTACGCATGCAGTAGCACAAAGAATTCCAATTACATTATTGTTAACATTAATTGCCTTACTAATTGCAATAATGATTGCTATACCAATAGGTGTGGTGAGCGCACTAAAACGTAATAGCTGGATTGATGTTATCTTAATGACAATTGCATTAATTGGTTTATCTATTCCGAATTTTTGGCAGGGTTTATTATTTATATTAGCTTTCTCGTTAAAACTTAATATACTACCACCATCGTATATGCCAGATAACCCTTTTTCATTAATCTTACCAACACTAGTTATTGGTACGGCGATAGCTGCTTCCATTACCAGAATGACGCGTTCCTCTGTGTTAGAAGTTATGAGAAACGATTATGTTATGACAGCCTATGCCAAAGGTTTATCGACAAACCAAGTCGTAGTCAGACATATTTTGAAAAATGCACTTATACCCATTATTACATTGATCGGTTTGCTTGTTGCTGAATTACTTGGTGGATCAGCTGTTACTGAACAGGTTTTTAATATTAATGGTATAGGTAGATATATCGTTCAAAAACAACTGGTACCAGATATTCCTGCTGTTATGGGTGGCGTGGTTTATATTTCAATAGTTATCTCACTAGTAAACCTTATTATTGATATTTTCTATGCTGTGATTGACCCAAAATTACGTAGTGAAATTAAAGAAAAGGAGTAACTGTATGACTCAACAGAGATATATGATCCCATCATTATTGATTTTTTCAGTATGTGCTATATTGACATACATTTTGGTGATATTTACTGCATGTATCAATTTGTTTAAAGGTTATGTAGTAGATTCATTTTATATAACTCAGTTTATATTAATTTTATTAACGATAGTGGTTGCGTTTTTAGGTTTTGGAGTAGATTTGTGGTATAAACAAAAGGCATTAAGATACATAGGATATAGCATTTTAATTATCTTAACTGCTACTGGTAATTTATTTACTTTGTTAATGTTTATTAGTATTTTACGTTATAAAAAAACTTCGGAATTAGGCATTTATAATGGTTGGGAATCTTTCATAATTAAAATAAAATCAAATAAAATTGCTAGCATAAGTGTAGTAATATTAGTGTTTTTACTTACTATTTCAGTGATGTCGAAATACTTATTTGATACTACTTTGGCGACACAAAATCAATTTGATGACTTATTAAAAAATCCTAGTCTTGTGCATCCATTTGGGACTGATGATTTTGGTAGAGATTTATTTACAAGAATAGTTGTAGGCACAAAATTAACTTTCTTCATTTCTATTATTTCAGTTGTAATTTCAGTCATACTCGGTATGATTTTAGGAATGCTAGCGGGATACTTTGTGAAAATAGACAATCTTGTCATGAGAATATTAGATGTAGTGTTTGCGATTCCATCTTTACTTTTAGCAGTGGCTATTATCGCTTCATTTGGTGCAAGTACAACCAATTTAATCATTGCACTTAGTATAGGTAATATTCCTTCCTTTGCTAGAACAATGAGGGCAAATGTATTAGAAGTGAAACGAATGGAATATGTTGATGCTGCTAGGATTACAGGTGAAACTACACCGCGTATATTATGGAGTTATATATTACCGAATTCATTATCACCAATGATTGTTAGGTTTTCATTGAATATAGGTGTAGTTGTTTTGACGACAAGTAGTTTAAGTTTCTTAGGTCTAGGTGTTTCGCCAGAAGTACCAGAGTGGGGAAATATCTTAAGGACCGGAAGTAACTATCTTGAAACACATAGTAACTTAGCAATATTTCCTGGGTTATGTATTATGTTGCTTGTGCTTGCCTTTAACTTTATTGGCGACGCGGTACGCGATGCACTTGATCCAAAAATTCAATAGAATAGGAGGGCTGAATGTGAAAAAAATCATTGGTATTTCCATGGTTGCTTTAATGATGATATTAAGTGGTTGTAGTATACCTACTAAATCAGAATTAAAGGATTCTAAACAACATGTAAATGTTAAGGGAGAAAAACCTACTATAAAATTTTTAGGTCAGGCTAGTTATGAAAATGATATGAATATAGTTAAAGATCAACTTGAAACAGCTGGATTTAACGTAAAGATGAATATTCAACCTGATTATGGTAGTTATAGAACGCAACGTGAAGCGGGAAACTATGATATTGAAATTGATGATTGGACTACAGTATTTGGTGATCCAAATTACTCAATGAGTTCGTTATTTAGTTCAGAAGGATCAAATAGTTTAATTAAAGATGCTAATGTAGATAAGATGATAAATGATGCTAGCAAAGAGGATAAAAATAAAGCAAAAGAGACATATAAAAAACTAGAGAATGAAGTCATTTTTAAACAAGGATATATGGCACCTTTATATGGTGCTAAGAAAAATCTAGTTTACGATAATAAAGTATTATCTCCAAAAAGCGTAGGTTTACCAAACTCTCGTGCATTAATTTGGCAACAATTTGATTATAATAACAAAAATAATAGAGATACACGACCTCTTGTAATGACACAAGAAGATGGTGAGCTTCAGTCCTTAGACCCAATACGGTCAATTGCACCTTCTGTCTATGGTATAGATATGAATATGTATACTCGACTGCTAACATTAAATGACAATGATCAAATTACAACGGATGGTTCCTTAAGTAAAGATTATGCAGTTGCTAAATCCAATGATGAATTTTATTTCTTGTTAAGAGATGATGATTATTTTGCAAAGGTTGAAAAAGGTATAGCGAAGAAAACAACTGAAAGAGTTACTGCAGACGATGTGAAATTTTCTTTAGATAGGGCAAGAGACAAGCATTCAGTACCAGATAATAACACTTATAATATGCATCAACATATTAAAAATGTTGAAAAATTATCAACTGCAGATATGAATCAATTGAAAAATGTTAATAGTAAAGATGGTAAGTCAATCTATGATAAATTGATTAAAAAACATGGAGTTAAATCGTTGGTTACAAATGGTAATAAAGTAAATAACAAAAAAGGTGACTATCAGATTGTTAAGATATCTACAGATCAACCTATGCCTAAAGAAGTGAACTATCTAACACATTCTTCAGCAGGTATTTTGTCTAAAAAATATGTTACCCAAATAAATAATGATAAAAATTCACCTGATTATGGTGACGCAAGTGCGATTCCATCAAAAGATCATTTGGATAATCAGTTATATGCTAGTGGACCCTATATCATGACTAAGAAGAACAGCTATCAAGCTTCATTAATGCGTAATCCAGGGTTTAATGAAACTGAAAAAAGTGAATACGGACCTGCAAAAATTAAGCATATTACGATGAAGTTTAATGATGACCCTGATAACACGGTATCAGAAGTTAGAAATCACTCTATAGATATGGTTACTGATGTAGATCAAAAAAACTTTGATTTAATTAAATCTGATAAAGATTTAAGTATCGTTAGAAAAAATGGTCGTAAATCAGTATTTTTAATGATAAATAGTAAGAATGGCATATTTAAAGATAATGCCTCATTAAGACGAGCGGTAGTCTATGCGATTAATCAAAATCAATTTATTAAGTTTTATAGAGGGGATAAATTTAGAATTGCTTCACCAGTAACCCCATTACTAGATACAGGGAATAAGCAACATCAAGATTTAAACATAGTAGAGCAAGAAATGAATAAAAAATAGCATTAAGTATGTTATAGGTCGAACTTATAAGCATATTAACATTAGGAGATAATATGGAATAATAATTTTATTTCATTTGATAATTTGAAAATATCTCATGTTAGCTTTGGAGTTCGACCTTTTCTGCTAATATAGGAGGAACTTTAATTGAATGTAAATAATAAAGTGATAGATGAAGGTGTAACAAGTGATGAAGGTTTGATATCAATTTCTCACCCATTAGCTGCAGATGTAGGAAGACAAATTCTGGATAAAGGTGGCAATGCAATAGATGCTGTTATTGCAATGCAACTCTCATTAAATGTCGTAGAACCATTTACTTCTGGAATTGGTGGAGGCGGTTATTTACTTTATTTTGATAATAAAACTAAAAAAGTAAAAGCGTTTGATGCTAGAGAAACTGCACCTCAAAATATTGATCGACATTTCTATTTAGATGACAAGGGTAACCATAAAAGTTTTTTTGATTTAAGTACACATGGAAAAACTGTAGCTATACCAGCAATCCCTAGATTATTTGAACATCTACAGAAAAACTATAGTAATTTAACACTTTCAGAACTAATAAATCCTGCAATAGAACAAGCAGAAAAAGGACATAAGGCGAATTGGGCAACTGAAAAGTATTCCAAACATCAGATTGAGCGTATAAATAAATTCAAGGAAACACATCGTGTTTATACTAATAATGAAGGAGATTATTTTCATAAAGATGATTGGATAACATTTCCTGATATAGCTAAAACATTTCGAATTATTAGAGATCAAGGTTTTGAGGCTTTTTATACCAGTGAAATTGCTGATAAATTAGTAGATATCGTACATGAAAATGGTGGAACGATTACTAAGAAAGATTTATTGGAATATCAAATTCAAATTAAAGAACCAGTCACATCTAACTATCGTGGATATGATATATATGGAATGGGTCCTTCTAGTTCTGGTGGAATTACAGTTATTCAAATATTAAAGTTGTTGGAGCAATTTGATATAAGCGCTATGGGACCACGTTCAACAGATTATTTACATCATTTGATTGAAAGTATGCATATTGCATATAGTGATAGAGCATCATTTTTAGCAGATGAAAGCTTTTACGATATTCCAGTTGAAGCATTAATTGATGAAACATACTTGAAAGAACGCAGTAAACTCATTCACACGAATCATGCTAATTTTGAAATTGGACCGGGTAGTGCAATTCCTTCTGTTGAATCACATACTGATATAGACGAAAAACATACTGAAACTACACATTTTTCAGTTACAGATAAAGATGGAAATATTGCGTCATTTACTACTTCAATAGGAATGATCTATGGTTCAGGTATGACGATACCTGGATACGGTATTCTATTAAACACAACAATAGATGGCTTTGATGTAGTTGAAGGTGGAATTAATGAAATTGAAGCAAATAAACGTTCTTTAAGTAATATGTCTCCTACAATTGTTACTAAAGATGGGCACCCGGTATTAGAAGTCGGTGCACCAGGTGCAATCAGTATAATTGCTAGTGTTGTCCAAACATTAGTTAATGTGATTGACTTTGATATGACAATCCAACAAGCAATTGAAGAGCCGCGTATCTATACAAGTAACCCATCCAGAATAGAATGGGAACGCCAGTTTAAACAAAGTACAATACTTAAATTAATTGCCAAAGGTCATGCTTTTGAATTAACACCTGAAGATTATATTGGTGATGTACATGGGTTGCAATTTGATCTTGAAAAAGGATTAGTTAGAGGTGGAACCGATGATACGCGAGAAGGTGTAGTGATTGGGAAAAATGATAAATACGTTAGTTCACAAGAAACTCCAATAGAGCGATTAGAAGTCTCACCGTTTCAAGTATATTTAAATAAAGTCGAACTACCTTTATTTAAATCCCAGACTAAGATTATTGATAATGAATTTTTCCTTTTAACTGAAATTACTCAATATATATTTAATATTGAAGTAAACAATAAATACTCAAGAATAATAGAAGGACAAGAATTTGTAAATATCGCAGCATTTGCTAAAAGTTTGGAGTATAAAGTTATAAAAAATGAAAAAAATATTTTCTTATATAAGGATTTTGAGCAAAGAATTGATGAAAATGAAGCAGAATATTATCGATATGATAAAGAGAGTATTACACGATAATATTCTAATGGAATGCCGTTAAATCAACGATTGAATGTATAATTATAATAAAAATATTAATTAATTGTAAGGTTATATTACTCAGTGTGTAATAACTATTTACACAAATTTTTAATTTTCTGAAAACTATAATAGAATTACATTATGCTTCAAACAAGAGGAGTGATTATATGTTATCTGGATTATTAAAACCAATCGTTGATTTAGTAGCTGCATTAGGTCTGTAAGGTGTAACAGGTGTGTAAGATAGCTTTCAATAAAACAACGCCAAGTTTTATTGATCATATTGTAATCCCAAAAAATGTCTAGTTTGAACGTTGTCGGTATACAATCTTCAGTAAATTTATGTACTGGTAATACTTCCTACATAAAGCCCATTCTATTTTAATGATAGAGTGGGCTTTTGTATTGCTAGTTAGTATTTTGTAAATAAGTTCATTTCTTGTAGAAACAATTTGATTAGCGGGTTATCCCATCCCATTTTCTTAGTTAATGCAAAGGTATAAAAACTTGGTAATTCGCTATAAACTGGGGAGATTATTTTAAGTTGCTGATTTTGTAATTCTGTGGCAACTGTTCTGTAGGGTAATACACTAAAGCCAATTTTATCTAATAGGAATGTTTTAATTGTATGAATACTCCACAACTCAGTCGTCTTCTTTATTTCAATATTATGTGAATCAATAAATGACTCAAACGCTACTCGATAGGTGCTATCCCTTTCATTTATTACAAAATGATTGTATATAGTATGATGCAATAATTCTGGTAAAGTGTCAGGTGCTTCAGGATGCGCAACGAGAACCAACTGCTCAGTAGATAATTTGCGTGTATGAATATATTTATTACTAATTTTTTCATTTACTACAAACGCAATATCCACTTCACTATTCATTAATAAATTTTGATTATGGCTACAAGAGTTATTAAATATGTCGAGTTCTATTTCTGGATATTTTGCAATGAATGATTTAATCACATCGCTCAGTCCAGTTGTCATAATAGATTCAGGAGCAGCAATTTTTAAAGTTCCTTTATTAACATTTTGATTAGAGATATTTAATATTTCCTCATGTGTTGCTATATAATTATTGATTAAAGGTAATAATTGTATTAAAAAATCAGTAGGGACAAGCTGTTTGTTTTTATGCGTAAATAAATTATTTTGTAATTCTGTTTCTAGCTGTTGGATTTGCTGAGAAATGTTAGACTGCGTGTAATTTAGAGTACGAGCAGTATCGGTGTAACTTCGAGTGGCTAATAAAGTTTTTAAAATCGTTAGTTGTTTAATGTTCATTATTTCACCTATAAATTTTATTTATGACATAATGATAACATTAATTTTACTTATTAATATAGCAGTCATAAAATTTCATTAGAGGTGATGAATATGACTGCATTTTTAATATATGTATTTGTAACATCTATTACACCAGGGCCGAGCAATTTATATATATTAGACTCAGCTAAAGCATATGGTATAAAAGGGGCTAAGCAATTTATTTGGGGAATTTTAACAGGATTTTTATTTTTAGCAGTACTTGCTTTATGCCTATTATTTGTATTTGAAAATATGATAATGAAAATTGAAGTTATCCTACAATATCTAGGATTTATCTATTTAATTTACCTAGCATACAAAACCTATCAATCTAGCAAAGAAAATATGAATAAACATACCTACCAATCATTTAAATCAGGATTCCTTCTACAAGTTTTAAATATGAAGTCGCTATTATTTTTTACTACATTAATAGGAGCATTTATTTTACCGATAGCAAATGATTCCACAATATTATATTTATATATGATCATTACCGTGTTTATAGGCTGGATTTGCTTATTAGCATGGGGCTTTTTAGGAAGCTATTTAAAAAATTATATAGAGCAATTCGACCGTCCCTTTAAAATTGTGATGTCCTTACTACTACTATATTCTGCAATCAGTATTTTTCTATAATAAACATGACTACATCTACTGTACCTTTTATGCAAAGGTGCAGTTTTTTTATGCTTAAAAAATTAACGCTATATAACACCGTTGTAATTAAAAATTATAATAAATTTAGTTGAACAATTTTTAAAATGAATGTAAAAGATATAAATTTATATTGATAAAAATTAAAATTGACAATTAAAATGTGCAGTGATATCTTTAACTCTTAGTAGTCCAATCGGGATTTAATAAAAGTAGGTGTAATAATGGAAAATAGATATATGAAATTGGGATTATTTTTAGCAGGATATGGACATCATGTTGCTAGTTGGAGACATCCACAAGCCTCAGAAACTGGTCCAATGGATTTAGAACATTTAATAAAGGTCGCCAAAACAGCGGAAAAAGGAAAGTTTGACTTACTATTTTTAGCTGATAGTTTATTCGTTTCAGAAACCTCACATCCAAATATTTTGAGTAGATTTGAGCCATTAACTTTATTGAGTGTATTAGCAAGAGAAACGCAACAAATAGGATTAGCTAGCACGGCATCTACTACATATGAAGAGCCATTTCATTTAGCACGTAGCTTCAGCTCTTTAGATCATATTAGTGGTGGTCGAGCAGCATGGAATATTGTGACTTCATCAATTAATAGCACTGCCGAAAATTTTAATGGAACAAAGCATATGGAGCATGAGTTGCGATACGAACGCGCAGAGGAATTTGTTGATGTAACAAATCAGTTATGGCGTTCATGGGAATCAGATACATTTAAACGCAACAAAGAAGATGGTGTATTTATTGATCCTTCCAAGTTACATACCATTAATTATGTCGGAAAGCATTTTAAAGTTAGGGGCCCGCTAAATATTGAACGCTCTCCACAAGTTAGACCACTATTGATTCAGGCAGGTTCTTCAGCAACAGGAACAGAATTAGCAGCCAAAGTTGCTGACGTTGTCTTTACTGCGCAAAGTAATTTAAAAGATTCACAGCAATTTTATGAAAATATTAAAGCCAAAGCGCTTCGTTACGATAAAACAGAAAATCAAATATCAATTATGCCAGGATTGTTTCCAGTAATAGGTGACACAGAATCAGAAGCTCACCAAAATTATCAACAGTTACAGGATCTAATCTTACCAGAAATTGGGTTGAAAATTCTGTCGCCTTATCTAGGTGAAATCGATTTGGCACAATACGATTTATCTACGCCATTTGCTGATATTGACTTTGAAATAGGGAATGGGGTTCAAAGTAGATTCGAAGTAATATTAAAAGAAGCCAAAGCTAATGATTTAACCTTAGAACAAGTGATGAAACAAGTTGCTGGATCAAGAGGACATCACATTGTCATAGGAACAGCAGAGCAAATTGCAGATAAAATGGAAGACTGGTTCGTAAATAAAGCGGCAGATGGGTTTAATATTATGCCACCGTTGTTACCCACACAATTTGAAAAGTTTGTTGAACAAGTTATACCTATTTTACAGGATAGAAATTTAGTTCAAAAAACATATAAAACGGGGACGCTGAGAGAAAAATTTGGACTGAAAAATAATTAAGGAGGCTCAAATTTATGTCGATTATACGTAGAGCAACTACTGAAGATATAAATTCGATTGTTACGTTGATGTATGCTGCGTATAAGCCTATCAGAGATTTAGGTATTCATTTTGAATCAGCACATCCAACGATTGAAAAAGTTAGCAATAATATTAAACAAAATATTTGTTATGTATATGAAGTTGATAACAAATTAATAGGAACAATATCTTTAAGAATGCCCTGGAGTCATAATCCAGGTCCATATAACTTTCCTCATATTTGGTGGCTTGCTACAAGTCCAGATTATAAAGGTCAAGGAATCAGTAAAACTTTGCTCGAATATATAGAAAAACAAGTCATCAAACAAAATTTTCATTCTTCCGCTGTCACTTTAGGAACGGCAAGCAATCATCCATGGCTTGTTGAAATGTATGAACGAAGAGGTTATCAAAAATTTGGTAGCACAAATCTAGGTAAAGGTCACATTACCCAATACTTAATCAAAGTATTAGACGAATCGTTATTTGTAGGTGAAGCAATTTTAAAACAGCAATTTACTGAAATTACATATAAGGAGGATGAATCAATTGGATTTTGATCCGATATATTTTTTAGAAAGCTTTCCTAAAATACTTCCATTTTTACCAATCACATTATATTTAGCATTAATATCATTAGTCATATCAATTGTTGGAGGACTAGTATTAGCACTGATTCTAAAAGCCAATATTCCAGTTATAAAGCAATTGGCTTTATTATATATATCATTCTTCCGGTCGATTCCAAGTTTGGTACAACTCTTTCTAATCTATTATGGCTTGCCACAATTGATACCAGATATGAAAGTTATTGATGCACTAACTGCTGCCATTATAGGCTTAAGCGTTAAAAATTCAGCCTACTTAGCTGAAATATTTAGAGCGGCAATATCCTCTGTAGATAAAGGACAATTTGAGGCAGCACATTCAATAGGCATGAGTAAAGCACGCACATATTTCTCGATTGTTTTACCTCAAGCTACAAAAAATGCGATACCTGCCACAGGAAATATTTTTGTCGGTTTAATTAAAGAAACCTCATTAGTATTCACATTAGGTGTTACAGAAATATTTGCCAAAAGTAAACTCTTAGCTTCAGCTTCATATAAATTCTTAGAAACCTTTTTAGCAGTAGCCATTGTTTACTGGTTAATAACAATAATATTTAGTTATCTGCAAAATCTATTAGAAAAACGTGTGAATAAACCATATGAAAAGTGAGGTGTCACAAATGATTAAAGTAGATCATTTGAGGAAGTCTTTTGGACAAACTGATGTATTGAAAGATATTAATTTTGAATTGAATCAAGGTGAAGTATTAACAATTATTGGCCCTTCTGGTTCTGGTAAATCTACATTATTAAGATGTTTGAATTGGTTAGAACAACCAGATGGCGGCTCAATTTCTATTAATCATATTGATGTACAAGTAGAGCAAGTAAAAAACAAACAAAAACAACAACTCATTAAACAATCAGCAATGGTTTTTCAACATTATAATTTATTTAAAAATAAAACTGTACTTCAAAATGTCACGATTGGTTTAAAGACAAATAAGCATTTAGATAACAACTCAATTCAACAGCGTGCGAATGATTATCTAGAACAAGTAGGATTATCGGAATTTAAACATAAGTATCCAGCAACATTATCAGGAGGACAGCAACAACGTGTTGGAATTGCTAGAGCATTAGCCCTTGATACACCACTGTTATTATTTGATGAACCCACATCAGCACTCGATCCTGAATTAGTAACAGGCGTATTAAACGTCATCAAATCTGTAGCTAAATTAAATAAAACATTAATTATAGTTACACATGAAATGTCCTTTGCAGAGGATATCGCAGACAAAGTTATATTTATGGAAGACGGATTTATTGTAGAAAGTGGTAGCCCTGAACAAATTTTTAATAATCCAAGACAGGAGAGAACTGCCGAATTTATTAATAAAGAATATACCGTTAAATAGAATTGAGGTGAGCGTATATCGTAAATGATACGTATCGTTTTATCCAGAGTATCATTGGGTCTGTAGATAAAATAGGTGAAACAGAATATTATGCCGCCCAAAAAGGATTGATAGACTGTATTGCTACAGCATATGCCACGAAAAATAATGAGGCAATTAATCAGTTAATACAATTGCTAAGCAAAGAACAAGGCGATGGACAAAGTCCTATCATGGCCTATGAGCAAATGTTAAAACCAAGAGACGCTGCCTTAGTCAATGGCTATTTATTACATTATTTAGATTACGACGATGTACATTCTGATGTTAGAGGACATGCAACATCAGTTATTATTCCGACACTTATAGCAGTTTCAAATCAAAATAATCAGAGTTATAGACACTTTCTTGACAGTTATATTATAGGTGTTGAAGTGACTGCACGTATTGGGCGCACGATTGGAAAGAAGCATTATGAAAGTGGTTGGCATAGTTCATCGACAATTGGGATAATCGGTGCAACCGTTGCAAGTGCTCATTATCTGAATTTAGATATTGAAACGATTGCTAATGCAATTGGTATTGCTATCTCAGAAATGAGTGGGCTACGTGCTCAATTTGGCACTGATGTTAAACCTTTACATATTGGGTTGGCAGCACAAAAAGCATATATGGCAGTAAAATATAGTGAATCAAAAATAATAACTGGTCACAAAGATATGTTACCGGCTTTGTTCGAAACCTATAGTGAATTATTTTATATGCCTGACAATATAATGAGAACTGATACAGAACCTTGGGCAATTGTTAATCCAGGATTATGGTTTAAAAAATACCCATGTTGTTCAGCCAATTATCATGCTATTGATGCTGTTATGGCACTACAAAGTAAATTCAATATTGAAATAGATAATATAGAACAAATTAACGTTACATTTCCTAGTCAAGGTGATGCAGCATTGAAATACACCAGACCGATTAACGGACTAGAAGGCCGATTTAGCGTCGAATATGTTATTGCTACATTGCTTATTAATAATCGACTTACAATGGAAGATTTTTTTGAAAATAATATAGACTCAAACATTCAAAAACTAATGACTAAAGTACATCGAAATTATAATGATGAAATTATCCCAAAAACAAATGCATTGCCAAAAGGTAGATATACAATTGTAGAAATTAGAACTAAATCAGGTGAGACTTTACGAGAACGCGTGGATGCACCTAAAGGTAGCCCGAATAATCCATTATCAACAGAAGAATTAGTAGGAAAATTATCAACATTTTCGACAAAACATGCACGTAACATACAAAACTTATTCAACGTAACTGATACAGATGAATTAATCACATATATTGTGACAGGAGGATATTAATATGAAAAAACTTATAGTACTCACGTTGGTGGGACTATTTATATTAGCAGGTTGTTCTTCAGATAACAAAAAAGGGACAATCGTAGTTGGAACAACTGGACAAAGTTACCCGAATTCTTATGAAAAAGATGGAAAGCTAGTAGGCTATGATATAGAAGTTTTCGAAAAAGCAGCTAAAAAAGAAGGCTATAAAGTAAAATGGGTGAAAGCAGACTTTTCAGGAATTATGGGGCAGTTAGATTCAGGTCGAGTCGATTCCGTAGCTAACGCAGTTGCTGTAACAGATGAACGAAAAGAAAAATATCAATTTTCTAATCCTTATTCATATATTGGAAGCCAAATTGTCACTTCTCTCAATAATAAAGAAATTAACGATTTTTCAGATTTAAAAGGTAAAAAGGTAGCAGGTGTCATGGGATCTAATCACACAGAAGCACTTGAAGCGTTTAATAAGAAAAATAATTACGGAATATCAACAAAAACATACGAAAATCGTGAGAGTGCCATGTTGGATCTAGATAATCAACGTATCGATGGCTACATCAATTCAAGCTCAGTATTATCAGCTGAAAAGAATAAAAAAGATAAAAAAATAAAATTTGTAGGTAAGCCAATTAATGTAGAAGCAACAAGTTTCCCATTTAAAAAAGATAATAAGGACAAAAAGAAAGATATAGATAAAGGAATTAAAGCATTAAAAGATAATGGAGAATTAAAAAAACTGTCTAACAAATATTTCGGGGAAGACACAACAAAAAAATAATATACATTGAGACACACTTTTTATTAATAAGTGTGTCTTTTTTTGAGTTTAAAATTACAATATTGTGTCATATATTTCACTAGTGTATGTTTTTTATAACATTAACCTAAATAAATATAAATTTATACAATCTTAATGTATTTCATAGTTGAAAAAAATAATTCAATAGTGCATAATCTTTTTATAGTTAATACATCTTGAGTACTATCATAGAGCTTTTTTAAACAGTTAGAGAAATTTAAAAAGTTAGAGTTTTTGGGAGAAAAAATGAAAAGAGGAAGATCATGTCAAAGAGAGAAAGAGAGTTTAAGCGGAGTTTTAATGAAGAAAAAGCGCGTGTAAAACTTTACAAATCAGGTAAAAATTGGGTTAAAGCCGGCATAAAAGAGATTAAACTACTAGGGATACTTGGATTACCAATTTTTAGCAAGAGCACTGAAAAAGCGCAAGAAGAAACAAAACGCACATTTGGGGACTCAGTAAAAAGAAATACATTAAAAACCACAGGCATATTAGGTGGAGCATTTGCAGCTAACATGTTACATAATCAACAAGCATTAGCTGCTTCAGAATTACCAGTCACTTCAGAACTATCATCACAAAGTGAAACAGTAGGTAATCAAACATCAACAGCAATTAGCAAATCAGAAACAAGTGAAAGCGAAGCATCAACGTCAGAAACATCTGAAAGCGAAGCATCTACATCAGAAAAAGTAGATAGCGAAAGTGAAACATCAACATCAGAAGAATCAGATAGCGAAAGCGAAACATCAACATCAGAAGAATCAGATAGTAAGAGCGAGACATCAACATCAGACAAATCAGATAGTGATAGTGAGACATCAACATCAGAAAAGTCAGATAGTAAGAGCGAGACATCAACATCAGACAAATCAGAGAGTGAAAACGAGACATCAACATCAGAAAAGTCAGATAGTAAAAGTGAAACATCAACATCAGACAAATCAGATAGTGATAGCGAAACATCAACATCAGAAAAGTCAGATAGTGATAGCGAAACATCAACATCTGATAAAGATGGAAGTACAAGTTCAGAGAAATCAACAACAAGCGATGACAGTAAGACAAGCAATCTAAGTACATCAGAAGATTTAGGATCAAATGCGATTACTTTATCAACATCAACATCCGAATCGACAAGCACAGCACCAACACAACTAAGAACATTAAGTAGATTAGCTACTACAAGTGTATCTACATTTGCTGCAGCAGCTGCAACAACATCACAAACACAAACGTATACAGGTGCGGGAACAGACACAAGATATAACATACCTATTTATTACAAATTGGTTGTAACAAGTGATGGTCAAAACATGACATTCACTTATACAGTATCTTACGATAATCCGAATACATCAACTGTTGAAACACCGCCTACTGCTATGAGTAATAGTTATTCAATAAAAAATACTACTACAAGTAATTCACCAATGTTCACATTAGGTAATGGTTACGGCACGCCGACAACTTCTTACAACTATGTTGCAGATAAATATGGTAAGACTGTAACAGCAGTGCCGAATGGAAATTTACCAATAACACCAACTGGTAGTGGATATTCATGGTCAAATGACTATGCGATGAATGGTTTTTATGCGAAACAAGGTGCAGGATTAGTTACAACTTGGACAGTACCAATCACTGGTTCTGGAAGTAACTATACTTGGACATTTACACCATTCGCATCATCAACAACAACAGATAACAACTATTTCACTGGTACAATAACAGGTACAGATCCGGTATCATCAGCAAGTGCGAGCACAAGTACATCAACATCAACAAGTACATCATTGAGTGCTTCGACGTCTAAAAGTACATCAACAAGCACATCAACTAGTACATCATTGAGTACATCAACATCAAGAAGTACATCATTAAGTACATCAACAAGTAACTCATTAAGTGCATCAACAAGCACATCGACAAGTAATTCATTGAGTGCATCAACAAGTACATCGACAAGTAACTCATTAAGTGCATCAACAAGCACATCGACAAGTAATTCATTGAGTACATCAACAAGTACATCGACAAGTAACTCATTAAGTGCATCAACAAGCACATCGACAAGTAATTCATTGAGTGCATCAACAAGTACATCGACAAGTAATTCATTAAGTGCATCAACAAGCACATCGACAAGTAACTCTTTAAGTGAATCAGCAAGTACATCAACATCAACAAGTGATTCGTTAAGTGAGTCAGAAAGTACATCGACATCAATAAGCGATTCGTTAAGTGAATCAGCATCTGAATCGGCAAGTGCAAGCACGTCAGTAAGTGACTCAGAGTCAGCAAGTACATCATTGAGTACATCAGTGAGCGATTCAGAATCAGCAAGCACGTCATTAAGTACTTCAGTAAGTGATTCAGAAAGTGCGTCAACATCATTAAGCACATCAGTAAGTGATTCAGAATCAGCAAGTACATCACTAAGTACTTCAGTATCTGACTCAGAAAGCGCAAGCACATCATTGAGTACTTCAGTAAGTGACTCAGAGTCAGCAAGTACATCATTGAGTACATCAGTGAGCGATTCAGAATCAGCAAGTACGTCATTAAGTACTTCAGTATCAGAATCAGCAAGTGCGTCAACATCATTAAGTACTTCAGTATCAGGATCAGAAAGTGCATCAACGTCGTTGAGCACGTCAGTAAGTGATTCAGAAAGTGCAAGCACGTCATTGAGTACATCAGTATCTGACTCGGAAAGTGCGTCAACATCATTAAGTACATCAGTGAGTGATTCAGAAAGTGCAAGCACGTCATTAAGTACATCAGTATCTGATTCGGAAAGTGCATCAACATCATTGAGCACATCAGTATCAGATTCAGAAAGCGCGTCAACATCATTGAGTACTTCAGTAAGTGATTCAGAAAGTGCATCAACATCATTGAGTACATCAGTGTCTGATTCAGAAAGTGCATCAACGTCGTTGAGCACATCAGTGAGCGATTCAGAAAGTGCGTCAACATCATTAAGTACTTCAGTATCAGATTCAGAAAGTGCATCAACATCATTGAGTACATCAGTGTCTGATTCAGAAAGTGCATCAACGTCGTTGAGCACATCAGTGAGCGATTCAGAAAGTGCAAGTACATCACTAAGTACATCAGTATCTGACTCAGAAAGTACGTCAACATCATTGAGCACGTCAGTAAGTGACTCAGAGTCAGCAAGCACATCATTGAGTACATCAGTATCAGGATCAGAAAGTGCGTCAACATCATTAAGTACTTCAGTGAGCGATTCAGAATCAGCAAGTACATCACTAAGTACATCAGTGTCTGACTCAGAAAGCGCAAGCACATCATTGAGTACTTCAGTAAGTGATTCAGAAAGTGCGTCAACATCATTAAGTACATCAGTATCAGGATCAGAAAGTGCGTCAACATCATTAAGTACTTCAGTATCTGACTCAGAATCAGAAAGTACGTCACTAAGTACATCAGTATCAGATTCAGAAAGTGCATCAACATCATTGAGCACATCAGTATCTGATTCAGAGTCAGCAAGTACATCACTAAGTACTTCAGTGTCTGACTCAGAGTCAGCAAGCACATCATTAAGTACTTCAGTATCAGATTCAGAAAGTGCATCAACATCATTGAGTACATCAGTGTCTGATTCAGAAAGTGAATCAACGTCGTTGAGTACATCAGTGTCTGATTCAGAAAGCGCAAGCACATCATTGAGCACATCAGTATCAGATTCAGAAAGTGCGTCAACATCATTAAGTACTTCAGTATCAGATTCAGAAAGTGCATCAACATCATTGAGCACATCAGTAAGTGATTCAGAAAGTGCATCAACGTCGTTGAGCACATCAGTATCAGATTCAGAAAGTGCGTCAACATCATTAAGTACTTCAGTATCAGATTCAGAAAGTGCATCAACATCATTGAGCACATCAGTAAGTGATTCAGAAAGTGCATCAACGTCGTTGAGCACATCAGTGAGCGATTCAGAAAGTGCGTCAACATCATTGAGTACATCAGTGTCTGACTCAGAAAGTGCGTCAACATCATTAAGCACTTCAGTAAGTGATTCAGAAAGTGCAAGCACGTCATTAAGTACTTCAGTGAGCGATTCAGAATCAGCAAGTACCTCACTAAGTACATCAGTGTCTGACTCAGAAAGCGCAAGCACATCATTGAGTACTTCAGTAAGTGATTCAGAAAGTGCGTCAACATCATTAAGTACATCAGTATCAGATTCAGCAAGTACATCATTGAGCACATCAGTAAGTGATTCAGAGTCAGCAAGCACATCATTAAGTACTTCAGTGTCTGACTCAGAAAGCGCAAGCACATCATTGAGTACATCAGTGTCTGACTCAGCAAGTGCAAGCACATCATTGAGTACATCAGTAAGTGATTCAGAATCAGCAAGTACGTCACTAAGTACTTCAGTATCAGATTCAGAAAGTGCAAGCACATCATTGAGCACGTCAGTAAGTGATTCAGAAAGTGCATCAACATCATTGAGCACATCAGTATCTGACTCAGCAAGTGCATCAACATCATTGAGCACGTCAGTAAGTGATTCAGAAAGTGCAAGCACGTCATTAAGTACTTCAGTCTCAGGATCAGAAAGTGCATCAACGTCGTTGAGCACGTCAGTAAGTGACTCAGCAAGTGCAAGTACATCATTAAGTACATCAGTGTCTGATTCAGAAAGCGCGTCAACATCATTGAGTACATCAGTGTCTGATTCAGAAAGTGCATCAACATCATTGAGCACATCAGTATCAGATTCAGAATCAGCAAGTACGTCATTAAGTACATCAGTATCTGATTCGGAAAGTGCATCAACATCATTGAGCACATCAGTATCTGATTCAGAAAGCGCGTCAACATCATTGAGTACTTCAGTAAGTGATTCAGAAAGTGCATCAACATCATTGAGCACATCAGTGAGCGATTCAGAATCAGCAAGTACATCACTAAGTACTTCAGTGTCTGACTCAGAGTCAGCAAGCACATCATTAAGTACTTCAGTATCAGATTCAGAAAGTGCATCAACATCATTGAGTACATCAGTGTCTGATTCAGAAAGTGAATCAACGTCGTTGAGTACATCAGTGTCTGATTCAGAAAGCGCAAGCACATCATTGAGCACATCAGTATCAGATTCAGAAAGTGCGTCAACATCATTAAGTACTTCAGTATCAGATTCAGAAAGTGCATCAACATCATTGAGCACATCAGTAAGTGATTCAGAAAGTGCAAGTACATCATTAAGTACTTCAGTGTCTGACTCAGAAAGCGCAAGCACATCATTGAGCACATCAGTGAGTGACTCAGAGTCAGCAAGCACATCATTGAGTACATCAGTGTCTGACTCAGAAAGTGCAAGCACATCATTGAGCACATCAGTGAGTGACTCAGAAAGCGCAAGCACATCATTAAGTACTTCAGTATCAGATTCAGAAAGTGCGTCAACATCATTGAGTACATCAGTGTCTGATTCAGAAAGTGCATCAACATCATTGAGCACATCAGTATCTGACTCAGCAAGTGCATCAACATCATTGAGCACGTCAATATCTGATTCAGAAAGTGCAAGTACATCACTAAGTACTTCAGTGTCTGACTCAGAAAGTGCATCAACGTCGTTGAGCACGTCAGTAAGTGACTCAGAAAGTGCAAGCACATCATTGAGTACATCAGTATCTGACTCAGAAAGTGCGTCAACATCATTAAGCACATCAGTAAGTGACTCAGAAAGTGCATCAACGTCGTTGAGCACGTCAGTAAGTGATTCAGAAAGTGCGTCAACATCATTAAGTACTTCAGTATCTGACTCAGAAAGTGCATCAACATCATTGAGCACATCAGTATCTGATTCAGAGTCAGCAAGCACGTCATTGAGTACATCAGTATCTGACTCGGAAAGTGCATCAACATCACTAAGTACATCAGTGAGCGATTCAGAATCAGCAAGTACATCATTGAGTACATCAGTATCTGACTCAGAAAGTGCATCAACATCATTGAGTACATCAGTGTCTGATTCAGAAAGTGCATCAACATCATTGAGCACGTCAGTAAGTGACTCAGAAAGTGCAAGTACGTCATTAAGTACTTCAGTATCTGACTCAGAAAGTGCATCAACATCATTGAGTACATCAGTATCTGACTCAGAAAGTGCAAGCACATCATTAAGCACTTCAGTATCAGATTCAGAAAGTGCATCAACGTCGTTGAGCACGTCAGTAAGTGACTCAGAAAGTGCAAGCACGTCATTAAGTACTTCAGTATCAGATTCAGAAAGTGCATCAACGTCGTTGAGCACGTCAGTAAGTGATTCAGAATCAGCAAGTACGTCATTGAGTACATCAGTATCAGGATCAGAAAGTGCAAGTACATCATTAAGTACTTCAGTATCTGACTCAGAATCAGCAAGTACGTCACTAAGTACATCAGTATCAGATTCAGAAAGTGCATCAACATCATTGAGCACATCAGTAAGTGATTCAGAGTCAGCAAGCACGTCATTAAGTACATCAGTATCAGGATCAGAAAGTACATCAACATCATTAAGTACATCAGTGAGTGACTCAGAATCAGCAAGTACGTCATTAAGTACATCAGTATCTGATTCGGAAAGTACATCAACATCATTGAGCACATCAGTATCTGATTCAGAAAGCGCGTCAACATCATTGAGTACTTCAGTAAGTGATTCAGAAAGTGCATCAACATCATTGAGTACATCAGTGTCTGATTCAGAAAGTGCATCAACGTCGTTGAGCACATCAGTGAGCGATTCAGAAAGTGCGTCAACATCATTAAGTACATCAGTATCAGATTCAGAAAGTGCATCAACATCATTGAGTACATCAGTGTCTGATTCAGAAAGTGAATCAACGTCATTGAGCACATCAGTAAGTGATTCAGAAAGTGCAAGTACATCATTAAGTACTTCAGTGTCTGACTCAGAAAGCGCAAGCACATCATTGAGTACTTCAGTAAGTGATTCAGAAAGTGCAAGCACATCATTGAGCACATCAGTGAGTGACTCAGAAAGCGCAAGCACATCATTAAGTACATCAGTATCAGATTCAGAAAGTGCATCAACATCATTGAGCACATCAGTATCTGACTCAGCAAGTACATCACTAAGTACTTCAGTATCTGACTCAGAATCAGCAAGCACATCATTGAGTACATCAGTATCAGGATCAGAAAGTGCGTCAACATCATTAAGCACATCAGTAAGTGATTCAGAGTCAGCAAGCACATCATTGAGTACATCAGTATCTGATTCAGAAAGTGCATCAACGTCGTTGAGCACATCAGTGAGCGATTCAGAATCAGCAAGTACATCATTGAGTACATCAGTATCAGGATCAGAAAGTGCATCAACATCATTGAGCACATCAGTGAGCGATTCAGAAAGTGCAAGTACATCACTAAGTACTTCAGTGTCTGACTCAGAGTCAGCAAGTACATCATTGAGTACATCAGTAAGTGACTCAGAGTCAGCAAGCACATCACTAAGTACTTCAGTATCTGATTCAGAAAGCGCGTCAACATCATTGAGCGATTCAGAATCAGCAAGTACGTCATTAAGTACATCAGTATCTGACTCAGAAAGTGCGTCAACATCATTGAGCACATCAGTGTCTGATTCAGAAAGTGCATCAACGTCATTAAGCACGTCAGTAAGTGACTCAGAAAGTGCAAGCACATCATTGAGCACATCAGTGAGCGATTCAGAATCAGCAAGTACATCACTAAGTACTTCAGTGTCTGACTCAGAAAGCGCAAGTACGTCATTAAGCACGTCAGTAAGTGACTCAGAATCAGCAAGTACGTCACTAAGCACATCAGAATCAGAATCAACAAGCGCATCAACATCATTAAGTGCTTCTGAAAGTGAAATTGTGACTGTACCAAGAAGTGGATCGATGGATGACATCGACTTAGACAGTATGTCAACATCAATGAGTACTTCTGAATTAAATTCAACAAGTGCAAGCACATCATTAAGCACTTCAGTATCTGATTCAGCATCAACAAGTGCATCAACATCAGTGAATACGTCAGAATCAGTAACATCTAATAATGGTTCTGAATCAGCAGTGAATAGTCATAAAGAAAAAGTAGAATTACCTGATACAGGTAAAGATACAGATAATAGAAATGGCTTAGTTGGTGCAACATTAGCTATGCTTGCAGGGCTTGGTTTGATTAGAAAATCAAGAAAGAATAAAAAAGAAAGCAAAAAATAAAGTATAGTTAAAACAAATAAATATTAATATCAAACAAAGAGGCTAAAACATCGTACATTAGAAAAATTAATTTTAAAAAATAAATTAATTTTTCAGGGTTAAAAATGATACATGTTTTTAGCCTCTTTGGTATAATATTTCTAAAAAAGAGGTATATTGTGGAAAATAATGTGGTAAAACGTATTTTTAAGCAAAATGAATATAGGGTCTTATATAAAAGGATATTGTTTACTTGCCTAATACTTATCATTTATATACTGGGAAGTAATATATCTATAGTTGCTCAAGAAAATACACATCAAGACGTTAGTTCATTTTACAAATTAGCCGTTTCCAATACTGGTGGAGATTTAAGCACGTTAAATATATTCTCGCTAGGATTAGGACCGTGGTTAACGGCAATGATTATTTTTACATTATTGTCTTATCGAGATATGGAGAAAGCAGCAAAGCAGACTAAGTTAGAGAAGCATTATAAAGAGAAAATATTAACGTTATTAATTTGTTTAGCACAGGGTTATTTTGTCATCAATGAATATGTAATTAAAGATAAAATACATTCAGAAAATGTCTTTTTATTACTATTAGTATTAGTAACTGGAACGATGTTCTTGGTGTGGTTAGCAGATCAGAATACGCGTTATGGTATTGCTGGTCCAATGCCAATCGTTATGATGAGTATTGTTAAGGCACTATTTCAACAAAGATTAGCACATCTACATGCGAGTACAACTGTACTCGTATTGATTTGTGTTGTTATCGTAATTGCGTTATTAACATTACTAATTATGGAATTAATCGAATATAGAACAAATTATAAAGACATCATGAATGCTTCAAATCAAGATATAAAAACGTATTTGGCTTGGAAAATTAATCCATCAGGAAGTATATCAATTATGATTAGTATTTCAGTATTTGTCTTACTGAATAATCTTTTAAATCTATTTGTAAATAGTTTTGTATCTGAAAAGCATGTGAATCTACAAACGCTCAGTTTCAATAATTGGATAGGTATAACGTTATATATTATTCTGCAAATGATATTAGGTTATTTCTTATCTAGATTTTTATTAAATACACGAAATAAGTCTAAAGATTTCTTGAAAAGTGGGAATTATTTTGTAGGTGTGAAGCCAGGTAAAGAAACGAGAAAATATTTAAATCGCATGGCACGACGTGTGTGTTGGTTTGGTTCAATTGTTGTGACGCTGATCATTGGTTTGCCACTGTATAGCACGTTGTTAGTGCCTGAATTGTCGCAACAGATTTATTTTGCAATTCAACTCATCGTATTAGTGTATATCGGTATTAATATAACGGAAACTATTAGAGCGTATTTATACTTTGATAAATATAAACAATTTTTAACTAAGTATTGGTAAGGAGTTTATGATGAAATATTTTGTTCCAGCTTGGTATAACCAAGGTAGTTGGTGGGAAGATAAAACGACACCTTATTATAGTAAAAGTTTAGTCAAAGAATTTGATGACATGATTAGTTTAATGAATATGCATGTCAAAAATGACGAAACATTTGAGATGTTGATACTCAACTATTCACCAGATTTGCGTACATTTTTGCATAGATTTGATTTGTTTGAAGCACGTTATTGGTCTTTATTTGATGATATTCAGGGTTTTGAGTCACGGACACCATTTCCGCTTGATTTCAAATCTTTGAATTGGCCTGAAGGTACAGAGTTTGTTTATACACCGTATCTTGTTCGTTGTGTTACAGGAGCAACGACGTATTCTAATGTTTACTTTAACCAAGATGGTTATATGGTTTGGATAGAAGCATTTGAACATGGTCAAAGGGTGCAACGTTCTATCTTTGATGACCGAGGATATTTATCTTCTATATTATATTTTGATGGTCAGGGCGTGCCGTTTAGACAGAAGTATATGACGATTGATGGAGATTGTATTCTTACATCAGAATTAGTTGATGGCACGGTACATGTAAGTGAACAGTATCAACATCGTTTTAATCAAACTGTATACAATAGTATGGAGGATTTATTACAAGAACGTGTTGCATTATATATGAAACAAGAGGTCAGTGTAGACTACCCAATTATTATTGCTGCGGATGAGCGACATAATTATTTTTTAAGTGAAATATTAAGCGACTATCAATTGTGTTATTCAATCTTCAAGCAACGAAATAGTGAATTAACATCTTCATTACTTCAATCTATAAGTAATAGCCAATATTGGTTAGTTGATATGTTGGATAATGAGGAAACATTACAACAATATAAAATTGAACAACAATTAGACGTTGAAATTATGCGTATTACACCATTTGATGCACAGGTGTTGCCAAACAAAAGTAGTCAATATTATGAAACGTATATTGGTTTGTGGATTGATGGTATCGCTCATGATACTTTACAACAAAGTTTGCAGCAGGTGATTTCGTATATGGAGCGAGTTGAAAATACAAGGGTCATATTATTGACGGAACAAGACAAGAAATTATTGCCACAATGGCTGACAGAGCAAGTCCAAGCAGTAAACGATAAATATAACACGATTAATGAGGATGAAGATGGCATTAATTTGTTATTGGCTGAGGAAGAAGAATATGTCGAAGTGATTGAAATTAAGCATGTGCCTTTTGAACAGGATTTAAGAGCGGCATTGATGAATTTAAGAGTAGTCATTGATTTAAACCGCGAGCCAGATTTATTTTTACAAATTAGTTGTATTAGTGCGGGTATTCCGCAAATTAATTTGAGAAAAACAGATTATGTCGTCGATGAAATTAATGGGCGCGTTATTGAACGTGTTGATCAACTTGTCGAAGCATTGCAATACTTTTTAAATCACTTAAAGAATTGGAACTATTCTTTCGCATATGCAATTAAGTTAGTAGAAACGTTTGCCTCTAAGGAAATAGTCGGACGATTGAATCGATGGATTGAAGGTGAAGTAAGTGAAGCGTAAATTTAAGGCATTGCAAATAGGTGGTAATGATTTAGAGACGCTATTTGATAGTAATAAGAAAGTGGAATGGGATTACTTTGATCCAGCTATAATGCAGTATGAAGAGAACTATTTGGATGCTGTACGAAATATTATTGATGAGCATGGACAATTTGACTTTGTCTTTGTGCAAGCGAGGTACAGTGAGCAATTAATAGAAATGTTGGCATTGGTTGGTACACCTTATAACACTTATATAGATGATACCTATTGGGATACACAGTATGAGCAAGACAATACGATTAGTGAGTTATTAGCACGTCCGTTAAGTTATCAAAGTGAAGCAGATTTACATGAAAAGTTAAAAGCAGTTACATTTTCAGGGCAATATGGGGATAAATTGTATCCGAAACATTGTATTGTCAGTCAAACATTTGATGGCGACGTTGGATTTATGGGGAACAAGTATCTCGTATTGTCTGGTGATTTCGGAGCCGAGTTAAAGCAAGTTGTATCTTGGAAGAATAACATTGTATGTGATAAGCATAAGGCTACACAAATATGGCCTGAATTTGTAGTCAGTGAAGGTGTAGAGTTAGAGTTTACATTACGTATTATTCAAAGTGGTACAGTAGATACAATTATTGACGAAATTAAATTAGATCAAACACAGCTTGATGAGCCTATTATTATCGAGAGTAGACCGTATGATGTATATGCAAGTGTGAGTTTGAAGCTACGTGGTGAAGGACAGGTTAAGATTGGTGCGATTCATAAGCGCTGGTCACGATATGATATGGGGGAATTCTTGTTTGGCGGTCAAAGATATGTTGATAACAATAGAGAAGAGTTCTTCTATTACTTTAATCCAGGTGATTTGAAACCACCATTGAACGTTTACTTTAGTGGTTATCGTTCACTTGAAGGCTTTGAAGCGTATTTTATGATGAATAAATTAAATGCGCCATTTATTCTGATTAGTGATCCACGGGTGGAAGGTGGCTCGTTCTATATTGGTTCTGATTCGTATGAAACAGCTATTAAAGATGTGATTCAAGATAAGTTGTCCTACCTTGGATTTGAAAGTGATGAACTCATCCTATCTGGTTTGTCTATGGGTTCGTTCGGTGCGCTGTATTACGGTGCTCAGTTGAATCCTTCAGGTATTATTATTGGGAAACCCTTAGTGAATATAGGAACAATTGCTGATAATATGCGCTTATTAAGACCGGAAGACTTCGGGACTGCTTTAGATGTATTAATGACTCATGAACAAGATGTAACACCACAAGATATTGATCGTCTAAATAATAAATTTTGGAATGTCATGTCTCAAAGTAATATAGCAAACACCACATTTGCAATTGCTTATATGCAACATGATGATTATGATGCACACGCCTATGCAGAGTTGTTTCCGTTGTTGAGTAGGCAGCATGCAAGAGTGATTAGTAGAGGGGTTCCTGGTAGACATAATGATGATTCGCCGACAATTACCAATTGGTTTATAAACTTTTATCATATTTTACTGGAAACTAAATTTGGGAGAGTTAAACATGAAGGAAAATAATTATTTTGAAGTGTTTTGGAAGCAAGTTAATCCTTCAACATTCATGTATGGTTCGAAGCTAGCATTTAAAGACGGTGTTACAGTATTTGAGAATCCTTTAATGCCTTCAGGTATTATTATTCAAGATTGGGTTATGAAGACAAATTATGCTTTGGATAAAGAATTGCCGACTTTACCTATTTTGAAAAGGGGTTCTGATTATACATTCCAATTTAATTATGAAGTTGAGCCACAGGGTGCGCTGTACTTTAAGATCATATTCTATAGCAAAGACGACACGGTACTCTCTTCGCAGATTATTAAAGACAAAGAGGTTCATGTCAATTATCCTGAAACGGCACATACGTATAAGGTTCAAATGATTAATGCGGCTGCACAAATCATTCGATTCGAAAAGTTTACTATCACTGAGCAACGATTAATCGATTCAAAGCAACGTAATTTAACAATAAGTGGTGTAACGAATGTTGATACGAATGAAGCTGTACGTAATGTGGTCTTTGTAGAGCCTTCTCAATGGTTGGACTATCCATTGTCGCAATCTGCAGTGTCACATTTAAAGAATGTAATCACTGTTGAATATTGGTCTGAAGCTGTCACGGATAATTGGAATGAAATCAAAGGCTATATCGAGAGACTTGGTGAAGATTCTGAAGTGCATTTAATCAGTTATGGTGAAAAAGGAAATGTATTTGTGTCACATTTAAGTAATTTGCTACAAGTACCATCATTTATAACAGCAGACAAGGATAAGCGATTTGATCAACAAATTAGCGAGATAATAAATGAAGAAATAACATCTGCAACAGGACCTACTGAAATATACTTTGATCCTAAAAGTGAAACGTATGATGTGGCTGATCAAGCTATTTTCACTGTGCTAAATCCTTCGCGCTACTTAAAATATCTCGATGTAGTGCGTGTGAATTATGGAGGGTCCAATGAAACAGAAAATTAATTCAACAATTAACCAAATGCGCTTAAATCGTTTGCAGAAAACCTTACGTAAAATTAATAACTATAGTGAAATGATGAAATCATATTCGGATGAACAATTACAGGACAAAACAAAAACGTTTCAGCAACAATTAGCAAATCATCAAGCTACGTTAGATGATTTATTACCAGAAGCGTACGCAGTTGTTCGTGAAGCAAGTTGGCGTGTCTTAGGTATGTATCCTAAAGATGTCCAAGTCTTAGGTGCGATAACATTACATGAAGGTGATATCGCTGAAATGCAAACTGGTGAAGGAAAGACGCTCACGGCAACGATGCCACTGTATTTAAATGCACTGACTAAAAAGGGTGCATATTTAATTACGACTAATGATTACTTAGCTAAAAGGGACTATCTAGAAATGAAACCATTGTATGAATGGTTAGGCTTAACGGCGTCTCTTGGCTTTGTTGATATACCTGATTATGAGTATCAAAGAGATGAAAAGAAACAGTTGTTCCAACACGATATTGTATATACCACAAATGGCAGAATTGGCTTTGACTATTTGATTGATAATTTAGCTGATAGTTTGGGTGGAAAGTTTTTACCAGAATTAAATTATGCAATTATTGATGAAGTCGATTCTATTATCTTAGACGCTGCGCAAACACCTCTTGTCATTTCGGGTGCACCACGTGTGCAATCTAATTTGTTTCATATTGTAAAGACATTTGTTGAAACATTAGAGGAAGATGAACATATAGAAATAAATAAATCTCAAAAGGAAATTTGGTTAACAGAGCAAGGTATACAAGCTGCGAATCATTATTTCGATGTTGAGAATATTTATGAGGAAGGTTACTTCGATTTGGTGCGCAATATTAACTTAGCTTTACGAGCTAAATTCCTATTTGATAGTAATCTGGATTACTTTATTCAAAATGGAGAAATCGTCCTAATCGACCGTATTACAGGACGTATGCTACCGGGGACGAAATTACAATCTGGCCTTCATCAAGCGATAGAAGCTAAAGAAGATGTGGAAATTTCAGATGATTTGAGTGTTATGGCTACGATCACTTTCCAAAATTTATTTAAGCAATTTGAACGTTTTTCAGGTATGACTGCAACAGGAAAATTAGGTGAATCAGAATTTTTTGATTTGTATTCAAAGGTCGTGATTCAAATTCCTACGGATAAACCAATTCAAAGGAAAGATTACGGTGATAAAGTATTTTTGAATGCAGAGGAGAAGAACCGAGCTATTCTAGAGGATGTGGTTGCCATACATGAAACAAAGCGGCCTGTATTATTGATTACACGCACAGCAGAAGTGGCGGAGCAATTTTCAACAGAATTATTCCAAATGAACATTCCGAATAACTTACTGATTGCGCAAAATGTTGCGAAAGAAGCGCAAATGATTGCAGAAGCAGGGCAATTATCAGCTGTAACGGTTGCTACTAGTATGGCAGGTCGCGGTACTGATATTAAACTTGCGAATGGTGTACACGAATTGGGTGGTTTGGCAGTAATTATAAGTGAACATATGGAAAATAGCAGAGTCGATAAACAATTACGTGGACGTTCTGGACGTCAGGGTGATCCAGGGACTTCGCAAATTTATATTTCACTCGATGATTATTTAGTACAACGCTGGGGAGAAGATAAATTAAGTGATAATAAACGGTTACAATCTATGGACACATCACGCTTATCTGATAGTCGTGTGTTTCAACATAGAGTACAAAGAATCGTAACGAAGGCGCAACGTGTATCTGAAGAGCAAGGTATGACGATGCGTGAAATGTCGAATGAATATGAAAAGAGTATTAGTGTTCAAAGGGATTTGATTTATCAAGAACGTGATAAAGTGCTGAACATGCAACGCGTAGAGGACTTTAATCTTGAGCAACTAGCAAAGGATGTTTTTCGACATGACGTATCGAAGCGGCAAGATAATTTAACACAAGAACAACTAGCAGAGTATATTTATAGCAATATTAGCTTTAAATTTGAAGGTGATACATCACAATTAAACTTAAAGCAACACGATAACGTAATCGATTTTTTATTAACAGAATTTCAAAACCAGTTAGCAGAGAATAAAGTCCAATTAAAAAATGATTATTTCTACATTAGATTTGTACAGAAGTCAATTTTAAAAGCGATAGATAGTGCTTGGATTAACCAAGTAGATAATTTACAACAACTTAAAGCAAGCGTAAATAATAGACAAAATGGCCAACGTAATGCCATTTTCGAATATCATAAAGTTGCATTAGAATCGTTTGAGCAAATGAATTATAAAATAAAGGGAAATATAATTAAAAATCTTTGTCAAAGTATTATCACTTATGATGAAGATGGCGATTTGGTCATACATTTTCCATAATTATGAGGTGTAGTGAAATGACAATTTATAATATAAACTTTGGAATTGGTTGGGCGAGTAGCGGTGTCGAATATGCACAAGCTTATCGTGCTAAATTGCTCAGAAATTCTAAGCATCAGATGAAATTTGTATTTTTAGATTTTATTCAATCTGAGAATATTCAAACATTAACACATAATATGGGGTTTTTAGATAGTGAAATTATTTGGTTATACCAATATTTTTCAGATATTAAAATAGCACCGACGACGTATACGATAGATGATATTCAGCGCCATTTAGATAACGATGTCACGCATATTGAAACAACAGGGAAGGTTAAGCGATTAATATTAAATAACAAACAAACCTTTGTGACTTGTTATTTGAAAGATAAGGATAGCGACATTGTTGATCGCGCTGAATTCGTTGTCAATGGTATGCTCATTCGTAAAGACTTTTATAGTTATGTGCGTACATTCTCCGAGTACTATGCGCCTTTTGACAATAAAGCTAAGCTGTATATGCGTCAATTTTATAATGAAAATGGCAGCGTAGCATATCGTGAGTACATCGATGGTGACTCAAGTGTCTATGTATTTAATGATGCAATTTTATATAGTAAGGAACAATTTGTTGCTTATTTTATTCAAAAACTACAACTAACAAGTAACGATATCGTTATCTTGGATAGAGCGACTCAAATTGGTCAATCTGTCTTGCAAAATAAAGGAGATAGTAAAGTTGGTGTCGTAGTTCATGCAGAACACTTTAGTAAAAGTATAATGAATGATACACACATTCTATGGAATAATTATTATGAATATCAATTTTCAAATGCACGAAATATAGATTTCTTTATAACTGCTACAGATATTCAAAATGACTTGTTAACACAACAATTTAAAAAATATACAAGTTATGTACCGAGAGTTAGAACGATTCCTGTAGGTAGTTTGGACACATTAAAGAGACCGAAAAGGAAACGTAAACCTTATACGATGATTACTGCATCTAGACTAGCTAGTGAGAAGCATGTTGATTGGATTGTACGTGCTGCGATTAAGGCGAAACAAGAAATTCCTGACTTAATATTTGATATTTATGGTGAAGGTGGAGAAAAAGGAAATATACAACAAATTATTGAAACATCTAAAGCAGAGGATTATATCCGTTTACGTGGTCATGTGAACTTAGATGATATATATAAACAATATGATTTATTTGTGTCTGCCTCAACGAGTGAAGGATTTGGATTGACATTGATGGAAGCTGTTGGCTCTGGTTTAGGAATGTTAGGATTTGATGTAAATTATGGTAATCCTACCTTTATCAATGACAAAAAGAATGGTTATTTGATTCCTATTGCATTAAATGAAGATAGTATAGATACGATTGTTTCACGTCTGGCAGACCACATGGTGTTTTATTTCAACAAAGATTTGCGTAAAGCACACGAAGAATCATATAAAATCGCCAAACCATTCAAGACAAAACATATAGAACAACAATGGAATAATCTATTGGAAGAGGTGCTCCATGATTAATTTATTTGAACATTTTGACCTGAAAACAGAGAGATTATATGAAACACTACAGTTAGCTGGACATGATAATCAGACTATAGTATTAAATGATAGTGGTTTTTTACCTGATCAAATGACATCACCATATCAATACTTTGCTAACAATAACATTACTGCAGCAGATAAGCCCAAGTTTTTTAATGAAATCAATGTACCTCCCTATTGGGTTATTGAGGGCACCAATGACAATGCAGAGATTAAAGATATGGGGAAGGTGAGAGGGCGCATACTTTACCAACCTAATTATCAAGCGAGAATCGTCAACCGTGTAGAATGGTTGGATGAAGATGGTCAAATTCGATTTGTAGACCACTATACCAAACATGGCCTTAAATTTGCGCAAACAGCCTATGATAAAAGAGGCGTAGCAATATTTAAAAAATACATGGATCGAGCAGGTAAGGATGTCATCTATGAAAATTACGTAACGAAGGACATTGTTTTAGATTGGAAAGGAAAATCGCACTTCTTTGATTCAGAAGTAGCATTTATTATGTTTTATTTACAGACCTTAAATTTAGAAACACAAAGCTTTGTTATTAATTCACTAGCGACATCGTTTGCAGTCCTTTATAATTTGTCTACACCAGGAAATGATATTTTATTCTGGCAAGAAGAAAGTCACGGCAATATACCAGGTAATATGCAACTGATATTAAATCATGAACTACAACGTAATATAATGATTCATATTCCTGAGCAAGATGAATATCAAACGATTACGAATCAACTTGCTGACACTAAGCGTAAACAAATTATCCCTTCAGGTTATCTGTATAAATATAAGAAAAAGAACAGACATACGAAGGAAGCACTTATTATGACGAATTCAGATCAATTGATGAATATTGAGCTGTTTTTAGAAAAATGTCCAGATATTACATTTCACATTGCAGCAATTACCGAAATGTCTACAAAGTTAATGAATTTAAGTAGCTATGCCAATGTTAAACTTTATCCAACTGTTGATGCTGAAACAATTGAACGTTTGTATCAAAGTTGTGATTTATATTTAGATATTAATGAAGGTAAAGAAATTATGGGTGCACTAAATAAAGCTTTTGAATATGAATTGTTAATCATGGGTTATAATGATATCGCTCATAATCAAGTGTTGACTGCTAAAGCCAATTTATTTAGTAAACAAAGCGTAGGTAGTGAGTTTATTCCTACATTGTTGAAGATTACGCAAGATAAGGCAACATTCGCCAAACACTTAACAACTCAAAAAGAACATGCTAATGAAGTAAATAAACATTATTTCAATCAGCAATTATTAAAGCGATAAATGAATTAAAGCCATGGATAGTACGATTTGTGTAGAGAACCAAAAGCGTCCTACCTTTGTTATAAAACAATCAAAAAAACAGCAGCGAAGGCCAAAGTTAAAGGCTAACACTGCTGTTTTTTGATTTGGAGTAAACGGATTGTTGCTCATGATATCGATTGAATGAGTTAAAGTGAGGCGCATTATTTTACTGGCGATTTCTGATTCGCATCATTTAAAGTGCGATGTAGCATGATGATAATTATAAATCGCCTGTTAAGAATTGAGCTTTACCATTAAAGAAACTCCAGTCTGAATCCGTATTTTCCACTAAGCTAATCATGATATCTTCTGTGCGAATACCTAATTGTGTGTTTAACGCAGAGACTAGATTGTGATAAAAGTTGGTCTTTTGTGTTTCTGTACGTGGACGTGTCACAAGTGTAAAGACAAGGACTTGATCAGAACGTTCAACACCTAAACCAGTGTCTAGAATTTGCATTTCATAGTCTTCATGTTGATTAACAATTTGATATCTGTCGCCTTCAGGAGCTTCGAAAGCTTCCAACATTACGCGATACGAAATATCTAAAATGGATTTAATTTCGTCTTTAGTTCTTCCTTTTAACATATCGATTTTTATTAGTGGCATGTGCTGATCACCTATCCTTATTTGTTTTTGCGAAATGAACTATCACAATATTAACGATTTATCATTCCTAATACCCTAAATTGTGTAAAATAATTACCCAGGAAATAAGCATTTGTGACATATTAAAGGACGATACATTTTATTAACGATTTGGTAAGCCGATTATTTGAAATGTATTACACATGAGCGTAATATTCGTTTGGTCTTAATTTTTATTAGCTTGTTAAGTAAAGAGTTAAGCGTAAAAAAGATACATGAGGAGCGGTAATATGTTCGAACAAACTAAACAATATATTAATGGGCAATGGGTTGAAAGTCATAGTAACGAAACAATAGATGTAATCAATCCAGCAACGGAAGAAGCATTTGGAAAGATTGCGAAAGGGAATGCGCAAGATGTTGAAGATGCAGTTAATGCAGCAGACAGCGTATACTTAGAATTTAGAAATACTACTGTTGAATACCGTAAAAATTTATTAAACGACATCGTTAAAGAATATGAAAATCGTAAAGAGGATTTAGTTAAAGCGATGACTTTAGAATTAGGTACACCAGTAACTGCTTCAGAAAATGTACATTACGAAATGGGATTATCTCATTTTAAAGCTGCGAGAGACGCATTAGATCATCTTAACTTTAGAGAACGTAGAGGAAATAATGTAGTCATTAAAGAGGCTATTGGTGTTTCTGGTTTAATCACACCTTGGAATTTCCCAACGAATCAAACAGCATTGAAACTTGCTGGTGCATTTGCTGCTGGTAGTACAGTTGTTTTAAAACCATCTGAAGAAACACCATTTGCTGCAATTATCTTAGCTGAAATCTTCGATAAAGTAGGCGTGCCGGCAGGTGTGTTTAATTTAGTTAATGGTGACGGTATGGGTGTAGGTAATCCAATTTCTGAAAATGAAAAAATTAGAATGGTATCTTTCACAGGTTCTGGTAATACTGGTAGTAAAATAATGGAAAAAGCGAGCAAAGACTTTAAAAAAGTTTCACTAGAATTAGGTGGTAAATCACCTTACGTTATTTTAGCAGATGCAGATCTGGATAAAGCGGCAGACGCTGCAGTGCATAAGGTTGTAGATAATTCTGGACAAGTTTGTATTGCTGGTTCAAGAACAATCGTTCCAGAATCAATCAAAGATGATTTTATTGCAAAGGTAAAAGAAAAAATGGCTGCCATTCGTGTTGGCGATCCACAGGATGCTAGTATCGAAATGGGACCTGTTATCAATGAAAAACAATACAATCAAATTCAAAAATTTATTGAAATTGGTATTGAAGAAGGCGCAACATTAGAATTAGGTGGATTAGGCAAGCCGGAAGCATTAGAAACAGGTTATTTTGTACAACCAACGATTTTCTCTAATGTAGATAACAGTATGACAATTGCTCAAGAAGAAATCTTTGGACCAGTCATGTCTATTATTACTTATAATGACATTGATGAAGCAATTAAAATTGCGAATGATACGAAATATGGTTTAGCTGCCTATGTATATGGTTCTGACATGGATACTTTACAAAAAGTAGCAACTGCGTTTGAAGCGGGTGTTATTGAAATAAATGAATATCCAAGAAGTGCAGATATGCCATTCGGTGGATATAAACAATCTGGTATTGGTAGAGAATGGGGAGACTACGGAATTGAGGAGTTCTTAGAAGTTAAAACTATTTCAGGATTCTTCCAATAATTTTCATCTTTTACTAGCACCACACATATAAATAGTAAAAATTAATTAAAGAAAGCACACATACATGAAGTACATTACATACTAACAAATTAATTAGTATGTAGCGTCTATCGATGGATGTGTGCTTTTTTCTATAATGTCTTACTATGAACAATATTATAGCAAGATAAATACAATATCTTAGAAACGAAGTTAAAATAGAATACTTTGCGCTCAAACAGATTGGTAACACGATATACAACTGAGAGCCACAAAGGGTTTGGAAATGAAATGGATTGCGTAATTGAATTACTAAATTACATCATATTCATTTTTAATAAATCTAACACACCACTAGAACTGCCAGGGAAAGCAAATACCATTTGATTTAATTCTTGTGCTGTAATTTGTTTGTTGACAATAAATGTGAGCAAGTTAATTAAATCAGGCGCATCATTAGCATAAATTTCAGCACCAACTAGGTGTTTTTGTGAATCTAAGACAATATCCATTTCTGCTGTAGTTTCATTTTTATATTCGAATAGTAATTGTTTGCCAAATGGAATTGTTTTGATTGTATATTGATCTTCGTTTTGTTTAGCTTCTTCAACAGTTACACCAATTTGTGCTAATCGCGGTAATGAATATAAGACAGATGGAATAGCAGGGTATGCAATTGCTGAAGTAGTCATACCAAGAATATGAGCTGCGATATAATTAGATTCAAATGTTGCAGTTGGTGTTAATTTAGGAATTACTTTATCCAACACATCTCCACTCGCGTAAATATTTGGTACATTTGTTCTTAAATATTCATCAACTTGTATACCTTTTGCACTGTATTCAATACCTAATTTTTCTAAGCCGATACCTTCAATATTTGGACGACGACCAGTTGAATCTAACACGTAGTCTGTCTCAATACTTTCTCCTTTAGCTGTAGTTACAATATAACCAGCATCTGTTTTACTTACTTTTTCAGGTGAATCTTCAAGATGGAATTGAACACCTTCATTAGCCAATTTATCTATTAACTTATCGACATGTTTACGGTTGAATCCAGTTAATGCTTCATCTGTATGATGGATGATTGTTACTTCGCTACCATTTTTAATAGCGATTGAAGCAAATTCGATTCCAATAATGCCTGCACCTATAATAGTCATGTGTTTAGGGAAATGTTCTAATGATAAGAAATTACGACTATCAAAAGTATGTTCTGTACCTTCGATTGGCAATTTATTGCTGTGTTGTCCTGTTGCAAGAACGATATAATCAGCAGTAAGTTGTTGTTCGTTTACTTCGATTAAATGTTCGCTAACAAGTGAACCTGCACCGTGATATACATCAATACCATATTGAGTAAACATATGTTCTAACGTACCTGATAGTGGAGAGATAACTTGTTGTTTATAGGACATAAGATTTTCCCAGTTTACAGATAATTGTTCTTGATTAATGATATTAGGATAACTTTCAGCTGCTTCTAATATTTCGTAAGGGCCTTCTAATAAAATTTTGGCATTACAACCATAGTTTGTACATGTCCCAGCAATCTTATCTTTCTCAATAATAGCTACTGATTTGTTAGCTTGCTTTAAAGTTAAAGCAGCATGCCATGCTGCATGTCCACTACCTAAAAATATAACATCATAGTTAAATTGTTCTGACATAAAAAATTCCTCCTAAATTTATTTCACGATATGATTTAATGACTGTTCTAAACGATCCATAATTTCCTTTGCGTGTTGATATTCACTTGTATCCATATGTTCTGCGACACATTGTGAAATTGCAGTATAAATTTCTTGTTCTTTATTTTTACCCATTTCGGTAAGGCTGACGAGCAATTGACGCTTATCAGATTCAATTTTCTTTCGCTCAATCCATCCAGCTTGTTCTAAGCGCTTGAGTAAAGGCGTAAGTGTATTGCTCTTTAAATTTAGTGCATGTCCAATACGATATAAAGTTTGGTTGTCTTGTTCCCAAAGAGAGACTAAGACAATATATTGTGAATATGTTAATCCATAATCTGAGAGTACCTGTTCATAAAACTTAGAAAATAAACGGCTAACATTATATACAGAGAAACATAGTTGATTTGTTAATTTCATTGTGTCGTCCAAATAGGTCACCTCCATGAAATAAATTAATCGTGCGCGATTGATTAAAGTGTAACGTGCTAAATATAAAAATGCAAACAATAAATTTCGTGTAATTGAAAAAAGTAATATAAAAGATAATGGAGAAATATTTTAGTAGAAAAAGTGGTAGTATCAATAGTTATAAAAAAGTGAGGTTAGAGTGCATTCAAAATGTGAATCGTGTTTATATTATGGGAAACATAACTTAATAAAGTGAAAGTTGAAGGCATAATTTATTTAATAGTGAGACATCTAACCTCGATTTCTTATTCAAACAGCATCATACAAGCTAAGATAACTAAACTAGCTGACATAATAATCTTATATTGTGTGTTGTACTTAGTCAGTAATTGTTTGAAGCAAAGCCCCATCAACGACCAAGCAATGGCACCAGAAACACCAATTAAGGCAATAATGAGTGTGTAGCTAATCATCATAAAATAGCTAGAACTTTGTACTGTGGCATAACTAACAATTGCAGTAAGTACATAAACAATTGTCTTAGGATTCATGTATTGTAGGTAAAGTCCATCACGCAATCTATAACAACTACGGTTGTCTTTTCCCTTTTCATGACTTTTAAATACAGAAAAAGCTAAATAAAGTAAGTAGATAAAACCTAAGATTTTGATTAGTAGGACGAAATTTTTAAAATAAAGCGTTAGATAGGTGCTAAACACTAAACATATAATAGACAATGATAAAAATCCTAAACCGATACCGAATAAAAAACGTTTCGTTCCTTTGAAACCAAAACGGAGTGATCCATCTAAAGCAAGTAAATTATTTGGTCCTGGTGTATAACTCATAAATACTGTATATAAAATAAAAGAAATAAGCATAATTGTATTCTCCTTGTCATTTCCTGTATGATGGATATATAAGCTAATAAATCCACAATAAAGGATAATCCTGTTAACTGGATTTTATATCCTTTAAACTGGAAAGTCAATATAAAGAAGGAGACTTAACTATGGAGTTCCATAAAATTGTAGCTAAAAATATTTATTTATATAGAAAGAAAAATAAGATTAGTTTGGAACAACTTTCAAAACTGACAGGTGTTAGTTCATCATCTTTAAATGAAATTGAAAAGGGAAATACCATACCTTCTATCAATACAGTATGGAAAATTAGTAACGGTTTGAAATTATCATTTAGTAGTTTAATGAATGAAAGTGAAGCGGATTATAAATTTATCAAGAAGGATGATATCATTCCAGTAACAGAAGAAGAGGGGAAATATAAAGTGTTTCCTTACTTTCCATTTGAAAAAAGTAAGTCGTTTGAATTCTTTCATGTTGAATTAGATCCTCAAGCAAAGCTTGAATCTGAACCACATTTATCAGGGTCTGAAGAATCAATCATTATTATTGAAGGGGAATTAGAGATGCACCTTGAGAATGAAGTGCTTACTCTAACTGAGGGTGATGCATTAAGATTTAAATCGGATATACCACATACGTATATAAATAAAGGAAATCATAGGACATTGATTTCTATGGTTATTGATTATAAATAATAGTAAAGCACTGTTGTTTCCTATAGATGTTCGCTTCTGTACGTTAGACTTTGAGTAAAACGTCTGAAGAGAATAATGGAAATACAGTGCTTTTTAAAATTTATTAAACAAAGGTATGGCTGAGGGTTGTCTTACCTCACAGTGCGCGCATAATTGTGGCGCTTATTGTTGTTGTGCTAATAATAATGGATAGACGGTATCAAGTGTCGGCGTTGCTAGTTGATGCTTACGAGCAACTTGATAGAGAAAGCCTTGAATGCCTGCAATTTCCAATGGCTTTCCTTCGATAATATCATAATACATGCTAGTTCCCATATGATCAGGATAACCTTGATAGATAGTCATAATTTCACTAATAACATCTTGGTGGAATATAACACCTTCCGCTTGAGCTATCTTCACGCCTTCTTGTAACAATCGTTCACATAAAGTTTGTATGCCTTCAACCTTTAGCACTTGAGCAGTTTGGCGACTTAATGCTGTTACTGTATTAATCGCTAAGTTAACCAATAATTTATACCAAATAGATTGATCAATATCTTCAACTAAAGTGATATCTAATTGCGTATTTGAAAATAACTGTTGAAGTTGTTGTGTTGATGGTGAATTCTGTAATATCAATTGATGATCTCTAAAATGAGTAATATGTTGTTGGCGCTTTTGCCCGCTAATATAAACCACTGCTTGAAATACGTGTTTGTGTGGGATGCGTGATAATTGACCTGTGCCATTTTGCGCTAGAATAATAATGGTGTCTTCATGAATGAAGTTTGGTAATTTTTGTATTACTGCATCTAGTTGTGGAATTTTAACTGCAATAAATAAAATGTCGACAGGGTCCTTAAACTCATCAATAGCGGTCACGTTTATTATTGTCTCAGTGTTTGGTGCAGTGCTTTCTGTGTAAGTGATGGTTTGTGACTGTCTACCCACTAAAGTGAGATGCGTAAATGTTGGTAATAAATCATGTGCAATCGTACCACCGACTGCGCCAGGTCCAATAATAGCAATCTTAGTCATTTCGTGTTTCCTTTTCTAAAAAATTTCGTTAATATGTGATTATTAATACAAATATAACAAAAATACGGGGGATATAGTAATTGAAAACATTAAATCAACTACTGGCAATGAAACAAGATAATGACAAAATTTCAATGGTAACTGCATATGATTATCCGAGTGCTAAGCAAGCCGAAGCAGCACAGATTGATACGATTCTCGTAGGAGATTCACTGGGCATGACGGTCTTAGGATATGAGAGTACTGTACAAGTAACTGTGGCAGACATGATCCATCATACGAAAGCAGTGCGACGTGGTGCACCTGATACCTTTGTCATTGTTGACGTACCATTCGGAGCTGTAGGTATAAGTGAAGCGCAAGATATTCAATCAGCAATTAAGTTATATCGTGAAACGGATGCCAATGCAATCAAAGCAGAAGGTGCCCACTTAACAACATTTATTAAAAATTGTAGCAATATTGGAATTCCAGTTGTTTCTCATTTGGGACTTACGCCGCAGAGTGTCGGTATTATGGGATATAAGATGCAAGCAAATACCAAGGAAGCAGCACAACAACTCATTAATGATTCATTAGAAGTGCAACATGCTGGTGCAGTGATGATTGTATTAGAAGCAGTGCCAAGTGATTTAGCAAAAGTTATTGCTGAGAAGGTAGATATCCCTGTCATTGGCATTGGAGCAGGCAATGGTACAGATGGGCAGGTATTGGTATATCACGATATCTTAAATTATGGTGTAGAGCATAAAGCGAAATTTGTGAAACGCTATGGTGATTTTTCAAGCGGTGTAGATGCATTAAATCAATATAATAGAGAAGTTAAAGCAGGACAATTTCCTGATGCAGAACATACGTATAAAAAGCAAATTTTGAGTGAGGAATCATAATGACGAAGTTAATTACTACGATTGCTGAAATGCAACAACTTACACAAACATGGCAACAATGTGGGTTAAATATTGGTTTTGTACCTACGATGGGCGCGTTACATGAAGGTCATTTGACTATGATGCAACAATCTATTGATGAAAATGATATTACTGTGATTAGTATCTTTGTAAATCCTTTACAGTTTGGGCCGGATGAGGACTTTGATGCATACCCAAGAAATATTGAACAAGACAGTGCTAAAGCTGAAAGTATTGGCGTAGATTATATCTTTTATCCAAGTGTAGCAGAGATGTATCCTTCAGAACCGACGATTCAAGTTAGAGCAGGTAGATTAGCATCAGTGTTAGAAGGTGCACAAAGACCTGGCCATTTTGATGGTGTCGTCACAGTGGTTAATAAATTATTTAATATTGTTCGTCCAACTTATGCATATTTTGGAAAAAAAGATGCACAACAATTAGCAATTATTGAACAAATGGTTAAAGACTTTAACCATCCTATTAAAATTGTAGGTGTGGAAATCGTTCGTGAAGCAGATGGACTTGCACGTAGTTCGCGCAACATCTATTTAACTGAGGAGGAACGTAAACAAGCACCTCATTTATATCAAAGTTTAAAGCTTGCACATGAGCGTTATATTGCAGGTGAGAAGGATAGTACTAAATTAATAGAAGCGGCATGTACTTATTTGAATGAACATACTGATGGAGAAATAGAAACATTTGCCATCTATAGTTATCCGGAACTTGTTGAACAACAAACCATAACAGGTGATATATTTATCTCTTTAGCGGTTAAGTTTAGTAAAGCACGACTTATAGATAATATTATTGTAACCGATGACTAATTAACCAATAATTATTGTATAGCATTTAATATAAATTGTTAGAAGAAATGTAACACACACATTTTACATTTTCTTAACGTTGATTTATCATTAAACGTGAGAGAGATTTATCGAGAAAACAAGTAAAATGATCAGATTACATTAATTTGGGTATATACCTAATAACATTGGAAAAATGTTTGTATTGTATCATACCATGAAATAGTAAGTGCTATTTTTGTGGGCTATTCAAAGAAGTGAATTATGAAAGGTGGTAAAAAAATGAGTGATTCAAACTCTAAAGACGTCATTTTAATTGGCGCGGGTGTTTTAAGTACAACATTCGGCTCATTTTTAAAAGATCTTGCACCAGATTGGAATATTAAACTTTTTGAAAGACTTGAGAAACCTGCAATTGAAAGTTCAAACGAACGAAATAATGCTGGTACTGGACATGCCGCATTATGTGAGTTGAACTATACAGTTGAACAAAAAGATGGTTCTATCGATATTGAAAAGGCAAAGGAAATCAATGAACAATTTGAGATTTCTAAACAATTTTGGTCTTACCTAGTTAAGACTAACCAAATTCAAAACCCTCAAGAATTTATTCGTCCTTTACCGCACATTAGTTTCGTACAAGGCGAACGTAATATTAATTTCTTGAAAAGACGTTTCGAAGCACTTTCTCCATTATCTATGTTTAAAGGCATCGAATATACGGAAGATCATGAAAAGCTGAAAGAATGGATTCCGTTAATGATGGATGGACGTAACCCAGAAGAGAAAGTTGCTGCTAGTAAGATAGATGAAGGTACTGACGTAAACTTTGGTGAACTTACTAGAAAAATGGCTAAAAACTTAAACGAACATGATAATGCTGAAATCTTCTATAAACATGAAGTTCAAGATTTCAACCGTCGTAAAGATGGCAAATGGGAAGTTAAAGTTAAAGACCTAAACACTAAAAAAGTAGAAACATATATCACTGATTATGTATTTATTGGTGCTGGTGGACATGCGATACCATTGTTACAAAAAACAGGTATCCCTGAAAGCAAACACTTAGGTGGTTTCCCAATTAGTGGTGCATTCTTAGTTTGTAACAATCCAAAGGTTGTTGCAGAACACGAAGCCAAAGTATATGGTAAAGAACCACCTGGCACACCTCCAATGACAGTACCACACTTAGATAGAAGATATATCCAAGATGAGAATACGTTACTATTTGGTCCATTTGCTGCAATTGGTCCTAAATTCTTGAAGAACGGTTCTAACTTAGATTTATTCAAATCGTTAAATACAAGTAATGTGGGTACAATGTTAGCATCAGCATTCAAAAACTTCCCATTAGTGAAATACTCTATCCAAGAAGTATTGGCTAAAAAGGAAGACCGTATGAAAGAGCTACGTAGATTTGTGCCTAATGCCAAAGACGAAGACTGGGATATTCATATCGCAGGTAAACGTGTTCAAGTTATCAAAGATACGAAAGAACATGGTCGAGGCTACATTCAATTTGGTACTGAGGTAGTTAACTCTAAAGATCATTCAGTTATCGCATTATTGGGTGAATCACCAGGGGCATCTACTTCTGTTTCTGTAGCATTAGAAGTATTAGAGAAAAACTTCCCTGAATATATCAAAGAATGGGATGGCAAGATTAAAGAAATGATTCCATCTTATGGACAATCATTAATCGAAGATTATGCTTTATTGAAAGAAATTAGACAGGCTACTGGTAATGAGCTTGATTTAATCAATAAATAATAAAGTGCTTTATGTTGTATGCTGTTGAAAAGCACTTCGGATATAAATCTGAGAAATAGAACTCGTAAATGAGTTTTATAATAAGCTCCCTTCAAATGTTTATTTTGAAGGGAGCTTTTATAATTAAACACTGCGTATTATTAATACGATTTACTAGTATAAGAATATGTCTCGAAATGCGTCTGCGATTCGTATTGTAATATCAGCAACTATGACACATTATTTTACATTAAAATATAGTAGGCTATTATCTATTCTTATTATAGTTGTAAAAATATTAAAATATAAATAATTATACATAATTTGTTGACAAAGAATTATATTAGAGTAAAAATATATTAAAAAGATAAACTATTGAGGTGTATATTTTGAAAGCGCGTATAGGATTTATTATTTTATCAGCAGTTTTGATTATTTTTACATTATTAGTTTGTGCAAAGTATTCGATAGGTGAACATGCAATTAGCTTTGAACAACCATACGAATTATTACTAAGTATTGCGACGATTTTATTATTATTTTTACCAGCACTTATCTTTGGAATCTTCAAGTATACAGCAACTGGCATCATATCAGGCATCTGGCAATTGTTCTTTGCTTTTATATTTATTATGGGTGGCTTGATACTTACATTTATATCACCGATTATCTTATTATTGTTTATGTTTTACTTAACAGGCATTGTCTTAATTGTTAGTGCCATCACATCAATGACAGTTAGATAGCTACATAATTTAGTTCATCCATTTTCACATATAATTCAAGTGAAAATGGAAAAAAATTCCTTCTGAAGAAAACGCTTACAATATTGTCCTATAGGGTATACAAGCGAATAGAGGAGGTTTTAATATGCTATATACAAATCCAACTGAGCAAGATGCGAAATACAAAGTGAAATCAACATATGCAAATTACATTGGAGGCACTTGGAAAGAACCAGAAGAAGGTCAATATTTTGATAACATTTCGCCTATTACAGGTGAAGTTTATGCACAGATTCCAAGATCAACAAAAGCAGACGTAGATTTGGCAGTTGCAGCAGCGAAAGAAGCACAGATTGAATGGGCAAAGCAATCACCTGCAGAACGTTCGCAACTATTGTTGAAAATTGCAGATAGGGTTGAGGAGAATTTAGAATATTTAGCTGTAATCGAAACATTTGATAACGGGAAACCGGTTAGAGAAACATTAGCTGCAGATTTACCGTTAGTTGTTGATCATTTTAGATATTTTGCAGGAGTTATTCGTGCTGAAGAAGGTGGTATTTCACAAATTGATAATGATACCGTTGCATATCATTACAAAGAACCACTAGGTGTTGTTGGTCAGATCATTCCATGGAACTTCCCATTGTTAATGGCGACATGGAAGATTGCGCCTGCATTAGTAACTGGAAATGCTGTCGTGTTAAAACCGGCAGAACAAACACCAGTTTCTATTTTGCACTTTATCGAATTAATTGAAGATCTATTACCAGCAGGAATTTTAAATGTAGTTAATGGCTTTGGGGCTGAAACAGGTGAAGCTTTAGCTACACATACAGAAATTAATAAAGTGGCTTTTACGGGAGAGACTACAACTGGAAAAATAATTATGAAAAATGCGAGCGATAATATTATTCCAGTGACGTTAGAATTAGGTGGTAAATCACCGAATATATTTTTTAAAGACATTATGGATGAAAATGATGAATATCTAGATAAAGCAGTTGAGGGATTAGTTATGTTTGCCTTGAATCAAGGTGAAGTCTGTACATGTCCATCCAGAGCGTTAATTCACGAAGATATTTATGATGACTTTATTGAGTTGTGCATAGATAAAGTGAACAAGATTAAACTTGGCAATCCTTTAGATGACACAACTATGGTGGGAGCACAAACTTCTAATGAACAACAAGAAAAGATTAAAAAATACTTAGATATTGGAAAATCTGAAGGAGCAGAAGTATTAGTTGGTGGGGGTATCCGTACCGAAGGAGACGACTTAGAGAATGGATTTTATATAGAACCTACAATTTTTAAAGGTACACAAGACATGAGAATTTTCCAAGAAGAAATATTTGGACCGGTACTATCTGTTGCGACATTTAAAGATGAAGCTGAAGCCTTGGAGATGGCGAATGATACAGAATACGGACTTGGTGCAGGACTATGGACTAGAAATCAAAATACTGCTTATCGAATTGGCCGTGGTATTCAAGCAGGTCGAGTATGGGTGAATAACTACCATACATATCCCGCACATGCAGCGTTTGGTGGTTATAAAATGAGCGGGATTGGTAGAGAAAATCACTTGATGATGCTAGAACACTATCAACAAACTAAAAATTTATTAGTGAGTTATGATACTAAACCAACAGGTCTTTTTTAGATTATATTTTAGGTAGAAAGCACACACAATTAAATATACTGCTTTAATTAGGAGATTGCTATTGAGCTCATCCATGAATGCCATTTTAAACGGATAAGATACGTGGTAAAGGATTAGTGATAGGAATCTCTTTTTCATTTTTAGTGGGAAAATCAATCCTTGCATATAAGTTGCGCAAAATTAAGAAAAAATGTTTTGTAATTGCCTGAAATGTATATACTATTAATAAATGATAAATAAAGTGGTGTGATTTGATGTATTTAATTGTTAGATATAGTATGGGTAATACACTTTTGTATCTAAGAAATGACAGAAAAGAGCCAATTAATTCTAGAGTCATTGCAATTTCAAATCAAGACTATATAAATCAATTAACGTTATATATTGAAGATTTAATCAAGAGCGTAGGTGCTAACGTTAATGTGATTCGCTTTATTGTATTAGAAATAAATGATATTAAATCATTACACTTAGATGCAGTGTGTATTGTTAGCCGAGTATTAGAAATGATTATAGGTACTAAAGTAATTGTAACAAATGATATTAATAGTTTTGATTATGACAAATATTTAAGAACGGCATAATTAAGATTTAAAATTAACACAAAGATTAACTCTGTGAATTAATTGTTAAAATGATTAATATAATGACATTAAAAGAGGTTTATTAGTGAAATTGAAATACTAATGAACCTCTTTTTATTGCGTTTAAAAATAGAATTAAAAAGGTGTTTTTCAATTTAAAATGTGATTTAAAGCATGCAATACGTACGCTTTGATTATGGGTTAATAAGATTGATATGTAATATTTTATAAAAATACGTTAATAATCTAAAATAAATACTTAAATTATTTATAGTATTGTGATAATATACATATTAGAATTGTTTACAATATAATAACGTGGAGGAATCTAATGAACAAAAATTGTAATAACATTTCGAGTCAAAGGAATAAATACTCGATTAGAAAGCTTACAGTTGGTACAGCATCTTTACTCATAGGTGCTACATTAGTGTTTGGATTAGGTAATGAGGCATACGCCGATGAATTAGCAAGCCAAGAAAAAAACAACACAGTTGCTAATTCAAACGAAAATTCCGAACCACATGAACAACAAGAGAGCACAACGGTAGACAAATCACAAGAGCAATCCATACAACAATCGACACAAGAGCAAACCGCATATGAAACAAAGCATATTGATGAAGCGCAACAGAGTACAAATGAAACAACGAGTAAACCTAATGCAATTCAACATGAGCACATAGATAAAGACGTTACTAACGAGCACACGAGTAACGAAGAACAACAGAACAAAGAAGAAAGCATAGAGACACAAGCTGAACCAATTAACAATAAAGAAGAATCTGTGCTAACAGAACATAAACCAGAAGAAACAAAGCAACAGATTACTGAAGATGAAGCATCGACTGAAGAAAGAGAAACGTCATCGGTAGAAGCACCTGAGAATTCAAATGTAAACAATTCTATTAATAAACCACAGATTATTAGGCCCGAAGAACAAAAGAATGAAAATACAAAAGAAAGTCGCAAAGTTAACGGGCAAGCACAGCCAGATAAGCAATCACAGAATAAAAAGCTTAGAAAAGTTGTTGCAACTCACGAACCATCAACACGTACATTAAAAAGAACAAAACGCCAAACTACTGCGAACAGAGATAAGACAGAAGATGCGTCTCTTGAGGCATTAAAGTACTCAGATAATTATACATTCCAAACTTTGATATTTGATCCTGAAAAATTGTTAAAGGATGATATCTTAAAAGGTAAAAATATTCCATTCAGAATTCATAGCTATATGACAGGAGCAAATTCAGGAGATCGTTTTAAGATTAATTTACAATTAGATGAAGTAATTGCGAATCATATTACTAAAATATCAGCTATTCCAGCTAACCAAACAACGCCTGTTGAATTTAACAGAGTAATTACACCAGAAGGAAAGAAAACTAATATTTGGCAAGTGAATTATATTAGAGCGAATAATGGTTTATTTGGAGGAGCTGAAATTTTAAGTCAATATACTGCTGAAGGCGGTATGATTGAATTAGACGATACAGTTGGCAATATCTTGCATGCTGAAACAGATTTAGACGGCGATAAACTCAATTATTTAATTTATGTAAAAGACTCATTAGAAAATACAAAAATTAGAACATCTGAATCCAGTGGTTACTTTATAACAAAAGCTGACAAATCATTTACAAATTTAAAATTATCTACCTCAACAGCAGCGAATAGTGCATTTAAAGCAAGTTCTGGGTCAGTACAGTTTGACCCTACTATTGGCAAATATGGAGCATTCGTAGGAGACCAACAAATTTTAAAAAATGGAATATTAAATTATGGAGGACCATTATTAGATTTAGGACTCAATAAGCAGTGGGTTTATTTTTATAAAATTGACCCTAAATTAATTCCATTTGCAGAATCGATAGAATTGCACAAATATGACTTTAAAGGCCTAGCAGGCTTCGATAAAACATATTATGAAGAAACCTTAGTAGCAAAATTGCCATTGAGTCAAAATGGTGAAGGATCAATTACTGCGTATGATTTAAACACTTTAATTGAATTTAATAATTCGCTACCTGAAACAGTGGGTATTAGAATTGTTGTTAAATTTAATCAATCACCTAATAATATTTTGATTAGAGATGGAAAGTTTGATGAAAATGGAAATATCATTCCAGGGACATCCAAAGTGAGAGAAGAATTTACGTTTTATGGTTATTTTACAGACCGTGAAGGTGGTTTAATAGAAAATACCTTTGGCACATCAACATATTATATCCAAGATAAAGATAGAGATGGCTTAACAGATAGCTTTGAAATTCATAGTTCTCATACTGATCCTGAAAATGCTGACACAGACAATGACGGAGATACAGATGGCAATGAATACATGAATTTAAGAACATCTCCATTAGTTGGCAAACCTAGAGTAGAAGCTGTCACTACAGACATGACTAAAATTCATGGCAGAGTTGATATTATGGATGGCGCTACAGAACAAGAAGTTACTATTGTTGACTCAGCTGATAAAGTGATCGGTAAAGGTAAAGTAGATATTTATGGACAATTTGATATTAAAGTATCCCATTTAACACCAGGTAAGTACACGGCTAACGTAATGTCGAAAAAATATACAAACCCCGAATCTACAACGTTTGATGTTATAGATATCACAAAGGCATTGAAGCCGACAATTGAGCCAGTAACTGATATTGATCCAAATATTGGAATACTAGGTTTGAGTGGCTCTACAATTACTGTCAAAGATGACAAAGGTAAATTTATTGGTCGCGTGGATATTGCTAAGGGTCAAACTGGCAACTTTATTATATTAAAGAAACCCTTAAAGGCAGGAACTGTTTTAATCGCTACAGCGAAGAGAGGAAAATATACTAGTATTCCTTCAGATCCAGTTATTGTTAAAGATACTTCTGTGATAGATCCACCTACAGTTAACCCAGTAATGAATAGAGATAAAAGTATAACTGGAACTACTGAACCAGAGACAATTGTTAGATTAATATTACCAGATAGTTCTGAAATATTATCCAAAGGTGATGAAAATGGAAGATTCGAAATCCAATTGCCAGCTGATTATAAGTTAAAAGTTGGAGAAGAACTTCAATTAGTGGCTATCAGTGGAAAAAGTATTGCATCAGAACCTACGACTGTTACTGTGGAAGGATATGTAGGATTCCCTATTGTGCAAACAGTAACGACTGAATCGAAAAAAATAACTGGTTTAGCTACTTCAGGGTCTTTGATTAGTGTGAAATTACCTGATGGCACATTGCTATATGGTGAAGTAGCAGATTCGGGAAATTTTGAAATTTTATTGCCGAGTTATATTAAATTTATTGGTGGAGAAAAAATAGATCTTTCTGCTACGAGTCAACCAGGAAACTTTGCTTTATCAACGTCAATTATAGTTCAAGATGCAACAGCGCCAGAACCTCCAACAGTCAATGAGTTTACTGATACAAGCACACAATTATCAGGTACAACTGAAGCTGGCGCAATTGTAAATGTGGAATTGCCAGATGGTTCTGAATTGAGTGGTCTAGCAGATGGTCAAGGTAATTATACAATCGATTTTCCAACTAATAATAAGTTTAATGGTGGAGAAAGTATTAAGGTCACATCAACAGATGCTGCAGGAAATAAGTCTGAAGCGACAGTGATAGATGTGAAAGATACAACGCCACCAGTGGTTCCAACGGTGAGTGAAGTTACGAGCGAAAGTACACAAGTGACAGGCACAGGCGAAGCGGGTTCAACGGTGAAAGTAGAATTACCGGATGGTACTGTATTGAATGGAGTAGCGGATGCCCAAGGGAATTACACAATCGATCTTCCAGCTAATATGAAATTCAACGGTGGAGAACGCATTAAGGTCACATCAACAGATGCATCAGGCAACAAGTCTAATGAAACAGTGATAGATGTTAAAGATACAACGCCACCAGTGGCTCCAACGGTGGGCGAAGTTACGAGCGAAAGTACGCAAGTGACAGGTATAGGCGAAGCTGGCTCAACAGTTAAGGTAGAATTACCAGATGGTACTGTATTGAATGGAGTAGCGGATGCCCAAGGGAATTACACAATCGATCTTCCAGCTAATATGAAATTCAACGGTGGAGAAAGTATTAAGGTTACATCCACAGATGTGTCAGGTAATAAGTCTAATGAAACAGTGATAGATGTTAAAGATACAACACCACCAGTCGCACCAACGGTGAATGAACTTACGAGTGAAAGTACACAAGTAACGGGTACAGGTGAACCAGGAAGTACAGTCATGATAGAATTGTCGGATGCTACAGATTTATTTGGTAGAGTAGATAATCAAGGTCATTTTACGATAGATATTCCGTCAAACAAGAGATTTAGTGGGGGAGAACGTATCAAAGTCGCATCAATCGACACATCAGGTAATAAATCTAAAGAAATAGTCATAGATGTAAAAGATACAACGCCACCAGTTGCACCAACAGTGAGCGAAATTACAAGTGAAAGTACACAAGTCACAGGTGCGGGTGAACCAGGAAGTACTGTAAAAGTTGAGTTACCAGACGGCACAGAGATAACAGGTGTAGCGAATGATCAAGGAAACTATACAATCGATCTCCCAAGTAATAAGAAATTTAACGGTGGAGAAAGTATTAGGATCACATCAACAGATGCTTTAGGCAATAAGTCTGAAGAAACAGTGATAGATGTGAAAGATACAACACCACCAGTGGCACCGACGGTGAGTGAAGTTACGAGTGAAAGTACGCAAGTGACAGGCACAGGTGAACCAGGCTCAACAGTTAAGGTAGAGTTACCAGATGGAACAGAGTTAACAGGTGTAGCAGATGATCAAGGCAATTACGTTATTGATCTGCCAGCTAATAAGAAATTTAACGGTGGAGAAAGTATTAAGGTAACATCAACAGATGCATCAGGTAATAAGTCTGGTGAAACAGTGATAGATGTGAAAGATACAACGCCGCCAGTGGCACCGACGGTGAGTGAGGTTACAAGTGAAAGTACGCAAGTCACAGGTACGGGTGAACCAGGATCAACGGTTAAGGTAGAATTACCGGACGGCACAGAATTATCAGCAGTGGCAGATGATCAAGGAAACTACACAATCGACCTTCCATCTAATAAGAAATTCCAAGGTGGAGAAAGTATTAAGATTACATCAACAGATGCGTCAGGCAACAAGTCTGATGACACAGTCATAGATGTGAAGGATACAACGCCGCCAGTGGCACCGACGGTGAGTGAGGTTACAAGTGAAAGTACGCAAGTCACAGGTACGGGTGAACCAGGCTCAACAGTTAAGGTAGAGTTACCAGATGGAACAGAGTTAACAGGTGTAGCAGATGATCAAGGCAATTACGTTATTGATCTGCCAGCTAATAAGAAATTTAACGGTGGAGAAAGTATTAAGGTAACATCAACAGATGCATCAGGTAATAAGTCTGGTGAAACAGTGATAGATGTGAAAGATACAACGCCGCCAGTGGCACCGACGGTGAGTGAGGTTACAAGTGAAAGTACGCAAGTCACAGGTACAGGTGAACCAGGCTCAACAGTGAAAGTTGAGTTACCTGATGGAACAGAGTTAACAGGTGTAGCGGATGACCAAGGTAACTATACAATCGATCTCCCAAGTAATAAGAAATTTAACGGTGGAGAAAGTATTAAGGTCACATCAACAGATGCATCAGGTAATAAATCTGGTGAAACAGTGATAGATGTGAAAGATACCACACCACCAGTAGCACCAACGGTGAGTGAGTTTACAAGTGAAAGTACGCAAGTAACAGGCACAGGAGAGCCAGGAAGTACGGTTAAGGTAGAGTTACCAGATGGAACAGAGTTAACTGCAATAGCTGACGACCAAGGAAACTACACAATCGATCTCCCAAGTAATAAGAAATTTAACGGTGGAGAAAGTATTAAGGTCACATCAACAGATGCATCAGGTAATAAATCTGGTGAAACAGTGATAGATGTAAAAGATACAACACCACCAGTGGCACCAACGGTGACTGAAGTTACGAGTGAAAGTACACAAGTCACAGGTACGGGTGAACCAGGAAGTACGGTTAAGGTAGAGTTACCAGACGGCACAGAGATAACAGGTGTAGCGAATGATCAAGGTAACTATACAATCGATCTCCCAAGTAATAAGAAATTTAACGGTGGAGAAAGTATTAAGATCACATCAACAGATGCGTCAGGTAATAAGTCTAATGAAACAGTAATAGATGTAAAAGATACAACGCCACCAGTGGCACCAACGGTGAGTGAAGTCACAAGTGAAAGTACGCAAGTGACAGGCACAGGTGAACCAGGCTCAACAGTGAAAGTTGAATTGCTTGATGGTACAGTATTGGATGGAGTCGCAGATGATCAAGGCAATTACACAATCGCCCTTCCAACTAATAAGAAATTTAATGGTGGAGAAAGTATTAAGATCACATCAACAGATGCGTCAGGTAATAAGTCTAATGAAACAGTAATAGATGTAAAAGATACAACACCACCAGTGGCACCAATGGTGAGCGAAGTTACAAGTGGAAGTACGCAAGTGACAGGAACAGGTGAACCAGGTTCAACGGTTAAGGTAGAATTACCGGATGGTACGGTATTGGATGGAGTCGCAGATGATCAAGGCAATTACACAATCGATCTTCCAGCTAATAAGAAATTTAATGGCGGAGAACAAATAAAAGTCACATCAACAGATGCATCAGGTAATAAGTCTGATGAGAAAGTCATAGATGTGAAAGATACAACGCCGCCAGTGGCACCGACGGTGAGTGAGGTTACAAGTGAAAGTACGCAAGTCACAGGTACGGGTGAACCAGGATCAACGGTTAAGGTAGAATTACCGGACGGCACAGAATTATCAGCAGTGGCAGATGATCAAGGCAATTACGTTATTGATATTCCAGCTAATAAGAAATTCAATGGCGGAGAAAGTATCAAAGTCACATCGACAGATGCGTCAGGTAATAAGTCTAATGAAACAGTGATAGATGTGAAAGATACAACGCCACCAGTGGCACCAACGGTGAGCGAAGTTACAAGTGAAAGTACGCAAGTAACGGGTACAGGCGAGCCGGGAAGTACGGTTAAGGTAGAATTACCGGATGGAACAGAGTTAACTGCAATAGCTGACGACCAAGGAAACTACACAATCGATCTCCCAAGTAATAAGAAATTCCAAGGTGGAGAAAGTATTAAGATTACATCAACAGATGCGTCAGGTAACAAATCTGGTGAAACAGTGATAGATGTTAAAGATACAACACCACCAGTGGCACCAACGGTGAGTGAAGTCACAAGTGAAAGTACGCAAGTGACAGGAACAGGAGAACCAGGAAGTACAGTTAAGGTAGAATTACCGGATGGTACAGTATTGGATGGAGTCGCGGATAATCAAGGAAACTATACAATCGATCTCCCAAGTAATAAGAAATTCCAAGGTGGAGAAAGTATTAAGATTACATCAACAGATGCGTCAGGTAACAAATCTGGTGAAACAGTGATAGATGTTAAAGATACAACACCACCAGTGGCACCGACGGTGAGCGAAGTTACAAGTGAAAGTACGCAAGTAACAGGCACAGGCGAACCAGGAAGTACAGTTAAGGTAGAATTACCTAATGGTACAGTATTGGATGGAGTTGCGGATGATCAAGGCAATTACACAATCAATCTTCCAAGTAATAAGAAATTCCAAGGTGGAGAAAGTATTAAAGTTACATCAACAGATGCGTCAGGTAATAAATCTGATGAGAAAGTCATAGATGTAAAGGATACAACGCCGCCAGTGGCACCGACGGTGAGTGAGGTTACAAGTGAAAGTACGCAAGTCACAGGTACGGGTGAACCAGGCTCAACAGTTAAGGTAGAGTTACCAGATGGAACAGAGTTAACAGGTGTAGCAGATGATCAAGGCAATTACGTTATTGATCTGCCAGCTAATAAGAAATTTAACGGTGGAGAAAGTATTAAGGTAACATCAACAGATGCATCAGGTAATAAGTCTGGTGAAACAGTGATAGATGTGAAAGATACAACGCCGCCAGTGGCACCGACGGTGAGTGAGGTTACAAGTGAAAGTACGCAAGTCACAGGTACGGGTGAACCAGGATCAACGGTTAAGGTAGAATTACCGGACGGCACAGAATTATCAGCAGTGGCAGATGATCAAGGAAACTACACAATCGACCTTCCATCTAATAAGAAATTCCAAGGTGGAGAAAGTATTAAGATTACATCAACAGATGCGTCAGGCAACAAGTCTGATGACACAGTCATAGATGTGAAGGATACAACGCCGCCAGTGGCACCAACAGTGAGTGAGGTTACAAGTGAAAGTACGCAAGTCACAGGCACAGGCGAACCAGGCTCAACGGTTAAAGTAGAATTACCGGACGGCACAGAATTATCAGCAGTCACAGATGACCAAGGAAACTACACAATCGACCTTCCATCTAATAAGAAATTTAATGGTGGAGAAAGTATTAAGATTACATCAATGGATTCATCAGGTAATAAGTCAGATGAGACAGAGGTAGATGTAAAAGATACAACACCACCAGTGGCACCAACGGTGACTGAAGTTACGAGTGAAAGTACGCAAGTAACAGGTACAGGTGAACCAGGAAGTACGGTTAAGGTAGAGTTACCAGATGGAACAGAGTTAACAGGTGTAGCGGATGATCAAGGTAATTACACAATTGATCTTTCAGCTAACAAAAAGCTTAACGGTGGAGAAAGTATTAAGGTAACATCAACAGATGCATCAGGTAATAAATCTGGTGAAACAGTGATAGATGTGAAAGATACAACGCCACCAGTAGCACCAACGGTGAGTGAGGTTACAAGTGAAAGTACGCAAGTAACAGGCACAGGAGAGCCAGGAAGTACGGTTAAGGTAGAGTTACCAGATGGAACAGAGTTAACTGCAATAGCTGACGACCAAGGAAACTACACAATCGATCTTCCATCTAATAAGAAATTTAATGGCGGAGAACAAATAAAAGTCACATCAACAGATGCATCAGGTAATAAGTCTGATGAGAAAATCATAGATGTGAAAGATACAACGCCGCCAGTGGCACCGACGGTGGGTGAAGTTACGAGTGAAAGTACGCAAGTAACAGGCACAGGCGAACCAGGTTCAACGGTTAAAGTAGAATTACCGGACGGCACAGAATTATCCGCAGTGGCAGATGATCAAGGCAATTACGTTATTGATATTCCAGCTAATAAGAAATTCAAAGGTGGAGAAAGTATTAAGGTCACGTCAACAGATGCATCAGGTAATAAATCTGATGAGAAAGTCATAGCTGTGAAAGATACAACACCGCCAGTCGCACCAACGGTGAGTGAGGTTACGAGTGAAAGCACACAAGTAACAGGCACAGGCGAACCAGGAAGCACGGTTAAGGTAGAATTACCAGATGGCACAGAATTATCAGCAGTCACAGATGACCAAGGAAACTACATAATCGACCTTCCAGCTAATAAGAAATTCAATGGTGGAGAAAGCATTAAAGTTACATCAACAGATGCATCAGGCAATAAATCTGATGAGAAAGTCATAGATGTAAAAGATACAACACCACCAGTGGCACCGACGGTGAGTGAAGTCACAAGTGAAAGTACGCAAGTAACAGGCACAGGTGAACCAGGCTCAACAGTTAAGGTAGAGTTACCAGATGGAACAGAGTTAACTGCAATAGCTGACGACCAAGGAAACTACACAATCGATCTCCCAAGTAATAAGAAATTCAAAGGTGGAGAAAGTATTAAGATTACATCAACAGATGCGTCAGGTAACAAATCTGATGAGAAAGTCATAGATGTAAAAGATACAACGCCGCCAGTCGCACCAACGGTGAGTGAGGTTACAAGTGAAAGTACACAAGTAACAGGGACAGGCGAGCCAGGAAGTACAGTTAAGGTAGAATTACCGGACGGTACAGAATTATCCGCAGTGGCAGATGATCAAGGTAACTATACAATCGATCTCCCAAGTAATAAGAAATTTAATGGTGGAGAAAGTATTAAGGTTATATCAACAGATGCATCAGGTAATAAGTCTAAAGAGACAGTGATAGATGTAAAAGATACAACACCACCAGTGGCACCAACCGTGAGTGAAGTTACAAGTGAAAGTACGCAAGTAACGGGTACAGGCGAGCCGGGAAGTACGGTTAAGGTAGAATTACCGGATGGAACAGAGTTAACTGCAATAGCTGACGACCAAGGAAACTACACAATCGATCTCCCAAGTAATAAGAAATTCCAAGGTGGAGAAAGTATTAAGATTACATCAACAGATCCATCAGGCAACAAGTCAGATGAGACAGTGGTAGATGTAAAAGATACAACACCACCAGTGGTACCAACGGTGAGTGAAGTAACAAGCGCAAGCACACAAGTAACAGGGACAGGCGAACCAGGCTCAACAGTGAAAGTTGAATTGCCGGATGGTACTGTATTGAATGGAATTGCAGATGACCAAGGAAATTATGTCATCGACCTTCCAACAAATAAGAAGTTTAACGGTGGAGAAAGTATTAAGGTGACATCCACAGATACATCAGGTAACAAGTCAAATGTATCGACAGTCGAAGTAAGAGATGTTACACCTCCTAAACCACCAACAGTGCTTCCTATTACAAGTGAAAGTACACAAATTAGTGGTCTAGCTGAACCAAATGCCAAGATTAAATTAACAATTGCAGGTGGAAATGAATTAACAGCTGTAGCAAATGATCAAGGTATTTACGTTATAGCTCTTCCGAATGGATGGATTCTTGATGGTGGAGAAGATGTGAATGTGTATGCAATTGATGCATCAGGAAATGTTTCATTACCCACTTATATAAGGGTTTTAGATGTAACAGCACCAGAAGAGCCAATAGTAAATCCAATTACTAGTGAAAGTACACAAATCACGGGTACAACTGAACCTGGAGCGACAATTAAAGTCGAGTTACCAGATGGAACAGAATTGTCAGCAATTGCAGATGACCAAGGTGACTACACTATTATTGTTGATGATGCCAACCGTTTCCGTGGTGGAGAAAAAGTGAAAATTACAGCAACAGATGATGCAGGTAATAAATCAGAAGTTATTGTAATTGATGTTAAGGATACAACACCGCCACTAGTACCAACAGTAAGTCCTTTTACAAGTCAAGATACGTTGATTAGTGGAACAGCGGAGCCAGATTCTATAGTGAAGGTATTACTTCCAGATGGTACAGAATTAACAGCTACAGCAAATCTACAAGGCAATTATTTGATTGATATTCCTAACAATCAAAAATTCCAAGGTGGAGAAAAAATTAAATTAACAGCTACAGATCAATCGGGTAATACATCACTTGTAGAAATAATCGATGTAGAAGATAAGACACCGCCAACGCCACCTACAATCGGTAAATTAACGAGTGAAAGTATGGAAATATCAGGAACTAGCGAACCTGGAGCAAAAATAATTATGGTGTTACCTGATGATTCAGAGTTAACAGCAGTGGCAGATGATCAAGGAAATTATACAATTGATTTGTATGACACAATTTTTGCTGGAAATGAAACACTCAGAGTGACTGCGACAGATTTAGCAGGTAATAAATCAGAAGCAACAATCATACAAGTTATAGATGCTACACCACCTGAAGCACCAAAGGTAAATCAAGTTACAAGTGATGATAATAAAGTCGCTGGAACAAGTGAAGAAAATACAACAGTAACACTTACACTACCAGATGGCACAGAATTAACGGGTCAAACAGACGATCAAGGTAACTACACAATAGATATACCTGCTAATAAGCAATTCCAAGGTGGGGAAAGTATCCAATTAACTACAACGGATGCAGCAGGAAATAAATCAACAGTAACAATTATAAATGTTGCTGATGTCACACCACCTGTTGTACCAAGCGTAAATCCTATTACAACTGAAAGTACTACAATCACTGGTACAGGTGAACCACAAGCAGTAGTAAGAGTAGAACTACCAGATGGAACGTATTTAGTTCAACATATTGATGATCAAGGTAATTATTCAATAGATATACCTTCTAATACTAAATTCCAAGGTGGAGAACAACTTAAAGTAATATCAATTGATAAATCATTTAATATTTCGGAAGAGAAAGTAATAAATGTGAAAGATGTTACACCGCCAAAAGAGCCAGTTGTTTACCCAATTATTAGCTTTAGCCAAGGTGTATCTGGTTTCTCAGAACCTGATGCATTGATTACAATTAAATTACCAAGTGGAGAGTTACTTAAAGGAAAAGCTGATAATAATGGCTCCTACATGGTACCTTGGAAAGATGGCTTTGAATTACAAGGTGGGGAAGTTATAGAGGTATTCGCCACTGATGCAGCTGGTAATGATTCTACAACAGTACGTTCTACAGTCATTGATAGAACACCACCAGAGGAACCAACAGTGAATGAAATTACAAGTGAAAGTAAAGTGATTTCTGGTAATACAGAACCACTTGCGACAATAATAGTAGAAGCAGCATATAAACCTACACTTACTGTTGAAGCTGATCAAAACGGTAATTTCACATTACAATTACCTAAAGATTATGGATTACAAGGTGGAGAACAACTTAAGGTAATTTCTATGGATAAAGAGGGCAATCAATCTGATGTATTGAGAGTTTCTGTGACAGATGTTACACCTCCAAAATCGCCATTAATTGATGAAATCACAAGCGAAAGTAAAGCAATTACTGGTGAAGCAGAGCCATTGTCTATAATAGAAGTCAATATTTCAAATGGCACTAAGATTAAAGGGAAAACAGATGGATTTGGTAACTTTATAATCTTACTACCTGATAACATGAAATTAAATGGTGGAGAAACAATTGAGGCGATTGCAACAGATATCTCAGGCAATGCTTCGAAACCAACAAGACTGACAGTCGTTGATAATACACCGCCATCGATACCGACTGTAAATGATCTAACAAGTGAAGATACAATGATTACTGGTACAGGTGAGGTCGGTAGTACAGTCAGTGTTAAATTACCAGATGGTACAGTACTTAAGAAATTAGTAGATAATAAAGGTCAATATACTATAGAATTACCGAATAAAGTAAAATTTAAAGGTGGAGAAAGTCTGCAAGTTATTGCAACTGATAAAGCAGGCAATCAAACGGCTGCACTAGAAATAATAGTAGAAGATACAACACCACCTGTTATGCCAAAAATTGATTCGTTTACAACTGAAAGTAAGCAATTAACAGGTATCACAGAACCAGATGCGGTTGTGAATGTTCAATTACCTACAAGTGAAAAATTATCTATAAAAGCTGACGATAAAGGTGCTTTTGCTATAGATTTACCTTCTGGATTAGTATTTAAAGGTGGAGAAAAGCTAAGTATTACCGCAACAGATGCTCAAGGTAATGAAACATCTCCAATTATAATCATTGTTAAAGATACAACAATTCCAGAAACACCTAAAGTAAATAAAGTGACAAGTGAAAGTACTCATATTACTGGTACAGCAGAACCAGGAGCTCTTGTAAAAGTTAAACTACCAAATGGTAAATTATTAACTGCACAAGTAGATAAACAAGGTGCTTTCAATGTTGAATTACCGTATAAAGGTACATTTAAAGGTGGAGAAGTACTAAAAGTATCAGTTGTGGATCCTTCAAGTAATGAGTCGTTAGCTACAACAATTCATGTAGAGGATATCACAGCACCTAAATCACCAACTGTGAAACCAATAACAAGTGATAATCCACTCGTTGTCGGTACAGCAGAGGTGGGTTCAACGATTAAAGTTAAACTGCCAAATGGTAAAGTTATATCTACAAAAGTGGGTAAACAAGGAAATTACAAAGTGAAAATTCCTAATAACTTTAAATTAAATGGTGGAGAATCATTGATTATTACAGCAACGGATGTGTCTGGTAATACATCAGAAGAAATTACTGTTAAAGTTACTGATAATACAGCACCGACAAATCCTAATGTAAATCCAATAGATAAAGATAGCAAAAATATTTCAGGAACTGCTGAAGCAAATGCAACTATTAAGATTAAATTACCGAATGGTAAAGTTTTAGTTGGAAATGCAGATAGCAAAGGTAGATTTGATATTAAAGTTCCAGAGACTGTAGATTTGAGTAAAATGAAATCTATTAAAGTGATTGCTATTGATGCTAATGGTAATGCATCCAATGAAGTAAATGTAGACATTGAACAAACAAATCATACTCAAGATGTAAACCAGAATAATGGAACTGCAAATGACCAACAAAGTAATATCAGTCACAGTCAGGCATTAGATCATGTACAAAGTGATATTGAGCAAGACTTGAGTGGACAACACAATGCAGATAAATCAATGAATTCAAATCGTGAAAATGAACCAAATGGTAGCAACCACGAGCAAAGTGAATTACCATCAACAGGACAAAATGATGCTGTGAATACAACAGCTTATGGTAGTCTGATGGCACTAATTGGTTCAGCGTTATTGTTTACTAGACGCAGAAAAAACAATGACAAAAATAAGCAAGATAATTAAATAGATGCAAGTCTCCCTAACCATTAACTTGGATTAGGGAGATTTTTTTAATAAGTGATAATGGATGAGCTTTATTTTCGGATTATACTAATCCTTGAATACGCAAGATGATTTCTGCAACTAAGGCAGCACCAAGATAGGTACTGATTAACATTACAATACCAATGATAACAGTCTTCCAACCTAATTTTGCGAAGTCGACCCAAGAGCTACCGATTGAAACGCCCGCATATGCAACAACTGGCGTGGCAAGGGACAATAATTCAACTTGTTCAGTCCACTTTACGATATATGAGGAACCTGGCATGCCAGGGATTGTGAGTATTAAACCAATAATGCCAATGTAGGCGATACTAGGAACATTAAATGGAAGTAATTGATGTAATATTAAACCTATAAATGCGATAAACATAAGTGATAAGATGCCAGGTAATGCTTTGAAAGGCATTATACTCTGTCCGATCCAATTACTGATAAGTGAAATAAACCCAACAACAATAAGTGTGAGAAACCAGTCTAAATATTTAGATGTCATTCTATTTCTTCTCCTTTGCTACTGAAATTTCCTTTTATGGCCATCATTAATTGATAGTATTTTTGTGTTAATGGGAGAGCTATAAGTATACCGATATATAATCCTGTCACTGATGTCAGTAAGTTACTTACCCCTGAAAAAGCAGTGATCGTACTTGCTTGATCTGGATACATTGAAACCAAAGGACCTAATGCGGCAGCTGTCATAACACCACTACCTACACCAGATGCCATAGCATATGCAAGTGGACTTAGTGGAACAATAGAAATGATTAATCCAGCAAATATACTAAAGAAAATAGCACCAAATATGGTTCCGAATATGTAAATAGACATAACACCGCGCCATTCAGGAGACGATATGCCGAATTTTTCAGTAATCAAAGCTAAATTTGCTTCTCTACCAATAGAATGAGTCATTCCGATAGCTTCTTTGCGTAATCCCAAAACTAAAGCTAGTGGTAATGCGAAGATTATAGTAGCTAGGTGCCCAATTTCTTGTAGTATTAAGGCTGGCCCAGCAGCGATAATTTTGGGTAAAGCTGGACCTGCTTCAACACCGAATTTCGCGATAAGTAACGCTACAGAAATAAAAACCATTGATTCCGCATGTTTAGCTTGTGTCTTTTTAATTATTGGTGTGAAATAAACGGCTAAACCTAGTAATACGGCATATACTACTGGTAATAACAGGAGTGACGTAGGACCTAAAGGGATTTTATGTGTTCCGATGAATTCAGATATAATCATTATGACGAAGACGATGCCATGTAGACGCCAATCTTTCCATAAGCTCGTTTTTGCTTTCATAGTGTATAACCTCCATATATAATTTTGAATTTTCTGACATTAATAGCGTCTATTTTATACTTATTTTTCTGAAAATTAAAGGGCGTAAAAAAGATTTTTAAAAAAGTTAGTTTCTAACGAGGTGAGCTAAGTGCAATTAATGAAAAGTGATAATGTTACAGAATATAATATATATGAAAGTAAGAGAGCCCACCTTGAAAGATGAGCTCTCTTGTTGCTTTGTAGAAAAACTTATTAGCATTGTGATGCTTTAAAAAAAATTATAGTTAGCGTTGCGATGCTTTTTCTAAAAATATAACTATTGGTTATTAGGAATTTAATCAGAACAGTAATTAATAATTGAATAATCAACGCTGTTTAATAGTCATCGAAATGATAAAGGCAATTGCCATAAATATAGTGATCATTGCGACGACGCCAGGCCATTGAAACATACCATAAAAATAACCTGCTAAAGTACCACCAACTGAAGAACCAATATAATAAAACAGCAAGTATAAACTAGAGGCTTGAGCTTTATGATGTTCTGCTCTACCTGCAACGACTGCACTGGCAATAGCATGACCGCTAAAAAAGGCGTAAACACTAAATGCGAGACCAAGTATTTTAAATGGAAGCGGTGGTAACAATGTAATCCAAATACCAACAATAAGTAGTAGAATACTGAATTTTAATGCATTTAATGTGCCTAATGCGCGGCGTAATTTGGCATTTAGAATTGAGGACAACATGCCAATTAAAAATAATAAATAGATAAAGCTAATAATTGTATCATGTAATTGATAAGGCTTTGAAGCTAAGACAAAGCTGATATAGTTGAAAGCAGCTATATTACAGCCCAATAATAGAAAACCAACCATAAATGGCTTCAACAATCTAACATTTTTAAGGTGTTGGCTATAACTTTTGAGTAATTCTGTAATTGAAAAGCGTTGCTTTTCAAAGTGTTGTGAAGTTGGTAATAAAAATGAAAATAAAATTGCAGCAATGACACTGATAATGCCTATGGACAATAAACCGATTTGGTAACCATATATACTGGATATGATACCTGTAAATATTCTACCGAATGCGCCACCGAAAGCATTTCCGCTAATATAAATACCCATAGCTGCTGGGAGACTTCGCGCTGATACTTCTTCGCCGATATATGCCATAGCAATAGAAGGGAGACCTGCTAAACAAATGCCTTGGATAAAACGAATAATTAGAAACACATTGAAATCTGTAATAAATGATTGCAATAACGCTAATAGTGATACTGAAATCACAGAAAATATCATTATCGGCTTTCGACCAATAACCTCTGATATTGCACCAAAAAATAGCATGGCAAGCGCTAGTGTTAATGTTGTGACAGATAAAGCTAAACTTGCTACAGTCTCACTAACATTAAATGATTTTGTGAAATGAGGTATAAGTGGTTGAACACTATACAGAATTGAAAAAATAGTGAACCCGGAGATAAAGAGTGCAATAATAATTTTTGCATATGCCTTAGTCCCTTTTTCTACGAAATTGTTTGTTTGATAATCCAATGAAATTTACCTCACTTTTAGTTGATAGATTTATCGTAGCATGTATATAATGATTTAAAAAATGCATAATTATCATATAACTTATGCGTTTATAGCATAAGGGAGGGCCTTTAAAATGGAATGGCATCATTTTGAATACTTTAAACAGTTAGCTAAATTAGAAAATATGTCTGAAACTGCGAAGATTTTAAATGTAAGTCAATCTGCATTAAGTAGAGCTATTAAAAACTTAGAAAAGGAATTAGGTGTGCCACTATTTAATAGAATCGGAAGAAAGTTGAAGCTGAACCAGTATGGTATAGACTTTTTATATACAACGAATAATATTGTGGGAGAAATGGAAATATATAAGAATCAAGTCGCACATGATACTAATATTGAAAGTGGGAAATTGACGATTGGTTTCTTGCATTCAGTAGGTGTGACATACATTTCAGATTTTCTGAAAGCCTTTAAAAAGAAATTTCCAAAGGTACGTCTGAAATTAATTCAAAATCATGCCAAAAAATTGCTAGAAATGTTAGATGATGGAGAAGTGGATATCATCGTTACTACAGTATCTGAAATAACACCTAATACTCAATTTGAACCACTGTTAGAAGAGGAATTATACATCACGTTAAATGACACACATCCATTAGCGCACCATGATCAGATTTCGATCAAAGCTTTATACGATGAAAAGTTCATACTATTAAAGCAAAATTATGTGTTGAGAGAACAGATTGATGAATTGTTTAAGCATTTTGATTTTGTTCCTGAAATTAACTTTGAAGGAGATGAAACGATAACAATTGCGGCATTCATAAGTTCAGGATTAGGGATTTCAATTTTACCGCATTTACGAAATATACAAATTGCGAATTTAAAACAAATACCAATCAGTGACTACGTAGCTAATAGAAAAATTGGACTCTGTTATAAAACTAAAAACCAATCCGTCCCGATTATCAATCAGACTAGAAAAAGTTTAATCGACTATTTTCAAAGCGTGAAATAGAGTGGTAGGGAATAGTGACAATTAGTTAGGAAAATAAGTAGACCTATGGGTCTGCTTATTTTTTTAACTAATTATGGAGAAAATAATTAAAATTTTAAAAAATCTTAAGGAAACATATTGATTTTAATTAAAAATATTATAGAATTATAGAAGGTTGATTAAATAAATTATATGATGGTGTTATGCATACATGTGTGGAGGGATTGAATGAAAAGATTTTTAATTATTATGGTTTTGGGGATTTTTGTGTTAGCTGGCTGTGACATTAATTTAAATACATCTAGCGATAACAGGGACAGTGAAGAGAATTCGAGAAAATCTGATAAAGCTAAAGCAACTTCGAAAATGAAGGACTTTAAAATAGGACAAGTTATAGATGCTGATGGTGTTGATGTAAAAGTTACAAAAGTGGAATTTGTAAATGATTATGATGAATACAGTGCACCAGAAAACGGAAAAGCAATTAAAGTATATCTAAAGTTTAAAAATAACAATGATGAACAGGTGTTAGTGGATTCAACTGATTTCAGTATGAAAGTGGATAATGAAAACTATCAAGAATGGTTTGGCAATGAAGATGTAAATGATGGATTTACTCACCAATTAAACAAAGGGAATACTGCATCAGGTTATATTACATATGATGTACCAGATAGTGAAGAGTATACTTTAGAAATGGATGCTACCCCTAACTTTGAAAGTGTAAAAGCGCGTTGGAAAATTAAAAAATCTGACATTAAAGAAGGAAATAAAGGAAACGTTAGTCAAACATCAACACCTGTTGAAACAGAAGATACATCTGATGAAGATACATTTGATAGTGAGGATACAGAAAGTGAGGATACACCATATACTGCGGAAATGTATAACGATTTAGTTGATGAATACAATAGTTTAACAGATGGAGAAAAGATGGATCATGTGGATCATGACGTTTTAGAAATTGAATATACACAATTAGAAGATCGTATAGAAGCATTATATGACAAACAAATAGAAGAAGAAGATAAAGCTCTAGAAGAAGAATTACAGCGTGAAGAAGAAGAATATGAAAAAGAAATGGATGAAATAGATAAGCAATACGAGGAAGACATGAAAGAATTAGAAGAGGAAGAATCCTCTGAAAGTGAAGATACTTCAGCTGATGATAGTGAAATGCCTGAAGAAAATGCTAAAGAAACTACAGAATAAAGAGATATAAAAAATTTAAATAATGGAGGAATTGTGAGATGAACAATAATCATTATGTGAGACCAACAAATCGTGTTGCGGAAATGATATTAGGTATACTGGGGAGTGTATTTGGAATTCTAGGTGGTCTATTCGCTATTATGCTTGGAGGAATTGGTTCAGAATTTGGAGATGCAGATAGTGCGAGTATAGGTGGCTTAGGAACTGCTGTAATCTTAACCTGTATTATCACGTTGATACTAAGCTGTATTATCAATAAACAACGTATTGTTATGGGGATTCTGTTAATTATTGGTGGAATTTTAAATATGATATTTATCGGCTTTTTCGGAATTTTATCTGGAATTTTAATTTTGGTAGCAGGTATTTTAGCATTAGTAAGAAAATAACTCAAAAAGCGCAAGGTTTATAACAATCCTTGCGCTTTTTGATATAAATGTACTTTATTTATATCTAGTATATATGATAACTAAGCAATCGCATTTATTTTGATTATTTGTATTATCATGTTTATCATGATTATAAATAATATATTGAAGGAGTAGAATCTATGTTTACGATATATGGTCACAGAGGTTTACCGAGTAAGGCACCTGAAAATACACTTGCTTCATTCAAAGAAGCTGCTTCTACACGAGGTTTGAAATGGGTGGAATTAGATGTAGCTATCACGAAAGATGAACAATTAATTATTGTGCATGATGATTTTTTAGAGAGAACTACAAATCATAAGGGTGAAATAACGCAAGTTGCATATGACCAAATTAAATCTGCTTCAGCTGGCAGTTGGCATAGTACGGAGTTTGAAAATGAAAAGATTCCTACATTTGATGATGTGATTACATTTGCCAATGAAACGCATATGAATATAAATGTTGAATTGAAGGGGGTTTCTGGCCCGGACGGAACACGTTTGTCTGAAAGTATGGTGCAACAAGTTGCTGAGAAACTTGCTTCTCTTGAAGATGGCATTGATGTGATGATTTCAAGCTTTAACATACCGTTATTAAAGCTTGCGGAAACATACATGCCACAGTACCGTAGAGCAGTTATATTTAAGGCGGTTGCCTTTAAAGCAGATTGGCGAACAATTTTGGATTTCTGTGGATCTAAGATTGTTAATATTGAAGATGCGAAGTTGACGCAAAATCGTGTTGAAATGATTCGTAATGCAGGATTTGATTTGAATGTTTGGACAGTAAATAAAAAAGAACGTGCCAATCAACTTGCGAATTGGGGCGCTACAGGTATTTTTACTGATAAAGCTGATGCGATGATACATTTGGAAAGAGATTAATGACAAGATTGTAAGAATAGATGTATTTGACAGAAACAGCATTTAGTTAATTTAATTAAGTCGATTTAGTTAGATTTAGTTAGATTTAGTAACAAAACCCTTAGATGAATTTGAACATTCATTTAAGGGTTATTTTTATAAAATAATATGTAATGATGTACTAAATTAAGATGCAAGCATTGAATATTTATGATTACCTTTGCTTTCATTATACGCTAAAATTTGTTTGAGAAAAAGGCTATTAGTTTTTACGTAATCGTTTTATACTCATTATCGAATAAAAATGAGGGAGTGTTGTGCGATGGCAAATAATACAGTTGAATCGGTGATTGATAATGGTCCGTTTTTTCATGGAACAAAAGCTCAATTAAATGTTGGTGATTTATTAGTGCCCAAAAGACAATCAAATTATCAAGATAGAATAATGAATCATATCTATTTCACTGCTACTTTGGAAGCGGCAAAATGGGGTGCAGAGTTAGCGGTTGCGCTTTCTAACACAGCAGAAATTCAAGATGAACGTATTTATATTGTTGAGCCGTTAGGTGAATTTGAGAATGATCCAAATGTCACGGATAAAAAGTTTCCAGGGAATCCTACAAGGTCTTATCGGTCGAAAGCACCTTTGAAGATAGTAGGAGAGTTAGCAACATGGGAACGCCACAGTGATGATGTAATCAATGAAATGCTAGATGGCCTTCAGCAATTAAGGGCAACTGGTGCCGATATTATTGAAGATTAAGCATTTATAAAAAGTGTATGTGATTCAAATGTATATATAATTAAAATTCAAATCGCTCTTTATAATTCATTCACTTACAAATCATGAAATACAATTCCTCTGAAATTTATCACTAAATTTAAAAGTTTTTTCTAAAAAATATATAAAATAAGATTATTTAGAATTTACTAGGGTAAATTGACAAAAAAGGAGGCGAATTATCATGAATAAAGTATTAAGTTCTTTGATGGGAGTAGTGGATAGTATTATTAGCTTTCTCCCTAATATCATTGGTGCATTAATATTCTTACTAATTGCATGGATAATTGCAGTTATTGTTAAAAAAGTTATAGTAAAAGGATTAGGTGCACTTGGTTTTGAAGAGTGGTTACAAAAGAAAGGTCTAGTAGATGCTGGAAAGGGCAAATCTGAATCAGAAGGTATTATTCAAACATTCGGTAAATTAGCTTATTTCTTAGTATTCTTATTATTCCTACCATCAGTATTTGATTCATTGAATATGCAATCAGTATCTAAACCAATTAAAGGTATGATGAGTAGTATACTTAATTTCTCACCTAAAATCATTGTAGCTGTCATTATATTGGTATTAGGTATTTTTATTGCCAAAGTGTTAGGTACATTAGTGAAAAATATTCTAGGTAGTCTCAATGTGAGTCGTTTTAATAAATATGTTAATTTCGGCGAAAATAAAGACAGCATTGATATACCAACTGCAACAGGCTGGGTTATTACAGCGCTAATTGGTTTATTCTTCACTGTACAAGCTTTGAATACAGTTAATTTATCAGTGTTAAATAAAATTGGTGAAGCAATCATTGGTTATTTACCATTAGTTATTTCAGCAGTGATTATCTTAGCATTAGGTTTAATTGGCGGCAATTTAATCTCTAAATTGATTAATAAATCAACAGGTAACGCAATGTTAGCTGAAATTGTTAAGTATTTAGTGATTATTGTTTCTGTATTCATGACTTTAGATCAATTAAACTTTGCGCAAAGCATTGTTAATGTTGCGTTCTTATTAATCCTAGGTGCTGTTGCTGTAGCATTTGCTATCGCATTCGGTATCGGCGGTAAATCATTTGCTGAGAAACAGTTAAATAAATTCTCAGATAAAATTGATTCAGACAAAAAACAATAATTTGCATAATTAAAATTTAACAACGCATTGTGTATTATACGTTGTTAAATATTGAAGCGTCTGGGACATCAATCCCAGCATGAAGCCCATCAAAGATCAAAATCTTTGATGGGCTTGTTATTGTTCACATATATAGAGGCTAGGTCGCTCCTCGGTCAAGACACGCATCCTACTCCCTCAGGTGTCTCACAAACCATACACATTTCTTATATGTTATTACTACAAAAAATAAGACACTTTATAAGGAATTAATTGAAACGGAAATTACTCCAGAGATAAAACAAGAAATGAATAACGGGTTAAAAGATGAAGATTTAAATAAAATAACATGTTCATTATTGTAATTTTAAATGATTTTTGTGTACTTTATCTTTCGATTTTGATGGATAAACTTACAAATCTAGAAAAACGTGAAAAAATCATATTGTCATAACGATAGAATCAGTGTATTTTTATTATGTAAAGCGAAAATAATGGTGACTAACATTTGAAATGTCTTATGTTAGTCTTTTTTGTTTTTATAGGACTGAACAATGATGTGATTATAAAATGGAGACCAAAATAGTTTGATAGATGGCATAATATAAATAAGAAGAAATATTGAATTAAAAGGAAGGTAAGCCATGCAAGAAAATAATAATGATTATGAGAATCTGTTGTTTTATTTTGCTTATAAAACATTTATCAATACAGCTGATGAAATTATTGAGGCTTATGGATTGAATCGTCAACATCATAGATTCTTATTTTTCATAGATAAAGTACCGGGGATTACTATAAAGGATTTATTGAAAAGTATGGAAATCTCTAAACAGGGTAGCCATGCTGCTTTGAAAAAGTTAAAAGACGAAGCATATATTATAGAGAAACAAACGGAACATGATAAGCGTGTTAAAGCATTATATGCTACGGATAAAGGAACAAAATTGGTCAGAGAATTAAATAAAGCGCAAAATGATTTATTTCAAGATATTCAAAAAAAGGTCGGGAATGATTGGTACGCTATCATGGAAGAATTTGCTTCTCATAGACAAGGATACGCAGATATTAAACATCTCAAAGATGATTTTGATAAAGACTAATGCTATCGCACACTAACCCATGGTTTAAAGGTAAATTCAAGTATGATTACATTGTAAATTGTCAATGTCATACGTGATAAATTAAAGTTAATCTACTTGAGAGATAAGCATGTCTGTCTAAATATACAGTCCAAATATTAATAAGTTGGCATTATTGGTAAATATAGGGGTTTACAGATCCACCATTACATATTGGAATATTGTAGGATGTCAGCCAATAAAATGCTTATTATCACATTTTTAAAGATAGAATGATCATTGATGTTGAAATAAACATCAGTGATCATTTTTTATTACTCCAGTGCTAGGTAAATTGGCAATGATTATAGTTCATTGCTTATTGATAAATGATAAGTGCAAAATAAAAAGTTTCACAATTTAAATAAGTCAATATAGTTGACCTTTTGTTTCATTTTTATTATTTTGGAAGTGTAATTCAATATAGATAAAAAGGGGAAATGAATTATGAGAAGACGTATTGGACAATATTTAATGGACTGTTTAAGTAATGTTGGCGTGGATAAAGTTTTTGGTGTTCCGGGAGATTTTAATTTAACGTTTTTAGATGATATTATCGGTAGAACGGATATGGAATGGATAGGTAATACGAATGAATTAAACGCGAGTTACGCTGCTGATGGTTATGCTAGAATGAAAGGCATTAGTGCAATGGTAACTACATTTGGTGTTGGCGAGCTGAGTGCTGTTAATGGTATTGCGGGTGCATTTGCAGAACGTGTGCCAGTCATTCAAATTACGGGCGCCCCTACACAAGCAGTGGAACAAGCAGGGAAATATGTGCATCACTCATTAGGTGAAGGTAACTTTGATGATTATCGCAAAATGTATGAACCAATCACGACTACACAAGCATATATTACAGAGGATAATGCACAATTGGAAATTCCAAGAGTTATCAATGCCGCATTAACTGAAAGTAGACCTGTACACATACATTTACCAATTGATGTTGCAGCAAAAGAGATTGAAGTGATGGAAGATTATCACTATAAAATGAGCAAACCTGCTGATGTTTCTCAATATATCGACATGGTTCAAGCGAAATTAAATAGTGCGGAACGACCAGTGATTATTACAGGACACGAGATTAATAGTTTCGGTTTGCATGAATTATTAGAACAATTTGTTAATCAGACGGGTATTCCAGTTGCCCAATTATCATTGGGTAAAGGTGCTTTTAATGAGGAGAGTCCATATTATATGGGCATTTATGATGGTTCAATTGCTGAGGAACGTATTAAATACTATGTGGATCATAGTGATGCGATATTAAATATCGGTGCTAAGCTAACAGATTCTGCAACGGCAGGATTTTCATATCAATTTGATATAGATGATGTAATTATGTTAAATCATCGTAACTTTAAAATGAACGAAACACGAGATGATAATGTAGCTTTACAAGATTTATTAATAGGTTTACAGCGCATAGATTTTCACTTCAATGGAGATTATCCTATGTTTAAAAAGCCAGTGCCAAATGATGATGTATTAGATGATACACCGTTAACACAACAAACATATTTTAAAATGATGCAAGATTTTTTAAATCGTGATGATGTAGTGATTGCAGAACAAGGAACATCTTTCTTTGGTGCCTATGATTTAGCATTAACGAAAACGAATAAATTTATTGGTCAACCTTTATGGGGATCAATTGGTTATACTTTACCAGCAACTTTAGGTTCACAATTAGCTGATGGAGAACGACGAAATGTATTGTTAATTGGTGATGGATCGCTACAATTAACAGTACAGGAAATGGCAACGATGATTAGACTACAGTTGAAACCAGTCATATTTATTATAAATAATGATGGCTATACTGTTGAGCGTAAAATTCATGGTGAAAATGCGTTGTATAACGATATACCAATGTGGGATTATAAAGCATTGCCTAGTGTCTTTGGTGGTAACGAAACCGTATCAGTACACGAAGTTGACTCAAGTGTGAGTTTACAACATGCTTTCAATGAAATTAATCTGCAACCTAATCGTATGCATGTCATTGAAGTTAAGATGGGTATGCACGATGCCCCTGAAAAATTAAATGATATTGGTAAAGCATTTGCAAAGCAAAATGGTTAATCTAGCACATCTTGTGTTAAACAGAGCGAGCAATTTCTTTGGATAATGTAGTTTGTTTAATAGCAATATATTCTGACATGTAATTTAAAATATTAGGTCCTTAAATGAAATGTGTTTATTCATTTAAGGACTATTTTTATTGAAAAATTTTATTCAAAAGACCGTGGTTGCGCTGTTTTGCACATCATTTAGTGTAAAAAGAAAGAAAAATAATGATATATCGTTGACGTATTTCGATATATCGTTTATAATTTCGATATATCGAAATAAGAAAGGGAGATTAATATGTTTAGAAGACATTTTCACAAAAGACACGCACATTTTGCACATAAGATGATGAATAGAGAAGATTTTGGTTTTGGTAGAGGTATGGATGGATTTGATCCTCGTGCAATGGCAGCAATGGGTAAGGAAAGATTTTTCAAAAAAGGTAATTTACAGTTTGTAATTTTAAAAATGTTGCAGCAAGAATCAAAGCATGGTTATCAAATTATCAAAGATTTAGAAGAACAGTTTAAAGGATTCTATTCACCTAGTCCTGGATCAGTTTATCCTATATTACAAATGCTAGAAGATAGAGAGTTTGTATCAATTTCGAAAGATGGTAAGAAGAAAGTGTATACGATTACTGAAGAGGGACAAACGTTCTTAAATGAAAATATGAATGATGCAATGTTGACTCGATTAGAACAATTAAAGCATATGGATTTTGACAAAATGCAAGAATCTAGAGCACAATTACAGGATTTATTTAGAACGTTTATGCTCAAGAGTAAAGAGTCATTTAACGAGGAAGAGAAAAAACGCAAATTTAATGAATTTGTCGAACGTACGAAGAAAGAACTTGAAGATTTATATTAAATCTAAATATTTGTAAGTGGGGAATACAAAATGAATCGTATTGCAATTATTGGTGGAGGTCCTGGCGGTTTAATGCTAGGACTGTTACTTCAACAACGTGGTTATCAGTTTACTATTTTTGAAAAATCTAATGGTCAAAATCATCAGTCGCAAGGTGGGTCATTAGATATACATGGGGATACAGGACAAATACCTCTGAAGGAAGCGGGGCTTATTGATGAATTTAATAAGCTTGCGCGATTTGAAGGTGAAGATACAAAGATTGTCGATGCAACTGGTAAAGTATATTATGAAGACGATGCAGATGGTCAAGGTGATCGACCTGAAATTGATCGTGGAGTGCTATGTGATTTAATTCGTAGTCACATTGATCCATCAGCAATTAAGTATGGCTATCAGTTTGAAAGTCTAAAGCAATTTGCTGATAGCAAATGTGAAGTTACTTTTTCTAATGGCTACCAAGAACAATTTGACTATGTGATTGGTTCTGATGGTGCATTTTCTAAAGTGAGACCTTATTTATCTGATGTAGATATAGAATATACAGGTATTAGCATGGTGGAGATTAACGTTGAAGAAGTGAGCCAACACTACCCGCAGTTGTTACAATACAATAAGAATGGAAAAATGATGGCTTTAGACCAAGATAAAGGTTTGTTAGCACAATTAAATGGTGATGACAGCATTAAAGTTTATGTATCTTACAGAATGGCAGAAGCTGAATTAGAAGATTATAAACAAATGTCGCACGATGAATTGAAAGCACGTTTGCTGAGTGACTTCGAACAGTGGGATGAGCAATTATTAAATTATATTAAAAATATGAGCAATAATATCTTGTTTAGAAGAATATATAGATTACCTATTGGCTTTAAATGGGAAACAAATCAATCTATTACACTAATTGGAGATGCCGCACATTTGATGAGTCCATTTGCTGGTGAAGGTGTAAATATGGCATTGTATGATGCTTATTTATTTGTGAAATCTCTAGACGAGCACACTGATAAAATGACAGTAGCTAAACAATATGAACAAGAGATGAATAAAGTATCTAAAAGTAGTGCGCAAGATTCTCAAGACAACTTAGAGCGCATGTTTACAGAAGGCGCCGCTAAAAAGTTAAGTGACATGTTCACATTTGTAAATTAATATCAATTAAATTAAAATTTAACGCGTTTAAGGATGAATTAATGCCTTGAACGCGTTATTTTTATAATAAGTGTATCATTGTGATATCATATGCGACATATAAGTAATAGATTGATTCATAGCTACACATAATCAAAATGAAAACGGGTAAATGTAATTAATATAACAATAAAATAGTACATAACATTTGGTGATTACTGCTTAAAATACAACATCTGATGAGCATATAAAGATATTAAATATAAGGTGTGTAAATATGGGGAACTTAGAAAAAGAGTATAAATATTGTCAAAAGATAATGAAAAATTATACAAAGACATTTGCGAATGCTTTTGAAAATTTATCAACTGAAAAGCGTAATGCGCTATGGTCGATTTATGCACTTTATCATAACGTAGACGAAAGTATCAAGGTGCATAAAGATATAGAATATTTAAATAAAATCAAGCAAGATGTCCAACAAATTTATAATGGGGAGACTAAAAAGTTTCATAGTAATACAAAAATAATGAAAGCATTGGCACAGACGATACATTTATATAATTTGCCAAGATCCTCTTTAGAGACATTTATCCAAACAGTTGAAGATGATTTTGTATTTTCTGCAAATGACACTGATCAGCAATTAGAGCAATACTGCTATGGTGTAAGTGGTGTTATTGGAGAATTGCTTAATCCTATTTTTACTCAATCACAAATTGAAGCAACTAAGGTAGCAGAAGTAAATGCGATGAGTATTGCTTTAGGAAAGGCCCTCCAATTGACTAAAATATTAAGAAATGTAGGCAAGGACTATAGCAATGGTAAAATCTATATAAGTATTGAAAAGTTGGAATACTACAATGTTGATTTGGATTCAATTTATTATAACGGCGTAACCCCTAACTACGCACATTTATGGGAAAGTTATGCGAAACTGATAGAACGGAATTTCTCATATATTTTGGATCACTTGTATTTATTTGACGATGATATAGAGCCCATCATTGTACTGACAATTAAGACTTATCAAGGATTATTAGAAGAGGTAAGAAAGAATTTGTATGATGTAACAAAACATGCAAATTTAAGTAGTTACAAAAAATCAAAAATTTATCGCAACGTTATGGAAACATATAGTAAGTCATGACTTGTACGCTTGGATAATCATTAAGTAACAAATACCAAGTAAACATCTTACTTTTGCGATAAATTGAATTTAACTTTTATATGATATACTAACAATGATTAAGCATATATCGTTAGAACTAGGAGATTGTATTTTATGAATAAGCCTAAATATCAAGTGATAGCAGATGAGATTAAAAATAAAATTATTAGTAAAGAATTCCAAGTAGGATCATTATTACCTACTGAAAAGGATTTCCAGCATCGATATAGTGTGAGCCGATATACGATACGTCAAGCAATGGAATTATTAGTTGCAGATGGTTATATAAATAAGAGAAAAGGTTCTGGTTCATATGTAAGTTATGAATTTTTAAATTCGGAAACGAACCATAATGCTAAGAAGATTGGATTAATTGTAACCTATTTATCAGATTATATATTTCCGAGTATCATACGAGGTATCGAAACAGTATTGAGAGAGAATGGTTACTCATTAATATTAGCAAGCACGAACAATAATCATGCTGACGAGCGTCAATGTTTAGAGATGATGTTAAATCAAGGTATCAAAGGTCTCATTGTTGAACCTACGAAAAGTAATGTCTACAATCCGAACTTATCGTATTATTCCTTATTTAAACAACGTAATATTCCGATATTATCTATTAATGCGCAATATGAAGAATTGAACTTACCCTATATTGCTATTGATGATATTAAGTCAGGACATCTTGCAACGAAATATCTTATAGATAAGGGACATGAGGATATCGCTTTAATTACCAAGATAGATGACAATCAAGGTAAGTTAAGGATGAAAGGTTATTTTAATGCCTTTGAAAATTGTAACAAAGTCTTTAAGAGTGAATATATTTATACGTATGATACAGAAAGTAAATTATCTGTGTTAGATCAATTTGTGGAACACGTGGTATCGAAGCAAATACAAGCTTCGGCTGTGGTGTGTTACAATGACCAAATCGCATATTACATTATGAAAAAATTAGAAAAACTAGGTATTGCCATTCCAAATGATATGTCTATTGTGGGGGAAGATAACTCAGTATTGAGCAAATTAGAAGATGTTGATTTAACAACGACATCCCACCCTCAAGAACTATTAGGAGAGAAAGCAGCTAATTGGGTATTGAATACAATTGAAACAGGTAAGGTACAACCTTCAGAACTATTAGATACCTATATTATAGAAAGAAGTTCCGTAAAGTAAATCATATATAGCGAATGATACGATGCAATGCGTTTAGTTGAGTGGTATAACTATACTTATAGTATCGAGTATCTTTAAATAACGACAGAGCCAATCCATATAACGGAATTTGGCTCTTTTTTTTATTTCATATAACAGTCACTTGTATGGTCTACGAATTGAAATTGAGACACCTGAACGAATAGGATAATAAGAAATGAGGAGCGAGACCAAGACACAGGCCAAGGATTTAGGTAGGTGGTTCAAATAATTTAGGTTGCCCCTACAAAACTAAGGGATAAATCTTTTGAATTAGATATTGTAAGAATTTGTATAAAAGGATTACACCAATTAATATATACGGACAAAAATTATAATATATTGACATGTACGGACAAATACTTTATGATTTATTTGAAAACGATTACAAAAGAGGTGTTTGCAATGCAAAATCCTACTAATATAACCGATAGTTCTGAGTTGTCTATTGGTATTGAGCTAGGTTCAACTCGTATTAAGACGATAGCAATTGATGCGCAATTTAACACATTAGCAACAGGTAGCTTTGAATGGGAGAACAATTATATAGATGGCTATTGGACCTATTCAGTAAATGATATTTGGGTTGGATTACAACAAAGTTATCAAGATATGGCAAAAAATTTAAAAGACAAGTTTGATATAACTATACGCAAAATTAATAGCCTTGGTATTAGTGCAATGATGCATGGATATTTGGCATTCGATGAACATGAGGATCTGTTAGTTCCATTTAGAACTTGGAGAAATGGCAACACGGTTGAAGCGGCAAAAATTTTGAGAACAGCATTTAACTATAATATCCCAGAAAGATGGAGTATCGCACATTTATATCAAGCGGTTATAGATAAAGAATCTCACGTAAATCAAGTGAATTATATTACGACATTAGCAGGCTATATTCACTGGTATTTGACGGGAGAAAAGGTATTAGGCATAGGAGATGCTTCAGGGATGTTTCCGGTAGATGTTGGGCAACAAGCATACAGAACAGACTTATTAGAAGAGGCAGATATATTATTCAATACAGAAGGATTTCATAAAGCAGTTATTGATTTATTACCAAAAATTAAAGTTGCAGGTGACAATGCTGGATATTTAACAGATGAAGGTGCAAGATTGTTGGATCCTGATGGCAATTTAGAAAGTGGCTGTGTTATGTGTCCACCTGAAGGTGATGCTGGTACAGGGATGGTAGCTACTAACGCTGTTACACCACGTTCAGGTAATATTTCAGCAGGAACAAGTGCATTTGCCATGATAGTCTTAGAACAATCTTTGAAAAATGTATATCCAGAAGTGGATATCGTTGCAACACCTTCAAGTAGTGAAGTAGCCATGATTCATACCAATAACTGTACTTCTGAAATAAATGCGTGGATGAATTTATTTGAACAAGTTCTTGAAACTATGGGAGTGCGTTTTTCATCAGATGATTTGTACGGACAAATGTTAAAAGAATCTGAAAAAAGTGATGATGACTTAGGTGGATTATTGTCGTATGGATATGTCTCCGGTGAAAATATTACCAAAGTTGAAGAGGGATACCCGCTATTCGTAAGAGAGCCGAATCATCATTTTACGCTTGCAAATTTCATGCAAACACAATTGTTTAGTGCCTTTAGTACATTAAAAATTGGCATGGATTTATTAAAAGCAAATGAAAATATTTCAATTAATAAATTAATTGCGCATGGCGGCATTTTCAAAACAGAGCGTATTGCACAATCAGTATTAAGTGCAGCTATGGATGCCCCGATTACAGTGATGAATCAAGCGAGTGAAGGTGGTGCTTGGGGCATTAGTGTATTGGCAAAATTTGCAACTATCAATAAAGATATGACATTGTCACAATTTCTAGATGATTTTGTGTTTTCCAATATAGATGAAACGACAATTGAACCTTCTGCGCAAGCAGTTGAAAACTTTGATACCTATATCGATAAGACTATAAAAGGATTACCTATTGAGCGACAATTATCACATTATTTAGAAGGTGAAGCGAATGTTAGAAAAATTAAAACAAGAAGTATATAAAGCGAATTTAGAGTTACCAGAGAGAGGTTTAATTAAATACACTTGGGGAAATGTCAGTGGATTTGACCCTGAAACGCAACTGTTTGTCATAAAACCGAGTGGTGTTGATTATGCTCAAATGAAACCTGAAGACATGGTGGTTTGTAATCTAGATTGTGAAATCGTTGAAGGCGATTTGAGACCATCATCAGATATGCCTACACATGCAGTATTGTACAAATCATTTCCAAATATAGGCAGTGTTGTACACACACATTCTCCTTGGGCGACAATTTGGGCTCAAGCAGGGTTAGATGTACCGGCAATGGGGACGACACATGCAGATACGTTTTATGGTTCAGTCCCATGTGCAAGATTTTTAACAGCAAGTGAAATTAACAGAGATTATGAGTATGAAACTGGAAATGTCATTGTTGAAACATTCAAAGAACGAAATATTGATCCAAATGCAGTTCCAGCTGTTTTATTACAAGGGCACGCGCCTTTTGTGTGGGCGAAAGATTGTGAACATGCAGTGATGAATGCAGTTGTTTTAGAAGAAGTATGTAAAATGAATTTATTTACGCAACAATTAAACGCATATGCGAAAGCGCTACCAGAAGAGATTTTAAATAAACATTATGAAAGAAAGCATGGCGAAAATGCTTATTACGGACAGAAATAGGAGGAATTTAAAGATGGCTACAGAAAAGAAATTTTGGTTTGTTGTTGGATCGCAAGCACTATACGGTGATGAGGCATTAGAGCAAGTGAAGTCAGACGCACAGGTAATGACTACATATTTAAATGAACAGGCTGATTTGCCTTTTAATATTGAACTACAAACACAATTGGCAACAACAGCGGATGCTATTACAAATATTATGAAAGAAGCAAATTATAGAGATGATATTGCAGGTGTTATTACATGGATGCATACATTTTCACCAGCCAAAATGTGGATTAGAGGGACTAAACTCCTGCAAAAACCATTATTACATTTAGCAACACAATTCTATGACAATATTTCCTGGGAAAAAATTGATATGGATTATATGAATTTACATCAATCTGCTCATGGAGATAGAGAGTACGGCTTTATCAATAAAAGGTTGGGCAAACAAAATAAAATCATTTTTGGTCATTGGAAAGATAAAGCGACTCAAGAAGATATTAAGTCATGGATGCGCATCGCTCATGCTTACAATGAGAGTTTCAATCTTAAGGTGGCACGCTTTGGCGACAATATGAGAAATGTTGCAGTTACTGAAGGTGACAAGATAGAAGCACAAATCCAATTTGGTTGGACTGTAGATTACTTTGGAATTGGGGATTTAGTTGCATATATAGAAGCAGTCAAAGAAGAGGAAATTACAACTCTGTTTGCTGAATATCAGAATCAATATGATTTTGATTACAGAAATAATGATGAAGCACATTTTAATGATTCAGTTAAAGAGCAAATTAAATATGAAATTGCCATTAAACGTTTCTTAGATGCTGGTGGATACACTGCCTTTACAACAAACTTTGAGGACTTACATGGTATGAAACAATTACCAGGTTTAGCTGTACAACGTCTAAATGAACAAGGTTATGGATTTGCAGGTGAAGGTGATTGGAAAACAGCGGCATTGGATAGATTGTTAAAAATTGCTACAGACAATAAAGCGACTGGATTTATGGAAGATTATACGTATGATATGCGAAGTGATAAACAGCAAATTCTAGGTTCGCATATGTTAGAAGTTGATCCGACATTGGCAGCAACTAAACCAAAAATCGTCGTAGATTACTTAGGCATTGGCGATAAGAACGACCCAGCACGCTTGGTGTTCGATGGTCAAGCAGGCGAAGGTGTTGTTGTGACAATGCTTGATTTAGGTACCCACTATAAATTTATCGTTAATGAAATTACTGCCGAAACATTAACAGAGCCTGCTCCGAATTTACCAGTAGCAAGAGTATTATGGCAAGCAAAACCATCACTTGAAAAAGGAGTGAGACGCTGGATTGAAGAAGGTGGCGGCCATCATACCGTACTTTCGTTGACGTTAAACTCGGCACAACTAGAGATGTTAATTAAGATGTTTGAAGCAGAGTATGTAGTGATTAAATAATGGATGAATTGTTGTGACATAGATGTATGCGAAAGGTAAAAAGAGGGTGAATGGGATGAAAACAAACAGTAAGGTGTCCAATAGTTTTATTTATTTCTTTGGTGCATTTGGTGGTATTCTATTTGGTTATGACATTGGTGTAATGACTGGTGCTTTACCATTTCTTAGGGAAGATTGGGGTATAGATAGTGGCTTTATTATAGGATTAATTACATCTTCAGTGATGTTAGGTGCTATTTTTGGTGGTATTTTAGCAGGTAGATTATCGGATAAATTAGGGCGTAGAAAAATGATTCTAATTTCCGCATTAATCTTTGTGTTAGGTTCGGTGTTATCCGGCATTGCACCACATCACGGCAATTATTTCCTAATTATTTCACGTATTATTTTAGGTTTAGCTGTAGGTGCAGCTTCGGCGCTTGTACCAGCATATATGTCTGAGATGGCACCAGCAAAATTCAGAGGTCAATTGTCTGGTTTGAATCAAACGATGATTGTATCAGGTATGTTGTTATCTTATATTGTGGATTTCTTGTTACGTGATTTACCGGTCGAATTAGGTTGGAGATTGATGTTAGGCATAGCCGCAGTGCCAGCTTTAATACTATTTTTAGGGGTATTAAAATTACCAGAATCTCCTAGATTTTTAATTAAAAATGGAAAGTTTGATGAAGCAAAGCATGTATTAATGAATTTACGAAAAGTGAAACAAGTTGATGCAGAATTTGAGGAAATTAGAAGTACGATTTTAACAGAGAATAAAGTGACAACAAATAATACATTAAGTACCTTATTTAATAGTAAATATAAGTATTTGGTAATTGCAGGATTGGGTGTTGCAGCTTTTCAACAATTTCAAGGGGCAAATGCGATATTCTATTATATTCCTCTAATCGTTGAACAAGCGACAGGTAATTCAGCAAGCTCGGCATTATTATGGCCAATTATTCAAGGCGTTATCTTGGTTCTAGGTTCATTACTATTTATTTGGATTGCTGATAAGTTTAATCGACGAACATTGCTCATGCTTGGCGGTACAGTGATGGGATTGTCATTTATACTACCTACAATTATTAATATTGTAATACCTAATGCTAACCCAATTATAATTGTGATATTTTTAAGTATCTACGTAGCCTTCTATTCATTTACATGGGCGCCATTGACTTGGGTAATTGTAGGGGAAATATTCCCGTTAACAATTAGAGGATTTGCATCAGGCGTTGCATCTTCATTAAATTGGCTAGGTTCATTTTTAGTTGGATTATTATTCCCGATTATGACGACACATTTTCCACAAGAAATGGTATTTGCGATATTCGGTATCATCTGTATTTTAGGTGTTATATTTGTTAAAAAATGTGTCCCTGAATCAAGAGGAAAAACATTAGAAGAAATCGAAACATTTTGTGGTACAGAAGAAAAAGTGAAACTTAATAATGTTAACGTTAAAGAAAGTTAATGTTAGCTAGTATAATGGCTTACATGTTAAAGTGCATGTTTAAGATTACAGTTGCAAAGATTGTGACTGTAATCTTTTTTTATTTATCCTAGATGAATGGGGGTATGCTATAGTTAAATTATTGAATGAAAGATTGAGTGCTATAAAATGAGTACTAAACATTATATTTAGGTGAGGTGAATAGAAATGGAGAAATTAGAAGCATTAAATTTAGATGAGAATGAACGACAAGTGCTTCAACAAATATTCAACAATCGCTATATTTCAAGGATTCAGATATCAAAAAATTTAGAAATCAATAAGGCAACGATATCTAACTTACTTAATAGATTAAAGCTTAAAAAACTCGTTACTGAAGTAGGACAGGGAGATAGTACTAAAAGTGGCGGTAGAAAACCGATTCTATTAGAAGTAAATAAACACTTTGGTTATACAATTTCGATAGATATCGCATACCATTCGATAGAAATTTTATATAGTTATTTTGATGGGGAGACAATGAAACATCAGTCTGTTCCTCTTGAAAGTAACAAGATGAGTGATATTATCGCAATGATTAAGCAATATGTGAATGCAGATGCATATTATGAAACAGAATTTGGCTTGTTAGGTGTAGCGATATCGGTTCATGGTATTGTTAATGAACAACAAGAAATTATTGATTTGCCGTTTCATGATTTAGAGGATATATCAATCGTCGAAGCGATAAAGCAAGTCACGAATGTGCCAGTTATATTGGAGAATGAAGCCAATCTATCGGCTATTTATGAGAGAGACTATCAAGGCAATCTCGAAATTAATAATCTGATATCTCTTAGTATACATAAAGGTATAGGGGCAGGATTGATCATCAATAAGAAATTATATCGTGGAAATGCGGGGCAAGCAGGAGAAATAGGCAAGACTTTGATTTCAAATGTTGCAACAGACGAACCCACATACCTTAAAATTGAAGATTTATGTTCACAAGAAGCAATTATTCAACACTTAACTAAACAACTCAACACCACAATGACAGTAGATAAAGTGAAAAAACACTATGTAGAAGGCGATTATACTGTCACTCAAACATTGGAATTATTCTGTAAGAGAATCGCTGTATTGGTGCACAACTTAAATTCACAAATGAACCCTGAGATGATTTATATCAATTGTCCATTAATCAATGAAATACCTGAATTGCTTGAAAAAATTAAACATGTGTCATGCAAATTTAATTCTAATAATAACAATGTAGCTATAACCTCTAATGTCCAATATGCGACATTAATGGGGGCAGCAATTGCTATTACGCAACAAATACTGGATGTTCATGATATAAAATTAAATTTCAAATAAATAATTTAGCCTTTTAACGATAATGTTAAAAGGTTTTTTATTTATATTAAGAAAGCGTTTACAAATATCGGCCGAAGTGATATAGTGATTAAAAAGTTAGTTAGTTTATTAAACTAACTAACCAAGTGGAAAACAGGAGGAATGAATCATGACATATTTTGATATTGAAAAAGTACAGTATGAAGGGCCGAAATCAACGAATCCATTTAGTTTTAAATATTATAATGCTTCAGAAAAAATTGGTGACAAAACGATGGCAGAGCATTTGAGATTTAGTGTAGCTTATTGGCATACGTTTACTGCTGATTTATCAGATCCATTTGGAGTGGGAGCTGCTATTAGAGATTGGGATAATTTAAATGATATGGATAAAGCAAAAGCGCGCGTATCTGCAATATTTGAATTTATGGAAAAAACAGGTATTGAATACTTTTGTTTCCATGACATTGATATCGCTCCTGAAGGAAAAAACTTAGAAGAATCAAATGAAAATTTAGATGTGATAGTTAAATTGATAAAAGAAAAAATGGATGAAACAGGTAAAAAATTATTATGGAATACAACGAACAACTTCACACATGAACGCTTTGTTCATGGTGCGGCTACATCATCAAACGCTGACGTATTTGCATATGCTGCCGCAAAGGTCAAAAAGTCATTAGAAATTGCGAAAACGTTAAATGCGGAAAACTTTGTATTTTGGGGTGGTAGAGAAGGCTACGAAAGTCTGCTGAATACCGATATGAAATTAGAGTTAGATAATTTAGCTAAGTTCTTTAAAATGGCTATCGCTTATGCAGAGGAAATTGGTTTTAAAGGTCAATTCTTAATCGAACCTAAGCCGAAAGAACCGACAACACATCAATATGATACAGATGTAGCAACGGCACATGCATTTTTACAAAAGTACAATTTAGATCATGTATTTAAATTTAATATTGAGGCCAATCATGCAACATTAGCGGGTCATTCTTTCCAACATGAACTAAGATATGCACGTGATAACCAATTGCTAGGCTCAGTAGATGCCAACCAAGGTCATCCTCAATTAGGTTGGGATACTGATGAATTTCCTACGGATGTCTATGACACTACACTTGCCATGTATGAAATTTTGAAAAATGGTGGATTAACGCCAGGTGGCTTGAACTTTGATGCTAAACCACGTCGTACCTCTTTCAAACAAGAGGACTTGGTATTAACACATATTGCAGGTATGGATGCCTTCGCTTTAGGTCTAAGAGTTGCACATCAAATGATTGAAGATAACTTTTTTGAAAATATAGTAAGTGAAAAGTATGCATCTTATCAAAGTGGAATTGGTCAAAAAATTCTAAACGGCGAAGTCACATTTAAAGAGTTAGAAAAATATGCTTTAACACTTACTGAAATTACAAATGAGTCAGATCATTTAGAAGTAATAAAGTCACAAATTAATCAATATATTTTAAATATTAATAGTAAAGGTTGATTGCGATGAACAATGTCATTGGTATGGATATTGGTACGAGTGGATTGAAGACAATTGTAGTTGATGAGTATGGACAAGTAATCGATAGTTATAGTGTTGAATATAAGACCGAACATCCACACACAGGATATAGCGAAATAAATCCGAATATTTGGTATGAAGCTGCTTTGGAAAGCTTAGCCTATGTCTTTGGAAAATATAAGTCCTCTGAAATAGCAGGACTTAGTTTTTCAGGGCAAATGCATGGTTTAGTGGTAGTCGATAAGCAAGGTGAAGTGATTAGACCGGCTATTTTATGGAATGACACTAGAACGCATAAAGAAGTCGAATGGATAAAATCTAAGTTAGGTTTATCGCTACTATTAAAAGAAACGCAAAACACAGTTTTAGAAGGATTTACTTTACCTAAACTTATATGGTTGAAAAATAATGAACCAGAGCATTATGAACAAATAGATCGATTTATGTTACCTAAAGATTATGTTGCTTATAAATTAACTGGCAATATTTTCACGGAACCATCAGATGCATCTGGAACAATAATGTTTAATGTCAAAAAGGGTCAATGGTCTACAACCATATTAGATAAATTAGAAATAAACCCACACATCTGTCCTGACATCATACCTTCACATGGCTATAATGGTGCGATAAAAGAATCGATTATGCAAAAACTAAATGTAAATGGTGATATAAAGGTTTATCAAGGTGGTGCAGATAATGCTTGCGGTGCTTTAGGTGCAGGTATTACTGATGAACAAAAGCGTTTAGTAAGTATTGGTACATCTGGAGTTGCATTAGCTATTCAAAATGATAAGACTTATGAAAATGACGGTAAGGTACATTACTTCCATCATTGTGTACCAGAACAAAAGTACATAATGGGTGTTACTTTATCTGCAGGTTATAGTTTGGAATGGTTGAAAAATGTATTGAATAGTGAAGAAAACTTTGATCATTTTTTAAAGGAAATCACATCATCTCAGAAAGGTTCAAATGGACTGTTATATACACCCTATTTATTAGGAGAACGTACACCTTATAATGATTCTTCAGTAAGAGGCAGTTTTATAGGATTAGATGCGAATACAACTATGGCAGATATGAAAAGAGCGGTGTTAGAAGGTGTAACTTTTTCAATAAAAGATAGTTTGGAAATTATCAAAAATGATGTACATGATAGTAGAGAAATTGTATCAATCGGTGGCGGTGCAAAAAATAAGACATGGTTGCAAATACAGGCGGATATTTTTGATACTGACATCACTACGAGAACAGAAGAACAAGGTCCAGCATATGGTGCGGCAATGTTAGCTGCGATGGGAGTGGGCTGGTTTGATTCTTTCAAAGACCTTAGCGCTGCTTGGATTGAATACAATGATTCCATATCAAGTAATAAAGCAGACGTTCAAGTGTATAAAGACATTTATAACGTATATACAGAAGTTTATGAGAATACACAAGCATTGTCGAAAAAGTTAGTTCAATTTAAGTAGTGTTAAGGGGATGGGAGCATGTCATCTTATAATAATAAGAAATTTATTTTTACAATTGCACTAATTGCTACATTAGGTGGTTTGTTATTTGGGTATGATACGGCAGTGATATCAGGTGCTGAACAATCGTTGCAACGTTATTTAACAGCTCAATATGGTAGTTTTATTCATGGAATGACAGTATCTAGTGCGCTCATTGGATGCGTAATAGGAGGGTTTTTATCTTCGTATTTTTCTAGTCGATTTGGCAGAAAACGATCGTTACAAATTGCAGCGATACTGTTTATAATCTCTGCATTATTGTCAGGTTACCCAGAATTTATATTTTTCGAACCAGGACAAGCCAGTTTAGGATTATTATTGACGTTTAATTTTTATCGTATATTAGGTGGAATTGGTGTTGGATTAGCGTCTGCGATTTCTCCAATGTATATCAGTGAAATTTCACCATCTTCTATCCGAGGTACACTAGTATCTTGGAATCAATTTGCAATTATTTTTGGTATGTTAGTGGTTTATTTTGTGAATTATGGCATAACGTTTGGTCAAAGCCAAGCGTGGATAGATCATGTTGGTTGGCGCTACATGTTTATGACCGCAGCAATTCCAGCTGTAGTTTTCTTTCTGTTATTATTTTTAGTACCGGAAACACCTCGATATCTGACATTAATGAATAAAAATGAAGCGGCATTAACTGTGTTGAACAGAATTTATAATTCAAAGAACCATGCACAAACAGTATTAAATGAAATATTGTCGACTAAAAATAAGACAAAGGATGTCAAAGCACCGTTATTTAGCTTTGGTAAAGCAGTAGTGATTATTGGTATTGTACTATCAATATTCCAACAATTTATAGGTATTAATGTTGCATTATATTATGCGCCGCGTATCTTTGAAAATTTAGGTGCAGGAAGTAACGCATCAATGATACAAACAGTAGTTATGGGGCTTGTGAATGTTATTTTTACAATCATTGCAATCATATATGTTGATAAATTTGGCAGAAAACCACTACTGATGATTGGTTCATTAGGGATGGCTATAGGTATGATAGGAATGAGTCTGTTAACTGCAAATGGTGCTTTCGGAGTAATTACGTTAGTGTTTATGGTTGTCTATACGGCATCATTTATGATGAGTTGGGGACCGATTATTTGGGTGTTATTGTCTGAAATATTCCCTAATAGAATTAGAAGTTCAGCTATGGCTATTGCAGTAGCAGTACAGTGGTTAGCTAACTTTACGATCACATCTACTTATCCATTTATGATGGATATCAGTGGAACGATGACATATGGATTCTATGCTTTAATGAGTATACTATCAGGTATATTTATTTGGAAATTTATCCCTGAGACTAAAGGTAAGACATTAGAGCAAATAGAAGCAATATGGAAATCATAAATTTTATAAAGTGAAATATTAATTTGTATGCTTCAGATAAATGATAACCTTCGTTTATATCTGAAGCATATTTTTATGCTTTTTAAATACTAAAATAATATGAATTGACAAATATTGTATAAAGATTATGCTTATTTATAAGTTGATTAAAAATTCAAAGGGGAAGAAGGGGTAACAATGATGAATATTGGTATTGTTGGTGCAGGGAAAATTGTTAAAGAAGCATTGCCTGTATTGGAACAAGTTTCTGGCGTTGTGTTTCAAAGTATTGTCACGACGGGAAGAAATCCACAAAATGTTAATGAATTACAAAAGCAATTTAATATCAAAGAGGTATATGAAAATTATACTCAATTTTTAGAGGATGAAGATTTAGAGGTGGTCTATATTGCTGTGCCGAATCATTTGCACTACTATTATGCACAGCAAGCGATAGAACACGGTAAACATGTCATTTGTGAAAAGCCTTTTACACTTACCAAGGTAGAACTTGAAACTTTAAAAGAACTCGCAGAAGCGAAACAAGTGATTATTACAGAAGCAATCACGAATCTTTATTTAGGCAATTATGATGTCTTGAAACATACACTCCAAGAAATTGGAGATATCAAGCTTGCCCAGTTTAACTATTCTCAATACTCTTCAAGATATGATAATTTTAAGCAAGATATAATTCAACCAGCATTTAATCCAGAAATGGGTGGTGGCGCGTTAATGGATATCAATGTCTATAATGTCCATTTAGCAGTGGGGTTATTTGGCAAACCTAAGGGTGTTGCATACTTTGCAAATGTTGAGAAAAATATAGATACATCAGGTATCTTGCAATTAGATTATGATAATTTAAAAGTAGTCTGTATCGGCGCAAAGGACTCTAGTTCTGATAATCATTCCTATATTCAAGGTGATCAGGCAACGATACACATTGAAGGTCCAACGAACGAATTACAATCATTTGAAGTTAATCACATTGGTGGCGGAACACAGCTTTACCAATTAAACCAATTTGAACATCGTATGCATGAGGAATTTGTAAAAATAATAAAAATGATTCAGAATAAAGATGATGTCTTAGCTAAACGTCAATTAGAACATAGTATAGCTGTCGTTGAAGTCCTAGAGTCAGCATTAGACAGTGCAAATATAACAATTGGACCTTCAAAGTCATAATCAAATACAATAATTATCATTAATAACATAAAACTAAGGTAGTTTACTTTCAATATCGAATGAACACTATATCAATCATAGATATGTGCTTACATTCAATAGTGAGGTAAACTACCTTATTCATTTTCATCATTTAATTGTTTAAGATATGTTGGTGAATTTCAGCTTCAATATCTTGATAAACACGCATGAATGGTATATTCGTCTGTAATGCAGCGCGTTTAACATCTTCAAATTCTGGTTTTGCTTTAATAATTTGGTTGTTTAATAAACCTAGCTTTACTGTAATAACACCATATTTTGTTGTTAGTGATTGGAACTGTCGAAATAGAGTTTGGCGTTGAATAGTGCTACTGCGCACGCCTAGTGTTGTAGTGTGCTGTAATAGATAGTCTTCAAATTCTGCAGCATCTTCAATTCTACAGATCATTGTAATTAATGTAGCTGGGCGACTTTTTTTCATAATTATAGGTGTGTAATATACATCTAAAGCCCCTTGGTTGAATAAAGCTTGTAGCAGAAAACCAAGTGATTCTGCAGTCATATCATCAATTTGACATTCTAATTGTTGAACGTAATTGGGTGTAGCATCTTTAGTTGTATTAGTAGTATTTAGCGACGCTTTATTTTCTGTAAATTCAATTACTCTCACAATGTTAGGGAAATCAAAGTCCTTGTTACCGCCACCATAGCCGATACGATTTATTGTCAGATTTGGCATAGGTCCTATATCCTTTACCAACGCTTTGATAAACCCAGCCCCAGTTGGTGTAGTTAATTCTGCAGCAACATCGAAATGTGCAAGTGGAACACCAGTTAATATTTCAGCAGTCGCTGGGGCAGGAATGGGATAAATACCATGAGCAATATTAATTTTTCCATGGCCAGTCGGGATAGGAGAGGCATAGAGATTATCAATTGCTAAACTTTCTAAAGCGAGACAACTGCCAATGATATCGATAATTGAATCCATTGCGCCTACTTCATGGAAATGTACGTCATTAACATCCATGCCGTGTATTTTTGCTTCAGCTTGTGCAATAACCTCAAAGACACTGATACTGCGTTCCTTTACACGCTGTGGTAAGTCACTATTGTTAATAATTTGATAAATATCTTTTGCTTTACGATGATGATGCGCTTCTTCGAAATCAATTGTTAACGTCAACGCTTGTATACCTTTCTTGTCCTTTTTAGAAAAGTGTAATTCAAAATGATTTAACGGAAGTGACTTTAACTGATCGATAATATAGTTTGTATCTGCCCCCAAGTCCACCAATGCTGAGAGAAACATATCACCTGCAATTCCTGCATGACAATCTAAATAAAGTGATTTCACCATAGCGATTCCTCCGTTTGTTGTTCTTGTTCGAGCATGTGGATCAGCATGGCTGCATTATATCCACCACCGAAGCCATTATCTATATTTAATACACTTGTACCAGGTGCACATGAATTAATCATTGCCAGTAATGTGGTAATACCATTTAAATTTGCGCCATAGCCGATACTAGTTGGTACGGCATAGACTGGATGGTCTACTAGGCCTGAAATAACACTAGATAATGCACCTTCCATGCCAGCGATAACGATAGATACTTTGCAATTACGAATGGTTTCAATATGATCAAATAAACGATGGATACCAGATACACCAACATCATATACTCGTTCAATTTCTGTTCCCATGACTTGAGCAGTCAGTGCTGCTTCTTCAGCGATAGGTAAATCAGAAGTTCCAGCACAGATGATGGCTGCCTTGTATGTTGATTTAGGTATAGATGCAATCGGTGTTGTTAGCACTTTAGCTTGTTCATAATATTCAAGTTGTGGATAGTGATTTAGGACATGGTTCGCTTTATCTGCGTCAATTCTTGTTACTAAAATAATTTCTTTATTTGATAATAATGTTTGAATGATGTCAGTTATTTGCTGTGCAGTTTTTCCTTCACCGAATATAACTTCTGGAAATCCTTGTCGATGTTTGCGATGTAAATCAACCTTTGCAAAACCAATATCATTATATTGCTTCAATTGTTTCATAGCCGATGCTACGGAGAGTGTATTAGACTGTACCGCCGTCAAAAGGGCTTCAATAGTTTTCTCGTTTTCAGTCATTTATAGACCACCTTTTTGCAATTTAAGATATGTGATAATCAGTATTGATTACTTCGTTCATACTACCTGTACGATAACCTTCTAAATCAACTGTGACATAATCGAAACCAAATTCCTTTAAGTGTAAGGCAATTTCATTTCTATGTGTTATAACTGTTTGTATCGCTTCGTCATCTACTTCAACTCGTGCAATATTATTATGATATCGAACACGGACATGCTCAATTCCGAGGCTGGCAATATATTTTTCGGCTTCGTTCACTTTATTGACTTTACTAAAGGTTAATGGCTCACCATATGGAATACGTGAAGCAAGGCTACATAGTGCTGGCTTGTTCCACACTGGAAGATGGTATTGCTTGCTAAGTTTACGAATTTCATCTTTATATAATGTAGCTTCTTGTAATACACTACGAACATTAAATTCGGTTCTTGCCTTTAGTCCAGGTCTAAAGTCAGCTAAATCATCCATAATCATCCCATCTAGCACATAATCAAAGCGATATAAGTCACGTAACCGTTCGAGCTCACCATACAGTAGACGCTTACTGTGATACCAACTTTCAGGTGTGTTTTTAATAATATATGGATCCTCTAATTCTGCAATTTCAGTTTCTATAATTTCTACATTTAAAGACTTTCCTAATGTTCTTGCTGCATTAAATTCTTCCTCTCTGAATAATTCGGATTTAACGATTACACCTTTAACATTGTACTTACCTAAGACATCTATGGCTTTCTTTAAGACGAAACTACTATCTACTCCACCTGAAAATGCAACTAAAACAGTACCTAGTGGCTTTATAATTTCTGTTAACTTTTGGTCTTTTTCTATAATTGTTTGTTGGTCCATCATTGTTTCCTCCTCAGTATAATTACTCAACGTATGGAATTGTCAATGGTCCTAAAGGCATAACACCAATAGTCATATCAGGGCCATATTTTTCTCTCAGTTGAGCTAATGTTTCCTTAATATCATTTACTGGATGTAACATAGCATCTGTAGTTTGTTGGGCGGTAAGTGTTGAATAGAGATATACATCAGCAAATGTTTGAATAACGGCTTGCTTTTGTACTTGCCATTGGTCTAGCATTCCGAATTTAGGGTCATTTATCATATCCAATAACCCTTGAGGCGAATCTGCCATTTTTAAAATTTCAGCGAAGTTACCGTGGTTTGGGTAACCATCACTGCATTCAGAGAACATAATAATACTGCCACCTTCTTTAACCACTTTATGTGCAGCGCTCATCCCTTTAACTGTCTGATATAAATTTTGATCTAAAGGATAACCAGAATTCGAAGCAATCACTACATCAAACCGTTCTTGGCATTTAAACATGGCGTGTGATTTTGCATAATTACATCCAACATCATGTGCTTCGTATAGTTCACCAGCAAAAACAGCAGTGATATCTTTAGATTTATTTAAAGTGACATTGAGCATGAAATCCGGTTTACACATTGCATTAATTTCCCGGGTCATATCTTGTACTGGATTATCTTCCATATTGCCCCATGTGGATCGCATATCTCCAATCATTTTAGCGTTATGGAAGGTCATTATTGTTTCAATACCAGCAATACCAGGCATGATTCCCTTAGGGCCACCTGAGAAACCGGCGAAAAAATGTGGTTCGATAAAGCCTGTAACTATTTTAAAGTCAGCCTCGACATAATCTTTATTTAAATATACATCACAACCATATTTACTATGACCCACTTTCTTTAAACTAGACTTGTCATTACAATGATTATGTACGATATTTACTGAGTCTACGATATCTTCGCCCAACATTTGAATCAGTTCTTCTCGGGTTTGATCTCTATGAGTTCCCGTGCCATTAATAATGACAAAATTTTCTGTTGGAACATGCTTTAGACAATTCATAATCAAAGGAACAAGGATATGATTGGGGGTAGGTCTTGTGATATCACTAATAACAATTGCTACTGTCTGATTAGATTTAACCATTGTTGATAGTGGGGGTGTGCCTATTGGTGATGCTAATGCCTCTTGAATTACCTGTTCAGGTTGATTCAGAGCAGGTTGGTCAGTGGGTTCTATTCGAACTGTGTGATCAGGCAAATCTAATTCGACACTAGATTTGCCATATAATATATTGGCTTTCATTGGTGATGACCTCCTTATTTATCACAACAGGGTAATTCGTTGCGATTTATGTTTATGAGCTATTATTAGCACTATGTTTTGGAATAGAAAAAGGTAGAGACAATATTTTTGGTTATTCCTTGTAAAAGTTGTTCCGAAATAGCGAGTGTATCAGCCAATGATTTTGGTCCATTGACTAAACTAAATGCGCTTAGAATGCCGTGCTCGTGAAGCTTTTCTATAGCAATATCTACGGTGCCTCCAATTAAGATGACTGGGACATTAAATCGTTGTGCGCATCGTGCAACTCCTATGGGTGTCTTGCCATATAAACTTTGATGGTCAATCTTTCCTTCACCCGAGAGTATTAAATCAGCATCAGCTAAATAGGAAGTTAATTTACTGTATTCAATTACAACGTCTATACCATTACGAAATTCACACGGGAAAAAGGCTTTAAAAGCACCACCCAAACCACCTGCTGCCCCCGCGCCAGGGAAATCATGGATGTGAATATTTACCTGTGATTCAACGATATTAGCAAAATGTAATAAATTATTATCGAGAAGTTGTAATTCTGTATCCGAAGCTCCTTTTTGTTTACCAAAGACGAACGAAGCCCCTTCAGGTCCAACCAATGGATTGTTAACATCACTAGCGATAATAAAGGATGCTTTAGCAATTCGATTATCGAATGTAGATAAATTAATAGAATCTAGATCTGCTAGCGACCCACCTCCAAATGAGATTGCATTACCTTGTGCATCTAAGAGTTGAGCCCCTAATGCCTGTAACATGCCTGCACCTGCATCATTTGTAGCTGAGCCTCCAATTGCTAATATAAATTGTTGGTATCCTTTATTTAATGCTGATAATATCAATTCCCCTGTACCATATGTTGTTGTTTCTAAAGCATTGAGTTGCGATTCATTGATGTGTCTGAGTCCAGATGCTTCAGCCATTTCCACTATACAAGTTTCACCATCACCTAATACACCATAAGTAGCCTGTACCTGTTCACCTATAGGCCCAGTAACAGATTCCGTAAATAGTTGACCATTGGTAGCATTGATAAGTGCTTCCATAGTTCCTTCACCACCGTCGCCCATTGGTAATGACTGCACTGTGGCATTAGGATAGAGTGAGGTGATGCTGTTGTGCATTAACTTTGTAACTGTGGTAGCAGACATACTACCTTTAAATGAATCGGGTGCGAGTATGATATTCACATGCAAACCCTCCTTGAAAACGTTTACTATTGTTTGTTATTCTATTGTATCGATTTTAATTGTCAGAAAATAGAGTTAAAATATACAAATATAAAGCATATATTTTGTATATAAATGATAGGTTGTGAGTGCATGGAAATATTAACTGAGGAAATAGCGGCATTGATTGTAGAGGAAACAGTAAATCGCACAGGCAGTAATATTAATATAATGAACTATAACGGAGAAATTCTTGCTTCATATAATAAAGAAAGAATAGGGACGATACATTATGGAGCGAAACGTGCTATTGAACTAGAACAGACTATTACTTTAACTGAGGCAGAGTGTAAAGAATTAGAAGGTACACAACCAGGTATCAATTTGCCAATTATTTTTCAAAATGAGATTGTGGGCGTAATCGGGTTAACAGGTAATCCTACACAGTTAACACAAATTGCAGATGTAGTTAAGATGTCTACAGAGCTATTGTTATCACAAAGTTATTTTACTTATGAATTAGAAGGTAATATTCGTAGTCAAGAGTTACTAATTGAGGAACTACTTAAGGGCGAACCTTCGAAGACGTTTATTAGATACCTAATACAACAATTAAATGTAGAATTATTAACATTACGGAAATGTATTATCATTAATATAGAAAAGCAAATATTTTCAAAAAATAGTATCGTTCGTATGCTTTCTACGAGAATGAATCGACAATCGTTCGTAATCGCATTTACTAATTATAATCGCATTGTCATCTTAATTACTGATGATGATAAGACGAAGCTAAATGATAAAATAACCCAAATATATCAAGTGTTTACTCAATTGAATTTAACCATTGAAATGGCATCTAGTCTTGTATTTACGAGTTTAAATGATTTTAAAAAAGCATATGAAGAATGTGAATTAGTATTTATGTTAAATGAACATGAGCGAGCAGTTGTATCATTTGAAGATGTTGAAGCACAAACATTGTTATATCAAATTAATAAGGAAATTAGAATGCGTTATAGAAAAAGAATATTAGCCGATATTGATAATCAAACGATTGAAACTTTACAGTCGTTTTTCGAGCATAATTTGAATATTGCACAAACTGCTAAGGCCTTGTATATTCACCGCAATACTTTGTTGTATCGTTTAGCAAAATGTCAGCAAATCACTGGACTTAATCCAAGAATATATAATGATGCTGTTAAGTTACAACTTGCGATGTGGTGTTAATAAGCCGACTATACATACTTAATCCTATGTTAACAGTTGATAGAGGTATTCCTACAATAACCTTATATAAGTTGAACATGAAAAGTGTCTTAGCTGTTATAGATTTGTTCGTTATAACCAATGATTAAATAAAAAACTGCCGACATCTGTATAAAGCATTGTCGGCAGTTAAATTATGATATAAATGGTTTAAAAATCTTGTGATGTCGTTTCTATTTCCGGTTGTTTTGCTGGAGCACGTTTGGTCTTTATCAATATATAACTCGTATTTAAAATGACAAAACCTAATCCAATAAATGCAGATATACGTGTATCTGGATTGAATAACATACCAATTACGACCGCTAATAACATAATAACTGTAATGATGTTTGAATAGGGCGCAAAAGGCATCTTAAATGGGTGATCTTTTATTTGTTCCTTTTTACGGAAGCCAATATGACTTAGCAAGATTGCAAACCATGGTACAAATCCTGGAATTACACCTGCACTGTAAACATAAACGAACAGGTTCGTATCCTTACCTAAGATTAATGGCAAGACAATACTTAATACTACGCCGCCAACGATTCCACTACATACAGCAATGACTGCGTAGTGGGGGACGCCATTTTTGTTGACTTTCTTAAAGATACGTGGCGCTTGGTCTTGTTCAGCTAGTGTATACAATAATCGACTTGTACTAAAGATGCCTGAATTACAACCAGACATTGCAGCTGTAATTACAACAAAGTTTATAATGGCTGCCGCTGCAGTAATTCCAACTTTGGCAAATGTTAATACAAATGGTGAACCAAGAGAACTTATTTCATCCCATGGATAAACTGAAACAATAATAAATATTGAACCGATATAAAATATTAGTATTCGGTAAACTACACTATTGACTGATTTTTTAATCGTTGTTTGTGGATCTTTGGCTTCTCCAGCTGTAGTACCAATTAATTCAATTCCAACATAAGAACCAAATACAATTGAAAGTGAGAAGAAGAATCCACTGAAACCATTGGTGAAGAAACCGCCATTAGACCAAAGGTTGGTGATGCCAACTGGATTAAAGCCATTTCCAAAACCAAAAATGATAATACCTAAACCAGCTACAATCATTAAGATGATAGTGATTACTTTGATTAAAGCAAACCAAAATTCAAATTCACCAAACCATTTTACAGAAATTAAATTGGCCGATAATAATATAATAACGGCAATTAACCCTGGTATCCAAATTGGTAAATCTGGCCACCAGAATTTCATATAGGTGCCGACAGCAATGACTTCACTCATCCCGACGACTATCCAGTTAAAAATACTACTACTTGCTGTTATGTATCCAAACGAAGGGTGAATGTATTCAGTCGCAAACTTAGCAAAAGAGCCAGTCTCCGGATATGTATATACCATTTCTCCAAGCGCTCTCATAATTAAAAATACAAATATTCCTGCTATCATATATGAAATTAATACCGATGGACCAGTCCACTTTATGGTACTTGAAGCTCCCATAAATAATGCAACCCCTATGGTTCCCCCTAAGGCTATCATCTGTATCTGTCTAGATGATAAATCTCTTTTTAATTCAGTTTTCATAAGAATTCTCCTGTTTAATTTATTTATATAATTATTAACTTAATAAACCCCTTTGGAAAGTTAATGTAATTATTATATCATTTGTTAAAGATATTAATCTAATATTGATATGTAATAATATGAAAAAATTACTGAAAATTTTGATTATATAAAGGACTAATGTACGTGTATTATAGTGATTTTTGAGAATCTAACAGTTTATATTCTGTAAAACAATAAATAAATATAATTCGATATCCGTATTAGACTATAGAAAGATTATTTAGAATAAAAGCTAAAATCACTTTACAAAATTACTAGCAATAAATATAATTAAATTAAGTTATTGCTTAATAATTCTATAATTTAATTATAAATATTTTTAAGACGAAACGTTTCTATAGCATATATCAGCACAAATAATATACCGGTATTGAATTGTTGAGTAATGACAATCAAGGGTAGATGCATTTATTCCTGAATTTTATAGATTTATGAGGAGGTATGCAGTATGTAAGCATATGATTCCTATAATTGTAGTTATTTAATTAAATTAGTATTTCGATAATAGATATTTTGTACGAACTGAATATTTATTCCTCAAACGTTATGAGTTGTAAAGATAACAAACCTGCCACTTCTTCCCAATTCTAATGATTATATATGATTTATCATTTGTTATTTTTAACTCTAGCTGGTCATTTCCGAATGACAATACACTGAAAATTTTTAGACCACAAATGAATTCTATCTATTTAACTCACTCTATTTTCCATTTAATTTAACTATCAGTTTTTAACATAAGATTTCATTTTTATAGATTGAACACTTAAGCGTAGCCTTGCTTACAGTGAATTAAATAAACGATAATTAAGTTAATTTAATAAGGTGATTTTCAAACTGAGAAACGATACATGATTGAGATCATTCAGGAAGTGACGAAGAACTGATAGAAGCGACCCAAGTAGTATGTAACTTACTACTTGGGTTTTTTTATGTAATTAAATGTCACGGTAAAAATAAATCTATTGTGTGAAAACTCATCTTTTTAGTTGTTATTCATCCTATAATGTGACATACTCTATAGAAATTAGTATAACATATTAACTATTAGAGGTGATTTAGTATGACACAATATATTTATGCATTTGATGAAGGTCGAAAATCAATGAAAGATTTACTTGGAGGTAAAGGTGCCAACTTAGCAGAGATGAAACGTATAGGTTTACCTGTGCCAGATGGTTTTACGATTACTACAGAAGCATGTATTGAATATTTACAACATGGGTCGAAATTATCTGCTGAGTTATTATCAGAGTTAGATAACCAATTATCAGCATTCTCAAAGCGAACTCATAAATCATTTTCTGCAGATTCGGATTTACTATTAGTCTCTGTACGAAGTGGCGCAAAAATTTCTATGCCTGGTATGATGGATACAATTTTAAACTTAGGGTTAAATGATGAAAATGTTTTGACGTTGGCACGTAAGACCGATGATGCACGTTTTGCATATGATTGTTATAGAAGATTGCTACAGATGTTTGGTGAAGTTGTTTATGATATTCCAATGGCGTCATTTGATACATATTTTGAGCAATATAAAGCTCAACATGGTTATCAAAATGATGCAGACATCCCTGCCGAAGGTTTACAAGAAATATGTGATTACTACAAGGATGTTTATTTAGATGAGGCAAATAAACCATTTCCACAAGAACCAACTCAACAACTTACTGAAGCGATTGAGGCAGTATTCAAATCTTGGGACAATCATCGCGCGAGAGTCTATAGAAATCTAAATGATATACCACATGATATTGGTACAGCAGTGAACATACAAGAAATGGTGTTTGGTAATAGTGGTGCGCGTAGTGGAACAGGTGTTGCCTTTACACGTAATCCTGTGACAGGCGAAGCAAAATTGTTTGGTGAGTATTTACTGAATGCACAAGGTGAAGATGTAGTTGCAGGTATTAGAACACCATTAGATATCAATGTATTAAAGGAGCAGATGCCAGAAGTTCATCAACAATTTGTAGAGGTATCACAAAAATTAGAAACGCATTACAAAGATATGCAAGATATTGAATTTACAATTGAAAATGAACAATTATATATTTTGCAAACACGTAATGGTAAACGTACGGCAAATGCAGCCATTCATATAGCAGTTGATTTAGTCAATGAAGGTGTGATTTCTAAAGAAACTGCTGTGCAAAATGTCGATGTTAAGTCAATAGATCAATTGTTACATCCTAACTTTGATGAAGTTGCACTTGCTGAAGCTACGGTCATTTCAAAGTCAGGGTTGCCAGCAAGTCCAGGTGCTAGTAGCGGGAAGATTGTATTTTCTGCAGAAGAAGCTAAAATCCAAGCTGAAATAGGTGAGAAGGTAATCCTCATGCGACCTGAAACATCACCGGAAGATATTGAAGGTATGGTGGCAAGTGAAGCAATTGTAACGACACATGGTGGTATGACATCTCATGCAGCAGTTGTTGCTCGGGGTATGGGAAAATGTTGCGTCACTGGTTGTGCAGAATTAGAAATTAACATTAAAGACAAGGTGGTTTCTTATCCTGGAGGTAAATTGTTTGAAGGCGACGTTGTATCAGTGGATGGTGCAAAAGGTGATTTATATTTAGGAAAGGTCGCTACCATGAAAGCAGAACGTAGTGAAGCATTTAATCAGTTTATGCAATGGTCAGAAGAGGTGGCTAGATTAAATGTACGCATGAACGCTGAAACGCCACAAGATATCGAAGTCGGTTATCAATTTGGTGCCACAGGTATAGGATTGGTAAGAACTGAGCATATGTTCTTTGGTCCTGAACGTTTAGTAGAAATGAGACGTTTTATTTTAGCAGATAGTCAGGTATCTCGCATTTCAGCACTCAATAAAATACGTGATTACCAATGTGAAGACTTTGAGCATATTTTGAAATTATCTGGCGATAGACCTACGATTATTAGATTATTAGATCCTCCATTGCATGAATTTTTACCTCATTCTCAAGAAGAAAAGGTGAATGTAGCAAATCAACTTGACGTTACTGTGCCAGTACTTGAACAATATATCGGTCAATTAGAAGAAGTCAACCCGATGCTCGGTCATAGAGGATGTCGCTTGGCTATAACGTATCCTGAGTTATATGTTATGCAAGTAGAAGCTATTATAGGGAGTGCGATAAAGTTAAAACAGCAAGGTGTAGATACTAAACCTGAAATTATGATACCACTCGTATCCACAGTGGCTGAGTTTGAAATACTGAAACAACAAATTATTGAGTGTATCGATCGGTTACAGAATGAGGCTGATGTTTCCATACCGTATTTAATTGGAACAATGATTGAAACGCCAAGAGCGTGTCTCATTGCTGATCAATTGGCGAAAACATGTGACTTTTTCAGTTTTGGTACCAATGATTTAACACAGTTAACGTATGGCTTTTCAAGAGATGACGCAGGTAAGTTTATCAACCAATACACTGAACAAGGTATCTTAGAGATTGACCCATTCCAAACGATAGATATTGACGGGGTTGGGGCATTAATTAAATTAGCTGTACAACAGGCAAAGGAAGTAAATCCACAGCTTAAAATTGGCGTTTGTGGTGAATTAGGTGGAGATAGTAAATCAATAGCATACTTCAATAAGCTGTCTATTGATTATGTATCTTGTTCTCCTTTTAGAGTGCCAGGAGCCTTATTATCAACAGCACAAAGTGAAGTTAAAGGCGGTAGAATCAATGTCTAACGTACAAAATAACGGTAAGCTCATTATATTTGTGATTTCAGATTCAATTGGGGAAACAGCGCAGCGGATGATCCATGCAACACTGTCACAATTCCCAGATATTGCAGAAGTTGAAATTAAGAAATTCCCTTATATTAAAGGTGAAGAGGAATTACTTCGAATATTAGAAAGGGCAAATACACGTGCAGCAATTGTTGTAACTACATTAGTAAACCCGGAATTCAATCGCTTAGGTCAATCCTATGCAGTAGAACATAATATTCCTTATGTGGATTATATGTCTGACTTAATTCATATTATTCAAAATCGTACACACTCAAATCCAATATTGGAAAGTGGTGCATTACGAAAGTTAGATGAGCAATATTTTAAACGTATAGCAGCGATCGAATATTCAGTGAAATATGATGATGGTAAACACTATGAAGCTATTGGCGAAGCGGATGCATTGATTGTCGGAGTGTCTAGAACATCGAAGACACCGCTCAGTATGTATCTAGCCAATAAAGGTTATAAAGTAGCGAATATTCCGTTAGTTCCAGAGGTAGAGATTCCAGATGAAGTATTTAATTTTAAAAATTTAAAGGTTTTTGGACTCACTGCAAGTCCAGAGTATATTTTAAATATTAGAAATGAACGTGTTAAGGTTTTAGGTTTACATGGACCGACGAATTATAATAGTGTCGAGCGAATTAGAGAAGAATTGCTCTATGCAGAAGAAATTTTTGCTAAATTAAATGCTCGGGTAATCAATACAGAATATAAATCTATTGAAGAATCAGCATTTTATATTGAACAATTTTTATAAAATAATAGTTTGTTGGATAAATATTGGAAATATTAGGTGGTTATTAATGTTAAATGGGTAAGGATATAATGCAACATTTAAAATAAATTATCACAAAGGAGTGGGTTTTATGTTGCAAAATGTCACACCATATTTATTTTTTAATGGAAACTGTAAAGAAGCGCTAGAATTTTATAGTAAAGCGTTAGACGGAAATATAAAGGGCATAATGACCTATGGCGAAGCTAATGAAACGTCAGCAGACGATCCAGACCGTATTATACATTCGCAATTAGATATTGATGGTCAAACATTTATGTTATCTGATATTCCGAAAAATGACCAAGCGGCTATAAAGGATAGAAATGTTTATATTGTATTAGAATTTGATAGTGAAGAAGCTGTAACAACGGCCTATGAGCAGTTAAAGGAAGACGCCCAAGTTTATATTGAACTTGCAGATATGTTTTGGGGTGCAAAATATGCCAAACTAGTTGATAAATACAATATTGGTTGGGATTTAAATTACACATATCCACAAAATGAACAATAAAATAATGAGATAACTAAGTTGACGGAAATCATGTTTTTGATTTCCGTCATTTTTGTGGTAATAGCATGATTGACTGTAATTTTAATCATCATGTTGATGTAGAAAAGCTTGTACCATTTTAGGGAGATAACTATTTTTACGCCAAATTAAATTAGTTGTTGTGGTCCATGGATGACCTTCAATTTCCTTTACTACATAATGATCTAAAATATCAGGCGTAATTGAATTATAAGGTAAGATGGTCACACCAAATCCTTTTGATAATATTTGCATTAATATTGATGAATCATGGCATTCGCACAATATATTTGCTGAAAGTTGATGAGCATGAAAAGTATTGAGTATCTGTTTGTGGAGTCCTGACTCTGTATCAGAGATTAATAAAACTAGTGGTAACTGAGCTAATACTTCTAATGAAATTATCTCTTCTGTTATATGTTGTGCTATGTTTTGAGGGATAATACATACACACTGGTCGGTGTGAATATGTTTGCTGTGTATAGTATTGTTTTGTATGGTTTCGTTGATATAAGCGATATCTAATTTTCGTTCATTTAAAAGTTTAATAATATTAATGCTATCAGATTCCCAAATGTTAAAACGAACATCTGTATATAGTTGTTTGAACTGTTCAATCTGTTCAAACATTTTATTTGAACTATATATTGTAGTACCGATAGCTAATGATTGCTCTACCTGCTCATGGAATTCTTGGGTCTCCATTACTGAATCATCTATTGTATTCAAGATGAGTTGTGCTTTATTAACAAAAAATCGCCCTTGATCAGTGAGTTGTACCTTTCTTTTCTTATTTCTTTCAAATAATTCAAATCCTAATTCTCTTTCCAAATCTTTTAATTGTCTACTTAAAGGCGGTTGAGCGATGTGTAATATCTCTGCTGCACTTGAGATACTCCCTGCTTTGGCAATTGCTAAAAAATAACGTAAATGTCTTAATTCCATTTTGCCACTCCTTTTAATACTCAAAAAGTATCTAATATATATTTAATATATATTTATTGTATTATAGTATGTCGGTTTATACTAATGAATGAAAGGAGTCTTTTACATGAAATTGATAATAGGTATTTCCGGAGCTACGGGTGCAATATTTGGCATTCGTTTATTAGAAGTATTAAATCAGGTAGAAGATGTTGAAACGCATTTAGTATTGTCTAAGTGGGCTGTTACTACTATTGTTGAGGAAACAGAGTATAGCGTTGATGAAGTGAAATCAATAGCTGATTATTCTTATTCCCCAAGTGATTTAGGCGCTGCAATTTCTAGTGGATCTTTTAATATTGATGGCATGATTGTTGCTCCATGTAGTATGAAATCTTTAGCTTCAATAAGTTTAGGTCTTGCCGATAATCTTATTACTCGTGCGGCAGATGTCATATTGAAAGAGCGTAAACAATTATTATTGATGACTAGGGAAACACCATTGAATGCTATTCATCTAGAACATATGCTAAAACTATCGCAAATGGGTGTATCTATTTTTCCTCCAATGCCCGCATTTTACAATCATCCTTTAGATTTAAATGAAATGATAGATCATATTGTATTTCGATTATTATCTCAATTTAACATTCATCAATTGCCTGAAGATAAAATATGGACAGGTTTTAAAAAGAGAAATTTAAAAAGAGCTATAACATAAAGAAAGGAAGTTAATAATGGCATATCAAGATTTAAGAGGATTTTTAAAAGTATTAGAAAAAGAACAGCAGTTAGTTAAAATAACTGATGAAGTTATGCCTGAACCGGATTTAAGTGCTATAGGGCGTAATGCACCGGATTTAGATAGTGCGCCAGCTGTACTAGTAGAGAATGTTAGAGGTTATCATACGCCAGTAGTATTAAATGTACATGGAAGTTGGCAAAATCATGCATTGATGTTGAATTTACCTAAAAATACTTCCATTAAGGATCAGTTTTTTGCTTTAAAAGAAAAATGGGAAAAATATCCAATTAAGCCAAAATGGATTGAACGAGAGCAATCCCCAGTTAAAGAGAACATAATTTCAGAGGAAGACGGAATTAACTTATTTGATGTATTACCTTTATTCAGAATCAATGAATATGATGCAGGTTATTATTTATCAAAAGCCTTGATTGTGAGTAAAGATCCAGATAAACCAGATAATTATGAAGAACAAAACGCAGGAACTTATCGTGTTCAAGTTAAAGGAAAGGATAAGGTAGGTATACAACCTTTACCATTTCATGACATTGCAGTGCATTTACAACATGCTGAAGAACGTGATGAACCATTACCGATTGCTATTTGTTTAGGTAATGATCCTGTACTTAGTTTTATGGCTAGTACTCCAATTGAATACGTACAATCCGAATATGATTTTGCTGGGGCACTTAAAGGTGAACCTATTGAATTAACAAAAACGGAAGACGGTCATTTAGACATACCTGCGAGAAGTGAAATTGTTTTGGAAGGTTATATTGAACCACGAAAACGTGAGATTGAAGGACCATTTGGTGAGTTTCCAGGTAGTTATTCTGGATCAAGACAACAACCAGTAGTTAAAATTACAAAAATCACTCATAGAGATAATCCTATTTTTGAAAATTTATATCTTGGTATGCCATGGACTGAAATTGATTATCTAATTGCTTTGAATACGAGCTTACCATTATATAAACAACTTAAAAGGGATTTTCCAGAGGTAGAAGCAGTTAACGCAATGTATACACATGGTATCGGCGCAATAGTTTCAACAAAATCAAGACTTGGTGGCTATGGGAAAGCTGTAGCAATGCGTTTGCTATCAACACCACATGGCATGCCTTACACAAAAATTGCCATTATTGTAGATGAGTTTGTTGATCCATTTAATTTAGAGCAAGTAATGTGGGCATTAACAACCAGAGTGAGACCCGATAAAGACGTATTTAAAGTACCACATGCGCCGGGCATGCCTTTAGATCCATCTTCAGAACCGGCTGGTATGCATACAAAGTTAGTAATTGATGCTACAACACCTGTAGGGGCTGATAAGGCACGCGATACTGAATTGCTAGGTACACCAGAAGATACTGATAAATGGAGAGAAATTCTAGATAATATGGTGAATAGGAAGGAAGATTAATATGATTTGTCCAAGATGTGAATCGAAAAGTGTGAATTTATTAACTAAGGCACCTAAAGATGATGCATGGGAAGTTTATATTTGTGATACTTGTACATTCTCATGGCGTAATACAGAAAGTGAACACATCACTAATCCAGAAAAATATAATCCCGATTTTAAATTAAGACCAGAGACATTTACGCAGCTAGATCAAATACCGCCTATCCCAAATTTGAAAGGTAAGTAATAGGAGGTTATAGAGTATATGGTTATGCCCAAAATAGTCTATAAATTATTTAATGGAAGTCATTTAGAGGAAAAACAAGATATAGTGTTCATCTTTCAGACTGTAACCATTGACGGATACCCACATACGGCAATGCTAAGTGTAGGAGAAATTGTTGCAATTGATATGGAACATTTGCGCTTTGCATTGTGGCCAAATACTACAACAGTACAAGGATTACGCTTAAATGGTAAAGCGAACATTGTATTTGTTTATGATCAACAAGTTTATTATATTGAACTAAGTGTTCGAGAATATCAATCACAATTTGAGGGGAATGATGATAGGCTAAAATTTGAAGGTGAAATTCGCAATATAAAGATAGATAGTGCAAAGTATGCGGATATAACTTCAGGTATATCCATTCAATTACGTAATCCTAAAGACACTGTATTACGTTGGCGAGCAACAGTAACTGAGTTACTACATGATTAATTAAACATACAATAAGACATTTCAAGTAATTAGTGAAAGTCTTATTGTATGTTTATTTTTGTTTTAAAGAACTAAGTCGAAGCGGGTTTATTGATAATAAATTGTAGCAGTGAAATTCACAGGTGTGTCTTGTGGGTTTCTGTATGTGTGTGGTACATCACTTTTGAATCGTAAGGCTTGATTATGGTTAATTGAATATATTTGGTTATTTACTTCGATTTCTAGTACACCAGTATTAACGATAATGTATTCTTCTGAATGTTGATGGTGTGCTGCAGAAGTCATTTTGCCGTTACCTTGTATTTCCATTTTGAACATTTCAAATTTTTTATGCTCATCATAAGGAAAATATGGATAAATTGTTACTTTATCATCTTTGATTGGGATAATATCTGTTTCATCGATAAAGTCGATATCATTCTCACTTTCGGCAGTGAGCTGAGATAAAGACAAATGTAGGCCGTTAGCAATTTTCCATAAAGTAGTGATGGTCGGATTAGAAACGCCCTTTTCAATTTGACTTAGCATGTTTTTACTAACACCAGTTAGCGTAGATAGCTTCTCTAAACTAAGTTGGTGGCGTTTGCGGTAATTGGCAATGTTTTGTGCCACTATATTCTGAATATTATACACTTCAATCGCTCCTATTTACAATATTACGTACGTATTGTACCATATAGTGTGTTGTTTTTAAAAAATATCTCTACTAAAGGTGGTTTAAATGGATAAGAGTCGTTCATTACAACCGTTTAATTGGTTGTTATTTATAAGTGTATTACTAGTGGGCGCTAATCTGAGGGCGCCAATCACCTCAGTAGGTGTAGCATTACCCAATATAAAAGAAGATTTGATGTTATCAAATAGTGCAGTAAGTGTAATCACTGTAGTACCGTTATTATCATTTGCAGTTATTTCGTTAGTTGCTGCTAAAACAAGCTATCGATTCGGTTTGGAACAGACCATATTTGGAGCATTGTGTCTTATCTTTATAGGCGTGGTAGTACGTTCGATCACAGGTGTATCTTGGCTGTACATAGGGACTATACTCATCGGTATTGGTGTAGGTTTCGGTAATGTACTCGCACCAGCAGTTATAAAGACCAAGTTTCCGCTACGTATTGGTATTATGACTGGTTATTATACCGTTGTAATGAATGTATTTGGTGGACTGTCTTCGTATACAACTGCACCACTCGTAAAGACGTTTAATTATAATATTGCTTTAGGTCTCATAGGAATTGTAACCCTGATAACAATAGTGATTTGGTCAGTACAATTAAAGGGGAAGGAACAATTAACTAAGACATATAATGAAAGTAATATTAATGTATGGAAATCACCATTATCATGGCAAATAACTATATTGATGGGCGGACAATCACTCATCTTCTATTCATTAATAAATTGGATGCCGGTATATCTATCGCAAAGTGGTTTATCCGTACATGAGGCAGGACTGTATTTATCTGTAATGCAGATTGCTATCATACCATTTACCTTTATAACACCAATATTTGCTACAAAAATGAAGTCACAGTTTGGCCTAACATGCTTTACAGGTATATTATTTGTGATTGGTGTAGCAATTATGTTGTTTATACCTAAGTATGCAATTGTTTCTACAATACTCATAGGTGTAGCTGGTGGCCTTGCTTTTGGATTAGTTAATACGTTCTTTAGTTTGAGAACAGAAGAAGGACAAACTGCAGCGAAATTGTCAGGTATGGCGCAATCTATTGGTTATCTATTTGCAGCACTAGGTCCATTGTTATTTGGTATCCTACATGATATGACAGGAGAATGGTATGCCTCATTAGCTATTCTATTAATTACAGCTATTGGCTTAACGTTATTTGGTTCTCAAGCAGGGCGAAACCGTACGATTGAACAGTCACTAAAAAAATAGCTTGGATGATTAATCTTGCTCCTATATACAGATATAGCAATTTCTTGCTTATTATTAGTAACTAATATTGAAAATAGCATGGTTTATGATTTAAAGTAATGGGGAAAGTTAATCATTATTTTATTAAAAACTTAGACCACGGGGTGAAATTATGCAGTTAATATTTGATGCTAGTGTTAGTCCGATTTATCGCGGTGTGCTCGCATTTTTCTTTGTGATGAATATAGTGCTTGCACTTATTATCGTATTTTTAGATAGAGACCGTAGAGATGCGACAGCAACATGGGCATGGTTATTCTTATTATTTGTAATGCCTATCTTAGGATTTATAGCATATATATTCTTTGGACGTGCTGTTAGGAAAAAAAGGGAAAAAGGCTTCCAACATAATCAAATAGATGATGCTTTAGAACGCGTTAAGAAACAATTAGACGATTCAACGAACCATATCGAAAATTCAGATAATCCGATTGTCAGAAAGCATGCGGATATTGCACAAACACTCATGACTAAAGAACCTTCGTTTTTAAGTAACAATAATAAAGTTGAAATTTTTACGGATGGTCATGAATTATATCGACAAATGAAAGAGGACTTGCGCAATGCACAAACATATATTCATATGGAATACTATGTTTTAGAACTTGATGGGCTCGGCACGGAAATTATCGATATACTTGAAGAAAAATTAGAACAGGGTCTAGAAGTTAAATTATTATATGATGCAGTCGGTTCTAAGACAGTTCATAAATCTAATTTCAAGAAGTTTCAACAGCTTGGTGGGCAGGTTGAAGCATTTTTCCAAGCTAAAATTCCATTCATAAACTTTAGAGTAAATAACCGTAACCATCGTAAGATTGTAGTTATTGACGGTCAAATGGGTTATGTAGGTGGATTTAATATTGGTGACGAATATCTTGGTTTGAATGATAAATTTGGTTATTGGAGAGACACTCACTTAAAAGTTAGAGGCGATGGTGTCGATGCATTGCAATTGAGCTTTATACATGATTGGAATTCACAAGCTAAACGTGAACAATTAGAGTATAATGACAAATATTTCCCAGATAATGCTAATCAAGGTGGCGACGTATCGATGCAAATGGCAGTGAGTGCACCGAGTGATAATTGGCATCAAATTGAATTTGGCTATATGAAGATGATTATGAATGCGAAGAAATCAATTTACATGCATAGCCCGTACTTTATTCCGGACAAAGGTTATATTAATGCACTACGAATCGCCGCCAAGTCGGGTGTCGATGTACAATTAATCATTCCTAATAAGCCTGATCACATGTTTGTATATTGGGCAACCATTACGAGTGTCGCACAATTGATTAGAGATGGTGTTAAGGTTTATACCTATGAAAATGGCTTTATTCATTCTAAGATGATGATTATTGACGACGAAGTATCAAGTGTGGGTTCTTCAAATATGGATATACGCAGTTTTGAATTAAACTTTGAAATTAATGCCTTTATGTATGATGAAAATGTTGCTAAACAATTGAAGGAAGCATTTTTTGAAGATTTAAAGGTATCTAAAGCTTTAACAATTGAAAGATATGAACAACGTTCAAATTGGATTAAATTCAAACAATCCATTGCTAAATTAGCATCACCAATTCTTTAAGCTGTACATAGTGTATAGGATTGCTGCAACAGATTTGATTTAGTTCATATGCGCTAAAAAGTATTCATCTTCTTAGCTATGCTTTGAGATGGAAGATGAAATATTTGTTTGAAAGCATGTATTGTTATTGTGAAAAACTTCGATAATGAAATAATTTGAGATATAAATGATGGAGAAACAACCACCCCGAAAGATAGAATCTTTCGGGGTGGTTGTCGTTATAATAAAACTGAGTATTGTTAACCTTCATTGACCTAAGGCATTGGGTCATTCCCTTGACCTCGACATGCATCCTTATAGCTCAACAGTCTCACACAATACTTAGCTGTTGAAAGTGACAACAATAACGAAGTAAGTTACTTTTTACTATTCAATCAATGTAATTAAAGCAACGTCTGTCCAATTTCGGGAGCATTTGTCCTTTTTCACTATCTTATTCAATTCCTTTTTTACTCAAACAATTTTCCAAAATGTGTTAAAGCATTTATATTTATTTATCAATGTATTCTAACTATGTGTATAATTGTTTAATTATAAGGTATTTCAAGGGGAGGATTTGTATGCAAGGTGAAACAAATCAATATATTTATCGGCAAATTTATACGCGATTAAAGGAAGATATTTTATCCTTTAAATATGAAAGTCACGAAAAGTTGCCATCTAAAAGGGGAATGGCAGAAACTTTAAATGTAAGTGTTAACAGTGTGAAATCAGCATATGAACAGTTATTAGCAGAAGGTTATATATATGCCAAAGAACGTAAGGGTTATTTTATCGAACCGCTAGATCAACTTATTGTTGACCCAGATGCACAAAAGACATTAGGGCAGTATAAAGAAGGCAAGCCACAATTATATGAATATTCCTTTTCTCATATGAGCACGGATATGTCTGAATTTCCGGTAGATGTTTGGACTAAGTTACTGAAACGTGTATTTGATAATTATGAATATTACTTATCAGCAATTCCAAATATTAAGGGGCCGATTGAATTACGTCAATCAATTGCTAAACTCGTTTCTTATCAACGAGGTATCCAGTGTCATCCAGAACAAATTATTATAGGATCTGGCACAAACACTTTGTTGAAACGCTTAATGCAACTGTTACCTACTGAGGTGAAAATTGGCGTCGAAAATCCAGGATATTCTAGATTCCGTAATTTGTTAAATGAAGGAGGAACAACAACAATTCCACTTGAATTGGATGGAAAAGGTATATCCATTAATCAAATTAATGCAACACAACCAGATGCAGTTATTGTGACACCATCACACCAATTTCCGACTGGTATTATCATGCCTGTCTCGAGAAGAATTGATTTATTGAATTGGGCGAGTACAACCAATAGTTATATTATAGAAGATGATTATGATAGTGAGTTCAAATATCAGACAGATAATATTCCGTCATTATATAGCTTTGATAAAAATGAAAGTGTGATATATTTGGGGACATTTTCAAAAACATTGATGCCAGGATTAAGACTGAGTTATATGATTCTACCACCTGCACTTGTGCAAAAATTTGAAACGCATAACTTCGATATGATACCTGATTTTTCTATGTTAAATGCACTGACACTTAATCTTATGATTAAAGAAGGATATTATGAAAAGTACGTGAAAAAGATGCACCAGCACTATGGCAGAAAAAGAGAGCAATTAATAGTAGCGTTACAACAAGCATTTCAAGATAAGGTGAATATTAAAGATACCGAAGCGGGATTGCATTTTATGATTGATGTGAAATCACCATTTACATATGAGGAAATAGAGCAACGTGCTAAAGAGGCCAAGTTAGAATTATATACGATTAATCGTTTCATTGTGAAAGCGCTTAAAGAAAATAATGGTGTTAAAACGTTGATTATAGGGTTTTCAAAAATAAAGATTGAACAGCTTGATGACGCGGTTCGTTGTCTTAAAAAAGTATTGCTCGGTTAAACTGGTTCCATTATTTTATAAAAAACTGGTACTTTACACAATACCAACTATATTTTAAATTTTTAGATAACGATAATACTTTATCGAAAGGTTAAGGGGGCTAATTATGACTGAACAATTCGAATATTATAAGACAATACGTGAACAATATGTAGCTAGAGGGGTAGGAAACGGTAATTTACATGTAGCAGATACAGCAAGTGGCGCAACGATTAAAGATATAGATGGCAATACTTTTATTGATTTTGCAGGTGCAATTGGCACATTAAATGTTGGTCACACACACCCTGAGATTACGAAACACTTAAAGGAACAATTAGATAAATTTATACATCCTGGTTTTAATGTCATTATGTATGAAAGTTACTTAAAATTAGCACAAAAATTAGCAGAAATTACACCAGGTAACTTTGCTAAAAAGAGCATTCTTTTAAATTCTGGCGCAGAAGCAGTGGAAAACGCCGTGAAGATAGCTAGAAAATATACTGGCAGACAAGCAGTAGTTTCATTCGTTAGAGGGTTTCATGGACGAACAAATTTGACAATGTCTATGACGAGTAAGGTTAGACCATACAAGTATGGTTTTGGTCCATTTGCGCCTGAAGTATATCAAGCACCCTATCCAAATGTTTCAGAAAAGCCTAATACACTTTCTAATGCAGAATACGTAGATCAAGTTATTCAAAAGTTACATGATTTCTTTATTGAAACAGTAGATCCTAGTGAAGTTGCTTGTATTGTTATGGAGCCTGTACAAGGTGAGGGTGGATTTATAATTCCGGATCGTAAATTTGTGCAGGCTGTGAAAGCAATTTGTGAGTCTAACGGTATTGTATTTGTGGCAGATGAGATTCAAACAGGTTTTGCAAGAACAGGTAAAACCTTTGCAATAGAGCACTTTGACGTTGAACCAGATTTAATGACAGTTTCCAAATCATTAGCGGCAGGATTTCCACTCAGTGGTGTTGTAGGTAAAGCGGAAATAGTGGATAGCGCAAACCCAGGTGAATTAGGAGGTACGTATGCTGGTAATCCGTTAGCATGTGAAGCCGCATTAAAAGTTATCGAAATTATTGAAAAAGAACAACTTAATGAAAAAGCAGAGACATTAGGTCATAATATCGAACAATTCTTACAAGAATTAACGCACACTTATGACAGTATTGGTCCAATTAGACGACTAGGTGCAATGGTAGCAATGGAGATTATTAATCCAGAAACAGGAGAACCTGACAAAGTACTTACAAGCAAAATAGTAAAAACGGCAAATGAGCACGGCTTGCTATTATTGTCTGCAGGTATAAAAGGGAATGTCATTCGTTTCTTGGCCCCATTAGTAATTACTGATGATGAGTTAAACACTGGGTTAAAGATCTTACAAGATGCATTTGCAAAAGTAGCCTCTACACAACCATCGTAAAGCAGTAAAATATTTTTCAAAAAGGGTATGGCATAGTAGTGCTATGAAATTATTTTATCAAGAGGAGAGATTCAAAATGACACAATTAGATGTATTGAACCCTGCTACAAATGAAGTCATCGAAAGTATAGACTATACAAGCCATGAAGACATTGATGCAAAGATTGAACGTGCATACAATGCGTTTCAAACATGGCGGTTTGTCGATGTACATGAGCGCTCAGCAAAATTATTTAAATGGGCTGAATTAATAGATGAACATCAAGATGAATTAGCGAAATTAGTAACACTTGAAGGTGGTAAACCATTAGCTGAAGCTAAAGGTGAAATTGTATATGCTAATTCATATGTGAAATGGTATGCAGAAGAAGCCAAACGTGTATATGGTCGTACAATACCAGCAAATACTTCATCAAAAAAGATTGTCGTTGATAAATTCCCAGTTGGCGTTGTAGGTGCAATTACACCATGGAATTTTCCTGCAGCTATGATTACTCGAAAAATGGCACCAGCATTAGCGGCTGGATGTACGATTGTTTGTAAACCCGCAGTTAAAACACCATTAACAACAATTAAGTTAGTGGAACTAGCACATGAGGCAGGTATACCAGAAGATGCCATTTCTTATATTATCGCTTCAGGTAGAGATGCAGGAGACATCTTCACTAAACATCCAAGAATTAATAAAGTAACATTTACAGGTTCTACTGGTGTTGGTAAAAAGTTAATCGAACAATCTGCTGACACAGTTAAAAATGCGACGATGGAACTAGGTGGATTAGCACCGTTTATCGTGCACAAAGACGCTGATATAGATGCTGCAGTGGATGGGACGATTGCTTCTAAATTTAGAAATGCTGGTCAAACGTGTATTTGTGCTAATAGAATTTTTGTGCATAAAGCGATTGCGGATGAATATGTTCAAAAACTTACTGATAAAGTGCATGCATTAACTATTGGTAATGGATTGGAAGAAGTAGATATTGGACCATTGATCGATAATGAAGCAGTAGAAAAAGTCTTAACACATATTACAGATTGTGAAGCGAAGGGTGCAACGTTATCAAGAAGTATTGACGAAATTAAATCACTTGGCGGTAATTTCTTAAAGCCAGTCGTCATTTCCAATGCAACATTAGAGATGAAACCGATGTTCGAAGAAACCTTTGGTCCGATAGCGCCAGTAATGACATATGAAGATTTAGATGAAGTTATTGGCATCGCAAATGATACTGAATTTGGGTTAGCATCGTATTTCTTCACTAATGATTATCGAACAGGCTTGAAATTATTTAGTGAACTTGACTATGGTGTGATTGGATGGAATGACGGTGGTCCTTCTGCTGCACATGCGCCATTTGGTGGTCTAAAAGAAAGTGGATATGGTCGAGAAGGTGGAACAGAGGGCATTGAGCCTTACTTAGAAACTAAATATTTATCAGTTGGATTATAGATTACATTTTAAAATTTTGTAGTAACAACTACTTTATTAGCATTAATGTAGTTTGAATGTGAATAGGTTGGAGTGACATGCAAAATTTAGGTCATTTCAACCTATTCTCACATATTAAATTTTAAATTCATTAAAAGGGGTATGCTGATGAAATCACAATTTAATAAAACAATGAATGTAGTAGATGTCTTATTTTTAGCGATAGGCGCCATGTTAGGATGGGGATGGGTTGTCTTATCTGGAGAATGGGTGTCGACTGCAGGCTTTGTTGGTAGTATTATCGCATTTGTCATTGGTGGTATATTGGTCATAGTGATTGGTTTAACATATGCAGAACTTGCTTCTGCAATCCCGGAAACAGGAGGTGGCTTTGTATTTGTAAAGAAGGCATTTTCACCGGGTATTGCATTTATTTCAGGTTGGTCTGTACTATTTGGTTATGTTTCAGTGATTACATTTGAAGCGGTGGCACTGCCTACCGTTATTGATTATGTCATCCCATTTAAACATCAAGGTTTGATGTGGAACATTGCAGGATGGGATGTTTATTTTACATGGGTGTTAATTGGATCTGTAGGTAGCATTATATTAACATCATTAAATTACTTTGGTGTAAAACCAGCTGCAATTATGCAAACCGTCTTTACTATTTTTATTGTTGCAGTAGGTCTATTGCTCGTATTTGGTGCAGGATTTAACGGTAACTTTAGTCATTTAACACCATTTGAAAATGGACTTGGTGGTACGATGTCAGTACTTATGATGATCCCATTTTTATTTGTTGGGTTTGATGTTATTCCACAGATTGCCGAGGAGGTTAAGGCACCTTCTAAGAAAATTGGAGGTATTTTAATATTATCCATTATCGCCTCTGTGATTTTTTATTTATTAATTGTCTTTGGTGTAGCTGCTGGACTATCGCCAAAAGCACTTACGACAAGTAATTTGGCAACTGCTGATGCAATGGTTAATCTTTTTGGACACAGTGGCTTTGGGGTGTTACTTGTATTAGGTGGTGTCGCAGGTATTATTACTAGTTGGAATGCTTTTATTATAGGTGGTAGTCGTATCTTATATGCAATGGCAAATAATGGTATGATTCCCAAATGGTTTGCTTATATTCATCCTAAATATAAAACACCAACACACGGTATTATCTTTTTAGGAGTACTTGCCTTTGTAGCACCACTTCTTGGACGTCCAGCATTAGTTTGGATTGTCAATGCAGGCGGTATCGGAGTAGTATTAGGATACTTATTAGTAGCGATTTCATTTATTAAACTACGTAAATCACAGCCAGATTTAAAGCGTCCATATCATATTAGAAATGGCATGTTTGTCGGTATAGTGGCCATTGTTTTAAGTGTGGGATTCTTATTAATTTATATGCCTGGAATGCCTTCTTCACTTGCTTGGCCATCAGAATGGTTGATTGTTATAGCTTGGTATTTAATTGCACTCGTATTATACATGACACAAGGTAGTCGTAAACACAGTGATGAGCATGTAGCATTTACGAAAAATCAAGAGCAATAGTAGCTTTGATATGAATTGAATCATAGAAAAAAGTCGATTGAGCAATGAGTTCAATCGACTTTTTCGTGTTATTTTAATTATTTATGCTGACTTAATCTATGAATATATCATGCTCATGAAAAAACGTCAATTTCTGTTTTATTATAGAAAATGACGTTTTTATTTGAATCTGAACTATTTATGTCTCAAACAGAACGCATATTTAAAATTGTCTATTGATTTACAGTGCTTTTCATTTCCTGGGAAATGAGTATCGACAATCAATAGTTTGCAGTTCAACGATTACCCTTTATTAACTGATGCATCATAGATAGAATCGATTGTGTCACCTAAAACTTTATCGAACTCTTCATCTGATTGATTTACATTTAGATCATTGATTAATGCACGAGAGAAGCTTGCGATTAAACCATTATTTTGTTTAAGTAATGCATTAGCATCCTCTCTACTATATCCACCAGATAGAGCAACAACACGTACTACGTTTGGATGATTGATTAATGATTCATATTGATTTGCATTTGTAGGAATTGATAATTTCAACATCACTAATTGATCTTCTGTTAAGTTGTCTAACTCTTTAGCGATTGCTTCTGCTAAATAAGCTTCGATTTCTGCCTTGTCTTCAGAGTGAATATTAACCTCTGGTTCAATAATTGGTACAAGGCCTGCAGCAATTATTTGTTTAGCAATATCAAATTGTTGTTTAACAACTGAATCTATACCATCTTTGTTGAATTTAAGGATATTTGAACGCATTTTTGTACCGAAAATCTTATGATCATTAGCTCGGCTTAATAATGCATCTAAATCAGGAATAGGTTTCATAACTTGTACACCATCTTGTTCGTCAGCCAAACCTTTATCAACTTTCAAGAATGGTACAATTCCTTTGTCAGCTAAGTAATCTCCAGTATGCTTACCTTCGACTTCACGATCCATCGTTTGTTCGAAAAGAATAGCCCCTACAATTTTATCTGAAGTGAAGGCAGGTGATGAAACGATACGTGTACGCATATCGTGAACAAGTTTAAACATTTCGTCTTCACTATTATATTGATCTTCAGTAACGCCATAATCACTAAGCGCTTTAGGTGTGCTGCCGCCGCTTTGGTCTAATGCAGCGATGAAGCCTTTACCATTTTTTACTTTATCCAATTGTTCTTTGTTCATTCTTACCACTCCTTTTACTTATTTCAACTATAGTATGATAAAAATTGTGTTAGAACGCAAGCCGTTAACACTTTGATACGATAACTGTCATAAAATATCCACGAACTGTAATAACTTTAACTTTAAAGTCAGGATTTTGTGACGGCAATTAAAAATATAGGGGTAGGATTATAAAATTGATCTTGCTCTTGATAAATACGTTGGTAAACAGTTTCATCGACATGAATAGATGATAAACCAAGTTGTGTTAAAACCGTTTGGTCATAATGAGGGCGACGGTATGAATTGATTGCGATTCCGTTCTTTAATGTTTCACTTTCATGAAGCATTTGTTCACCTAGTTTATGATGTGCATGATCATTAGGAATGTCATTATAAGATTCAAAGGATGTATTACCGTAATCTGCATCAATGTTAATTAATGTACCGTCTACTTTTAACACACGTAACCATTCTGAATATGCCTTGGCAGTATTAGGCAATAACCAGGTCACATTTCGCGCAATAACAAGATCGAACGTGCAATCTTCAAACAATAATTGTTCTGCATCCATAACTTCAAATGTGACTTGCTGATTGAATTTTTGCTTATTCTCTTGAGCAGCTTTAATCATATCTGGGGAAAGGTCGATACCACATACAGTTCCGCCTGCTTGAGCACAAAGAATTGCTAAAAATCCTGCTCCAGTTCCAATATCTAAAATACGCATGCCAGGTTTTATTTTTTTAATTCTACTTATTTCATTGAGCCATTTTTGGGCATGGTGACTTTCTAATTCGGCTACTTTATCAGTGCTAAATGATGCGGCGCGTTTATCCCAATAATTAATAATATTTTTTTTGGTCATTGTAAGCTCCTTTAATTTTAATAATTATCTGTCTTTCTTCTATTATATAGTATTGGTATAAAAAAGTTTGTTTATAGAATTACTTTTAAATAGGGTGAATCATACTGTTATTTTGACTGTCAGTTATAGAATAATTAAGTCATAAAATTCATGCGCTATTCTATGAGTTATTATTTGTTGATTGGGGCTAATTTATTAAAATATTCTGTTTTTTTTATGCCGCAAAATAAAAAAATATAAACAAATATTTATACGTAATAAGTGCATAAAAATACACAATGTTAAGTTTGTAAGATTTGTTCATTTTGTTAAGTTTAAATTTAACACTGTGATTGTGGCGATTTTCTAAAGATGATAAATAATTACATTTATATAATTATTCATCTTTTTGAATTGTGTTTTTTGAATGTAATTTGCATTATTATTTAAAGTTCGTTAGGCTCATGAATGTGAATAATTAAATGGTTTAGCAAAAATGGACGCGAATTTCGTTAAACTTTTACATACTATTCAATTATGAGGAGTGCTCAAAAGTGAAAAAAAATAGAGTTATGGATTGGACCACTTTTATAGGGACAGTTGTTGTATTGTTATTTGCAGTTATTCCTATGATTGTGTTTCCTAAAGCAAGCCAAGAAGTTATCACTAACTTAAACAAAGCAGTTTCGAATTCTCTTGGCTCGGTATATTTATTACTTGGATTAGTAATTTTTGGTTTTGTGCTATATATAGCATTTGGTAAATATGGAAATGTCACATTAGGTAAGGCTACAGATAAGCCTGAATTTAATAACTTTAGTTGGGCTTCAATGTTATTCTGTGCTGGTATCGGCTCAGATATATTATATTGGGGTATCATTGAGTGGGCGTATTATTATCAAGTGCCACCACATGATGGAAAAGGTATGACAGATAGTGCATTAGAGTACGCAACTACATATGGGATGTTCCACTGGGGACCTATTGCCTGGTCAATTTATGTATTACCGGCGTTACCAATTGGTTACTTAGTATTTATTAAGAAAAAACCGATTTTCAAAATAAGTCAGGCTTGTCGTCCGATACTAAAGGGGCAAACTGATAAATTCTTAGGTAAATTAGTTGATATTGTATTTATCTTTGGTTTATTAGGTGGTGCAGCAACATCACTAGCATTAGGTGTGCCATTAATTTCAGCAGGAATTGAACGATTGACTGGTCTAGATGGTCATAATATGGTTATGCGCACCATTATATTATTATTGATTACGCTTGTATTTGGTATCAGTTCATATAGTGGATTGAAGAAAGGAATTCAAGTGCTCAGTGATGTGAACGTCTGGATTTCACTATTATTATTAGCGTTTGTCTTTATTGTAGGTCCGACGGTATTTATTATGGAAACTACAGTGACATCATTTGGTGATATGTTGAAAAACTTCTTCCAAATGGCGACTTGGCTTGAACCGTTTGGCGGTATTGATGGACGTAAAGATACAAATTTCCCACAACAATGGACAATATTCTATTGGTCGTGGTGGATAGTTTATGCGCCATTTATTGGTTTATTCATTGCCCGTATCTCAAAAGGTCGAACATTGAAAGAAATTATTTTAGGAACAATAGGTTATGGTACGTTAGGTTGTATGATGTTCTTTGGTATTTTCGGAAACTATGCAGTTTATCTGCAAATTTCAGGTCAATTTAATGTAATTAATTTCTTGAATAGCCATAGTGCAGAATCAACGATTATTGAAGTTATGCATCAATTACCATTCCCGAACTTAACAATTATTTTATTCTTAATCGCAGCATTCTTATTCTTGGTAACAACATTTGACTCAGCATCATATATCTTAGCAGCTGCTACGCAGAAGCATGTTATCGGTGAACCTTTACGTGCTAACAGATTATTCTGGGCATTTGCATTGAGTTTATTACCATATTCATTAATGCTTGTTGGTGGAGAACATGCGTTAGATGTCTTGAAGACGGCATCTATATTAGCTAGTGTGCCGCTGATTGCTATATTTGTAATCATGATGATTTCATTTATGCGAACATTAGAGGGAGATAGGCTGAAACTCGAAAGACGTGCGGATAAATATCGTGAAGTAGAACGTCGATCACTGAGAATTATTCAAGTTAAAGAAAAAGAAGAAGACGATAATTTATAATCCGTTTTTTAAATCATAAAACATAACAGTCACTTATTTATAAGTGTTAATAGATGCATAAGCAGGTTGGAATATTTTAAATGTTCCAACCTGCTTTTTTAGATTTAAGCGTTAGCATATAAAATAATGGATCATGTTTAAAGAGACATGTTTGTGATGAAGGTACCATATGTTTTAGCACCTTTATGCATGTGCTGAGATAAATTCGTTTGTCCCTTTATATGCATTTTGTAATAGTGAGTGGCAGGTCGTGGTAATCAAAGTGGTATATATAAGTACTAAGAAGATATATTAAAGCATAAAAATAGCCCCTCAGTTCCATTGATATGAAATAGGGGCAGCGAATGCATCCTGTTAACTAAGTATCATGCAGTTAAATAAAGTAAATATGAATAGTAATACATAAAGTGTCAAAGTTAATATTTATACTTTTGTTCAGGAATAGGGTAGTGTTTATAAATTTCGCCTGTTTCAATTGCATGGCTAATATTTTCTAGCCATTCAAAGTATGGCAAAGTATCAATTAATTGCTGTTTGATATCGTTACCTTCAGCTTTTACGGCTTCGTCTATACCTTCTCTGTCATTGAGTGTGTCAATAATTGCTATTGCTTTATGAACAGCTTCTGTATTGATTACAATTTCACGACGCCATTTCCTTGGGAAAAAATTACCAAAGAAATTGAAGAAATCCTTTTCAGCTACAAAGTGTTGTTTGCGGCTACCACGAGTGAATTTTTGCTTGACGATATCAAACTCTTGTAGTCTTTTAACGCCTGCACTCATGCTTGGCTTACTCATCTGTAATTCTTCACGCATTTCATCTAGCGTCATGCTGTCTTCGAATAACATTGTGCCATAAAGGTTTCCTACACTACGATTAATGCCATATAAGTCCATCGTCTCACCAATTGCATTAATGAAAATATCTTTTGCTGTTTCTAATTGATGTTCAGGATCATTTATTTTTACCACGACATATACCTCCTACCCATTATTAAAATTTATCTATATGGGTAAAGTTTTTATGAGAACGCGTCATATGCGTTGAATTAATCATTTATACTTAAACGCGTTTGACACCCTTTCAATTACTATGCTAACATAAAATCTATAAAATTCGTTAAATAAAAATTTAACAAACTTAACGGAGGTAATTTTAATGGAACTTGTAAGTAATTTATCTCGTCGTCAATTTATCGATGGTGAGTGGGTTGAAAGCTCAAATAAAGAAACAAGAGAAATTATTAATCCATATAATCAAGAAGTGATTTTTGAAGTTGCAGAAGGTACAGCAGAAGATAGCGAACGTGCAATTTTAGCGGCAAGACGTTCATTCGAAAAAGGTGAATGGGCAAATGAAACAAGTGAGAATCGTGGCAAGAAAGTAAGAGCGATTGCTGATTTAATCGTAAAACATCGTGAAGAGTTAGCGAAACTTGAAACGCTAGACACTGGTAAAACGTTAGAAGAATCTTATGCTGATATGGACGATATTGCTAATGTATTTAATTTCTTTGCTGGTTTAGCAGACAAAGATGGTGGAGAAATTGTTGATTCACCAATTCCAAATACAGAAAGTAAAATTATCAAAGAACCAATCGGTGTTGTTACTCAAATCACACCTTGGAACTATCCATTACTCCAAGCTTCTTGGAAGATAGCACCTGCATTAGCAACAGGTTGTTCATTAGTCATGAAACCAAGTGAAATTACTCCGTTAACAACGATTCGTGTATTTGAATTGATGGAAGAAGTAGGATTCCCTAAAGGGGTAATTAATTTAGTATTAGGTAAGGGTTCAGAAGTCGGTGAGCCATTATCATCACATAAAGAGGTAGACTTAGTATCGTTTACTGGTGGTATTCAAACAGGTAAACATATTATGAAAAATGCTGCAGACAATGTGACAAATATTGCATTAGAATTAGGCGGTAAAAATCCAAATATTATCTTTGATGACGCAGATTTCGATTTAGCTGTTGATCAAGCTTTAAATGGTGGATTCTTCCATGCAGGTCAAGTTTGTTCAGCTGGTGCGAGAATTATTGTCCATAATGACATCAAAGACAAATTTGAGGCTGCATTAATCGATAGAGTTAAACGTATCAAATTAGGTAATGGATTTGATGCTGAAACTGAAATGGGTCCTGTGATTTCAGCTGAACACCGTGAAAAAATTGAAGGCTATATGGAAGTAGCGAAATCTGAAAATGCAACAATTGCTGTTGGTGGTAAACGCCCAGAACGTGAAGACTTAAAAGATGGATTCTTCTTTGAGCCAACTGTAATCACTGATTGTGATACATCAATGCGTATCGTGCAAGAAGAAGTATTTGGCCCAGTTGTAACAGTAGAAGGCTTTTCAACTGAAGAAGAAGCTATTGAAATAGCTAACGACTCTATTTATGGCTTAGCAGGCGGCGTATTTACAAATGATATTTCTAAAGCAGAACGTGTGGTAAACAAATTGAAGATGGGTACAGTTTGGATTAATGATTTCCACCCATACTTTGCACAAGCACCATGGGGTGGCTATAAACAATCAGGTATTGGTAGAGAACTTGGTAAAGCTGGCTTAGCTGAATATCAAGAAGAAAAACATATTCTACGTAACACAAACCCAGAACCTGTGAATTGGTTTGGCAAATAATACTTTTAAGAAAATATAAATAAACACAAAGTTAGACATAAATTTTAGGAGGCAATATAAAAATGAGAAAATCTTATGATTATATTATCATTGGTGGCGGAAGTGCTGGTTCAGTATTAGGAGGCAGATTAAGTGAAGATGCTTCAAAAAACGTACTTGTATTAGAAGCAGGACGTAGTGATTATCCTTGGGACCTATTAATTCAAATGCCAGCAGCATTAATGTACCCAGCAGGTAACAAGCTATATGACTGGATTTATGAAACAAATGAAGAACCACATATGGATGGACGTAAAGTAGGCCATGCACGTGGTAAAGTATTAGGTGGTTCAAGTTCTATCAATGGTATGATTTATCAACGTGGTAACCCAATGGACTATGAAAAATGGGCTAAACCAGAAGGTATGGAGAAATGGGATTTTGCACATTGTTTACCATACTTTAAACGATTAGAAACAACTTTCGGCTCAACTAAAGATGATCCATATCGTGGACATTATGGTCCGATTAAATTACGTCGTGGTCCAGCTACAAACCCATTATTCCAAGCATTCTTTAATGCAGGAGTAGAAGCAGGATATAATAAAACACCTGACGTGAATGGTTTCCGTCAAGAAGGTTTCGGACCTTTCGATAGCCAAGTACACAACGGACGTCGTGTATCAGCATCAAGAGCTTATTTACACCCAGCAATGAAACGTAAAAATCTAGACGTACAAACACGTGCATTCGTTACTAAATTGAATTTCGAAGGTAATAATAAAGTGACAGGTGTTACATTTAAGAAAAATGGTAAAGAACATACTGTAGAAGCAAAAGAAATTATTTTATCAGGTGGGGCAATCAACTCTCCACAATTATTACAATTATCTGGTATTGGTGATTCAGAACACCTACGTTCAGTTGGTATCGAGCCACGTTTACACTTACCTGGTGTCGGTGAAAACTTTGAAGACCATTTAGAAGTATATGTGCAACATGCATGTAAAGAACCTGTATCAATGCAACCAAGTTTAAATAAATTAAAAATGCCATTTATTGGTTTACAATGGATCTTCGGACGTAAAGGTGCTGCAGCATCTAACCATTTCGAAGGCGGCGGATTCGTACGTTCAAATGACGAAGTAGATTATCCAAACTTAATGTTCCATTTCTTACCAATTGCTGTAAGATATGATGGTACAAAAGCGCCAACAGCACACGGATACCAAGTTCACGTTGGTCCAATGTACTCAAATTCTCGTGGTCATTTGAAGATTAAATCTAAAGATCCGTTCGAAAAACCAGACTTTGTATTTAACTATCTATCAACAGAAGAAGATAAACGTGAATGGGTAGAAGCAATCAAAGTTGCAAGAAACATCTTGTCTCAAAAAGCATTAGATCCATTTAACGGTGGAGAAATTTCACCAGGACCTGAAGTTCAAACAGACGAAGAAATTATCGAATGGGTTAAGCGTGATGGTGAAACAGCATTACATCCATCATGTAGCTGTAAAATGGGACCTAAATCTGATGAACTGTCAGTTGTTGACCCAGATACATTTAAAGTACATGGTATGGAAAACCTACGTGTAGTAGATGCATCTGTAATGCCACGTACGACTAATGGTAATATTCACTCTCCAGTACTAATGATGGCTGAAAGAGCAGCTGATATCATCAGAGGTAAGAAACCATTAGAACCAGAATATATTGATTTCTATCGTCATGGTGTACATGACAAAGATGCTGGAACTATTAAATAATTCCACTCACCAATAGTGATTATATAGCATATATAAATAAAGCAGTGAAGATAACGTTATAACTAACGTGACTTCACTGCTTTTTTGGTATGGAATTTGGGTACAACAAACGACGGATGGTTTAATAGATAAGCATTTAGTTACTGCTATTCAAGGTCGACTTCGCGTTATATATTATTTTATATTAAATTCTCCCAAACGATGTTATTCCTTTTCAATAAGCGTAAATTTATGTTCTAAAGTGTTTAATGCTTCTTCGATTAAGGTACTTTGTTGCATGAGATTTTGTTGGTGTAGCTTCAATATTTCAATCCTATCGTTTTTAGTTGCTGGACCTTGATGATAGAGTTCTGCAATTTGTTTGATTTGTACAATAGGCATATGTGTTTCTCTCATACACTTCACAAATTCTATCCAATAGAGGTCTTCTTCCTTAAAATCTCTATTACCATTTTGATCGCGTTCAATAAATGGAAATAATCCGGATTTGTCATAGTATCTAATTGTGTGTGCACTCATGCCAATTTTTTCTGCTGCCTGCTTTACATTCATTATAAACGCTCCTATATTGCAATTGCGGTGTTTTTTAGTTAATCATTGTTATGGTTAATTTAATAGATTTAATCTAGTTGTTATTTATACTGAATAAGAGATTGAACTAGATTATCATGATCTTGTTCAATGTACGCACTGAAGCCGAATTTACTTTCTAAATCAGTTTTTAGTTGTGCTAATTCTGAATAATTGATGGCACTGATATCTGTGATGCTAAGTCCGATTGCTTTAATATCATCATGATATAAGTGGTTTTCGTGAGACAGTTCAATGATATACTCTGCAAGCTGGTTGACATACTCTGTTGGTTCTATTCGTACGGTTTGTTGATCAATGATTTCACCTTGCCCGTCAATGATGCTTAATTGCGTATTTGGATTTAAGAAATCTGCTATAAAATATTGCATCTTTAAAACCTCCATTTATCTTGTCGTATAACCCCCATTTGCAAATAGCGTTTGACCGTTAATCCACCAACCTTCTAAAGTGAGAAATTTGACGATTGGCGCAATATCTTCAATTTGTGTGAGTTGATTGTGTAATGCTTGCGATTTATGGAAAGCAACAGCATCGTCAGATTCTTGCGGATAAAAGAAAGGTGTATCCATTGGTCCTGGTGCCACATTATTTACAGAAATACCACGTGCCATAAACTCTTTAGAAGCAGCTCTTGTATAATGTTCTAGTGGTGCTTTTTCACCTGCATACGTTGAGTAGAAACCTGTATATGCTGCTAACAATGATGTTGCAATTGAAATGATTTTCCCGTCATCATTCATATACTGTTCTGCATATTTAATAAAAAAATATGCCTGTTTGGCATTGATAGATTGCATTATGTCGAAATCTTCTTCACTGGTATCTGCAATTGGTTGTTTTAATACTTTACCCACTGTATTGATAGCGATATCAATTTTTCCGAAAGTTTTTTCGGTAAATGCAAATAAAGCTTGGATATTTTCGATTTGAGTTAAGTCACCAGAAAAGATTGCGCCGTTACCTCCTAAGTCTTTGACGGTTTCTAAAGTATGATTAGCTTGCTTTAAACTGTTATCATTATGATGATGAATGATAATATTTGCACCCTCTCTTGCATAGGTTTCACTTAATAAGCGACCTAGATTTTTTGCTCCCCCGGTAATGACTACGACTTTGTTGTTTAATGAATTAAATTTACCCATCATATTACCTCCTAATTTTTATAACGTTACGTTACACCTTAGAGTACGCTCTCAAGCAAGTTATATGTAGAAGGGGGTTAAGATATATCAATTAAAAACCACCAACAAATTAGGGAGTATCCCATTTGTTGGTGGTTTTAGTTTAATGATCTTATTTGGAGTTTATTAATTTTAGCACAGATTTAAATAGAAATTATTTTTCAGTTATTAAGTCTGAAATTGCTTTTGAAGCTTTACCATTTTCTATTGAACAGAAATCATTATAAAATTTATCAATCTTACCTTGGTAGTCATTGGTAATTTTATCTAAGTTCTGTAAATCATCTGCTAATTGATAAGCATCTTTATAAATTGGACCTGGTAAGTCGTTGTGGAAATCAAGATAGAATCCACGTAGGTCTTGGTCATATTTATCTAAGTCATAAGCAAAGAAGATTTGAGGGCGTTTTAATACACCGAAATCGAACATAACTGATGAATAATCTGTAATTAAACAATCAGAAATTAGATATAGCTCTGAAATATCGCTGTAATTTGATACGTCTATTGCAAAGTCTTCGTAACCACGTAGGTCTAACGCATTTGAAATTAGATAATGCATTCTTAGTAATACAACATAGTCGTCGCCTAGCTTTTGTTGTAAATTATCTAAATCAATTTTTAAGTCGAATAGATATTTACCTTTTTTCACAAATTCATCATCTCGCCAAGTAGGAGCATACATAATGACCTTTTTACCTTCTGGAAGGTTTAGATTTTCTTTAATTTGTTGTATAAATGCTTGGTCATTCGCTCTGTTTACTAAGACATCATTTCTAGGGTATCCAATTTCTAAGATTTTTTCGGGTGGCATCCAGAAAGCTGTCTCGAATATTTTAGATGAATATGCATTTGGTGAGATAAGGTAATCCCAACGATTAGTTTCTTCACGGAAATTACGTTTATAATTATCCGTTGTTGTACCTGGCATACGAACGACTTTCATGTCATTTGCTAATCGTTTTAAAGGTGTACCGTGCCATGTCTGTATGTAGACTTGGTTTGGTTTTTTATTTAAATAAAGCGGTAATCTAGCGTTAGACACCCAATATTTAGCTCTTGAATATGCATCATAGTAAGCAGCAGAGCCTTTCTTTACTTTTTTAGCTGGACCAGGTAAAAAGGCTTTGTCTGGACTTTTGAATACCCAAATAAATTCTAATTGAGGATAATGTTTCATCATATATTCATAAATATATTTAGGGCTATCGCTATAATTTTTACCACCAAATGATTCAAAAACAATCGTTCTTGGATTTACTTTATCGATGTTATCGGTTAATTGATAGTGTGCACGATTTTTATTTTTCCTTTTTAGAACAACACTTTTCAATAATCTCGTATTTTTGCGTATGCGATTGACTTTAAATGCTTTATTACGTTTGTTAAACATCAATAATAGCATTTCTATAATAAATAAAGGTTTTTCATTTTTTATAATAGACGGGAATAATGAACGTACTACTTTTGGTAATAATTCACTATGTTGTTCGTAACGTTCTGGTGTCTTTCTCAATGACGGTTCGAATGAATGCTTCAGTAAGTTTTTCATTTTATTGCGAATGAATGCTTTGTTTTCTTGTCTTGACGCACGTTTGACTGAGTCACTAAAGCTATAAACATAATCGTTAAAGATTACGCCAAAGTCTTGTTTAGATAACGTCGGTTTTAAAAATGGATCATATACTTCTCCTTTAATATAGAAAGGGAAGCGACTGACACGTACGAATTTATTAGCATATTTAATAAATTCTAGTACAAATGACCAGTCAATAAATATATTTAAATCTTCATTAAACTGTATGTTGTGTCCATGGACGATAGCAGTTTTAAAGACGATATTACACGCAGAATGCTTACGTAAAAATTGATTAGAATTTTCTTTCGTATCTAAGTAACTAACTCTTACAAGATTTTGATCCACATATTGAGGAATATCAAGTGTAAATGAGTGAATTGGTGCGATTAAAGCATCAAAATGATTCAAGTTTTTCATATAGAATGATAGGGCGTAAGAAGCGAGATAATCATCTGAATCTACAAAAACGAAGTAGGGCGCTTCTACTGATTTCATTGCCACATTTCTTGCGTGTGCATGGCCCATATTTTGTTCTAAATCAATTTCTTTAACGGTAATATCCCAATCTTTAAGTATTTGTGTAGCGATGACTTTAGATTGGTCCGTTGAACCATCGTTCACTAAGATTAATTCGAAATCTTGGAATCGCTGATGTTTAAGACTATTTAGACATCTCTCTATATAATCTTCTGAGTTGTAGTAAGTTACTATAACGGATATAGACTTCATTGTTTTACCTCTTTTTCAATTTTTTTCTTAATTTTTATAAGGTAGAATGTAACAAAAAGTAAGTGGTTATTTCAAATGTTAACTTACTTTGGTCATACCTTAGTCTAGATACAGTAGTTTCTCTGTATTAAGAAATAGTAGTAGTCTTGTTGTTTGTATGAATAGTTAAATTATACCATGTAAATGTGTATTTTTTACTTTTGAATTATGAAAATACAGCACATGGTAAAAAACCACCTCTCTTATTTTACTATAAAAATTTAATATATCTAGTGATTAAACTAAATTATAGGTAATTTTTGTAGAATATTATTTAAAATTTAATATTAGTTCTAAAAAATAAAACGTAAATATACAACAATGTTTTGTGTTATATGATTTGAGTACAATTAGAATAGTTTTTAGTGTGGTTTATGGCAATGAAAACAATCAAATAAATAGTAAACATAATAATAGAAGGAAGTGATCAAATGTTTATTAAATTAGCGACGAATAAAGATTTGAAAGTGATTTATAACGCAGTACCCTATTTGTTTAAAGAGGCTATGAATTGTCAAATAGCTGTATCTGATGATGCACTTAAAGCATTATCGAAAGAATTAGTGTCAAAAGGTGCACGATACTTTGTGTGGAAAGAAGGGGAATCGATTAAAGGTTTTATATTATTTGATACAAAATTTGATTATTTAACACAACAAGCATATGGATTTATTTATGAGCTTTACGTGTTTGAGGAATATAGAGGGATGCATATTGCAAAGGAATTAATAAACTTTATTCAAAAGTATGCACAGGATCAAGGACTTCTGACTTTAAAATTAAATGTCTTCACAAGTAATACGGTACAGCGTTTTTATACTGCGTTAGGATATCAAGTGGAGCAAATGACCATGAGTTTATCATTAGAATGAAAGACATAATAAATAGAAAGATTATATTTTAAATTAAAATTTTAAGTGACATTATTGTTGTCGTTACAAGGGTTTTTGGATTTTTAGTTTTTTGAAAAATCAAATTAATTAAAAAATTATATTGACAACGCTTACAAATAGAGTTAAGTTTTCTTATGATTTAAGTGTTTAAACATGGGGGGAGCAAGGTGAAAAATTATCGATACTTTATCATTACGATGATCATCGTAATGACTATGATTAATTATGTTGATCGTGGTGCTATTTCATATGCTCAAGAAGATATTATTAAGGAATTTGGTTTTGATAATATTGCTTGGGGTGCTATATTAGGCTACTTTGGATATGGTTATATGCTTGGTTCGTTATTTGGAGGCATTACTGCAGACAAAAAAGGACCGAAGTTTGTATGGCTAGTGGCTGGAACATTATGGTCACTGTTTGAAATCGGTATGGCTTTTGCAGGTGAAATAGGCATGGCATTGTTTGGTGGATCAGCAATTGCTGGATTTGGATTGATGCGTGTATTATTTGGTGTGTCAGAAGGTCCAATCTTTTCGACAATTAGTAAAACAAATGCTAACTGGGCTGCACCAAAGGAACGCGGATTACTGTCTGCGCTTGGCTTGATTGGTGTACCATTAGGTGCATTGATTACGGCACCAATTGTATCAGGATTCTTAACGATTTCTAATTGGCGTGTATTATTTGTTTTATTAGGGCTTATTGGACTTATTTGGATTATCATATGGTATAAAGTGTTTACAGACTATCCAGAAGATAATAAACATGTGTCTAAAGAAGAATTAACGGCAATACGTTCTACTGAATCAACAGTCGAAGGTGAAAAAACTGTAGAAACAGAACACAATGCGCATGAAAAATGGTATCATTTTTTCAAGAGTCCGACGCTTGTGTTTAATATGATTGGCTACTTTGGCTTCCAATACATAAACTTTTTAATATTAACTTGGACACCAAAATATTTACAAGATGAATATCATTTTGAAATACATTCGTTATGGTATTTAGGTATGATTCCATGGATTGGGGCTTGTTTTACTGCGTATTTTGGTGGTAGACTTTCGGACTGGTTACGTTATAAAACAGGCAGTCTTAGAATTGCCAGATCCGGTTTAGCTATTTTTGGAATGACTTTAGCGGCGATTTGTTTCTTGATTATTCCAACAACTAACAATATTGCCTGGATTATGTTTTTGATGATGTTAGGTAATGCTTGTATCTTCTTACCAAATGCCGTTTATTGGGCAGTCATTATTGATACAGCACCTAAAAAGACTGGAACATATGGTGGAATGACACACTTTTTCGTGAATTCCGCTACGATTATCGCTCCGACTTTAACAGGAATCTTAGTAACATCTTATGGTTATTCATCAATGTTTATTTCAGCAGTCATTGCAGCAGTTATAGGTATTATTGCAATGTGCTTTGTTAAGCCAGGTATAAAGAAAATATCTATTAATAATTAAATGTAAATTGAATTTTTGAAGTGAATTAATAATATGATATGAAAATGCACATTTCTAATTAAAGAAATGTGCATTTTTTGTGTTTAGAAGTTATTTTTAAAGATATGTAAAATAATATTTGGTAATTTTATAAACAGATGATTTGTAATCCGTAATAAATTGAGTATAATTTGATTTTGTAAAAAATAATTAAGGAGCATTGAACATGATTAATAATAATTTTGAAGATGTAGTAATGAATAGAAAATCAGTTAAAGTATTTGATGAAACTGTTAAAATACCTCAAGCAGAAATGGACGAAATCATACAAAAAGCAACGAAGGCACCTTCTTCTGTAAATATGCAGCCATGGCGTTTCTTAGTAGTAGAAAGTGACGAAGGTAAAGATAAATTACGACCACTTATTCGCTTTAATACGAGACAAAATGATACTTCAGCAGCAATGGTAGTCATCTTTGGGGATATGCAAAACTACGAGCACGGTGAAGAAATTTATAATAGTGCTGTAGAGCATGGGATGATGCCAGAAGATGTTAAAGATGAAATGTTAGCTAAAGTATTACCATACTATAAAAGTTTATCAAAAGCAGAAATGAATGACATCATTAAAATAGATAGTAGTTTAGCAGCAATGCAATTTATGTTAGTAGCAAGAGCATATGGTTACGATACAAACCCAATTGGTGGATTTGAACGTGATCAAATTGCAGAAGCATTTGACCTTGACCCAGAACGTTATGAACCAGTGATGATTGTTGCAATTGGTAAAGAGAAAAATCCTGGTCATGATTCATATAGATTACCAGTAGATACTGTGACTCGCCACGTATAGAATATAGATAATGTAAGACCCTTAAAAGCTTAACCATTTTAGATAAAGGCTTAAAGTAAGATACTAAGTCAATTTATCAACGGTTGAAGTTTAAGGGTCTTTTTTATGCTTTGATATTTTTATGTTTTGTAATTTAATTAAAGATTAATAATTACTACTAATGACAGTTATAGGTTTGCATAGATGAAAGCTATATAGCGGATTTAATCTTTTACACGTTTCGCTAAATCAGTCATAAACTTGAAGAACCTATCATGGTCAACGTGATAGACTACCGCGAGGGGTCTACCTGCTTGTTCATCTATATATGTTTGACCTTGGCTTGGTCCGTTTGTATATACTGATGCCATGACTGTCTTTTGTTTCACGAGGTCTGGGCATCCCGTATAAGCAGTAGTTAAGACATCCCATAGAAAATAAGTTGAGTTAGTCTGGAAGTGCGTTAATGGTGGAACAGCTGCATAGCTGACACCTAAGAAGTCTACACCAGTGTACTGCCTTTCATTTGCCCAGGCCTGTCTAATATCCCAGGTCAAAGGTACTTGATTTGTGCTTTCTAATGCAACCATATCAATTTTGATGTCTGTATCAAAGACGGTCTTGACTGCTTCAGGGTCCCAAAAAGCATTCCACTCTGCAGTACCATCATGTTCAGGCTCCTCGACATTTCCTTTTGATAAGAAAGTACCGCCCATCCAAACCAGTCGTTCAATATGTTCAGTGATTGTAGGATCAACAGTAAGTGCCTTTGCCAGATCTGTTAATGGTCCAGTAAATAATAATGTAATTTTTTCTGTAGCGTTATGTAACTTTTCAATAATATCTTCGTATGCATGATGTGACAGCATCTGTGCATGTTGTGCTTTAACAGGTTCGTTTAATATCGGTAAAGCATCCATGAAAAATGCGTGCATACGCCAATCTTTAGGAAAAGGGTTCTTTCCACGCTCTACTGATGCAGCAACATCAATTGGATAATGAGCAAAGCGATTAATAATTTTTTGTGAAGCGCTTACTGCAGGCTCTACATAACTATCAGCACCGATTGCACTTACACCCACTAATTTGACATCATCCATTTGTAGTAGAAGAAATAAGGATACTAAATCATCTACGCCACCATCATGGTTAAAATATATGTGTTTCATTTGGTAATAGACCTCCATGTAAAAATTAGAATTATCTATATTATATCAAAGAATTACTGTGATGATTTTTTATAAATGCTGTCGCAATATCTATAGTTGTTATTAATTTATGCTATTTATAAAAGTGTAAATTGTTTATTGATAGTTGCATAGGTTATTTAAAAAAGTAAGCGAATTTTTAAGGGGTGTAATTTTTGTGAAATTTAAAAAGGAAAATGTTAATAAGGTAGATTCAGATCAAACTAAGAAAAGTATAGTTGCAACTGGTATAGGTAATGCAATTGAATGGTTTGACTTTGGTTTGTATGCACAATTAGCTGTAATTTTAAGTGCTAATTTCTTTGGGAACTTACCGGCACAACTACAAATTATTTCTACTTTTGCAGTGTTTGCATTTGCGTTTATTGTGCGACCAATTGGGGGGATTTTTTTCAGTCATTTAGGTGATAAATATGGGAGGAAAATCGTATTATCAACAACCATATTACTTATGGCAGCATCTACTTTACTATTAGGGCTCTTGCCAACACAGGAACAAATAGGTATTTGGGCACCAATTCTATTGTTAGTAGTGCGTATGGTGCAATCATTTTCAACTGGTGGAGAATATGCAGGGGCAATGACTTATATTGCAGAGACAGCGCCTGATAAGACACGAGGTAAGCTAGGTAGTGGATTAGAAATAGGCACATTAATAGGCAATATCATGGCGGCCCTATTGGTTGGTACGCTTTATGCATTGCTAAGTGACCAACAAATGTCTGACTGGGGTTGGAGAATTCCATTTATTTTAGCAGCACCATTTGGCATTATAGGCATTATTTTACGTTCAAGCCTTGATGAAAGCCCGGCCTATGAAACGACATTAGAAGAACAACAAGCACTAGAATATTCCTATTTAGACATATTCAAATATTATTGGAAAGACGTTATCGTTTGTTTTACAGGAGTGGCCTTTTTAAATGTGGCAAATTATATGGTGTTGTCGTTCATGCCTTCATTCTTAAATCAAACAATTCATTTAGGTGGAGCCATGGGATCCGTATTAAGTACATTGACAATGGTTATAATGATTCCAGCAGTATTTTTCTTTGGTTGGTATAGCGATAAAGTGGGTAATAAAAGAACTATCCTCTTTGGTCTAGTTGGCTTTAGTTTGTTTTCAGTCTTTGCATTTTGGCTGATGAGCATACCAGTTTTACCTCTAGTCATTGTCGGTTTATTAATTATTGCTTGTTTTATGGCTACATTTGAAGGTGTGATGCCTTCATTACTACCGAGTATGTTCTATACAAAAGTGAGATTGCGCACGTTATCACTTGTTTATAACATTGGTGCTGCAATTTTTGGTGGACTTACACCATTTATTTTATCAACCTTAGTAGAGACAACTGGACAAAAAATTGCGCCATCTTACTATTTAATGTTTATCAATGTTGTTGGTCTCATTGTCTTTGTGACGATGTTTAAGTCAACTTCCAATAAATCATTAAAAGGTTCATATCCAAATGTAGAAACAGATAAAGAATATGAGGAAGTGGTGAATAACCCTGAAGAAGCCTTATGGTGGGAGCAGGAAAATAAAATAAATAACTCATCATCTTGATAACTATTGTTATTTAACTTTATTAGAGTAAAAATATTTATTAACTATAATTTTTAATAAGTATAATTGGTGATTATATATTTGAGTAACATTATAAAATGCAATTATTAACTATCTAAAGGCTCTAAAATCCATATTTAATAATTATTTATGTAAAAATACAATAAATAGTATAATATGTAACAAATAATTTGAAATCTAGGGTTAAATTCACTATGAACCGTTGATATGACAGTCTTTAACCTTTATATGAGCAATGAATTGTTGTAGATGCCGATATACTATTTATGAATAATTGAGTAACATCAATAAAAAATGCTTCATCGACTTTATATAGTGACGGGAAAGGCAATTTGTTGCGTGCTACGTTTATGCATTTTGAAGTCGTATAACGTATTAATATTCAATTGTATTCAAAAAAATAGCGATAAAATGTTGATTTGACTTGAATTTTAATATGCGTATAATAACAACATATACAAGAAAGTGTATACATTGTACATTTACCTTGATATGAATATAAAAAGATGAATAGTAGGAGTTTTTATGGGAAAACAGAAAAAGAGTGAAAAAATTAATTTGTCGCAGCTTGTACTATTAGGGCTTGGATCACTCATTGGTTCAGGTTGGCTATTTGGTGCATGGGAGGCGTCTTCTATTGCTGGCCCAGCTGCAATTATTTCATGGATTATAGGTTTTGTAGTTATAGGCTCCATCGCTTATAACTATATTGAAATTGGTACAATGTTTCCACAATCAGGCGGAATGAGTAACTATGCTCAGTATACACACGGTTCGTTACTAGGATTTATTGCTGCGTGGGCAAACTGGGTATCTTTAGTTACAATTATTCCAATTGAAGCCGTTTCTGCAGTTCAATATATGAGTTCATGGCCATGGGAGTGGGCTAAATTTACGTCCGGTTTAATGAAAGGTGGCACAATCAGTAATTCTGGATTGTTTGCTGTGTTTATTATCATCATTATCTTTTCATTATTAAACTACTGGTCAGTTAAATTACTTACTTCATTTACGAGTTTAATATCTGTATTTAAACTTGGTGTGCCATTATTAACTATTATTATGTTAATGATTTCTGGATTTGACGCAGGAAACTATGGTCATACTGCAGGTCAATTTATGCCGTATGGATCAGCACCAATATTTGCTGCTACAACAGCATCCGGTATTATCTTCTCATTTAATGCTTTCCAAACAATCATTAATATGGGTTCTGAAATACAGAAACCAGAGAAGAATATTGCAAGAGGTATTGCAATTTCACTAACACTAAGTGCCCTACTTTATATTGTATTACAGAGTACGTTTATCACATCTATGCCACAAGATATGATTCATTCTAAAGGTTGGAGTGGAATTAACTTTAACTCTCCATTTGCTGATATGGCTATCTTATTAGGTTTAAATTGGTTAGCGATACTACTTTATATAGAAGCAGTTGTGTCTCCATTTGGTACAGGTGTATCATTTGTGGCTGTTACAGGTCGTGTATTACGTGCAATGGAGAAAAATGGACATATTCCTAAGTTCTTAGGAAAAATGAACGATAAATATAAAATTCCACGTGTCGCTATTATTTTTAATGCCATTATCAGTATGGTCATGGTATCACTATTTAGAGATTGGGCAGTGTTGGCGAGCGTAATTTCAACGGCAACATTAGTTGCGTACTTAACTGGTCCAACGACCGTTATTTCATTACGTAAAATGGCGCCAAAAATGCACAGACCATTCCGTGCAAATATGTTGAAATTTATGGCACCATTCTCATTCGTGTTAGCTTCACTAGCAATTTACTGGGCAATGTGGCCAACGACAGCTGAAGTTATCTTTATTATTATCTTAGGTTTACCGATTTATTTCTTCTATGAATATAAGATGAATTGGAAAAATACTAAGAAACAAATTGGTGGTAGTTTATGGATTATTTTATACTTAATTATTCTTGCCTTCTTGTCATTTATAGGAAGTAAAGAATTTAAAGGTATGAACTGGATACATTATCCATATGACTTTGTCGTTATTATCATCGTTGCATTAATCTTTTATAAGCTGGGTACTACAAGTTACTTTGAAAGTGTGTACTTTAAGCGCGCTAAAAAGATCAATAAAGATATGCGTCAGAATTTAAAAGAAGAACAAAAGTTAGAAAACCAAGAATAAACATTGATAATTATAAAAAGAACAAACTGGACTAATTATGTACCAGTTTGTTCTTTTTTATTTCAAAGTTAAGAAATTTTTTTTGGCCTTTTAAAAGATATGAAAAAATAAAAATTTCCGAATGAAAAATATGCAAAATAAATACATCATAATATTGTGAAGATATAGCCGTTGAATAAGAATGATATGGATTCTTAATTTTAAAAAATCAACAGTGTAGTAAATTAAAAGATTTAAAATATGCAATTTTTTTAAAAATAATCTTTGACTAATTGCCAATATCGTTGTATGATTTTGAATATTAATTCAATTTCAGGAATAAATATAAAGGAATGAGGGTTAAGATGAACGATTTATTTGAATTAACAGATCGATACAGTTCTAACAATTACAGTCCATTAAAACTAGCTTTGACTAAAGGTTTAGGCGCTAAGGTTTGGGATGTGGATGGAAATAGTTATATTGACTGTGTATCAGGATTTTCAGTCGTCAACCACGGTCATTGTCATCCTAAAATTATTAAGGCTTTCCAAGAACAAAGTGAAAAAATAACCATGGTATCTAGGGCACTCTATAGTGACAACTTAGGTCAATGGGAAGAAAAAATATGTAATCTTGCAAACAAAGATAAGGTATTACCAATGAATACTGGTACAGAAGCCATAGAAACAGCAATAAAGATTGCTCGTAAATGGGGAACAGATGTCAAAGGTATTGAAGAAGGTAAACCAGAAATAATCGCAATGAATGGAAACTTTCATGGTCGTACATTAGGTGCACTGTCACTTTCATCTCAAGAAAGTTATAAAAAAGGGTTTACGCCATTATTAGATAATATGCATACAGTTGATTATGGAGATGTTACAACCTTGAAATCACTTATCAATGAAAATACATCAGCTATTATCTTAGAACCTATACAAGGTGAAGGTGGTGTAAATATTCCGCCAGAGTACTTTATACAGGAAGTGCGTAATTTATGTGATCAACATAATGTATTGCTAATTGCTGATGAGATTCAAGTTGGTTTAGGCCGTACCGGAAAACTATTTGCAATTGAGTGGGAAGGTGTAGAGCCAGATATTTATTTGCTTGGTAAATCATTAGGTGGTGGACTATATCCGATATCTGCGGTGCTCGCTAATGAAGATGTAATGAATGTCTTAACACCTGGAACACATGGCTCAACATTTGGTGGAAATCCACTTGCTTGTGCTGTGTCTAGTGCAGCATTAGATGTACTAATAGACGAAAATTTAATTGAAAGATCTGCTGAGTTAGGTCAAAAATTATTAAACCAATTACAGCTTATTGATAGTGATTTAATTGTAGATGTCAGAGGTAGGGGATTATTTATCGGAATCGAACTTAACAAACCAGCGCAAACCTATTGTTTAGAAATGATTAAACAAGGTGTGCTATGTAAAGAAACACAGGGTAATATCATTAGAATCTCGCCACCATTAGTAATAGATGAAGAAGAAATCGCTACAGTAGCGAAAGTAATCACTGAAGTATTAGAACAAGCAAACCATTAATACCATTAAAAGTCCGAATATTCAGAAAGGAATGAACGTTATGATAGAAGTTGGGATTGTAGGAGGAAGTGGATATGGTGCAGTCGAACTCATTCGACTCTTAGTACATCATCCAGAAGTTAAAATTAAATATGTGTTTTCACATTCAAAGGCAGATGAACCCATAAGCAAAACATTTCCTCACTTAAATCACTTAACACATCATTACGAAGAACTAAATTATGAAACGATATCATGTGATGTAGTGTTTTTTGCAACACCTTCAAATGTTAGTAAACATATAGCTCCGAAGTTAGTAAAACAAGGAATTAAAGTCATTGATTTATCTGGAGATTTCAGATTGAAGGATAGAGATGTATATCAGCAATTTTATGGTGAAGAAGCAGCACCACAGGAACAACTGGATGATGCAGCTTATAGTATTGCTGAATGGTCTAATATCAAACAGACGGTTCCTAATTTGATTGCGAATCCTGGATGTTTCCCAACAGCGACATTGTTAGCTTTGCATCCAGTTATCGATCGACGAGTGGTCGATACAGATTCGATTATTATCGATGCTAAAACTGGTGTTTCAGGTGCAGGAAGATCACTCTCACAAAATGTCCACTATTCCGAAATGAATGAAAATTTTAGTGCATATGGTATAGGCAAACATAAACATAAACCTGAAATTGAACAATATTTATCTCAAGTTGCTGAGAAAGATATTAATGTTATATTCACGCCACACCTCGTTCCTATGACTAGAGGGATTCTGTCAACAATATATGTGAAATTAACTGAAGCATTTTCAGCTGAGCAACTGCATACAGTATATGAGAAATATTATAAAGACAAGCCGTTTGTCAGAGTTAGAGACTTAGGAGAATATCCTAAGACTAAAGAAGTTTACGGAAGTAACTATTGCGATATCGGTCTATATGTAGATGAGACGCAGCAAACAGCAGTTATTGTATCTGTAATTGATAACTTAGTAAAAGGTGCAAGCGGACAAGCGATTCAAAATTTGAATTTAATGTTTGGATTGCCAGAAACAACTGGATTAAAACAAACACCAGTATACCCATAAATTGAGAAGGAGAGATACTATGAAAGATATTGAAACAATTGATATATTAGATCAACTAAATGTAGACTTACAAGGTGATGTTAGTTCTCCGTCCGGTTTTGTAGCTGGTGGTTTCCATGTTGGTTTGAGAAAGCAACGCAAAGATTTTGGTTGGATTTATTCAGAAAATGAAGCGGCAGCAGCAGGTGTTTATACATTAAATCGTTTTAAGGCAGCACCATTACAAGTTACAGAAGCATGTATTAATAATAATCAAACGTTGCAAGCAATCGTTGTTAATTCAGCAAATGCGAATGCTTGTACAGGTGAAAAGGGATTACAAGACGCTAAAGACACACAAGCATGGGTTGCACAACAGTTAGATTTACCAACACATAATGTAGGTGTAGCATCTACAGGCGTTATAGGTTCCTTTTTACCAATGGATAAAATTCATTATGGAACGCAGAATGTAATGAAAGATGAGTATAATCATGGAGCCTATTTTAGCGAAGCCATTCTTACGACAGACACTATTACCAAGCATTTATCAGTACAAGTAGAAATAGATGGTAAAACAATAACAATAGGTGGGACAGCAAAGGGCTCAGGTATGATACATCCAAATATGGCTACAATGTTAGGCTTTGTCACAACTGATGCCAATATTGAAAGTATGGAATTATCAAACACATTAAAACAGTCTGTCGATCAATCATTTAATATGATTACTGTAGATGGTGATACGAGTACAAATGATATGGTGTTGTTTATGGCGAATGGTCAAGCTGAAAATAATACCCTCACACCGACACATCCAGATTGGCATAAATTTAATTATGCATTAAATTTTGTAACACAGTACCTTGCTAAAGCTATTGCAAAAGATGGAGAAGGTGCAACCAAATTAGTTACTGCAAAGGTTAATGGAGCAGCAGATACAGATGAAGCGAGAAAGATTGCTAAAAGCATTGTATCATCTAATTTAGTTAAATCAGCGATACATGGCGAAGATGCAAATTTCGGTAGAATTATTACAGCCATAGGTTATGCTTCACAAAATGTTGAACCAAGTGAAACATATGTCAAGTTAGCTGAGGTTCCAGTTGTTGAAGAAGGTATGGCAGTTTTATTTGATGAACAATATTTAAAAGAACAACTTCAAGGTGACAATATTGAAATAGAAGCGACTGTAGGTACTGGCGATGGAGAAGCTGCAGCCTATGGTTGTGACCTATCATATGATTATATACGTATAAATGCTTCATATAGAACATAAGGGGTGTATAGATAGTGAGTTATATCATAATAAAAATTGGTGGTAGCACCTTAACGCATTTACATGAATCTATTATCGAAGATATTGTAACATTGAAACAACAGGGGTTAAGACCAATCATTGTACACGGTGGAGGACCGTTTATCAATAAGGCATTAGAGAACAATGGTGTAGCAACAGAATTTCAAGATGGTTTACGTGTAACGACGAGTGAAGTGTTAACTGTCACTTGCCAAACATTAATTGGACAGGTTAATCCACAATTAGTCAGTAAAATAAATCAAAATACTGCTGTAAGTGTTGGCTTAAATGGGATAGATGGTAATCTCGTTGATATCTTTCCATTAAGTGAAAAATATGGATTTGTTGGTGAACCTACAGATATAAATACAGAACTGTTGGAACATATAACTGATCATTTTATACCAGTTATAGCATCTATTGGCATGAAGCATGATACTCAGCAATTATACAATATCAATGCAGATACATTTGCATATAAAATTGCACAGACATTATCTGCACCTATCTATTTGTTGAGTGATATTCCAGGTGTACTCATTGAAGCACAGGTACAACAGACGTTAAATGCTGAGCAAATTCAGAATCATATTGATAGTGAAGCAATATATGGAGGTATGATTCCTAAAGTACAAGATGCAATTCAAGCAATTGAACAAGGATGCGAGAAGGTTGTAATTGCAGCAGGAGACGAACCCCATGTAATTGACAAAATTTTAAATAGTGGGAACGTAGGTACTACGATACAACAATAAATATCTGAACAGTTGCAGATAAAAAACAGTTCGAGACAATATGCATTGTTACCATGCCTCAAAGGCAGTGGCATATACATATGTTATCTCGAACTGTTTTTTAGTGTAATACTGGTGATTATAATTCAAGCTTACAAACAATTTTAGAATTATAATCTTATGGTATATTGATGATTATTTTTCAACATAAGTAGTTAATAATTCAATGTAGAAATCGATGAATTTAAAGTACATGTCTTTTTCAACGCGTTCATTTACTTGGTGAGGTTCACTTCCAGGTCCAAACACTAGGAATGGGAAAGATTCATCTTTACCACGTAATAAATTAGAAGCATCTGTTACGCCACCAATTGGAGATGCAAGTAAATCTTTATTGAACATGCGATCACCGATTGCTTTGGCCGATTCGATAAGGCCATTTTGACCAGTTGTTAGAACTGGTTCTAGATCAAGGTATAAATCACTTTCCAAATTTGCACCTTGGCTGTTATGTTTTTCAAGTGTATCTGCAAATAATGATTTAACCTGATCATTATTATACTCAGGAATTGTACGAATATTAAAGTCAGCATTAGCAGACTCTGGTACAGAGTTAACTTGTACGCCACCTTGGATTAATGTATTGCTGATTACAAGACCTTTTAATACATCTTCAATTTCACCTTTGTCGATTGATGCAGGTAATGATGTATTGAATTTTTGTAGCAGATTAGAAAAATCTAATGATTCACCTTTAACTTCTTTAGAAATTCTAGCATATGCTTCATCTATATCTTGTATAAAATCAATTAAAGGCTTAATTGCATTGATACCAAAAATTGGCATTGAACTATGTGCAGATTTACCAATAGATTTAATTTTATAATCCATAGAACCCTTATGCGCATATACGAGCATATCTTGACATGGTTCTGCAATAACTAAAGCTTCTACATCATCCATATAGCCTTTTTCGTATAACTGTTGAGAACCTAATTGTTCCATCTCTTCACCAGTTGTAGCTAAAAATCTAATACGTCCATTTTTTAAGGCATTTGAGTTGTTAATCTCGATTAAAGCAATTGCTAATGCTGCAAGTCCTGATTTCATATCAGCAGCACCGCGACCATATAAGAAACCGTCTTCCTCAGTTAACTTAAATGGATCATATTTCCATTGTTGACGATCGCCTTCAGATACGACATCCATGTGACCAGAAATGCCGATTACAGGTCCAGCCTCACCGATTTCTGCAATTAAATTGGCACGACGTTCGTCTACTTTATCAATTGTTGAATCGATGCCATGTTCGGCGAAAAGTTTTTGAAAATACTCACAAACTTGAATTTCATTATCGTTTACTGTATTCATTTCCACAATATCAGATAATATTTGCACTTTTTCCTCATTTGAAAATGTGCTCATAATATACCACTCCTTTAACAAACTATATAAATTATACATCTGTCTTATTATTTTGATAAGAAAAATGCTTACAATTAAAATGCAAATTATATATAAGATGATATAATTTATTAATTTTTAAGATTAAAATATCAATAGCGTTGTGGTTAAAATACGTATATTAAGAGAAAAGATAGTTGGCATTATTGTGGTATAGCATTTACTTTGATATTGGCTCTAATATCCAATTGTTATCAATGGCATAGGATAATTCGAATTGATCAGTTCGGATTGTCAGCGGATGAGCCTGTGATAGTTTATCAGAAAATAACCACTTTCTTTGTTCTGGTGTTAACAATAGATAACTTTCATCATTCATGTCGCCAATGAAATTCAACTGATTGGAATTGAACGGTTCCCCATTATGTACAGTGACATTATAGTTCAATAATGCAGGATATAATGTGTCTAGATCGTTACATACAAAGCTCATTTCACTTACTCTAGTAAATTCTGGTTCGTCTGTGATGTTGCTTGCTCTAGCAATCAATTCGACAATATTTCCTGACGGATCATTGAAATACATAGATTGTGCAACAAATGATTCACAATAGACAGAGTGTTTACCATCTTCCATTAATAAGAATAAGATGTTTTGAAAATGTTGTTTCATCTCATAAAAATAATTATATGGAATATCTATCGCAAAATGATAATAAGGCTGCATATTATCTTCCGTACGTTGAAAACATAAAGTAGTTTCCCCAATTTTCACCTTAAAATAATCAACATTAACTTCTAACATAGGACATTCTAGTATTTCATCATAAAATTGCATTGTTTCAGAAAAATTTGATGTAAATAAAGTAATTTGTTCAAATTTCATAGGATCCCCCATCCATTCCCTTAAGTTTAAACAATATATGATTCTAATTTTATCTGTACTGTAACAGAATAATAAATAAGATGATATTATTAAGAATTTATTTTGTACAAATAAATTAATTTTAGGAGATATTGTAAATTAATGAGTAAATATTATATCTTACTGATAACGCATACAACATTGCTATTAGTGTTGCTATGATTATTTAAAATGGCTCGCCATAAGGACCGATAATAATTATAAACGAAAAAATGTGAAAATAAACGAAAATAAATTTGCATTATTAGAAAAAATGAAATAACATAACATTAATAAATGAAAGCGTTTTCTGTCTTGTTAGTAACTGCATTTGGGAATTAATCATATTTTCAAATTTGTATTTATATGTAATTCAATTTCGATGATATGGTATTTACTTTTAAAGGGGTGTGGTGTTTTATGAATCAAAAATTAGCAAAAATGGGGATGCCTCCGACGCTTTTATGGGGATATATTGGTGTCTTAATATTTATGATGGGTGATGGTTTGGAATTGGCATGGATCAGTCCATATCTTCATGAGCAAGGTTTATCTGTACAACAAACTGCATTGTTAACGACATGCTACGGCGTAACAATTGCAATTGGCTCATGGTTGTCTGGAGTGCTCGTTGAAATCATAGGACCTAGAAAGGTTATGTTGATTGGTACATCGCTATATATTATCGGACATGCAATATTTGTTGGTATTGCAATTCCGTCAATGAATTATAATTTAATGATTCCTTCTTATGCAATTAGAGGATTTGGTTATCCGTTATTTGCATATTCATTTTTAGTCTGGGTAGCTTATCGCTCGCCACAAAAACGATTAGGTGCTGCAGTTGGGTGGTTCTGGTTTGTATTTACAGGTGGTTTGAGTGTGCTAGGTGCCTTTTATTCTTCTATGGCGATTCAACTATTTGGTCATTTTGTTACTTTATGGACGGCAATTATTTGGGTAGTCATCGGTACATTTTTAGCTATTGTTGTGAATAGAGATAAATTTGAACTCGAAGATCGAGAAGAAGGAATTAAAGATCACTTAAAAGAGGTAGGAGCAGGCATTACTATATTGGCAAGAGAACCAAGAGTTGCTGTTGCTTGTATTGTACGTATTATCAACCAAGCGGCACAATATGCATTTCCGTTATTTTTACCAATTTATTTAGCAAGTAAAGGAATTGCGACGACGACATGGTTAAATATTTGGGGTACTATTTTTATAGCGAATATCATATTTAATTTAATTTTTGGTGCTTTAAGTGACAAGATTGGTTGGAAAAATACAGTTTCTTATATCGGTGGTATTGGATGTGCCATCTTCACATTAGGATTATATTTTATACCTGAATTGTTTACAGGCAATGTCTTCGTAGTTGGTACTGTAGGATTCTTATGGGGAATGTGTCTAGCAGGCTTTGTACCAATTTCAGCACTAGTTCCTTCCTTAGTGCATGATGGTGATAAAGGTCCGGCAATGGCAATATTAAACTTAGGCGCAGGTTTATGCGTATTCGTAGGACCAGGATTAGTGGCGCTCTTCTACGACAGTATTGGCGTTAAGGGTATGATGTACCTATTGTTCGGTTTATATATCGCAAGTGCAATTATGACCCGTTTCTTAAAAACACCAGAAGAACGCGAACGACTTAAAAGCAGAAAAAAAGAAATCGTTGAGTAATGTATAGAAAATGCATATTTAAAAATAAGATACTTTATTATTTACCATCATTATGAAATTCGATTTTATTTTTGTTCAAGTAAGCATATAGAACATGAATTCCGGAAGATAGCACTCAGATAATTGATTTCAATTTATCTGAGTGTTTCTTTTTTTATTCAATATTACGTATTATTGGCTCGCTTTCCTAGGGGACAGCTTCAGCCTGTAGTCTTCAGCTTGTCCTGTTCCCTCAGGAGTCTCGCCAAAACACAATTTAATAAAATATGACTATATATTAAAAAGAACAGTACAATTATCTTTTTGAATTTGTGTTGGAATATAAAATCAATAATGTTAACTATTAAATGTTTAATACCTTATCTACTAGCTTTTAGTTCAATATTTCGTATTGTTGGCTCGCTTTCTAGGGGGACAGCTTTGGCTTGTAGTCTTCATCTTGTCCTATTCTCTTAGAAGTCTTGCCAACATAGTGGTTAAAGCATTATAAATGTACATTAAAATACTAATGTACATTAACATCCTCGAAATTTAATAGGTTTTGTTTGTGTTTGCAAATGTATATTCCCTTAATTACTGGCTATTTTTATTTGCTATTTCGCATTATTGGCTCGCTTTTTTAGGGGATAGATTCATATGAGAATAGATAGTTTATCCTAGTAATAAATACAGTGCTTAGTTGAGTTAGAAATAAGTGAATGATAGTAAGTAATTGACTATTGGTTAAGTGTATAGACCTATAGTCATATACATATATTGTGCGGATAGAGAATATCATACACCAAAACATTAAAAATAAAAAACCGTCGACAATGACTGAGTGTTTGTCGACGGTTGGGTCAATCAACCATAAAATTGATTGACCTTTTTAAAGGCAAAAATAGTATCCATTGGGATAAGTGATTTCTAATTCATTTGGGATATAGATATACTATTCAATTTTTAGAAAGGTAAGGTTGATGAATATAAAATAGTAGGTGGATTGTTATTGGGATATTTGGATTATTGGAACCCACCAGAGACAAATTGTGATAACAGTTGTTTAATTAATTCAATAATTACACCTGACATATCGTTTCACCTCCATTAATAAGGGGTTATACATATATTGTAATATGTTTATTTATTTTGTGATTAAATAGTCCTTAATTCGTTATTTGGAGTGCTAAAGTGTAGATATTGTTTTTAATTCAATTCCTAATTGCTTAGTTATATTACATAACTGTATAAATCTAAATAATAAACTAGTCTGTTTTATATAAAAAAAGATAGATAAATCGAAAAATTTTCAACAATATGCACAAAACAGTATAATTATACTTGATTTTCATGCAAAATACCTTTATTATGTATATTAATCTTATAATAACATTGGAGTGATGTAATTGGGGCGTACACAACAGCATTAAAAAAATTACAATCTTTTAAAGGAAAGCATTTTTTGAAGACGTGTGACTTTTCAGCAGATGAATTAAACACGTTGGTTGATTTTACTGGTGAATTAAAGGAAAAGAAAAAGAGGGGTATACCACATCCATATTTAAAAGGAAAAAATCTGGCATTATTATTTGAAAAGCCATCAACGAGAACACGTTCAGCATTTAGTGTCGCAGCATATGATTTAGGCGCTTATCCTGAATATTTTGGACAAGGTGACATTCATTTAGGTGTAAAAGAATCTACTGCTGATACAGCAAAAGTGTTAGGCAGAATGTATGATGGTATTGAATTTAGAGGATTTCACCAAAAGGATGTTGAATCATTAGCAGAGAATGCAAATGTACCTGTTTGGAATGGCTTAACAAATGAATGGCATCCTACGCAAATGATTGCTGATTTCTTTACTTTAAAGGAAAATTTAGGCACATTATCAGGCAAAACGCTCACGTATGTTGGCGATGCGAGAAATAATGTGGCACATGATTTATTAGTTACGGGTGCAATACTTGGTGTCAATGTCCATATTGCAGCCCCAGTTAGTTTACAGCCTGATGAATCCATACAAGAAATGGCTCAGGCATATGCAGAGCAATCTGGAAGTCATATATTAATCACTGAAGATGTCAAACAAGCAATATATCAAACTGATGCAATATATACAGATGTATGGTTTTCAATGGGTGAAGATCAATCCGTGTTAGAAACACGTATCAATCAATTATTACCATATCAAGTGAATGAATCTATGTTATTGCAAACAATGAATCCAGATGTCATCGTGTTACATTGCTTACCTGCATTTCATGATTTAAATACGGAAGTCAGTCAACAAATCTATGAAACATATGGTTTAACAGAAATGGAAATGACTGATGACGTATTCCAAGGAAAACATTCCGTTGTATTCGATCAAGCTGAAAATAGATTACATTCTATTAAAGCGATTATGTCCGTTACACTTGGAGATATATTCTAAAATTTAAAACCAACACACGTTCAGTAGGCAACAAGAGCGTGAAATAAAGGCTACCAAGGTCACAATGACCTTGGTAGTTTTTTTAGTGAATTAAAAAGATTGAATGAATTATAGTTAGTTTTGAAAATGTTTTTCATAAATAGAATTTTAATTGATTAGAATTTTCTTTGAATGTATATTAAAAGCGATAGGGGGTTCTTGTTATGAGTAAATGGTTTGAGAAAGCACAACAATTTGGAAAGTCATTTATGTTGCCAATAGCAATATTACCAGCAGCAGGATTACTACTGGGGATTGGAGGCACATTGAGTAATCCAAATACGGTAAAGGCGTATCCAATGTTAGATATCACATTACTGCAAAATGCTTTCACATTAATGTCATCTGCAGGCAATATTGTCTTTCAAAATTTAGCAGTTATCTTCGCGGTAGGTGTGGCGATTGGACTTGCCAAGAACGATAAAGGTACTGCTGCACTGGCAGCAATGTTAGGTTTCTTAATTATGAATGCGACTATGAATGGATTATTGACCATTACTAACACATTAGCGAATGATCAAAATTTAATATCTTCTGGTCAGGGGATGGTGCTAGGTATACAAACAGTTGAAACTGGAGTGTTTGGTGGGATTATTACTGGAGTTATGACGGCATTGTTACATAACAAATGTAATAATATCTCATTGCCAACATATCTAGGATTCTTTGGAGGCTCACGCTTCGTACCTATTATAACCTCATTATCTGCAATAATCTTAGGTGTCTTGATGTTCTTTGTGTGGCCAACAATTCAAGAAGGCATATATCAAGTCGGAGGAATCGTAGATAAAACAGGAGTGATTGGTACATTCTTTTTCGGTTTTATACTGCGTATGTTAGGTCCATTCGGTTTACATCATATTTTTTATTTACCATTTTGGCAGACGGCACTAGGAGGTACATTAGAAGTGAAAGGGCATTTAATTCAAGGGACGCAAAATATTTTCTTTGCACAATTAGGTGATCCGCATGTCACTCAGTACTTTTCAGGGATATCTCGTTATATGTCAGGGCGTTTTATTACGATGATGTTTGGTTTGTGTGGAGCAGCATTTGCGATATATCGCACAGCTAAAACAGAACGTAAAAAAGTCGTCGGTGGTTTAATGTTGTCAGCTGCATTGACTTCATTTTTAACTGGCATAACAGAGCCGTTAGAGTTTAGTTTTTTATTTGTGGCACCCGTTTTATATATTATTCATGCATTTTTAGATGGGCTAGCATTTATGATGGCAGATATTTTTAATATTACAGTTGGACAAACATTCAGTGGTGGATTGATTGATTATTTACTGTTTGGTGTATTGCAAGGAAATGCTAAAACTAATTTCTTACTAGTATTGCCTATTGGTATATTGTGGTTCTTTCTCTATTATGTCATTTTTAAATTCTTAATAATTAAGTTTAATTATAAAACACCAGGACGAGAAGACGAACCAACCACAGAAATAGTCGCAGATTCACAAAGGTCAACGACAATTGTTGAAGGACTAGGAGGCTCAGAGAATATTACAACTGTTGATTGTTGTGCGACTCGATTACGAATCACATTAAATAGGAATGAACTCGTAAATAAACAAATGCTAATGTCTACAGGTGCTAAAGGCGTAATCATAAAGGGGAAGGGCGTACAAATTATCTATGGACCACATGTTACAAATATTAAAAATGAAGTTGAACAGTTATTAGGACTTAATTAATAATTATATAATTTTACTATAGAAAGCGAAGGAAATAGAGATGAAGATAATTAATATGAAAAATGCAACACTAGCTAGCCAATATGTAGCTACTGAATTGTTTAAGGTGATAGATAATAATTCAGCTGCAGTATTGGGGCTTGCAACAGGTAATACAATGTTAGAGGTTTATCGTAATTTAAATACTTTAATTTCAGCCAATAAATTAAATTTAAAAAATGTAAAAACATTTAATTTAGACGAGTATGTTGGTTTAAATGCATCACATCCACAAAGTTATCATACTTATATGAGACAGCAATTATTTAAATATAATGATACATGGGATGAAAAGCATATATTTATTCCGAATGGTATCAGTAAAGATGTTAAAGCAGAGTGTCAGGCTTATGAACAACATTTAAATAAATATGGACCTGTCGACATACAAATTCTAGGTATAGGTGAAAATGGTCATATCGGCTTTAACGAACCAGGTGCATCATTCGACAGCATAACGAGAGTAGTGGATTTAAGTGATTCAACCATCAATGCTAATAGTATACATTTTGACAATAAAAACTGCGTACCGAAACAAGCAATATCTATGGGTATAGCATCAATTATGCAAGCGCGTCGTATTATTTTACTCGCTTTAGGTGCCTCAAAGCATACGATTATCCAACAATTATTAACGTGCGATGTTACAGAAGCATTGCCAGCGTCTATATTGCAAACACACCCTAATGTCGAAATCATTGTTGACGATGCAGTGTACTTTGGTGAATCAAATGGGGATCATAGATAAGAGATACGATTTCTAGGCTTAGTTTTGGGCATTGTTTACCTGTTGATGAATTACTAACAGATACTATTGCACTAGAAGATATTAATGAAGGTTTCGATCGTTTAGCACGTGGCGAAGCATCGAGATTGGTCGTAATAATGTCATAGAATTAGCGTACATTTAATCCGGAAACTTTAAAGTATTTCATTGTAAATCCATAATTTATTAAATAGTGTTTTGGCGAGACTCCTGAGGGAACAGGACGAGCGGAAGACTACAGGCTGAAGCTGTCCCCTAGGAAAGCGAGCCAATAATACGTAATATTAAATAAAAATAACCCTCAGATAAATTGAATCATCTGAGGGTTATTTTTCTGGAATTGATATCCTAGAATTATTTTGAGTAAGTATATTTATTATCTCTGTAACCTCACTATTACCAGTATATAATCCGCTTTATAGTTGCCATGATATATTAACTTTGATCAAATGCAATGGGGAGGTGCATTTTCTATAGAACTAAGCCAATCATAGATGCGGAAATTATAGAAGCAAGTGTGGCGCCTAATAATAATCTTAGTGCGAATGAGGCAACTTTATTGCCTTGGTCACTATTGATACCTTTTATTGCACCAACTATTATACCCACAGTCCCAAAGTTCGCAAAGCTGATTAGATAAACAGAAATAATACCCTGTGTACGTGTGGATAGTTCGTCCGCTATTTTTTGAAAATCTAGCATCGCTACAAATTCATTCGTAATTAATTTAGTTGCCATAATGGAACCAGCTTGAACAGCTTCGCTCCAAGGTACACCAATAATAAAGGCGATAGGTGCAAATATATAACCAATAAGTTGCTTAAAGTTTAAGCCGATTAAATGAAAAATAAGTGTTATAGCTTCCATTAATGATATAAAAGCTAACAGCATAATCGCGACAGTGATCGCAATTTTAAAGCCATCTATCGCACTATCACCAATCATTTGGAAAAATGGCGTCCGCTTTGCTTTATTTACTGTAGTTTCGTTTGAACCAGCACTCAGTTCTAAATTTTTCATGTGTGAAAGATCATCTTCCTGATTTGAAGTGGGATAAGGATTGATGATACTAGCTACTATTAGTGCACTAAAGATATTGAGCATAACAGCAGTGACAACGAATTTTGGTTCGAGCATTTGCATATATGAACCTAACATCGCCATACTTACTGCACTCATTGCTGAAGTTGAAATTGTATAAAGTTTAGCGCGTGATAATTTAGGAATCATTTCTTTAATTGTTAAAAATACTTCCGGCTGGCCTAACATAGATGTTGATATAGCAAAGTAACTTTCCAAACGACCCATACGTGTTATTTTATTGATAAGATAACCTACATATTTGATAATAAAAGGTAATATTTTAAAATGATTTAATATCCTGATTAACACAGAAATAAATACTAATGGTAGCAATACATTTAAGAAAAATGTCGAACCGTTGTTATTCTGCAAATCACCAAAAACAAAGTTTATACCAGCGTTACTGATTTTAATTAAACCTTCGAAAAACGACCCTAGTGTAGTTAATATAGTTAAGCCTATCGTCGTATGCATCATAAATAATACGAGTAAGACTTGAATAATTATCATTATAAACGGTTTTTTAAAATCAATAGCTTTTTTATTGAAACTAAATAGAAATGCAATCAACAGTGCAAATAAGATACCTGTAATGGTAAACAGTATGGACATTTAATCACCTACAATTTATTAAAGGCAACAGCAATTTGTGCTCCGACAAATGCGTTGTTTTCTACTAATTTGATATTAGTTTCTAAACTTTTACCATTTGTTTGCTCTACGATGTATTTTAATAAGAATGGTGTCGAATCTTTTCCTGTTACACCTTGTTCTTCAGCTTGCTTTACAGCTTGACTGATAATGTTATTTATATAATCTTTATCTAGTGCATGTTCGGTTGGTACAGGATTAGCTACAACGATGCCACCTGATAACTTTAATGTGTTTTTTGTATGACAAATATTAGCGATACTGTGAACATCAGCTGCAGTGCTATTTAATTTAATGCCACTTTCACGTGTGAAAAATGCTGGTAATTCTGCAGTTTGATATCCAATAACGGGGACACCTTTAGTTTCTAAATATTCCATTGTCTTAGGTAAATCGAGTATAGATTTAGCTCCAGAACAAATTACCGTCACATTGGTTTGTGCGAGCTCCTCTAAATCAGCGGAAATATCCATTGTGTGTTCAACACCTTGGTGGACACCTCCGATACCTCCCGTCACGAAAAATTGTATGCCAGCTAATTCAGCACAAATCATTGTTGAAGCTACAGTGGTTGCACCGATTCTGTTAGTAGCAATGGTTTCGGCTAAATCTCTGCGTGACACTTTAATAACTTCTGAGCTTGAAGCAAGTAATTCTAGTTCATCTTCTTCTAGTCCGATTTTTATTTTGCCGTCTATTATAGCTATTGTTGCTGGGATGGCACCTTCCTTTCTAATAATATCTTCAACTGTTTTTGCCATTTTCACGTTTTGTGGATAAGGCATGCCATGTGAGATAATCGTTGATTCTAGTGCGACAATTGGCTTTCCTTGTTGTTTAGCGGTTGTAACTTCTTGTGAAAATTCAATATATTGTTCCATGTTTAAAATCCTCCACGTCTCTAAGTAATTGTTGTTTATCTAAGTTTTGTCTAACTGTGTATTGCGTTTCAATTGTTTTTAAGGCATTTACCATTCCGGCAGTTAAAATAGTATCGATGTCAAAATGGTGTATCCAACTAAAAATAACTGCACTTGAAAAGGAATCCCCAGCACCAGTTACATCGACAACACGATTTGACTTAATTACTGATTTAATGTGTTCTTCGCTGTCGCTACGGTAGATAAAATTTTTAATCCCATTCGTTATTATGACGTTTGAAACGCCAGCATCATTAAAGCGTTTAGCTACTTTACGTAAGTCAGAATCATCAGTAATGCTTGTATTGAAGTAAGATTCTGATTCATCTCTATTAATAATCAACCAATCAACTGCATGTAATGATGTCGGCATGTTTTTCATTTTTGGTGAAGAAACAGGAATAACAACGAGTTTAATATTATGCTTTTCTGAATAAGCGCATAGGAAGTCCATCGCACTTTTATCCAAATTCAAATCTACGACAATGCATTTTGCTTTAATTAATAGATGTGTACGTTTAATTAAAAATTCGGGTGTAATGTAGTTGTATACCTCCATATCTGCTAAACCATATTGCATATTACCGTTTGCATCGATAAGTGCAGTATAAGAACCGGTATTGGCACTTTCTATAGCTTGTACATGATCCAAGTTCATAAATGGGCTCGAAAGTTTATGAATCATATCCCATTCACTGTCATTGCCACAGACGGAAAGAAACGCTACCGTTTCTCCCATACGACCTAAATTCTCGGCAATATTACGTGCGACACCACCTACCGAACGAGTGGAGGTAACAGGATTTGAAGTTTCAGGCTGTAAATCTTTGATAACATTGAATTTTCTATCAAGATTAGCTGCTCCAATGCAGACAATCGGATAATCTTCATTTAATACGTAGGCTTTACCTAAAACATACTCTTTCTTAATTAAACCTGAGATGATATTAGCGACAGCAGGGCGTGATAATCCTATTGCTTCAGCTAATTCTTGCTGAGATATGAAAGGATTATTTTCGATACGTTGTAAGACCTGTTCCTCATTTTTATTCATTGACGTGCTCCTTTCTGTGCTTTTTTAAACAAAAGTTTACAAATTAAACAAATGTTTAGCTTACTACGAGATTAGCATGAGGGTTATATTATGTATACGCTTACATATGTAAAAAATATTCTTTCGATTTGTCACTTTATACAAAAATTAATAAAAATGTCTGCTTTTAATTTTCAAAAACGTTTAAATTAGATAATGTAAACTTATAAATGAAATAGGTTTACATTAATGATATAATCAAATAAATTGAAATAGGGGGAATTTAGATTGAATATTGCAAAGCGTATTTTAGAAGGTGACGCATTAACGCCGTCAGAAGCATATGAAATATATACAGATAATACTATTGATACATTAGAAATGGTGGATCAAGCATATCAGTTACGTAAACATTATTACGGACATAAAGTTAAATTAAATATGATATTAAATGCTAAAAGTGGTATTTGTCCGGAAGATTGTGGATACTGCGGTCAATCACGAGATATGAAAAAGAAAACACGCTATGGTTTAGTAGATAAAGAAAAGATTTCTGAAGGTGCAGAAGTTGCACATGATAATAATATTGGTACATATTGTATTGTGATGAGTGGCAGAGGGCCAAGTGATAAAGAGGTTGATTATATTGCTGATACTGTAAAAGATATAAAACAAGCACATCCACAATTAAAAATTTGTGCCTGTTTGGGTATTGCGAAAGATGAACATGCAGTTAAATTAAAAGATGCAGGAGTGGATCGATATAACCACAATTTAAATACAAGTGAAAATTATCATGATAATGTTGTTACGACACATACATATCAACAACGTGTTGATACAGTTGAAACAATGAAGAAACATAATATTTCACCTTGTTCAGGGGTCATTTGTGGAATGGGAGAAAGTTTACAAGATAGAGTTGATATGGCATTTGCGCTTAAAGAAATAGATGCAGACAGTATCCCGATTAACTTTTTGCACCCTATTAAAGGTACAAAGTTTGGTGACATGGATGAGTTAACACCAATGAAATGTATGCGTATTCTAGCATTGTTTAGACTGGTTAACCCAACAAAAGAAATTAGAATAGCTGGTGGTAGAGAGGTTAATTTAAGAGCCTTACAATCGATGTCACTGATGGTTGCGAATTCAATTTTCGTAGGAGATTACTTGATAACGGGTGGTCAACCAAACAAAATGGATTTCGATATGATTAAAGATATGGGATTTGAAATTGACTATGATAACCTCGTACCTGAAGCACAACAATAGTTAAAATTATTTAGGAAGATGATTTAAAACTGAAATTGAACAGGAACCTTTGGTCCCAAGATTAAGACAAGCTCTCATCGTTTTTTATACTGAGTTTGTCTATTTTTATGTTCTATTTATATGGGTCTTACAATTAATGTGTTGGTGAAAGTAAAGGTTCATTGATGAATAGAGTACAAGAAATTCTTATGAATCAAGTAATATACATACACTGCTAACTGTCTTTGAGGTTATCGAACAGCGTAGCTATTGCTAAAATACTTTAATAGATTATTTATTCTAGGATGGATTGAACAAGAAGTATGGAAATAATGCTATCAAGTGTCAGAAATACAATTGACTTAAATAAACATGACTAATGGTTAATTGAATCATAGGGGATAATAAATGTATCTGTGTTAGTTCATAGTAATTAAGGGTAGTTAAAAATTAATTACAATATTTGTAAAAAAAGTTATTGACTAAATACGATCTTAGGAATAGAATACTTTTATTCCGATTAGTTTAATAAGAATAGGGGTTAGGAAATGAAGAAAATTTTGTATAGTGTTATTACATTAGTATTAGTGCTAGCATTAGCAGCATGTGGTAATAATGATTCTGACAAGAAAAACAGCGACAGCAAGACAAAAACAGTAAGCCAAGACAAAACATTTATAGTAGGAACGGAAGGAACATACGCGCCTTTCACTTATCATGATAAAAAAGGTAAATTAACAGGTTACGATATTGAAGTAATGAAAGCAGTAGCAAAAGAAATGGGTTACAAAGTTAAATTTAAAGAAACACAATGGGACTCAATGTTTGCAGGTTTAGATTCAGGACGATTTAATGTTATTGCAAACCAAGTAGGTATTAATAAAGAACGTAAAGAAAAATACAAGTTCTCTGAACCATACACTTATTCAAAAGCAGTATTGGTTGTAAATAAAAATAATAAAGACATCAAGTCATTTGATGATGTAAAAGGTAAAAAGTTAGCTCAAACATTTACTTCTAACTATGGTAAATTAGCTAAATCAAAAGGCGCGGAACTGACTAAAGTAGACGGTTTCAACCAAGCGATGGATTTATTACAATCAAATCGCGTAGATGGAACATTTAATGATAAAGTTTCATATTTAGATTATAAAAAACAAAAACCTAATGCTAAAGTAAAAGTAATTGAAGGTGATGCTGAGAAGAGCCAATCAGCATTGACGTTCACTAAAAAAGAAGACGACAAAACAATTAAAAAAGTGAATAAAGCACTTAAAAAATTAAAAGATAATGGTGAATTAGCAAAAATAAGTAAGAAATGGTTTGGTGAAGATGTTTCTAAACCTTAATGATGAACAACAACATGCTTTGGATGCTGCGGGACAAGCCTTCTTACCTATGCTAGAAGGCTTAGTGAAATATTCTATTCCAATTACATTAGTTACTTTTGTATTGGGATTGATTATTGCACTTATCACCGCACTCATGCGTATTTCAACGAGTAAAGTGCTAAGAGGAATTGCCCGTTTTTACATTTCAATCATTCGTGGGACACCGATGATTGTTCAGTTATTCATTATCTTTTACGGTATTCCAGAATTAGGGCGTTTACTTACTAATGATTCAGACAATCAATGGACATTAGCGCCAGTCGTGGCAGCTATTATCGGTTTATCATTTAATGTTGGTGCATATGCCTCTGAAATCATTCGTGGTGGTATTATGTCTATTCCTAAAGGACAAACAGAAGCGGCATATTCTATTGGTATGAATTACCGTCAAACGGTACAGCGTATTATTTTGCCGCAAGCAATTCGAGTGTCTGTTCCAGCTTTAGGTAACACATTCTTGAGTTTAATCAAGGATACATCATTACTTGGATTTATTCTCGTTGGAGAAATGTTTAGAAAGTCTCAAGAAGTTGCCTCAACAACCTATGAATATTTAACGATTTATTGTTTAGTGGCACTTATGTATTGGGTTGTTTGTTTTATTATTTCAATTGTACAGAACTTCTATGAATCTTATCTTGAAAGAGGGTACCGCTCATGATTGAATTGAAAAATATAAAAAAATCTTTCGATGATAAAGAAGTAATCAAAGGTATCGATTTGACTGTTGATAAAGGTGAAGTAGTCACGTTGATTGGTAGATCTGGTTCTGGTAAGACAACCTTGTTACGTATGATGAATGCACTTGAATTACCTACTGAAGGTGTCGTGTATGTGAATGGCATGTCTTATAAAAATGATGACAAAAAGTCACAAATTGCAGTTAGAAAACAATCTGGTATGGTATTCCAGAACTATAATTTATTTCCGCATAAGACGGCACTGGAAAATGTCATGGAAGGTCTTGTAACGGTCAAAAAAGTCAAAAAGGCAGACGCAGAACAACAAGCACTTCGATTACTTGAACGTGTTGGACTGACAGCTGTAAAAGACCAACGACCGAATGCACTTTCTGGTGGGCAACAACAGCGTGTCGCAATTGCCCGTGCTTTAGCGATGAATCCGAAAGTGATGCTTTTTGATGAACCAACATCAGCATTAGATCCAGAATTAGTTAATGAGGTGTTACGTGTTATCAAGGATTTAGCTAATGAAGGTATGACAATGGTGATTGTTACACATGAAATGCGCTTTGCTAAAGAAGTATCAAATAAAACAATCTTTATCCATGAAGGCGTGATTGCTGAGCAAGGACCGCCAGAGCAAATTTTTAATCACCCAGAAACTGCAGAATTACAACGATTTTTAAATATTATACGTGAAGTTTAAAATAATAACATCCTTAGTAAAGTGGTTAGGTCCAATGCTAAGGATGTTTTTCTATATTATGATAAAATAATTTTGAATTTGATTAATCATATATATAAATTAACGGCGTACAATAGGGCTATGTGTTATATGTAATTAGAACATAAAGTATCGTATGTCTTAAAAGGGAGATAATAAAGTGATTTATTACACGCGAAATGAGTGGCAACAAAATACCTTTTCAAAAAATATAGCAACAGAACAACTAGATTTAAATGAGATTGTGAGTCTTAATGATAAATTAACCCATAAAGAAATCAATGATATATACATACCGCTTGTTCAATTTTTAACAGAGAAGGTAAAAGCGGAGAAATCATTTATGTCATTTGTCAAAGATCATATGCTAGCTAAGAACCAGTCTATACCATTTATTATTGGTATTACGGGTGGTGTCTCTGTAGGAAAGAGTACGATGTCTAGATTGTTGTTAGAACTGATGCGTTCATATAATCCTAACTGGAAAGTAGAGTTAATTACGACGGATGGCTATATTTATCCAAAGAAAACATTGTTAGAACGTGATTTAATGTCTAAAAAAGGATTCCCAGAAAGTTACGAAACAAATCAACTCATTACTGATTTAAAGAAAATTAAAAGTGGCGAAGAGAATGTACCAACCTATACTTATTCTCATTTAACATATGATAGGCTGCAAGATGCATATCACTTTATCAATCAACCAGATGTATTAATTATCGAAGGGGTAAATATTTTTCAGACAAATAATTATTCTGAGGAATTAGTCAGTGATTATTTAGATTATAAAATATATTTAGATGCAGAAATTGAACAAATGAAACAATGGTATGTACAACGTTTCTTTAAACTACAAAGTGAAGCATTTCAAAATAAACAATCCCATTTCTATCAATATAAAGATTTAAGTTATGAAGAAACACAGCGTTTAGCCTTAGATATTTGGCAGTCAATCAATGAAATCAATATCAAAGAAAATATTATGCCGACACGTAAACGTGCGGATTTAGTCTTACATAAGGGGCATAACCATGAAATTGATTATTTACATTTCCAAAAAATATAACCATTAGCAATGAATCTGGGACATAATTACCGAGCATTAAGCCCATCAAAGATCAAAAATCTTTGATGGGCTTGTTGTTTATATCGATACGCAGTATTGTATTGCTCGCTTACCTAGGGGGCTGGGTCGAGCCATGGTCTCGACACGCATCCTGCTCCCTCAGGTGTCTCGCAAACAATACGAGGTTCATATATGTTATTACTACAAAAGAGAATGCAAAAGCCAATTTGACTTTATTTAAGTCTGAAAGACTAATGTACCAGACCTATTTTATTATGTAATTTAATGTAGCGAGCAATAAGAAATCATATATATAATAAATATTTATTTGGATTATGTTACGATAAATTAACTTTCGAATTGGATGTGCAATTTTTCGTATTTAAAGACGAATGAGATTACACATCTACAGTTATTAGAAAGCGTTTACAATAAAGGTGTAAGGAGGTTGCTGATGTGTTAAGTAAGAGACAGCAACAAATATTAACTTTCTTACTGGAAAAAGAAGGTTTTGCGACTATTCATCATTTAGCAATGCAGTTTAATGTTTCAGAAAGAACGATTCAGTATGATCTAGAATATCTGGAAAGTATGGCGCAGCAATTGTCACTTGAGATTGCACGTAATAAAAATAGAGGTATTAAAATTAAGCGTCACTCAGAATATATGAAGAGTGAATCAGTTCAATTTTCTAGTATTGCTATGCATTATTCTAGGGACGAACGCGTACTCTATATTATCTTAAAGTTATTTGAGTCTATTGAACCTACATCCTCTCAATCTTTAGCGTCATTGGTTTCTGTATCTCGAAGAACGATAGTGGAAGATTTGAAACGTGTACAGACTTGGGTAGAGTCACAAGGTTTAAGATTGGAATATGTTAAAAATAAAGGCTTTGTGATTAAAGGTGATGAAAGTAATTATAGAAAAGCATATGCAGATAGAGTAAATGCATACTTTCAAACACATACACATAACATTGGACATCAGTTGTTTTCGAATAAAGAGCTAGAATCTATACGGCGTACAGTAACTGAGACATTGTTTGAAACACAATATCAACTTGTTCAAAGTGCTATCGATGGTTTGATATATCATATATTAATTGCTATACATCGCACTAGAGAAGATTTTGTATTTGATATACCTACAACAGAATATCAAAAGTTAGCTCAAACAAGTCAATTTATTGTGGCGAAACAAATTCAATCACAACTGGAATCTAACTTTAATATTACATTCCCTAAGAGTGAAGCGGCGTTTATAACTTTGCATTTATTAGGAGCTAAGACATCAGATATACATGATGACAACAATGTGGTAGACGACTTAGAAATCATGGTTGAGCAACTCATTGAAAGAATGAGTGGAGATTTAGGCATTGATTTAATGGCAGATAATAAATTGTTAAATGGTTTAGTTGTTCATCTAAGACCAGCCATACACCGCTTGCAATTTGAAATGAGTCACCCTAATCCTTTAAATGATGAGATACAGAAGGAATATCAACAATTGATAGAAAGTATTCATCGTCACATTTGGGGGATTGAAGAACTTTTCCAAATTTCATTTACAGCAGATGAATTATCATATATTACCTTACATTTTGCTTCGGCAATTGAACGTATTAGTAAACGTAGTGGTCAGGCGATAAAGGTCATACTGTTGTGCGGTTCGGGTGTTGGGACATCCCAACTATTGAAAAGTAGATTGAGCCATATTTATCCTGAATTGGAAATTGTTGATGCTTACTCTATTTATGAAGTCAATGATACTTTGTTAAAGCATGAAAAGATAGATTACATTATCTCGACAGTACCTTTCGAACAATCAACAGTACCTGTAGTCCAGGTGAGTCCTTTTTTAAATAAAAGCGACCGACAACAACTCAATGAGATTATTAATCAGGCACGTGAACAGTATGTAGCAGAAACTAAACGTATTGGTCCTAATTTGATAGAGGTATTATCTGAGACTAGAGTATTAACAGAACAACAATCAGTATCACGTGATAAGGCAATTCAGCAATGTGTTGCACTATTAGAAGCGGACGGTATTGTCGATGGTGGATATGCCGATGACATCATAACGCAGTTGGAGAACTTTGGACCTTATATGGTAATTAGCCCACATATAGCACTCATACATGCAAAACATGAACATGTGAAACAGTCTGTAGGCTTTAGTTTGGTACATTACACCAATGGTATTACGTTCAATCACAGTCAATATGATCCTGTCCATATAGTTGTAACTTTAGCTACCAAACAGCCACAAATACATTTAAATGCACTGCGACAATTGAGTGAATTGATAATGGATGCGCGAGGAAGAGAGGATTTGTTCTCAGGTGACAAACGTCAAATTATGAACTGGATAAAAGATGTCAGTAAATCATAGCATGATAGAGGAGGGTAAAGCGTTTGGAAATATTAACGCTAGATAAGATACAGATAAAGGATGCAGTAGATAATTGGGAACAAGCTATTGATATAGCATCACACCCATTGTTACAGCAAGGCTATTTTGAAAAGAGTTATATTGACGCGATGATTAACAGTGTAAAGGAACTTGGACCTTATATTGTAATTGCACCAGAGATTGCTATTGCACACGCAAGGCCAAATGAAGATGTAAAGCAAGTAGGATTAAGCTTGTTGAAATTAAATCAACATATTAATTTTTCACAAGATAATCATTTCGCTAGTCTCATATTTGTATTAAGTGCAGTAGATAATGAAGGACATTTAGAAATTCTTAGAACTTTAGCTTCAACATTAAGTGATAAAGAGACAGTAAATAAATTATTAGCTGCTACAGACGTAGCAGAAATTAAACAGATATTTAAAGGAGAATGATGAAAATGAAAATTTTAGTTGTATGTGGTCATGGTTTAGGGAGTAGCTTTATGGTTGAAATGAATGCTCAAGAAGCGTTGAAACAATTAAATGCCCCAGAAGATATAAAGGTTGAACATAGTGATGTGATGACAGCCAGCCCTGATATGGCAGATTTATTTATTTGTGGCAGAGATTTAGAAGAAAACACAAAAAATTTAGGTGATGTTCTAGTATTAGATAATATTTTGGACAAAGATGAATTGCAATCAAAATTAAATGATAAGTTAACGGAATTAAATATTTTATAACAAGTTGGGAGGTAGTTGAATGAAACCGATACTTGATTTTATAGTGGATGTCTTGAGTCAACCTGCAATTCTTGTTGCTTTAATTGCTTTAATAGGGTTAATTGTACAAAAGAAATCAGCTGCAGATGTGACTTCAGGAACAATTAAAACAATTTTAGGATTCTTAGTATTGAGCGCTGGTGCAAATGTAGTGACACAATCTTTAGAACCCTTTGGCAAGATCTTTCAACATGCATTTGGTGTACAAGGTGTTGTTCCTAACAACGAGGCAATTATTTCTATTGCACTAGAAAAATATGGTACTACAGCTGCGTTAATTATGGTGTTTGGGATGATTGTAAATATTATTATAGCGCGTGTAACGAACTTGAAATATATCTTCTTAACAGGACATCATACATTTTATATGGCAGCGTTTTTGGCTATATTATTATCTGTAGGGCATATTACAGGCACAATGACTGTCATTATTGGTTCTGTAATTCTAGGGCTTATTATGGCCATATTACCAGCATTGGCACAACCAACAATGCGTAAAATAACAGGCAATGATCAAGTTGCTCTAGGGCATTTTGGAACGATAAGTTATTGGGCAGCAGGGCAAATTGGTAAATTGTTTAAAGGGAAATCGAAATCTACGGAGGAAATTAATTTTCCAAAGGGATTAAGTTTTTTACGAGAAAGTACTATTAGCATTTCATTAACAATGATTATTCTATACGTTGTAGCGTCACTATTTGCCACACCTGACTATGTACATAGTGAAATTAGTAATGGTCAAAACTTTATTGTTTTTTCATTAATTCAAGGTGTGACATTTGCTGCAGGTGTATTTATTATATTGACTGGTGTGCGTTTAATTCTTGCAGAAATTGTACCTGCATTTAAAGGTATTTCAGAAAAGTTAGTACCAAATACAAAACCGGCATTGGATTGTCCGATTGTCTTCCCTTACGCACAAAATGCTGTGTTAATTGGATTCTTTGTCAGCTTTATTGTAGGTGTGTTAGGTATGTTTGTCTTATTCCTCTTCGGGGGTGTAGTCATTCTACCCGGAGTAGTTGCGCATTTCTTCTTAGGCGCTACTGCAGGAGTGTTTGGTAATGCACGTGGCGGTATACGTGGTGCTGTTGCAGGTGCTGCATTGAATGGTCTGTTGATTACCTTCTTACCATTAATCTTCCTACCATTCTTAGGCGATTTAGGTGGTGCTGCGACTACATTCTCAGATACTGATTTCCTTGTTGTAGGTATCATATTTGGTAATATAGCAAAATACCTAGGATTAATTGGCATTATTGTTTTAATCTTATTGATAGCAGGTATTTCGATCTTATTCCAAAAACGTGTTAATCAACATGTAAACAATAAATAGGCTACTAAATTAAACCTAAATATAATTAATAGCTAAGGGTATTAATCTTAGAAAAGTAGCATTCAGATGATTGAATTATAATTATCTGGGTGCTATTTTTATTTGCTATTTCGCATTATTGGCTCGCTTTCCTAGGGGCCAGCTTCAGCCTGTAGTCTTCAGCTCGACCTGTTCCCTCAGGAGTCTCGCCAAATAATGCCTAAAAATGATGAATATACATTAAAATATTAATATACATTAACATCCTCGAAAATTAATATGTCTTGTTTGTGTTTGCAAATGCATATTTCCTTAATTACTGGCTATTTTTATTTGCTATTTCGTATTATTGGCTCGCTTTCCTAGGGGCCAGCTTCAGCCTGTAGTCTTCAGCTCGACCTGTTCCCTCAGAAGTCTCGCCAAATAATGCCTAAAAATGATGAATATACATTAAAGAGAGCTAAGACATTACGGAATAGCTCTTTTTTGTTTTGATAAAGTGAATTTACATCACAAGTATTTTTGATAGCTCGAACATAGGGATTATATTGTTTCTTGAAACGGTATTTATATCTTAATCCTCCTTAATTAATAGTAAATAAAGTATCATTTAAGTGAAAAAATAATATAAACTACAGTTATTTCTAAAATAATAATATTGTAACGTGCAAAAGTTTATAAAAATCATGCATAGCGTGTTAGAATAAAAATGTTATTTAATTTAGCGATACAAGGGAGTGGGATATAGTGTTGTATACAATTACATCGACTTTGCCACCGATACATGGTGGACGTACGAAAGCATTGTTAAGTCGTATACAGTTAATGAATAAGGAACTTTCTGCAACGAATACGATTTTAACGACGAATTATAATGCTGATTACCATCAAGTAATCGAAAGCTTTATAAGTAATGGGAAGTTAGGTGCCAACATAAAAGTAGAGAATGTATATGATTGGCTGGCAGATTATAATCTACTTTATACACCTAATTCAAAGGAAAGAAAAAAGGCTAAATATTATAAAACCAAGCGTAAAATCAAAGGTTTAAAACATAAGGCTAATGAAAATAATAATAATATTGTTCGTTACTATGATGGTGATGATTATGTTTTATATCGTAAATATAGACAAGATAGCGATGTATTAGACTTTGAGGATTTTATGACCCCTTATTGTAAGAAAAGAGTAGAACGTTGGCATTATAACGAATTTGGTCAATTACATAAGAAAACATATTATTCTACAAAGCGATATGGGAAAATCGCTGAGAAATTTTATGATAGGGATGGCAACAAATATTGCGAAAAGTTTTTTGCGGATGATGATAAAACAACCTTATTACTTATACAACTTTATAAAAAAGGCAGAATGTATAAAGCATTTTCTACTGAAAAACAATTGTTTGAATATTATTTTGAAGAACGTTTTACGGATGGGGATATTGTGTTTAACGATGCGAGACTTTTAGATAGACCATTGCTAAACCAAAAAAACAATACGAAAAACGTATTAGTATTACATAACTCACATTTAAATAATGATGAAGTAAAAGGTTCATTTAAATTTGCATTAAAGCATAGTGAAAAAGTAACGAAATATTTAGTATTAACAGAACACCAAAAGCAAGATATTCAAAGTGTTTATGATATTGAAGATGAAAAATTTGCTGTCATACCTCATTTTACACTTCAGAAAAACCCCAAATATAGCAAAGACCAACCTCAAGATCGGTTCATCTATATTGGAAGATTTGGCCACCAAAAGCAATTAGATCATCTTATTAAAGCGTATCATCGTTTTAGACAGAGGGGCTATACTACCAAACTAGTGATGTTTGGCAAAGATGAAGCAGGTCAATTACAAATGATACAAGATTTGATAGATGTATATAAATTAAATGAATTTGTTGAAATTAATGAATTTACTAATAATCCATTACTTGAATTTAACAATTCTAGAGCCTCTTTATTAACAAGTAATTATGAAGGATTTGGTTTAACGATTATGGAAAGCATAGATGCAGGCTGTCCAGTTGTTTCATATGATGTTAAGTATGGACCTAGAGAAATTATTGAAGAAGGAAAAACTGGATACTTGGTTGAACCTAATAATATAGAAGATTTTGCAGAAAAAATGATTCAAATCGTTGAATATCCACTAACGAATGTACGTACAAATGAGCGATTAAAATATAAAGCAGCTGTAGAGAATTATAAGGATTTATTACAGATATTAGCACATAAAAAGTCTAAATTTAGTAAGATTTTTGATAAAATAAAATAGTGATAACACTTTAAGTATCAGTCCATTTAAGGATTGTAAAATTTTATATGAAATAAGCACTTAAATGAATAAATAATATATAGTTTTTGTCACTTTGGAGGAGAGAGAAAAAATGAAAATTAAAAAAGCGATTATACCAGCAGCAGGATTAGGGACAAGATTCTTACCGGCTACGAAAGCAATGCCAAAAGAAATGTTGCCAATCCTTGATAAACCAACGATTCAATACATAGTAGAAGAGGCTGTAGCGGCAGGTATTGAAGATATTATTATCGTTACAGGTAAACATAAAAGAGCTATCGAAGATCATTTCGACAATCAAAAGGAATTAGAAATGATTTTAGAAGAAAAAGGAAAGCAAGACTTACTAGATGAAGTTCAACATTCTAGTAATTTAGCTAATATGTTTTACGTAAGACAAAAGGAACAAAAAGGTTTAGGACATGCAATTTGGTCAGCAAAACAATTTATCGGGAATGAACCGTTTGCTGTATTACTAGGTGACGATATTGTTCAGTCAGAAGTACCAGCAATTAAACAATTAATGAATCAATATGATGATACAGGAAAATCAATAATCGGTGTGCAACAGGTCAATGAAAATGAGACGCATAGATATGGTATTGTCGATCCTGCTGAATCAAATGAAGGTTTATTTAGTGTGAATAAATTTGTAGAAAAACCAGAACCAGGAACAGCTCCTTCAAACTTAGCAATTATGGGACGTTATGTATTAACACCACAAATATTCGACTATCTAGAGAAACAAGAAATTGGTGCAGGTGGCGAAATTCAATTGACTGATGCGATTGAGCGATTAAACAAAGATGATAAGGTTTATGCATTTGACTTTAACGGTGAACGATACGATGTTGGAGAAAAACTAGGTTTTGTTAAAACAACAATACAATTTGCTTTAAACAATGAAGAAATGTCTCAAGATGTTAAAGCATATATTCAATCATTAGATTTATAATTTGAGTTTATAAAGTAAATTGCTGCTAGTAATGTGGCATATCAATCAATGTAATTAGTAAAAAAAGAACGTCAATTTCTAACTAGAGCTGCAGAAATTGACGTTTTTTAATGACTGTTTATAATATTTTAAAGTGTAAAAGAATACGATGATTTGTGTGGAATCATGTATATATTTAAGTTTCGCAAAAATAATGAACTGCAATTTATCAATATTTATTGCAACATTTCTTTATAGACTTTATGATTTTGATAAATTGTTGTTAATAGTGGTGCTTGAATTTGATGTTGATCAGCTAATTTAAGCAAATGACCTTGTAAATGATCGGCTTCTATATTTAGACCTTTTTCCATATCACGCTGCATTGAAGTTTTGAAATGATAGGATAATTGGGTGAGTGCTTTCATGTATTTAGGAACGATTTGGTTATCTAAAGGTGCGCCTTCTGCACGCATAATAGTGGCTACTTCATTATATAATGATTCAATAAATTGAGTACCACCGACACTATCTCTTATTGGACCTATAGGTGCATGCATTAATGTTGTAACACCTGATAATACGGTTATCATTAAATATTTGTGCCACATTCCTTGTGTGATATTGTTGCTCAAGATAAATTGAGCCTTGGAATTTGAGAAGGCCTCCGCAATATGTTTGGCACGTTGACTATCCTCGCCATTTAATTCGCCGAAAAATAATTTGTCGAATGTACTTGTGTGAACAATCTCGCCAGAAGTATCAAGCGTGGTTTCAATTACGCAATAACCTCCCATGATATTACTTTTACCAAACTCAGATTGCAATGTAGGAATGTGTGCAATGCCATTAAGTAGAGGAATAATGACTGTATTATGATGTATAAATGGTTGTAAATCTTCGATAGCGTGTTCCAAGTGATATGACTTTGATGAGAGTAGTACAACGTCGAAAGCTTCGGCACGATCATCCCGAGTAATTAATTTAGGATTGAAGTTGAAATCACCATTTTCACTATGGATAGCTAAACCATTTCTTTCTAGGTATGACTTTCGTTTTGGACGAACTAAAAAAGTGACATCCTGACCACTTTCAGCTAAACGGCCACCAAAATATCCGCCAATACCACCAGCACCTAGGACTAGAATTCGCATATAAACACAACTCCCCTATAAATATGTATTATGGATGTAATAACTGTATACCACAATCATCCATAAATTACGCATATAAATCAATAACTATAAGCGATAAGCATTTTGAAAAACTATATATACAATTTAATTTTTATGTTATTTTAAAATGTGAAAGGGGGGATACAATGAAAATATCAGGAAAATATACATATAAATGGAAAGATATTAAATGGCTAGATTTTATTTTACCGGTTATCTATTTAGTTAGTACATTTGCATTGTCCTTAATTTGTTCGATTTTTGTATTTATTTTATATTTAGGAACTGAAAATAAGGCTTTTCAAATGAATGATCACATGTTGAATATGATACAGTTAATTGTAGATTTGATTGCCTTCATTATTTTATTTGGGACATGGATACTATTTTATAGACGATCCTTTAAGGACCGTTTGACACAAGGCATTAAACATATGAAACGGTATTGGAAATTAATTATACTCACGTTTATTGTGTTATTCATTCTAAAGGCAATTTATCCTGAATTGGTAGATTTATTTGCTCCGGAGTCTTGGAAATTTGACGAAACAGAAAATGATAAATTAATTGAGCAAATGTTTGCTACGCCATTTTCAACGTTTTTAGCATTTTTTTCTATTGTGATTATTGCGCCAATTAATGAAGAATTTTTATTTAGGCATTTGTTAATTGGTGAACTTGGTAAGAAATTCAGCTTTACGTTGATGTCTATCATTTCAGTTATCATCTTTGCTTCACTACATGTCACAGAAGCGAAATCACCTTTAGAAATTGTGATGTATTTAATTATTGCTATCGGTCTCGCGTATGTTTATTTAAAGTCAGGTCGAAAGTTGTCTGTTGCGATAGCGTTACATGCGTTAAATAATTTAATTGCATATTGTGCTATGGTATTTATGGGATGAACAGTATAGAAACATGCTATAAAGCTATAGGATTAAGCTGTTTCACATGGAACAAAAAGTTAATATAAAGCATATGAAATTGAAGCATACAGAAAATTCTAAAAATTAGATTGACTAAACATGACCAAAATGCTAGGATTAAATAAATTCAAATACATATTTATAACTCTTATCAAGAGTGGTGGAGGGATGTGCCCGATGAAACCCAGCAACCGTCGTAATACGAAATGGTGCTAATTCACAGAAAGTATTTAACTTTCGAAGATGAGAGAAGCAGAATGCCTTCTCTTTATTTAGAGAAGGCATTTTTTATATGAATAATAAGGAGAGATGACATGAAAAAATTTACATATGCAATTCTGTTATTGAGTTTAATTGGTGTTTTAGCTGCTTGTGGCAAATCAAATAGTGATGCAGCAAATAAAAAAATAACTATCGCCGCATCACCTGCACCGCACGGAGAGGTATTAGAACACGCAAAAAAAGCAATGGCAAAAAAGGGCTACGATTTAAAAATAAAAACAGTAAATGATTATAAAGTACCGAATAAATTATTAGATAAAGGTGATGTAGATGCAAACTTTTTCCAACATGTACCTTATCTTAAAGCAGAAAGAAAAGATCATAATTATAATATAGAAGAAGTAGGTAAGGTATTCACTACGCCAATGGGTGTTTATAGTCAAAAGTATAAAAATATTAAAGATATTCCAAAAGGATCTACAATTTATGTATCGAATAATCCTGCAGAAGAAGGTCGATTCTTATCATTCTTTGTTGATAAAGGATTAATTAAAATTAAAAAAGGTGTCAAAATCGAGGATGCTAAGTTTGATGATATAGTTGAGAATAAAAAACAACTTAAGTTTAATAATAAACAAGGTGCTGAATTTTTACCTAAGACATACAAGAGTAAAGAAGGCGCAGCGGTTATTATGAATTCGAATTATGCAATTGATAATGGACTGACACCACATAAAGATGCGATTGCAGTTGAAGGGAAATCATCACCTTTTGCAAATATAATAGCAGTTCAAAAAGGGCATAAAGGTGATAAAAAGTATCAAGAATTATTAAAGGTATTACAATCCAAAGATATGAAGTCATTTATTAAAAAGAAATATGGACAAGATGTCATACCTTATGAAAAATAACTATTTAAAAATCATATTTTGATTTGAGTATATGCGTATTGTAAAAAGGTACTACTTGTAAAAATTATAAGTAGTGCTTTTTTATTATATAAAATAATGTTTTATTGTAACTTGCTCTTAATGTCAAATAGACCTACAATATAATTGCTGATATTAACTGCAATATAAACAAAAGCCTTGATGAAATGAGGTGTATATATGATAGAACGACATATTAAGATCATGCGTCTGTTTATACAGGAATCTGAAAATTACAAAAGTGCAGATGATATTGCAGCTATATTAAGTGTCTCTAATAGAACTGTGCGATCGGATATAAAGTATATCAATACATTGTTTAGCGATCCAGTAATCACTAGTGTAAAGGGTCGTGGCTTTAGATTGAATTTAGAGCAGTATCGTATTGAAACGATTGAACATTATATCAATGACTATGCCAATAAGGATAGTGAAATATTAATGAATTTAGGTTATCGGTTGTTAATGCAACACGATCCTACGACGACGGAACGTCTGATTGCTGACCTAAAGATAACTAAAAATGAATTTTTAGATTATTTACAAAGATTTGCTAATTGGTGTCAGTCATTTGATGTTCTAGTTGAAAGTGTTAGAAATAAAGGTGTATGTATTAAAGGAAATGAGATGAATATTAGAAATGCTATTTTACACTTGAGTCAACTAACATCTAAAAATAAATCGATTGAAGATATAATATTAGCCGATATTCCTAAAGTGCATTTAGAACAAATAACACAAATTATTAAGCGTGTCTTGATATATAACCATATTCAAGCAACACAAATACAGCTCAAACAGTTAATTATTCATTTAATCATTATTTATAAAAGACAAAATATTAGTTATAAAGCATGGGATATAAAACCAAAGTCATTTGAAATTGCTAATCAATGTATTACAGAAATTAATAATAGACTAGGATATGATTTGAATAGAGAGACAACAAAACTTTTTTCTTTCTTTATTAGTGATTATTTTGAACAACATGATCTTGGATTTGAACAATTATTCGTCAAAAGTTATATTGAACGGCTCATTGTTCAAATGGAGCAAAATATTGGTGTAGGTTTTACCCAAGATAGTGTATTGAGAGACAATATATTTTCACATTTTAGTAGGACATATCACAGAATAATTAAAAATGTATATATCAATAATCCTTTGACTCAAGATATAAAAAAAAACTATCCATTTATCTTTGATGCGTTATATGACATTGTGAAAGAGTTAGAAGTTGATGCCGATATTCATTTAGTAGAAGATGAAATTGCCTTTTTAGCATTACATTTTCAATCATCAGTTGAAAGAAACGAACAAGAAAAAATTAAAATAGTGATAGCTTGTTATTATGGTTTAGGTATTTCCAGTTTACTAGAAGCTAAAATTTTAAAGCTTGACGAACGTATCGAAGTGATAGATACCGTACAGCTGGATTCAGTTTATGATTATCACTTTGAAGGCATCGATGTATTAGTTACAACGCATGAGATAGAAGGTAATCATTTACCAAAGCGACTTTCTCAAGTAACAGTTTCACCTTTATTTTCAAATGAGGATGCTGAGAAAGTGAAGGTAATTATTAACCAAATCAATAATAACGTAATTAATCAAGCAGATTTATCATCAGTTCAAGTAGATGTGGTAGGAGGCGATGATGAGGTTACTGATATGGCTGTTGTTTTCGATAAGGCACAAAGTATATTAAATAATAATCATGCAATTACCGAAAGTTATATACCAAGTGCATTAGAAAGAGAAAAATTTGCTTCTACATTTATTGGAAATGCTATTAGTATGCCTCATGGCAACCCTAAAGAAGTATTGAAATCACATGTTATAGTGTTTAAACATGAACAGGGCTTGTTATGGAAACAAAATAAAGTCAAATTGGTGTTTTTCTTAGCCATTACTGAGGCTGATATACCGATAATGAAGAAAATTATACACAATATTGCAGATTTAACAGAAAATGATGTTGATCAATATTTATTGTTAGATGAGCAGGTGCTTCAGAAAAAAATCATGACTTTAATTAGAGAATAATTGCCACTAACAACGGCAATTATTATTTTTTTGCGATAAATGTATGCGGTTACAATGGAGTGGATAAGGAGGCAGATGAAATTATGAAAATTTTAGCTATAACTTCGTGCCCAAATGGGATAGCGCACACATATATGGCTCAAGAGAAATTAGAACAAGCGGCAGAACGTATGGGAGTAGAAATAAAAGTAGAGACGCAAGGTGGTGTAGGGACAGAAAATAAATTAACTACTGAGGAAATTAAAGAAGCGGATGGTATTATCATTGCTGCAGATCGCCAAGTTGACCTTACTAGATTCGATGGGAAGTACTTAGTTAATGAAAGTGTAAGGGAAGGAATACACAATCCTGAACAATTAATTCAGAGAATCATAAAAAAAGAAGCAAGTATTCATCATGAACAGTATGATGCTGATGCGAATCAAAGAACACAATCCGAAAATAAAAAGGGACTACAAGTCATTTATCAACATTTGATGAATGGTGTGTCATTTATGGTTCCCTTTATCGTAGTAGGTGGTTTATTGATGGCTATTGCATTAACCATTGGTGGCAAACCTTCTGCAGAAGGACTAGTCATTCCAGAAGATTCTATATGGAAATCTGTAGAAAATATAGGTAGTCTGTCATTTAAGTTTATGGTTCCAATATTAGCTGGTTATATTGCAGTGAGTATAGCCGACAAACCTGGGTTGGTTCCTGGTATGATTGGCGGTGCAATTGCAGCTGACGGTAGTTTCTATGGTAGTGATGCAGGTGCGGGTTTCTTAGGTGGTATTGTGGCAGGTTTCTTAGCTGGTTATATTGCGAAGTGGATTAAGAATATAAAGACACCTAAAGCAATGGCCCCGATAATGCCGATTATTATTATTCCAATTATTTCATCACTCATTGTAGGATTAATATTTATCTTTGTTATTGGTGCACCAATTTCAAGTATATTTGAAGGGCTAACATCTTGGTTAAAAGGGATGCAAGGTACTAATATTATTATTTTAGCCCTTATCATAGGAGCAATGATTGCCTTTGATATGGGAGGACCAATCAATAAAGTAGCATTTTTATTTGGCTCAGCACTAATTGCAGAGGGTAATTATACAGTAATGGGCATGGTCGCAGTGGCAGTATGTACGCCGCCGATTGGTTTAGGTCTTGCTACATTTATCAATAAGCGTAAATTTAATCATGGAGAAGTTGAAATGGGTAAAGCATCGTTTACAATGGGATTGTTTGGTATAACCGAAGGAGCAATACCATTTGCTGCGCAAGATCCATTAAGAATTATACCAGCAAATATGATTGGTTCTATGATTGCAGCAGTAATAGCTGCTATCGGTGGTGTTGGTGATAGAGTAGCACATGGCGGACCGATTGTAGCAGTATTAGGTGGTATTGACCAGATATTATGGTTCTTTATTGCGGTGATTGTAGGTAGTATTGTCACGATGATTGTTGTATTGTTGATGAAACGAACGGCGCCAGCTGTTGCAGTTCATTCAAGTCCAATGGATACAGGTGTAATCAGTGAAAATCAAGCGGTGAGTGATGAAAGTATGACGACGAACCAAGAACAACTATCGCAAGAAAGTAAGGTAACACATGAGCAAGCAGATGATGATAATTCTGAGCGTGTTTTTGACAAACGTGTGATTGAATTAAGTGATGAAACAATGACACGTGACACAGTGATTAATCAATTAATTGACCAGTTAGCGGATCATGATTATATTAGCAATAAGTCAATATTAAAAGAAGCGGTAATGGCACGTGAAGCAGAATCCACTACAGCAATTGGAATGAATGTTGCTATTCCACATGCTAAATCTAGCGTAGTGAAGCAACCGATTGTAGCAGTATTAAATAATAAGGCTGGTGTAGAATGGGAAAGTCTTGATGGTTCATTACCGAAGATTATATTTTTAATTGTTGTACCAAGTCAAAGTAATGATGTTCATTTAAAATTATTACAAAGACTTTCAAGAACATTGATGAACGATGATATTAGAATGCAGCTTATCAATGCACAAAGTAAAGACGAAATATATAATATACTGAAAGCAATTTAATGGAGGTATGCAGTGATGGTGTTATTTTTAGAACCAGAGTTCAAGGAACGTATTTGGGGAGGTACAGGATTAAAGGCGTTTAATTATGATATCCCTAGTGATATTACAGGGGAATGTTGGGGCATTTCGGCACATCCAAATGGACCAAATAAGATTAAGAATGGTAGACATCAAGGAAAAACATTAGATCAAGTATGGATAGAAGACAAAGCATTATTTGGAAATCCCAAAGCACATACTTTTCCATTGTTAACCAAAATATTAGATGCGAATGATAAATTATCTGTACAAGTACATCCTAATGACGATTATGCATTGAAGCATGAAGGGGAATATGGCAAGACAGAATGTTGGTATATTCTTGATGCTAAAGCGGACGCTGAGATTATTTATGGTGTAAATACAACGGATTCTAATGAATTAAATGAAATGATTGACAATAGAGCGTTTGACCAACTTTTTAAACGTGTTAAAGTTCAGCCCGGTGATTTTTATTATGTACCTGCTGGGACTGTACATGCTATAGGTGAAGGTATCCAAATATTAGAAACACAACAATCTTCAGATACGACTTATAGAATTTATGATTATGATCGAACAGATAAAGATGGAAATCAAAGAGCGTTACATCTTGAACAAAGTAAAGCAGTCATTCAATTAAATGACAACTCACCAAATAGCACACCAATATCAAAAAATATACAAGGTCAGAAATATACACAATTTGTCTCCAATACATTTTTTACAGTTGCGCGTTGGGAAATTTCAGGCAAATTAAACTACGACTTATCACGTGATTATGAACTTATATCAATTGTAGAAGGTCGTGGAACAATTGAAATAGATGGAGAGGTCCATGAATTAGTAAAAGGTGATCATTTAATATTGACCGTAGAGGATACGAATGTCGTTATAGAAGGCGATTTGATTGCAATTATCAGTTATGTTTAAGTCATCTATCAGATTTGAAATGGTTATCAACATGAGTGAGGTGGAATGATTATGTTAAAATTATGCGTTGATATCGGAGGTACGAAGACTATTGTTGGGGTAGTCAATGAACAACTTGATATCATTGCTAGTAAAAAATTTGAAACGATAAAGGAAGATCCGAAGCAACAATTTACTGAAATAATTAAACTAGCGAATCATTTTGTAACAGAATACAAAGAGATAGATAGCAATATATTGAATATTGCTATGCCTGGTCCATGTGACTATACACAGGGATTGTTCTTAAATCCGCCAAACTTACAACAATACAATCAATTTAATGCAGGGCAATATATTGAGCAACACAGTCAATTTAAGCCGAGCTTTGTTAATGATACAGATGCTGCTGCGTTAGCGGAGTATCGATATATTAAATCAACTACATCTGATTTTGTTTATTTAACGATTAGTACTGGTGTTGGTATGGCATATGTCAAAAATGGACAGTTAGTTTCAGGTGTAGATGGCAACTTTGGTGAAATTGGTCATACTGTAATTAAAAATGATAGTGATTACCAATGTCCGGTTTGTCACCAGTATGGATGTGTAGAAAATGAAATATCTGGATTAGCCATTAGTCGAAAGGCGAGTGACCTTTTAAATCGACCAGTGACTACTAGAGAAGCTATAACGATGTATCTCGAGCATGAAGACGAAACAATTCATACTATGGTTGAAGAAGTGATTAAATTAACACAACAACTATGTATTAACATATTTAGCGTCTTTAACATTTACCATATAGTTCTAGGTGGTGGCGTAACGCAAAGTGCATTGCCATATAAGGAAGCAATAACGAATTATGTAAGTCAACACCATTTAATACAAAATAGTACGATTCAAATTGACATTAGCCATCTTGAAGCAAATGTACTGACAGGTTTATATTTCATTAATTAATGATATCAAAGACACCACACAACACTTGCTATATTAATAAAACCAGAGGTTAGACCTTTGAGTTTATGATAGTAAATGCGTGTGGTGTTTTTTTATAATCTATTACGTTTTATTGCCCATAGTTTACGGATGTTTAGTGTTTTAGACAATTGGTCAGAAATAAGAAGACCTAAGGCAATCGCACCTGCTACAAGAATGGCGCGTATAAATGTATTTGTTGCGTCGGTAAACTGTAAGGTTACAAGTTGTTGTGTTGCTCTAAATGCAATACTACCTGGAACAAGGGGAATAATACCTGGAATCATAAAAATAACAACTGGTGCTTTAAATATACGACTCATAATATGACTAAGTAGCCCCAATGTTAAACTACCCAGTAAACTTGTATAAATACTATCCATATGAAAGCTTTCCGTTAATACAAAATACACCATGTAACCCATCGCACCTGCGAAACCAGCAGGAATAAATAACTTTTTAGGTGCGTCGTATATCACATTGAAAAAATATGATGCACAAAAGCTACAGATAAACGTGAAAATGATTGTCATCTTTAGTCCTCCTTAAAATGTTACATATGCAATAGCAATACCTGAACCGATAGCAAATGCAATGACAAGTGCTTCCAAGAATTTTGCAGTAAACATTAACATGTGACGAGCGAATAAATCTTGGATAGCAGTAGTAATCAATACACCAGGCACAATGGGCATCACTGATGCAATCATTGCAGGACCAAAGGTGTTCTCGATGTGGAAGATATGAGAACCTAAGATAATGATAGCGCCTAAGACAAATGATCCCACAAATTCTGGTATAAACATTGTTAAGGATTTGCTTTGCATAAATTCTACAATGCAAAAGCCTGTAGCACCTGCAATTAATGTAGTGAGCATTTCAGGCCATGTTCCACCTTGTAAATATAAAAAACACAGAGAAATGATGCCTGCTGCGACGACTTTCTTCCACAGTGAGATAGATACTGTACTATGCTCAATATTACTTAATTGCTGATAGGCTTCTTCTATTGAAATGTGATTACTTGTAAGTTGACGAGAAATTGAGTTTACTTGATAAATTTTTAATAAGTTTGTTATGTTTTTGTCTATACGTAAGATACGTGTGTCGTGTTCCTCACTTAGTGAGAAATTAATAAATACATTTATGACATAACCTTGACTGTGATAGTAACCCATACATATGGCCATACGTCTCATTGTATCTTCTACACGTGAAACTTCAGCACCTGAAGATAATAAAATTTTTCCAGCGAGTAAGATAGCTTGTATGGTTAATTTATCTTTTGTGCTATCCATGATTTGTCCCTCCTTTGTTTTTGAATGATTATCGTTATTATCCCAATATTATATGTGAAATTCAAAAGGAAATTTAAAAATAATAGTGAATAGGGTGAGTAACTCAGCGAGAGGCGAGACTGTCGGTTGTGTGCGGGGAGACTGCCATGTTCATTGTTGTGTGTAATGATCTACTAAATGAAAGTCACTCATAGCGAACACTTTTGAACTTTATGTTCAATGTATTGTTATACAATCTGACCTTGTTAATGCATGAATGACGTCTGTGAGGATAGCGAGTGGCGTATTATAGGGCACATAGAAGCGTCCTACATGAGTAATAAGTGATTTTGTAATCCATAAATTAAAAACAACGCGTCTAGACATAACGCTAGAAAAAGACTCATATTTTTGAAATCGATTTATCTGAGTGTTGTTTTATATTCATATTTCGTATTGTTAGCTCGCTTTCCTAGGGGACAGCTTCAGCCTGTAGTCTTCAGCACGTCCTGTTCCCACAGGAGTCTCGCTAAAATACGTTGTATTCATTTTTGATATTTACATTAGGATATATTTAAATCTTCAAATTAAATTTGTCATGTAAGTGATGGTATATAAATCATTAAGTGCATAATCTTTCATTTGTTTTCTTTTATTCATATTTCGTATTGTTAGCTCGCTTTCCTAGGGGACAGCTTCAGCCTATAGTCTTCAGCACGTCCTGTTCCCACAGGAGTCTCGCTAAAATACACCATAGTCATATGTGATTGTATATAAAAGCGCATAAAAAAATAAGACACTTCGTATTATTTAATAAATGCTACTAAATTAACGAGGTGTCTTATATATAATGAGTACAATATGATTCAACATATAGCAATAATGTAACATTTATCATGACAGTGATTTATGTTATACAATATGACTTTTGTTGTTCGAATTACTCAGAAGATTTGTTTGTGTTTACTGATTTCGATAGACTTTGATCTAAATCTGCAATGATATCGTTAATATTTTCAGTTCCTATAGATAGTCGAACGAGTTCTGGAACAACACCAGACGCTTGTTGATCTTCTGGTGATAATTGTAAATGTGTTGTACTTGCTGGATGTATTACTAATGATTTTGAATCACCGACATTTGCTAAATGAGAGAATAGGTGAAGATTTTCAACAAAGTTAGCAATATCATCAACACTACCATCGATGCCAAAGGTTAAGATTGCGCCTTGCCCCTTTGGTAGATATTTCTGTCCTAATTCATAGTAATTATTACTTTCTAAACCAGGATAATTTACCCAAGTAACACTTGGATGTTGCTCTAGATACTGGGCAACACGTAAGGCATTTTCTGAGTGGCGTTCGAGTCTTAAGTGTAAGGTTTCTAATCCGATTAAGAATTCGTGAACATTAAATGGAGATACAGCAGAACCTAAATCACGTAATAATTGTACTCTTGCCTTTGTAATATATGCGGCTTCACCTACGTCATTAACGTAAGAAATGCCATGATAACTTTCGTCAGGTTCAACTAAACCAGGGAACTTGCCATTATTCCAATTGAATTTACCACTATCGACAATAATACCTCCAATTGATGTACCATGACCTCCAATAAACTTAGTTGCAGAATGAACTATAATATCTGCACCAAATTCAAACGGGCGTAATAAATATGGTGTTGGGAAAGTATTATCAACAATTAATGGAACCTCATGTGCGTGTGCAATGTTAGCTACAGCTTCAATATCTAATACATCAATCCTAGGATTACCAATGGTCTCCGCATAAACTGCTTTAGTCTTATTGTTAATAGCTGTTTTAAAGTTATTTGGATCACTAGGGTCTACAAAGTGAACTTTAATACCTAATTTTTTAAATGTCACATTAAGCAAATTATATGTACCACCATATAAATTGGACGATGCTACGATTTCATCTCCAGATTCAACAATATTTAAAAGTGCTAAATGTATTGCGGCTTGTCCAGAAGATGTTGCTAGTGCCCCGATTCCTCCTTCTAAAGCAGTGATACGTTCTTCGAATACATTTTGAGTTGGGTTCATGATACGTGTGTAAATATTTCCAGGTTCAGCTAATGAAAATAAATTTTGGGCATGCGTGGTGCTGTCAAAGACATAACTTGATGTTTGGTAAATAGGGACCGCTCTTGATTTTGAGAAATCATCTACCTCTTGTCCACCATGAATTGATAAAGTGTCTAAATGCCATTGATTATTTGTCATATGTTGTACTCCTCCTATTTATTAGAATTTTCTGATAATTAGAACTATACTAGAATCACTATTAGAATACAAGTTTTTCTGACTAATTAAGTATGGATTCTTCATTGACTAATATCAGTAACTTTATAATATAAATGAGTTGCAAAAGACTCATTTTTTATATATAATCCTTATCTGTATGGTAGGGTATGGATTAATAAGGATTTCAAGCCATTATGGAGGACTAAAATGATTGGGTATGACTTGATAGGTAATACGCCGTTGGTATTACTGGAAACATTTAGTGATGAGCAAGTACAAATTTATGCAAAATTAGAGCAATATAATCCTGGAGGTAGTGTCAAAGATAGACTAGGTAAATTTCTCGTTGAACAGGCACTCGAACAAGGATTAATTAAAAAAGGAGATACTATTGTTGATGCATCGGCAGGTAATACAGGTATTGGTTTGGCGATGGCAGCAAATCATTTCAAGTTACATTGTGTAATATATGCACCTGAAGGGTTTTCCGAAGAAAAAATTTCGATCATGAGAGCGCTAGGTGTACAAGTAGAGCGTACTCCTCGTGAAGAAGGCATGCGAGGTGCAAGAAAGGCTGCAGAACACTTTGCAGCGGTCAATAATGCTTTTTATACAAATCAATTTGAAACAGAGTTAAATCCACAAGCATATGTGAAAACATTAGGTCAAGAGATCACATCGGCATTACCTGACATAGATTACTTTGTTGGTGGTGTTGGATCTGGAGGCACATTTACTGGCGTTGCACAGCACTTATCGCAGTATAATGTAGGCAATGTTGTAGTAGAGCCAGAAGGGTCTGTATTAAGTGGTGGTGAACAGCATGCACATGATGTTGAAGGTATCGGTGTTGAAGCGTGGCCACAGTTTTTATCAAAGGAATTAATTTCAGATATTATTAAGGTTTCCGATATAGATGCATTTCGAAATGTGAAGCAATTAGCACTGCAAGAAGGACTGTTAGTCGGTAGTTCATCTGGTGCTGCGTTACAAGGTGCATTAGAGGTGAAGAAGCATATTAATACTGGTGTTATAGTAACGATATTTCCAGATGGTAGTGATCGTTATATGTCGAAGCAAATATTTGAATATGAGGAGAATGTAAAATGAATAAAAAAACAAGATTAATACATGGTGGTTTAACTACAGATCCATATACTGGTGCAGTGACTACACCAATTTATCAAACAAGTACGTATATGCAAGATGAAATTGGAGATTTAAGACAAGGTTATGAATATTCTCGTACAGCTAATCCTACTAGAAGTGCATTAGAAAGTTTAATTGCGGATTTAGAACACGGTGAATTTGGATTTGCTTTTGGCTCAGGGATGGCAGCAATTTCTGCTGTTATCATGTTATTAGATAAAGGGGATCATTTATTATTAAATTCTGATGTTTATGGCGGAACATATAGAGCCTTAACTAAAGTATTTACACGTTATGGTATTGATGTTGATTTTATTGATACTACAGACATAACTAAAGTTGAACAATATATTAAACCAGAAACAAAAATGCTTTATATTGAAACGCCATCTAATCCATTATTACGTGTAACTGATATCAAAAAATCTGCCGAATTGGCGCAGCAACATAATTTAATTTCAGTTGTGGATAATACATTTATGACACCTTATTTCCAAAATCCCTTGGACTTTGGTATCGATATTGTCTTGCACTCAGCTACAAAATACTTAGGCGGTCATAGTGATGTTGTCAGTGGCCTTATAGCTACAAAAGATGCTGACTTAGCAGAACGCATTGGATTTATTCAAAATTCAACAGGTGGTGTACTTGGACCACAGGATAGTTATTTGCTTATTAGAGGTATAAAAACATTAGGTTTACGTATGGAACAAGTACAAAAGAACACATTAGCCATCATTGACATGTTACAAGGTCATGCAGCAGTGCAACAAGTATTTCACCCAAGTATTGAAACGCATTTAAACTATAGCGTGCACAAAGAACAAGCTGATGGACATACAGGTGTAGTTGCCTTTGAAGTGAAAGATATCGAATTAGCTAAAGCAGTTATTCGTAAATCACAATATTTTACATTAGCTGAGAGTTTAGGTGCAGTAGAAAGTTTAATTTCAGTACCTGCATTAATGACGCATGCATCTATTCCGAAAGATATTAGAGAAAAAGAAGGTATTGCTGATGGATTAATTCGATTATCTGTTGGTATTGAAGATACAGATGATTTAGTAGATGACTTAAGACAAGCATTAGATTCAATCAATCATTAATTCCCAGGAAATACTCAAAGTACCTAAACGTAAAGTAGGCATAAAAGCCAACCTAAAAGATTCAATTAATCTTTTAGGTTGGCTTTTTGTATGAATAATTTGTTTCGTAGAGGTTCCCATGACTAGAACTTTTAGCGGTGTTTTGTTGCGACGAACGTCGGATTTCATCAATTATTGCCTAGTCAGCAATATTTAAGGTTAATAAATGTAAACTATAAAAATAACTATGAAGCAATCTATCTTCACAGAAAGCTTCATAGCTAATATTTAGTAAGTTTGTTATATATAGACTGTTAATTATCAAATAATGAGTTGATTTTATCTTTGATTGTGTTTAATTTTTGGTCAATATCAGTTAATAATTGATTTACTTTAGATTGATCCTCGTTATTTAACTGCGCATTGTTGGCTTCTTTCAATTTGTCAGCTTGTTGTTGGAAATCTTCTGTCAAAGATTTATCGGTAGCATTATGTTCATTATTCTTTAGACCATCAATTTTTTGTTGTAGATTGTTGATAATATCTTCACTGTTTTGGTTATTTTCTATTTTTTCTTTGGCATTATTGATTTGAGTATTGATATCACTGCTTTGTGTTTGTTGTTGATAATCGTTTGATGCATTGGGTTCTTTATTGTCTGTTTGTTGCTCATGCGTAGTTGATTCAGTATCGTTTGGCGCGGTGTTATGTTTATGGATGAAAAAGAACGTTAAACATATTGCAACAATCGCAACTAAAATAACAATTACTGCGACTAACCATTTTTTTGAGCGCCGAGAGCGTTCATTTTCATATTCTAACTGTTGTTCACGTCTTTGATCTCGTTCATTATAGTAACGTTGTTCTTCTAACTTTCTATCTTCTTCGTATGCTTGTTTATTTCTTTCGGTACGTTTCATAATTACCACTTCCAATTTACTTCGAAATTATCAATTCCTTATGTTTAATATTTTAATGATTATCTTTATATTTGCAACTTTCTTTATATTTGAAGTTATTTTAAAAAGGAGGATTTTTAACAAATACATATTTAGTGGAAGTGAAATTTGACATTTTAATTGAATTTAAACGTGTGTAGATGTATGATAATTCAAAAGTGAGTAATCACTCACTTGAAGGGGTGGATAGTAAATGATTGAAGTGAATCATGTTAATAAGTCGTTTGGAGACAAACGTGTACTTAATGATATTTCCGTACTTTTTGAAGCAGGTGAAATTGTTGGACTGATTGGTCCGTCTGGAACAGGGAAGACGACATTAATTCAATGTATGTTAGGTATGGAGAAAGTGAATACTGGTGAGGTAGTGATTAACGGAACTACAATTCCTGATAGGAAAATACTAGGAGATATAGGTTATATGGCTCAAAATGATGCATTATATGAGGATTTAACAGGTAAAGAGAATTTGAAATTTTTTGCGAGTATATATATGAAGGATAAGAAGTTAATTAATGAGCGAATAGAATATTGTAGCGCTATGGTTAAATTACAAGATGCTTTGGATCAAAAGGTTGCGACTTATTCTGGAGGGATGAAACGTCGACTTTCGCTAGCGATTAGCATGTTGCAAGACCCTGGTATTCTTATCTTGGATGAACCAACAGTTGGTATTGATCCTAAGTTAAGAAAGGCAATTTGGCAGGATTTAAATGAAGCTAAGACAGCAGGAAAAAGCATTCTCGTAACGACACATGTACTTGATGAGGCATCACGTTGTGATAAATTACTATTGATGAATCATGGTGAAATCATTGCGTCTGGTACACCTGAAGATATTAAGCGGCAATACGATGCTGAAACGATAGAAGATGTATTTCTAAAGATGGAGGGGTAATTATGCATGCATTCCAAATTGCCAAACGTATATTTAAGCAAACGGTCAGAGATGTAAGAACCTTAATGTTACTATTAGTTGCGCCAATTCTTATATTATCGCTGCTGTATTATATTTTTACAGTGTCAGATAATGCTAATGGTCTTAAAGTAGGTGTTCATCAAATTTCAGATTCTTATTTAGAGCAGTTACATGATCAAGATATCCAAACAAAACAGTATCATGATAATAATTCTATTGGGCAGAAGATTAAAGATGACCAATTAACAGGATTCATCTATGAAAAAAATCATAAATTATATGTAACATATGCGAATGATAATCCTACAGAGACAGGCACATTAGCTTCGGCCAATCAAAAGTGGTTAATACAACATAATATGGCACAGATGAAAGATAACACAGAACAACTGCAACAACAGTTAAAATCAATTCAATCAAAGTTGCCCGATAATGTTATGGATGAGCAACAAACAAACACTAACAAAGCACAAGTCAATAAACCGGTTCAAATGACATCCGATTATTTGTATGCAAATAAAGATGCAACGTATTTTGACATGATTAATCCGATATTGATTGGTTTTTTTGTATTCTTTTTCACATTTTTAATTTCTGGCATAGGCTTATTGAAAGAACGTACATCAGGCACATTAGAACGTTTGCTAGCTTCTCCGATAAAACGGAGTGAAATTATCTTTGGGTATATTATGGGTTATGGTTTGTTTAGTGTGATTCAGACAGTAGTCGTTGTGATGTATGCAATTTTTGTGTTGCATATCGCAATTGCAGGTTCAATCTGGCTCGTGTTAGCAACGACAATATTAACAGCACTTGTTGCTTTGACCTTTGGAATATTATTATCAACATTTGCTTCTTCAGAGTTCCAAATGATTCAATTTATACCGCTTGTTATTGTACCGCAAGTGTTATTCGCAGGATTAATTCCAATACAGTCTATGAATACGGGGTTACAGTACTTTGCCCACATCATGCCACTATTCTATACAGGTAATGCAATGCAATCAGTAATAATCAAAGGCTTTGGAATAGATGATGTTTATCTTGATTTATGTATCTTGTTTGCAATATTTGTGGTGTTGTTAATATTGAATATCTTTGGCATGAAACGTTATAGAAAGGTTTAAAGGTCGTGGTTAAGATGAATCATACAGTGAAAGAAATAATGTCTGAGGTAATGCCTCAATTAGAACATTTAACAGAACGACAACGTAGAGTGATTGAGAGTGCGTTGATATTATTCAGTGAACAAGGCTATGATAAGACAAGTACGAGTGATATTGCAAAGAAAGCTGGCGTAGCTGAAGGAACGGTCTATAAACAATTTAAAAATAAAAAGGCGTTACTTTATGCTGCAATCTTACCTATCATCAGAGATAATGTTGCACCGGTAGTCGTTAAAGAATTTACTGAGACTTTAGATGAAAAAGAACACTTTAAAGCATTTATCTATACATTTGTAGACAACCGCTCAGAGTTTTTGTTTGATAATAGAGTGCTGTTGAAAGTTATTATTAATGAAGCAATGACGAACAAAGAAATACAAGCGATTATTTTTGATATCTTTAATCAGAGGATAGTTGAAAATTTAAAGCCAAGAATCGAATGCTATATAGAACAAGGTGAGATGAGGGCAGTAGATATTGAATATTTCTTACGTACTGTTATTGCTCAAATATTTAATTTGAATATAAGTTATATCATCGACACAAACAAAGAACGTGATAATTCATACGAAGCCTTTGCTACGTTTATTAAAGATGGCTTATATCAGATGTTTAAGGCGAATGTAACAAATTAAAATAGGATGGTTTATTTGGAATGAGAAGTAAATGATACAGCCAAATATTTTAGAATGGTAAGCAATAAAATATTGTGATAATAAAGCAAAAAATTAGAGGCTAAGTCACTGCTGACTTAGTCTCTAATTTGTTAATCACTTAGGTATCTTAAGGTAAATGTGTTAATTTCATGGAAATAGTATTAAAGTAGTAGATCAATTTCAGTGGCTGATTGTAATTGTCTACTATTTATTGGTTACTACCTTTTAGGTATACCAATAACATGGCCTAATTGTTTAGGACTATCAAAGTTAGGTTGTTGCTCGAAATAGTTTGCAATCTTATCAAAAACCTCATCAGGGAATGGAGTGCTTTTTCTTGTTTCGAAATCAACGCCCATCATCATTACTTCGTATGTCGCACAACGTTCATCTTTTTCGTTGTACATCGTTAAAAATAAATGTACGCGTTTATAATCGTAATCATAAAGACGTGCCTTAATATAAAATTTTTCATGTACTAACAATTCCTTTAAAAAGGAAATGTGTGCTTCTAAGCTAAATATCGTAACATTTAAATCTTTACGATAATCTGTCGATAAGCCAACTGATTCAAAAAAGCCTGCGACTGAATCACTAAATAGGTCGTAGTATTTTGCATCATGTAAATGTTGGTTATGGTCAATCCAATCAGGATGGACAGTGTTGTTATAAATATATGTTTCTGTCACCGAAATACGCCTCCTAATAATTGCTATACGCTCATATTATGTCATAAATAAGATATAGATTGAACAAATTAAATTGTTTGTTATTTAATTAGATGTAATAGCTGTTAAATCATTAATTAACTAAAAAATGACTGACAAATTTATTATTATTTAAAATAAAAAAGGCGTTTAGAAAATTAATACCCAGCATTAAGCCCATCAAAGATTGTTGATCTTTGATGGGCTTGTTATCGCTTGCTACCTAGTGGGCTTGGTCGAGCTTCGGTCTCGACACGCATACTACTCCTTCAGTTGTCTCACAAACAATGCGCAGTTCATAAATGTTGTTACTATAATAAGTGAGACACTTTATAATGAATTTATTGAAATAGAAATTATCCCTGAGATAAAACAAGAAATGCATAACGAGTAAAGTGATGAAGACTAAAATAAAATCATAATTCAGCGATTTTATTTTAGTCTAAAAGGGTAATGTCCCAGGCTCGTTCTATTTTTAGAAAAAAGTTGCTGAATTTGTATGATTGAGTAATTTTAAGCTCAAGTCGATATCATTGTGAAAGTTTATTACTGTATGAGTATTAATACTTTCGTAAAAAGTTGATGTCACGATTAAAGATACTTTGGTTTACATACTGTTGGGTAGCAGTTAAAATACTTTCGATTTCTTGTGTTTTGTTTGATAGTATTCGTAAGCTAAAACCATGTGTTGCAATTTGCGTGATTCCGAAACGGCAATCATAATCTTGGTGATAGTGTTTTAATGTGTCATAGAGTGAATCTATGAATTTTTGATTAACTTCTGGGTGGATGAAATAACATGATCCTAAATGTGAATAGTTTTCCATGTAACCAATAGCATGTACTGAATGCTTTGCAGGTTCTAATCTCATGTGATCATAAACGACCAACGTATCATCTACATATATTTCATTTAATAAGTGCATATAATGATAACTAAATTGTTTGTCATCTTTGGAATACCCAGGTGTTAATATATCCGTGTAAAATAAACTACTTGTATTTGTTAAGTGAAAGGTATTCTGTTGATAAAATTTTGCATTTTCGAATGCGATAATAGGGTCTCCAACATATTCTAAGTGCCCTTGATCTTTAATATTAACATGTTGATATTGAGCGACGTGATCGTTAGGTGTTTTATAAATTTTGGTGGCACCTTGTGAAGTTAATATAACAGAGGCATTATCCTCAACGTTAAACTCCATTATATAGCGATCACCGTCAAGGTAACCGCCGCCGACATTGACGATATAGAATGTTGGAATATCAGAATTGTTCAGATAAATCGGACGCATAACTTTAAGTGCCTTTTCAAAAAAGACATCTCTCGCCACAGACTTTCTACCGTTATTGAAGACAGATAACTTTAATTGACCTGTCCATGTTGGATTGGATTTAGGCATTATACCAAACCTTTTAGGAAAACGTCTTGCTCAATCCAGTTTATTACTTCGTCTAAACCTTCATCTGTCTTAAGGTTAGTAAATGCAAATGGACGAGTAGAACGAAAGGCCTTAGTATCTATTGCCATTTGTTCTAATGATGCACCAACATAAGGTGCTAAATCGGTTTTGTTAATAACGAAGAAATCTGATTTAATCATGCCTTGTCCACCTTTACGTGGAATCTTCTCACCTTGAGCGACATCGATAATATAAATTGAGAAATCAACCAATTCAGGACTGAATGTAGCTGCGAGGTTATCACCGCCAGACTCAATGAATATAAGTTCGATATCATCATTCCGTTCTATGAGTTCATCAATCGCTGCAAAGTTCATCGATGCATCTTCACGAATGGCTGTATGTGGACAACCACCTGTTTCTACACCGATAATTCTGTCTTCAGGCAGTACTCCAGAATTAACTAGAATTTTTTCATCTTCTTTTGTATAAATATCGTTTGTAATGACACCGATACTCTTTTCTGTTGACAGTCTCTTTACAATTTTTTCGATAAGTTGGGTTTTACCTGCACCAACAGGACCGCCGATACCTATTTTTATTACTTCTGACATAATTGTCCTCCTCTTTTTATGAAATAAAAATTCTTACATTTACGTTTTCATGCTCCATTTGATTTACTTCTAAACCGGGTGCTGTAAGTCCTAAATCATTTTCAGTCAATGTGAAAATATAATCACGTGTTTCTTTCATAATGGGAATCATTCGCTCAACGATTCGTTGACCTGCAGTTTGACCTAAAGGTATTGCACGAACCGCATTTTGAGTAAGACTGGACACATTTTGATATAAGTAGTAATCAATTATTGTTTCTATTGGTACACCAAAGTAATGACCTAACATAGTAAAGCAGATAGCTGGATGTAAGTGTACTTGTTTACTTTTCATTTGTTGTTGATACCAGTTAATCCATTCGCTTTGATATAGTTCAAGTGCCAATTTAACCATACGATTTCCCATTTGTTTTGCGCCTTGTCTAGTTTCTCGTGGCAAACTTTGAACGAATAGTATTTGATCTAATCGTATTATGGCTTCTGTATCTTGTGCCTCTAAGGCTTTATACACGAGACGCATAGTTAATCCATCTGAATAAGTGAGCTGTTCATTAATGAATAAAGTTAACCAATGTTGAAAAGTTGTTTCATCGTGCACGGAACCGCGTTGTATATATGTTTCTAGTCCGAATGAGTGACTGAACGCACCAGTTGGAAATTGAGAATCGCAAAATTGAAATAAACGTAAATTTGCGTGATCAATCATGCGAATGACCTATATGTCTAAATGCTTGGTTTACCTTACGATCCTCATGTGTGTAGGGAATACCTAAATCTTGTAAAAGTGATTCTACAAGATAATCATATTGGACTAACATTTCAGTTTCAGTAAACTGAGCGGGTAGGTGTCTATTACCTAACTGATGCGCGATATTACCCATTTCTTGCAAATTGCGTGGCTTGATGACAAGTAAATCTTCAGAATTAACATCTACAATAATCATATTGGTATCATCTTTATATAAAATATCACCATATTGTAGGTCGATCGGTTGCTTTAATCGAATGCCTAGTTCGTTACCATGATCTGTTGTTACGCGTTGAATACGTTTGACTAAATCAGAATTTTCTAAGTAAACTTTTTCAATATGCTTACCTTTTTCACTATCTGAAAGATTGGCGATATTGCCTACTATTTCTTCTACAATCATCTCAGTTCCTCCTAAAGTTAAAATAAGAAATATCTTTGTGTTAACGGTAGTGTTGTTGCTGGTTCACTTGTAATTTTTTGTCCATCAACAAACACTTCATACGTTTGCGGATCAACGTCTAATTTTGGCGTTGCACTATTGTTTTTCATATCCTTCTTCGTTAAATTACGGATATTGTGGACAGGTCTAAGTTTACGCTTTAAACCAAGCAATTGACCGATATCATTTTCATATGCAGTAGCGGAAACAAAAGTAATCGCAGTACTTTGCATATTGCCTCCAAATTGACCATACATCTTTCTATATTTTAAAGGTTCAGAAGTTGGTATAGAGCCATTGGCATCACCATTAATCGCAGTATTAATTAAACCACCTTTAATAATCACATCAGGTTTAACACCAAAGAATGCGGGTTCCCACATGATTAAATCAGCAAGTTTGCCTTCATCTATTGAGCCGACATAATCTGAAATCCCATGTGTGATTGCCGGATTAATTGTATATTTTGCTATATATCGTTTTATTCTATTGTTATCATCATATTCACTATCGCCTTCAAGAGGTCCGCGTTGGTCTTTCATACGATGTGCCACTTGCCATGTGCGTGTTATAACTTCACCGACGCGACCCATTGCTTGAGAATCGGAACTGACCATACTAAAGACACCCATATCTTGCAGTACATCTTCTGCAGCAATTGTTTCTTTACGTATACGTGAGTCCGCAAATGCAATATCTTCAGGTATTGCAGCGTTAAGATGATGTGTAATCATTACCATATCTAAATGTTCATCGACAGTGTTTACTGTGTAGGGGAGTGTTGGGTTCGTAGATGATGGGAGAATATTTGAATAGGATGCAGATTTGATTAAATCCGGTGCATGACCGCCTCCAGCACCTTCAGTATGATACATGTGTAACACACGGTCCTTTACTGCAGCCATGGTTTCTTCCATAAAGCCGGCTTCATTTAATGTATCGGCGTGTAATGCCACTTGTATGTCGTATTCATCGGCAACATTAAGTGCATGGTGTAAGGCAGAAGGTGTCGCACCCCAATCCTCATGGACCTTTAAACCGATAACGCCTGCATGAATTTGCTCAACTAATGCAGTTGGATTAACTGCTTGGCCTTTACCTGTAAAGCCAATATTTAATGGCAATGCTTCAGCAGCTTCTAACATGCGATGGATGTGCCAAGGACCAGCAGTAACTGTTGTTGCTTTTGAACCTTCAGACGCACCTGTACCGCCACCAATATGGGTAGTAATGCCACTTTCTAAAGCGACTTGTGATTGTTCTGGATTGATAAAGTGAACATGTGTGTCGATGCCGCCAGCTGTGAGAATCTTACCCTCAGCAGAAATGACATCAGTAGTGGCACCGATAATAATATCGACGTTATCCATAATATCAGGATTTCCCGCTTTACCTATTGTCATGATATAGCCATTTTTCACACCAATATCAGCTTTGATAATTTTATTATAATCAATGATTAATGCATTAGTTATAACTAAGTCAGCAACTTGTTTATCATCACGTGTTACATTAGGGTTTTGTGCCATCCCGTCACGAATAGATTTACCACCACCAAAAGCGGCTTCGTCTCCATAAGTTGCATAATCTTGTTCTACTTTTGCAAATAAGTTCGTATCACCTAGTCTTACAGAATCACCTAATGTTGGGCCATAAAGACTCGTATATTGAGATTGTGTCATTTTAAAGCTCATGATTTATACCCACTTTCTTTATTAGCATTTTTACTACCGTCATCCTGTACTTTAGGTGCTTCGGCAGAATTAACTTTCGGTTTATAAACGCGTGATTCGTCAATTGGACCATTCACATCACCATGGAAACCAAAAATTTTACGATTACCACGATATTCAACAAGTTGTATTTCCTTTTCATCACCTGGTTCGAATCGAACTGCAGCTCCAGCAGGTATATCTAAGCGTTTCCCGTACGCTTTTTCACGATCAAATTGAAGTGCAGGATTAGCTTCGAAGAAATGATAATGAGAGCCAACTTGAATCGGTCTATCACCTGTATTTTTTACATTTAAAATGGTACTTTGCAAGCCTTGATTGACCTCGATATCCGTATTGTTAACAATAATTTCACCTGGTTTCAATATACATAACCTCCTTAAACGATTGGGTGATGAACAGTGATTAACTTTGTGCCATCTGGAAATGTTGCTTCGATTTCCATTTCGGTTAGCATATCAGCTACACCATCCATTACATCGTCTTCATTTAATATTTGTTTCCCGTAACTCATAAGTTCTGCGACTGTCTTACCATCTCTCGCACCTTCTAATAATTCAAAGCTAATGATAGCAACAGCTTCTGGATAATTTAATTTTAGACCTCTTTGTTGACGTCTGCGTGCTAAATCAGCTGCAACTACAAGCATTAACTTATCTTGTTCCCTTTGAGTAAAATGCACGAAACTCACGACCTTCCAATAATAAATATTGTACGCATAATATATGCATGCTCTTTTATAATAAGATGATTATCTATTTACTACAAGAATTACACATTTAATTATTAGAAAAAAGTTACTAATTGTAAATGATATAACCAATGCGTTAAGCTTTAAATCGTATAGAATTTAATATAAAATTAATAGAGTCAAGAGATAAAGAAATTGGGTGACGACATGAATATCGTGAAAATATTACTCAGAAATATTTCGCAAGTATTACTACTGGAAAATGCAATTACTGGTTTGTGCATTTTAGTTGGCTTATTTATAGGGAATTGGAAAGTAGGTCTGATGGCACTGTTGGGCAGTATTATCGCTTTATTATTAGCTAAGTGGACAAATTATAGTGGGGCAGAAATAGAAGCGGGGTTAGCGGGATTTAATCCAGTATTAACTGCGATTGCATTGACGCTGTTTCTAGTGCCTAAATGGTATAGCTTGGTTATTGTACTACTTGCAGTTATTATCACGATGCCGATTGGCTCAGCTGTGCGAGAGTTTTTTAAACCCTTTGGTATTCCGATGTTAACTATACCTTACGTATTTGTGAGTTGGTTGATATTGCTAATGTCGTTTCAGTTTGAATTTGTGAATGCAAATGTACATATTTTACCTAATAAGGTTCAAGAAATCACTTTTTCAGGAAATAGCGTAGAAGGTTTGCAAGCATTTTTTACAGGATTTAGTGAGGTGTTTTTATTAAATCATGTTATTACAGGTTTCTTGATATTAGTGGGAATATTTATTGCATCGAGACGTGCGGGTGTATATGTCATCTTTGCGAATTTGATTGGCTTAGCGGCTGTGAGTTTACTTGGAGCAAATCACGACCAAATTAATGATGGATTGTTTGCGTATAATGTCGTATTAACTGTCTTGGCATTAGGTATTGCTTTTCGAACAATCATTTCAAGGACAATGAGTATCGTGCTAGGTTTATTATTAACGATTATTCTACACGCAGGTATGACAACTTTATTAACACCATTTGGGTTACCAGTCTTTACATTACCATTTATTATTGCAACATGGATCATGTTGTTCGGAGGTAATCGAATGAAGTTAAATGAAATTGCAGAACCACGAAATTGATGGGTAATCTTAAAGAATATAGTTATATTTATGGATGAATTATTTTTGTTGAAAGAAGGAAGATAGATTGAAGAAAGTATTAGGGGTTGTTGCGGCAACTATAATGATTCTCGGAGGTTGTAGTGGGACGCAGAGTAAAGAAGATGGCAAGACGTTAAATGTCGAATTACCATTAAAAACAACTTCAGTCGCGCCATACAAGACAGATGTCCCAGTAAAAGTAGGTGCAGCAGAATCTTTGTTTAAAGTGAGTACAGACGGCAAGGTTGAAAAATTATTAGTCTCGGAGTATAAGCAGGTTTCACCAACTGAATTGAAGTTGACAGTAAAGGATAATATAAAATTTCAAAATGGTAAAAAATTAACGGGTCAAGCAGTGAAAAATAGTTTGGAACAAAGTATACAGCAAAGTGATTTAGTCAAAGGTTCACTCCCTATCAAAGATATTAAGGTAGATGGACAGACAGTGACGATTTTAACAAAGGAAGCATATCCTGAGCTCGTTTCAGAATTAGCCAGTCCATTTGCAGCCATATATGACACTGAAGCGCAGGGTGATATTAATAAATCACCGGTGGGAACTGGTCCATATAAAATTGTTGATTATAAGCAATCACAAAGTATAAAGCTCAACAAGAATAAAGCATATTGGCAAGGAGAACCGAAGTTAGACCATGTTAATGTGAGCTATCAAGAGGACGGTAATACACGTGCCAACGACTTGTCAGCAAATAAGGCTGATGTCATTACCGATGTTCCAGTTGAAAAGGTAGATGCGCTAGATAAAGGTCAACAAACAAAGATTTCTAGTGTGCCAGGTTATAGAACAAGTTTATTATTATATAATCATCAAAGTGACAAGATGAACAAGCGAGTACGTGAAGCATTAGACAAGATTATTGATAGAGAAGCTATTGCCCATAATGTTTATAAAGATTATGCTAATGCCGCTTCGGGTCCATTTAATACCAAACTTAATTTTATTAATGATAAAAAGGTCACTCAGCAAGATATTCAGCAAGCACGCAAGTTATTACAGCAAGAAGGCTATACTAAAGAACATCCATTAACATTAACTGTGTCAACGTATAATGGTAGACCAGAATTGCCAAAAATCGCACAAGTTGTACAATCAGACGCTAAAAAAGCAAATATTAATATTAAGTTACGCAATGTTGATGATATTGATGGTTACCTTAAAGATAAAAGTCAATGGGATGCTTCATTATATAGCTTTGGAACATTTCCGCGAGGCGACACTGGTTATTTCTTTAATCAAGCTTATAAAGCACAAGGTGCTATTAATGCTGGAACTTATAGCAATAATCGTGTGAATGATTTGATAGAACAATTTAATAAAACGGTAGATAAAACAGAACGCAATCAACTGACAAATAAAATTATTGCGTTAACAAAAGAAGATTATGCAAATAGTTATATTGCCTATAGTAATAATATTGTGGGTCTTAATAAGCATGTTACTGGACTCAAAGCTTCTCCTGAAGGCATTTATCTTATTGATTATAAGGTGAATGTAAACAAATGATAATCACGCAAATAATTCGTAGAATCGGACAAATGATCATTGTATTATTTGTCCTTTCTACTATCACATTTATCTTAATGAAATTAACGCCAGGAGATCCTGTAAATAAAATATTACATCTTGATGTTGCTAATGTATCTGCTTCACAAGTATCAGAAACGAAAGAGAAGTTAGGGCTGAATCAGCCCATTATCGTGCAATATGGACAATGGTTAAATCAAATTGTACATTTGAATTTTGGTACAAGTTATCAGACTGGAGAATCTGTGAGTAAGGAATTACTGTATTATACACCTCCAACATTATTGATTGCTTTAGCTACTATGGTAACTGTCTTATTGATTAGCATACCTTTAGGCACTGTCGCTGCCAGATATTATCATACTTGGATTGATATGTTGATACGTATGATGACTTCTATTACGGTGAGCATTCCGTCATTCTTTTTAGGAACGTTACTAATTTATATATGTGCGCAACAATTAGCTATCTTGCCTTCTTCTGGTATTGCTACACCGGCTGGCTATATTTTGCCAGTTGTGTCATTGAGCATTGGCATGAGTGCTTATTATGTAAGACTGATGCGCTCAAATTTATTAGAATTATACCGATCGCAAGAGGTACAAGCATCTAGATTAAGAGGTATGTCTGAATCTTATATATATTGGAAAGATATATTTAAACCAGCTTTGTTGCCAATAATTACGATCATGGGTATGTCTGTCGGCAGTCTAATTGGAGGTACAGTAGTAATCGAAAATCTCTTTGGGATACCAGGGGTGGGACGCTTTTTAGTGGATAGTATAAGAGCCCGTGATTATCCAGTTATTCAAGGTGTTGTATTGATGATTGGTTGTTGTGTTATTTTCGCTAATACAGTAAGTGACTTGCTATTATTGTGGCTCGATCCAAAACGGCGCTCAGTGAAACATAAAGTTACGAAAGTAGAAGATAGATTGGATGGTGGTCCGTTATGAAATTAGGCAAACAACCTCTAATCTATTATCTATTTTTTGCATATGTTGTATGTATTATAATGTCGCAATTGTTCGTAGTAAAGGATATGGCGTTAACTGTGCATCTCAATCGTACATTTGAGGTACCAAGTGTTCAGCATTGGTTAGGTACAGATGACTATGGTCGAGACTTATTCTCAAGGTTGATTTTAGGTGCCCGTTATACGTTGATAGTAAGCTTATTAACACTGTTACTGACTGTTATTGTTGGTGTGCCACTGGGGCTGTTAGCCGGATATAAAAAGGGCATTATCGATACGATTATTATGCGTGTGATTGACATTGGTTTAAGTATTCCAGAGTTTGTGCTGATGATTGCCTTAGCAAGTTTTTTTAAACCTAGTATATGGAACTTAGTCATAGCAATTATGCTAATCAAGTGGATGACCTACACACGATTGACGCGTTCTATTGTTAGCGCTGAGCTTAAAAAGCCATACATTCACATGGCAAAGATGTTAAATGTACCAAGTTACGTCATTATTTTTAAGCACTTCTTACCACAAGCAGTACCATCCATTATTGTGCTTATGACTGTGGATTTTGGGAAGATTATACTCTATATATCATCTTTATCATTTTTAGGGTTAGGTGCACAACCACCATCACCTGAATGGGGAGCGATGCTAAATGCAGGAAGAGATTATATAGAATCACACCCACTACAATTATTAGCTCCAGCTGTGATGATTACGGTCACGATATTAATTTTCAACTTAATGGGCGATGCATTAAGAGATCGACTTCTCCAAGGAAAGCGTGATAATAATGTCTAAAATGTTATCAATTCAAAATTTAAGCATTCAAAACTCAGTAAATGAGTATTTAATAAAGAATTTAAACCTGACCCTACATAAAGGACAGGTTAACGTATTGATTGGTGAAAGTGGTTCAGGTAAGAGTCTGACTGCTAAAGCAATCGTTCAACAATTAGCGCCGTCATTAAGTGTTTCAGACTATGAAATACTTGTTGAAGGGCAAAGCGTAGTAGATATGAAATCAATGCTTGGAAGAACGATTGGATTTATTGCGCAAGATTATAGTCATAGCTTTAATGATCATACAAAATTAGGTAAACAACTTATGGCAATTTATCGTGCACATTATCAGGTGCCACGTAAAGTTGCCAAACAAATCGTATCACAATCATTAAAGGTGGTTGGACTAAATGAGCGTCTCGTGTTTGAAAGTTATCGCTTTAATCTATCTGGTGGGCAACTAGCACGTGTACAAATAGCGAGTGTCATAATGTTACGACCAGAGATAATTATTGCAGATGAGCCTACATCATCATTAGATGTTGTAAATGGTCATGAAATCATGAATTTAATTCGTCATCTTGCAGAGGTACATGAGACAACATTGTTATTGATTACACATGATTTATCACATGTGTTGAAATTTAGTGATTGGATTGCGGTAATTAAATCAGGAGAAATTGTCGAGTATAATCATGTACAACAATTTCACGACAAAATGGTGAGTCCTTATAGTTTAAAGTTATTTAATGCACGCCGTCAGTTGAGAAATGAGGGGAATGGATGATTGAATGTAAGAGAGTAACATTTAACTATAACAAGCATACTGTTTTACATGATATAAACTTAACGTTTTCCAGCCAACAGAAGATAGGCATCGTTGGAGAAAGTGGATCAGGAAAAACAACGTTAGCACACTTGATATTGGGAATGCTGAAACCGACAGCAGGAGAGATAAATAAACATGGCTTAACTATGTTACCAATTTTTCAAAATGCATATGATAGCTTTAATCCGAAAAGAACAATACAACAATCTATGGATGAAGCAATTAAGTATTATTATCAAGATGCTAACAAAGTGTTAACCCAACGATTAGACGAATTGTTAGTCCTGATGGGATTAGATTCAAACCTTTTAAAAAGGAGACCAGAAGAGCTAAGTGGGGGACAACTACAGCGTCTTAATATGATACGTTCATTTGTATTAGAACCAGATATACTAATTTGTGATGAAATTACAGCAAATTTAGATGTGATTTCAGAAAATAAAATGAAAGATATACTGGAACATTATCATCAATTGACTAGAAAAGGATTAATGATTATATCACACGATATTGCATTTCTTCAGGCATTGGTTGATCGAATTGTAGTATTAAAAAATGGTTATATCGTTGATGACTTTATGGTTAAAGATATGTTTGCGGATAGTAGAAATGCCTATACTAAAAAGCTGCTTTCTCTTTATTGAGAAAGTAGCTTTTTATATGTGTTTTATTGTGATGTTTGTAATTTTAATTTAGGGAAATAACTTAACTTATGATGAACAAGCTAACAGAAATATTTTTATTTTATTAGCAAAATACTATTGAGCTTATTTATGCCAGTGTGATAGGGTTTTTAAATAACATAAAAATCGCGGGACATTTTTAAGAGAATTAAAAGGAGGGAGTAAATGATTAAAATAAATCGATATAAATACTTTACGATATTATTATTTTTAGCAGTACTATTTATTGGTGCGACGCTACGTTCACCTATTTCCTCTATAGGACCATTAGTTCCATTTTTCAAGGAAGAATTAGGCATTTCGAATAGTTTGGTTGGTTTGATGAATACTTTACCGCTTGTTGCATTTGGATTATTTTCTCCATTTATTCCTAAGTTGTCACAGAAATTTGGTATGGAACGCACCTTGATGTATTCGATGGTTATTTTAGCTATTGGAATGTGGTTAAGGGGAACTGGAGGCGCAAGTTTATTACTTATTGGCACAATAATTGTTGGATTTGCAATAGCAGTAGGGAATGTTATGGCACCAGGGTTGATCAAATCATCATTTCCACAACAAATGGGATTTGTTACAGGTATGTATTCTGTGACGATGAATCTTGTGAGCGCTTTGGCTGCTGGTTTATCTGTTTCGATTGCAGTGGCACCAGGGATGAATTGGCGTATTGCAATGCAAATTTGGTTGATTGTACCTATTATTGCAGCACTTGTATTAGTATTACGTATTCCATATTTGCGCTCACGTAAAAAGAAAGTGTTTGCAGAAATTGATAGCGAACCTAAACAAAGTGTTTGGAAATCTAAACTAGCATGGACAATTACCTTATTTATGGGCTTGCAATCGTTTATACCCTATAGTTTATTTGCGTGGTTACCAATTATGTTAACAACTAAAGGATTTTCTGAAAGTGAAGCGGGATGGCTTGTAACTGTAAACCAGCTAGGAATCATACCAGTGGCATTTGTTGCACCTATTATTGCAGGGCGTATGAAGAAGCAAAGTAGTTTAGCATTATTTGGTGCTGGGTCCTTTTTTGTAGGGTTATTAGGTATCGCATATTTACCAAATGCTGCGATTGTACTCTATTTAATATTGATAGGTGTTGGTGCAGGAACAACATATAGTTTAGCAATGATGTTTTTTGTCTTGAGAACTCAAGATATTGAACAGTCTTACCAATTATCTGGTATGGCTCAATCCATTGGTTATTTATTAGCTGCAGTGGGTCCGGTATGTCTAGGTATGATTTCAGATATTACTGGCAGTTGGTCCGTCCCACTCATTGTACTTATGGGGGTAGCTGTATTAATAGCAATATTTGGCTTTATTTCAGGGCAACCATTTATTGTTCATCAACCGGCACATCAGCAGAATGATTAATTTAGGCAAAGTACTACTCAAAGTCTAGTATTACAGTTAATATTGTAGTACTAGATTTTTTTATGTTTAAGCAACTTTGTTTAATTAAAATATATTGTTGTAAACATATCGGTGAGTTCTATAGCTGAAAAATGTTATTATTTATATAAAGGTTAAGCCACGATTAATATGATACTTGAAATGTTAGGAGGGATTGGATGGAGGAACAACAAAAAATTGAAAATTGGATTGAGCTAACAAAATATGTTCATTATATAGATACAATGATAGAAAAATCATTAAAGCAGCAATATAATTTAAGTTTAAAAGAGTTCTATGTTTTATATGAAATTTATAAAGCAAAGGGCAAAAAATATAAAATTAATGATTTAATAAAAATAGTGGATTTGAGTCAGAGTGCTATGTCCCGTCTTATCGTAAGAATTGAAAAAATAGCAGAACCATTAGTATTTAGACAAGAATGTGTTGAAGATCAAAGAGCTATGTATATATATTTAACGGATGAAGGTTTATCTGTCATTGAAAAAGCCATCAAAACGTATGAACAATTAATAGCTAAAGTTGATTTTTCATCTATGCACGATTTGATAACAAGGCAATATAAAGCATAGCAATGGGTTAAGAGGAGGGTAACAAACTTCCTTTTTATACAATATAAGTTGGCGATTATGTGTTGAACATGGTCGCCTATTTTTTTATAGAAACATATATACATAATAAGACAAAATTAACACCAGTCCAACAAGAAAGATGTTGGACTGGTGCCGAATTCATAGCTCGTAGCTACTGTAATATTTTGAATTTTCCCCTGAATTCTATAATAGTACAATAGTGCTATACTAATTATTAAGTTAATGGTTTATGACTTTGTACTTTTATGTTTTTTTGAATGACTAATACCATAAATTAGATAAATCAGTAAACCGATGATGAACCAGATTAATGTATATAATTTGGCTTCTCCACTAAGCCCCCAAAATACAATAGCAACACTGATAAATGCCACAATTGGTAACACTGGATAGAATGGCATTTTAAACGCTGGTACTGGAATATCCTTTCCTTCTCGAGGGCGTAAGCCAAACATACCTAATGAAACAAACATAAATGCAACGAGTGTACCTGCAGATATTAACTGTGCTAAGAATGCGAATGGGAACATTGAACCAATAATCACGGCAATAATTGTTAAGATGATCAATGAACGGTTTGGTAATTGCTTATTATTTAACTTACCTAACCATGAAGGTAATAATCCGTCACGACCAAATGAATAAAGTAGACGTGAACCTGCCAACATCATACCAATCAATGCAGTAAACATACCAATAACTGAAATAGCTTGTACAATCGCGGCTACGACACCAAATCCACTTTGTCTTAATGCCCACCCTACAGGTTCAGCATTATTTGCATAATCTGAATACTTAAACATCCCAACAAGTACAAGTGCAACAGCCACAAACAGAATCACGGCAATTAACAATGATCCCAGTATCCCTCTAGGCATTGTCTTCTGCGGATTGATTGCTTCAGCAGAGTTTGCAGCGATTGAATCAAATCCAATATACGCTAAGAATATCATAGAAACACCAGCATAAATCCCTTGCCAACCACCAAATGCGCCAGCTTCAGTTGCTTTATATTCTGGTATGAAAGGTACATAGTTACTACCTTGTACTACAGTTAAACCAACTACGATAAATAATAGAATTGCTAATACCTTCAATACAACTAAGATGTTCTCTATACGCGCAGCGGATGATGCACCACGAGCAAGTAACAATGCTGTAAGTAGTATAACGATAGCAGCGACTAAATCGATAACGCCGCCATCAGTACCAAATGTATTGGATAGTGCTTTAGGTAATTCAATACCTAAAGGTGAAACTAAACCACGTAAATTAGCTGAAAAACCAGAAGCCACAAAGGCGACAGCGATAAAATACTCAGCCAATAATGCCCAACCAGCTATCCATCCAAAAACTTCCCCAAACACGACATTAATCCAAGAATATGCAGAACCAGCAAATGGCATGGCAGATGACATTTCAGCATATGCAAAAGAAATCAAACCAGCAACAATCGCGGCAAATAGAAAAGATAATGCCACGGCTGGACCAGTATGTTGCGCAGCGACTACGCCTGGTAAGGTGAAAATTGATGTAGACACGATTGTACCGACACCTAAAGCTAGAAAATCTTTAACCTTTAATGTGCGATTCAAGTGCGCATCTTTTACTTGATAGACAGAGGGGTCCTCTTTCTTTAATAGTTTTTGAAAAAATCCAGTCATTATAAACCACTCCCTAAAACTCATTTCACAAAATTTAATAACGTTATTAATATAATCCATATCATAGCATATATCAATCAGAATATTTAGATAATTTCGAAAAAATAAAACAAATATTTGTCGTCTGACAGAAAATCGATAAATTTACGACAAATATTTAGTCATATCATGAATTGTTAATTGGGAACGAATGTACCTATCATATAATATAGACCGTTTGTAAGTGTTGACTATAGGCCGACACGATTGCTATAGATTAATGATTTGTGGCTCGATATGTGGATCGTGATTGGCGATTGCATCAATACAATTCGGATTTGTTGCTTGTACTTTAACCCAATTTAAGGAATTGATAGTTGCATCCTTATCGTCAACATATTTAGGTAAAATACCATGTTGCCAAGATGATTTTGCATAACCTACATTTGATGTTAGTAATAAAAATTGATCCGCTTCCTTATGACGTTTGATACGTGTGACACAATGTCCAGGGCTATGTCCTGGTGTATGGATAAATTCCACAGTACCGTCGTTAAATAAATCATAAGATTTACCGGTAGGGCCGATGCCTTTATGTTCTAGAGGAAAAGTATCAATAGGAATGTTTTGGCACATACCTAATTCATAATTATTATTGTTATTTGCAGCAGACCATTCTTCATCACTGACCATAATATGATGAGCTTGTGCCACATGTGGTAAACCTGAGACGTGGTCATTGTGTAAATGACTTAAGATGACATAATCTACATCAGTTATTTGGTAGCCTAGTTTAGCAAGATGTTCATGAACTGCTTGTCCTTTAGGTAAAATAGCTTTCTGAGAAAGTGAAGCTGCATTTTTTGAATAATCGGGTTGGCGATTTGATTCATGCCATCCTGTATCTATCAATACAAGTCCTTTAGGATGTTCGATTAAGTAAATAGAAACGGGTAAACAAATGTGCTTACTTCGTGTTTGAATAAAACCACTCCAAGAAAGTGGTAGATTTTTTTTATGATTAAAAGGTAAAGCCGAGTCAACAATAACTGATCCTGTATGTAATATATGTACATTAATATTACGTGTCATTGATTGTAAACCTCCAAATTTAGGCGTGCATGGCCTTTGTATTTAAATATAAGTTATTATAGTAATTGTGAAATGAAATATATTGAATTTAAATTAATCTTTTATTTTATAATAAAGATGGTAAGAACTTTATCTTAATAAAATAAATGTGTCAAATGTATCGTAAGTAAAAATAAAGTGCTTTTTGTGTTAAATTATAAATGTGAAAGAAACATAGACATTGGGGGAAATGATGATGAATGTTAAATCAGCGTGGTTAAATTTACCTGTAGTCAATTTGGAAGCGAGTGAAGATTTTTATCAACAAATCGGCTTTGAAATTAAAAAATCGGATGACATGATGGATAAGATGAGAGGTATTGCTACATTAGATAACACGGTCATTATGCTTATCGAAACGAAACAATTTAAAAAAGTGTCACGATTATCAAAAATTGGTAATAACGAAGCATTAATATCACTATCATTAAATACTAAAGCTGAAGTTGATCAACTGTTAGATTTAGTAGAAAGTGCGAATGGCACAGTGATAGAAAGAGGCACGATGCATGAAGGGTTCTATGGGGGATTATTTAGCGACATAGACGGTCATTTATATAATATTATTACAATGTAGGTCGCAAAGCGTTAAATTGAAATACTAAGATGTTGGAGGCAGGTAAAATGGTTAAAGCGATTGCTGTAGACAAAGATGGAACGTTAATGAGGTCTGATCACACTTTGGACGAATTATACTTTGAACAATTGTTCCAAACAATGATGAAGCAAGACATAAAATTTATCGTTGCGAGTGGAAATCAATATGCACAATTAAAGTCACTGTTTCCTGACAAAGTAAATGATATTACATTTGTAGCTGAAAATGGCGCCGTGACTTATTATCAAGACGAAATTCTAGATGCAAATTACTTTGATAAGACAGTATTACAACAGATTTTAGGTGATATCATTGATAAGCATAAAGTAACTGATTTGATATTAAGTGGTGTACGTACTGCATATGTATTACCAAATGTGACAGAGGATTTTACGGCGTATTTTAATCATTATTATTATGATGTTCAACAGGTTAAACACTTTGATGATATTAGCGATGATGATTTTGTAAAGGTAGCAATGCGCATCAAAGACACAACGGTATTAGAACAAGTGAAAGCGGACTTAGAAACACAGTACCCTCAATATTTAAGGGCAGTGACTAGTGGTAATGACAGTCTAGATTTGATTTTGCCAGATGTAAATAAGGGAGTAGCTATCCAGTCATTATTAGCACGTTGGGGGATAGACGAAGAAGATTTACTAGCCTTTGGTGATGCCGATAATGATATTGAAATGCTCAGTTTGACGCCTCACAGTTATGCCATGGCGGAGTGTAGTGAGTCATTAGCCTCTGTAGCCAATCACAGAGCACCGTCAAATAATGATTCTGGTGTATTAAAGGTGATTGAGCACTTTATAACTTCATGATAATTAAAAAGAGGTTGTATCCATTTACAATATAGTATTGTAGTTGGTACAACCTCTTAATATTTTATTTAATAATTAACACTGGAATGTGTGCATGGTTGGCAATTTTATGTGTGACATTACCAAGTACATTCTTAATATCTGCTTTTGCACGTTTATTACTCATGACGATAATTTCATAATCGTGTTCTTCTATTTCTTCTAAAATGGTATTTCGAATATGCCCCGTACCGAATTTTACAGTCACATTCAAGTCTAATTTTTCTAAGTCATCAATAAAAGGTTGGATTTCTTTCCCTTTAGATTCGGCTAATTGTTCAAAATGAATGTCATTGTATCTAACAGATGTTTGGAGTTCACTTTCTGAGATAACATTGAACACTGTGATCTCAGCTTCTTGTGAACCAGATGTTAGACGGACTAATTCTTGAGGCACATTGTTAAACGTGTTATCGAAGTCATAGGCTACTAATATTTTTTTATACATAATAGCACCTCCCTTAATATATGCATACCCTAATTAAGTAAAGCTAAAATTTTATTTATTAATTATCAACTTGAAATTTTAAAAGATTCTCACTGATTGTGATTTATGCATCTAATCCAATGATGTCTTTAACGTTTTGGTAACCATTTTTATTAAGGTATTGTGCTAGTGCTTTATTTAATTTACTAGTAAGTCCTGGTCCTTCAAATACTAATGCGCTATATATTTGAACAAGTGATGCGCCGCTTCTTAACATTGTAATCACATCTTCAACTGTGAAAATACCACCTGTTCCAATGATTGTAAATGTACCATTTGTTTCCTTGTAAGCATGTTTGATGAGTTCAATGTTACGTTCGAATAATGGGCGACCGCTTAATCCTCCTGTTTCAATACGATTTTCAGATTTTAATCCGTCCCGTTGTTGCGTCGTATTAGCTAAAATAATACCATCAAAGGTCTTGGTAATTGGTGGTAACATATGTCCTAAACTAGTTAGATCTAAATCGGAAGTTAACTTTATAAATATTGGGACAGTGATGTCATTTTCTACTTTAAATGATTGTATTGCTGTGCAAAGCTGTGAAAATTCACTTTCATCATGGAATTTCTGTAAATTTTCAGTGTTAGGTGAGCTGATATTTACTGTGTAGAATGTGACATCATTTTTAAAGGTATCAAGCACCTTTATATAATCTTGATAACGATCTTCGTAAGGGGTACTTTTATTAACGCCAACATTTAAGCCTACTGGAATGTTATAACTATATTTACGTAAATTACTAAGTGCCTTATTCATTCCAAGGTTATTGAAACCCATTCTGTTTATTAACGCTTGGTCTTCTACTAGACGGTACATACGTGGTTTAGGATTACCAGGCTGTGGTTTTGGTGTAATACCACCGAGTTCGATTGAGCCAAACCCTGCATATTCTAAGGCTTTTGGAACTTCGCATGATTTATCGAAACCTGCTGCAAGACCAATCGGATTAGGGAAACGAACACCTGACAATTCTTGTGTGAGAATATCATTCTCATAATGGAAGAATTGTTTGATTATAGGTAATGTTTTAGGATATCTTTGGACAAATTTTAAGGCATCGATTGTCATACCATGTGCTTGTTCGGGATCGTACTTGAATAAGATAGGCTTGATTAATTTGTACATGAAATTTTCGCTCCATTTTTTAATTTTGTAATTAACTTAATTATAAAAAACAATCAGTTAAGAAAAAAGAGATAACACATTTGAATCTCATACTTATCTTGAAAGTATTGTCTTTAATAGACTAGCATTTTAGAAGGTTTATGCCTAGAGTGAATCACTGAAATTATAATTGAGGAATGCTTAAAGTGGTATCGACATGGATATAATATGAAAGACAAGTATGTTATTTTGGAGTGATAAATATTGGAAACTAAATGGAAAGAACAATTACCAATAACAGGTATTAAAGCTATTACCCCTGTAAGTGGTGGGGATGTAAATGAAGCTTTCCGAATAGAGAGTGAAGACGGGGTATATTTTTTATTGGTGCAACGTAATAAGTCTGAATCATTTTATGCGGCTGAGATTGAAGGATTAAATCTTTTTGAAGCTGCAAACGTGACAGCACCTAGAGTTATAGATAGTGGAGAAATAGCAGGTGATGCTTACTTGATATTATCATTCTTACATGAAGGGACTAAAGGTAGTCAACGTCAATTAGGTGAGCTTGTTGCAAAACTGCATAGTCAACATGAACCAGAAGGAAGATTTGGGTTTGATTTACCTTACCAAGGTGGAGATATTTCTTTCGACAATAATTGGTCTGATAATTGGACTACGATATTTGTTGAACGACGTCTAGATCATTTAGTTGAAACTTTATTGAAAAATGACCAATGGACGCTTGATGACAAAAAACGTTATGAGCAGGTGCGTAAGATTATTGTAGATGCATTGTCTAATCATAAGAGTAAGCCATCATTATTACATGGTGATTTATGGGGTGGCAACTATATGTTTTTAGAGGACGGGACACCAGCATTGTTTGATCCTGCACCACTATATGGTGATAGAGAGTTTGATTTAGGCATTACTACTGTATTTGGAGGATTTACGCAAGATTTCTATGATGCATATGAGCGACATTATCCAATGGCAAAGGGTGCAGAACAACGATTGGAATTCTACCGTTTATATTTATTGATGGTACATTTAGTAAAATTTGGAGGACTCTATGCACGTAGCGTAGATCAATCTATCTCTAAAATACTAGCCGATGCTAAATAGTGTTATGAATTGATACAAAATATGATACTTGATGAATGCAGTGTTGCAATATCGAAAAATTAAATAGTTGTCTTATTAAGCAATTTGATTAAAGTAAAAATGTCATTTTCTATTCTAATAATAGAGAGTGACATTTTTTATTATGGGAAAATTTACATTGTACGTACTATACAATCCAATATTGTCTAAGAATGAAGTTTATTTAGGGCTTAATTATTCATGTGTTTCACAAGTCATTTTCTGAAACGGCTAATGATGTGTTGAATAATATTGATGAATTTATATTAAAAGAAAATTACTATTTAATTAGAAATTTGTTATTTTTTAATTTATATTTGTTATACTGATAACAAGTTGTAAAAATAAATATTATATTAAGTGTAATAAAGATGTTTGCATTGTATTATTTAAGGTATTCATCCTTTGAGACGAGTAGAAATGGTGTAAATGATGTATTACGTACTGTTGAAAATGATTTGAGATGTTGTTTGTCTGCAATAAATTGTCTCGAATCAATAGATACATAGTGAGCAGCGTATTATGTGAGAAGAAATCCTTTGAGAATCGAATAGTATGAAGAAGATATTGAAACATAGGGGGCTAAAAATTGAGTACATCTAATAAACTGTTATTCAACCGTACTTATATGTTAATGTTATTGGCAGGCATCTTTGCTATGGTTGGTTTCAGTACAATTTTAACGACAATAACCTGGTATGCTGTAAAGGAATTACAATCGTCGATGGCATTAGGTTATATATTAGTTTCAGCCACAGTACCCAGGTTGATTATGATGACATTTAGCGGTATGGTTGCTGATAAATTTAAGAAAACAACTGTTATGTATTATTCAAATATTGCAGAATGTTTGGTACTTGTGATTTTGTATTTTTTAATTATAAATCAACAACTATCACTGATTCCGCTAATGATCTTAGCAGCATGTTTTGGAATGTTGGACGCCTTCTTTGGACCAGCAAGTACATCATTAATACCTAAGGTAGTCACGCAAGCGCAATTACAGCGTGCCAATTCATTATTCCAAGGTGGGACTCAAATTTCCTTTATATTTGGACCTATTATTGCCGGTGTAATTATGGAACATTATTCAATTGCGACAAGCTTTTATATTTCTTTAATATTTGTATTTTTATCTGCTATATTCGTCTTTCCTTATTTTATTGATGAAGCGGATGTTAAAGAACGTTCTGATAATACACCAATCAAAGATATTGTCGAAGGTTTTCGTTATGTTAAGTCATCCCGTTTTTTAATTACAGGGATTATTATTTTGATTACTGCCAATTTCTTTGGACTAGGTGCGTTAAGTGTTGGGATTCCGATTATAGTAGAATCACTTGGTGGCACACCGATTAATTTAACGTATTTGCAGTCTAGTTTAGGTGTGGGGATGTTGGTAGGAACAGGATTGCTTAGTATTATTACGTTCCAAAAGGGACGAGGTAAGTTGACGATATTTACATTGTTGATCATGATTGTGCTATTGATTATCTTCACGCAAGTTACGACATTGATATTACAAATGCTGTTACTTCTCCTCATTGGTGTTACTTATACCTTTGTTTACATTCCATTTATTACAATGGCACAAGAATTTACAGATGAACAAGTAACTGGAAGAGTGATGAGTTTAATATTTCTTGCGATGACAGGGTTTGATCCAATTTCTTATGTAGTGATCTCAGGTCTGAATACAATGGATATTTCAATATTTAATGTTCTTGCAATTTCTGCATTTTCTAGCTTATTTGTATGGGTATTAATTCTTTTTAATTCTAAAAATTATAGACAGCTTAATTAAGTATTTAAAATTTGGGACATAATTTCCAGAAAAAAAGCACTCAGATGATTCAATTTATCTGAGTGCTTTTTTATTATTCATATTTCGTATTATTGGCTCGCTTTCCTAGGGGCCAGCTTCAGCCTGTAGTCTTCAGCTTGTCCTGTTCCCACAGGAGTCTCGCCAAAATACGTAGAAAACATAAGTGACTGTTAAATTACCATCCACTTAAATGCTTGTATTCAGTTTGTCTAGTAAGTGTTGGTATATCAATCATTAAATAAATAATACTTAAGCTGTTGGTTTAATATTCATATTTCGTATTATTGGTTCGCTTTCCTAGGGGCCAGCTTCAGCCTGTAGTCTTCAGCTTGTCCTGTTCCCACAGGAGTCTCGCCAAAATACGTAGAAAACATAAGTGACTGTTAAATTACCATCCACTTAAATGCTTGTATTCAGTTTGTCTAGTAAGTGTTGGTATATCAATCATTAAATAAATAATACTTAAGCTGTTGGTTTAATATTCATATTTCGTATTATTGGCTCGCTTTCCTAGGGGCCAGCTTCAGCCTGTAATCTTCAGCTTGTCCTGTTCCCTCAGGAGTCTCGCCAAAATACGTAGGAAACATAAGTGACTGTTACAGTAACAGTCATAAAAAAAGACAATTTCTATATTACTTCAATAGAAATTGCCTACTTCAATTATTTAAACACTTTACGTTCTATACGCTTGTGCTATGGCTAATTCAAATCTAATGTTCCCATTTCTTTTCTAAGTTTATAAACTTTATCAGGTGTCACATCTTCACCTAATGGATCTACAACTTTTAATGTTGAAAAGGTATTGATGACTTGTCCTCGAATCATTTTAAGGTATTCTTGTCTCAATGTTTGTTGTTCTTGTTTTTCTGTTGTTGTTAGTCCTTGTACTTTTTCTTTATTTGCTAACATATTAATTCTGTCCAATAATTTCATTTTTCTGTACCTCCTTGGTTATATGTGGTGGGAAATAGGGGATAATTTCTTTTCCTATTTCTTGTAACATATCTTCGTATGTTCTATTTGACGATTTTAAGTTTAAAATGATGTGATTTGTTCCGATCCGTTCATAGGCGCTTAATATATTTAATAAAGTCTTACTCCCCAGTCGATATCCACCCTTAATTGGTGAAACAAGTTCATTTGGATTATTTGATAAATCGATGACGAGGGGATGCATAAATGGTTTGAATTTGTTGTTATCATGCCACTGTTCAAGTAGTTTCTTTTGCGCTTGAAAGGCTTGTGGATAGAATAACCACCCATCCATATGCTGTTTAATCCAGTCTATGCTTTGTTTGGCATAACCAGTAGCAAACACTGGGATTTGTTGGTGTTTGGGTAATATTTGTAAACCAGAATCTTCAGTTAGTTGGAATTTTGTATCTGATAAGTCTGGTGAGTGTGATTGCCATAATGCCTTTACAGCGTATATCGTTTGCTGATATCGTTCTGATAATTGATTTGTCTCTACATTGAATGCTGGAAATTCAAATTGTCTATCTCCTGTTGCCATGCCGAGTAACAAGCGTTCATTAGAAATTAAATCTAATGAGGTAGTTGCTTTAGCTATATGAATAGGATGTCTTAACGTCGCAACAATACTAGCAGTACCTAATGCAATGTTTGAAGTTCGACTACTTATATAAGTCAAAAATACAAATGGGTCATAATTTGTGGTTATAGGACCTAACTTAGGACTATAGAGTGGACTATCTCTAACGAATAAACTAGTGAACCCAAGTGTTTCGGCATATTTTGCCAAGTCTCCTTGTTCAGAAAATGATAATGCATTATGCTCGGTATTATCAAAAGGCATCATTAACCCAAGCGTTAAATGTTGTGCTTTAAAAGCGTAATAAAATCCGCTGTGTGATTGTATTGTTGAAATATTAATCCCTCCTTTTCTTTATACTAAGCAACAGTTATTAATTAAGTAACACCTGTTGTCTAGATAAAATTGTATGACCATTCTGTGCATAATGCAAACGACAAATTGTTTAATTTATTGGATAAGCAACAATTTGTGCAATGTGTTGTCAAATCATCATCATTACGATATAAAGCATTTATATTTTTTAGAATAAAGTTGCTTAACAAATATTAATTTTAGACATTTTTATTATTATTTGATTATTTTTCTGAATTTCTTTAAATTGAAGAAGACAAATATTATTTTTGGAGGTAATTTATGTTTTTGAGAAAAGTATTAAGTAGTATTACTTTGTCACTAGCTTTAATTTTAGCAATAGCACCATTTAGTAGTTTTGCCAGTTCAGATGAACAAGGAAATAATGAAGAGATTCAAGGCTCGCATGATACAGCTCAACAAAATGAAAATACTGCTAACCAATCGCCAGAAATATCACAAAAAGTTATATTGCCAAATGAAGATAGAAAACAAATAGATAATACAACGAGTGGTCATTACCAATCTATCGGTTATATTAGTATGGGAGACAGTATTGCTACTGGTGTTGTAGTTGGTAAAAACACTGTACTAACAAATAAACACGTAGCAAACCTTTCTGACGGTAATATGCAATTTTCACCAGCAGCAAAGGATGAAAATACATTCCCGTATGGGACATTTACAGAAAAAGATATTAAACCATATCCAGGTGACGCAGATTTAGTCGTTGTTCATTTTAATCCTAACAGTAAGGGACAAACAGTTGGTGAAGTAGTACAACCAGCTACTTTAAAGGACGCTGCAGCGACATCAAAAGGAGATCCTATGACAGTGACAGGTTATCCTGGTGATAAACCTTTAGCGACAATGTGGGAAAGTACAGGAAAGATTATAGGTAATCAAGGTACAGAGTTAACTTATGATGCAAGTACTTTCGGAGGAAATTCAGGATCACCAGTATTTGATAGCAATAATCAATTAATCGGATTACATCACGGTGGTGTTGAAGGTGAAAGTAATAATGCAGTTGCTATAACTGGAGATGTATTGAAGTTTATTAATGACAATAATGAATAGTACATATTGTGAGTAATTAAATTTCAGGAATAACAAAAACTCCCTAATTGTTAAGTGGAAAGGTAGGATGTGTTTGTAAACGCTGTACCCCTTTTTAACTCAACTTAGGGAGTTTACTTTAATATGCTAGATGATTCACTAAAAAAGGTAATGATTTTTTTATATAGTCTTCTGCGGAAACGGTGCTAGTTTCAAACCAATGTTTCGCAATACCGTATAATCCCCAAGCAAGAAACCTCGCACTAGATGCAAGCATTTCACGATCTTGATTTGGGTTGCTATCTTCAATTAATGTAAGAAAGATATCTTCTAATTCTTCTTTGACACGTTTCTCAACAACTTCTCCATATGCTTTACTATTTAACTTACATTCATTATGTGTTTCCTCAATATAGCTAGTTATTTTAATAAAGAGCGTGTGTAAAGTGGATTCATCTAATTTCTCAGCAATATCTAATGTTTCATTTAGATTATTGAGTATTGTCTCAGAAATAGTGTAATCCATGATGTCATATTTATCATAAAAATGCGCGTAAAATGTTGCTCTGTTCACTGTAGCTCGATCGGTAATATCTTTCACGGTAATGGCATGTATTTTTTTCTCTTTAGCAATTTCACGAAATGCGTTCATCAACAGACTTTTCGTTCTTGATACACGTGGATCTGTATATGTGGTTGGCATTACTTGTGCATCTCCTCTACTTAATACTTTATTATAAGCATATAAATTATCTATGCTAGTTAAAATTATGTCAACGTGAATAATTGATATGGCGTTAAGATCTAGTTAATTAAAAGTGGTGTAGTCCTACATAAACAGTCTGATTTTATATGAAACGAATACAGAATTAATTAACGTCTGCTTGCTTTTCCTTAATAAAGGTACTCATAAAACTATAAATACAAATACCTAGTGTGATCAAGACAATACCAATAAGACTAATCATGTCTGGTAGTGGAAGGCCCAAGAAGAGCATTTCTCCTATTAAGGTAAAGATAATTTCTGTAGCCTGCGTAGATTCAACTGCTGCCAGGGTAGCTTGGTTATCCTTGACCATATTTGTAGCATAGAAAAATAAAGCGGTCGCAATGATACCTGAAAAAATAGCTACTGAAAAGGTTTGTAAGACCTGACTTGAAGAGGGTAACCCATTTGTTAAGACGCCAATTAAAAATATGATGATCCATATTGGCAGTGTAACAAAGGTCATCCCGTAGATACGTTCAATCGTAGTGAGTTCATTGTCAACGAGTTCCATCATTTTACGATTACCCAAAGGATAACAAAAGGCAGCTAGAACCAATGGTACAACGGACAAAATAAATGTTTGAGTTTGTATATTAGAAATTTGTGGAATTTGTATTAATATCACGCCAAAAATCATAATACTTGAAGTTGCAAGTGATCGCCAAGATATTCGTTCTCTAACCTTTATAATTTGATTATTATATTCGATGAGTTCGTAGAATAATGGTGCTAATAATAAGCCACAAATAATTGTTAATTGCCACGTTGCTGAAATGAGCCACCCTGGGCTAAAGTTTGATACGAAAGTGATAGGTATGTAAAAGAAGACAAATCCCAAGGTGCTCCAAATGAGCCAATAGATGTAGTGCGCTTTAATATGTTTGATAATAACGTTGTGACGTTTTTGTATCCAGACAAATATAAAAAGAAATGGAAACATGAATATAAAGCGTAAAGATGAACTGAAAAGCCAGCTACCACCTGAATCTGACATTGCATGATTTAAGATAAAGGTAACAGAGAAAAACATTGCCCCCAAAATGCCAATTAATATTGCTTTCATGTTATTCCACCTTCCTAAAAATTTTTTAATAATTTTAATTTAACAGTTTTTTAAATATTGGCAAGGGTAAACTATTATTGTATATTGTTGTATTTTTTAATCATTAACAATAATAAAAACCTAATATGTTAGGAGAAATTAGATACTCTGAATGGGACATAGTATGATTAAAGAGTATAATTTCAAATTTAAGGGGTTGGAATTATGGCTGATCAACTAAAGAGAGAATTAAGTAACAGACATATTCAATTGATTGCAATTGGGGGAGCAATCGGTACAGGTTTATTTCTAGGTGCAGGACAGTCGATTCATTTAGCTGGTCCGTCTATATTATTGACTTACATAATTGTTGGATTTGCATTGTTTATGTTTATGAGAGCGATGGGAGAGATGTTGCTTTCTGATACGAAATTTAATTCATTCGCAGATATTACAAATGAATATGTAGGATCACTTGCAGGTTTCATTACAGGTTGGACATATTGGTTAACATGGATTATCTCTGGTATGGCAGAGGTTACAGCGGTGGCGAAATATGTATCTTTTTGGTTTCCACAAATTCCCAATTGGCTATCGGCTTTTTTGTGCGTACTCCTATTGATGTATTTCAATTTATTGAGTACACGATTATTTGGTGAACTAGAATTCTGGTTTGCATTGATTAAAGTAGGTACGATTATCGCGTTGATTATTGTGGGATTGGCCATGGTTATTATGGCTTACCAAACACCTTATGGTACATCTTCATTTTCTAACATATATGCACATGGTGGATTGTTTCCAAATGGTGCTGCTGGTTTCTTTATGTCTTTCCAAATGGCGATATTTTCCTTTTTAGGAATTGAGATGATTGGTATCACTGCAGGAGAAACTAAGAATCCACATAAGACACTTCCTAAGGCAATCAACAGTGTTCCCTTTAGAATTTTATTGTTCTACATTGGGGCAATTGCTATTATTATTTCAATTGTGCCATGGAATAAACTTGATCCAGAGGATAGTCCGTTTGTTAAATTATTTGCGCTTGTAGGTATACCATTTGCAGCAGGAATCATCAACTTTGTGGTATTGACTGCAGCAGCCTCAGCTTGTAACAGTGGCATATTTGCTAATAGTAGGACGTTATTTGGCTTGGCAGATAGACAACAAGCACCACCAAGTTTTCAGGTAACAAATAAGAAAGGTGTACCGATCACTGCGATTTTAATTACAAGTTCATTTTTATTTATTGCAGTGTTATTGAATTATTTTATTCCTAATGCGACAACCGTCTTTGTCTATATTAGTACTGTATCAACAGTGTTGAATATATTTTTATGGACCTTAATTACCATTGCATACTATAGATATACAAAGCAAAGACCTGACCTGCATGAGCGAAGTAATTTTAAATTACCAGGTGGTAGTAAAATGGCAGTGTGTATCATCGTATTCTTTATCTTTATATTTGGTATTTTATTGGTGAATCCGGAGACTAGAATCGGTGTGTTATTAGCGCCATTATGGTTGATAGTCCTAGCGTTGATGTATCGACAATATAAAAAGCATACACGACAAAGATGATGCCTCAAGTTTGAAATCGTACGATATAATCCTGTGATTTGGAGTGAAGGAAAATGACTAAAAAAATTATTATGGATTGTGATCCGGGCCATGATGATGCAATTGCATTAATACTTGCAGGAGCCAAGCAAAGTCCATTAGATATCATAGCAGTTACGACTGTTGCAGGTAACCAATCTGTTGAAAAGAATACTAATAATGCTTTAAATGTATTGGATATTATGGGCCGGTTAGACATTGAAGTGTCTGTTGGTGCATCTCGTCCGTTAATAAAAGATGCGTCATTTGCATCAGAGATACATGGTGAGACTGGATTAGACGGACCCAATTTACCTAAAGTACCTGCATTAAAGCCGACGACTATGCATGCTGTAGATACAATAATTGAAAAAGTGAGCCACAGTGATACCAAAGTGACCATTGTAGCGACGGGACCATTAACAAATATTGCTATGGCAATGAATAAGGAACCTAATATTGTACAAAATATCGAATCTATTACAATTATGGGGGGCGGTACATTCGGTAACTGGACACCAACAGCAGAATTTAATATTTGGGTTGATGCCGAAGCGGCGAAACGTGTATTTGAAAGTGGTGTGATGATTAATGTGTTCGGTCTAGATGTCACACATCAAGTGCTGGCAACAGATGAAATTATCTCACGCTTTAAAGGTATTGATAATGAAATTGCCCGTTTTGTTGTTGAGCTACTTGAATTTTTTAAATCCACATATAAGACACATTTCAATATGGATGGTGGACCCATACATGATGCTTGTACAATTTTATATTTATTGCAACCCGAATTATTTACGATGCAATATACGAGAATCGATATTGAGTGTCAAAGTGATTTAACTTATGGCACAATGTCGGTAGATTTAAATGATATTACACAAAAGGAAAAAAACGCCAATTTTGCGATAGCTGTTGATGTAGATGACTTGTGGGATTTAGTTGAAAATATTTTACAAAGTTACAATAAATTATAATAAATGCGCTATTGTTAGATTAATCACTAGATTTAAGATAATGAGACAGAGCTTTATAAAACGATTCCTTCAATGGTAATGGTTTTATAAAGCTTTTTATTTATGCTGTTATTTGGTAGATACATCATTGCAGCATATAGATATATTATTTTTATGTGAGCGTTGTGTAAACGAATTATTCGCATTCATGTTGATGAGTGCGTATACTAATTACACAAATTTATTATTTAAGAGGTGTTACCTTTATTGAAGAAATTATTAAAATACTTAGCTATTTGTATCGTGATTGTAGGAGCGATAGTATTTTTTGTACAATATAATGAAGAAATTAAACAAACCGTGACTAAATTATATACTAATCAAAGTCATGAACCAGAAGAGTCAAATAATGACTTTGAAGCACTATTTAATCGTAGTAGAGAAACAGAAACTTTTGGTGAATATCAATATAGTGATTTCGATGGTAAACATTATGGCATTGACTACGATTTACCTGAAGATACACCAGTTAAAGCAGTGACCGATGGCGTTGTGACGAGAACCTTTAATAATAAATTAGGTGGAAAAGTCATACAAATTCAAGAAGATAATGGTAGATATCATCAATGGTATATGCATTTGAATACATTTAAAGTAGCGAAAGGTGAACGTGTGAATGCAGGTGACACCATTGCGCTCTCTGGTAATACTGGTGAGCAAACGACAGGTTCGCATCTTCATTTTCAAAGAATGAAAGATGGGGTGGGCAATCAATTTGCAATAGACCCCAAATCTTTCATAGATAAATTACCTAACGGCGAAAAGAGTTTGTATGAATTGTAACCGACTGAATGGGTTGTATTGTAATGTAGTATACGCTACCGATAGGATTGTGAATATATATGCTAAGATAATGCCTTGAAGCGTATTAGCTCAATAAAGATTGAAGTACAACGGCTTGATTATGTTGAGTATCTTTGGCGCCGAATAACAAGACGACCGGTTTATCACTTTCATCAACCCATTGTTTTAATTGTTTAAATGCTTTAGCTTGGTCGTCATTATCAGTTAATTCTTGTTGGTATTTCGATTTGAACTCTGTGAATTTTTCTGCATCGTGATCGAACCATTTTCTTAACTCTGTAGAAGGTCCAATATCCTTTAACCAATGGTCGATCTTAGCTTGTTCTTTAGAGATGCCTCTTGGCCATACACGATCTACTAATATGCGTAATCCAGTTACTTGTTGATTTTCACTTTCATCATAAATACGTTGAGTCTTGATTGACATTAAAATCACTCCTGTTTTAAAAATATATCACTTTCATCATTGCCAATAGCTGTAAATTAAAAACATCGTAGTTTGAAGTTATTTTTTAGAAAAAGGGTAAAATAAAGAAAAACAGGAGGTTTTATGATGAATAAGTTTGATCATGTGCAGCCACCGAAAACGTATCAATATAGAACGAATAATGTGTTAATCAGAAATAGTTTCCAATTTCAGTGTGATAATAGAATTTATTTTTCTGAAACATTGCATAAAGATTTAAAAAATCAGCTATATCGTTTTAATGTAGAGATATTATCACCTATTGATGATTATGGGTTGGCATTAGATTTTAATGTTGTAGACAAATTATATGATGAACACATTAAACCTTTTTTAGCAAATCAGTTATTAAATGACACATTACCAGCTATGAATACGACTGCAGAAAATATTGCGTTTTGGATTTGGGAACAGTTTGAGCAATACCTTCCAAATGGAAATACACTTTATAAATTAGAGTTTTACGAAAACGATCGCCAAGGGCTTGTATTGACTGAAGCATTCATGCAGTAACATGAAGTAGATTTAGCGTATCGTTTTCAAAATATGATGGAATTTATAGATAATGCAAAATTAAATGACTAAAACAAAAATTAATATTCTGAAAATTTGGAAAATATGATATATTAAGTACCTACTACAACTAAGGAGGAACTTCTATGATCAAGGTAAGTCCAAAACAGTTTATTAATAATGTATTATCAGGCGTGGCAATCGCAATTGTGGCCGGACTGATACCGAATGCAATTTTAGGAGAATTATTTAAGGTTTTTGCACCGAAATATCCCATCTTTCAAACGTTATTGCAAATTGTTGAAAGTATACAATTTACAGTACCAATCTTGGTAGGTGCATTAATAGCAATGCGATTTAAATTATCACCTTTAGCGACAGCCGTAGTAGCAAGTTCGGCATTTATTGGTAGTGGTGTTGCGCAATTTAAATCAGGTACATGGGTATTAATGGGTGTAGGTGATTTAATTAACACGATGATAACTGCAGCTATTGCAGTGTTTATTATATTAGTGATTGGTGAGCGTTTTGGTAGTCTCACGTTAATCATATTACCAACTTTTGTTGGAGTTATTGCAAGTTTGTTAGGTGTTTTATTGTTACCTTATGTGAAAATGATTACCACAGGTATAGGGAATTTGGTGAATTCATTTACAGAACTGCAACCTATTTTAATGTCTATGTTAATCGCACTTGTATTTAGTTTTATTATTATTTCACCTATATCAACCGTTGCAACTGCATTAGCAATAGGTATTAGTGGTTTAGCAGCTGGTTCAGCTTCACTTGGAATAGTGGCATGTGAAGCAGTACTTGTTGCTGGGACTGTTAAGATCAATAGAGCAGGTGTGCCGATTACTATATTTTTAGGTGGCGTTAAAATGATGATTCCTAATATGGTGCGTCATCCCATCATATTATTGCCTATTTTTACTACTGCTTTAGTCACAGGTTTTGCCGGAGCACTTATCGGCATTGGCGGTACTAAAGAATCTGCTGGATTTGGTATTATTGGACTAGTCGGTCCAATTAGTGCATTTAGGTTTATGGAACATTCACCACTATTGAGCCTGTTGATGGTATTTATTGCATTTTTTGTAGTGCCATTTACAATTGGTTATATTATTAATACCTTCTATATGAAAGTATTGAAATTATATGATCGAGATATTTTTAAATTCTTAGCATAATGAAAATAATTTAAAATACAGCTTAATAAAGTTAACAATTAATTGAGTCGTCTACAGGAGTAATAAAACCTGTAGACGATTTTTTCGGTAAAATTAAAGTTGAATACCGTCATGAAAGTAATAGATAGTTAGCGATTGAATTTTCAGAAAAAACAAAAATTACAAATTTTGCCCCAATAAATATATTTTTTAACGGTTTGTATTATTACAAAAGTATTACAGAAAGGATACTTGTAATAATTCAGAAAATAGTCTCAATGTGAAAAAAGTAGTAAATTACACTGTTATAACAACATTTTACATTAAATGTTAGCGTTATCTTTGATAGTTTATGCGTAACAAAACAAAACAAAAAGATTGCAATGTTACATAATGAGCTTGCTTTTGTAAAGTTTTGTTATATACATGTAATATAAAAACGAGAAATTTATGGTATATTATTTGTGGTCAAAAAATTAGACATAAATTTTAAACAATATTAGCAGATACGATAATTTTATTAACGAAAATATAATTTACTTTTAGAAAAGAATTAAATTTGGAGGATTTTTTTATTATGAAGAAAACAATTTTAGCATCATCTTTAGCAGTAGCATTAGGTGTAACTGGATACGCAACTCAAGCAGATCAAAATCAAGCGCACGCTTCTGAGCAAAACATCGACAAAGCACACTTAGCAGAATTAGCTCAAAACAACGCTTCAGAATTAAACGAAAAACCATTACACGCTGGTGCTTACCACTATGACTTCGTATTAGGCGGATTCGAATATAAATTTGATTCAGATGGTCAATCATGGTCTTGGAGCTATGACGTTGCAGGTTCACAAAGTGCATCTACAAACGTTTCATCAAACTCAGCTCAACAAGATGTAAGTGCACAAGCATCTACAAACACTAACGAAAAATCATCTAACGAAGTAAGTTCACAACAACAATCAAGCAATGTAGAAGTTCAAGCAGTTGAAGCTCCTAAAGCTTCTTCAAACTCAAACGTTCAAACTGCTCAAACAAGCACTGCAACTAAAGCATACGAAGCTGCAAAAACACAAGCTGCTTCAACTGGTGGATCAGTTAAAGCTCAATTCTTAGCTGCTGGTGGTACTGAAGCTATGTGGAATACTATCGTATTACCTGAGTCAAGCGGTAACCCAAATGCTGTTAACGAATTAGGATACAGAGGTTTAGGTCAAACTAAAGAATCTTGGGGAACTGGTTCAGTTGCTACTCAAACTCAAGGTATGATCAACTATGCTAAAGAACGTTATGGTTCAATCGAAGCTGCATTAGCTTTCCGTTCAGCTAATAACTGGTGGTAAGATTTAATTAAATAATTAAATGATTCAACACTATATATAGAGCGACTCTTTAGAGTCGTTCTTTTTTTACATTGACAAGTTTGAATATTCTGATAAAATAATTAGTAATTTAATATGAAGCAACTTATCTAGAGAAGTTGAGGGAATTGGCCCGATGATACTTCAGCAACAGACGTGATTGACGTACTGTGCTAAATCCAACAAGCAATATTTGTCTTGAGAGATAGGTGACATATGATATGACTATATGCCGCTGAACTTCGGTATATAGTTTTTTATTTAAGGAGGGCAGTTTTATGGTAATGTCAGAAAGATTATCTCAGATACCTGACAGCTATTTTGGGAAGACAATGGGACAAAAAGTAGAACATGGCCCCTTACCATTAATTAATATGGCAGTGGGTATACCTGATGGAGAAACACCTAAGGGCATTTTAGATTGTTTTAGTAAAGCAATACATATACCAGAGAACCAAAAATATGGTGCATTTCATGGAAAAGATACCTTTAAACAAGCGATAGTTGATTTTTATCAACGTCAATATCAAGTAGCGTTAGATAAAGAAGATGAAGTATGTATTTTATATGGAACAAAAAATGGTTTAGTTAATTTACCGCAGTGTATTGTTAATCCAGGAGAAAATGTGTTGTTGCCTGACCCAGGATATACAGATTATTTAGCTGGCGTAAAATTGGCTGATGCAATTCCGGTACCACTGGTATTGAATTCTCCGGATTATTTACCTGAATGGGATAAGGTGGCACAGTCAGTCTTAGATAATACTAAATTGATATATTTAACTTATCCAAATAATCCTACGGGATCAGTTGCGACACAAAATGTATTTGATGAAGCTATAAAGCGTTTTAAGGGGACAAAAACTAAAATTGTTCATGATTTTGCATATAGTGCCTTTGGTTTTGATCATAAAAACCCGAGTATATTGCAATCACCACAAGCCAAAGATGTAGCGATTGAAATATTTTCACTATCTAAGGGCTATAATATGTCAGGATTTAGAGTTGGTTTTGCAGTAGGTAATAAAGAGGTGATTCAGGCGCTCAAAAAATTCCAAACACACACACATGCAGGCATGTTTGGTGCGTTACAAGATGCTGCAACATACGCTTTAAATCATTATGATACATTTTTAGAGGAACAAAGTGCTACCTTTAAACGCAGGAGAGATCTTTTTGAAGCAAAATTGGCTGAAAAACACATTCCATTTGAACCAATGAAGGGTGGTATATTTTTATGGTTAGCTACTCCGGAAGGTTATGATGGTGAGCAATTTGTTAAGTATTTATTAGAGGAGCAATCTATTTTAGTAGCTCCTGGCATCCCATTTGGCGAGCATGGGCGTAATTATGTCAGAATTTCACTAGCATTGAATGATGCACAACTATTAGAAGCAGCTAATCGTTTACAATCATTAAGTGCTTTATATCATAAAGAAGGAAGTGTCTGCGATGACAAAAATTAAATTGTTTGGTGTAAGAGAGGAAGATATTCCTTATATTGAAGCGTGGTCAGCACAACATAAAGTATCTGTAGATTTAGATAGTCAATTATTGACTGAATCCACGGTAGATAGTGTCCGAGGCTTTGATGGCGTGTCTGTATCACAACAAATCCCTCTGCCCGAAGTGGTTTACAAAAAATTGAATGAGTTTGGAATAAAACAAATTGCCCAAAGAAGTGCGGGGTATGATTGTTATGATTTTGAATTGGCGAATAAGTATAATTTAATCATTTCAAACGTACCTTCATATTCACCTGAGTCAATTGCAGAGTATACTGTGTCCCAAGCATTAAATTTGGTGAGAAACTTTAATGATATACAGCAAAAGACCGCAGAACAAGATTTTCGCTGGCAACCTGCCATCTTATCGCGCTCTATTAAGGATTTAACAGTAGCAGTGATTGGTACAGGACGTATTGGTAGTGTAGTTGCGAAAATATTTGCAAATGGTTTTGGTGCTAAGGTAATTGCGTATGATATTGTGAAAAATGAACAATTACAATCTATCGTGAGTTATAAAGATACAATTAAAGAAATAGTGGAAGTAGCTGATATTGTTACGGTGCACGTGCCAGCAAGTGATGAAAATCATTATTTATTTGATGAATCATTATTTAATAGTTTTAAAGAAGGTTCAGTATTTATAAATTGCGCTCGTGGGTCGATTGTGAATACCCGTGCCTTAATTGAAGCTATTGATAAAGGTATTATAAAGGGTGCAGCATTAGATACATATGAGGCTGAAAAGGGTCTATTTCCTAGTGATCAACGTGGTGTCACATTAGAAGATGAATTATTACGTTCACTTATTGAACGTAAAGATGTTATTTTATCTCCGCATATTGCTTTCTATACGGATGCTGCTGTTGAAAATTTAATAGTTGATGCTTTAGATGCAACTATTGAGGTATTACAAACAGGAGATACATCATTACGTGTAAATTGATTATAACAAAATAGAGGCTCATATCATCAACGCACTTTGATGATATGAGCCTCTATGATTGTGCTATTTTACATCATATCCTTGATCTTCAATAGCCTCTTTCATGTTATCTGTTGTAACTTGTGTTTGATCGTAATCGACTGTGACATTTCCAGCCTCAAGATTTACTTCAGCAGTTGTAACACCATCTAGATTTGTTAGTGCTCCTTCAACAGCTTGTTTACAATGATCACAACTCATACCTTCTACTGCAATGATTTCTTTAGCCATAACATTCACCTCCTTATAAATTTTTATATAGGGTTAACTATAGTTTCATTCTTTTTAAACGTAAAGCATTTGTTACTACACTGACTGAACTTAATGCCATTGCTGCGCCAGCAATCCAAGGAGCTAATAAGCCTAATGCAGTAATAGGAATACCTGCTACATTATAACCCAATGCCCAAAATAGGTTTTGACGGATATTACGGATAGTATATTTACTTGCCTTTATGGCTTTAGGTATTAACAATAAATTGCCTCCCAGGATAGTAACATCTGCTGCTTCAATAGCAACTTCGGTACCTGTACCTATTGCAATACCTATATCTGCTTGTACTAGAGCAGGTGCATCATTTACACCATCTCCTACCATAGCTACTTTATGCTGATTTGTTTGTTGAATTTCTGCAATTTTTGCTGCCTTTTCTTCCGGTAATACTTCCGCAATAACGGCATCTATATTTACTTGTTTAGCAATAGCATGAGCTGTACGTTCATTGTCGCCTGTTAACATGACGACGTTGATGCCTAAATCATGCAATGCTTGAATTGCTTCTCGTGCATTTGATTTCACAGTATCTGCAACGGCAATTATGCCATTAATTTGATTATCGACAGCTACAAACATAGCAGTATGACCAGCTGTCTCGTAGCGTTGTAATTGTTCTATTTGCTCAGTTGTATCAATATTATATTCTGTCATTAATTGTTGATTACCTGCTAAGATATGACGATTATGAATGATAGCTGAAATACCTCTGCCAGGTATAGAAGTGAAGTGTTCAGGCTCTAACAATTTAATATCGTTATTAACAGCATGTTTCACTATAGCATCGGCTAATGGATGTTCGGATCCATTTTCTGCAGATGCAAGTAATTGTAGCGTCTCGCTATTACCATTGAATGCAGTGACTACTGGTTGACCATTTGTAATTGTCCCAGTTTTATCTAAGACTACAGTATCAATTTCATGTGTTCGTTCAATATGCTCTCCGCCTTTAAATAAGATGCCATGTTCAGCAGCTTTACCAGTTCCTACCATTATAGAAGTAGGAGTAGCAAGACCTAATGCACAGGGGCAGGCGATGACTAATACTGCAATAGCAGCAACGAGCGCAGGTTCAAATTCACCAGGTTGTACAAGTGTAATCCAGAAAATAAATGTGAGTAAAGCAATGGCTACAACAATTGGTACAAAGTAACCAGATATAATATCTGCGAGTCGTTGGATAGGAGCTTTAGAACTTTGGGCAGCTTCTACAGTTTGAATAATATTCGATAAAGCCGTATCCTTGCCGATTTTTGTTGCTTCAATAGTAATGGAACCATGTTTATTCATCGTTGCACCTATGACAGTATCATTCACATTCTTTTCAATTGGAATTGATTCACCAGTCAGCATAGATTCATCTATTGATGTTGTTCCTTTAATTATTGTACCGTCAACGGGTATCTTTTCTCCTGGCTTGATAACTAAATAATCGCCAACTTTGACTTCGTTTAATGGAACCATGATTGTTGTGTTATCTCTGATGATTCGTGCTTCTTTAGCTTGTAAGTTGACTAATTGACTTAATGCATTTGTTGTCTGTGCTTTAGCGCGTGTCTCTAAATACTTACCTAATAATATTAGTGTGATTAATATTGCACTTGTTTCAAAATAAAGATGCGGAGTGATTTGTGGTTGAATTAACCATTTAATCATTTCATAGATACTATAAAAATAAGCAGCGCTTGTACCTAAAGCAACAAGTACATCCATATTTGCTGATTTGTTTTTAAGATTTTTATAGGCACCAACATAAAATTGCCATCCAATAATGAATTGAACAGGTGTTGCAAAGACGAACTGGAACCAAGGGTTCATTATAATATGTGGTAAAGGAATGCCGAATAAATGAACGAACATTGTTAGTAATAAAGGAACGGTTAGGATAGCTGAAATAATCAGTTTGAATCTTTTTCCCTTTAATTCTTGTTCCTTTCTAGATGCTTTTTGTGTTTCATCTTGTTTAGTCTGTGCATCATAACCAATCTGTTGTATTCTGCTTATTATATAATCGACCGTAACAGTGTTAGGGTTATAGTCGATAGCACCACTTTCTGTAGTGAGATTAATACTTGCGTTACTTATGCCATCCATACGATTTAATACCTTTTCGATACGATTTGAACAGGCTGCACAAGTCATCCCGATAATATCTAAATCAGTGTGTTCAGTAGACACGCCATAACCAGTTTTTTCAATGCTTTCAGTAATTTGTGTTTCAGAAGTGCTTTGTGGGTCGTATGTTATGGTTGCTTTCTCTGTCGTTACATTAACATTTGCAGTAACATCATTGAGTTTATTTAAGTTCTTCTCGATACGATTTGCACAAGCTGCACAAGTCATCCCTGTAATATCATAGGTCGTTGTTTTTTGTTGTGACATAATATAAACCTCCCTTTTTATTTTATGTATCTTGGAATATTAATGTCCGGTAGTAGAGCAAATCATTTATCTACAATATACCCCCTACCCGTATATATGTCAATGATTAAGATTTAAAAAAGCCAATGCGCAGTAAATACATGCGCATTGGCTTTTGTGTGAAATAACGGCTTATAATAAATGTTGATGATTAATTTCTGTAAGTTCAGTAACTATTTTTTTACTATCTTTATTTAAATGTTGAACATATACGGTATTGTGCTTTTTATTATAATTTTCAACGAGTGTATCAATAGCATTAACTGCAGAATCATCCCATAAGTGTGCTTGTTGGAAATCTAAATATATTGTCTGATGTTTCAAATCTAAGTCTAATTGATTCATCATTGTATCTATTGATACAAAGAAAATTTGACCTGAAATTTTATAATAAATGGTTTGTTCATGTGTCTCTTGTTCAACTTTAACCTTAGATATTTTAGTGGCAAAGCATAATGCACTAACAATGACTCCGACAATGACGCCTAAAGCTAAATTATTAGTCAACAACACAATAGCGACTGTTAAGATCATTACAAAGGCATCTGTACGAGGTGCACGTTTGATAAATTTGAATGATTTCCAATCAAATGTTCCGACTGAAACCATAACCATGATTGCAGCGAGAATAGGCATTGGAATTTGTACTACCCAATCACCAAAGACAATAATTAAAATGATTAAAAATACTCCGGCAGTAAAGGTAGAAAGACGCGTTGTAGCACCAGAACGTACATTAATAACGGATTGACCTATCATGGCACAACCGCCCATAGAACCAAAAAAGCCTGTTATAAAGTTTGCGATACCTTGTCCGCGTGATTCTTGATTTTTATTACTATACGTATCAGTTGCTAAGTCAACAATACGAGCTGTAAGCAAGCTCTCAACAAGTCCAACAATAGCCATAGATAATGAATAAGGTAATATGATTTTCAAAGTTTCAAAGGTGTAAGGTACATCTGGTAAAAGGAAATGTGGTAGTGTACGTTTAATATCACCTAAGTCTCCGACTGTTTTTACATCGGCATGTGTATAAATCGAAATGACAGTTAACAACACAATGGCAATAAGTGGAGCGGGTATTGTGTTAAAAACGCGTGGTAATAAGTAAATAATCAGTAAGGTAATGATGACAAAGATGTAAGTTGGAATAGATATACCAAAGATATGTTTAATTTGCGTAGTAAATATCATAATGGCTAAAGCATTGACAAAGCCAATCATGACAGAATTTGGTATGAATTTCATCAAATGTCCGACCTTTAATATGCCGAATATGACCTGAATAAGACCCATTAATATAGTGGCAGCAAGTAAGTATTGTAATCCGTAATCTTTAACTAACGGAACGACGACTAGGGCGACGGAACCTGTAGCTGCAGAAATCATAGCAGGTCGACCGCCTACAAATGAGATGACTACTGCAATAATAAAAGATGCATAAAGACCGACCATTGGATCGACTCCAGCTATAATTGAAAAGGAAATTGCCTCTGGTATTAAAGCTAAGGCAACAACAATACCTGCTAAGATATTTGTCCCTGGTGCAGTTAACCATTCGCTTTTTAATTTAGTTAGCATTTATATACTCCTTAATAATATTTTAACTAAATTATTATAACATAGTATTTTAAGTGCAAAGTTATTAAAATTCAATGTAAAGTATAATTGAATGCGCATAAAATTATACCTGTGTGACAAAGTTGTTATTTTAATAACTATGTTTGTTAGTTAAAACAAACGCCAGTGTTAGGATGATTCGTTACAATTGGATTATAAATAAAGGTAACTAGGAGTGAAAAGTATGCCAATTTTAAAAGTTGAAGGTTTAACTAAAAAATATGGTAACAAGCACCAACAACAAGAAGTGTTAAAGGGGATAGACTTTTCAATTGAAGAAGGTGAGTTCGTCACAATTATGGGACCATCTGGTTCTGGTAAGACAACTTTGTTGAATGTTATAAGTTCTATTGATTATTTAACCAGTGGTACAGTCGAAATAAATGGCAATCAGATAAATAAAATGAGCAATAAAGCATTAGCAGATTTTCGAAAAAAAGAGATAGGATTTATCTTCCAAGATTATAGTGTATTACACACGCTAACGGTTAAAGAAAACATTATGTTGCCATTGTCTATACAAAAGATGTCAAAAAAAGAAAAAGAAGCCAATTATAATGAAGTAACTGAAGCACTTGGGATCAAAGCATTGGGTAATAAATATCCTAATGAAATATCTGGTGGGCAACAACAACGTACAGCGGCAGCACGTGCCTCAGTGCATAAACCAGCTATTATCTTTGCCGACGAACCAACAGGTGCACTTGATTCTAAAAGTGCGCAGGATTTATTAAATCGTTTAGAAGAAATGAATAAGAAAATGAACGCCACGATAGTAATGGTTACACATGATCCTGTAGCGGCGAGTTTTTCTAATAGAGTGATTATGTTAAAGGACGGTAATATACATTCTGAAATTTATCAAGGTGAAGATACGAACCAAGCCTTTTATAAGAATATTATTCATATGCAAACGGCTTTAGGTGGTGTGACACATGAGCTTTAATCAGATTGTACTAAAGAATTTCAAACAGAATATTCGTCACTATGCGATGTATATATTTTCGTTGATAGTTAGTATTGTCCTTTATTTTAGCTTTGTTACATTAAAATATACCAACAGTATAAATAATGATAATTCTATGAAAGTAATCCAAGAAGGATCAAAGGTTGGCGCCAATTTTTTGTTTATCATTATATTGATCTTCTTAATGTATGCGAATCAACTATTTATAAAAAGACGTACACGTGAATTCGCGCTGTATCAATTAATTGGGTTAACAAGAAATAATATAATGCGTATGTTATTGATAGAACAAGTAACGATGTTTATCTTTACCGGTGTGTTAGGCATGATCATTGGTGTATTTGGTTCTAAAATATTATTGATGGTTGTACTCAAAATTTTAAGTGTTAAGACCAGTGTATCATTAACATTCCAACCGCCAGCAGTAACGCAAACGATTATTTTATTATGTTTATCATTTGTACTCATTTTAGTACAAAGTTTTTGGTTTTTACGTAGACGGAGTATTTTAACGATGATGAATGATAATACTAAGACTGAGGTCAATAAACCTAAAGTGACGATATTAGAGTTTATTTCTGGAATTATTGGTATCACGATGATTATTTTAGGTTATTATTTTTCGACCGAAATGTTTGGGAAATATAGTGATGCAATCATGTTTTTAGTCTTTGCTATTTTATTCTTAACCACAGTAGGCGCTTATTTATTCTTTAGGAGTTCGGTTTCGTTAATCTTCAAAAGTCTTAAAGGATTAAAGCAAGGCAAGATATCTATTACGGACGTCGTTTTTACATCCTCAATTATGCATAAAATGAAGAAGAATGCGTTATCTTTGACTATTATAGCTACATTATCCGCTGTGACGGTCACTGTGTTGTGCTTTGGTGCAATTAGTAAATCATCTATTGATGACAATATTTATGAATCATCACCTCAAGATTTTAATTTAAATTCAGAAAAGCAGGCACAGCAATTTGAACAAAAATTAGAACAAGCGCATATACCATTTAAACCTGTTTATAAAGAGGTAGCTAATTTGAAAATAACAAAAGATGATTTCTTTGTTAAACAAAGTAATTCTTTAATGAACAAACCTAAGGAAATGTTTATAACAAGTAATGAATTTTTTAAAGATAAAGATGTTTCTGGAAATAATGCTAAGTTGATTAATGTTTCTACAATTGGTGGTAGTTTAGTTAAATATAATATCGACAAGACAATTCAATTTAAAGGGCAAGGTTTTGCGCCATTTAAGGTGACAGCAGATCAACGAACAGTAGATTTTAGGGCAGATGTTTCTTATGGCCAACCGGTACTATTAGTCAGCACTGATAAATATGATGAACTAAGTCAACACAGTAAAGAAATTAATAAGCAATATGGCTATGAGTTATTAAATAAAAAGGATTGGCCAGCTGCTAACAAAATGTTAAAACAGGTAAATCCTCATATTGAATCACAAAAGGTTATACGACAAAGCATGGATAATTCTATAGGTATCTTATTGTTTGTAACATCATTTCTTGGATTAGCATTTTTAATTGCTGCTGGTTGTATTATCTATATCAAGCAAATGGATGAAACAGAAGATGAAATGTCTAATTATAAAATTTTACGTAAACTTGGATACACACATAGAGATATGTTGAAAGGTTTAACGTTAAAGGTAATATTCAACTTTGCTTTACCGCTAATCATTTCATTATTACATGCATACTTTGCAGCTAAAGCATATATGAAGATTATGAACTCTATAGATATGCTGCCAGTTTATGTTGTTATGGTGGTTTATTCTATTATCTTTATGATCTTTGCAATTATGTCCATCATACATTCGAGTCGGATTGTTAAACATTCAATCTAACAGGGTCTAAGTCAGCCGAATAGTGCTATACACGAAGTGACAGCAAAATAGTTTGCTTGTTACTAACAGTGTAGATTGATATGTGTGATCGGACGTTTGTTAATAGTACGACGTTCTTGTACGAGATATTCAATTGATTTAGTGTGCTTCATTTTATAATATTTTAATAATGCAAGTGGATTGGATAATATAGTCTATAGTTTCAAATAACTTAGTATTACTATTTCCTGGGAAATAGACGCCACATAAAGTGAGAATGTTTCATAATGCAAAATGGTGGTACTGGCAAATAAGAATACTAAGGAGTGATTGGATGAATTTAACTGAATTTCACAAACAAATAACAGGCTATACACAAAATCGACAACCAGGAATTGAAAAAGAGATGAATCCTAGACCCATTTCTGTATTAGATTCGTATCGTAGTGGCGGAAAGCTGGCAGGCAAAGTTGCACTCATTACAGGTGGTGATTCGGGTATAGGTCGTTCCGTGGCATTATTATATGCGAAGGAAGGGGCACAGGTTGCTATCGGATATTACGATGAGCACGAAGATGCAGATGAAGTTGTTCAACAAATAACAGAGTTAGGCGGTAAAGCGAAAGCTTATGCCCATGATTTGAAAAATATTAACGATTCTAAACAACTGATTGCATCAGTCATTGATGACTTTGGTGATCTGAATATTTTAGTAAACAATGGTGGTGTTCAATTCCCAAGAGATCAATTTGAGGATATAACGCCAGAGCAGGTTAAAGAAACATTCGAAACAAATATATTTGGAATGATATTTCTTTCGCAAGCGGCTGTACCTTACTTGAAGGAAGGCGATGCGATTGTTAATACAACGAGTGTAACTGCATATCGTGGCTCAGGTCATTTGATTGATTATTCTGCGACGAAAGGTGCAATTGTTGCCTTTACAAGATCGCTAGCTACTACATTAATCGATAAAGGCATTAGAGTGAATGCTGTTGCACCAGGTCCTATATATACACCATTAATTCCTGCTACATTTACTGCAGATAAAGTTGAAAATCAAGGGTCTGATACAGCAATGGGACGCCGAGGTCAACCAGCAGAATTAGCACCATCTTATGTGTTTTTAGCATCCTATGCTGATAGCTCTTATATCACAGGCCAAGTGATTCATGTAAATGGAGGAGATTATATAACATCTTAGGTCCGATTTATAGTACTTGGGGTGTGAATTGAAGTGAGGTATGAAATCAGTAGCAGTCAATGTATAAAGATATTTTGCTTTGAAAGTACAGTAGAGGAAGATGTAAGTACTTTATTGTTGAAAGCAAAGTGTTGAATTTAGGGAATTGTAAGCGAGAGACTTAAGTCATAAGTGATGTGTCGATACTTAGTCTTGAATTAAACCTCCACTGACTAGATAAAAGGTCAATATCGATGCATAATATAAAGGGAGTTCCCCAAAAGGTTTGTTCTTTTGGGGATTTTTTCATGCTTAACGTAATAAGCTTGTATCTTAAACAGTTAAGGGCTATAGAACAAAACAACATAAATGACAACAAAAAAGTCGGTTGAAAGGAACTTCAATTCAACCGACAATTTTTTTAGTCTGGAGTATATAAAACAATATGTTGAGTACTTAGATACAAATAATACTATTGTACGAAAGGCAATCAATAATAATATTTGTGTGTATAAACCGAGTCTATTGCTAATCTAGTTATACATTATAACGAGCTAAACTTTAAAAGAAATCTGAAGGATTAAGGTTATCAAAATTGATATTTTTTAATGAGTCGAAATTAATGTTTTCAATATTTTGAAGTACTTCGCCATCTCTAAATTGTTGATAATAATTTGTCGCTTCATTTGTTAAATCATGGTCTTGAAAGGTCTTAACAACACCTAAGATTAATAGGATGGCAATAGCACCTTTGATTAATGTCTTCATAATAACTGCTCCTTTTATAAGTTTATATACTTATTATAATGTGTACCAGTGTATTTGACATGCGTCCGCAGTATAGATGTTACATCATACCTCAGCAGTAGCAATTTGACGATTATTGTTATATATCAAACTTATATGCCGAATGCGATTGGTAACCAGAAATAAGCAAAGAGTGATATAACGATGATAGCAAAAATATTTAAGATAAAACCTGCTTTCACCATATCTTTCATTTCTAATTCATCAGAACTAAATACTGCAGCATTTGGTGGTGTGGATATTGGTAACATAAATGCGCAAGTAGATGATAGTGCGACGATTCCCATAATGATAAATGGATCTTTACTTATTGCAGCAGCAAAACCAATACTTATTGGCATCAACATATTAGAAACAGCAGTGTTAGACATGACTTCGGTTAAGAATAAGATACCTGTTGTGATTACGATTACGATTAGAATCAATGGTAATGGTTTGACGATACTTAACATGCCACCAAACCATTTTGTCAGTCCAGAATCTTCAAATGCGGCTGCTAATGATAAACCACCACCAAAAAGTAATAATATTCCCCATGGTAATTGGGACATATCATCCCATACAAGGAGTCCACCTTTATGTTTAGTTGATGGTATTAAGAATAATAATACTGCACCTAATATGGCAATGACGGTATCTGATACATGAATAGAATCAGGTATCAGACCACCGAATATCCATAGCAAACTTACTAATAAAAATACCGATCCTGTCAGTTTTTCTTCGCGACTCATAGGACCTAAATCATGTAAGGCCTTTTTGGCAAAATCAGAAGAAATTTTTTCGGCATCGTCAACCTTAAATAGCCATTTTGTTAACATGAAATATAGGATAACAAGTAAGATGATAGTCACAGGCACCGCAAAAATCATCCACTGAGCAAATGAAATTTTTCTATCTAAACTAGAGGCGGCTACTGCAGCGAAAACAGCATTTGGTACTGAACCGATTAAAGTAGCCAAACCACCAATTGACGCTGAATAAGCTACAGTTAATAATAAAGCTTTGCTAAATTTATGTGTTGATTCTGGTTTTAAAAATTGTGCTTCTTGAATTTCTTGTATCAAAGCAAGTGCAATGGGTAACATCATAAGTGCAGTTGCAGCATTAGAAATCCACATAGAAATAAAGGCAGTAGCAATCATTGTCCCCAATATAATGCGATTACTATTTGCGCCCATCATTGAAATAATAGTCATAGCAATACGCTTATGTAAGTTACATTTCTCAATGGCCAATGCGATAATAAATCCACCCATATACATAAAGACGATAGGGTCTGCATAGGCACTTGATGCAATTTTTTCATCAGTGCCGCCTGTTAACGGTAGTAATAACAATGGTAATAATGAAGTAGCAGGGATAGGAATGGCCTCAGTAATCCACCAAGTCGCTACAAATAATGTAACTGCGAGTACTGCTCTTGGTGCATCATCTAGACCTGTAATCCCAGGAATGAAGTAAAAAATGATAAATAATAGTGGTCCGAGAATAAGACCTATTCTTTCTTTCATATTACGTCCCCCTTGTTTGATGCATTCTCAAAATAAGAATATCAGTAACCGTACGTTTAGACAATTTATTTTCTGAAAATTTAAAAAATATATTGAGTAAATGATTATCGTCATTTAGTATTTTGACTATAAGCTCAATGGGGGGATTAGGATGATAGTAGGAACATTAGTAGCAAAAGATGATACCTGGATATTGTGGGCGATTATTATAGGTTGGGCAACTATTAGTATATATTTAGAAGAACGATATCGCTTTGCGAGTATTATTTCTGGTGCGATTATTGCACTAGTAGGGGCAATGTTATTATCAAACTTTCATATTATACCAACCAGCTCACCGGTGTATGACACGGTATGGGACTATGTCGTGCCTTTATCAATACCACTATTATTATTTAGTTCGAACATACTAAAGATATGGAAGGAAAGTAGAAGGTTATTAATCATATTTATGATTGCCTCGATAGGAACAATGGTAGGGACGATAGTTGGTTTCTTAGTGTTAAATCAATGGATACCGCATTTAGCAAAGATTGGCGCAATGATGACTGGGAGTTACATTGGTGGAGGCGTTAACTTTGCAGCGTTAAGTTCTAAATTTGCAACACCGAGTGATATGATTTCATCGACTGTTGTAGCTGATAATAGCATAATGGCATTATATTTTATGTTATTAATTGCATTGCCTTCACTACCTTGGATAAAAAGATATTTCAATACGGACTATGACAGCTCTAACACTAAGACAGAGGAACAGCGCTTTGCACCTCAAAAGATTGCCTTAATCGACATTGCCTGTTCAGTAGCCTGTGCAGTGACTTTAGTAGCGATAAGTTTTAAATTATCAGAGCTTATTCAACATTGGATACCGAAATCTAATATTTTATTAACGTTAGTCGTGTCATTCTTTGGTGATTCATATTTATTATTAACGACATTGACTTTATGTGTTGTTGCGCTATGGGGTGATTTCTTTGAAAAATTGTCAGGGGCTTCAGAAATAGGGACATTCTTAATTTATATCTTCTTTGTGGTTATCGGTACGCCAGCATCATTTGTCACTATTATTAAAACAGCACCATTGTTATTTATCTTTGTTATGATAATATTGATATTTAATTTAGGTTTAAGTTTATTGTTAGGCAAGTGGTTGAATTTTAAAGTAGAAGAAATATTATTGGCAAGTAACGCAACGGCAGGAGGTCCCACGACTGCAGCTGCACTAGCTATAGGCAAAGGTTGGTCTAAGCTAGTAGGTCCCATATTAATCATTGGAACATTGGGATATGTCATTGGAAACTATGCAGGGACGCTTATGTATCACATACTAATGCAAATTAAATGATGTTAGGATACGAGTTGTGTGCCTTTAGTCAGATTCATATGAGGTAAGTGTTCGTATATTTTAAGGAGGAATTATGTTGACCGAAAAAGAGAAAATGTTAGCGGGTGAATGGTATGATGCTAATTTTGATGAGTCATTAGGTGAGGAAAGGCTTAAAGTTAAGGATCTATGTTGTGAACTTAACTATACCAAGCCGAGTGAGGTTGAAAAGCGTCACATATTATTACAAAAAATATTTCAATATGAACCACAGCAATTAGAATTGTTAAGTCCATTTCAAGTGGATTATGGATATAATATAAAACTAGGTAAACAAGTTTTTATAAATCATAATTGCTATTTGATGGATTGCGCTACAATTAATATTGGAGATAATGTCTTTATCGGTCCAAATTGTGGTTTGTATACTGCCAACCATCCACTAGAAATAGCTGCACGCAACAGTGGTATTGAACAAGCGTTGCCGATTGAAATTGGAGATAATGTTTGGTTAGGCGCCAATGTCGTAGTTCTACCTGGTGTCAAGATTGGTTCGGGAACAGTTATTAGTGCGGGAAGTGTTGTAACTAAAGACATTCCTGAAAATGTCTTAGCTGTTGGAACGCCCGCTAAAGTAATAAAAACTATAAATAATGAGTAATAAAAAATGCGTTGCCATACTAATATGGGAACGCATTTTATTAACGAGACATTTAGTTAATTTCTAAGTTGACTATCTAATACATCTGTTATAAACATATGGCCAGGTGCATGAGTAATCATTAACTCAGGTTTCGCTTCTAATGCAACTGATTGTGGTGTGACACCACATCCCCAAAATACAGGGACTTCACCTTCCTTTATTGTGACAGGTTCGCCGTAATCTGGTTGCGTAATATTATTAATACCTATTTGTTCAGGGGAACCAATGTGAATTGGTGTGCCATGAACATCTGCATAATGCGTTGTAATCTCAGTGGCTTGTATTGCTTGAATCATTGTCATAGGGCGCACGCTAACAGTGATATTACCTGAAAATTGACCACTTTGATTTGCTGGGATATTAGTTACAAACATGGGTACGTTATGATTTTCTTCAATATGACGAACTGGAATGCCAGCTTCGATTAAGGCATGCTCGAATGTGAAGCTGCAACCAATTAAAAAACTAACCATGTCATCATTAAATAAGTGATCAATACGGTTAGGTTCATCAACTAACTGACCGTGTTCATAAACTCTATAAGATGCTACTTCAGTCGTTATATCTGCTTGTGATCCATAGAAAGGAAAGGATTTGCTTCCTTTTTCAGAAACATCCAATAATGGACATGTCTTCGGATTTCTAAAGCAAAATTTCAAAAAATCATAGGCATACTGAGAAGGTAAAATGACAACATTGGCTTGCACGTAACCCTTTGCCATACCACTAGTATGCTGAATCAGTTCATTATTACTAATCATAGTTCTCAAAGTGCTTGGTGATGCATCACGTAAATTCATTATAACAACCCCTTGTTTAAACTGAATTATTTATATCTTAGCAGAATTTCCCTTTTGTCATTAAAAATGACCAATTTTTAATGTTTAATCCATTTTACCGTGTTTATAGCTTTCATAAACATGATCATATTGTACATTACCAATACCACCAACGATATACTTACCAAATTTAAATAAATTGAATATATAAGCTAAACATATAGATACAGTTAAGGTGATGATAAAGTTAAACGTAATATTAAGTACTGCACTATCTTGGCGCAATAGACCTAAATTATGTACAAAGAAATAATGAATTAAATAAATACAAAAGGAGTAATTACTAATAAATAGAATAAACTTTGGTACATATTTGAAATAAGATGAAAATAAGAAAAAGACCAATATAATCATTGTTACATAAAAAGGGATATCGAAGCGTTTAGATTCTACCCAAGTACTGATACCGATGAGATAATTACCGACCATAATCACAATTGAAAGTACCGCACCTAGTAAGATAGCCCAGGTATAATTTTTGATTTTTTTCATAAACGTTTCATAATACACTCCAGTATAAAAACCGAGTAAGAAATAACTAATCCAACCTAAAAACAACATCCAGCCTTCGCGTTCCCAAAATAATCCTAATACAGGATTGTCTGATTGAGGAACGAATTGGCGAAATGCCCAGTAAAGCGTTGCGAATATAGTTGCTCCAATAATTACAGGGATAGGTTTCCATTTTATAAGGTACTTAGAAAATAAGTAATGTAATATGTAAAATTGGAAAATAATTACAATGAAATATGTGACAGCTGCACCATGAAACATTGTTTCGCTTAAATAATGTAGAAAATCACTGAAATGCTTAGGTTTAAAATAAAAGAACGAGATACCAATATTTATAAATAGGTATGGAATACCTAGATAAATTAATTTGTTTTTAAAGAAACCAGGTTTTGTTTTAACGTGATAATTTTTCGCCAATAAGAATTCTGAAATGAATACAAATAATGGCGTACTGAACATAAGTAAAAGCTGAATAATGCGGATCAGTGTACTATGTCCTACAAAATCCATCTTACTAAATGTAGTCGTTATTGAATGGATAAGTACGATACTTAAACAAGCAATCGTGCGCATCCAAAAAATAACAGAGGTATATGTTTTCATTGTGCATGTTTCCTTTCATGTTTCTCTGTTTATATGATTAGAAATTAAAGCGTATACGCAAATGTAACATATCTGTTTATAAGTGAATGTAAATTTTAAGTTACAAATTGTTAAAATATTTTGATGTTTATTTTTATTAAAATATGGAAATATTATGGAATATAATAACAAAGTACAATTAAATATGCGAATTAGACGATATACTATTTATTTTCACAAAAATGGTTGTAAGCGATTGCATTTGTTGTGCTATACATATACAATGAAAAAGAATGGATTATTTCCATTTCAGTTTTCTATTTACAAACTAACATGGGGGTAGAAAAATGGTAGTTAATTATCACAATGAGCCAGGCATTGACTTCACTGATGGTAGCAATGTCGAAGCATTCAAAGAGGTTTTAAAAAAAGTTAAAGGTGAATTAAATCAAAAAATTCCATTAGTTATTAATGGTGAACATAAATTCACTGATGACACGTATCAGTCTATCAATCCTGCCAATACTAGCGAAGTAATTGCAGAAGTCTCTAAAGCGACTAAAGCAGACGTGGATAAAGCGTTTGAAGCTGCTAATGAAGCTTATAAATCATGGAAGAAATGGACACACAAAGATCGTGCAGAATTTTTAATTAGGGTTGCTGCAATTATCAGACGTCGCAAACAAGAAATTTCAGCCTTAATGGTTTATGAAGCAGGTAAACCATGGGATGAAGCGGTTGGCGATGCTGCAGAAGGTATTGATTTCATCGAATACTATGCAAGATCAATGATGGAATTAGCAGATGGTAAACCTGTATTGGATAGAGAAGGAGAGCACAATCATTACTTCTACAAACCTATTGGTACTGGTGTTACGATTCCACCATGGAACTTCCCATTCGCAATTATGGCTGGTACAACATTAGCACCGGTCGTTGCAGGGAATACAGTATTGTTAAAACCGGCAGAAGACACACCATTAACTGCCTATAAATTAATAGAAATCTTAGAAGAAGCTGGATTACCTAAAGGTGTTGTAAACTTTGTACCTGGTGACCCTAAAGAAATTGGTGACTACCTTGTAGATAGTGTACACACACACTTTGTAACATTTACAGGTTCACGTGCTACTGGTACACGTATCTTCGAAAGAGCGGCTAAAGTTCAAGAAGGTCAACAGTTCTTAAAACGCGTGATTGCTGAAATGGGTGGTAAAGACGCGATTGTTGTCGATGAGAATATCGATACTGATTTAGCGGCTGAAGCAATTGTTACTTCAGCATTTGGTTTCTCAGGTCAGAAGTGTTCTGCATGTTCACGTGCAATTGTACACAAAGATGTATATGATGAAGTATTAGAAAAGGCTGTTAAATTAACTAAAGAATTAACAGTTGGTAATACTGAAACAAATACGTACATGGGACCAGTAATTAATAAGAAACAATTCGATAAGATTAAAAATTATATAGATATCGGAAGTAAAGAAGGTAAATTAGAACAAGGTGGCGGAGCAGACGACTCTACTGGTTACTTTGTTGAACCTACTATTATTTCTGGTTTGAAATCAAGTGATCAAATTATGCAAGAGGAAATCTTCGGACCAGTTGTTGGTTTCGTTAAAGGTAACGATTTCGAAGAATTACTTGAAATCGCAAACGACACAGATTACGGTTTAACTGGTGCAGTTATCACGAACAATCGTGAACACTGGATCAAAGCAGTACAAGAATACGATGTAGGTAACTTATACCTTAACCGTGGATGTACTTCAGCTGTTGTAGGTTACCATCCATTTGGTGGTTTCAAAATGTCTGGTACAGATGCGAAGACAGGAAGTCCTGACTACTTATTAAACTTCTTAGAACAAAAGGTAGTTTCAGAGATGTTCTAAATTTAGCTATTGCTAAATTATAAATGATATACACAAATAAAGAGGGCACATCCGTTTTTATGACGGTTGTGCCCTTTTTGTATGTGGCATTTTTGGGGTGTTGAACATATAAGTTTGCTAAAGCATATAGATTAAAAAATACAAAGAAGATGACCGTTGCTCATACCTTTATGTTAAAACGTATAATGTTGTTGTTTATTTTGATAGTTGCTGCTGTTAATAGAGAAAGCGTAAGGTTCTTAATAACTAATTATCAGAACACTTTAGTCCTTTATTTTAATGTTAATTAATTTATGAAAATAATCATCAAGCGCTTGTGCAGTACAGTTGGCATTATTTTCACGTGACCATTCCATAATACCGAAAAGGCTAGAACCATAAATATAAAAAATTAAGTCCTTTGGTATCGTTGGATCAACTTCAATTCGATGTATGTTTTGTTTAATATCTTCTTGGATTACTTTAATAAAATGATTCCCAGTAGTTCGTTCAAATTCTTTATCCCCTTGTTGAAAATCACCAATTTTTTTCAATTTATCAATGTGGTTAATCGTTTTTTCCATAGTGCTAAAGGGGCTATTGATACGTTCCTTTAAATCTATAGAAAAATAGTCTTTGGTTAAATCAGTGATTAAATAAATGAGTAAATCATATTTGTCATAGAAATGTTTGTAAAATGTTGTTCTATGAATTAACGCATTTTCACATATTTGATTTACTGAAATTGATGAAAATAGTGTTGTTTCCAAAAGCGTATAAAAACTGTGACTTAAGGCGCGTTTCGTTTTAATCACACGTAAATCATTTTCATTCATTCTACAATTCTCCTTATGTGTAGTTTAAATATACAGTTCTATATTATTAATTCTTTATAAAAGAATCAAAAATGATTAGTATGTTACTATGAATATGTAAGATACAGATAATCTACATAATATATTTAAAATATAACGTTGATTAAATAGGGAGGCAAATAGTTTGGCAAAATTTTTGTATAAGTTAGGGTCTTTTGTCGCAAAACATAAGTGGTGGAGCATTATTGCATGGCTTATCCTGCTGGCTGCGATTATTACACCGTTGACATTAAATTCACCCAAATTTGATAATGACATCACGATGAATGGCCTGAAATCATTAGATACAAATAAAAAAATTGAAGATGAATTTGGGCAAGATAGTGAGAAAGCTCAGATTAGAGTTGTATTTAAAAGTGATGCCGATAATGGCATTGTTAAACCCCAAGTTACAAAAGATATTAAATCAGCATTAAAAGATATTAAAGATGATGATAAAGATGTTAAAAATGTAACTGATCCATTTGAGAGTAAACAGATTAGTAAAGATAAAACGACTGCCTTTGCAGATGTAAACTACGATGTTTCTGCAACGAATTTATCTGATAAATCTAGAGATAATGTCAAAGATAAAATAGACAAAATTGAAAAAGAACATAATGTTCAAGTCGAGCGTATGGGAACAGGTATGGAAAGTACAGAGATTGGCGGCTCTTCTGAATCAATTGGTATTATTGTTGCATTTGTCGTATTATTTATTACATTTGGTTCGTTCATTGCTGCAGGTATGCCAATTGTCAGTGCTATTCTAGGTCTTGGTACCGGTGTCGGAATTATTTCATTGTTAACTTATGCCTTTGATATTCCTAATATAACATTAACATTAGCTATTATGATTGGTTTAGCTGTTGGTATCGATTATGCGTTATTTATTCTATTTAGATATAGACAGATTATGAAGACGGAAACAGATCATGTGAAAGCAGTTGGTTTGGCTGTAGGTACTGCAGGGAGTGCGGTTATCTTTGCTGGAATCACTGTAATTATCGCTGTATGTGGTCTATCACTCGTTGGAATCGACTTCTTAGCGGTAATGGGATTTGCATCCGCTATTAGTGTGTTAGTTGCTGTATTAAGTGCGCTTACACTATTACCAGCATTAATTAGTATATTCCATAAACAAATTAAACCTAAGAAAACAAAGTCAGAATTCAAAAATGATGTTGATACATTTTGGTCTAAATTTGTTGTTGATAAAGCATTTGTAGCAATTTTAATTGGTTTAATTATTCTTGTCTTAGCAGCAATTCCTATTAAAGACATGCGTCTTGGTATACCAGATGATGGTGTGAAGGCTGCTGATTCAACACAGAAAAAAGCATACGATATTATTTCTGATAAATTTGGCGAAGGTTTTAATGGTCAAATTGCAATGCTTGTAAATGTTAAAGATAAGAAAGATAATCCGCAACAGCTTAAACAAGATTTACAGAAAATGTCACAAGACTTAAAAGATAAAAAGAATGTTGATTTAGTGACACCACCACAGTTATCAAAAGATAAAGATTATGCATTAATTGCTGTAATTCCTGAAAAAGGACCTAATGCAGAATCTACAAATAATCTCGTTCACGACTTACGTGATTATAATGATACTGCTAAAAAAGACTATGATTTCAAAACTGAAGTATCAGGTCAAAGTGTAATTAATATTGATATGTCGCAAAAATTAAATAATGCAATTCCGTTATTTGCTGGTGTTATCGTTGTATTAGCCTTTATATTATTAATGGTTGTATTCCGTTCGATTATCGTACCGTTAAAGGCAGTACTCGGATTCGTACTGTCTCTTGCGGCAACACTTGGCTTTACTACATTAGTTATGCAAGAAGGTTTCTTATCTAATATATTTGGCGTCAGTGAAACAGGGCCATTATTGGCATTCTTACCAGTAATTGCTATTGGTTTACTCTTTGGTTTAGCCATGGACTACGAAGTATTCTTAATGTCACGTATTCATGAAGAGTATAGTAAAACGGGTCAAAATAAACACTCTATTCGAGTAGGAATTAAGGAAAGTGGACCAGTGATTGTAGCTGCTGCATTAATCATGTTTAGTGTATTCTTTGCTTTCGTATTCCAAGAAGATGTAATGATTAAATCGATGGGTATATCATTAGCGTTTGGTGTATTATTTGATGCCTTTATTGTGAGATTAATGCTTATTCCAGCGTTAACTGCGTTATTTGGCAAAGCTTCTTGGTATGTTCCAAGTTGGTTGAATCGTATTATGCCGAATATTGATATTGAAGGACATGCATTACAAGAGAAAAATACTAAAAAATAATGATTGAAGTATAACAACATGAAAGTAGTTCGACGAAATGGTCGGGCTACTTTTTTTGTCTAAAAATCAACAAAATAAATATTTTATAGAAAAAATATGTAAAGTCATTGAAAATATATTGTGATGAGGTGAAATATGAACAGCGAATACAATATAACATTTAATGACACGATGCATAGTACACGGCGGATTAATAAAGGTATGTTAATCGTCTTGGTATTAAATGGTTCACTTTCTGTAGAACAGGGATATACATCGACCATTTATCCTAAGGGTGGAATATTTATTATTAACCATAATGAAACATACCAATTCAAAGAATTAGCAGATTGTTATTATATTAGTATCCATATTCTACAAAATTACTTACAGATGACGTTATCAGAAGATATTGGGAAATATTTTATATTAAAAAGAAAAAAACTACAAGATACAATATATCAACAGTTAGGACATACTATTGCCAAAATAGGTACAGTATTTATTAGAAAAGGACGGTTTCATCAACTTTATATCGCACAACAAATGATAGATTTACTTTTTATCATCATACGTTATATACCAACTAAAGAAGAACCTACAACCATAGTCAAAAATAAAGATAAACGTATTGCAGCAGTTTGTGATTATATTAAACATTATTATAGTGAACCGATAACTTTGAATGAAGTTGCTGATCACTTTGATGTAAGTGTGTCATATTTATCACGTAAATTTAAACAACAAATGGGTATTGGCTTCACGCATTATATTAACCAAATTCGCTTAGAACATGCGAAAGATGATTTGTTGCATACACAACTCACAGTTATGCAAATTGCCTTTAAAAATGGCTTCAATTCTTCTAATTTACTAATTAAATATTTTAGACAAGAGATGAAACAAACGCCTTCTGAATACAGAAAGCAGTCTCATGAATCGAGACGATATACAACATTAGAACATATAAAAGAACCACATAATTATCAAAAATATTTGTATTATTTATCACTATTTATAAATCAAAATATGGATAATATTGTGCACTCACCTGAAGCGCAAAAGGTTATCAATGTACAATTAAAATCTAGCAACAAGGTATTGACACCGATTAATCAAGTCGTACAAATAGGAACTTTGGATAACTTACTAGTTGAGCGCTATAAACAACAATTAAATGAAATAGAGCGAGACATGGGGGTAAGCCATATAATCATTAAAGATCCGATATTTGTAGGTGGATTAAATCAAACTTATATGGACAGTGATGAACAAATCCCTCATGTGCATCCATATATGCATATTGATGAAAGTTTAAATTATTTGATGATGAAAGGTATTGCTTTAGGGATAGAACTTGTACCACCACAGTCGGCGTTTCAATTTAAGCAGTATTTTAAAGAATTGAAACAATTGATTAAACATATGTGTAATGTCTATACACACCAAACTGCTTTACAGTTAGTAATCTATATCCAAAGTGGAGATAAACAACAATTTTTGGATATAAGCAAGTTATTTAAAGCGTATTTTGTAGAAGTAAAAATGGTACTTAATATACCTGTGCTTGACTTAGCGCACTTGGATCAAGATATAGATTGTTATCTAGAATTGATAGATGGAGTCGCGTTTTCAGCGAATCAAAATGATGTGATAGACCTTCAATCATTAGAAAGTGAACAATTTAATTTAGCAGAGAAGCATATACAGCAACAAATACGTCAGTTGAAGCATTACCTACAATCAAGGCAGCGTACATTATCATTTACGTTACTGAATTGGAACACGCTTACAGGTAATACGAATCTAACAAATGGTGAATACTTTAGAGCGGGAATTATATTTGAGCAATTGTTACAAATTAATCATGAGATAGATTACATAGGGTATTGGCTTAATTTCGAAATTCATCAAGCCTTTAATAGTGATGCCAGACCATCACAAGTGGGGGGCATAGAACTCTATCATCAATTTGATGCTAAACGTCCGGCGTACTTCACAAGTATGTTTTATAAACGTTTGTTCAAGCAAATTATGTATCAATGTGATTATTGTCTAGTTGTTGGTGATAAAGCACACTTTCAACTTGTTCTTTGGGATGCAGAGCATTATAATCCTTACTTTATAACAAAGAATGGGCGACAACAGTTAAATCATAGTGAATATCAAATTAATATCCGTGATATGGATGCTGGAAAGTATAAAGTTAAGCACTTTACCTTAGATAAAAATAATGGCGCGCTATATAAAATATGGCAACAATACAATACAACACATGGCATGGACCAAGAAACAATAGATTATGTCAATCGAATCACCTATCCTCAATTAAAGGTTAATGAGGTAGAGGTATTGTCATTTTTTACGTATCATATAAAATTGACAACTAATGCAATACATATAATTGAATTTAAGAAATATATATAGGGTATAAGAAAACATGTGATTTATTGCAACAGGCGCAAGCAATAAGCATTATTTGTATGAATCGAATTAGTGTAAAAGTATTTGTATTATGCATGAGTTGCAACGATCTATAGTGATAACGTTGGTGCCGTCTCAGTTATTGATATCTTTGAAATATAAATCAAATAAAAATTGAAGGAGGTAATAGAAAAAACAGGAAATAGCCGTGAATGTTTTGCAAATAACAAAAATGAATGACTCAAATTTGCTTTATTTTACTAAGGTGAAAAATCTGTCATAAATTATCATGGTTGATAGCAAAAATGGCATATATCGTCCGAAGCACGTTCTCTATAATGATTTTTGAACTAAGAAATGTCTAAAGCATTAATTGTATTTTAAGACATGGTTATTATAGGAGGACAAGTTTATGGCAGAAGAGGTCAATACACAGCACTATAAAGGTGATAATAAACTGATATTAGGTATTGTGTTAGGTGTAGTTACGTTTTGGTTATTTGCGCAATCACTATTAAATGTTGTACCTGAATTACAACGTTCATTCCATAGTAATATTGGTACGATTAGTATTGCAGTAAGTATTACCGCTTTATTTTCCGGCATGTTTGTCGTAGGTGCAGGTAGTTTAGCTGACAAAATTGGACGTGTAAGAGTAACTTATATAGGGTTATGGTTAAGTATTATAGGATCGCTCTTGATTATAAGTACCAATATCCCATTATTCTTAATCTTAGGAAGAATTATACAAGGTTTATCTGCAGCAGCGATTATGCCTGCAACGTTGGCAATTATGAAGGCATATTACGAAGGGAAAGAGCGTCAACGTGCGCTTAGCTTTTGGTCTATTGGATCTTGGGGTGGCTCAGGATTAGCATCATTATTTGGTGGCATGGTATCCACATTTATTGGTTGGCGTTGGATATTTATACTTTCAATTATCATTGCATTAATTTCAATGTTGCTGATTAAAGGAACACCAGAAACAAAATCTAAAGGCAATGTTGCAAGTAAATTTGATTTCTTAGGATTAATTCTTTTTGTAGTCATGATGTTAAGCATTAATGTTGTGATTACGCAAAGTGCAACATTTGGGTTACTTTCTCCAATTATACTAGTACTCATCGTAGTATTTATTATATCTACTGTGGCATTTATTAAAGTTGAAAATAAAATTAACAATCCGTTGATTGATTTTAAATTATTTAAAAATAAGGCCTATACAGGTGCTACATTATCTAACTTTCTATTAAATGGTGTCGCAGGGGCACTATTAGTAGCAAATACTTTTGTACAAAGAGGTATTGGATTTAACGCCTTCCAAACAGGACTGTTGTCAATTACGTATCTTATTACAGTATTGTTTATGATTCGAGTTGGGGAAAAGGTGTTACAAAAGGTTGGCGCTAAAAAACCGATGTTGTTAGGTACTGCTTGTAACATGGTTGGTATTATTTTAATATCATTTACATTTTTACCTAATATGGTCTATGTCGTGGTATGTATTGTAGGTTATTTATTATATGGTTTAGGACTAGGTTTTTATGCAACGCCTTCAACAGATATGGCAATATCAAACTCTCCAGAAGATAAAGTAGGCGTAGCTTCGGGAATATATAAAATGGCGTCATCTCTTGGCGGTGCATTTGGTATTGCTTTGTCAGGTGCATTGTTTGGCATTGTGTCAAGTATGACAAATATTCATGTTGGTGCACTTGTTGGACTATGGCTCAATGTATTAATGGCAATCTTGTCGTTCGTAATCATTGTATTTACTGTCCCAACAACCAAAAAATATTAATTTTTTAGAGCATTTAAACATTTAACTTTTAAAGAATTAGTCAGAAAATAACAGTATGTTACGTATTAAGCTATATAGGAGGAATGCACTATGATGAATGCATTAATAGAAAAATTAAAAACTAAAGAACAACGTATGATAGATATACGAAGATATTTACATCAACATCCTGAACTGTCATTTCACGAGGAAGCAACACCGAAATATATCGCTGATTTTTACAAGGATAAAGATTGTAAAGTTGAAACGAATGTGGGTCCAAATGGCGTTAAAGTAACGATAGATAGTGGTAAGGCAGGAAAGACGATTGCGATTCGTGCTGATTTTGATGCATTACCAATTGAAGAGCAAACAGGTCTATCCTTTGCATCGAAAACACAGGGCGTTATGCATGCGTGTGGTCATGATGCACATACGGCATATATGTTGATCTTGGCTGAAACTTTAATTGAACTAAAAGACGAGTTTAAAGGTAAAGTAGTTATCATACATCAACCTGCCGAAGAAGTACCACCAGGTGGCGCACAAGGTATGATTAAAGATGGCGTGTTAGATGGTGTTGATCATGTGTTAGGCTTACATGTGATGAGTAACATGGAAGCAGGTAATATATATTATCGTGAAAAAAATGTCCAAACAGGCAGAGACTTCTTTAAATTGAAAGTCATTGGTCAAGGAGGACATGGTTCTTCACCTCATTCTGCTAATGATGCGATTGTAGCAGGTGCGCATTTTGTATCTGTATTACAAACAATTGTATCTCGTCGTTTAAATCCATTTGAAACAGGTGTAGTAACGATAGGTTCATTCGATGGTAAAGGGCAATTTAATGTAATCAAAGACAGTGTTGAAATCGAAGGGGATGTACGTGCTTTAACAGATGACACAAAGCAAACAATTAAAAATGAAGTACATCGCTTATCTACAGGTTTAGAGGCAATGTTTGGAGTGACTTGTGAATTAGAATATCACGATGATTATCCAGCGTTATATAATGACCCTGAATTTACAACATTTGTAGTAGACTCTATTAATAATGCAGAAACGGATGCTATCAAGAACGTTGAACGATGTGAAGCACAACCACCATCAGAAGACTTTGCATATTATGCGAAAGAACTACCTAGTGCATTTATCTATGCTGGTGCTGCACCTGAGGATGGCAAGATTTACCCGCATCATCATCCGAAATTTAATATCAGTGAGTCATCTATGAGAGTTGCTGCTGAAGCGGTTGGCTTAACTGTATTAAATTACTTGAAATAATCAATTGTAAATATTAGAAACAAGGGTTGGGGCATAATGTCTCAACCTATTTTTGTTAAGGTGAACATTTTATAAGAGGTGAATATTTAATGTCATTTCTAAATAGTAATTAGGGTTATTTGTTATGCTTATACATCAACGCGGGTGTATCTTCCATCTAGTTTAATATTGTATATTTGAGTGTATATATAAACTAATAAGAATTTATTCAAAGGATGATGGAAGATGAATGGAGATAAGAAACTGACAAGTTTGCTTGAAACATATAATAAATCGTTAAAAAAGTTATTTAAATACGATAAATCTAAAGCATTAAAGTTTGATCAGGATAGTAGAAGTAAAGTGAAGGAACAAAAAGGTGTATTTGTTATTTTTAATAATAAGCAGCCATTGTTTGTCGGGCAAGCCGGAGGTTATATGACAGGATATAAATTGACGCAAAAGGATTTAAACGACAAATTAGCGCAATTTAATTCGAGATCAGAAGCAGGTACAGCTAAATTTAGAAAAGCATTTTTAGAACAACAAAATATTACTGAAATTGAGTCGAAGGATTTTAGAGCGGAAGATTATCAATTAAAGTTTCAATACATTAAAGTTAAAGGGAATCCAGCACTAATAAATCTGCTTGAAATACTTGCTTTAGAATATGCCAAGGAAAATGATATTAAGTTATATAATTTTCAATGATATAAATAGTGAGTAGGATAGCAGAGAGGGAAGTAGGCGATAATGATGAATATGAGAAGGTTAAATCTTTGTTACGATAGCTTTGAGCTCAAGGTGAAGTTGCCGAAAAGTTATTTTAATAATTCAACTCGAAACTATCCACTCCTTATTGTACAAGATGGTGATTATTTATTTAAGGATGTTGAAGCAGAAGTTATTTTCGTGGGGGTATTACCTCATGATAGAACGGCGGAATACACACCGTGGCCAGAAGAGGTATCTAGCAAGCGTTATCTTGGTGAAGCCGATGCTTATTTAAATTGGATTGTACAATCACTCATTCCTTATATGAGAAAATGCTTTAATATATCTGATAAGAGAGAGGAAATCGGTATAGCTGGTGCTTCATTTGGAGGATTGGTTTCCTTATATGCTTTATTTAAATATCATGATGTATTCGGTCACTATATATTATTATCTCCTTCAATTTGGTATCCGAATTTCATTTCATTTATGCGACATCAAACGATTATTGAAACAACACAACATATTTATTGGTATGTCGGTGCGCTTGAAGGTATAGATAGCACACATCTAAATCGTTATATGGTACCAAATACAGAACGTGGCGTTGATATATTAGATGAACTATTGATATCTGAAGAAACGACATTGCAGTTTATCCAAAATAGAAAAGGACTGCATAGGGATCATTTCTTTAAAAAGTATTTTGCTAAGGCAATTAAAAAAATATACTGATTTTGTAAAAATATTGCTGTTGATTGTTTATAGCACCTGAAACTAAGTTGTAAATAAACACTTTTTAGTATGAATAGTGCTAAGGTAAAAAGTATAAGTTGAATTGCATTGCATTAATAATGCAATATAGTAATAAAAGTTCGAGGTTGAGAAACATTACAGTTCACAACCTCGTTTTTATTTTATGTTCAACGACTTTTTGTTTTAACTATTTTACTAAGGGTGGGGGATACTTTATGAAACAGCAAAACAAAAATATAAGTGAGCAGCAATTATTGTTAGGTATTGTACTGGCAATTTTGACCTATTGGTTATTTGCACAGTCATTTCTTAATATTGGACCAAAAGTACAAGGCACTGTCAGCACTTCTCCAGATATAGTGAATATTTCTATCAGCCTTACTTCATTTGTGACAGGGGTATTTATGGTTGTCGCAGGTAATATTTCAGACAGATACGGTATGTTAAAGATGACACGCATTGCATTAGTATTAAGTATAGTTGGTTCATTAATGTTAATCATTACAAATAGTGTTGTGCTGTTGTTAGTTGGAAGAATGATTCAAGGATTGTCAGCAGCAATTTTAATGCCAGCAACAATATCGATGGTCAATAATTACTTTGAAGGTACTTCAAGACAACGTGCTTTAAGCTTTTGGTCAATAGGTGCATTTGGCGGTACAGGACTTTCTTCATTTTTCGCAGGGGCAATTGCAACATTTTTTAATTGGCAAGCGATATTTATGATTTCGATTATTGTCTCGGTATGTGCCTTGTTTTTATTTAAAAATTTATCTAACCAGCAGTTTGAAAAACACGCTAAAGTAACCAAATTTGACATCAAAGGCTTAGTATTATTTATTGTGATGATTGCGAGTATAAGTTTCGTGATTACGCAAGGCTATAAGATTGGTTGGTTGAGCGCAATTACCTTCATATGTATAGGGGTATTTATTATTTGTGGTTATTTATTTTATTATGTTGAACAACGACAGTCGACGCCATTCATCAATCTACAACTATTTAAGAATAAGCCATATATTGGCGCAGTGATTGCAAACTTCTTGTTAAATACAGGGGTTGGTGTGATTGCGTTGTTAAATATGTATATCCAATCTGGAATTCACTTAAGTCCTTTATATGCTGGATTAATTACATTGCCTTATTTGATTGCTTTACTCGTTGTCATACGGTTAGGAGAAAAAAGTATCAAGCGCTTTGGTGCGAAACGTGCAATGATTGTAGGACCGATATTGACTGCTTTAGGTGTTATATTATTTAGTTGTACCTTTTTAAACGCTACACAATATATTGTATTAGCATTGATTGCTTCTGTACTGTTTGGTGCAGGGACAGGTCTATTTGCTACGCCAGCATTGAGTACAGCAGTATCAACGACTGACCCGGATAAGGTTGGAGTAGCATCCGGAATTTTTAAGATGGGGTCGACGTTAGGTGGTGCATTTGGTATTGCGATTATGACTTCTCTTTTTACTGGTGTGATGCAAGGAGGATATAGCGTACATGTAGCGGCGGGAGTTGGTTTTATTGTAGGTAGTATGCTTATCTTTGGAGCAGTTTGTGCAAGTGCAATTGTGATACCAACACGGTCAGTGAAGGGGTCGGTTATAAATAGTAGATAGTTAGTATCAAAGGTTGAACAATGAGTTGTAACTAAATGGATGTTAACACATGATGTAACAGACGATTTAGACAATGAATAATGTTCAACCTTTTGTTTTGTTTATGATTTGTATTTAAATGCTAAGTGTACATCATGAGCAAAAGCAATTAGAGGTCGAATGGTCATTTGAATACTCCCTATGACAAAGAGTACGGTTCCGCTAAAGGTTGTTGCACTATTGAAAAAGAGCAAACTACCAACTAAAAAGACTAATCCTAAAATAACATCATTTAATTGATAAAGAGCTTTATAAATCATTGTAAGCCGTGTAGGTTGTGTATGATGATTAAAGTTAAGATCAGGATTTGTGGCGTTTCTATTTAGTTTGTTCAACTTATTTTTACTTGGCATTTGAGCATCCCTCTTTTCTTTGAGATATAGCAATCGTTCCCTCAATTAGTTTACATCAAACGCTGTGAGCATTATGATGATATTAATAATTGGGGAATGAAATGAGGGTGTGCTATGCATTATAAAACATATTATGAATCACCAATTGGGCGTATTGCTTTAACGTCTGATGGTACTAATCTAACTGGATTGTGGTTGCCAAAGCATAAAGACTTTGAACAACAATATAATGAAACATTAAGAGAGGCTGAGCTACCTGTATTTGATAAGGTAAGCAATTGGTTAAATGACTATTTCTCAGGAAATAATCCAGAGATAAACTTTCCATTAGCTCCTGAAGGAACGGAATTTCGAAAGCGAGTTTGGAATTTGTTGCTTAAAATACCATATGGCGAGACCGTTACTTATGGAGATATTGCACAAGACATTGCACGACAACTAGGCAAGGAGAAGATGTCTTCTCAGGCTGTTGGCGGTGCCGTTGGTAGTAATCCAATTTCTATTATTATTCCATGTCATAGAGTGGTAGGAAAAGATGGAAATCTAACGGGATACGGAGGCGGAATAGACACTAAAATAGCCTTGTTTAAAATTGAACAAATGAATATGGCTAATTACTATAGACCTAAATTTAGTACCAAACCATGATGTACTAAATTTGTATACTGTCATTAGTATTAAGTGCAAGTAGCAGAAAAATAAAAAAGCCGCTTAGCTCAAAATGTTTATGAGCATGTAGCGGCGAATTTTTATGCATTTAGTTTTCGTAAGTATCTGTCCTAAATAATTTATCACAATCTTAATTCACAGGATAAGATTAAGTGATTTAAGCATTAATTTAAGGTATTATAGTTACGGATATGATCATTGATGCTATCTAAGTAGAAAATACTATTTTGTTCATTATCTAATTCAGTTTTATGATCAAATTCTAAGTTGTCAAAACGTTTGAAGAATGTTTCATACGTATCTACTGAAATCTCAGTACGGTTATTTAATAAATCTTTATGGCCTTGAATATCTAAAGCATTTTGGTAGCCTTCTACTAATTTTCCGCTAAAGAATTCACCGACTGAACCAGAACCGTAACTGAATAAACCAATGTTTTCACCAGCAGAAAGGTTATGAGTTTCTAATAATGAAATGAGGCTGAGATATAAAGAACCAGTGTAAATATTACCTACATAGCGGTTATAATATGTTGCTGCATCGTAGCCAGTAGTTAAACGTTCTTTTGTATCTTCGTCAATGTCATCTGTTAGAATAGAATCAAGTGCTTTTTTACCCATTTTTGTAAATGGAACATGGAAGCACAATGATGAAAAATCACTGAGCGATTTATTGTGACGGCGTGCATATTCATTCCAACTTTCTTGGAAAGAATGAATGTAAGCATCTTTTGATAATGCACCATCAACAAGTGGATAAGGTTGGCCACTTGGACGCCAGAAATCATATACATCTTCAGTAAATGCAACTGCATCATCATTTAGTTCAAGAATACGTGGGTTTTGTGATATTATCATGGCAACAGCACCTGCACCTTGTGTAGGCTCACCACCAGAATTTAAACCATATCGTGCAGTATCACTGGCGATGACTAATACTTTTTCGTCTGGACGTTGAGCTAAATAATCTTTAGCTAACTGAATTGCTGGCGTTGCAGCGTAACAAGCTTCTTTCATTTCAATACAACGTGCGAATGGTTGTATACCTAGCAAGTTATGTATTTGGACTGCAGATGCTTTAGCCGAATCAATAGCAGATTCTGTTGCAACAATAACCATGCTAATTTGTTTTTTGTCTTCATCCGTGATGATTTCTTTGGCAGCATTTGCACCCATAGACACGATATCTTGGCTCATAGGACTTACTGACATTTCAGTTTGCCCAATACCGAGTAAAAATTTATTTGGATCAACTTGACGAGCTTCGGCAAGTTTGGCCATGTCTACATAAAATTTTGGAACATAAAAATTAATTTGATCAATACCAACTGTCATAAAGCGTATCGACACCTTTCTGTATATAAATAAGCAATTGTATCATACCAAATCAAACGAAGAAAATACAATAATTTAAAAATAGTTACAAAGGAGATTTATAATGAATAATATAGCTATTGTTAGCGCAAAGCGTACACCAATCGGGAGATATAAAGGGAAGTTAAGCAATTATTCAGCTGTAGAGCTTGGTACTAAAACATTAGAAGCAGCTATGAAAGCGGTTGAAATTAATCCGGAAATCGTAGATCAAGTCATTTACGGAAATGTATTGCAAAGTGGTAGTGGGCAAAATCCAGCACGCCAAATTAGTATAAATGCTGGTATCCCGAATACTGTACCAGCGATGACAATTAATGAAGTGTGTGGTTCGGGACTGAAATCGATTATCTTGGGTAAACAGCTCATTCAATTGGGAGAAGCCAAGGTCGTTGCTGTAGGCGGTGTAGAAAGTATGACTAATGCACCTAAGTTAATACTAAACGATGATGAAACACCTGTAGCAAGCTTTATGCATGATGGTTTAACAGATGCTTTTATGGATGTACCAATGGGCATCACTGCAGAGAAAATAGCAGAGAAATATGATGTGACAAGAGAACAACAAGATGCATTTGCTAACGAATCTCAAAGAAAAGCACATGAAGCAACATTATCAGGGAAGTTCGACAACGAAATTGTACCGTTAAAAGATATAGACGGTGAATGGATGACGACAGATGAAGGTATTAGAGGCAATAGTAGTATAGAGAAATTAGCGACATTAAAAACAATCTTTAAAGAAGATGGAACTGTAACAGGTGGCAATGCTTCAAGTATCAATGATGGTGCGTCAACAGTGATACTTATGGATGCAGATTACGCAAAACAAGAAGGTTTTGAAATACTAGCTTATGTTGGTGAACATGCAGAAATTGGTTGTGATCCAGAATTTATGGGTTATGCACCATATCATGCTGTCACACAACTATTAAATAAAGCTGATAGAGATATTGATGAAGTTGATATAGTTGAAATGACAGAAGCATTTGCAGCACAAAGTATTCCTGTAACAAAGAATTTAAATATTCCTGAAGAAAAACTTAATTTATATGGTGGTGCAATTGCTTTAGGTCATCCAATTGGTGCGAGTGGCACAAGATTAGTAACAACTTTAGTGAACGCTTTAGCACAAGAGCAAAAGCAAACAGGTGTTGCAACGGCTTGTATTGGTGGGGGCTTAGGTATCGCTATGTTGATTGAGAAGGGGGATAAATGATGGAACGCTTAGGCAAGACATTTCGTCATTTGTCACGTAAAGAAAAATTAGAGGAATTGGTTACTAAAGGCTGGTTAAGTGAAGAGAATCGGGATATGTTTTTACATGATCCATTAATTTCCGAGGAAATCGCTGATAGTTTAATTGAAAATGTAATTGGACAAGGTGCATTACCAGTAGGTTTATTGCCGGAAATTATTGTCGATGGTAAATCATATGTCGTGCCAATGATGGTAGAGGAACCGTCAGTTGTTGCAGCAGCAAGTTATGGTGCAAAGTTAGTAAATCAGACTGGTGGGTTTAAAGTTGTAGCTAGTGAGCGCTTGATGATAGGTCAAATCGTATTTGATGGCGTTACTGATACAACAGCATTAGCCAACAAATTACAAGAATTAGAACCGAAGATTAAGCAAATTGCTGATGAATCTTATCCATCTATTTTAAAGCGTGGCGGTGGGTATCATAAAATAGAAATTGATACCTTTGCAGAAGCGCAATTATTGTCATTAAAGGTATATGTTGATACACAAGATGCAATGGGCGCTAATATGCTAAATACTATTTTGGAAGGTATTACGGCCTACTTGAATAATGAATTGTCAGATATAGATATTTTAATGAGTATACTGTCAAACCATGCGACAGCATCAGTTGTTAAAGTGCAAGGTGAAATTGACGTCGATGCTTTGACAAAGGGTGATCGAGACGGACACATTGTTGCAAAACGCATGGAACGAGCTTCTGTCTTAGCACAAGTGGATATTCATCGTGCTGCTACACATAATAAAGGTGTTATGAATGGAATTCATGCAGTAGTGTTAGCTACAGGTAATGATACAAGAGGAGCTGAAGCTAGCGCACATGCTTATGCTAGTAAAGATGGTCAATATCGAGGTATTGCTACATGGGAATATGATGAGCAACGTCAAAAATTAATCGGCACAATCGAAGTTCCAATGACATTAGCAACCGTTGGTGGAGGTACGAAAGTATTACCCGTTGCAAAGGCGGCATTAGATTTAATGAAAGTAACCTCAGCTAAAGAATTAGGTCATGTTGTTGCAGCAGTTGGACTTGCACAGAATTTCTCAGCTTGTCGAGCACTTGTATCTGAAGGGATCCAACAAGGACATATGAGTTTGCAATTTAAGTCGTTAGCTATCGTAGTTGGCGCACAAGGTGCAGAAATCGAACAAGTTGCTCAGTTGTTAAAGCAACAGCCACAAGCCAATACGGCAGTTGCCGAGCAATTATTAGCTGACATTAGAACGCAGCAATAATAAATATAATATAGTCTAAACGCTAGTATCAGATTTGAAGTACGATGTACTTTGTTATAGATGATAACTGGCTTTAGGCTTTTTTTATAGTATTACTACAAATAAAGTAAGCGTTATCATATAATAAGTGAGGATACTATTTGAGGAGGAATAAGCATGACAAATGAAATTCCAAAGTTAAATTATACGGGGGCAGCAGCTACTGCAGTTCCTTTACAAGCACACGAACAATACTTACAAACTGTTATTGCAGAACCATGGGTGAAAATTTCTGATGATGGTTTACAATTAGAAGGACTATGTTTTGATCGTCAAGGAGATTTAATGTTGTGTGAGGTTTTTGGAGGGACTATCTTTAAAGTTGAAATGCCTGAAAAGAAAGTAAAAGCACATTTTACTGCTAATAAACAAAATCCTGCTGCAGTCAAAATTCATAAAGATGGTCGATTGTTTGTATGTTATTTAGGAGATTTTGAAAGTTCAGGTGGTATTTATGCGGTCGATGCTAACGGTGAACAACAACAAATGATTATTTCGGATATTGAAACGGAATACTGTGTCGATGACTTAGTATTTGATAGTAAAGGTGGTTTTTATTTTACTGATTTTAGGGGCTATTCGACAAATCCAAAAGGTGGCGTTTATTACGTCGATCCTGAATATAAAAGTGTGACACCTGTTCTGTTAAATCTTGCAGTAGCAAATGGTATTGCATTGAGCACGGATGAGCGTACTCTATGGGTAACTGAGACGAATGCGAATCGTTTGCATAGAGTCGATTTATTAGAAGATGGTGTCACAATTGCACCGTTTGGCGCATCAATCCCTTATCATTTTACAGGGCATGAAGGACCAGACTCTTGTTGTATAGATGCAGATGATAATTTATATGTTGCGATGTATGGTCAAGGACGTGTGTTAGTTTTTAATCCTAAAGGTTACCCTATAGGCCAAATATTAATTCCAGGTAGAGATAGTGGGAAGATGTTACGTTCAACACATCCTGCATTTATCCCTGGTACAGATCAGTTGCTGATTTGTTCAAATGATATTGAAAATGGTGGCGCATCTTGGATATATACAGCTAAAGGTTTTGCCAAAGGTCATCATAGTTACCAATTTCATTAAGATAACTATTAATAGATCGTTAGCGTTCGGAATGTTACTTGTCGCTAGCGATTTTTAAGATTTAATGCTTTCAATTAAAGATTGGTAAAAGCTGAAAATATAAAGTACAAATTATATAGAATATATTATGTTCAATGATAATTAGTGCTGAATAAAATACAGATAAAAGATAAATACGTTGTTGAAAGCGCTTTCTTTTTTAGGTATTATTTATTTAACAAAGGGAGGCGCTGTTAATGTTTAATAAGAAAAAAGGAACTGAACAAGACAAAGTCACTACGAAAAAAGAAATAGGGATTACTGCTGCAGTATTTACATTAGCAATAATGATAGCTTGCATGTTATTTACAGTTGCTGTACTTGAGAAGGAACCCCACATTCCACTCATGATTGGAACTGCAGTTGCTATTATTGTCACTATGTTACACGGTTATACATTTGAAGAAGTGGAAGAAATGATGTATAAGGGGATACGTCATGCTTTGCCAGCGATCGTTATTATTATCTTAGTTGGTTTGATCATCGGTTCATGGATTGGTAGCGGTGTTGTAGCTACGATGATTTATTACGGTTTACAATTAATTGATCCTAGATACTTTTTAACGGTGGTCGTTATTCTATGTGGAATTGTGGCTTTAGCTATTGGTAGTAGTTGGTCGACTATGGCAACAGTTGGTGTAGCTTCTATGGGGATTGGTATTAGTATGGGAATATCACCTGGGATGGTTGCCGGTGCGGTCATTTGTGGTTCGTATTTTGGTGATAAAATGAGTCCACTGTCAGACACTACCAATTTGGCTTCAGGTCTAAGTGATGTAGATTTATTTGATCACATTAAACACATGCTTTATACAACAATTCCTGCGTTGATAATTACGTTGATTGCCTTTTTCTTTATTGGTCAACAATTTGGTGCTAAGCATTTTGATACTAAAAATATCGATAAAATATTACATACAATGCAAGATCAGTTCGTTATTACGCCATGGTTACTATTAATTCCACTCATTGTCATTGCGCTAGTCGTAGTCAAAGTTCCAGCAATACCAGCCATTGTCGTAGGTATTATTCTAGGATTCTTTGCACAAATCTTTATTCAAGGTGGCAGCTTAACGGAAGCATTAACAGCCTTACAAACGGGTTATACGATTGATTCAGGTAATAAGTTAGTCGATGAATTGTTTAACCGTGGTGGTTTGGAGTCAATGTTCTACACGATATCATTAACGCTTGTTGCAATGACATTTGGTGGAGTATTGGAATATTCCGGTATGCTTGCAGCATTGATTTCTGTAATCTTAAAGTTTGCAAAATCGACGGGATCACTTATTGCGTCAGTAATTGTGTCATGCATAGGAACAAACTTTACATGCTCAGAACAATATATATCAATCATTGTACCTTCTCGCATGTATGCAAGTACGTTTAAAGAGAAGGGATTACATCCAAAGAACTTATCAAGAGCATTAGAAGATGGAGGGACACTGACGTCTGTATTTGCGCCATGGAATACTTGTGGTGTGTTTATCGCTTCGACATTAGGTGTTTCAGTTATGGAATATGCACCTTATGCTATCTTAAATTATACTGTGCCTATTATATCTATTATATTTGGTTATATTGGCTTTAAAATTATTAAATTAGACGATGATAATGATGGAAAATCATTAAATAATACTAAAGGAACAGAGTTAGTTTAATTACACTTTGTTAAAGCATACTTTAGACACTCGTTAAAGTCTATCGGCATGATAAGACAACATATGCGAATCAATATGTGAATATGGCTAATATTAATGGCTTACTGTTCAATATTGTAGGATGTGTATGAGTTAAGTCTGAATCATTGAGTCCGAATCATTGAGTCCGAATCATTGAGTCCGAATGACTATGCCGGGTGTCTATCTTTTTTTGTCACAGCTCAATCAGTGTTATACTACTGATAATCAAGCTTTCACTTTGTTTGGATTAGGGGAGACATACTATGGATATTAAGCAGATGAAATACTTTGTTGAAGTGGTAAATCAAGATGGCATGACAAATGCGTCTAAGTCATTATATATTGCACAACCGACAATCAGTAAGGCGATCAAAGATTTAGAGAAAGAACTTAATATGCCACTATTTGACAGAAGTAAACGTCAATTGGTATTAACGGATGCAGGTAAAATATTCTTTCAAAAATGTAAAGAAATATTGACGCTTTATAATGATTTACCCAAGGAGATTAATAGCTTACTTGGTTTAGAGACAGGACATATTAGCATTGGATTATCTGCTGTAATGAATATGAATCAATTTATCCATATTTTAGGACAATTCCATCAACAATATCCAAATGTAACATATAACCTAGTTGAAAATGGCGGAAAAATGATTGAAACACAACTTATTAATGATGAAATTGATATAGGTATAACAACATTACCCGTAGATAAAACGATATTTCATTCAATACCACTTTATCAAGAAGATTTACGTCTCGTACTGAATAAGGAACATGAGCTAGCACGTTACGACGAGATTGAAATGCACATGTTAAAAGATGAAGACTTTATTTTATTTAATGAAGATTTCTATTTAAATGATAAAATTATTGAAGCAGCTAAAAATGCAGGGTTTATCCCTAATACAATTTCCAAGATTTCGCAGTGGAACTTTATAGAAAATTTATTAAGTGCGCATCTTGGTGTAAGTATATTGCCAGAAAATATTGTGAATATGCTTGATAACAATTTTAAAAATATAAAAATTGTAGATCAATCCATGCGTTGGGAATTAGGAGTTATTTGGAAAAAGGATAAATATTTAAGTCATGCCACAAGACAGTGGATAGATTTTATGAAATTACATTTATAATGCGTGACATAATATAGAATAGATTATTGAATGATAGCTCTATCGACAACTGAAAAGTCGATGGGGCTTTTTTTAATGTAATAAATTCATATTATAAATAACTATAATGTAAAGCGTTTCCATAGAAAAAAGTAATAATTTATATTAAAAATCAATATTTTTATTATGAGTGATTCTCACTTATACTTATATATGTAAACAAAAATAACAGTTCGTGAAACTGTTCTAAAGGAATGATGAGTATTGCATATCGCACGCAAAGTTATTAGAACACTGATGCAAATCATGGTCATAATGGTTATTACTTATTTGGGCAATGTGCTACAACAAGTGTTACACATCCCCATCGCAGGTAGTATTGTAGGTTTATTTTTATTTTTCTTATTATTACAATTTAAAGTTATACCATCTAAATGGGTGAATGATGGTGCTAACTTCTTTTTAACATTTATGGTATTTTTCTTTATACCTTCAGTGGTAGGTGTCATGGATGTTGTGTCGGAAATTGATGTTAACTTCGTGTTGTTCTTTACAATGGTAATATTTGGAACATGTTGTGTGGCATTAATTTCAGGATTTATTGCTGAAAAAATGGTTAAAATCACAAGATACGGGAATGGACAAAATTAGATGTTAATACTAAAAACAATTTTCATGATTGTATTAACTGTAATCATGTATATCGGCGCCAAGAAATTACAACAACGATACAAAAGTCCATTTTTAAATCCAGCATTAATATCATCCATAGGCATCATCATCGTACTATTATTATCAAATGAAGGTTATCAAGATTATATGGTCGGTGGACAATGGATCAATTATCTTCTAAATTGTACGGTTGTATGCCTTGCTTTTCCTCTTTATCAAAACCGTCAAAAGATAATGGCCCATTTAAAGATAATTGTTAGTAGTGTACTCGCAGCAGTGTTATTAAATTTCATATTTGTATATAGTATTCTTAAACTATTTGGCTATTCTAAAGAAGTGATAGTTACAATGTTGCCAAGATCTATGACTGCAGCAGTAGGTATTGAAGTGTCTCATCAACTCGGTGGTATAGACACGATTACCGTTATGTTTATCGTTGCAACTGGTTTGATTGGCAGTATTGTGGGTTCTTATTTGTTAAGATTCGGCAGATTTGAAACATCAATAGCTAAAGGTTTAACATATGGAAATGCGTCACATGCATTTGGTACGGCAAAGGCATTAGAAATGGATCTAGAATCAGGTGCATTTAGCTCAATAGGTATGATTTTAACTGCAGTGATGAGCTCAGTGTTGTTACCAATACTCATCCTTTTCTTATATTAGAGTAATCGTTTTATAGATTTTTGAATTATGGAAGTTAAAAATATATAGTGAAATGTTTGAAAGGGGCTATTTTAAAATGGCAAAAATTAAAGCAAATCATGCATTAGTTAAAGCGTTACAAGCTTGGGATATTGATCACTTATATGGTATTCCAGGAGATTCAATAGATGCTGTCGTAGACAGTTTAAGAACAGTGAGAGAAAATATTGAGTTTGTACATGTAAGACACGAAGAAGTTGCAAGTTTAGCTGCAGCTAGTTATACAAAATTAACAGGGAAAATTGGGGTTGCTTTAAGTATTGGTGGACCTGGTATTGTTCATTTATTAAATGGTATGTATGATGCCAAGATGGATAATGTGCCACAATTGATTTTATCAGGACAAACAAATAGCACAGCATTAGGTACTAAAGCATTCCAAGAAACTGATATTAGTAAAATGGTTGAAGATGTAGCTGTGTATAATCGCCAAATTTCAGAAAATGATAAAGATATCTTTGGCATTGTTAATGAAGCGATTCGTACAGCTTACGAGAAAAAAGGTGTGGCAGTACTTATCTTGCCAAATAACTTGTTAACTAATAAGGTTAAAGACAATACCAATACACCAGTTGATACTGCTCCACCAGCACGTATTGCACCTAAACCAAGAAGTATTAAAAAAGCAACTAAATTAATCAATAAGAGTAAACGACCAGTTATGTTAATCGGTACTGGTGCTAAACATGCTAAAGATGAAGTACGTGAATTTATCGAAGCGGTAAAAATCCCTTCAATTATCACATTACCTGCAAAAGGAATTTTACCTGATGCACATCCATATAATATTGGTAATTTAGGTAAAATAGGGACTAAAACATCTTATCAAACGATTCAAGAAGCAGATTTATTAATTATGGTAGGTACAAATTATCCATATGTAGATTATTTACCTAAGAAAAATATCAAAGCAATTCAAATTGATACAAATCCGGAAGCAATTGGACATCGCTTTGACATTAATGTAGGTATAATTGGAGACAGTAAATATGCTTTACAACAACTTACAGATTCTGTGAAGTTTGTTTCTAATAGAGATTTCTTAAATAAAACATTAGAACGTAAGGCTACGTGGGACTCTTGGATGACTGCAGATAAACAAGATGAAAGCAGTCCAATTCGTCCAGAGCGCTTAATGGATGCGATTAATAAAGTCAGAACAGATGATGCAATCTTCTCTATAGATGTTGGTACATCTACAGTTTGGTCAACACGTTATTTAGATTTAACTGTTAATAATAAATTTATTATTTCAAGTTGGTTAGGTACAATGGGTTGTGCATTACCAGGTGCAATTGCTGCTAAACGTGCATATCCAAATCGCCAAGTCGTAGGTATTGCAGGTGACGGTGGCTTTGAAATGGTAATGCAAGACTTTGCCACTGCAGTTCAATATGACTTACCGATGACAATCTTTGTCTTAAATAATCAACAATTGTCATTTATCAAATACGAGCAACAAGCAGCAGGTGAATTAGAATATGCTATTGACTTTACAGACATTGATTTAGCAAAATTTGCTGAAAGTTGTGGCGGTGTCGGTTATACATTAACTGACCCACATCGAATCGATGAAGTTGTTGAAGATGCAATGTCACAAGACAAACCAACAATTGTCAATGTATATGTTGATCCAACTGCAGCACCATTACCAGGTAAAATTGTTAAAGATGAAGCAATTAATTATGGTAAATGGGCGTATAGATCAATCACAGAAGATAAAAAATTAGACTTTGATGAATTACCACCAATGTCTACTGCAATGAGACGTTTCTTCTAATCATTTAAATAGTAATCAATCAACAACCCGAAATGAGCAACGAGCTTATTTCGGGTTGTTTTTTATATGAAATTAAGGTAATTGAATATTTCCAGGAAAATAGGTTATTGATATATAGTAAAATTACATATGTGATGTATTGAAGGGGATGTTTATTCACAATGACAAAACGAATTAAACAATTGAAACATATTAAAACACCACATACTTATGCGCTACTATTATCTATTATTGTCTGTGCAAGTGTATTAACTTATATTATACCTGCCGGTGCATATGATAGAGAGAAAAAGGATGGACAAACATTAGTGGTATCAGGTACATACCATGAGATTAATCAGCATGGTGTATCATTTTTTGATATATTTCGTGCAATACCAGAAGGGCTTATTAGTGGTGGCGAAATTGTATTTTATATCTTTTTAGTTGGTGGTGCGTTTGGGATAGTTCATAAGACTGGTGCATTTGAAAATGGTGTCAACACAGCGATGCAAATATTGGGTAGATTTAAAGTGCTGATGATTCCGTTAACGATGCTCATATTTTCAATATTAGGATTTACAATTGGATTAGCGGAAGAAACAATCATATTTGTGCCAATAGGCATTATTATTGCACGAACATTGGGGTATGATGCAATGACTGGCGTTTCAATGGTTATACTTGGTGCCGCAAGTGGATTTTTAGGAGGCATGCTCAATCCATTTACCGTTGGTGTTGCACAATCTGTAGCAGAATTGCCTATGTTTTCAGGTTGGGGATTACGAACAGTGATTTATATTGTGGTGTTACTTGTAGCGATATCTGTCGTTATGTTATATGGTCGCCGGGTGAAAAATGACATGTCTAAAAGTATCGTTTATGAATTAGAGCAGAAAGAAAGGTCAGTACAAACGACGGTCGAGCAGTCTCGTTTCAGTAAGAGACAAGCGCTTGGTCTACTGTTTATTGTTGCAACCATCTTGTTAAATGTTTACGGTATATTTTCTTTCGGGTGGTCATTTAATGAAATGAGTGCAAACTTCATTCTAGCAGGTTTATTAGCAGGATTTGTTGGTGGTTTGGGCGTAAATGGGACCTTCGACGCAATGATTGAAGGGATGAAAGACATCTTATTTGGTGCTATGATCGTTGGTTTTGCAAAAGGTATTATCGTCATATTAGAAAATGGCCACATCATAGATTCTATAGTTCATGGTATGACATTATTGTTACATGGCGTACATCCAACAATAGTGATATTGATGATGTTTGTATTACAATTTTTATTAAACTTCTTTATTCCTTCCGGGTCTGGTCAAGCATTAACAACGATGCCGTTAATGGTTCCAATTTCCGATTTGTTGGAAATCAATAGACAACTTACAGTTTTGGCCTTTCAATATGGTGATGCTATTAGTAACGTATTATTTCCAACATCTGCCATTTTGATGGGGGCGTTAGCAGTAGGAAAGATTACGTATATACAATGGTTAAAGTTTGCTTGGAAGCTCATACTACTTTGGGTGGTTGTTTGTAGTGTAGCAATGACGCTTGCATTGTTATTAGGGTATTAAACTGTATTGTTGTATGAATGTAAGAAATTTTTCTTTAAATATGAAAAAAGATATTGTCGAAATAGCGCTTTCATTATATAATGATTTTAAATACAATATCATATTGCGTGTTACTGGTGATGCAGGCATGAGCAAACGAAATGACTATGGAAATGTATAGTCTTGTTTGTTCATGCCTTTTTTATATGCTTATAACGCGTAATAAATGAATTAAGAAGGGATGTTATTCATGTTTAAGAAACTTTTTGGACAATTGCAACGAATTGGGAAGGCATTGATGTTACCTGTTGCAATTCTTCCAGCTGCTGGTCTATTACTAGCACTTGGAACAGCTTTTCAAGGAGAGTTTTTACAGTCTTATTTACCATTTATTAAAGCGGAAGGTTTTCAAAATGTAGCTCAAATGATGGAAGGTGCCGGTGGGATAATCTTTGATAATTTACCGATTATCTTTGCACTCGGTGTAGCCATTGGTTTAGCGAGTGGTGATGGTGTAGCAGCTATTGCTGCCTTTGTTGGATTTATTGTTATGAATAAGACAATGGGTGCATTTTTGCATATTACACCTGAAAATGTTAATGACACTGCAAGTGGTTATGCTAGTGTGTTGGGTATACCGACATTACAAACAGGGGTGTTTGGCGGTATTATCGTCGGGGCACTAGCTGCATGGTGTTACAACAAATTCTATAATATATCACTACCGAGTTATTTAGGATTCTTTGCTGGTAAACGCTTTGTACCAATTATGATGGCAACATGTTCGTTTATCTTAGCATTTCCAATGGGAGTAATTTGGCCGTTTATTCAAACTGGCTTAAATGCCTTTAGTGAAGGATTACTTGATTCAAATACAGGTTTAGCCGTATTCTTATTTGGGTTTATCAAACGTTTACTCATTCCATTTGGCTTGCATCATATTTTCCATGCACCATTCTGGTTTGAATTTGGTAGTTATAAAAATGCAGCAGGTCAAATCATTCATGGTGATCAGCGTATATTTATAGAGCAAATTAGAGACAATGTACCATTGACTGCAGGTAAATTTATGGGTGGGGAATTCCCTGTTATGATGTTTGGTTTACCAGCAGCTGCCTTAGCAATTTATCATTCTGCTAAAAAGGAAAATCGTAAAGTAGTCGGAGGTTTAATGCTTTCAGGTGCTTTAACGTCATTCTTAACAGGTATTACAGAACCATTAGAATTCTCATTCTTATTTGTAGCACCATTATTATTCTTTATTCATGCAGTGCTCGATGGTTTGAGTTTCTTAATTATGTATGTACTTCATGTATATCTAGGTTATACATTCTCAGGTGGCTTTATAGACTTTTTATTATTAAATATTATGCCAAATAAAACAGCATGGTGGCTTGTTATACCTGTTGGTCTTGTGTATGGCGTATTATACTACTTTATCTTTAGATTTATTATTAAGAAATTCAACTATAAAACACCAGGCCGAGAAGATAAAGATATGCAAAGTAACAGTGTAGCGAAAAATGATCTGCCGTTTAAAGTCTTAGATGCTATGGGTGGAAAATCTAATATTAAACATTTAGATGCTTGTATCACACGTTTAAGAGTTGAAGTGAATGATAAGTCAGCTGTAAACGTTGAAGCATTAAAGCAACTAGGTGCATCTGGAGTACTTGAGGTTGGAAATAATATGCAAGCTATTTTCGGTCCTAAATCAGATCAAATCAAGCATGACATGTCAATGATTATGAGTGGTGAAATCACGAAACCAAGTGAAACAACGGTTACAGATGATGATGTAGTACAAGTACCAGCAGCAGATAATCAAGATACAGCCGATAAACAGACATTGATAGAAGTATTTGCCCCTGGTACTGGTAAAATCGTACCTTTAAGTGAAGTGCCGGATCAGGTATTTGCACAAAAAATGATGGGCGAAGGTTTAGGCTTTATTCCAGAGGATGGCACGATTGTTGCACCATTTAATGGTACTGTTAAGACAATATTCCCAACAAAACATGCGATAGGGTTAATTTCAGAAGATGGATTAGAACTATTAATTCATATTGGAATAGATACAGTTAAGCTAGAAGGTAAAGGATTTGAAAGCTTAGTAGCAACAGATGAACATATTAAAAAAGGTCAGCCAATTATGAAAGTGGACCTTGATTATATTAAAGAACACGCACCAAGTATTGTGACACCGTTAATATTAACAAACTTAGAAGAGCGTAACTTTAAAGTTCAAGATGTGGAATATGTAACAAGTGGTGACTTGTTGATTACTGTGAGATAATCAATACATTTACTTACTGTTAGATTATAGTAAGACAGTATCAAAGATATAATTTAGAGTCTGGGACATATTTAACCAGCATAAAGCCCCTCAAAGATCAAAAATCTTTGAGGGGCTTGTTAATTTATATCAATACTTCGTATTATTATTGCTTGCTCGTCTAGGAAGTTGGGTCGAGTCTCATGTCGACACTCACCTTACTCACATAGATGTCTCGCAAACCATACACAGTGCTTTTATCTTATTACTAAAAAATAAGACTCGATTGTATCATTTAATAAACACCACTAAACAAAATTAACGAGGCACGGGGCGTCTAATGTATAAAAAATATAATATATCTTGATTAACGCTACTGGTGGAAACTGAAATGCTTATCTCTGAAAATGATATCTTTAAATAGCTAATTTCAACAATGCATACTTCGTCCAAATTAAATGTTGAAAAATTCTGAATTTATATCTACTATGAAATAAATAGAAAAAAAGGGTGATTATATGGAGTATCAGCTAGCGATAAATGTTACACCTCAAATTAAACTTGTACAGCCAGAATTATATATGGCAGAAGCGTTGTACAATACAATAAAATCAAACTATCAACATTTAGTAACCTTTCTAGATTTTATTCAAGAGGATATGACGCTTGAAGATGAGCAACAATATTTAACAATGATGCTAAATCATCAAGCACAAAATAAAGGTCGCTTGTATCTTATTTATTTTGAAGATGAATTGATAGGTACAATTGATTTGCATAAGATTCAAATGCAACATAAAAAGGCGGAAATTGGTTATTGGATTGCGGAAAATTACGCAGGTCGTCAAATAACGACGCAATGTGTTCAACATTTGTGCTATCTTGCCTTTGAAGTATTTGGCTTGAATAAATTAACTATCAAGGCAGATGTACGCAATATTGCTAGTAATAAAGTCGCGGAAAAGGTTGGTTTCTCTTATGTTGGAACAGACTTAGAAGATATGTTTGATGGTGAGGCATACAGAGATATGAATCGTTATTCATTATTAAAGCGCGATTATAACAAGCAATGATCATTGCTCATACAGAAGTATTTTACATGTTAAGTGTTCTAAAGTTTTAACTCGTTGTAGTAATGATTTAATGGAACAAAAATAATCGAAGGTGGGATGACCAATGTTACAAAGAAAGTTAAATATAGCGAATTTAAATACACCTATTCAAAAACTAGACCAATTAAGTAGTAGATTAGGAAAGCAAATTTATGTAAAACGTGATGACTATACGGGAGCAGAAATATCTGGAAATAAAGTGAGAAAGCTAGAATATACGATTCAATATGTGTTTGATAATGGATATGACACAGTTATTACAACGGGAGCTATTACTTCAAATCATGCCCGCGCAACAGCAGCATTATGTGCTAAATACAATCTAGAGTGTCATTTGGTATTACGAGGAGATGCAGCTATTTTCGAAGGTAATTTATTTTTAGGTACGATGCTCGGTGCAAAAATTCATCAAATCAGTGCTAACACTTCGAGAGAAGATACAATGGATGAACTGTATCATCAATTAAAGTCTGAGGGTAAACATCCGTTGATTATACCCGTAGGTGCCTCAGATTGGATTGGTACTCATGGATATATCAATGCATATGAGGAAATACTTAAACAACAACAAACGATGAATATTCATTTTGACTCTATCAATGTAGCAGTAGGTTCAGGTGGTACATATGCAGGCTTGTGGTATGGGAACAACGTACATAATGAGCAGACAAAAGTGATTGGTTATGCAGTCGATCAAAGTGCGCCTGCCTTTACCGATAAAGTGAAAGAAATCATACATGATATAGATAAATCAGTAACATCATTCGATTCAATAAATATTAATGATCATTATATTGGTTTAGGATATGGTCAAGCTACGGATGAAGAATTAGCATTCTATGTTAAAATTGCGCAACAAGAGGGGATTATTTTTGATCCTACTTATACTGGTAAAGCCTTTCGTGGTTTAATCTCCGAGATAAAGCAAGGAAACTATAATAATCAAGAGCACATATTATTTATTCATACTGGTGGTCTACAGGGCTATACAGAAGAGACAAGACAACGCATTCAACACATGATTAGTAACCAAGATTAAGTTGACCAATGTAAAATATATTTGAATTTTAGATAGAATATAAAGCTAAATTGAAAAGACTATAAAAAAGCAAATCGATTGCTATTTTATAGGACAATGTTTCATAATGAGATACACTTTATGTGGTAAGGAAGGTGGTCATAAGTGGAGCAATTATTGTCAACAATTGCAGCATATCAGGATTTTGTTCATACGCATAAACTAGCTGTCATACATGTTATGAGAGATAATTGTAGTGTGTGTCATGCTGTATTACCACAGATCAGAGGTTTAGTCGAAGAGTATCCAGGCGTAGTTCTAGGCGTAATTAATCAGAGTGAATTAGAAGCCATTGCAGGTGAATTAAATATCTTCACTGTACCTGTTGATTTAATATATTTAGAAGGCAAAGAAATGCATAGGCAGGGAAGATTTATTGATATGCAATTATTTGAAAAGCAATTAAACTTAATGTATCAAAGTATAGCGTGAAAAATGAATATAGAAGGAAGTATGGATGCTTCTTTGACGAACAATCACTCAGTTGGCATGGTTCGTTGGAGAAGCTTTCTTTATGTAAAGTGCTAGCTATAAATATTGTGCAAAATAAAAGATGGTTTCATTAAATAAGTTGTATCTTTATTAAATGAAATATTGTATTATAGTGATAATCAATAGGGGGAGGTTAATTGTATGAGAATTGAGCGAATATGTCCCGACGAAGCTGAAGCGCTATATCGTTGTATGAAACAAATTGATAAAGAGTCACAATTTATGCTGTATTTGCCCGATGAAAGAAATTTTAATCAAGAAAAGTTAGCAGAAGAGCTTAAATTAAACTTTTTTATCGGTGTGAAAACAGATAACAATGATATTGTAGGATATTTAATGGTTCATATTAGTACAGTTTCTAAAATAAAGCACATTGGTTATATTGTTATTGGAATGATGAATGATTATCGTAAACGTGGATATGCCACACAGATGTTTGAGGAAACATTGAAATGGGCTGAACGTAAGGGTTTGAGAAGATTAGAATTAACTGTGATAACGACGAATACCCCCGCAGTGAACTTTTATGAAAAGTTAGGATTTAAGATAGAAGGTATCAAGCGTCAATCTATATTTATGGACGAACATTACTTTGATGAATTGTATATGGCAAAGTTATTAAATGAAGGTATAGATGGAGATAATGGCATAGTTTGGTAATATCTACATTGAAGCACTTTGTACGTTATGCTTAATACATAATTTTATAAATCAAAACCTTTTTCAAATAAATATAAATTCATTATGATTGGAAAAGGAGGCGATAATATGCTGAAAAAATTAATGCTTGTACCATTGATAACCATTGGTGCTACCTTTGCTTATGCTAAGGTTAAGGAGAAGAGAAGTTACAAAAGCTTTCTCATTGAACAGGTATTCAAAGTGACAAGAAGTAAATTGACATTTTCGACAGTTGAAGGCGCGCAGCGTGCACAATCTGTCATTCAATATGAAACGAAAGGATTGCATCAGCAACCGAAACATCAGTTTGAGAATACAATTGAAAGATGTGACCAGGATGATACTACAACATACATAATTAATCAGCAACGGGATGATGCGCAAGATATTGTATTATATATTCACGGTGGTGCTTGGTTTAAAGATCCACTGCAAGGCCATTTTGAATTTGTTGATCAATTAGCCAGTGAATTATCAGCTACCATTATAATGCCAATATACCAGAAAGTACCTCATGCGGATTATCGTGCGACGTTTAAACTTATCACTGCTATTTATGAGCGTATACTAGACACATATCAAGCTCAAGACTGTTCTCGCATTATTCTAATGGGCGATTCTGCTGGTGGACAAATTGCTTTAGCCTTTGCACAGTTACTGAAGCATAAAGACATGAGACAACCGGATAATATAGTATTAATATCTCCTGTTCTTGATGCAACATTCAATCATTCAGCAACGATTGAATATGAAACTGTTGATCCGTTATTAGGTATACAAGGGTTAAATTATTTCTTGAAACAATGGGCAGCAACGCTTCCACTAGAACATAGTATATTGTCACCAATAAATGGAGATATGACTGGATTAGGTCACATTACATTAGTAATTGGTACAAAAGAGTTACTTTATCCAGATGCGTTGAGGCTATCGACAAAGTTAAATCACAATAACATCGAACATGAATTTATTGTTGGATATAATCAATTTCATATTTATCCTATTTTTAATATACCTGAACGCCGACAAACAATTAATAAATTAAAGCGAATATTGAAGCGATAATTGAATAAACGATGCAATTCGTACCTAAGCTGACGCTTAGGTATAGGTTATTAAAGATATTGAGTAGTGAACATAATTAACAAAGCGTGCGCTTGAACCTTTAAGTTCTTGCGACACGTTTCTTTTATAATATCAAGTTTGCTGTATATTGATTGTTTAATCATTCAGTATCGCTAGGTTGTTTCTTTAACGATAATGTTAAAATTAAAATAATAATTAATAGAATGCCTAGAATTTGTAATGGTAAAAATTGAACATGTAGCCAAAGTGCACTAGAAACAATGGCCATTACTGGTTCTATTGTCCCAAATAATGTAGTTTCCTTTGCACTTAGATAATTTAAGCTTTGGATAAAAAATAAAAATGCTACTGCCGTGCCAAATATAATCCCGAAAGCAAGGTATATACCGGTTGAGTATGTGATATGATTAACATCAATGTGCCAAATTGGTGCTTTGAAATTAAGTAAAATACCTGAAATTAACATTGCCCAACCAACGACTAAAATAGAAGGATAACGTAACAATAACCTCGTAGCATATAATGTATAAAAGGTGAGGGACAATCCTGAAATAATCCCCCAGTAAACACTAGGCATCGGCACAGTTAAATTGCTTATGGAACCATTCGTTAGTAATAAAAATGTACCTGACAATGTCAGTAAAATAGCGATACAGTCAAACATTTTAAATCGTTCTTGTCCTCGTAGTACATACCATATAATAATATATAATGGTGCGATATATTGTAATAATGTAGCCACTGCTGCATTACCGTAGTTAATAGATGCCATATATGAATATTGCACTAATAACATACCGAATATAGAAAAAATAATCAGTTGTATAAAACTACGTTTTGATGTAAATATGATGAAAATGGATTTACGAGGATTAAGTAGCTTATATATAATCAGCAGTAAGATGCCACTAATTAATAATCGTGCTGTAACGTACCAGTTTATTTCAATGTTGCGATGTTGAAATAAAAAATCTGATACAGTTCCCCCTAATCCCCAAAAGGAAGCGCCAGCAATAGCTAGGAAAATACCTAAAATTCTCTTTTCTGTGTTGTGTTGCATAATATCACCTATAAAATATAATTATATTTAAACTATAAGCTAAAATTCAGTGATATAATACGTAAATATCATTAAAAAATAACAATATATAGAGGTGGTGGCATATTGTATAGTGAAATTATTGTTACAGATACAAGAGAAGAGTTGGTTCAATATCCGAATCAACAATGGAAACATGTCGTATTGTATACTGTGTTAAACCAAACACGTTTTGGATATATACCATTACATTGGCATAAGGCATTACAATTCATTTATGTAATTGAAGGTGCGTTAGACGTTGCAATGTCAGAACTTAATGTTCCACTTAAGCAAGGAGAAGGACTCTTTATCAATTCTAATACGGTACATGAAATTACAGAACAGGATCACGACACTAAATTTTATTGTTGGAATATAGAACTGACCGATCCATCTAACTACATTGAATATAGTTACGTGAGTCAAATCGTTACCAACGCGACGAAATTACCATATTTAAAGTTAACATCAGATATAGCTATTCACAATCAAATATTAAAATTAATTGTCGAAGCCGCTAATCTATATCTAAGTAAAACGACAGATTACATGTTAGATGTAACTATTAATTACTTTCAAATATTAAAATTTATTAATAGAATAATGGATAACCAAGTGACAACTAACGCATATCATTTTGATTCGCGTGTTAAACAACTGATTGAATATATTCAAAATCATGCTTCTACAAAGCTAACACTTGCAGAGCTGAGTCAAGTCATCCACATGAGTGAATCTGAAACGATTAAACTATTTAAACAATATATGCAACAAACACCTTTTCAATATTTACTCAATTTTCGATTGGAACAAAGTATAGACATGCTCTGTAGTAACAGTGAATATACTATTACTGAAATAGCATTAGGATGTGGTTTCTCTACAACAAGTTATTACATCAAATTATTTAAAGTGAAATACGGTGAAACACCGAAACAATATCAAAGACGCATGCGTCAGTTAAATATATAAGTGCAAATACCATAACACCCACTACCTATAAATTAATGAACATTGTTCGTATTGTGTGAACAATATTAACCTGAAGTAGTGGGTGTTTGATTTATTTTAAATTTTGTAAATATGTGGGAAACATTTCGCTAAATAATTTAACAAATGATAAATATATTGCTTTATCTACATGTTCGTCAACTTGATGTGCTTGGCTAACATTACCGGGACCAAACATTATAAATGGGAATTGTTCATCCTTATCGACTAATAAATCAGCAGCATCTGTTACGCCTGGAGAAGCTTGTGCTTCTAGCTTTGTATTTAAGTATTTCATGGCGAAAGTTTGTGCAATCTGTACCAGTGAATTGTCACCTGTTGTAAAGACTGGTGGTCTTGACATATAAGTATCCATGACGAGTTGTGACTCTGTTGATTCAACTTGTTGAAGGATGCGTTTGAAATAAGAAATAAATTGATTATTATCATGCTCAGGAATTGTACGAATATTAAATTCTGTTTCGGCATGTTCAGGTAATGAATTGACCTGATTTCCGCCTTTGAAGATTGTCGCATTAAGTATTGGTGGACCTAGTAAACTGTTCGTTTGAGTGAAGTCCTTAAAGCCCTCGTCTACAGTATAGACAAATTTTATTAAAGGCTTAATTGCATTAAAGCCTAAATGTGGCATAGAACTGTGTGCGGCTTTACCTTTAGAGGTTACACGTATATCCATCGAGCCTTTATGTGCGTAAATAATTCTGTCTTCTGAAGGTTCGGCAATGATTAAGGCACTAACATCATCCATATAACCTTGTTGATGAAAAGCCTTTGCACCTTCACCGACGATTTCCTCTCCTGCAGTAGCAAGCAGACGAATTTTACCATAGTTTAAAGTGCCAGCAGCTTGAATTTGAATCATACTAATAACAAGAGCAGCTAATCCTGATTTCATATCAGCTGTCCCACGACCATATAACTTGCCATCGACTTCTGTCATAACAAAAGGATCATAATGCCACTTTGAAATATCTCCTTCAGACACGACATCCATATGACCAGATATAGCTAATACTGGACCATGCTCTCCAATTTCTGCAACTAGATTCGCACGCGTTTCAGATAATTTAATAATTTGAGCAGGAATGTTATGTGCCGCTAGTAAATCTTGCAGATAATGACATACTTCAATTTCATTGTCATTTACAGATTTAATACGAACTAAATCACTTAATATGTTTACAATTTCTGTATCAGTTAATTTACCCATTAATAAAACCTCACTTTAAACACAGAATAATAATTCAACTTAATTATAACTTAGTTGATATTAGAATTTGGGAAATTCACCTATGTGTAAAGTGTAGCCTCAAGGTTAAGGTTAAAAATTAAATAAAATTGCGCGATTTATTCATAAAAATAACTCATACATGACTGGTAGATTTAGTGCTATCTACTGACCATGTATGAGTTAATTTTTCATATTGAATGGCTTTATTTTGTGTATTGAATGATTGAGTATCTTTTGGAATACGAGATGTTTCAGAAGTTGTTGCTTCCTTTGAACTATTTGAATTATTATTTTTATTTATATTTTCGACATTTTTATTATTATCAGCATCTAAGACAGCGCCGCGCATATCATTTCCTTGAAAAGTACCAATTAAAATCATGATTAAATAACTACAACATAATACTGCTACGACTGTAAGATAAATTGAAACGGCAAACTTAACAGATCTACTCAATGAACTGCCTCCTAAATATAGTTATTAACTACTTCACATATAATGTAACACTTAATCTTTAATATCATGTAAAGATGCAGTAAAGTTTATATTTTTTACAAAAGCTAATTACTGTAAGAATAAAAATTTATTAAAATTTCTTTGTGGTTTTTATAAAATTATATTTTGTTTATAAAACGTTGTCATAACAGTATTTCAAACGGCACAACAGTGTAATATTACTTGCATTGTAAAGGTTGATTTACATTTAATTAACGCGTCCTTTAAACAGTTAAAACTAAATCAATAACGCCGTGATAGCATATCTGTATTGAATGATAGGGAGTAACTAACCTCATATTAGTTAACTCTTTTTAATAACCATAATTCAAGTATCCTGAGATTCTTAAAGGAATAATTAAGTATTCAAATAAAAATTAAATGTGCTGACGAAAAGAGGGACCCAAGTTGCTACTAATCATAATTTGTGTAGGCTTAATTCTTTGGTTGGGTATAGTCGAAAAGAAACGACACTCACGCCGATTAGAAAGAATACCTATACGTATAAACATTAATGGTATAAGAGGTAAATCAACCATTACAAGATTGATATACAGCACACTGCGTGAGGACAATTACAGAGTAATTGGTAAAACAACTGGCACTGACGCACGTATGTTGTATTGGTTTACACCAAGAGAATATCCAGTCTATAGAAAGCCTCAAGGTGCAAACATTGGTGAACAAAGGGATATCATTCGTAAAGTGGTCAAACACAAAGCGAATGCTCTAGTTAATGAATGTATGGCAGTAAATCCCGATTATCAAATCACTTTCCAAAAGGAATTGGTTAAGGCCAATATTGGTGTGATTGTTAATGTTATGGAGGATCACATGGATGTACTTGGCCCAACATTGAAAGAAGTAGCAGAAGCGTTTACCGCAACAATTCCATATAAAGGGCATCTTATAGTAATGAAAGATGATTATACTGAGTTCTTTGCAAAGGTGGCAAAACGACGTAAGACCAAACTTATTGTTGTTGATAAAGATGAGGTTCCAGAATCTTATTTAAGACAATTTGGATACATAGTCTTTCCAGATAACGTTGCGATTGCAATGGGCGTAGCAGAAGCCTTAGGTATAGATAGAGAAACAGCATTGAGAGGTATGTTGAATGCGCCTCCTGATGTTGGCGCTGTAGAAGTAAAATACTTTAATGCAAACAATTCGACAAACGTCTATGTCAATGCATTCGCTGCAAATGAGCCAAAATCTACGATAGCAATATTAAACAAAGTCGAAGATTACAATTATCCGTACTCAAGCATTGTTATCGTATTGAATTGTCGGGCAGATAGAGTGGATAGAACAAGACAATTTGTTGAAGACTTTATACCTCATGTTGAGTTCGATACGTTAATTTGTACTGGGAAAAGTACACAAATGGTCACTGAGGCAATGAAAAATCAACCAGATAAGAAATACTTGAACTTTGAAGGCAAAAGTATAAAGGCAGTTGAAGAAGCATTATATGCTGAATCGACAAATGCCTTAATCTTCTGTGTTGGTAATATTCATGGACCAGGTAAACAAATAGCGCAATATATAGAAGGGATCAAATAATATGATAGGTTCAGAGTTATATTTTTCATTATTTGTGGGCATCGTATTGAGTTTAATCTTTGCCGAAAAATTTGGTATTAGTCCAGCGGGTCTTGTTGTCCCAGGATACTTAGCTTTAATATTTGATCAACCAGTTATGTTATTATCCGTACTTATCATCAGTTGCATTACATATTTTATTGTAAATCATGGTGTGAGTCGCTTTGTCATATTATATGGACGTAGGAAATTTGCGGCAATGATACTTACTGGTATGGTACTAAAATTTATATTCGATTTAATCTATCCACTGACCCCATTTGAAATGGTGGAAATGTCAGGTATTGGGGTTGTTATACCTGGTATTATTGCAAATACGATTCAAAAACAAGGTGTCATTATTACTTTATCTACATGTATGCTATTAACATGTATTACTTACGTCATCTTATTCTTTTATAGCTTTATTAATTAGTAAGGAGCATGTATATGAAGAATTCAAAACGACTTTCTATAGATGAACGTGTATTAAAGTGGACCAAGCGGCATAAAAAGCGCAACACTATATACACCAGTATTATCTTAATAGCTGCAGTAGTACTGTTAGTATTCACCATGACATCACAAAAAACATATCCAGTTAAGGCGATGACCAAAGCTAAGAATGACATCAGGATGACTTACTTGGGTAATGTTGAATTGAATAAACACATTCGTAAGAACGACATAAATGACGCTTTTAGTGCGGTGAAACCAATCTTGAAAGGGAGTGATTACTCCACAGCAAGCTTGAAATTTTCTAAATTCGCAAATGATAAGAATGGAAATATTAAAGGTAATTTAAATAATGTCATGTTCTTAAAGGGATTAAATATTAAAAGTTTAAATATTATCAATCAGGTGACCGATAATATTACTGCCAGAGATTTTAGTAAAGCAGTTGAAGCTAAAGCAGGTTATAACTATTTAACTGGCAATGGTTCGAATCCTATTAATAGTAAGACTGTTCAACAAACTGTAAAAGGGAAAAAAATTGCAACAGTATCATTTTCAGATGTTGAATCTGACTATACAGATCCTTTGAAAAATACGACATCCATTAGTTTAGAGCCAAATATCTTTATTCCATTAATTAAAAAACTAAAAGAAAACAATGATTACGTAGTAGTTAATGTGGATTGGGGCATTCCTGATGAAAGGAGTGTCACAACACGTCAAAAACAATATGCACATGCTTTATCTGATGCAGGTGCTGATGTAATCGTTGGTCACAACACAGTTGTTCAAGAAATTGAACAATATAAAAACACGAATATTTTTTATAGTTTAGGTAATGTTACTTCTGAAGGATTTTTATCTAAAAATAAACAAGGATTAACCGTTCAACAAAATTGGGACGGTAAGAAGTCACAATTTATGGTAACACCGATTAAGTCACAAGGTGGCAAGATTACTGAATCAAGACCAAACAAAATAGAAGAAATAAAACTGTTAAATAATTTGCAAAGTGATAGCGTAAAACTTAAAAAAGAGAATGGAGGTTACGTATATGAACATTAAAGAAAATTGGGTGAGCATTACAGTGATTGTAGTTGTGTTAATCATTTTCTTATTGATCGTTTTTGCCAGAGCAAATGAAGGTCTTGATCAATATGAATTGAATGAACTTAAATCAACGCATCATCAATATCTGTCTAAAGGAGCCTGAGTATGAGCATTTATAATAAACGTGTGCTCATCGTAATACTTATCCTTACTATCATTATTTCTGTGTTATTTTTCTTAGTTACGAAAAAAGACAACTATGATAAAGACGATTTGTATGAGAATAAAATTGCTGATCATAAACAAGACACATCAGACAAAAATTACGGTGTAGCATCAAATAACCCTATCGCGACACGCGTAGGTGAGAAAATAATTAGAGATGGTGGCAATGCAATCGATGCATCTGTAGGTGTCTCTTATGCCTTAGCTGTTACTGAACCACACTCATCAGGTTTAGGTGGTGGGGGTGCAATGTTAGCTTATGATGGACAAGCAAATGTTGCACCAAAACAATGGCAATATAAAGATATCTCATCATTTAATTATAAAAATAAAGATCAAATCGGTACACCAGGTTTTGTTCGTGGTCTCCATGATGCACATAAAGATGCCGGTAAAATGGACGAAAAGAAAATACTTAACTATGTTATACCACTAGCCGAAGATGGTTTCGAAGTAGACTCAGAATTAGAGCGAAGCTTAAAATTGTATGGGTCTGACGTGGACAGAGATTCTCCTTTCTTTGATGGTAAACAAACGAAACGAGAAGGAGATGTGATTAAGCAACCAGAATTAGCGAAAACACTACGCGGCATTAGAGATAATGGTCCGGATTATTTTTACGATAAAGTCGGTAAAAGTATTTCTAAACAAGTCGATGATAAATTGACTGAAAAGGACTTCAAAGCCTATAAAACAACGAAAAAAGAACCTGTAAGTACAGATTATTTAAATACTAAAATTTATTCTGCATCAAATCCACTAGGCGGTACACTCATGCTACAAGGTATGAAGATTGATGAGGCAACCGATAATAAAGGGGCACCAGACAACCGTTTGGATTACATTACGGGTATATTGAAATCAAGAGCATTAATGTACAGAAATAGAGACATCGTTAATGGTCAGGATGAAGATTACGATCAATATTTATCTCAAGATTATTTATTAGGAAAATTAAACGAAGTTAATTTCAATAGTAACTTCAATACGACGAATATGGATAATACGAGTACTACGCACTTTGTTGTTATAGATAAGAAAGGTAAGTTAGTGAGTACAACCAATACATTGTCTAGTTTCTTTGGTACTGGTAAGTATATGAAAGAAGGATTCTATATGAATAACTCACTTTCAAACTTCTCTACGAATCCTGCAAGTCCAAACTATGCAGGTAAACATAAGGAACCAAGATCATTTACCGCACCTAGTATCGTTGTCGGACCAGATTATTACTTAGGCATAGGAACACCTGGAGGTAACAAAATACCGACTACCATTAATGAAGTACTTGTCGATTATTTAAGAGGCAATGGAACATTGCAAGAATCAATTGATAAACCTCGTTTCTATAATGATGGCGGAAAAATTTTCTATGAAAATGCAACCTCTAAACAAGATATAGACATATTCAAAAGTTTAGGATTCCAAATTGAAGAAAAACGCAATGATCCAAACTTTGGTAGTGTACAGGCAGCGCTATTCAATAAAAATGATAAAACTGTCGAAATAGGTCACGATGTTGGTAATAGATAAAATATAATATCAAACGTTTATGATGATTTATCTATAAATGTTTAAACAATCAAAAAAGAATAGATATCCTTATTGTTAACTACAGGTAAGGGTATCTACTCTTTTTTTAAACAGTAAAAGCATGTTGAGGTATTAGATTAGGATTACCAGCCTTGACCAGCAATATTGTAGTTGTCTAGTTTGCCGGATTGTAAATCTTGGATCGCAGCTTCCAATACATTGAGCGCTTGATCAAGTTGTTCGTAAGTAATAACTAAAGGCGGTTGGAAACGTAAGACATTTCCAGCTACAGCGATAATGACAACGCCATGATCGAAACAGCGATTACAAATCTTTAATGCAGCTGTAGCATCTCGAGTCTTATTCAATTTATCGGATACAATATCGATACCGATTGATAAACCTTTGCCGCGTACATCACCAACAGCAGCATATTGGTTAACCCATTGATCCATACGTTTACGTACGTAGTCGCCTTTATCTTTACTTGCTTGCAGTAAATTTTGGTCCTCAATCATCGACAAAGTAGCTAGCGCAGCTTCACAGCTAACTGGGTTTGCCCCAGTCGTAAATAAGTGAGCTGGTGCATCTAAATAATCCATGATTTCAGCTCGGCCAACAATAGCAGACATCGGGAGACCACCGGCAAGTGATTTACCGAAAGTGATGATATCAGGTTCGATATCAAAGTGTGAAACAGAACTCCATTCACCAGTTCGACCAAGACCTTGTTGAATATCATCAACAGCTAACAGAATACCATGCGCTTTACACAGAGCTTGTAAGGCTTCAAAGTAACCATCAACTGGCTCTAATAGACCGCCATCACCTTGGAATGTTTCAATCATGATGCAAGCAACTTCTTCAACGGGAACGTATTTTTCAAACATTTCTTTGAGTGGCGCTAAATAAGATTCAACAGAATTAGCTTCTGTATTGCCATACATGCCACGATATTTATCAGGATAAGGGATGTGATAGAAACCAGGTAACATGGGACCATACTTTTTACGCATATTTAAACTAATTGCAGACATGGATAATGAACCATAAGTTGATCCATGATAGGCATTAACGAAACTGATAACGTAAGGTCGACCGGTGTAAGCTTTTGCTAATTTGATTACGCCATCATTAGCATCGGACCCAGACAAGCCGAAGAGTACGCGTTTGTCGTAATCACCAGGTGAAATTGCACATAACTTTTTAGCTAACTTCACGAGTGGTTCATGGTACATGTAGGCTGGTGTGTAATGTATAAAGCGGTCAACTTGTGCCTTAATGGCATTCGTTACAGGTTCAGGTGCATGGCCGACATTTTGTGAACTGGCACTGGATAGTAAGTCTATATATTCATTGCCGTCAACATCGACTAAAGTTGCACCATAGCCGTGTGAGATAGCTAGAGGATAATACGGTATTCTGCCAGGTTTAGCAAAGTATTGATTATCTTCCATGATGATTTTTTCAGATTTAGACATAATTAATTCGCCTCCCAAGATATGGTGTTTGAGTTTAGCACTATATCATTCGAGGTCCATGTCTTTAAAATACGCATAATACCTCGTTTCATGTTATGCAATAGCGCTTTTGTTAGCTTTAAAATGTAAAACTATAGTTCGTAATCTATGCTATATGTAAAAATATACTAATGATTATCTGACTTGTAAATATATTCTGAAAATTTAAAATTGAATAAAACTAAAATTAGATGTTATTTTCCCAAAAAGGGAAAAATAACATTTATGTATTAAAGTTTTATACAATGACATTAGCAATTATTTTATTTTTTAAAAGTTGTATAAATTATAAAAGTTAGGGTATAAAACTTAAAAGTATTATTCCTGAATTGCTTTAACATGAAAAATACAATTAAATAAGAGTTATTTAATTTCGAATAACGCAACACGCATAAATAAATTTCAAGTAACTAAGCACACAGTAGATAGAGAGAATGTAATTCTTAGGGAGGAATTTATATGATTTATGCTGGTATCTTAGCAGGGGGCATTGGTTCTAGAATGGGAAACGTACCTTTGCCAAAACAATTCTTAGATTTAGATGGTAAACCAATATTGGTGCATACAGTAGAGAAATTTCTGCTAACTAATGAATTTGACAAGATATACATTGCAACACCGCAAAAATGGATTTCACATACCAAAGACACATTGAAAAAACATAAAATCGATGATGACAGAATTACCATTATTCAAGGTGGCGCAGATCGCAATGAAACAATTATGAATATTATTGCAGCGATAGAAGCGGAATCTGGAGTTAATGAAACGGATGTAATTGTTACTCATGATGCTGTAAGACCATTTTTAACAAGAAGAATTATTAAAGAGAATATTGATCAAGTCATACAACATGGTGCAGTCGATACGGTTATTCCGGCAACGGATACCATTATTACTTCAGCCGATGGAGAGTCGATACAATCTATACCAGTAAGAAATGAAATGTATCAAGGACAAACACCGCAATCGTTTAATATCAATTTATTGCGCTCGAACTATAACAAATTATCTGCAGAAGATAAGCAAGTGTTAACGGATGCTTGTAAAATACTTGTTGTTAGCAATGAACACGTTCAATTAGTGAATGGTGAATTATACAACATTAAAATTACGACACCTTATGATCTCAAAGTAGCTAACTCAATCATAAAGGGTGGGATGTCGAGTGATTAATCAAGTATACCAACTCGTTGCACCAAGGCAAATCGAAGTCACGTACAATAATGAAGATATTAAAAGTGATCAAGTCGTAGTTCGACCGTTGTATTTATCCATTTGTGCAGCTGATCAACGCTATTATACCGGAAGTCGTAATCAAAGCGTCTTGCATAAAAAATTACCAATGTCATTAATACATGAAGGTGTTGGAGAAGTTGTTTACGATCAACAAGGTGAAATTGCAGTAGGAACGAAGGTGCTATTGGTTCCGAATACGCCTACTGAAGTAGACGATACGATTTCAGAGAATTATTTAGCGAGTAGTAAATTTAGGTCGAGTGGTTTTGATGGATTTATGCAGGATTATGTATTTATGGATCATAATCGACTTGTAGAATTGGATGATTCGATAAAGGATTTAAGTACAATTGCATATTCAGAATTAGTAAGCGTGAGTTGGCATGCAATTCAACGATTTAAACAAAAATCTATTTCAAATAGAAAGAGTTTTGGAATATGGGGAGATGGTAATTTAGGATACATTACAGCAATGTTGCTACATAAACTTTATCCTGATGCCAAAATTTATGCTTTTGGTAAAACAGACTTTAAATTAAGTCATTTTTCTTTCGTAGATGCAGTTTACCATATTCATGATATTCCAGAAGGTGTAACATTTGATCATGCTTTCGAATGTGTAGGTGGTAAAGGAAGCCAAGCTGCAATCAACCAAATGATAGATTTGATTTCTCCTGAAGGCAGTATTAGCTTACTAGGTGTTAGTGAATATGGCGTTGAGATTAATACGCGTATGGTATTAGAAAAAGGACTCACCTTGTTTGGTAGTAGCCGAAGTGGTGCGCAAGATTTTAAGGATGTAGCGCAATTATATAAAGATAATCCAGATATTGTAGAAAAGCTATCTTTATTAAAAGGTGAAGAATATGAAGTCAAAACCATCAACGATGCAATACAAGCATTTGAAGCAGATCTGTCTACATCATGGGGAAAGACAGTGATTAAGTGGACAATGTAGCATACGTAGATAATACACAAATTAGAATTGTACAACGTTAAAGTGAAGCTAGTTGATGAAAATATAAACCAACGTACTTAGAGAGGATTTGTTAAATTGACTCAATCAAAGTTTATAATCGATCATATATATTGGGAACGAATACAATTATATATTGAAGGTCATGTTGAAGGTATTGCGTTAAATGATAAAGCTATTTACCTTAGAAATTTGACAGAAACTAAGCAATTGTTAGCGAATCAGGTAACGATTGAGGATAATCATTTTACTGCACGATTTAATGTTGCCATTTTAGATGATGGGAATTATTTACCAAGTGGAGAATATCTTGTCGTTTACAAGGGTGATTATGATTATATTGCGCAAGTAAATGATACCTTATTAGACCCTACTAATTATGAGTTGTCAGAAGAAGCGATAGAACAATATGAAACTCAAGAAACAATAAACAGTAAACATAACTTTTTACTAGATCATTATAAATGGGTATTTAAAAAAGGCGGGAATTCAAAGCAAACAGAATATAGCGTCAAGCCTATGATATCTAGTGAAGTAAATGAATTTGTCTTAGATATTAACTTTAAAAGTCCAGCACCAAAGGTAAATCCATTAAAAAGAAAAATAGATGAACTAAAGGCAAAATATAATAAATACTCATATAATATAAGGGATTTTACCTTTAAAACAATATTCAATATAACGAAGTTTTTCCATTTGAGAAAAGGCAATACAGTATTGTTTACATCAGACTCTCGGAGTGATATGTCCGGTAATTTCTTGTATGTATACGAAGAAATGTTACGCCAAAATCTAGATGCTCAATATCAAATACATGCATTATTTAAATCAAATATTTCAGCACGAAGAAATTTTATAGATAAGTTTAGATTTCCTTATTTATTAGGTAAAGCTGATTACATATTTGTAGATGATTTCCATCCATTGTTATACAAGGTTAATTTTAGAAAAAGCCAAGAAATCATACAAGTATGGCATGCAGTGGGTGCATTTAAGACGGTTGGTTATAGTAGAGCAGGTAAAAAGGGCGGTCCTTTCTTTAACTCTGTGAATCACAGAAACTATACCAAGGCATTTGTATCTTCAGAAACGGATATTCCATTTTATGGAGAAGCATTTGGCATAAAGGAACAGAACATTATTCCAACAGGTGTACCTCGAACGGATACATTATTTGATGAGCAATATGAACAACAAATTGTTGCTGAAATGGAAGCTGAATTACCGATTATTCAAAGTAAAAAAGTTGTGCTCTTTGCACCAACCTTTAGAGGAAATGGTCATCATACAGCGCATTATCCATTCTTTAAGATCGACTTTGCACGCTTGGCACAATATTGCCAAACAAATCAGGCTGTAATTTTATTTAAAATGCATCCTTTCGTTAAAAATAAACTGGAAATACCTAGGCAATATCAAGAATATTTTGTAGATGTTTCAGAATTTAGAGAAGTAAATGACATATTATTTGTCACGGATATCTTAATTAGTGATTATTCATCACTTGTATATGAATTTGCAGTATTTAAACGACCAATGTTGTTTTATGCTTTTGATTTAGAAGATTATATTACGTCGCGTGATTTTTATGAACCTTATGAAACCTTTGTACCAGGAAAGATTGTTGAGACATTTACTGAACTTATGATTGCACTAGAGCATGGCGACTATGAAGCGGAAAAAGTAGAGCCATTCCTTAATAAACACTTTAAATACCAAGATGGACGTTCTAGTGAAAGATTAGTTAGAAATGTGTTTGGTAGTTGATTCATACTCAGTTACATGCATAGAGACGACTTGATAAAGGTGGAATAAATAATGAAATTTTCAGTGATTATACCTAGTTATAATTCAGAAAGGTATATAGCCGAATTACTCGATAGTTTGAAGAATCAAACAATTGATAAACAACAATATGAGGTGTTATTAGTCGATGACTGTTCGACGGATAAAACACTAGAAATTGCTAAAACTTATGAGAATAAGATGAATTTAATAATAAAACGTTTAGAACAGAACTCTGGAGGTCCAGGCAAACCAAGAAATACAGCTTTGAAAATAGCACAAGGGGAATTTGTCTTCTTTGTGGATTCTGATGATTATATACACCAAGATACATTAAAAGATGTGCAACAGTTTATTGAACGTAATAATCAGGACGTGGTTTTAGTGAAAATGGAAGGCGTTAATGGTCGCGGAGTTCCAAAATCAATGTTCACTGAAACAAAGGCTGATGTTGCAATTGAAGATTCTAGAATCATTTATACATTAAGTCCAACGAAATTTTACCGCACAGCATTACTCAGAACGCATGATATTTATTTTCCAGAGCATATTAGAAGTGCTGAAGATCAAATATTTACCATGCAAGCCTATGTGAATGCTCAGAAGATAGGTGTGTTAGCAGATAAATCATATTATTATGCAACGAGACGCGAAGGTGAACATATGAGTGCTGCTTATGTGGAGCCTAAAGATTATTATCAAGCAATGCAACAAATCGTACGTGCTATTGTGCATAGTAAGACACTCAACAGCACTGATGCCGTATTACGTATATTTATCGAACGACACTTTAGTTTCTCAAGAACGACGCAATTTTCATTGAGAATTGCTGATGATAAGAAAGCTGAATGGATGGACGCAATTGGTGACTTTATTCATGAAATACCAGAGCGAGTTGATCAAATTGTTAGTGATAATTTAAAGCCATTATTATATTATGCGCGAAAAAAGGATCTATATCATTACCAAAAAGTGGAAGAAGGCTATCAAAATGGTGATATCTATGATATTAGTGCACATAAGAATAGTCTAACGTTACAGTTTGGAGAAGGAGAACCATTTTTCCACTTTGAGAATGCAGTCAAACCCGATATCAAGATGACTGACTTTACCTTTGATGAATCAGGAGTTAATTTGGAAATTGAATTTCTGAAAACATTGATTAATCCAAATCAATTAGCATCTAAGATTCAGTTGAAGCTAGTATCTAGAAATAAAAAGGAACTGATCTATATCCCTTTAGCAGTAAATGATAAGACGCGATTTAAATTTAGTATTAAGCATAATGAGTTAGTGCCATTTTTATTGAAAGAAAGAACTTGGGACTTATTCTTAGAGATGCGTGTCGATCAAATGACAATAACGAAACGGATTGGAAACAAGCGCGCTAAATATCGTTATGACAAAGAGACTAGTACAATTGTCAAACATGGTGAACGCTATTTTAGATTTACACCATATTTCACAAAAGACTTCGATAATTTATCATTCTATATAATTGAAAATGAATTAACACAAATGCTCAAACCGAAATTAGTTGGTAAACATCAAATTCAGTTGGAGTGCCAAGAATTTAATTATATCTTGAAAGAAGGTATTGCAACAATTAAGTCAGATGCGACATTTACAATAGGGTATTTATCGGTGAGTAAGACACAGCAACGATATAACTATCAAGTTGAAGTACCAGATAAAATGAAAAATAAAAATTTAAAAGGTCAATTTAATATCGAACTTCCGAATTTAAATTTAGAATTTTAAATTGAAAAATGATGTGTGAATCAATGTTAAATTGGTTCGCACATTTTTTAATTACAATGTTATTGATAATGGTTTTCAATTATAGTATGGTTTTAATAATACTATAAATAATTTATAAAAATGTACTTAAATTAATGATTGAAGGGATTTATAAATGGAAAAGTCTAACATCGATGTGAAAGATTTAATTAATATTGGATTATTTACTGCCGTGTATTTTATCTTTATTGCACCGCCAGGTATCTTGGGTATTATTCCGATATTTATGCTATTGTTGCCTGCAATGATAGGTTTGATTGGTGGGATACCTATTTTGTTATTAATCACGAAGACGCAAAAGTTCGGCGCAGTAACAATTTGTGGCAGTATGATTTGTTTGATTCTTGCTGTAATGGGTCATCCTTGGATTGCTTTAGTGCTCAGCATTCCAGTAATTGTAATTGCCGACTGTATTTTAGCATGGGGTAAATATAAAAATTTAAAGCTAAATTATCTTGGTTATATGGTATTTTCATTATGGCCAATTGGGAATTTGTTGCCGTTTTACTTTATGAGAAATGATTATTTGCAATTTATACAGCAAAAATATGGTATTGCCTATGAAAGTACTGTTGCAAGCATATTCTCAATACAGATGATTCCTATCATTGTCATAGCAACATTGATTGGTTCATGGGCGGGCTTCTGGATAGCAACACAAATATTGAAGAAGCATATGAAACGCGCAGGTATTATTTAATATGAATAAAACTATGGATATAAACAAAGGAAGTTTATTATTAGATCCAAGAACTAAAATGTGTCTTATGTTCATTGTTTCAATTATAAGTTTAACAGGAAGTGAAGCTGTTCCTGCAATTTATATACGACTTTTGGTGATGTTATTACCGATAGTATTATTGTTAACAATTAAAAAATTTATACAAAGTATATTGTGCGCAAGTATTATCATGGTTGCATGGATGGTAGAATCGGTGATTTATATTAATTACGCTCCTATATATACCCTTATATTATTTATAACTGCTGGTATCGTTACAAGATTTTTACCAGCACTACTAATGGGTTATTATATTTTGAAGACGACAGAAGTAGCAACATTTATCACTAGTTTAGAACAAATGCATTGCCCACGAAAATTGACGATACCTTTATCAGTTATGTTTAGGTTTATACCGACGATTAAAGAGGAAGGACAAGCGATAAAGCGTGCAATGAAAATGCGTGGTATAGATTATAAGTACGCCCTGCTACATCCGTTAAAGTATCTAGAATTTAGAGTAGTACCTTTATTAAACAGTGTGATAAAAATTGGTAACGAGTTATCGATGGCTTCAATTACTAGAGGTTTAACATTACAACACGCTAGAACAAACATGATTACTTTAACCATTAGGGCAGTCGATTGGATAGTCATCATTGTAATGATGTTATTAGGTATACTTTATTATGTAATATGAGGGATAAATATGATTGAAATTAAAGATGTATCATTCAGCTATAAACAGACGGATGGTATGAAACAATTAAAGGATATAAATTTAAATATTAATAAAGGTGAAGTCATTTGTTTAGCAGGGGCTTCCGGATGTGGAAAATCTACATTAATACGTTTGTTAAATGGCATCATTCCAACCTTTTTTCAAGGTGATATATCTGGTGTGATTAAAGTGGATGATCAATCTCTATTTGATCAATCAATGGATGATATTTCACGTTGGTATGGTACCGTATTTCAAAATCCTAGGACACAGTTTTTTTGTTTAAATACAACACGTGAGCTAGCTTTTGAATCAGAAAATATAGGACTACCAGCATCTCAGATTGTAGAGAGCCTGACACAGAGTGTTGAGAAATTTGAATTAGAACAATTACTGGATCGTTCTATTTTTAAGTTGTCAGGTGGGGAAAAGCAATTGATCGCCTGTGCAAGTGTTTATATTACTGGGCACCAATGTATTATTTTAGATGAGCCCTCATCGAATCTGGATATTAAGGCAATAAAGAAATTAACACGCATGCTAGAGATTTGGAAAGCTGAAGGGAAAACAATCATTATTGCAGAACATCGATTACATTATATGATTGATATTGTCGATACCTTTGTCATTATGGAACGAGGTCGTATAGTAAATGAATTGACCAATCAATCATTTAAACAACTGACGACAGAAGATATACAGCAATATGGTTTGCGAAGTACAACGATAGAACAATTACAATTTAAATGTGTAAAAAATCAAGGATATCGCACACTTAATATTGAGCGATTGCAATTTAAATACCAAGGACAACAAAGTCTAGTGTTAAACATAAATCCAGTTAAATTAGAGTTTGGAGCAATAACAGCAATCATTGGAGAGAATGGTGCAGGTAAATCAACTTTAGCACGATGTTTAACAGGACTAGAACGTAAGATGAATGCACAAATAACAATAGATGATCAATCACTTAATGCCAAAGACTTGGCAAAAATGGTATTTCAAGTATTCCAAGATGTAAACAATCAATTGTTTACCGAAAGTATTGAAGCGGAACTACGATTAAGTAATGATTCTATAGCTGAAGATCAAATAGTCAAACGTTTGCGCGAACTAGGCATTTCTGAACATATTGAACGACACCCATTATCTCTGTCAGGTGGTGAAATGCAACGCTTAGCGATTGCAAGTGCACTAGAATCTAATAGAAAGATTTTAATTTTTGATGAACCTTCGAGTGGATTAGATGGAAGAAATATGCGCAAGCTTAGTACATTACTGAATGAATTAGCACGATCTGGACACATGATAATAATTATTACGCATGACTTCGAATTTGTTACGTATTGTGCAGACCACATCGCTACAATGGAAAATGGCCAAATCATAGATTACTGCGACAATAATCCGCTCAATCGTGATAGGTTAGCCCATTATATTGGATTATAAACATGAGCCTATTGTAGTAAAAGTACAAATAGCATGCTTGGTACATGCTGTGTTGCAAAAATAAAAGCAAATATTAAATTTAAAAAGATCAATCAGTTTTTAAACATTTGGCGTAACTTAGCTACATCTATTTGATGTATGGCCAAAATCATTTAACCTCTGGTTGATCTTTAATATGTATAGCGTCATGTGTGCAACGCGATAATATTAGTTTAAGTTATGATGTTTTCCGTCATTATTTGGAGATAGCATCATATATTGTATCGTTGCTGTCTCTAATGAAATAGATAATGGTAGTTTATTGCTATGCAAAGTTAACGTAGCTAAAGGATGATTAGATTGATTTATTTGTTGTAATACTTGTGGATCAATAAACGTATGGTTCAATTGCGCAGAAATCATATTCGTAATCAATCCGTGTTCAGGATTTAAAATTCTATTAAATACAAAATACTCATTTGTATAAGGTGTCGTAACGGACATAACTAAAGGCGCTGTATTTGTTAATGCATTATTTTTGTTAATGAGTAACATATGAAAATCACTATTCACCTTACAAACAATGCCGTTTGGTAAGCGCAATATATATTGATCAATAAATGGTGCTAATAAACTATAAATATAAACAATTGGCATCGTATTTTGATGTTGATCTATAAGCATGACCTGATCATCATCAGCTGCATAAAGTGGAAAGCCGATTCCAGCTATTTTCCCATTTAAGTCTAATAAAAGGCGAGATAATAATATATGTGATTCACTTATACTATTTTCGTAGTATTTTAATAAACTGCTATAAGTCACATTGTTAATAATTAACTTATTTGAATGTGGTACTAGATAGCTAATAAATTGCATAAATGTTTGCTTTAAGTCAGAACAGGGCTGAATAAATTTGTTGTGAATTAAGTCGTGAAATAACTTGAGATCACTATTAATATAATAATTAGTTGCAGGATACATTGTGATTGCATTGATTATTTCAGGTATCGTTTGATATTCAGTTAAAAGATTATCTATTACAATACCTATGCCCATATTGCGATATCTCTGAGTTAGTAATTGCATGATAGATTGGAAGTATTCGTCTTCCCAATTTGCAGGATTAAATATCAATGTCAAATACCTTAATATAGATTGGCGTTTATCTGTTTTGGCCAATGGCCTGATAATTGCGTTATGTATGGAATGGAAATGATCAACAGTTGCAACGGTTAATGTAACTTTAAAGTCATTACTTGCTAACCGTTGGATAATATTTAACAATTTCTGTAACTCTAAATTATTAAGATATTTAATGTCTACATTATGAATGTGTAAATTCACTTTCGAGAAATTTTCCGCAATCAATGACTCAAAATGGCTTTCTGAAAAATTAATCAGTTCATATAAATTGTTTAGTTGAATCACGTTAACCATCGGTTCAAAGTGATTGTTAAATTGTAAGTCATCTAAATTTATATTAGAAATTACATTGTTCTTTAATTTAATATTCTGTTTTAGTTGAGATAAATATTTCGAAATATATTCAACGTCTGTATGAATTTTGACAGGGTGATCGCCTTTCATACTACGATAGTGATAAATAAATTTTTTTGGAGGCATATGAACAAAATTTTTAAAATGCTTTGAATAGGTACTCACATTAGTAAAGCTAAAATGTGTTGCAGTCTCATGTATAGATTTACTATGTTGTACTAAATCATACAAGGATAATGCGACTTTTAAGGATGATACATAAAACTTAAAATTTATATTGAGCATTCTTGAGAACATAATAGAAATATATGATTGTGAAATGAAGAATTTTTTTGAGACATCTTGTGTAGTTAAATGCTCATGTATATTTAAATTAACGTAGCGAATTAATTTTTGTGCCAGTAAATTTTTGGTTCGTAAAGTAGGTACATAAGTAGTATGTAATGTGACTTTGGCTTCCTTTAACAAAAAATCAACAATGTCTGCTACGTAATGTAACTGACCATTGGTCAAATAGGCTTCATTATATAAAATTTGTAATACCAAAGTTCTGAATTGATCAGTATTACGAATTTGTGCAAAATCAAAATAACAATTGGATAAAAATTGCTCTTGTTCAAAAAATATGGGAAGTGGAATCTTTAATTCGACAACATCATCTAATTTAATCATTTGATATAAATCTGAATTATTTATAATTAATCCATTATCAACGGACAAAATAATCCCATTTAAATTAACCTTACATGGTTTATTTAATGGAAGTAGTATAATAATTTGGTTTATGCAGCGCGTAAATTCAGTTGAATAATCTTTTCTTACAGTTAATGAGCTAATCATAAATACCACCTAAGTCAGAAATTAGAACTATCAGTTAATAGTAATAAAATCATTGTACATCTGTAATAAGAAAAAAGAATGATAATCCCACATTATTATTAAAGTGACGATATAAATTAATAAATAGCACTTTTGCGGAGAATTTTTCAAAAATTGTAAGTAAATTAATAATAATTTGAAGTGGTGTAGTAATAAACGTATAATCTTAGCATTAATATGTTAAAAGATAAAAAAAGAGATCTAAAAACACTGCCTGAAAGTGACTTTAGATCTCTTATTATTTTCGTCCATAGGAACGAAGTTATACTGAGAATGTTGTGTTATTTACTTTGTTTAAATGGGTGCATAAAGTTTAATTCTGGGAATGGAATATAACTATGATGATAGATGGCAAGTTAAATAGCCGTTTATAACACATAAAATACATCCTCACACAATATTATATAACTAATAATCTTCTAATACAATATACAATTATTTTGTTATTTAATTTATTCTGGGCTTTAACTGAGCTGTTTGCTATTAAGGGTACACGAATTGTCAGATTAAACGAATGAGAAAACTTATAATAAGATTTATTTGCTGTCTTTTCTATATAGATCATATGCTTTGTAAAGAAATAAAATAATCGTAATGACTAAGAATAGAGTAAATAGACCATTGAAGATGGAATTGCTATAAATTTTAAAAATTGTAATAGAACTTAAGCCTTCTAAAAATACTGAACCGGTTGTTTTAATTTCAAAAAGATCAAATGCAAGTAGCGTTAATGAGATAAGCGTCATGTATCCGAGCGTAATAATAAAGAGGTTAAACAAATCGACGAAAAATATTTTTCTCATAACAACCAGCCTCCTCTCTTACTTTTATATTGCCAACTAATCAATGATTTAAAGCTTGGTTTAATATAATTTACATAAAATTTACAATCAATAATTAGGTGGTATACAGAGTGGTTGTCGAACAAATATAATATTTATTGATAATAAATTAACTAAAATTACAAGATTCGTAAACAAATTTAATTCTAAATTGTTTTGAATGTGTGTTTATTGTGTAAAATAATAAGTAAGTTTCATTTTTATGGAGTTGCAGAGGAGGGAAAGTATGTATAAGGCTATTATTTTTGATGTGTATGGTACTTTGTTTGATATGGATTCATTAAAAAATGAAATGATTGAGTTTGATGAAGATACTGCAACAAAGATTACTAAGTTATGGCAAAAGACTCAATTAAGACATATGTTTATGAGGCAGGTTATGCAAAGATATATCCCTTTTGATGAATTGACGAAAGACTCACTACGACATACTTTAAATGTTTATGATATTCAATATAATAGAGAAGATATTAATAGATTGTTTGAAGCGTTTTTTAATTTAAATTATTACAAGGAGATACCTAAATCATTAGCCAATTTAAGAGATAAAAATATTGATGTAGGTATACTATCAAATGGTAATGATAATATGTTAATGCCACTCATAGATAATTCAGAACTAGGTGGTTATATCGACACACTTATTAGTGTTAATGAAATTAAACAATATAAACCGAGTGCTGCAAGTTATGCACTTGTATTAGAGTATTATCATATGAATAGAGAAGATATATTATTTGTCTCTTCAAACTCATGGGATATTACTGGTGCTAGTAACTTTGGATTTGATACAGCTTGGGTAAATCGAACAAATAAAAAGTTTGATGTAAACGGTCCAACACCAACGATAACGGTAAGTAATGTGAGCGAAATGGTGAAATGGCTAGAGTTAAATCATAAATAAAAAAGCAGTAAAATTCATGTTTAAGTCGACATGAATTTACTGCTTTTTTTATATTTAGCGAAGCTAAATATGCTTATAAAAATAAGGAGAACTTTAAAATTAAAAAAACTATATTCGCTACACAAATAATATATCATGAATAAATGATATTGTGACCTAACAGTTATGTCACATTTAGAATTTCACTATGGAATTTAGGCTTCCAATAATATAAAAAGATTGCAGTTATCTCTACAAAGATCATGAAAATTTTAGTTAATTCAAACATACATAAGCATAAAATGGGTATGGTTAAGCAGTAATAAAATTCATGAATAATAAAATAGTTATTAAAATTATTATTAAAAGATATTAATTAGGAGGGCATCATGGTTATTTCAAAAAGGTTCACAGCAATTGCATTACCTGTATTTTGCATTATTTTAGTACTCGCTTTATTTATTGATTTGCCAGTATCTAAACATTTTATGAATCAAAATTCAATCTTTGGGACAGTATTTCAAGATTTAGGTCTTTTTCCGCCAACTGTTATTTTGATTCTTTCAATGATTATTTTGAATTTTTATGTGTTTTCAAAGTTTGAAAGTAAATTGATTAAATATATCATTTTATTTTTATCTTTTATTTATACTTTGATAAAAGCTAATACTTTGGTATCTGAAACATTTAAATATATCTTTGCAACAATGGACAATATTGAACGACATAAGCCATTAGGTGTGGCTAGTAATGAAGGTGATACCAGTAATGCATTACCAATGGGGCTAAGTTTCTTAATCACATTCATTTTACTTATGTTAATTACATTATTTGTTACAAAATTTTGGTTACAACAAGTGACTCAAACAGAGATAGAAAGATTAGTTCGCGTTGCATTTGTTAGCTTTTTTGTATTATTAGTAGGATTAGAAACGATTGATAGTTTGAAGGAATTATGGGGGCGAGCAAGACCTTATGAAATTGGTCATGACGGCGCACATTTTACAAATTGGCTTACAATCAATGGTAATACTGGTCACAGTTCATTTCCATCTGGTCATACAACTGATGCGGCTTATTTAATGTTTTGGGCATTTTACTTTAAAACACGTGTTGCCCAAAAGCGTATGTTTATTATTGCATTTATGTTTACTATTATCATGTGTGTGAGTCGTTTACGTATTGGTGCACATTTCTTAGGCGATGTAACCATGGCCTTTACATTAATTACTTTATTGATGATAGCAGCAGATTATATGATTTATAAATGGAATGCAAAACACTTACATTAAAATAGAACAGAACATTAATATAAGTACCTAGGATTCTGTTTGTTAAACAGAATCCTAGGTACTTATTGTATTAGATTATGTTTATATTAATTTTCAAATTTATTTGTAATTATTTTTTATTAGTGTTAAGTTTAATTTAGAATTTAATAAGAATTGCTAGGGGTGCTTGTTAGCTGAAAGAGACATTAGTCTCAACCCTTTGAACCTGATCTGGTTAGTACCAGCGTAGGGAAGCAGAAAAGTACAGTATAAATGGAAAGTCTATAGAGTAGATTTTTATTTACTGTCGCTTCACTAAATATGTGATTTTCGACCAGGTCTCCTAGCAATAATAAAATGCTAAGGAGTTTTTTTTATGAAACAAGAAAAAATAGAATTAAAAAAGCAATTTCCATCAAGTCAAAGGATTTGGGTGAGTGGAGAAGATTCAGATATTCAAGTTCCATTTAGAGAGATACAACTTTCACCAACAGTAACAGAAGAAGGAACAACGGTTAACAAACCGGTGTTAGTCTATGACACTGCAGGTCCATATCATGATACTAGTTATACAGTTGACGTGCAAAAAGGTATACCCAAATTAAGAACACCATGGATAGAAGATAGAAATGATACATTGGAATATGAAGGTAGGAAAATTGTCTCACTGGATAACGGATTTAAATCTAATAATCATAAAAAATTTGTCGAGACACCATTTAAATATCAACCGAAAAAGGCAAAAACAGGACAAAATGTTACACAAATGCATTATGCGAAACAAGGTATTATCACGAAAGAAATGAAATTTGTAGCTAAACGAGAAGATGTCTCACCTGAATATGTGCGTTCAGAAATTGCACGAGGACGTGCGATTATTCCTAATAATGTCAATCACCCTGAATCAGAACCAATGATTATAGGTAAAAACTTTCAAGTGAAAATAAATGCTAATATTGGTAATTCGGCAGTCAGTTCTTCTATAGAAGCTGAAATAGAAAAGTTGGTTTGGGGCATTCATTGGGGGGCAGATACGATTATGGATTTATCTACTGGTAAAAATATCCATGCTACGAGAGAATATCTATTGAGAAATTCCCCTGTTCCTGTTGGCACTGTGCCTATCTATCAAGCATTAGAAAAGGTAGATGGTTCTGCTAAGGACTTAACTTGGGAAATTTATCGCGATACTTTAATTGAACAAGCAGAACAAGGCGTTGACTACTTCACGATACACGCAGGCGTATTATTACGTTATGTCCCGACAACAGTGGATAGATTAACTGGTATTGTTTCAAGAGGTGGATCTATCATGGCACAATGGTGTTTAGCGCATCATGAAGAAAGCTTTTTATATACACATTTTGAAGAAATTTGTGAAATAATGAGCCGTTATGATATTGCAATTTCTCTTGGAGATGGATTAAGACCCGGGTCAATATATGATGCAAATGATGAGAGCCAAATTCTGGAATTAAAGACATTAGGGGAATTAACTGCAATAGCTTGGGAATATGACGTACAAGTGATGATTGAAGGGCCAGGACATGTTCCGATGCATAAAATAAAGGAAAATCAAGACTTAGCTGATTTCCATTGTCAAGAAGCGCCTTTTTACACATTAGGTCCATTAACAACAGATATTGCACCAGCCTATGACCATATTACGTCTGCAATCGGGGCAGCCCAAATTGCTAGTTATGGTACAGCAATGCTTTGTTATGTTACTCCAAAAGAGCATCTGGGATTACCTAATAAAGACGATGTGAGAGAAGGTGTTGTCACGTATAAGATTGCAGCACATGCAGCTGACTTGGCAAAAGGTGTCAAAGGAGCACAACAAAGAGATGATGAAATTAGTAGAGCACGATTTGAATTTAGATGGTACGATCAATTTAATCTGTCGCTAGATCCTGATAAGGCACGTTCATATCATGATGAAACACTACCTGCTGAAGCAGCAAAGGTTGCCCATTTCTGCAGTATGTGTGGGCCTAAATTCTGTTCGATGCGTATCTCTCACGATTTAAGAAAGCACAATGATTTAAAAGAAGAAGGATTGAAACAAAAGTCTGAAGAATTTGTTTCAAAAGGTAGTAGGATTTACCGTTAGAGATAGAGTTTTGGGCGAAAATTCCCATTCTTAAAATAAGAGAACTATGCTATGAAGTGATGCTCCCTTTAAAGTAGTTACTGAAAAACGTAAACTTTGAAGGGAGCTTTTTATGATCCCAAAAGAAAATGAGCTTTACTCAAATATAACCACAGCGCATTATAAATTATATAATAATAGCGGTATAAAATATTGAGAAGTATTAGGTCGAGACTCCTAAGGAAGCAGTGTCAGTTGAAGGCCGAGGCTGAGACGGCATCTTAGGAAAGTGAGATAATAATATAAATATTGTAAAGTAAATCTTCTAGCTAAAAGTCTGAATGTATATAGCACAAATTAATGTTTCGTACTTTGAGAAGGATTTAAATCTAATTGATAGAATGCTAAATCTAACCATTTATCAAATTTATAACCTACATTTTGAATGGTTCCAGAATGTTTGAATTTAAATTTTTTATGCAAGTAAATACTATAATCATTCGTAGCGTCAATGCCTGCAACAAGTGTTCTATAGCCATTATTACGAGCAGTTTGGATGATTTCAGCCAGCAATTGTGATGCAATCCCTTTTCCTCTATGATGTTTATTTACATAAATAGAGTGTTCAATAGAATATTGATAAGCGGGCCAATCTCTAAATGTACCATAAGTAGCGAAGGCTATCGCTTCACCTCTTTCATCGTATACAAGAACAGGCTCTTGTTTATTAAGTTTATTTTCAAACCAAGTTTCACGTGATGCCAAAGTTTGAGGTTTATAAGTATAAACAGCGGTAGTATTCAAGATCGCATCGTTGTATATTTCTAGTATATTCGGTAAATCTGATTGCTTAGCATGACGTATCATAGCGCATCCCACCTTATATTAAAGTAAATTAGAAATCACTATCACAGTTATAAAAGTATGGCATTCATAATTAATATGAAACACTTAGTTAAACCAAGATATTTACGATGAGTGATTTAATACTATTTAACACTTAATTATTAAGTTCTGCAATGTATTGTTGTAAAAATTCTCCTCATTTATTTAAATATTTGGAATGCGAAATAACATATGGACTAGTCCAATTCTAAATGTATTGTGCTATACTTATATTCTGAAATATAAGTGCTAACATTAAAGGAGTATAAAAGAAATGAATAAGCTACTAAGGATAGTTGGTGTCATTTTTATTTTAATTGCAATTTACTTTTTAGCTAAGCCTCATATTGATAATTATTTAACAAAGAAAGCCGATGAAGATAAAATAACGGAATACGATAAAAAACAACAATTTTCTGGTGAGATTCCCAAAGATAAATCTAAAATGGTAGGCTATATTGAAGTGCCTGATGCTAAAATTAAAGCGCCAGTATTTCCAGGGCCCGCTACCCCGAAACAATTAGATCGAGGCATTAGTTTAGTTGAAGCAGACGAATCATTAAATGATCAAAATATAGCTATAGCTGGTCATACTTTCGAAGGCTCGGATACGTATCAATTTTCAAATTTACCTAAAGCACATAAAGGCAGTGTCGTTAACTTTAAAGTTGGGAAGGATAAGCGAAAGTACAAAATCTCAAAAATTTATGATGTGAAACCTAGTGATGTGAAAGTGCTAGATGAACAACAATCAAAGCAACACCAACTTACATTAATTACTTGTGATGATTATAATAAAAAGACAGGACAATGGGAAAAACGCAAAATATTTATTGCTAAAGCAGTATAAAGCATAACGAGTCTGGAATACAAATTCCAAAAAATAGCACTCAGATGATTGAATTCAATTTATCTGAGTGCCTTTTTATTTATTATTTCGTATTATTGGCTCGCTTTCCTAGGGGCCAGCTTCAGCCTGTAGTCTTCAGCTTGTCCTGTTCCCACAGGAGTCTCGCCAAAACACACCAAATTTATATGTGATTATATATTAATACACCTTAAAAATAAGGCGCTTTCGTATAATTTAATATGCATTCTGTACTAAATTAACAAGGTGCCTTATGTATCAGGCATATGGCATGTCTCAGACGCGTCTGTTATATATTTATTCATTTTTTAAAACATTAACAAAACGTTGCGTAATTTCTTTAGGCCGCGTGATTGCACTACCTACAACAGTACAATGTACCCCGAGTCTATCAACAATTTGTAACATTTCTGGTGTGATAACATTACCCTCTGCAATGACTTTTGCATGTACATTGGATAATACATCCTTTAAAAATTGGAAGTTGTCTTCATATAGCACATGTCCGTGTGTATATTCAGTGTAACCATGTAATGTTGTACCAATATAATCGAAACCTAATGCATCGGCGTGTTGGGCTTCTTCTATCGTTGAAATATCTGCCATAATTTCGATATGAGGTGCTTTATTACGGATATATTTAACTAAATCCGCAAGAGATTCATTGGGACGTGGTTGGGCTGTAGCATCTAAAGCAATTACGTCACAACCACTGTCGAGTAATTCATCTACCTCAGTACGTGTTGCAGTGATAAAGACTTTTGAATCAGGATAGTCTCTTTTAACAATCCCGATAATAGGTAAATCAACTTCCTTTTTAATTGCGATAATATCGTCCTTTGAATTTGCTCTAATACCAACAGCGCCACCTTGATAAGCAGCTAATGCCATCTTAGACATGATAAACGATGAATATAAGGGTTCATCTGCCAAAGCCTGGCAAGAAACAATTAAACCTTGAGGTAACATAATGACACACTCCATAACGTTTAGTAGTTTTTTCTTAACAGAATATTACTGATAGGTTTAATATAACATCGAGAAATTATTAATCAATAGATATATTTGTTATGAAAAATGTTTTCATTTATACTAGAGAAAATTAACTGAAAAGGGTGGTCATATAGTGAAGTTTGAAAATAGAGTGCAACGTTTTCGCCAACGTTTTACCAAGACAGATAAGCAAATCGTAGAGTTTATTCAAAATAATGAATTTAATGATGATTTTTCTACAATTAATTCACTTGCTTATGCAATAGGAACTTCGCCAGCAACAATCACACGTTTTAGTAATAAGTTAGATTATGAAAATTTCCAAGATTTAAAATTTAATTTGCAACAAGAAATGACCAATAGGGAAATCGAAAATAGTCCATTGATTCAGCGTATACACAAATATCATCAAGATATTATCCAACAAACAGGTGAATTTATTTCTGATGAAAAAATTAAGCGTTTTGTTAATCAGATTAATCGAAGTAAGCAAATTATTTATGCTGGTTTAGGTAGTTCTGGACTGTCAGCAACAGAATTTTATTATCGCATGATGCGCTTGGGTTTAAAGGGGAATGTATCAACCGATGCACATCAAATGAAGATCGTTGCTTCGTTATTGACGCAATCTGATACGTTTGTAGCTATTTCGAATAGTGGTGAAACTGTAGAATTGATTGCTGCAGCTAAAATTGCTCATGATAATGGGGCATTTGTGGTAGCAATCACTAATTATGAGGGCAGTTCAATAACTGAATGTGCAGATTTGGTATTAATTACGACTGATCAATCTAGAATCAATGATAGTAGATTTGTAAATACTCAAATCGCAACATTATTTTTGATTGATATTGTCAGTTATTTGTTGCTTGATGATGATTATATGCATCAAGTTTATCAGAATACAAAGAAAGTAATATTAGATGCGTAGTGTGTTATAGCTAGATTTGAAGCACGCCTGCCACGAGTGTCCTCAGCTAATAAACAATTCCCATCATGTGTTAGTCCCATGGGAATCGACATGTCGCAACTATCAAGTAATAGTAAGAAAGTACTTCGAATGATGATAATGTAATGAAACAATCAAAGTGAATTAGTATTGCTTGGAATTAATAGAGAGGCAGCATAATGCTGCCCTTTTTATCTATGCCCTGCTTGATTGTAATACTTGTCTATCAAAACATTAAATAAAGCGCCAGTATTTAGCTGAATAATCTAACTAGCGAATATATAAACAAAGTATCAGAAAAACAAATATTACTCAGTTAAAATTTAGCAACCGCTCCAAATAATGCTGCATCATTTTGGCATTGCATTGTCTGTATGACCGCATGGCCATAATTATGTGGTAAATAAGTTGTTATATGTGGAACGATAAAAGACAAAAGTTTATCTTGTTGAGCAGAAATACCGCCACCAATTAAAATAAGACCTGGATCATATATAATTTGAATTTGTGCTATACCTTCTGCTACTGATTGTCCCCAACGATTCAGTAGCTTCTGAGCTTCTTGATTACCTTCATGAGCATATTTGAAGATGAATGGTACATTAATATTCTTAAAATTTAAATTTGCTGACAGTTGTGACTTAAGTGCAGTTGTTGATGCACGTTGCTCAAAGTTTGTTCCTTCTTCTGGATGGTAAAGTAAGTAACCAATCTCATTTGCGCGATGCCTTTCTCCACTATACAAGTTACCTATTTTCGAATAAAAAGCACCACCGATTCCAGTTCCAATCGTCAGACAAAATATATTGTCGTAATCGTAATTATATTGTGATAATTCTCCTAATAGCGCAGCATTTACATCGTTATAGACATGTACCTTAGCGTTGAGAGGGGATAACACGTTTTTAAAATTTGTCCCACTATAATTAGGTATAGTGGGACCCGCATACACAATTTCCCCATTCACCTCATTCACAACACCAGCTGTAGAAATACCAACATTCAATTCCTTTAAATTATATTGTACTTTAAATTGTTCCACTAAATGTATAACACAATCAATAATCAGTTCATTTTGATTATCAGGAGTTGGAATAATTAGATGATCTATTATTTGATGATCATTTATCACTGCCGCCTTTATAGATGTGCCACCTACATCTACTGCTATTTTATAAGAAATCATAAGAGTCACTCCTTCTTTAAAATGATTTTTGAAAATGTTTTTCATTAAAACATGATATAAATGGTTATATTTTTCAATAATCTATTGATACTCATTATGGTAGCGTTTACAATTTGAGTTGTAAATAGTAATTTTAGACATTTTGTAATTGTGCATATTAGTCATATTTATTAATAAATTGGGGGTTAGTTGTGTTATGAAAAAAGAATTAACAGGATTATTTGCCGCTTTATTGGTTCCATTTGATGAAAATGGAGACATTAAAGTAGATGGTTTAAGAGAAATTGCAAAAAATGCAATTGAAACTGAACAGTTAGATGGATTATATGTTAATGGAAGCTCTGGGGAGAACTTTTTATTAAACACAGATCAAAAGAAACAAATATTTAAAATTGCGAAAGATGCTGTTACTGATGATACTAAGATGATTGCTCAGGTAGGATCTTTGGATCTTAAAGAAGCTATAGAGTTAGGGAAGTATGCCACTGAATTAGGATATGATGCAATATCTGCGGTTACACCCTTTTATTATCCTTTCTCGTTTGAGGAAATTAGAGATTATTACTTTGATTTAATAGAGGCAACACAAAACGACCTAATCATTTATGCAATACCAGATTTAACAGGTGTTAATATTTCAATTGACCAATTTGAATCTCTGTTTAATCATGAACGAATTATTGGTGTTAAATATACAGCACCTAATTTTTATTTGTTAGAGCGTATACGAAAAGCCTTCCCAAATAAGTTGATTCTTTCAGGATTTGATGAAATGTTGGTTCAAGCTGCTATTTCCGGTGTTGATGGGGCGATAGGTTCTACTTATAACATCAATGGTAAGCGTGCTAGACAAATATTTGAAGCTGTGCACCAAGGTAATGTGGCAGAAGCATATCAATTGCAACATGAATCAAATGACATTATTGAGACGGTATTAGAATTAGGAATTTATCCTACATTGAAGGAAGTATTAAAGACACGTGGTATCGACAGTGGACTGCCGAAGAAACCATTTAAACCATTTGATGAGCGACACAGAAATAAACTCGATCAATTAATTAAGGCATATTCGTTATAAGGTTAAGACATCTAGTTAGGAGTTGAAGTGTATGCATCAAGTTGGATTTGGATTTTGGAATTGGATAGCAGTTATTATTTATCTCGTAGTCATGTTGTTAATCGGTGCTTATTTTACTAAAAGGGCAAGTCAAAATACAGATAGTTTCTTTACCGCAAGTGGTCGATTGCCGTCTTGGGCAGTTGGTTTCTCAATTTATGCAACAACTTTAAGTGCAATTACGTTTATGTCGACTCCCGAAAAAGCATTTTTGACGGACTGGGCGTACATTGCGGGCAACATTGCCATTGTTGCAATCATACCGCTACTTATTTATTTTTATGTGCCATTTTTTAAAAAGTTAAAGGTTACTTCCGCATATGAATATTTAGAGGCTCGGTTTGGTCCGAGTGTACGTGTGATAGGATCACTTTTATTTGTATTATTTCATTTAGGTCGTGTAGCAATTGTAATATACTTACCCACGTTAGCGATTACTTCTGTTTCAGATATGAATCCGATTGTCGTTGCTTCTTTAGTAGGGGTATTGTGTATACTTTATACATTTTTAGGTGGCTTTGAAGGAGTGGTGTGGAGTGATTTTATCCAAGGTGTCATTCTTCTAGGTGGTGCGGCTGCGATTATTATTCTAGGGGTAACACATATTCAAGGCGGATTCGGTACACTTGTTAATGATGCTATTGAACATAAGAAGATTATTAGTGCTGATAATTGGAAGGTAAATGCAGCAGCTGCATCAATACCAATTATCTTTTTAGGTAATATCTTTAATAATTTACATCAATATACTGCAAGTCAAGATGTTGTACAAAGATATCAGGCATCAGAATCTATGAAAGAAACGAAACAATCACTTTGGATGAATGGTATTTTAGCATTAATTTCTGCGCCATTATTCTATGGAATGGGAACAATGTTATATTCATTCTACAATCATGAAGCTAACTTGCCATCAGACTTTAATACATCTTCTGTTGTGCCGTATTTTATATTAACTGAAATGCCACCTTTTGTTGCAGGATTATTAATTGCTGCTATCTTTGCAGCTGCACAATCCACAATATCGTCGAGTTTGAATTCAATTTCAGCATGTATTTCTGTAGATATTAAGCATAGGTTTTTTGGAAAATCGAGTGATAAACAGGAAGTGTTATTTGCACGTTGGATGATAATCGTCTCAGGATTATTCGGTTATGGTATGTCAATTTATCTTATCATTTCTAATTCTAATGGTTTGTGGGATTTATTCTTACTAGTAACGGGTCTCGTAGGTGTGCCACTTGCTGGTATCTTTGCTGTAGGAATATTTACAAAACGTACGAACACATTTGGTGTAATCTGTGGATTAATCTGTGGCATTCTCTTTGCCTACTTATTTAATGGTATTGGCGGAGGGAATTCACCCTTCTTTGTATCTATTCTGTCGTTTGCAATCGCATTTGTCTTTTCTTATTTAATTAGTATTGTGGTGCCAGGGGCATCTAAAGACATTCAAGGACTGACAATTTATGACAGACATGCACAAACAACTTATATTTCTAAAACAAAAATTGAGTGACGATTATAAGCTTTGATGGGGCATATTATTTTCAATTTCATAATGTAATCGTTAAGATATAGCTATTAATGAAAGTTTGAAAGCGAGGAATCTGAATAATGTCTACATTAGTAATTATTGCACACCCAGATATCACCAATTCTACAGTGAATAAAAAGTGGCGCGATGCATTGTCTGAGCAAGAAGATTTAGTGACAATTCATGAATTATATCCTGAATATCCACACGGTAAGATTGATGTTGAAAGAGAGCAAAAGCTATTAGAAGCACATGACCGTATCATTTTCCAATATCCATTATATTGGTACAGTAGTCCGCCAATGCTTAAACAATATTTAGACGAAGTATTCACTTATGGATGGGCTTATGGTTCTACAGGTAATGCATTAGCAGATAAAGATTTTGCTATTGCTGTGTCTATTGGTTCAGCACCAGAATCTTATACATCAGAGGGAAATGTTAAATATTCAGTTGAAACATTATTAAGTCCGATGATAGCAACGACACGTTTCGTTAAAGCTAATTTTGCAGGTATTCATAAACTTTATGGTGCTTTGAATATTACGCCAAGCCAAGTTGAAGAAAATGCGAAAGATTATATTGAATTTATTAAGCAACTTGATAAATAACATTTTTTTAAGAAGGCTCATGAATCAAAATCATGGGCCTTTTTTCTATATGTAACTGTCTCAATTCACTATGATTCAATCTAGATTATAGATATAATGTAGGTATTATATAACAAAGGATTTGAGGGGAAAATAGATGGTAAAAGCAATAGCAGTTGATATGGATGGTACATTTTTAGATAGTAAGAAAAATTATGATAAAGAAAGATTTGAATACATTTATCAGCAACTTCAGCAAAAAGGGATTAAGTTTATTGCAGCGAGCGGCAATCAATATGCTAAATTGAAATCAATATTTGGTGAAAGAGATATGTTATTTGTAGCAGAAAATGGAGCAGTCATTTACGAAGGTGATCAGTTATTAGATTATCGTTCGTTTGATAGAGTGCTATATCAACGTATAATAGATTACTTAAATATTGAACGTGGTATTAAAAATTTAATCGTATGTGGATTGAAAAGTGCATACATATTAAAGGATACGCCTGAAATATTCAAAGATGTTGTTAGATTTTATTATCATCAATTACAAGAAATTGACTCATTTCAAGATTTACCGGAGGATGAATTTGTTAAAGTTGCTTTAGATATAAATAGAGATACTCATCCAATGCTTGATGATGAGTTAACTCAACAATTTGTAGATGAACTGAAACTGGTTTCAAGTGGTCATGATAGTATTGATTTAATTATTCCTGGTATAACGAAAGGCTATGCCTTGGAGCGATTATTACAGAAATGGAATTTTTCAGCAACAGAACTCATGGCTTTTGGTGATGCGAATAATGATTTAGACATGTTACAACTTGCTGAACATAGTTATGTAATGAAAAATAGTCATGATAAAACATTGTTTGAAGTTGCTAATTATGTGGCACCAACAAATGATGAACAAGGTGTATTAACTGTTATAGAGGATAAAGTGTTAGAGCAATAAGTAACAGTAATATATAATTAATAGATTATATTTTTCTAATTATTTATCATTACATGAATTAATACATTATAAACATATTACTTTAATCTACGTTTCTATGTAGCTTATACTGAAAACTATAATAGTATTCAATTTGAAAGGTAGGCAAAGTAATCATGACTCACATGCAAGATACAATTATTGAAGCATTCAACTTTAGACATGCAACAAAACGGTTCGACGCAACAAAATCAATCAGTGATTCGGAATTTAATACAATTCTCGAATCAGGACGACTTTCTCCGAGTTCACTTGGACTTGAACCGTGGAAATTTGTAGTTATACAAAATAAAGCACTCCGTAATAAACTAAAGGAAATCAGTTGGGGCGCACAGGGACAACTCGATACAGCAAGCCATTTTGTATTAATTTTAGCGCGCAAGAATGTCGTAGCTAAGTCTCCTTATGTACAGCATTTATTACGTGAAGTGAAACAATATAGCCCAGAGTCGATTCCTGCAACAGAAGAAAAATTTGATAACTTCCAAACAGGTTTCCACATCAATGACAATGAACGTACATTATTGGACTGGGCGCGTAAACAAACATATATCGCATTGGGTAATATGATGACAAGTGCTGCTTTGTTAAATATAGATTCATGTCCGATTGAAGGATTTGATTTAGACGGTGTAACAAAGTTATTATCAGATGAAGGTATATTAGACGAAGCAAATTTTGCACCATCCGTTATGGTTGCTTTTGGGTATAGAGAGACGGAACCAAAGCCAAAGGTTCGCCAATCACAAGCAGACGTTATTGAATGGTTAGAATAGTTCGTTTAGCCAATTATTTTAGACATACTTAATAATGATAAGACCTATGATTATTAAGTATGTCTTAAGTTGGTATATTTGATATTGGATAAAAAAATTAAATTTCTAGTATATTAAGTTAGTTTGAATTTAATAAAAATAAAATCAGCTGGGACTTCAAATACGTCTCAGCTGATTTATTGTTGTGTAAATAATAGGATTTGTTTAACCTTATTTAAAGGAAACACGCATTAGACTTTATAAATTATTGCCATTAGTAGCTATAACGTTTTTATACCAATCAAATGAGTCCTTCTTGATTCGTTGTTTGCTACCATTTCCATAATCGTCTTGATCGACATAGATAAATCCATAGCGCTTTGACATTTCACTCGTGGACATTGAAACTAAATCAATGGGACCCCAAGCTAAATATCCGATTAAGTTCACGCCATCTTGAATTGCTTTTTTAGCTTCAGTAATATGTTGTTGTAAATAATCTATACGATATTGATCATGAATTTGATTATCTTTTACTTCATCGACAGCACCTAAACCATTTTCAACAATAAATAATGGTTTGTGGTAGCGATCCCAAAATTCATTCAATACGATTCTGAGACCAACAGGGTCAATTTGCCATCCCCAATCAGAAGCTTCTAAATAAGGATTTTTTAAACTGTTCATCAAGTTTCCATTTGTTGTTTTACCTTCAGGTTCTGTTGAAGACAGTAGTGACATGTAGTAACTAAATGAAATATAATCTACGGGATATTGTTTGATAATTGCTAAGTCAGCATCAGTAATCTTCAAAGATATGTTATTTTCTGCTAAAAATTTGTTGAAATAATTAGGATACTCACCATTAGCTTGTACATCTGTATATAATAAATTAGCTTGATTATCTTGTTGTGCTTTTAATACATCATCAGGGTTACATGTATTAGGATAATGTTTCATTCTAGCTAACATACAACCCATTTGTGCATTAGGAATAATCTCCTTTAACTTTTTAGTTGCTAATGATGAAGCTACAAATTGGTGATGTAATGCTTGATATGATGCAGATAGAGGATTATCTTCGCGGTCAGATAATATGCCACCACCTGTGTATGGTGAAAGATTGATGATATTGATTTCATTAAATGATATCCAATATTTAACTTTGTCTTTATAGCGTGTAAATACTGTTTCAGCATATTTTACAAAGTGATCAATTACAGCTCTATCTACCCAGCCATTGTATTTTTCAGTTAGGCCAATAGGTGTTTCATAGTGACTTAACGTTACAACGGGCTCTATATTATATGATAATAATGTATCAAATACTTTGTCATAAAAGGCGAGGCCTGCCTCATTAGGTTCTGTATCATAACCATTAGGGAATATACGAGACCAATGTATCGACATGCGAAACGCTTTGAAACCCATCTCAGCAAATAAAGCAATATCTTCTTTATAAGTGTGGTAAAAATCAATGCCGTCACGTTTAGGGAAACGGCCTTGATAATTTGAATTTTTGATTTGTTTAATTTTGTCAGAAGTAATTTCCATCTCATTATCTTTAGTGCGTTGTGACTTAGGGATAAATTCTATAAAGTCCGCTGTAGACATCCCTTTACCATCTAAATTATAAGCACCTTCAATTTGATTGGCTGCAGTTGCTCCTCCCCATAAAAAGTTATTTGGAAAATTCAAGTTCATTTGCTTCATTGTATTACCTCCATTTATTAATATGATAAGTCCTCACCGTTCGAATTAATTACGTTTTGATACCAGTAAAATGAATCTTTGCGAATACGATTTAGCGAACCATTACCTCGATTATCTCTATCAACATAGATATAACCATAGCGTTTTTTCATTTCGCCACTGCCAGCAGAAACGATATCGATACATCCCCATGATGTGTAGCCAAGTAATGGAACACCATCCTTTACTGCTTCTTTCATCTGTGTTAAATGTTCACTTAAATATTTAATACGGTATGAATCGTGAATTTTTCCATCTTCAGACACCTCGTCAATTTCTCCTAATCCATTTTCAACGATAAATAGAGGCTTTTGATATCGGTCATAAATTTGATTCATAGTAACTCTCAAACCAACGGGATCGATTTGCCATCCCCAATTTGAAGCTTCTAAGTATGGATTTTTTAAAGAAGCGAAAGCATTGCCTGCCTCTTTATGCTTATTGACTTCATCATCACCACTTTCAAGTCTACTTGAATAATATGAGAATGAAATATAATCAACAGTATACTGTTTTAATAATTCATCATCACCTACAGCTTTGTTTATGTTGATGCCAAGTTCATCGAAAAGACGTTTACTATAGCTTGGATACTCGCCGCGTGCTTGTACATCAATGAAAATATACTGTTCTCTATTTTTCTTAAGTGCAGCCATGATATCTACTGGGTTACATGTATTAGGGTAGACATCGCCAGCTGCTAGCATACAACCGATTTGATTGGTAGGATCAATCTCTTTTGCAATTTTTGTTGCAAGACTAGAAGCAACTAGTTGATGATGTGCAGCTTGATACATGATTTGTTCTTTATGATCGGTATCCTTGATAATTAAACCACCACCGATATATGGAATGTGTAATATCATATTGATTTCATTATGTGTAATCCAATATTTAACACGCTTGCTATAGCGTTTAAAAAGCACAGTTGCATAATTTACAAAGTAGTCAATGGTTTGTCTGTTATACCAACCACCATATTGTTCTGCTAAATAGTAAGGTGTATCAAAGTGGTTGATTGTCACAATGGGTTCTATACCATAATGCTCAAGTGTGTCAAATAACTCATCATAGAAAGCTAAGCCATCTTCATTAGGCTCACTCTCATCGCCATTCGGGAAGATTCTTGGCCATGAAATAGAAAGTCGTAAAGCTTTAAATCCCATTTCAGCAAATAATTTAATATCTTCTTTATATCTATGGTAAAAATCAATAGATTCATGACTAGGATAATAATCAAATTGTTGATTAAGTGCATTTGCAGGGTTAAATAATGGTTCCTTGCGTTCATCACCAGCAGGTAATAAATCAACTAAACTTAACCCTTTACCATCAGCTTTATAAGCGCCTTCAACTTGATTAGCAGCGATTGCGCCACCCCATAAAAAATCTTTATTTAATACAGACATATAGAAACCTCCATTTTTTGTTTTTAATAAATAATAGCGAATAAATCATCTTGCTTATTAAAATGTGCTTTACTTTCAATGATGACATCCTTTGTAATATTAGAGTTTGTGACTACAATCATAACGGTATCATCAAAGTTTTGTTTTTGAATTATCTGACTATCAAATTCAATTAATGGCTGTCCGGCAACGACAGTATCACCTTGGTTTACTAATGCTTTAAAGCCTTGTCCGTCTAATTTCACAGTATCAATACCAATATGAATAAGTAATTCTGTACCGTGTTTTGATTTGAGGCCTATAGCATGACCAGTAGGGAATAAACTTTCAACTGTTGCATCAAAAGGTGCAATAATTGTATTGGATGTAGGCTTAATGGCAATACCTTTACCCATTGCTAAAGATGAAAACACTGGATCATTTACTTGTTCTAGTTTAATCATATCGCCAGATAATGGTGCCTTTACGAAATCATCTTTAACAATATGTTGTAGTTCAGTTTCGCCGTTAATAGGAGAAGTTACATCTTTTGTTTTACTATCTTTAGAATCTGAAACCTCTTGTTCCTGTTCATTTTTATCTGAATGGACAATGTATCCCACAATAAGACCAACAATTAATGCCAATGCGGTAGCTAAGACTGCAATCCAAACTGAAGAATCTAAACCGGCTTTACCAATAAATGTTGTATATCCAAAGATTCCTAAACCACCCATAAAGTATAGTTTAGTTCCAGCAAACCCAATTAATCCGCCAAAGATACCTGCAACGATACAACTATAGATAAACATTTTCTTTCTTGGCAAAGTAATACCGTAAATTGCTGGTTCTGTTACACCAAAAATACCTGATATTGCTGCGGGTAGTGAAATGGATTTTAATTTTTTATTTTTAGTTTTTAAGAAAATACCAAACACAATTCCAGTTTGTGCAAATGATGCTGCAAAAATAAGTGGATTAATAATGTCGAATCCAGTCGTAGAAACATTGTTAATCATGATGGCTACGAGTCCCCAATGTAGACCGAAGATGACAAAGATTTGCCAAAAAGCACCTAATAAAATACCGGCTAATACTGGACTTAGACTATAGATAGCTAAAGCACCTGATCCAATCCAGTTTGCTAGCCAAGAAGAAACCGGCCCAATCACTAAAAAGGTAACAGGTACGATAATTAATAATGTGAAAAACGGTACGAAAAATGTTTTAATGACGTCCGGAATAATGACCTTTAGTTTCTTTTCAAGTTTTGCTGCGAAAAACACTGCAAAAATAATTGGAATTACACTTTGTGTATAAGTCATAGAAATAATAGGTAATCCAGCAAATGTGAGACTAGATTGTACTTCGAATATTGAACCAGAGAATAGGGTAGTAGCACCTTTTGCGCCTAATTCCATTGCAGAAACTAAAGTAGGATATACCAAGGACGCACCTATTGCCATACCCAAAAATGGATTCGCATGGAATTTCTTAGCTGCAGTTAACCCTAAAAATATTGGGAAAAAGTAAAATAAAGCATCTCCAATAGCAAATAACACTTGATATGTCCCAGATTTTTCAGTAACCCATCCTAAAGCTAAAAATAATGCTGAGAAACCTTTGATCATCCCGGCAGCTGCCAATACACCAAGAAGTGGTTGGAAGATACCAGAAACTAAATCAATAAAGCGACTAAGTACACTGCCAGAACTAGCTTGTTGTTGCGACTCTGATTCTTCGTCTTGAATATTTGCCACGTGGCTGACAGCTTCGTATACTTCGGGTACATGATTGCCGATGACAACTTGATACTGTCCTCCCGATTTCATGACTGTAACAATGTCATCATGTGATTTAAGGAAATCTGTATTTGCTTTAGATTCATCCTTTAATTTAAAACGTAGTCTTGTAATACAATGTGTTAACGATAGAATGTTATCTTTCCCTCCAACATTATCGACAATAGTTTGTGCTAAAGACTCATATTTCATAGAAAACCACCCCAGTTTTTAGTATGAATTTTTAAAAAATAAGTTACAGCTATTAGGTGTATTATGGCCATGTAATACGCCTTACTAGCTTTAAAAGAAAACAAAAAAACTCAGAATAAAACACAGATGAATACAAATTCATCATGTTATACTCTGAGTTTTGCCTACTTAAAGTTACAACCTCAAACGCCAAAATAAGCGCCAAAAGTAACAATTAATATTAATTTGAAATAAGTATAGCGCTTAATGACAAAGATGTCAACGCTTACATTTTTATTTTACTAATCTGGCGATGTGTAAAATAAGGTACACTCTTTCATCAATTGATAACGAATGTTTATAATTTTTTAGCAGAAAATCTGAAATTTTGTCAACGCATTGATCTGATGTAGGATGCTTTTGACGAAGCGAGGTTAATAAACTTTCATCAGTAACTTCATTTAATGCTTCGTTGTTAAGTAATCTCTGACTAAAGAACTTCAGATGAGTCATGAATCTAGAATAATTCAATTCGTCTTCATTGATGTGTAAGTTAAAATGATATCTAACAATATCAATAATATTTTTTGTTATCTTCGTAATTTCATAAATTGTACCAATTTCTTCATCAAGACTTGCATTAACAATATGCATTGCAATAAAACCTGCTTCATCTTTCGGGAGCTGAACCCTAAATTTTTCTTTAATGATATCAAGGGCAGTGACCCCAATTTTAAATTCATTTGGATAAAGTTTTTGAATTTCATAAAGTAAAGGGTTCTTAATTAAATGTCCCTCTGTCGTACGTTTAATTGCATAATCAATATGATCGGTTAAAGCAATATAAACAGATTCAGCAACAGGTGTTTCATATAATTGGTTGGCAGCAGTTATAATTTCTTGAGTAGTAATTAATACATCTTGATTAATTTCTTGGAGTAACTGCAACATGCGTTCCTGTTCAATACTAGTTAAACGGAAGACCTTTTCTATTTTATCTTTTTCAATCAAATCACCATTACACTTCCCAAATGCAATGCCTTTGCCCATAATAATGCGCTCTTCGTGATTAATTTTCGATATAATAACATTATTATTCAATATTTTTGTGATTTTCATCTAATAAATCACCCCTGACTGATTTAACATCCCTATAATATATTTATATATTAAATATAGATGCAGTATTATGTTATGTCAAAGTGATTTATTTGATTAAATTGTATATAAATTACTGAATAGTAGAATTATTTTATATACTAGTGCGTATAATTATGGTATGAATAGAGCTTTAAATCTTTAGAAATATAAATCATACATAGCAAGAGATAAAGAATATTGAAATCAAATTTTGATGGTATGTTCTAGGTAAATGAACAATTTTAATACGAAGTAGTATAAATAAGCCACCCCAAAAGTTTGAGTTGCATATTTAGGGTAGCTATCTATTGTAGAATTTTATATGAAGTTTTATCCTGGGACACTTGATTTATCACTATGAATCGTAATATTAAATCCTTCAGGTGATAATAGTCTTGTGTAATCGGTATTTGGTTTATATATATCTATACTAGTTAGCCCTAATGTGGCATTGTTCTCTGTTCTGAGTATACTTGATTGCCAAGTGTTAGCGGCTATATGGTGATGATAATGTTTAGTTGACATGAATAGTGCATTTGGTAACGTAGAAACAAGTTCTAATCCGAGTTGTTCTACATAAAATTGATAAGCTTTACTGATGTCTACTGTTTTTAAATGTAGATGGCCAATTTTTGCCCCGTTAGGAAGTCCCTGCCATCCAGCTTGTGATTGTTCAGAAAGCAAGTCGTTGACATCCACGGCGAGAGTATCCATTTTTACCTTTTGCTCTTCCCATTGCCAAAGTGTAGCATCACGGTCTTGATATACTTCAATGCCGTTACCTTCAGGATCATTAAAATATAGTGCTTCACTAACTAGATGGTCACCGCCACCGACTTGAATTCCTAATTGTGTAATATGATATAAAAAATCTGCTAAGTCACTTCTACTAGGCAAAAGGTATGCAATATGAAATAGTCCACTTTCTTGAATGCTAGGTTGGCGGCCATTTGATAGTTCATTTAAAGTTAGTGTGTGACCGCCGTTACCAACTTTAAAAGTAATGGAAGTTGTTGATTCAACTATCGCTTCAAATCCTAAAAATTCGCGATAAAAGTGAATCATTTTGGTTAAATCATTTACGTTTAGTGTGATATTTGTTACTTGTGTGGCATGTTCGTCATGAAAGGTCATATGTGCCTCCTAAAATTCTTCTTGTATTTATAATGGTTACAAGTAGATATTAGTATAAAAAGTATATTAGGTCAATGGAAGAGACTCAATATATTTCAAAATAAGCAACTTTCTATTTATAATTGTACTATAAATAGAATTATAGGGAGTTGTAATATGAAACGCTATCATTTTAAAGAGAACTTTTTTAGTGCTTCTAAATCAGCAATTGAAGTGTTTAATGAACGAGAGGAAGCGGTTTTTTCATTAAAGTTATTTTACAAGTCTACGTCACAAGAAGCGTTTGCATTATTTGGTCATCAGAAGCATAACTATGAAATTACGGATGGTCAAGATACGTATCGTGTCATTCAAGAGAAAACGATAAGTGGCACAATAAAGACACCGTTTAAGACGGTATGGCAAGTTGAGAAAAATGGCGATGTAATAGGCGTGTTTCGTACGAAAATTGGCATGAAACCAACTATGCTTTTTGAAGGTGCAAAAGGTGATGTTCTTAAGTTTCAATCTGGATTTATTTCACGCAGTGTTAAGGTGACTGAAGGTAATAATGAAATTATGCAAACAAAGTCAGAACGCTTTAAAATTGCCTCACAACACGATATTGATATCGCCAGTGAAACATATCACCCTGCAATGCTTATTCTATTATTCCAAGCATTTTACGAATATCAAGAATATCAAAGAAAGCAATCTAATTAACTTGAACTTATCAACGTGCAAGTTACACCTCGTTCCAATGAATCCTGAAGATTACAATTATGTATCTTTATTGTAAATAAAATAATTTTTTTAAAAATTAAGATTAAAATGGAATACTTAGGGAAAGTGATTATCGACATCTTATTTATAGTATATAAATTTTATGAATTCATTACATTTATAATATTTAGACTTCTGTTTTAATGTTTATATTATACAACGGCGAATTCACATGTTACATAATCCAATGTAGATTGTTTATTACTATATGTAAGATAATTATTTTTTTAATAAGGGGAGGTAATCACATGACTGATACAGCTATGCCATTATTATTAAAAGTGATCGATTTATTAGCAAAAATTTATGGTTAAGTTAAGCCAGCAACAACAGATAAGAGGCCGAGAAATTAATCTCGACCTCTTTTTAATGAATTTATTGAATTAACCTGCATATACGTCCTGATATTCTGAATGTTTTTCTATGACATTTTTAGCAAATGGACAAGTCGCAACAATTTTCAAATTGTTCTCACGTGCATATTCAACGACACTTTGTACCAATTGTGATCCAATACCTTGTCCACCCATTTCATCAGGAACTCCAGTATGATCAATATCGATTTGATTATCATTTAATTTTTTGAACGTAATCTGTGCTTGAGGATTATTTTCATCTTCTCCGATATAAAACTTATTTGTACCTTGCTTGATTTCAGCCATACAATCACTCCTCATAGTAGTTTGTATTATATAAATATCACGTTTAGTGTATTTGTAAACAAATCTTTCTTCTCTCGATGACTAAATGTGTGTTTTAAAGATATTTAAAAATTTAATAATAGGGATTGAAATATAAAGAAAATAAGTTTATAGTTTAAACGTAATAATTTCGATTTGGAGGCGTAGGCTTTGAAAAAAAGTTTGAAATATATAGTGCTACTAGCTGTGATTATGTTGCTAAGTGCTTGTGGCAATCTTGATAAAGATAAGAATAAAGATGTGAGTACCAAGAATAAATTAGAAATTTATACGACAGCGTATGCTTTTCAAAATTTAACTGAACAAGTGGGAGGAAAATATGTTGATGTAAAATCAATTTACCCTGCAGGTGCAGATATACATTCCTTTGAACCCACTCAAAAAGATATGATTAAAATTTCAAAAGGGGATTTATTTTTATACTCTAGTGATGAAATGGATCCAGTAGCTAAAAAAATTGCAAAATCGATTAATAATAAAGATTTAAAATTACCATTGGCTGATAAGTTGAAAAAGAATGAAATTTTAGCTGGGGAAGAACATGATCATGAAGGTGAATCACATGATGAACATGCTAAGCATGAAGAAGGTAGCAAAGATCCTCATGTGTGGTTAGATCCCGTATTAGATAAGAAATTTACAAAGGAAATAAAGGATACTTTGATTAAAAAGGATCCAAAACATAAAAAATATTACGAAGATAATTATAAAAAAGTAGTTAAAGATATAGATGGTATTGATTCACAATTAAAATCAATTACTGAAAATCCAAAGCGTGATACTGTAGTGATTTCTCATGATTCAATAGGTTATTTAGCGAAACGTTACGGTTTTAAACAAGAAGGTGTAACGGGTATGAATAATGAAGAGCCTACGCAAAAACAATTAATGAAAATCGTTAAAAATATTAAAAAAACAAAGCAACCTTATGTTTTATATGAACAAAATATTTCATCTAAAGTGACAGATGTGATTAAAAAAGAGACCAATACAACGCCAGTAAGTTTCCACAATATGGCAACATTAACAAAAGCAGATAAACAGAAAAAGGGTATTTCATATCAATCGTTAATGAAGAAGAATATTAAAGCATTAGATAAAGCATTGAATAAATAATAGATTGTCGCGCACATGTTTACTTTATAAGTAGCGTTCGAGCGTGATTAATCATAGGTATTTCATAGAGCCAATCTGTAATCCAGTATTGGCTCTATTTTAATTGAGATAAAATAGTGATTGAATATAAAAAATATATTTTTATTTTTTTAAAAATTCTATGTCCTACAACTGATTGTTTAATGCTATGATGTTGATAGATAAACAAAGTGGGAGTGGTAGATATGTATCATGTTAAAAAGTTGATGGGATTGGCAATTGCTGTAACATTGTTATTGGCTGCTTGTGGACCTAAAGAAGAGAAAGACACATTTAAAGGGGATGCATCTGGAGTTGATATGAAAGTTACACTCACGCACAAAGGTGATAAAGTAACTAAGGAAAACATTCGTTCAACGATCAACTACAAAGATTTAGGTCTTAAGAAGGATGATATGAAATCTTTATTAGAATCTGAAAGTGAAAAATATCAAGATATTAAAGGTGTTTCAGAGAAGATAAAATATTCAGACGGTAAGGCTGTTGAAACTGTAAAAATTGATTTGGAAAAAGTTGATTTAAAAGAGTTGAAGAAAATTGCTCCAGAATCATTCTCTGGTGATACGAAAAATAAACAAGTAAGTTATAAAAAGACTAAGAAAGCTTTGAAAAAAGCAGGATTGAAACAAGTGACAAAAGATTAAATTTTTAAGTAGCATCTAGAACATAAATTCCAAATAAAGCACTCAGATGAATGAATTTAATTTATCTGAGTGCTATTTTTTATATTACGTATTGTTGGCTCGCTTTCCTAGGGGACAGCTTCAGCCTGTAGTCTTCAGCTTGTCCTGTTCCCTTAGGAGTCTCGCCAAAATACTGCTTAATGCAATAGTGTTTTACATTAAGATATCTTAAAAAAGGCAATTTCTATATTATTTCAATAGAAATTGCCTTTTGCTTATCTAAGCACGCGGTACTCTAGATATTTTAGTGATTTATCACATTTTAATCATATCTAATATAGGATACGGTTGTATTATAGTATTCTTCGAAACCATGGATGCCATCTGCGCCACCTAAACCAGATTCTCGCCAACCAGCATGGTAACCATTGACGACTTCTTCTGCTTCGCAATTGGCATAAACTTCTCCAAATTTTAATGTTTCAGTTGCTTGCATAATTTGTTTTAAGTTTTCGGAGAAAATATAAGAAGATAGTCCAGCATTCGTATTATTAGCTTCAGCTATAGCTTCATCGAAGTCTTCGTATTCGATAACAGGTATTACCGGACCAAATATTTCTTCTTTAAATGCCTCATCTGTTGTTTGGATATGATCTAAAATTGTTGGCTCATAAAAATAACCTGCGCTGTCTATTTTCTTACCACCAGTTACTAAAGTAGCGCCATTTTTAACTGCATTTTGAACTTTATCATCAATACTATCTAATTGACGTTGATTAATAATTGCACCATAGTCCGTATTATCATCAAATGGATCGCCGACTGTGAGTTGTTCCATTTTAGATTTCAGTTGTTCGATAAATGAATCGTGTATTGATTTGTGGACAAATACACGTTCAGGACAAGTACATACTTGTCCAGCGTTATTGATTCTTGCTGTCACGATGTAATCTACAGCTTTATCTATATTGGCATGTTCAGTAACGAGTACAGGTGCATTACCACCAAGTTCTAAGTTAACTTTCTTAACTGTATTGGCACTTTCTGCATAAACAGATTTACCAGCTTTCATACTTCCTGTAAGAGAAATAAGTTGGATATCAGGGTGTTGTGCTAACTGCGTTCCTACTGTATTACCAGTGCCTGGAACAATTTGAATAAGTCCTGCAGGAATTGTAGAATCACGTAACAATTCAGCAAGTTTCAATGTGATTAGTGTAGTCTCTTCACTTGGTTTAATTACTGCGGAACAACCTGTAATAACAGCTGGAATAATTTTGCGCATTAATACTAATATAGGTGCATTCCAAGGTACGATACCTGCTGTTACACCGATAGGTTTTTTCGTTAGTAGAATAGTTTCGTTTTCTCTACTATTTTGTAGAACTTCGCCTTTATTTGAAAAGCTTAAGCTCGTCATATAGTCAATAAAATGTATTGCCTTGTCTATTTCACCTTTTGCGGAAGCTAAAGTCTTACCTTGTTCTTTTACATATAATTCTGCCAATGTGTCTTTATGTTCTTCTAATAATGGTATTAATAGCTTAACATGTTCAGCACGTTTGGGTTGAGGTACCTTTTCCCATTCTAATTGTGCCTGTTTAGATTTTTCTATAGCATCGTTAACTTCTGATTGAGTGGCAAAAGTGATTGTATCTATTTTTTCACCTGTTGCAGGATTAATAACGTCCATTGTGTCTTGTGATTGACTTTCTATAAATTCATTATTTACAAATAATTTATTCAATATTGACACCTCCACACTCTACTTCTACCACTTATTGAAGTTATGAAAACGAAAGAATTAATTTTCATAATAATTACAATATTTAATTTGAAGTATAAGTATTATTGGGAAATGCTTTTATAGAGCGTTTTTTAATTGATGGTATATTTTTTATACTTAAAATGTTGACTTCTAAAAACGTCAGCGTTATAATTATCTCGAAATCGAAATAAATTGAAAGTTGGTGATGTGATGGAACGAACGACAGAGTCATTGAATGCATTTATTGGATTGAATAGAACGACTGATCATTTAGAACAAATTGTTAGAGCAGATGTACAGCGTTATGGATTGAATGTAACTGAATTTGCAGTGCTAGAACTCCTATATAGTAAAGGTGAACAACCTATTCAGAAAATTGGTAAACGCGTACTTATTGCTAGTAGCAGTATCACTTATGTAGTAGATAAACTCGTTGAGAAAGGCTGCGTCGAAAGAAGAAGAGATGAGCAAGATAAACGTGTAACTAAAGCGGTATTAACCAAACAAGGTCATGAAATGATGGAACGAATTTTTCCTGAGCATGCAGCAACAATAAACTCAACTTTTGCAGTGTTAACAGACGAAGAATTAGCAATATTACAGCAAGCATTAAAGAAATTAAGTGCTCAACCTACAGAGGTTTAATGCACTTAATATTTTTAAATAAAATTACTTCGAAATCGAGATAAAATTAAGGAGCGTGTTTGATTATGACAAACAATCAATTATTAGGAATCCACCATGTTACAGCGATTACAGATGATGCTGAAAGAAACTATAAATTTTTCACTGATGTGTTAGGTATGAGACTTGTTAAAAAAACAGTGAACCAAGATGATATATATACGTATCATACATTCTTTGCAGATGATGAAGGTTCACCTGGAACAGATATGACATTTTTTGATTTTCCAAATATTCCAAAAGGTAAGTCTGGCACTAATTCAATTACCAAACCTTCATTCAGAGTACCGAATGATGCAGCATTAAGTTATTATGAACAACGATTCAATGACTTTGGTGTGAAACATGATGGTATACAAACTCTATTTGGTAAACAGGTTCTTCCTTTTGAAGAGTCAGATGGTCAACATTATCAACTCGTATCAGATGAACATAACAGTGGTGTGGCACCAGGTAAACCATGGCAAAACGGACCAGTTCCAACTGATAAAGCAATTTATGGCTTAGGCCCTATCGAAATTACTGTCAGTTACTTTGAAGATTTTAAGAAAATATTAGAACAAATCTATGGTATGAAAACAATTGTGGAAGAACAAAACGTTGCACTTTTAGAAGTTGGAGCAGGAGGTAATGGTGGTCAAGTTATCTTGAGAAAAGACACAACAAGTAATGAAGCAGTGCAAGGTTACGGAGAAGTCCACCATGTATCATTTAGATTGAAAGACCATGAAGCTATAGCACAATGGGAAGAAAAATATAAAGAAGTTGGAATTGGTAATTCAGGATTAGTAGATAGATTTTACTTTGAAGCACTTTATGCACGTATTGGTCACATCTTGATTGAAGTGTCTACTGATGGTCCTGGATTTATGGGTGATGAACCGTATGAAACATTGGGTGAAAGTCTATCATTACCACCATTTTTAGAAAACCAACGTGATTATATCGAATCAGAAATTAGACCATTCAATACTAAACGCTAAAAAATAATGACATGTCAAAAGGAGTGAACGTTATGGAAGCAATACAACACATTCATCATATTTCAGCAATCGTAGGAAACCCAGAAGAAAACATTGCATTTTACAGAGATATTTTAAATTTAAAACTAATTAAAAAAACTGTGAATTTTGATGATCCAGGCACTTATCATCTGTATTTTTCAAATAATAATGTAGATAACGGTACGATATTAACATTTTTTAATTGGCCAAACGAACATGTGGGGCGTACTGGTAATGGACAAGTTGGTACTATTGCTTTCAGAATACCCAAAGGAACTTTAGAGGTATGGAAACGACACTTAATGGACCAAAATATCACAGTTACGGTTACCACATTATTTGGACAGTCAACATTACAATTCAATGATGTACACGGTTTATCACTCGCACTTGTTGAGGATGACCAAGCATCGACTAATCGTGACATAATAGGGTTTCATGGTGTGACGATGTTAACTGAAAATCCACAAGCTACACTTGCAACTTTAGTAGAAGATATGGGATTAGAGCAAATTGGTGAAGACGCATCGTATATTCACTTAGCTACTGTAGGTGATTGGCGTCATCATGTCATGATTAAAAAAGAAGGTCCAGCAAATCGTGTGCGCTTTGGAGTGGGCGTTGTGCATCACATCGCATGGTCTGTACCTGATAATAAAGCACATAGCGCATGGCAAGCAAAAATGATTGGCAAAGGCTATCATGTTACTGAAGTGAAAGATCGCAATTACTTTAAAGCAATATATATGCGTGAACGAGGTGGTATTATATTTGAATTTGCAACTGTAGGTCCAGGATTTACAATTGATGAACCATTTGACAAATTAGGTGAGCAATTAATGTTTCCACCACAATATGAAGATCGTAAGGAAGCATTGTTACAACAATTACCACCAATTCGAATTTAATTATGCAGTTTAAAGAATACGCACAAATAGAAAGGAAGAGGATTTGTATGGAACACATTTTTAAACAAGGAAAGCCTGAAGCGCCTACGTTTATTTTATTACATGGCACAGGTGGAGATGAAAATGATTTAATGCCTTTAGCTGCGGCACTAAATGCGGATTATAGTGTATTGAGTATTCGTGGTGAAGTTTCAGAAAATGGCATGAATCGTTTCTTTAAACGTCATGGCGAAGGGCAATATGACGTAGAAGATTTAAAATATAGAACTACAAGATTGGCAGCATTTATTAAAGAAGCGGCTGAAAAATATGGCTTTGATGTGGAACAATCAATTCCGGTGGGCTTTTCAAATGGTTCGAATATTGCTATTAGCATGATACTAAATGAGTCTATAACGTTTAAGGCGGCATTATTATATGCACCATTATATCCATTAAATATAACTGAAGATAAGGATTTAAGTCATATGAATGTGCTACTTTCAATGGGTGAAAGAGATCCAATTGTGACAATGGATGCTAGCAAACATGTTATAGAATTATTTAAGCAAACTGGGGCAAACATCACCGAAGTATGGGTGAATAGTCATGAATTAACTCAAGCGGGTGTTATAGCTGGTCAGAAAGTAATAATGAATAGTTAAGTAAAAAAAGAAGTTGCATAAACATCACCTGATACAGTAGGTATGATGTTTGTGCAATTTTTTTGTAAATATTTAATAACAAGTGATAAATTCAAAATTTCGTAATTCAGTACAAAGTTGGCTATAATTTAAGCTAGAGTAATGATGTTTGAATTAAAGGAGTACTTAATATGACAAAAAATAGTGCATTAATTGTAATGGATATGCAAAATGGTATTGTTAATGGGATAGAGGACAACGCAGGGGTAATTAGAGCTAATCAACAAGCGATAGCTGATGCGCGAACACGACATATACCTGTTATTTTCGTTAGAGTCGCTTTTACAGGTGATTATTTAGAAGTTTCTGAGAATAATAAGATGTTTTCACAATATAAAGCAAGTGGACAACCGATGTCGAAAGAAGCTACGTCCACACAAATTATTAATGACTTACATGTAGAAGATACGGATCCTGTAGTTGTGAAACATCGATTAAGTGCATTTACCGGAAGTAATTTAGAAGTGTTACTTCGTGGTATGAATATAAACCACATTGTATTGACTGGAGTGAGTACGAGTGGGGTTGTCTTATCTACAGCGGTAGAGGCAGCGGATAAGGATTTCCAAATTACGATATTAGCAGATGCTGTTACTGATAATGATCAATACAAGCATCAGTTTTTAGTGGATAACATATTAACAAGATATGCAACAATCGATCATACGACAGAATGGTTGAATAAATGATAAATAAAACCCAGTCAATGAACTTTTCATAAGTTCATTGACTGGGTTTTTTGTTGTTGTCTTTATGACTTTGAGTTGTTTACAAGGTTAGATTGATTTGAGTCCACACGTTACATTAAGCCTATAATTTTCATCCATAATGAACCTATACCAAGCCAAACGATGAAATAGAAAATGGCTAGAATCGCGTTCATTGTCCACCAACGATTTTGAGTGACGTAGCCAGCTGAATATAAAATAGGAGCTGGACCACTACTATAATGTGTTGTTGAAGCCATTAAGTTACCAAAGAAACCGAGCATTAATGCACTATAAAGTGGTGGCGCACCAGTTGCAATTGCTACACCAAGTAAAGCAGAATACATTGCGCTTACATGTGCAGTCGAACTTGCAAATAAGTAATGTGAGTAGAAGTAGAATAATACTAAGATAATAAGTACGATTGGCCAACTTAAGCCACCTAAACTACCTGAAATAGATTTACTTAACCATGGAATAAAGCCAAGTTCATTTAATTGATTAGCCATCATAACGAGTATTGAGAACCATACTAAAGTATTCCAAGCGCCCGTTTCATTCAAGATATCGGACCACGCTAAAACACCTGTTATTAATAATAAGGATAATGCAATAAATGCAGTAAGCGTTGCATCGATATGAATTACGCTACCTAATATCCATAAGATTAATGCAATCAAGAAGATACCAATCATGAATTTTTCACTCTTACTCATAACGCCCATTTCATCTAATTCATTTTGAGCCCATGATTTAGCATTCGGTGTTTCTTTGATTTCCGGTGGATATAATTTATAAATTATAAGTGGAACAAGCACTAATGAAAGAATCCCTGGAACCAACGCAGCTAAGAACCAGCTCATCCATGAAATTGTTACGCCTTGATGCTTTGCAAGTGACTGTGCTAGTGGATTACCCGCCATTGCAGTTAAGAACATTGCTGCAGTAATCAAATTACCGTGAAATTCTGTGAATATTAAGAATGAACCCATTTTACGTTGTGTACCGTCTTCAGGCTTAGAGCCAAAAGAACGAGATAAAGCATTGATAATAGGGAACATGATACCGCCTGCTCTAGCAGTATTACTAGGTGTTGCGGGTGCTAAAATTAAATCCACACCAATTAAAGCATAACCTAAGCCTAATGTTTTCTTACCAAATAATTTAACAAATTGTAAGGCGATACGGCGACCTAAGCCTGTTTTAACGAAACCTCTAGAGATAAAAAAGGCCATAGCGATAAGCCAAATACTACTGTTACCAAAACCAGCTACAGCAGTATCGATTTTTACTGTACCGGTCAACACGGTTAGTGAAAAACCGATTATTGCTACTGCACCAATTGGTAAAGGATGAGTGATACAACCGATAATGGTAGCGACGAATATCGCAAACATATGCCAAGCTGTTGCATCAACACCATCTGGTCTAAAAGGGGTAATTAACCAAATGATTATGCCAACCAAGATAGGTACGATAAATTTCTTGTAATTAATACTTTGATTCACAATGATTCACCTTTCTTTACTTTCTATATTTTGGGGAGTGAAAATTGAATTTAAGATTGAACCTATCCACTATCTATGAAAGTGAAATTATGTATGATCCTGTGGCAATATAATTTCAATACTTCAATAGAGTCATCTCATTTCGAAAATAAATGTTGATTTAATAAAAAATTCATAATAATTATAGAATTATGAAACCCTATTGTAAAGGTCTGAAAAAATAGTTGTATACGTTATAATGTCAAAGCATAGAAGGGATACAACGATAGTATACAGTGCAATGTTCTCGCATTTAATTGTGACAATAATGTTAAATTTAATATATCAATATAAAATTTAATATTCATTTAAATTTTAAATGAAAAAATAATGTTAGAAACCATTGATTGAATTTTATTACTTTGGGTAGATAATGAAGGTTCTTTAAATGCGTCAATTGAAATTTTTTGGTAGGATATTTTCTTAATGCATTTTTGGGAGTAAAAGTAAAAATGCAAATGTGAAGATGTTTAACTTTATAAATAGAGAGAGGGAGTAAATGTGTCTTTATTAAATTTGCCATTAATGTTAGTGATTGTCATATTTTTAGCGTTGGGTATATTTAGTCAATGGTTTGCCTCGCGAATTAAATGGCCATCTATTGTTGTAATGGCAATTGTAGGGTTATTGGTGGGGCCGATATTTGGCTTGATAAATCCACAAGAAAGTTTAGGAGAATCTGTGTTTAGCCCTTTGGTATCTTTAGCGGTTGCTATAATACTATTTGAAGGAAGTAGTAATTTAGATTTTAGAGAGCTCAAAGGGATATCGAAAGCAGTGATACGCATTATTACTATTGGTGCAATTATCGCTTGGGTATTGGGAGCCGTTGCATTGCATTATGTTATTGGTTTTTCATTGTCTATATCCCTAGTTTTAGGAGGACTGTTTTTAATTACAGGTCCTACAGTGATTCAGCCACTATTAAAACAAGCGAAGGTGCGTAAAAGTGTAGATTCAATATTAAGATGGGAAAGTATTATCTTAGACCCTATAGGTCCTATGTTAGCATTAGGGGCTTTCTATATCTTTGAAATTATGGAACAAGGTTTCAATTTACCTATTTTATTCAGTTTTATATTTAGGTTAGGTGTAGCGATTATTATTGGATTTGCTGCATCATATCTATTTATGTGGTTAATTAAACGAGATTTAATACCACAAAATTTAATGCCACCTATACAGTTGGTATTCATTTTACTTATATTTGCGATATGTGATGAATTTTTACCAGAATCTGGATTACTTGCAGTTACAATATTTGGTTTGATGATGGCTCGAATGAAACGTCATGATTTAATATTTAAGGAATCAGATCATTTTATAGAAAATACATCATCCATAATGATATCTACAGTATTTATTTTAATTACATCATCATTAACACTAGATGTCTTGAAAAATGTAATCTCGTGGCAGCTCTTTGTATTTTGTGCAATTATGATTATTCTAGTTAGACCTATTTCGGTTCTACTGGCAACGATCAATACAGAAATTTCAAAGCGTGAACGAGCGATGGTGTCAATGATGGCTCCAAGAGGTATTGTAGTGTTAACTGTAGCTCAATTCTTCGCAGGTTTATTTGTGGAAAAAAATACACCTATGGCGGAATATATCACGCCTGTGACCTTTGGACTAGTATTTGTTACAGTGGTGATTTATGGATTTAGTTTCTTGCCATTAAGTAAAGTAATGAATTTATCAAGTACTGAACCACCTGGTGTAATCATCGTTGGTGAGAGTGAATTTTCATTCCATTTAGGTGCGAAATTACGGGAACATAATATACCAGTGATGACGTTTAATTTATTTGATAATACATCAAAACGTGCAAAAGATTTAGATTTTGAAGTATTTGAAGGGAATTTATTATCAAGTGGCGACCGTATTTATGCAGATATGACAAGGTATAATAAATGTATACTGATGACACAGTCTTTTGTCTTTAATAGTTTAGCATTTAATGAGTTAGTACCAGAGTTTGGATTGAATAATGTAGATATAATGCCAGTGTCATTCAGTGATGAACATGCAAGAACGAATTTAGATGGACCAATTCGCAATCATATTTTGTTCGATTGGAACTTTACTGCACATTGGTTTAATCGATTTATAACGCAGCATAATATTTTAGAATTACCTATCGAACAGAAAGATCAATTAACGGAAAATGATATGATTCTTTATCATATTAGCACTAACAAAGTAGTTACGTTTAAACGTATTAACAATAAATTATTAGAGCATGAAAGTGGTACGATTGGTTATTTAAAGGATGCATATTTACATCAAAATATTTAAATAAAATACTCTAGTTCGCTTGAATTTGAAAGAAACGATAGCGATTAAGGTTTGAATACTATAAATTAAGCCAGTAAATGATTATGTGAACACTCATTTGCTGGCTTAATTGCATGTCGGAACGTTTTATTAGGAGCTAACATCTGAAAATTGAATCTTCGAAACGTGTATTACTTTCACAGGAATCTTGTTAAACGCATATCACATTTTAGTTATCTACAGTTTTACAATGTCATACTGCAAAAATAAGACACCTTCGATTACTTTAGTTACTAACTCTAAACTAAAATAATTAGGTGTCTTAAGTATAAAATGATTAGTTAGCTCTCTTTAAAAAACTGTACTTATAAATGAGTTGTTTAATAAAGATGAGATGATGATTAGATAATTTATTCATTGTTTATTGGACGAAGCGGTCGTGCATAAGTTCTTTTAAAATATTTATTTTTTCTTGTATTTTTTCACCGGTATTAGTGTCACGAATCTTTTTACGTTTTAGTTCTTTATCGACTACACGGCGAATTGATAATTCGTCTGCACCATTTAATAACACATGTTTCTTTGAATTAAAATGTTGATGTGCAACAAGTTGCATACCAAATGAATTATAAAGTAATGTGTAACCTGCAATGCCAGTTGTAGATTGATAAGCTTTAGAAAAGCCGCCATCAATAACAATCATCTTACCATCAGCTTTGATAGGATTTTCACCATCGATTTCCTTTACTGGCGTGTGACCATTAATGATATGGCCTTGCTCTGGATCTAGGCCAAAGTTTTTAAGCATCTTTTTACACATATTAACATCTTCACGTAGATGATAGTAAGGATTTTTTGTTTCTTTATGTGCTGATTTATCCGCAATAAAGTAACGCTCAAATGTAGTCATCGCTCGTTTACCGAATAGTGATGAATATTTTCCTGTCCATAGATACCACACAAGATCTGTTGCTAAATCATCTTGAATATCTTTGTGATCAAAGCTTTGTCTAACATATGCTTCAAAGTGATCTAACAATTCTCTACCGTAATATTTCACACCGTCAATCGTCATTGATTCCATCTCACCATGTTCATCAACAGGAATACAACCATGAATGAGTAGATTACCATTATAAGGTAAATATAATGTGCCTTTTTGCATTAAGAATGTCATATGGCGTTTTAGCTTTTCGGATTGTTGTACGGATAATAGTAACTTGTCCATCACTTCTATTTCTTCGTCGATAAGTTGATTTGGATTTTCAGGATCAATAGTTTGGAAGCATGTGTGTTCTAATGGATATGTTTTGCCATAGAGTGTTGCTTCGTTTTTATCGTAATCAATACTTTCAAGCACTAAGCGTTCTTCCATTTCAAAGTTTGGTCTTCTCTTAATAATAGGTGCCTCTAATTTAAATTGAATAATGGCAATTGCTTGATGGATTTTTGTGATTTGCTCTAATTCTCTGTCTGATAAACCTTCAGAATTTTTAGGTTTAAAGGCTTTGTTCGTACCATCATAATATTTCTCAGCCAATGTTAGTAAAGGTCGCAAGTTAATTCCATAGGCATCTTCAATAATGTCTAAATTGTCATAACGTGCACATATACGCAATAAATTGGCTAGGCAAACTTTAGAGCCAGCGTATGCGCCAATCCATAAGACATCATGGTTTCCCCATTGAATATCGACTGAAGGGTAGTTAATGAGTGTTTCCATAATTTTATCTGGATCTGGACCACGATCATAAATATCTCCTACGACATGCAAATGGTTTACGACAAGATGTTGTACAGTGAATGATAAGCCAATAATTAAGTCATCTGATTGTTCTAAATCAATGATTTGGTTTATCAATTTATCATAATATGATTTCTTGTTGTTATATTTATTGCTCTTATATAATAATTCTTCAATAATAAATACATAATTTTTAGGTAATGATTTACGTAATTTTGTACGTGTGTATTTAGATGAAGCATATGTGATTAATTTGATTAGACGATTAATCGTAGTGATATACCATTCATTTAATTCTGATTTAGAATTAAAGCTATTTTTAATTAGGTTCAACTTTTCCTCAGGGTAATAAACGAGAGCAGCAAATTCATTAATTTCTTTGCGTGTCAATGTATCTTGGAAGATATCATTAATTTTTGATCTAACATTGCCTGAACCGTTTCGGAGAACGTGTTGGAATGATTGGAATTCACCGTGTAAATCACTGACAAAGTGTTCAGTGCCTTTAGGTAATTCTAATATAGATTCTAAATTTATAATTTCTGTTGCTAATTCTTCTTTATTGTTAAATTGTTCTGCAAGTAAATCTAAATATCTGCTCTTTACGCTTTTATCTGTTGTTCTTGGCATTATTAGTGTCACTCCAGTTGATTTATTTTCATTAAAAACACTACTGCAAGCGTTTTCTTTATTTGTAGTATATTGTAGCATTAAATGCGCTATCTGTGTCTAGTTCATATTATATTATGAAAGTAGGATAAATTCTAAAATATGAATTGGAAAATGTGTTTTTTAGAAAAGGCTAATGATTATAGTGAAAATGGTCGTATTATCAAGATAATCTGCGTTTTAAAACACTTATGTTACTCAAATATAAAAAATTGGCTATTTTGTATAAAGGTATTGCGAAATATATTATTTATACCGATGTAATTAGTGTTTTAATCCCTTTTTAGTGTATAATTACAACGATTGTTTTTGCGTCTTTGAATGCCTTTGTTACGGCTTTTAAGCTGCTGATTTGAAAAAAACAGGAGAATTTTTACAAAAAAATGTCTTAGAGTACTTTAAAAATTCTAATAATTTTGTATAATAAATGCATGTAACAAAATTATAAGGGAGTTATTTTTTCTGTTTACATTTGGGGTGACATATACTGATTAAATTATAATGTAGTGGAGTGGACTTATTACTTAATTTTTTCAGTAGTAGTTTTAAATCATACTTTCCTTAGAAATATAGTGTGATGCAATGTGTCAATTAAATAAGGGGTTATTGGGCGCATACATTTCATTATATATTTATTGTTACTATGATTTAATTAGGTGGTTTTACTATATACATAGTAGTTAACGTTAGTATCATCATACTATCATGTATGAATTATTGTGAAGGTTATTTATATTCTTTGTGTAAGGGTCAGGCTTTATTACATTACCATATATTCCGGAGTCTCATGTCAGCGAAGGTTGTGTAATAGATTGTAACGGAACGTTTACGCATTGGGTTAATATAAAATGCACAATAAATATTAACGTTTAAATCACATTTTTTAGTGTCTTTTTATTTAGAAAGGATAAGTCGCAGAGACATATAGTTTCAAGCTGTTGGTCGGTACAGTTTGATCTCATCCATATGTCAATTGAATATGGATATTATCATGTCTGTTGATTCAATTCTATACATTTATATTTGAATATGGTGTATGGAATTGACACACATTCGTCTTTAGTTGTTTTAGGCGACATTATAATTTAAAAGGGGTTAAATTATGATGAAAAGTGTAAGTCAAAGTTAATAATTGGTGCTGATTCACTATTATTAATTAAAAAGGGAGAAATAAATTGAACGGTTGAGGCTAACTTCAAAGGGGGAAGTTAGTCTTTTTTGCTGTATTAGTTAGGGCATTGTTACTTATAAAATTAAGATGTTAAAAAGCTTAGTTGGTGAAAAGGCTGTTTCAATATGGATAGACGGATATCAGTTATTATTAGTTAATCTGCATAAATTTGCTTAAGTCACATTAGTCATAACGAACGTAATTGAATAGAAATTTAAGACAGTTGTGATTGGATGATATGGTGTAGCGCTAAATTGCTAATTGAAATCACCTACAGAGATTGTTTCAATGATTTTATTACCTTATCGTGGCAAAATATTTTTGTTGAGGCATTTGAAGGAACAAGGTCAGTTAAAAGCTAAGGCTGAGATATATTCTAGACAAGTGAACTAATAATACGCATAGTATGAATAAAAATAGCACCCAGATAAATTCAATCATCTGGGTGCTATTTTTTTGGAATTGATGTTCAAAACACTTATTAATATGAAGAAGACTTCTCTTTACAAGTATTTAAGTTTGCCAAAGATACTTACTTATAATTATTTTACTCTATCCTTTTTGAACAGACGAAATAGAACATAAATAATAGCTAGTGCAATGATAACGTACATGATATATGAATATGTATGTAAACCATTCATCAATGCATCCCAACTACCACTTAACATTTTTCCTAGAAAAATAAGTGCGAAGTTCCAAATTGTTGTACCAATTAATGACAATATCATAAAGATGATAACGTTCATTCTATTGATGCCGGCAGGGATTGTAATAAGAACACGTAAGACAGGAATAAAGCGACATATAAAAACTGCCAGCGTACCATATTTTTTGAACCAATCATTGGCACGTGCAACGTCTTTACCCTTTAATTTAATCCACTTGCCATATTTATCTACAAAGCGGTATAAACGTTCTTCTGAGACAAGTCTACTAATGTAATATAATACGAGCAAACCGACTAAAGAAGAAATAGTTGAGATGATAAATAATGTTGGGATTGTTAGGTCTGATTTTACTGACATTAATCCAGCAAAGGTTAAAATAATTTCAGATGGTATAAAAGGTAAGATGTTTTCTAAAAGAATCAATATAGCTATGGCAACATAGCCCCAAGTACTAATAAAACTAGTTAATATTTGTTCCATAATAAAACATTAAACTCCTTTGATATTGAGCATCACAGATGTAATGAAATTTAAAAATCACATGCCCTTATTATAATCTAAAATTACAAACTATGCAGAAAAAAATGGTACTACTTTAGTATGAATTAACTAAGGATAAATATTAACAAATTTGTAAAAATTTTATTGTAAGCGATTACACATTGTGGTAATATCTAGAGAAACAATAGGTCATATGATGACTTGTAACTTTAGGGAGAAAGTGTGGAGAGTGTATGGAAGAGAAAAGATCAAACATAAGGTGGTATTTTGCGATAGCGTTCTTTATCATAGGTGTCATTGCTTATATGGACCGTTCAAATATATCTATTATTGCAGGGCCTATGATGGAAGACTTGCACATGAACAAGACTCAATTTGGTTTGTTAGCATCGTTCTTCTCATTAGGTTATGCATTAATGCAAGTGCCGTCAGGATTTTTAGCGGAAAAGTTTGGCTCTAAAAAAATGTTAACTATTGCATTAGTATGGTGGAGTGCATTTACAATTTTAACTGGTGTAGTTAAAAATCACGGTGTGTTATATGCAGTGCGTTTCTTATTTGGTGTAGGTGAAGCGCCAATGTATCCATCGAATGCCGTGTTCAATTCATTTTGGTTTTCTAAAGGAGAAAAAGGGCGCGCGTCTAGTGTTTTATTAGCTGGTTCATATTTTGGCCCTGTAATTGCTCCAGTTGTGACGATTGCCATCGTCAATATGTTCGGTTGGCAAGCAGTATTTTATATATTTGGTGCCGTTGGAATCTTAATCTCTATTTTATGGGTGATTATTGCCAAGGATTTACCAGAGCAACATAAAATGGTGAATGAAGCAGAGAAACGCTTTATCGTTGAGAATCGAGACGTTATTAAGACTGAAAAGTCAAATGCACCATGGAAATTATTTTTTAAACGCTTTAGCTTTTATGCGATTGCAGCACAATATTTCGTTGTACAATTTGTCGTATCATTATTTTTAATTTGGTTGCCAACTTATTTATCAGAACAATATCATGTGAAGTTAAGTGATCCTGATATGGCTTGGGCAGCTGGTGCACCATGGATCGCTATGTTTATTTTGATTCTCTTTGGTGGTGCGATTTCAGATAAATTACTACAAAGTGGTAAGTCTCGTTTTGTTGCTAGGGCATCTATTGCGATTATTGGGTTTATTATCTTTAGTATTTCTTTATTTATGTCGATACAAACAGATAGTCTAGTTGTTAATGTATTCTGGCTATCGTTATGTTTAGGTGGTATTGGTATAGCAACTGGTATGAGTTGGGCTGCAGCAACTGATTTAGGACGCAATTTCTCAGGTTCAGTTTCTGGTTGGATGAATTTGTGGGGGAACATAGGTGCATTATTAAGTCCATTACTTGCAGGTATGATGGTTGATGTTGTAGGTTGGACAATGACGCTTGAACTGGTTATCATCCCAGTGATCTTTGCGATTATTATGTGGTTCTTTGTTACTCCTGATAAACCACTGTTAATTGATAAAAAAGATTTATAAAGTTTGTAATCATTGCAATAGGGAAAGAATTGAGTATAATTGATTACCCTAGGAGGGAAAAATATGATTACAATTAATGCCATTATGAAAGTGAATCCAGCACAACGCGAAAATTACTTAGAGTTAGTTAAACCTTTAGTTGAGGGTGCGAATAACGAATCGGGTTCATTATTTTATCAACATTTTGAACAAACAAATGAACCGAATACATTTGCTTTTATTGAACGATACGAAGATGAAGCGGCAGTAGAAGCACATAATAATTCTGCTCATTTCCAGCAGTTTTTCAAAGAAGTTAGTCAGTATTTAGTTGAAAAGCCTGAAATTAAAGTGTTACAAGATAAAGCATAATTGAGTGCGAGAGCCTAGACAACAGATAAAGTTGCTAGGCTTTTTTTATTGCGATAAGCGCAATACTATTATAAATAAATTGAAACGTGTATAATTTTAAGGTGAATTATATGTAATGTGATTAATTTTGGGTTGAATAAGGAGAGAATTTACTATGTTATATCAACACGGAACGTTAGGAACGTTAATGGCTGGGATATTAGACGGAACAGCAACTATCGATGAAATATTAAAAAAGGGTGATCTTGGTATAGGTACATTGACAGGTTGTGATGGCGAAGTAATCATTGATAATGGCGTTGCATATCATGCTGATGCCTTAGGTGGATTTAGAAAATTATCAGGGTCTGAATGTACACCATATGCTACAGTAACACCTTTCGAAGCAGATTATTCTTATTTCGTTCCGCATATTACAGATGCTGATAGTTTGCTAGAAGATATTAAAGGAAAAGCCGCAAGTGAAAATATATTCTTTGCCGTGAAAATAACAGGTAAGTTTGAAACAATGCACGTGCGCATGATGCCTAAACAAGAAAAACCATACACCAAACTTAAATATTCGGCCGATAAACAACCTGAATTTGTATATGAGCAAATTAACGGAACTGTGGTAGGATTCTATACTCCAGAATTATTCCATGGGATTGCAGCAAGTGGATTCCATTTGCATTTTGTAGATGAAGACAAGACAGTAGGTGGTCATATCTTGGACTTTGAACTTAATAGTGGCACAATAGAAATTAGTAATATTGAAACGCTAGAGCAACACTTTCCTGTCAACGACCAAGCTTTTTTAGAATCGGATATTGATCATTCTACAGTAGCTGAAGATATTAATGAAATTGAATAGTATAAATTAGAGCGAAGGATAGCTGCCGGTAAACGTATTATCGTGCTTAGTCTATCTTACAATAGATTGAAAACAATATTGTATATTTCTTATAAGAACTAGAAGTATAACAAAAAAGTGATAAAATATAACGATAGCGTCTTTGACAAGCGCAAGACTGTTATTAGTAGTATGTAGGATAGCGTTATACGCTAACTTAGCTTAACTGCTTATTTTAAATGTCGATGCGTCAACTGAATAATTAAAACTATGCTTTTAGTATATTGGTGAATGGTACATGTCTTTGTAGCCTTTATAATATATGCTTTAGTAGTAGAACAATAACAAAAAAATAAAAAGGAGATGCTTATGTCAACATTGATTAAATATTTAAGATCCTTAATTAAAGTTAATACGATGAAAATCGATGTTGCAAAAGGGTTTAGGCAATGCATATTAATGCTTATTCCATTGTTTGTAGGCTATATCACCAATCATTTTTCAACTGGTTTGTTGATAGCTACAGGTACATTAGCGCATATTTATGTGTTTGGTGGACCAGCACAGGCAAAATTGCGAGTCGTATTATTCTCGACAGTCGGCCTATCTATAGCCATGATGTTAGGCACTTTAACAGTAAATCAACCACTCATATTCGGGGTGTTACTACTTATAATCACTGTGATACCATACTACATTTTTAGCTCATTAAACATACCAGGTCCTTCTTCAATATTCTTTATCGTGGCATTCAGTTTACCAATCAATTTACCTGTCGCACCAGAAGATGCATTATATAGAGGTTTATGCATGTTTATTGGTGGCATAATAGCAACTTTAATGGTGATATTAACAATCGCTATTTCCCGGGAAACAGCAGAAATGAAAGCGATAAAAAATGACTTTAATATGATAAAGCAATTAGTACATAACTTTGATAATCCAGACGCCTTTCAAAAGGCATCGCAATTTGCAGTTACAGCCTTTAGGAATTCGGACAATCAATTAATTACATCGAGTACCGCTAAATCTAAAGGTTCACCAAGGTTTCAGCGTATATTATTGTTGCATAATACAGCGCAAGGTATCTTCTCAGAATTACTAGAATTAAATGAAAAAAATGCACGACCATTGCCTAATGTGATTAAAGAAATGGCTGATTTTGTAATTAAATTAGTCTTTTCAAAAGGTATTGTTAGAAAGCAGTGGACAGAAAAAGTAGAGTTTGAAGCACAATACAAAAACTTAGTCGACAATATATTTAAAGTCGATGCAATAATTAATGCTGATAATGAACGTGTTGAACATGAAGTTGATTATAGAATGCCAATATATGGCCATCGTTTAATTAATAATTTAACCTTGGATTCATTTACATTCAGAAGTACCATTCGCTATACCGTGATTATGGCGATTTCAATCTTCATTGCACTCATGTTTGACTTTGATAAAGCTTATTGGATACCTCTCAGTACGCACACGATTTTATTAGGTTCAACTACATTACAAAGCTTTGAACGTGCTGGCGCTAGAGGTATTGGGACAATATTAGGGGTGCTAGTGTTATCGCTCATACTATTATCAGTACCACCGATACCTGTGGCTATTATTTTACTTGCTGTAGCTGCTGGATTTACGGAAATGTTAGTTGGGGCTAATTATTCTATTGCTGTAATATTTATAACAATACAGGTTCTGTTGTTAAATGGTTTAGCTTCGCAACATTTGTCGATACAAGTTGCATTCCCAAGAATCATTGATGTTATTGTAGGTATCGTCATTGCAGTTGTTTGCTTGTTATTCATTGGGAAAAAGACAGCCTCGTCTATGCTGCCAAATACATTGGCCGATGTAACACGTAATGAAGCAGTTGTATTTCATTATTTATTTTCATCTAATAAGTATGCATCTGTTGAACATGAAAAGAATGAAATGTTGAAGCTAAGTGTAAAGTTAAATAATATGATTCAAGTTTATAATAGTGCAAACGGTGAATTGTTTAGTAATAAAAATGCAATTCAATACTATTATCCAAGTATATATGCGTTAGAAGAGATAAATTTTATATTTAGAAGAGCGTTAAGTAATGAACAACGTTATCATATATCAGATGAGACAATGGCACAATATTTACTGATATTCGAAAATATAGCCAAGCATTTTGAACGAGGCACTAATATCCAAGTTCAAGAAATACCGATGTTACCTCAATATACTTATATTAGAAATGCTTTAGAACACATCCAAAGTAATTGTATTAATGCTAGAAAGAATGTTTCACTACTACATCCAACAAATTAAATAGACAGACATTAAAGAGGTCAATTCATGATTTATCATGGATTGACCTCTTTTTTTGTTTGGCCTGTAACACGCAATATCTCATCATAACAAATTAAAGTAAGTGAGGTATCTCAGACTGCCGTTTGTGTACGGTTACAGAGAGGGATGTCTAAGATAACGTCGCTATATAGAATGATTATATAATTTAGACGTTATTTAAATACTGTTTAATAGATTAAGAAAAGAGGTAATTAATAAGAAAACTACAAGAGATAGGAGTTTTTTTATGCCTTGGACTATGGATGACTATCCTCAAAGTTGGAAGAATCTAGATAAACTAGAACGTAAAAAAGCAATTGATATCGGTAATGCAATGTTAAAAGATGGATATAAAGAAGATCGTGCTATTCCTATTGCAACGAAACAAGCAGAATCTTGGTATAAAGATGCGACAAAAGAAGAATTAGAAGAATTGCAAAATAAAAAAATTACGTTACATGATAAAGATGATTCAGCGAATCCTAAGCTTAATAATCAAGATGTGCATGTGTATTTCGAGGAAGACGTATGGAAAATTAAATCAGAAGGTGCAAAGCAAGCATCTGATAGTTTTGATAAAAAGGAAGATGCTATGAAGCGTGCTCGTAACATTGCTGATAATAGACAGACAGAAATAATTGAGCATAAAAAAGATGAATAATATGAATTTGTATTGTAAAATAATGTTTCATTTTACAAGATGATAAAGTAATGACATAAATATTCTAATAATATGAGTTAATTATATAAGTGAAATTTAGTAATTAAATAGTGGTCGTAATTAAAAAAGATGAGATGGTATTACGATTGTATTAAATGGAGGCACAATGCATGTATATGGAAAGAAAATCTTCACTAAATATTGAAGATTTGAAAGAAGATTTCAAAGAGAGTCTCGGACAATTTAATAACACTGACTCTGCCTTTGATATGTTAATTGGCTTTGTAGAGTTAGAACAATTATATTCATCTGCATTAAAAGAAATTAGTACCAAGTTGGATATTCTAGATGATCATTTTCAGCAATTATATAAACATAATCCAATCCATCATATGGAGCGTCGTGTGAAAGAGTTGCGGAGTTTGATTCAGAAGTTAAAGCGCAAGGGATGTGAGATATCATCAGAATCTGCGAAAGAATATATCCAAGATATAGCAGGTATTCGTGTTGTTTGTAACTATATTGATGATATATATGTTATTGAGTCACTATTGTTAAAACAAGATGATGTAAAGTTGATTAAACGGAAAGACTATATACAAAATCCTAAAGATAATGGCTATCGTAGTTTGCATATTGTCGTTTCTGTTCCTGTGTTTTTAGCACATTCTCTAGAGACAGTACCTGTAGAAATTCAAATTAGAACGATTGGTATGGATATGTGGGCTAGTTTGGAACATAAAATACGCTATAAAAATGATACAAATACAGAAAAATATCGTTCGGTCTTAAAGCAGTGTGCAAATGACATCACTGCTGTAGAAGGTAAGATGCAAAACATCAGAACAGAAGTATTTGATGTCTAATCAAAATAAATAATTACGCATAATTGTAAGAAGTTAGTGAGTTAGGTAATTTGAACTTGCTAACTTTTTTTATGAATCCCTTGTTTATTACGTAGCGTTATATATTAGGATGATCAGTAAGGAGGTTGTTATATGACGTTATATCAAACAGGTGACTTAGCAAAAATATGTAATGTTTCTGTTCGAACAATACAATATTATGATAATAAAGGATTGTTAAATGCGAGTTCAAATAATGGAAGACGCTATTTTGATAAAAATAGTAAAGAAAAATTAGAAATGATACTCATACTTAAGTCCTTTGGATTTAAATTAAAAGATATTAAGTTGTTGTTTGATGAAAAGGTTGAACTCAATGTTATCAGAGCATTAATAAATGAAAAGCTAGTACAAGTTGAAGAAGAGATACACGAGTTAAAAACATTGGAGAGAGATATGAAACAGTATCAAAAATATATTAGCGAAAGTAGCACAGAATCTTACACTAAATTAATTGATACACAGCAATATATAAAAGAAAATACGAAACATAGGAAATTGCCAATGGCATTTACTTCTAAATTAATTACCTTGTTTGTAGCTCAATATAGCTTTGTTATTTATAGTATGTATAAAAAAAGTTGGAAACCTATCTTATTTAATTTACCACCATTTTTCTTAATCACTACAGCATTTACATATAAATATTACAAAAGTGTAGAATATTTATGTCCAAATTGCCAGCAGAAATTTATTCCAGAATTTATAACATGGACATTAGCAAGACATACGCCTAAGACTAGAGCGCTTAAATGTCCAAACTGTTATGAAACAAATGATTGTATAGCTATGAAAAAATAAAAAATTTATGGACCGAAATATCGAGTTGAATGACCGGTATTTCGGTCTTTTTAGTTTTAGTAACCCATAATGATACGTTTGCAAACGCTTGCAATATTAATGGTTGTGTATTACCATACTTGTATACAAGTATATTAACCGAATTAAGAGGTGCGTTCATATGACTTATGAATATCCTGAAAGATGGTTAGAGGGTGTTTCTAAAGGTGAGGCTATCGCTGCTGAAATTAGATTAAGAATCGTTGCTGGCACAATTAAAACAGATACACTATTAACCGAAAATCAGATTGCCAAAGAATTTAATGTAAGTCGATCTCCAGTTCGAGATGCTTTTAAATTATTAAAGCAAGATCAATTAATCAATTTAGAGAGAATGGGTGCAGAAGTATTACCATTTGAAGATAAAGAAAAGAAAGAACTTTATGATTTAAGAATTATGCTAGAGTCATTTGCATTTAGTCGTATCAAATCGCTAAATCATGATGCAATTGTTAAAGAATTACGAAAGCAATTAGAAATGATGAAAGTAGCAGTTCAATTTGAAGATGCAGAAGCATTTACTGAACATGATATGAAGTTTCATGAGGTGACGATATTAGCGTCTAAACATCAATATTTAAAGACATATTGGAATAATTTAAAGCCAGTGATGGAAGCATTAATCTTATTGTCAATGAGACGACGTATGGCAGAAGATCCGGAAGATTTCGAACGTATCCATAAAAACCATGAAGTTTTTGTAGAGGCCATAGCAAATCAAGATGCAATTAAGTTAAGAGAGGCCTTTCATTTGAATTTTGATGATGTAGGAGAAGACATCGATAGCTTTTGGTTGAGCTAATCAAATGTAGCTTAAAAGGAAATAGGAGGAAATATCATGAAATATATGATAGGTGTAGATATTGGAACAACAAGTACTAAGTCAGTACTCTATGACGAAAAAGGTCAATTTATCATGAAACATAATATTGGATACCCATTACATACACCTAATGTAGATGTATCAGAAGAGAATCCAGATGAATTGTTTGATGCCGTGTTGATGACAATTAAATATGTAATGCGTGAAGCGAATATTGCGAAAGAAGATTTGAAGTTAATTTCCTTTAGTGCGCAAATGCATAGTTTAATCTCAATGGATGCGAGTAATCAAAGGTTAACTGAAAATCTGACTTGGGCTGATAATCGTGCAAGTAAATATGCAGATATCATAAAAAATGAACATAATGGTATTGAAATATACAAAAGAACAGGAACACCGATACATCCAATGTCTCCACTAGCAAAGATTTTTTGGATGAAACACGAACAACAAGAAATATTTAATCAAACAGCAATGTTTGCTGATATTAAGACGTATATCTTTTATCACTTATTTGAAAAATTTGTAATTGATCAATCGATGGCGTCTTCTACGGGAATGTTTAATCTTGAAACATTAAAATGGGATACAGAAGCATTATCATTATTAGGTATAACGGAAGAACAGTTACCTGAAATTGTTCCAACGACACATATACTTAAAGGTATGAAACATAGATATGCTGCGCTAATGGGCATTGATCCAGACACGCCAGTAATCGTTGGTGCGAGTGATGGTGTGTTATCAAATTTAGGAGTTAATGCTTACAAAAAAGGAGAAGTGGCAGTGACGATTGGTACATCAGGCGCCATTCGAACGGTAATAGACAAGCCACGAACAGATTATAAAGGACGTATCTTCTGCTACGTATTAACTGAAGATCACTATGTCATTGGTGGACCAGTTAATAATGGTGGTGTTGTACTTCGATGGTTGCGTGATGAGATGTTAGCTAGTGAAGTTGAGACTGCTAAACGTTTGGGAGTGGATCCATATGATGTGCTAACTAAAATTGCGAGCCGCGTTAAACCAGGAGCAGAAGGTTTAATATTCCATCCCTATTTAGCTGGTGAACGTGCACCACTTTGGAGTGCTGATGCACGTGGTTCATTCTTTGGTTTGACATTGTCGCATAAGAAAGAACATATGATTAGAGCTGCGTTAGAAGGCGTCTTATATAATCTTTATACTGTTTATTTAGCACTCATTGAAGTTATGAATGAAACACCATCTACTATTAAAGCAACCGGTGGATTTGCCAAAAGTGAAGTGTGGCGTCAGATGATGGCAGATATATTTGATACGAATTTAATTGTACCTGAAAGTTATGAAAGCTCTTGTCTCGGTGCTTGTGTACTTGGATTAAAAGCACTCGGTGAAATTGAAGACTTCTCAATTATTGAAGAAATGGTTGGTACGACTAATGCACATGCGCCAAATCAAGAAAATGTTAAGGTTTATCAACAATTAATTAGTATTTTCATAAATTTAAGCCGTTCACTGGAAGAAAGATATACTGAAATTGCCAATTTCCAGCGTGAGCATATGACAGATTAAGAAGCGTTGTATTAATGCAATAAGAAGGTAGTTAGAAAACGTTAAGATTTTATATGATAAATACATAGAATCAATCGTTTTCTGGACTATACCTTTAATAATAAATTGAATGATAGTAAGAAAAAATTTTACAAGGAAAAGAAAGCGTTATCAAACATTAAATGAATTACTTTAAATTGTATTTTGTGTTTGAATCTGGAAGGGGAGAACGATTATGTTTGAAATGATCTGGCCACTTATCACTGTGGTAATAGGGATTATAGTATTATTGGGATTAATTATATTTTTAAAATTGAATACATTTATTTCACTAATCATTACGTCAATTGTCACTGCAATATTACTAGGTATGCCTTTAGATAAAATAATTGAAACAATTGAAAATGGTATGGGCAGTACATTAGGTCACATTGCACTTATCTTTGGTTTAGGAGCAATTCTAGGTAAATTGCTAGCCGATGGTGGCGGTGCTACACGAATTGCCGATACATTGATTAATAAGTTTGGTCAAAAGCACGTGCAGTGGGCTATGCTCATCGCAGCCTTTATTGTTGGGATTGCATTATTCTTTGAAGTAGGATTAGTATTATTAATTCCATTAGTATTTACAATTGCTAAACGTGCGAACGTTTCACAATTGAAATTGGGACTACCAATGGTTGTGGCATTATCAGTTACACATGGTTTCTTACCACCACATCCAGGTCCTGTTGTCATTGCTAAAGAATTAAAAGCAAATTTAGGGCATGTTCTGTTATATGGTATTATTATAGCCATTCCTGTAACAATTATTGCTGGTCCAATTTTTAATAAAATAGCACAAAAAATCACACCATCTGCATATAAACGTGAAGGCGATATTTCATCTCTAGGTGCACAAAAAGAATTTAAAGAATCAGAAATGCCTGGTTTTGGTATTAGTTTATTAACAGCTGTTTCTCCAGTTATATTAATGTTACTATCTACAATTGTTCAATTAGTAACTGGACATGAAGAGGCAAAAAATGGCTTTGAATCTGTTGTCTACTTTATTGGTACAGCTGGAACTGCAATGTTAATTGCAGTATTGTTTGCAATTTTCACTATGGGTATTAAACAAGGTCGTAAGAATGCAGATATTATGGATTCAGTGTCCAATGCAATTTATCCAATCGGTATGATGATACTAATTATTGGTGGTGGCGGTACATTCAAACAAGTCTTAATAGATGGTGGTGTTGGTGATACCATTGCTAAGATGTTTGAAGGATCTGAAATGTCACCTATATTATTAGCATGGATTGTAGCGGCCGTATTACGTATTGCACTTGGTTCATCTACTGTTGCTGCAGTATCATCTACAGGTATTGTATTACCACTATTGCAAGCATCAGACGTTAATGTTTCTTTAGTAGTATTAGCTATTGGAGCAGGTAGTGTCATACTATCACATGTTAATGACGCTGGTTTCTGGATGTTCAAGGAATACTTTGGTTTAACTGTAAAAGAAACTTTCTTAACATGGTCATTATTAGAAACGATTATTTCTGTTTCAGGGTTAGTATTCATCTTGTTACTTAGTCTATTTGTATAAAAATAATTTGTTATTTTATGACTTTATACAAAATATAAAAAATATATACCTCATTCTTATTTTTTCGCTATAATGAAATCATAGGAATGGGGTGTTTTTTTGAATGAAGAAACTTTAGATATATTACAAGCACATGCACAACAATTATTGGGAATTCAATTAGAAGCATTTGAGCAAGAGGATTTAAAAGGTGTAACAAATAAGATAAAAACGCCTTTTACCAATACAAAACGGAAGAGCTTTAAGCATGAGTTAAAGATTTTTTTACAAAATATGAACAGTAATAAAATTTATCACTATTGTAATCGGTTAGGGATAAATTTTTTGCTCTTTAAATTTAAAAAGTATAAGCGGATTTATATTATTGGTCCATATATTGAACATCGTCCAAATGAGCAGCAATGCTTCGATATTTTAGAACAGTTAAATATCGCAAGTTCGCATAATGGTATATTAAAACAATATTTATTAAAAATACCGTTATGTCATCATGTTAAAGCCAAAAAGTTATGTCGATTAGCAATACAATTTTTGAAAAATAGAAATACTTTATATGAAATTGAGCAGATTGATTTTAAATTTCATATGAGTGAAGCGGGCATTGCAGAAACACGAGCACAAATGGATTATGCTGTGGAAGACTTAGAATATCGCTATAAGTTAGAAAACCAGTTGCTGACTGCCGTAGAATATGGCAATGTTCACGAGGCATTAGCTATTTTAAAATATATTAATTTATCAGTAGTTGGATTACGAAGGACAGATGATACGATATCAAATGAGCAATATAAAGCATTTTTATTAAATACACTATGCAGAAAAGCTATTGAAAGGGCAGGCGTAAATCTCATAAAAATAGATGAATTATCTGCAAAGTATGCTAAACGAATACATCAGACGAGAGATATACATGAAATCAATGAACATATCCAATCATTGGTAATCGATTATGCAGAAGCCGCAATGAAAATCAAAGCCAATGAATACAGTCCTAAAATTAGCAAAGTTGTTCAATACATTGAAAGTAACTTGAATCAACAACTGACATTACAACTGTTAGCACAACAAGTCGATTTAGCTCCAAGTTATTTATCGCGGGTATTTAACCATGAACTACATAAATCAATTTCACAATTTATTCTAGAATTGAGATTGCAAAAAGGTCACGATTTAATTCTGAGGACGAAAATGTCAATTTCAGAAATCGCTAAACATGTTGGCTTTAGCGAACAAAGTTATTTTACACAATGCTTTAAAAAATATTATGGTATTACACCATTGAGATTTCGAATGGAGCAGAGAGGATGGAATTAACATCCTGATGTGATTTTGCTATTTATGTTAATTTTTTTATAAAAATATCAATGATTCAATAAAATATAGATATACAATGGGAGAATTGACAACATAACATGATTTTAGAATCATAGAGCCATTAAAAAAACGATTGAATCTTTCTGTTATTGAAGATAGTGATAAGTATAGTAACCATCGAACTTAAGCATGTAAAAATAAATGGATTTACTATATTTAAATTTTTACAGAAAATAACAACGTTGTTATTTTTCGTTGAAGTCTTACAATGGAAAAAATATAATGAACTTAAGATCTCAAATATATAGTCTATGGGGATTTGATTAGATCATAAAATAGCTTATGTGAGAGATAAAAAAATTTAGGCATATAAGAAAACGCTTACAACTATATACCTAGATTAGATTGCTGGCCACAATCGCTAACAAAAACAATCTATTAAACAAAATTTACAGAAGTGAAATGTACGGTATTTTGTTTATAGGGAAAGAGGTAATCATTATGGTTACAGCAAAATTGAAACCAACTAGTAGGAAATTAAAGAAATTTAAAGAAATTGAAGCACCAAGGTTAAAGTTTAAAGAGAAGTTATCCTATGGTTTTGGAGACTTAGGTAACGGAATGATGTTTGATATGGGACAAATCTATTTGCTCAAGTTTTTTACAGATATTCTTGGTATTTCTCCTTTCTATGGTGGTCTCGTATTCTTAGTTTCAAAAATATTTGATGCATTTGTTGATACTGGTGTTGGAACGATGGTCGATAATAGGCGTAATTTTGGTAAAAAAGGTAAATTCAAACCATTTATTTTATATGGCACGATACCTTTAGCTATATTGACCGTTATCACATTTATATCGCCTGATATTAGTTATACCGGTAAAGTTATATGGGCTTTTGCTACATATATGTTATTCAATATGGCGTATTCATTTGTTAATATTCCGTATGGTTCATTATCTGCATCTATGACAATTAATGCGGATGATCGTACACAATTATCTGTCTTTCGTAACTTAGGTTCACAAGGCGCAATGTTTATTTCAGGTATCGTAATCATTCCAATGGTTAATCTTTTTCCGAATCATGCCACAGGATATCCTATCGCAGTAGGTGTGTTAGCGATTTGTGGTGTTATATTCCATATTATTTGTTACAAAGGTGTTAAAGAGAGACATACTGTTGAAAGACCTAAGGAAAAAGGTCTAGGTCGTAAGGCATTTAAAGACTTACTGAAAAATAGACCATTCTTGATTCTTGCTATATATACACTATTAACAATCATGGCTTTATTCCTCCAACAGTCATCTCAGCTATATTACTTCCAATACGTCCTCGGAGAACCTAATTTAGTCGGAATTGTTAGTACATTGAACTTTCTTGTTCTTGTTCCAGGCTTATTGATTACTACTTTCTTAAGTAAAAAAGTAGGCAAGAAAATGACGGCAATCATTGGCGTTTCAGGATTTGTAATTTTACAATTTATTACCTTCACACTATTTGCCAATGAAGCAATTCCGTTCTTAGTGTTAAACACGATTGCACAATTATTCCTAGTTATACCGAATACAGTTACTTGGGCATTTATAGCGGATGTAGTTGAATATGGACAATGGCAGTCTGGTATGAGATCTGAAGGTATTATTTATTCTAGTTATAGCTTCACAAGAAAATTATCACAGGCATTGGCTGGTTTCTTACCTGGATTATCGTTAATGCTCATTGGTTATGTACCAAATGAAACTCAAACGGCTGGCACGTTATTAGGGCTAAAAGTATTATACTTTGTTGTTCCAGGAACGGCCTGTCTCATTGCCGTAATATTATTCTTCTTTGCATATCCATTGACTGATAAACGTCACAAGCAAATCGTTAAGGAGTTAGCACTTAGAGAAGAATTGTAATTTTAATATTGTAAATTGTTTTGATAAATGAAAGGAGCAACACGAAATGTTATATCCATTAATAAATGAAAAACGTCAAATTATAGATTTAAATGGAATTTGGAACTTTAAATTAGAAGATGATGCGTCACCGGTTGATATCTCAAAACCACTCGACACGGAATTAGTGATGGCAGTTCCAGGTTCATATAATGACCAAGGGGTAAATGCTGAAATAAGAAATCATGTAGGCAATGTCTGGTATGAGCGTACGATTGTTATTCCAGAAATGATACAAGATGAGAGAATCGTCTTACGATTTGGTTCAGCAACACATCAAGCTACTGTATATATTGATGGTCAAGCAATTGTATCGCATAAAGGCGGGTTCTTGCCATTTGAAGCTGAGTTAGATCATAGATTTTCAACAGGGAAACATAGATTATCAGTTTGTGTAAATAATATTTTAGATGAAACAACTCTTCCAGTAGGAAAATATGAAGAAACGATTGATGAACATGGTAAAAAGGTTAAAACGAATACACCAAACTTTGATTTCTTTAACTATGCAGGGTTACATAGACCTGTAAAACTTTATACAACACCGAAAACATATATTGAAGATATTGTCTTAGTTCCCGAAGTGTCAAAGGATACCGCACAAGTCCATTTTAATATTATGACTAACAAAAGCGCTACAGATATTCGTATTAGATTATTAGATGAAGCAAACAATGTTGTCACAGAAACAACGGGACAAAAAGGAACAATAACGGTAGACCATCCTCATTTGTGGCAACCATTAAATGCGTATTTATATCAATTCGAAGTTTCATTATATGAAGATAATAAATTAATTGATACTTATACAGAACGTTTAGGTATTCGCTCTGTAAAGGTAGATAATGGCCAATTCTTAATTAATGATCAACCATTTTATTTCAAAGGTTTCGGTAAGCATGAAGACACGTATTATCATGGACGCGGTATAAATGAAGTAGGTAATGTATTAGACTTAAACCTTTTAAAATGGATTGGTGCAAATTCATTCCGAACTTCACATTATCCGTATTCAGAGGAAATGATGCGTCTAGCGGATGAGCAAGGTATTGTCGTTATCGATGAGACAACGGGTGTAGGTGTTCACTTAAACTTTGATACATTATTAACTGGTATTGAACATCGTAAGACCTTTAAAGAAATAGGTACTAAAGAAGCGCATGAATCAGTTATTAGAGAATTGATTGCTCGTGATAAGAATCATGCTTGTGTCGTGATGTGGTCTATTGCAAATGAACCAGCATCTACAGAAGAAGGTGCGAAAGCATATTTCGAACCACTAATTAACTTGGCAAGATCTTGTGATCCACAGCAACGTCCTGTAACGATTGTCACATTATTGACGGCACAACCGGATGTTTGCCAAGTACAAGATTTAGTCGATGTGTTATGTTTAAATCGTTATTATGGTTGGTATACGCAAACTGGAGATTTAGAAGCTGCTAAAAAAGCATTGAAGCAAGAACTTGATGGTTGGAGTGAAAAACAGCCGAATAAGCCAATTATGTTTACAGAGTATGGCGCAGACACACTAGCAGGCTTGCATTCAGTTAATGATGAATTATTTACAGAAGAATATCAAGTACGTTATTACGAAGCAAATCACGAAGTTATTGATCAATATCCTCAATTTATTGGTGAACAAACTTGGAATTTTGCAGATTTTGAAACTTCAAGTGGCATTATTAGAGTTCAAGGCAATAAGAAAGGCATATTTACACGTGAAAGAAGACCGAAAGCAGTGGCACATTATTTAAGAAAAAGATGGTGTAATATACCTGACTTTGGTTATAAAGGATAGGGATTCCTTGAGCGAAAAAACATTGTGAAATTGATAACATACCTGTCAAACAATATACCTATCAATTTCAATTAGAATTGAGTAAAAGTGATAATTATGTGAAAACAATCACAAAATACTTTAAATCTTTGTAAGCATGGCGTAGAATACTAAGTGTAGAGAAGAGATAAAAGCTTAACGAATGAAAAAATACGGAGTGATTAAGATGAGAAAAGTAATTGAAGAAGTTATTTTTTCAAATGAAAGCAGTTATGACATTTACACACATACTGGTGTAAATCAAGGTATCATTAATGACATTAAAGATGGATACAGAAGTATTGATTATATATCTTATATAGATGCTGAAAAGTTATACAAGTACGGCATGGAAAAGTCTCAATTAGTAAGTAGTTAATACCCTGTAGACATCTAAAGGAAAGTGTGCATGTTTGTAAGTGTCAGCTGTATGCCCACAGCACAAACGACAGTTGTAAATGATTTGCATATTTTTCTCCCTAGTATCACCTTTCATGATTTATTATACGCCCAAGAATAGTAGAAAAGCCTACATGAACTAAATATTTAGTTCATGTAGGCTTTTTGTTATATAACAGCAACAAATTTATGAGTTAGGAAATTGACTGATGCGTTAAACATATGCCTTAAAGTTATGCTTGATTTCGTTGTATTCGTATACAGAATTATACATTCTCATGCGAATATGTTCTTCTGATGCATAAGGTATACGCAGTGTGTCATGCTTTGTTATAAAGTTTCTGAATGATTTTTCGGCGTGCATACGTGCTTTTAAAGTCATATTTAACCACTCATCTGTTTCAAATAAATCTTCAAATCTAAAGGAAAAACTGGTTCTGGCGCGTGCTGCTCGTAACGTTGCAAGTCGTTGTTCAAACTCCATATATCCATCCTCCTTTTTAAGAACATCAATAGTTACCTCTATTATATACTTATTAGCAACTATATTCTAATAATGGAATGACACTAATTCGTTTATATAAAAAATATGAAATGATAAAATAGGCACAATAAGTAGGCGTTAATTATTAAATTTAGAAGGATGTGTAATTATGGAATTAACAAATAAAGTTGCTATCATTACAGGTGGGAGTAGTGGTATAGGCGCGAGTATAGCTAAATCCCTAGCAAAGCAAGGTGTCAAAGTTGTCTTAACAGGTCGAAATGAAGTTAACCTTAAACAGGTTGCAGGCCAAGTTTCTGAGCTATCTCAAACAGATGTAGTTACAGAAATATTAGACGTTACCTCACAAGAAGCGGTTGAGTCGGTTGTATCAAAGGTAAAACAACAATTTGGTAGTGTTGATATATTAGTAAATAGTGCGGGGCAAATGTTATCATCAGCTATTACTGAAGGTAATGTGGCTGCATGGGATACCATGATTGATGTTAATGTCAAAGGTACATTATATGGAATAAATGCGGTTTTACCGACATTATTAGAGCAATCAGAGGGGCATATTATTAATATTGCTTCAATTTCTGGTTTCGAAGTTACAAAGAAAAGTACGATGTATAGTGCAACGAAAGCAGCGGTCCATTCTATAACACAAGGCTTAGAAAAAGAGTTAGCTAAGACAGGAGTGAGAGTGACAAGTATTTCACCTGGAATGGTAGATACACCATTAAGTGGAGAGACAGATTGGGGCGAACGTAAGAAGTTAGATCCTGAAGATATTGCATCTTCAGTTATATATGCATTGCAACAACCAAGTCATGTCAATGTAAATGAAATTACTGTTAGACCAGTATAGAATTCATAAGAAGTCACTTTAGCAACATGATTAAATTTCTATCTATCTAAATAAAGGGGATATAAATAAACTTGAATATTGTACTAGAAACGAAACGTTTGTTGCTGATTAGACCAACTGAAGATTATCTAACAGCGTTGTATCAATTGCATGCTGATCCTAGAACAAACGTATATAATCCGGCTGGTCCACATCGAGAGATAAGTGAAACAAAAGAAATGTTGAATGAATGGATAAAACATTGGTTAGCGTATGATTTTGGTTATTGTTTAATGATTGAAAAGGAATCGAAAGTAATGATAGGCATGTGTGGTCTAAGGTACAAGCGGTTAGATGGTAATGTTGTGTTAAATTTGGCATATCGTTTAAGTCCAGAGTATGGGCGAAAAGGCTATACAAAAGAGGCCTGTATTGCACTTATACAATATATTAAGAAAGTCCAACATATAGATAATAGGATTGTTGCACATACTAAGGCTGACAATATTCCATCTATTCGAACAGCAAAATCTTTAGGGTTTTTGAGAGAAACACAGTATGATAACTTTGAAGCATCTGGTGACGTATATCTGTTCGAACCATACTAAAATTGGTTATTTTGGTGTTTAAATATAATTTTTATAATAAAGCCAACTCAAATTTTACATGTTTTGAGTTGGCTATCTTTATGTTTTAAATTATTTAAGATACTGTGTCTTACTCGGTTGATTGGATATATATTTATTCTTTCTTTTTTAATTTATCAAAATAATATCAATTACATATTGCAAATGATAATCATTATCTATTAATATTGATGTTAATAGATAAGGGAGGGTAATATATTGAAAAAATTAATTAGTGTTATGTTGTGTTTTATATTATTATTAGCAGCTTGTGGAAAGTCGGAAGAAAGTAAAAGTACTAAAGGAGATACAGACAGTAAGGAATATGTTACATCAGATGGTAGTAAAGTAAAGATACCGAAACATCCGAAACGTGTGTTAGATTTGACTGCGAATTACGGTAATTTTAAAAAACTAGGTGTAACACCAATTGCTATTACTAATGTTTTTCCGAATTCTAAATATTTGAAAATGGATAAAGTAAAGAAGATTAATCCAGAAGATGTAGAAGCAGCAGCAAAATTGAAGCCGGATTTAATTATTACGTATAAGGAAAATAAAAATAATAAAAAATTAGCTAAAATTGCACCTACAGTTCCAATTAAGGTCCAAAATATGGATTATAAAGAAACACATGTTGAATTAGGGAAATTAGTCAATAAAGAGAAATTGGCGCAACAGCAGGCAAATACATTATCGAAGAAATTAGCAAAAGATGGTAAGGAAATTAAAAAGAAAATTGGGAAGGATAAAACATTTTCAATAATGGATGTACAAGCGAAAGATATTTACCAATTTGGTCCAAGATTTGGAAGAGGTAGTGAAGCTATTTATGAGGGATTCAAACTAGCAGAAGATTCCGATGCTAAAGCAGCTATGCCAAAAGAAAAATATATGAAAGTACCTAAAGAAAAATTTAACGACTATGCCGGTGATTACTTACTCATTCCAACTGCAAATGGCAAGAAGCCTAATAATGAGTTTGTAAAATCATCTATTTGGAAAAATAACAAAGCAGTCCAAAATAATCAGGTAATATACTACACCATGGATGAAGCAATTTATGCAGATATTATTTCAGTAGAACAACAAGCGAAAAACTTTAAACAACAGTTATTAAAATAATAAAGAAACCGCCATTATCAAACATCAGCAATAACAGATGGATAATGGCGGTTATTTTATAGATTCAATCGGTGAAGCTATTACCAATTCTCAACGTTTGAGCGTTCACCTTTAAAATTATTTGATTTCTTATGTCGCTCAGCTAATACAGCTTCAACATCTTTAAAGTCAATGTCTAGTGCATGTAATAAAACAAATAGATGGTACATTAAATCTGCTGTTTCATTAGTTACTTCTGCTTTATCTGATTTCATCGCACCAATTACTACTTCAAATGCCTCTTCACCAAATTTTTTGGTTATTTTTTCAAGGCCTTCATTCAATAAATACTGTGTATAAGAATTTGATTTATCTGCATTTGCACTTTGATCAACTGTCTGCTCTAATTGTTGTACATTATAAGGTACTTCAGTGTTAAAGCAACTTTGACTGCCTGTGTGACATGTGGGACCGTTTGGCACTACGTCTATTAAAATCGTATCTTGGTCACAATCTAGATAAATATTACGCACTTCTTGAGTGTGACCTGATGTTTCACCTTTAGTCCAAAGGCGCTCTTTTGATCGAGAATAGAAGCATACCACACGATCTTCTAGTGTTTTGTTATAGGCAGCTTCATTCATGTAACCTAACATCAATACTTGTTTAGTGTTTACATCTTGTAATATAGCTGGTAATAATCCTTTAGAAAAGTCAGGTTGTGTCATCTTACTGGAATACCTCCTTGTGACATTGTTTGCTTTATTTCGTTTACTGTTGTTTCTTTATCGTGCAGAATACTTGCTGCAAGACCAGCTGATACATTGGTTTGTTTAAAGAGATCCACAAAGTGGTCTGGATTTCCGCCACCACCTGAAGCAATGATTGGAATATTGACCAATGATTCAATGGCGTGTAAATGTGAGACATCAAAGCCTTGTTTCATACCATCATGTGTCATACTGGTGATTAGCAGTTCGCCTGCACCAAGAGCCTCTACTTGTTGAACCCAATCATATACTCTGACATCAGTACGTTGTTTGCCACCATGTGTATAGCAAAAGTAATCTTCTAATTCACTATCATAGTTACTATCAATTGCGATACAAATACATTGGCTTCCAAATTTTTCACTGGCTTCTTTAATAAATTGTGGGTTCTTTAAAGCGCTTGAATTTAATGATACCTTATCTGCACCGTGATTTAATAATTTCGAAATATCGTCTAAAGTTGATATACCACCGCCAACAGTAAGTGGAATAAATAATTTTTCGGCGGTTTCTTCAATAACATCTAGTACAAGGTCATGACCTGCCTCAGTTCGTGAAATATCAAGAAATACTAACTCATCAGCACCTTGTTCATTATAATAAAGCGCATAATCTACAGGATTACCAATATCGCGCAATCCTTTAAATTGAATACCTTTTACTACACGCCCATCTTTGACATCAAGACAAGGGATAATACGTTTCTTGATCATGATAATCCCTCCCAGAAATTTGGATCATGTGCTGCTTTACCTACAATTGCAGCGTGAACACCTAGTGTTTCAAGTTGGACTAAGTCTTGTTGGTGACGTATACCACCTGAAGCGACAACGTGTTTATCTGTAGCTTTTACAAGTTGGCCAGTAATTTCAAAGTTTGGTCCTGATAGCTTCCCATCTTTCGAAATATCAGTATATATAATGCCGCCGAGCGGTAAGTGATTGATTTGTTCAACTAAATCAAATAAATCTAATTGAGCGTCTTGTTCCCAACCATTAATCTTTACTTCGCGACGATAAGCATCGACTGACAAATATAAGCGATTTGGATATTTTTGAGCCATATCAGCTAGCCATGTTAAATCTTGAATCCCCTTCGTACCAATAATACAAAAATCGATATTAGCATCAAAATACTGTTGTATTGTTGTTTCGCTACGGATGCCGCCGCCAACTTCCATCGGTTTGTCAGTTAAATTTTTTAATGTTTTAATATAATCTTTCTCTATAGAAGATTGCTTTTTTGCACCGATTAAATCGACAATATGAATTCGATCAACACACTGAAATTGATTGTAAAACTGTATACTTTCTTCAGCAGTACGTGCCATTTTTTCTTCTGAGTCATATTTTCCCTCTGTCAATCTCACGCTTGTAGCATTGATTAAATCAATTGCTGGCCATAATTTGATCATTTAAGAATCCGCCTTTCAGAGCTTGGTTTAGTATTGCTAGTCCATTTTCACCGCTTTTTTCAGGATGAAATTGAATACCAATATAATGTCTATGTTGAACAATTGCAGGTATTTGTGCACCGTATTCTGCATAAGCAACTACAAATTGTGACATTTCTGCTTGGTAAGAATGTACAAAATATACATCATGTGTCAATTGTTGTTGATTGCTGACGAGGTTATTCCACCCCAAGTGAGGAACGGGATAAGGTGTATCAATAGGTACGATTTTTCCAGGGATTAACTTCAAACCTGCAACATCGCCTTCTGCGCTCCAATCGAATAATAGTTGCATACCTAAACAAATACCGATAATAGGTTTGTCGTGAATTGCTTTTAAAATAGCATCTAAGCCACGTTCTTCGATTGCACGCATTGCATCTTTAAAGTGTCCTACACCAGGAAGGATAACTAATTCAGCAGCCTCAATTTCACTTTGCTTGTCAGTTAAAATAGCATCATAACCCAAGTGTTTCACTGCACGTTGTACATTGCGAATATTTCCCAAACCATAATCTATAATAGCAATCATTCAATCACACCCTTAGACGAAGGTACACCGTCATAATCATTCTGTGATAATGCCTCTTTAAGTGCTCTTGCGAATGATTTGAAAATACTTTCGATTTCGTGATGTGTATTGCCACCACGTAATAAATCAATATGCGTGGTAAGACGTGCGTTAATAACTAACGCGTGGAAGAATTCTTCTACTAATTCAGTATCGAAAGTTCCGACTTTTTCTTTACTAAATTCGGCATTAAATGACAAATAGGGGCGACCGCTAATATCGACAACGGTACGTGATAGTGTTTCATCCATAGGGATATAGCTGTGACCGTAGCGTTTGAAACTTGTACGATCTTTAACCATTTCTAACAGTAATTGACCTAAAACAATGCCAATATCTTCTGTTACATGGTGGTCATCAACTTCGGTATCACCATTTGCTTCAATTTGTAAAGATAGCTGACTATGAAAGCTAAAGAGGGTCAACATATGGTCTAAAAAGCCAACACCTGTATTGATATTACTTTCGCTAGCATCATTGGCAAGCGTGATATTTAATTGCGTTTCTACCGTATTACGCTTCTTTTGATAAGTCATATTGAATCCTCCAGTTTTTAATAATTTCTGCTAACTGATCTAATTGCTCGTCAGTTGCTATAGAATAGCGAACATAGTCTGCCATATTCGGTTCATCATATAAACGAGGTAAGAAACCATGTTCTTGTATATATTTGCCTAAGCTATGTGCAGCTTCACCTTTAGTTAATACAAAGTTTGTCGCAGAAGGGTAAATTTTGATGATATCTGAGACTTTACTTTCAAAAATATTACGTAACTTGATAGCTAGACGGCGTTGTTCTTCAATAAAGCTAGCAGTCATCTTTTCATGTTCAAACATATATATAGCAATATATAAGGTGATTGTATTTAATGGATAAGGATGTTCAATGCGTTGTATGCGTTGGATGGTTTCTTCTGTACCAATTAACACACCTAATCGTAACCCTGCAATACCAAATGCTTTAGACAATGTACGCATTTGAAGTATATGTGGTGCTAAATCAATCTCATAAGCTTCGCCAAAGTCCAAATAAGCTTCATCGATTACGAAATAGCCTCCAATCGCTTTCATCTTATCTGCTATAGCTGTTAGAAATGGTAATGAATATTGATGACCTGTCGGATTATGAGGATTACTCATGATGAAGAATGCCGGTCGTACATCATCAATACATTGTAAAATTGTGTCTAAATTAAATGTTAAATCATCTTCAGCATCTACAAATTCAATAGGTCTATTTACTTGTCCTGCATATGCTTGATACATAAAGAAGTCGGGGTTAAGTGTTAATACAGGACCATCAGGCATGATGAGCATTAGCTTTTGTATCAATTCATCTGAACCATTACCAGCTGTAATTTGTGTTGGCTTAAGGTTAAAATATTTAGCATAAGCAGTCTTAAATCGATTATATTCATCATCAGGATAAAAATTAAATGTGGCTTGTTGTATAATATCGGCAAGCTGCTCATTTGATAATGGGCGCAGGGGACTTTCATTTTTGTTTATTCTAATCATTATCTGTTACTCCTTTGTCGTACGAACTTGTACAGATTGTTCGTGGTTATATAACGCTTCAGTATGTGCTAGAGTTCGTGCTGCGTCTTCAATCTGATTGAATGACTTTTCTGATAAATTAATTACTGAATGACGTGTTAAGAAATCATTTACAGATAATCCATTTGTAAAACGAGCTGTTTGATTTGTTGGTAAGACATGACTTGGTCCAGCTACATAATCTCCAATGACCTCAGGTGAATAATACCCTAAGAATAATGCTCCGACATAACGTACTTTATTTAAATATGCTTCTGGGTTTCTAGTTTGTATAGAAGCGTGTTCTGGTGCTATTTGATTCATGACGTCGCTTGCTTCGTCTTGATTTGCTACAGCTATTAAAAAGTGATTGTTTTGCAAACTAGCTTCTACAATAGGCTGACGCTCAATTGTACGTAATTGTTCTTGTATATTACTTTCCAAACGTTCTAAGACGTCACGATCTTCACTGATAACAAACGTTCTAGCCAATTCATCATGTTCGGCTTGGGCAAAGACATCATACGTGATGGCATTTAAATCTGCAGTGTCATCAATGATTAAGGCGATTTCACTTGGTCCAGCTATTTGATCGATTCCTACTTGTCCGTAGAGATATTTCTTAGCATATGCAACATATTGATTACCTGGTCCTACAATTTTATCGACTTTAGGTATCGTTTCGGTACCATAAGCGAGTGCAGCAATACTTTGAGCGCCACCCACTTGATAGACATTGTCGGCGCCTGCGATATAGCATGCGGCAAGTACAGCATCAGAAAGTCCATGTTGTTGTGGTGGTGTGACCACAGTAATATCTTCTACACCTGCTACCTTAGCTAATGTTACTGTCATTAATACCGTCGATGGGTAACTCGCTTTACCGCCCGGTACGTAAACACCGACACGTTCTAAAGGATGATACATTTCATAACATTCAGCTGTACCTTGATTATCTGACCACTTTATTGTTGTTTGAAATGCTTTGATGCGCTCATGGCTTGTTGTGAGTGCTTCACGTAATGCTCCATCTATATTGTTATAAGCTGTTACTAAATCACTATATGGGATAGCTAGGTCATTTGTTTCAACACCATCTAATTGTGCGTTATAAGCTTTTAAAGCTGAATCACCTGATGCTTTAACTGTGTCGCAAATCTCTTTAACTACAGGGTATAAGTCTTCATTAAGTGAAGATTGGCTTAAAAAGTCTTTGAGAAAAGTTGATTTATCTATTATCAATGAGTGACACCTCCAATGTTTGAATAAATGTATCAATTTCATTTGATTTTTTAAAATATGCTTCTTTATTGGTGATTAGTTTTGCGTTAATATTTTTTAGCGTGTCCTTTTCAACTAAACCATTAGATTTAAGTGTCGTACCTGTTTGAACAATATCAACGATGCCATCCACCATATCGACTAAACATGCCAACTCAATAGATCCTGAAAGCTTAACCAATTCAACATCTAAACCTTGAGCTTCAAAGTATGATTTTGCAGTTTTCGTATAAGAAGTGGCTACTTTTTTAAATTGAGTTGTTTCTGGTTTGGATGCTAATGCAAAGTGACATTCTCCGAAAGGTAAGTCTAATAAATTATTAATTGTATAATTACCTTCTTCTAAAATATCGCTCCCCACAATACCAACGTCTGCTACACCTTGTTCTACATAGATGGGTACATCGCTCCCTTTGACCAGTACAAACTGTATATCATCTACAGAAATTAATAATTGGCGCTCTCTTTGTTCTAGTGCATCTGCTAATTTTTGTTCATCTATTTCATATAAATAAGCAATGAAGCTTTTTAATAAGCGTCCTTTTGCTAAAGCTACAGTAAGCATAAATTTCTCTCCTTTATTTTCTTTAAAGTATAAATCCTAGTCCGAAACCTTCTAATTCACCTTTATAAAATCCACCAGTTAACTGTTGTGATTTATTATTTTTTAGATGGCAACGCATGAATGCACCTTTGTAATAAGATCGTGGTGGTTGTGGTGTGATGTCTAAGTGTATATTAGTGATGTCATTCGATTTAAACCATTGTTCCCAACGACGCAGTGCTTGAATTGTTTTGTGATCATATGGAAAAAGTTGGCTTAACAAGTTTAATTGTTCAGTTGTTTTAGTCGTTAATAATTGAACAACAGGGTGTGCTGAACCTAGTTGTGTTGTTAATTCAGATATATTGCGTTCTTGAATTAAATTTAAGATATCTTGAGTTTGTTCATTTGCCGATAATAATAAATCTATAAGTTGATAGTGACCTAAAATAACAAAATCTATATCATCGTTTAACGTTGTTTGTATAAATTTGTAAAATGTTAAAAAATCGTCTTGCATATCGCTAACAGTAGGGTTATAGTGCTCGATTCCTAGTTGTGTGTATACCTCATTGTCACGAACGATGGGTCCTGTGTAAGCTACCCTTTGATATTGTGGTGGATAGTTACTGTAATAACGTAATAATTGATCGGTAAAATCATTGCGCAGCGCGTAAATATGATGATCATGTTGCCAAAAACTACGTTCAGTCATTTGTTGTAAATCGTCCTTTGTCAACGATTGCCACGACAATGACTCTATAAAGCTAAAATCTACTAAATTAAAGTCATTATCTTGAAAATGCTTTAAAAATGACAATTCATATTCTTTGTTTTTTATCAATGCAGTTGTATTCATATTATGACCACCTTTTTACTTTTACTCTCTACCGAACTAAAGTGTAATGATAAAATATACTGTAACATAGTTGATTTTTTAATTCAATAAATATTCTGAAAATAATAAAATTTCAAAAGCCTAATTTATTGAGAATGTAGATTATAGTATTGAAATACCCCAGTTTTAGAATGTGAAAACGGGGGTAGTGTGGCTGTTGAACTATAAAAAAATAGCCATGTAAACAAAATGATGTCGAGTTAATATAGCATCAATTGTTACATAGCTGTTGAGTATGTGAGGTATTCAATGTGATTACAGCAAATATTAATCGTTGCAATGAGCATACTGTATTTAGAAAGAATTATCTAGTTGAAACGATTGTGATTTAACGTATAAATGTAAAATAGGGCGTGCTAGATTTATCTTAAGTTGGCACCATAATTTAAATACTGTTTCTTTTCATCTTCAGGTACCATATTTCCACCGGTAGACCATACAATATGTGTTGCTTGATCTGTAGGTATGCCTTGTGTTTTAGCTTGTTTAATCGTCGCTCTGATTCCATCGAACCCAGAAGCGGCTGAAGGCTCAATAAATATATCCTCTGTTTGATGTAACATTGAAATATAACGATACATTTGTTGGTCATCAACAGTAAAAACGCCAAAGAGTAAGTGATTCATTATTTGACCTACTAGACGGGATGGCCTAGATACTGCTAAACCATCTGCAGCTGTGCGACCATCTAAGCCAATATCTGTTACGGCAATTTGATCATGGAGTTGTGTCATCATGCCAAGTAACATACAAGGTGCATGCGTAGGTTCGGCAAATACACAATGAACATGTGGTCCAAGTATTTGTTTAAGTCCAAAGGTAACGCCTCCGGGACCGCCACCGACACCACAAGGTAAATAAACAAATAATGGATGATCGGCATCGACAACTAAGCGGTTATCTTGTAGTTGTTGTTTTAATCGTAATGCAGCAACGGTATATCCTAAAAATAAATCAGCAGAACCTTCATCATCTACGAAATGACATGTTGGGTCACTTGCGGCTAATTTTCGACCTTCAGCAACCGCAAATTGATAATCTGATTGATGTTCAATGACGTTAACTCCGTATCGACGAAGAAGGTCTTTTTTCCACTGACGGGCATCGCTAGACATATGTACGTCAACGGAAAAACCTAACTTAGCACTCATTATGCCAATGCTTAACCCTAAATTGCCCGTTGATCCAACGGCAATCTTATATTGCTTAAATAGCTGACGATAGGTATCTGTTGCTAAAATTTTATAGTCATCATTATAAGTTAAGTCACCAGCTGTTTGAGCTACGGATTCGGCAAATTTTAATACTTCATAAATACCGCCACGTGCTTTAATTGAACCAGATATAGATAATTCGTGATCGCATTTTAACCAAAGGTTGGCATATGTGTTGTCACCAAATTGATGGGACAACTGTTCTTGCATTGCTGGAATTCGCTTTAATGGAGATTCTATTATGCCATTTAATGGTTCTGTCTCAGGGAAGACGTGACGAATATAACTCGCAAAACGCTCTAATCTTGCTGCCGCATCTTCTATATCTTCGATTGTAAAAGGTAACTCATTATTTGAACCGTAATTTGGATTATTCCAAAAGGTTGGCGTATAGGTTTGCAATGTTGAAATTAAAGGATTTGATTGTTGTAATTGTTCGATATTTAGCATATGCATCCTCCTAGTAAGGGTTGTCTTGTAACATCATTATCATCATTATATCAAAATTATAAGCTGTGTTTGTAATGGTAACTGGGGGAGCGCCTGTGAAAAGAAATGCTACATAGTTAAAGTTATTCTAAAAAAATCGGTCCTTTGAGATATGTATGTGATATTGGAATATATATCATAATAAAAAATAACCAGTAAATGTGTGTAAAGACATTTACTGGTTAGATAATTTGGATGAATTCATTTGTCTGAGTAATATTTTTTTTAGCTGATACCTCAGACTTATTATACTTACAAAATTTAATATTATTGAATAGCTTTTTAAAGGGGTGTCTAGGCCCTGGTCGTGATAGTCACCATGCAATTATAGGATTATAACAAGCAAACACTGTAGTTAAAGTGAGTGACTGTTATAGTTTAGTTAGTATAATGAATTTAACATAACAATAGTTACAACTATGCTAATGATTTGAATTATTTTTTGAAAGAATTTCTTAATTTAGAAAACCAGCCACTTTTGGATGATACAGTCAAACCGCTTGGCTTTGATGCTTGTGCCTTGAGTTCTGAACCAAATTCCATTGCTTCTTTCATTAAATAAGCTTGTGAATTTAATGGTGATAAATTGTTTTGTATATAATGGTAATGACCTTCGTTATCTTGGAAGCGTCCTTTTTGATTATCAGACAATTGTAAGTTCATATAGTTCAATAATCTTTGACCGATCACTTTGTCTTCAATAGGGAACAAGATTTCGACTCTTTTAATCATGTTTCTAGTCATCGCATCTGCAGAAGATAGATAAATTTTTTCGTCCCCATTATTATGGAAATAATATATTCTAGAATGTTCTAAAAAGCGACCAACAATACTGACAACTTCAATATTGTCACTAATCCCAGGTATACCTGGTTTAAGGCAACAAATCCCACGTATAATTAATTGGACTTTAACACCTGCACAAGATGCTTCGAATAATTTTAAAATAATATCTTTGTCTGTTAGAGAATTCATCTTCATTATAATTTTGCCATTCCCATGTTCTCGATGTGCTCGAATCTCACAGTCAATTCGATCAATAAAGACATCTCTGATATCAAACGGTGCAACGATAATTTTATTATAATCTGGTTTAACCGAATAACCGCTAAGATAATTAAAGAATTTTAAAGCGTCGTCAGCAATTTCTTTGTCAGTAGTGATAATCCCCATATCAGTATAGATTTTTGCAGTTTTATCATTGTAGTTGCCGGTACCTAGATGCACGAAAGAAGTAAGCTTATTATTTACACGTTTAACGACTAAGGCTATTTTGCTATGTGTCTTTAAATTAGTCATACCGTAAATAACATGACAACCAGCATCTTCTAACATTCTCGCCCAATGGACATTGTTTTCTTCATCGAAGCGGGCTTTCAATTCAACCAATACAGTTACTTGTTTCCCTTTTTCAGCAGCTTCTTTAAGACTATTTATAATTGGCGAGTCTTTACTGACCCTGTATAATGTCTGTTTAATAGCAATGGTGTTGGGATCTTCAGCAGCATCACGTATAAAATCAACAATAGGTTCAAAGGATTCATACGGGTGATGGAAAAAGATATCTCGTTCTAGAGATAAATCAAATAAATTATGTGTGCCTAATGAACTTGGCAATTGTGGTACATACTTTCTATAAGTCAGATGACTTAATTTATTTGATAGATGATCAACTAAACCAAAAAGCATAGTTAAATCTAAAGGTCCATCTACAAAGTAAACTTCTTCATCTTTCACATCTAATTGATTCATAATCCAAACAATATCTTCGTAAGCAGCATGACGTCCGTCAACTTCTAAACGTACAGCACTACCACTCTTACGTTCCTTTAAGAAACGTTCAATCTCAATTAATAAGTCTTCGGCGCCTTCTTCATGAATTGATAAATCGGCATTACGTGTAATTCTAAAGGTAAATGTGTTGAGCACCTCATATCCAGTGAATAATTCATTGATAAAGAAGGTGATAATATCTTCAACCATGATAATATATTGCTTATTACCTTCGTTTAAATATACAAAACGAGGTATCAATGATGGAATTTGAACAATAGCAGAATTGATTGCATCATCGGTATCGATATCGACAAAAATATTTAAACTTTTATTATTGAGTTTTGGGAATGGATGATATGCATCAATTCCTAATGGAGTTAGTGTAGGTAATATATTTGATTTGAATTCGGTTGCCAATTGTTCTAATAGCGCATCATCAAGCGCTTCTGGTGTGACAATTTCGACTTGATATTGACGCAACTCGTTCACAAGTTCGTTATAGCGTTGATATTGTAAGTCGACATAGCGCTTATTCTTCAACTTAATTTCATTGAGTTGTTGTCTGGGTGTTAACTGTGCTTTATTTTCAGGTTTATCGTATCCTAGCTTAACTTGGTCTTGTAGGCCGGCAACACGAACCATAAAAAATTCATCTAAATTAGAACTAAATATTGATATAAAGTTCAGTTGTTCAAGTAGGGGATTATTTTTATCTTGTGCTTCTTGTAATACACGATAATTAAAATCTAACCAACTGAGTTCCCTGTTATTATAATATTGTGGTAAATTCAAATCTTTTTCTCCCAAATTTCTTTGCATAATGACTATTACACCTCGTTATAAACTAAAATCATGTTTTGATAAACATAATTTATCATATGAATTTTAAGATTTTGTAAAGATAATTGAAAGGTCTGACTTTAATATTTTCTCGATGTGTTTCTTTTGTCGTTGTGCTTGATATTCTTCTGAAATTGGCTCACCAGAATAATAGATGTAGAGCGTATATTGACCATCTTCTTCTGTTAAGTTGACCTTATCTACAGAGCTTGTATGAGAAATATTTAATGCATTGACGAATTTAATGATTCCCCCTAAATATTGGATGTTGTCAAAGGCTTTACCGTGTAACCATTTTGTTTCGTTGCTAAAATATTTCAGCAATGATTTATTTTTAAAACTAGCAAGTAAAGCGAGTTTGACGCGTTCTTCGTGTGAAAATCCATCAATCATAGAGTTAGCGATAATGTAATACGTATGTGGTGAACTAGAATCGGAATCGATAAAGCTACCTAAGTAATACAGAAACGCACCCTCAGCGAATAGTCTTTGTTCTGCTTTTGTGACATCAATCGCTTTGAAATCAATCAATTGTGATAGTAAAGAGTGAGCAAGTTTGACGCGTTGTTCAGCACTTTCCTCTTCAATGCCATACTCATTTGCTAAATGGTATAAAGCATCTTTGCGAATATTTTCCTTTCTAAATTCCTTTGGATAACGTTCGCTAATTAATTTCATAACGTATCCCTCACGTAAACCTTTTCTTGAAAAGGTGAATTGAGTAGCATTTATTTTGTTAAATAATGTTCTAAACACCGAAATAGCTGGTAGGATGATGTCGACACGATCTCTACTTAACCCATCAATATCCTTTAATTCATCTCTAGAACTTTTCTTGATAATGGAATATACTTCATCGATATTTTCTTCAGACATCTTGTAGTTGTGGACTCCACCAATTGGATAAGAATGTTCTGACTGGTGGATACGTGCTACGTTTCGTGCAGAACCACCAATACCTACGAGCGAAACGTGTTGCTTCTTCAACCATGGTAGTTGATCAAATTGTTTAGCGATATATTTTTCCATTGCTTTAATAGCGTTTTTATCATTATGGTTCTTACCTTCGAAGAACTTTTTCTTTAAGGTAACGACACCGAAAGGGAAACTGTGAGCTTCTATTAAACTCTTATCTTTAAATAAGGTTACTTCGGTAGAACCGCCACCAATATCTATGGATATACCATCTTGAATGTCGGTTGTATGTGTAATTGCATAAAAACCATAAAACGCTTCTTCAGTTTCTGGAATAATAGTCATTTCAACATCTAAATGTTTTTTTATAAAAGCGATAATTTCTTCGCTATTTTTTGATTGTCTAATCGCAGCAGTTGCAACGGGATGTAATTCATTTACTTTGAACTTTTTAGCTACTTTCTTAAAGCTGCTTAAGGTCTTTGTTAGCACATTAATGCCTTCATCGTTCATCGTTAAATCATCTGTTAAATATTGGCTTAATCGCGCTGGGGTTTTAATATTTAATAATTCATTTAGTCCAGTCTTAGTATCAAATTCAAAGATAACGAGTCTGATTGTATTAGAGCCAATATCTATTAAACCTATTCGTTCCATATTTGCCTCCTAGTTAAGTAGGTGATCATAGTATCTATACTATATTTACCCAAATTGTTAATTATATATTACATGATTTGAAAAGTTTTGTGTGCAATATAATTCGATTTGTTCAAAGGGGGGAGTATGGGGTGTTTTGCTTAATTATCCTATAAAGAAAGAAAAAGAGAGGCAAGGTTGTTTTGGTTTAATATTACGAACTATTGCCTCTCATATATTAAGTTGTTAGACCTAATATAAATGGTTATTTAATTTTTAGAGGACCTCCTGGACCTAAAGGCCAACCAAGTAAATACCATACAATCATAAATAATGGCCAAACGATACTTAAGATAATGGTGTATGGCATCAAACTAGATAATAAAGATCCGAGTTTCATATCTTTATCATATTTTTGAGCATACGATAATAACAATGGCAAGTAAGGCATCATTGGTGTGATTGGGTTACTAATAGAATCACCGATACGATATAACATTTGTGTGAATGCTGGATGGAAACCTACAAGCATTAACATAGGGACAAATATTGGTGCAAGAATGCCCCATTTTGCTGAAGCACTTCCAATAAGTAAATTAATCAATGCACTCAATAAAATAATGCCTAGAATAAGCACTATACCATTCTGACCTTGTAAAATAGCAGCCCCTTTAACTGCAACAATGACACCCAAATTACTCCATTCTAAAAAGGCTAATAATTGTGCAGCAAAGAATACGATGACGATAAATGATCCCATTGATGCCATTGAATCAGCTAACATTTTGCCTAAATCCTTTGTACTATTAAACACTTTCATCATTACACCATAGACTAAACCTGGCACTAAAAAGAGGATAAGGATAAGTAAACCAACACCATTAATAATTGGTGCATCATTGAGCAAACTTCCCGTTTTCGCATTTCGTAAAAAGCTATGCTCAGGTATAGCGCATAATATGATAACTAGTATAACAATGAAGAAACTTATATTAGCCCAAAATACTGCGCGATTTTCTTCCTTGGTTAAGCTGTCATTGTTATCATCAGCATTGATGTCGGCATTAGTATCATCATAAGTGCCGAGTCTAGGAATTACAAAGCGCATGGTAACCCAATAAACTGCAGGTAATAACACGACGACGCTTGCCGCTATAAAATACCAGTTCATCGCTACATTAACAGGCACATCTTTCGCGACGATTTGGGTAGCTGGCTTTGTAAAAGCATAAAGTAACGCGTCAGACATACCAATCATAAAGTTAGCTGAAAAACCACCGATAGCTGAGGCATATGCCATTGCTAATCCAGCAATAGGATGATAACCCAATTTGATAAATACCATTGCTGTTAGAGGGGGTAAGACAATAGGTGCAGCATCTCCAGCAGCATTACCTAAGATTCCAATTATGATGATGACCGGTACAATAAACTTTTTAGGTGCTTTATGTACAACTTGAACCATTAATTTATCAAAATATCCAGTCTTTTCAGCAACACCAATACCTAACATAACGGCTAAGACGAGACCTAAAGCTGGGAATTCTGAAAAGTTCTTAATTGAATCATTGAGAATCATCATAAATCCATCTTTACTTAATATGCTTTTAATAGCGATCGTATCACCTGTACCAGGATGTTTGACTGTGACATGAAATAATGACACAATCCAGGTCAATACGGCCAAACCCACACACATAAGAAAGAACAAAATACTAGGATCAGGTAGCTTGTTCCCAATCAGTTCAACAATATTTAAAAATTTATCAATAGGTGACACTTTCCTTTTTGAGTTTGAAGACATAATATCTACCTCCCAAATAAGTTAACGAAAGTATAACAAAATTTTTATGTAAATAGAATGAAAATTCTAAATTTTTGTATTTTTGAAAAAAACCGAGTGTTTTTGAGAAGGACTTTAAATGCTGCATATGTTGTTGAGTTTTAAAATAAGCTATTTCGGTAATAGTTAATATAAAAGGGGAAGAAGGAATAAATATTTGAAGAGGAGTAGTGATATGCTATGGGAAGACTAGATAATAAGGTTGCGGTGTTAACTGGTACAAGTACAGGTATTGGCAGAGCAACTGCTCAAGTCATGGCAGCAGAAGGTGCGCATGTTCTAGCAGTAGATGTAACAGAAAAGGTATATGATGTTGTAAATGAAATTAATAATAATGGGTATAAAGCATCAGGATATATTGTTGATGTTTCCGATGCAAATGCCGTAGAACAATTTGCAGAATCGGTTAAATCATCATATGGAACTATTGATATTCTCTTTAATAATGCTGGTATAGATAATGCGGCAGGTCGAATTCATGAATATCCAATAGAAGTGTTTGATAGTATCATCAATGTAGATTTAAAAGGAACCTTTTTAATGACCAAATTCACTTTACCATTAATGATGGATAAGGGTGGATCTATTATTAATACTGCCTCATTTTCAGGACAGGCAGCAGACTTAAATCGTTCAGGATACAACGCAGCAAAAGGTGGGGTGATTAACTTCACACGTTCAACTGCGATAGAATATGGTCGTGAGAATATTAGAGCGAATGCCATAGCGCCAGGTACGATTGAAACGCCATTAGTTGATAAATTGACTGGTACAAAAGAAGATGAAGCGGGTCAAGCATTCAGAGAAAATCAAAAATGGGTAACGCCTTTAGGTCGATTGGGTAAGCCAGAAGAGATTGGTAAATTAGTTACTTTCTTAGCATCTGATGACAGCTCATTTATAACTGGTGAAACCATCACAATTGATGGAGGTGTAATGGCTTATACTTGGCCAGGTGAAATGTTGAGTGATGATGATTGGAAACGTACTACTAAATAACACCATGGTCTAACAAAAATAATAAATACCTATCTTTGAAGCAACGAAATGCATTTTAATGAATGTGCTATATCTTTAATGAGCATAAAACAACGTCAATTTCTATTTAACTCCCTCACATTGGGAATTGTTCGAATAGAAATTGACGTTTAATATTTATATAGAAGATAACATCTTTTGTTATTCTATTATTTGCTTAAAGTGTTCCAAGGCAAAGATAGCTAGTGAATGCACTTCTACTCTATTAAAGTCTGTCATATAATCACTTAAATAGAGTGAGTTATTAAATATTTACCAGATAATACTTTCTACAACATCATCATTTAATGATTTGACGATTTCAGTCACTAAAGCAACTGAGTTCTTATAATCATCGGTATGCAGTACTGAAACATTTGAATGCATATAACGTAACGCGACACCTATTGACACAGTTGGCGTACCTTCATTTGCAACATGAATACTACCAGCATCAGTCCCACCGCCAGCAGTAGTATCTAATTGAATTGAGATGTTGTGCTTTTTAGCAACTTCCTTAATATGTTTTGTGAAGCCAACATGTCCAATGTTTGTAGCGTCCATGATTATAACGACTGGGCCATTACCGATAGCTGTATCACTAACTTGACCAGACATTCCAGGTGTGTCATATGCAACAGCTACATCGACTGCAATTGCTAAATCAGGTTTAATTTTATTCGCTGCAACTTTAGCACCTCTTAATCCAACCTCTTCTTGAACATTCGCACCGGCAACTAAATTGATATTGATGTCGTCTTCTTTTAAGTTGTTTAGCACGTCTACCGCAAGTGCACAACCATAACGATTGTCAAATGCTTTAGCAGTTAAATATTTATTGTTTGCTAGGGTTTCAAATTCACTATAGGGTGTAATCATATTGCCTAAATCAATACCATATTGTTCGGCTTCTTTTTTACTTTTAACACCGATATCGATAAACATGTCTTTAATTTCGACGTTTTTCTTACGCTCTTCAGGAGTTAAGACATGTGGTGGTTTACATCCGATAATACCTCGAATTTTTTTACCACTATCTGTTGTTACTGTGACTTTTTGAGATAACATCACTTGATTCCACCAACCACCGATTGGTGTAAACTTCAAGAATCCGTCTTTATCAATTTTAGTTACAATAAAGCCTATTTCATCTAAGTGACCAGCGACCATTAATGTTTTGTGACCATCTGTTGCTGTCTTTTTCCCGAAAATGCCACCAAGATTATCTTCAACGATTTCATCACTAACAGGTGTTAAATATGCTTTCATTGTTGATTTTACTTCCATCTCGTGCCCTGCAATTCCGTCTATATCAGTTAGTGTTTTTAGTAGATTAACTGAATTGTCCATTTTAATTCCTCCCATTTATAAGAATACATATAGTTTACCACGAAACGAAGTGGCTTATCATGCGAACAAGCTGTGTGATAATCGTATATATTAATTCCTAGTAAAACGCTAAGACAAATTTGATGCAATCATCACTATTTCATGTTTCAATTGAATTAATAATTGAAGAGAGGGGTTTATCATATGTCAGAAATCAAACACTTAATCATTGGAGAACAGCGAGCACCTATCACAGTTGAATCATTTATTAACTTTGCTTGTCCATATTGTAAAAATTACTTTAAAGCTGCTGACAAGACTTTACAAGATTTAATCGCTAATGGAAAGGTGAAGCATGTCATAAAGCACTTTGATAAAACAAAACAAGGTTTATTGAAGGGGACTGTAGCGAACATCTATTTAGACTATGAACAACCACAAGAAACATTGAATTTTATACATCAATTATATGATACGCAGCAAACATGGAAACAAAGCTTTGCCATAATAGAGAAAAAGATGGAAGAAGACTTTAAATTAACACCGCAACAAGCAGCAGATGAGCGCTCATTGGCAATCACAAAAGAAACCTTTGAACGTGGAATCGGAGGAATTCCCACAGTATTCATTAATGGTGTGAAATTTGAATTTAACCCTTTAGAAGATAGTGAAGCGGAAATAGCAACAAAATTAACCGAGCAATTAGCAATAAATGAATAGTGAATAAATAACTGAACATGTCAGGAAAAATAACTCTGTTACACTGACATGTTCAGTTCTATTTATGACAAGTCTGTTTAATGGCTATCAATGAGCTTCAATTTATAATCATTGATAGATTGTAGCTGTCCGTCTTTTTGTTTAATAATAATATGTTCTTTAGAAATTTGTGTTGGTGATGCGACGCCGACAGCAGCTGCAATATTGAATAAACCTTCGTGGAGACTCGTGACGAAATTAGTTACACGGTACTTCTTCTCATCGATGATTAACCCTTTTTCACGCTTAGGATCAGTTGTAGCAACACCTACAGGACATGTATTCATATGACATTGTTGGCTCATGATGCATCCCACACTGATCATCATCCCCCTTGCAATATTGATTAAGTCTGCACCTAACCCAAGTGCAATGGCTATTTTATCTGGGGTGATTAACTTACCAGAAGCAAATATTTTCACTTTATCTCGAATGCCGTGTTGTTCTAACTTTGCAGATAAAATGGGTAGCGCAGTAAATAATGGTAACCCAACACGATCTTCAAGTTCTTGGAACGTAGCACCAGTACCACCTTCACCACCATCTACAGTAATAAAGTCAGGGTATTGATTTGTTTCAATCATAGTTGTTACAAGACTTTCAATTTCAGCAACACTACTGATTACAATTTTAAAGCCCACAGGTTTTTGTCCGTATTGTTGTAACTCAGTAACCCAATTAAGTAGTGCTTGTGGATTATCAATGTTTGTAAATCTATTTGGTGAGTTGATAGTCTTCCAAGGTTCAACCTTCCTAATTTCAGCAATTTCTTCAGTAACCTTATTACCTTGCATGTGACCGCCACGCGTTTTCGCACCTTGTGCTAGCTTAATTTCAAAGGCTTTGATTGCATCTTGCTGTGCTAAATTACGAAAGGCACTTAAATCAAAATGCCCATCTTTATCACGAACGCCGAACAGTCCTGGTCCAATTTGGAATATAATATCTACGTTACCAGCCAGGTGATACTTAGATAGACCACCTTCTCCAGTATTCATCCAAGTGCCGGCTTGTCCAAGTCCTTTCGATAGTGCAGTGATTGCATGGCTACCTAAAGCACCATAACTCATTCCTGATTGGCCTACAAGACGCTTAATCTTAAACGGATAGGCTAAGTTTGGTCCTAGTACAACTTGGTCTGAGTCTGATAAATAATAAGGATCAATTTCAGTTTTATGTCTATGTTCATCTCTATCGAATAAACGCTCGTTATCAATTTGGTAAATAAAGGTTGAAATCATAGGTGATTGATTGATACGCAGTTCAGTTGTTTGGAGAGGGAACATTGTATTTTGAATGTAGAACCCGTCTTCGTAATCTTCTTGTGTACCAAAACTAGACATTCTAGAGTTATATTTTCCAGCTAATACGATATTAGTGAAATCATTTCGAGAAAATGGTTTACCTTTTGTATCGGGTAAAAATAAATACTGCCTCATTTCAGGGCCGATTTTTTCAAAGAAGTAGCGTACCCGTGCTAATAATGGATAATTACGCAATACACTATGTTGCTTTTGGCGTTTGTCTTTAAATAGCAATAATCCCCCAATAATTAATATGCTAATTAAAAATAATACTAAAATAATATTTACTATGAACTGAAGTATTGTCAGTAAAGTCATAATAATCCCCCCATTTATCTATATACTACATCGAAAAGTTAGTTTTGCAACAACAGTAGAAATAACAATAAAAATAAATATTATTAAAAATGAAGTTAGAATTAAATGCTTTTGGATTAAATAAAAACCTTAGTGAATGTAAATGATTATGGTATATTAAAAATAAACAATAAGGACGGTGACTTATGATTAAATCATCTAGTACAAACAACATGAAAAATCAGCCATACTTACCCTGGGATAAACCTACAATGGCAAGGAAGGATTTTATAATTATCCCACTCTATATATTAGTAAGTTATATCATGCCCTTAATCGTTTTTGCATTTAGCTATATTCTATTACTTGCCTTAAATCTAAAAAATGAAACTATACTAGAGGCACATATAACCCAAATATTTGGAAGTATTTTAGGTTCAGTTATTATTCTCATTGTCTTTATGGCACTCTATCCAAAGGTGTCATTTATTAAATTAACGTTTGATAAATTAAGTAAAGTGCCTCGATACATATTATTAATCATTGCAACGTATATTGTTATTATAATCGCAACACCAGTTTATGATTGGCTGATCCACTTTTTACCAAAGTCACTACAATTTAGTGTGACGCAAAATCAACAGAGTCTTGAGCAATTATTTGAAAGTCATTGGATGTTGCCATTCGTATTTATAGATATTGTGATTTTGACACCAATTATAGAAGAATTAATCTTTCGTCATATTTTAATTCATGAGCTTGGTAAAAAAATCTCGTACGGCTTTGCAACAGTCATATCTGTCATAGCATTTTCGAGTATTCATGTATTAAATGCAACTTCACCCTTCGAAATTGGCGGTTATTTCATTATTGCGATTGGTTTAACACTCGTATATTTGAAAAGTGATAAAAATTTAGCAGTTTCAATCACACTACATGCTTTAATTAATTTTGTATCATTTATCACTATTGTATGTACGTCGTAACATCATTTAATAGAATTGCTTACGCTATGTTTAATCCTTCATATCATTTTAGTTAGGAAGAAATGTTAAATATCAAAGTTGTGTTACATTAAAATGGGTATGATATAACCAGTGAGACAAATGAATTGAGGTAGGTTAAAAAGATGCTAGAGATAAAGGATGTATCTTATACAGTAGACAATAGAACAATTTTAAGTGACATTAATTTAACTATCAATAAAGGTGATACTATAGCAATAATTGGACCTTCAGGGAGTGGGAAGAGCACACTATTTCGCTTGATCAGTAATTTGATAAGTCCAACACAAGGTGCACTATATTATCAACAGCAGAATTATGAGCAGATAAACCCGGAATCATTGCGTATGGATGTAAGTTATTTACTACAACAAAGTGATTTGTTTAAAACGACGATAGCAGATAATTTAGCATTTTCGGCACAAGTGAGAGATGAACATTTTGACAAAAAGAGGGCGAAGCAGTTATTAAAAGCTGTTGGCTTAGATCATTATAAATTGGATGCTAAAGTTCAACGTTTATCTGGTGGGGAACGTCAGAGAATTACTATTGCCAGACAGTTGATGTATTTACCTAAAGTTTTATTATTAGATGAAGCAACGAGTGCATTAGATACTCAAAATCGTAATAGAGTTGAAGAACTTATTTTTAGTTTAGCGAAGCAGGGTGTGGCTATACTGTGGATTACACATAGTAAAGACCAAAGTTTACGTCGTTTTAACAAGCGATTACATTTGGTAGATGGACATATAGAGAAAGAGGAAGTGTTAAGATGAGTACGACAGCATTAGCCCTTACTGGCTTGTTATTGCTATTTCCTATCATAGTGTCTTATAAAGAAAAATTACATATCATCAAAGATTTATTAGTGTCGACAATTCGTGCAGTTATACAATTAGTAATCTTAGGGTATTTATTACATTTTATCTTTAATATTAATCAAAAATGGGTGCTAATTATCTTTGTACTTATCATCATTGTTAATGCAGCATGGAATACGATTGGCAGAGCTTCCGTTGTGATGCATCATGTATTTCTAATTTCATTAATTTCAATATTTATCGGAGTAGCATTGCCTTTAGTAGGTGTGGTACTGACGGGGGCGATTGAATTTAAACCCAATGAAGTTATTCCAGTATCAGGTATGTTAGCGAGTAATAGTTTAATCGCTATTAACTTAGCTTATCAGAATTTAGATAGAGAATTTGTAAAAGAGATGAGTCAAATTGAATCTAAATTAACTTTAGGTGCAAACCCAAAATTAGCATCGAAAGATACGATTAGACAAAGTATTAAGACGGCAATTGTGCCAACAATAGATTCTGTAAAAACATATGGTATTGTATCAATACCAGGAATGATGACAGGTTTAATCATTGGTGGTGTAGCCCCTTTAGATGCAGTTAAATTCCAATTAATGGTTGTATTTATTCATACAACTGCAACTATTATGTCCGCTTTATTAGCGACATATTTGAGTTACAAGCAATTCTTTAATCAGCGTGATCAACTTATAGCGAGAGAGATGGTTCAACGATAAGCCATTTTCTTGTTTAAAATAAGACAATGTACAGAAGTTAAGTATCGATTGATATAGACAGTAAATGAATGTCTTTGATCATACTTAACTTCTGTTTTTATGATGTTTTTATAAAGGATTTCAATAAAATTGATGCTAAGAATCAAAAGGCAGTTTAACCAAGGGAAAGTTTAGCTCTAATACTATAAATTTAATAATTAAATCACGATAATTATAACGATATGATTAAAAGTTATTTAAACACATTAAGTCATCGTTTATAATAGAGAAGTTATGAAATTTTATAATAAATCGAACGGAAAGGAGTGGGATTGATGTCTTCAATGCGAGTAGTGACCTTCATTTTGAGTATTTTCATAGTAGGAATGGTTGAAATGATGGTTGCAGGTATTATGAATTTGATGAGTCATGATTTAAATGTATCAGAAGCGATTATAGGTCAATTAGTAACCTTATATGCAATAACATTTGCAATTGCTGGTCCTATTCTAGTAAAGCTAACCAATCGATTTTCACCTAAACCAGTATTGTTATGGACATTGCTAGCATTTATTGTTGGGAACTTAATGATAGCGATGGCACCGAATTTTACAATACTTGTAGTTGGGAGAGTCATTTCTTCGGCAGCAGCTGCATTAATCGTTGTGAAAATATTGGCCCTAACTGCGCTACTCACTGCACCACAAAATCGTGGGAAAATGATTGGTATTGTATATTCTGGATTTAGTGGCACTAATGTCTTTGGGGTACCTATAGGGACAATTATTGGTGATCTTGTTGGTTGGCGCTATACATTTATTTTTATCGTTATTGTTAGTGTGCTTGTCGGCATATTGATGTATATATATATTCCAAATTCAAACATCGAACCTTCACCGAATAACGATAACAAACAACAGACTAAGCAAGCTACAACAGGTCGAATTCTGCGACCTATTGAAGTAGCTAAATATTTAGCTATTACCTTCTTGTTATTAGTTGCTAATTCAGTGACGTTTATTTATATTAATCCATTGATGCTATCTGGAGGGCATGATTTGTCATTTGTTTCAATAGCATTATTAATAAACGGTGTAGCAGGTATGATCGGAACATCAATGGGAGGTTTCTTATCTGATAAATTAACGAGTAAACGTTGGTTAACGATAGCAACTATATTGTTCATTGTAATGTTGCTGTCATTGAATTTCTTCTTAACAGGAACTGTGATGTTGTTAGCAATTATCTTTATTTGGAATATCATGCAGTGGAGTACAAATCCTGCAGTTCAGAGCGGGATTATTGAACATGTAGATGGTGACACAAGCCAGGTGATGAGCTGGAATATGTCTAGTTTAAATGCAGGTATTGCAATTGGCGGTGTTGTAGGCGGACTCGTTGTATCAAATCTAGATGTTCATGCAACTACTTATTTCTCTGCAACAATTGGTGTGATTGCCTTAATCATTATTATTAGTTTAAATCAACTTTCTAAATATAGAGTTAAACACGATTAATTAATGACTATTAATTGAGTGCAAGATAGCTTAGTGAAAAATATTGCAGCTATTAATATTAATTATGCATCAATATAAAATTGTACAGTTAAGAAAAACATGTTTTTTATGTATTGAGAAGGTTAACACTTTAAGGTTTTAGAAGCATGTAGAACTGAAGAAACTTATGAAAGAAAACAGTAGGATGAGACATTTATGTGTGCCCTTATAAGTTAACACTGAAAAGTGAACAACTTATAAGGGACGGTGCACACTGAAGTGTTTGTCATCCTACTGTTTTAATGTTTTTTATATCATATTTATTGTACTAATGAGAGATGTATTATTTTGAAGTACTAAGTGCAATATGTTGAGTGGACAAGTTAGCTCTTTTATTCGAAAAGTGTGCCACACCCAAAGCAAATAAAATATAAAGTAATGTACCAATGATATAACCCGTCTTTAAATCTGAGATAAGTAAATAACTTTGGTAAATTAAGACGATAATAGAGCTAACGGCAATTGTTACTAATAAAGGATAAGGCACCTTTAAAGGCGAATTACGATAGGCATCGGGATATTTTTTAGGTAATTGAGTCACAGCTAATGCAGGAAATGCAAAGACAATTAATGAAATACCTGTACCAAGTTGTGCTACTACATTTAACGACATGCCAGTAATGATTGGGATGACCCCTATTAGATAAAAGATAAATAATAGCCAATGAGGTGTGCCAAATCGTTGGTTAACTTGACCTAATGATTTAGGGAGATAACCATCTTTGATAGCAATCAATAAACTTTTTGTAACCCATGTAAATGTAGAATTTAGCGTTGTGGCGAGAGCAAACATCGCACCTCCTACCATAAAAAATATAAACGCAGGTGTCGGTAATACCTTATGCGCTACACTCGTAAGTGGTTGACCTGCAACTTCTGGTATCGGTAATACACCAACCGCAATAGAAGCTATAAAAGCATAAAGTAATCCAACAAATATTGTAGCCACAATAATCACAATAGGGATATCGCGTTTAGGATTTTTCATTTCGCCACCTAGTTCTGCTACTACTTGTGCACCACCTGTAGCAAAGGATACTAGACCTACTGCAGTAAAGAATCCGGTAAAGCCATCAGGGAACATTGTCGGTGTGTTAAAGACCTTGAAGTTAACATGTGGGAATCCTAAAATAATAAAGCATGATAATGCAATAATCAATGTGATAACCATTAAATTACCAACTATAGAAGCGGATTTCACTCCGACAATATTGACGATGAACAATAATGTTATAAGTATAAATGAAACTGTTCTTATTGGGATGCCAGGTAACAAACCTTCTAAATATTGTGCGAAGGACAGTGCATAGAGCGACAAAGTGATTTGCACTAACATGAACAATAACAACCAAAAAATACCAACCTTTGGTGATAATAATCGACTTGTATATTGGTACATACCACCAGTAGTTGGTAAAGCAGAACCTAATATTGCAATAGGAAACATTGTCAGTAATGTGATAAGAGACGATAATATAAAGGCTGGTGTAATACCACTACCGGTCATTTGAATGCCGATACCTGTGAGAGACATGACCCCAGCTCCGATTATTTGTCCAATGGCAATGCCCATGACATCTGTGAAGCCTAATACTTTCTTCAAATTATTCGTTTGTTCCATTTAATCACCCCTATAAAATTAAAATATTCAAAAATGAATAAAAATAGAATAGCATAGATTATACATAATTCCTAGTATGTTTATCGGAAAACTTTGCTTGGGAGTCGATTTTGATTAATTATAGATTAAATAGGGCAAATCATAGTAAGATATGAATATACTGAAATCATTAAATTGGGGGATTATAAATGGTTGAAAATAACAGTAAAGTTGATGCGTTTATAGAAAAATTAAATCAGTGGCAAGATGAATTTAAGATACTAAGAAGATGGATTCAAGAAACTGAATTAGATGAAGATTATAAATGGATGCATCCATGCTATACCTTAAATAATAAAAATGTGGTGATTATTCAGGATTTCAAGCATTATTGTGCATTGCTTTTTGAAAAAGGTGCCATTATGGAAGATCCTTATCAGACCTTAATTCAACAGACTAAAAATGTTCAAGCTGCAAGACAGTTACGTTTTGAAAGTTTGGAAGAAATTAGCAAGAGAGAAGAGGAAATAAAGTGGTATCTTGCAGAAGCAATTCGAATTGAAAAGTCTGGAAAAAAAGTACCTATGAAATCAACTGAAGAGTATGAAATGCCTGAAGAATTAAGTAATAAATTTGAGTCAATGCCGGCACTCAAGGAAGCTTTTTATAAATTAACGCCTGGTAGACAAAGACAATATATGTATCATATTGGACAAGCAAAAAGAGCCGCTACAAGAGAACAACGTGTTGAAAAATACGTTGATCACATATTGAATGGTAAAGGTTTGAATGATAAATAGCTATGCTTTATAAAACAATCAGTTACAAGAATATAATGTTAGTTATTAAAAAATATAGTAATATCTAACAGTAAAATTATTTAAGAAAGTAGGTGTATGAATGCCTAGAACTTCAAAGAAAACGCAATTATTAGATGCTGCAGCAGCGATTGTTAATGAATACGGTAGTGAGTACCTCACTTTAGATGCCGTTGCAAAGCGTGCGGGCGTGAGCAAGGGAGGTTTACTATATCATTTTAAAAGTAAGACAGCTTTAATTGAAGGACTTGTGGATCACGCTGACAAAATATATCGGAATAATGTAGCTGAAAGGGTAGCTGCCGATATTTATGAACAAGGTAAATGGTTGCGTGCATTTGTAGAAGCTACTCGTGAACATCGCTCTGAAAATGCCGCAATTACATCAAGTATGTTAGCAGCAGAAGGAAATAATAGACATTTGTTATCGCCGTTACAAGAAACCTACAAGATATGGCAATCATACATTGAAAATGATGGTCTAGATAAGATTGATGCAACGATTATGAGATTGGCAGTCGATGGTTTATGGTTATCTGAAATTTTTGGTTTGGATGCCTTAGATGAGTCGATGCGTGAAGCAGTTTTAGAAAGACTAACAAATTATTCAAAATCAACAACAAATCGTACATTTGAACAATAAATTAAATTAATTATTCACATGATATAAATAAGTGTGAATCGCTTCTAGCTAAAGGGAATGACCGAGTTTTAAACTTCGAGCATTCCCTTTAATTTGATGGTTATAGGGTTGTAACTAAACCGTCCAGTTGGTACACTAACCAATGTATCTTGCTTATAATAGTTAAATAAAGTGTATTTTTTATGGGAAGTTAGGGTATCTAAATAATTGTAGGATGAACAAAATAAAGTTTGAATGCGTCGTGTATAGCGTTTTCAAAGAAATGCTTTATATGATCATACAAATGAAGGGCTATTTGTGCTCATGTTTTTACTTATTTTAGAATTTGTATAACATCCACAAGTAGTCCTTTTATCTTTTTTACGATTGAAAATAAAACATACATAGCATTAGAAAGGAATGGCCATATGTTAAAGATTGAGAATTTAACTAAAATCTATGGTGGTGGGAAAAAAGCCGTAGATAATATTTCATTAGATATAGAGTCTGGGGAATTTATAGCATTTATTGGTACTAGTGGTAGTGGTAAGACGACCGCATTGCGAATGATTAATAGAATGATAGAGGCAACAGAAGGAACCATTTCTATCGATGGTAAAAATGTACGTAAAATGAATCCGGTAGAATTACGTAGAGAAATTGGTTATGTCATTCAACAAATTGGTTTGATGCCACACATGACTATTAAAGAAAATATTGTTTTAGTGCCTAAATTGTTGAAATGGTCCCAAGAAAAGAAAGAATCAAAAGCAAAAGAATTAATTAAATTAGTCGACTTACCAGAATCATATTTGGATCGTTATCCTTCACAATTATCTGGCGGTCAACAACAACGTATTGGTGTAGTGAGAGCGTTGGCTGCTGAACAAGATATTATCCTTATGGATGAACCGTTTGGTGCTTTAGACCCAATTACACGAGATACATTGCAAGATTTGGTTAAAGAATTACAGCAAAAATTAGGTAAGACATTTATTTTTGTAACTCATGATATGGATGAGGCGATTAAATTAGCAGATAAAATTTGTATTATGTCAGAAGGACGTGTAGTGCAATTCGATACACCTGATAATATTTTGCGGTACCCAGCAAATGATTTCGTGCGTGACTTTATTGGTCAAAATAGATTGATCCAAGACCGACCAAATATGCGAACTGTAGAAGATGCAATGATTAAACCAGTTACAGTGCATGCTGATAGTTCATTAGATGAAGCGGTTAAAATCATGCGAGAACGACGTGTTGATACAATTTTTGTCACAGGAAGAAATGAAAAGTTACTTGGTTATTTAGATATTGAAGACATTAACCAAGGTTTAAGAGCGAAAAAAGAGCTAATTGATACTATGCAACGTGATATTTATCGTGTACGCATAGATAGTAAATTACAAGATTCAGTGCGCACAATATTGAAACGAAATGTACGTAATGTACCTGTTGTAGACAAAGATGGTCAAACATTAATCGGTCTAGTAACAAGAGCTAATTTAGTTGATATCGTATACGATAGCATCTGGGGTGATGAAACAACTGAGAGCGAACAAGATGCCATCGTTGAGCCGGAAAATTTGGGAGCTGATAAATAATGAAAGCATTTCTTGAACAATATGGCGGTCAATTGATATCGAAGACGGTAGAACATTTCTACATATCAATCATTGCATTATTGATTGCAATTGTTGTAGCTGTTCCGATAGGGATATTATTATCAAAATTAAAACGTACTTCGAATATTGTATTGACGATTGCAGGTGTGTTGCAGACAATTCCAACATTGGCAGTGTTAGCTGTAATGATACCTATATTTGGTGTCGGTAAAATGCCAGCAATTGTTGCATTGTTTTTATATGTCTTGTTACCAATATTAAATAATACGGTTATTGGTGTTCAAAATATTGATAAAAACATTAAAGAAGCTGGAACGAGTATGGGTATGACACGCTTTCAATTAATGAAAGATGTAGAGCTACCATTGGCATTACCATTAATATTAGGAGGCATCCGATTGTCTTCGGTTTACGTAATTAGCTGGGCAACACTAGCTAGTTATGTCGGTGCAGGTGGATTAGGCGATTTCGTCTTTAATGGATTGAATTTGTATGATCCGATGATGATTGTCAGTGCAGCGATTCTAGTAACGCTATTAGCCTTAGTCGTTGATTTTGTATTATCTAGAATTGAAAAGTGGGCTGTGCCAAAGGGATTAAAGGTTTCCAGATAACTGAAGGAGGACATTATGAGAAAGGTTAAGCAATTTACGATACTGCTTGTATTGTGTCTAACGGTGTTGACTGGCTGTAGCCTCCCTGGCTTAGGTGGTAAAAGTACGGATGATGATGTCAAAATCACAGCAGTAGCAACGAGTGAGTCTCAAATCATGTCACATATGTTGAGACTATTAATAGAACACGATACACATGGGAAAATAAAGCCAACATTAATTAATAATTTAGGATCCAGTACGATTCAACATAATGCATTAGTTAACGGAGATGCCAATATGTCTGGTGCACGCTATGACGGTACAGATTTAACAGGTGCATTAAAGGAAAAGCCAATCAAAGATCCTAAAAAAGCCATGCAAGTCACACAAGAAGGATTTCAAAAGAAATTTAATCAAACATTCTTTGATTCGTATGGTTTTGCTAATACGTATGCATTTATGGTGACGAAAGAAACTGCAGAAAAATATAATTTAAAAACGGTTTCTGATTTAGAACGTCATAGTAAGGCGTTACGATTGGGGGTCGATAGTTCATGGTTAAACCGTGAAGGTGATGGCTACAAAGGCTTTACTCAAGCTTATGGGTACAAATTTAATACGGTAAGACCAATGCAAATTGGCCTCGTATACGATGCATTGAAATCGAAAAATTTAGATGTAGCAGTGGGGTATTCAACGGATGGACGTATTGCCGCATATGATTTAAAAGTATTAAAAGATGACAAACGCTTCTTCCCACCATATGATGCGAGTGCTGTAGCAACGAATAAATTATTGAATAAGCATCCTGAATTAAGACCAATTATAAAAAAACTACACAATAAAGTGTCGACGAAAGATATGCAAATTTTAAATTATCAAGCTGATGGCGAAGGTCAAGAACCTGCAGTTGTTGCTGAGAAATTCTTGGAAAAACATAATTACTTTGAAAAAGATGTGAAAGGTGGTCAAAAATAATGGAAGGCAATTTAATCCAACAATTAATTGAATATTATGCTGTGAACTTTGGCTACCTATGGGATTTATTCATCAAACATTTACTGATGTCAGTCTACGGGGTACTATTTGCTGCAATCGTTGGTATACCTTTAGGTATTATAATTGCAAGATATAGCAAATTATCTTGGATTATTATAACCATTGCAAATATTATTCAGACAGTGCCAGTGATTGCTATGTTAGCTATATTAATGCTAATTATGGGCTTAGGGCCAAATACAGTTGTAGTGACAGTATTTTTCTATGCATTACTACCGATCATAAAAAATACATTTGACGGTATCAACGGTGTCGATGAAAATATTAAAGATGCTGGTAAGGGTATGGGTATGACACGTAATCAAGTATTACGTATGATTGAATTACCATTGTCACTATCGGTTATACTGGGTGGCTTGAGAATCGCATTAGTCGTAGCAATTGGAGTAGTGGCAGTCGGATCATTTATAGGTGCACCTACCTTAGGTGATATCGTCATTCGTGGTACGAATGCAACAGATGGAACAACTTTCATATTAGCTGGTGCAATTCCTATCGCTTTAATTGCTATTTTAATAGACGTTGGTTTAAGATTATTAGAAAAACGTCTCGATCCTTCTCAAAAGAGTATAAAAGAACAGAAACATCAACCTCAAGGGATTGACCGATAGAGAAAGGGCTGTTTAAATTTGGCAATACTTTCAATTCATTATAAATCAAAAACGATAGGCATGAGTCACCCATTCACGGTGATTTTACCTGAAGACGATAGTCATTTTAGCTCAGCAACACCACCTAAGAAACTAAAAACATTACTGCTGTTACACGGTTTATCAAGTGATGAAACATCATATACACGTTATACGAGTATTGAACGATATGCTGAAGCGCATCAATTAGCTATCATTATGCCTAAAGCAGACCACAGTGGTTATAGTAATATGGCGTTTGGACATAAATATTATGATTATATTTTAGAAGTATTTGATTATGCACATCAAATTCTGCCTCTTTCAACACAGCGAGAGGATAACTTCATTGCAGGTCATTCGATGGGTGGTTATGGAACGATTAAATATGCATTGACGGAAGGGCATCGATTTAGTAAGGCTGCACCACTATCTTCTGTATTTAATCCACAACTATTACTTAATATTGATTGGCACGATTTTTCCGGTGAAGCAATTGCGGGAATTGATAAGGAAACAGAACAGACAGAACTTGATCCTTATTATTTAGTAGAACAAGTAGGCACAGAGCAGCGAGCTGTACCCGAGTTACTCATTATGTGTGGAACAGAAGATGAATTACTAAGTGACAATAAGCAATTTATAAAATGTTTAGATGCGAACCATATTGACTATCATTTTGAAGAAGGACCGGGGAAACATGATTATGAATACTGGGATAAAGCTATTAAACGCGCAATTGATTGGTTTATGACACCTTAGTGAAAATTCGACAACGTCATAAATCAAATTTAAAAATATGATTATACCAATACATTGATTCATGAGATATTGCACTTTAATCACTATATTTAGTGAGAAGATAGAGTCGTTAAACTTTAAAATATGATTTAAAAAACAGCCAATAAAATTCATTTATCGGCTGTTTTTTGTGAGTTTTTGTCGAGGTTGCTCACTATAGTTATTCTTATAGTAGAACTGTGGCTAAGATAGGTGCAACAATTACGACAATTACCCCTACAATTACTAGAGAAATCGATGCCATTGAAGCTTCTGTTTCTCCAAATTCTTGAGCTGACGATACACCTAAAGAGTGACCGCTTGTTCCTAATGCTAAACCACGAGCAATAGGATTGGTAATATTGAATAGTTTAATTAATTTAGTTCCTAGTGCATATATAATCACACCATTTAAGATAACGGCTAAAGAAGTTAATTCCTTAATACCGCCAATGTCTGCTGAAACAGGTAGCGCAATAGCTGTTGTAGCGCCTTGAGGTAACATCGATGCGATAATATCATTAGAAAATTGGAACAATCCAGCTATAAGGTAAATACAGATAAGTGCAGCAGTTGTCCCTAAAGTGATACCACCTAAAATTTGAACCCAATATTTTTTCAAAACTTCTCTACGTTTATATAAAGGAATAGCAAAACAAATTGTTGCTGGCTCTAAGAAAAAGTTGATAATGTCTCCACCAATTTTATAATTTTCATAACTGATTCCAGTGATTTTTAGAAATGCAATACCTACAACCATTGATACAAATAACGGTGTGAATAGGAAAAAGCCGTTTGTCTTTTTAAAAAGCATTGTCGCTATGATAAAAGGAATAAGAGATAATAAAATACCGAAATAGGGTGTGTTAATACCTAAATGTTCAATCATATTTTTTCCTCCGCTAATTTATGTTTTTTAACTTTTCTAGGAATAAAGGATTTTGTAATTAACATTTGAGAGAAAAATCCAGTACATAATAACAATAAAAGTGTTGAGATTATAATTAATAAAATAATGAGTATTGGACTAGAACTTAATACACCGAGTGAGTTAATGACTGAGACTCCGGCTGGTACAAATAAGAACCCAATATTATTTGTTAATGTTGTTCCAACTTTTTCTACTTGGCCTAATTTAACAATGCCCGTACATAATGCGATAAATAATAATACTAAACCGATGACCGAAGCTGGCATAGGGATTGGCATAAAGCTTTCGATAATATTTGAAATAAGTAAAATAATTGCAATCACTAATGACTGATGGAAAAAGTTGTAAGTCTTTGATGTGTTTTCTGTGGTTTGTTTTTTGTTTGCTTCCATAGTATAAGCCCCCTGTATTAATCTTGACTTCATTATAAAATGAAAGCGATTTCTACAGAGGGCTTTTACTGTGAGTTACAAATTGTTTATGCTGAGTTGCATAAATGTCAGGTTAACTGTCAATTAAGACCCATTGCTATTTTAAATTGTTTCATGTAAGAACGACTGACTTGTACTTTTAACTGATTTGACATGGTTAATTGATAGGTATAATTAAACCAATGTTCTATCGTTTGTATGTGTGATTGATTGATAATTGTAGCGCGATGGACACGCATAAATTGATTACCTGATAGTCTCTTTTCATAATGATTTAACGGTTCAGTTGTTTGGAAGTCATCTGATTTAGTATGAATGGTAGTAATACCGTTATTAACGGATATGGCTATGATATCAGTATGATTAATGATATGGATACGTTCGTCTACTTCAATAGGTAAGGTAGCATGAGTATCGTCTGGTTGGTCGTTTTGTGTAGTTACATTTATCGTTTTTGAATTTGGTTCATGTTGCATTGTGAGTGCACTTTCAACTTTACTGAGCGCTTGAGCGATGCGCTGTTGTTCGAAAGGCTTTAAAATATAATCTATTGCATTTAGTTCAAATGCCTTTACAGCATATGTGTCATGGGCAGTTGCAAAGATAATAAAGGGTTGACGTTTCATTTTTTTAATTTTTTCGGCTAATGCCAAACCACTCTCATCCATTAAATTAATATCGAGAAAGATGACATCATAATCATCATAAAGTAAGAGTTCTAATGTCTCAGAAATCGTTTCAGATTCATCAATTGTTTCAAAATGACGAATTTCATTCAATAAATAACGAAGTTCGTTTCTTGCTAATGGCTCGTCGTCCACTATGATTGCTTTCATAAATTTGCCTCCTCAGTTAAATGGTAAGGGATAGTATAACTGACAATAGTACCAGCATGATTAGATTGGAAATGTAAATTTGCAGTATTACCAAAAAGACCATCTAAACGTCGATTTAGATTTTCTAGTGCACTTCCAGTACCAGATTCTGAATTTACAGTTGTCGTCCCAATAATGTTTAATTTATCAGCTGGGATACCTTGGCCATTATCATGTACCGATATATTTAACCCTTTATCAGTTTGCTTAGCAATAACTTGTATATAGTTATTTGATTTTCTATTTTTAAAGGCATGTTTTACTGCATTTTCTATTAATATCTGTATGGCAAATGGGGGCACTAAGGCATTATAGCAATTTCTGTCTATAATAAATTCGACTTCAAAGCGATCTGGATAACGTGCTTGTTCTAATGATAAATAAGCTTTGACTTGCTGTAATTCCTTTTCCAATGAAATGAGATTATTTCGTGCACCTTGCAAATTAGAACGGAAAAATTGACTTAATTGTAATAATAACGTGCGTGCTTTTTCACTATCAATTCGTACCATTGCTGAAATTGTATTAATGGCATTGAAAAAGAAGTGTGGATTAACTTGTGCTTGCAATGACTTAATTTCTGCATCACGTACAAGTGCACTTTGTGTCTCAGCTTCACCCAGCTCTAATTGACTAGAAAAAATATCCGCTAAACCTGTTGCTAATTGTTTGTCAGCATAGGTAACGTCATTGACATTGGTAAAGTATAGCTTTAATGTGCCAACGACTTTATCCTTAATTCTTAAAGGTACAACGATGGCAGCTTGAAGTGGGCAACCTGGATGGTTGCAGCCAATATCTTCACTAGAATAAGCTTCTTTAAGCGTTCCAGATTGAATTGCATCTTTAGACAGATTAGTAATGATTGCCTTTTGTGCGACGTGGTGATCACTTGCGACCCCAACATGAGTAAGTATATCCTTTCTGTTGGTAATTGCTACGGCAGAAACTTGCATTAAATTAAGTATGATTTCTGCCGCTTTTTTAGCGGATTGTTCATTTAAGCCAGAACGGAAATAAGGCAATGTTTGATTGGCTAATTGTAGTACATCATGTGTCTGGATTGCTCTTGTCTCTTCTTCCTTTTTAATTGTAGAAAGTATAATCGATAAGAAGATAGCTGTACCGATTGAGTTAATTGAAATCATAGGTAAGGCAATTAATTTTACAAGTGTCCAAGCATGTTCTGTATTATTAGAAAAGATTAGTATACAGAGCATTTGTATAATTTCAGTTGTACCACCAATTAAAGCACCCTTCAGGATTGTTGGATATCGACGGGCACGTATTGCTTTATGACCGAAATAGCCGGAAACTAAGGCAATGACAATTGATGAAATTAAATAGATATATGCATCAGCACCACCTATATAAACACGATAGAGACCGGAAATAATTGCCACGGCAATAGCGACAAATGGACCGCCAATTAAGCCTGACACGCCAATTGTTAATACACGTGTGTTGGCTAATGATGCGTCAGGAGCAAGGTGCTTATATACTGCACCATTAACAACTTGATCTCCTAAAATTTGAACGCCTGTAAAGTTAGACAAGATTGAAAAGCATCCAAAAATGATAATCAATTGCCATTGGGAATGACGTTTATCACGTTCATTCATCATTGTTTTAAAATGATTGATATTCATAAGTATATAAGCAATTAAAATAATTAAACCAACGCGTTCCAATAATAAAATAAATAAATTAAACATAGTAACCGCCTTCGAAATTCAGTTTATAGAATTATTATACTAAAGAATAATCAAATCAACATACTCATGCTGACTTAATATCTGGTGAATCAATAAAAGTTAATATTTCAGAAATTTAATTTAGATAAATTTGCTAATATAAAAGTTTACTTTTACACGATAAGAGCTAGTTTTTAGCTTTTGTATTTTTAAAGTGGTAATGTAGATATATTGGTTTAAAATAATAAACATAATTCGAAGTAATTTGAGTTAGATTTAATAGCATTTTACTTTTATTGTTTTGTTAAACCTTATTATATTTTTATAGGAATCATTTTGAAATAGATATAGACTTTTTTAGAAGGAATACGTATTGGTATGAACTTTAAAGGCGTGTATATCCATTTTGAAATGTATGTCCTTGAATCACTCGGATATATTAGGAGGAAATTGAATTATGGAAACATCACAAACCTTTAAAGGAGATAATAAACTTCTTTTTGGGATTTTTTTAGGTGTGATAACTTTTTGGTTATTCGCTTCATCATTAGTGAACATTGTACCAGATTTAGAATCATCTTTTGATGCTAACTATGGCACAATTAATGTCGCGGTCAGTCTAACGTCACTATTATGTGGATTATTTGTCGTGGGGGCAGGTGGTCTTGCTGATCGTTATGGAAGAGTAAAAATGACTTATATAGGTTTAATCTTAAGTGTCATTGGTTCATTGATGATTATCATTCCTGGCTTTACATCTTTATTGGTTATCGGTAGAGCAGTACAAGGTTTGTCAGCGGCATTTATCATGCCATCAACATTAGCAATTATTAATGAATATTATATTGGACGTGAACGTCAACGTGCTTTAAGTTACTGGTCTATTGGTTCTTGGGGTGGAACAGGGATCTGTTCATTCTTCGGAGGCATTATGTCAACGTTTATTGGTTGGCGTTCAATATTTATTATCTCTATTATCGTAGCATTGTTAGCGATGTACTTAATCAAACATACGCCTGAAACAAAAGGTGTACAAACCGAAGTTTCAAAACGTGCTAAATTTGATATTGGAGGATTAGTAATCTTAATCATTTCAATGTTAAGTTTGAATTTAATTATTACTAAAACTGAGGACTATGGTTTGTTCTCGACAGCTATCATCTCTTTAATTATATTGTTTGTAATTTCGTTAATTGCATTTATTTTATTTGAAAATAGAATTAAAAATCCATTAATCGATTTCAAGTTATTTAAACATAAAGGTTATAGTGGCGCTGTCGTATCGAACTTCTTGCTCAATGCTGTTGCCGGTACGTTAATCGTTGCAAATACCTATTTCCAATCTGGGTTACACTTTAGTTCATTCCAATCAGGTGTAATGACAATTACTTACCTGATTGCAGTACTAGTAATGATAAGAGTTGGTGAGAAAATACTGCAATCCGTTGGTCCTAAACGACCAATGTTAATCGGTGCTGCTTTAAATGCTTTAGGTATCGTTATGATATCACTTACATTTTTACCAACAGTACCATATGTCATTATGTGTGTGTTAGGTTATCTTGTTTACGGTGTAGGTCTAGGATTATATGCCACACCTTCAACAGATACAGCAGTTTCAACAGCTCCTGAAGATAAAGTAGGAGTTGCATCAGGTGTTTATAAGATGGCTTCATCTTTAGGTAACTCATTTGGTGTTGCAATTTCAGGGTCATTATTCAGTGTAATGACTGCAGTTTATAATATTCATATCGGTGCAATGTACGGATTACTATTTAATGCTGCATTAGCAATTATTGCATTTATTGCTGTTTATTTATTAGTACCAAAAAGTCAGTATAATAATTAATACGAAATAAGGCATAATGGAGAGGCTTGAATTAGACAAAACGTTTAATTCAAGTCTTTTTTTGTTATATAAATAAAGAATTGAGTTTCTACTTGAGGTTAACCTTACGTTAGGGACTAATATCATATATAACAAGGAGGGAAAGTATGGAATATACAATCAGTCAGTTAGCAACATTATCAAACGTAACGACACGTACTTTGAGATATTACGATCAAATAGGATTGCTTAAACCTAGTTATATTAATGATTCTGGCTACCGTATTTATACCAGTGAAGAAGTTGATAAATTACAACAGATTGTATTCTTTCGGGAACAAGATGTCAGCATTGCAGATATTAAGCATATTTTAACGGCATCACAATTTAATCAAATTGCAGCATTAAATCATCATGTTGTTAAGTTAAAGGAAAAAAGAAATAGAATTGAAAATATTATAAAAACTGTGGAAAAAACAATTGCTAGTAAAAAAGGAGAATTAGAGATGACAGATCGAGAAAAATTTGAAGGTTTTAAAGCGCAAGTCATACGCAATAATGAAGAAAAATATGGTGCACAAATTAGAAAAGATTACGGTGATGAAACGATTGATAATAGCAATTATAAATTTCAATCGATGACCAAAGAGGATTATCAAGCATTTAAATGCTTAGAACAAGAAATTATTGAGTTGTTGATTGAGGCAACTTATATAGGGAATCCATCTTCACTATTAGCAAAACAATTAGTTACGAAACATAAGCAATGGTTAATGTACACCTGGAACGATTATACAGAAGAAGCACACGCTGGATTAGCAGAAATATATATTACGGATGATTCATTTTCACATTATTACAACCAACATATAGAAGGAGGGGCACAATTTTTAAGAGATGCCATTATGCATTTTCTTGGTAAAGAAACATAGAGTGCAATAACAATCAAATTAAGAAATAAACTGTCATATGTTGAAGTGAAATGACATGATATTAAGTGTATCTCTCTATAAACAGCTATTTATAATAAGTGTATATTTTCCACTAAAAAGTTATAATAAATTGCATATGAAAAATAAACCATATTATAATTAATTAAATGATTATAAGGGGGCTTTGTATGGAGAAGTTATTGTGGCAAACATATGAAGAAAGACAGGAATTGCTAACGCGACTGGTCAATCATCAGACGATTACGCATTCTACAGGAGAAAGGACATTTCCAAGCTTTGTGAAGCAATTACTGTTACAGCTTAATTATTTTCAAGAGCATAAAGATCACATTCACTTAGTGCCAACAGAAGATGATAAAGAGGCGGTCTTGGCATTTTATCAAGCTCCAACTTCTAAAAAGACCATCACATTAATCAGTCATTATGACACAGTTGGTATAGAGGATTATGGTTCTTTTCAATCAGAAGCTACAAATCCTGAAGCGCTGAAGAAAATATTTCAGCAATATAGTAATTATCTAAGTGAGGAAGCGGTTGAAGATTTAAATAGTGACACATATCTATTTGGTAGGGGAATTATGGATATGAAAGCTGGCTTAATGCTACATTTGTCATTGATAGAATTAGCAACTGTAGAACAGTGGGATATTAACTTAGTACTCATTACGGTACCGGATGAAGAAGTGAATTCTTCAGGTATGCGTAAAGCTGTATTAAAATTGGCAGAATTGACTAAACAATATCAATTAAATATTCAACTTCATTTAAATAGTGAGCCAACATTTCAACAGAGTGGCTTAGAAGAAGCACATTATATTTATTCTGGATCAATAGGAAAGATTATGCCTGGGGTCTTATGCTATGGAAAAGAAACACATGTTGGCAATCCGTTTGAAGGTGTTAGTTCGAATTATATGATGAGTTATATTAACCAAGCGATTGAATACAATACAGCATTTAAAGAAACATATGAGCAAGAATCAACACCTGTGCCAGTTTCATTAATATGCAAAGATAATAAACAAGCATATGATGTACAAACACCATTTAGAACCTTTAGCTTATATAATTTATTTTTATATCAGCGCATGCCAAAGCAAGTATATCGTCAATTTATTGATACAGTAATTTCAGCAATTGAACGTTGTGAGAACAATTTATTAAATATTTTAGAAACAGAAAGCTTACCATTTGAGACAAAGATAAATGTGTTGACCTATGAACAATTATTAGATTATGCAATCAAACAACATGGTAAAGGTAAGGTTCAGCAAATCATTGATGAAGCAATTGGTAAAACGTCTGAATTAAATTTACAGAGTGTTGCTGTAGTAGATGAATTAATACAACTATGCAGAGATATAACGCCAGCTGTGGTAACATTCTTTGCAACTCCATATTATCCTGCTGTCAATGCATCAGATAATCAGCAATTACAAAGTATCATTACACATGTACAGCAGTTGATGTTAACTGAATTTAATCGTACGAGCAATCATGTGCATTACTTTAATGGTATTAGTGATTCAAGTTATCTCAAATTTGATGGTGATTTAGAACAGATAGAAGTTTACGAACGTAACGCACCTAACTTTAGACGTACGTATGATATACCATTTTCAGCAATTAAAGAGATTAGTGCACCAACATTGTTATGTGGACCAATTGGAAAGGATGCACATAAAGTTAGTGAAAGACTACATAAAGTAAGTGCATTTAAGGAATTACCTATAATTTTAAATAGTATAATAAAACAATATATTTAACCGATTATTTAAAATTTTATTGTGCATGGATTTATGATGAAAAGGGTATGAACAGTAAGGACAATATCTCGGATATAAAGTTAATGCAAGGAAAAATGGAGTGGTTGTGAAATGTTAGAAGCCTATAAGGATTTTTGGAAAAGATATGTCGACTTTAAAGGGAAATCCAATCGATTACAGTTTTGGACCCCGGTGTTAATACATATTATAGTTGTATTTGTTGTCGCATTAATTGGTGTAATCAGTTTTATTACCGGTGCTTTTATTATTAGTGCAATATTGTCAGCACTTGTCGGTATTTTTGGATTGGCAATTATTGTACCGATGATTGCAGTAACATTGCGACGCTTCTATGATGCAGGTAGGAAGCGTCTTTCTGCAATTATTTTAATTGCATTTTCAGTGCTCATTAATATAACATTTGATATTGTTCAAATTAATAGTGTAGCAATCAGTTTAAATATTATTGAGTTAATAAGTACAATTTTACTTATTTATGTCACGTTACTACCTTCAAAATCTACGTCAGATGAAGCGTTGAAGTGGCTATAAAATGTAACATTTCTATTAAATAATGAAATATATTATACATTTAATTAATCCCTTTTTCTTATAACAGCTCACTTGTTATAGGAAAAGGGGATTTTTTTATGAAAATGTCTGAAAATTCAATCTTTATAAGTTTGATAAGTTATACTGTTTTTAAAGGAGTGTGAAAAAATGGAATGGTTAAAATTAATTGGAATTCTTATTATTGTATTAGGATTTATTTTTAAAATAGACACAATTGCTGTTATACTCACTGCTGCTATTGTAACGGGACTAGTATCTGGGTTAGACATTGCTGCCATATTGGAAACGCTTGGCAAAGCATTTGTCGATAATCGATTGGTGACTTTATTTATATTAACACTGCCAATGGTAGGATTAATAGAACGATTTGGATTGAAAACACAGGCATCTCGACTAATTGGGAAGGTAAAGCAAGTCACAAGTGGTAGGTTGATGACTATATATCTAATTATACGCGAATTAGCAGGAGTCGCTTCTATTAGAATTGGTGGTCACCCACAATTTGTCAGACCTTTAATTAATCCAATGGTACAAGGTGCGTTAAAAACAAGGTATGATCTGAAAGATGAGGACATAGACTCTAAAGACATAGAAAAAATTAAAGCTCAAACTTCTGCAATGGAAAATTATGGTAATTTCTTTGGACAAAATTTATTTGTAGGAGCAGCAGGGATATTGTTAATGGTCGGAACTTTCAAATCGTTAAAGATAAAGGTAGAAGCAATGGATTTGGTTTTAGCCTCATTACCAGTTGCAGTAATAGTCTTAATTATTGTTTGGTTAAATAATATTTTATTTGATAAATATTTAGATAAAAAGTATACACGTAAGAAGGTGAAACATAATGAGTGAATCACTGCTGAATCAGATTTTAGAAATTTTTTACATACTGATTGGCCTACAGTTATTATATACAGCTGGTCGCGTATTAAAAGCTAAGAAACACAAAAAAGATACGGGACGGCATTATTTTGGATATTATTAGCAGTCATATTTATGTTTGGTCCTTATTTACCAAATGTTATTAATGGTATATTTATTGTGTTAATGGGGGTACTTACATTATTTAAACAAGTCGTAATTATCAATATAGTAGATGTTAACGAGCAACAAGGAGATCAAGGATCTACGCGATTTGGCAACAAACTATTTATACCTGCAATTGTTTTGGCTGCTGTAGCTATAATAGTATCGAATTGGACACCTTTAGGAGGGGCAATTGGTTTAGGTGTGTCATCAATAATTGGTCTAATCAGTGCCTATTGGATTATTAAACCAAAATTTAAATTTATAGGCTATGATAGCGATAGGTTAACACAACAGATTGGCACAGTAGGTATTTTACCTCAATTTTTGGCGGCATTAGGTGTATTATTTACAGTTAGTGGTGTAGGTAATGTTATTTCTAAAGGGATTTCTAACATTATTCCTGAAGGTAATCATTTTATTGGAGTAGTTGCATATGTGTTAGGCATGGTATTGTTTACCATGTTAATGGGCAATGCCTTTGCTGCATTTACCGTTATTACAGCTAGTATTGGATTACCCTTTGTTATTGCACAAGGTGGAGACCCTGTCATTGCTGGTGCCTTGGCAATGACAGGCGGATTTTGTGGCACATTATTAACACCGATGGCAGCAAACTTTAATACATTACCTGTAGCTTTATTAGAGATGAAAGAAGAATTTGGTGTGATAAAAGCACAAGCACCAATTGCTGCAATATTAATTATTGTACATATTGGTTTAATGTATTTTTGGGCTTTTTAAATTAAAAACAAGGTGGTTTTGAATTATGAGAATGTTAGTAACAGGGTTTGATCCTTTTGGTGGAGAAGTATTAAATCCAGCATGGGAAGCGGTAAAATTACTTCCTGATAGAATTGGAAATCATACAGTAGATAAATTAGAAATACCGACTGTCTTTAATAAATCTAAGGATTTAGTAGAATCAAAATTACAAAATGAAACTTATGACATAGTGATAGCAATTGGACAAGCAGGAGGCAGGTTTGAGATTACACCAGAACGTGTAGGTATCAATATTGATGATGCGCGTATTCCTGATAACGAAGGTCAACAACCTATTGATAAAAAGATTCAAAGGGATGGTGAGACAGCTTACTTTTCTAATTTACCAGTAAAACGTATGACCGAAGCTATGAAAGCGCAGGGAGTACCGGCAAGTTTATCTCATTCGGCAGGAACATTTGTCTGTAATCACATCTTGTATCAGTTAGGTTATTTACATGAACAGAAATTCCCGAATATTAAATTTGGTTTTATTCATGTGCCATTTATCCCAGAACAGGTTGTTCATAAAGCAAATCAACCATCCATGTCACTCGACACAATTGTGAAAGGATTGACTGCAGCTATTGAAGTAGCATTTGACTCGGATGAAGATATCAAGATTGCTTTAGGATCTACACATTAAATTATATGAAAGACCTGTGCACTAAATATATGTTTGACACACCATGTCATGTATAGTGCTTTGAAATGTTACAAAGTTTTAATGAATCCGAGAGTTAGACTAGCAAACTTAATTGCTTTATAGAATCGGTATTAGAATGATTGAGAGAGCAACTAAAATGACTAAATACCTAGACGATATGACCTTCTTAGTTTGGAAGAATATAATAATTAGTATTAATATAAAAAATACCCCCCAAAAAGACGGAATCTTTTGGTGGGGTTTATTTAATTTAGAAATTATTTTCTAAATTTCTTTATACTTGATTTTTAATTACTTACAAATTGAATATTTAATTATCGTGGTCTTGTCTAATATAATTCATTTGTATTTCATTATACATTTTTCCGAAATATACTGGCTGGCGTGCATCAGTTTGTTTAAAACCGATTTGTTCATAGAATTGTATAGCATTATCGTTCTCTTCAACTACCCACAATGTAACATTATCTGGAAACGAAAGTTCAAGTGCGCGTTGGGTAAGGGCGAATCCAATCATATGGTGTTGGTAATCTTCTAATAAGTAAAGCGCATATATCTCACTCCAATCGTCTGTTGAAGTAGGATGTTTAACCTTACCATATGAAATAAAGCCCACGACCTCATTATCTACAATAGCAACTAAAGTTGGCGCATCATGTAAAGAAGATTTTTTTATAAATTGTTCTTTATCGAGATTCTCAAGGTAATCATTTACTGAGATGTCATTATATGTTTCCATCCAGCTTTCATAATGGACAATAGCTTTACCGTGTTTGTCAGCTTCTGTTAAAGGTCTAATTGTAAATTCCATACAATGCCCCCCCTCGCAATATAAATTGATTATATTATAGCACCATTAATTTAAAAAAAGAAATTATTAAATCGCTTATATTGTTTGTTAAATTGATATTTAGAATATACTGAAATTATGGAAACTTAGCCGTGCGATTGAGATTGATTAAGTGATGCTTGTAATGCTTTTGCTTCTACTTGTGCTTTTTGTCGGTAGTATTTATGTGCGAAATGCATTTGTATAATTAAAAATAAGCCACCTACAGTCCAATATAAACCTAAAGCGGCAGCAGAATGTAATGAAATATAAGTTATGAAAATAGGTGATAATACCATTAAAACATAGTAACTTGTTCGTTGGTCTTTTGGATAATGTCTTGAATTTACTAAAGGTTGGAAGAAATATACGATTGCTGCAATCAGTGAAATCCATAAATTAGGTTCTGTTAAATTAAACCAAAGAAAGTGAGGGTAACGATCGATACCATCACTACTTGGATATTTCAATGTGATAATCAAACCATATAAGATAGGAAGTTGTATTAATATTGGCAGACATCCAATCATATTTTTATAAGGGTTGATATCGTATTTTTTGTATAAGTTAATTAATGCTTGATTGTGTTTTAATTTTTCTTCTTGTGTTTTAGAGTCTTTAATATGCTTTTTTAATTCATCAATTTCAGGCTTTACGATTTGTGTTTTTTCTCGCATCATATGCATGTTTTTAACTTGCATAACCATAAAAGGTAACAGAAATAATCTAATAATAACTACAATAGTGATAATTGCGAGACCATAGTTTTCGCCATATAGATGTCCAAGACTATGCAATAGCCAATCTATCGGCTTAACAAAAATGATGTTAAATAAACTTTGGTGTTGTTCACTATGTGTATTGTCACATGCTGTCAGTAAAATAGGAATAAATAACAAACTAATCCATCTACGTTGCATCTATGGCATCCTCCAAAAAATGTTTTTTTTAAATATTACTTTAACACAATTAAATCTTTTAATTAAGCAAATTTGATGTGTAAATAAATTTTTGAAAAAGATATAAATACAAAGAGACTATGAGCAATAAACAGGTGAATCCGAGAAACCATATGTATAAGGTAGTTAGTATTAAATCTAACTAGGATTATTGTTTATCATTATTTTCAAATAAATAAAAAGCACTTTTGCATGAATTCGAAATAATGAATTCTGCAAAAGTGCCATAGCATTTGTGCTTTAATATACTTTATTATATTTTATTTTTCATTTGCAATAACGATCTCATTGTAGTTTATATTTTCCCTCACTTGAGCAGCTACGGTTGCATCTACTTGCTTATTACTAATAAGCTCATCTAAATAATGTCTTTGTAGATATAAACTTTCTAATTTTAATGGTTGAGTTGAAGCAACTACAGGATAGTTTTGTTTATTTTCACGGCGACGACGTATGTTACGTAGTCGAGAGTAATATTGGTTTAATACGATACTGACTTCTAATACGTTATCTTTATTTTGCTCAGCTTTTAGTGCTAATGTGACATGATGATGTACAATTCGCATTACCTTTTGAACTTCAAGGATGCTAGATTTAAAGTGGTCAATTTGACTTTGATCCACTTTTCGTTTAGCTCTAACCCTTAATATAAGCATCTTAGCAAATACTTTTAATTTTTGTAGTGCAGTAGCTTCTTTATATTGTCTTGAAGATTCTAAAGCAGAACGATAATTAAATATTGTCTGCTTATCAATTTTATTAGATTCAATAAGCTTCTCTAAAACTTCAGTCTCTTTTTCACTTGCCAACAGTTCTAATCGTTTAACTTCTTTAGTATTTTTATTTTCTGGTGTCATCTGTAGTAAAAAGAATAACTCATCGAAATATTCCGAGATAATAGGACTATAATTCACAGTTTTATCTTCTTTTGAACGTCGTTTTAAATAACTGATGACATTTTCTACGATATAGGTCTTAGCTGCTGGGTAAGACATAGATTTTGATTCAACGCGTTGTTCTGAAGGCGTAATTAAAGGCAACACAATTTGTGCCAGTATTAAACTAATTAATACCATCAAGGATGCAATAAATAACAAATCATTTTTAAATTCAAATTTAACATTAGCAGATAGTAGTGATGGTAAGGTCAAGGCCATAGATAATGAAATTGTACCGTGAATACCACACATCGTCATAATAAATGCATAATGCAAACGTGTTGGTGGAGATTCCGTTTGGTCATTTAAATACGATTGGATATTGTTTGGATAATAGAATGTCTTAAATAAAATAAATACCCAAATAAAGCGGAACACATAAATTGCCAAAGCAATCATCAATGTTGTAATGATCAAAAATTTAATGTTCTCAGGTTCTTTATTAACAATTTCGCCAACTACTTCAGGAACAATAAAGCCGAGGACTACAAATACGAAACCATTTAATGCATAGCTTAATGTATTCCATATTTGATTGTAGTTCATTTGCAATTCGGTTTGTGCACGAATTAATCGGTCTCTTTCAAAACCATGTAATAAACCTGCCACAACCACGGCGATAATGCCTGACGCATGAACGACTTCTGCAATTAAATATACGGCAAATGGTGTTAATAATTGGATGAATATCATTGTATTACTATCCTTTAATCCTTTATGCATTGAAAGGAAGATACGTAATCGAACAATGAGAAATCCGACGATGATACCGATTAATACACCTAGAATAGTCGAAATAATAAATTGTTCTATGGCGTCAAATGCTGAAAATGCTCCAGTTACCAAAGCGGCAACAGCAATTTTAAAAGATATGATACCTGCAGCATCATTTAGTAAGGATTCACCTTCTAAAATTGAAATGGCTCCTTTAGGCAATACCTTTCCTTTAGTGATTGCTTGCACAGCAACTGCATCTGTCGGACAAAGGATTGCCGCAATGGCAAAGGCAGCAGGCATTGGTAAGTCTGCCCAAATCCAATGAATAAAGTAGCCGACACCAATGACGGTTGTAAATACGAGACCCATAGCCATTAGAATTATGGGTTTTCGATATTGGAGTAATTTAGTTCGGGAAACGTGGGCCCCTTCAACGAATAACAATGGGGCGATAACTGCCATCATAAACACTTCAGAATCAAACTGAAAGTGAACTGGTATAGGCAATATATAAAGTCCCACACCTAATGCGATTTGGATGAAAGCTGTAGGTATTTTGGGGAATTTATTATGTAAAATGGAGCTGATGACAACAGCAACAATAAAAATTAAAAAAGCTTCTAGTAAAGTCATGATACCCGTCCTTCGTATTTTTTGTTGTTTTAAATTTTACCATTTTTCACAATATATAGGTAATAAAATTATAAATATATTGATGGTAACAAGCATATAAATATAGCTTCTTTACTAAAGTTAAATTGATATTATTAATAGTGTAATTATGTCATAATAGGTGTGCTAAAAGGTAGAAGGAATGTGATGAAACATGAATATAGGTGTGATTTCTGACTTACATATTGATAGACATCAAAAGTTAGAACCTAACGATTATTTACAAGTATTGGTCAAAGTGATAACAACTCGAGAGTTAGACTTACTGTTAATTGCTGGTGATATTTCCAACCATTATAAACTAACAGCACAATTTATTAATAATTTAGAGCAACTGGCGGCAATTAAAGTATTATTTATACCTGGAAATCACGATTACTGGACGACAGAGGCCGATGCAACATCATCAGACATTTTACAATTTTATATGAGTATGGAGCAATGTCTGATCGGTAAGCCATACCATTTAAATGATGATTGGGCCATTGTTGGTAATACAGGTTGGTATGATTATTCATATGCAGACCCTAAATTCTCATTAGAAAAAATTGCCAAAAGGAAATATTATGGTGCTACTTGGCAAGATAAAGTTAAAATTGATTGGGCCATTGAAGATAGAAAGTTGTCGATGATAGCAGCAAAGCAAACGATTAAAGATATAGAGCAAGTTAAACAAAAAAAGATTATACTCATGACACATATCGTTACACATCCAAAATTTGCAGTACCTACACCACATAGAATATTTGATTATTTCAATGCATTTATTGGCACTTCGGATTTTGAAAGCATTTATCAAAGCTATAATATTAAATACAGTATTATGGGGCATGTACATTTTAGAAATTCATTTAAAGAGCAAGGTGTGACTTACATTTGCCCTTGCTTAGGTTATTCGCGTGAATGGAGAACTGCTAATATTGAGAACGAAATACGTCATGCATTGTATCAATTTAGTGTTTGATTTTATGTCGTAATTAATGCTGAGACGTACGTTAATTGTATTATGAGCCAGACTTCTAAGAAAGTTGAATAAGCGTCGAGATATAGGTTCGACCTTTTCAAATAGTAAGACATAGCAATAGGTATATTATTATTATGAAAAAATCCACCTCAAAGGACGAAAACAATCTTTTGGGGTGGATTTTTCTAGAATTATACGCCTTGGCTTAGGTGATCTATATAAAAACTCATTCTACCAGGTGCATCATAACTTGCTTCTAACTTTGATTTTTCAATCTTAATAAGTTGGAATTTATTTGGAATAAGTGCAGGGAGAATTATAAATTTGGAAAAGTGTGACCATAATGGGTCAATATAATAATAATGCGTATCATCATAGCCAACCAATAATGTAATGTGAATATTAGATACAAATTTAGTCGGGCGATTATCAATTTTAAATGTACGTCGATATGGACGTTGACCAAGTACTGTGTGGTAGATTGCTACAGGTTGACCATGATCTAATATGTTACACAAATCAGATAGCGTATTTCCAGTACTATCCACTACATTTGGATGATAATGTCGTAAATGTGGAACCAAGGCAGTAGGAAAGATAGTTTGATGATATCCAAATTTGATCCAGAGATGATGTCCAACATACCCTTTATAGGGATTATTGTCGTGCTTTGGCCAGTGTTTCATAATCTGTGTGGCAGGTATTTTGATGTAATTATATTGAAGCATCATAGCTGACACAACACCTTCGCAGCCCATAATCATAGGGATAGGGAATAATTGACTAATAGGTTTTACTGCTAAACTTACTTTATTCATGATGTCCATTCACTCCTTGGCTCAGCTAGGTTAATTCTAAAATTCATCTATATTATATAGCTATTATATGATTTTATATATTAAAATGCATCATCAGATGGCTGGCAATAAACGATATGTTGTGATTTGTTCAATGATATAAAATAGCGATTAAATACAAGAATGAATGTAAGCTTTGTTACTTGTGTGTTCACCATCATGTTTCAAGATTTCAAGTAACGATGCTGAATAAAAAAGTGAATTCAGACATGTTTAATAAATTACTGTACATGTCTAAATTCACTTTCAATATTATAATGTTTTATGCTTTTGAACGAACTTTAATGCGATTTCTAAGCCGATTATAAAAATAGTAGTAATAATTAAAATTGTAATATATGGCATCGTATTGTATTCGCCTTTTAACCCAACTAGTGGTGACATTACACCGCCTAAAATAAATTGGAAGAGGCCTAATAAACTAGATGCATTACCACTTCCACCAGTACGAGATTCCATTGCTAGTGCAAAACTAAGTGGTCCAATTCCAGTAACCGGACAAACATTTAAGAAAAATGCAATAATGAGCACCCAAATTGGTAAATGCATTGTTAACGTAATAATGATTAAGATTACGCCTGTTATTTGTATCGCTGTCAAAGCAATAAGCAGAACGTAGCGACTTATTTTTTCGACTAGTTTAGCAGTTACTTGACTCATAATAATCAAGCCAATACCATTTACAGCAAATAACGCACTAAATTGTTGAGGTGTCAGTTCGTAAATTTTTTGAGTGATAAATGGAGCGGCTGATGAAAAGCTAAACAGCATGACATAAGTCAAACCTTGTAACAACATAGGCAAAATAAATGCAGGTGTTTTTAATAACGTGCCAAAGTCTTTAAATATAGCTCCAAAATTTAATTTTGATAGATCATTACTACGTGTTTCTTCCATTTTGAAAATAGCAAAAACCAGTATGATTATACTTACAATAGTTAATATTAAAAATATAGCTTGCCAATTAGCAACTGTTAGGGCATATCCTCCAACTAAAGGTGCAAGAATCGTTATAATTCCATTAACGACTAACAAGGATGCTAATCCTTTGGCAAGGGTCTTACCTTTATGTTGATCACCAATAGATGCCTTTGCAATCACAATGGCACCACCACCTGTTAAACCTTGGACTAAACGCAAAGCTAATAACAAGGTCATTGATGTAGTAAAGATTGCGATAAATGATGCAATAGCATAGATGGAAATGATTATAAGTGCAATTTTTTTACGGCCGAATGCGTCAGATAGTGGTCCAAATGTAAATTGTCCGATTGCTAAACCAATCATGGCAAATGATAGTGATAGTTGCGCTTCAGAAGCAGTTGTACTAAAATCACTTTGAACACTTGGTAACGACGGAACATACATATCTATCGTCAATGGGCCAAAGGTAGTCATAATACCCAGTACGATGATAATCATAATAGGTAACTGACGATTTGAAGATTTATCCATTTCATGGGCTCCTTTATCATACTTTCTAATGCTCTATTATATACATGTTTTATAACTTTGTAACTAGGTAATTATCTCATATATGGAGATAATTTACAGACATTATTTTTGAAAATGAAGATAGGTAAAAGAATTAAAATAAAGGTTAACATTCACTAAATTTGAGCATTTAAATAAGTAATAAATTACAAATGACATCGAATTCACTAAATGTTTAAAGTTAACAAAAATAGTCAATAATTCAAAGACTATGTTAAAGAGGTAGAACAATGAACTTAACAAAAACACATTTGGAAATCATGAAATTTATTATTGTCGGTGGAATTAATACAGTAGACTACTATATTGTGTATTTATTTTTATTGAAAATATTAGGATTGAATTATTTAATAAGCCATTTAACAGGATTTATTGTGAGTTTTATTATTTCATATTATTTAAATTGCTACTTTGTCTATAAAGTAACACCGACATGGAAAAAATTTATTCAATTTCCAATTACACAAGTTATCAATATGGGAATGCAGACGCTATTATTATATATTTTTGTGCAATGGTTTCAGGTATCTTCTGTAATTGCGCCCTTTGTAGGATTGATCATCACAATTCCTATAACATTTATTTTATCAAAGTATATTTTAAGAGATGAAGCATAAGGAGTCTAAACTAATATAGGTTAGTACTCCTTTTATTTTTGTGCAATTTAATATTATTATTTAGGAAAGGCTAAAAAAATATTTTGTTATAAATTATTAAATAATTTTTGAATAAAAAATGTTGTAAATATGCTAGTAATAAGCGATAATATATATCCAATAATAATTAAGGTGGTTTATGTCATGTCTCATTTGGAAAACTTGAAAATTGCTCAACGCGGCGCATACCTCAGTTTGGTTGTATATATTATTTTATCTATAGCTAAGTATATCGTAGGTTACTTATACAATTCAGCAGCAGTAAGGGCAGATAGTTTAAATAATATGACGGATATCATCGTTTCTTTAGCAGTTATTATTGGTTTGAAGATTTCTATAAAACCAGCTGATAAAAATCATCCTTATGGACATTTGAAATCAGAAAATATTTCAACATTATTAGTATCATTTATTATTATGTTTGTAGGTATCCAAGTAGTAATAGAAAACGTACCACATATATTTTCTAATGAACATCACACACCAAATATCGTCACAATTTATGTCAGTGTAATAAGTGGATTAATCATGTTGGGTGTGTATGTGATTAATCAAAGACTGGCTAAACGTACTAATAGTAGTTCGCTTAATTCAGCAGCTAAAGATAATTTATCCGATGCGCTAGTAAGTATAGGAACAGCAATTGGTTTGGTGTTCACTCAATTTGGATTACCTATAATCGATACAATTCTAGCAACAGTATTGGGCTTATTAATTATATATACAGGTTATGGCATTTTTAAAGAGTCTATATTTACATTAAGTGATGGTTTTAATGAACAAGAGTTAGAAGATTATAGAAATTATGTTCTAGATGTTAAAGACGTAATAGATGTTCAAAATATAAAAGGTCGCTATCATGGAAGTAGTGTTTTTGTAGATGTAACAATTGTAGTTGAATCTAATCTATCATTGGAAGATGCGCATCATATTTGTGATGCTGTTGAACAACATATGCATGAAAAGGGAATATCATCAGTATATGTCCACCCTGAACCACAATCAATTCAAGAGCTAAATTAAAAGTTAGATTATATAAATAAATCAATAAGACTGCAGGTAATAAAGTTAATATAGGTTTGGGCTACAAGGTCACTAGCCAATAAAAAGACAATTTCTATTAAATTATATAGAAATTGTCTTTTTTTCTTGGATTATATTATACGAGGGTAGTGGTGTTTTATAACGTATGATCTTTAAATACAAAGTATTGTTTGCGAGACAGCTGAGGGAGAAGGATGAGTGTCGAGACCAAGGCTCGACCCAGCCCCCTAGGTAAGCGAGCAACAATAATATATAATACCAATAAAAAACCCGCTAAAAAGACGATTGTAATCTTTTTAGCGGGCTGTAATTAGAAATTTTATATAGTTATTGTGTCCGGAACTATATATTATTTAATTGTATTTAATAGTAATGAATATTAAATAACTGTTAGTGAATCTTACCACCAACCATTAGCAATGTGGAATTGTACTGCATTATCAATAGAACCATAACGTTCTTCAGCGTAGTTAATCATTCCTTTAGTTTGTTCTTCAACAGAACCCGTACCCCAAGCTTCTTTAGTTTGACCTAGACCTCTATATCCAAGTTCATTTACTGCATCAGGGTTACCACTTGATTCTGGCATCACTACATTGTCCCAAAGTGATTTAGTGCCACCAGCTTGAATGAATTCGTTGTAAACTTCATTTGTAGATTGACTCGTTGTAGCAGTTTCAGCAGCGTCAGCAGTTGAAATGTTTGCAGTTGCGCCCACACCTGTAGCTGCAATAGTAAGTGATGCGAATGATGCTAATAATAATTTTTTCATTATAAAATATCCTCCTAAAAATTAACTCTAACTCGTTCGCGATATATGGATTATTAAACACATAATGTTGAATTGAATTTTGTCTTGGCTTAATGCTTGTTTCGATTTAACGATATTCACTATAACATCAAAATTCAGCGTCTAGGTTACAGGAAAATAAAAAAAGAATTTCATTTATGAAGAAAAGAATACAATTATTTCACTATGTAGTGTAAATTGTTATAATATTAATGTGTAGTAATGATGATAAAAACGGGAATAACTGACAGTATAGTCGTTAATATAGAGAGAAAATGAATGATATATAAATGTAATATTTCTGTAAATATCGTTTAAAACCATTTTTAGAGGAGTGTATGCAGAATATGCCAAAATTAATTTTATGTAGACATGGACAAAGCGAATGGAATGCCCAGAACCTATTTACTGGATGGGCAGATGTTGATTTATCTGATCAAGGTCGTAATGAAGCAATAACGTCAGGTCAAAAGTTAAAAGACCAAAATATAGAAATAGATATTGTCTTCACATCACTATTAGAAAGAGCGATTAAAACGACGTACCATTTATTATCAGAATCAAATCAACTCTTTATTCCTGTTGTAAAAACTTGGCGGTTAAATGAACGTCATTATGGTGGGTTACAAGGTTTAAATAAAGATAGTGCGAAGGAAGAATTTGGTGAAGAACAAGTTCATAAATGGCGACGTTCATATGATATTGCACCACCGAAACAAAGTGAAAAACAAAGAAATGCATATTTAAATGATAAAAAGTATGAACATTTAGATAGAAGAATTATGCCAGAATCTGAAAGTTTAAAGGATACATTGGAACGTGTCATACCATATTGGAATGATCAAATTTCACAACAATTGTTAGATGGAAAGACGGTATTAGTTTCTGCTCACGGTAATTCATTGCGCGCATTAATTAAATACTTAGAAGATGTATCTGATGAAGATATTATAGGTTATGAAATTAAAACAGGTGCCCCTTTAATATATGACTTAACAGATGATTTGAAAGTCATAGATAAATATTATCTTTAAAGAATAAAGTTTATTAGCTACACAATTTAAAAAAGTACCCTGATTACTTTGCAATTGTACAGAACCTTAATAGTTAGTTTTGAGTCCAACTCTTGAGGTGCATATCCAATTCAAAGATATTCAAGGGTACTTTTTAATTATCAATAAAGGTAATATTTATGTACGTTATGAGCTATAAGAACTACCTTTATTAAGTTAGTGGATAAACTATACATGTCAAATATGCATTTCACATAATTTTTACAAGTACTTAACTAAATATAGAGAAAATAAGGATAAATAATAAAGTGAGGGATTATTTGTTGCGTTTATGCTGTTTGATAATTTTTAACGCACGCTTACGTGTTTTGATATTTGGACTATTCAAATTACGACGTGCAGTTTGTAAATCTAATTTCATGTAAATGACCTCCTTAACCTGACTTTATTATGAAGGAATAAAGGATAAATGTAAATAGTAATTATTACGATTTATAAAAATGTAGTTATTTTTAAAAAAATAATAGGTATTAAATGCTTATCAAATGAATTGAAACTAAAAAATATGTATAATTCATAGTTATGTTGTCCTATGGGATGAGATAGTTTATATAGGAAAAGGAGAAGTATATGACTCAAAAAACAAGAATCATAATGGTTATCACAATGTTATTTGGTGGCTTTTTTGGTTTGCTTAATGAAACGCTACTCACAACTGCTTTGCCGAGTATAATGAAAGAATTTGATATAGATTATACAAAAGTACAATGGTTAACAACTGCATTTTTACTTGTTAACGGGGTTGTCGTTCCATTATCTGCAATGGTGATTCAGAGATTTTCTACGCGACAAGTCTTTTTAACTGCAATAATTATTTTCCTTGTTGGAACAATTATTGGGGCATTTAGTCCTAATTTCCAAATATTGTTAATCGCACGAATCATCCAAGCTTTAGGATCAGGGATTATGATGCCATTAATGATGACAACGATATTAGATGTGTTTGAACCTCATGAACGTGGGAAGTACATGGGAGTATTTGGTTTAGTAATTGGTTTGGCACCAGCAATTGGTCCGACATTATCAGGATATTTAGTTGAATATTTAGAATGGAGAGCATTATTTTATGTTGTTGCTCCGGTAGCAGCACTCACATTCTTGGCTTCATTGAAATATGTAGTAAATGTAGGAACTAATAGACGCGTACCTATCGATATACTATCAATTCTTTTATCAGTTTTAGGTTTTGGTGGTTTATTATACGGTACGAGTTCAATCTCAAGAGATGGTTGGAACGACCCTGTAGTATTAACAACAATGATTGGCGGGATTATTTTAGTTATCGCATTTATTTTCAGACAAACAAGACTAACTACACCGTTACTTGACTTTTCAGTATTTAAGAACAGTCAATTCGCAGTAGGTATTATTATCATGGGCTTTACCATGGTATCAATGATTGGTTCAGAAACAATCTTACCTATGTTTGTTCAAAATATAATGAAAGACACTGCACTACAATCAGGATTAATACTACTACCTGGCGCTATCGTTATGGGAATTATGTCAGTGCTATCAGGTATTTTATTCGATAAATTTGGTGCAAAAATTCTGGGTATTTTTGGTATGATTATTGTTATCGTAACAAGTTCATACTTTGTTATTATGGATGAGCATAGTTCTTCACTAATGCTTACTATTGTTTATGCAGTGCGAATGATCGGTATCGCATTAAGTTTAATGCCATTAATGACACATACAATGAACCAACTACCACAAGAAATGAACGCACATGGTTCGTCAATGACCAATACAGTACAACAAATTGCTGCGTCAATTGGTACTGCTGGACTAGTTACAACTATGAGCCAAGTTTCTAAGAATTTCACACCAGAAATGAGTAATTATAAAGGTATGAATAAGAAAGAAATGGCGATGAATATACAACATGATGCACTATTAAGTGGATATCACGGGGCATTTTGGTTTGCAATTATCATCTCAGTCATCAGTTTTATTTGTGTCTTTATGCTAAAAAGTAAGAAAAAACTAGATGCAGAATAATATAATAAATTGAGTAATATAAAATAGCTGATGTAACTTCTGTTATACTATTTAAGAAGGTATATCGGCTATTTTTTTACTCATTATAATTATTAAGAAACTATGAATGTAATTTAATATTGAAAAGTGGTGCAAACAATGGAACACACGATGAAATTGAATGATGAACCATTTCAAGCAATTAAAAATGGGATTAAGACAATTGAAATAAGACTCAATGATGAAAAGAGACAACAAGTTCAAAGCGGTGACGAAATTTTATTTACAAATTTAGTGACTGAAGAGCAGTTGAAAGTAACTGTATTACAAACCAAGCTTTATTCATCTTTTCAAGCATTATTGAAGGACTATAGCAATCAAGATATCGGCGTACGAGAAGAAATGCAACTATCACAAAAATTAGCTGCAATTTATCAAATTTACTCGCAGTCTGAGGAACTTGAACATGGTGCATTAGCTATAAAAATAAAGCGCATAAGATAATTGATAGTGTGCATAACTTTAGTAACAATAAAGTATACATATGACAAGGTCAGAGTTTTTGCTGACCTTGTTTTTTATATGAGAAGAAAGCGCAATGAAAAAAATGTAACATGAAATAGGCTGTTGTCTCTTGTAGGAATAGTACAATGCCAAAGACTGTAGCTGACTTTCACGTCATATGGACAACATGAACCTATAAAATGGCTTTAAACAAATATGTATCGACCATCGTAGATCATTTCATAAAAAAACTGTCGATGAGCTTTACCTCAATCGACAGCAAATTTAAATATTCTCTTGTAGTTTGACTTCATTGTTAAAGCTTACCAATTAATGTACCAATTTTGTAGGCAAGTGGATTAATAGGCTTGATAAAATCACCAACATACTCATGTACATGAGCATTAAAGCCTTTCTTAAATTGCTGAACACCATAATCCTCAGCATCTTCGCTAAAGTCACCAGTAATACCATAGAAATTATAACTATCGATATTATGATCTTTAGCAAATTTAATCATTTCCCACTGTAACTTATATGCGCCCATATAAGCGTTATACTTAGGATTTGAACCACTAGATAAATAATAAACCTCATGATCATTATAAATATAAATAGCAGAAGCTAAATCTAGAATTGCACCATCCGTTTCAATCGTTTGATTGGTATCATCGATTTTACGCTGAGTGCTGTTAAGCTGTTGCGTTAACTGTGTTCGTTTTGTCTTTTGTTTCTTTGAATTAGGACTTTCTTGTAGGGCATTTTCAACTTCAGCTAATTCACTTTGCAACTTAGCCAGCTTATCATTTAAACCAGCTATATATTCATTTAAATCGATATATGCAAGTTGTAAAAATGCATTACCTTTATAGGCCTTTTGTAATTCTTCAAAGTAAGGCTCATCACGGAAAGAAAATCCGTGTTTTTCTTCAGCCATTTTAAATAATTTGAAAAAGCGTCCAGTTTCTTCGATTGGTAGCGTAGTTACTTTAACACCCATCTCTTCAGTACGTTTAATATTACGGCGTGTTTGATAATCCATTTCTTTCAACAATTGGTTCGGCGTTTTGTTTGTTAAATCTAACACAGAATGCCAACGAATCTGACTTGTTTTCGAATATCCAACACTATAGCCTTGATGTTGATAACCAAGTTTATCCAATGTTTGAATTAAAGTTCTGTTATCAAATGACTTTAAAATTTCACCATCTGCACTACGTATATTTTCTAAAATATAAGGATCTAATAAGACATAAAGGCAGTTATGTTTCTTTAAATACGTAGTCAAAGATTTAAAGTAAAAGTCTACCAAGGCAATATTATTGTAATCCATCACAGGACCACGTTGACTGTAGAAATACTTAAAATATTTTAAGGCACGTGCTTCGGTAAACATGCCGGCTGCTAAAACTTCACCTGAATCATTCTTTACACCAAGTAAATGTGCATCGCCTTGCTTTTGTTCGCGAGAGTCAAAATAAACACGTGTTTGTGTGTAATGAGAAAAGTTATTTTGTGTAAATTGTTCGAACTCCTCGGGGGTAATGTTCACAAATTGCATATAGTTTATTTTCCTCCTTAAAAAGTCAACTTAAAAAATTCTTATTAAGTTGATTGACATATATCTAGTATACCAAATATGATTTGTAATAGCATTTTATAACCTAGTGCTTACTACTAAAGTTTGAGGTTCATCATGTGTTTAAGTGAAAGGTAAATTACTATAGAAGAAATAACATATTCATTGTATGATAATACATACGGATTTAAAATGTATAAAAGATGAATGGTAAAGAGTAATAGGAGATGTTTTATTATGAGAAAATTATTCGTAATGGCAATAGCCGTTCTAATCGTTGCTACTGCATGTAGTAGTGGGAAATATGCAGACAAAATAGATAAAGCAGTTAATAAGCAACAAGCATTCCAAAAGAAATTACATAAAAATCATCAAGCAGATGTTGATAAGAAATTTGATAAAAAAGATGCCAATATTTATGTTTTTGAAAATGGCAAGTATGTGATGATTGCATATAAACCATTAAAGAATGATGCGGAAGCACATTATTATACGTATCAATTTAAAGATGGAAAAGCGAAATATGTAAAAGATTTTAATTCGAAAGGTTATTACCAAAAACATAAAGATGACGCTGATTATGAAGAAGAGAATATGAATCTAAACGAATAAAAAGCGAACTGTTAAGAAATAACAATCGAGGTGTTAACAACAATTATGAAAAAATTATGGATGAGCTTGGGTTTAATTATGCTTATCGTATTACTATCGGCTTGTGGTAATAATGAAAATGTGCATGAAAATGATAAAGTTGATAAAAATGGGAAAATCCGTATTATTGAGTATGGAGATTATAAATGTCCTTATTGTAAAAAGGTAGAAAATAAAATTATGCCGAAATTAAAACGACAATATATTGATAAAGGGAAGGTAGATTATCAATTTGTTAATATGGCATTTTTGGGCAAAGATTCTATCATTGGATCTAGAGCAGGGCATGCAGTACAAAGCATAGCACCAAAGGAATACTTAACATTTCAAAGACTTATGTTTGAGCAACAACCAGATAACGAAAAGGCTTGGATTACTACTAAATTAGTAGATAAACAAATTGATAAATTAAATATTGATAATCAAACTAAAGTGAAAATCAAAGATGATTATAAAAAGAAAAATAGTAAGTCATGGGAAGCAGCAAAGAAAGATAGACAACAATATAAGAAAAATCATATCGACACGGCACCAACAATCTATGTCAAAGGTGAAAAACTTAAAGACCCATATAAATTTAGCAGTTATGAAAAGTTATTAACAGATTAGCTTACAGTATAAAGATAGCAATATATTGAAACAATTGAATAGCGTATGTAATCAAAGTAGCAACCTTTACAGTTATAAAGTAGTTGCTACTTTTTTATTATGTAAATAATTTTTCTAATAATGGCTTTTAAGTTTATAGCTTACGTAATAATGCTCAAAAGTGTAATTTAAAAATCAGCATGCAATCATTAAATCGTAATAATTACGAAAAAGTTGCTTTGAGCTATTGCTTTTTAGTGAGTGAAAGACTATAATTTTAAATCGTAATCATTACTATTTAAGGAGGATTTTATGAGAAAATCACTATACATATTATTTTTAGTCACTACGTTAGCATTGTTGGCAACTGCTTGTGGGAATGAGAATGCCGATGATAAGAACAAGGATAAAATTAAAATAAATACTACTGTTTATCCTTTGCAATCCTTTGCGGAACAAATTGGGGGCAAACACGTATCTGTTAAATCTATATATCCACCAGGAACGGATTTACATGATTATGAACCGACACAAAAAGATATTATCAATACCAATAAATCAGATTTATTTATTTACACAGGGGATAATCTAGATCCTGTTTCTAAGAAAATTGCGAAAACGATTAAAGATAAAGATAAAAAATTGTCCTTGGAAGAGAAGTTAGATAAGGCGCAATTATTAACAGATCAACATCATCATGAAGGTGAAGATAGTGAACACGAGCATGACCATGGTCACCACCATCATGGAGGCTATGATCCACATGTTTGGTTAGATCCTAAATTTGATCAAACATTTGCTAAAGAAATTAAAGATGAATTAGTGAAAAAAGATCCACAACATAAAGCTTATTATGAAAAAAATTATAAGCAATTGAACAAAGATCTTAAGCAAATTGATAATAAAATGAAAAATACTGTAAAAGGTAAAGAAGGTAGTACGATATTTATTTCGCATGAATCAATCGGCTATTTGGCTGAACGTTATGGTTTTGTCCAAAAAGGTGTTCAAAATATGAATGCTGAAGATCCATCACAAAAGGATTTAACTAAGATTGTTAAAGAAATTAAAAGTTCTGGAGCGAAATATATCTTATATGAAGATAATGTTTCACATAAAGTGACTGATACGATAAGAAAAGAAACTTCAGCCAAACCGTTAAAATTCTATAATATGGAATCTATGTCAAAAGAACAGATGAAGGATAAGGACATCTCTTTCCAATCACTCATGGACAAAAATATTAAACAAATTGAGAAGGCTTTAAATCAGCAAGTTAAAACTTTAGCTCCAGATAATGATGAAAAACATGAGAAAGCCATTTCTGAAGGTTATTTTAAAGATAGTCAAATAAAAGATAGAACGTTAGCTGACTATAGTGGAGATTGGAAGTCAGTTTATCCACTGTTAAAAAATGGCACACTTGATGAAGTGATGAAGCATAAAGCTAAAGAAGATGACTCAATGAGTGAAAAGGAATATAAAGCATATTATGAAAAAGGTTATAAAACAGATGTAGATAACCTTAAAATCACAGATGATTCAATCACTTTTACTAAGAATGGGAAATCTATAGAAGGTCAATATGTATATGATGGAAAAGAAGTATTGAATTATGAAAAAGGGAACCGCGGTGTCCGATATGTATTTAAATTAAAAAATGGAGATAACCAAGAACTACCAAAATATGTACAATTTAGTGATCATAATATAGCCCCGAAAAAGGCAGCACATTTCCATATATTTATGGGGAATGATCGTGAAAAATTATTGAAAGAATTAGATAATTGGCCAACTTACTATCCTAAAAATCAAACGGGCAAAGAAATTAAAACAGATATGCTAGCACATTAATATTAAAGACAGTTTATGAATATAGCTATAATTGAAAAGTTGAATGAGTAAAATGTAAATTAACGGGAATAAAAAAATACCAACACAGAGTGAGCGTAATATTTGATATATAAAATATACTTGGTATAATAAATGTATCTTAATAATACAACAAACTTGGAGGTAAGATTTATGACAACATTTAAATTTGATCAAGCACATTCAGCAATTGAATTTTCAATTAAACACTTAGTGATTTCTAATGTGAAAGGTAGATTTAATGATTTTGATGCCCAAGCAGAAGGGGACATTAATGACTTAAGCACGCTTAAAGGTCAATTTACAATCAAAGCAGATTCTATCGATACGCGAGTTTCCGATCGTGACGCTCATTTAAAAGGTGAAGATTTCTTCGATGTGGCAAAATATCCTGAAATTAAATTTGAAATTACAAATACAACTGAGCAATCAGTAACAGGTAACTTAACAATTAAAGGTGAAACAAATGAGGAAACATTTGATTTATCTTATGAAGGTAAAAGTAAAAACCCAATGAATGGTGCAGAAACTGTTGGTTTCGTTATTAATGGTTCTGTAAACCGCGATAAATATGGTATTACATTTAATCAACCATTAGAAACAGGTGGTTTAATGTTAGGTAAAGAAGTGCATTTCCAAGTGAGTTTAGAATTTGCGCTTGAAGATTAAAAATTTAATCATTCGTTATTAATAATTAGACAGGCTGGGACATTGATATCATGTTCCAGTCTGTTTTGTTATTTAGTTAACCTATAACAGCTAAGATACTTTACTCATCACTAGCTATGTAAGATGAGTAATGCTTGGATAAATAAATAATAAATGTTTATAGATATTAATTTATTGCTTATAGCTCGTAGGAAAATTTTAACTTTATTTACTTTCTAATACATATTACAGCGTATGAATTGGGTATAAGTTATTTAAGAAAGGGGAGATACAATGACAATGGGAGTGGACTTACCAAAGATAGGCAAACCGGCAACCAATGCTCTGAAAGCTCAAGGAATTTCAAGTTTAGAAGATGTAGCACGCTATGATAAGACTACGCTATTAGATATTCATGGTGTTGGACCTAAGGCGATCGATATTTTGGAAAAGGCATTAGCTGAACATGGTCTAGACTTTAAAAATATATTAGGACACGAATTACCCTTTGAACTCATAGGTGATTTAAAATGCGACAATGCACCAAAGCAACGCATTATGTTGGATTTTTTAATTGCTTCTGCATTAGTAAATAAAGAACAACTGATAGCAGTATTAAGTGAGGACTTTATTTGGAAGGTTCCTGGTGCATTTGAATTGAAAGGTCTAGATGCCTTTTATGATGAACTGAGTGAACATCAAGTAGATATTAAACAAATAGTTATAAACGATAATATTTCACATGGTAAGGTAGGTTCAATGCATGGTGAACAATTGCAAAGCGATGGTTCGAAATTATGGTTCGCAGATTTCTTTGAATTTGAAAGTCATAAGAAAGATGCCAAGATTAAAACAGTGACATCATATGTCATTATGGATGAAGGAGAATCTTAAGATGAGTATCAAAATAGACAATAATAAAATTATTTTTACACGAACTTTTAATACATCAGCAGAAAAATTGTTTAATGCATATACAGATGAACAATTATTTAAAGCTTGGTTTCATCCTGAAGGTGCATCTACTGAAATATTTAAATTTAATGTACAAGATGGCGGAGACGCATTTTTTGCGATTCATACACCTGAAGGTACAAGTTATACGGTTACTGAATACAAGGAAGTAAAAGCACCAACAACAATCGATTATTATGACTATTTTGCAGATAGTGAAGGAAATAGAGCGGACAATATGGCGGGGATGCATAATATAATTACATTTAATCAGCTTAATAAGGATGAAACTGAAATTGAGTCTGTATCAGTGTTGCCAGATGCCCAATCGGCACAACAGTTACTCGACATGGGAGTTGAAGCGGGTATGAATAGTACCTTTGACAATTTAGAGAAGTTAGTTAAGACCTTATAAATGTCAAAAATATGTTAAAAATACACTGCCTCTTTTTTAATTATTCTCGATATAATATTAGTGAAAAGAGGTGAGTGCTTTGAATAAACGTTATGTAAAAGTTTTATTTCTTTATTCATTCAGTACTTTAATACCAACATTGCTATTAAATGAGAAATGTATGAGTAATCATGGATTCAAATGGTTTACACGAACTTTAGCAGGTTATGGTATTTTTGCATATGGTTTAAAGATTTTAAGCAAATTTAAAGCCAATGCATAATATTCGGCAGTGATTCTAGGCTGGATAGCTATATATCAATATAATAATAATAAAACAACCAATTCAATTATTATCTAACTGAATTGGTTGTTTTAAATTTTAAGAATTTAATTAGCTTTCTAAATCTTCGCCATTCGTTTCTATTACTTTTTTATACCAATCGAATGAATCTTTCTTTTTACGTTCTAATGAACCATTACCTGCGTTGTCTCTGTCCACATATATTAAACCATAACGTTTTTTCATTTCTCCTGTGGTAAAGGAAATAATATCAATAATACCCCAAGGCGTATAACCCATTAAGTCAACGCCATCTTCATCAACTGCTTTTATAGCTGCATCAATATGTGCTTTTAAATAATCAATACGATAACTATCATGTATTTCGCCTTGTTCATCAAATTCATCAATCGCACCGAAGCCATTTTCTACAATAAATAATGGTATTTGATATCGATCATATAAGACATTTAAGGTATATCTTAATCCTGTTGGATCGATAGCCCAACCCCAGTCGCTTTGTGTAATATACGGATTATCAACAGAATTTGCTAATCCGCCATTGGTAACATTTTCTCCAGTATATGTTTCGGCATCGTGCTTAACTACAGTTGTCATATAATAACTAAAGCCAATATAGTCAACTGTACCTGCTTTTAAGATTTCGTCGTCTCCATCTTGCCAACCAATATCATATCCTTTTTGTTGGAACATCTTATTTGCGTAGCTAGGATAATAACCTCGAACTTGAACATCAGGGAAGAAATAACGTAAACGGCTCGCTTTTACTGATTCCATCATATCTTCAGGATTGCAAGAATAAGGATAAATCGCTACATGTGAAATCATAAGTCCGATTTCGAAATCTGGGTTAATGGCTTTGCCAATTTTGACTGCTTTAGCACTAGCGATTAATTCGTTATGTGCAACTTGATATAGTATTTCTTCAGGATTTTCATCTTCACCAACTTGCACACCCGAATTCGTCCATAAGAATATAGGATTATCAGTATCCATTTGATTATTGATTTCGTTAAAGGTCATCCAATATTTAACTTTATTCTTATAGCGTTCGAATACGACTTCTGCAAAGTGGGCAAAAAAGTCTGCAACTTTACGATTTCTAAATCCACCATATTCTCTAGCAAGATGTAAAGGCATTTCAAAGTGAGAGAGCGTAATAACTGGTTCGATGCCATATTTTAATAATTCATCAAAGACATTATCATAAAATTGTAATCCCTCTTCATTTGGTTCACTTTCATCTCCATTGGGGAATATACGAGACCACGCAATAGATGTTCTTAAACATTTAAGTCCCATTTCATTGAATAATGCAATGTCTTCTTTATATCTGTGATAAAAATCAATTCCAATATGATTCGGATAATATTCATTAGGATCGACATCTTGTGTAATCTTTCGAGCTTTACCATGTTCACCAGCTGTCATGACATCGATAACACTGAGTCCTTTACCTCCTTGGTCATAACCACCTTCAAATTGATTGGCAGCAAGTGCGCCACCCCATAAAAAGTCTTTAGATAATTTAGTCATATGAATCAAGCTCCTTTAATATTATTTACTAATGACAGTCATTAATTCGTCTTCGTGTGTTACAGATGCTTCGGCGTTAACTATAACTTCCTCGAACTCACCAGAGTTAGTGATAATAATTGGAATGACTGTGTCATACCCTTGTTGTTCGAGCTGCTCCTTGTTGAAATTTAATAAAGGTTGATTACGGTCGATTTTTTCATGTTCTTGTACAAGTAATTCAAAGCCTTCACCGTTTAATTGAACGGTATCCAATCCAACATGAATCAATATTTCTACACCAGTCGTAGAGGTTATGCCAATTGCATGTTTGCTAGGTGCTATCATACTGACGACACCTTCGATAGGTGAGACAACTGCGTTAGCACTTGGCTGAATTGCTAATCCTTTACCCATCATTTCTTGTGCAAAAATAGGATCATTAACTTCAGATAATGGCAACACAGTACCTTTAATTGGGCTATATACAGTTGTTTCTAAATTATCATCAACAATAATCGCATTTGGATTGTTATCTTCTCCTGTATCGGCGGCTTCTTCTGTAGTATCCTCTCCATAACCAAATATTTGGATTAATATAATAGGTAAAATAATGGCAATGGCACTCCCTATTAATATCCCCCAAATAGAAGTTGGATTATCACTACTATAACCATTGACTACTGTGATTGGACCTGGTAAACCTGCATAGGCATAGTACTTAGGATTAAAGAAACTAGCAACAAATGCACCAATGGCACCACTAATACAAGCAATAAGGAATGGTTTTTTAAAGCGAATGTTTATACCATACATTGCAGGTTCTGTGATACCAAAGATTGCTGTGATACCTGCGGATGATGATACACGTTTGATTTCAGTGCTTTTTGCTTTGAGAAAGACACCAATTACTGCACCGAATTGTGAGATTACTGCGATAGTTTGAAAGGCCTGGAATGCGTCACTCTTATGTTGTTCGAAATTAGCCAAGATAACTGGTGTAATACCCCAATGTACACCGAAAATTACAAATACTTGCCAGAAACCACCGATGAGTGCGCCGGCTAACCAAGGTGCAACGGCAACGAGATAATTAAAGCCGCTAGCGATACCATGTGCAACTAAAGTTGAAATAGGACCTATAACTAATAGTGTCAATGGCACCATAATGATAATGCTGAAAAATGGAGTGAATAATGGTTTAACAACATCATGTATCCATTTATTTAAGTATTTTTCAACATAAGAAAGGATCCACACTAATAGTAATGGTGGTAACACCGATGACGTATAACTTGTTTCGGTCAATGGAATACCAAATAGATTTACGCTTTCTCCGTGTTGTATTTTACTTACGATGCCTGTTAAATCAGGACTGACAAGTGCTGCAGCACAAGCTACTGCAATATACATATTTACGTTGAAATGTCTTGAAGCGGTGATAGCGATAAAGATTGGTAAGAATGTAAAGGGTGCCCAGGAAATAAAGTTAAACACCTCATAAGTTCCTGTGTGTTTAAATGCTGGTGCTATAAGATTGATCACGATGAGCAGACCTTGTAATATACCAGCGGCAGCTAAAATATAAATAAAAGGTGCAAATACTGCAGACATAGTTGCCACAATTCTGTTTACAATAGTGCCTTTATTTTCCGATTCAGGTTGTAAATCGGCATTTGCATTATCTCCCGTTAATGCTTCAAATGATTTATAAACTTCACCGACATTATTTCCAATGACCACTTGGAATTGACCATTATTTTCTACGACGGTAACGACGCCATCTATGGCGGCAACTTTCTTATGAGCATCTGGTATAGAGCGCTTTAACACTAAACGTAATCGGGTTGCACAGTGTGTACTGTTAACAAGATTGTCTTCACCGCCGACAGCATCTAGTATTTGTTGCGCTAACACTTGGTTTTTATCTGCCATTCGATACAGCTCCTTTTATTATTAAAATTAATCACATCACATGTAATCGATTTATTTCATTATAATTATACCGGTATAATTTGTAAAGACCCTAACAAAAATATGCTCGGTGTGTTAAAATGAGGTTCATGTTATAATGGTTTGAATTTTAATGTAAGAGGGGTAGACGAATGCTCAAATATGAACAAATAGCATTACAAATCAATGCATATATTGCTGAAGGTAACTATCAAGCTGGAGATAAACTACCTAGTGTAGAGACTTTGAAAGCTCAATATGAAGTAAGTAAGAGTACGATTATTAAAGCTTTAGAAGCTTTAGAAAAGAAAGGGAGAATCTACCAAGCGCGTGGCAGTGGTATTTATGTTCGTAATCCAAAAAGAGATGGTTATTTAAATTTATTTTCATCAAGTGGATTTAGTGATGAAATTGTGGGTCACTCAGTTACAAATGATGTGATTAGAGTAGAAGAAGTCATCGCTCCAGAAGAAGTTCGCCAAAAATTAAAGCTTGATAAAGATACAGAAGTTTATGTCTTAGAACGTATTGTGCATATTGATGGTAAGGTATTGTGCTATGAACAATCTTATTTCAACAAAGATATTGTGCTGTATTTAGATACTTCAATTGCAGAAGGGTCTATTTTTAGATATTTAGAACAACGCATAAAGGTTAAAATTGGATTTTCTGATATTTACTTTACTGTCGATAAATTAAATAGTGAGGAAGCACCGCTATTAAATTTATCAACGGGTGAGCCATGCTTAAGATATGAACAAGTATTTTATACTACGACTGGCGTGCCTTTTGATTGTTCACAATTGATATATCATTATGAGAATGCACATTTTTATATTCCTTCACAAAAATAAAGGCTAGACTATAACATCGCATTATTGTGTAATGAGGTGCTATAGTCTAGCTTTGTTCATATAGAATTTTTTAATTGAAACGGTTAATTACGTCTTGGATAGAATAATGATTTAATTGATTTAGTATAGTTTGATCTACCTCACTATAGATAGAATCTAAGGCACTGCTAATATTCTTTCCAACAAAGCAATCTGGATTTGTATTGCCATGAATTTTTGCAAAGTGAGTTTCTTCATCAAAAATAATTTGAAATACTTGACCCAAAAATATCGAAGTTGCAGGTTGTTTCAAATTGTAACCTGAAACGCCTTGACTACTATCAATTAGATTACCTTCCTTTAAGAAACGACAGATTTTTCTAACGAGTGTAGCGTTACTATTAATACTCGATGCTATATATTGACTTGAAACGGGTTCTTGTTCAGTAGCTAATAGTGTAAGTATATGAATGGCAACAGAAAATTGTGTGTTCATATTGTGCCTCCTTTGCAACGAACTTGTGCTTTAAATTGATACATGTTGATTTTACGTCATTTACTGCTCAGACGCAATGAAAGAAGTTATAGGATGATGAGCGAGAAGCTAATTATATATTGGTGTATCATAGCCATTGCATAGTGATACAGAATCATTAAATTTGTTAATGCAATTTAAAACTTTTCAATTGACTACTAGTAGTATAAACAATATTGTATTCATATGATTCAATAGAAGTTATGTGTATTGTATATGATAACTTGTATCGATAAATATATTAGCATAAGGAAGTGACAACATGTCTGAATATAATATTCGTGTGGCAAATCAAGGCGATGCTGAGGAAATACAAAGACTTATGTATGAAGCATTTACACCTCTTAGAGAGCTAGGCATTGATTGGCCGTCTGTCAATGCAGACGTCGATTTAGTAGAACAAAATATCAAAACAAGTACGACATTTGTCCTTGAAAATGATAAAGAAATTATATCTACCATTACGGTACGTTATCCATGGGAAGGAAAACGACGCATTTCTGTATATCCATTTGTCTGGTGGTTTGCGACAAAGCCGAGTTATGATGGGCGTGGTTTAGGTAGTAAATTATTGAAATATGTTGAAGAAACATACTTAAGAGACACATTAAAAGCACCAGCTGTAACACTAGGAACATCAGCAAGAAAGCATCCATGGTTGTTGGATATATACAAGAAACGTGGATATGAAGTATACGCAGAACATGAGAATAAAGATGGTGACTTAGGTGTTATTATGAGAAAAGTATTGATACCAGAAAAGTTTGATGAAGAAGTATTAGGTCAGCCACCATTCTAATCATTCATATTACAGGGAATCCCTTTATTACTAAGCTAAGGGGATTCCCTATTTTTGCGTATAAATGTGAAAATAATCACAAATACAGCCGAAATTATATTACAATGCAAGTGTATAGAGGAGGGTTAGATGTGGTGGTAAATATACTTGTGTTACATGGTATGAATCGTCCAGGTGTTAATGAAAGTGTAAGAGAAAATTTTGAGCAATTATTTAACGATGCTCAATTAACGTATCACTTGGCCTTTCTAGAAGGCGATACACAAACATTAAAGCAAGTGGTTGAATTACTGATAAGTAAAGGGATAAAGCACTTTAACATTATTCCTATATTATTATTTCCTGCTAAACATTACTTTGAAGATATACCTAATATTTTGAAAGATATAAAAAGGAATTATCCACCAATGAATTACATCATCGCTGAACCTTTAGGTACACATCAAACTATCTCAAATATAGTGAAAAATAAAATTGCTAACACGTTAATAAAGAATGACAAAGTTCAAACAATCGTATTGTTGGCACATGGTAGTTCTGCATACACTGAACCACAACAAGCAGTGCAACATTTAGCTCAGTCGTGTGATGTGTTTGGCATACCTATTCAAACTGTATTGCTTTATGGTGCAGGTAATTATGTAGAGCATTTAGAAAAAATACTCAAGCAATATCCACAAACATTAATTGTGCCATTATTTCTTAGAGATGGCTATTTAGTTCAAAGGACTAAACAAAATATTAGGCAACAAGCATTTGCTGAATACGTGACATTTGCTTCAGCAATTAACTTCGTGCCTGATTTAGCAAAAGTAATTAAAGATAGAATAAACGAATTAGAGGTGTTAGCAAATGTATGCTATGCAAGTTAATTTAACAGGGAAACATGTTGTGATTATCGGTGGTGGACGGGTCGCTTATCGAAAAGTACAACAATTACTTAAGGAGGACATACACGCTATTACAATTATCAGCAAAACATTTTTACCGGAATTTTTTGCAATAACACATGCTAACTTAAAGTTAATTACTAAATGTTATGACGCGAATGATATTAAAAATGCGAATTTAATAATTGCTGCTACAGATGATAAACAAGTGAATAATCAAGTTGCTAAAGATGCTCATATTGATCAATGGGTAAACAATGTCAGCGATAAAGAAAAATCTGACTTTTATAATGTTTCACAGTTTACTGTCGATAATGTGACAGTACAGATTAGTTCTGAAGGTACGGATTATCACAAGGTAAAGACGTTAACGACAGAGATAAAGGAATATCTAAATTGTAGTGATGAGGAGGATATAAATGACTAAAGAAAGATTAGTAATGATAGGAAATGGTATGGCGGGTATCAGAACAATTGAGGAGATACTGGAACGAGATGATCAAAAATTTGAAATTACGATAATAGGCAAAGAGCCATATCCCAATTATAACCGTATAATGTTATCTAATATTTTACAAAAGAAGATGACTCAAACTGATATTATTATGAATGACTTTGACTGGTATGAATCACATGACATACATCTTGTTATTGATGATCCGGTTACTGAAGTGGATAAATTACAAAAGCAAGTGATGACACAAAGTGGTCTGACTTTTGAATATGATATTTGTATATTTGCAACAGGTTCTAAAGCATTTACATTACCTATACCAGGCTCAACCTTTCCTAGTGTAATTGGTTGGCGTACTTTAGAAGATACTGAAAAAATGATTGAAATTGCTAAAACCAAGAAACATGCGATTGTCATAGGTGGCGGATTATTGGGCTTAGAATGTGCGAGAGGTTTATTAGACCAAGGTATGGAAGTTACTGTTATACATCTCGCAGATTGGTTGATGGAAATGCAACTAGATAAAAAAGCAGGCATGTTATTACAAAATGATTTAATTGCACAGGGTATGAAGTTTAAATTAAATGCAAGTACAGAAGAAATCATAGGTGACACAGATGTAACTGGAATTAGATTAGCTGATGGAACAAAGTTATTAGCAGATCTTGTGGTTATGGCAGTAGGGATAAGACCATATAATGAAGTTGCCCGTCAATGTGGATTGGAAGTCAATAGAGGTATTGTTGTAAATGATTATTTACAGACGAGTGATGATTCAATTTATGCAATTGGTGAATGTGCCGAACATAATGGGCTAGTCTATGGTTTGGTGGCCCCATTATATGAACAAGGACAGGTGCTTGCAGATTATTTAACTGATAGAGAAACTACAGGTTATCACGGCTCTACAACATTCACTTCTTTAAAGGTATCTGGCTGTGACTTATACAGTGCGGGCTATATTAAAGAGGATGACATAACTAAAGGTATTGAGATGTTTGATAGTGTCAATATGTATTATAAAAAAGTATTTTTAAGAGAAGGCAAGCTTGTTGGTGCAGTACTTTATGGTGATGTTGCCGATGGACCAAGATTCTTTAATATGATGAAACAAGATCAATCTCTCGACGACTATACTTTAGTTTCAATGTTACATAAAGGCACTGAAACTGAAAGTAATAATGTTGCAGCATTGAGTGATGATAGTACAATTTGTGGATGTAATGGCGTGTCAAAAGGGAAAATAGTGACAGCCATAAAGGAAGAAGGATTAACAAGCGTTGATGAAGTAACAAAGTTAACTAAAGCAGGTAATTCATGTGGTAAATGTAAGTCACAGATAAACGAATTGCTGCAACATACGTTAGGTGATGATTTTGTTGCTGCCAAACCAGCTGGTATTTGTGCATGTACAGATTTAACACGTGACCAAATTGTCACTCAAATTAGAGCTAAAGGTTTAAAAACATCGAAAGAAGTCCGACATGTTTTACAATTTAAAGATAAAGGTGGTTGTCCTAAATGTAGACCGGCAATTAATTACTATTTAAATATGGTCTATCCACATGATCATGAAGATGAAACGGCATCTAGATTTGCTAATGAAAAATATCATGCGAATATTCAAAATGATGGTACATTTTCAGTGATACCTCAAATGCGTGGTGGGGTGACAGATGCCGATCAACTCATTCAATTAGGTACGGTTGCTAAAAAATATCAGATTCCTTTAGTAAAGGTTACAGGTTCTCAGCGTATAGGTTTATACGGTGTTAAGAAGGAACTATTGCCACAAATTTGGGATGAATTAGGTATGCGTTCGGCTTCTGCTTATGGTAAAAAGACGCGTTCAGTTAAGAGTTGTGTAGGTAAATCTTTTTGTCGATTTGGTACACAAGATACAACTAAGTTAGCGATTCGTTTAGAAAGCACATTTGAATATATAGACACACCACATAAATTTAAAATGGGCGTTTCAGGTTGCCCAAGAAGTTGTGTCGAATCAGGTGTTAAAGACTTTGGCGTAATTGGTGTTGAAAATGGATTCCAAATCTATATAGGTGGTAATGGCGGTACTGAAGTAACGGTAGGGCAGTATCTAACGACAGTTGAAACCGAAGATGAAGTCGTAAAGTTGTGCGGTGCATTGATGCAATACTATAGAGAAACAGGTATTTATGCAGAGCGTACAGCACCGTGGTTAAATCGTCTTGGTTTTGATCGTGTAAAAGATGTCATTTTAAATGAAGCACAACAAACACAGTTATTCCAGAGAATTATGGAAGCAAAAGAAGTGGTACAAGCGGAACCTTGGCGACAAATTTCAAGTCAGGAAAAAGAAAGAGCACGCTTCGCAGTTGAGGAGGTATAAATAGATGGCACAAAGAAAAATTAAAGTAGCGCATTTGAAAGAGTTACAGCCATTGATCGGTAAGAAAATACTGGTTGAGAATAAAGAAATTGGTCTGTTTTTAACTGAGGGTGGAAATGTTTATGCGGTCAATAATATATGTCCACACAAAAATGGACCATTGAGTGAAGGTATAGTAAGTGGTGAATTTGTATACTGTCCACTTCATGATCAAAAGGTAGATTTGACGACAGGAATAGTTCAAGAACCTGATACCGGATGTGTAGAATCTTATAAAGTAGAAATCATCGACGAGGATGTCTATGTATGCCTGTAATCAATTACGGTAAAGTTTATCTTATAGGTGCAGGACCTGGAGATCCGACATTACTTACAAGACAAGCAGAACAGTTAATAAAAAGGGCTGATGTAATCTTATATGATCGCTTGGTAAATCCATTTATACTACAGTTGGCAAGACCGGAAATTCCCATTATCGATGTTGGGAAATTACCTTATAGTAAACATGTTAAACAAGATGAAATTAATGACTTGTTGATCGAAACTGCATCGAAATATGACCTAGTTGTGAGGCTTAAAGGTGGAGACCCGGCTGTGTTTGGTAGAGTATACGAAGAAGTAGAAATATTAAATAAGATGCACATAGATTATGACATTATACCTGGTATCACTTCATCAACTGTAGCTATGGCACATCTTGGTTTAGGGTTCACAATACGTGATATAGCTACGAGTGTGACATTTACTACAGGGCATTTTAAAGATAATTCCGATAAACCTTTCGATATCAATGGATTATTAAATTATGGTACCTTAGCGATTTATATGGGAATTAGAAATATTGATAGCATAATGAAAGAAATCTATAACAAGACACACACTAATTTTCCCGTTGTTGTATGCTTTGATGTGACAGGGCCAATGGAACAATATGTTACAGGGACAGTATTAAATATTGTAGATAAATTAAAGGATGTCACCAATAATAGTAAACCAGGGCTTATCATCATAGGACATGTTATTGGTAAATTGAATATGGGTGAAGGATTAACGGTCAAATATAGAACAAAATATTTAGTGCAAGGGACACGTACTCATGCGATTGACAAGGCTTTTGAATTATACGCGCAAGGTGACTGGTGTATGATACTTCCTAATGATATAGAACAACTACATCCATCACAAAGGGCGTTAATAGAAACGTATTTAAAACAATCTTTTGATTCGAAAATAACAGTAAAGTAACAATAAATACACATAAAAACATAACTATGTATAAATCTAAGACGATTGACCAAAAATGGTTATTAATGCTCGATAAAACAACTACTGCAGTTTACTTCGTGAATATTAGTGGACATCATTCAATTAAATATCTTTCATTTTCTTTTCTTTTAAACCTTATAATAATAGATGGAAAAAAATAAAATTATGAAGAATAGAATGACTTAAATTGTAACCATTTAACATGGTCATAAAATAATAAGGGGATTTTCCTATGCATTTAGGAAAATCCCTAATTTTTGTATATTGTGAAAAAATGTACAATGTTTATGAAATATATTAATAAGCGAAGTGATTTCAGTTAAAAGGAACGAACTTGTGAGAGGGTGTATAAAATGAAAAAGTTTGGGCTTAAATTTTTTAAACCAACAGAAAAATTTAATGGTAATTGGTCAATCTTAGAGAGCAAAAGTCGTGAATGGGAGAAAATGTATAGAGAACGATGGAGTCATGATAAAGTTGTGAGAACCACACATGGTGTGAATTGTACTGGTTCTTGTTCGTGGAAAGTTTTTGTTAAAAATGGGGTTATTACTTGGGAAAATCAACAAATCGATTATCCTAGTTGTGGTCCTGACATGCCTGAATTTGAGCCAAGAGGGTGTCCGAGAGGTGCATCATTTTCATGGTATGAATATAGTCCGTTACGTGTTCGATATCCATATATAAGAGGAAAGCTTTGGGAGTTATGGACTGCAGCATTAAAGGAACATCATGATAATACTGTTGCAGCGTGGGCGTCTATCGTTGAAGATGAAGAAAAAGCCAAAATTTATAAACAAGCACGAGGTAAAGGTGGCTTAGTTAGAACAAACTGGAAAGATGTATCACAACTGATTTCGGCACAAATCATATATACGATTAAAAAATATGGACCTGATAGAATTGCTGGCTTTACACCAATACCTGCGATGTCGATGTTAAGTTACGCATCTGGAGCACGATTCATTAGTTTACTTGGGGGAGAGATGCTAAGTTTTTATGATTGGTATGCAGATTTACCACCAGCATCACCACAAATTTGGGGTGAGCAAACAGATGTACCAGAATCAAGTGATTGGTACAATGCGTCATATATTATCATGTGGGGATCAAATGTGCCATTAACTAGAACTCCAGATGCTCATTTTATGACTGAGGTTCGTTACAAAGGAACAAAGGTTGTATCAGTAGCACCAGACTATGCTGAGAATGTTAAATTTGCGGATAATTGGTTATCTCCAAACCCTGGAACGGATGCAGCAGTAGCACAAGCGATGACACATGTTATTTTACAAGAGTTTTATATTGATAATCCTAATGAGCGCTTTATCAATTATTCAAAACAATATACAGATATGCCATTTGTCATCATGTTAGATAAAGATGATAAAGGATATAAAGCAGGACGTTTTTTACGGGAAAATGATATTACATCTAAAACAACGAATGGTGATTGGAAACCTGTTATTTTTGATGGTAATAGTGAGCGTTTAACTGTACCAAATGGAACTATTGGACAAAGATGGGAACAAGGTAAGGCATGGAACTTAAAGCTTGAAGATGAACAAGGGCAACCGATTAATCCATTGTTATCATTTGCTGAGTTAGACCATGAACACGTTGATATTCAATTTCCTTATTTCGATAATAATGGAAACGGTATTTTTGAAAGAACAATTCCCGTCAAAAAGATTACTTTGGAAAATGGTGAAGAAAAATATATTACTACAGTGTTTGATCTAATGGCGAGTCAATATGGTGTGAAACGCTTTGACCATGCGTTAGAAGCCAATGGTTATGAAGATAAAACATCATACTACACACCAGCATGGCAAGAACAAATTACAGGTGTGAAACAGGATTTAGTTATACAAGTTGCCCGTGAGTTTGCACAAAATGCCATCGATACTGAAGGTAAATCCATGATAATAATGGGTGCAGGGATTAATCATTGGTTTAATTCAGATACGATTTATCGGTCAATTATTAATTTAATCTTACTTTGTGGTTGCCAAGGTGTAAATGGTGGGGGTTGGGCTCACTATGTAGGACAAGAAAAATGTAGACCAATTGAAGGGTGGAATACAATTGCCTTTGCAAAAGATTGGCAAGCACCTCCCCGATTACAAAATGGAACAAGTTGGTTCTATTTTGCTACGGACCAATGGAAATATGAATTATCAACTGTAGATAGTTTGAAATCACCATTAGCAGATCACATTAAACATAAGCACCCAGCAGATTATAATGTATTAGCAGCGAGAGCTGGATGGTTACCATCCTATCCTCAATTCGATAAAAATAGTTTATCTTTTGGTGAAGATGCGAAAGAAGCAGGAGAGTTCAATAATGAACAAGTCATACAGCGTGCTGTTGAATCTGTAAAAGCACGTAAAACTAAATTTGCAATAGAAGATCCAGATGCTAAACAGAACCATCCTAAAACATTATTCTTATGGCGCTCTAATTTAATTTCAAGTTCTGCAAAGGGCCAAGAATATTTTATGAAACACTTATTAGGAACAAAATCAGGATTATTAGCAAATCCAAATGAAAATGATAAACCAGAAGAAATTAAATGGAGAGATGATACTGAAGGAAAGTTAGACTTACTTGTATCTTTAGATTTCCGTATGACATCAACGCCTTTATATTCTGACATTATTTTACCAGCGGCAACTTGGTATGAAAAACATGATATCTCATCAACAGACATGCATCCATTTGTTCATCCATTTAACCCAGCTATTGATCCGTTATGGGAGTCGCGTTCAGATTGGGATATCTTTAAGTTATTAAGTAAAACTGTATCCGAAACAGCTGAAAAATATATGCCAGGAAATTATAAAGATGTTGTAACAGCACCACTTGCACATGATTCAGAACAAGAAATCGCGAACGTCAACGGTATTGTTAAGGATTGGACTAAAGGAGAAATAGAAGCAATACCTGGAAAGACAATGCCTGCGTTTAAAGTTGTTGATCGTGATTATACAAAAATATTTGATAAATATGTAACGGTTGGACCATTATTAGAAAGCACTAAAATCGGTGCACATGGTGTTAGTTATTTTGTAAAAGAACAATATGATGAATTAAAAGGATTGGTTGGAACTTGGGAAGAAGCAGATCATGAATCTGTGAAACACCAGCGTCCACGTATCGATACTGCCAGAAGAGCAGCAGATGTTGTTCTCAACCTTTCTTCGGCAACAAATGGGAAATTATCACAAAAATCTTATGAAGATTTAGAGCAACAAACTGGTATGACTTTAAAAGATATCTCAAGTGACAGAGCATCTGAAAAAATTTCATTCTTAAATATTACAGCACAACCAAGAGAAGTAATACCAACAGCAGTATTTCCTGGTTCAAATAAAAATGGTCAACGTTATTCACCATTTACTACAAATATTGAGCGTCTTGTACCATTTAGAACATTAACAGGTAGACAAAGTTATTATATTGATCATGAAATATTCCAACAATTCGGTGAAAGCTTACCTGTGTATAAACCAACATTGCCACCTTTAGTATTTGGTAATGATGATAAACAAATAGTTGCAGATAAAGAAACGTTAGTCTTACGTTATTTAACGCCACATGGGAAATGGAATATTCATTCGACTTATCAAGATAATCAACACATGCTGACGCTCTTTAGAGGTGGGCCTACTGTTTGGATTTCAAATGAAGATGCTGCGGCACATCATATTGCCGATAATGAATGGCTAGAAGTATATAACAGAAACGGTGTAGTAACTGCTAGAGCTGTCGTCTCTCACAGAATGCCTAAAGGTACTATGTTTATGTATCATGCACAAGATAAGCATATCGAAACACCCGCTTCACATATTACTGACACTAGAGGTGGATCACATAATGCGCCAACACGTATTCACCTTAAACCAACTCAACTCGTGGGTGGTTATGCTCAAATTAGTTATCATTTTAACTACTATGGACCAATTGGAAACCAAAGAGATGTGTACGTAGCAGTAAGAAAACTTAAGGAGGTTGATTGGCTTGAAGATTAAAGCACAAATTGCAATGGTATTAAATTTAGATAAATGTATTGGTTGTCACACGTGTAGCGTTACTTGTAAAAGTACATGGACCAATCGACCTGGTGCAGAATATATGTGGTTTAACAACGTTGAAACAAAACCAGGTATTGGCTATCCGAAACGCTGGGAAGATCAGGAACAATACAAAGGTGGATGGTACCTAAATAAAAAAGGAAAATTAGAATTAAAATCAGGTAGTAGATGGTCAAAAATTGCATTAGGGAAAATATTTTATAATCCAGATATGCCAGTTATTAAAGATTATTATGAGCCGTGGACATACAATTATGAACATCTTACTAATGCAAAAGCAGGAAATCATTCACCTGTAGCTAAGGCACACTCACTATTATCAGGCAATAAATTAGATTTAGAATGGGGGCCAAACTGGGAAGATGATTTAGCTGGTGGGCATGTTACAGGACCAGAAGATCCCAATATTCAACGTATTGAAGAAGATATTAAGTTTAAATTTGATGAAACATTTATGATGTATTTACCTAGACTTTGTGAACATTGCTTGAATCCAAGTTGTGTGGCATCTTGTCCTTCTGGCGCAATGTATAAACGAGATGAAGATGGCATTGTGCTAGTAGACCAAGAGGAATGTAGAGGTTGGAGATACTGTATGACAGGTTGTCCATATAAGAAGGTTTATTTCAACTGGAAAACAAATAAAGCTGAAAAATGTACATTCTGTTTTCCAAGAATAGAGGCAGGTTTACCAACTGTATGTTCAGAAACATGTACAGGACGTATGCGTTATTTAGGCGTACTACTGTATGATGCCGATAGAGTTGAAGAGGCCGCTAGTGCAGAGAATGAACAGGAGCTATATGAAAAGCAATTGGATTTATTCTTAAATCCATTTGACGAAGCGGTAATTGAACAAGCCCAAAAAGATGGTCTTTCAATGGAATGGATCGAAGCAGCACAAAATTCACCTGTCTACAAATTAGCAATTGAATATAAATTAGCATTTCCATTGCATCCTGAATATCGAACAATGCCAATGGTATGGTATTGCCCACCACTGAGTCCGATAATGAGTTACTTTGAAGGTAAACAGGCACAAGCGGGTAATAGAAATCCAGATATGATATTCCCTGCAATTGAAGAAATGCGTTTACCTATTCAATATTTAGCTAGCCTATTTACTGCTGGCGACACTGAACCTGTTAAACTTGCCTTGCAAAAAATGGCAATGATGAGAAGTTATATGCGTTCAGAAATTACAAATAAAGACTTTGATCATTCAAGGTTAACGAGACTAGGTTTAACAGAACGCCAAACTAAAGATATGTATCGTTTGCTAGCTATTGCTAAACATGAAGATAGATTTGTAATTCCGACATCACATAAAGAAGCATATATGGATACGTATCGTGCTCAAGGTAGTCAAGGGTATGGTGGAGAGTACTTCGGTTCAAATTGTGATGGTTGTGGTGTTCCAGTAGCCGTTGAAGCTGGAAAATCAGGTCAAGAAATCTATAATGAACAGTTTTATGGGGGAATATTCCGTGATTAACTTTAAGCTATTTGAACAATATCAAACCTTACTTGGTTACCATGCACAGTTGTTAGATTTTCCAAATAAACAAACGTTTAAAAGTGAAACGTTTAAACAAATTGTAGATGAAACACAGCCGTCATATGAGGAACTAATTGCTTTCAAAGCAGAGATAGAACAATATTCACTCATTGAAGTACAACAATTATATTCAGATACATTTGATTTTAATAAAAAAGCACCGTTGTATATGACTTATAATAAATTTGATACTCAAAAGGAACGTGGTCAATTACTAGCGAAACTAAAAGTATTATATGAAATGTTTGGTTTAAAGATGGTAGATCAAGAGTTATCGGATTTTCTTCCATTGATGCTTGAATTCTTATCTGTTGCAAATTGGAATGACGATGATCGGGCAATTGATAATATTGAATTTGTCATCATGATTATAGAAGATGGTACGTTTGCAATTTCTGAGCAATTAGCGAAATCGCAAAATCCATACTATCATTTAATACGTTCGTTACGTAAAACGCTTAAGGCTTGTATTGAACTAGAACAGATGAATGAGGTGAAGTAAATGTTGAATCAATTTTTGTGGGTTATCTTACCTTATATCTGTATGGCTACATTTATAATTGGACATATTGCACGTTATAGATTTGATAAATTATCTTGGACTGCAAAATCTAGTGAATTTATTGAAAAGAAACAACTTAAATGGGGAAGTATCTTATTTCATTTAGGTATTGTTCCTGTTATTATGGGTCACTTTGTCGGTTTAGTGATACCAGCATCTTGGTTAGAGGCACTAGGTGTCAATGATCATTTATATCATATAGGTGCAGTGTATATTGGAAGTGTATTTGGTATAATAACGTTGATAGGTATGTTGCTATTAACGGCACGACGACTTTCTATTAAGAACGTTAGAAGGTTAAGCTCTGCATTAGATATAATTGTTAACATTTTCTTATTACTTATTGTATTTATGGGCTGTTATGCAACGATTGTCACTAATGCAGTTACGCCAACTTTTGATTATAGAGAAACAATTTCAATTTGGTTTAGAAATTTATTTGTATTCTCTCCTAATGCCGATTTGATGGTACAAGTACCTATTGCATTCAAAATGCATATTCTATTAGGCTTTGCGATCTTTGCACTTTGGCCGTTTACTAGACTGGTACATGTATGGAGTGTTCCTTTCACATATGCGAGTCGTAGTTATATTGTTTACCGTAAACATAAAGTGTGAATGGAGGAAATAATTTGAATTTAGTCACATTAAATGAACATTTAGATTATCAATCAGCTTTAGATAAGTTAAGGATTGATGAGGATTTTGATTTTGCGGGATTAGCATTTTACGAAAATGAAAAGCAAGTTTCACCAATAAAATGGCACTATGTCTCCGGAAATTTAAATGATCGTTATAAGTTAATTGTACTAAGAAAAGGTAAAGGTTTGGCTGGTACAGTCATGAAAACAGGTAAACGTATGATTATTGAAGACGTGAACCATGATGACATTATATTTGAAAAGCATAAGTATCCAATTATTATGAGTGAATCACTGACAGCTATGATAGCTATTCCATTATGGTATGAGCACTATGTTTATGGCGTATTGTTGTTAGGCCAACGTGACAATAAACCTTTACCATTGCAACATAATCAAATTTCTATAATTAATAAATTTGGAATCTTTAAAGAAGAAGATTAGGTGATAACGTTGATTTCAAAAAATAAAGATTCATTAACTCAGTTATTATTTCAGTATTTTAATCACACTAACGAGATGATTGTTTTTGTTGATGCTTCTGGAAGTGTAATTGCAAAGAATGATGCAGCAAAGGAAATCATTGCAGAAGATAATGATTATCAAGGAATGACACATGCGATTTGTAATCGTTGTGACGGCTATACGAATGAATATGATTTACAATCATGTGTAAATTGTTTTTTAGAAGCAAAGGAAATTGGTAATTCTAGCTTTCAAGTATTTATGAAAACAACACATGGGACTATTGAGCCTTTCACAGCGACGTATCAAACTATAGATGAAGCTACAGGAGTCAAAGCATTTACATTACAAAATGTGTCACCACAAATTGAAAGACACGATAAAATGTATCAAAGACAAATGATGCAAAAGACAATACATGCACAAGAAAATGAACGCAAGCGTATTTCACGAGAATTACACGACAGCGTCATTCAAGAAATGATGAATGTAGACATTGAATTGAGATTAATGAAATATCAAAAGGATGTCGATAGCCTAATTCACAATTCGTCAAAGATAGAAGGACTTGTTACCAAATTGATTGATGATATTCGTAATTTATCAGTGGAATTGCGTCCATCTTCTTTAGATGACTTAGGATTAGATGCAGCATTTAAATCATATTTTAAACAAGTCGAAGAAAATTACGGTATACATGTGATTTATCATTGTAATTTATTAACACAACGCTTTGATAATGAAATAGAAACGGTGATATATAGAATTGTGCAAGAAGCCGTGTTTAACGCTATAAAATATGCAGAAATTGATTTCGTGGATGTTGATATAGAGGTCACTGATGAGCGATTAGTTGCTAAAGTCGTCGATAAAGGAAAGGGATTCGACAAATCAGCACAACCTAAAGGCACAGGTTTAGGATTATATGGAATGAATGAACGCGCGGAGTTAATAAATGCGAAAGTTAATATAGATACAGATATTGGGAAGGGAACAAGTGTAACAGTTGAAGTTCCATTATAAGTATATAAGGAGATTTTAAGTTGAGAATTGTAATTGCAGATGATCATGCCGTAGTACGAACTGGATTTTCTATGATTTTAAATTATCAGGAAGATATGGAAGTTGTGGGGACAGCAGCAGATGGGGTGGAAGCATATCAGAAAGTAATGCAACATAAACCCGATGTACTCATCATGGATTTAAGTATGCCACCAGGAGAATCAGGTTTAATAGCTACGAGTAAGATTAGTGACAGTTTTCCTGAAACTAAGATACTCATATTAACGATGTATGATGATGAAGAATATCTCTTTCATGTATTGAGAAACGGCGCGAAAGGTTATATCTTAAAAAATGCGCCAGATGAACAGTTATTACTAGCGGTGAGAACGATTTATCAAGGTGAAACATATATTGATGCAAAATTAACAACTTCATTAGTAAAAGAGTTCGTCAATCATTCAAATAAAGATATTAAAGATAGCACGGATCCATTTTTAATATTATCAAAACGAGAATTGGAAATCTTACCACTTATTGCCAAAGGATATGGAAATAAAGATATTGCTGAAAAGTTATACGTATCTGTAAAGACAGTGGAGGCGCATAAAACGCATATTATGCAAAAGTTAAATTTAAAATCCAAACCAGAATTAGTTGAATATGCAATGAAGAAAAAGTTAATAGACTTCTAATAGTGATACGCTTTAATCTTATGAAAGCCATATAACAATATGATTGTAGTTAATTGTATTGTTGTTTGGCTTTTTATATTGCTTATTAAATTAATGTGATACTCAGGTTGTTTCGTATAGGGAATTTATATATTTACTCAAGGGAAATTCCTTATGTTCATTTTTTCACAAAGATTCTAAAATTATAGTTAAAGATATACTACTAGGTTACTCACTAGTACAAGAGTTGATTTGTTATTAGCAATACATGACTAACAAGTAATTGTGTGTAGCATTTTGACTAGAAATTAGACTTTAAATTATTGTTAAGGATGAAGGTGAATATGAATGCGAAAGTCAACGGGTAGTTTTCAATTGGTCTTGCAGACATTTAGTTTAGTGGCTGGATTTATGGCGTGGAGTATCATTGCGCCATTAATGCCTTTTATTAAAGAAGATATACAAATAAGTGGGAGTCAACTATCAATTATATTAGCTATTCCAGTTATTCTAGGTTCTGTTTTAAGGGTGCCTTTTGGCTATTTAACAAATATCATAGGGGCCAAATGGGTATTCTTTAGTAGCTTTATAATTTTATTGTTTCCAATTTACTTCTTAAGTAATGCACAATCACCTATAATGTTGATGGCTGCAGGCTTCTTTTTAGGTGTAGGTGGAGCAGTATTTTCTGTGGGAGTAACTTCAGTACCTAAATATTTTCCAAGAGCTAAAGTAGGATTAGCAAATGGAATTTATGGTATGGGGAATATCGGAACTGCCATTTCTTCTTTTTTAGCCCCTCCTATTGCCGGTATAATTGGTTGGCAATCAACAGTGAGATGTTATCTAGTCATCATCGCAATTTTTGCATTATTAATGTTCTTGTTAGGTGATGCCAATGAACAAAAAATTAAAGTTCCGTTACTACAACAATCTAAAATTTTATTTAAAGATTTGAAATTATATTACATGAGCTTTTGGTATTTTATTACATTCGGAGCATTTGTTGCATTTGGCTTATTTTTACCAAATTACCTGGTTCAAAATTTTGAGATTTCAAGTGTTGATGCTGGTATTAGATCAGGTATATTTATTGCTTTGGCGACATTTTTACGACCTTTGGGAGGCGTATTAGGTGATAAATGGAATGCAGTTATCCTATTAATTATAGATTTTATTTTTATGATTATAGGAGCATTAATCTTAAGTTTTTCAGCACATATTATTCTATTTACAATAGGGTGTTTGTTAATTAGTCTATGTGCTGGATTAGGGAATGGTTTAGTATTTAAATTAGTGCCATTTTACTTTGCCAAAGAGTCTGGTGCAGCGAATGGTATTGTTTCCATGATGGGAGGCTTAGGTGGATTCTTCCCACCTATTGTCATTGCTTATGTCACATCAATCACTGGTACGAGCCATCTGGCATTTGTATTCTTAGCATTATTTGGTGTGATCGCAATAATAACTATGTATCATATTGTAAAACGTGATAAATTAACTTTTAAATAATAAAAAATAGGCGTCCACAGTGCAATTACATTGTGGACGTCTATTTGATAGGCTGATATATATTTAAATCACTGTTCAAGTGATGGATAAGGTCAAGAATATTAAATGAATATCGTTATACTTCACACCATCGTCAAATTCACTATAGTGCTACTTATAAAGTACTGTCTATTTAAATGTTAATTAATTTCAATGCGTGTTGCTTTATTTTCTTCAGCAGGTAATTTTGGCAGTGTTACACGTAAAATACCGTTATCATGCGCTGCAGTGATACCTTGTTCATTGACATTGTCAAAGTTAAATTGTCGTTTTAAATCGCTATAACTGCGCTCTTGGTGAATGATTTTGCCAGCTGAGTCTTCTTCGGTATTCAATTGAGTTTGTTTTGCTTCAATAGTTAAAACGTTTTTATCGAATGCTAAACTGATATTTTCCTTTTTAATACCTGGTAATTCTGCTTCAATTAGGTAATAATCTTCAAGTTCCGTAACATCAGATTTGATTTGTGTTTGATTTGGGAATTGATCGAATATTTGCTTGCCGAAATCTTTAAATAAGTCGCTAGGATTTACATCAAAAATTGAATTGTTAAATGGTTTCTTTTCAAAAGCCATGAGCAATCACTCCTTAATTTGTATAAAGTATTTTATTAATCAATGTTAATTTGTGTTTTACTTTGTTTCATTGGTAAGTTAACGATTAGCATACCATCTTCCATTGTGGCGTTAATATTTGTAGTATCGATGTGTTTAAAAATAAATTGTCTACTTTGTTTTTTAGTATTTCTTTCACGAATCAAGTACTGTTGTTCATTTTCAGTCGCTTCATTGTCAGAACGCTCTGCTGATATTGTTAAAATGTTGTTGTCGTATTCAATGTTAATATCTTCTTTATTAAAACCAGGGAGTTCTGCGGTAATTGTATAGTTATTACTTTGTTGATAAACATTTACTTTGAAATTTGAATTTCCAAGTAGCATATTATCAAATAAATCAGTTGGTAAATGACGTGTTTGTCTATATTGAATCATCTCTAAAACACCTCTCCTTTAACTTTATGATTACATTATAAAACTTTAGTCAAAGAAAGTCAAAGTCAAAGGCTTATACGTTTGAAAATTTTATTATGTTGATATTGTGGTAGGTGACTAGAAGGCATTGATTAAAGAAATTGAGCGCTGATAGATAAAGTAAAATATAAAAAAGAGGCAACTAAAAGATATAGAACGTCAACGTTAATGCAACTTCCTACTTTTAATCTACCTCGTAAGTATATATTAAATTTCTTTTGTAAAATGTTTATTTACAAATTTTTGTAATGTTTCCTTTAAGTCGATAGCTTCTTCTTTGTCCATATCAAATTCACTAAAGACTTTTTTAGAGATACCTAATAAAGGCTCTTTTACGTTTATTCCTTTTTCAGTTAACGCAATTTGTAAATTACGTTCATCATCAAGTTCACGTGTTCTTGTTACGTAACCTTTTTTCTCAAGTTTTTTTAATAAAGGTGTTAGTGTACCTGAATCTAAGAATACACGTTCTCCAAGTGTTTTGATATTAATCTTGTCTTCTACTTCAATTGCGAGTAAAACGATATAACCTGTATAAGTTAAATCAAATTCTTTTAAATATGAAGTATATTTTTTAATTATTTCCTTTGAAGAAACATAGAATAGAAAACAAAGTTGTCTTTCTAGGTTACTATCTTTTTCCTTCATTTAATCACCCCTTTTGAATGTTAACCTTATTATGAAGTGTAGGCGCTGTCAAGGAATGGTTGCGCCCACTTAGTGTTTTAAAATTATTAGATTTCGATAAATATTATAACTTAAACCGTAATGTTTACGACAACATATTTGCTCAAAAGTAAATGATTGTATGCTTTTGATATGTATTTGCTAGTTGCATATATAGTTAATATAAGAAGATTTTGTTACAAAAATACCTTTACTCTTTATAAATTTATTATTATAAGTCATACTATTATCATTGTAGATAATAATATATAAAATACATTAAAACATTACGCTTAACGCTAAGCTATTTTAAATGAAATTGCTTGAACTAAAGGAGAATTAAGATGAAGACATTTTTTAAAATTTTTGGGCTTCTAGTGGTGTCATTGATTATTGCAATTGCATTTTTCTTTGGCTTAAGAACTTATCAAGGTCATAAAAATTTAGAGTTAGTAGATCACTATTTGAAAGAACAAAATTTAACGCAACAAGTTAAATCTGAAAAAACACTCTATAGTGCTAAAAAAGGGTTATACTATAAAGAAGTTAAATTTAAAGATGATCCAGATGTAACTTATGTGGTTCAACCTATCGCTACTTATAAAGGCATTGTGGTTCAAGCTTTTGATTCAGAAACAAAAGAGAATATTAAGCATGCAAAACATAATAAATTCGAGAAAGATTATAAGCCTAAAAAATAAATAATCATTATAAATGTTATTAGCACTATAAGCTAAACAATAATGAATAGGTATCATTTCTAATCATCCATTATCGCTGAGTCAGTAGTTATCTTTAACAAGGTAGCTACTGGCTTTTTTTATCTGCGTATGATTTCGCTTACATTATATATGTTACTCAAATATATATAATGGTAAAAGAGAAGTTAGTTTCAACAGGGAGAGCTTAAAAATAAAGCAAGATTATCGTTAAATGATTATCTTTAATTTTAAATCAATGTAAATCATACTAGAAGGTCAATTTAAAGGTATGTTACTTATTTATATAAGTTTGGTGTAATTAGTTATATAAATTAGTTATTTGTACTCTATAGCGTAAAAATTTTATATCTAATTTATATTTATTTTGCTATAATTATTTTGTCAGAAGAAGGGGAGAAACATCATGGCAATTTTTAGAAAAATAAGTTTACCGATGCAGGTTGTTATCGCATTGGTTTTAGGTGTAATCGTTGGGTTACTACTTTACGGACATGAAGAACTCGTTAATTATATTAAACCATTTGGCGACATCTTCTTGAATTTAATTAAAATGATCGTAATACCTGTCGTTTTCTGTTCCTTAGCTTTATCTATTTCTAATGTAGGTGAATCAAAAACGGTAGGGCGTTATGGAGTTAAAACAATTGTGTATTTTGAAATTATCACAACAGTAGCAATTGGATTAGGGATTGTATTTGCTAATATATTCAAACCTGGTATAGGGCTAGATCCTGATAAACTACCAAAGGGTGACATATCAACTTATGAATCGTCAGCTAAAGCAGCTGAACATTCTACATATGGTAATCATTTTATTGATACGATTGTAAATATTGTTCCAACAAATTTTTTCGAAGCCTTAAACAAAGGTGATTTATTACCAATTATCTTTTTTGCAGTCTTTTTTGGTATTGGATTATCAGTTATAGGTGAAAAAGGACAACCTGTAAAGGATGTATTGAGTGGCACGTTAGATGCAGTTTTTTGGATGATTAATAAAATTCTTAAATTAGCACCATTAGGTGTTTTTGCTTTTATATGTACGACAATAATGACTTTCGGGGCAGCGGCGTTATTACCATTACTTAAATTATTGCTTGTCGTTATCGGGGCTATGATTTTCTTTGTAGTGGTTGTGTTAGGTATTGTCGCGAAAATGTGTGGTGTTAATATCTTTTCAATCATGAAGATCTTGAAAAATGAATTAATTTTAGCATTTTCAACTTCAAGTTCAGAATCGGTATTACCTATTATTATGCAGAAAATGGAAAGATTTGGTTCACCTAAAGATGTAACATCATTTGTAGTACCTATAGGTTACACATTTAATTTAGATGGTTCAGCACTGTATCAATCTATTGCAGCATTATTTGTAGCGCAAATGTATGGTATCGACATGTCTATTGGACAACAAATTATGTTGATGGTTACGTTGATGGTAGCATCAAAAGGTATGGCTGGCGTCCCAGGTGTCTCTATCGTAGTGTTAATTACTACATTAACGTCAATGGGCTTACCTGCAGAAGGATTGGCATTAATAATTGGAATTGACCGTATATTAGATATGGTGCGTACATGTGTAAATGTAATGGGAAATGCTTTATCTACAATTGTTATTGCAAAATGGGAAAATGTATATGACAAGGAAAAAGGACAAGCATATTTAAAATCAATTTAATTTTTATTTCTGACAAAGTTAGGCTGTAGAACATAAAATTTACAGACTAACAAATAAACATATTTAGATTAGCTATGGAGAATTCTATGACGATAGATTTTTTCATAGCTATTTTTATTTAATATCTAGTATTGTTGGCTCGCTTTCCTAGGGGCCAGCTTCAGCCTGTAGTCTTCAGCTCGTCCTGTTCCCACAGGAGTCTCGCCAACATACTGCTTAAAAAATAGGGTTTTATATTAAAATACAAATGTTAAACTTTTATAAGAATGTAAATCATGAAATATCCATTTTTCTTATCTACTGTTTTATGTTCAATATTATAAATTATAGGCTCGCTTTCCTAGGGGCCAGCTTCAGCCTGTAGTCTTTAGCTTGTCCTGTTCCCACAGGAGTCTCGCCAACATATGTCTTTCAGATGAAGGTTCTAATTTTATTGATAGTACATAACAGGAAGCTAATGCCAATAGAAATAGTTGTTTGAAAAGGTTGATTGTTACTAAGGAGTCAATTTATTTCTTAAATATTTTGAAAAAATAGCCCTTAAACGCAAAGTTATTGTCATTTAAGGGCTATTAGGCAATTGATTATATGTCAAAATGAATTAACTAGCATTGATTCCCTGATAGTGAAATGAATTTTTTATACACTGTTTTGTGACAATGTTTAGGAAACATCAATGATTTAAAGTTAAAACATTACATTCCTTTCATATCGCCCATATCATGTATTTTCATCATAAGTCCATGAGGTACATCATCATGTTTAACTACTTTCATCTCGCTGAAAGAATCGTCACCTTCGGATTTTACTAACTTAACAAAATCACCGTGTTTAGGTGAGAAACCATCTTCCGCTGGTAATTTGATATTTTCTTCTACTTCGTGATCTTTTTCGCTGACAACCTTTTCAGCAGTTGTATTATTTTTCATATAGCCATAATATGTTTCCTTTTGACCGCTAGACATCATCATAATTACTAAAACGACAGCGACGATAATCATGGCTGCACTTAAAATGATTGCAAATCCTTTTTTATTCTTCAAAATAAAAGCTCCTTTTTATTGGTTTCTTTCCTCTGTTATATCTAAAATGTATTGTTTATGCAATCGATACTAAAGAAAAGTTCTATTTTATTCACATATTAATCAATACTTATATCGTAAAAATGTTGTACTAATAATTATAGCTTTAATTTCTACTAATACAGATATATTTAATTTCATTATGATGTAGTTCAAAAGCAATGGGTTGATTTTTGTATTCAAGTTGCTTGAGTTCGGATTTAGGATAGCTAGATTGTTCTATATAATTCAATAATTTTTTATCAATACCCATAGCGTTTAAAGTGGGTGGTAGTGAAAAATCAATATAGCCATGATTACGATTTAAAGTTTGTATAAATATAGTCAACATTGTGGTGATATCTGGATAAATAAAAGTGAACTTTTTCGGCATTTGCGGTGAAATAGTGTGTTCAGTTGAGTTGAATAATAGTAAATGTGTGCAATATTTATCTTTGACCGCTAATAAATTATTTTCTAAAGCTAAGGGTTTATTTATAAAAGGCTTTAAAAACTGATATAAGTACATCAAAGGCTCATACATATAATGTTTATTCATCAATGACAAGTCACTCGTAGCTGATTTGATTAATTTGTAACCCACACCTGAACCTTGTTTAATCATAATTAACATGTGACACATTAAATCAGAAAGTGCAAGTGGTGCGTGTTCGTCATAGAGTTTGAAACAATGTTTACTCACAAGAGCATAAACAAATTTTGATTTATGTATGGATGTGATGTCGATGACTTTATTAAAACAATCTAGAAAAGTCATCGTTTGGTCAAATGCGTTTGAATACTTTGTCAGACATTGTCTAGTGTTATCAGATTCAATATCAATAAAATAATAATCATAGGCATAATGTGACAGATAATCGAAGGTCTTAGTGATAGATTTAGTCTGTTTAATCGCGCCTTCAATTGTTATTGCAAGTTTAACCTTTACCTCTAAATTATGAGCGCTTATATAAATATCGTGTATTTCCTTTAAGGAAAGGTGCTCAGTATCAAGTAATAGCAAGAAATAACGCATAAAGCGCTGTCGATAATACTCAGGTTTATAATTAAATACTTGAATAATCATCGACTCAATCATCTTGTATTCAGTAAATGTTTTGATGCGCAATCCTAAACGAACATTCTGCAAAAATAAACTATCAATAAAATCGATGATTGCTAGTAAGTTTAATCGCTCAAGGTTAAAGTAGCCGATATTATTAATAAGCAAATAAACTTCAGCAATATCATGGAAATTAAGCTTTGCTATTAAATTAGATTGCATAATTTCAATTAAATCATCTGCATGAATAAATATTGTTGGAAATTTCGTTTTGTCGTTGTAAATTAAATGATTTAAATCAATATGATCAGTTTGATTATGTGCTGCTGTAAAAGATGGTAAATGTTCAAAATAAGAAGTAAGGTCCATCTCATCTTTATTAATTAACTGTATGGAGGAGTGATTTGATAACATGAATTTTTTTCTAAGCATATTTGGTGTATCAGCTAAGAAATTTTTGAATTGTTGTGTATAACTCGCATAATGATTAAAACCAAGTGCTTCGGAAATGGTATGTATCGCTTCATTACTTTGGAATAAAGGTTTGAATGAAAGGCCTATTTTTAAACTAGACACATAGTGTTTAAAGCTTATCCCTAAATATTTTTTAAATAGAATAGAAATATAAGGTGCAGTAACATAGAATACCGCCGTAATATCTTTGGAAGAAATTGAGTTGGTCGCATTGCTATTTATAAATTTGGTGATGCTGTTTAATAATGCACTCTCAGTGGTGATCTTCGGTAAATATTGAGTGTCAGAATTTACACTTGCCTCATCATTTAATAGCCTTATCAACTCAGTTAAATTACTATATTTAATTGGTTCTTGATGACTCAATTTAGCCACTATGTTTAATATGAAATGCTTAATATAATCTGCAGATTGTATTAATTTGTAGTTGTAATGATAATTAAAAAATGCATCGTCTATCGTATTGAAATGGCATAAAGGAATATTAACTTCAATTAAATGTTCTGCATGCAATATTTCATAAATATCATTATGATTTATTAAAACAAGTGCCTGGTTTAATGTAATATTTTTGCCATTCAATCTCATTTGCAGTTTATGATTTAAAGAAAATAGAAGTTTAATTTTCCCAAGACAACGTTGAGGACAAGTTGTTAAATAATTATGTATATAAATCGTACTATTCATAATATTGCAACTCCTGCTTAAATATATCGTATAACGCTTAATAGTTATTATTATATAACAAAATGTTTAAAGTTTAAGCGTGTTAATTATAAAATTGTAACAATATTGTGAAGTTAAAATAATTATAGAAAAAATTATTTATTGAATGAGTGTATTAAATAAACGCCTATAATATACAGTGATTATTCATCAAAAGCCTATTAAAGACTGTCATTTTGCAATTCTTAATTTCATTGATTATAGCGATAAAATTCTAAATGGTCTTTGAATTTACTGAAAAACCCTAAATTCTTAATAAAGCGTCACAAAAAAGCTATTGCGTTCTTAACTGAAACCGATTACAATAATAACATCAAACAGAAATTGGAACCGGTTCTATTTTTACGAGGAGGCTTATCAATGAGCTATAAAAAATCTGCTGAAGAGATTTTGACAGCTATAGGTGGAGAAGAAAATATTGATACGATGGCACACTGTGCGACGCGTTTAAGACTAGTGTTAAAGGATGAAAGCAAGGTTAATGAGCAAGTATTATCTGATATGGATGTCGTGAAAGGGACATTCTCAACAGGTGGACAATACCAAATCATTATTGGTTCAGGGACGGTAAATAAAGTCTTTGCAGAAATGGAGAAATTAACTGGGAAAGAGGCTTCGACTACGGCTGAAGTTAAAGCTGAAGGTTCTAAGAATGCAAATCCATTCCAAAGATTTGTGAAAATGTTATCAGATATATTTGTGCCAATTATTCCTGCCATTGTAGCAGGTGGTCTATTGATGGGGATTAATAATATACTTACGGCACCAGGTATATTTTATGATGAACAGTCATTAATTGATGTACATAATCAGTTTAAAGGTCTAGCAGATATGATTAATATCTTTGCGAATGCACCTTTCACTTTATTACCCATACTGATTGGTTTTAGTGCTGCAAAGCGTTTCGGAGCGAATGCATTTCTAGGTGCAGCACTAGGAATGATCTTAGTGCATCCGGATTTGATGAATGCATATGATTATCCAAAGGCACTTGAACAAGGAAAGACAATTCCGCATTGGAACATCTTTGGATTTGAAGTGAAGCAAGTCGGTTATCAGGGTCAAGTATTACCAATGTTAGTTGCGACATATATCTTAGCTAAGATAGAGAAAGGGTTAAGAAAGGTTGTACCTACTGTTCTAGATAATTTATTGACACCATTATTATCCATATTGGTTACAGCATTTTTAACATTTTCATTTGTAGGTCCAATTACACGTACATTGGGTTATTGGTTATCTGATGGATTGACTTGGCTTTATGAATTTGGCGGTGCAATTGGTGGACTTATCTTTGGTTTATTGTATGCGCCAATTGTTATTACGGGTATGCATCACAGCTTTATTGCTATTGAGACACAACTCATTGCTGATAGTGCGAAGACTGGAGGCTCATTTATCTTCCCAATCGCAACAATGTCTAATATTTCACAAGGTGCAGCAGCTTTAGCAGCATTCTTTATTGTTAAAGAGAACAAGAAATTAAAAGGTGTAGCATCAGCAGCAGGTATTTCTTCGTTACTTGGCATTACTGAACCTGCAATGTTTGGGGTTAATTTAAAGTTGAAATATCCATTTATCGGAGCGATTGTTGGTTCAGGTATTGGTTCAGCTTATATCGCGTTATTCAAAGTTAAAGCGATTGCTTTAGGGACAGCAGGTATTCCAGGGTTTATTTCTATAAGTGGGCAACATAGTGGTTGGCTACATTATGGTATCGCGATGGTTATTACATTTGTCATTGCATTTGTTTTAACGTTTATTCTATCGAAAAGAAATGCATATAAACAAGACTCAAAATAAATTAAAATGCTTATATGAAGTAAGTATTAAATAATAAACGTCAATTGCTATTGAATTTAAATTAGCAATTGACGTTTTCTTTATTGTTATTAAAAATTAGCGTAATGTAACAATTAAACTGTAGCGTTAATCATTGTCGACACGTTACAGCTTTTGCTTTCTCCATAAGAAGGCACCAACACAAGATACAAATATAAGAGAAATACCAATAATGATAAGCCATGAGACATAGCTATGTTCATTGAGAGGTAAGGGCACATTCATACCAAAGAAACTAAAGACGAGCGTTGGCAAAGTTAAAAAGACCGTAAATAACGTAAGTGTCTTCATCGTGTTGTTCATTTCATTAGAAAGTAGTGATGCATATGATGTGGTAATACTTTCTAAGATGTCTGTGTATAATTCTGTAGTTTCAATGGCTTGATTATTTTCAATTACTAAATCTTCTATTAACTCTTCATCTTCATCAAAACGCTTAATTGCAGGTAGACGGAAGAGCTTTTTAATAATGCCATCATTTCCTTTTAATGCTGCTAAGAAATAGACTAAACTTTTCTCAACTTCCATTAAATTATAAAGTTGTTTATTTGTTACATTGTTTTTAAGTTCACGTTCGATACGTAAACGTGTTTTATTTAATAGTCTTAAATTTCTGTTATAGTGATTGGCAATGGTTAATAATATATTAAGTGCAAAGCGACTATGAAAGTTAAGATTTATGTTATGTCGTTTGAAGTTTTCAAGGAATTCATTTTCGACATTGCATACAGTCATTATCTTCTTATTACCAATAATGATACCCAATGGAATGGTAATAAATGACAATACTTTTAAGTTTGTGTCATTGACTATTGGGATATCGATAATGATTAGTGAATATCTAGATTCATCATCATATTCTACACGAGCGCTCTCTTCTAAATCTAAAGGATCTCGTAAAAAATCTTCAGGTATATTATATAATTGCATTAAATTTTCTATTTCATCCCTTGAAGGATCGACAACATTGATCCAAGATGCATTATGGTCTAATGAAGTTTCGATTATCTCTCTAGTTTCTGCGTGTTTATATGCTGTAATCATAATCCTAGTATATCCTTTCTAATAAAATACTTTTTAATATTATCGGACAAATAAATAGATTACAAGTTAAATATTGTTATTCTACAATTTTCTGCTCTTTAGCCATCAGTCTTAAAGGACCATTAAATATGATTTTGAAAAGGTGATTGACTAATTCAGTAGGTGGCATGCGGTTATCATCTTTAACCCAGTGCTTTATAAATGCAAACATTGCACCTGATGTGTAGCTGAAAAAGTAATCTATTGGAACGTCAGCAATTTTATTATCTATAGAAGAAAATTTTTGCATATTGCCATACATGATATTTGCTATTTTTTCTTCGAGTTGGCTTTTTCTATCGAGGTTGAATATTGCTTTATAAAATTCAATATGGTTATAAATATAATTGACTACTTTGAGTAAAATTTGTTCGGTAAACACCTTAGCGAAAACTTCAGGTGGTAAATTGTTGTTGATATACTGATCAAGTTTTACTTCATTCGTTAAATCGAACGTATATTCATCTTCTAAACTCGAAAGCAGTAAATACTTATCTTCATAATGTAAATAAAAGGTACCTCTATTAATATCTGCACGTTGTGTGATGTCTTGGATAGTAATTTTCTCTAATTCCTTTTCGGTGAGTAATTGAATAAATGCAGACTTTATTGCTGCTTTTGTTTTTCTAACGCGTCTATCATTTTCCATAAAAAACCTCCAAGTAAATAGACAATTTTAAACACATTGTTGAGAAATGGACGATGCGATGTATATTGCATATTGTTTCTCTAGTTAAGGTCATTATAATAAACAAAGTATTAATTAAACAACACATTGTATATTTAAGGAGGTAAAACAAATGAATATATTTAAAAATAAACTATTATGGATTGCACCGATTGCAATCATTGTATTATTGATCATACTAGCGACAGCTTTTTATCCTGCATATAATCCGTCACCTAAATCTTTACCAATAGCAATTGTAAATCATGATGAAGGTAATAATATGCAAGGTCAAAAAGTGAATGTGGGTAAAAATTTGGAAGATAAATTAACAGATAGTGATTCAGATAAGATTAAATGGGTAAGCGTTGACAGTGAAAAAGAAGCGCGTAAAGGTTTGAAAGAGCAAAAATATTTTGGTGTGGCAGTAATTGAACAAGACTTTTCAAAAAATGCATTATCTAAAACCCAAAAATTAATAAGTGACAGTAAACAAGCAGAAATAAAAGAGAAAGCAGCTAGTGGTGAAATACCACCTGCACAATTACAACAAATGAAAAAGCAAATGGCTAATAAATCAGGATCAACAACTGACGTAAAGCAAGCTAATATCAAAACAATCGTTAACGGTGGAGCTAGTATGCAAGCTGTACAAATTGCGAATAACGTATTAAGTAAAGTTGGAGAAAATGTTAATAGTCAGATTTCACAACAAAGTTTAGAAATTTTAAATAAACAAGATGTTAAAGTATCTGCTAAAGATATTAAAGATGTAACGAATCCAGTATCAATCGATAAAGAAACAATAAATAAAGTTAAATCTCATCAAGCGAATGGTAATGGTCCGTTCTTGATGTTTATGCCAGTATGGATGAGTGCATTAGTCAGCTCTGTATTGTTATTCTATGCTTTTAGAACAAGTAATAATATCAAATTAAGTCAACGTTTGATTGCATCACTTGTTCAAATGGCTGTAGCAGTAGTTACTGCATTTATTGGTGGTTTCGGTTATATTTATTTCATGTCCGAAGTGCAGGACTTTAACTTTGATGATATAAATAAAATTGCTATATATGTTTCAATTGCTATTATTGCATTTATAGGATTGATCTTAGGAACGATGTCATGGTTAGGAATGAAAGCAATACCAATTTTCTTCTTATTAATGTTCTTTAGTATGCAATTAGTGACATTGCCGAAACAATTCTTACCACAGTTCTATCAAGATTATATTGTAAGTTGGAATCCATTTACACATTATGCTAATTATTTAAGAGAATTGTTATATATGAACCAGTCATTGGAAATGAATTCAACAATGTGGATGTTTATCGGCTTTATGATATTTGGTATTGTCTCAATATTAACTGCAACAATGATTAGAAAACATAGTGACAAACGAACTGAAGTTCCTTCGTAAAATATTAATCATTTAAAAAATCTAGGACATATACTTCAAAAAAAGAAGTGCTCAGATTTATCTGAGTGCTTTTTTTATATAGTATTTTATATTGTTGGCTCGCTTTCCTAGGGGACAGCTTCAGCCTGTAGTCTTCAGCTTGTCCTGTTCCCTCAGGAGTCTCGCCAAAATACTGCTTAAAGTACTATTACTTTATATTAATATAATAAAGTGATTTCATTTGCTGAGTATTTGATATATATATAGTATTTTATATTGTTGGCTCGCTTTCCTAGGGCTCAGCTTCAGCCTGTAGTCTTCAGCTCGTCCTGTTCCCTCAGGAGTCTCGGCAAAATACTGCTTAAAGTACTATGAAATTACATCAAAGTGCTTATGGAAAATAGCAGCTATTAAGCACTCCAAAGGACAATTGCTATTGGAATAGGAAATCACCTTTTTTGTAAAAGTAATAAAAATGGTGATGAAATAAATGGAGACTTAAATATTAAGATGCAATTAACTTTTAAGAAGAGAATCTTAACCATATGCGAAGTTAGAAATGGCATTAAGCATAATTTAGGCTTTGATAAAGGTAAGTATTGTTGATATTATTTGAAAAAGCGTTTTCATTGTATAGCCATAAGACATAATTTAAACTGTGACTGAATCAACTTAAAATGGAGGGGTCACGATGAGTATTTGGAATCAGTTTGAATTGAAAGATCGTGTTGCCATTATTACTGGTGGAGCTACAGGATTAGGTAAGGCAATGGGACAAGGTATAGCAGAAGCAGGGGCAAATGTTGTAATTGCAGATATTAATTACGAATTAGCGCAACAAACTGCTGCAGAATTTGAAAATAATACAGGTAATGAAGCAATGGCCTGTAAAGTCGATGTCACAAATGTAGAAGATGTTGATAAGATGGTCCAGGATGTTGTAAATCACTTTGGACATATTGATATCTTATTTAATAATGCTGGAATTAATGAGCATGTTAAATTCGAAGATATGCCCTATGAGCGTTGGGTGAAAAATATGGATGTTAATATTAATAGTATGGTATTAGTATCACAAGCAGTAGGAAAAGTGATGATCAAACAACAAAAAGGATCGATAATCAATACATCCTCAATGTCAGGTATTATTGTAAATACACCACAACCACAAGCGGCATATAACACTTCAAAAGGGGCTGTTATTATGTTTACTAAAAGTCTAGCAAGTGAATGGGCTCAACATGGCATACGCGTTAATACAATAGCACCAGGGTATATGAAAACGGAATTAACTAAAGATTACTTTGCCCAAGGTGGAGATATGATTGATACATGGATGAAGTTCACACCATTAGGTAGACCAGGTGTGCCAGAAGAATTGCAAGGTGCAGCTGTATACTTAGCATCAGATGCGTCATCATTTGTGACTGGCAGTGTACTAACGATTGATGGAGGCTATACTGCTTTATAAATAAAATGTTAGTAATCATTAAAATAGAGCTAGGAACGTTAAAGACAAGACAACATTATGTTCCTAGTTTATTTTTTAAAATTAATTCTGACTAAAACGATAAGAATAGTTGACAAACTGTTGAGAGAGGCATAATATATGGTTAAATCATTTTCAGAATATTCTTGTAAGGAGGTCATCAAGTGACTGATATTAGCATTTTGGATCAAAGTCCTTTAGACGATGGTCAGACAGTTAGAGCAGCTATAGAACGTAGCGTTAAATTAGCGCAACTAGCAGACCAATTAAAATATAAACGGTATTTCGTAGCAGAACATCACAATATGCCGGAAGTTGCTGGTACGAGTCCAGAAATACTTGTGACACACATTTTGAATCAAACAACAACAATTCGTGTTGGCTCAGGTGGCGTCATGTTACAACATTACAGCCCATTTAAAGTGATTGAACAATTTCATTTTATTAGTAACCTTGCGCCAGGACGTGTTGATTTAGGTATAGGTAAAGCGCCTGGTGGATTTCCACTTGCAACAAAGGCTTTGCAAGCAGACTTAAATGAGAATGCATCCTCTTTCGAAGAAAAATTTCATCTTTTAAATCAATTTAATCAGCAAAGTTTCCCACAAGGTTCAGAATTTGCACAGCTCACAACTGCTATAAGAAATGAAGAAGTAACTAAACCAGAGGTGTTTTTACTTGGTACAAGTATAAACTCAGCAGAATTAGCGGCTAAAGAACGTGTAGGATTTATTTATGCTTACTTTATTAATTCGAATGATAAAGCTTTAAAGGAAGCTGTCCAAAGCTATAAAGCTATTTATCCTGAAGGTAGAATGATTGTAGCCGTTGCAGCAGTTGTAGCGGAGAATTTAGAACAACTAGAAAAAGTTGAAGCGGGTCGTACGAACTATGCATTACATTTTGAAGATGGTCGAAAGATAACGGTTAATAATCAATCACAGGTTGATCTATTTCGCCAACAATCCACTGAGAAATTTGAAATTGAAGAAAAGCGTATTGATGTCTTTACTGGGGAAGCCCATCAAATTAAGGATGCAATTGCAAAGCTGAATGTTGATGGTGATATCGATGAGTTCATGTTACATATGCCGGTTCATGATGCTCAATTAAGAAAGCAAACAGTAATACAACTTGCGCCTGTTAATAGTGAACAATTAGAGAAAGAAGGGATAATATGACACGACAAAGTATTGATTTTGGAATTATGTTGAATGGACCTGGCAGTCATATGCATGCATGGAAATCACCAGAAGTACCTAGTGATGCTAGTACTAATTTTGATTTTCAATTAAAAATTGCCCGTAAAGCAGAAGACGCGGGATTTAGCTTTTTATTTGTGGCAGACGGTTTATATATACATGAAAAATCTATACCACATTTTTTAGATCGCCATGAACCATTAACTTTGCTAGCTGCTTTAGCACCGATTACCTCACGTATTGGTTTGGTAGGTACCATTTCGACTTCTTATAGTGAGCCTTATACAGTGGCAAGACAATTGGCAACTATCGATCGTATTAGTCATGGACGTGCTGGCTGGAACATCGTGACCTCTCCATTGGAAGGAAGCGCATCAAATTATTCTAAAGGTGAGCATCCTGAACATGATGTCCGTTACGACATTGCTGAAGAACATATACAAGTCGTACAAGGATTATGGGATTCGTATGAAGATGATGCATTTAAATTTGATGCTGAGCATCATGAATATTTAGATAAGCGTAAGATGCATACACTTGACTATAAAGGAAAGTACTTTCAAGTTAAAGGGCCGCTAAATGCTGGTCGTTCTGAACAAGGTCAGCCTGTAATATTTCAAGCAGGTGCCTCGCCAAAAGGTCAAGCATATGCTGCAAAATATGCTGATGCAGTGTTTACATTAGGTGAATCCTTTACACAAGCGAAATACAATTATGATGCAATCAAACAACAAGCAGAATCATTCGGTAGAGACAAAGAAACAGTTAAAATTTACCCAATATTATCCCCAGTTATCGGTAAGACTCACGAAGAGGTAGAGCAACGATTTTCTGAAATTAAACAATTAGCCACAATCGAAGATGCCTTAGATTATCTAGGTAGATATTATGACCATCATGACTTTACCCAATATGACTTAGATGCACCTTTCCCAGAATTAGGTGATGTGGGGCAGAATAGTTTTCGTGCAACAACAGAGGCTATTGCTGCCAGAGCAAAAGCCAATAATCTGACACTAAGAGAAGTTGCATTAGAAGAAACAGCAAAACGCTCGCCATTTACAGGCACATATGATGAAGTAACACGCCTACTTATAGAGTGGTTTGAAGGTGGTGCTGCCGATGGTTTCATTTTTGGTCCGCACATTTACGGTCCGATATATGATGATTTTATCAATGAAATTTTGCCACGGTTAGAACGACAAGGATATTACCACCAAGGTTATAAAGGCAAGACTTTACGAGAAAATATTGGTGTGCCTTATAAAGAAAATAAATATTCAAAGCAAACGATAGGGCATTAAATTTATAATCTCAGTTATAAAACTGAGATTGATATAACGATAAGTAGCACTATGTATTTTAGTGCGCATAACTAGAACATAGTTTAGAAATGGTTTATTAATGGACAAAGGAATTGTTATAAAATGTTATTGAAGGAGTGTTGAAATATATGTCTAAATATAATGCAGCATCATATGAATCATTAACACGACATGATCGACGTGATATAGATTCGAATACTGAAGTAAAGACAAAGATTAAGAAAAACATACAATTACCACACGTATTATTTATGATGTTCTTGATGATGATGTTTGCTTGTTTTTTGACATATGTCATTCCTGCTGGAACGTTTGATAAACATGCTGATGGAACAATCATTCAAGGTACTTATCACGCGATTCATCAGCATGGGATTAACCCTTTTTATGCAGTTACCCTTATATTAAATGGAGGTATACAGTCTGCACAAACGGTGACCTTATTATTATTTATTGGTGGAGCAATGGGAGGCATTTTGCAATTAGATTCCGTCAAGACAGTGACAAATTATTTTATACAGCGCTTTGAACATGCGGGACCATTGCCTTTGGTGATTGGACTATTTTCTTTAATGGCATTTATTGGCTTTTTTGTCGGTGGTGACCAAATGATTGTCTTTGTAACATTGGGTGTTATATTGGTTAATCGTTTGAAACTTGATCCGATTACCGCATTAGCAATAACATTTTTACCCTTATATATGGCATTTTCAGTATCACCATCTGGTATGGCCAAAATAGGTCAAATCGTATATCCACATGTTCCGCTTTATTCAGGATATGGTGGTAGAACTATAATGTATGTGGTGTTTTTAGCTGTAACCTTAGTCTATGTTATTTGGTATGCAAAACGTGTCATCAAAAATGCTGATAACAGTTTGATGACTACAACTGAATGGCAGTTTCAACAACATGACAATACAGAACAACATATTAAACAACAAGTTACTGCAGGTGTTAGAGATTATCTAGTAGTAGCATTGATTATTTTGACGCCTATTATCTTAGCATTAGGTAACGGTTTGTTAAAATGGTCCGAGCACTATGGTAATGGTGTCTTTATTACAGTATTTGGAGTGAGTTTTGTGATTGCTTACTTAATAAAGGGAAAGTCACCAAGTCAAATGGTTGATGGATTTATAGAAGGTGCCAAGCCTATGTTGGTAGTAGCCTTCGCTATTATAATGGCTAATACAATCAGTGTCATATTAGAAAAAGGTCAAATTCTAAGTACTATTGTTCATGGTTTGACGACACAACTCGATGGCTCTTCTCCTGGCATCGTTTCAGTACTTGTATTCTTAGTGGCAACCGTGTTTAACTTTTTAGTGCCATCAGGATCAGGTTTAATGAGTGTTATGATTCCTATTTTACAACCCGTCACACATACGTTAGGTGTAAATGATCAGATGTTATTAACCGCACTGTCATTTGGAGGGGGATTAGGCAACCTTGTCACACCTACATTGGGTGCCACTGTAGGAGCTATTGCAATTGCAAAAGGTAACTTTGCTTCATGGTTGAAGTTTATGGTGCCACTATTTGTCATATGGATTATTGTAGGGGCAGTATTACTTTATTTCTTTACATTAGTAGGTTGGAGTGGCGGAAGTTAGCCAGCTTATAAATAAAAATTAAAAGGAACAATGATTAACAAGTGTTCTCATTCAATGGGAGTAGTCACTTTGTTAATGTCATTGTTCCTTTTTTAGTTATCTGCAACCGTTAATGTGAATGGCATATTTTGAGTCCATTTATGATCAGGTAATTGATCTGTAATCACTTCATTTATTTCCGTTGCTTTAGCAAATGATAATGTTGAAGAAACATCAAATTTGCTGCTATCGATAAGTGCAATAACATTTTCACTTTCTTGTACCATTTGTTTCTTTAATTGCACTTCTGGTAATGAAAAATCGGTTAATCCATTTTGTAATGTTAGGCCATTTGCAGATAAAAAGAAATAATCAATGTGATACATTTCTAGTATTTGTGAATCTATGTTGCCTGTGATTGCATTTGAGTCTTCAGAGACAAAACCACCTACTACAAGGACTGTTAGATGCGGATTCTCCTTTAATAACACTGCATTTTCTAAACCATTGGTAATGATGGTAAGCTCCATTGTTGTATCTGCTAATAATTTTGCTAATTCATAAGTGGTAGAACTCGCATCAATCATAATACATTGTTGTGGCTTGATTTTTTTAAGTGCATGTTTACTTATTTTGTACTTTTCAGTATGCTTTTGGGTTAATCGATAAGAAAAGTTTAATTTTGATGAAATATTTTCGGTTACCTTTGCACCACCATGGGTACGCGTTAATTTATTTTCACTTTCTAATCTTCTCAAATCACTTCGAACGGTCGCTTCGGTCACGCTTAAATAATCAGAAAGTTGTCTTACGGTAGCGCGTTTATGTGACTTGATATAGCTATATATATGCTCTCGTCTTTCATCTGCGTACATTTTCAAACTCGCTCACATCCTCTTTAGAATCATAATATATTTTAACACATATTTTATTGAATCCAATAGAAACAACTCAAAACGAAAAGAAATGAAAAAATATTTGTATAAAACGAAAATATATATTAAAATAGCAATTGTAAATGAAAGCGTTTTCTAAAAATTATAGGGAGTTGTTAATTATGGCTAATAAAAATTACCCAGACAAAATGAAAGCAATTGTAGCATATGCACCTGGAGATTATAAATATGAAACAGTAGATACACCCGTTATTGAAAATGCAAAAGAAATTGTAGTTAAAGTTGAAGCATGTGGTATTTGTGCAGGAGATATTAAAGCATATGGGGGTGCGCCTAGTTTTTGGGGAGATGAAACACAACCGTCATATATTAAGGCGCCAATGATACCGGGGCATGAATTTATCGCACGTATTGTTGCTAAAGGTGATGAGGTCACTGATTTTGAAATAGGTGATCGTGTTATTTCAGAACAAATTGTACCTTGTTGGGAATGCAGATTCTGTAATCGTGGAGAATATTGGATGTGTGAAAAGCATGACTTATATGGCTTCCAAAATAATGTTAACGGTGGCATGGCTGAATATATGAAATTTACTAAAGAAGCCATTAACTATAAAGTCCCTGAAGATTTACCAATTGAAAAGGCAATACTCATTGAACCTTATGCATGTAGCTTACACGCGGTTCAACGCGCTAACATCAAACTTGGAGATTTCGTTGTCTTATCTGGAGCTGGCACGCTTGGTCTTGGTATGGTTGGTGCTGCTAAAAAGGCAGGCGCAGAAACATTAGTTGTATTAGATATGAAAGAAGATCGTTTAGAGTTAGCCAAACAATTCGGTGCTGATATCGTTATGAATCCAGCAGAAGTCGATGTGGTTAAAGAAATAAAAGAGATGACAGAGGGATATGGTTGCGATACTTATATTGAAGCAACTGGCCATCCTAAATCAGTTGAACAAGGGTTAAGTGCTATTAGAAAGTTAGGACGTTTTGTAGAATTTTCAGTATTCGGTGAACCAGTAACAGTTGATTGGAGTATTATTTCTGATCGTAAAGAATTAGATTTAATGGGCAGTCATTTGGGTCCATATTGTTATCCGCTTGTTATTGATGGTATTCAAAAAGGTGATTTTCCAACTGAGGGTGTAGTGACGCATCAATTGCCATTAGCATCATTTGAAGAAGGATTTGAATTAATGAAAAAAGGTGACAAATCCTTAAAAGTAGTTCTTGTACCTTAAATATAAATAATCATTACCCCAAGTAAAAAGGAGCGTAAGCATATGAAAAAGATGATTAATAATCCAGATGATGTAATTGATGAATTAGTGGATGGTTATGTTATTGCATATCCAGACTATATTCGTCGTACTGAGTTACATCAACGTGCACTTATTGGTAAAAAACGTAACCCCGATCGTCAAGTAAGTATATTGATTGGTGGAGGTTCAGGTCACGAACCAGGATTCTTAGGGTATGTTGGTGCAGGAATGGCAGATGGAGTAGCTGTAGGAAACATATTTGCATCACCTTCACCGATACCAATACAGGCAGTGACAAAAGAGATAGATGATGGTCATGGTGTTTTATATATTTATGGTAATTATGCTGGCGATTTGATGAACTTTGAAATGGCAAGCGAAATGACTGAAATTGAAGATGACATTGAGACTGCAGTTGTGATTGGCAATGATGATGTAGCATCGTCTAAAGATATCGATGATCGTAGAGGAATTGCTGGAGAATTATTGGTGTATAAAGCTGCGGGTGCTGCGGCTGATTTCGGCTATGATTTAGATGAAGTGAAACGTATTGCACAATTAGCAAATGATAATACAAGGTCTATGGGTATCGGGTTAAATCCATGCTATTTGCCTCAAACGGGCAAACCTAGTTTCGATTTAGAAGAGAATGAAATGGAAATTGGATTAGGTCATCATGGAGAACCTGGTATTGAAAAAACAACAATAAGAACGGCACAGGAAACCGTACAAGTGATTATGCAAAATATCTTAAAAGAAGGACTATACCAACAAAATGACGAAGTTGTTGTATTGGTCAATGGTTTAGGTGCTACATCTCAGATGGAATTATATATTATCAATAAAGAGGTAGCTGCAATTTTAAATGAACGAAATATTAAAACGTATAAAACTTATATAGGTAATTTTATTACATCGATGGAGATGGGTGGATTTTCAGTTACATTAATGAAAGTTGATGAAACGTTAAAACGCTGTATTTCACATCCTGTTGATTGTCCAAATTTTAAAGAAGTGTAAGGGGGTAGAATTCATGACAGTTTCTGGTCAGGCATTTAAGCAATATATTATAAAGCTTACTGAACTATTTGAGAATGAGAAAGATACACTATGTGAACTCGATAGAAAAATCGGTGATGGTGATCATGGTGTCACTATGAATATTGGATATCAAGCAGTCAAACAAGAAATTAATAATGAACTGCAAAGTCAAAATGATATAGCCAAAATTAGTGTTGCAGTAGGCAAGACGTTCTTAGATGCAGTTGGTTCATCAGTTGGTCCACTCTATGCTTCTGGATATTTAAAGGGGGCAGTAGCAGTAAAAAACAAAGACAATTTAGATGATGCTGCATTATATGATTTTTGGATTGCGTTTAGCAAAGGGATTAAGGCCAGAGGGAAGGCTGAAATCGGAGACAAGACGATGATTGATACATTAGAACCATTTTTTGACTCGTTAGAACAATCCAAAAGTAAGGGTGAGTCATTTGAAGTTGGATTTGATAAAGGATTGATAGCTGCCAAGCAAGGTATGGAAAGTACCAAAGATATTATTTCCAATAAAGGTAGATCAAAGCGTTTAGGTTATCGTTCGCAAGGACATATTGATCCAGGAGCAATGTCTGCTTATCTTATGCTAGAAACGTTTAAGCCATTTGTTGCCTGAAAATTGATACAAGGAGGAATAAACAATGAAAATAGCAATTGGAGCAGACCATAATGGATATGATTTAAAGGAAGCGGTAAAATCACACGTAGAACAATTAGGCCATGAAGTTGAAGATTTTGGTTGTCATCATTGTGCCGAAACGGATTATCCAGATGTGGCATTAGAAGTGGGTAAGAGTATTCAACAAGGTAATAATGAACGAGGTATTTTAATTTGTGGTACTGGTATTGGTGTTGCAATTACTGCTAATAAATTAAATGGTATACGTGCAGCTTTGGCACATGATTACTATTCTGCTGAACGTGCACAGTTAAGCAATAATGCACAAATTCTAACAATGGGTGCACAAATTATTGGTATTGAAGTTGCAAAGAAAAATGTCGAGGCGTATTTGAATGTAAGTTGGGAAGGTGGTTCTCAGCGTAAAGTCGATAAGATTGATGAGATTGAGGCACATGAAAATACGTAACCGAAATAAAATGAAACAAGGTTCCTACTAGACATAATTAAATCTTTATTGAAATGTTTATGTATCTAAAATATTACTCTTTTAGACTAAAATAAAATCGATAATTTTTACTGTGAAAATGTAAAAATTATCGATTTTTCTATTATTATCAAATTGATTAGCACTTAGTTCTGTTATTTTTCTTATAGTGAAAGCCATTAATGCAAATCCATGTTTACGTTTTGCATTTGTTACTCCGCGTAGTGACATGCGAGTGAACTCTAAAATAGCCTTCAAGAATCCAAAAACAGGTTCTACATCAAGTTTTCGTTGACTGTAGATGTTTGTGTTTCTGGTGCTGAAAGCTGTTGATATACTTTAGATTTGAAATATTCCCAATTATAATTCCTCAAAATTGTTTTATTAGATTTCGAATGATGTTTCATACATTGGTTACGTAGTGGACATCCTGAATAATATCACATTCATATAATTTGAAATCTCTTTTAAAACCATATCTATCATTACGATAAGCGTATCTATTAAATTCAAATTTCTTACAATTAGGATATTTAAATTCATCATTTTTCCAATTTGTCCGATATCATTTTCAAGTATAATTATTTCAGTTTCTATTGGTAGAGTTAATTGAGACATGTTGTAATATTTATACATATGATGACTTATTTTCTTGCGATAGTACATAATCTGGTTAACTTTTATAAAATGTTAGAAGTTGTTATACATAGGATTATTCTCAAGTACGCTAAGACAATGTACAATGAAATTGAATATAGCCTTATATTGTTTTAAAGATATGAAACATTACGGTAGGACTGTTTGATAAGTTTGTTTAATTGTCACTTTATTTTAATACAACTTATCCTATAATGTATTTAAGGAGGCGTAAAGATGCGCAGAATTTTGTATGCATTTTTAATTTATACTATTTTAGGCTTACTTAGTGGGTTCTATTACAGGGAACTAACGGTAGCACATCATTTCACAGGAGATACACAGTTGGTGGTAGTACATACGCATACCTTAATCTTGGGAATGTTTATGCATCTCGTATTATTACCTATCGAAAAAGTATTTAAATTAAGTAGTTATTATTTATTTAATTGGTTTTTCGTTATATACAATTTAGGTGTATTAGCGACAATAGGAATGATGTTTATGAAAGGTACATACCAAGTTATTGGACTGAAGGTTCCAGAGACATTTGCCGGATATACAGGTATAGGCCATACGACATTAACCGCAGGGTTTATATTATTATTTTTCTTATTAAGGAATGCAATTGTAAAGGATCCACGCGATTAATTTCAAATTTATTTACGTATCATCAAATATTAGCCTAGTTTCTAGATTTTTAATAGAGACTAGGTTTTTTAAAATTTTTTACAATTCGAGTAATATTATAAAAATTTAGAATTACTAATAGTTAGATATTGATAATCATTATCAATTATAGGATAATAGCATTATTAGTGGAGTAGAAATTGGGAGGAATTTTTAATGGATGACGTGATAATAATTGGTGGAGGACCTGCAGGACTATTTGCGAGTTTTTACTCAGGGTTAAGAGGTATGGATGTAAGAATTATTGATATTCAAGACAAATTAGGTGGTAAGATGCATGTTTATCCTGAAAAAATCATTTGGGATATTGGTGGCTTAGCACCTAAACCATGTTATGAAGTAATACAAGATACAATCAAGCAAGGTTTATATTTTGATCCGAAAGTTAATCTAGAAGAGCGTGTCATAGATATCAGAAAGGTCTCTGAACAACATTTTGAAGTTGAAACCGATAAAGGCAATATATTTGACGGGAAATCAGTTATTGTTGCGATTGGTGGAGGCATTATAAATCCTAAGCAACTAGACATTAAAGATGCTGAGCGTTATAAATTAACTAATCTTCACTATGTAGTGCAATCATTGAAACGTTTTAAAGATAAGAATATCTTGATTTCAGGAGCAGGTAATTCCGCTTTAGATTGGGCGAATGATTTAAGTGGTTATGCTAAAAGTGTAACGCTTATTTATCGTAAAGCAGATATTAAAGGCTATGAAGCAATGAAAAAGGTTTTAGCAGAACTCAATGTGCGAAAAATGCCTAACACACATATTCATCAACTGATTGGTGATGAAACCCAAACTAGAATAAGCAAAGTAGTGCTTGAAGATATTGAAACAAAAGAGAAAATAGAAGAGTCATTTGATGAAGTGATTATTAGTCATGGATTTGATGTAGAGAATACATTGCTTAAACAATCATCTGCACAAGTTGATATGTTTAATGAATATAGAATAAAGGGCTTTGGAAATACATCTACAAGTATAGATGGATTATTTGCTTGCGGCGACATTATTTATCATGATGCTAAAGCACACCTTATTGCAAGCGCATTTAGTGATGCTGCAAATGCAGCAAATTTAGCTAAAGTCTATATAGAACCGGAAGCTAAACCTGAAGGCTTTGTTTCAAGTCATAATGAAGTGTTTAAATCTGCAAACCAAGTAGTTATGAAAAAATATTTATAATCGTTTATTGTATTTAATATAGACGATATAAATATATAAGGGGGATAATAAGTGATAGAAGTTAGATATGAATATCCACAAGTTAAAGCGTATTGTGATTTAAGATTAGCAGCAGGAATGAGTGGCAAATCTCTAGAGGCAGCAGAGAAAGGATTACCTAATGCACTTTTCAATGTTACATTATATGATAATGAGCAGTTAATTGGTATGGGTAGAGTTATTGGTGATGGTGGGACAGCATTTCAAATCATCGATGTCGCTGTAGCACAAGCTTATCAAGGACAAGGTCATGGTAGAACTATAATGGAAGAAATAATGTCTTATATCGAATCGATAGCTGAACAAGGTTCTTATGTGAGCTTGATTGCAGATTATCCAGCAGATAAATTATATGAAAAATTTGGATTTATAACGACTGAACCTCGCTCTGGTGGTATGTATATTAAGTATTAAAACATAACTACAGGTTATTTAAATAGTTATTAGCTATATTGTATTTCACAGGTAACAACTTAGATTAAATATAAGGGGTTCTGATTATTAATTACAAAATGTGACAATTATTTGAATCCCAAAGTAGAATGATTCGAATTTAAAATTATTATATTAAGGTTTAATAAACGTACAACTTAGTAATCACTGTAAGGGTGATAGGCGTGGTTGTGCGTTTTTTGTATGGTTAAATATTGACAATAATTGATCAGAAATGAAAATGATGATAAAAAGAAATTATCAATTATAAGTATAAATTATCAATAATTATCGAATAGTTATAGATTTATATCTCAACTCATGTATAATAGTTTATAATAATTATAAATTAGTAATTATTATAAAGAGATATTTAATATCGAATATAAGGCTTGAATAATCAGTTGGAGGTATAAATATGAATAATAAATTAACGGGACTCTTTGGAGCGCCTGTGTCTGATAGAGAAAATAGTATGACAGCTGGTCCGCGTGGTCCATTAGTAATGCAAGATATTTACTTTTTAGAACAAATGGCCCATTTTGATAGAGAGGTTATTCCTGAAAGACGTATGCATGCCAAAGGGTCAGGTGCTTTTGGAACATTTACAGTAACGAATGATATTACTCAATATACATCTGCAAGTATCTTTTCAGCAGTAGGTAAGCAAACGGAAATGTTTGCAAGATTTTCAACGGTAGCTGGAGAAAGAGGTGCAGGGGACGCCGAGCGTGATATTCGTGGTTTTGCATTAAAGTTCTATACAGATGAAGGAAACTGGGATTTAGTTGGAAATAATACACCAGTGTTCTTCTTTAGAGATCCAAAGTTATTTCCTAGTTTAAATCATGTCGTTAAACGAAATCCAAAAACGAACATGAAAGATCCAGAAGCGAATTGGGATTTTTGGACACTATTACCGGAGGCATTGCATCAAGTTACTATTTTGATGACAGATAGAGGCATACCTAAAGGTTATAGAAATATGCATGGATTTGGTTCACATACATATTCTATGTACAATGCACAAGGTGAACGCGTGTGGGTTAAATTCCATCATCGTTGTCAACAAGGTATTGAAAATTTCACTGCAGAAGAAGCGGAACAAGTGATTGCCAAAGATAGAGATTCATCACAACGTGACTTATTTAATAATATTGAGGATGGTAACTATCCAAAATGGAAAATGTACATTCAAGTCATGACGGAAGAACAAGCTAAAAATCATAAAGATAACCCATTTGACTTAACGAAAGTTTGGTATAAAGATGAATATCCACTAATAGAAGTGGGTGAGTTTGAATTAAATAGAAATCCTGAAAACTATTTCCAAGATGTTGAACAAGCTGCTTTTGCGCCAACAAATATAGTGCCTGGTATTGATTTTTCACCAGATAAAATGCTACAAGGTAGACTATTTTCATATGGTGACACGCAACGCTATAGATTAGGTGTTAATCACTGGCAAATTCCAGTGAACCAAGCAAAAGGTGTTGGTGTTGAGAACCTTTGTCCATTTAGTAGAGATGGTCAAATGCGCATATTAGATGACAATCAAGGTAGTAAGACTCATTATTATCCAAATAGTAAGGATGCATTAGAAGATCAACCACAGTTCAAGAAACCTGGACTAGCTGTACAAGGTGAAGCTTATGAATATAATCATAGAGAAGACGATGATAATTATTTTGAACAACCTGGAAAATTATTTAGACTATTAAGTGAAGAGGAACAAACTACATTATTTAATAATACTGCAAATGAAATGGCACCAGTAAGTGAAACAATTAAGCATAGACATATTAAACATTGTTATCATGCAGATCCTGCTTATGGTGAAGGGGTTGCACGAACTATGGATATTGATATCTCAGATGTAGATTTGACCTTATAAAAATAGTAAAGGAGCATATAAAATGATATTAGATAAAGTGAATCCAGCAGATTTATTTCCTACTGAAAAGCAAGGACCGTCCGTATTAGGGAATATGCCTTATCCAGTAAATGGCGAAGTTAAAGTATTCGAAGCAGCTTATATTGCGACGAATGAAAGATTGATATTGAATGTCGATATGGCAGGCGAATTTTACTATAGAAACATTGGTTATGATGAAGTACAAGCCATCGATGTCACTGAAGGAACATTAAATATTACATTTAGTATTGGAACATTTCAGATGAGTGATATGGATGATAAGAGGTTAGCAGATTTCGTCACTTATGTTAAAGAAAAGATTGTTAGTAAATAATAAGATCTTAATAACTCACATTTATTACAGAGAAATAATTAAAGAGTAAACGTAAAAATTTGATGATGAAAGCTATAAATAGACATAGCATATTCCCTATTTTATTATTAGTACATTGACTATAGTCAATTACACGAAGTTAAGATATAAACGCTAAAAGCGTCAGGGACATTCGCGTTTCAGACTAAAATAAAATCGATGATAAATGATCTGTGATTTTATTTAAATCTTCATCACTTAACTCGTTATGGATTTCTTGTTTTAACTCTAGGATAATTTCTGATTCAATTAATTCATTATTAAATTCTTATTTTTTGTAGTAATAACATATAAGAACTGCGTATTGTTTGCGAGACACTTGAGGGAATAGGGTGATTGTAGAGATCGAGTTTCGCCCCAATCCTCTAGGTAAGCAAACAATGACAATACTTAGTATTGATATAAATAATAAGCCCATCAAAGATTTAAAATCTTTGATGGGCTTAATGCTGGGTATTTATCTCCCAGTCTTATTTTATATACAATACTATGAAATATTGACAAGGTTACTTGAGTGACCTTTCTATTAACAGTCTAAAACTAACATTTTTTCTTTCAAAGCAGTTTGCCAATAGAGCTCATAATAAAATATTTAATGTGCAGAGCATGTTATTTATTTTCCTCAATTTGTGCATTTGTTGCACTTGTTCTTGAACGTAAATCAGCTTCAATTTCTTCTAAACTACGGCCTCTTGTTTCAGGCAGATATTTAACAACAAAGATTAATGCCCCAATACCAATAATTGCAAAGATTAAGAAGACTTGTTCAACAGATAATACTTCAGTCAAAATTGGGAAGAGTTGAGCCACTAATAAACTTCCGATTGACAATACCAATGCTGCAATACCTGTCGCAGCACCACGTGCACGCATAGGGAACAACTCAGGAAGCATAACCCATAATACTGGACCCCAAGTGAAACCAAAGAAAATAATAAATAATGTTAAACATAGGATGATAATCCAAGCTGACGCATGAATACCTATTGTCCAAATCAATATTGCCATGATTAATAATGAAGCGACCATGCCAATGTTACCAATTACTAATAAACGTTTACGATCAACTTTATCAATAATCATAATTGCAATAATAGTAATCAAAACGTTAACTGTCCCAATACCAACTGTACCTAAAATTGAAGTAGCATCCCCAAGTCCTGCCTTACTAAAGATTGAAGGAGCGTAATAAATGATTGCGTTTATACCAATGATTTGTTGGAATAAGGCAAATATACTACCTATTATTAGCGTTGGTCTTAACCATGGTGACTTCAAAACATTCCATGTACTTTCAGAAATACGATTGATTTCTTTCATATCTGCGATTTCTTTATCTATTTCGCTTTCGCTAAACGTTAATCGCATCACGTCACGCGCAGCTTTTTCACTTTTATGCTCAAGTAACCATCTAGGGCTTTCAGGCATAAATGCAACACCAATTAATAAAATCAATGAAGGTAATACCGCTAAACCTAACATCCATCTCCAACCTTCAATTGGTGTAAATGCATAGTTGATTAAATATGAAGAAAGGATACCAATTGTTATCATTAATTGGTTTAATGAACTAAGTGAACCACGTTGTTCAGTAGGCGCCATTTCAGATAAATATACAGGTACGATGGCAGTAGAACCACCGACAGCTAATCCGATAACTAAACGACCTAATACAAGTATTGGCATTGAAGGTGCTAATGCTAAGATTAATGCCCCAACGATATAGACGATTGCAACAATGAATACAACGCGTCTTCGTCCAAGTCTATCGGACATTGGACCACTGGCACCCGATCCAAATATCGCACCAACCAACATGGATGATACAACTAATCCTTCTGTAATACTGTTTAATGGTATGTCATCTCTTATAAATAATAATGCACCTGAAATTACTCCCATGTCATAACCGTAGAGTAATCCTCCCAAGGCACCTAGGAAAAAGATGAGCTTCTTATTAACTTTAATTCCCATATAGAACCTCCTGATTGTTTTAGACAAAGATAAGTATACGCTTTCATAAAAAGGTTGTAAATATTAAAGAATAAGAATTTTATTTATTGTCAGATATTTATATGCAATTCTAGCCTTATTTGATTTGATTTTAAAAGTGTAAAATAAACAGAATTATTAATGGTAAGTATTGTGATTTTGTAGAGGGTATTTGTCTAAAATATGTTTAATTTTAGGAAATGGAAAAGCAACTTAATTTAATAAGTTATGATTAATAGTAATGAAGTGATAGAACACGAGGAGTAGAGAAAGAACTATAATGAGATTTTAAATTCAAACTTATAAATGATATGCATAAGGGTTACAACTATAAGTTAGATTGTTGCTTATATTTTTAGAAACCTTCCGTATATAACTTAGACTAAGTTATAAACTAGGGAAGCGTCTTGAGCTCGATACTTATTTACTTTATCTAATGATACGTAAACACTATTCGCACTTGAAATTTTACACATCAAAAAATAAGACACACAGCTAATTTAATAAATACATTTAAACTAAATTAACGAGGTGTCTTATATATCAACTTGTGAATCTTTAATATATTTAAGGAATTTGCTTTAGTTAAAGCATATAATGAATCAATAACTAAGCTTCAAAATCAATAATGATACGTCCAGAATTTTTATGTTCTAGGACATTATTAATATGTGTTTCAATGTCATCAAACTTAATCGTTTGTTTAATATCATGTAATTGAGCTGGCTTTAAGTCTCTAGCTAATCTTCTCCAAATATGTTTACGTACTTTCATTTCAGTATAAACAGAATCAATACCAATAATGTTTGCACCTCTTAATATGAAAGGAAAGATAGAACTATCAAAGTGATTTCCACCAGTCATTCCAATCACAGCTACACTACCATCATAATCTAAGTGTTTGATAAGTTGTGATAGTGTATCCCCACCGATTGGATCAATCACAGCTTGCCATTTACGGCTGCCAAGTGGTTTGTCATCAGTTTTTGTTATACGTGAGATAACTTCTCTTGCACCTAATGCTTTTAATTGTGCTTCTGCGTTGTCTTTTCCTGTACTTGCAATTACTTTATAACCAATCGCATTTAACATCATTACAGATAATGTACCTACACCGCCTGTAGCGCCACGTACCAATACTTCTTTATTTTCAACAGACAAGCCGTTATGCTCTAATTTTTCAATGGCAAGTCCTGCAGTATAGCCCGCAGTACCATAGATCATTGATTCTTCTAAAGTTAAATCTTTAGGTAATTGAACGATTTGTTCTTCTTTCACACGAGCATATTCACTAAAGCCACCAAAACGACTTGTACCTAAATCATAACCCGTTACGATAACTTCATCACCTGGGTTGAATGCAGGCGTGTCGGATTTTTCAACAACACCAGCTAAATCAATACCTGGAATCATAGGATATGATTGTACAATTTTAGAATTAGCGACTGTAGCTAAAGCATCTTTATAATTGATACCTGAGTATTTAACTTTAATCAATACTTCTCCTTCAGGTAAATCATCTATAGTTAAATTTTTAATTTGATTCGTTACTTTGCCGTCTTGTTCATCGACTACAAAGGCTTTAAATGTTTCAGTCATTGCCTTATGGCACTCCCTTTTATATGTAATTTTTATATGAACAATTAAAAAACACTAACCACTTTATCATGTAATTGAATATTACACAATATGGCTAAATATCAATGTTTTTAGGTAAGCGCTTTTATTTTAAAATTAATTTCTAAACAATATTATTTCAAACTATAACAAATATTTTGTTCCATTAATAGTAAAATAACATGGAAATATTATGATATTTCTTTATTGAAATGTACATTTTGATTTAATATATATAAAGAAAATAAAAAAGGGGATAGCACAATGGCATTTCAAATAGAAGCAGTTAAAGAATCAGAGTTAGATATATTAAGAGATATTAGTATCAAAACATTTAAAACAACGTTCGAGAATGGTGGATATTCTGAAGATGACTTTAATCAATATTTTGAGGAAGCATATAATATTGAGACATTAACACAAGAATTGAAAAATGAACACTCCTATACTTATTTTTATAAGGAAGATGGGGAAGTTACAGGTTACTTTAAATTAAATATTCTTGAAGCACAAACTGAAGATATGGGTGAAGAATATCTAGAAATACAACGTATTTACTTTTTACCTCATGCTCAAGGTGGCGGAAGAGGTAAAGATATTATTGAATTTGCTGAAAATAAAGCAAAAGAATTAAATAAAACAAAAATTTGGTTAGGTGTGTGGGAATATAATGAACCTGCATTAAAATTTTATACAAAGCATGGTTTAAAAGTGGTTGGAAGACATGAGTTTCAAACAGGTAGTGTAGTTGATTCAGATTTGGTAATGGAGAAAAAGTTGTAAAGCGTTTTCAAAATATAGTATAGTAAAAATACACTAATAATTTGATTTTACTAAGAACAATCTGGAAAGTTAATTTAATGTAATAGTTAGTTAAACTTTATTTAGTTTATATCATTTTTTTATAAAAATCGGAGAAATTTCCAATAAAAGCGTTTATTTATCTTTTTGTAAGTGAATAACGTTACTATACTCATCGAGATATGCATATTGAATGATGATTATTTACATATCTAGTATGAGTATGAAAACTATTAGGAGGTTTTTCAAAAAAATGAAGAAATTTTTAGCTGGTTTTCTTACTTTATCTTTAGCACTTGCAGCATGTTCAAATGGTAGTGACGAAGGTAGCAAAAAGGACGAAGGTTCTGAAAAGGCAAAAACTGAAGAGAAAGCAAAAGACAAAGCTAAAGACAAAACTGAAGAATCAAAAGATAGTTCAGATAGTAAATCAAGCGATGATAGTTCAAGTAGTTCAGATAGCTCGAATAGTAAATCAAGTGACAGTAGCTCAAGCAAATCGGATGATACATCAAGTAGCCAATCAAGTGATAGTGGTTCAAGCAATTCAAGTGATGATACATCAAGTAGCCAATCAAATGACAGTGGTTCAAGTAATTCAAGTGATGGCTCATCAAGTAGTCAATCAAGTGACAACGGTTCAAGCAATTCAGGTGACAGTTCAACAAGTAGTCAATCAAGTGACAACGGTTCAAGCAATTCAGGCGACAGTTCAACAAGTAGTCAATCAAGTGATAGTGGCTCAGGTGGTACTGAATCATAATTATAGAATTGTTTAATGAAGTAGTTGGGGCTTATTGGCTCTAACTACTTTATCTTCATCAAAGTGTAAAACAATAAAGTAAAGGTGGTCTTCAATCATGAAAAAACTATTAGCAGGTTTCTTAACTTTATCTCTAGCATTAGCTGCTTGTTCAAATGGCAGTGACGATGGCAGTAAAAAGGATGACAGCTCAAAGGATAAGCAATCAACAGACGATAAGTCAAAAGATTCTAAGAGTGATGACAAGAAGAGCAATGATAGCTCTGACAAAGACTCAAGTAAAGATTCTGACAAAGATTCTAGTAAAGATGGAAATAGTGACAGTGACAAAAATGGAGGCGCTTCTGATTCAGATAGTGCAAGTAATGATTCTGATAGTCAATCAGGGGACAATGCTTCAAACAATGATGATAATGCAAGTGAAAACAGCAATAGTAACAGTGCTGATACAAGTTCAAATGCGAATGGTGCTTCTTCAGCATCAACAGATCAAAATGGTGCTTCTTCAAATGGAGCAGCAAATAGTAATGCAAATGATTCAGCTGCATCAACAGCTAATTCTAATAATAGTGGATCACAATCACAGTATGTGGCGCCATATCAAGGACAGAATGCAGTACCAGTATCACAAAATATTGCTTCTGGAAATGTAGATTCACAGACAGCTTTACAAAGTTTACCGAATTTCCAAAATTCATTAGAGCAAGCAACTGCTGAAATTAATGCACAAAATGGACAAAACAATCCGTACAACGATTATAGTATTGAGGGTAGCGATGGTAATTACAGCTATATCTTTAGTTTCCAAAACCAAGCACAACCGGGAACGTACTCAATTGTAACAGTTGATCAACAAGGTGTAGTGAGAATTGTGGATCCTGCATACCAACAATAATTTGGAAGTAATAAAGTGTGAAACTTTATGTTCCCAATCATTAAAAAGATGGTTTCCTTTAACTAAAGGAAACCATCTTTTTGTATGACATAATATTTAATTATGATTTTTTAATCGCTTTCTGAATCAGGTGTGATAATGTTTCGAAAGCATGATTATCTTTGTTTACAAAGGCATTGTTATGAATTTCGGTCATTTGATAACTAATTAAATCATTTAATAATGCCTTTGAATCGCTATAACGTACTGTTGCAAGTGAATGCATTACATCATCATACACACCACGTTCGTCAACATATTTTGCATGATTTGGCGTATATTGACAAACCACCTTATCAATTGTTAAAGCATCAAAGATGATGGATGAATAGTCCGTTAATACGATATCAGAAACAAGTAATAAATCCTGAATTTCAATATGACTAGGCGCTATGATTGCATTTTCTGGAACATAGTCAGATGTATCTTCAATATGTCCTTTGAAGACAACATTATATTTATTTAACAGACCATCACTAATCGGTAGTAAATCTGCATGATCTCCATTTGCTTTCCAAGTAGGAGCATAGAGTAACATAGGCTTTTCTGGATCTAATTTTAATTCTTTCTTAATAAATGATAAGTAAGGTTGATCACTTTGTTTATCAAGTAAATAGCGAACACGAGGGTAACCGCAATTTAATAAATTTGTTTGTTGCTGTGGGAAAGCTGTTTTAAAGTAGTCGATAATTTCCTCGCAATCACATACAAAGTAATCTTGTTGCAACCATTTGTTGTATTTTCGCGCACGATAATTATAAATATTTAAATTTTGATAGGGTTCTGGACTATCTAAAAATAACCTTTTGATTGGTGTACCGTGCCATAATTGTATGATTGTGCCGTTTGGTTTGAGGTCATCTGGAATATAACTCTCTAATATAACAACTTGGGCCGTTTCGATTAATGATTTTGTATTAGGATCATTTGGCTTAATAAAGTTAGGACCATTTACATCTTCTGTTACAAAATAAATCGGTAATTTATTAAAGTGCTTTGCAAAATGATTAAATAGATAGCGCGAATTACCTCTAAAGCCATAGTCAAAACCTAAAAAGACGATGTGATTTTGTAACTTTGAACGATCTTTTGTATAGATATAACTTTGGGCATGGTGCTTATTAATGGAATGTTGCTGAATTGGATTGAATATCCAATGTGGTAATTTAAAATTAAACGAATTTAATAATTTATCGGTAAATCTCATATCCTCTGGTGCTAACGTAGCGTTCCCTTTGAAAGGTGCTTTATGCTCATGCAGATATGCTAATTTATTTAAATTGAAAGCTGTGGTGTTTAATGGTTCAAAATGATGCACAATTTCCCACACAGAATCACTTGTCTTAAATCCTTTTTTAAAATCAAATACGACATGACTATCAGTAGCCACATCTTCTTGTAGCAATGATAATAAGGCCAAATCAAATATTTTGGTAATAGTATACTGCTGCAATAGTTTTAAGCTCGTTTCAATATGAAATATTACATTTGGATAATGATTAATATTTTCTATCCAATCATTAAAATTTATCATTGATTTACCAAAATAATGGCAGTCATTTATATATTGTTGATTCACTGTATAGTCAGCAACAATTGTACAAGGCTTGAGTTCAACAGCTTTAAACATATTCTTATATAATTTAATATTTTTGTTTACGACTACAAAATGAGTGTAGCCTTCTTGTAATGACTTATTTAATTGTTGTTCTGATAAGTCCCACGTTTCAAGTTCAAATTGTTTTATCATGTTAAATCCCTCTGCATAAATGTTATTGAGCTTATTTTACCATGTAGCACAAATTAGATAAAATCATCCCCTTAAAAACAAGTAGAAAATAAGTGTTATGGAACAAAATATAAGATTATATGTTGATTTTTAAAGATGCTTTTGCATTGTCTAAAATAGTTGGTAAAAAACTATTTAAAAATTTAAAAAAACAGTTGTATTCATTAAAAGTCATGTTATAATAAACTTGTGAAAAAAATCACAAACAAAACTGAAACAACTGCTAGCTAAGTTTTAAACTATAGAGAAAGAAGAAGTGAGTCAAAATGTTTGTAGAAAGTTTTAACCCGTTTAATAACGTTATATTATCAAGTATTATAGCAGCAATTCCTATTGTCTTATTTTTATTATGTTTAACTGTTTTTAAAATGAAAGGTATTTACGCAGCGATTACTACAGTCATAGTGACATTAGTTATTGCAATTGGTTTATTTAAATTACCGATACCTATAGCATCAGGTGCAATGATTGAAGGTGTTTATCAAGGTATTATTCCGATCGGTTATATTGTTATCATGGCAGTATTACTTTATAAAATCACAAATGAGAGTGGGCAATTTAAGACAATTCAAGATAGTATTGCCAATATCTCTCAAGATCAACGTATACAAATCTTACTAATTGCCTTTGCATTTAATGGATTTTTAGAAGGCGCAGCTGGATTTGGTGTTCCAATTGCAATTTGTGCATTACTCTTAACACAACTCGGTTTCCAACCATTAAAAGCAGCAATGTTATGTTTAATTGCGAATGCTTCAGCAGGTGCATTCGGTGCGATTGGTATACCAGTACAAATCATTGATACATTGAATTTATCTGGAAACGTAACAAGTATGCAAGTTTCACAGATTTCTGTATTAACATTGGCTATTGTAAATATGTTTATTCCATTTTTATTAATCTGGATAGTAGATGGTTTTAAAGGTGTCAAAGAAACGTTACCAGCAATTTTAGTTGTTGGCATTAGCTATACAATTACGCAAGCAGCAATTACTGTGTTTATTGGACCAGAATTAGCAGACATTATTCCACCATTAGTTGCGATGGTTTCATTAGCGCTATTTTCTAAAAAATTCCAACCTAAACACATCTTTAGAATTCAAAGTGATGTGGCACCAACTATGCCAACGAAACATAGTGTTAAAGCGATTGCTTATGCATGGAGTCCATTCTATATTTTAACAATTATCGTTATGATTTGGAGTTCACCGCAATTTAAAGCATTATTCCTTCCTGGAGGTGCATTATCTTCACTTGTTGCCAATATTACAATTCCAGGCACATATAGTGATATAGCAAAGAAAAGTATTATTTTGCCATTTAACTTTATTGGCCAAACAGGTACTGCAATTTTACTAGTTATTATCATTACGGTTTTAATGTCTAAAAACGTGCACTTCAAAGATGTAATTCGCCTATTTAAAGTAACATTTTTAGAGTTGTGGTTATCTATTCTTACAATTTGTTTTATTTTAATAATATCTAAATTAATGACATATGCTGGATTAAGTATGGCTTTAGGAGAAAGTATTGCGAAGACAGGTGCGATGTTCCCATTATTATCACCAATACTTGGCTGGTTAGGTGTATTTATGACTGGTTCAGTTGTTAACAACAACTCACTCTTTGCACCAATTCAAGCTTCAGTAGCACAGAATATAGGAACAAACGGTGCGTTGTTAGTATCTGCAAATACAGTTGGTGGTGTTGCAGCTAAATTAATTTCACCACAATCCATTGCAATTGCGACAGCTTCTGTTAAAGAGGTAGGTAAAGAATCAGAATTATTGAAAATGACATTGAAATACAGTGTTGCGATGTTAATCTTCATCTGCGTATGGACATATATATTAAATTTATTCTTATAATGAAATGTTAATACCACAAGTGATTGCTAACGTTTAATAGAACATAAGCATTTATAAATGCAGATTAAGAAAATAAAATAAGACCAACGGAATGTTGTATTTTTGAAAATATACAAGACACTTCGCAAATTCAGTCGTATGGATGAGAATTTAACGAAGTGTCTTGTTTTGTTTTCAAGATTGAATTGATTGGATTAATGATTATGTCTTAAGTGATAAAACCTCATTCACTATAACATTCAAGGTATTAGCATGCTGTTAAAATATAGCATTGGTCACATGACTTACATTAAAGAACATAGTTGAATAAACGAATAGTGAAACAAGTATGATTCACTATTTTATTATAGTTTATAGCAAGAACGAACCTATGAAAATAACATTAATGGGAGTTGAGCATTTTTAAGAAATCGTTGTAGATAGCTTGTGGTGTATATTGTTCAACTGTCTTATGAGCATTTTTTAAAATAACGTGCTCTTTAAACTCTTGATTAATTAAACGACGTAATTTATTAGAAAGTGCTTCGATATTACCATGTTCGATTAAATAACCATTGATATTATTTTCAATAATTGAATCTGGACCAGTATTGCCATCAAAACTAACCACAATATTACTTTGATTCATTGCTTCTAAAATCACCATACCGAAACCTTCATTTCTAGAAGGGATAACAGTAATTTCACTCATAGCCAATTTATTATTTAGTTCTTGTGTTGACCCTTGTAACTTAATAATATCAGTCATAGCATATGTGTTTATTTGCTTCTGTAAACTACTGCGTTCTTGACCTTCTCCATATATAAAGACTTGATAGCCGAACTGTCGAATTGTATGTTGAATTGGATTGATACTATCGATAAGTAAATCAAATCCCTTTTCATATTCTAGACGACCTGCTGCAGTGATGATTTTTGATTTTGAAGTGTATAGCCTTGGTTCATCAATAATATTAGGAACAACGAATACTGGTGTTTGTAATCTTGATTGGTATTTTTCACGATCAATGGTTGTCAAAGTCGTAACTTTATCTAGGTTTTTGTAAGCAGATATAATTTCAAGTTGATATGGCTCAGGATGAGCATCAAAATTCATGTGTTCCATACCAATAGTCTCTATGTGTGTAGGAACATGTTGGGCTATTAAGATATTAAAACTAGCACGTGTACCTATGATGACGTCTGTATCAACATGCTTTAATGCGTGAATCATTTTTTTCTCAATATAATGTGAAAACTGATTTAGACCAGGTTCAAACTTTGATAATTCCTTCGGTTTAGTAAATGAGGTATATTTATTTATTCTATTGAAAATAATATCCCATAAATTTGATAGTCTAAGTTGATAATTAATTAAGGGTTTAATCTTAATCGACTCATGAAGTTGAAAATAAGGATAATCGTTCGATTTAAATACAGAAATGATTGTCACTTGGTGTCCTTTTTCAGCTAAAGTATTGGCCAATTGTGAAATAGACTTTACTGTACCACCCATTGCATAAACATTATGCATAAAAAAAGTGATTGATTTCATCAGAAAAACCCCCAAAAGTTACTTGTCATAAATTAAAATTAATTATAGCATGAATTACATTTTAAAATGAATTAAGTCGTAGTTGGAAATGAGATTTGTTTATTAGAGAAGGGATATATGTTGCATTTTTACACTTGGATAGGGTTAATGTTAAAAATTGAGATTATAATCAGTTTGAATTTCAACAAAAATTTCTGTGAATTTAAGCGGATTTAAATAGTGAAAAAGTGCATGATGACAGTGTTTAATGTATTTTTATTCATATTCTTTAGTTTACACTTATCAACAAAAATTGTGTAGAATTTCCGAAATCTCTTTTTTCATTCGACAATTACGTATATAATTAGAAGAGTATGGAAGAGAATATCGTATAGCGATGTTCTTTTTATTATATATAATAACGAAATGTGCTTTTTTATTTTTTATCTATAGAAAACGCTTTATTCAGCTAGTGGAAGTGTTTGTTTTCTAAGTTTTAGAAATAGATAACGTTCTATAATCATATATAAAAGGGGGACTGTGTTTGTTATGAGTACAATACATAGCAAAACAGATGTCATCTTAATTGGTGGCGGAATTATGAGTGCAACATTAGGAACTTTATTAAAAGAACTAGCACCTGAAAAAGAAATTAAGATGTTTGAAAGATTGTCTACACCAGCAGAAGAAAGCACAAATGCATGGAATAATGCGGGCACGGGTCATTCTGCGTTATGCGAATTGAACTATACAAAAGAAAACAAAGATGGATCTATAGATATTGAAAAAGCGATAAAAATAAATGAGCAATTCCAAATTTCAAAACAATTTTGGAGCCATCTCGTTAAAAAGGGTCAACTTGATCATCCAGAATCATTTATCAAACCGGTACCACATATGAGTTTTGTACAAGGTGTTAAGAATGTTGATTTCTTAAAAAGACGTGTTGAACAATTAAATAAAAATGTGTTGTTTAGCAATATGGAAATTACAGATAATAAAGAAAAAATTGCTGAATGGACACCACTTATCATGGAAGGTCGTACGTCACATGTTCCTATGGCAATTACATATGATAAAACAGGTACAGATGTAAACTTCAGTGCGTTGACTAAAAAATTATTCGATAATTTAGCTGATAAACAAGTTGAATTAAATTATAAACATCAAGTTGAAGATTTAAAGCAACGTAAAGATGGTGTATGGGAAGTTAAAGTGAAAGATTTAACTTCAAATGAAGTTAAAATATATGAAAGTGACTTTGTCTTTATAGGTGCAGGTGGAGCAAGTCTACCATTATTACAAAAAACAGGTATAAAAGAATCTAAACATGTCGGCGGCTTCCCTGTAAGTGGCTTATTCTTAGTTTGTAGAGATGAAGCGATTACTAAGAAACACTTAGCGAAGGTTTATGGTAAAGCTTCTGTTGGTGCGCCACCGATGTCAGTGCCACATTTAGATACACGTTATATTGATGGCAAGAGAACACTATTATTTGGCCCGTTTGCTGGTTTCTCACCTAAATTCTTAAAGACGGGTTCTAATATGGATTTAATTAAGTCTGTTAAACCAAATAATATTATTACAATGTTATCTGCGGGTGTGAAAGAAATTAATTTAACGAAATATTTAATTTCGCAATTAACGTTATCAAATGAAGAACGTATGGAAGATTTAAGAACGTTTGTACCAAATGCCAAAAGTGAAGATTGGGAAGTAGTTGTTGCTGGACAACGTGTTCAAGTGATTAAGGATACAGAATCTGGTAAGGGTACTTTACAATTTGGTACTGAAGTAATCACATCAGAAGATGGATCACTATCAGCATTATTAGGTGCATCGCCAGGTGCGTCTACTGCTGTAGATATAATGTTAGATTTATTGAAACGCTGTTATAAGGATGAATTTTCAAATTGGGAAGGTAAAATTAAAGAAATTATACCTTCATTTGGACAAAGATTATCAGAAAATGAAGCCTTATATCGACAAGTTAATGAAGAAATTAAGCAGAATTTAAAAATTGATTAATAACTATGAGTTTGTCACAGTGTTAATAACAACTGATGGCACTTGTATAGCTGATAAGTATATGAGTTTGGGAGATAAATCCTAGAAAAAACCAGTAAATGAGATATTCATTTACTGGTTTTTTTCGTTTACAATATTATGTTTTACTAACTCGCTATCTTTAGGTAAGGTGGCAACATATCAGATTTAATCTACAACAATTAAGGCTTGTTAAGTAGTTTCTTCTATAAATATTTGACCTAACTTAAATATTTATAGGAATACGCTCAAAATAAGAAAATTTGTAAGTTTGTATAACATAATTAATTTAATCTGTATGCCTTGTGTTATTACGAGGTAATGAGATGGTAAAACTAGTGCCAATTTGTGGCTTGCTGTCTACCTTAATTGTGCCATCATGCAATTCAATAATCGCTTTAGTTATTGCCATGCCTAGCCCATTACTATTATCATTACTACGTACTTTAAAGAAACGTTCGAATAGCCTTTCTTGTGTTTCTAGTGACATGCCTTCGCCTTCATCTGTAATAGAACAAATAATCTCATCTTGAGTTGATGTTAAATTAATTTCTATTACGCCATGTTGATGGGAATATTTAATCGCGTTAGTAATGATATTTTGAAATGCTTGATGTAACAAACGTTCATTTCCAATCAATGCAACTGTTGCTAATTCTGTCATAATCATTAATTCCTTTTGATTTGCGGAAAATTGCTCATGACGAATAATATTTTGTAATAAATCCTTTAACTGAATGGTGTCTGTAAAGGTTAAGTGCTCAGCATTATCCAACTCTGATAATAATAGTAGTGCTTTTGTTAGGTCGCTTAAACGTGTTGTAATTTGATGAATTTCATCAATATAGTGATTAGCAGTTTCATGGTCTTTACTATGCTTTAATTGATCCAATAAATGATGGATATGTGTGAGGGGGGTCTTAATCTCATGGGAGACATTTTGCACAAAATACTGTCTCATATCGTCGAGTTGCTTAAGTGACTGACGCATAGTTTCAAAACGATATTGTAGTGTTCCTAATTCATCATGCCTAGTAATTCGAATAGGTTTACTGAAATCGCCATTCATCAAATATTCAGTTGCTCTTTTGAGTTGTTGTACAGGTTTTATAATGGAATAAGTAGATGTGATGGTGAGAATAATTGATATAAATAGTAACAAACTAATTAATATAGCTAAAAATATTCTGAATTCACCAAACGTTTTACCAATATCAGGTCTCATAAAGACCGCTAAATGTTGTTTATGCGATTTGAATTGTACTCCGACAGTATTTTTAGTCGTGTTATCAAAAAATCCTGTCACAATTGGATTATATGGAAGATGTTTAATTCCATGATATGCCTTACCGTCTAAAACATCCTTAATTGCTTGTGTAGAGACATTATCTGTACGAAATCTTTCTCCATAAAAATGCTTCTCACCTGAAGGCGAAACGGTCATAATTTGATAATTCATTTCTCCTAGATGCTTAAAGTAAGGTTTCAAGTTACTCATATTGGCATCTTGTTGAAAACTTTTTGCATCTTTAAGTGTGCGCATAATTTTAGCATCGTTATTCGCTTTAAGCGTATTATGATAAATAATATTTGTTATGAAAAAACTGATAATAGCACTTAATAGCATGACAACAATCGTATAAATTGCAATTCTAATGTACAGTGATCTAAACATAATCTGTCACCTTATAACCTAAACCGCGAACAGTTTGAATTTTTACGGATGTTTGAAGTTTCTCTAAACGTTTTCTGAGTCTTTTAATATGGACATCCACCGTTCTTTCATCACCCGCATAGTCAAAACCCCATATTCGTTCAATTAAGTCATCCCTATGAAATACCTGTTTAGGGTGAGAAACCAACAGGAATAATAATTGAAATTCTTTATTAGGCAAATACATGGTTTTTGAATTTGCTGTAATTTCTAAATATGCTTGATTTAAAGTTAAATTGCCAAAAGTTAATTCATTTTGAGCATTGATATTATAACGCTTAAGTACCGCTTTAATTCTAAAGATTAATTCCTTAACTTCAAAGGGTTTCGTAACATAATCGTCAGTTCCGGTTAAATAAGCTTGTTCTTTATCACTCAAGGCATCACGTGCAGTGAGCATGATTACCGGTAATTGATAATCTTCCTTTAAATGCTGGCATAATTCAAATCCATTCATGCCATCCATCATAATATCAACAATAGCAATATCGACTTGATTATGCTCTAAATATTTTAGGGCAGATTCAGCATTTACATGGATTGCTGTATCTATACTTTCATTCTTAACATGTTTAGCTACATAATCTAAGATTTGTGTATCATCATCAACGATTAAACAAGTGGGCATCTTTTACGTCTCCTCCATTAGTTTATTGTAATTATAAACATAACTATAACTACTAAACAAATTTCCAAATATGCACATCAGTTCATATTGAGTTCATATAAGCGTTGTAACTTTATTAATATAACAACGAATAGGGAGTGAATTTTCAATATGAAACTTGCATGGAAAGAAATGAAATATTATAGATTTCGTTATATTTTAATTATGTTTATCATTTTGTTACTTGCAACAATGGTGTTATTTATCAGCGGACTTGCTCAAGGTTTAGCTAGAGAGAATGTGTCACTATTGGATAATATGAAAGCACAAAAATTTGTGATGGAGGACAATAAAAAACCACAATTAGAACAATCCAATATTCAACACCACAAACAACAAGAGATTGAACAAATCATTAATCAACAACCATTACAACTTGCCTCACAAACATTGAAATTAAATGATAATGAAGAGACAGTTACGATGATTAATTTGTTAGAACAAGACAAACCTCAATTAATTAAAGGTAGTTATCCAACGAAAAATAATGAGATAGCAATTAATGAAAAACTAAAGGCACAAGGTCTGACTATTGGTGATCAAGTGCAATTGAAATCAGGCACAAAGTTAAAAGTTACCGGTGAGATAAACGATACGATGTACGCACACAGCTCAGTTGTAGTGATTTCAAATCAAGGGTTCAACAAATTAAATACAAAGGCGAGTACGGTTTATCCATTAATAAATATATCTAAAAAAGATCAACAAGCATTGAAAAAAATATCTGGTATAGCTATTAATGATAAGGCAGATGTTAAAAATGCGATACCTAGTTATCAGGCAGAACAGTCACCATTAAATATGATGGTAATCAGTTTATTTGTTATTTCAGCAATTGTACTTACAGCTTTCTTCTATGTAATGACAATACAAAAGACCGCTGAGATAGGTATATTAAAAGCGATTGGTATAAGCACACGTCACCTCATCAATGCATTATTAGTACAGATTATTGGAACGACAATGGTTAGCACTATTGTTGCGATTGGGATTATTTTACTATTATCTACCATAATGCCAGTGACGATGCCATTTCATATTACATTATTAAATTTATTATTAGTATTTTCGGTATTTATTGTAGTTGCTGTGATAGGTGCATTATTATCTTTAATTAAATTATTTAACGTGGATCCAATAGAAGCTATAGGGGGAAGAGAATAGTGAGTTTAATAGTTAAAGAAGTTCATAAATCATTTGGTAATGGATCATCAGAAACGCGCGTTTTAAAGGGAGTTAATTTTACTGCAAAAAATGGACAATTTATTATATTAAATGGTTCTTCAGGTTCGGGAAAGACAACGTTACTAAATATATTAGGTGGATTATTAACGCAAAGTGCTGGTGAAATTATATACAATGACCATGCAATGTATAATGATTTGAAGAAGGCGAGTAGCATGCGTTTACATGATATAGGATTTATCTTTCAATCTTCACATTTGATACCTTATTTAACAGTGATAGATCAATTAGTCACTGTAGGGATAGAAGCGGGAATGTCTAAACGAGAAGCGAAGGATAGAGCACGACAACTATTAACACGTATTGGTTTGCAACATCGGTTAGACGCTTATCCTAATATGTTATCGGGTGGAGAGAAACAAAGGGTTGCAATTATGAGAGCGTTTATGAATCTACCGAAGTTAATTCTAGCTGATGAACCAACTGCTAGTTTAGATGCAAAACGTGCAACAGAAGTAGTTGAAATGATCGCTAATGAAGTTAAGACGCAAGGGTTAATTGGAATAATGATTACACATGATCGACGCTTATTTTCATATGCTGATCAGTTAATCGAATTAGATGAAGGCAAAGTGATTTCAAATTAATCAAAAATAGAGTGTTTGCGTTATTGTGAAATAAGTAAGAGGTTGAGATACAATCGTTATTCTAATGTAATAACGATGTCTCAACCTCATTTTTTTACCAAGTTGGAATATGCCATAAAGCCATGATGCAAATAAGGAATAATGAGGCAAAATAGATTGTTAAAATGAATTTATATTGATACATTAACGCTAAAAAGTCTCTGACTAAGGCGATTTCTAAGAAATGATAGGGTGTATGACTACCTGCACCAGAGAGTTTTAAGTGGAATTTTTGTCCAAATCTCAGTGCACGTAATATATGGAATTGGCTCGTGATGCAAATGATAGACTTTGACCTATCTTGTATGTTGTTCAATACTGCAGTTGTGTACTGAATATTTTCAAAGGTACTCGTAGATCGGTCTTCCATAATGATTTGAGATTTAGGTACACCATGATCAACTAGATATCTACTCATTGCTAAGGCTTCGGATATTGGCTCGTCTGGACCTTGGCCGCCACTGACAATTATTGTTGCTGTTGGATGTTCTTTAAAAATATCGAGCGCTTTATTGAGTCGTTCTGCTAACATTGGTGTAACGCGTTCTGTGAAAATACCAGCTCCCAATATAAGTATTATATCAATTTCTTTGTTAACCGATACTCTTGAGAAACTTGATGTACATACGGCGTAACATAAAAATGCATAAATAGTACTAAAGGCAATAGCAGCTAGCCAATAAAAGATAGCATTAAACGCAATGGGTATTAAAGAGATATATGCACAAGCAGCAGCAAATAAACCAACTTTATAAATGATTTTTCCAAGACGCTGTAAAAATAAGCGACCTGCAGCAATATATCTTAAATTATTGTGTCTATAGCAAAGTGTCGCTATACCGATTGCCATAGCTATTAATAAAGCAATGGGGTATGTATGAGCGCCAATGTTAATTATTATAACGATAAATCCTAATATTACCTGGGTAATAAAAAAATTAAGACGAACGAATAGATTAATATTAAAAGTCATGCCAATGCATATGACAATAATCATAAAGGATAATAATATAGGGAGTATGTTCATGTGTCACCTCGTATTACAATTGTATATTTAATGTAAGTTATACCGCTTAAATTAGCAAATGTAATTATTATTTTAGACTGAATGTATGGAAAATTTGTAGAAATTAACGATTCTTATGAAAAGGTTTACAATATTAGTTATATAAATGTATATTTGAATAAATTAGAATAAGGTAATAACAGGGGATATAGAGGTGACGAAACATGGTAAAAGATATAAATAACCATATTGAATTTATGAAAGAATTTTTAAATGATATAAATACGTTATTAGCAAATCTATCTGTTAAAATACGTGAAGAATATCATGTCTCTAAAGAACAGGCATATGTCATTAGAATGTTAGAACATGAGAAGGCACTGTCTTTGACTGAAATAACTGAGAGACAAGGTGTAAATAAAGCTGCAGTAAGTCGCAGAATAAAGAAACTCATCAATGCTGGATTAGTACAATGGGATAAATCAGAAGATAGTATGGATCAAAGAATGAAATATATCAAGCTTACGGAATTGGGAAAGCAATTTAACATTGAAAGTAAGCAAGTCATTAGTGATATTGTAGGCAATCTTTCCAGTGATCTGTCAGATGAACAAATAGAACAAGCACGTTATGTTTTAGAAATAATTGATCATAGAATAAAGCAAGTTAATATTGAGAATAACTTTTAGTGATGACAAATCTAATTTAGTTTACTTATGATATATTTTGTAGCAATTGGAGTTTAAGTGACGATTGACGCTTATTTATAAAGTGACAATCGTTTTATTATGTCAATTGATCACTTCTTTAAGACTAAATACGTATATCAATTTTTACCGATTAAATTTATAATAAAAAAGGATATCTATAGAAATTGCTTTTTAGCAATGACATTACAAATTACTAACAATCTATAGAATGATATAGTTTCACGTTGTGTTATGTTAAAATAACGAGATAGTGTAAAAAATTCAGGATTACAGAGGTGATAAAATGCAAAAATGTCCTGAGTGTGGGGGAAATATGCGAGATGGACAAAGAAAATGTCGTCATTGTGGCCATCGAATTAAAGGGCGAGCGAATGATAACGAAATGACGAGAGCAACTAAAGAAAGTAATTCTACATCTAATTTGAAAATACGTAAAATTATACCCTTTGGAATTGCATTTTTTATCATTGTTTTACTTATTATTATTTTCTTTTTGGTTAGGAATTTTAACTCTCCTGAGGCTCAATCTGAAATATTAATCAATGCAATTGAAAATAATGATACGCAAAAGCTTTCTACGTTATTAAGTTCACAAAATAATAGTGTTGATGAAAATGAAGCAACAGCATATATAAAATATATTAAAAAAGAAGTCGGTATGAAGCAATTTGTTAAAGACGTCAATAACAAGATTACTAAGCTTAATAAGAGTTCGACGAAAGAAGCGGGCTTCGTAACAGCTAAAAATGGTGAGAAGGTATTGCGAATTAGTAAAAATGGACGCCGCTATTTCTTGTTCGACAATATGAGCTTTACTGCACCAACGAAAGAGGCAATTGTTAAGCCGAAATACGATACTACATATAAATTTAAATCACAAGATAAACAAAAAACAGTAGTAGCTGATAAGAATAAGACCACTTCCTTAGGTAAGTTTATTCCAGGTGATTATGAACTTGATGCTAAAAAGGAAATGGAAAATGGACAATTCAGTGGTCAGTTGAAATTTAACTTTAACAATAGTAATAATGAAACAATTGACGTTACTGAAGACTTTAATGAAGCATACATTCAAGTAGAATTGAACGGAGCTAGTAACATTGATAAAAATACAGTTAAAGTCAAAATAAATGATAAGACCTATAAATACAAAAAGGATAAATCATATGGTCCATATCCAAAAACACAAGAAGTTACGATTTCTGCAGAGGGACAAGCTAAAAAGAAAACATTTAAGTCATCTGCAACAACTGTAAAAACAGATAATCTTCGTGATAATACCCATGTTTCATTGAATTTTGATGAAGATGAAATTGATAAATATGTAAAGAAAAAAGAGAAAGAAGAAAACAGTTTTAGAAATAAGGTTGTTAATTTTTTCGGTAAATATACAACAGCACTCAACAGTGCAAGTAGTCAAAATGATTTCAGCGTAATATCAGATTACTTAAAGAAGAATTCAGCAAACTATAAAGAAACTAAAAAAGATATAGCATCTCAAAATGCTTTATATATTCAACAACCTCAGATTACAGATATCGTACGTGTTGGAAAAACATTTTATGTGACGGGTCAAACCTTCAAGGCGAATGGTGAATATGGTAATGTTAGCTACGAATTAGAAGGTAGTAAAGATGCTGATGATTTAAAGGTAGTAAATTATAGTGAATCATAGTTGAAAACATACTCAGAATAGTGGTGAAGTTGTCTATAACAATAGGTGACTTCGCTACTATTTTTTATATTACAAGTATAGAACAAAGTGAATAATTATATACAATCAACTGAAATGAAAACTTTTTTGAATATATTGTAGTAAGGTATTTAAAAAGTCATGCGCTAAAGATATAATTAATAGCAATTAACTGTTGAACGGAAATTTGAACTACAACAGTACGACAAAATAATATACTTCAAATAGGCTGTAGAAACATTGGCAGCCTAAATTTATTTATAGGAGCGTTTAAATGGATAAAACACAAGAAACTCAAAAGCAATCTTTATTGTTTATTATCATACTTGGTGCTTTAACAGCCATTGGTGCATTATCTATTGATATGTTCTTACCAGGTTTGCCTCAAATTCAGTCAGACTTTAATACGACAACTTCAAATGCACAGCTGACACTTTCATTCTTTATGATAGGTTTAGCTTTAGGGAATTTATTTGTTGGACCGATTTCCGATGCTATTGGTAGAAAACTACCATTAATGATAGCAATGCTACTTTTTACATTAGCCAGTATTGGTATTATCTTTATTGATAATATTTGGATAATGGTCAGTTTACGATTTGTTCAAGGATTTTGTGGAGGAGCAGCGGCAGTCATTTCACGAGCAATCTCTAGTGATTTGTATAGTGGAAAACAACTTACTAAATTCTTAGCATTACTCATGTTAGTTAACGGTGTCGCACCAGTCATTGCCCCTGCATTAGGTGGGGTGATCCTATCATTTGCCTCTTGGAGAATGGTGTTTGTCATCCTTACACTATTTGGTATATCTATGTTGGCGGGCACTGTATTTAAAGTAACTGAATCATTACCAATAGACCGTAGAGACAGCCCGCATTTATTAAGTATTTTTAAGAACTTTAAAGATTTACTTGTTACTCCGCGTTTCGTCTTACCTATGTTGATTCAAGGCGTGACCTTTATTATGCTATTTAGTTACATATCAGCTTCGCCATTCCTAACACAAAAGATTTATGGATTATCAGCCCAACAATTTAGTATTATGTTTGCTTGTGTTGGAATTAGTTTAATTATTTCTAGCCAGGCTACAGGAAAATTAGTAGATTATATTGAACGTTTAGTACTACTGAGAATATTGACTATAGTACAACTGATAGGTGTGGCATGGGTATCCATTACACTATCAATGCATTTGAGTATCTGGTTATTATTTATAGGATTTATTATTCTTGTTGCACCTGTTACCGGTGTGGCTACTTTAGGATTTTCAATTGCAATGGAGGAACGTACAGGCGGTAATGGTAGTGCTTCTAGTCTATTAGGTTTAGTGCAATCATTATTAGGTGGTATTGTCACGCCATTAGTAGGTTTATTTGGAGAAGCAAACTTCATTCCATATGTCAGTATAATTATCATATCTGGTATATTATTGATTATTTTACAAATTTTGAATTATTTTGTATTTAAAGCAAAGCAACCGCAATAATAATTAAGAAACCGAGCATTGTATTCAGATACAGTACTCGGTTCTTTTGTGTTGTTTTGTACTTATAAACCATTCAATACGCTCCTATATAAACTAATTATATAGAAGCATATTATCACATCTTATGAGTTTAAATTTGAGTTGCTGTAATTTATACAACCTCTTTAGTCACACGATGTTTGTTTATGATTATCGCCTTAGTTTAATGGCATTAGCCAACAGGATTTGTGCAAGTTCGTCGGGTGATTCTTTACAATCCTCTCTAATCCAATAATAAATAAGTCCGATTTGTCCACCTACTGCATAGATAACAAATTGCTTTTTATTTAAAACATTTGTGTAATTATCCAGTAACTTTGTATAGGTTTCCTTTGTTTCGTGGACATAATCTGAAAATAAATCTCGATTAGGATGAGTGACTAATATGGCATGAAAGAAACCATAGTGTCTCTGAATGTAAGTTAAAATAACTTTGAAGAATTTATATAATTTATAGTGGTCAATTTCAACATCTTTAAAGCTATCGTAGAATGCGTTTAATAATTTAGTGTATTTGTCTAAATGATATGTTTGAATGGTTGACATTAAATCATATTTATCTTGGAAATAATCATAAAAGGTTGTTCGATTAATGCCACTATATGCACAAATCATCTTGATGGTTATATTTTCAAATGGTTGCTCTTCTAAGAGGATAATCATATTTTTTATTATTTTATATTTTGCGTTTCGTTTCATGTTTCCTCCCTCTAAAAAGAACAAAAAATGACCTACCCAACACATTTAAAATAACTGTTGGTGTTTTTTTGATTTTCATGTCTCTATAATATATAAAGTGAATTTTAAAAGCAAATAGGAGGAAAGAGTAATGAAGAAAATGGTATTAATCAATGTCATTACCATTGTAGTTCTTGTAATTTTAGGAGTAGTAGGTTTCCATTTTTATAATCAAGCTACAAGTTATGTAAGTACAGATAATGCCAAAGTTGATGGCGAACAAATTAAAGTTTCTGCCCCAGCTTCTGGTGAAATTAAATCTTTCGACGTGAAAAACGACGAAAAAGTAGATAAAGGTGACAAAGTCGCTAAAATCGCAGTTAAAGGTGATGATGGACAAGCTCAAACAATGTCTATTAAAATGCCTCAAAACGGTACAATCGTAAAAACGGATGCTATGGAAGGTTCTATGGTTCAAGCAGGTTCTCCAATAGCATATGCTTATAATTTAGATGATTCTTACATTACTGCCAATGTTGATGAAAAAGATATTGCAGATGTTGAAGAAGGTAAAGATGTTGATGTAAAACTTGACGGTGAAGATGCGAAACTTAAAGGTAAAGTTGAAGAAGTCGGTAAAGCAACAGCTTCTAGCTTCTCATTAATGCCTTCATCAAATAGTGATGGTAACTATACAAAAGTTTCTCAAGTAGTACCTGTGAAAATTTCACTTGATTCAAAACCATCTAAAAATGTTGTTCCAGGAATGAACGCTGAAGTCAAAATTCATAAAAACTAAGGGGGGTCTATAAATGACAATGGCCTTCATTATTATTTACGTAGTCATAGCGCTCATTCTTGTTGCTTTGATTAATTTAGTTGTTGTAAAAAACAGCAAAAGAAAGTCAAAACGACAATTGGAACAAACTAAGCATAGTAAGCATGCTTCAAATGAAAGTTATCAATCTAAATTTAAAGTGAATGACGACCATGATTCTAAAGAATCAAATGTAGCATCATCTTATAAACAAGATGTAGAAGATGATCAAGATAAGGTTGAAGCAAATCCAGCTCAATCTATAGCATCGACTGAAGATAACAGACAAACAACAACAGATTCAGACCATGAGCAAATTAACCCTAATTCAGAAGAAGCCCAAGTAAATGAACAGTTAAAACAAAAACATAGTTCATTTATGTTCGGTAAAGGGACATCTCAAGGTAAAGTATTAATCGCAATGATATTTGGTATGTTTATTGCGATCTTAAACCAAACACTGTTAAACGTTGCATTACCAAAAATCAATACAGATTTTAATATTTCTGCGAATACTGGTCAGTGGCTAATGACAGGGTTTATGTTAGTGAATGGTATTTTAATACCAATCAGTGCGTTTTTATTTAATAAATATTCTTATAGAAAATTATTCTTAGTTTCTATGACATTATTTACAATAGGTTCTCTAGTTTGTGGACTATCAGGTTCGTTTACAATGATGATGATCGGACGTGTCTTACAAGCAATTGGTGCTGGTGTCTTAATGCCACTTGGTACTAATGTATTTATGACAATCTTCCCACCAGAAAGACGTGGGGCAGCAATGGGTATGTTAGGTATAGCGATGATATTAGCACCAGCAATTGGTCCTACATTATCAGGTTATATCGTTGAAAACTATCACTGGAACGTAATGTTCTATGGTATGTTTATTATTGGTTTGGTATCACTTGCAATCGCATATATTTGGTTTAGAGTGTACCAAGTTACTACAAATCCAAAAGCCGATATACCAGGTATTATATTTAGTACGATTGGTTTTGGTGCATTGTTATACGGCTTCAGTGAAGCAGGTAATGATTCATGGAGTTCACCAGTAGTTGTTATTTCATTAATCGCAGGTGTTGTATTTATTGCAGCATTTGTAATTCGAGAAGTAACTATGCGTGTGCCAATGCTTGATATGGCAGTATTAAAATATTCAGGCTTCACGCTTACTACAGTAATCAATATGATTGTTACGATGAGTTTATTTGGTGGTATGATCCTATTACCATTATATTTACAAAACTTAAGAGGATTTACGCCAGTACAATCAGGTTTATTATTACTACCAGGTGCATTAATTATGGGTGTTATGGGACCTATCGCCGGTAGATTACTTGATACAATTGGTATTAAACCGTTAGCATTAGTAGGTACAGCAATTATGACCTATGCTACATGGGAGTTAACAAAATTAAACATGAATACGACTTATGGTCATTTAATGTTAATTTATATTGTTCGTTCATTTGGTATGAGTTTTATCATGATGCCAATTATGACAGCAGGTATGAACTCATTACCACAGCGTTTAATCGCACATGGTAACGCGTTAACAAATACGTTAAGACAATTAGCAGGTTCAATTGGAACAGCATTGTTAGTAACGGTAATGTCTACTCAGACAACACAACATATCGCTTCATACAGTCAAGCATTAGATAAAACAAATCCATTTATTAAAGATAGACTACAAGAAATGTCACAAGCATTAGGTGGAGAACAAATGGCAACACAAAGTGTGTTAGAATTTGTTCAAAAATTAGCCTCTATTAATGGTGTTAACAGTGCCTTCTTAATCGCAACAGGATTAAGTGCGTTAGCATTTGTCTTGAGTTTATTCTTAAAAGGTAAATCTCATTATATGTCAAATGAAGAATAAGTATTAAAAAACAGGAAGACTCATTATTTGAATAGCATTTCTCAAATGTTTTCACGCGCTAAGTGTGAACATTGAGTTTTGCATTTTCATAATGAATACTTCCTGTTTTTTTATTATATTAAAATTTAGTTTGTCTATTTCTGAAGAATAGGCTAATAATTAATAATGCGATACTACATGTTAATAAGATGAATGCGTTATGAATAGCAACTGCCTCAGTTAATATTTGTTCTGGGCTAAGGTTAATGTAGTGTTGGCTCATTGAGTCGGAAATACTTTTGGCAATGTTCTCAATTAAAAATGAGAAACCAAATGTGATGACAAACATGATTGCTAAAATAAATAAATTCAACATTTTTAATGCAGTACGGTTAAATATCAATGTAAAGATCGTTAAGATTAAGCTCAAAATACATGCACTAAAAAATACATAAAATACGAGTATTAAGCTATCAATGTGTGATTGGAGATTATCGATATTTTCAATATTGATATTTAAGTTACCCATGTGATTCATTGTATTTTGTAAGTTCGTTATTTGATGGAATGTGATCGGCTCGTTAACGAAAGTTAAATTTAATATGGGCTCTTTAAACATACTGTAGCCTGTAATTGCTACTAATATTAGCACGATAACTTGAATCACGATATTAATCCACGATTTCTTCTTTCGGCTACGACGTGTGCCTCTGTACATAGGTTCGCTTGTTAATGTATGTTCAAAATCTTCGAATTGACGGTTGGTTTCTGCCATGAGTGTACTCCTTTCTAAATAGTTGCAATGGTACTATTTTGTGATTTTAATGATAGTTTTGTTATAATGTGAAGTAATTGATATATTTTAAAATTTGGGATAGTATACTTAAAATATAAAATCGTTTAGATATAATATTAATTGCTTATTCACACTATGCGATGGCTGAAATTAAATGTCATTGAATTAATTTTACCATAACATTTATTTGATATTCCAAATAATATGAAATTTTTCATGGGTTTGCGTAATAAACTGAGATTGGATGGATTAAACATGAAATCTAGATTAACAACGAAATTCATAAATAAATATTTATTACCGTTTCGCTCAATCATTTTTGAAAATGATACGGATTTCGAGCGCTTTTTGAAAAATAGAGAACAGCAAAATCAAAAGAAGCATAAGCAACCAGAAACATTGAATGTAAAATCTGATTTAGATAAACAGCAATTAGGGGATATGCAACTATTTAGATTTAGATTTCGTCATAGTCACCAGAAAAAAATACTTTATATTCACGGTGGGTATAATGTGTTGCAACCTTCTGCATTTCACTGGCGTTTCATGGATAAGCTTGCTTTAAGTACGCTTAATGAAGTGGTATTACCTATCTACCCCAAAGCGCCGGAATATCACATTGATGACACATATAAGGCCATACAACAAGTTTATGACCAATTGTTAACAGAATGTAGCAATGAGGATATTGTATTGATGGGTGATGGTACAGGTGGGGCATTGGCATTAGGTTTTGTACAACAGCTAGTAGCTGAAGGTCAACCGCTGCCTAACAAAATATATCTCTTTTCTCCATTATTAGATGCGACATTTAGTAATGAGGACATCACTGAGGAACTTGAGCGTAAAGATGTCATTGTAAACAAGCAAGGTGTGCAACGTATTTTAAGTGAATGGTCTGAGCAGACGCCATTAGATAACCAACGTGTATCTCCATTGAATGGGTCACTTGAACACTTACCACCGATATATATGTTTGGCGGCACGAGAGAAATATATTTACCTGATATGACTAAATTGGCGCATTTACTGGAAGACAACCAACGACCTATTCATTTTTATGAATATAAACGAATGGTTAATGCCTTCCCATTATTACCAATTAGAGAGTCACATAAAGTTGTAAAGCAAATTGTGAATACAATAAATCAATAATATATGTGATAAGTAAACCTTACTGATTAACTATAGATGAAAACAAGATCACACAATTTATTATCCTAATTTATGAAAACGAAGTAATTTCAAAATCTGATTAAAAAAGATTATCAATAATCAAACAAAAAGACAGGCAATGACATGATATATGTCTGCCTGTCTTTTTAATTATTATAAATTAATTGATGAAATTAGACTTCCTTATCATTATGAATCGTTGTTCTAATAGTATGGATGACATGTATTTGACCCTTAAGTTGATAATATTGAGCAATAAAGTGTTCAAAGTCATCAGTAGGTTCGCTAAGTCTGTCGAACTTTGATAGTAAATCTTGATACTCAGTTGAATAATTGGTTGCATAAGTTTCATAATGCGCTAAAAATGTATCAGTATCACTATAAGTATTGAGCAGTGTATCAATGGCGTCGAGCGCTTTCTTTTGTCCTTGGTAGTATGCAATATCGAAACCGCGTTGAATTAATTTACTGTCTGGTCCATTGATGACCAGTGCTTTATTTTGATTCAGTTCGCTCAATTCATATTTAGTTGTATCAAGTAAATCATAAAGTTGCATTTGTACTTTTTCATGCATAGATTGTGTCATATATTGAACTCCTTAGTTTGGAATGTTGATGCGGTGACCTAATTGCTTTGGCCATTTCATGTTGGGTTGTTGATTGTAAACATCTGTTATTTGAGTTGTGAATTGCATTGGGAAAGGCGCTGTACGATTGGTTTGTCTATCGATTCCTAGCATCATTGCTTCATTTGTTGCTACAGTTGTCCCATCAGCGTTTGTCATAATTGAAAAGAAATGTAGTCTTTTAGCATCGAAATTATAAAGATAGATAGTTATCGTAAACGTACTAGGATATTTTAATTCTGCCAAATATGACGTATGTTCTTCAACTGTAAACAACGTGTAGTTGAGTTGCTCACGTTCCTCTAGTGATAATCCATGTTGATAGTTAAATTGATTAATTGCTTCACTAAATACAATATTATAATTTGCATCATGTACGTGCCCGTTATGGTCAATCATATCCTCAGTTACTTTAGCATTATAAGTAAATGGTATGTTCATTCTAAAAACTCCTTGAAGATTCTTAATACTACAAAATAATTACTTTTAGTTTACTAAATTTATTATTAACTTACACGTATTGTATTTCATGATAAAATAAAGAAAATACTTTGAGGTGTGACGATATGAGTATGACGATTAAATATCAAACTGCTAAACAAAGGTTACAACAAGTCGATCAAATTGAAACGATACCCAAAGATGCTACATTAATTTGGTGTGATTTTACTGAACCTACTGCGGCAGACAATGAAATCCTACAGTCTTATTTTAACTTTAATAAACTAGAAATAGATGATACAGTTAATGGGACACCGCGTGCGAAGTACAAAGCTTATGACACATACCAATATATCGTGTTTCATAGTGTGACACATGATAATACGATTAAAGCACTTAACTTATTCATTAAAGATAATATGCTCATTACGTATCATCATAAACCCTTTGCTATTTTGTCTGATGTTGAACAGTTAATAACTGAACATTTTCAACCAGATTTAGATACATCGGATTTAGTATTACATATTTTAGACAAGATGGTCGATAGTTACTTTAAACCAATAACTGAAATAGAAGATAAGGTTTATGCATTTGAAGACCATCAAGTTGATGAAAGTACAAATAAAACAGTCATGGATAAGGTTTATAAGATTAGATCTCAAATCATTCAAATAAAGCGTATTATTTATCCAATGAGAGAGCTTGTCGATGATTTAAAGGAGAGCCACATTTTACTTGTAGATAATAAAAATCATATGTATATTCAACATATAGATGATCATTTAATTAAACAAGTTAACATATTGAAGATAGCGCAAGAGATGACTAATGAAATTAGAGATAATTATTCATCCTACACTTCTTACAAGATGAACAGTGTGATGCAAGTGTTGACCTTGGTGTCGGTAATATTTTTACCCTTAACTTTAGTAACTGGTATATATGGGATGAACTTTACGAATATGCCTGAATTAAAATGGCATTATGGTTACTACATGGTTCTATGCTTGATGTTATTTATCAGTATTGCTTGTATTATATATTTTAAAAGGAAGAAATGGTTTTAACTGGGAAATCAATAACGGAACTGTGTTTCCGATGAATAGATAACTGACAATAAGGATTAAGAGTAGGAGTAAAATTAATGAGCGATTTAAAAAGAGAACAACGAAAAAATGAGCATGTTGAAATAGCGATGGCACAACAAGATGCTTCAATTTCAGATTTTGATGAAATGAGGTTTGTCCATCATTCGATTCCAAATATTGATGTCGCTGATGTGAACTTGCAAAGTGAATTACAGGATTTCACAATGAAACAACCGATTTACATCAATGCGATGACAGGTGGCAGTGAATGGACTAAAAATATAAATGAAAAATTGGCAATTATTGCTAGAGAAACTGGAATGGCAATGGCAGTAGGTTCGACTCATGCTGCTTTGAGAAATGCAAAGATGAGTTCTTCATTTAGTGTAGTTAGAGATGCCAATCCAGAAGGTATGATATTTAGTAATGTTGGTGCAGATGTTCCTGTAGACAAAGCTGAAGAAGCTGTGAAATTACTAGATGCTCAAGCATTACAAGTACATGTGAATTCACCGCAAGAATTAGTTATGCCAGAAGGGAACAGGGTATTCTCTACATGGATGGAGAATTTAGCACAAATCATACAACGTGTTAAAGTTCCTGTTATTGTAAAAGAAGTTGGATTTGGCATGAGTAAAGAGATGATAAAGGCGTTAAATGAAATCGGCGTACGTTATATTGACGTAAGTGGCAGAGGCGGCACAAACTTTGTTGATATTGAGAATGAACGTCGCGAATATAAAGATATGGACTACCTTGGGCAATGGGGTCAAACTACCGTAGAATCATTGTTAGAATCTACTGCGTTCCAACAAGACATGAACTTCTTTGCTAGTGGTGGTGTGAGAACACCATTAGATGCTGTGAAATGTTTAGCACTTGGTGCACGAGCAGTAGGTATGTCGCGTCCATTTTTAAATCAAGTTGAGAATAATGGGATAACAGCCACACTAGACTATGCAGAACAATTCACTGACCATATGAAGAAAATAATGACAATGTTAAATGCCCAATCTATAGACGAATTAAAGCAAGCACAAATTGTTTATGGTCCAAGGCTACATGCTTGGATTGAACAAAGAAATTTAGATATTAAATAAATCAATTGCAATAATAATTTAAACAAGCGCTTAAATGTCTTTTGTCAAAGTCATCTAAGCGCTTGTTATTTACTTTCAGTTCATGATATGTCTCTCAATGATAAGTTCGATGTTTGGAGATAATCATATGTACGAAGCATCATATTGTGTTTCATACGCCATGTTACATACGCCATGTTAAATCTGGATTGTCCATCTCGGATTTCTTCATTCTTGAAACATATGGGTTTCCTTTGACGGTAAATCTTAATGGTTTAGTTGTCCATTCTCCTTTGTTAGGAATACCAATACGTGCACTTTCTTCAATGCGTTGAGGATATTTACGATTTTTAGTATCGATGAGTAAACGTCCTTCATTCAAACGAGAACCATCCAAATATCGTGGAATGTTAAAAGCTTTTGTCCATTTACCAGGACCATTCGTTATTTCAAAACCTGTTTTGCCTCGACGTTTTGCCATGATTTCGATACCTTCTTCAGGTTCGACAGCTCTAATTAATACACCTTCAGGAATACCTTCTTGCTGTGTAACAAAATTTATTAATAAATGCGTATGCATGACATGTGCATAGATTGTACCACCATTTTTATACAAAGATTCAACTTTTGGAGTACGTTTACCTTTATATCCATGGGCAGCTTGATCTTTTGTGCCTACATAAGCTTCAGTTTCTACAATATATCCCGTTAATATTTGTTGTTCATCATGAAAAATAATGCGCACGCCGAGTAAATCACGAGCGATTGTAATGGTGTCCCTATGTATAAAATCCATGAAAACTTTACCTCCATTGTTTGTTACTTATAAAATAATTTTAAAACTAGTATATATAAAAAATTATGTTATCAAAAACAAAATATTTTGATACACTATATATTGTAAGGGTACTTGTTTAGTAAGTATAAATGTATCAAAGATTTGCTCTTAAACAAAGCCCTAAGGGAGATTATATTTTAATAGGAGGGAGTAGCATATGGAGAGAAAAATTGGTTTTGGTCAAGCGCTTAAACTGTTTTGGAAACAGTATGTAAATTTTAAAGGTAGAGCGCGCCGCAGTGAATATTGGTTTATGGCGTTATGGCATCTGATATTCATGGTTCCCGTATTTATATTATACATTATTGGATTAGTTATTATGGTTTCTGGTTTTTCTGTGGAATCAGATGGCGTGGGTGCTTTCGGTTTAATCTTAATGATTATTATGGGGATTATATTATTCGTATATGCTTTAGCAACGTTAATTCCTAATTATGCATTATACATACGTCGTTTCCATGATACTGGTAGATCGATGTTAATACCACTTATATTTTTAGGTGTATATATAGTCACTTATTCAATTATAATAGCATTTAATTTTACTGATCCTTATTATGAAAAAGCGTCTACAATTATTATCGCGATTTTAATTTATTTATTATATCTAGGTATGGGTATTTATAATCTCGTTATTTGTTGTTTAGATAGCGAAAGAAAAACGAATAAATATGGACAAAGCCATAAATATAGTAGTTTTTATCAAACTAAGCAAAATAAAAACAACAGCAACGCACCTGCGGATGATGACATTGTAGTTGAATCATCAAATTCTGAGCAGCGTTTTAAACATTTAAGTGAGCGAGAAGATAAATAATCGTAGCTTGAAATGAATAGAATAATGTGAATTTTAATAAAATATTAACTGTCGAACTGGATTTAACCGTTTCGACAGTTTTTTTGTTAGAACTTTGTCTTTGAAATAAAGTTTTGTTAGCAGATTTTTATTAGAGATTAAAACTGAGGTGCACACTTTGCGTGAGAAATTGCTACAACGAATTGTTTTTGGATTGTGCGAGTCACACAGAAATTAGCAACTTTACAACTTTAAAATAGCTCATATTTTTTGAGTCACTTAGTCATTCAATTTCATTTATGTCTAAACCTTAAATATAACTATAGGATGGATAGGATTTACCTAATAAATCATGGAGTGATTGATATCGTTTAAATAAACGTTCGTATTGTTCTACCTTTTCTGGATCAGGCTGTTTGCTATAGTAAATAGGTTGTTTCATTGCGACGACAGTATTCTCTAAGGAATCATATGCACCACCGACAAATGCGCCTAACATTGCTGCACCTAATGCAGTAGCGTTGCTAGCGTCGATGACAACAATAGGTTTATTTAACACATTAGCGTATATATCAATTAATAACTCACTTTTCATAGGAATTCCACCAGCTGCATAGACAGTATGAATGTCGATTTGATTGTTTTCAAATTGTTGCATGATCATTTTCGTACCAAATGCTGTTGCTTCAATATAAGCTCTATGAATCATTTCATAAGGAGTAGTTAATGTAAGCCCGATTACACTACCGGTTAAGTGGCTATCACTTAAGATACTACGATTTCCATTATGCCAATCCAATACTGTAACATGTTGTTTTGTTATATCAATTTTTGATGCGAGTATTTCAAGTTGTTCTAATACGCTTATATCTTGGGCTTGTGCTTCATCTACAATTTCCTTTGGTGCTAAATTTGCTGAGTAGTTAAATAAGTCACCTACTGCAGGTTGACCAGCTTCATATGCGTACATACCTGGAATAATAGCATCTTTTACTGAACCGGTAATTGCAGGTATGGGTACTTGTTTAGTATCTAATACTAAATGACATGTGCTTGTGCCTATAACTGAAGTGAATGCGCCTTCTTCAATAGCGCCCACGCCAAGTACACCTGAATGTGCGTCAATGATAAAGGGAGAAACTTGGACGTTACTTGCTAAGTCCCATAGTTGTTGGAATGCTGATGTGAGACAACCGGCACTTTCGCCAATGTTAATTACAGGTGCTTCACATTTTTCTTTAATTATTGTTGGCAACTCGCTATCAACTGCTTTAAAAAAGTTGTAGTTAAAGCCATCTTGTTCATTATAAAATCCTTTAAATCCAATGCCACAATTTGATCTTGTATTGTTACCAGTTAACAAACTAACAAGGTAATCTCCTGCTTCCATAATATAGCTTGCACGTTCTAGTATTTCTGGTGCGTGTTTTTTTACTTCTAATATCTTTGGTATCATCCATTCGCTATTTACATTATGCCCATAATACTGTATCCAAGATGGATCATGTTGTTCACTTACTTCCTTCATTAGTGTAGCTTCGTCTTGCGCGCCATGATGTTTCCATAGTTTGACATATGCATGTGGATTATCTTTTAAATCGTTATGGTTATGTAAAGGCTCAAACTGATCATCCAAGAAAACGATTGTACAGCTTGTGAAATCAATGCCGATACCAATGACCTCATCTCGATTGACTTGACTTTCCTCTAGTACATGTTTTACGCCATGTTTAAGAATGTCGACATAATCATCTGCATGCTGTAAAAAATAATGATGAGGAAGCTCTTGTCCATTTAGTGTTTCAGAAATTGTACCGTGACTGTATGTTTTAATATAGCTTGAAACAATATTACCATTTGTAGTATCCACTAAAAATACGCGTCCAGATGAAGTACCATAGTCGATGCCTATACTGTATGTCATAATTGAACTACCTCCTACGCTATAATTAGAAAACTATTTAAGCTAATGATAGCGATTACAATTACTGATGTAAAGTAGAGCAAACTAATGTATGATGACAGGTTATATAATTCAGATTAATACAATAGTAGGTTCTATAGATAATACAACTATTAATTTAATATGTATTTTAAATAATGTCGTGGTATGATCGTGTTATACATAATGAGGAGAGGGGATGAATACATGTTAACGATAAACCATGTAACAAAGAAATATAAAGACTTTGTTGCAGTAAATGATATTTCGTTGTCGTTAGATGAAGGAAAGATGCTAGGCTTTCTAGGGCGTAATGGTGCAGGAAAGACGACAACATTTCGAATGATTTTGGGATTGACGCCAGTTACAGAGGGCCATATATTGTATAATAATCAAATTATTGATAAAAATTTATATGACCGAATTGGATATTTACCTGAAGAAAGAGGACTTCATCCAAAGATGAAGGTCGAAGATGAATTACGTTATTTGGCGAGTTTAAAAGGCATGAAAAATAAAGCGATTAATAAAGAAATTGATTATTGGCTCGATAGATTCGATATTGAACAAAATAGGGAAAAGAAAATTGAATCATTATCAAAAGGTAATCAACAAAAAATTCAATTATTAGCAAGTATGTTACACAGACCAGAATTATTAATATTAGATGAACCGTTTAGTGGTTTGGATCCAGTGAATGTGGAATTGTTAAAATCTGCTGTTAATGACTTAAATAAAGATGGTACGACAATTATTTATAGCTCACATCGAATGGAACATGTTGAGGAATTATGTGATGATGTTTGCATTTTAAATAAAGGAGAATTAGTAGTTTCAGGACCAATAGATCAAGTAAAATCAAATCATGGTAATAAAAAGGTGATTATTGAAACTGATAAAGCATTAGATGATTTACAGAATATTAACGGTGTACTAGATTGTAATAGGACGAAGCGAAATATTGAGTTAACGATCAATGATGAAGCTACTGCTGAAGTGATTTATCAGCAAGTTATTCAACACGGATACGTACGACGTTTTCAAGTTGTAGAGCCATCATTGAATGAGATATTTATTGATAAAGTAGGTGATTTAAATGGATAAATTTTGGTCAACATTTAAATTAACTTATAAAAATAAAGTAACAACGAAATCATTTCAAATTTTTACAATAATAGTTATCGTATTGATTCTTGCAGCAGCAAATATAAATAAAATTATTGATTTGTTTGATCATGGTAGCGATAAAGTAGGAATTGTTACAGATAACAAGCAAATTTATAAACTTATTGATCAGCAAAGTAAACAACTAGATGATGATGCACAGTATGTAAAGGTTACTGAACAAACTGCAAAATCTGAAATAAAAAAAGATAAGTTAGACAAAGCTTATGTCATCACAATTTCAGATGATCAAAAAATTAAAGGTAAGATTATGAGTAAAGACAGTGTGTCTACAGATGATAAACAACAACTGTCAGCCGTGTTATCTACAATACAAACACAATTAACAGCAGCAAATCTTAATTTGTCAGCAAATGAATTAAAGCAACTACAAGCTCAAAGTAAGGTGACTTCCGAAGTTGTTGATAATACCAATGCACAATCTGATTTAACTGAGGCTCAAAAAGGATTCAACATGATTATCGTATATGCTGGTGTAATGTTGATGTTCTTTATCGTTATTAATTACGCAGGGCAAGTTGCTATGGAAATTGCTACAGAAAAGACATCACGTGTTATTGAAATGATAATTACCAGTGTGTCTCCTGTAACGCATATTTTAGCGAAGATTTTTGGAGTAATCGCAGTAGCATTAACACAAATTGCGATATTCTTCATAGTTGGTTTAATTAGTTTCTTCGTATTTGATATAAGAAAAATGTTAAAAGGCTTTAAAATTGAACCAAATGATTTAACGGCACAACTAATTACAGTAGGTATCATTTCGTTATTATTAGGTATATTGTCATATATTATATTAGCAGCAATTCTGGGGTCGATTACGGCAAGAATCGAAGATATAAACCAAGCGTTAATGCCAATGACATTACTGAGTATGATAGGGTTTTATATTGCACTATTTAGTGTTATGAATCCAGATACTTTATTAGTTAAAATAGCTAGCTTTATTCCATTGATTTCTCCTTTTGTGATGTTTGTGAGGGCAGCGACACCTGAAGTTGCCTTGTGGGAAATCATTGTGAGTATTATTTTATCTGTAGTGACGATTATCATTTTATTATGGATTGCAGTACGTAGTTATAAAGACACTATTTTAAGCTTTGATAAAGGTTTTATACAGGCATTTAAACGAATTGCTAATAAGAGATAAACTAGAATAGCTAGGAAGTATAAGGCTATCTTACAAATTATAAATATTGAGATAGCCTTTTGTATGCGATTAAGGTTATAGAAAGACTAAAAGTAGATAATCAGTTATATGTAAAACTTATTAAATAACTATGAAATTGGAATTTATATAGAGATGATTTCATAAAAATTATAAAATTCTAACAAACTATAACATTTTTTGTTATAGTTTGTTAGAATTTACGATTAGTATAGATAAATATATGAACAAATTGTTACAATGTATTTAAGTAATCAATATAAGGAGAGTACCAAACAATCACTCAATTGTAGTTGAAAGTATAAATAACTTAGTATTAGCGATTCGAAAGGGAATGTGAATCTGAGTGATGTGCATTAAAGTATTCATGGGACTATTATGTAATATTATTTCAATTGAAGTACAACAATTAAGTGGAATTTTAAGTGGAATTTGTCGAAACTTGTTTTAGTGAAACAGTTAATTGCCTACGTACACACTATACCCCATAGTATGAGTGTCGTTGAAGGCTACATTTGTAATTGATGTTTTTATTCATGATAAAGCCAAAGTAGTTAATAGTATCTTTGGTTTGAAAGGGAGTAATTGATGATGTTTGCAAAAGTAGAAAGCCAAAGTAATGGAATTGATTTAATCAAAATAGATAATGAAGAAACTAAAATTGTATTTACAAATTATGGTGCACGCATTGTCTCATGGAAATTTGATGATAATAATATCGTGTTAGGCAATGTTGTCGAAGCTGATGAATTTTATCAGGAAAATCCATTCAACTTCGGTGCAACTATTGGCCGATATGGTGGAAGAATTGCCGATGCAACCTTTGAATTGGATGGTAAGACTTATCACTTAGACAAAAATAACAATAACCATAATATACATGGTGGTCCAAAGGGATTAGATACACAATTTTTCGATTATGAAGTAATAGAGCAAGTAGGGCAAATTAAGATTGTCTTTACTACAACAATAAAATCGGAAAACGATCATTTTCCTGGAGATATTGATTTAGAAATCATACATACTTATGACATTGACCATAAATGGACGATTGAGTACAAAGCAACAGCTACAGAAAAAACATTGTTTAATCCAATGAACCATGTATATTTTAATTTAAATAGAGATAATAATGTGATTGATAATCATTGTATTAGTAGTTCTAAGTTAGATATGTATCTATTAGATGAAGAAAATATTGTTGCAAGTTTAGAACCAGTAGATTTGATACATAAATTTGGCTCTGAAAGTATTCAATTTAAAGATATCTTTAATAGTGAAGATGGTGTGATTCAAGAACAAATGTCTCGCTACGGTGGCATCGATCATCCATTTGACATTGGAAATAATGAAATGACTGTCGAGAATAAACATTTTCTATTGAAAGTTCAGACAGATATGCCTAATGTAGTTATATTTACTTTCAATGATACAACAAGTTGGGAAAGTGACTTTAATATTTATAAAGCACATTCTGGATTCACACTTGAAACACAATGTATACCAAACGATATAAATTTATTAGGCGAAGAAGCGCCATCAATTATAGAAGCGGGACAACCTTATTATTCTAAAACATCTTATAAGATTTTTGAAAAAGGAAAAGAACAATAGATTACAATAATTAAATATTTTTAAAGCATAAAACCACCAATCCATTAGCTGATTGCTCAGGTATTGGTGGTTTTTAATATTATTGTTATTATTTTGTTGCTTTTGCTTCTGCTCTTGATAGGAACTTTTCAAGTTTTGCTTTCCGCTTTTCAGTTAAGTATGGATTGTTAATTGCGTATTTTAAACGTGTGATGTTAAATTTATCGTTGTAATAAATATCATTTAATTCATGAACTGATAGGGCAGTTTCTGGCTCTGCTGTTTTAATAAGTTTTAAATTGGATGTTTCATGTACAAAGCCTTCTTGAATCACACGAAAGTAAAATCCAGTCTTACAAGATTGTGACATTCTTTTAGCTAAATCTTTAATTTGATACTTTTCTTGTATTTTCCAACAAGGTTCTCGTATTTCGGAAACTTCAAGTATGGCTTCACCTAGCTGATATTGATTTCCGAAACAAACATCTTGCTCATCTAAATCTATAGCGGTTAGATTTTCTCCGAACATTGCATAGTTCGGTAATTCTGAGAGGTCATCTGCCCAAAGTCTGTAATTTTTCTTGCTATAAAGACAAACAGCTTTATCTGGACCGCCGTGATCTTTATACTCTTGTTCATCTTCGACAAACCCAGTTTTAGTTAAATACATTTCCCCTTTGAATTTAACTTTATCTAGTGCTGAACGCATTGGTCTTTTCTTACTATATGGTAAGTCTTGAACTTTACCAGTAGCAATCGCATTTAAGGCATATATCATTTGTGCCACTCCCCCGAATATATGATTAATTACTATAATTTTAAAGCAATCGCATTATAATGAAAAGTAAAGGTTTATATATCTTGAATTTTATTTTTTAACTAGGTATTTTTAATAAACTCATGTACAATAAAAATAAAAGTACTGTGAGTAGAGGGGAAGCATTATGGATAAGAAACAGCTGAAAATAAGTACATTTAATGATGCATTAGACCAGATTAAAGACGGTATGATACTAGGCATAGGTTCAGGCTCAACAATTGAGTTACTTGTCCCAAAAATAGCAGAAAAGCTTGAGCGAGAACAAATTAATATTACGGGAGTGTGTACATCTAATAAGACTGCATTTATTGCTAAGGAATTAGGGATGCATGTGGTAGATGTTAACGATGTTGAACATATTGATTTAGCAATTGACGGGGCTGACGAGGTCGATCCTAATTTGAATCTTATAAAGGGTGGCGGTGGTGCACTCTTTAGAGAAAAGGTTATTGATGCCATGGCAAAAAGATTTGTTGTCCTTGTAGATGATTCTAAGCTAGTTTCATACTTAGGAGAAACTTTCAAACTTCCTGTTGAGGTGGATAAATTCAATTGGTTGTTAATAGCTAAGGAAATAGAGCGTAGTAAGGGTGTAACGGCAATTAGACGTATGGTTGACGATGTTCCTTTTATTACAGATAATGGCAATTACATATTAGACTTAGTATTGAATAAGGATATTGAACCGTTTGCAATGCATGAATATTTGATTCATTTAATTGGTGTATTGGAAACTGGATATTTCTTGGATGTAACAGATCAAGTTATTGTGGGGACCCCTTCAGGTGTTCAAGTGAAAAATAAATAGTTTCTAATTTATGGTAATGATTTGCATTAAGTAAATAAGAGGCAGGCTTCAATTATTTGAGGACTGCCTTTTTTTTATTTGATAATTGTGTAATTTGTATTATGTATTATAAATTATATTGCTCGCTTACCTAGGGGGCTGGGTCGAGCCTTGGTCTCGACACGCATCCTGCTCCCTCAGGTGTCTCGCAAATAATACAGTGAAATTATAAGCAGTAAATTATCAAGTCAACGATTTTAATATAATTCAATTTCCAAACACACGCCAGTATACTAGGTGAAAGGAGATATTCTATTTATCTTTCTAATTCGTATTGCTCGCTTACCTAATATGATGAAGAAGAAATGATATAACACATACGCTGACTTCTTACACTACGTTCAATAGTTCTTCTGGTATTTACTTCTAAGATAAAAAATAAGACACATACGCATAATATAATAGAAACTACTATATTAACGATGTGTCTTATATATTGAATGTAATATGGTTTAAACACGAGAAACTTAATGTTTAACGTCTATGTCCACGTTTGCTTTTTAAATTGAAGCTAGAGCGTTCGTTATGAGTGCTTTCTTCATCAGTAGAATCATCAGTAGATGATGTTTCAGACGATTGTTCATCTTGGGCAATTGAAGCTTGTGCTTCACTTACAGCAGATGATTTACGATCTGATTTATAACGCGCACTTTGCTTTAGTTCACCATCATGTTGTTCATCATCATGATTTGCTCTCTCAGTTGTTGTTTCAACAGCACTCTGTGTCTTACTTTGTTGCGTCTCTGTTGTACTTTCAGGATAAACGATTTCATCAGCATCTTTAGTTGACTGTATTTCAGGTTGTTCTGTTTGTTGTGATTCATCCTCTGGTAAAGTGTTGTGAGTAACCTGTTGGTGTGTAGCGCTTTGCTCTGAATTATCAGATTTAATATGATCAGTTTGAGTATCATTTGTTTGCTTGTCAGTTAGCTCGGTATTTTGTTGAGTACCATTTTGAGTATCATTTGTTAAGGCACTATCTTTGTTGTGTGATTGTTGACTATGACTAGCAGTCGCTACTGTAGCTGTATTATCAAGTGATTGCGTATTGTCAGTAGTGTTGTTATTATCTGAATGTTCATTTACATGATCGAGATAATTATTATCGTCTACTTCATCTAAATTACGTTTTGTAAAGAAGTAGAAGAAGATGCGAATAATGTAACTTAAGATGATATAAACTACTGCAACAGCTGCTGTAGAAAAGGCGATTACCTTCATAGAAAATACATAGCCTAATTCTTCATTGAATAAAAATACTAAACCAAATGACATTGCTGCATGGAATAATGTTGCAATATAGATTGTGCGTCCTTTTGTAGAGCGGATTAATTCACCAATAATCATTGAAAATGCAAACGAATATAATAAATTATAAAGTGTATATTCAAATGAAAATGCGATATTAATATTCCATATTGCATACATGATACCAACTAAAATAGATGCGAAAAATGTACTGATTTTAGTTTCAACTATATGTTGTAAATAAGAACGGAAACCAAATTCAACAAAGAACGCCATTAATAATTGACCGATAATCACAGAAAATATTGACACTGACAAATCTTCTGATTGTAATAAGACAAAGCTATCGGCAAAGACATTGAAACTGACCATGGCAATGATAAAGATAGCTAATGGTAATATCAATGCTAATATCAAACGTTCAATTACCTTAAGGCTTAGTGAAAACTTCAAGCCACCTAGTTGTGCACGTTTATGTTTAAACACTGCTATACAGATGATTGCTGCAATAAAAGGTGCGAGCACACTCATTTCAAAGACAAAAGTTTTGAATGGAATTTTACTTTGAAAATCTTTAAGTATAATCGGTAATGCAAAGGCAATGACGTAAAATATAAAAATGCTCATTGCCCATTGAAAACCAGGTATACGTTTTGTATTCATTATGTAACCTCCAGTAGGGTTTCAATTAATTCATTTGTAGTTAATTATACATATTTATCCTAAAGAAATAAATTAAATTCAAGTAAATATCATTGAAATGTAATACTCGGAATGATTAGAAAATGCATTTTTAAATAATGTTAGACTTTAAAATTTAAATAATTAAGAAGTGGGTAAATTATAATTATAAATTGAATTGTAATTAATGTAAGCGTATACTTTAATTGTTCATAGCGATTCAAAAGGAGGAGAACTATGTATAAGTTAGCACAACGTGAATTATGGAAAGGTAGAATTGACAGTGAACAAGATTCTGCTCAATTTAGGCATTTTCAAACAATCCATTTTGGAGATATTAACGAAGCTCCTAGTGGTTCACGTCAGGGCATAGGTATACTAGGCTATGCAGTGGACAAAGGTGTCGAGTTGAATAAGGGGAGAATTGGTGCCAAAGAGGGGCCAAATGCTATAAAGCAAGCATTTGCCAATCTACCAGTTCAAAATACAACACCGATATTTGACTACGGAAATGTCGAGCATAATCATGAAAAACTTGAAGAAACGCAACAAGAATTTGCACATTATGTAGCGAATTCTATTCAACGACACCAACAGACATTTTTATTAGGTGGTGGGCATGATATAGCTTATGCACAATATCTAGGCACGCGACAAGCATACCCTGATGAATCAATTGGTGTCATTAATATTGATGCACATTTTGATACACGTAAAGAATCGGGTTCAACTTCTGGTACAAGCTTTAGACAAATTCTTGAACAAGACGATAATGCTGATTATTTAGTGTTAGGTATTCAACAAGGTGGAAATACACAAGGGTTATTTGATTACGCAGAAGAAAAGGACATCAGTTATGTATATTCTGAAGAACTTTTACATCAAATTTCTCCTCCAATCAAAGATAAAATTGAGAGGTTTGTCCATGATCATGATGTTATAATGTTTACGATTTGTATGGATGTCATTGATAGTGCATTTGCACCAGGAGTGAGCGCTAATGGTGTACTCGGATTGTTTCCACATATTGTCTTAGAACTCTCAAAGCGCATTGTTTCTAATGATAAAGTATCGACTATTAGTATTGCGGAAACGAATCCGAAATATGATATTGATAATAGAACTGCAAAATTATCAGCAAACTTTTTACACCACTTTATTGTGTAATGTCCCAGTAATTTATACATTGGTTTATAAGAGAAAGTACTCGTTCCGAGTGCTTTCTTTTTTGTAAATAATTGATGTATATCGTGCGTCCTAGGTTGGGTTTAATATGAATGACGTCTAAATCTCGTGTGTTAAAGGATTGGAAATATACTTGAGGTATAACTGCGTATCCGAGTCCTTTGTGTACAAAATTTGCTGCCGCTTCAAAGCGATCAACTTCCATGATGACATTAGGTCTAATATTCATACGATTAAAGTAATCATCTAAATGTTTGCGCACTTGAGATCCTTTAGTTGGTAATATCAACGGTAAATCTTCTATTTCAATGGCCTTTATATCTGGAAAGGCATTTTTAGGTGTAATGAGAACATAAGATTCTTTATATAAAGGAATTGATTTTATCGCTTCGTGATTGATAATTTCATTTGTTAGTCCAATATGATTTTCAAAATTTAATAATTGATCAATTGTTTTTGATTGATCGTGTACCTCAGAAACCAAATAAGTTTGATCAGTAAATTGCTTTCTATGAATGGAAATGACTTGTGAAATCCATTGGTTTGAAGACTCTAGAATAGATAGCTTTATTTTAGGTGCATGACTCGTATTTAAATCATACATTTTTTCAATTGTTTGATGATAATGGTGAATTAAACCTTGTGCATAGTTGTAAAATTGAATGCCTTTTTCAGTGATTTTTATTTCCTTGGTTGTACGAATGAATAAGTCGTAGCCTAAATCTGCTTCCATCTTTTTTATGGTCGCAGTCAGTGAAGGTTGGCTAATATGTAAAAAATTAGCTGCTTTAGTAAAACTATTATATTTAACGACAGCAACAAAATATTCTAACTGTATTATTTTCATACTTATCCTCCAAAGTAATAACTACCATTTATAACTTAAAACTATAAATAGGTAGTTTATTTATATTTGTAGTCTATATATTATCATAATATACTGAATTATATAACAAGTATGATAATTAAAAATGCAACTATGAAATATGATTTGATTTTAGGGGTAATTGTGCAATATTGCATATATTAATGAAAAATTATAATAAAACAAAGGAGTAGTGAACTATGCGAAAAATCGAAGCTAAAAAAGGTTTAGATATAGAGTGTAAAGGATGGGAACAAGAAGCCGTATTACGAATGTTGTATAACAACTTAGATCCTGAAGTAGCGGAGCGACCAGAAGATTTAGTTGTTTATGGTGGTATTGGTAAAGCTGCTAGAAACTGGGAAGCATTTGAAGCTATTGAAAATACTTTACGTGATTTAGAAGCTGATGAGACTATGTTAGTTCAATCAGGTAAACCTGTTGCTGTATTTAAAACACATGAAGAAGCACCTCGCGTATTATTATCAAATTCAGTATTAGTTCCAGAATGGGCTAATTGGGATCACTTTAATGAATTAGATAAAAAAGGCTTGATGATGTATGGGCAAATGACAGCAGGTAGCTGGATTTACATTGGTTCACAAGGTATTGTTCAAGGAACATATGAGACATTTGGTGAATTAGCTAATCAACATTTTGATGGTAAATTGACTGGCACAGTTACATTAACGGCTGGATTAGGCGGTATGGGTGGTGCGCAACCACTTGCTGTTACGATGAATGGTGGAGTCGTAATTGGCGTAGATGTAGATGAAACGCGAATTGATAAACGTATTGAAACACGTTATTGCGACGTAAAAACACATAGCTTAGATGAAGCTTTAGAATTAGCAGCTGAAGCACGCGATGCAGGTAAACCACTTTCAATTGGCCTAGTGGGTAATGCAGTTGATACGCATAAAGCAATTTTAGATAAAGGCTTTAAAATTGATATCATTACTGACCAAACAAGTGCACATGATCCTTTAAATGGATATGTACCACAAGGTTACTCTTTAGAAGAGGCAAAGGCATTAAGAGAAAAAGATCCTAAAGAATATGTAGAAAAATCTGAAGCTTCAATGAAAGAACACGTATCATTAATGTTAGCTTTCCAACAAAAAGGTGCAGTTGCGTTTGATTATGGTAATAATATTCGCCAAGTTGCATATAATAATGGCTTGGAAAATGCATTTGATTTCCCTGGATTCGTACCAGCATATATTAGACCGCTATTCTGTGAAGGTAAAGGACCATTCCGTTTTGCGGCATTAAGTGGTGATCCAAAAGACATTGAACGTGCAGATGAAGAAATGAGAAAATTATTCCCAGATAACGAAAAGTTAATTAGATGGTTAGATTTGGCAGAGGAAAAAATTGCGTTCCAAGGTTTACCATCAAGAATTGCTTGGTTAGGATATGAAGAAAGAGCGAAGATGGGCTTAGCATTAAATAGACTTGTTCGTGAAGGTGAAATTTCAGCACCAATCGTTATTGGTCGTGACCATTTAGATTCTGGTTCAGTTGCGAGTCCAAACCGTGAAACAGAAGGGATGCAAGATGGTTCAGATGCTGTAGGTGACTGGGCAGTATTAAATGCCTTAATCAATACAGCAGCTGGTGGTTCTTGGATTTCATTCCACCATGGTGGTGGTGTAGGTATGGGTTACTCTTTACATGCTGGTATGGTAGTTGTAGCAGATGGTTCAGAACGAGCTGATAAACGATTAGGACGTGTATTAACTACAGATCCGGGTATGGGAGTAGTGAGACATGCTGATGCAGGTTATCAATCAGCGATTGATGTTGCAAATGAAAAAGGCATCAAAATTCCAATGATTAATGGTAAAGGAGCGAAATAATGAACGATTTAATTATCCAAAACATAAAACAGTTAATTTTACCGAAATCTACGGATAGACCTTTAAAAGGAGCAGAATTAAATGAATTAGAAATCATTGAAAATGGTACAGTCGTTATCAATGATGGAAAGGTCGTTTATTCTGGTTCACATACAGATGAATATGAAGCTAATGAAACAATAGATGCCGCTGGTAAAGTAGTATCACCAGCATTAGTAGAAGCACATACGCATTTAGTTCACGGCGGTTCGAGAGAACACGAAATGTCATTAAAACGACAAGGTGTTTCTTATTTAGAAATTTTAGAGCAAGGTGGCGGAATCTTATCAACAGTTGAAGCTACACGCAATGCCACAGAAGATGAATTATTTGAAAAAGCTGAGAAAAATCTATTAACAATGATTCAACATGGTGTGTTAGCTGTCGAAAGTAAAAGTGGTTACGGTTTAGATAAGGAAAATGAATTAAAGCAATTAAAAGTTTCAAATCGACTTGCTGAGAAATATAACTTAGATATGAAACACACATTCCTTGGACCACATGCGGTACCTAAAGATGCTGAATCAAACCAAGCTTTCTTACAAGAAATGATTGACTTATTACCGGAAGTTAAAAGTTATGCAGACTTCGCAGATATATTCTGTGAAACAGGCGTATTTACCGTAGAAGAATCTAAAAAATATATGCAAGCAGCTAAAGAGCAAGGCTTTGCTGTGAAGATTCATGCCGATGAAATAGATCCATTAGGTGGTTTAGAATTAGCAATTGATGAAGGTGCGATTTCTGCAGATCACCTTGTGGCATCTAGTGAAGAAGGCAAAGCTAAATTAAGAGATAGTGATACAGTAGCGGTATTATTACCAGGAACTACTTTCTATTTAGATAAAGAACAATATGCAGATGCGCGCGGTATGATTGATAATAATGGAGCAATTGCAATTGCTACTGATTTTAATCCTGGTAGTTGTGTAACGAATAACTTACAGTTAGTTATGTCTATCGCAGCATTAAAATTAAAATTATCACCAAATGAAATTTGGAATGCTGTTACGGTAAACGCAGCAAAAGCAATTGATGTTGATGCTGGTACAATTAATAAAGGTGATAAAGCAAATATTGTTGTTTGGGATGCACCAAACCATGAATATATTCCGTATCATTATGGCGTAAACCATGCTCAAAAAGTTATTAAAGATGGCAAGGTCATTGTAGATAATTCTTTTGAATTATAATACGTTAAGGCAGCTCAGATATTCATTTCACAATGTTTCAGTTTGTTAGGTTGTCAAACTTGAAAGCATCTTTGAATCATGAATTTTATAATGAAATAAATATGTGAATTAATGGGACGACGAAATCTGTTTGGAAGATAAATAGATTCACGTCCCATTTTTGTTTTTTGAGATTTTTAAAATATTTGATACATCATTAATGTAACGGAAAAAATTACAAATCGGAGTTTATTAAATATTTTGACAATTATGATAATATAGATGCAAGGGGGATAGGAGGTGCGCAACGTATGGAAAAAAATACTTATCTCACACAATGAACGAATAATTTAAAGCATAATGTATTGGTTGGTATACTATTAGCATTGTCATTAATACCTGGTGCAATTGCTTTTTCTTTTATTGCAGGTGTGAGTCCTTCTATTGGATTAATGAGTACAGGTATTATTATGATTGTCATAAGTATTGTCGGCAATCGTTCATTAATGATATCAGCTCCAAGCAGTGGTGTTTCACTGATAGTTGCCCCTTTGGTTTCGGATTCCGGGTTAGTCGGTCTAATTATGGCAACGTTTATCATGGGACTAACTCAAATTATATTTGGTTTATGTCGATTGAATCGTCTTATTGATATCGTACCTCAAGGTGTTGTAATTGGCTTTATGAATGCGTTAGGTATAATATTATTATCATCTCAATTAGAGCATATTTTTCCATCTACAATAACAACATATGGTATCGTAGTTGTTTCGTTTGTGATGATTTGGGGGTTACCCAAAATTACAAATCAAATTCCATCCCCTTTGATAACGATAGTGGTAATGTCTATCGTTACTTGGCTATTCCAATTAAATAGTGAATTAGTGAAAGATATCTCTATGGTTCAACTCGATTTCAATTTATTTATTATGTTTGATCATATAATGAATCGCCAATTATGGTTGACTGCATTGGTTTATGGTATTGCGATGGCTATAGTTGCAACAATTCAAAACGCACTTACCGAGCAAGTGTTAGATCAACTTACGAAAGTTGAAAGTGATGTAAGCAAGGAATCTATAGGTCAAGGGATTGCTAATATTATCACGAGTTTCTTAGGTGGATATGGTGGAAGTGCACTTGTAGGTCAATCGCGATTCAATGTTGCTATGGGTGGCACTTCTAGAGTATCTTCATTAATTACTGGAAGCTTTTTATTGCTCAGTATCTATCTGTTTGGTTCTTTATTGATTCAAATCCCTATGGCAGTCTTAGCAACTGTACTGATAACTATTGCATTTAGCACATTTGATAGAAGAACGATTGCATATATAAAGCAAGCGCCAGTGGTGCATGTAAGCACAGTTTGCTTAACAATATGTATTATTTTAGTTACGAACAATTTAGCAATGGGAGTAATTGTAGTAACGCTTTGTTACTATTTAATAAAGAATTTAATAAATAAAGAAGGGACGTGACATAACATGCCACAATATGAAGATTATATAAATTGGAGAAGAACGTTTCATCAGTATCCTGAATTATCAGAGTATGAATATGAAACGACGAAAAGGTTGCGTCGTATATTAGAATCATATGATATAACAATTTTAGATTTACCATTAGAAACGGGTTTAGTCGCGGAAATCGGTCAAGGAGATTCATTTGTAGCAGTTAGAACAGACATTGATGCTTTACCAATTAATGAACAAGTAGAAAATGAATTTGCTTCTACAAATGAAGGCGTAATGCATGCATGTGGTCATGATATACATATGGCAAGTATCTTGGCCGTAGCAACACGTTTGAAGGAAGTAGAGTCAGATTTAAATGGAAGAGTAAGGTTTATTTTCCAACCAGCAGAAGAATTAGGTTATGGAGCGTTTTACATTACAGATACCAAAGCGATTGATGGTGCTAAAGCAGTGTTAGGTTATCATAACTACCCTACATTAGATATTGGCGAGTTTGCAGTGAAATCTGGTGTCATCACATCATCAGTGGATCGTTTTGAATATAAGATAAAGGGAACAGGTGCGCATGCAGCAAAGCCTGAGCAAGGAAATGATCCAGTCATTGTATTAGGTCAATTGATAAACAGTGTGCAATCTATTGTCAGTCGTAATATGTCAGCATTTGATAATGCTGTCGTAACAATTGGTGAGGTTTCAAGCGGTAATACTTGGAATGTTATTGCTGATCATGCGTATGTACAAGGTACGGTAAGAAGCTTTGACGAAGATAAAAGAAATGAAATTGAACAACGATTAAAAGCAATTGGCGATGGATTAGCCAAAGCCTTTAATGTTGAAATAGAAACAATCTACCACCGTCTCCCTGGTGCTGTCGTTAATGATGAAAAATTGACAAATGACGCCATTACCGTTGCAAAAGAAGTAGGTTACAACGTAAGTATTATGGACGAACCGTTAACAATTGGCGAGGATTTTTCTGGATTCTCTCAACAATACCCAAGCGTATTTGTCTTTATTGGCTCAAACAGTGAATATGATTTACATCATCCGAAGTATGATCCGGATGAGCGTATTTTAGAAAAGGTACCAGATTATTTTGTTACTTTTGTACAAAAGCTATTAAATGAAGTTTAATTATAATTAGTGCTATTTTGTATTAATCAGAAACATATTGGGTATTGAATATATAAGTAAAATGTATTAAGGAGTGTTTACTTATGTCTGCTCAAGATCCTAGAAAGAAATTTTCAAACAAAGATTTTCCAAAGCAAGAACAACCTGTTCCTGGACTACAACAACAATTAGACCCTCAACCAGATTGTGGAGAATCATCATATACAGGCCATCATAGATTAGAAGGTTATAAAATGTTAGTAACTGGTGGTGATTCTGCAATAGGTCGTGCTGCTGCAATTGCGTATGCAAAAGAAGGTGCGGATGTTGCAATTAATTACCTCCCTGATGAACAAGTCGATGCTGAAGAAGTGAAACAGGTAATTGAAGCTGCTGGCAGTAAAGCAGTGCTTATACCGGGTGATATTCGAAATGAACAATTTAACTATGACTTGGTTGCACAGGCACATCAAGAATTAGGTGGACTGGACAATGTGACGTTAGTCGCTGGTCATCAGCAATATCGAGAAAGTATCAAAGGCTTTGATACAGCTTCCTTTACAGAAACCTTTGAAACGAATGTTTATCCTATATTTTGGACAGTACAAAAGGCGATAGATTATTTAAAACCCGGAGCAACGATTACATTGACATCTTCTGTTCAAGGTTATAATCCAAGTCCAATATTGCATGATTATGCTGCAACCAAAGCGGCAATCATTTCATTGACCAAAAGTTTATCTGAAGAATTAGGTGAACAAGGTATACGTGTTAATTGTGTTGCCCCTGGTCCATTCTGGTCACCGTTACAAATCTCAGGAGGACAACCTCAATCGAAGATACCGACCTTTGGTCAAAAGTCAGTACTAGGACGTGCAGGTCAACCTGTTGAGTTGGCAGGTGTATATGTCCATCTCGCAGCTGAAGAATCTAGCTATACAACTGGTCAAGTGTATGGTGTTACAGGCGGAACCCAAATAGATTAAACAACAAAAAGTTAGAAAATCTGGAAGTTGATTTTCTAACTTTTTATTTATGAGGAGTAGAACAAATGAAAAAATTCGAAGCAGCAAAGTTAACAAAGCAACAAAACTATAAGTTATTGAGTGGTAGTGTTATCCCAAGACCCATTGCATTTGTAACATCACAAGATGAGAAAGGCATGCTCAATGCAGCCCCTTTTAGTTTCTTTAATGTGGTCAATAGTGCGCCACCGATGATTATGCTATCAACAACTCGAACTGCAGGCAAAAGGAAGGATACTTCCTTAAATATCGAAGCAACTGAAGCATTTGTTGTGCATATAACAGATGAAGATACTGTAGAACAAATTAATCGTACAGCAGCTCCAATTGCAAGGTCATTGAATGAATTAGAACGAACAGACTTAACATGCGTTGATTCTGATGTCGTATCTGTACCTGGGATTGAACAAGCTAAGATACGCTTAGAGTGTAAATTAGATAGAATTATTCCCTTAGGTGATAAACAAGAGGGATCTGATTTAATTATTGGAGAAGTAGTGATGTTTCATATTGATGATACAGTTTATATAGAACCGCATAAGATTGATTCTAAAGCATTAGGAGCTGTGAGTCGTTTAGCTGGAAATAATTATGCGAATCTTGGACAATCATTCATCATTGAACGTCCAACAGAATAGTAATGCACATGTTAAATCATCAAACTCTGTACTCGTTTATTAAAGGAATAAGTTTGACAAAGTTCAGATTAAATATTAATATTTAGCAGTATTTGACGTTAACATTCAAGAATTCTTGTAGTAAAAAAATAAAACATACTTATCAAGAGAAGTGGAGGGACTGGCCCTATGATACTTCGGCAACATGTAAAAGCGTGTGCCAAATCCAGTAGCAACTATTGCTAGAAGATAAGGAGCTTAAATTAACTCTTTTCTTCAAATGAATGAAAAGAGTTTTTAATTTTTATAAGATATTAAACCGTTAAATCATAATTGATATCAAAGGAAGTAGGTTGAATATGAAAGAGCAGTATAAAGGCAATGCATGGGCATTGATTCCTTTAATCGTCTTTGTGGCGATGTTTCTAGGTGTTGGTATAGCAACGGGTGATTTTACGACAATGCCATTAAACGTTGCAATTATTGTGGCCTCTATCATTGGCTTGTTATTAAATAGAAAAGAATCGTTTCAACAGAAAGTTGAAATATTCACGAAAGGTGCAGGACACTCTAACATTGTGTTAATGATGTTGATTTTCCTATTGGCTGGTGCCTTTTCACAAACAACGGAAGATATGGGTGGTGTAAAATCCACTGTTAATTTAGGTTTATCAATTATTCCAGAAAATTTAATCATAGTAGGCTTATTTATTATTTGTATGTTTGTGTCTGTTTCTATGGGGACATCTGTAGGAACAGTTGCTGCAATCGCACCTGTAGGCTTCGGATTGAGTCAAGCAACAGATGTATCAGCTGCGATTACAATGGCTACAGTTGTAGGTGGTGCGATGTTTGGTGATAATCTATCGATGATTTCTGATACGACAATTGCCGCAGTACGCACACAAAAGACAAAAATGAGTGACAAATTTAAAGTAAATATAAAAATAGTACTTCCTGGGGCAATACTGACTATTATTGCACTATGGTTTTTAACAAATGGTGCACATATCGATGCGACTAAAAATTATGATTATAATATAATTAAAGTTATACCATATTTATTGGTACTTATACTGGCATTAGTAGGAATTAATGTAATCATTGTCTTAATTGGTGGTACTTTACTATCTGCGATTATAGGATTGGTTGATCATTCATTTGGCTGGAAAGGGCTATTAAGTTCAATATCAAAAGGTATTGTCGGCATGGAAGATATTGCAATTATTGCATTGTTAATTGGTGGTTTAGTTGCGTTGATTCAACATAATGGAGGCATTACGTGGTTATTAAATTTTGTGCGTAATAGAGTTAAATCGAAACGTGGAGCAGAACTGGGTATTGCCGGATTGGTAAGTGCTGCAGATATTGCTACTGCGAATAATACGATTTCTATACTTATGGCCGGTCCGTTAGCTAAAGACATCGCTGATGAATACGATGTCGATCCTCGAAAGTCGGCAAGTATTTTAGATATGTTTGCTAGTTGTTTCCAAGGGCTTTTACCATATAGTCCACAAGTTATAGCAGCTGCTGGTGTTGCATCCATATCACCATTTGATTTAGTTCCATACGCTATTTATCCTGCGTTATTAGGTGTCTGTGGTTTAGTAGCAATTTTCTTTAGATTACCGAGATTAGATAAGAAAAAGCGTAAAGCATAGCTAGATTGTTAGATTCACATGCTAATGTTTAATTGTATATTTTAAATTAATGTATAATAAACAATAACGTTATTTACTAACTTTAAATTCTGTAAATAGATGTAATGAAAATAAAAATACTAAGTAAGTGTAATAAATATTTAGATTTATATTTGTTTAACTTAATCGAAATAAAAGGATTATTGTTTAGAACTTACCTAGAATGAGTTAAAATATACTTAAGAGTGAAAGTAGGTGAACAATCGTGGCAAGATATAATATTGAAAATGAAAATGTTGAGATACAACTTGAACGATTATTTAAAGTCGAGCCTGAATTATTATATCAAGCGTGGACAGATCAACGTTTTTTAAAGCAATGGTTTATGACATCTGAGCGAACGAATAAAACAATACAGGTTGATGCGAATCAGAATGGAACGTATAAAATTGTCGACGTTAGAAAAGGTAAGGAAAATATAGTCCAAGGAAGCTTTATCACATTAACACCTTACGAATATATTGTAATGACAATAGGCATGCCTGAACTGAGTGATTCTGAAGATACTATAGAAGTAGAAATATTTGAACGCGAACCAGGCATCACACAAATGGTATTTACGTATAATGCTGTAGTACCAAGAGAAAGAAGATTTACAACATTAGAATATAAACAAAAGAAAAAAGAGTATCATGATTCTACTGCCCATGGCTTTGAAATGTTATTTGATAAGTTACAAATCGCATTAGAAGATTTTGAAGCAGAAATGTAATTAATCTTAGTAGGTTACAGTGCTTTATTAAAATATATAGGAGAGTCATTACTCATTTTCTAAATAAGATGTCTAGAGATTTAAAACTCTGACTAATAAATTAAGGTGATTTCTATTGCAATAATAATAGAAATCACCTTTTTTATTTGAAAGGAAAAAAGCATATCATGATAAAAATATAAACAACCGAATAGTTATTAGTAATATATGCGAGATTGTGTGCGAGACTCCTAAGGGAACAGGACAAGCTGAAGACTACAGGCTGAAGCTGTCCCCTAGGAAAGGGAGCAAAGTAAAAAGAAGAATGATAAACAGCATGAATGATAAAATGAAAAATAGTAAAAAAAGCATATCATGATTTAAATATAAACAACCAAATAGTTATTAGTAATATATGCGAGATTGTGTGCGAGACTCCTAAGGGAACAGGACAAGCTGAAGACTACAGGCTGAAGCTGTCCCCTAGGAAAGCGAGCAAAACAATCTTTTAAAAAAATTCCAACCCGAAAGACGCATTCAACCTTGGGTTGGCATGCCATTTTTAGATTAGCTTAAATCTGAATCTGTAATTCACCATTTTCAATTCTCTCATTATATTTACGTAATAATGTCTCGAAAAAGATATGATAACTAATAAAACTAGAATAATCAGTGCCATCTTGAAGGAAAAAAGTATTACTAGACACGTAAATATTATAATTTGCCTTTTGAGCTAACGAGTTATCTTTTAAATTTGTAATAGAAATAAAGTAATGATGACGCAAACGTAGCAAATTCGTAATACCTTCTAACTGTTTAGATTCTCCAGATAATGAAATAATAAAGAACAAGTCTTTCGACGTTGTTTTATTTAAAATCATCTTGAATTCATGGGGATCATGCAAAACAATAATATTCTTATGCACTGTAAGTAAGATACGCTGCGCTTCTTGTGCGACATTCATTTGGGCTAATCCAGTACCATAGAGATAGATAGTATCAGCTTGATTTATTTTATTAGTTACGAGTTTAAAATCAATGCGATCTAAATAATTAAAGGTATTTGTAATTTCTTGTTTGAAATTGTCAATAGAGTCTGTCGTTAATGCATGAGTTTGTTCACTTTCGAATTTTAAGTAAGACTTAAAGTCACTATACCCATCAAAGCCTAATTTTCTAGCAAAACGATGTATCGTCGCATTGGAAGCATGTGTTGCTTGCGCTAATTCTTGAATCTTCATTGATTTACATGCTTCGATATGAGTATTAATATATTGTGCGATATGTAGATCATTGTCATTCAACTTATTAAAGTTGCTATTTATACGTTCATCTAAAAAAATAGTATCACCCCATTTTTTGAAAATATTTTCGTGTTATGAAAATATAATCTGATTATATAAAATTATTCGATTTATCGTCAAACTATTGTTTATATGTAAGCGGTTACTATATGATGTAAGAAAGTTAAATATTGAAAGGTATGCAAGTCAAGATAAAAAGTAACAATAGATTTTATTTTGACGGTAGGAGGGATGTAAATGAATGCAATAAAACGATTTGGTAGTGCTATGATTGTGCCTGTATTGATGTTTGCATTTTTTGGTATAGTCTTAGGTTTTGCTACTTTATTTAAAAATCCGGCTATTATGGGAAGTATTGCTAAGGATGGAACAACATGGTTTAAAATTTGGTCCGTAATTGAAGCGGGTGGTTGGACTATTTTCAATCACATGGAAATTGTTTTTGTAGTAGGTTTGCCACTCTCTTTAGCTAAAAAAGCACCTGGGCATGCAGCACTTGCAGCATTAATGGGTTATTTAATGTTTAATACATTTATAAATGCAATTTTAACGCAATGGCCACATACATTTGGTGCCAACTTAGAAAAAGGTGTTGAAAATGTTACTGGTCTAAAAGCTATTGCAGGTATTGAAACATTAGATACAAATATTCTAGGTGGTATTATCATTTCAAGTATTATTACCTGGATACATAATAGATATTACAGTAAGAGGCTACCAGAAATGCTAGGTGTGTTCCAAGGATTGACTTTTGTTGTTACAATATCATTCTTTGTTATGTTACCTGTAGCATTAATCACTTGTATTGTATGGCCAACAGTTCAAAATGGTATTTCATCATTACAAGGATTTATTATTGGTTCAGGATATATAGGCGTATGGCTCTACCATTTCTTAGAAAGAGTATTAATTCCTACTGGGTTACACCACTTTATTTATGCACCTATCGAAGTAGGTCCAGTCGTAGTGAATCATGGATTGAAAGCAGAATGGTTTGAACATGTAAATGACTTTGCTAGAAGCTCGAAACCATTAAAAGAACAATTCCCATATGGATTTATGCTTCAAGGGAATGGTAAGGTCTTTGGTGCAATTGGTATTGCGTTAGCAATGTATTCAACGACACCTAAAGAAAATAAGAAAAAGATTGCAGCATTGTTAATTCCAGCAACATTAACTGCTGTAGTTGTAGGTATTACTGAACCATTAGAATTTACGTTCTTATTTATTGCACCATACTTATTTGTACTACATGCTATTTTATCTGCAACTATGGATACTTTAATGTATGGATTTGGTTTAGTTGGTAACTTTGGTGGAGGTTTGATTGATTTCTTTGCAACAAACTGGATTCCACTTGCACAAAATCATTGGTTAACTTATGTTATTCAAATTATTATTGGGCTTGCGTTTACTGGTATTTACTTCGTCCTATTCAGATTTTTAATTTTGAAATTCGATATACCTTTACCAGGTCGTAAAAAAGAGTCTGATGACATTAAATTGTATAGCAAGAAAGATTATAAGAGTAAAAATGAAGATAAAGGCTCACAACCTGTTGCAGGAAACGAATATGAAGAAAAAGCGTTGTATTACTTAGAAGGTTTAGGTGGTAAAGAAAATATTAAAGACGTAACGAACTGTACAACACGTCTAAGATTAACAGTTGAAGATATAGATAAAGTCGAAGATAGTGATTACTTTACACATAATCAAATGGCACATGGATTAGTGAAAAGTGGGAAAAACGTACAAGTTGTTGTTGGAATGTCAGTACCTCAAGTACGTGAAGCATTCGAAAATATTGTGAATAATTAATTTGAGCAAATAGATAAATCATAGTATAGCGCTATAGAACAGAAAGAGCGATGATAGTTAGCAAGAACTAATAACTATCATCGCTCTTTGTATGTTGAAACAAAGCATAGAGAACACACGAGAGTAGCACTGACTAGGTCGCACATATCCAAATTTATTTATAACGATATTCAACTTAGTTATAAATAATGTTCTAAAATTTAAAAATCCTCTCTATCAAATTTAGAGAGGTAAGTAATAAAGATTTAGTTTTAACAATCAATTTAAGATATACGTGCTTTATGGACAACACGCTGCTGTGCTACAGCACATAAAATATCTATATTATGAGTTGCGATTTTATTAATTAATCTTGAAAAGACTGCTGCAGAACAATTTACATTAACTTTATTTTTGTTAAAAGTGTATGAGATGTCTTCGGTATTATTTATCATATTAATAATGTCGATAATTTTATCTTTAATAAAAGCATCACGTAACCCATCTATTGTTAACACGAAACGCTTTGAAGATAATAATAAACGATCAGAATCAATTAATTTATCTGAGTATGAAGATTCTAAAATTTGATATATATCAAAATTATGGAAGCTTAAAAAGCTAATCACATAAGGCAATTGTTGTTTTGGTAAGTTAATCTTTAAAGCATATAGATGCTTTTCCTTATAAATTGAAAACTTGAATGAATTACAAAACTTTATTTGTTTACAAACTTTGGCTAAATCTTTTCGTGTCTTACGTTTATTAAGTCCACCAATATTCAACACAAATGTTTCTGTTTTATCTAAAAACATATAATACCTCCACATCTATATAAAAATGAACCTGAATATAATACATAATATTCAATTGTAGTTTAATTTTCACCAGTTTTAATTTCTATTAAATTGTACCACTCTTTTTTGTTATATTCACTAGGTCTTAAGAACGAAGTTCAATAAAAGTTGATTACAAGGGTGTTAAGCACTATTAACAAATATTAGAATATTTCGAAAATTATATTGTTCAGACTATGAAAGTATGATACATTTTTCTTTATTACTACATAGAGGAAGTGTTCAAAATGTTATCAAAGGTAAGTAGATTCGCGACAAACACATTCTTAGTATGGATGTTGATTGCAGCTATTATTGGGTTCATATTCCCAAATCAACTTGCTACAATAAGCGGCTTTGTCCCATATCTATTGGGTATTGTAATGCTAGGTATGGGTTTAACTATAGATCCGAAAGATTTTAAAATTGTCTTTCAACAACCAAGATCGGTTATTATTGGTGTGATTTTGCAGTTTACAATCATGCCAACGACTGCGTTTCTCATTGCTAAATTATTTAATTTACCTGCAGAAGTAGCAATTGGAGTTATATTAGTAGGTTGTTGTCCAGGTGGCACATCTAGTAACGTAATGAGTTATTTAGCGAATGCCAATGTCGCATTATCGGTAGCTATTACAAGTGTATCGACAATTCTTGCTCCGATTATGACACCAGCTTTAATTTATCTATTCGCACATCAATGGTTACAAGTATCATTTATGAGTATGTTTTGGTCGGTAATTCAAGTTATCTTAATTCCAATAATTATTGGTTTTGTGTTGCAAAAGCTATTCAAAAACTTTGCTGCCAAGACGTCAACTGCACTTCCAATTGTTTCGGTTGTAGCCATTTCATTGATTTTGGCATCGGTTGTTGGAGGTAGTAAGTCACAAATTTTACAAACAGGTCTGTTAATATTTGCAGTTGTTATTCTACATAACGTTGTAGGTTATACTTTGGGCTATACTTTAGCTAAAGTATTTAAACTTGAACGTGCAGATAAAAAGGCCGTGTCGATTGAAGTAGGGATGCAAAATTCAGGTTTAGCAGTTTCCTTAGCTACGGTTCATTTTAGCCCATTAGCAGCTGTGCCTGGTGCAGTCTTTAGTTTAGTACACAATATTACTGGTCCAATATTGGCGAAATATTGGCATAAACGATAATAAAAATATGAGTGCTCGAGCCTATTACTCCAACTTAAATTGCTGGGTAATAGGCTTTTTTAGATAGGTATAACCATGTATGCATATATTATGATGTTGTTGTAATTTGTTGCGAAATGGTTTGAGCGCGTTTTTTAGATAAATATGCTAAGATAGCAGTAATTTCATTGAAAGAATCAGCAGCAGACTTGAGTGATTAAAATAACATAATGAAAGTTAAATAGGAGGTATGTGTGATGTATAGAGCAGTCGTATTTGATTTCGATGGTACAATCATTGACACTGAGCAACATCTGTTTCAAATTATTAATAATCATTTAACAGGTAATGGTTTAGATCCTATTTCTGTGGACTATTATCGTCAATCGATTGGTGGCGCCGCTACAGAATTACATAACTATTTAGAAGCGCAACTTGGACTTGAAAAAAAGTCAGCCATATATCAAGAACATAACGAAACAAGTGTGAATTTGCCAATCAATAAAGAGGTAGAAGCGTTGATGAAATATTGTAAACAGCGTCATATACCAATGGCAATTGCTACAAGTAGTTATAGAAAGGATATTGAACCTACCTTTAAACGTTTAGGATTAGAGCAATATATGGACATTATTGTTGGACGTGAAGATGTCGACGAAGTAAAGCCTAATCCAGAATTGTATTTAACAGCGGTTCAACAATTAAATTATAATCCAGTTAATTGTTTAGCAATAGAGGATTCGGTTAATGGTGCGACAGCGGCAATTAATGCGGGTTTAGACGTTATAATTAATACTAATCGTATGACTGAACTTCAGCCGTTTCAAACTCTTAATTTTACTGCTAAAGATGTTACAGCAAATGAAATTATTGAACACTATTTTGAACAGCGTGGGAGTAAATAATAATGAATGCATATTTACTATTATTTTTCTTAGGAGGGCCACTTGTATTAGCAATTGGCAACTTAATATTAGGTCCGATATTCAATCGTAAGATCCCATTTGCCATTCATTTACGTTCGTTTATCATAGCAACATTGCTTTATTTAATTGGGGCAACTATCTTATATTTTTTACTATTACAAGATAAGCTTTAATAAAAAAGATGTTTATAGTTTAAGTCTAGCTAGTGACTCATACTGTAAACATCTTTTTGTTATATTATTTAGTAAATTGGAATATTAAAGTAACTATCACTAACACGAGTAAGATAGCATCTATACCGACCATAATTGCAAAGCGTGGATTCTTTTCACCATTAGCTTTACTTTTTTTAACAGCTTTTAAATTTGGAATTAAACTGACGATTAATAATATTAATATGATGATTCCTAAGACAAGACTCACTTTTTATCACTGCTCGCTTTCTTTTTTTCAATATATTCCCAAAGATATCCTGCAAGAACACCAATGATAATACCTATAATAATACCAACTTTTATGGCTGAAAATAAGGCGCTTACTAAAATAGCAATTAATAAAGTAATCGGTATCGTAATGCCGAATTTATATTTTCGTTCTGGAGAATTAACAATTGAAAATAATACAAAATATAGTACACCAAATACGACTGCAGCCAAAAGCGATTTTAAAAATACTGACATAAATGCGTGATGTGAACCACTAAAATAATTTAACAGAAAAAATAAAATGCCGAAAACGACTGCATAACTAAGCGTTCGTTTAATTGAGTTTGAAGCCATAATGTACTCCTTTTTATTTGAAAGATTACAAAAAGTATAGCATATATTATGGTTGAATAAGAACTCATGACAATTTAACGATTAATTGTCGAATTGATGATGATCATTTAGATAAGCATAGAACAATCCAATGATTAAACCGCCTCCAATGTAGTTGCCTATCGCAGCGCATACTACATTAACTATAACTGGAATCGTTTCTATTATTGAACTCTGATAGATAAAGCCTGCAGCAAATAGTACAGAATTATATACGACATGTTCGTATCCCATAAAGGCAAATATCGAAACACCAAACATCATTACAAACATTTTTGCTAAGACGTCATCTATTTGCATTGCAATAACTAAAGAGATATTGATAAAGAAATTGGCAAAGATCCCCTTGATCAATATTGCAAACCAACTTGCTGTTAGTGTCTTGTGTTCAATTATTGCATCGAGATGTATCATCATATCAGGTGTCATGACATCAGAAGCACGCATCAGTAAGAAGAGGATGAGGCCTCCAACCGTGTTACCAATAAAACATAAGGTGAATATTTTAAATACACGGGTGGGGGCAATGACTCTGTAATATAAACCAACTGTGAAATACATAAAGTTACTCGTTAATAACTCAGAATTTGTAAAAAGAATAAGTACGAGCGCAAAACTAAATGCAGTTGACGCGATTAGATTAGAAATACTAGGTGACATTTCAGTTCCAAAGTTGGCTTTCAGTGATAATACAAAAACAATAATTGTACCTAAGATAAAACCTGCCATAATCGCACGTAACAAATAGCGTTTGAAATAAAAACTTTGAAGTATATCTTTGGTTTTAATTGTTTCTACGACATGGTTCACCCAAACTTTCCCATAAAAAACTTTATCCCATTGCACATTTTTTCCGTTCAAGGTTGTGTCCTCACTTTCATTTGATTTAAAGCTAGTATACTATGTCTCTACACATTTGTGAAACTTTTCACAAATAATACAATTTTTACTTTATAAGCCTTGAGAGAGGTATTTGTAGAGAATAGAAGAAAAGATGGAGAGGGAGAAAAATTATGCTTTACAATTTATAGTAAAATCGCGTACAATTAAAAAACGGAAATGTAAGGGCTTACATTGTTTTAGTTTGGTATTTTAATTTTGCCAATTTATAGTATAATAGCGACATGATAAGTGATTAATTATACTTATATTTGAGAGAGATGGGGTTTGAATGAGATGAATGATAATAATGAACTTCAGAGGGGATTAGGTGCGCGTCAAATGCGGATGATTGCATTGGGTGGTACCATAGGTGTAGGTCTATTTATGGGAGCTACAAGTACAATCAAATGGACTGGACCTTCTGTAATATTTGCTTATTTAATAGCAGGTATCTTTTTATTTTTAGTTATGCGAGCAATGGGTGAGATGGTTTATTTACATCCTACATCAGGTTCGTTTGCCAACTTTGCAAGTGATTACATACACCCAGTGGCAGGTTATTTGACTGCTTGGAGTAATATATTTCAATGGGTAGTCGTCGGTATGAGTGAAGTTATCGCCGTCGGAGAATATATGAATTATTGGTTCCCAGATTTACCACAATGGATTCCAGGCGTTATCGTGGTTGCCTTGTTAATGGGAGCAAACTTAGTTTCTGTTAAAGCCTTCGGTGAGTTTGAATTTTGGTTCGCGATGATTAAGGTAGTTACAATTATCTTAATGATTGTTGCAGGATTTGGCTTAATCTTCTTCGGACTTGGTAATGGTGGAGAAGCAATTGGTTTATCTAATTTATGGTCACATGGTGGCTTTATGCCAAATGGTTGGGTTGGATTCTTCTTTGCTTTATCAATCGTAATTGGTTCATATCAAGGTGTTGAATTGATTGGTATTACAGCAGGTGAAACAAAGGATCCACAGAAGAATATTAAGAGCGCAGTAAACGGCGTAATCTGGCGTATATTAATTTTCTATATTGGAGCAATTTTCGTAATTGTTACAGTTTATCCTTGGAATGAATTAGGCAACATCGGAAGCCCATTCGTTGCGACTTTTGCTAAAGTAGGTATTACTTTCGCTGCTGGATTAATTAACTTTGTAGTATTAACTGCAGCAATGTCTGGTTGTAACTCAGGTATCTTTAGTGCGAGCCGTATGACTTTAAACTTAGCTCAAAAGGGCATGCTACCTAAATTCTTTACTAAAGTAATGAAAAATGGTGTTCCTTTCTGGACAGTAACAGCGATTGCAATTGGTATCTTAATTGGAGCACTATTAAATGTTATCTTGCCACTATTCATTAAAGGTGCAGATAGTATTTTTGTTTATGTTTACAGTGCGTCTATCTTACCAGGTATGGTACCATGGTTTATGATTTTGATTAGTCACTTAAGATTCAGAAAGCATCACCCTGAAGAATTGAAAGGGCATCCTTTTAAAATGCCAGGTGGAGCAATCACTAACTATGTAACAATGGCATTCTTTATCATGGTATTAATCGGTATGTTATTTAATAAAGAAACAGTCGTATCTGTAGTAATCGGTATTATTTTCTTATTATTAATGACTGCATTCTATTTCATTAAAGGCTATCATAAGTTAAGTAAGAACGAGCAATTATAAAATTATCTGACTTATTAAAAAAATGTATCTTCTTATATGGAGATCGTTATAAGTTAGGTATATTAAACAAGAGAATATATAAATGTATCAAACCTTATCAAGGCGTGTATCGTCTTGATAAGGTTTTTTAATGCATCATTATTAATAGACAGCTTTATATTAGAATTATGAATATGGTATATAATCCTTTTCAGATAAAAAGCGAGAGTTATTAATGAAAATGAATATATAATGCAACTTATTTACATAAATTTTACATCTTAAAAACAATAACTCAACACTCTTTGCTTACACTTACAGTATAAGCTTGATAATACATATTAAAGGAGTTATTAATTATGAAATTCTATAATAAGTTAGCAACAGTATCGGTGACTAGTGCAATTGTTATGGGTTCTGTCTTGGGAAATGCACAATCAACTTTCGCATCGAGTGGGGGAAATAGTTCAGATCAACCTGTCGATGTATCATATATGGGTAATACAAAGAACCCTAAGAATGTTATTTTCTTAGTAGGTGATGGAATGGGACCATCGTATAATAGTGCTTATAGATACTTTGCGGATAATCCTGAAACTAAAGAAATGGACAAGACAGCATTTGATAACTACCTATTAGGTACACAACGTACAAATCCAGATGATCCAAAGGAAAATGTTACAGACTCAGCAGCAGGTGCAACGGCATTTAGTTCTGGCCATAAAACATTTAATGGAGCAATTGGTGTTGATGCAAATAAACAAAAAGTTAAAACTGTATTAGAACAAGCAAAAGAAAACGGGAAGTCAACAGGTCTAGTTTCAACTGCAGAAATCACTGATGCAACACCTGCAGCTTATGCAGCTCACGTTGATGACAGAGATAAAAAAGATGAAATTGCACAGCAATTTTACAATGACAAAATTAATGGTAAACATAAAGTTGATGTATTACTTGGCGGTGGTGCAGAATACTTTGGCGATAAAAATGGTAATTTAACAGATAAATTCAAAAAGGATGGTTATGATGTTGTAGATAATAAAACAGATCTACAAAATTCAACGAGTAAACAAGTATTAGGATTGTTTGCTGACAATGACATGCCATTACAAATTGATGCGCCAGAAAAAAATCCTAAACTAGTTGAAATGGAAGACAGTGCAATTAAGCGATTAGAATCAAATGACAAAGGTTTCTTCTTGATGGTAGAAGGGGCGTCAATCGATAAATCAGGACATCCAAATGATGTTACTGGTGTAATGTCAGAGATGAGTGGTTTTGAGAAATCATTTGATTATGCGATGAATTATGCAAAATCACATCCTGATACATTAGTTGTTGCAACAGCAGATCACTCAACTGGTGGTATGACAATCGCAAAAGGTAAAGACTATGTTTGGAATCCAAAAGCTATCCATCAAATGAAGCATTCTGGTTCATATATGACTAAAGAAATAGCAGAAGGTAAAGATCCAGAGAAGGTAATTAATGACGGCTATGGCTTTGAAGTTTCTAACTCTCAAATCAGTAAGATTAAAGATGAAGCTGAAGCATTGAAGAAATATGATGAGGAAGATAAAGAATATGAAGCGCAATTCCAAAAATTACAAGATGCAATTCAAAAACCAATAAATGATAAATCACATACAGGTTGGACAACAAATGGACATACTGGAGAAGATGTGAATACGTATGGTTTTGGTCCAGGTAGTGATCGATTTAAAGGTAATATTGATAATACAGACAATGCTAACAACATATTTGATTTCTTTAAACATGACGTAAAGCAATAAATATAAAATAACATTGTTATAACTTAATGAACTAAAAAGCACCTAATTTCAGGAATTCCTGTCATTAGGTGCTTTTTATAGTAGCTGAAGATTTGAAAACGTTAATGTTTAAATTTTATTAAAGATAAATGCTTTCGATAATTATTGAGTGCCATTTTAGATTGTGTGATGGAATCAAGAGATGATTCATAATTCAATGCAATGTAACGATAATATAACACATCAACTGAAAATAATTGTGCAAACAGTGAAGTGGTTGCTGCCATACGTAATTCATTCTCATCGGTTTGTCCGTAAATTAACTTGTAGTTTGAAACTTGTGCTATGGGATTATCAGCTGTGCTAGAAATTGTGATTATAGGAATATTATAATCACTTGCGACACTAGCCATTGAACGTAATTCACTATGACTACCTTGATTCGTAATGAATATAATACAATCTTGATTATCGTGTGTCGCAAGTGTTGTTATAAACAAATGTGTCTCTTGCACTAATCGGACATTAAGCCCGATACGTGATAATTTTTGATACAAATCAGTAGCTATAACAAATGATGCACCATAACCGAAGATAAATATATTGCGTGCTTGCTTTATCACATGGCAAATTTCATCTATACTTTTAGCATCAATATGCGTTGCAACGAAATTCATAGTATCTGTCGCACGTGATAACATCTTTGATTTAAGTGTATCAACTGATTCATTTGCAACAAGTTCAAGGTGAGTATTATTTGTCGTATCTTCTGGTAAATAACGTGATAGTGCAATTTTTAATTCTTGGAACCCTTTGCCTGTAACTTTCCTGCTAAATCGTACAATTGATGCTGTACTCGTATCGATTGCTAATGCTAAGTCTTGTACAGACATATCAATAATTTTGTGTGGAGCATTTAAGATAAAATCAGCTATTTTCTTTTCACTTTTTGTAAAATCAGGATACTGCTTATCAATTTTGTAAAGTAAATTCGTCATTATAAATCACCTAAACTATCAGTTTCTCTCATAGCTTTAGTTGTGCCGAATAAATAAGTAAAAATAAAACCACCGGCATAAGCTGAGAGCAGTCCTCCTATATATCCTAGATACATATGATCTGAAATTAATGGTAATAGTGATATACCACTTGGGCCAATTGCAGTCGCACCAATGTGTCCAATGCCTCCGATTACTGCGCCACCAATACCGCCGCCAATACAAGCTGTGAAGAATGGTTTGCCGAGGGGCAAGGTTACACCATAAATTAATGGTTCACCAATACCTAAGAAGCCAACAGGTAAGGCACCTTTCAAAGTATTGCGGAGTGTTGTATTCTTACGACATCTAACCCATAAAGCTAATGCTGCGCCAACTTGACCAGCACCCGCCATTGCAGCAATTGGTAACAGGTAAGTTGCACCCGTTTGATTTATCATCTCAATATGAATAGGGGTAAATATATGGTGTAATCCTAACATTACCAAAGGTAAGAAGAAAGCACCAATAATAAAGCCACTAAATACACCACCAATATCAATAATGCCATTGATGATATGAACGAGACCATCTGATATAAAACCTGCTAAAGGCATAAAGATAAAAATTGTAAGTAAACCAATTATAAATAAAGTGATTGTTGGAGTGACAATGATATCAATTGCATTAGGGACAATTTTATGAAGTCTTTTTTCAACGATACTTAAAAGCCAAACAGCAAATATAACCCCAATGATACCACCTTGACCAGCTTGAAGCGGTTCGCCAGTAAAGATGTTAGTAATCGTATTTTTATCGGTAAGACCAGTTAGTAGTGTGGTACCACCAATAACACCACCAAGCCCTGGTGTTGCACCAAATTCTTTAGCTGCATTAATACCAGTAAAGATTGCTAAGTAAGCCAACATACCGTCCTTTATGACGTTAAATACAGTCACCAGTTGTGTTACCCAGGCTCCCGATATTTGTCCACCTGCAAGTAAGTTACTTAATACAGCGGCAATACCTCCAATTAAACCAGCACCTATAAATGCTGGAATCAGAGGTATAAATATATTAGCAATAGTCTTTAGTAACTTATTAAATTTACCGTGTTTTTGTTTAGATTTATAATTTGATTTATTCTGTGCGGCTTTTGCTTCTGCATCTTGCTTAAAATTCGTTGTACCATGTGGGATTGTTTCACCTAATTTGACGCCACTACTTTGCGCCATGTAACCTGCGACTTTATTAACGGTACCGGGTCCCACAACAACTTGAACACGGTCGTCTTTAACGACTCCCATAACACCATCAATTGATTTGAGTTTTGCATAGTCTACCTTTTGTTCGTCAATGACTTGAATACGAACGCGAGTCATACAATTAATAATGTTATCAATATTGTCCATAGTTCCAACTGCATCAGTAATTTGTTGTGCTAATTTTTGTTCTTTGTTCATATATAGACCTCCTGACATAAGGGTAATAGCAGTTTAGTTGTACTTTGAAATTGGAATGCTTGAATGTTAGAAATATTATTGTTGTATTGTACGTTTAAGTAGAGCATGATTGTCGACTAGTTTTTGTTCAGCATCTTGTTTAGTTACATTACAGAGTTGCATGACGACTGCAGTTTTTATATTCTGACCGGATTCTTCAAAACGAATTTTAGCCTGGTCATATGAAATATCACAAATTTCTTGAATGATACGAATTGAACGATCGATTAATTTTTTATTCGTAGCTTTGACATCGATCATTAAATTATCGTAGACTTTTCCAACACCTACCATTGTGATGGTAGATATCATATTCAGGATTAATTTTTGTGCAGTCCCTGCCTTTAATCTTGTAGAGCCGGTAAGTATTTCTGGTCCTACATCTACTTCTATTGCTTGTTTAGCTAGGCTACTTATCGGTGTGTCAGTATTACAAGAAATTGCTACCGTATGTGCACCAACTTCATTTGCACATTTGATACCGCCTTGGACATATGGGGTCGAACCACTTGCAGCAATTCCAATGACGACATCTTTGTTTGAAAGATGGATATGAGTCAAATCTTCTCGCGCAAGTGCAGGATCATCTTCAGCACCTTCAACAGCTACGGTTAATGCGCGTTGACCACCAGCGATAAGTCCGATCACATCGTTTATTGTCGTATTAAACGTAGGTACACACTCAGCTGCATCTAATACACCTAATCTACCACTAGTTCCAGCGCCTAAATAAATAATTCTGCCCCCGTTATTAAACCTATTTATAGTGATTTCAATGACTTCAGCAAGTTGGGGTATTACTTTGCTTATTTCTTGTGGCACCTTTTTATCTTCTTCATTCATGGTTTGCAGTGCTTCGACGATAGTCATTTCATCTAAATGCATTGATGCTGTATTTCGAGATTCGGTCGATTTTTGTTTCATTATTACATCTCCTTTGGTTGATTTTTAAATGAAAATGAATCTCCTGATTGCATACAGTAGATTAATGGTAAATCTGCTGTGATAACTCTAGCGATCACATTGACATTTGGATGCTCTGGAAGCGGCTCTTTGATGATTTGTAATTCGCCTTCATAACGCCCGTTTAATGTATTATCTAGTGTGATATGCCCTGGAAGTCGTTCAACTGTATGCATTGGTTGAATTGTGTCATTCAGATAATGTCGTGCCTCTTGTGAGCGTATGACATGTTCGGGATTGTCAATGCGAACTGTGTGTGATGCTTGAAGTATTGTAGGGATATGATTGTCATAATATTTTAAATGTAATATGAAATTTCTGTGCTGAATTGCTTGATAGAGTTGTTGTGCCATAGTTTCCTCGAGATAAGGGTCACCAATTAAATAATCTGTGGTCTTTGCTTGAATTAGTGTTGTCACACTTTCTATAGGATGATGATTACGTGAAGCTTCTATGGTTGGTAAACCTTTAAATATAGGACCTCGCTTTTGACTACCGGATATGAAACCAAAGATATGTGCTTCAGGATTAAAACGTAAAATTAGCATATTTTGTTGTGTGATAAATGATTCGGAAAGTCCCGTATCCGGTCTAGGATAATAATTGTGGCAATATATGATATTTGAAAAATCACTTACTGTTTGTTTAAGATGAGTTAATAATGAGGTAGTAACAGTGCTCGCGTTCAAACAACATTTAAAGCCTGCATTGATAATAGAATTTACCGTAGCAACAGAGGTACTATGATCAATCCTTATAATAAAATGTGCATTTGTATAGCGTTGTAAAATTTGGAACAATGTTTGAGTTAGTAATGCTGGATTAATATCGATAATGAAGTGTATTTCATAATGGTCTAGATAATCTAACAGCTCTGTTAGTTTTTGATACTTTAACTGTTCATCTTCTTCAGGTATTTGCACCGAAGTAAAGATACTATCATATCCAAAGTCGACCATCGATTTAATATAAGATTTATTGAATGGCTCACCTAAATAAACTGAAAAACCTGGCATATCTATACCTCCAATCTGTAATCGTTTTCATTGTACAATATGTGTAATCAAATTACAATTTAAGATTAAAAATTAATGTATTGTGAAATTTTGTTACAAATATAATTTGATAAAGTGTAGTATCTTGAGTAATCTTTGCTGAATGTTTGAAATATGTTTGATGGTATTACCTACAGTGAATTCTTCAATAGGTTGAAATTTGAAATCTTCTAGAAAATGATAGTAATTATAGTGGATAAGCGAAGTATGACGGAAGGGGGAGTTTTTCAATTTGATATATTCTTGCTCAATAAATTGTTGTAATTCCTGTTGAAATTGGTCCTTTTTCTTATGTTCGGTGACAATGCCAAATTTATAAACCTCTATTAAATTAAGTAATTGTTGTACGCTTTCTGAGATAGTTAAGAGTTCTTCTAATTGCATGATTATCGCCTCCATAATGATTAATAATAGGGTTAATATTTTTGCTCCGTTGATTTAGATGATATACTGTGCTTAATTTAAATATAGTTGGGTAACGTTCATGCTAGGCATCGTTAATAAATATAAATAAAGTCGGTAGATATTTAGCAAGAAAGGTATGAACAAAATGAAAAAAGTTATGTTACGGTTTCGCGAAGTAACCTGGAAAGATTTTATAGTAGTTGTAAGTTTGTTTTTAATAATAGAATGTTTATCTATAGTTGTAATGCGTTTTGGACATCAATTTGTAGAGGGGTTAAATTCGAGTAGTGAGGTATTACTCGGTTCATTAATACAATTATTAGCATATATGACAACTATTTTTATTTTTTACTTTTTACATATGAATGATTTTTATACAAAATTTAATACAGGTGTAGAAGTCATTAAACAAAACAAAGCTTGGTTAGTCGGAATATTTATAATCATGTTTGTTGCATCATATTTATATAACTTTGTAGTGCAATATCTTCCAGGCGGATGGGGGTTTAGCGAAACACAAAATGAAATGCAACTTCAAATATTATTTAAAAATCCACAATTTTTACCATTTTCTTTTTTATTAATTGTTATTGCAGCACCATTAGTAGAGGAAATTATATTTAGACATTTAATGATAGGTGAATTGGGGAAAGTGTTTAATTTTAAGGTAATGGGAGTCATTTCTGCTATATTATTTTCGTTTATGCATGTAAGTAGTGCAGCCTCACCATTTGAGTTTGGTAGTTATTTTATCTTAGCTGTTGCTTTAGTATATGCATATGTTAAGACGAAGAATAAATTAATCGTTAGTTTCAGCTTACATATGTTGAATAACCTGGTGTCCTTTATTATTACTGTTTTGATGATGTACCAATAAAGGTCAATAAAAAGTCCAACTGAATTAATTTTCAGTTGGATTAGAAAACTGTTGGAAATTATTAATTGTTATATCTTGTGTCTTTATTGTTTTTTCGAATGAGTAAGAAATATCTTGTATATCCTCAATCGGGATTGTATTAGTTTTACCTAATCCAATTTCAAAGACGACTGCTTTCCATAAACCTTCTTCACATAGTAATCCAATGAAAATTACATTCTCAGTGCGATTCATATCATCAAGCCCATGCTCCATAGCCATTACATTACGCTCTGTACAGTAAATTAATACATCCGAAAATAAAGTTGGCAATGTTGTGTGTGGTGGCGTGTCAAATTTAATATAACGGTCTAATTTTTTTAACGTCCGTCTCATTTTTGTGTAGGGTAAATTTAAACATTTTTTGATTATTGCTTGAATTTCTTCTTTGTAAGGAAGTGTTGAATAAGATTGACTTTCATTTAATACAAGAAATAATGCTGAAAGTTGATTTTCAGTTAATTCAATGTCATAGCTATTCGGTGTTTCTTGTAATTGATAACCACCTAATTTACCGTGTTTCGCTAAAATTTTAACGCCTTGATCCTCTAAATCTTGAATATCCCTTAAAATGGTACGCTTTGAAACATTTAACTCAGACGCTAATTCTGAAGCAGTAACTTGCCTATTTTCTTGAATTGCTTGAACCAATTTGTTTTGTCGTTCGCGTTTATTCATGAAGAAAGTCACCTCCCAATATGATTACATATTACAATTATTATATCATAAAAGTGACAATGACGACATTTAGAAAAAATAAACAAAAAAATTAGAGAAAACGCTTACATTTTTTCAAGTCTTATGTTAGTATTGTATATAGTAACAAGGGGGTAACGAATAGTTGACAAAGGGGTAGGCTATTACATAATAGTTTTGTTAACAATTATTCGTACGAGTTACTAAACAAACATCTTCAATATTTATTACTTACTTTCCTTTCTATTTAGCCGACTAGCAAAGCTAGTCGGTTTTATTTATGTTTGTTGCAATATATGAAAAAAATGTTAGATGATTAACTTTGGGCATATATTTTCTGTTACGAATTATGATAAAATGAGACGAAATTATACATAGCTAAATCTATACATAAAGATTATAAATATAAAAAGAGGTGTAGACATGGAAAAAGAACAATTAATTTTTATAGACGATTCTGTCAGAGCGTGGCTCGCTTCGTTAGATGATATTATACCAGCATTAATCGATGAGATGGTAACTACAACCAAGAAGAATAGGTTTGATTTAGTAACTAATGTTGATAAAACGATTCAACAAAGATTCCAGCAGTTTTTAACTGAAACATTCCCTGAACATCAACTATTTGCAGAGGAAAAAACCAATGAAGAAGTTCACCCTCATGAGGGACATGTATGGATTATGGATCCAATTGATGGAACCGCAAATTTAGTGAAACAACAAGAAGACTATTGCATTATATTAGGTTATTTTGTAGATGGTGTACCAATGTTGTCTTATATTTATGATTATCCACACGGGAAATTATATAAAGCAGTAAAAGGGTATGGTGCATATGTTAATGGTGCGCCACTTGAAAAACCGGAATCCATTGAATTAAAGGATGCCGTTGTGTCATTTAATGCACTAGTTATAAATGCAAATAAAATGCAAGAATTATTTGACGCTTCCTTTAGTCATCGTTTTATTGGCTCATGTGGTTTAGATTCTGTTCGTGTGATCAACGGTCAATTTGGCTTGCATATCAATACGAATCCAAAGCCATGGGATATCGCGGCGCAATTTTTATTTGCAAGTGAGCTAGGGTTGAAAATGACGACACTAGACAATAAACCTTTGGATTATGCGACGGCTGGTCCATTCATTATCAGTAATCCAGGTTGTCATGAAGAGATGTTAGACGTTTTAAATTCAGGAGCGGGTTATAAAAAGTAAATTGTAACTCTAAAATATCATACTTTATCAAATTTTTAGGTCTTAAGCACTATGCTAAATTGTATAAATTCATTTATAATGTAGTTATTAATTTAAGTTGAAAACTGAATATAGAATGGGGAATGATAAGAGTGAATCGCTCTAGAATGAACGGAAAAAAGAAAATGGGACTAGGTAAAAAGCTATTTTTATGGTTTTTCGGTATATTAGCCATACTTGCTTTGATAGCAGTTATTTATTTAGGATATAAAATCTTTTCAGTCGGTGGATCAATACATAATCCATTAGATAGAGATAAATCGTCACTAAGAGATAAGAATGTCAGTTTAGATGATGGTGATGCTTTTACAATTGCATTGTTTGGTGTAGACTCTGATGCGAAGAGAGCTTCTGAAGGCGATGGTCAACGTAGTGATACAATTATGGTGCTATCGATTAATCCTAAAAAGAAAACAACTGAAATTGTAAGTATTCCAAGGGATACACAAGCTAAGATTGTAGGTAAAGGTACAACCGAAAAAATTAATCATGCCTATGCTTATGGTGGTCCTGATATGGCAGTGAAATCTGTTGAAAAATTATTAAATGTACCAATTGATCATTACGCTACGATAGATATGGATGGCATGAAAGATATGATTGATACAGTTGGTGGTATCGACGTAACAAGTAATGCGACATTCTCATATAAAAATCACCAATTTAATAATGGCGAAAAAACACACTTAGATGGTGATGCTGCAATGGCATTTATCAGAAGTAGAAAAGAAAGCGGTGCTGGTGGAGACTTTGGTCGTCAAGAACGACAACAAATTGTAATTCAAGGTTTAGCAAGTAAGTTATCAAGTGTAAATTCAATCACTCATTTTAATTCGATTATGAATCATATTAAAGAGAATGTGAAAACAGACTTATCAATTGGTGAATTAAATAAAATTAGAAGCAACTATAAAGATGCAGATAAGACAGTTAATAAGCACCAATTAGACGGTGAAGGCGGCATACAAGATGATGGCTTATATTATTTTGTACCTAGTCAAAGCTCATTAAGTGAAATTGAATCTAGTATTAAAGATAATTTAGGTATTTACTAGAACAGCACCTGTGATAGCTGAACAGCAAGGTGAGGTAAATTATTTATGATAATAAATTGTTGTTACAAGCAAAGCACGTTTTAATTTAAATGAGTATCTAAAGATAAATTTAATGACTTCAATGGTTGCTCGAGTTAAGATTTTAAGAATCTTTCGCTCGAGCAACCTTTTTCTATAAATGAAATGATACAGAAAAATACTTCAGCTAAATTTCAATCCCTGAAAAAAATAATTTATATATAAGTGTAGAACGTCACAATCGTCAAATAAAAATGACAGTGTAGTTCTACTTTTTTTGTCATAAACTTAATACGATCTAGAGATAAATGAACTCATATTGTTGTGGCATAAACATCTTAAAAATTTATTGTTATATGCCTAGAGTTATATAGTGGAAGTGGCATAGAAAAAATACAAATCTATACTTTAGTTTGGTGAACAAGTTGTAATGATAAATGACTGACAAAACAACAATACAAAAATGTTTTATTATATTTTGGAATAGTATGATATTGAATTGTATTAAAAAAGGGAATGGAATACAGAATGCCTTAACATTCATAATAAATACGTTTACAATATAAGTAACATTACCTAAAAAGTGTGGGGCTTTTATGATGGAATGTTGTTGAACAACAATGAGAATAATACGGGCAGTATATTATAAAAACAGGGGTGAATCGAATGCAGGAACATTTAATCGTTTCTTTAGATGGTAAAGACTATCTTGTTGAACCAGGCACGAATTTGTTGCAATTTATTAAATCACAAGATACATTTGTGCCTTCGATTTGTTATAACGAATCGCTAGGACCTATTCAAACTTGTGACACTTGTACAGTTGAGATTGACGGCCAAATTGGACGTGCGTGTAGTACAACGATTGATCGACCAATGGTGGTCAATACACAAACAGATAATGTACAAACAAGTCAAAAGGAAGCACTTGATCGCATATTAGAGAAGCACATGTTGTATTGTACTGTGTGTGATTATAATAATGGTGATTGTGAAATTCATAATACAATGGATCAGTGGGGACTTGAGCATCAAACGTACGAATATAAAGAAAAGCCATATGAAAAAGATTATGGTCCCTTTTACAGATATGATCCAAATCAATGTATTTTATGTGGACGATGTGTTGAAGTCTGTCAAGATGTTCAAGTCAATGAGACTTTGACAATAGATTGGGAGCGACAACAACCACGTGTTATTTGGGATAATGATACAACAATTAATGATTCCTCATGTGTTGGCTGTGGTCAATGTGCAACGGTATGTCCTTGTAATGCCATGCTTGAAGTCAATATGGAAGGCAATGCAGGCTATATGACAGATTTAGAACCCGGTTCTTTAGCGGCGATGATAGATTTAACTAAAAAAGCAGAACCAGGCTATGGTCCTTTATTTGCAGTATCTGATTCTGAAGCTGCCATGCGAGAAGAAAGAATTGAGAAAACGAAGACAGTATGTACTTATTGTGGTGTTGGCTGTTCATTTGACGTATGGACAAAGGATAGAGAAGTACTAAAGGTGCAACCACAGCATGAATCACCGGCCAATAAAATATCATCATGTGTGAAAGGAAAATTTGGTTGGGATTATGTTGATTCAGATGAACGCTTGACTAAGCCATTAGTAAGAAAAAATGGTCAATTCGAAGAAGTTGAGTGGGAAGAAGCTTTACAAGTTGTATCAGACAATTTTACTAAGGTGAAAGATAAATTAGGTCCAGACGGTTTAGCATTTATCTCTTCCTCCAAAGCTACAAACGAAGAATCATATTTAATGCAAAAGTTAGCGCGCCAAGTTATAGGTACAAATAATGTAGATAATTGTTCAAGATATTGCCAAGCTCCTGCAACTAAAGGTCTATTTAGAACAGTGGGGCATGGTGGAGATTCTGGTTCTATAGATGATTTAGAAATTGCAGATATGGTCGTACTTATTGGTACAAACACTGCTGAGGCACACCCTGTCATTGCATCAAGAATTAAACGAGGTCATAAACTTTATCAAAATACATTAAATGTATTTGATATTAGAAAGCATGAAATGGCAGAACGTGCTGACAATTTCTATCAACCTAAGCCAGGAACAGATTTAGTTTGGTTATCTGCGGTAACGAAATATATTATCGACAATGATTTACATGATACAGCATTTATTGATGAATGGGTGAATGATTTCGAAGCATATAGAACGTCTCTAGAACCATTTACAATGGACTTTGCAGAAGAAACAACGGGTATAACTGCAGAAGCGCTGATTGATTTTGCACACCAAGTTGTCAATGCAAAATCAGTATCGATTTGTTGGGCAATGGGTGTAACACAACAAGATATTGGTAGTGATACGTCTACTGCAATTTCTAATTTATTATTAGCAACAGGCAATTATAGAAAGCCAGGTTCAGGTGCTTATCCGCTTAGAGGACATAACAATGTACAAGGTTGTAGTGATATGGGTAGTATGCCTGATCAATTCCCAGGTTATCAATTGGTTACTGATGATGAAGTACGAGCTAGATTTGAAAGAGAATATGGTGAAAGTTTACCAAGTCATCCAGGACGTGATAATCATCAAATGATGGAAGGTATTCATGAAGGTGAAATTGATTCTTTATATTTATACGGGGAAGATACAGGTATTGTTGATTCGAATATCAACTTTGTACAAGCAGCTTTAGAAAAGGTTGGTTTCCTTGTAGTACAAGATGAGTTTTTCACTTTTACAGCATCATATGCAGACGTTGTCTTGCCTGCCAGCCCATCACTTGAAAAAACTGGAACTTTTACAAATACAGAGCGAAGAATTCAACGTATCTATCAAGCATTGGAACCAAAGGGAGACTCTAAACCTGATTGGCAAATCATTCAAGCAGTGGCGAAATCATTAGGATATGATTGGGGATATACACACCCAAGTCAAATCATGGATGAAGTTGCACGATTGACACCACTTTATTCAGGTGTAAATTATGAGCGTTTAGAAGGTTATAACAGTTTACAATGGCCAGTTGCAGCAGATGGTACAGATGAACCAACCTTGTATCTAGAAGGATTTAACTTTGATGATGGTAAAGCGAAATTCTATCCACTGTCATTTGATAATTTCTTCAAAGTGAATGAAGTTTATGATCTACATGTAAATAACGGTCGATTATTAGAACACTTCCATGAAGGTAATATGACATATAAGGTACCAGGATTAGAATACAAAATGCCTAATGCATTTGTAGAGATTTCACCTGAACTAGCTGAAGACAGAGGCATCCATGAAGGTGCAGAAATCAAGCTTATTTCTGAAACTGGAGAAGCGGAATTGGTAGCGCATGTTACTGATAGAGTTAAAGGTAAAGAAATATATATCCCTCTAAATAACAATGCAATGTTGCATGGTGACAATGGTGCAATTAATTTATTGACCAATAGTGACGTTGATAAAGATACAGATACACCATCATATAAACGTACAAGTTGTCGAATGGAAGTAAAAACACGAAGAGGAAAGTCACCACTTAATCCTACGAATTTCCGGGTGAATAAACAGCGCCAACCACAATATAGTGTTAGAGTTGAAGATAAATGGAGACGTGATGACTATACTTTCCCAGGAAGTCAGGTGGATAACTAATGGCTGAAAGAATAACTAAAATAAAACGCATGGAGAAGACAGAAGCAGAAATCAAGCAAGAAAGTATGGCTGAAGTAACAGACGCAATTGTTGCTAATAAAGATAGTATCTTAAAAGCAATTAATCTAATTAGTACATTAGATGACGCTAAAATATTAGATGCTCTGTCTGGCGCAGTTAAAAGTCGAGGAGTAATCGCCAATAAATTTGCTGTAGAACTAAATAAAGAACAATATACTGGGTTAATTTCAAATATGGCTTCACTCGTATTCTTATTAGGTGATTTAAATGTAAATGATTTATCTACAATGCTAAACAAAGTCAATAAAGGTTTGCATGTAGCAAACCAAGCAAACCCAAACCAAAAAACATCTATCACCGGATTAATGAGTATTTTAAAAGACGATGAAATGAACCGCAGTTTAACTTATATGTTGAATATGCTGAGAGGTATGTCACGCTAATATAATAGTATGTGTTCACAGAATGACATGTAACAGACCAAGATAGGAGAAAGTTATTTTCTATCTTGGTCTGTTTTATTGTTTAGAAAATGACATATTGCAAAATGCTTAAATATGATACAATTTCTAGTATTAGAGTTTAATATTAGTTTTTTAGATGAGGAGAGGAAGACATATTAATCCGAAAATGATAAAAGTCATGGCCATCATTTCCAATGTTATTCTAGTATTGGGAATTGTGTTCTTGATTACAATGAATATAATGATGGCAATTACAATGTTTGTTGTCTCATTAGCGATAAGTCTCACAATCTTCAATACGTTATTTAGAGATAGAAGAGGAATGAAGATTGCTATCAATGTGTCGTTTGCAATTGTGCTAATTGCGATTATATTTGCATATATTACATTAACTAAATAATTGTGTAAGTTAGGGAGTTTTTCTGAAAATGAAGCAATTAATTACGCAAAGACTTTCGGTCGTGTTATTGATCGTTATTTTAGCTGTTTTTGTTCTGTTACTGATTATCAATGAAACGACTTTATTTGATAACCAGAAGACAAACACATTTAATGAGGCCGTGAGTAAACAAGTAGATGGTAATGCATTAAACATGAAAGAAGAACAAGGTCAATTTGTTGATGCTTCAAGAGCAGATGTGAAACAAGCTATGGACATTGATAATGAATATGAAAATCTAAATTATATGGATATTTCAGAAAAGGTACCTATGTCTGAGCATGAATTGAATCAAATATTAAAAGATAAAGGTATTTTAAAAGGGCAAGCAAAGGCTTTTCTTAAAGCTCAGGAAAAGTATGATGTAAATGTCTTATATCTGATAAGTCATGCTTTAGTTGAAACAGGTCATGGTCGTTCCGAATTGGCAAAAGGCATTAAAGATGATGGTAAAAAGTATTATAATTTCTTTGGCATAGGTGCGTTTGATGAGAATGCAGTGCACACAGGAAGTAGTTATGCTAAGAAACAATCTTGGACATCGCCTAAACGTGCAATTATGGGTGGCGCAAAATTTGTTCGTAAAAATTACTTTGATAAAAAGCAAATTACATTATATCAAATGCGTTGGAACCCTAAAGCACCAGGGGAACATCAATATGCTTCTGATATCGCATGGGATGGTAATATTGCACGCTTTATGCAACATTATTATGACAAGTTTGGTATTAAAAAGGATCATGTTTATAAAGATTACTATTTATAATGGACCAATATTTTATGAATAAAGGATAACGATGTAATCAATACAGGTGTTATCTTTTTTCTTTGTAAAGTAATTAAGGAATTCATTAAAAAACACAGGCTAGTAAGAACAAATAAGTTTAATGATAGATGGAGTGAAAATGATGAAGATAGGTATAGTAGGTGCAGGTATCGGTGGTTTAACGACTGCAGCGTTACTGATTGAGCAAGGTCATGACGTAAAGGTATTTGAACAGAAACAAGATATAACTGAAATTGGTGCAGGGATAGGTATCGGGGGCAATGTCCTTGAAAAGTTAGGTAATCATGATTTAGCGAAAGGCATAAGAAATATCGGACATGAAATAGAGCAAATGGCAGTGCTAGATGATAAAGGTAATACGCTATCAAATGTGAAATTAAAGAAAAAGACTGTTAATTTGACGGTGAAACGTCAAGATTTAGTAGATGTTATTCAATCTTATGTACCATCACAATATCTTTATTTTGGACACCGTGTGGAAACAATTGAAAGTGAACCACTTAAAGTGACATTGAAATTTGAATCTCAATCTCAAGCAGATGAAGCATTTGATTTATGTATAGCTGCAGATGGCATTCATTCAAATGTTAGACAATCTATATTACCAGATAGTAAGCCGATATATAGAGGGTATACTGTGTTTAGAGGATTAGTAGACGATGTAAATATAAAAGAAGAACAGGTTGCTAAAGAATACTGGGCTACAAAAGGTAGAGTAGGCATTGTTCCTTTATTAAATCATCAGGCTTATTGGTTTATTTCTATTAATGCTAAAGCGCATGATGCAAAGTATAAAGCATTTGGTAAACCTCATTTACAAGCAAGATTTAATCATTTTCCAAATGAAGTAAGAATGATATTAGACAAACAAAGCGAAACAGATATTTTACTTCATGATATTTATGATATACAACCACTAAAGTCATTTGTGTATCAACGTGTTGTCTTGTTAGGGGATGCAGCACATGCTATGACACCAAACATGGGACAGGGCGCAGGACAAGCGATGGAAGATGCGATTGTATTAGCTAATTGCCTTGCGCAGTATGATTTCGATGAAGCTTTGCAACGTTATGATAAATTACGTGTTAAACATACTAAAAAAGTAATTAAACGTTCTAGAAATATTGGGAAAATAGCACAAAAATCAAATAAGTTATTAGTCGCTTTGCGTAATTTTGTTGTTAAAATTATGCCAAACCAACTAGCCAGTGCGCAAACAAAATTTTTATACAAAACAAAATTAAAGTAGCTATGAAAGTTATGTTGAACTTATAAATATAATTAAAAGAGAAGCCCTTAAATGAAGTCTACTGATTTCATTTAAGGGCTTCTCTTTTTAGTAGGTGCATGTAAATTGTCGAGAATCACTAGTTTACTATAAATTTTGGTGTTTTATTCTCTAGTTTACTTAATGTATCATTCGCAACAATTTTAGCCATCATATCTCGTGACTCATATGTTGCATTTCCGATATGTGGTGTAATGACTACATTATCAAGTGATTTCAATTTTTCGTTAATCTGTGGTTCAAATTCAAAGACATCAAGAGCAGCACCTTCTATCAGTTTATCTTGTAATGCTTCGACAAGTGCTGCTTCATGGACAATTGGCCCACGTGATGCATTGATTAAATAGCTTGTCGGCTTCATTAATTTAAATTGAGGTGTATCGATTAAATGATGTAAATCTGTAGAATAGGCAGCATTAATCGTTACAAAATCTGAATGCTTTAAAAGAGTTTCTAAATCTACATATTTTGCGCCGATTTCGCGCTCTTTATCCTTTTTCTGATTTGGTCCAGTATAAAGAATATTCATATCGAAAGCTTTTGCTCTTTTCGCAACTGCACCACCAATTTCACCTAAGCCTATGATACCGATTGTTTTGCCTGACACTTCTCGACCTCTAAAGAATAAAGGAGCCCAACCATCGAATCCTGTTGAACGACATAATTTATCGCCTTCAACAATACGTCTTGCCGAAGCTAACACGAGTCCAAATGTTAATTCAGCTGTTGAATTAGTCGAAGCCTTGGGCGTATTAGTAACGTCGATATCCTTTTGTCGAGCATAGGCAGTATCGACATTATTAAATCCAGCGCCATAATTTGCGATTATTTTTAATTTATTTCCTGCATCAATGACATCTTTATCAACATTCGTTGATAATAGACTGATTAATGCGTCAGCATCTTTGACACCTGACTTTAATGTCTCTTGATCAATAATTCCTTTACCATCATACATTTCAACTTCAGCACCAGCTTGTTCAAGTGCTTTAAGTCCTGCTTCAGGAATAGGTCCTGCGATATAAACTTTTACCATTAATAATCACTTCCTTTAATACAAAGTATAGTAAATAAATATGGGCTTAACAAATTTTTATATTTAAAATGAAATAAAATAACTAAACACAATCGTTTAAGGGATATGTAAAAAAATAAATTACTTTAATAACGTATATTAAATCTCATTTTCTTTGTACTTGAGCAATTGACCAATTAACTAATTAACTAATTAACTTTAGACCTACAATTGATAGAACTATCAAACCGATAAAAAATACACGTTTGGCATTTTTGGCTTCATTATATAGCAACATGCCTACTAATGTGCCACCACCAGTACCAATACCACTCCATATAGCATATGCTGTGCCCATAGGTATGGTATTCATTGCTAATTTCAATGTACTAAAGCTACAGATAAAGGCAACTGCTAATAGAACGACAAGTGATTTCTTTTTTGTTCTTGTAATTTCATTTAAAATGATGACACCAACAACTTCTAATAAACCTGCAAAAAATAAAATGAACCAACTCATTACTGCTGCACCTCCGAAGTTGATAACTTAAGTCCAATAATGCCAATAATTAATAGACAAATAAGCATCATTTTTACAATATTGAAGTTATCTCCAAAGAAAATAATATCTACAATTACTGTGCCAACAGAACCTATGCCAACAAATACAGCATAAACAGTGCCCACTGGTAGTGCTTTACAAGCTGAAATAACTAAGAAGAAACTTATGCCGATAATTATAATTACTGCTAACCAACTCCATACAGAATTAGCAACATTTAAACCAGTAACCCATAATACCTCGATCAAACCAGCCAATATTACTTTAAACCACTGCATTGTCTTACCTCCTAATTTATACGAAACGTGTCCATTTTCTCAAATTTATTAATATACTGCAATGTCATATAACAAAAAAAGACTGAAACATGAAGCATAATCATGTTCCAGCCTATATTAATGGTAGCGCAATTCAACAGACAGAATGGAAGAACTTTCCCTTAAAGAACTTGTCATTTAGTCATATTTGCTTAGATAGTGTACTTATACTTATTTATAAGCATAGATGATATCCAATACCATTGTAGCGAATTATATTAAATGTTTAGTTATTAGTTTAAGTGGATATAGTTGTAAGAACTAGCTTCAGAAGAAGAAATTGTTCTTTCACTTACTGAATATGGTCCACCGCCATAGTTCATTTCTGAAACTGTAACAGAACCATCGCTAGATACGTTTTCAACGTATGCAACATGTCCGTAAGGTCCAGAGTTAGATTGTAAAATTGAGCCTTGTTCAGGTGTGTTGTTAACTGTATAACCAGCTGAAGATGCTGCTGAAGCCCAGTTATTTGCATTTCCCCAAGTAGAGCCGATTTCACCATTTACTTTATCATAAACATACCAAGTACATTGGCCTGCTGTATATAAATTCCCACTTGAAGCAGATTGAGTTGTACTTTCGTTAGTTGATTGAGTTTGAGTTTGTTCTGCTGCGTCTGCCTCTTGACCATGATCTAATCCCAACATTGCTGCTCCGATTCCTGCTGTTAAAGTTGTAGCTGTTAATAATTTTTTCATTTTAAAAAGTCCTCCCAAAAGTCATCATTCATAAAATAACTTTATCTATTAATTAATTTAAGTTGATTGTTTTTCGTATGTGCTTTTTAACGACAAATAATACTCTAACAGATGAATTTGGTTTTGTGTGCAATGTTACGTCTTTGTAAACCAATTAAAAAAACCTCACATGTCATTGTAATAAATGCATGTAGAGGTTACAGTCTGACATAATTCAATTTTATGTTGGCACTACTAGTGTGAGCTCCATTGGTTAGTTAATATAAAACACCAATTATTACAAGACTTGTAAAAAGTCACAAAATTTAGATTTATATTATTTAAAAAATCTAATAGATAAAGGTGCTAAATAATCTTCTCCATTATAAGATTTAACTGCAGCAATAATAGTAAATATTATCATTAAAATACCCAATACTATTAATAGTAATAAGCCAATTAATACTAAAGATAATATTGAAGCGACAATAACCCAAATAAAATAAGACAGATAAAAATTAAAGTAGTTCTTCCCTGCACGGTCTACAAATGGTGATTCATCACGTTTAATGAGCCAAATGATTAGAGGCCCTATAATAGAAGTGAAAAAGCTTAATACATAAATAAGCATTGCCATTAATCGTGCATCATCATTTACTTCAATATTAGATGTGTTGTTTGTTTCATATTGATGTTCAGGCATTATACCCCTCCTTTTTCTTTTACTATAACAAAAATAATTTAACTTTATATCAATTTCTGAAAATAAAATTAGGTTTTTTATCTAGCAACTATGTGTAGCGATTGTTACAATGTGTCGTGTTACAACGGTATGTGATCGCTTTTCTATTGCGAGCCATTGTTTATCGTTAATTATTACTGGTTATACAATAAAGTAATGTAAATAAAGTTGAAGAAAGAAGGGTGATTATGAAAATTGCAATTATAGGCTCTGGTAATGGGGCAGTAACAGCAGCATTAGATATGAAGACTAAAGGTCATGAAGTGAAATTATATTGTAGAAACCAATCAATACATAAATTTGATAAAGCTATAGAACGTGGAGGCTTTTCCTTTACGAATGAGGGAGAGACAAACTTTGTACCATTTACTGATATCAGTGATGATATGTCATACGTATTAGAGGATGCAGAGGTGATACAAGTCGTCATACCATCTTCATTTATCGAACATTATGCACATACGATGGCACCATTCTTGAAATCAGAACAACTGATCTTTTTTAATATGGCAGCAGCAATGGGTTCTATTAGATTCTTGAATGTCCTAGAGGAAATGCATATTGAGACAAAACCTAAACTTGCTGAAGTAAATACACTTACTTATGGAACACGAGTGGATTTTGATGAAGCGTCCGTTAACTTATCATTAAATGTGAGAAAGGTTCATTTTTCTACCTATGATAAGGAAGATTTGAGCGATAGCTTTGAGAAAATTGAATTACTGTATCCATATATTGTTAAAGAAGAAAGCCTATGGAAAACAAACCTAGAAAATGGAAATCCAGAAGTTCATCCAGGACCAACATTATTAAACGTTGGTCGTATAGATTATGCAGAAGATTTTGCTTTATATGCAGAAGGGATTACGCAACACACAGTGCGTTTATTACATGCTGTAGAATTAGAACGATTAACACTCGGACGTAAATTGGGTTTCGAATTATCTACAGCAAAAGATGCACGTATTGACCGTGGCTATTTGGAACAAGTTGATGAAGATGAACCATTGAACCGTTTATTTAATAACAGTCCAGTATTTTCCCAAATAAAAGGGCCTAATCAAGTTAAAAATCGCTACTTAACAGAAGATATTGCCTATGGTCTTGTCTTGTGGTCAAGTCTTGGTAAGCATATCGGTGTGGCAACACCTAATACAGATGCCATTATCACCATTGCGTCGACAATATTGGAACGAGACTTTTTTGAAGAAGGGCTAACAATTGAGGAACTTGGCATTGATAAACTTGGATTAGATTAATTTAACAATGCGTATATTTAATAGAATATAAAGGGGGGGGGCAAATGATGACGAGACAGCCAACTTTTGTTGAGTCTATTTCTACTATTGTAGTTATGATTATTATAGTTATTACAGGTTTTGTTGGGTTTGGTATTCCAATACAAGCATTGCTTATCTTAGCATCTGCTTATGCTGCTTGGATTGCTAAAAGAGTAGGCTTGAAGTGGAGCGATCTTGAAGAAGGTATAACGAACAGATTAGCAACTGCAATGCCAGCAATTTTTATTATTTTAGCAGTGGGTATTATTGTTGGCACATGGATGTACTCTGGCACAGTACCTGCTTTGATTTATTATGGTTTAGAGTTTTTAAATCCTAATTTATTTTTAGTATCTGCATTTATCATTTGTGCAATCACATCAGTGGCGACTGGAACAGCATGGGGTTCTGCTTCAACAGCGGGTATCGCGTTAATGGCGATTGCTAATCAATTACATATTCCACATGGTATGGCTGCTGGTGCAATCATTGCTGGTGCAGTTTTTGGTGATAAAATGTCACCACTATCTGATACGACAAATTTAGCTGCACTTGTTACAAAGGTGAATATTTTTAGCCATATTAGAGCGATGGTATGGACGACAGTACCTGCTTCCATTGTCGGAATTGTTGTATGGTTTATAGTGGGACGCCAATTTAAAGGTGATACTAATTCAGCACAAATCAAACGATTATTAGGTGAACTATCACAAATTTATAATATTAATGTGTTAGTCTGGTTACCAATTATTGTCATTGTCTTGTGTTTGGCATTTAAAATGTCTACTGTTCCAGCCATGTTATTATCTAGTCTTAGCGCAATCATCGTAGGTGTTGTAAACAATAAATTTAGTATTGTAGACGGTTTTAAATCTACGTTTGATGGCTTTAATAAAGGTATGATATCTACAGAGCATCTATCTGCTAAGACAGTCACTTTGATAGAACAAGGTGGCATGATGAGTATGACGGAAATTGTAGTTACGATATTTTGTGGGTATGCATTTGCTGGTATTGTAGAAAAGGCCGGTTGTTTAGATGTAATCTTGCAAAAAATTTCAAAAAATATCAATTCTGTAGGTCAACTTATCTTAACAACGATTATTGGTGGATTAATAATGGTATTAGCAGCGGGGGTCGCTTCAGTAGTAATTATTATGGTCGGTGTGTTAATGACAGATATGTATAATAAAATGAATCTTGATAGAACGAATTTATCTCGAACATTGGAAGATTCAGGTACAATGATAATCCCACTCATACCGTGGGGAACATCAGGTATATATTATACTCAGCAATTAGGTGTTACAGTGGATCAGTTCTTTATTTGGACTGTACCTTGTTACCTATGTATTTGTTTCGCATTATTCTATGGGTTTACAGGTATTGGAATAAAAAAAGTAAAATCAACGCACTCATAACAATATGCCCAGCTATCATGTTTGAATGATAGTTGGGCATATTTACTGTTGTTATAAGGATAATCATGTTTTTTATTTTATACCGTTGATGGTTTAATAGAAGGAAAAAAATAATAAATTTTCAAATAGAAGTTTAAACAGTTATATTTGGGATATAAATTAATATGAATGAGATGATATGAGTTTGAGTTGAGTAATAATTGTAGCGATATTACTTTAATTATCTGTATATTCATCGATAATTCAATGTAGGTAAAGATTTAAAATATCCTTCTATAATCTATTTAATCGGTTTTACATTGTATATTGTAGCGATGGTGCAATGTAAGACCGGTTCTCGTTTGTTTTCGTATGATGAATATAAATAAAAAAGGCAATCCATATGGATTGCCTTTTGAAACATACTTATTAGTGAATGTAGTTGTAGCTTGAAGCTTCACTTGCTGAAATTGTACGTGAAGTAACAACACCAGCGCCTTGACCGTAGTTCATTTCTGAAACAGTGATTGAACCATCGCTGTTAACACTTTCAACATATGCTACGTGTCCGTAAGCACCAGCTGAAGTTTGTAAGATTGAACCTTGTGAAGGTGAGTTATTTACTGTGTAACCTGAAGCAGCTGCAGCGCTTGCCCAGTTATTAGCATTGCCCCAAGTTGATCCAATTTTACCGCCAACTTTGTCGTATACATAGTATGTACATTGACCAGCAGTGTATAGGTTGTTTGAAGAACCTGAAGTGCTAGAAATTGAAATTGATGAACTTGATGATGAGCTAGTTGATTTTGATGAACTTGATGGTGCACTTGTAGTTGTTACTTTGATGTTATGGCTTGAAGTAGAGTTTGAAACTGAAGCGCCTCTTCCACCAGTTGCTTGATTATTAGCTGTATATGATTGCTTACCATAGCTATTCCCAGTAGCGTATGAAGCAGTTTGATTATAGTTACTGTAGTTACTGTGACCTTGGTCAGCTTGACTAGGGTTCCAGTTACCTTTCCAATCGTAGTGGTAGTTACCTTGTTGATCGATTGTGTAAGAATACTCGTATGATGTTGGATCGTTTGGATTGTATCCACCGTTATTATTTTCTGCTGCATCTGCATCGTGATGTGCAAAACCAAAAGTAGCGATTCCTGCAGTTGCGATTGTAGCTGTAGCGATTTTCTTCATTATAAAATATCCTCCTAGAATTTCTCTCTATTTATTATTATATTTTTCGTAATGCTATTCCCAGTCTCTAACGACAATAATTTGTTTTTTATGTTTTCGCTGTTTCAACGACAAGAAATACTTTATCAGAAAAATAACCATTTGTGTGCATTGTTATCGTTTTGTAATTTAGTTCTAATAATTTAACCTAATGTGTAACAAATAAAATGAATTAAAAAAGTAGTGGAATACTTGTTTTATAAGGGTTTTGCGCTACAAAGTGTATTGTTACAATCTCTATTATTACAAAGCTGTAAAATAACAGAAAATTTCAAAATATAATTGATTAGGTAAATTTATTATTTGAAAATACAAAAATACTATAGATTAATTGTGCAGCAGTAGGTCATATTATACATATAAAAAATTGAATTAAGCAGAGATATTGACACCTTTATCAGAAAGTTTTAATATTTAGGTATAAAAATTATACTAGATTTGGAGGTGTTAATAGTGAAGATAGAAATTGGCTTGACCTCTTTTGCAGATAATGGTGATATCTATACAGAACAAGGTAAACAAGATGCAATCAGTAATGCACAAAGAATTCGTAATATAATAGAAGAAATAGAAACAGCAGATCGAAATGGTTTGGATATCTATGGTCTTGGTGAACACCATAGACCTGATTATGCAGTATCAGATCCAGTAACGGTATTAGCTGCAGCCGCTAGAAATACCAAGCATATTAAATTAACTAGTGCAGTTACTGTATTATCTTCAGATGATCCTGTTAGAGTATATGAACGCTTTTCTACATTAGATGCAGTTTCAAATGGACGTGCCGAAATAATGGTAGGAAGAGGTTCATTTATAGAATCATTTCCATTATTTGGATATAATCTAGATGACTACGAACAGTTATTTAATGAAAAGATTGATTTACTTCTTAAGATTAATCAACATGAAATCGTCAATTGGAAGGGGCATTTACGACCTTCTATTGATAATTTAGGTGTTTATCCTAGAGCTGAACACAATGCATTGCCTATATCAATAGCTACTGGAGGTACTCCGGAATCCTCGTTAAAAGCAGGAGCATTAGGATTACCAATAACTTATGCTATAATTGGTGGAGATCCGAAAAGATTTAGACGTAATATAGACATGTACCAGTCAATTGCTGAATCTTATGGACATAAGGTAGATGATTTAAAAATTGCAACACATTCATGGGGCTATATTGCTGATACAGATGAACAAGCGAAGCGTGAATTTTTCCCATCTGTTAAAGCAAGTCATGATATATTGGCTCAAGAACGTGGTTGGCCACCGTATGACCAAAATAGCTTTGAGAGAGAAGCTGGGCCCCACGGTGCCTTGTATGTAGGTAGTCCTGAAACCGTCGCACAAAAGATTATAGAAACAGTGGAAACACTAGGCATAACACGATTCATGTTGCATACCCCTGTTGGTTCGATGCCACATGAAAGAACGATTCGTACTATTGAATTATTAGCAAATCGTGTGAAGCCTATTGTAAATAAATATTTTGAAAATAAATAGAAGGAGCGTTTTTAATGATTTTACGTTATTTAACAAATTTAAAATTAGCAAAAGAATTATATGGAGCAGCAAAACCAAAATTACAAGGTGATCAATCAATGAAAGATACATTTGAAGAAGTGTTTAACTTACCTTCAAATGCAGTACCATTGGCTGGCGCGGTTGAAGCATTAAGTGCTTTATTCTTCGTATTAAGTTTTGGTAGCAAAAAGCTATCACGCCTTGGTTCATTATTAGCAATTTCAGTATTAGGTGTTGCGGCATTTAAACATTTTGAAGCTGGACATGGTAAAGCTGGTGCTAAACATGCGTTAGATTTAACTGGTTTAGCAGCATTAAGCTTACTAGATACTGTAGATTGTAAAAAGAAATAAATCAAAACTATTATAGTTAGATACTTATATGAATATAAGTAAAGTACTTTTGGACATAAATCCTATAAAAATAACACTCAGATGATTGAATTCAATTTATCTGAGTGTTTTTTTGTTCAATATTATATATATTATTGGCTCGCTTTCCTAGGGGCCAGCTTCAGCCTGTAGTCTTCAGCTTGTCCTGTTCCCACAGGAGTCTCGCCAAAATATTTCTTAAAGAAAAGTATTTTACATTCCTATACAAATGTTAAATTTCTATAGGAATGTAAATCATCCAATCCACAAATTTGCACCTATTTTTTGTTCAATATTATATATTATTGGCTCGCTTTCCTAGGGGCCAGCTTCAGCCTGTAGTCTTCAGCTTGTCCTGTTCCCACAGGAGTCTCGCCAAATTATTTCTTAAAGAAAAGTATTTTACATTAAGATACAAATGTTAAATTTCTATAGGAATGTAAATCATCCAATCCACAAATTTGCATCTATTTTTTGTTCAATATTATGTATTGTTGGCTCGCTTTCCTAGGGGCCAGCTTCAGCCTGTAGTCTTCAGCTTGTCCTGTTCCCACAGGAGTCTCGCCAAATTAATGATACTACGTGTTATTTAATACACATTACAAAATTAAAAACAAATAGTATACGTAATATTTTAGTTGTGTTGAATCACTTTAAAAGTATTAAGTTAAGTGAAAAGTGGACATTATGTTAATTTTATCTACATTTATAAATGAAAGATCAATCGAAATGATAAAATATTTTAACTAAAATCATAGCTCGCTCATTTTTTATTAATAAAATGTTGCGTTAACTACTATTGTTTTATTTTTAAAAGTAAATATTAAAAAAATAGTGGGCATTTTTAACATTTTTCATAGCTACTTATATTGAATAGAATGTACGGAATAGTATAAAATTATTATATTAATATATAAGAATCACTTTAGTATATATTAACATCTAGAATAAACATTAGGAGTGGTTATATGGAACAACAAAAGTTTAAAACACTAAATGAACTTATTGCTACTTATCAACAAGGGAAGAAATTCTTTAAGAGTTCTAAAAAGCAATTTAAGTTAAACTATGAAGAAATCTATATTTTGAATTATCTTTATAATTGTAATTCAAATGAAATAACAGCAAAGGAAATTGCACTTTCATCCGATCTCAAGCCATATTATTTAACGAAAGCTTTACAGAAATTGATTAAAATGGAATTTTTAAGTAAAAAAAGAAGCCAAATTGACGAAAGAACCGTAGTAGTCTATATAGATGATCAACAACGAGCGAAAATAACTCAAATTATTGAACAATTGCAATCACAATTATAATAACTTTTGTGATTAAAATCATTATATATATTACCTCTATTATGTAAAAATATATTGTAATTTATATTTTGCACTCTAATATATTATTTCTAATGTATGTGATGTGATACAATTAATGACGGTTATGAAAACGCATACATAAAAGGGGTAATATAATGAAATTATTAATCGGGGTATTATTTTTAGGATTAGTATTATACTTATTTACACTATTTACCAGTAAGGCTCCAAAAGGTGGAAAGGCTATGGGAGCTTTAGCCAATGCAGCTATAGCTTCATTTTTGGTTGAAGCCTTTCATAAATATGTGGGTGGAGACTTAATGGTTATGGATTACTTAGGGCAATTAGGTAATATAGCAGGCGGTTTAGGTGGTGTAGCAGCCGCTGGACTCGTCGCTTTAGCATTAGGTGTTTCACCTGTATACGCATTTGTGATAGCAGTAGCGTGTGGCAATATGGATTTATTACCAGGATTTATTGCAGGTTATTTAATGAGTTTTGTTATGCTATGGATAGAAGAAAAATTTCCAGATGGACTGGATTTGATTGCATCAATCGTTATAGTTGCACCATTAGCAAGATTATTAGCAACTGCTTCTACGCCTGTGGTTGATGCGACATTATTACAAATAGGCAATATAATTAAAGATTCTACACATTCTAGTCCTATATTAATGGGGATTGTCTTAGGTGGTATTATCACTGTAGTGGCAACTGCACCACTAAGTTCAATGGCGTTGACTGCGTTATTAGGTCTCACAGGTACACCAATGGCAATCGGTGCATTAGCAGTGTTTGCATCTTCGTTCTTGAACTTTGTGTTATTTAAAAAGCTAAAATTTGGAGATAGAAAGACGACAATTGCTGTCGCTATAGAGCCACTATCACAAGCAGATATTGTTACTGCAAACCCAGTGCCAGTTTATGTGACAAACTTTGTTGGCGGGGCAATTTCTGGTATCATTATCGCATTGTTCGGTTTAGTTAATAATGCAACAGGTACAGCAACGCCCATTGCTGGTTTAATGGTTATGTTTGGGTTTAATAATGCCTTAACAGTAATATTAGTAGCATTGCTATGTGCAATTTGTAGTGGGGTTTGTGGATATCTAGGCGCATTAGTATTTAAACGGTATCCTATTGTGACAAAGGCCGAATTAGCTGATGATGCCATGCCTAAAAAGGTAAAACACTATTATGAATTAAAAAGAAAGTATGCCGAATCTATCGCATAAAATTAAAAGTTTATTCATAAGTCATATACCATCACTAGCAGATAAAGGTAAACTATGTGATGATTGTACTTTATAATAAAGTAAGCCAGTAAATGAATTTATATTCGTTTACTGGCTATTTTTGTCTCATATTTGTTAAGCATATACGAATGTGGTAATAATAACTTTGAATTTAATGTGATCTATATACTACAAATTTGAATAGGCACTGGCTATTCATCATTATTATTACATCGCATAATTAGAATTAATTGGATGTGAATTGTAGATGACGTGTTGTTTTATTTTCTAATTTCGAGAAGATTACTTCAAAAATAATGGCAAGCAACCAGTAAAATGCTGCAGCTATGGAATAAACTGGGATGAATCGATAACCTTCATTTGCAATGACATGGCTAACGGCCATAATTTCAGTTACTTGAACAGCAAATGCTAGAGAAGTCCCTTTTAAAAGCATAATAAATTGGTTTTCAATATTGGGTAAAGCATAACCAAATGCTTGAGGTAAAACGATACGTCTATAAATATTAAATTTAGATAGACCAACTGTTTGAGCCGCCTCTATTTGACTATTTTCTACTGATTGTAAACCACCTTTAATTGATTCGCTCAGATAAGCTACCGCATGAAGTGAAAATACAATAAGTGAAATAATTAATGGTGAAAACATATCAGGATTAATAGATAAATTAAATTGATCATTAAGCAATAAAATTAGTGAAGGTAACCCATAGTAAACAATAAATAATTGTACGATTAAAGGTGTACTTCTGAAAAAAGAGTTATAAATAATAATTAATTGTGATAATACTGGAACGTTTTTTAGTCGTATGATTGCAAAAAGTGTTCCTATGATTAAACCAAATATTATGGCAACTATAGTGATAATTAAAGTGTTGGGAACACCCTTTAATACCTCAAAGATTGTATATAAAATAAATGACATATTTATTCTCCTTATACTTGATATGGTTTTTCTGTTTTATTATGAATTGCAGTGAATACGCCTTGAATTATTAATGCAATCATCCAATAAATAAGGGAGATAACGATATATACTTCTAACATACCGAGCCCATAATTATTACCGATAATGAGTTTAACTTGTCCCATCATATCAATAATACCGATTGTAAATGCTAGAGAGGTATCTTTAACTAATTCGATAATTTGTGTCGTCAAATTAGGAATGCTATTGCGTAAAGCTTGTGGAATGATAATATCTTTCATAATTCTTGGGTAGGATAATCCGACTGTTAGACCAGCTTCTATTTGATCATAATCGACGGATTGATAACCAGCACGTATAATCTCAGAAAGATACGCTCCTGTATGAAATGAAAAGGCTAATACTACAAAAAACATTCTACTAAAATGATTGATATCAATATGAATAAATAATAATAATTGAGGTAATGCAAAATATACTAAAAATAATTGTACTAAGAGTGGTGTACTGCGAATAAATGATAAATATACTCTGACAATAGGTGCAAGGAAAGGTATTTTATTAATACGTATAACAGCTAATAAAAAACCAATAATAATAGAAAATAGTAATGACAATAATATGATACCTAATGTAAGTGGCAATCGTTGCACGACTTGTAAAAATAAGTCAATCCAATTTATTGATGCGCTCATTATTGCACCTCCAATTTATCTTTATCTTCGTTGATTTCGTTTAAACTATCAAAAACGTTTAAATCAAAGTATTTTTTTGACAATGCTTGAAGTTTACCTTCGCGCTTTAATTCTTTAGTTGCTTGATCTATATCATCGTGTAATTTCTGTTGTTTCTTATTATAGACAATATGGAGTGGTTCTTTTTTGACGATGCCACCGATTTTGACATTGGCGTTGATTTGTTCTTGAATTGCTTTATATGTATTCCAATTTAAAAACATTGCATCTCTTCTTTGTTGACTTACCATTTTTAAATTATCTCCATTGGATGGTTCTTGAATTGTATCTATATCGATTTGTTTCTGATGTGATTTGTTATATTGTGTAAGTATTGAGAATAATCCGCCACTTGGAGCCATTGGTGTAAGGCGTTTGCCTGGCAAATCATCTAAGCTATGTATATTATTGTTATCCTTATTAACTACTAATAAAGGTAAAGCATAGCTGTATGGTTCATCTTGATAGAGAAATTGTTTTTCTCGTTCTGGTGTTTTAAAGAACCAATTGATTCCCATATCAAATTTTCCAGCACCAATACCAACTAAATTAGATTCCTCTTCGCCAACTTCATATTTGAAATCATATTGAGGTAATTTTTTCTCTAGCAATTTCATATAATCCATATCTAAACCAACGAATTCATTCTTTTTATTTGTGTATAGGTAAGGTGGATTCACTTCTGCTGACAGTGCAACTTTAACTTCTTGTTTCGATGAGCTATTTTGCGAATTACTATCTTTATCACAAGCTGCCGTTGTCAAAATTAGCAACAATAGTATCGCTAAATAGCAAGAACGTTTAAAGGTCATACATAATCACCTTCTGTTCGTACTTTATTTAAAAAGCGATGTATACGTTCTGAATTAGCCTCTTCTAATACTTCTGTTGGTGTGCCACGATGTGCGATCTTTCCTTCATCTATAAATAGAATTTGGTCAGCAATAGCTTTTGCAAACTCAATCTCATGCGTCACAAGTACCATCGTCATTCCTTTTTCGGCAATTGATTTTATAAGTGTTAATATACTGCGTATTGATTCGGGATCAAGTGCAGATGTAGGTTCATCCAACAATAAAATTTCTGGATTTAACGCTAATGCACGTATGATGCCGATACGTTGACTTTGGCCACCTGAAAGCTGTATTGGATATTTATCTTTATGCTCTAATAAATTAACTTGGGATAAGTATGACTCAGCGATTTCCGTGGCTTTATTTAGGCTCATTTTTTGTCCATATATTAAGCCTTCTGTTATATTTTCTAATATTGTCTTATTTTTAAAGAGGTTATAGTTCTGAAACACCATTGCAGATTTACTACGTAATTGCTTTATATCCTTTTTAGTAAAGTGACTAGCATCAAATGTTGTATCATTAATTTGAATTGTTCCGGATTTGGGTATAGCAAGCGCATTTAATGTTCTTAAGAGCGTAGTTTTACCGGAACCACTAGGACCAATAATGGCTGTTACTGTTCCAGTTTTTTGTGAAAAGCTCACGTCATTTAAAACTTTATGATCCTTGTATTGAAGTTTAAGATTATTTACAGAAATCATTTTGTTGTCCTCCATATATGTATTAATTAAAAACTATCATAATATATCTTATCGGTAAAGTAAGGATTAAATTTTTTAATGACTTTATTTAGATAATGTTGAGTGTTAAACTAAGATTATCATAATAAGAGATTAACTAAGAGGTGATAGAAGTGAATGATTCCGCATTAATACATTCAGATATACAACAAAAGTGGATTCATAAATTTGAAACAATAAAGGAAACATTTCAATCTAGAGCGGCATACAATGACATACATTCTCGCTTTCCTTATGAAAATATAGAATGGCTTGTCAAAGAAGGCTATTCTAAATTAACACTACCAAAAAGCTATGGCGGAGAAGGTGCTACCATTGAAGATATGGTGATTCTGCAAAGTCATCTCGGCGCTATAGATGGTGCTACTGCCTTATCAATAGGCTGGCACTTGAGTGTTGTCGGCCAACTTTATGAACAAGAGTTATGGGAATCACCAATGTTAGAATCATTTGCAGAAGCTGTGAAACAAGGTGCGCTAGTTAATAGAGCGATTAGTGAAGCGGAAACTGGTAGTCCAACTAGAGGCGGTAGACCAGCTTCCCATGCTGTAGAAACAGAAGATGGTTATGTGTTAAATGGAGTTAAAACATTTACATCGATGAGTAAAGGGTTAACCCACTTTGTTGTCAGTGCATATAGTGAATCACTCGAACAAGTAGGGTACTATTTAGTTACAAAGGATATGCAAGGTGTTGAAATTGCTGATAATTGGAATATGCTAGGAATGCGCTCAACTGAAAGTCATGATTTAGTGTTAAATGATGTACACATTCCTAAGGAGAATTTTGTAGAAACGAGAAGTGCTGGCGTTAAGAAACCTAATGGCTGGATTCTACATATTCCGAGTGTATATCTTGGTATTGCACAAGCTGCTAGAGACTATGCAGTAGATTTTGCTAAAAAACATAGTCCAAACAGCATTGAGGGTTGTATTGGAGAACTGCCAACCGTCCAACAAAATATAGGTAAGATGGAATCATTATTATTATCTGCTAGACATTTCTTATGGAGCACCGCACAGCTTTATACATCAGAAGCAACACCGAATGTTTGGAATGAAACATCAGCCTCAAAAGTATTAGTGATGAATCAAGGTCTTGAAGTGATAGATATTGCCATGAGAATTGTTGGTGCTAAGAGCCTTGAGATGGATCGACCTTTACAGCGCTATTATCGTGATATGCGAGCAGGGTTACATAACCCTCCAATGGAAGATATGGCTTATACAAATATTGCTAAGTCAGTACTTGGTTTATTCGAATAAGCTAAGTATTATATATGGCTTTATTTTATAGAAGGATTTGGAATATCAAGGCTAGAGTGAGAGTCTGGGATATTAACTTTCAAACTAAAATAGAATCGATGATTTTTACTGTAAAAATGTAAAAATCATCGATTTTTTTATTATTATCAAATTGATTAGTACTTAGTGCTGTTGTTTTTCTTATATTGATAGCCATTTATGCTAATCTTAGTTCACGTTTTAACCTTGTTATTCCTAGAACTGTTTCTACAAAATGATTTACAATTTGTGGATAGCATTTTCAGGTATAAGTATTTCAGTTTCCTTATTATTTATTTTAAAAAATAAGAGGCAATTATTTTTATACTTATATAGAAATTTTATACGTAGTTTTTTGAATTATTAATTATCACAATACTTGTAAATATTACTATTGTAAAATTACTTTAGAAACTATATAATTACTTTGTAACTGATAATCGTTTTCAATGGAGGGAAATAAATGAAGAAATTATTGTTTCCGTTAATTGCCTTAGTTTTAATTTTGGCAGCTTGCGGTAATAAATCGGATAGCGATTCAAAGAAAGAAGAAACAAAGTCTTATAAATTAGATAGTGGCAAGAGTATCGATGTACCTAAATCACCGAAACGTATTGCGGTTGTTGCACCTACATATGCTGGGGGAGTTAAATACCTTGGTGGGAAAATTGTTGCTGTAAACAAGCAAGTAGATAGCAGTAAATTGTTAAAAGATAAATTTAAAGGTGTTACAAAAGTTGGAGATAACGATGTTGAAAAGGTTGCTAAATCAAAACCAGATTTAATTATTGTATATTCTACTGATAAAAACATCAAAAAATACAAAAAAATTGCACCAACAGTTGTATTTGACTATGGTAAACATAAATATCTAGATCAACAAGAAGAATTAGGGAAATTGTTAGGTAAAGAAGATAAAGTTAAAGCTTGGGAAGAAAAGTGGAAAGCTAAAACTAAAAAAGATGGTAAAGAAATCAAAGAAAAAATTGGTTCAGATGCAACAGTATCAATCTTCGATGAATTTGACAAAAAATTATATAGTTACGGACCAAACTGGGGTCGTGGTGGCGAAGTATTATACCAAGCATTCGGTCTAAAAATGCCTGAGAAATTAGACAAGTTAGTTAAAAAAGAAGGCTGGGCTGAAATTAAACAAGAAAAACTTGCAGATTATGCTGGTGATTATATTGTTTCAACAAGTGAAGGTAAAGCTACGCCATCATACGCTAAAACAGATTTATGGAATAATATTCCAGCAGTTAAGGATGGTCATGTAATCAAAGTTCAAGCAGAAACTTATTGGTATAATGATCCATACACATTGGAATATATGAGAAAAGATTTAAAAGAAAAATTATTAAAATAATATAAAGCTATGAAATTGTATTATCAGTAACTTATTAGGGAATTTAGTAAGTGCTTTAAAGCAATATACTTATTAAATGACAATAGACTATTATTATTTTAAGTGTTTGGGACGTAAATCCCATTCTCAAAATAAGAGAGTTAATCCTCAACGGATTAGCTCTCTTTTTACATTTGAAAAAACTTGTGATTAAACGTTGATGCCTAAGTTTAATTTTGATTATACCAATCAATACATTAATGCGTTATTTTTCTAGAAATTACACCTACATGTATTTTTATCCTAACCATCATTGTAAAAATATATTGCATTTTATTGAATCTAAATATATTATTCAATATTGTAAACTGTTTTTATATTAATGTTTACATTAATGGTGAGATAACGAAATTAAGGAGGATGTATTGTGACTACAAAATATTTAGTATATACAGCATTAATGACGGCAATCATTGCTGTGTTAGGTTTTGTTCCAGCAATTCCGTTGCCAATTATGCCTGTACCTATCGTGTTACAAAATATAGGTATATTCTTGGCGGCAATTATCTTAGGGAGAAAGTATGGCACGATAAGTGTGATTGTCTTATTATTACTTGTTGCAGCGGGATTACCATTATTATCTGGTGGCAGAGGTGGTATAGGCGTATTTGCTGGTCCATCTGCTGGTTTCTTATTTATGTATCCAGTTGTTGCATTTCTCATTGGTTTAGTAAGAGACTTATACTTCAAAAAGATTAATTTTATCTTATTATTAGTTACAACTATTATATTTGGGGTAGTATTATTAGATGTAGTAGGTACGCTTATTATGGGCATAATTACTAATATTCCAATGAGTAAATCGATACTTTTATCATTTGCATTTATGCTTGGAGATATAATAAAAGCAATTATTGCAAGCTTAATTGGCAATATATTATTAAATCATAGTCGTTTCCAACAATTATTAAAAACAAACAATTAATTGACAAGGTGTGGTGATGGAGTTGAAAATTTCGATGGATAATATCTTTCAACAAGGAACGATATTTAAAAATGAAAAAGATAAAACGATCTACTTAACTCCGGATGAGCCCTTAGTCTATGATACGAATAAATGGGAATACAAGTATTTACCTTCAATCACAGAGTTTAAACAAGATGTCTTGAAACAAGCTGAATTACATCAGCAACAAGGTTCCGATCATTTAGCATTTGTTTTTCCAGAAAATGTACTACTTTCTGATACGTGGATTAATTTATTAGAGCGAACTGGTTTTGAATTAGGTTTAATGGAATTGTATGCCATTGAAGCTAAGGATTTTCCGCAATCGAACAACACGGACATTGATATCCAATTTGTTTCAGTAGAATCAATTGAGGATTACATACAAATATATAGAACATATGCCTTACCATTTGGCAAAGCATATGCAAATGAGAGTATTCAACTCCTGAGAGCGAGTTATAACATTGATAATAAAGAACGTCTGATAGCTTATAAAGCAGGTCAGCCTGTAGGTATATTGGATATAATCGTTGCGGACAATACAATCGAAATAGATGGCTTTGGTGTGTTACCAAACTTTCAAAGACAAGGAATTGGAACTGTTATGCAGAGTTTTGTAGCTCGTTATGCTGGTGAAAAGCCAATGATTTTGATAGCTGATGGAGAAGATACTGCAAAGGATATGTATATCAAGCAAGGGTATCAGTTTATAAGCTTTAGGTATCAAATAGTAAAAGAGACCATTGAAGATAGTGATATACAATTATAAGTATTTAAATAAAGCTGTAGATGCATTCGAAATTTAAGTTTCGTTAGCGTCTACAGCTTTTATGCGTTCTGGATGGCTGTATACATTAAAGTTACCATCTCTTATAAAACCGACTGCTGTTATATTCAAATCTTGAGCTAATGTGATGGCTAATGTAGTAGGAGCAGATTTTGATAGTATCATGCCTACTCCAATCTTTGCAGCCTTGATTAATATTTCGGATGAGATTCTACCACTAAAGATCAATACTTTATTGCGCACGGGTATATGTCTTTGTATGCAATATCCATATAGTTTATCTAATGCATTATGTCTACCGATATCTTGGCGGTGTTCAAAGAATGTTTCACCATCGCTGATTGCAGCATTATGCAATCCACCTGTTTGTTTAAATACCTTACTTGCACTTTGTAATCTTGTCATCATATTTAATACCTGAGTCGGTGTTAAGGTGATGTCGGAGAGTGAAGTCTTGGCAACAGCCATATCGTTTTGAAAGTAAAAAGCACGACTTTTTCCACAACATGAAGCAATGGTTCGCTTCGTAGAATATTCAAAACGCTCACCTAGTTTTTTATTTAGATGGACATGAGCAAAGCCCTTACTATCATCAATTTGAATAGATTTCAAATCTGTACTTTTCAATATGGCACCTTCAGATGCTAAAAAACCTAGCACTAGCTCTTCTAAGTGATTAGGACTACAAATAACAGTGGCAAATTCTGAGCCATTTACCATGATAGTTAATGGGAATTCTGTAACATAATGATCTGTTGTTTGGATTAATGCGCCTTGTTCATAACGTACAATGGGTTGATTAGTTAAGACATCTTCATGCATAAGTACACCTCATTTCTTTTCATTTACTAAGTGTAACTTATTTTTAAATGTAAAAAAATAAAACAGATTAATTGTACCAATAGTAGAAAAAACAATCGGTAATGTAAATGGTTGATACCTAAAGAGTAAACAAGTAAACTTAAAGTAAACAATATGAGGTGATACAATGGCGAGTATTAGAGATATAGCAAAAGAGGCAAATGTGAGTCCGGGTACTGTGTCCCGTGTGTTAAATAATGATCCAACACTGTCTGTTGCAGCAACAACACGAGAGAGAATTCATGATGTGGCTAAACGCATGCAATATCAAAAGGTATCACGTAAAAACAAGACAATTCAAATCATCACATATGCTTCACGAGCTAAGGAAATGTCAGATCCATATTACAGAGAAATTAGATTAGCTATTGAAGCAGAAGTAACACGACTCAATTTATCATTGAAACGTACTATTAGAATTGATGGGAGTAGTGGTGTTGTAGATTTCGATAAAGTTGAAAAGGCTGGAGCAATTATCGTGGTAGGTAACTTTTCAGAAGCAGCGATTATCGAATTACAAGCACACAATAATAATATTGTTGTTATTAATAATCCAAATACACCTAAATCTATAGATGCCGTCTATTCAGATTTACATTATGCCATGACAACATTATTAAATGAAATTGAGAAAATGAATTTAAAGCGAGTAGCATATGTAGGTGGTACCCATACAGTTAGGAATCTTGCAGGGGAAGCTAAATTATATAACACAGATCCTAGATATGAAGCTTATACAGCATGGTGTGAAGACCATCATATTGATGCCTTGCCGATAATGAGTGGCTGGGAACAAGAGGATGGCAAATTAGCAGTACAACGTTTTATAGCTGAAGATACTTTGCCAGATGTGTTAATAGCTGGTAATGATATGGTTGCTATTGGTATTTTACAACAGTTACAAAGTGAAAATATTAAATTACCTGATGAAGTTAAATTAGTAAGCTTTAATGATTTAGAAGTCATTCAATATGCCGTTCCATCAGTTAGTGGGGTACATATACCGGTTGATGAATTTGGTAGAACAGCTGTGCGTATGGCTGAAGAACGTATAAATAAAACACGTAAAATTGCAATTCACGTTGTAGTGGAGGCGCAATTAAATGAACGTACAACCTTCAAAACGATGCATTGAATGAAGTTCATTGACAAAACATTTAGTAAACAAGTAAACTCATTTTAAGTTTACTATATTGAAATAAAATAATGTTACGGACGAAAGTGCGTCACACAATAAGGAGCGGATGGATGATGTTACAAGCAATGCATAAACAATTCGAACGGTTATTTGATAGCAGGGCAGATGTTGCAGCTTTTGCGCCCGGGAGAATTAATCTAATTGGTGAACATACTGATTATAATGGGGGTTATGTTTTTCCTGCTGCAATTGAATTAGGTACGTATGGTTTAGTGTCAAAGCGTTCAGATGATATGGTGCAATTATTTTCAAATAACTTTGAAGATAAGGGGATGATTAGCTTTTCGCTAAATGAGCTAGAATTTGATGATACGCATGATTGGGCCAATTACCCAAAAGGAATTATTAAATACTTGAAAGCACAATTTCCACATATTACTCAGGGCTTTAATATGCTTGTAGAAGGTAATATTCCAAATGGTGCAAGCTTGTCTTCATCAGCATCTATTGAATTATTAACAGGTTGGCTACTAAGACAATTATTTAATTTAGAATTATCAAGGTTAGAATTAATAAAAATGGGTCAGCAAGTTGAAAATAAATTTATGGGCGTGAATTCAGGTATTATGGACCAATTTATCATTGGCATGGGTAAAGCTGAACATGCAATTATGTTAGATACAGCAACGTTAAAGTATGACTATGTACCAGCGAAGTTTGGTGATTATGTCATATCGATAATGAATACAAATAAACGTCGGAATTTAACGGAGAGTAAGTACAATGAACGTCGGGCAGAATGTGAATCGGCACTAGAAGCATTAAAACAAAAATTAGATATAGCAGCATTGGGTGAATTGTCAACGGAGCAATTTAAAGCACATCAATATTTAATTGAAAATGATGTTGAATTGCGCCGTGCAAGACATGCAGTCACTGAAAATGAACGTACAAAACAAGCGTTCAAAGCATTAGAAAAAAGTGATTTTACAACCTTTGGTGAATTGTTAAATGCATCACATAACTCATTGAAAAATGACTATGAAGTAACAGGTAAAGAGTTAGATACTTTAGCTGAAACGGCACAAAAGGTAGAAGGTGTATTAGGAGCGAGAATGACTGGTGCAGGGTTTGCTGGCTGTGCAATTGCGCTAGTACATAAAGATAGTATTAAGCAACTAGAATCTGAAGTATCCCAAAAATACCAGGATGATATAGGTTATCTACCATCATTTTATCATGTAGGTATTAGCGAAGGCGTTAAAGAACTAACGATATAAAGAGGAGGAGATTTATGATGTCTGTATTAGTATTGGGTGGAGCCGGTTATATTGGTAGTCATGCTGTTGATCAGCTCATTTCACAAGACTTTGAAGTAATTGTAGTTGATAACTTAGGAACGGGGCATAGAGATGCGGTTCATAAAGATGCGCAATTTTATGAAGGAGATATTAGAGATAAAGCTTTCTTAACTAATGTATTTTCACAACATCAAATTGAAGGTGTGTTTCATTTTTGTGCATATTCGTTAGTAGGAGAATCTGTTCAAAAGCCATTAGCATACTTTAATAATAATGTACAAGGTCTACAGGTATTATTAGAGGTTATGTATGATTATCAAGTAGAACATATTATCTTCTCTTCTACTGCAGCGGTATATGGTGAGCCAGACAACGTACCTATTACAGAAGATGATTCAAAAACGCCTACTAGTCCATATGGTGAAAGTAAATTAATGATGGAAAAAATGATGCGTTGGAGTCATGAAGCATATGGTGTAAATTATGCGGCGTTACGTTATTTCAATGTGGCTGGTGCTAAAGAGGGTGGTTCGATTGGTGAAGATCATAGACCAGAGACACATCTTATTCCTATTGTTCTTGAAGTTGCTTTAGGTCAAAGAGATCATTTGACGATATTTGGTGATGATTATGATACACCAGACGGATCATGTATTAGGGATTATCTTCATGTAGTTGATTTAATCGATGCGCACATCTTAGCCTTTAAATATTTACAAAGTGGTGGAGAATCTGGTGCCTTTAATTTAGGCAGTAGCCAAGGATACTCAGTTTTTGAAATTTTAAAGGCAGCAAGAGAAGTGACGCAACAACCAATTAAAGCCGAAGTAGGAGAGCGAAGAGCAGGTGATCCAAGTAAGTTGATTGCTTCTAGTGATAAAGCTAAGAGGTTACTTGGTTGGCAACCGCAACATGATGATATTAATGACATTATAGCTTCAGCTTGGGCTTGGCATAATCAAAATCCTAATGGTTATCTTGAAGATACGGAGGGATAAAAGATGTTATTAGAGCAACAACTCGTAAATCGCTTTGTGGCATTTGCAATTAAGTATGGTGATTTCGAAAATGAAGATGCTATTTATATACAAAATCGTCTGTTAGCAATATTAAATGCAGAAGGTATTGATCAAAAATTGTCAATGCCTGATTCAATCAATAGCGCGCCTTCTCCAAATGATATTACTCAGTATTGGATTCAACAGGCAATTGAGCAACAAATGATTGAAGATGCTTTATACAATAAAGAAATAATTGAAGCACAAATTCTTGATTTAATAACACCTAAACCATCAATGATTAATCAGCGATTCTTTGAAGCCTATAAGGAAGCACCTCAAAATGCGACAGATTATTTTTATGAAATTTCAAAGCTAAATCATTATGTTAAAGAAGATGCCATAGCGAACAATATTAATTATGAAGTATCGACGGAATATGGGGATATAGAAATTACGATTAACCTATCTAAACCAGAAAAGGATGCTAAACAGATTGCTTTAGCGAAAGAAGCAAAAAGTTCAGCATATCCACAATGTGCATTGTGTATTGAGAATGAAGGGTATAAAGGTTCTGTGCTTCAAGCTGCGCGTACCAATCATCGTATTATAAGAATAGAGTTAGATAATGAACACTTTGGTTTTCAATATTCTCCTTATGCATACTTTCAAGAACATAGTATCGTGTTGTCGGAACAACATGAACCAATGAAAATTAATAAGCAAACATTTAAAAATTTACTGGCGTTTATTGATCAATTTCCACATTACTTTATAGGTTCTAATGCTGATATTCCATTAGTTGGTGGTTCGATATTGTCACATAACCATTATCAAACTGGAAGACACACATTCCCTATGGATAAAGCACGTGAATTAGACCGTTTTTCGCTAGTCCAATTTCCTAGTGTTGAGGCTAGTATTTTAAAATGGCCGATGAGTGTCATTAGATTGAAAAGCGCAGATAAAAATGAACTTATCGAAGCGGCTACTTTTATTATGGATGGTTGGAATCGTTATTCTGATGAAACTGTCCAAATTAAAGCGTTTAGTAATAGTGGTGAGAGACATCATACCATAACACCAATTGCAAGATATCGTAATGGTTTATATGAATTAGATGTTGTATTAAGAGACAATCAGACGTCTAATGAATACCCAGATGGAATTTTTCATCCTCATCAAGATGTTCAACATATCAAGAAAGAAAACATAGGGTTAATCGAAGTAATGGGCACAGCAATCCTTCCTGGCAGATTGAAGGAAGAGCTACAACATGTCAAAGCCTATTTATTAGGTGATAAATATATTGATTTAGGTGTCCATCAATCATGGGCGGATACAATGAAAGCTAATTATAGTATAAATAAGTCTAATGTTGATGAAATTGTAGACAAAGAAGTAGGCTATAAATTTAAACGCGTGTTAGAGGATGCTGGTGTATTTAAACAAACTGAAGTAGGACAGAATGCATTTATGCGCTTTATTCACACATTAGAAAGCACTCAATAATATATCATTGAGCTTGTCAAAAACATTTTTTGGCAAGCTTTTTTGTGAATTTTTTAGCAATTAGTATTGAAAGTATGATTAAAAATTCATTTAGTGAAAATTATTTTATAAATTGTCAATTTAGTTACCCTTTTGTTTTTTAAAAAAGAGGAATATAATAATTCACAAAGGAAGGGGTATTAAATATGAACAAATATTACAAACCATTTTTGATAATGGTCCTAGTATTAAGTGTCATTGTAGCTGGCTGTTCGAATTCATCTGCACAAAAGAGTGACAACAAAAAAAGTAGCCAAAATAAAAAGCAAACGTTACAAATTTCTGCTGCAGCTAGTTTAACAGATGTTACAAAAGATTTAGAGCAAGCATTTGAGAAACAGCATAAAGATGTTGATATAAGCTTTAACTATGGTGGTTCTGGTGCGCTGAGACAACAAATAGAAAAAGGTGCGCCAACCGATGTGTTAATGTCTGCTAATACAAAGGATGTCGACGCTTTAACTGAGCAAAATAAAGCGCATCATACATATAATTACGCAAAAAACAAATTAATATTAATCGGTGATGATAAACATAAGTATCATCAAGTTAGTGATTTACAACAAGGAGATAAATTAGCAATAGGAGAAGTGAAATCAGTACCAGCTGGGAAATATGCAGAGCAATATTTGAAATCACAAGGGTTATATAAGCAAGTACAAGATCATATTGTTTATGCTAAAGATGTCAGACAGGTATTGAATTATGTTGATAAAGGTAATGCGCAACTCGGTTATGTATATAAAACAGATTTATATCAAAATCAACAGAATGGTAATGATAAAGTTAAAGAAATTGCTGATGCTAAGTTGAAAAAGCCAATTATTTATAAAGCGGCTACAACATCTAATAAGAAGATGGCAAAAGAATGGGTAGATTTCTTGAAAACAAATAAAGCGAAATCAATCTTGAAGAAATATAAATTTGAAGCATAAAGTAGGAGGTTAACGAGATGCCAGATATTACTCCATTTTGGATATCTTTAAAAGTAGCTATATCGAGTACACTGATTGTATTAATACTTGGTATTCTCATTGCAAGATGGCTATATCAAAGGCATGGTGTAATGGCGCGAGTTATAGAGAGCTTTATTGTGTTGCCTATTGTATTGCCTCCTACCGTTATGGGTTTTATATTGCTTATTATCTTTTCGCCAAAGTATCCGCTAGGTCATTTTTTTACACAAGTACTCCATATACCTGTCGTCTTTACCTTAACTGGTGCAATCATAGCTTCTACGATTGTTAGTTTGCCATTGATGTATCAACATACGGTGCAAGGGTTTCGTAATATTGATACGAAGATGCTGAATACTGCAAGAACTATGGGAGCCAGTGAGTTAAAAATATTTTTCAAGTTAACATTACCGTTATCTAAGCGCGCTGTGTTATCAGGTGTAATGATGAGTTTCGCACGAGCGATTGGCGAATTTGGCGCGACGCTGATGGTTGCTGGCTATATTCCAAATAAGACGAACACATTACCACTTGAGATATATTTTTTAGTAGAACAGGGCAAGGAAAATCAAGCATGGTTATGGGTTATTGTATTAGTGGCATTTGCTATAACTGTAATTGGCACGATAAACCTTATGCATAGAGAGCGTTTTAAGGAGGGGACTTAATTGATAGATATTCATATAGTCCAACAGGTTAGAGATTATCGTTTGAAAGTGAATATTAACGATGAGCAACCGCGAATATATGCGCTAACAGGTCCTTCTGGTATTGGTAAAACAACAGTGTTAAATATTATTGCGGGGTTAACTCCGGCTGCCAAAGGTTACATTAAAGTTAATGGTCGTGTGTTAACAGATACTGAACTAGGCGTTCAAGTGAAAATTCAACAACGACGTATTGCGTATTTATTTCAAGATTATCAATTATTTCCAAATATGACAGTGATGCAAAATTTAACCTTTATGTCACGACATTCTTCACATATCACAGAATTAGCTAAGCAATTAAATATTGCGCATTTAACAAGTCAATACCCAAGCAGCTTGTCAGGGGGAGAAGCTCAAAGAGTTGCACTTGCACGTGCATTGACTACGAAACCTGATTTAATATTGTTAGATGAGCCTTTTTCAAGTTTGGATGATAATACGAAAAATGAAAGCATTGACTTAGTTAAACAAATATTCAATTTATGGAAAATACCTATTATCTTTGTTACACATTCACATTATGAAGCAGAAACGTTGGCGGATGAAATTATTACTTTAAAGCATGAATTATAGCTATAAAATATAACTCATTATCAGAAGTTAATCTGGTCATAATAAAGATGTGTTGAAGTTATATAACTTTAATATTGTGCCATTTAAGCATGTAATAGTTCCATATACACAGTAGATTGAATAATGAACGTGTATATATCGAGAAAATCGAAAAGCAGGATTAGATCATTTAAGCATCGTAGCTAATTAAGTGGCGTATGTTAAATAAAAAGTCGGTAACTGAAATTGTAAAAACTCAGTTGCCGACTTTTCTCTTGGGAAAATATTCCTGACAATATACTATTTAATTTCCATTTAAGTTATTCTAATTTATAAAAAACCACTATATAGCGTTTAGTATAGCTTTAAGGTTATGTGTCGAAAATCGAATTGTTAGATGTCAGTGTTTAATCTTGGTTGTTATCTGGAATTGGGAAGTAATCGAATATTTTACCAGATGCTAATGCTTTGCTAAGTGTTGAGAGCCAATCATAATAAACCTTTGAATGCTCAATCTGTTCTAAAACTTCATAGGCTTCTTCTTTTACTTCAGTAGTTGCTGTTTCCGAATGAATGATTGGATTAAGAATGGCTTCGGCTTTATGTATGGCTTCTAAATTAAGTTTGATTTCTCGTTTCCATTTTTGTGAAAAGAAATTTCCAAAAAAGGTGAAGAAATCTTTTTCGGCAGTAAAATGTTGTTTTCTACTCCCTCTAATAAATTCTTGTTTCACGCCGTCAAATTCTTGCAATCGTTTTACACCTGCACTCATGCTGGGTTTGCTCATTTGCAATTCATAACGCATTTCATCCAATGTCATACTTTTTTGCTCAAAAACCATCGTTCCATATAAATTACCTACACTTCTATTTACACCATATAAGTCCATTGTTTCACCAATAGAATTAATAACAATATCTTTTGCTTTTTCTAATTGCTCTTCATAGCCCTTTGAACGTGCCATTTATCCACCTCCATATCAAATCTTATATATTGTACCATGAACAGTATTTCGAAAGATATTCTTTAAAGTAAACAATTTAATACATTTTTAATTTTGTTATCTATAACACAAGCTAAAAGGTGTTGTAAGTGTGTCAAAGTATGGCAAATGACTGTTCACTGCATAAGTGAGTTATGCGACTATAATTGTATTAGGGAATTCACTTATTTTTATTTTATATAATTACTAAACGTTGTTACATTGAAGTGCAAGATTTATAATAGATACAATTGATGTGTAGAGGAGTTTATAATGGTGGATTTCGAACGTTATTCTAGGCAAATTTTATATAAGAATATTGGACAACAAGGTCAAGCACAGTTATTAAAGCAACATGTGCTGATTATAGGAATGGGTGCATTAGGAACACATTTAGCAGAAAGTTTAGTACGGACTGGTGTCGGTGAAATTACAATTGTAGACAGGGATTATATCGAATTTAGTAATTTGCAACGCCAGACTTTGTTTACAGAACAGGATGCTTCGTCATATATGCCTAAAGTGGTAGCCGCAAACAACCATCTTAAAGCAATTCGTTCTGATGTTGTGATTCATCAACACATTGCTCATGTCGATGCACGATTTTTAGAACTGCATGCAACACAAATTGATTTGATCTTAGATGCGACAGATAACTTTGAGACACGACAGCTCATAAATGACTTTGCATATTTAAATAAAGTGCCTTGGATTTATGGTGGTGTTGTACAAAGTACATATGTGGAAGCGCCTTTTATACCAGGTGAGACACCGTGCTTTAATTGCCTTGTTCCTAATATACCAACGATAAACATGACTTGTGATACGGTAGGCGTTATTCAACCAGCAGTGACAATGACGACGAGCTTACAGATGAGAGATGCGTTAAAGATTATCTTAGATGCGGAATTATCTCCTAAATTAACTTATGGTGATTTATGGGAAGGTACACATCATTCATTTGGCTTTGCCAAAATGAGTCGCTCAACTTGTCCTACTTGTGGTGAAAATCCAACATATCCATACTTGCATGCTACTAGTCGAGATTATGCGACTTTGTGTGGTAGAGACACAGTACAATATCAAAATAATAATATAACCCAGGAAATATTAGAATCATTTTTAATTAGAAATCATATTAACTATCAAAGTAACCCGTATATGATAAGGTTTAAATACAAAGAGCATCAAATCGTAAGTTTCAAAGGTGGACGAATGCTCATTCACGGAATGACTAACCCGAATGAGGCGAAAACCTTAATTAATCAATTATTTGGCTAACATAGGAGGAATTGCATTATGCATACGAATGTTAAGTTAAATCGACCAATTAAATGTGGTGTATTAACGATATCGGATACTAGAAATTATGATACGGATAAAGGTGGTAAATTAGTGCAAGCGTTGCTCTCTGAAATAGGTATCACAATTTCTACAGAATATTACAAAATTGTCAAAGATGACAAAATTGCTATAGAGTCTCAAATAGAGCATTGGTTAGCGACAGATTTAGACGTCATCATAACAACAGGTGGGACGGGCATTGCTCAAAGAGATGTAACAATCGAAGCGGTAAGTCCGTATTTAACAAAGCAGATCGAAGGATTTGGAGAATTGTTTAGATATTTAAGTTATGTCAAGGATGTAGGGACAAGGGCAATGTTGTCGAGGGCGATAGCAGGTGCGCACAATGATAAGTTGATTTTTTGCTTACCAGGTTCAACTGGTGCCGTGAAATTGGCAATAGAGGAACTAATTAAACCTGAAATTACACATTTGATTAAAGAACTAACAAAATAAAATACCTCGAACAATCAATTCGAGGTATGAACTGTTATATTAAATTACTGTTCGCGTTGAAAGTCACCGGATTTACCGCCTGTCTTGGTTAGCAAATAAGTCTCACCAATAATCATACCTTTGTCTAATGCTTTAGTCATATCATAAATCGTGAGTGCTGTAACAGAGGCAGCAGTGAGTGCTTCCATTTCTACGCCAGTCTTACCTGTGGTAGAAACAGTAGCTTGAATATTTAATGTATAATCGGCTTGGTTTTGTTGCCAATTAAATTGAATGTCAATGCCAGTCAATGGTAGAGGATGGCACATTGGAATGATAGTTGATGTTTGCTTTGCTGCCATGACACCTGCAATTTGTGCAGTGTTTAAGACATTCCCTTTATCATTCGTATGTTCGACAATTTGTGTGTGGATTTCTTCGTTTACTGTAATGCTAGAGTGTGCAGTAGCTGTACGTTTTGTGATTTTTTTGTCTGAAACGTCTACCATTTTAGCATTACCTTGCTCATTTATATGTGTAAATTGAGACACAGTTATCCCTCCTAAACATTTTTAGTATACCATGAAATTATAAGTTATAAGGAGTAGATCGTATGCCAGTAGAAAAGAGAACGCCTATCCCTGTTAGTGAGGCAATTAAACGTATTGTTAATGAAAATATATTAATGGATATCACAAATGTAAAATTATCTGAAAGCTTGAACTATATACTTGCCGAAGATATTGTTGCTACATACGATATACCGAGATTCGACAAGTCTCCTTATGATGGCTTTGCACTTAGAAGTATAGATACAACAAAGGCATCAGGAGATAACAGAATCTTCTTTAAAGTAATTGATCACATTGGAGCGGGAGCAGTATCTAACGAATCAGTAGATGAACATGAGGCTGTACGTATAATGACAGGTGCTGCTATTCCTAAAGGCGCAGATGCTGTTGTTATGTTAGAGCAAACTACCGAATACGAGTCAGGATTTACGATTCGTAAGCAATTTGATGCTTTAGAAAATATTTCTATTAAGGGAGAAGAGACTAAGACGGGTGACATTGTCTTACAAAAAGGACAACGTATTAATGCTGGTGCCATCGCAGTATTAGCAACTTACGGCTATACAGAAGTGCCTGTTTATAATAAACCAAGCGTAGCTATTATTGCTACAGGTAGTGAATTGTTAGATGTCGGAGATGAATTAGAGCCTGGAAAAATCAGAAATTCTAATGGGCCTATGATTAGTGCATTAGCACAAAATCTTGGATTAACAATAGAAACTTATAAAATTCAACAAGACGATTTAGATACCAGTATAGAAACTGTTACAAATGCACTGCAACAGCACGATATTATTATCACTACAGGTGGTGTATCTGTTGGTGACTTCGATTATTTACCACAAATTTATCAACATTTAGAGGCAAAGGTCTTGTTTAACAAGGTTGCTATGAGACCTGGTAGTGTTACGACAGTTGCCGTAGCACAAGGGAAATATTTATTTGGGCTTTCAGGTAATCCTTCTGCTTGCTATACAGGCTTTGAGTTATTTGTGAGAACTGCTGTCTTAAAGATGACAGGGGCACAGGCAGTGTACCCACAAGTAGTTCGCGCAACGTTAATGGAAGACTTCACAAAACCGAACCCATTTACAAGATTTATACGTGCAACAACAACATTTGATGGTCACCAAATGACTGTTACGCCTTCAGGATTTAATAAATCTGGAGCTGTTGTAGCAATTGCTCATAGTAATGCCATGATAATGTTGCCAGGCGGGACTAGAGGTTATAAAAAAGGCTATACTGTTGACGTTATACTGACAGAATCTGACAGTAGAGAGTATGATTTAACATTATGATAATACAAATTGTTGGATATAAGAAATCAGGTAAAACGACATTAATGAGTCATACGATTCAACAGCTAAAGTTAAATAACTATACAGTTGTAACTATTAAACATCATGGTGGCGAACACGATAATCAATTACAGGATATTAAATTGCAAAGTTCAGAAGTTGATCATATGAAACATTTTGAAGCAGGTGCAGATCAAAGCATTGTCCAAGGTGTCAATTATCAACAAACAGTAAGTCGGAGTCCTAAGCAAACTTTGACTGAAATTATCAGAAAATCTGTTACAATAGACACTAACATTATATTGGTAGAAGGATACAAAGATGCTACTTTTCCTAAAGTAGTTGTCTATAGAGACACTGATGAATTAAAGCAGTTGAACCAACTTACCAATATTAAATATAGAATCAATTTAGATGATCAACAAGCATTAGCACAATATGATAAGTGGTTATTAGCGTATATACGAGAAGGAATGAAATAGAATGAAACAATTCGAAATTGTAACTCAACCTATCAAGACAGAACAATATCGGGAATTTGTGTTAAATGAAAAGCAAGGTGCTGTTGTAGTATTTACGGGGCATGTTCGTGAGTGGACAAAAGGTATTAGAACTGAATATCTTGAATATGAAGCGTATATACCAATGGCGGAGAAAAAATTAAAGCAAATTGGTGATGAAATTGAAGCGCAATGGCCAGGTACAATTACTGCGATTGTGCATAGAATTGGTCCATTAAATATTTCGGACATAGCAGTATTAATTAGTGTGTCATCACCACATAGAAAAGATGCATATGCAGCAAATGAATATGCAATTGAACGCATCAAAGCCATCGTGCCAATATGGAAGAAAGAAATCTGGGAAGATGGTGCACAATGGCAAGGTGACCAACGTGGTAAGCATGAAGATTCTGTAGGAAGGTGTTAAACGATGAGGGTACTTTATTTTGCAGAACTTAGGGAATTATTGGATAAGCACGATGAAGAAATTGATTTAAGTTATGATATTACTGTGAAATCATTTGTACAACATATCATAGAACGTTATCCAGAAATTGCAAAGGTGAAGTTTCAGATTGCAGTAAATGAAGAGTTTGTAAAGGATGACGACATTGTACAATCAAATGATACAGTCGCATTAATTCCACCAGTTAGCGGAGGTTAAGAGAGAGATGAAAGCAATTATACTTGCCGGAGGACAATCAGAGAGATTCGGTGAACCTAAAGCTTTTGCGGAGATTGATTCACAACCATTTTATCGTAGAATCATCGATGTATTAGAGGCTACGAATATGTTTAATCAAATTATTATTAGTACAAATGATCAGTTACAGGATAAATTTGACTATCCACATATTCTAGTAGATGAAGCACAACATAAAAATAAAGGGCCTTTGGCAGGTATTCATGCAGCTATGAAAACTTATCAAGAAGAAGAATTATTCTTCGTGATTTCGGTCGATACGCCTATGATTACTCAAAAGGCAGTAAGTAAGCTCTATCAATTTATGGTGGAACATTTAATTGATGACCAACTTGATGTCGCTGGTTTTAAAGAAGGTGAACAACCTATACCAACGATTGCATTTTATCATCCAAGGACTATGGAACAGATAGAAGCGGCCTTAACTTCTGACGATTACAGTCTGAAGCATGTTTATCATCAAGTCGTAACGGATTGGTTAGATGTTAATCAAATTGATTCGACTGAATATTGGTACAAAAATATAAACTATCAGCAAGATTTGGACTCTTTAAAGTTTCGTATATTGAATAGATAAGGAGGCCTGTGAATATGGTTGAACAAATAACTGATAAACTCGGTCGTCCTATTAGAGATTTAAGGTTGTCAGTTACTGACCGTTGCAATTTTAGATGTGATTATTGCATGCCTAAGGAAATTTTCGGTGATGATTTTGTCTTTTTACCTAAAGATGAATTATTAACGTTTGATGAGATGGTACGTATTGCTGCACTTTATACGCAGTTAGGTGTCAAAAAAATACGCATCACAGGTGGAGAACCGTTACTGAGACGTGATTTATATAAACTGATAGCTAAACTTAACGAACTTGAGGGCATTGAAGATATTGGTTTGACAACAAATGGATTGTTGCTTAAGAAACATGGTTTGAACTTGTATAATGCAGGGTTAAGACGTCTGAATATTAGTCTTGATGCAATAGATGATCAGGTGTTCCAAAGTATAAATAATAGAAACATTAAGGCGACTACCATTTTAGAACAAATTGACTATGCGCTGTCGATTGGTTTTCACATCAAAGTAAATGTAGTGATACAAAAAGGTGTGAATGATGATCAAATATTGCCAATGCTTGAATATTTTAAACACCGTAATATTGAAATAAGATTTATTGAATTTATGGATGTTGGTAATGATAATGGTTGGGATTTTAGTAAAGTAGTCACTAAAGATGAAATGTTATCTATGATTGAAAATGAGTTTGATATAGAGGCGGTAAAGCCTAAATACTATGGTGAAGTAGCAAAGTACTATAGACATAAAGATAACGGTGTACAATTTGGTTTGATTACAAGCGTGTCACAATCATTTTGTAGTACGTGTACACGTGCACGTTTATCATCCGATGGGAAATTTTATGGATGTTTATTTAGTGAAGTCGATGGGTTTGATGTCAAATCGCTTATGCGCTCAGGCGCCTCAGATGAAACACTATTAGATCAATTTAAAGCATTATGGAAAATAAGAGATAATCGGTATTCTGACGAACGTACTGAACAAACTGTAGCGAATCGTAAAAGAAATAAAATAAATATGAACTATATAGGTGGATAAGTATACACTTAATATTATTTATTTAAAACAATCACATAAGTGTCTAATTTAACTTTAATAGTTATAAATTAAAAGGAACATCTCCAATTAATACGAGGTGTTCCTGTTTTATTTTTTACTTAGTACTTTTAAAGGTGTGAAAGATGTCGCTCTACATACTTGAAAGTAAATACTTTATGGTAGATTCAATGTATTTACATGTTAAGTTTACATATTTTGTAATAATTTAAAATAACATTTATAGATTTTAGGTAATACAAAAATATTGTGATATGAATAATAGGGTATATAAATAGAATCCAATAGTAGAATTTAATTATTTATTTGAATTAAAATAATAGATTTATTGAAGAAAGTGTTATATAATATTTAAAAAGCTTATTCATTAAAAATAGCCATTAATACAACTAGAGAAGACAATGAGGAGGCACGCATTATGGAAAGTAAAGTATCTTATTTTATAACTTCCGAAAGGGCGTTAAGTCAATTAAAGCATTGGTTAAAGTCAGTGCACGGTTTATCTATTGAAGAATTTGTGGTTTTATATAAAGTATACGAAGCCACAAAAATCAGTGGTAAGGAATTACGTGACACATTACATTTTGAAATGTTATGGGACACAAGTAAAATTGATGTGATAATTAGAAAAATTTATAAAAAGGAATTATTGTCAAAAGTACGATCTGAGACTGATGAGCGTCAGGTGTTCTATTACTATAATGAGACACAACATGAAGCGTTACATGACATTATTAAAGAAATTGAGCATATCAACGTTCCTTAATATAATAAGTTGAAAATTAATACATTAGACTTTAGTTTATATGCGGGATATTCACTAAAGTAAAAAACGAGGGTTATCGGTTTGAAAATTATCGATAACCCTCGTTTTTTGTTATTGAATTAATATGATTCCATGGCTTTTACTTTGCGACCATGTACTAAATAATAAATGATTAAGGTAATGATAACGACAACAGCCATGACACCGTATAGTTGAGCGTATGTCATAGTTGATGTAGCAAAACCAAGTACATATGGACCAAATCCTAATCCCAAATCTAATCCAATAAAGTAAGTAGAAGTGGCAATACCATATTTAGTCGGTGGTGATACCTTAATGGCAATTGCTTGCATACATGATGAAATATTACCATATCCTGCACCTAATAATAGACCAGCTAATACTAACATCCAGCCACTATGCGTTAAACTTAGTACTAAAAATGTTAAAAATAACAAAATGAACGAAGGATACGCTACTACATTTTCTGTTTTTTGATCCATTAATCGACCGGCAATGGGTCTAGTTATTAATGATGCTATGGCATAGAAAATAAAGAAGTAGCTTGCAAGTGAGACTAAATCAATTTCTTTAGCGAAAAATTGTAAAAATGTCAGAATAGATGAATATGTTAGGCCAGCTATTAACATAATAATGGCAACGGGTACTGCTTCTTTTGCAATATAGTTGCTAAGATTAAATCCTTTGCGCTTAGTCGTAGGTGTTAAAGTTTCATTAGTGATTTCAAACTTCACATTAACGAAGAAAGAAATAATAAAGCTGACAATACCACAAATTAAACAAATAAAGAATAATAGTTTGATTGGAAAACTATTGATTAATAATAAGCCAAAGAATGGTCCGATTGCAGCACCTATGACTAGGCTTAATGAGAACAAGCTAATACCTTCACTTTTTCTTTCGGAAGGTGTTACATACGCTGCAATTGTACCAGTTGCAGTAGTTGTAATACCTGTGGCAATACCATTAATTAATCTTGTGAACATTAAGAAAGACAATGAACCTTCAATAAAATAACAAAGCTGTGTGATTAAGAGAAAAGCTAGTCCTATTAATAATATACGCTTAGGACCAATTTTATTTACATATTTACCAGTAGCAAATCGACCGATAAGTGACCCAATGATAAATAATCCAGACACTAAACCAGCAACACTGTCAGAGGCATGATAAACTTCTTTCGTATAACTGGCAACGATAACGATTAACAAGTACATACATAAGTAGACTAAAAAGTTAGTGATAAAGTTAATGTTAAAGCTTTTTGTCCAAATTGGTGTCTTTAAATTTGAACGATCAGACATGTTATGATTCCTCCATTTTATTAATTTGTTCGTGAATTAAGCGGATGGTGTGATATGTTTCAGCGAGTTGGTCTGCTGAAATACCTGCTTCTTTAATAATTTCATCCTGAATGCCTTCTATGCGTTCGCTCATTTGCGAGAATAATAATCTTCCATCGTCAGATAAGGATAGCTTTTTTTCTCTTTTATCTTTTCCTTGTTCGATGATGAGTAGAGATTTTTCTGAAAGAGCCTTTAGGATTTTTCGCGTAGTTGGCTTTTCTATAGCGCGTCGTTTCGAAATTTGAACTAACGTTGTAGGTGCATTTTGAGATATATCTTTTAACACGAGCCATTGAGCAGGAAAGAGTTCGAAGTCATCAAATACTGGTTGAAATAGTTTGATATAAGGTCGATAAACACCAGTTAATTGATTGAAAAGCAAAGTTGTATCCATATGATCCTCCCTAATAGTTAGCTAAGCTAACTTGTTTATAACAATTAATATTGTAAACCTATTCTTTAAATAAAGCAATACTAGATTATCTATAATTCAAGTAGGGTAATGAATAAACAATTGAAATTTATAACAATAAAAGACGACTGAATATTGTTTTGACGGGTAATAAACCTTATTATTTGTTAAAATTAATAAGATATTAAAGGTTAGGGGATTGTCTATGAAAGAATTAAAGTTGGATCATATCATTCACTATATTCAACAGCTCAATGATTTTAAATATCCTGGTCACATTTTAAAATTAAATCAAGGTGGACAGCACGAACGATTAGGTACATTTAACAGATTAGCTTATTTGAATAATACTTATATTGAATTATTAGATGTAAATAAACCTGAAGTTTTGCAAAAAATAATTAAAACTGAAGAAGGACGTGTTTCATTTCCTTCAAAGATAGTACAAGACGACTATAAGCAAGGTTTAAAGACAATTGCATTTCAAACATCAGATATCGATCAAGTTAAAAGTGACTTGGAAGAAAAGGGTGTCGAGGTCATTGGCCCGGTAAATATGCAACGTGAAAATAAAAAGGGTCATAAAACAACATGGAGATTATTATATATTGCGGATCCTGATTATAGAGTTAAACCGCCATTTTTTATTCAATGGGATGAGATTGAAGAAGTTAGAAATAAAAAAATTGAACCATTTAAACAAAAAGAATTTACTGTTAAAGGAATCGTTATTAATAGTACAGAGCGTGCTCACACTGTTGAAAAGTGGTGTAAATGGTTTAACATGAAAATCGTAGATGAAACAGCAACTTATTCAGATCTAAAGTTGGAAAATGACTCAATCATCTATCGTATTAATGATGGACATTACTCAGGTTATAAAACGATTCAATTAACAGATAATAAAACAACTTCGTCATATACGTTGATTATTAGAGGTGCCAATTATCAATTTGAAGCTGATTAGTAGATATAAAGGTATACACTGTGCGCAATCAATGCTATATGAATGATTGAAACGAGAAGTGTAACGATTGTCAATATCGTGATATATCGATTGACGCGCAATAATAATAGAAAAATGGATAATACGAAACTAAGAAATGCTAAAATAATTCTAATACTTAAAAATGAAACTGTTAATGCTTGAGTTATATCATGAAATATAAAAATAATATTGATAATTAATAGTAAACTTAAAATAATAATACGCATTACCTTTACCTCTTTTTTAATTTTTAATATAGTATAGCAAATGAATGGTAAATATGTGAAAGAATGTTTGAAGCAATGTATAATACTTAACGTACTGTAATGATAAAGGAGACATCAGTTTTTATGGAAAAGATGAATATCACAAATCAAGAACATGATGCATTTGTAAAGGCTCACCCGCAAGGTGATTTATTACAATTGACAAAATGGGCAGAAACAAAAAAACTAACGGGTTGGTATTCAAGACGAGTCGCAGTTGGGGAAGCTGGAGAAATCGTTGGAGTTGCTCAACTATTATTTAAAAAAGTGCCCAAACTACCATTTACGTTATGTTATATCTCGAGAGGCTTTGTAACTGATTATAGTAATAAATTAGCATTAGAAACATTATTAGAAGCCACTATGCAAATTGCTAAAGAAGAAAAAGCCTATGCAATTAAAATTGATCCAGATGTTGAAGTTGAACATGGAACTGAAGCTTTAACAAATCTAAGGGCATTAGGCTTTAAGCATAAAGGCTTTAAAGAAGGTTTATCTAAAGATTATATTCAACCTCGCATGACGATGATTACGCCAATCGACAAGACTGATGAAGAATTAATTCAAAGCTTTGAAAGACGAAACCGTTCTAAAGTAAGATTGGCTTTAAAACGAGGTACCACTGTTGAACGTTCAAATCGCGAAGGTTTGAAGACATTTAGTAATTTAATGAAGATTACAGGTGAAAGAGATGGCTTCTTAACGCGAGATATAAGTTATTTTGAAAATATTTATGATGCGTTACATCCAGATGGCGATGCTGAGTTATTCTTAGTGAAATTGGAACCTAAACCTGTATTAAAGGAATTACGTGAAGAATTAGCAGGTATTGAAGCAGAAAAAGTAAAATTAAGTGAGAAAAAGCAAGATAAAAAAACATTAAATAAAATCAATGATGCTGATAATAAGATAGCAAAAACAACGGAACTTATTACAGAAATGGAAGGCTTGGAAGCTAGTCATCCAGACGGCATTTATTTATCTGGTGCCTTACTTATGTTTGCAGGTAAAAAATCTTATTATTTATATGGTGCATCTTCGAATGATTATAGAGACTTTTTACCTAATCACCATATGCAATTTGCTATGATGCAATATGCAAGAGAAAATGGTGCAACTTCTTATGACTTTGGTGGAACTGATAATAATCCAGATAAAGATTCATCACATTATGGTTTGTGGACCTTTAAAAAAGTATGGGGAACATACTTAAGTGAAAAAGTCGGCGAATTTGACTATGTGTTAAACAAGCCACTTTACCAAGTCATTGAAAATGTTAAACCTAAATTAACCAAAGCAAAAATTAATATTTCAAGAAAATTAAAGCGAAAATAATATAGCAAATGATAAAAATAATCCCTAGCGATTTGAAACAATACATTAGTTTAAGCAATTGTTCTTACAATGTAGCGTTATCAAATATGTTAGGGATTTTGTTATGTTGAAAAATAAATAGTAGCAGTTAAGAAAGATTGATAATCTTTTTAAAATAATTTAGTAAAGCTATATTGCATCCTGTGATATTGTGGTAAATTGATGTTGTTAGTGAAAAAATGAGAGGAGCTATGGGAATGATAAAGAAGATGCTAAAGTTCTCGCTAGGGAATAAATTTGCAATCTTTTTAATGGTGTTACTCGTTATTCTAGGCGGGCTTTATTCAAGCTTTAAAATGAAACTTGAATTATTGCCGGATGTTGAAACACCAATGATTACAGTTCAAACAACTATGCCGGGTGCAACACCAGAGACAACTAAAACTGAAATTAGTGATAAGATTGACGAACAAATTCGATCGATGGCCGATGTGAAAAATGTTAGTGCGCAATCCATACAGAATGCATCGATTGTTTCTGTTGAATACAGAGAAGGTACTGACTTAGACAGTGCTGAAAATAAATTAAAAAAAGAACTAGATAAGATCAAATTTGGGGAAAATGTTGAGGAACCAGAACTAAAAAGACAAACGATGAATGCTTTTCCAATCGTTGCGTATTCTTTTACTTCTAAAGACAATGATTTAAAAAGTACGACGAAAAAATTAGAACAGCAATTATTACCTAAATTGCAAACCATTGATGGTGTACAGAACGCACAATTAAATGGGCAAACAACACGTGAAGTAACAATTAAATTTAAACAAAGCGCATTAGAAAAAAGTGGTTTGACAGCGGATAGTGCACAACAATACATAAAGAGTGCTACAAGTGAAACACCACTGGGATTATTTCAATTTGATGATAAAGAGAAATCGATTGTCATTGATGGACAATTTAATTCTGTCGATGGACTAAAAAATTTAGAAATACCATTATCTGCAGCAAGTGCAACATCTGGGAATGGCGATGACCAAAGTAATGCGTCAGCTAGTGGACAGGATGCTATGACAGGGACTTCTGCTACTAACACGAGTCAATCAACTAAAATACCATCAGTTAAATTAGCAGATATTGCTAGTGTTTCTATTGGTGATGAAAGAAAATCAATTTCTAAAACGAATGGTAAAAATGCAGTTAATGTCCAAGTGATTAAAGCACAGGATGCAAACACAGTTCAAGTAGCTAAAGATACTAAGAAAGAGATCGACAAATTCGTTAAAGCCAATCCTGAATTAAAAGATACAAAAGTTATGGATACGGCTAAACCGATTGAAGACGCGATTAATACAATGATTGAAAAGGCAATCTTAGGTACAATTTTTGCTATCATCATTATCCTACTCTTCTTGAGAAATATTAGAACAACGGCTATATCAGTAGTATCTATACCGATGTCGATTCTAATTGCTATGGTAGCATTGAAATTATGCAATGTATCATTAAATATACTTACATTAGGTGCCTTAACTGTAGCGATAGGACGTGTTATTGATGATTCTATCGTCGTGGTTGAAAATATCTATCGTAGATTATCAGATAAAGGTGAGGCATTAGTAGGGGATAGTTTAATTATAGATGCAACGAGAGAAGTATTTAAACCAATTATGTCATCCACTATTGTGACAATCGTTGTCTTCTTACCATTAGCATTTGTATCAGGGTCAGTAGGTCAGATGTTTAGACCGTTTGCCTTAGCGATTGCCTTTAGTTTACTTGCATCGCTACTGGTCTCAATTACGATAGTACCTGCATTAAGTGCTAGTTTATTTAAAAAGGGTATTAAACATCCACGTACTGAAAATTTAGGTATTGTAAGTAAGCAATATCAACGTATACTCAAATGGTCGCTCAATCATAAATGGATTGTCATTATTGTAAGTACAGTGTTATTAATTTTTAGTATAGGATTAGGTGCTGCCAAATTAGGTACGAGCTTTATTTCTACTGGTGAAGATAAATATATGGCATTGACATACACTCCAAAACCAGGTGAAACAAAGCAAAGTGTTTTAAAACATGCAGAGAAAGTGCAAAATTATTTGAATGATAAGGATAAAGTTAAAACTGTACAATATTCAGTAGGTGGAGAAACACCAACTGATCCAACGGGCAGTTCAAATAGCCTGGCACTAATGGTTGAGTATGATTCTGACACACCTCATTTTGATGAAGAACCTGATAAAGTGTTAAACCATATCAAACGTTACCATCATCCTGGTGAATGGTCTAATCAAGACATGGGTACAGGTGGAACGAATAACAAATTGGAAATTACTGTGACAGGTCCGTCATTGGATGCAATTAAAGGTACTGTGAAATCAATAGAACGTGAAATGGAACATACAAAAGGCCTAGCAAATGTAAAATCTGATTTGACAGAGACTTATGAGCAATACAATGTCAAAGTAGATCAGAATAAAGCAAGTGAGAACGGATTATCTGCATCACAATTAGCTATGACTTTAAGTCAGAATGCACCAGAGCAAGCAATAACAAAAGTAAAAGAAAATGGTAAATCAGTTGATGTAAAAGTGAAGAAAGATAAAGAAACACATTGGACAAAAGAAAAATTAGAAAAGACCGAGCTTCAAACTCCAACTGGAAAGACAATTCAATTAAGTGATATCGCAAGTTTAGAGAAATCATCTACACCTAATAAAATTGAGACCAAAGCAGGAGATTATGCGACAAAAGTTTCAGCTAAAGTTACACAAAGTGATGTTGGAACAGTGTCTCAAAAAGTATTGTCTAAGGTTGATAAATTAGACAAACCAAATAATGTAAAAGCGAGTGTTGGTGGTGCGAACGAAGATATTTCAAATGCAATTATTCAACTTTCTGTTGCTATGTTAGCAGCAATTATCATTGTGTATTTGGTTCTAGTGTTAACATTTAAAGGTGGTTTAGCACCATTTGCAATTTTGTTCTCACTACCATATACAATTATAGGTGTTGTTATAGCACTTGTTATAACAGGAGAAACAATTTCTGTTCCAAGTATGATTGGTATGTTGATGTTAATAGGTATTGTTGTAACCAATGCCATTGTACTAATTGACAGAGTGATTAATAAGCAACATGAAGGCTTAGATATGAAAGCAGCTTTAATTGAAGCGGGGGCAACACGTATTAGACCAATATTAATGACAGCATTAGCTACAATTGCAGCTTTAATACCAATGCTGTTTGGTGAAAATAGTTCAATACTTATTTCGAAAGCAATGGCGGCGACTGTAGTTGGCGGATTAATTTCTTCGACTGTATTAACGTTAATCGTCGTACCTGTTATTTATGAACTTTTATTTACAATGAAAAATAAACTATTTAAACATCGAAAATCATAAAGAAAATAATTCTAGCTTATGCACTCATTTATAAAACGAAGTGCCTTCTAGCTAATATGAATAAAAGGCAATTTCTATCTTACTGTGATAGGAATTGTCTTTTTTGCTGCATAGATGTACAGCATTTTTGAATAACAATGATATGGACGTTAAATTATTGAAGGTTAGTGATTAATGGTTAAAAGGGAATGCTATGTTAGTAATTGAAATGTATGTGTAAACTAATATCGCTAGCTAGAAAAGGCTAAACAAATGCCCCAAATGAAATTTATAGTTCCATTTTGGGGCATTGTTATAAGTATGATGTTCTAAACACTGCTGAAGTACTCAAATCACTTTAGTAAAGTACAAGTGTTAAGATGACATAAATTATGATTAAACCAAGGCTAATCATATTTAATATTTGAATTGCTTTTTTATCTTGCTTTAAATGTTTAAATGCAGTAATTTCAACATTACCAACGATTAGTAATAATAATATAAATACCCACCAGTTAACTGCAGGGAAGGATAATGTTGTGATTGCAACTACAAATAATAATAATAGTGCCATAATTATACGTAAAATGCGTGTAATAATTGTATCCATCTTAAATATACTTATGTAACTAACTATTAAATAGAGTATTGGTAAAAATATCAGATAAAGTTGCATTAAATAACATCCTTTCTATAATTCGCTATTAATCTTAGCATGTTAAAAATATATTTACTAGGATATTATTTATCTTCTTTTTGACTAATTTCTGAACGGACAGCAGCTATTTCTTGCTCTAGTTCATCTAATTGCTTTAATAACGGATCGGTTTGTTGATTTACTGATTCGCGTTTTTCTAAATCACCTTGTAAACGAACATAGTCATGTTTAAGTTCAATAAGTTTTTGATTTAAATCCATATATAATAAACTCCTTTAAGCTACTAATTTAAAAAATGAAAATCACATAAAGTATAACATGAAACTGAAAGCTTCTAAAATCACCAAAATGTATGTTAAAGTATGAAAATAGATTGTAAATTATATTTGAAAAAATAAAATGAAAGAAGGATTATTGTGACGCAACAATTTATCATAATCATTTTACTGATTGCTTTAGGTTACACCCTTAAGAGAATTAATTACTTTAAGGCGAATGATAGCCAAGTATTCTCTACACTCGTCCTTAATGTCACGCTTCCTTCTTTGGTTATTGTAAACTTAAATAAAGCAGATTTAGATGTGTCATTATCAATTTTACCTATTATGATGATTGCTTATGGCATCATTGCAAAGATTATTGTAGTATGGTTCTTTTTAAAATACGATAACCATGTAAGAGGCGCAACTGGTATGATGATGGCCTCTTTAAATATTGGGCTATTTGCTTATCCACTAGTCGAAGCGATTTGGCCTGAATCTGGAATGATTTATTTTGGTATGGCCGACATCGGTGGGGCAATTATTATGTTTGGCGTAACGTACTTTGTTGGTAGTTACTTTAGTAGTGGTGGAGATAGCTTTGATTTTAAATATTTAGGTAAGAATTTACTACGCTCTGTACCATTGATGACCTATATTATTATGTTTATCTTGAACATGGCGAATATTCATTTTCCTAAACCTGTAATTGACTTTTTCACAGTATTATCAGGCGCGAATATGCCATTGTCCATGATATTACTTGGTTTGATGTTGAATTTTAGTATAGATAGACGATTTTTGCCAATTGCTTTGAAATATATTGGTATCCATTACGGTCTAGGTATTATTGCAGGATTGTTAGTACATTTCTTCCTACCAGTGAGTGATAATATGGTGAAGACAACACTACAAGTGGCTTGGTTATTACCTGTAGGTGTTGCAATTATTCCATATTCTATACAGTTTAAGTATAAGACTTTACCATTAGTTGGAATGGTTACTAATTTAACAATAGTTATAAGTATTGTAATACTGTATATCTATCAAGCTATCTTTGTGTAACGGAAATTCTAGATGAAAATGATGGTGTAATGCGAATAGGAGTACATGAGACAAATGAGCTGTAATGATATTTGTAGTTAGAAACTATGAGATCATTTAGCTCATTTTTATTGTATTGGAGATATTATAGATTTAACTAGTCTATTTATGTGAATGTTAAAAAAGTATATTCATTTTGAGCATATAAAAAAAGCGAGTGAAACTAATAGGTTTCACTCGCTTAATTTAGTGGTTTACAGTTGCCAATGTTTGAATAATAACAAAGGATTTGTTAAACCACATCATAATATATTGAAGTTAATGATGTTTAACCTTTACCACCCATAAATGCAGGGTAGTTAGTCATACCACCATCAACATAAATTGTTGTTCCGTGAATATAACTTGCTAAATCTGAAGCTAAGAATAAAGCAACGTTTGCTACTTGATCAGCTTCACCAATTTCTTTAGCAGGAATCATTTCAAGTGTTTCTGCACGTGTAGTTGGGTCAGAGAATTTTTCTCTAGTGTGCTCTGTTACAATTGCCCCTGGTGAGATGTTGTTAATTCTAATGCCGTATTGCGCGTATTCCATAGACATTGTTTCCATCATTAATTTTAATCCGCCTTTACTAGCTGCATAGTTAGCATAGTTTGGCCATGGAATTGTATCATGAACACTTGAAGTGTTTAAAATAACACCTTTTTTATCTTCTTTGAAGAATTGATTAACAGCAGCTTTTGATCCAATGAAAGCACCAGTTAAGTTAATGTCGATAACTTTTTGCCATTCTTCTAAAGGCATTTCATGTGTTGGAATTGGTTTTTCGAAACCAGCGTTATTGATCATAATATCAAGCGTACCAAATGTGTCTACTGCAGTTTGTACTAAACGATTAACGTCAGCTTCAACAGAAACGTCCGCTTGAACTTTAATAGCTTGGCCACCAGCTTCTTCAATTAACTTAATTGATTGATCAACATCTTCTACGTGGTGTTCTGAGCGGTAGTTCATAACTACTTTTGCTTCCGCTTTACCAAATGCTTCTGCGAATGATTTACCAATTCCGCTACCAGCACCAGTGATTACAACAACTTTATCTTTTAAATCTGTGAACATAATTTTGACTCCTCCTAGTAAAATATCATGCGCTCATCAAATGACAAGTGCATTCGTCCCAATGAGACATAATACGCCTGCATTAAAACATTAGTCTAGTAATTGAACTTAACCTTTTAAATTTCCTAATACAAAGGCTGCAATAATAATAAGTACAATACCAGCCCAGATACCAATCATTTGACGCTTATCTTTGCGTTCGCCTAACAAGAAGATACCTCCAAGTGTTGAGACGATTACAAGTAATTGTGAAAATGAGAAACTAGTTGCTACACCAACTTTAGGTTGTGAATAGAACATAAATAGGTTACCTATACCCCAAACGACACCCGGTATTAAGTTCCATACAGTACTTTTAATTGATGTTTCATGTTTCATTGATAAGATAAGTCCACCAATCGCCATACCGATTGATTGGAAGAATAATGCGCTTGTTCCATCGACACCAAAGATTTGTGCTATAACGACGTAAACAACATAACCAACCGTTGAAATTAATAAGATTGGCATTGCTTTGCCGAAATTGCTATTACTTTCAGAAGCTTCGTTTTTACCTTTGATAGATGTTAATGTAATACCTACCACAAGTAGAACCATTGCTACAAGACCTAAAATGACTTGAGTACTTGTGCTCCATTCTCCTAGGAAAATAGCACTAAATAACGTTGTACCGACCAATTGTAAACCTGTTGAAATTGGCATTGTTTTTGAAACACCAATTAAACTTACTGACTTCAATTGGTAACCTTGACCTAGTGCCCAGAAAGCACCAGAGATCAATCCGACAATAATTACGGTAATGTCATCAAATTTTGCATTACCAGTTAGTAATAAGATAATACCAATAATTAATGCACCGAATGTTGTACCTCTAATTTGGTTATAAGGTCCTCCACCGACAAATACATTAATTAATACTACACTACCCCAAAATAGCGCAGGTAATAAGGCAATTAATAAATCCATACTACACTCACTCTTTCTATATTTATTTTTACTTTCCTTCCCCAATAAAAACAACCATTAAAATTGTCTCCAAGAATACATTCTAAATGAAAACTTTAATATAGTAAAAACATGTGTTTAAAAATAAAAGTAAAATTACATTTAAATTTCTAAAAGTTTCATTTCAGAAGGATAATAATACACAAAAAAAGAGCGAGATAGAAATCTTGTTTTGCTAAATAGATTTCATTATCCCGCTCTAAGGAATGAATATATGTTGATACGTTGACGAATACAAGTATTTATTTCATTTCGATATTGCTAGTTATAGCACTTTACACAATGGTAGGCGTAGCTAGATTTAAATTTAGTCTATAACTTCAAGTGCTATTCAATATGACTTGCTACATATTTAAATTTTCTATATTCATAATTTATATTAAAACCAAGTTCATTAAATCGTTCAACTAAGGTATTATTTTTGCTGCGAATTTTAAAGTAAATCTTGTTTATATCGTAATGCGTAAATGCATAGTGGAGCGCATGTGATAATAAATCAAAGGCAATCCCCATCAGTCGATAGTCACTGTGTGATGAAAAATATTTAATTTCAGCATTATGATTACCTTCGAACACTTGTAAATAGAGATAACCTTTTAACAAGCCTTCAGACATAAAGATAAACAAACGATTATTGTCATCCAATGAGTCTATAATTTCATCTGCAGTCATTACATCATGTTTAAATGTCCGCTGATGTAACTTTGCGAATGCACGGTAATATGCTGGTTTATACTCAGTGATGTTTTGTGCATGTTCAATTTCTCCAACATCCTGTGATGTGATTAAATGATAATCTGTAAAGCTATAAGATGCTTGAATATGTTTCATAAACTTACTATAGTTTTGCTCGTTTTCTTCAAATGAAAAGTTAAAGTTTGCAGTGTCTGGTTTGCTATTGGCTAATGTAATAAATAAGTCGTGGTACATTTGTAAATCTGGCGTTGTATTATGCTTTATAAATGGACCTAGTACTTTATATTTATTCTCCTCATATTTAAAAGCAAGTATGAGCATGATGATCTCGTTGTTATCGTCTAAATGAGCATAGACACCTGGATCTTCAATTGCTTCTTCAATCTGTGCTTTGATTGCCTCTCTTGCTTGAGGAAGTTTATACAAATAAGAAGCCGAGTGATAGTCTGCATCATTTATAAAACTTGTAATTTGGTCATAATCATTTAGTTTGATCGTTTTCATATAGCTACCTCCGTCAGATGAACTATTTCCTTAATTATAAGAATTTTTTATGTTAAATGGAAGTTATGATGTATTATATACGTGTTACAATAGATAAGATATTGATTTTTTGAAAGGACGTTATTATGAAATCACTAATAATTGCTGAAAAACCTTCAGTAGGTAGAGATATAGCTAACAGCTTAAATATAAATGAAAAGCGCAATGGTTACTTTGAAAATAATAAATATATCGTAACATGGGCACTTGGTCATTTAGTAACAAATGCAACACCTGAACAATACGATGCTAAATATAAAGAATGGAAATTAAATGTTTTACCTATTATACCAAATAAAATGAAAACTGTAGTCATATCTAAGACAAGAAAACAATTTTCTACGGTGCAAGCATTAATAAATAATAACAAAGTAAATGAGATTATCATTGCGACCGACGCTGGTAGAGAAGGTGAACTCGTTGCACGTCTAATATTAGATAAAGCACATAATAAAAAGCCTATCAAACGGTTATGGATTAGTTCCGTTACAACGAAAGCAATTAGGGACGGATTTAATAAGTTACAAGATGGGCGTAAATTTAATAATTTATATCGCGCAGCATTGGCTAGAAGTGAGGCGGATTGGATTGTAGGTATCAATGCAACACGAGCGTTGACTACAAAGTATGATGCACAATTATCATTAGGACGTGTACAGACACCAACAATTCAGCTTGTTCAAATGAGACAAAATGAAATTAATCAGTTTAAACCTGAAACGTATTATACAATGTCTGTCAAAGCAAATGGATTAACGTTACAATTAGCAAAACCACAGTCGCATAAAGATAAAAAGGTATATGACACGATAAAACAGAAAGTTGTTGGTCAAGAGGGGACTATACAATCGATTAAACGTAATCATAAAAAGGCATATCCACATCAATTATTCAGTTTGACTGATTTACAACAAGAAGCATATAAACGATATCATTTTGGACCAAAGGAAACATTAAATACGTTACAAACATTATATGAACGACATAAGCTCGTAACTTATCCAAGAACAGATTCAAATTATTTAACCGATGATATGGTAGATACGCTTAAAGACCGTGTTAACGCAATCATGGGCACATCATTAAAGGATGTAGCTAAACAACAACTTAAACAAAAATTTTCTCCGAAACAAAGGTTTATTAATAATAACAAAGTATCAGATCACCATGCGATAATTCCAACAGAAGTTCGTCCAGATATGAATGCTTTGAGTCCACGAGAAAGCAAAGTCTATATGTTAATTGCTGAAAGATTTTTGGAAAATCTTTTGCCAGCTTATGAATACGAAGCAATAATTATGGAGTTTACTGTAAATGGTTATACGTTTAACTTTAAAGACAAAGTAACTACGAAATTAGGGTTCAAAGCTATCTCTGAACACAACGAAAAATCAACAGAACAACTTGATGGATTGCAACAAGGTGCTACATTAAAAGTGAATCAAGCCAATATCGAACAACACGAAACGACGCCACCGCCATATTTTAATGAAGGATCATTACTTAAAGCTATGGAGAGTCCTCAGAAATTCTTTGATTTAAATAATCGTAAACATCAACATACATTGAAGGAAACTGGTGGTATAGGAACTGTAGCAACACGCGCAGATATAATTGAAAAACTATTTAATATGAATGCTATAGAAGTGAGAGATAGTAAAATTAAAGTAACTTCAAAAGGAAAGCAAATTCTAGAACTAGCACCACAAAAACTAACTTCACCATTGTTAACTGCGGAATGGGAAGAAAAGCTTGCGTTAATTGAACGTGGTAAATATAATGCGGATAAATTTATAGAGGAAATGAAGCAATTTACCAATGACGTCGTTAATGAAATAAAAGAGAATGATAAAAAATATAAACACGATAATTTAACAACTACAGAATGTCCAACTTGTGGAAAATTCATGATTAAAGTACAAACTAAAAATGGACAAATGTTAGTTTGTCAGGATCCAAGTTGTAAAACTAAGAAAAATGTACAGAGAAAAACAAATGCTCGCTGTCCTAACTGTCATAAAAAGATGACTCTATTTGGTAGGGGGAAAGATGCTGTTTATCGTTGTGTATGTGGCCATACAGAAACACAGGTACAAATGGATAAACGTCTTAAAAATAAAAAGTCAGATAAAGTAAATAAAAAAGACATGAAAAAATATATGAATCAGAACGAAACAATCGAAAATAACCCATTCCAAGATGCGTTAAAAGGGTTAAAGTTCTAGTTTTATAGTGTATAAATGATTGTTTAATTAATAAAGTTCGTGTTTGCTATTGTAAAATACTACAATTGGTATTAAAATATTAAGGTATTTTCAAAAAAAGGAGAACTAACCGTGAAAAAGTATTTCAAGTTTGATCAGCATGGCACAAACTATAAAAAAGAGATACTTGGTGGGCTGACAACTTTCTTGTCAATGGCATATATTTTGGCTGTTAACCCTCAAGTACTAAGTTTAGCAGGTGTAAATGGCGTTTCAGATGACATGAAAATGGATCAAGGTGCTATTTTTGTTGCCACAGCACTTGCAGCATTTGTGGGTTCATTATTTATGGGACTTATTGCTCGCTATCCGATTGCTCTAGCACCGGGTATGGGATTAAATGCATTCTTTGCATTTACTGTAGTATTAACAATGGGAATACCTTGGCAAATTGGTTTAACAGGCGTGTTATTTTCAGGAATTGTCTTTGCGATATTAACGATGACAGGGCTACGGGAAACAATTATTAATGCCATACCCTATCAGATGAAAATGGCAGTATCAGCAGGTATTGGTTTATTTATTACCTTTGTAGGTTTACAAAGTGCAGGTATTATAGTAAAGGATAAATCAACACTTGTTACCTTGGGTCACATTACAGATGGACCTGTTATATTGGCTGTTATAGGAATTATTGTAACAGTAATCTTATATGCGCTAAGAGTACCAGGTGCAATCTTTGTAGGTATGGTGATTACATCTATACTAGGAATGATTACTGGATTGATACATACACCAAGTAGTGTAGTTGGTCATGTACCAAGTATTGAACCAACATTTGGTGCTGCATTTGAGGCATTTAAAGATCCGAGTCAACTCTTAACGGTTCAATTCTTAATTGTTATCTTAACGTTCTTATTCATTGATTTCTTTGATACTGCTGGTACATTAGTAGCGGTTGCTTCTCAAGCAGGAATAATGAAGGATAATAAATTACCTCGAGCTGGTAGAGCATTGTTCTCAGATTCATTAGCAACAATCGTCGGTGCGATATTTGGAACAACGACAACGACATCATATATTGAATCAACATCAGGTGTCGCAGTCGGTGCTAGAACTGGATTTGCTAGTATTGTAACAGGATTCTGTTTCTTATTAGCGATATTCTTTAGTCCGTTAATGGAAGTGGTAACAAGTGCTGTAACAACACCAGCACTCGTTGTAGTAGGTGTATTAATGGCAGCGAACTTTGCGGAAATAGATTGGAAGAAATTTGAAGTGGCAGTTCCAGCATTTGTAACGATTATTATGATGCCATTATCTTATTCAATTGCTACTGGTATTGCATGTGGCTTTATCTTTTATCCAATTACCATGTTAATTTCTAAGCGACATAAAGAAGTACATCCAATTATGTACGGCTTAATGGTACTATTCATCCTATACTTTATCTTTGTACATGGTTAATTATAACTACACATTTTAGATAACGTGACGAGCACTACATAAGAAGTGCAAAATCAAGCATTATAAAATAATAAGCTGTCTCATTCTTCAATTAAAAAAGAGTGAGGCAGCTTTTTTATAACTAATGTTATTTGAAACTACTCATACACAAAGTTTGCATAGAAAAACACGTATATAATATGAAAAAGGCAATTTCTAGAACTTATAAATAGAAATTACCTTATACTGTGATCAATCAACCTAATCCTACTATTCAATTATTATTCAAAAATAGCTTTTAATAGAAAAAGAAACCTACTTTGAATCGTGTTTCTTCATTATATAGATGTAAACAATGATTTGATAAATTACTTTAAAATAACAAAGAAATCAGTTAAACTATCATTGTAAATTTACAACTACCTATTATTTAGTATCATCCTTGTATTGTGTATACACAACTTTTGCATTTTTGTTTGGCACATATATCGGAGCAGATAAGAGAATAAATATAAAAAATAATAATAAGAAAAATAAAATCCAGTGAATGATCATTCCGATGACAGGTATAAATGCTATAAATGAACCTATAATACCAAGCAGTGGAATAATTGCCATCGGTTTAATACTATTCTGTTTATCTACTATTAAAATAATCATCATAATCAAATATAAAAGAACGTTAATAAGTAATGGCTGCCAACCGAAACTTAATATAATGCTACCACCCAAAAATGGAATGCCATATACGAACTCCCCAATGATTAAAATTAAACTTAATATCAATAATAAAGTTCTAATACCACTTTTCATTATAAATCGTCACCACCTAACAATCACATTATAAAACATAATAAACAATATATATAATAAAAAGGATAAGCAAAATAGTGAAATAACAATTGTAATATGAAAAAAATTACGAAATAGGTTGAACTGTCAGCATAATTCAAGTACAATAACAAAGTATGTGTTAGACGAAAAGTTGAAAAACTTTTATGAAAAAGCTTGATAAAACACGTTTTTTCATGTAACATATCTAATGTTGGACTTTAAGAACACGCGATGAAGCGAAAGGTTACTGACACACCCGGCCGCTTTGCCATGGCGCTGTGTGAGATAGTTTTCGTGGAGAAGTCTATCACTTAAATGTAGACGAATAAGGAGGGAAAATTATGGCAAAACAAAAAATCAGAATCAGATTAAAAGCTTATGATCACAGAGTAATCGATCAATCAGCAGAGAAAATTGTTGAAACTGCAAAACGTTCTGGTGCAGATGTTTCTGGACCAATTCCGTTACCAACTGAAAAATCAGTTTACACGATCATTCGTGCCGTGCATAAGTACAAAGATTCACGTGAGCAATTCGAACAACGTACACATAAACGTTTAATCGATATTGTTAACCCAACACCAAAAACAGTTGATGCACTTATGGGCTTAAACTTACCATCTGGTGTAGACATCGAAATCAAATTATAATAGAAAATTTAGGAGGTGGACTTTCGATGACCAAAGGAATCTTAGGAAGAAAAATCGGGATGACACAAGTTTTCGGAGAAAACGGTGATTTAATCCCTGTAACAGTAGTAGAAGCAAGTCAAAACGTTGTATTACAAAAGAAAACTGAAGAAGTTGATGGTTACAACGCAATTCAAGTAGGCTACGAAGATAAAAAAGCTTACAAAAAAGATAGCAGAACAAGCAAATATGCTAACAAACCAGCTGAAGGTCATGCTAAAAAAGCTGGCACAGCACCTAAGCGCTTCATTCGTGAATTCAAAAACGTTAATGTTGATGAATACGAAGTAGGTCAAGAAGTCTCAGTTAATACATTTGAAGCTGGCGACGTAATTGATGTAACAGGCGTTTCAAAAGGTAAAGGTTTCCAAGGTGCCATTAAACGTCACAATCAAGCACGTGGACCAATGTCTCACGGTTCTCATTTCCACAGAGCACCTGGTTCAGTAGGTATGGCGTCAGATGCTTCAAGAGTCTTTAAAGGACAAAAAATGCCTGGACGTATGGGCGGTAACACTGTAACAGTTCAAAACTTAGAAGTAGTTCAAGTTGACACTGAAAACAATGTTATTTTAGTAAAAGGTAATGTACCTGGACCTAAAAAAGGTCTTTTAGAAATCACTTCATCAATTAAAGGTAATAAATAATATAAAGCGAAAGGAGGAAAATGCATAATGGCTAATTATGATGTATTAAAAGTAGACGGATCTAAAGCAGGTTCAGTTGAATTAAATGATTCAGTATTTGCAATCGAACCAAATAATGACGTTCTTTTTGAAGCAATTAACTTACAACGTGCTTCATTACGCCAAGGTACACACGCTGTTAAGAATCGTTCAGCAGTACGTGGTGGTGGACGTAAACCATGGAGACAAAAAGGTACAGGACGTGCGCGTCAAGGTACAATCCGTGCTCCACAATGGCGTGGTGGTGGTATCGTATTCGGACCAACACCAAGAAGTTATGCTTACAAAATGCCTAAGAAAATGCGCCGTTTAGCATTACGCTCAGCATTATCTTTCAAAGTTCAAGAAAGCAACTTAACTGTTGTTGATTCATTTAACTTAGATGCTCCAAGAACTAAAGAATTCAAAACAATTCTTTCTAATTTAGAACAACCTAAAAAAGTATTAGTAGTAACAGAATCAGAAGATGTAAACGTTGAATTATCAGCACGTAACATCCCAGGTTTACAAGTAACTACAGCTCAAGGTTTAAATGTTCTAGATATCACAAGCGCTGACAGTGTATTAATTACAGAAACAGCTGCTAAAAAAGTTGAGGAGGTGCTCGGATAATGGAAGCAAGAGACGTTCTTAAGCGCCCCGTAATCACTGAGAAATCTTCAGTCGCTATGGCAGAAGATAAATACACATTTGATGTAGATACTCGTGCAAACAAAACACAAGTTAAAATCGCAGTTGAAGAAATCTTTGACGTAAAAGTTGATAAAGTTAACATCATCAACTACAAACCAAAGAAAAAACGTATGGGCCGTTACCAAGGCTATACAAACAAACGCCGCGTAGCAATTGTTAAATTAAAAGAAGGATCAATCGATCTATTCAACTAAAAAATATTACCAATAAGGAGGTAAACGACAATGGCTCTAAAAAAATATAAGCCAATTACTAATGGTCGTCGTAATATGACTTCTTTAGATTTCGCAGAAATCACTAAAACGACTCCTGAAAAGTCATTATTACAACCGCTACCGAAAAAAGCGGGACGAAATAACCAAGGTAAATTGACAGTTCGCCATCATGGTGGAGGACACAAACGTCAATACCGTGTTATTGACTTCAAACGTAACAAAGATGGTATCAACGCTAAAGTTGATTCAATCCAATATGATCCAAACCGTTCAGCAAACATCGCTTTACTTGTTTACGCTGACGGAGAAAAACGCTACATCATCGCTCCTAAGAACTTACAAGTAGGTCAAGTTCTTGAAAGTGGTGAAAATGCTGACATCAAAGTAGGTAATGCATTACCATTACAATTCATCCCAGTAGGTACAGTTGTACACAACATCGAATTGAAACCTGGTAAAGGTGGACAAATCGCTCGTTCAGCTGGTGCAAGTGCACAAGTACTTGGTAAAGAAGGTAAATACGTATTAATCAGATTACGTTCTGGTGAGGTTCGTATGATTCTTTCAACTTGCCGTGCTACTATTGGTCAAGTTGGTAACATCCAACACGAATTAGTTAACGTTGGTAAAGCAGGTCGTTCTAGATGGAAAGGCATTCGCCCAACAGTTCGTGGTTCTGTAATGAACCCTAACGATCACCCACACGGTGGTGGTGAAGGTCGCGCACCTATCGGTAGACCATCTCCAATGTCACCATGGGGTAAACCTACGCTTGGTAAGAAAACTCGTCGTGGTAAAAAATCATCTGACAAGCTTATCGTTCGTGGACGTAAGAAAAAATAAAAATAACTTATTTGGGTGTGCGGCGTAATCGCTGCACGCACACAATAAGAAGGGAGGCGCCACTATGGCTCGTAGTATTAAAAAAGGACCTTTCGTTGATGATCATCTTATGAAAAAAGTTGAAGCTCAAAGCGGAAGCGAGAAAAAACAAGTAATCAAGACTTGGTCACGTCGTTCAACGATTTTCCCAGATTTCATTGGTCATACATTCGCAGTATACGATGGACGTAAACACGTACCTGTATTCGTAACTGAAGATATGGTTGGTCACAAATTAGGAGAATTTGCACCAACTCGTACATTTAAAGGTCACGTAGCTGACGACAAAAAAACTAGAAGATAATTTCTAACAAGTAGAGGAGGAAATCCGAATGGAAGCAAAAGCGGTTGCTAAAACAATAAGAATCGCACCTCGTAAAGTTAGATTGGTATTAGATCTAATCAGAGGCAAAAGCGCTGGTGAAGCTATTGCGATTTTAAAATTAAAAAACAAAGCTTCATCACCTGTAGTAGAAAAATTATTAATGTCCGCTCTAGCAAATGCTGAACATAACTATGACATGAACACTGATGAATTAATAGTTAAAGAAGCTTATGCAAATGAAGGACCAACATTAAAACGTTTCCGTCCACGTGCACAAGGCCGTGCAAGTGCGATTAACAAACGTACAAGCCACATTACAATCGTCGTAAGTGACGGTAAAGAAGAAGCTAAAGAAGCTTAATCAATTTTTAAGGAGGGAACACTGTGGGTCAAAAAATTAATCCAATCGGACTTCGTGTTGGTGTAATCCGTGATTGGGAAGCTAAATGGTATGCAGAAAAAGACTTCGCATCATTATTACACGAAGATTTAAAAATCCGTAAGTTTATTGATAACGCATTAAAAGAAGCATCAGTTTCTCACGTAGATATCGAACGTGCTGCTAATCGTATCAACATCGCTATTCATACTGGTAAACCAGGTATGGTAATCGGTAAAGGCGGTTCAGAAATTGAGAAATTACGTAACAAATTAAACTCATTAACAAACAAAAAAGTACACATCAACGTAATCGAAATCAAAAAAGTTGATTTAGATGCTAAATTAGTTGCTGAAAACATTGCACGTCAATTAGAAAACCGTGCATCATTCCGTCGTGTACAAAAACAAGCTATTACAAGAGCAATGAAACTTGGAGCTAAAGGTATTAAGACTCAAGTATCAGGTCGTTTAGGCGGAGCTGACATCGCTCGTGCTGAACAATATTCAGAAGGAACTGTTCCACTTCATACATTACGTGCTGACATTGGTTATGCACATGCAGAAGCTGACACTACTTACGGTAAATTAGGTGTCAAAGTATGGATTTATCGTGGAGAAGTTCTTCCTACTAAGAACACTAGTGAAGGAGGAAAATAATAATGTTACTACCAAAACGTGTAAAATATCGTCGTCAACATCGTCCTAAAACAACTGGTCGTTCTAAAGGCGGTAACTATGTAACATTTGGTGAGTATGGTTTACAAGCAACTACAACTTCTTGGATCACATCTCGTCAAATCGAATCAGCTCGTATTGCAATGACACGTTACATGAAACGTGGCGGGAAAGTTTGGATCAAAATCTTCCCACATACGCCTTACACTAAAAAACCTTTAGAAGTACGTATGGGTGCTGGTAAAGGTGCAGTTGAAGGTTGGATTGCAGTAGCAAAACCAGGTAGAATTTTATTTGAAGTAGCAGGCGTTAACGAAGAAGTAGCGCGTGAAGCATTACGTTTAGCAAGTCACAAACTTCCAGTTAAAACTAAGTTTGTAAAACGTGAAGAATTGGGTGGTGAAACAAATGAAAGCTAAGGAAATTAGAGACTTAACCACTTCAGAAATCGAAGAACAAATCAAATCTTCAAAAGAAGAGCTTTTTAACCTACGCTTTCAGTTAGCTACAGGTCAATTAGAAGAGACTGCACGTATTCGCACAGTGAGAAAAACGATTGCACGTCTAAAAACTGTTGCTCGTGAAAGAGAAATTGAACAAGGAAAAGCTAATCAATAATTAATTGAAAGAGGAGGTTACAAAAGTGAGCGAAAGAAATGATCGTAAAGTTTATGTAGGTAGAGTCGTTTCCGATAAAATGGACAAAACTGTAACTGTACTTGTTGAAACATACAAAACGCACAAATTATATGGTAAACGAGTAAAATACTCTAAAAAATACAAAACTCATGATGAAAACAACTCAGCTAAATTAGGGGACATCGTTAAGATTCAAGAAACACGTCCTTTATCAGCAACTAAACGTTTCCGTTTGGTAGAAATTGTTGAAGAATCAGTAATTATTTAAGAAATAGTGAAGATAAAGGAGGTTTAACTCATGATCCAACAAGAAACACGTTTGAAAGTAGCAGACAACTCTGGTGCACGTGAAGTTCTTACAATCAAAGTATTAGGTGGATCTGGTCGTAAAACAGCGAATATTGGTGACGTAATCGTAGTTAGTGTTAAAAATGCTACACCAGGTGGCGTTGTCAAAAAAGGTGAAGTTGTTAAAGCTGTTGTAGTACGTACTAAATCAGGTGTACGCCGTAACGACGGTTCATATATCAAATTTGATGAAAATGCATGTGTCATCATTCGTGACGACAAAGGCCCACGTGGTACTCGTATTTTTGGACCTGTTGCTCGTGAATTACGTGAAGGCAACTTCATGAAAATTGTATCATTAGCTCCAGAAGTACTTTAATTAATCGTTTATAAATATATAAATTTAAGGAGGTGCCACGCATGCATATCAAAAAAGGTGACAACGTAAAAGTTATCGCAGGTAAAGACAAAGGTAAAGAAGGTAAAGTTGTTTCAACTCAACCTAAAAAAGACCGTGTCGTTGTGGAAGGTGTTAACGTTATTAAAAAACACCAAAAACCAACTCAATTTAATCCTGAAGGTGGAATCTTAGAAACAGAGGCAGCAATCCATGTTTCTAACGTACAATTATTAGACCCTAAAACGAATGAACCAACTCGCGTAGGTTACAAATTCGTAGATGGTAAAAAAGTTCGTATCGCTAAAAAATCTGGCGAAGAAATCAAATCTAATAATTAATAATTAATCGAAAGGAGGATCCACTGTGAACCGTTTAAAAGAAAAATATAGCTCTGAAGTTACACAAAACTTAGTTAAACAATTTAACTACAGTTCAGTAATGGAAGTTCCAAAAATTGAAAAAATCGTAGTAAATATGGGTGTTGGTGATGCTGTTCAAAACTCTAAAGTATTAGATGATGCTGTAGAAGAATTAGAAGCTATCACTGGTCAAAAAGCACTTGTTACAAAAGCTAAAAAATCAGTCGCTACATTCCGTTTACGTGAAGGTATGCCTATCGGTGCGAAAGTTACACTTCGCGGAGAAAGAATGTATGATTTCTTAGATAAATTAATCGCTGTTTCATTACCACGTGTACGTGACTTCCGTGGAGTTTCAAAAACAGCATTTGACGGTAGAGGTAACTATACACTAGGTGTTAAAGAACAATTGATTTTCCCTGAAATCGACTATGACCGAGTAAATAAAGTTAGAGGAATGGATATCGTTATCGTAACGACTGCTAACACTGACGAGGAAGCTCGTGAATTGTTAACACAATTCGGTATGCCATTTCAAAAATAATCTCTAAAGGAGGCTAATTAAGTGGCTAAAACTTCAATGGTTGCTAAGCAACAAAAAAAACAAAAGTTCCAAGTACGTGAATATACTCGTTGTGAACGCTGTGGTCGTCCACATTCTGTTTACCGTAAATTCAAATTATGCCGTATTTGTTTCCGTGAATTAGCTTATAAAGGCCAAATCCCTGGCGTTCGTAAAGCTAGCTGGTAATATATAAAAGTCTGAAAGGAGGCAACAATCAATGACAATCAACGATCCAATTGCAGATATGCTAACTCGTGTAAGAAACGCAAACATGGTGCGTCACGACAAATTAGAATTACCTGCATCAAACATTAAAAAAGAAATTGCTGAAATTTTAAAGAGTGAAGGTTTCATTAAAAACGTAGAATACGTTGAAGACGATAAACAAGGGGTTATCCGTTTATTCCTTAAATATGGTCAAAATAATGAAAGAGTTATCACTGGATTAAAACGTATTTCTAAACCAGGTCTACGTGTTTATGCGAAAGCAAACGAAGTACCAAAAGTACTTAACGGTTTAGGTATTGCGTTAGTATCAACTTCAGAAGGTGTTATCACTGATAAAGAAGCAAGAAAACGTAATGTTGGCGGAGAAATCTTAGCATACGTTTGGTAATAATAAATAAGGAGGTGCGATAACATGAGTCGTGTTGGTAAAAAAATTATTGACATCCCTAGCGACGTAACAGTAACAATTGAAGGTAATTCAGTAACTGTTAAAGGTGCTAAAGGCGAATTATCAAGAACATTTAATGAAAGAATGACATATAAACAAGACGAAAGTACATTAGAAGTTGTAAGACCTACTGATTCTAAAGAAGATAGAACAGTTCATGGTACAACTCGTGCTTTAATCAATAATATGATACAAGGTGTATCTCAAGGATACCAAAAAACACTTGAACTAGTTGGTGTTGGTTACCGTGCTCAAATGCAAGGTAATGACTTAGTGCTTAACGTTGGTTACTCTCACCCAGTTGAAATTAAAGCTGACGAAGGTATTACTTTCTCTGTAGAGAAAAACACAACAGTTACAGTAGCTGGTATTTCTAAAGAACAAGTTGGAGCTATCGCTTCAAACATCCGTTCAGTAAGACCTCCAGAGCCTTATAAAGGTAAAGGAATTCGTTACCAAGGTGAATACGTTCGCCGTAAAGAAGGTAAAACTGGTAAATAATAAATAACTTTCAGAAGAAAGGAGTAATAAAATGATCAGCAAAATTGATAAAAACAAAGTGCGTTTGAAAAGACATGCACGTGTTCGTAATAAATTATCTGGCACAGCTGAAAAACCTCGTTTAAACATCTATCGTTCAAACAAGCATATCTATGCACAAGTAATTGATGATGTAAACGGCCAAACATTAGCGCAAGCTTCTACACAAGAAAAAGATTTCGCTAATGAAAGTGGATCTAAAGTTGAATTGTCAGCTAAAGTCGGCGAAACTGTAGCTAAAAGAGCTATCGAAAAAGGCGTTAAAACTATCGTGTTTGACCGTGGAGGTTACTTATACCACGGACGTGTTAAAGCCTTAGCAGATGCAGCTCGTGAAAATGGTTTAGAATTTTAATTTAAAGGAGGGACATTTACATGGCTCGTAGAGAAGAAGAAGCGAAAGAATTTGAAGAACGCGTTGTAACGATTAATCGTGTTGCGAAAGTTGTAAAAGGTGGTCGTCGTTTCCGTTTCACTGCTTTAGTAGTAGTTGGAGATAAGAATGGTCGCGTCGGATTCGGTACTGGTAAAGCACAAGAGGTACCTGAAGCAATCAAAAAAGCTGTAGAAGCAGCTAAAAAAGATTTAGTTGAAGTTCCACGTGTTGAAGGTACTACACCTCACACTATTACTGGACGTTTCAGTTCAGGAAGCGTATTTATGAAACCAGCTGCACCTGGTACTGGTGTTATTGCAGGTGGCCCTGTTCGTGCCGTATTAGAATTAGCTGGTATTACTGATATCTTAAGTAAATCTTTAGGTTCAAATACGCCAATTAACATGGTTCGTGCTACAATCAACGGATTAAAAAACCTTAAAAATGCTGAAGACGTTGCGAAGTTACGTGGCAAATCAGTAGAAGAATTATATAATTAAGGAGGGAAAATAAGTTATGGCTAAATTACAAATTACCCTCACTCGTAGTGTTATAGGTCGTCCAGAAACACAACGTAAAACTGTTGAAGCTTTAGGTTTGAAAAAAACAAACTCTTCAGTAGTTGTTGAAGATAACCCAGCTATTCGTGGGCAAATCAACAAAGTAAGTCACTTAGTGACAGTAGAAGAAAAATAATTAAGGAGGTGCCGAAATGAAATTACATGAGTTAAAACCAGCAGAAGGTTCTCGTAAAGTTCGTAACCGCGTAGGTCGTGGTGCAGCTACAGGTAATGGTAAAACAAGTGGTCGTGGACAAAAAGGTCAAAAAGCTCGTTCAGGTGGAAGTGTAAGACCAGGTTTCGAAGGTGGTCAATTACCATTATTCCGTCGTTTACCAAAACGAGGTTTTACTAACATTAACCGTAAAGAATATGCTATTGTTAACTTAGACCAACTTAATAAATTTGAGGATGGTACTGAAGTAACTCCTGCTTTATTAGTAGAATCTGGTGTAGTTAAGAGTGAAAAATCAGGTATCAAGATTCTTGGTAATGGTTCACTTGACAAAAAGCTATCAGTGAAAGCTCACAAATTCTCTGCAACTGCAGCAGAAGCTATCGAAGCTAAAGGTGGAGCACACGAGGTGATCTAATGTTAGAAACGCTTGTGAACTTCTTTAAAACAAAAGAAGTTCGTAACAAGATCTTTTTTACACTCGCAATGTTAGTTATTTTTAAAATAGGTACTTATATTCCAGCGCCTGGGGTAAACCCAGCTGCCTTTGACAGTCAACAAGGTTCTCAAGGTGTCACTGATTTGTTAAATACATTTGGTGGCGGAGCCTTGAAGAACTTTTCTATCTTTGCTATGGGTATAATGCCTTACATTACTGCATCAATCGTTATGCAGTTATTACAAATGGATATTGTTCCGAAGTTTTCAGAGTGGGCGAAACAAGGTGATGCAGGTAGAAAGAAATTAAATAACGTTACACGTTATTTTGCTATTATACTTGCTTTTATCCAATCTATTGGAATGGCATTCCAGTTTAATAATTACTTGAAGGGTCAATTGATCATGGATCAGTCGATTTTGAGTTATTTATTAATTGCTGTGGTATTAACAGCTGGAACAGCGTTCTTAATGTGGTTAGGTGAACAAATTACTCAATTCGGTGTTGGTAATGGTATTTCAATAATTATTTTTGCAGGTATATTATCATCAATACCTTCAGCATTGATTCAATTCTATCAACAAGCATTCGTTGGACAAGATGATGTTACAATGGCTTGGTTAAAGGTAATTGGATTAATAGTTGGAATGATATTATTAACAGTTGGAGCGATTTACGTCTTACAAGCTGTTCGTAAAATTCCGATTCAATATGCTAAAAAACAATCAACACAGCGATTAGGTTCACAAGCAACGTATTTACCTTTAAAAGTTAACTCTGCAGGGGTAATACCAGTTATCTTTTCAATGGCATTTTTCTTGTTACCGAGAACATTAACGTTGTTCTTCCCAGATGCGAGTTGGGCACAAAAAGTTGCGGATGTCGCAAACCCATCTAATAACTATGGTATGGTTGTATATGTCATATTAATCATAGCATTCACTTATTTCTATGCATTTATACAAGTTAATCCTGAGAAGATGGCAGATAACCTGAAGAAACAAGGAAGTTATGTCCCAGGCATTAGACCTGGAGAGCAAACTAAAAAATATATTACTAAAGTGTTATATCGTCTGACATTTGTAGGTTCTATATTCTTAGCTGTTATAGCAATTCTTCCAATCATTGCTACTAAAGTAATGAGCTTACCACAAACGATTCAAGTGGGTGGTACAAGCTTACTAATTGTAATTGGTGTTGCAATTGAAACAATGAAGAGTTTAGAAGCACAAGTAAGTCAGAAAGACTATAAAGGCTTTGGTGGTAGATAAATTGTAGGAGGGCACTTATGAATATCATTTTAATGGGTTTACCTGGAGCAGGTAAAGGAACTCAAGCGAGTGAAATTGTAAAGAAATTCCCAATTCCACACATATCTACTGGCGACATGTTCAGAAAAGCGATTAAAGATGAAACTGATTTAGGAAAAGAAGCTAAATCATACATGGATCGTGGAGAATTAGTCCCTGATGAAGTTACTGTGGGTATCGTTAAAGAAAGAATTTCTGAAGACGATGCGAAAAAAGGGTTCTTACTAGACGGCTTTCCTCGTACTATTGAACAAGCTGAAGCATTAAGTGAAATCATGCAAGAATTAGATAGAAAAATTGATGCTGTTATCAATATAGAGGTACCTGAAGAAGAACTAATGAACCGCCTTACTGGTCGTAGAATCTGTGAAAAATGCGGAACGACTTATCATCTTGTATTCAATCCTCCAAAAGTTGAGGGGATTTGTGATCTTGACGGTGGTAAATTATATCAACGTGAAGATGACAACCCAGAAACAGTTGCTAATCGTTTAAACGTCAATGTTAAGCAATCAAAACCTATCTTAGAATTCTATGATAATAAAGGTGTATTGAAAAACATTGATGGCTCTAGAGATATTAATGTAGTAACAGAAGACGTTATTAATATTTTAGAGCAACTATAATCAATTTCAACTTTGTACGGTCTATGTAATGCCAAAAGTATAATTAAATAAGAGTGACAATGCGATTGAGTAATTCATTTTAATTTTGTTAAACTTATTAACAACACTAATAGACTCGTATGGTTAGAGTTGATTATTGACGATAACCAACTACCGCAAAAAGGGGGAAGTTAATAAATGGCTAAACAAGATGTAATTGAATTAGAAGGTACTGTATTAGATACTTTACCAAATGCAATGTTTAAAGTAGAATTAGAAAATGGTCATGAGATCTTAGCACACGTAAGTGGTAAAATCAGAATGAATTATATTCGTATTCTACCTGGCGACAAAGTAACTGTAGAAATGTCTCCGTATGATTTAACACGCGGAAGAATTACTTATCGTTATAAATAATCGTCACTCCATAATATAGGGAGGTATTAAAATGAAAGTAAGACCATCAGTAAAACCTATTTGCGAAAAATGTAAAGTCATTAAACGTAAAGGTAAAGTAATGGTAATCTGTAGTAATCCTAAGCACAAACAAAGACAAGGCTAATAAAGAGAGGTGTAAATAATTATGGCACGTATTGCAGGAGTAGATATTCCACGTGAAAAACGTATTGTTATCTCATTAACATATGTATATGGTATCGGTACAACAACTGCTAACAAAATTGTTGAGCAAGCTAACGTATCAGCAGATACTCGTACTAAAGATTTAACTGACGACGAATTAGGTCGTATCCGTGAAGTAGTAGACAGCTATAAAGTAGAAGGTGACTTACGTCGTGAGCAAAACTTAAACATCAAACGTTTAATGGAAATCTCATCATACCGTGGTATCCGTCACCGTCGTGGTTTACCAGTACGCGGACAAAAAACTAAAAACAATGCTCGTACTCGTAAAGGCCCAGTTAAAACTGTAGCTAACAAGAAAAAATAATAGGTAAAGGAGGCAAAATTTAAATGGCACGTAAACAAGTATCTCGTAAACGTAAAGTGAAAAAGAATATTGAAAACGGTGTAGCACACATCCGTTCAACATTCAATAATACAATCGTAACAATCACTGATGAATTTGGTAATGCTTTATCATGGTCATCAGCAGGTGCACTTGGATTCAAAGGATCAAAAAAATCTACACCATTTGCAGCTCAAATGGCATCAGAAACTGCTTCAAAATCAGCAATGGAACACGGTTTAAAAACTGTTGAAGTTACTGTTAAAGGACCAGGTCCTGGTCGTGAATCAGCTATCCGTGCATTACAATCAGCTGGATTAGAAGTAACTGCGATCCGTGACGTTACTCCAGTACCACATAATGGTTGTCGTCCACCAAAACGTCGTCGCGTTTAATTTTATTGTTATTGTCGCAGGTCACTGAGAAATACAGTACAAATCAAGTCGACGTAATCAAGGAGGATATTTGTAAATGATTGAAATCGAAAAACCTAGAATTGAAACAATTGAAATTAGTGATGATGCTAAATTCGGTAAGTTCGTTGTTGAACCACTAGAACGTGGCTACGGTACTACACTAGGAAACTCCTTACGTCGTATCCTACTATCTTCATTACCAGGTGCAGCCGTCAAGTACATTGAAATCGAAGGAGTATTACACGAATTCTCAGCAATAGACAATGTAGTTGAAGATGTTTCTACAATCATTATGAACATCAAAAACTTAGCGTTGAAAATCTATTCTGAAGAAGACAAAACTTTAGAAATTGATGTTAAAGATGAAGGCGAAGTTACTGCAAGTGACATTACTCATGACAGTGATGTTGAAATTCTAAATCCTGAACTTAAAATTGCAACTGTTTCTAAAGGTGGACACTTGAAAATCCGTCTTGTTGCTAACAAGGGTAGAGGTTACGCATTAGCAGAACAAAATAACACTAGTGATTTACCAATTGGTGTAATTCCAGTGGATTCACTTTATTCACCTGTTGAACGTGTAAACTATACAGTTGAAAATACACGTGTAGGTCAAAGTAGTGATTTTGATAAATTAACTTTGGATGTTTGGACTAATGGTTCAATCACACCACAAGAGTCTGTTTCACTAGCAGCAAAAATCTTAACAGAACACTTAAACATCTTTGTTGGATTGACTGATGAAGCTCAAAATGCTGAAATCATGATTGAAAAAGAAGAAGATCAAAAAGAAAAAGTGCTTGAAATGTCAATTGAAGAATTAGACTTATCTGTTCGTTCTTACAATTGTTTAAAACGTGCTGGCATTAACTCTGTTCAAGAATTAGCTGATAAATCAGAAGCAGATATGATGAAAGTTCGTAATTTAGGACGTAAATCATTAGAAGAAGTTAAATATAAACTTGAAGACTTAGGTTTAGGCTTAAGAAAAGAAGATTAATATAAAGGAGGTTAACTCATGGGTTACAGAAAATTAGGTCGTACTTCTGATCAACGTAAAGCTATGTTACGCGACTTAGCTACATCACTTATCGTTAGTGAGCGTGTTGAAACTACAGAAGCTCGTGCGAAAGAATTACGTAGTGTTGTTGAAAAATTAATCACTTTAGGTAAACGCGGAGATTTAGCTTCACGCCGTCAAGCAGCTAAAACTTTACGTAACGTTGAAATCCTAAATGAAGATGAAACTACACAAACTGCACTTCAAAAATTATTTGGTGAAATCGCTGAACGTTATAACGAACGTCAAGGTGGTTACACTCGTATTCTTAAAGTAGGTCCTCGTCGCGGAGACGGAGCTGAATCAGTAATTATCGAATTAGTTTAATTTAAATATACGTACTACTATATATAAAGCAAATGAGTGCAACGATAATGTTTGCCACATACAAATATTGTCTAGCTCAGAGTACCCCATCAAACTTAATAAATTTTAAAGCGTGAACTCAAAAATAAATGATGGGGTGCGCGCTTTTTTTGTTTAGTCCCCCTTAACTCTTTAGAGTTTAGGGGGACTTATGCAATTGCGAAGCAATAGCGAACCATAAAAGCTTAACTCTTTAGAGTGAAAGAGGAATACATGCATAGATGCATGCATAAGTAGTACAAAGGAATTGGAGATTCCAAGTACTGCTAAGACTTATGCAATAGCGAAGCAATAGCGAACCATAAAAGCTTAACTCTTTAGAGAAAAAAGAGGAATACATGCATAGATGCATGCATAATCAGTACATAGGAATCAGAGAATGCAATATGATTCATTTTCATGTAAAATGGATAAAGTATACTAATTTTAAATGTAAAGGGAGGCAATCGATATGGAATCAATGGATAGTATAATTAAATTTAATCATGTATCATTTAAATATAATAGTGACGAACCATTTGCATTAAATGATGTATCCTTTGATATACCTAAAGGTAAGTGGACATCGATTGTCGGTCACAATGGATCTGGAAAATCTACAGTGGCAAAATTGATGATTGGAATACAAAAACCTCTGACAGGAGATATTTATTATAATCATCAGTGTATAAACCCTGAGCATTTAAGTGAGTTGAGAAATCATATTGGGATAGTGTTTCAAAATCCTGAAAATCAATTTGTTGGTGCAACAGTGGAATATGATGTTGCATTTGGATTAGAAAATAATGCTGTATCTCACGAATCTATGCATGAAATTGTACCTAAAGTGCTTAGTGATGTTGATATGTTAGATCGTTTAAATTATGAACCTCAATCTTTGTCTGGTGGTCAGAAACAACGTGTAGCAATTGCTGGTGTATTAGCGCTTAATACTGAAGTTATTATTTTAGATGAAGCAACTTCTATGTTAGATCCAGTAGGAAGAACTGAATTACTTAAATTAATCAGACGGTTAAATTCTGAGAAAGATGTGACTATAATTTCAATTACGCATGATTTATCAGAAGCTGCTGAATCAGATCAAATGGTGGTATTGAATGAAGGTAGTGTCTTTCAAATTGGGACCCCCCAAGAAGTATTTAGCCATGGAGAAGCGCTCACGAAAATTGGATTAGATTTGCCGTTTGCAATGAGGATCAACCAATTGATTAGAGGAGAGTCAGAGTATATCACTTATGAAAGGTTGTTAAGTGAACTATGACAGTAAATTTTAATAAAGTAAGTTATGTGTATCAAAAGGGAACACCTTTTGAACATTTAGCACTAAAAGATATCATAACAGAATTTGAGCAAGGCAAGTATTATGCAGTCATCGGACGGACTGGTTCTGGTAAATCGACATTAATACAACATTTCAATGGCCTTTTAAAGCCCACTCAGGGCTCGTTGACGGTTAATGATATACAGATTACACCTAAGACTAAGGATAAGTATTTGATGCCCGTACGAAAGCGTGTAGGAGTTGTGTTCCAATTCCCCGAATCTCAATTATTTGAAGACACAGTAGAGAGAGAAATATTATTTGGCCCTAATAATTTTAATATGCCATTGTCAGAAGTTAAAGAAAGAGCCTTTCGTTTATTATTAGACTTTGGTTTTAGTAGAGATGTATTAGAGCAATCTCCATTTCAAATGTCAGGTGGTCAAATGCGTAAAATAGCCTTAACATCCATTTTAGCAATGAATCCTGATATTGTAATACTTGATGAACCAACTGCTGGTTTGGATCCAAAAAGCCAAAAGCAAATTATGCAATTGATTAAAAATTTACAGATTAGACATAAAAAGACTATCGTTTTAGTTACACATGAGATGAATGATGTGGCTCGTTATGCTGACGAAGTTAAAATAATGCGAGACGGTAAGATAATAGAGTCCTGTTCACCACGAGCACTATTTAGTAATTCAAACTACGTGGAACAGCTAAACCTCGACGTTCCTGATATCGTGAAATTGCAACGTGATATTGAAAGCAAGTATCAAATGAAGTTTAATCATGTAGCTTTAACAGAGGATGAATTTGTAGCGATGTATAAGGAGTGGACGAAAAATGAAAGATAAGTTTATTATTGGACGTTATTTGCCACTTGATACATTAATACACAGACTTGATCCACGAGCAAAACTGATATTTGTCATGGTATTTATTATATTGATTTTTATTGCACATAGTTTTGCTACATACTTATGGTTATTACTATTGATAGGCATAATTGTACGTTTATCAAAAATCAAATTATGGTTTTTGGTAAAAGGTTTAACACCTATATGGATATTTTTAATCTTTACCTTTGCCATGCATTTATTTTTAACAAAAGGTGGCACGCGTTTAATAGAGATAGCCTTTATTTCAATTGATACAGCAGGCATATTAGAAGGGATTTATATAGTCTTAAGATTAATGTTTATAATCATGATTTCTACGGTTATGACTTTGACAACAAGTCCGATTGATTTAACAGATGCATTTGAAAGATTATTAAATCCATTAAAATGGATTAAAATTCCAGTACATCAACTCAGTATGATGATGTCAATTGCACTTAGATTTATACCAACTCTAATGAACGAATTAGATAAAATTATACTTGCACAAAAATCACGAGGATCAGAGATTAGTTCTGGTAGCATTGCAAATCGTATTAAAGCCTTTGTACCATTATTAATTCCTTTGTTTGTTTCAGCTTTTCAACGTGCAGAGGATTTAGCAATTGCGATGGAAGTTAGGGGTTATGACACGAATAAACAACGCACAAGTTATCGAAGGTTACAATGGCAATGGCAAGACACATTGACACTTGTAATCCTAATACCAATTGCTTTAATATTAATTGCATTGAAAGTTATAGGAGTGTAAAGCATGCGTGTTTTGGTAAATATATCATATCAAGGAAGCCAATTTTTAGGTTTTCAAATACAACAAAATGGAAGAACTGTACAACAGTTATTCGAAAAAATTCTTAAACGTATTCATAAACGTCATGTGAGAATACACCCAACAAGTCGAACAGATCGAGGTGTACATGCACTTGAACAATATTTTCACTTTGATACAGAACTCAACATACCGGCGCAACAATGGAAATACGCTATGAATAGAGCGTTGCCAGGTGATGTTTATGTTAAAGATGTAACCATAGTAGATGAACACTTTCATTGCAGATATGATTGCGTAGGGAAGTCTTATCGCTATAAAGTATATCAGTCTGAAACTAAGGACCCTTTTCAAAGTGGATTAAAAACGCATTTACCTGAACAACTAGATTTAGAAAAAATGAATAGAGCGGCTCAATTTTTTATAGGTACTCATGACTTTACAGGTTTCTGTTCGCAAAAAACAGAAACAGAAAGTAGAGTCCGTACTTTGTATGGAAGTAAAATAATAAAAACTGCTGACGGCTTCGATTACGTTGTAACTGGTTCGGGATTTCTATATAATATGGTGAGAGTATTAGTAGCATTTCTAATCGAGGTCGGTAAAGGAAAGAGAGAACCTGAGGAAATTCCAAAGCTGTTAGAAGCGAAAGATAGAAAGCAAATTCCTTTTACTGCACCCCCGGAAGGGTTGTACTTGGAACGCATATACCTCACATTGGATGAACTCATTGCGACATATGAAGTTTAGTATGAAAATTTAGTAAAAAATTTCTTTAGAAAATCACTAAATTACATTGACAAAATGACATAAAAATTATACGATTACTAACGGTATTGTTTTATATCACCCACGATAAGCCCCGGAATCTTATTGTGTTACAAGATATAGAAGCACGTAGAACAAAATTAATAAAATAAATGAAATTTACGATTTAAAAGTATACTACTATTAAATATGAAATCTTATTTATTTACTCTAGGAGGACAATATTATGCGTCAAACATTTATGGCAAATGAATCAAACATTGAGCGCAAATGGTATGTGATTGATGCTGAAGGTCAAACACTTGGTCGTTTATCATCAGAAGTAGCATCTATTTTACGCGGTAAAAATAAAGTAACTTATACACCACACGTTGATACTGGTGACTATGTAATCATCATCAACGCTTCAAAAATTCAATTCACAGGTAATAAAGAACAAGATAAAGTTTATTACCGTCACTCAAACCACCCAGGCGGTATTAAATCAATCACTGCTGGTGAGTTAAAAGCAACTAACCCAGAACGTTTAATTGAAAACTCAATTAAAGGTATGTTACCAAGCACTCGTTTAGGCGAAAAACAAGGTAAAAAATTATTTGTATATGGTGGCGCTGAACATCCACACGCTGCACAACAACCAGAAAACTACGAGTTACGTGGTTAATTAGAAGGAGGAAATTACATTGGCACAAGTTGAATATAAAGGCACAGGCCGTCGTAAAAACTCAGTAGCACGTGTACGTTTAGTACCAGGTGAAGGTAACATCACAGTTAATAACCGTGACGTACGTAGCTACTTACCATTCGAATCATTAATCTTAGACATAAACCAACCATTTGATGTAACAGAAACTAAAGGTAACTATGATGTATTAGTTAACGTTTCTGGCGGTGGTTTCACTGGACAAGCTCAAGCAATCCGCCACGGTATTGCTCGTGCATTATTAGAAGCAGATCCTGAATACAGAGGTTCTTTAAAACGCGCTGGATTACTTACTCGTGACCCACGTATGAAAGAACGTAAAAAACCAGGTCTTAAAAAAGCACGTCGTTCACCACAATTCTCAAAACGTTAATTGTTGGTTCATACGAACTACGATGTTTCAAGAAGCTCCCAACTTTGTTGGGGGCTTTTTTTGTAAACTTTTTTAACCTAATATGTAGTTCGTTTAAATCTTTTATAGGAAAAGGATAACCACAATATTCTAGGGTATGAAATATATAGTGTATAGCATATTTATATACTAATATTTTTATAAGAGGTGTTTCGAGATTGATATTACAAAAAAATAGTGTTTTTAGAAGAATGATTATCAGTAGTATTATAGTCATATTTACTATAATGTCACTGTTATATTTAATGACAGTACATAATCAAGTTAACGCGGCACAACAAGCAACTACCCAAGAAGCAAAACAAACACCTGAGCCGACATTTTACTTACATGGTTATTCTGGTTCGGAGAAATCAGAGCGTTATTTAGTAAATTCAGCAATTGAAAAAGGTGTCACGAATCAAGTAATCAAAGCACATGTATCAGCTGATGGTGAAGTCACATTTGACGGTAAATTTGATAAAAATGATCCTCATCCTATTGTTCAAATCATTCTTGAAGATAATAAAAATTGGGATTACAACAAAAATGCCGAATGGTTTAAAAATGTCATTACTGAAACAGAACAGCATATTAAATATAGTAAATTTAACATGGTAGCACATTCGATGGGGAACCTTACGTTAGGCTATTATATGTTGAATTATGCTGGAGATGAATCTTTACCTAAATTAAATAAACAAGTTAATACGGGTGCACCATATAATGGTATATTAGGCAGAAATGACGAACCGAATGAGGTGAAATTGGATGAAAATGGTAAGCCTGATCAAATGAAAAAGGAATATAAAGATTTACAACAAATGAAATATAATTATCCTAAAAAGTCAGTGGATGTATTAAATGTGTATGGAGATCTTCAAGATGGATCACATTCAGATGGAAAGGTGACAAATCAATCTTCATTATCACTTAAATCTTTACTTAATGGTTATGTGAATTCTTACCATACCTTTAAAGTTGAAGGGGAATATGGTGAACATAGTGCATTACATGATTATAAAGTAGTAGCAGATGAAATTAATGCATTTATTTGGAATAAATAGTGTAGAAATTAAAATCAACGTAACTATTGGTGAGTTACGTTGATTTTTTATTTTCATTTGCAATAAGTTGAAGTAATTGTTTTCGATTTTCTTCCCCATAGACATGAGGTTGAATCATAATTTCATCAGCACCATATTGATCCTGTATATTCTGTAATTGTGCATAAACAGCACTAGGAGTACCAGAAATAACGCGCTTTTTATTTTGTAGCATTTTTTCCTGTTCTCTGCTTGTAAGTGGTCTATTTTTTACATATTGAGGTGAAGCATAAAATTGTGGTTGGTCGATGTAATTTATACGTAATAACCAATAGTGTAGCGCTGTTTCTAAATCATTTATGGTTTCTTGATTATCGGCAGTTACTACAAATGTAGAAATGATTACGTAACTTTGACGTTGAGGGTGCAATGCTGCGAATTGTTGTCGATAATGTGTGATTACATTCGCAACCTGAGAAGCTGGTTGTCCCATTAAAGCAATGACGAATGGTAATCCTTCTTTCGCTGCAAGAGATGCACTATTTTTACTCATACCTAGAATAAACATTAAAGGCTTAGTATCAACTTTAGGGGTAACAGCGATATTTTTAAAGCGGTGAAGTTGTGTGTCACCATTAAAATATTGAATTAAATCTTCAATTTGAGTTTCATAATCGACTGGTTGTGATTTATGTTCGTTCAACGCTTTATTTACATTTTTAAAGCTGGGTGAATGACCTGTCCCAATATTGATTCTTTTAGGGTGACGTGCTTCCATAATATTAAATTGTTCTGCCACTTTATAAGGGCTATAATGTGCCAACATGACGCCACCACTACCTATTTGTATTGATTGTGTTTGTTCTAAAAGTGCCATCATAACCATTTCAGGTGCACTAGAAGCAACTGAATATACTTGATGATGCTCTGCAACCCAATATCTTTCATAGTTTAATTGCTCAGCCAACTGTACAAGTTCTATGGCGTGATTAAATGCTTCTGTTGCATTGCAATCTTGAAAGATGGGGACATAGTCCAAGATGCTTAATTTCACGGATTATCCTCCTTTAATAACTTCGTATAACAAGTGTTTAATTTAATAAATCATAACATGAAGTTAAAATTGAAGATAAGCGATTTGATTGATTGAGATCGTCAATCACTATAAAATGAAAGATAACAGACGTGAATGGAGGCTAAAAAATGAAAACAGAAAGAATTGTATTAGCTAAAAGACCTGTAGGTTTACCTACAGATGAAATTTTTCGATATGAAACTGTTGAAATAGGGCAGCCAGGTGACAATGAGATTCAAATTGAAGCACTATACATTTCAGTGGATCCTTATATGAGAGGTAGAATGAGTGATAGCGAATCTTATGTTCAACCATTCAAATTAGATGAAGCACTTAATGGTCATGTGGTAGGTAGAGTAACAGAATCGAATCATGATCAATTTGAAACCGGTGATATTGTCACTGGTGGACTACCTTGGCAAAAGGTTGTAAATATATCAGGAGATAAAGTGATAAAAGTTTCAAATACAGAAGTACCTCTTTATCTTTACCTTAGCGTGTTAGGCATGCCAGGACAAACTGCTTATCATGGTTTACTTAAAATAGGAGAGCCTCAAGAAGGTGAAACTGTCGTAGTATCTGCAGCTTCAGGTGCTGTTGGTTCTGTTGTTGGACAAATTGCTAAATTGAAAGGTGCACATGTTGTTGGTATCGCAGGTGGACCTGAAAAAACGGCATATTTAACAGAAACGTTAGGTTTTGATGTAGGATTGGATTATAAAGACGAAGATTTTGCAACTGCATTAAGCGAAGCAGTCCCTAATGGCATTGATGTCTACTTTGAAAATGTTGGCGGTGATATTGCGGATGAAGTGTTTAAACATTTAAATCAATTTGCCAGAATACCAGTCTGTGGTGCAATTTCTGGTTACAATGATACAGAAATTGAATATGGTCCTCGTATACAACCAACATTAATCAAATCTCAAGCATTAATGAAAGGTTTTATTGTTGGAAATTATGCAGATGACTTTAAACGAGCTAGTCAAGATTTAGCACAATGGGTTACTGAAGATAAAATCAAAACAAAAACGACAGTAGAAGAAGGTTTTGAAAATTTACCACAAGCATTCCGTAATTTATTTACAGGTGATAATTTCGGCAAACAAGTAGTTAAAGTCGCAGATTAACGAATTAATAATGAAGGAGATGCATGTGATGAAAGCAATTGGTGCAGATAGCGCTTTTAATTTATCTGAAGGGAATCAATTTTATGAATTTGAAATAAATTCATTAGAACCAAAGCAATATGAATTATTGGTGAAGATAGATGCAATTAGCATTAATCCTGTTGATACTAAGATTAGGCAATCACCTGTTGATAATGCACCACGCGTTTTAGGCTTTGATGCTGTAGGTGTTGTTGAGGCAATAGGCGATAATGTCAAACATTTTCAGGTGGGTGATGAGGTCTATTATTCTGGTTCACCGTCTTATCAAGGTTCAAATCAAACACATCAAATTGTAGATAGCCGCTTGGTAGCAAGAAAGCCTCATAATATATCGGCAATTGAAGCAGCCAGTATTCCACTCACTGGTTTAACAGCTGCAGAAACATTATTTGATGTATTCAATATTTCACACAATCCAGAAGATAATAAAGGTAAATCAATCTTAATTATTAATGGAGCAGGAGGTGTTGGAAGTATTGCTACCCAAATTGCTAAACAGCACGGTTTGCATGTTATAACAACAGCATCTCGTGAAGAAACACATCAGTGGTCGAAAGAAATGGGGGCAGAAATTGTCCTAAATCATAAAAATGATTTAAGTGCAGAATTTGAGAAATATGAAATTTCTGAGGTAGATTATATATTCTGTACCTTCGATACGGACCGATATTTTGAGAAAATGATAGAATTAGTGAAACCACGAGGTAAGATTGCTACAATAGTAGCGTTCAAGGACAAGCAAGATCTGAATTTACTTAAAAATAAAAGTGTCACATTTACACATGAATATATGTACACACGACCATTACATGAGACAGAAGATATGCAACGACATCATGAGCTACTATCAGACATTACTGATAAAATTGAATCCGGTAAATATAAACCAACAGTTAATAAGGTATTACAAGGGTTGACTGTTGACAATTTATATGAAGCACATAAACAACTAGAAAGCCATTCTATGGTTGGCAAGTTAGTAATCCAAGTTGCTAAATAAGACCCAATAGAATAAATGTAAAATGCCATTCATTTGACTATGATCATAGTTAAGTGAATGGCATTTTTTTGCAATTTATCAAATATAGAAGATACGCATATTGAAAATAAGATAGGGTAATACAAATATAGATTTAAGGGAGGGGAATTAACGAATGAGTGGTAAGAAACTCACGATTGTATTTTGGTGTGCGTTATCTATATGTACGTTATTCGTTATTTATGGAGCAATTTTACCAAAACAGTTAGAGCAAGTGACACAGAGCATTACTAATTTTATAGCTGTGCACTTTGGCTGGTATTATTTATTATTAGTGTTATTTATTTTAATTGTTTGCATTTATTTATTATTCTCAAGGTTTGCGTCAATTACCTTAGGAGATGATAATGAAGAACCAGAATTTTCACTGAAATCTTGGTTTGCCATGCTATTTAGTGCAGGAATGGGGATTGGATTAGTATTTTGGACAACAGCTGAACCAATCAGTCATGCCTATACATTAACACCATTACATAAAGCAGGTACACAAACTGCAATTAACGAAGCCATGCAATTTTCTTTTTTCCATTGGGGCATACATGCATGGGCAGTGTATGGCATAGTTGGCCTTGTCTTTGCTTATTTTAATTTTCATAAGGGATATCCAGGATTAGTTAGTGCGACTTTGACCCCAATATTAGGCAGTAAGGCGATGCGTGGACCAATTGGTGGTGCGATTGATGTGTTGGCTATCATTGCAACGGTAACAGGCGTAGCAGCTACACTTGGTTTTGGCGCTTTACAAATTAATGAGGGACTGAACTTTTTATTTGATATTCCTTCTAACTTTGGGACGCAAGTCATTATCATTATTGTAGCTACAATTTTATTTACTTGGTCTGCTTGGTCAGGTATTGATAAAGGTATTAAAAGTTTAAGTAATATTAATATGTTGCTTGCATTTGTTGTATTATTAGTCCTATTTTGTGTTGGACCTACTTTAAATATATTAAATATGTTTACCAATACTTTAGGTGATTATATTGCTAATTTCTTTAAAATGAGTTTACGCATTCCTCAGAGCGGTGGTGAAAAGTATCAATGGTTACAACAATGGACAATATTCTATTGGGCATGGTGGATTTCTTGGGCACCATTTGTTGGTATATTTATTGCAAGAGTATCGCGTGGTAGGACGATTAAAGAATTTATATTAGGTGTTTTATTTGTACCGGCGTTTGTGTGCTTTTTATTCTTTGCAGTATTCGGTACATCAGCTATTTATTTGCAACAACACAATATTGCTAATATTGCTAAGGCAGCAACAGAAACAGCTACATTTAGTACATTGGAGCATTACCCACTTGGATTTATTTTGAGTATTGTCACATTAGTTGTTATTATGATTTTCTTTGTGACTTCGGCAGATTCTGCTACTTATGTGTTAGGTATGTTAAGTGCAAAAGGTAGTATTCATCCTTCAGGTATTGTCAAAATAAGCTGGGGTGTTATCTTAGCATTATTTGCAGTAATCATGATCTATACTGGAGGTACACAGTCGATACAAAACTTGTTAATTATTGCTGCATTGCCGTTTTCAGTGGTCATTATCTTTATGATATGCGCCTTATTTAAAGCAATTTCTGAAGAGAAACCAAGAACAAATCATAGTAATACGCTGAAACAAAGTAAAGGTTCACAACAAAAGATAAATGAAAATAACCAGCAATGATTTGAAAATTTTAATTAGTTTAAGCAAGTTTTATTGAAACCAATTAAAATATAACGCAATAAAATGTTTTTGATGGAAAATTTAGGGGTATGTTTTTGGTATGACAAGTACATAAATATACAAGCATAGGAGGTGTCATACGAGGTGAAACGCATAAAGAATTTTATTTTAGGTCTGTTAATAGTGGTGATTGTTGGATTTTTACTCTTTATGTTTATTAAAGATTCACGTATTACTAAATACCAAGATTATTTCATGCAATTTAACTGGTTTGTACCAACATTAATTGGTTTAGCAGCACTCTTATTATTAATAGGTCTAATATTAGTATTTAGTTTGTTTAAACCTACGTATAGAAAGCCTGGACTTTATAAAGATTATGAGGATGGTCATATTTACGTATCACGTAAAGCAGTTGAAAAAACTGCCTACGATACAATTGTTAAATATGATGAAATTCGTCAACCTAATGTAATAGCTAAGCTATATAACAAAAAGAAAAAGTCACATATTACATTGAAAGCGGATTTCTTTGTTCCTGGAGATGTTCAAGTTAAAACACTTACAGAACAAATAAGAAATGATGTAAAACAAAATGTTGAGCATTTTACTGAATTACCAGTATCAAAATTAGAGGTTAATGTTAGAGATCAAAAAACCTCAGGCAAACGCGTGTTGTAAGGGAGGGTAATTATGACTCAAAATAATAACCAAAATGGTCAAGATTCAACGCAACAAGTTATTGATTTCTTTAAAACTTTTAAATGGAGAATTATAGGATTCTTAGCATTCTTAATCATTGCTATTTTATTTTTAACTTTAGGTTTCTGGAGTACAATACTTATTATCATATTATGTTTGATTGGCGTAGGTATAGGGTATACGAAAGACCGTAAGCAGGATTTTTTAAATTTCTTAAATCGGTGGAGTTAAAAATTTAAAGTAATTAATGAATCAAAACAAAAAACTTAAATAATAAAGGAGAATTTATTATGGCAGTAGATAACAATAAAGCGAAACAAGCATATGACAACCAAACTGGTGTGAACGAAAAAGAACAAGAATTACAAAAAGAACAACAACAACAAAATCAAGAACCTCAATTTTCAAATAAATTATCGTTCTCAGATGAAGTTGTAGAAAAAATTGCAGGTATTGCTGCACGTGAAGTTCACGGTATCTTAGAAATGAAAGGCGGTTTCGTCGACAACATTTCTAATTCATTTGGTAGTAGCAATAATGTTACTCAAGGTGTGAGTGTAGAAGTAGGCGAAAAACAAGCAGCAGTAGACTTAAAAGTTGTATTAGAATATGGTGAGTCTGCACCTAAAATTTTCCGCAAAGTAACAGACTTAGTCAAAGAACAAGTTAAATATATCACTGGTTTAGATGTGGTTGAAGTTAACATGAGAGTTGAAGATGTAATGACTAAAAAAGAATGGGCTCAAAAAAATGAAAAAAATGAAAGCTCAAGTAAAGAACAAAAAGGTTTACAATAAGTCTATTACTGATTAAGACCAAAACCTAAAAAAATTTATCACATTAATTAAATAGGAATAAATAATTATTTCGAAAAAATACAGGTTAGGACCTAATAAACATCCTAACCTGTATTTTAATTTATAGAAAAAAACTGCCAATAAAGCAATATACTTTATTGGCAGTAAATGATGTGATTTCAAAATATGATAACCCTCATTTTTATCTTCTATATAATTACTTACTTTTGTAAAGTGGATTATCTACTTGAACATAAGTGTAATAATCAGCTTCATCTTCTAGACGCATGGTTGTTACACATTTATAATCTATCTTCTCCGCAAATATGATATCTCTAAAGTTTGCTACACGTTCTGAATCTGTTAGAGTTTGTTCAATTTGATCTAGTTTAGCTTCAATTAAATCACTTATTGTATGCCAGATTTGGGCTTCTAAATCATTTGAGTCACTATATTTTGCTACGGCTGTGATTAATTCACCAAGATGATTTTGTATGCTTGAATAAAAAACTTTATTAAATACAGTTTGTGCTTTGTCTGTTAATATAAGTGATTTTTCATGAAAATCCTTTGTACTATATCCAACACTATTTAAAAAAGGTTCATCAATACGTAATCCTTCAAAATCTCTGACATATAAGGTGTTAAGTGAACCATCTTTATTAAATGCCACGATTGAATTTTGTAAATGCGCTTCTAAAGCAATACCATATTTTACTAATAATGGAATTGCAATATCAATTAAAGCTTGGCCATAACGTTTAAACCAATTTATACTTGCGATTTCAAAATTATCAAAGGAACGTGCTAATGTATATTTTTTTATTAAAGAGATAATAGGTGCCTCAGAATTGTTCGGATAATTTGCTACTAAACTTGATGGTATGATCGGCGTAACATCCGCATCAATAATTTCGTAAATATTTCTTCTGAATAATGTACCAAGTTGTTCACTTCTTAAAGTTTTAATTGCTGTAGCATCCGCTTCATTATAAAAGTGTATACCTGCTAATTCATCGATTGTTTCTGCATTAATATTATGAAATAGTGAGTCGTTTTCTTTAATGTTATTTAGTATTTGAGTGACCTTTGGACCATTTGTCGTAGTCTGTTCAGATAATGTTCTGATTTCACCAGTTATATGCACATTGGTTGATAATTTAATATGTGGCGAAGTTACTGGTAGTTCAGGCATCAATGTTCTGAAGGATAGGCCAGCAAAATAATTCAACTGGTAATTTAAAGGAATAATACTTTGAGTTTTGAGTTCTTGTGCATAATCTTTAACAATAATTTCGTTAAATTGCCAAGGATGAACGACCATGACATTATAATTATCAATAGCTTCTTGTCCTACAGTTTCAACCGCGAAATCATACAAACCATTAAATAATTGGTAAACAACGTCATTGAAGTGATTATTTAGCGCACTTGTACGTGTAATTTGCTTATTGATGAGTATAAATTTCATAGGAATTGGTTGAGCAAATTCAGATGAATAATTAATTGCAGTTTCAGGCGTCATACCTTTCCTTAACTTTGCACCTGGATGGAGCGGATGGCCTTCAACGACAGATTGCTCAGAACGTAGATAACTGTCGGGATGTTGATCTATAAGTTCCCATAGAGGTGCTGTCGTTTCAGATAAAGTATGATGCTGAAAACTTATAGCAATAGCCATATTGGCCACACTATTATTGATATCCTCTAAAAATTGTGCGCTCGCATCATTATTTAATTCTGGTGCTTCGATTAATATGCAATCTAATATCTCTTTAGGATGTAGCACACGTGTCATTACTTGGTCTTGTTCAAAGTAGAAAGGTCCTGATACATCGATTCTATCGAAAGCGTGTTGACCAGTAATTGGTGCTATTAAAGTACGACTAGACTTGGGAAAATCAATACGCAGTACTTCATCAGTTTGTATATCCGTTACAAGGTTTAATGATTTGGTTGAAATAATTTGACTATAGTCTCGACTATTTACTAAATTTTCTCTATGTAATGAACTAATAAGTCGTTGTGATATTTTGTCTCTACTAGCTAATAACACTGACTTAAATTGATTGGCCCAATTTTCTTCTATTGTGCTTAAATAATAAAAAGCATTTTGTTCATCAATAGTAAGATTTTCAATTAAGTTGTGTTTGTTTCTTTTTAAATACATAAAAGCACCTCTAAAAAATTATTTTACAAAAGCATAAGATATTTGTATAATCTATAATAACGATAATGATAATTATTATCAATTAAAAAGACGGGTGAAATTTCATGGCGAAGTATTTTTTTCCAAGTTCTTTCTTATTATTTTTAGGAAACTGGATTGGACAAATTACATTAAATTGGTATGTATTCAGTATTTATCACAATGCGATTTACTTAGGTTTAATTAATTTTTTCCGGTTAGTACCTATCTTATTAATAAGTGTATGGGCTGGAGCATTAGCTGATAGATGTAACAGAGGCAACCTGTTACGAATTTCAATATCAGCTTCCTTTATATTAACTACTATACTTTGTATTTTAACGTTTCAAAGTAAGAAGTTACCAATAATTGTGTTCTTAATTTATGCATTAGGAAGAGGCATTATGAGTGCAATTGAAACACCAGTTAGACAAGCAGTATTACCTGATTTAACAGACAGGTTAACAACGACACAAGCTGTGTCATATCACTCATTTATAATAAACATTTGTCGATCAATTGGTCCGGCAATTGCTGGATTTGTTGTTGCTACATATAATTCAGAAATTAGTTTTGCATTACAGGCACTATGTTACTTTATTTCATTACTACTCTGTTTACCATTATCGTTTAATACACATAAGATTGATAAGGTAGATACAGAAGTAAGTTTCAAGTATGTAGTTGATTATTTTAAAGAAAATAATGTAGGAGCACGTATCTTTATTACATCACTATTAATTATGGCAACAGGCTTTTCATATACGACACTATTACCAGTGTTAACCGATAAAACATTTCCAAATCAAGTCGCAATATTTGGTAGTGCAATGACTTGTTGTGCAATCGGTGGCATTATAGCAACTATGATTTTACCGAATATTTTAGAGAAAATTTCTATGGTAAAAATGTATTATTTAAGTTCGGCATTATTTGGCGTATCGCTTTTAGGTACGATAACAAGTAATACGTTGTTACTATTTACTGCAATATTCTTTATTGGTTTGTTTAGTCAATGGGCACGAACTACGAATAGAATCTATTTCCAACACAAGGTGGAAGCGCAACATAGAGGTAAGATATTAAGTGTAATTATGATGGATAGAGGCATGATTCCTTTAGGAGCAATGTTAATGAGTTTTGCAGCTGAGTTAATAGGGGTTGTTGAAACATTTGTTGCTATGGGTATATGCACTTTAGTTATTTCATTATTATTCGGTATTGTTAACAGACAAAGGAAAGACGGAGGCAAAGTCGTATGAAGCATCAAACATGGAAATGTGCAGATAAAAATGTGCAATATCGTATTATCAATGCGATTCTTAAAGAACAAATTTTTCCTGATGGAATGCGAGTCAATGAATATCAGGGTTTAATTGAATTACAATATCAAGGACAATTAATAAAAGTTAATAAAATTCGTAAAAGTGCGATGGCGCGCTATGATTTTAAAGGACCTTTGAGTTATTTAAAAGGTGAAGAAGCTTATGAAGTTGATTCGGTAGAACAATTAATCGAAATTTTAGACAGTAAGTTCGATATTCCTATAAGTGAAAGGTTAACTCAGGAATTAATATCTTGCCGTGATGGCTTTGTTCTGACATATGAACATTTTTGTAATAGGCAATCATTGATTGATGCAACGTTAAAATTCTCAAGGATGCCAGAAACGATTAATTTTTTCTCATGGATCCAACATATGACAGATTCAGGTCAGATGAATGATTTAAGTTATTCTGAAAGTTTAGTGGTTGAAGGTCATCCAACACATCCATTATCAAAGACAAAGTTACCCTTAACTGAGGATGAAGTTAAACGATATGCGCCAGAATTTGAGAAAATCATTCCATTGAAAGTCATGTTAATCCATAAAGATGATAGTGTTACAACATCAATGGAAAATGATGAACAATTTATATTGGATTTTATTATTCCTGAATATCGTTATAAATTGAAAGCATTTTTAGAGCCATACCAATTAGAATTAAATGATTATAATGTATTGCTTGTTCATCCGTGGCAATATGAAAATGTTATCGTCAAACAATTTTCTGAATGGATAAAAGCTAGACAATTATTACCAACACCATTTGAAATTGAATCTAAAGCGACGTTATCATTTAGAACAATGGAACTTGTTCACAAACCATTTCATATTAAACTGCCAATCAATGTCCAAGCTACAAGCGCTGTGAGAACTGTGTCACCTGTGACTACAGTAGATGGTCCCAAGTTAAGTTATGAATTACAAGATATGTTAGATATATATCCACAACTCCAAGTTTCAATGGAACCTTATGGTATTCATGCAAAGACGGATCCTGATATCGCAAGACATTTAGGGTGTATTGTACGTTATCAACCTGTATTAGCGGATAATGGCACAACATTAGTAACAGCAAGTTTAGTGAACAAGAACCCGGTCGATAATAGTGTAATAGTCGACAGTTATTTGGATTGGTTAGGTGAAGGATTGACAGTAACTTCAATTGAAAAATTCATGAAATACTATGCTAAATCATTAATAGAACCACTTATCGCTTATATTCAAGATTATGGTATTGCGTTAGAAGCCCATATGCAAAATACAATTGTTAATCTTGGACCTGATTATCAAATGAAATTTATAGTTAGAGACCTAGGTGGTTCACGAATTGACCTTGCTACATTACAGCGTATTAAACCGGGTATTGATATTACAAATACCAGTTTAATTGCTGAAAACATTGAAGCGGTAATTGCTAAATTCCAACATGCTGTAATTCAAAATCAAATCGCAGAATTTATACATCACTTTTCAAATTATGAGCAAGTCGAAGAAGAGAACTTATACAGTATCGTCAGTGATATCGTTTATGCAGCAATTGATCCTAATAAAGCACATGCTCAAGTGTTGAAAGAGGTATTATTTGGAAAAACAATAACGGTAAAATCATTACTACGTATGAGAATGGAGAGCAAGGTTAAACAATATGTCACTATAGACTTAACGAACCCGATCTATAAAGAGGTGTAAAAAATGGCACAAGTAAAAATCAATCTATCAAAAATTCAATATAATGCGAGTGTATTGCAGTCAATATTCACAAGTCATAACATTCAGTTTACACCAGTAATTAAATGTGTGGGTGGCGATAGACGAATAGTTGAAACATTAAAGGATGTAGGCATCACTCATTTTGCGGATGCGAGAATTGATAATATAACGAAGACTGTCGATGAGGATATAAGTTATACAATGATTCGCACAGGTAACCAGCAAGAATTAGAAGATATCGTTCGTTTCACTGAAATTAGTGTTCAAACTGAACTTGAAACAATTCGACGTATCAACGATATCGCTGCAAAGCAACAAGTGAAGCATAAAATTTTATTGATGGTTGATTGGAAAGATGCACGTGAAGGTATTTTGACATATGACATCGTCGATTACATTAATGAAATTATGAAGATGCATCATGTTTCAATTGCTGGTCTTGCATTTAACTTTATGTGCTTTCAGTCTATAGTTCCAACAGATCTTGACATCGAGATGATTAATCAATTTGTAGATTCAGTAGAGATGGAAACACAAATGCGCTTTCGAATTGTATCAGGTGGAAATTCTAGCTTGATACCTCAAATGCTCTATACAGATTTAGGAAAAATAAATGAACTAAGAGTCGGAGAAACATTATTTAGAGGCGTCGAGACAACGACGAATCAACCTATTGCCTCACTCTATCAAGACGCAATCATATTAGAAACAGAGATTGTAGAAATTAAACCACGTGTGAATATATCAACAGGTAAACATTATTTACAAGCAATTGTAGATATTGGAAGTTTAGATACGTATGTTGCTGAAATCAAACCATTACACCATCAAATTAAGGTGTTAGGTGCAACAAGTGATCATGTGATGTTAGATTTAGAGAACCACGATCATTATCAAGTGGGAGATAAAATTCAATTTAGTCTCGGTTATAAAGCACTGGCTCATAGTATGTATATGCCTAATTTAGCTAAAACATATATATATGATGAAGTTGTCCAAAGCGTGAATCATCAGCTTCACACGCTAAAAACGAATGAATATTAAATAACTAAATATTCATTCAATTTCTTATTGACAGTGATAATTATTATCAATAAAATAAATATGTAATGATACATATTTAAGGAGTGAAGACAATGAAACATAGCTATAAGATTATGGGAATCTTGTTATTAACATTAACTGTGGCTTTATTAGCGGCGTGTGGTAGTGTGAGTGATAACGGTTCTGACAAATCTAAAAGCAACAAATCCGACAAGGAAACAGTATCAATTAAAAATGATGGTGGGACAACTAAAGTCGGTAAGAATCCAAAACGTGTTGTAGCATTAGAATTTTCATTTGTTGATGCACTAGCAGCTTTAGATATTAAACCTGTCGGTGTTGCTGATGATGGAGATAAAAATAGAATTTTAAAACCTATCAGAAATAAAATTGGTGATTATACTTCAGTAGGTGCACGTAAGCAACCAAACTTAGAAGAAATTAGTAACCAAAAACCTGATTTAATCATCGCTGATAGCAATCGACATAAAGGTATTAAAAAGGATCTTGAAAAAATAGCTCCGACAATTATGCTTCCAAGTTTTGATAGTGACTATAAAGATAATCTTGAAGCATTTAAAACAATAGCTAAAGCAGTAGGTAAAGAAGATAAAGGTAAAGAAAGACTAAAAGAGCATAATGAATTAATGGATAAATACAGTAAAGATATCACGATGGACAAATCACAGCCGGTACTTCCTGCAGTAGTAGCTAAATCTGGTTTGTTAGCACATCCTGATAATACGTATGTAGGTCAGTTATTAAAAGAATTAGGTTTCAATAATGCTTTAAATAAAACAAAAACTGATCACCTTTCAAAATATCTTAAAGGACCTTACCTACAACTAAATTCAGAAGTCCTTTCAGACATTAACCCTGGTCGCATGTTTATTATGGCGGATAAAGGTGAAAATGATCCTAACTTGAAATCTCAAGAAAAAGATCCTGTTTGGCAAGACTTAGATGCTGTTAAGAATAATAGAGTATCAGTTGTAGATCGTAATACATGGGCGAGAGCGCGTGGTATAATTTCTTCTGAACAAATCGCTAAAGAATTAGTAGAAATTTCTAAAAAGCAAAAAGAAGATAAACAACAAAAGTAAGGTGAATGGTAAATGACTAAATTAACAAATGTTAGTCAGACCGACACAAAAGATCATAACATGTCAAAACGCACAACACTCACTTTTTTAGTGAGTGTATGTGCGCTTTTTGTCATTATTTATTTTAATCTTAGTGTTGGCTCGTCTCACATAGGTTTGGGAGATTTTAAGAACTATTTTTGGGATCATGTAGATACAAAGCAAACTTTTTTAATACATAATGTAAGAATGCCTAGAATGCTTGCCGGTCTTTTTATAGGTGCAGCGTTAGGTCTAGCCGGTTTACTTATGCAAGCAATGACGAGAAACCCACTTGCTTCACCACAAATTTTTGGTGTTAACGCAGGTGCATCGTTTGTTATTGTTACAATAACTATGATTATTCCTGCGCTAACTGCATACTCAACATTGTTGGCATTTATTGGGGCATTTATCGGTGGATTAACAGTTTATCTATTGTCAGGTTCAGCTAGAGGAATGACACCTGTTAAACTTGCATTAGCTGGTATGGCAATTCATTTGTTTTTCTCAAGTTTAACGCAAGGCATAATTCTACTTAACGAAGATTCTACAACAACGGTAATGTTTTGGTTAGTCGGATCTTTATCAAGTATAAAATGGGCACAAATAATCGGTATCATACCTTGGTTAGTTATGGCATTTATAGCTACGATAATTATTTCAAGGCAATTGACGATTATGGAACTTGGTGAAGATTTAGCTACTGCTCTAGGTCAGAATGTTAAAGTAATTAGAATCGTTACAGGATTGCTGGTTATTGTTCTTGCAGGAACATCCGTTTCAATTGCAGGTCCAATTGGTTTTGTTGGGTTAATTGTCCCTCACATTGTAAAGCATTATATTCGTACAGATTACAAGCTTATGGTGCCATTAACAATGATAATAGGTGCTGATTTATTGCTACTATCTGATGTGCTTTCTAGATTAATCACATACCCGTTTGAATCACCAGTTGGTATCGTGACGTCATTTATTGGCGCACTTTATTTCTTAGCAATAACGATTAGAGGGGTGGATCGTATATGATTCAACGTTTATCTTTTAAATATACAATCGTTGTCATATTGTTGCTTGTATCGTCAATTGTATCGCTTTCTGTTGGAGCTGTATTTATTAATCCGATTAACGTTATAAAAAGCTTACTATTACACGATAATTTTATATTAAATGAATATCGTACGCCGAGAATGTTACTTGCGCTAATCGTCGGATGTAGTTTGGCGATATCGGGGTCGTTAATACAGGGTGTTGTTAGAAATCCACTTGCTTCACCAGATGTTATTGGTATAACTAAGGGAGCAAGTCTCTCTGCAGTAACAATTATAATGCTATTTCCGTCAGCACCATTATTTGTTTTACCTTTCGGCTCATTTGCAGGTGCATTAGTAATTAGTTTAATTTTGACTACGTTAATTTCTAAGTTTAATGTACAAGGTTCTAAACTAGCATTGATTGGATTAGCAATTGGAGCGATTTGTACGGCAATTGTGCAATTTCTATTAATTCGCAACCCGCAAGATGCAAACACAGCATTAGTGTGGTTAACAGGTAGCTTGTATGGACATAATATGTCTAATGTATATGTATTATTACCGTGGTTTATCTTATCATTACCTGTTATATTTTACTTCTGTCATCAGTTAGATATTTTAACGCTTGGTGATGATATAGCTATTGCACTAGGTACGAAAGTAAAAATGATTAAAATGATTTTACTATTTCTAGCTGTAACTTTAGCAGGGGCTTCTATTTCAGTCGTTGGTGGATTAAGCTTCCTAGGTCTAATAGCGCCACATATCGCTAGACGAATGGTAGGACATAAACATATTCATATTACAACTATGTCGGGGTTGATTGGCGCACTAATATTAGTAATTAGTGATGGTTTAGCAAGAGGCATTCATCCACCAATCGATATTCCGGTAGGTGTTGTAGTAGCAATAGTGGGTGTACCATACTTTTTATTCTTATTGAGAAAAATATAAGTTTTCAACTGTAATAGGAATTTTAAAGCAAATATATATAAAGTTGGTTATAAATTTACTCAAAAAGTAGATTTATAGGCCAACTTTTTTTATGATAGGAATAATAAATGAAGTGTCATAGAATTTACATTTACATAATTATACATTATAGGTTATAATTATTGCTGTTGTTTTTTGTACGAAACTTAAATGACGTGAAAAGGAGGTCGTTTGATGAATCAATATAATAAATCGCAAATTGTCCGTGGTCGACTTAAATTTATAATTATGTCTTTAATTGGTATTATTCTTTTTTTAGTTCCCGTGACAGCAACAGTTGACGGTGAAAAGCAAAAAACGTTACCAGTAGCATTTTTAGCTGGCGTGTTAAAGGACTTAATAGGTGGAGCAATGCCAACACTAATTGTAGTAATCATTACATTATCAGGAATTTTGACAGTGTTATGTTCTACAGTATTTAAAAATAAATTAAAACCAGATAGTTTAATGAACAATGCGTTTAATGTGCGTTGGGTTTGGCTCGTACTGAGAGTTATCGCAGTTATTTTTGTATGGATGACTTATTTAAAAGTGGGAAGTAAAGTTATTTACTCAAGTGATACGGGTGGTTTAGTATTCGATAGTTTATTGCCTACCTTAGTAACTGTATTTCTATTTGCAGCTTTATTCTTACCATTACTGATGGAATATGGATTGTTAGAATTACTGGGACCTTTATTTAGACCGATTATGCGTCCATTATTTACATTACCAGGTCGCTCTACAGTTGATAATTTAGCTTCATTTATTGGGGATGGTACAGTAGGCGTCTTGATTACGAGTAGACAGTATGAAGAGGGTTTCTATTCTAGACGTGAAGCAACTGTAATTTCAACAACATTTAGTGTGGTGTCACTAACTTTTGCTATTGTTGTTGCTAGTACGGTACACATGGAAAAGCATTTCTTTTATTTTTATTTAACTGTTATAGTTTCTTGTCTAGTCTGTGCGTTTATTTTGCCACGTATTTGGCCATTAAATAAAATTAAAGATGAATATGCAAAGGAAGTATCAGAAGAGACTAGAACAGAGCGTTTACCTGAAAATAAAACCGCGCTTGGACATGGCTTTGACATGGCTACAGAAGTAGGAATTAAGGCACCAGGATTTATTGCTTTCTTTAAATCAGGTTTTAAGACTGTAATTGATATGTGGTTTGTTATCTTACCAGTAGTTATGGCGATTGGGACAATAGCTACGATTATAGCGAATTATACTTCTGTGTTTGCCATTATAGGTAAACCGTTTGTACCGTATTTGGAATTATTGCAAATTCCGGAAGCAGCTCAAGCTTCAGAAACTGTATTAATAGGTTTTGCTGATATGTTCTTGCCTTCTATATTGATAGAAGGGGTTGGCAATAATATTACATTATTTGTAATAGGTGCTTTAAGTATAACGCAATTAATTTATTTATCTGAAGTTGGTGGTGTTATTTTAGGTTCGAAGATACCAGTAAGTATCTTTAAATTGTTTATTATCTTTTTAATAAGAACAATTATTTCATTACCGATTATTGCTTTAATGGCGCATCTTTATTTTAATTAAGTTTGATATAAGTTAGTATGACTGTCGATTAAGATTTGATCTTATCGACAGTTTTTTTATTGTTAATTGAAAATAAGGTGCACGCTTTCCGTGGGCCCAGCCTCAGCCTGTAGTCTTCGGCATGTGCTTATCCCACAGGAGTCGGCACCATTTTCAAATAAAAAAGTAATAATACTTATGGAACTGACTACTTAATGTATTATCGCTTAAAGCTAAATTCAAATAATAATGGATAAGATAGGTTCTTTTGTCATCATTTTATTGTTAATTGAAAATATGGTACACGCTTTCCGTGGGCCCAGCCTCAGCCTGTAGTCTTCGGCATGTGCTTATCCCACAGGAGTCGGCACCATTTTCAAATAAAAAAGTAATAATACTTATGGAACTGACTACTTAATGTATTATCGCTTAAAGCTAAATTCAAATAATAGTGAAATAAGATAGATTGATGTAGCAATCAATTGATTTAAAATAATCAAGACATTGTCACCCTCATCACTGATTAATTAAATGTTCTATATTAATATTAAATTGAATTCTAATTCGTATCCGATATTACAAATATAGATTAGACATTTTCTCAACACTTAAACGCTACTTAAAAAACGATATGCACGACAGCTATACGTACAAAAAAACAAACTAAATGCCAAAGGACACTTAGTTTGTTTCATATAATATATTAATTAAAGCTAAATCATAACTTTAATTTAATTTCGATAGTACGGTTGCCTTAACAACCTCATTACCTAGTACAGGTGATTCCTCTGAATTTTTTGATTTGCCGCTGTGTGCTTCTTTAAAGGCATCACTTGATAACCAACCTTTGAAATCATCTTCAGATTCCCACCATGTATTTACATACATTTGATCGTAATCCGCTTCATTTTCTATTTGCCAAACCTCTATTTTGATAAAGCCTTGTAAATCCTCGATTTTACCACCTTTGGTAAAATGTGGTGCCATTTTTTCGGCATAGCCTTTTTTTAAATCAATTCTATTTGTAACTACATACATATCATGCACCTACTTTCTAATTTTGTACTGTTTATTATAACACTTTTCGCTGAAAAATATTTTTATAAACTGGTACCTTAAAAACGTTCTATCTGGTTCTTTTATAACTAACCAGAATTGTAGTAAAATTCAGATAATTAAATTTAATAATTTATTTTTTTCGAAACGAAGGGTGGAATTTATAGAAGTTGCTAGTTATATGAGATTCATTAATTTAATACAAAGGGGATATGTTGATGAAAATTTCATTAGCTCAATTTGAGCCGAATTTAGGAGACTTAAAGCAGAATATTAATGACATATGCGATATTTTAAAAACAGAAAGTCAATTTCAGTCAGATTTAGTACTATTTCCTGAATTATCAATTTCAGGTTATATAGAAGAAACTGAGTTATTAGATCGAGTAGCGATTGAAGATACTTCACGTATTTTACAAAAAATCATGGAAACATGTATTCAATACCATGTTGATACGATAGTTTCATTTCCTGAAGTCGAAAGACAATGCTACTATATTACATCAGTGTATATAGACTGCAATGGGGAAATAATTGGAAAATATAGAAAGACGCATTTATTTGCAAACGAGCAAATGTTATTTGAGCGAGGCGATGAGTTTGTCGTTGTACCATCTAGATTCGGAAACTTTGGCTTAATGATTTGTTATGACTTAGAATTTCCAGAAGTTGCACGAATTTTAAAATTGAAAGGTGCAGAATTAATACTTATATCCACAGCGAATATGGCACCTTATCAAAAACATCAGGATATATATCTTGCTAGTCGAGCGCTAGAAAATGAAATACCTATCGCTATTGCTAATCAATTTGGAGTAAATGGTTCTTTAGTATTTTTTGGTCATAGTGCAGTGTATGATCATAATGCCAATTGTTTATTACAAGTCGATGATAAAGCAACAGTCGAACGTTTGGATTTACAATTAACAACGGAACGTGATCCACAGTTAGATTATATCAATCAATTGCATCCTAATATTTATCAACAATTAAGTCATGCTAAAGGGGAGTGTGATTTTAATGGAACAAGGTAAATTAAAGCAATCTTTATCACTCTATCAAGTTATTATGTTTGGTCTAGCGTATATGGCTCCAATGATAGTGTTTGGAACTTATGGAACTTTGTATGCAACAACAAGTGGTTATGTGCCATATGCCTATTTATTTGCAACAATCGCGATGTTATTTACTGCTTATAGTTATGGGAAAATGGCAAAGGCGTTTCCTTCAGCTGGGTCAGCATATACTTTTGTTTCTAAAAGTTTACATCCATCATTGGGATTTATGGTGGGTTGGACGATAATGTTGGATTATCTATTCTTACCATTAGTTATCTGGTTAATAGGCGCAGAATATTTAACGACAGCTTTTCCATTCATGCCAAATTGGTCGTGGATTATTATTTTTATAATCATCACTACTGCAATTAATATTATTGGTATTAATACTACGACTTCAATGAATTTATTAATCATGTTATTTCAAATATTAGTGATTATAATTTTTTTAGGTTTATGTATATGGAATGTAGTACATGGTATGGGTGAAGGTAGTCTATTAAGTCGTCATATATTTGCTATAGCAGGTCACCATATGTCGCCTGTACTGGCTGGTGCCTCAATTGCGTGTTACTCTTTCTTAGGATTTGATGCGGTTACTACACTTGCTGAAGAAACTAAAAATCCAAGCAAGACGATACCAAGAGCTATAATGCTTATAACCATTATAGGTGGCTTTATTTTTGTAGCGGTCGCGTATGTATTATCGATTACAGTTCCTAATTTCAATGTAATTCATAATACAGAATCAGCAGCATTTGAAATTGCAAAAATTGTTGGAGGTAATTTCTTATCAGCTTTATTTTTAAGTGGATTAATCTTAGCTCAATTTGCTTCAGGTTTATCAGCGCAAACGAGTGGCGCTCGTATATTATATGCGATGGGAAGAGATGGAGTACTAAATAAGCGAATTTTTGGTTTTGTGGATAAAAAACATCAAACCCCTATATTTAATCTTATATTTATTGGGATTATTGGTACTATAGGTGTGTTTATGACTATTAGTACGTCTACTTCTTTTATTAATTTTGGTGCATTTATTTCTTTTGCTTTTGTTAATATTTCTGTAATTGCTTATTATTATATAAAATTAAAGCAAAGAGAAGGATTCAAAAAATTGAGTTACTTATTTATACCAGCAATAGGTTGTATACTAGATATCAGTCTATTTGTGAGTTTAGACATACATGCCTTAATACTCGGTTCTGCATGGACGTGTATAGGATTTATCTATTTACTTGTATTGACTAAATGTTTTTCAAAATTACCACCAAGTTTAGCAATATAGATTTAACTGACAAGAGATTAATGATATATATTATGCAACAGTTTTTGAAATGTATTGAAGAATGGTGGAGTAATTTTTGTCATAAAAATTACTGCTCCATTCTTTATATTTATATTTGAAATATATTGAACTCAAAAAAGACGAGATTCCGAAAAACGAAATCTCGTCTATTTATTAATGACTGATATTAACATCAGCTGAATTTAATTATTATTTTAAAGGCAGTTTAAAACGATTATTTAGTTATTTCATTGTAAATCTTTTGATCATTTTGCGTATAAATAATGTATTCATGGTCTTTTGTATCAATAATTACTCGGTTAGTTTTACCGAAAGTTGAACCAATACGAGATACTTTATCTCTGTCTAATTTAGGCACTGCATGAATATTTTGATCTTGTGAAATATTTGTAATTTCACTTGTTGGAATTTTAATATCTGCTACTCTCCACTGAATTCGTACCTCATTATTGTCTTTTTTAACTGTCATTGCCATAAATGAACACATCCTTTAAATAATTTGTAGCTATATCATACAATATAATGAAATCGTTTTCAAGAGATTAGGTGATACTTATTTAAATTAGGTTATACTAATTACATGAACCGAAAGTATGTTCGCGTTTTGTGCGCTTTTATGGTAAAATATAGCATATTAAGGAGTGATGAATGTGACAGGTAAGACCCATGCCTCATGCGGTTTATTAGTAGGCGCATTAACTACAGAATATTACCATACTGATTTGTTTACATCTATTACTATTATAACGCTTGCTATTATTTCAAGCTTATTACCTGATATTTGTCATACACAAAGTAAGATTGGTAGAAGATTTAAATTATTGAGTTTAATTATTAGACTTATGTTCGGTCATCGAACCTTTACCCATTCTATATTGTTTATATCTATTATTACGGGGATATTATATTTTATTCAAACACCTAGTCATTATTTAATAGCAATTGTATGTGGCTTGTGTTCACATGTTATACTAGATATGTTAACGCCTAGAGGAGTTAAATTATTTTATCCGGTACCGATAAGTGTGAAGTTCCCGATTGTATTTAAGACGGGCGGTATGATAGATTTATCTCTTGCAAGTGCTTTATCAATTGGTGCATTTTATTTGTTTTTCAAATCATTTGTTGATGATTTAATCATGAAATTATTATGATTACAGTTGTATATGCTGTAATTATAATATAAAGTGAGAATACAGAATTTATAAAATCACTGTGTAAATAAAATATATTTTTTATATAATCTTTAGTCAATAAGGAGCGAAAATATGCTAGACAAGAAAGAGTTAGAAAAGTATAATCAAGCACATTTAATTGAATTTGAAAAAATGATGAGTTCAAATGAAAAGGAACAATTAGCTAATAAGGTTGACTCATTAAACTTATCTAACATTCGAGATTTGTACGAAGATTTATATGTGAATAAGCAAGTTATAGATGATGTAACTGAAGTTGATGAAGTCAAATACGAAGTCAAAAATACATTATCAGAATCATTGTTAAATGAATATGAAAGTATTGGAATAGATGCAATTAAAAATGGCAAGTTTGCAGTTTTATTAATGGCCGGTGGTCAAGGTACGCGTTTAGGGTATAAGGGACCTAAAGGTTCATTTGAAATCGAGGGTGTAAGTTTGTTTGAGTTACAGGCGAAACAACTTATTGCGTTACACGAACAAACGGGTGTCTATATCGATTGGTATATAATGACGAGCAAAGTAAATAATAGAGAAACTCAATTATATTTTGAAGATCAAGGTTATTTTGGCTATGATGCTGAGCATATACATTTCTTTGAACAGGATAACATTGTTGCATTATCTGAAGAAGGTAAACTGGTCTTGGATGCTGATGGGAATATTTTAGAGACACCAAATGGTAATGGTGGTGTGTTCAAATCCCTTAAAAAAGCTGGCTATTTAGCTGAAATGTTAGAAAATGGCGTTGAGTACATCTTTTTAAATAATATTGATAATGTTTTAGTTAAAGTATTGGATCCGGTATTTGTTGGCTATACTTATAAGAACAGTAAGGAAATTACAACGAAATCTATTCAACCTAAACCTAATGAAAGTGTGGGTAGATTAGTACATGTAAATCAAAAGGATACGGTCTATGAATATTCCGAACTAGACGAAGCTGCTGCTAATCAATTTAATAACGCAAATATTGGCATACATGCATTTAAACTATTATTCATCAATGATGTTGTAGACTATGATTTACCATATCATCTTGCAATAAAGAATTTAAAGCAATTAGATGAAGATTTTGGGGTCATTGAACAACCGACGTTAAAATTTGAATTATTTTATTTTGATATATTCAAATACGCAAATAGTTTTATTACATTACAAGTAGATAGAAATCAAGAATTTTCACCTTTAAAGAATAAAGAAGGTAAAGATAGTGTCGAAACAGCAACTGCTGATTTGAAAAGCATGAACTTGATTTAATAGAAGGTGGTATGCCAAATGGCAGATACAATAAAAGTAAATAAAAAGATGAGAAAGTCTTTTAATGACATCATACCTTTAACCTTTGGAGAAGAATTGGGAAATTCGATTTCACATGGTGTAGGTGCAATGTTGGTATTGTTGGCACTTCCGTATGCGGCAGTTCAAAGTTATATTGATAATGGATTCTTAGGCACATTAAGTGTGTCAGTCTATTTAATAAGTATTTTTATGATGTTTTTAGCATCTACAATTTATCATGCAATGCAAAATGATTCACCACATAAATATGTAATGAGAATTATTGATCATAGTATGATATTTTTAGCAATTGCTGGTACTTATACGCCTGTGTTTCTTATCATAGTAGGTGGATGGTTAGGTTGGCTTGCAATGGCCATATTATGGGGAATAACAATTTGGGGTATTCTTTATAAATCCTTAGCTAAATATGTAAATCATAAATTAAGTTTAACGATGTATTTAGTTATGGGATGGATGGGTATTTTATTTTCCCCTTTAATTGTAATAAAAACGTCAGCGTTGTTTATTACTTTTATCGTCCTAGGTGGACTGGCATATACTGGAGGCGCTTGGTTCTATGCTCAAAAGGAAAGACCTTATTTCCATATGATATGGCATTTATTTATAATCATCGCGTCAGCATGTCATTTTATCGCTATCATTTTCTTGATTTAATTCAGAATAAAAGTTTTGTAATTAATATATCAAGTTTGAAAGCTCATCCTTAGAAAATGACTGTATATGAATGCTTATAAATTTGAAAGTGTTCAAAGTTAAGTAACTAAATATTTAATTAAATTTCAGGTTAATCTCGTTCTTTACGAGGTTAACCATTTTTAATGTTAATTTAGCAAAAACGCCAGCATGTTATTTGTATTACCGTTAATATACGATAATTTCTGTATCGGTCAAATGGTGTAATTTGACCTTTAGTTATTGCACATCTTTCAAATTAATGGTTTATTTTAAAAGTACTTGATTCAATAAAATCAGGTTAGGAGGTATGTTATGAATATAAAATCTATAGGTATTGTTATAGCATTATTATTAATTATGTTCATGTCTGCAATTGAAACTTCTATTGTGTCATTAGCGTTACCGACAATAAAGGATGATTTAAATGTCACTTCATCTATCTCATTGATTTTTGCTGTTTATTTTATTGCCATTGTAATTGCGAATCCAATAGTTGGGGAATTACTTGAACGTACTAGAATGATTTACATAACAATGTTTGGTTTGTTATGTTTCACGATCGGTAGTTTATTTTCAGGACTAAGTGAAACATTTACTATATTAATTATTTCAAGATTTATACAAGGATTGGGTGCAGGAATAATGATGGCCTTATGTCAAATTGTTCCTAAACTTGCATTTGAAATTCCACTGCGCTATAAAATTATGGGGATAGTTGGTAGCGTTTGGGGCATTTCAAGTATTATTGGGCCGGTACTAGGTGGTGGAATACTTGAATTTGCATCATGGCATTGGTTGTTTTTTGTAAATATTCCAATTGCAATATTAGCAATGGTACTTGCATTGATGACCTTCCATTTCGATAACGAAACCTCATCGACTGAGAATGGTCGCAAGAGTAAGCTAGATATTAGAGGTTTAACACTTTTCTACATATTTATATTCTTTTTATTATTTGCAGTTATGAATACGTCTCATATTTATTTGAATGTAATTGCATTTGTAGTAGCCTGTATCGTTGCAATGATTTTATATAAAAATGAAAAATCGATCAGTATGCCATTCGTACCTGTTAAAGAATTTAACAAAATGATAGTACTCGTTTTTACGACTGACTTTCTATATGCAATTATGTTAATGGGGTATAACCTTTATATGCCAGTTTATTTACAAGAAGAATTGAAATTATCGCCGTTACAAAGTGGGTTTGTCATTTTCCCAATATCATTTGCTTGGTTAATGTTAAACTTTTCCTTAGCAAAAATTGAAATGCGCTTATCACGAAAGATGCTATATTTGGCTGCTTTTACATCATTGCTACTATGTTCAATTTTAGTGTTTGTCGGTACAGAACACCCACTATTTATAGCATTTAGTTTGTTGTTTGCGGGTGTAAGTTTTGGAACAGTTTATACTAAAGACAGTGTGATTACTCAAGAAGAAACATCTCCTGAACATATGAAGCGGATGATGTCACTTTATACATTGACGAAGAGTTTAGGGAATTCGATTGGTTCAACCATAATGGGTTATGTGTATGCAATGTCAATATTGTTTATAGGCCTACAAATTCATAATGTATTATTGTTAGTTTGTATTATTCTATTCATTTTAATTATTTTATGGTCTTTCATGTATAAACCGCACATAGATAACAATGGTAGTTAGCAATATGACAGACGATGAGTTGAAACAAGAGTTGAAATATTGGAATTTTAGCTCTTGTTTTTTGTATTTGGTAACTACTTGTTATAATGGTAGTATATTAATATTATTGTTTGGAATAAGTTCTAAGAAGCTGAACTATTATTTGAAGGGGAGGACAGTAAGCAATGAAATATATAAGATACTTGATAACCACGCTTATTGTACTTTCTGTGTTTATTATTTCAGGTGCTATATTTTTAGCGTTTTTAGGCTTCGGTTTATATGGACTCAGTAGAATTTTGATTTATTTCCATTTAGCATACTTCGGTTATAATAAAAACTTTTACGATAACTTATTTTATTATGGTAGCTATATCGTATTAGGTTATTTCACATTATTTATCATTGAAAATTTAATGGATTATTTTAGAAAGAAATTACCAGACAATCCTTACTTTCAAGGATTAACTTATCACTTAATTACATTTACTGTAACCACTTTGTTATTCTACTTCATTGTTCACATACACTATACTTATATCAATATTGATTTTTGGGTTATTGTCGTTATTATTGGAATATTATTTATATGCAAAGAAATCTTTTATCCCGATAGTGAAAATTTAAATCAAAAAAAGTAAGCAAATGACGATAGTATGTCAAAGTTAAGATAATGCTATCGTCATTCTGTTGAATATTAAGGAGTGACAATATGCAAAATCAAACACTACCTAAGTCACAAAGAAATATGATTGTTGCAGTTATGATTGTGAGCGCTTTTGTAGCAATATTGAACCAGACTTTATTAAATACGGCTCTGCCTCATATTATGAAAGGTCTTCACATCACTGAAAACACATCACAATGGCTGGTAACAGGGTTTATGCTAGTCAATGGTGTTATGATTCCATTAACTGCATTTTTAATGGATAAAATTAAAACACGTCCATTATTCTTAATGGCGATGGGGATTTTTTTAATTGGTTCTATTGTAGCGGCTTTAGCACCTACTTTTCCTATATTAATGTTAGCTCGTGTAATCCAAGCTATTGGTGCAGGAGTGATAATGCCATTAATGCAATTCACATTATTTATGCTATTTCCAAAGGATGAGCGAGGATTTGCTATGGGATTAGCTGGTTTAGTTATACAGTTTGCTCCTGCTATTGGACCTACACTTTCAGGGGTGATTGTTGATACCATGAGTTGGCGTATGCCATTCGTAGTAGTTGTAATAGTAGCGTCTTTAGGATTTATTTTCGGAGCTATTTTCTTAAAAAGTTATAACGAGACTAAAGATACAAAATTAGATAAACGTTCAGTTATATATTCTACTTTAGGCTTCGGCTTGATGCTTTATGCATTTAGTAGTGCAGGTAATTTAGGATTTCATAATCCAATAGTGTTAGTATCACTTGCAATTAGTTTAGTAATTATTGGTGCATTTATTAGAAGACAGATTCGCATTAGTAATCCACTATTAAATATTATTGTATTTAAAAATAAAGTATTCTGTCTAACAACTATTTCATCGATGATAGTAATGTTATCAATGGTTGGACCAGCATTATTAATTCCATTATATGTTCAAAATGCCTTAGGGTTGTCAGCGTTATTGTCAGGACTGGTGATTATGCCAGGAGCAATTATCAATGGTGTGATGTCTATCTTTACCGGGAAATTCTATGATAAGTATGGTGCTAGACCACTTGTCTTAACAGGTTTCACTTTATTAACTATTTTCACAGTTATGTTGTGTTTCTTAAAGGCGGATACATCATATACGTATCTCATTATTGTGTATGCATTAAGAATGTTTTCAGTTTCATTATTGATGATGCCACTGAATACAGCAGGAATTAATTCACTAAGTAATAAAAATATTTCTCACGGAACAGCAATTAGTAACTTTGGACGTGTCACAGCTGGGTCGTTAGGTACTGCATTAATGGTAACCATAATGTCAATTGGATCAAAAAACTTTGCGCCTGATCCAAGTGCCAATGAATCACAGGCAATGATACAGAGACAAGCAATAGCTGCAGGTGTTGATCTTTCTTTTGCTGTTGTGAGTGTATTGGTGTTTATCGGACTGATTATTGCTTGCTTTATAAAAGAAAATAGAGCAGAAACAAAAGTGAATACAAGAGAAGTGTAGACTTCTTGCCGAGGAGTTAGTCATTTATTTTTATAAATTATAAATAAATTGAGCTAACTCCTTTTTTATTAGTTAAAATATATTTATACTGGAGACAACGATTAACAACAAATGTAGGTATAGTTTGTTAGAATTAATTTATTCATATAGTAAAGATTTTAAGTATGTAACTTTAAGGGGGACGCATTGTGTTAACGATCGAGCAAGTTAAATCAATAGTAGGTGAAATCAAAGACCCTATCATTGGTGTACCATTGAAAGAGTCAGAAGGTATTGTAGATGTCTCAATAAAGGAAGAGATTGAGCATGTTAGTGTGAAAATTGCTATTGCTCAATTAGGTGGACAACCTCAATTAGAATTGCAAATGGCAATTGTTGAAGCTTTAAAAGAAAATGGAGCGAACACGGTAGGAATAAGATTCGAAGAACTACCTTCAGATAAAGTTGAATCATATAGAGGCGTAAATGATGATCAGCCACAAACAATAGAAGGTTTATTGTCAAAAGATAATCCAGTTGAATTTATTGCGATTGCATCAGGTAAAGGTGGCGTCGGTAAATCAACAGTCGCTGTTAATTTAGCAGTATCACTTGCCAGAGAAGGTAAGAAAGTCGGATTAGTAGATGCAGATATATATGGTTTTAGTGTTCCAGATATGATGGGCATCGATGAAAAACCGGGTGTACAAGGTAAAGAAATCATTCCTGTAGAACGACATGGGGTCAAAGTTATATCAATGGCATTCTTTGTGGAAGAAAATGCACCAGTTATATGGCGAGGTCCAATGCTAGGTAAAATGCTTACGAATTTCTTTATGGAAGTGCGTTGGGGTGAATTAGATTATCTATTATTAGATTTACCACCTGGAACTGGTGATGTTGCGTTAGACGTCCATTCTATGTTGCCTTCTAGTAAAGAAATTATTGTAACAACACCTCATCCAACAGCAGCGTTCGTAGCTGCTAGAGCTGGAGCAATGGCGAAACATACTGAACATTCAATCTTAGGCGTTATTGAAAATATGTCTTATTTTGAAAGTAAAGAGACTGGAAATAAAGAATATGTATTTGGTTCAGGTGGAGGAGAAAAACTTGCTGAAGAACTACAAACAGATCTCCTAGGGCAATTACCATTGGAACAACCATCATGGAATCCGAAAGATTTTGCACCTTCAATTTATCAAGAGGATGATAAATTAGGGCAAATATATCAATCAATAGCGCAACAAATTATTGAAAAAACAGCTAAATAAAGCTGATTTAAGGATGGAGAGAAATTATTTTAATTTCTCTCCATTTTTTACTTGCATTTATTTGTAATGATGTTAGAATTATATCTTGTGACCTGACAACAGGCGCTACAGACGCAACAAAAAAACAATTTATAAATCACTAAAATAATTGTTGACTTTGATTGTGAGACTTGATATTATATAAAAGTCGTCAAAAACGGCAAAAACATTATTTAATATCTTTTTGAAAAAAGTGTAAAAAATATACTTGTTAACTTCAAAATAATAGTTTAATATTATTAAAGTAATGTTAATTGATTGTTACGAAATATTAATTTCTTATTGACAAGATATTGACAGACATGATATAGTAATAAAGCAACTATTTAAATGAACATTGAAAACTGAATTGCAATATGTCAACGTTAATTCCGAACACAACGATAATCGTTGGTTCAAAAAAACGTGTTAATGATAACACAAATTAGTATTTTATGAGCTAATCAAACATCATAATTTTTATGGAGAGTTTGATCCTGGCTCAGGATGAACGCTGGCGGCGTGCCTAATACATGCAAGTCGAGCGAACAGATAAGGAGCTTGCTCCTTTGACGTTAGCGGCGGACGGGTGAGTAACACGTGGGTAACCTACCTATAAGACTGGAATAACTCCGGGAAACCGGGGCTAATGCCGGATAACATATAGAACCGCATGGTTCTATAGTGAAAGATGGTTTTGCTATCACTTATAGATGGACCCGCGCCGTATTAGCTAGTTGGTAAGGTAATGGCTTACCAAGGCGACGATACGTAGCCGACCTGAGAGGGTGATCGGCCACACTGGAACTGAGACACGGTCCAGACTCCTACGGGAGGCAGCAGTAGGGAATCTTCCGCAATGGGCGAAAGCCTGACGGAGCAACGCCGCGTGAGTGATGAAGGGTTTCGGCTCGTAAAACTCTGTTATTAGGGAAGAACATATGTGTAAGTAACTGTGCACATCTTGACGGTACCTAATCAGAAAGCCACGGCTAACTACGTGCCAGCAGCCGCGGTAATACGTAGGTGGCAAGCGTTATCCGGAATTATTGGGCGTAAAGCGCGCGTAGGCGGTTTCTTAAGTCTGATGTGAAAGCCCACGGCTCAACCGTGGAGGGTCATTGGAAACTGGGAAACTTGAGTGCAGAAGAGGAAAGTGGAATTCCATGTGTAGCGGTGAAATGCGCAGAGATATGGAGGAACACCAGTGGCGAAGGCGACTTTCTGGTCTGTAACTGACGCTGATGTGCGAAAGCGTGGGGATCAAACAGGATTAGATACCCTGGTAGTCCACGCCGTAAACGATGAGTGCTAAGTGTTAGGGGGTTTCCGCCCCTTAGTGCTGCAGCTAACGCATTAAGCACTCCGCCTGGGGAGTACGACCGCAAGGTTGAAACTCAAAGGAATTGACGGGGACCCGCACAAGCGGTGGAGCATGTGGTTTAATTCGAAGCAACGCGAAGAACCTTACCAAATCTTGACATCCTTTGACCACTCTAGAGATAGAGCTTTCCCCTTCGGGGGACAAAGTGACAGGTGGTGCATGGTTGTCGTCAGCTCGTGTCGTGAGATGTTGGGTTAAGTCCCGCAACGAGCGCAACCCTTAAGCTTAGTTGCCATCATTAAGTTGGGCACTCTAGGTTGACTGCCGGTGACAAACCGGAGGAAGGTGGGGATGACGTCAAATCATCATGCCCCTTATGATTTGGGCTACACACGTGCTACAATGGACAATACAAAGGGCAGCTAAACCGCGAGGTCATGCAAATCCCATAAAGTTGTTCTCAGTTCGGATTGTAGTCTGCAACTCGACTACATGAAGCTGGAATCGCTAGTAATCGTAGATCAGCATGCTACGGTGAATACGTTCCCGGGTCTTGTACACACCGCCCGTCACACCACGAGAGTTTGTAACACCCGAAGCCGGTGGAGTAACCATTTATGGAGCTAGCCGTCGAAGGTGGGACAAATGATTGGGGTGAAGTCGTAACAAGGTAGCCGTATCGGAAGGTGCGGCTGGATCACCTCCTTTCTAAGGATATATTCGGAACATCTTCTTTAGAAGATGATAAGAGGAATAACATTGACATATTGTATTCAGTTTTGAATGCTCATTTAGAGGATTCAAAGATTGTACATTGAAAACTAGATAAGTAAGTAAAATATATAGATTTTACCAAGCAAAACCGAGTGAATTAGAGTTTTAAAAAAGCTTGAATTCAAAAAGAAATAATCGCTAGTGTTCGAAAGAACACTCACAGATTAATAACATTTTGGGTTTTCAAACAACGACGTTGTATTGGAAAACAAAAAGATTAAGTTATTAAGGGCGCACGGTGGATGCCTTGGCACTAGAAGCCGATGAAGGACGTTACTAACGACGATATGCTTTGGGGAGCTGTAAGTAAGCTTTGATCCAGAGATTTCCGAATGGGGAAACCCAGCACGAGTTATGTCGTGTTATCGATATGTGAATACATAGCATATCTGAAGGCAGACGCGGAGAACTGAAACATCTTAGTACCCGCAGGAAGAGAAAGAAAAATCGATTCCCTGAGTAGCGGCGAGCGAAACGGGAACAGCCCAAACCAACGAGCTTGCTTGTTGGGGTTGTAGGACACTCTATACGGAGTTACAAAGGAATAAATTAGACGAATCATTTGGAAAGATGAATCATAGAAGGTAATAATCCTGTAGTCGAAAGTTTATTCTCTCTTGAGTGGATCCTGAGTACGACGGAGCACGTGAAATTCCGTCGGAATCTGGGAGGACCATCTCCTAAGGCTAAATACTCTCTAGTGACCGATAGTGAACCAGTACCGTGAGGGAAAGGTGAAAAGTACCCCGGAAGGGGAGTGAAATAGAACTTGAAACCGTGTGCTTACAAGTAGTCAGAGCCCGTTAATGGGTGATGGCGTGCCTTTTGTAGAATGAACCGGCGAGTTACGATTTGATGCAAGGTTAAGCAGTGAATGTGGAGCCGTAGCGAAAGCGAGTCTGAATAGGGCGTTGAGTATTTGGTCGTAGACCCGAAACCAGGTGATCTACCCATGACCAGGCTGAAGTTCAGGTAACACTGAATGGAGGGCCGAACCGACTTACGTTGAAAAGTGAGCGGATGAGTTGTGGGTAGCGGAGAAATTCCAATCGAACCTGGAGATAGCTGGTTCTCTCCGAAATAGCTTTAGGGCTAGCCTCAAGTGATGATTATTGGAGGTAGAGCACTGTTTGGACGAGGGGCCCTTCTCGGGTTACCGAATTCAGACAAACTCCGAATGCCAATCAATTTAACTTGGGAGTCAGAACGCGGGTGATAAGGTCCGTGTTCGAAAGGGAAACAGCCCAGACCACCAGCTAAGGTCCCAAAATATATGTTAAGTGGAAAAGGATGTGGCGTTGCCCAGACAACTAGGATGTTGGCTTAGAAGCAGCCATCATTTAAAGAGTGCGTAATAGCTCACTAGTCGAGTGACACTGCGCCGAAAATGTACCGGGGCTAAACATATTACCGAAGCTGTGGATTGTCCGTAGGACAATGGTAGGAGAGCGTTCTAAGGGCGTTGAAGCATGATCGCAAGGACATGTGGAGCGCTTAGAAGTGAGAATGCCGGTGTGAGTAGCGAAAGACGGGTGAGAATCCCGTCCACCGATTGACTAAGGTTTCCAGAGGAAGGCTCGTCCGCTCTGGGTTAGTCGGGTCCTAAGCTGAGGCCGACAGGCGTAGGCGATGGATAACAGGTTGATATTCCTGTACCACCATAATTCGTTTTAAGCGATGGGGGGACGCAGTAGGATAGGCGAAGCGTGCTGTTGGAGTGCACGTCCAAGCAATGAGACTGAGTATTAGGCAAATCCGGTACTCTTAAGGTCAAGTTGTGATGGGGAGAGGAAATTGTTTCCTCGAGTCGTTGATTTCACACTGCCAAGAAAAGCCTCTAGCTAGAAGTGTGGTGCCCGTACCGCAAACCGACACAGGTAGTCAAGATGAGAATTCTAAGGTGAGCGAGCGAACTCTCGTTAAGGAACTCGGCAAAATGACCCCGTAACTTCGGGAGAAGGGGTGCTCTTTAGGGTTAACGCCCAGGAGAGCCGCAGTGAATAGGCCCAAGCGACTGTTTATCAAAAACACAGGTCTCTGCTAAACCGTAAGGTGATGTATAGGGGCTGACGCCTGCCCGGTGCTGGAAGGTTAAGAGGAGTGGTTAGCTTCTGCGAAGCTACGAATCGAAGCCCCAGTAAACGGCGGCCGTAACTATAACGGTCCTAAGGTAGCGAAATTCCTTGTCGGGTAAGTTCCGACCCGCACGAAAGGCGTAACGATTTGGGCACTGTCTCAACGAGAGACTCGGTGAAATCATAGTACCTGTGAAGATGCAGGTTACCCGCGACAGGACGGAAAGACCCCGTGGAGCTTTACTGTAGTCTGATATTGAAATTCGTCACAGCTTGTACAGGATAGGTAGGAGCCGTTGATACGTGAGCGCTAGCTTACGTGGAGGCGTTGGTGGGATACTACCCTCGCTGTGTTGGATTTCTAACCCGCACCATTTATCATGGTGGGAGACAGTGTCAGATGGGCAGTTTGACTGGGGCGGTCGCCTCCTAAAGAGTAACGGAGGCGCTCAAAGGTTTCCTCAGAATGGTTGGAAATCATTCATAGAGTGTAAAGGCATAAGGAAGCTTGACTGCGAGACCTACAAGTCGAGCAGGGTCGAAAGACGGACTTAGTGATCCGGTGGTTCCGCATGGAAGGGCCATCGCTCAACGGATAAAAGCTACCCCGGGGATAACAGGCTTATCTCCCCCAAGAGTTCACATCGACGGGGAGGTTTGGCACCTCGATGTCGGCTCATCGCATCCTGGGGCTGTAGTCGGTCCCAAGGGTTGGGCTGTTCGCCCATTAAAGCGGTACGCGAGCTGGGTTCAGAACGTCGTGAGACAGTTCGGTCCCTATCCGTCGTGGGCGTAGGAAATTTGAGAGGAGCTGTCCTTAGTACGAGAGGACCGGGATGGACATACCTCTGGTGTACCAGTTGTCGTGCCAACGGCATCGCTGGGTAGCTATGTATGGACGGGATAAGTGCTGAAAGCATCTAAGCATGAAGCCCCCCTCAAGATGAGATTTCCCAACTTCGGTTATAAGATCCCTCAAAGATGATGAGGTTAATAGGTTCGAGGTGGAAGCGTAGCGATACGTGGAGCTGACGAATACTAATCGATCGAAGACTTAATCAATTTTATAAACCGTTTTGATTGGTAATTATATTTTACTTACTATCTAGTTTTGAATGTATAATTTAATACATTTCATTGTCTGGTGACAATGGCAAGGAGGTCACACCTGTTCCCATGCCGAACACAGAAGTTAAGCTCCTTAGCGCCGATGGTAGTCGGACTTACGTTCCGCAAGAGTAGGACGTTGCCAGGCAGTTATATTATTCCACAGTAGCTCAGTGGTAGAGCTATCGGCTGTTAACCGATCGGTCGTAGGTTCGAGTCCTACCTGTGGAGCCATATGGCCCCGTGGTCAAGCGGTTAAGACACCGCCCTTTCACGGCGGTAACACGGGTTCGAGTCCCGTCGGGGTCATTACATACGGAGGATTAGCTCAGCTGGGAGAGCATCTGCCTTACAAGCAGAGGGTCGGCGGTTCGAACCCGTCATCCTCCACCATTTAATTGAATATGCGGAGGGGTAGCGAAGTGGCTAAACGCGGCGGACTGTAAATCCGCTCCTTCGGGTTCGGCAGTTCGAATCTGCCCCCCTCCACCATTAATGGGCTATAGCCAAGCGGTAAGGCAACGGACTTTGACTCCGTCACGCGCTGGTTCGAATCCAGCTAGCCCAGCCATTAGAGCCATTAGCTCAGTTGGTAGAGCATCTGACTTTTAATCAGAGGGTCAGAGGTTCGAATCCTCTATGGCTCACTTAGATAAGCATTTCTCTTCGGAGAAGTGCTTTTTTATTTGTTCTAATAAATTTATTTTTAAAAAACTAATATTTATAATTATGATTTTTAATCCTTAAAGTGGCTGTTTTATTACTATAAAATGTATGATAAACCATTTTTTTGATTGTATATGTAAAATGCTTAATTTATATAAAAAAACCTTTATTATATTGACTTGAAAGTTAATTCTCTTTACCTTATTCTAGTATCACACGATGACAAAGGGGTTTTTATTAATGACAAATCAAGTTATAGATATTATTGGAGCACCATCTACATTTGGACAAAGAAAGTTAGGTGTCGATTTTGGACCTGATGCAATACGTTATGCTGGTTTAGTTGAAAGAATAAAAGCGATAGGTCTAACGGTAAATGACAGAGGTAATATAACTGTTCCAGCTTTGAATTTGGAAAAATTCAATTCTGAACAGAATGGATTGCGTAATTTAGAAGAAATTGAAATTGTTTCACAAAATTTATGTAATGCTGTTTCTAATAGTATTAGTGAAAACCATTTCCCACTTATATTGGGAGGAGACCATTCAATTGCAATTGGCTCAATTTCTGGTGTAAGTCAGCATTATGATAATCTAGGTGTTATTTGGTATGATGCACATGGTGATTTGAATGTACCTGATGAATCACCGTCTGGTAATGTACACGGTATGCCGTTACGTATTTTAGCGGGTGATGGTGATAAGTCGTTAGTTGAAGTTGGAGGAAATAAACCTAAAGTTAAACCAGAAAATATTGTGCTAATTGGTATGAGGGATTTAGATATTGGTGAAAGACAATATATTAAAGACAACAATATCCAAACCTATACAATGGCTGATATTGATCGTATTGGTATTAAGCAAGTAATTGACGAATCTATTGCTTATTTAAAAGATAAAACGGATGGTATTCATTTATCTTTAGATGTTGATGGCCTAGATCCAATTGAAACACCGGGTACTGGAACAAGAGTATTAGGTGGTTTAACTTATAGAGAGAGTCATTTTGCATTAGAATTATTACATAATTCCAAATTAATTACATCAATGGATGTTGTAGAAGTTAATCCACTGATAGATCAGAATAATCATACAGCTGAACAAGCAGTGAGTTTACTTGGTAGCTTCTTTGGTGAAACGTTATTATAAATATATTTTAAGCTGATAAAGTGTAAAGCTATATCAGCTTTTTTAATTGTAAAAAATATATACTTCATATGACAGGTTAGCTATAGATTGGTATAATAATACCATGGGAACAGAATACCGGAGGAGATGTTATGGATTTTTCCAATTTTTTTGATAACTGGAGTACAGTAAAAATTATAGCCGGCGTACTCGACTTACTCATCGTTTGGTATGTACTTTATCTTCTCATTACAGTTTTTAAAGGTACTAAAGCCATTCAATTATTGAAAGGTATTGTGGTCATTGTAATTGGCCAACAGTTGAGTAAGATGTTGAATTTAACAGCGACATCTCGTTTGTTTGACTTAGTAATTCAATGGGGTGTTTTAGCGCTAATTGTTATATTCCAACCAGAGATTAGACGTGCATTAGAACAATTAGGACGCGGAAGCTTGTTCAAACGTTATTCTTCAAACTTGAATAATGATGAAGGTAAATTAATTTCCTCTGTATCTAAAGCTGTCCAATATATGGCTAAACGTCGTATTGGGGCGTTAATTGTTTTTGAAAAGGAAACAGGTTTACAAGATTATATTGAAACAGGTATTGCTATGAATTCTGAGATATCACAGGAATTACTCACAAATGTGTTTATTCCTAATACGCCATTACATGATGGAGCTATGATTATACAAGCAAATAAAATAGCAAGTGCAGCAAGTTATTTACCACTTTCTGATAGCGCAAAGATAGCGAAAAGTTTAGGAACCAGACATAGAGCAGCTGTAGGAATATCTGAGGTTTCAGATGCTTTTACTGTTGTTGTATCTGAAGAAACAGGTTCGATATCTGTTACTTTCGACGGTAAATTGCGTAAAGATATTTCGACTGAAGCATTCGAAGAACTATTGGCTGAACATTGGTTTGGCACACACTTTCAACAGAAAGGTGTGAAGTAGATGTTAGAAAGTAAATGGGGGCTTAGATTAATTGCATTAGTTTTAGCGGTTGTTTTTTTCTTATCTGCGAATAACATGTTCGGTAATATTTTTGATGCGGATCATTTTGGACAAAAATCAAATGATACGCTACAAGAGGTACCTGTACAGGTTAAGTATGATAATAAATCATTGTATGCAAGTGATGTACCTGACAAGGTTGATGTTGAAATTTCAGGACCTCAATCACAAGTGCTCAAGGCTGAGAATGCTGAGAATGTTCGTGCAGTCCTAGATTTCACTGGTGAAAAGGCAGGGAAGCATACTGCACAATTTAAAGTGAATGGTTTAAGCGAGGATATCGATTATACTGTTAAACCTAAGGAAGCAACTGTAAGTCTTGAGAAAAAGGTAAGCAAGAACCTAAAGGTTGAGCCAGATGTGAGTAATAGTGATTTAGATTCAGATTATAAGGTGAGCTCGCAAAAGGTATCTCCTGATACTGTCAAGGTTACAGGTGGTCAAGAACAGATCGATAAGATAGCATATTTAAAAGCAACATATAAAAACAAAAGTAAAATTTCAAAAAATTTAACAGATGCAGCGACAATAACTGCATTTGATAGAAATTTAAATAAAGTAAAGGTATCGATTGAACCGAAAGAGGTAAATCTAACGGTAAAGGTAACTGATTATAGCAAGAAGGTTAAAGTAAGACCGCAAACAACTGGTGAGTTACCAGATAATCTAAAGTTAGATGACATCGATTTAGAAGATAAAGAAATAGAAATATATGGTAATAGAGAGGACTTAGATGATATCAATTCTGTAAAGGCAGAAATTAATTTAGATAATATTACTGAGTCTACAAAGAAAAATATTAAATTAAAAATACCGGACAGTGTGACTAAAGCTAGTTCGCAAGAAACAACTGCTGATATTACTGTAAAATAGATTTCTAATATAAAGGAGATATAATGATGGCAAAATATTTTGGTACAGACGGCGTAAGGGGCGTTGCAAATAAAGAATTAACTCCAGAACTTGCGTTTAAATTAGGGCGTTATGGTGGCTATGTATTAGCACATAACAAAGGAGAGAAACACCCTAAAGTACTAGTTGGTAGAGATACTCGAGTTTCAGGTGAAATGTTAGAGTCAGCGCTTATTGCTGGTTTGATTTCAATTGGTGCAGAGGTAATGCGTTTAGGAGTTATCTCAACACCTGGAGTAGCTTATTTAACACGTGAAATGGAAGCAGCATTAGGTGTTATGATATCAGCTTCTCATAATCCTGTAGCAGATAATGGTATTAAATTCTTCGGTTCAGACGGTTTTAAATTATCTGATGATCAAGAACAAGAAATTGAAGCATTATTAGATCAAGAAAATCCGGATTTACCTCGCCCAGTTGGTGAAGATATTGTTCACTATTCAGATTACTTTGAAGGTGCACAAAAGTATATTAGCTATATCAAATCAACAGTAGATGTAGACTTTGATGGAATGAAGATTGCGCTTGATGGTGCGAATGGTTCGACATCTTCTTTAGCGCCATATTTATTTGGAGATTTAGAAGCAGATACTGTAACAGTAGGTTGTAACCCTAACGGTTATAATATTAATGACGGTGTAGGTTCTACACATCCTGAAGTCTTGGCTAAGAAAGTAGTAGAAGATGAGTGTGACTTTGGATTAGCTTTTGATGGAGATGGTGACAGATTAATTGCTGTTGATGAAAATGGCGAAATCGTTGATGGCGATCAAATCATGTTTATTATCGGTCAAGAAATGGCGAAAAATCAAGAACTAAATGATAATATGATTGTCTCAACTGTTATGAGTAATCTAGGTTTTTACAAGGCATTAGAGAACGAAGGTATCCAATCAAATAAAACTAAAGTTGGAGACCGTTATGTAGTAGAAGAAATGCGAAGAGGCAATTATAATTTAGGCGGAGAACAATCAGGACATATCGTCATGATGGATTATAATACGACGGGTGATGGCTTGTTAACTGGTGTCCAATTAGCAAGTGTCATTAAACTAACTGGTAAGAGCTTAAGTCAATTAGCTAAGCAAATGAAAAAGTACCCACAATCTTTAGTTAACGTACGTGTAACAGATAAATATCGTGTTGAAGAGAATGTTGATGTACAAGAAGCAATGACTAAGGTAGAAGTAGAAATGAATGGCGATGGCCGAATTTTAGTTAGACCTTCTGGTACAGAGCCATTAGTACGTGTAATGGTTGAAGCGGCCACTAATGAAGATGCACAACGCTATGCACAAACAATTGCAGACGTTGTACAAGAGAAAATGGGTTTAGATTAAATTAATAAACTTTAAATTATAAAAAAGTACTATTAACGATGAGTATAGATTACTCAGGTTAGTAGTACTTTTTTGGTTAAGAGATGGTATAAGTACGCTGCTTATTAAAGTAATTCGTATGCTTTAACAATTTCTTCAGTTAATTGAGCGTCTGTTTTAGCATACTCTTTTAAAAATGCTTCAACACCATATGATTTAATATAGTTATTTTTTTCTACGGTTTCTTTATCGTTACTATCATCATATTTCAATAAGAGCGCAGCAGTTTTTACTAAATGATCATGCTTTAATTGATTTTTATATAAATAGTTTAACGGTTTAATTATACGATCTTGTGGTCCTATTTTTCTTAAAGTACCGCGACCTACACGTGTTACTTCATCTGATAGGTGTGGGTTTTCAAATCGTTTAATAATTTTTTCAACATACTGTGCCTGAGCTTCAGGTGTGAAATCAAATTGATGTGTGATATATTGGCTTGTTTCTTCAAGTGTTCCATATAAATCATGTTTGATACCTTGGTCTTTAACTGCATCTAAAACTGTAGGTTTGTTGTGATATTTACCAGCATAAGCTAAGAAGGCATGACCCGTATTAACAGTCAATAATTTTCTTTCAATATATGGTGTTAGTTTATCAACATATTTGATGTGTTCTAATTCTGGACCAAACCAAGTATCCTTTTCTACAACCCATTCGTAAAATGGTTCAACCATAACATCTAAAATGTTGTCATTGCTTTGTAGTGGTACGATTCGATCAACGGCTGAATTTGAGAAATGAATGTGGTCACCTAATGGGCCAGTGATATCAAGGATTGCTTCCTTTAAAGTGTCTGTTGCCATAATTGCATTTTCACATGCAACAATATTTACTGGTGTTTCCTTTTCCTTTAAAAATGAAGCAAATGATTTAGCGATAATTGGTAAAATATTTACACCAACTGCTGTAGTAATAATATCTGCTTCTAATACAGCTTGTTTTAATTTATCACTAGGGGATGCTGAATTAATTGCATCCACTTTGTGTACGCGTGTTGTTGTTCGTGCTTCATCTGCTAAGATAACATCATAAGCATGTGCTTTATCTAAGGCGTCTATAATTTCTGTATTTACATCTGCGAAAGTGACTTTGATATTATTATCCGCTAAAATATATCCGATAAATCCTCTGCCTATATTGCCAGCGCCAAAGTGTAATGCTTTCATTATGCGTCAGCCTCCTCGAATACTTGTTTAATTTCTTCAGCTGACTTAGCGTTCACGATACGTTCTACATTTTCTTCTTCACTAAATGTAATTGCAATTTTAGAAAGTAAGTCTAAATGCTCACCGTCTTTTCCAGCGATACCTACAACTACTTTAACTTCTTCTCCGTCCCAATCAATACCTTCAGGAATTTGTAATAGCGTTAGTCCTGATTGTAAAACGCTTGCCTTTGCTTCGTCAGTACCATGTGGTATCGCTAAACCATTACCCATAAATGTTGAAACAACTTGTTCACGGTCTTTCATAGCTTGGATATATGCATCAGTTACAGCACCGCTTGATACTAACGCTTGTCCTGCTTTTTCAATTGCTTCATTTTGGTTGCTTACTGTTGCGTTAATAAAGATATTTTCATTACTAAATAATTCTGTCATAGTTAATCTCTCCTAGTTAAGTAAATTTTTTATTTTTGAAAGGTAGCTTTGCTTTATAATTTCAGTTATTTGTTCAGGTTCTTGCATAAATTCGTCTAAACTGTCTAAATGTTCGACTAACTTACTAGATAAATCACTAATAATTTCAGATAATACTGTGTCATCCGCAGGTAAAAACATATTAATTAAATAGCGAATTTCTATTACAGTATGATTATCTTTTTTAAATAATAGTGGTTTTTCTAATATTGAAATTAAAATAAATGGCTTTTGAATTAAATCACTCTTTAAATGTGGTATTGCAATTGGATAAGGATCTAACGCAAAACTTTGTTCTTCATTACGTTGTTGTAATAACTTAACGAATGCTGATGAATCATTAATTATTTGATGTTTTAAAGTTTGCTCTCTTAAATAGCTTATCCAGTTGTTAATGTTACTATTATCAATATAAACTGAATCTATGAGTTCTAAACCTTTTCTTATAAAGGACAATGTTGAAGTAGAATCGGTAATTTCATTGACTAAACTGGGCTCAGTAGTCATTGGTTTAGTGTTGGCATTTGATTTTAAAAATGCAGCAACGTGATTAATGTCAGCATCCGGTAATAATGGATTAACTGTAATATAAGGTACAGTAATATCTAAATCTACAGTTGAGATAATAGCATCAAAATCACTGGTATTTAAGTGTCTTAAATCACCGACGGATGCCTGTTTTGTTTGGGTGATTTCACTAAATGTTTGTTGTAGTCTCGTCGCTAATAAACGACTCGTACCAATGCCACTACTGCAAACGACTAATATAGATAGTGTATTTGTTTGTTGGCTGTATATCGCACCACCAAAATGTAATACAATAAATGCAATTTCACTGTCTGGAAATTGTAATTCAGGCCAGGTTTGTTGTAATGCTGTGCTAACCCCTTTAAATAGCACAGGATATTTCTGTTTAATCATTTCAGTTAACGGATTATATGTTTCAATATTTGCTTTAAGGCGATTTATTGCAGGTATAATATGCAATTTCAAACCTTCTGTCAAAGTTGTAGCATCTTTAAATGTTACTTTTGATGCTAGTGCAACTCTGTCTACAAAATTGGATATAACCGTTTCATCTTTGACATCATTGAGGTCTTCAGTAGATGCCTTTCGTTTAGCGCCACGTAAATGTATCGTGATAAATGTAATTTCTGCTTGGGTAAACTGAACACCATATATATGTTCAAGGTGTAATGCCAATGCTTGAGCAACTTCATGTTCAAAGGTATCTTTAACATTGTTGTAAATATCATCACTTAAACCAACATATTCTCCATTTAACATACGATCAATACTTAAGACAACGTGTACAGTAAGTGTTAAGTAACTTGATTCAGTTAATGCGTAGGGAAGTTGCCCCAAGTGGTCCATAAGAATACGTTCAACTTGGAAAATTTTGTCCATATCAACCATAGAAAGTTGTGAAGCATTGAGTGATTGATAAACAAAGTGATTTTCAATTACAGAATAGACACTTGTACTGTTTAAGTTATTAACCATTAATTGGCTTAATAACTCTCTTTTTTTAGATTCAGGACCTTCTAAACGAATACCTTCTCCACGTTTTTTAATTAACTGTAACTGGTATTGTGTTAATTCATGTTCTAATTCATCTAACAGTTTAGCTAATGTTTGAGTAGATACACCAATTTCGTGGGCCAGACTATATTGTTTAATAGGTTCCTTTGCCTGAATAAGCCCATATAAAATAATTACTTTCTGTTCTTCTTGAGATAAGTCAATAGTGTCTTGTTTTAAAATAGTGTTTTTAAGGCGAGTCATTAATTCCTGATTTGCAACTAATTGAATACCTTTTTTATTAACACGCTCAAGTTTAATATCGAATGTGTCGAGAAATATTTCTATAGATTTTAATTCCCGATGAATAGTACGAGAGGATACAGCTAGATGTTGAGCAATGTCATAAATTTTGACATATTGACCGTGATATTTAATTAACATTTCGATAATTTCTTTTTCACGAGTACTTAAAAACATAGCTATATCCTCCATTGAATGCCTTTAACAATTAAGGTATTTATTTTTCTTCTTCTTTTAAATTTTCTAATAATTCATCATATCTTGGTGAATTCAAGAAGTTGTCTACAGAAATATGAATTGCACTTGGAACTTGTTTGATTGCTCTATCTGTAAGTTTCTTTTGTGTAATTACAAGTTGTGCATCGCCTGGTAATTGATTTATTGCAGTATTGGTTACGTCAACGTTTTGAATGCCTGCTTTTTTAAATTTATTTCTTAACATACTTGCACCCATAGCACTTGAACCCATACCAGCATCACAAGCAAAGATGACATGGTTTACTTTGCTATAATCATGAGCATCAACATTTTCGGTATCATAATTATCTAGTAAATCCTCTTCCGATTCTTCACGCTCATTGTCACTTGCAGTAGCAGAAGTTGTAGCAGTTTCAGTTGTATTATTATCTTCTTTCCCTGATAATTTAGATGCTACACTTGATTTTTTACCTTTACTTGCTTCCATCTTAGCAGTAGCAGCTTCTAAATCTTGTTCTGGTTCTTTAGTGAATTTCAATATTAATGAAGCAACGATAAATGAAACAAGTGCTGCTAATAATACACCAAGTACCATTTGTAAGAATTCACCTTTAGGTGCATTTAACATATAAACAATAAATGAACCTGGTGAAGCAGGGCTCTTGAATCCGAAATCAACCATAGAATATGTTGCAACACCAGTCATACCGCCTAATATAACTGCGATAAATAATAATGGTCTCATCAATACGTAAGGGAAGTAAATTTCATGAATACCACCTAAGAAATGTATAATTCCAGCTCCGTATGATGTAGCTTTAGCAGTTCCTTTACCAAAAATCATATAAGCAACTAGGATACCTATACCTGGCCCTGGATTTGATTCGATTGTGTATAGAATAGATTGACCTGCTGATGCAGCTTGATCAGCACCAAGTGGTGTAAACACACCATGATTTATTGCATTATTTAAAAATACAATTTTAGCCGGTTCGACAATAATACTTACTAAAGGTAATAAGTGGGCATGTACTAAACTTTCAACAGCTAATGAAAGAATATGCATTATGAATTGCATAATTGGTGCTAATACTTTAAAGCCAATTATTGTCATAATGAAGCCTAAAATACCTGCAGAAAAGTTGTTAAATAACATTTCGAAACCTTGTGGTGTTCTCGGCTGAATGAATTCGTCTGTCTTCTTCATTAACCAACCAACTAAAGGTCCCATTATCATTGCGCCTAATAACATTGGCGTATCTGGTAGTGCAACGATTACTCCCATCGTTGCTACAGCAGCGATAATGCCGCCACGCATTTCGTGAATCAAGCGTCCACCACTATAAGCAATTAGTAATGGAATTAAATAAGTAATCATTGGTCCTGCTAGTTGGCTTAAATCTTTGTTAGGCCACCAGCCTCCATCAATGAATATTGCAGCAATAAACCCCCATGCGATAAAGGCGCCGATATTCGGCATAATCATACTACTTAAAAATGATCCAAATGCTTGAACCTTACGACCGATTCCTTTATTCTCCTCAGTTTGAGCTTGTGCCATATTTTTGCACCCCTTTTTATCTATTTGGTATAGCTTCATTGTAGGGGGAGGAGGTCATATAAACAACTGAAAGTAATTTAAACTTTGTCACAGCTCATGTGACAAATGTATGTGTACAAAGAAAATGATTATTTATTACGGGTTATTTATTTAAAATAATAAAAATTTGATATTTAAATCCAATCTATTTATAAAGTTTATTTAATGTTTGCATTGCATGAGTTAAACATTGTACAATAGGTTGTATTGAAGGAAGGAGGATAGGAAAGTAAGTTGATCAATTTAAAGCGCCTGTGCAAGTGATGAGGTATTGTATCGAAGATTTAAGATTTATATCAGAAATCTTAATAGATAAGGATATCGAAACTTGTAGACGAGGAGGATAGTTATCGAACCATCGGCGGATGCTATCCCGGATGTGGCTCATTCGTGAACTTATTAAGGAAAACATTAGGGTAACCTAGTGCACAAAGTTAATAAGTTAGCCAAATTAAATAAAAACTATAAAAAGGTCATTGGGATAAGTATGTACTTTTTTAGAGTGATTTATAACCATTTAATGAAAATTAGTCTATAGAATTGTATTTATTTATTACGCACCATACTTATATTTAGCGTTTATACCAATGCCTTAATCATTGGAGGAATTATTAAATGTGCGGAATCGTAGGTTATATCGGGCATGATAATGCTAAAGAATTATTATTAAAAGGATTAGAAAAATTAGAATATAGAGGTTATGATTCAGCTGGTGTTGCTGTTGCAAATGACGAAGGTACTTCAGTATTTAAATCAAAAGGTAGAATAGCAGACCTAAGAGAAGTAGCTGACAGTGAATCCACAGATGGAAACGTAGGTATTGGACATACACGTTGGGCAACACACGGTGTACCTAACTATGAAAATTCACATCCACACCGTTCAAGTTCTAACCGTTTTACATTGGTTCATAATGGTGTAATCGAGAACTATGAAGAATTAAAGAACGAATATTTAGCAGATGTATCATTTATATCTGAAACTGATACAGAAGTGATTGTGCAATTGGTTGAACATTTTTCAAATGAAGGCTTAACAACAGAAGCTGCTTTCTCTAAAGTAATCTCATTATTAGAAGGTTCATATGCTTTAGGTTTAATTGACAATGAAGATAAAGAGACTATCTTTGTTGCGAAAAACAAATCTCCATTATTAGTTGGAATAGGTGAAGATTTTAACGTTATTGCATCTGATGCCATTGCTATGTTACAAGTTACAAATCAATATAAAGAGATTCACGATCATGAAATTGTAATTGTTAAACGAGATGAAGTCGTTATCAAAGATCAACAAGGTAATGTCCAAGATAGAGAAGCATATACAGCACAAATTGACGCATCTGACGCTGAAAAGGGTGTATATGATCACTATATGCTTAAGGAAATTCACGAACAACCTGCAGTTATGCGTCGTATTATTCAAGAATATCAAGATGAAGATGGAAACTTGAAAATGGATGCAGAAATTATTAAAGACGTTGCAGAAGCAGACCGTATTTATATTATTGCTGCGGGTACAAGTTACCATGCTGGTTTAGTTGGTAAAGAATTTATCGAAAAATGGGCAGGCGTACCTACTGAAGTGCATGTAGCATCAGAGTTTGTTTACAACATGCCATTATTATCAGAAAAACCATTATTTATCTATATCTCTCAATCAGGTGAAACTGCGGATAGTAGAGCAGTACTTGTTGAAACTAACAAATTAGGACATAAATCATTAACAATCACTAACGTTGCTGGCTCAACACTATCACGTGAAGCTAACCACACATTATTGTTACATGCTGGTCCTGAAATTGCAGTAGCATCAACTAAAGCATACACAGCTCAAATTGCTGTATTATCTATCTTGTCACAAATTGTAGCTAAAGAACATGGACGAGAAGCGGAGATTGATTTATTACGTGAACTTGCTAAAGTTACAACTTCAATTGAAGCAATCGTTGATGACGCAGATATTATGGAACAAATTTCAAAAGATTTCTTAGCGACAACTAGAAATGCATTCTTTATTGGTCGTACAATTGATTATAATGTAAGTCTTGAAGGCGCATTGAAATTGAAAGAAATTTCGTATATTCAAGCTGAAGGCTTTGCAGGTGGAGAGTTAAAACATGGTACTATTGCATTGATCGAAGAGGGAACACCAGTCATTGCATTAGCTACACAAGACAATGTAAACCTTTCAATCCGTGGTAATGTTAAGGAAGTTGTAGCACGTGGTGCACATCCTTGTATCATTTCAATGGACGGTTTAGATAAAGAAGGCGATACTTATGTTATCCCACATGTACATGAATTATTGACACCACTTGTATCAGTAGTTGCATTACAATTAATTTCTTATTATGCAGCACTACACAGAGATTTAGATGTTGATAAACCACGTAACTTAGCAAAATCAGTTACAGTTGAATAATGATAGTAAATAGAAACTGTCGGTAGAGTCTACACTTTATCGACAGTTTTTTTATATGCTTTTATTTCAACTTTTGAAATCAATTCGTTGTTAAAAAGTTGTGCATTTATTATGCTTAGTGTATTGAAATAAATAATTGATTAGTGAAAGGAATTTGATGATGTCTAAACCTAAAGTTTATACAATGGAATTTGGTTTTGTGTATCCTCATTTAATCAATAAAGTTGAAAAAAAGGGCCGAACAAAAGGTGAAGCAGATCAACTTATAAAATGGATGACAGGTTATAGTCAACAAGATCTAGACAACCTTATTGAGGACGGTACAGATTATGAAAATTTTATTTTAAAAGCACCGGAGTTAAATCCTGATAGACGTAACATAACTGGGCGTATTTGTGGAGTGAAAGTCGAGGATATGGAAGAATCTGTAATGAAAGAAATTCGATACTTAGATAAATTGATTGATGAACTTGCAAAAGGGAAATCAATAGAACAAATTACAGAGCGATTAAAGTAAGATGAATAGTTAATTTGTTTGTTATAGCAATGTACTTTAAAAAAAGGGGTTAATCAACGTGCTAATAGACTTAAATGGAATCTCAAGAAGAAAGCAAGGTAAAGAAATAATTCAAGATGTAACTTGGCAAATTCAAAAAGGTGAAAAATGGATGCTCTATGGCTTGAATGGCGCGGGTAAAACAACGCTATTAAATATTTTAAATGCCTACGAACCTATCACATCAGGTGAGATTAGTTTATTTAATATGAAACCTGGTAAACAAGGCTATTCTGCAGATGCTGTTCGTGAAAATATTGGATTTGTATCAAATAGTCTTATGGATCGTTTCCAGGATGGCGAAATAGTATTAGACGTTGTGATTAGTGGTATTTTCAAATCTATAGGCGTCTATCAATCAGTGACAAGTGAACATATTGAAAGAGCTAAACGCAGCTTACAACAACTTGGCATGACTGAATTTGAACAGCAGTATTATGGTTATCTTTCTACAGGTGAAAGACAAAAGGTATTAATCGCAAGAGCATTGATGGGAGAACCACAATTGTTAATTCTAGATGAGCCAGCTTCTGGATTAGACTTTATAGCTAGAGAAGATTTGTTATCAACATTAGATGAACTTTATGAACAACATCCAGAATTGGCAGTGATTTATGTCACACATTTCGTTGAAGAAATAACTGAACGGATTCAAAAAGGTTTCTTGTTAAAGAATGGTCAACGCTTTATGCAAGGGGACATAGAAAGTGTGTTAAACAGTGACACATTATCGAACTATTTTAATAGAAATGTAAGTATTATAAAACAAAATCGTCGTTATTCTTTATTTTTAAATGAGGATAAGATTGCGGAAAATCAGAGAAAGTGACATAATTTAGGACGATATTAAATGTTGGAGGCAAACAAATAATGGATAATGTAAAAGCAATATTTTTAGATATGGATGGAACTATTTTACATAAAAATAATAGAGTAGATTCTGAAACAGCAGATGTAATTGCACAATTGAGAAGTAAAGGGTTTAAGGTGTTTTTAGCAACTGGTAGAGCGCATAATGAAATTCATTATTTAGTCCCAGAAACATTTGAAGTTGATGGTATTATAAGTTCAAATGGTACGCTTGGCATGGTAAATGACGAAATTATCTTTAAACACAGTTTGTCGTTTAATGCAGTAAATGAAATTGTTAGCCGTGCACAACAGCAATCAATTTATTATGAGGTATTTCCGTTTGAAGGTAACAGAATTGTGCTTGCAGAAGATGAGGCTTGGGCTAAATCATTATTTGATGCTGAAACGCCACCTGGTAAGGTTGGAGAAAGTGAATGGACATCACGTAAAGAATCTATAGTTGAAAAGGTAGATTGGTCATCTGAATTACCAAGTACTACTTATTCTAAAATATATTTATTCTCAACTGATTTTGATAAAATTACTGCTTATAGAGAGCAATTAAAGAAAGATGCTGAGTCATTGCAAATTAGTGTATCAAATTCTTCTCGCTTTAATGCTGAAACGATGGCTTATCAGACTGATAAAGGTACAGGTATCAAAGAAATGATAGAACATTTTGGGATTGAGCAATCTGAAACGCTAGTCATTGGTGACAGTGATAATGATAGAGCGATGTTTGAGTTTGGTCATTATACTGTAGCAATGAAAAATGCGCGACCTGAAATACAGTCTCTAACAAAAGATGTAACTTCATATACCAATGAGGAAAATGGTGCAGCGCGCTATTTAGCAGAACACTTTTTAAAATAAAGATGTGTAATGATTTATTAATAAGTAAGTTAATGCTATAGTGCATCACAAAAATATTTTTTATTGAGGGATGCTGCAAATATTATATATGACACTTCGTGGATTAACTTTAATAATGTCTATTAAATTGTGCGAAGTGTCTTATTTTTTGTGTTTTGATGCGTAAATACCATAGGGTTAGAATGTTTGATTGTTTGGTATTTGAGTATGTGTAATGCCAATTGAGTTATATTCCTATACAAACGATACATTTAATACGGGCAACCTAAAGTATTTCAATGTAAAAATCATACGTTTTTGTAAAGTATGTTGGCGAGACTCCTGTGGAAACAGGACAAGCTGAAGACTACAGGCTGAAGCTGTCCCCCAGGAAAGCGAGCTAATATTACGAATATATTGTAAATCAAATCGTCAGTAAATGTAAGATTAGACATTTAATGATTAGCATTTAAGTTTATATATTCTGACACAAATTTAAAATGAAGTTCGTAATGTAATTTATTATTAATATGTAAAACAATATTTACTGAAAAGTATTATGGCGAGACTCCTGAGGGAGCAGGACAAGCTGAAGACTACAGGCTGAAGCTGTCCCCTAGGAAAGCGAGCCAATAATACAAAATATAAAAAAAGTAGCACTCAGATAAATTGAATTCAATTATCTGAGTGCTACTTTTCTAGGATTAAAAATCCAGATTTGTTTTAAATTGTTATAAAAACATGTTGTTATTTCTCTGACTGATTAAAATTGTCTTTTAGTTTAGAGCCTTCTGATTTAGCTTTATCTTGTACAGACTCTGTTTGTTCTGAAACATTAGATTTAGCTTTATCTTGTGCTAAATCTGTTTTATCAGAGGCACTTGCTTTAGCTTTTTCTGTAGCATTTGCAACGCTCTTATTCGCTTTAGCTTTCTTTTTAGCGTCAGGATCAATATTTTTGCCGTCAAGGTTATAATATTGAATTGTTGCTAAAATATTAATGTAATAGATAAACAATCTTACTAAAATAACAACGATTGTTACGATATAAACAATTACTGTAGCTATATTTTGTGAAATACCGCCTGTACCAATAGAAATTAATTGACTAACCGGATTTGCTAAGATAATTACAATTAGGTTTAATAGTAAGATGCCAAGGAAGAATTTGAACCAAGTTTTTTGGCCGTTTTTAACACCTTTAAAGCCACGTTTAACTGCCTTCCATGCACCATCTTCTGGTGACTTGATAAATGCAACTGTAAAATTGATAATAACAATAGCCATAAACCAAATGATAAATGATTGGATAAATAAAACGATTGTGGCTGCAATAATTTGGAAAGTAAGTGAAATTGCTAATGCATGGTCTGCACCACTAATAGGTCCTTGTAATGCAGTGTATAGACTTACAATTCCTAAATTTAGTAATTTAGCTAGTAATAAATTAATAGCCATAAATACTACCACAGTTAATAAAGTAAATAGAGATAATTTAACTGATTTTAAGTATTTACCCTTTTTAAACATGGCAAAGATATCTTTAAATTTAGCTTGATCTTTATTAATTGCTTTATCGATTGTGTAGATAGTTCCAGCAATAATAGGGTAACCTACAAAGATAACGACAATTAATGGAATTAAAATAGTTAATATGAGCAAGAACAACGGTTTAGCAATTGGTTGTTGCATTGCCATTGACATTACAAAGCTATATATTGATGTTTGCATTGGAATCAAAGTTAAATAAGTCAATGCAAATAGAATTACAAAACTCACTAATGTAAACAATAAAATTTTAGCATTTTGTGGTTTAGCATTTTGTAAAGCTAGTTTATGAAATTTAAACAAAATTTAAGCACTCCTTTTTGATGATAAGAATACGATATCAAAAATTTGAAGATTTTAAAATTAATAGGTAGCAAAATTGAAATAAAATGTTAAAATATCCAATTGAGTATGAAGGAAAGGTGGCAAAATCATGAAATTTGCAATTATAACTGATGTTCATGGAAATTTTGATGCATTAGAAGCAGTTTTAGATGATATTGATCGACGAGGAGATATCACTAAAATTTATAATTTAGGAGACAATATAGGTGTAGGGCATGAAACCAATAAAGTTTTAGATGCTATTTTTGAAAGAGATGACATGGAAATTATTGCTGGTAATCATGATGAAGCGGTCATGTCTTTAGTGAATGATACGCCATATCCAAGTGATTTAAAAGATAAGTTTTATGAACATCATCAATGGATTGAGAATCATCTAGATGAAGATTATTATGATGCATTGAATAACTTGCCGCGTGTTTTAGAGAAAAAAATTAATCATAAGGATGTTTTATTTATCCATTATGAAATTGAGAATGATAAATTACAAACACCAATCGATGGTCAACCGTTTAGTCCAATTGTTGAACCGACTGAGGATAATATCACCCAGTTATTTGAAGATAAAGATGCAGATCTTATTACATTTGGTCATAATCATACAGTTCATTTATTTGATGATAAGTCGACAATTTATTTTAACCCTGGTTCGGTAGGTCTAAATAATGGGGCATATGCAGTTTATGGTATTGTCACAATAGATGATAATGAAATAGCTTGTGATAGAATAAAGGTCCCATATGATAACGAAGAGTTTCTAAAAGGATTTGATGAAAAGCAAGTACCTGGTAAAGCTTTAATTTTTGATAAATTTATTTAATAAGGAATTGTTAAAAAAGTAAAGAATGAAAAGACATAAATGAGATATGACACTGTCATCAAATCGGTAAAAGTTATAAAGTTGATTGACTAAGTAAGTGTCCTAAGCTAAATAAGTTGATAATAAACTAAAAAAGCTGTTCCATTTGAAGTGACTTGATATACACTCCAAATGTTGGATCAGCTTTTTTATATAATATTAATTTATTGCAAGATATGGGGTTACATTAATATATCGTTAATGCGCATGTGAATGATGACTGTGATGGTGTGTATTTAGTACTGCGGAACATAATGTTTTATCATCATGTTTATGTGCACTTGTTTCTAATTGAATCGTCATATGCTGAATATTTAAATGTTCGAGTGTCTGCTCAATACGATGTAATAACTGCTCACCTTCGGCAATGGACATTTCATTATCAACAACGGCATGGCAACTTAATGCATTCATTTCATTGGAAATAGTCCAAATGTGGCAATCATGTACGGCATGTATAGCAGGCTCGCTTTTTATAGATGCAATCACTTGATTGATATCTACATTTGATGGCGTACCTTCCATCAAGATATTGAGTGAAGATTTAGTAATACCCCAACTACTTTTAATTATGAGTAGTGAGACAATAATACTCGCTATTGGGTCAGCTACGTACCAACCAAATGACCATATTAATATAGCTGCAATAATTGCTCCAACTGATCCTAATAAATCTCCTAGCACATGTAAGAAAGCACCACGCATATTTATATTCTCGTGGGTATCTCCACCTTTAAACATAAATGAGGCAACGATGATATTTACAATTAAACCAATGACGCTAATGATAAACATTTCAGTGGATTGGACATTTTCTGGTACAAAGAATCTACGAATGGCCTCAATAATAATGACTACCCCTATAACAAATAATGTCACACCATTAAATAGGGCAGCTAGAATTTCAAACCGTTTGTAGCCAAAGGTTTTGGACTTGGTAGCATTTTTTTCAGCATATATAAAGGCTAATAATGCGACGCCTAGTGAAACTGAATCACTTAACATGTGTAGTCCGTCTGATAAGAGTGCTAAACTATTAGCGAAAAAGCCACCTATAATTTCGATAATCATAAATAAACCGATTATAATAAAACTAATTAATAAGACCTTTTTATTGTTTGTGTGTACATGACCGTGTGCATGATTATGTCCATGATGATCTGACATTTGGATTTCCACCTTTCATCTATGCTTTATGTGTTGCGTGATGTATTGCTTGATCTAGTAATGTAGTGACATGTGTATCGTCTAAGGCATAAATCATAGATTGACCCGAACGATTTGATTTAACGAGATGTGCTTGCTTTAATGTGCGTAATTGGTGTGAAACATTAGATTGACTTAAATTCAAAGTGTGTGCGATATGGCCAACACTACAATCACCTTGAGATAATAAGTGCATAATCCTAATTCGGTTTGCATCACTTAAAGCTTTAAATATTTCTGTTACATGTTCTAAAGTTGATTCATCAAATGATTCTGTCATACTTTCACCTCACCATATTAATATATGAACATTTATTCATATATTAATATATATTTGTCTTTTTGTCAAAATGATGGGATGAGTCGTTTTAGTTTTAAATTCTTATAAAAGTGGTAGACTTTTATTATGAAATCAATAAGGAGGTAACGAATATATGAGTATTTTACTTATTGGAGCAAATGGTGGCGTAGGTAAACACTTAGTAAATCAATTTAAAGATAGTGATGAAGCATTTACAGCTGGTGTAAGAAAAGAAGACCAGGTAGAATCATTAAAAGCAGAAGGCGTAGATAGTTTATTAATCGATGTAGAAGCAGATGATATTGATACGCTCAAAGAAAAAATTAAAGGATTTGATAAAGTTATTTTTTCTGTTGGTTCTGGTGGAAGCACTGGTGCAGATAAAACAATAAGTGTTGATTTAGACGGTGCAATTAAATCAATCAAAGCAAGTGAAGCTAATAATGTAAAACAATATGTAATGGTATCAACATATGATTCTCGTCGTGAGGCATTTGATGCAAGTGGTAGCTTGAAACCATATACGATTGCAAAGCATTATGCTGATGAATATTTAAAGCAAGCCTCAGTGCCATATACAATCGTACATCCTGGTGGTTTATTGGACGAAGCAGGTAATAACAAAATAGAAGTAGGCGCATTCTTTGAAGGACGTGGATCAATACCACGTGAGGATGTTGCAACAGTATTAAAAGAAGTTGTGTCATCTGATGATTATATTAATACTGAATTCCAAATCATTAGTGGTGAAAAAGATATTAAATCAGCTTTAGCTGAATTTGTTAAATAAACAAATGGTTGAACGCATAAACTGCTAAGTCAAATGTGATTATATTGGTGTATATCATAATAAATCATATGTTAGTAGGAGTTTAGCATTATGAGCTGTTCTTCTTGAGAGTTAATCCGTTTATGGATTAACTCTTTTTTTATTGAGAAAGTTATTCAATTTTGAGCTCACAAGTATTAAAATTTGATACAATAATACATATCGTGTGGAGGTTATTATGAAGATTTCAAACACAAAAATATACGAACAAGTTGCAGATATCATATTAGAAAGCATTAAATCAGGTGAATATAAAGTTGGAGATCGTTTACCCTCAATACAACAGTTGGCTCAAATATACGGTGTTAGTGTTGCGTCTATACGAGAAGCTTTAAATGCTTTACGAACAATTGGTGTAATCGAATTAAAACAAGGTTATGGGACATTTATTAAGCAAGTAAAGCCTACATTTTTTGAATTAGGTGACAAGTTTACATCGATCGAGCAAATTAAAGAACTATTAGAATTGAGAGAAATAGTTGAGAGTGCTACAGTGGAAAAGGCTGCTTTAAATCGTAATGACAGTGACTTGGCTCAGTTAAAGCAATCACTAGATGACATGGGAAAGGCAGTTACAGATGGAACTTCAGGAGAAAAAGCGGATCTTCAATTTCATTTGGCGATTGCTAAAGCTGCGAAAAATACTTTGCTAGTAGAGTTACTTAATAATATTTCAGGTTTAATTCAAGATTCCATGGAAGAAACACGTAAAATATTTATATATAGTGCTCAAAAAACAATGCATCGTTTACATGAAGAACATGTACGCATATACAACGCTATCAAATCACAAGATTCCAGTGAAGCAGTCATGGCGATGGAGGCACACCTGACAGAAGTAAGGGATACAATATTAACAAACTTTAAGCAATATTAATTAGTTATATCTATGAGTATCGAAGTTAGACGTTGCTCATAGATTTTTAAGATTGTGATGACAATATGTGACTCAAAGCTAGTTTTTAGACTGGCTGCATTTATGTGATTAACCATTATTAATAGGATATAAACTAAAAATTTTACATAAAAAAGAAGCCCAAACTTTCCATGTTTGGACTCCCTAGCAAATTTTATATTGTTGAAGGGGTTAACAACCCATTCAAGTGCATAATTAATCTTTAACTACCTTATACGCAGAATGCGCATGGGATACATTTTGTAACCCGAAGATTATTATACTATCACTAAGTTTGAGAAAGCAAGTGTAAAATTAATTTAATTTTAACAAATTTAATATATTATATAATCGGTGGTGTGAAATCGTTTGAATAAATAGCAATTCTTCTGTTGTTACGTCACAACAAAGCTTGGGTTATGATTTAACTTGATAATTCAAATTTAAAAGATTAATGACTACAAACATAGAAGTAAAAATTAAACGTTTTTAATAACTTGAGCAAAATTATGATACAATAATAATCGTGTAAGCAATATAATGAAAGCTTTATTAATCCATAGATAGATAAATAATTTTAAAAATTTCGATAGATAAATAAACAAATTGAACAATTTGGAGGTGTAAGTCATGGCATTATTTCTCAAGCCTATTTTCCATGAAAAAATATGGGGTGGCACAAAATTAAGAGACTTAGGATATGATATTCCAAGTGATAAGACAGGAGAAGCCTGGGGCATAGCTGCACATCCCAACGGTAACTGTGAAATTTTAAATGGACCATACAAGGGCCAAACATTAGCAAATCTGTGGAATGAACATAGAGAATTATTTGGAGACTTTCCAAGTAAAGACTTTCCATTAATGACCAAGATTGTTGATGCTACAGAATCGTTATCGGTTCATGTACATCCAGATGATGCTTATGCATTTGAGATGGAAGCAGGCCAATACGGTAAATCAGAATGTTGGTATATTATTGCTGCAGAAGAAGGCGCAGAAATTGTATATGGATTAAATGTTGATCATAAAGAAGAAGCGATTGATGTGATTGATGACGCTGCATTTGATTCAGCATTTAACAAAGTTAAGGTTAAACCTGGCGAATTTTATTTTATTCCAGCTGGGACAGTGCATTCCATTGGTGCAGGTGTATTAGTATATGAAACAATGCAATCTTCGGATGTTACATATAGAATATATGATTATGATAGAACAGAAAATGACACAAAACGCACATTAGACCATGACAAAGCAAAAGATGTGATTGAGATATCGACTGAAAATATCAATATTGCGACAGATACAGAAATAATAGAGAATCATAGACGTACACAGTTGGTTTCTAATGATTTCTTTACTATGGTTAAGTGGGAAATTTCTGGAACTTTAAATTATATGAAACCAAGAGAATTTGTCTTAGTATCGGTTATTGGTGGCGAAGGACAAGTGATAGTAGATGGAACTGTTTTTGATGTGACACAAGGTCAGAATTTCATTTTAACTTCAGATGACTTAGATACAATATTTGAAGGAGACTTTGAATTAATCATAAGTTACTTATAGTACTTTATTGTGAAAGGAGAGATGTGTGATGTATAAATATCTATATATTTCGTTAATATGTGGCATTATTTCTGGTGCAGGTATTTTCTTAAAAATACCACAATATCCTAGTCTCTTCATTCCTATGGCTATCAGTTTAATTGGTATGATTGCTGCAATAGTGACAATTCGAGATAAACAGGTTAGTAGCATGTTGCGTTTAGGTGGTATTTTAATTAATTTAATGCCATTGTTAGGTGCGTTTACAGTGACACAATAGTTTAATAGATAAGTATCTTTGCATTTATTAATGTAGGAGATACTTTTTTTGTGAAACTGTATAATATTTATTCAATATATTAAAAATCTAAAGCATTAATTACTTTTTGCGTTGAAATTTATTTAATTGAAATAATAGAAGTAGACATGATGATTAATTTTGATGCTGTGATAATCGCTTTGAAAAGTTTTTAGAAGGAATGGTGACAGTGGAAAAGGTTAGAGGTATTATTATGACCTTAGTGATTGCGATGGTAGCAACGATATTAGGTAGTAAGTTTCCTGTTATAGGAAGTGCAATTTTTGCAATTATTATTGGTATAATAATTAACAATATATTTTGGATTGCTCCAAAATATCGAGCAGGGATACAATTTAGTAGTAAAAAAATACTGCATTATAGCATTATAGTATTAGGGTTTAGTCTTAGTTTTCAGTCAATAGGTAGCGTTGGTTGGAAATCATTACCAATTATAGTTGTCACATTATTTGCAGCTTTTTTCACTGTATTTCTATTTATGAAATTATTCAAAATCAATGAAAACTTAGGTATATTAATAGGTGTTGGCACATCTATTTGTGGTGGTTCGGCAATTGCAGCAACAAGTCCTGTTATCAAAGCGAAAGAGAGTGAAGTAGCATTTGCGATAACGACAATTTTTCTATTTAATATCATTGCTGTCTTTATATTTCCTCCATTAGGCCACATATTCCAGATGAATCAAGTTACGTTTGGTTATTTTGGAGGTACAGCAATTAATGATACATCTAGCGTTATAGCGGCAACTTCGAGTTATGGTGATCAAGCACTAGCAACAGGTGCTATAGTAAAACTTACACGAACGTTAATGATAATTCCGGTCGTCTTATACTTTACCTATCGCACGATTAAAAAAGAAAAAGAGCAACATACAAACGTTGCAATAAAAAATATATTTCCTTGGTTTATCCTTTGGTTTGTTATCGCATCAATCATTAGTACTGTATGTCATTTTCCATCACAATTGATTCAAATATTCCAACAGTTGTCAGTATTTTTAATAACAATGGCTATGGCTGGAATCGGCTTAACAGTTAACTTAAAACAATTTAAATCAGCAGGTATTAAACCGATTTTGTTAGGCTTAATTACATGGCTCATTGTCATAATAACTAGTATCATTACAATGAAGCTAATTAACTTAATGTAATGTTTGTTCAATAAGCAGTTTTTGCATATAATAGGTAAGATAGAATTTATAAATTAAGATAAGGAGCATCTAAATGGCAGAGGAAACGAGTTATTTTTGGTTGAATTGCGGATACAATCGCTGGAATCATAACGAACCATTAGTAGGGCAAACCACATTATTTGAATCAGGTGCACAATTTAGTCCTTCACAAGGTTTCCGATCATTCAAACAAGCAAAAATAGGTGACTATGTTATATTTTATCAAGTTCAGATGGATACTGGTTTATTAGGCTTTGGTCAAATTACTAGTGTGCAGACTGGCGCGCAAAACAAAATTAGAGTGCATTTTCAATTACAAGAGCAACTTAAACCATTGACTGCAGACTATTTAAAGCGTAGTGAGCAATTGGAATTTAGAATGAGCAATATGAAAGAAACATTGTTTAATCAAATTACTAAAGATGAATTTGATTTGATTGTTAGTCTTGGAAAAGGTGAAACAAAAGTGCCTAGATACTTTTTTGTTTCCGAAGAAGAAGAATACGAACCTGAGTCTACACACACAATTTTCACTCATACATATAATGGCATTAAACGTAATGGCTATCATTTTTACACACAATTAGAAATTGGAGATCAGTTAGTTTTTTATAATAGAAAAAAAGATCAATCTGTAATAGGCGTTGGTGAAGTAAGTCGACATATTCATGAAAAACCGCCAATTCCGGGTAGAACGAATAGCACGGCAATTGAAATTTATTTCGACAAGGCAATTGAACCTGTTTCATTGGGCACGTTAAATAAACATCCAAAATTAAAAAATCTATATTTCTTACAAGAAAATGCCAAACAAGCTATTGCCAGTATGTCAAAAACACAATTTGAAGCAATCATAGAAATGAGTGAGAATGACGGCTTAAAATCACAATTTGAAATGGTTAAAAATGAACAGGTTATTGATACACAAAGTGAGGATTTGAAACCATTTATACTATTGGTTGCCGATAAAGGGGAAGGTTTACAAGCAGCGGAAGATTTATTACAAAAGACAAATGCTAATCCGGTATTGGTTGCTGGACATCCGGACTTTTCAGAGGATATGTTGTATGGTAAATATTTACCTAATGAATCGGGTGCACTATATTATCGTGAGGGCTTTATTACTAATTTAATGCCGAGAAAAGATAAAAGTTATTTAGTGATTGATAACTTTAATCGTGTGGATCCAGATATTTTTCAGACATACATTAATGTGTTAGAAGGTTATGAAATGACAATGCCTAGATATAATAAAGAAGGTAATATGATTAAATGGTCGAGACAGAAAGACTCATATTATCACTTTAATCCGAATTGGCATATTGTAGGTATCACATATGATGACTTAAACGAAATTAAACATAAGTATACTGAGCAATTCTTGAAATATACAAGGATTGTAAAAGTTAAGCAAGACGATTAAATTAAATAGAATGATTTAAATTGAACTTACCACTGTCCTAATTTGGCTTGTTTTAAATAGAGCTAATCACATTATGGCGACGTGGTAAGTTTTTTTATTGTGTCGGAGCTAATCAAAATGAAAGATTAACACTTAGAAAATCATATTATGATTTATTATTATAGTTTTAGGATATAATAGAGGTATGAAGAAATAATATTCAAGTGGTATTGAAATTTCAAATTTCAAATTTCAAATAGGGGTGAAATAGATGCCAATAATTTATTATGATGGAACGTGTGTATATTGTTATAATTATGCGATTTGGTTAATACAAAACGGTCTGTCGAAACGCTATGAATTTGCGCAATTACAAGGAGAAACGGCGCAACATTTATTTGAGAATTATCCAGAAGCTGATGTGAAAAATAGTGTGATTTTGCAAAATGGTGATCAATTTGAATTTAAATCAGATGCGATTGCAACATTAATTACTTCACTGACAGGATATAAATGGTTGGGCATATTACTCAGATTAACACCCAAATTTTTAAGAGAGTTCGGTTATAATACGTTTGCAAACAATAGAAATCGTATGTGGAAGACACATTGGCATAAACCAAATAAATATGAACAATCATTTTTTATTGACTAATGAGTAATGACAACGGAGGAAAGACAAATGGGAAATATAATTGTAATAGGAAGTGCATCGATTGATTTAGTTGTAAAGACAGATATTATTCCAGAAGCTGGAGAGACAGTTATGGGGTCATCATTTTTTACAACGCCAGGAGGGAAAGGTGCGAACCAAGCGGTGGCAGCAGCTCGTCTAAGCGATCAAGTTTATATGATTGGTGCAGTAGGCGATGATGACTATGGACAACAAATACTAAGCAACTTAAAAGAAAATAATGTAGATACACAATTTATGGACGTCATAGATAATGAAAGTTCTGGTACTGCACATATCACATTATACGATAATGATAATAGAATTATTGTCGTACCTGCGGCGAATCAATATGTTACTGCAGAGCGAGTGTTACCAAAATTAGCACAATTCCAAGCAGGTGATATTATACTCATGCAACATGAGATACCTGAGGAAACAATCGAAGCGGTCGTAGATTACGCAGTACAGCATCAAATAAAGGTGATGCTTAATCCAGCACCATATCGTAAATTGCAGCAAGACATTTTAGATAAGGTGACTTGGTTAACCCCGAACGAAACAGAGAGTGAATTACTGTTTGATAATCAAGTAGACAGTGCTTTGCAATCATATCCAAGGAAGTTGATAGTTACAAAGGGTGCTGACGGTGCCGTCTTTTTTGATGGATCTCTACAAAAAGTACCAGGATTCAAAAAGGAAGTAATTGATACAACTGGTGCAGGCGATACATTTAATGGTGCATTAGCAGTTGCGCTAAATGATAATAAGACATTAGAAAAAGCCGTAGATTTTGCGAATTTAGCAGGCAGTTTTTCAGTGACTGGTTTGGGTGCTCAAGGTGCAATGCCATACAGAAAAGACTTAGATTAACAACTCGATTTTAGGGTAAATGACTATTGTGTGACAACCACACATTCAGATTATAATAATTCTAATTTAAGTAGGTCAAACACTTTACAGATTATAATTATTATAATATAATAGTTAATGTAATCAATAGAGAGATAAGCCTATTAGAAAGGCAAAGTAATAATATTAAGGAGAGGTTATATAATGGCAAATAATCAAGAAGTAGTAACAGTATTAAATCAACAAGTGGCAAACTGGACTGTAGCATTTACTAAATTACACAACTTCCATTGGTATGTTAAAGGACCAAACTTCTTTTCATTACACACTAAATTTGAAGAGTTATATGATGAAGCAAGTGGATATGTAGATGATTTAGCTGAACGTATTTTAGCTGTTGGAGGAAATCCAGTTGCAACATTAAAAGAAAGTTTAGAACTTTCAATTATTGATGAAGCAGGTAAAGGCTATAAAGCAGAAGAAATGGTAGAAGAATTATCTAAAGACTTTACTAATGTATCAAAACAATTAGAAGAAGCAATTGAAGTTGCGTCTAAAGCAGAAGATGATGTGACTGAAGATATGTTTATCGGTATGCAAACAAACATTGAAAAACATAACTGGATGTTAAAATCATACCTAGCTCAATAATAGATAGAATATTATATAATGTATTGCAAATGCCTTATGAATGGTGCTATTTAGCCTGTTCATAAGGCTTTTTTCTACAAATAAAAAACTATGAAGAAATCAAACGTTATAGATTTCTTCATAGTTTAACTGTTTATTAAATATGGTTAGGTATTAATATCCTAAGCACATAGTGATTGGAATGCGAATTATTCAGCTATCTCTAAAGCAATTTCCATCATTTGAGTAAATGAATTTTGACGTTCTTCGGCAGTTGTCGCTTCATCTCTTAATATATGATCACTTACTGTAAAGACGCCTAGTGCTTTTTTGTTAGCGTAAGTAGCATTTAGATACAATGCAGCTGATTCCATTTCAATTCCTAAGATACCCATACGTTGCCATCTTTCATTAAATGTTGAATCTGCATTGTAGAATGTATCAGAAGATAAGATATTACCTACATGTGACTTTGCACCAATTTCATCTGCTTTTTGTTTTGCTTTTAAAATTAAATCAAAGTCTGCTAATGGCGCATAATGTCCAGGAATATTGTATTGATCTACATAGCTTGAGTTTGTTGAAGCACCTTGAGCTATAATGATGTCATAAAGATTGACATTTTCTTGTAATGCGCCACAAGAACCAATTCGAATAATCGTGTCTACATCAAAGAAATTATATAATTCATAAGAATAGATACCGATACTAGGAATACCCATTCCAGATCCCATAACTGATACTTCTTTACCCTTATATGTACCTGTGTATCCAAACATATTTCTTACTTCGTTGAATTGCTCTACATTTTCTAAATAATTGTCGGCAATGTATTTTGCACGTAATGGATCCCCTGGCATTAATACTGTTTTAGCTATTTTAGTCCCATTAGGTTGAATATGAGGTGTTCCTTTTGTCATAATCATCTTCTCCTTTAAATTCTTTATCAAAATAAAGATAACATTTGTTTATTATTTTTGCGAATTTTTGTAGTATAGAGGTAAAGGGAAAGGCAATAAATCAAGTAAAAATTTACTTTTAACAATTTAAGTGAAGATAAATATTACTTTAAACAAAATTTAGGAGGATTCTAAATGAATTACGCAAAATATATAGACCACACATTATTAAAACCTGAGGCGACAAAGGATCAAATTGATAAATTAATTTCAGAAGCAAAAGAATATAATTTCAAATCAATTTGTATCAATCCAACACATGTGCAATATGCTGCAGAACAATTAACTGACAGTGATGTCTTAGTTTGTACTGTAATTGGTTTCCCATTAGGAGCAACAACAACAGAAACTAAAATCTTTGAAACTGAAGATGTCATCAAAAAAGGTGCTTCTGAAGTAGATATGGTAATTAATATTGGCGCATTAAAAGATGGGAATTATGATTTAGTTCAAAAGGATATTGAAGGCGTAGTAGGCGCTGCTAACGGAAAAACTGTCAAAGTGATTATTGAAACTTGTTTATTAACTGATGAAGAAAAAGTAAAAGCATCTGAATTAAGTAAAGCAGCTGGTGCTGATTTTGTTAAGACATCTACTGGTTTTGCAGGAGGAGGCGCTACACCTGAAGATGTTAAATTAATGAAAGATACTGTTGGAGATGCACTCGAAGTTAAAGCATCAGGAGGCGTTAGAAATCTTGAAGACTTTAATAAAATGATTGAAGCTGGAGCGACACGCATTGGTGCAAGCGCAGGTATCCAAATCATCCAAGGTCTAGAAAGTGATTCTGATTACTAATTATATTTTCAATTTATTGTTGAAATAAGGGAGGTCTACACATATGAGAATGGTAGATTTAATTGAAAAGAAACGTGATGGCCAAGCGCTAACAGAAGAAGAAATTAATTTCTTTATTGAAGGTTATACTAAAGGGGATATACCAGATTATCAAGCTTCTAGTTTAGCCATGGCAGTGTATTTTCAAGATATGAATGAAGCAGAAAGAGCAGCGTTAACTATGGCAATGGTTAATTCAGGAGATGTTATTGATTTATCCAATATTAATGGTGTGAAAGTGGATAAACATTCTACTGGTGGTGTCGGTGATACGACTACGCTTGTACTTGCACCATTGGTTGCTGCAGTAGGTGTACCAGTTGCAAAAATGAGTGGTAGAGGATTAGGACATACAGGCGGTACCATTGATAAATTAGAGTCAATTGAGGGCTTTCATGTTGAAATTTCGGAAGAGAAATTTGTAAAGTTAGTAAATGAAGATAAAGTAGCTGTAATTGGTCAAACTGGGAACTTAACACCCGCTGATAAAAAATTGTATGGCTTACGTGATGTAACAGGTACAGTGAATTCTATACCATTAATTGCATCATCTATCATGAGTAAAAAAATAGCAGCCGGTGCTGACGCGATTGTCCTCGATGTCAAAACAGGTAACGGTGCATTTATGAAGACATTAGAAGATGCAGAATCTTTAGCACGTGCGATGGTGAATATTGGCAATAATGTAGGTAGAAATACGATGGCCATTATATCAGACATGGGTCAACCCCTAGGTAATGCGATTGGCAATGCATTAGAAGTCAAAGAAGCAATTGAAACATTACAAGGTCAAGGACCAAAAGACCTAACTGATTTAGTATTAACGTTAGGTTCGCAAATGGTAGTTGTTGGAGGGAAAGCACAAGACTTAGCAGAAGCGCGTACTTTACTTGAAAATGCAATTGCTGACGGATCGGCACTAGCACGCTTTAAAACATTTATTGAAAATCAAGACGGTGATGGATCAGTAGTAGATGATGTATCAAAATTACCGCAAGCACAATATCAAATTGACTACCCAGCTACAAAGTCAGGGGTCGTAACGGAAATTGTAGCAAACGAAGTAGGTGTTGCATCAATGATGCTCGGAGCAGGTCGTCAAACGAAAGAGGACGATATTGATTTGAGTGTAGGCATTGTCTTGAATAAAAAAGTTGGAGATAAGGTAAAAGCTGGTGAATCATTATTAACAATACACAGTAATCGCGAACAAGTAGATGATGTTATTGAGAAGTTAAACGCGAGCATTACCATAAGTGATAGCGGTAAAGCACCAACATTAATTCACAAAGTAATTACTGAATAGGAGTGAAACACAATGACGACACCTTTTAACAGAGTACATTTAATAGTTATGGATTCGGTTGGTATAGGCGAAGGTCCGGATGCTAAAGCATTTAATGATGAGGGGAGCCATACTTTAAAGCATACACTTGAAGGATTTGATCAAACATTACCTAATTTACAACAATTAGGATTAGGAAATATCGAAGCTTTGCCAGTCGTTGACAAAGTTGATAAACCACTAGCTTTTTACACAAAAATGAGTGAAGCATCAGTAGGTAAGGATACAATGACAGGTCATTGGGAAATAATGGGCTTAAATATTATGCAACCATTTAAAGTTTATCCAGAAGGCTTTCCAGAGGAACTCGTTTCAGAAATTGAACGGTTAACTGGACGTAAAGTCGTTGCGAATAAACCAGCTTCAGGTACTCAAATCATTGATGAGTGGGGAGAACATCAAATGAAGACAGGCGATTTAATCGTTTATACTTCAGCTGACCCTGTATTGCAAATCGCTGCTCATGAAGAAGTTATTCCATTAGAAGAACTTTATGACATATGTGAAAAAGTGCGTGAATTAACTAAAGATCCTAAATATTTGATTGGTAGAATTATTGCTCGTCCATATGTCGGAGAGCCAGGCGCGTTTAAACGTACATCAAACCGACATGATTATGCTTTAAAACCATTCGGTCGTACAGTGATGAATGAATTAAGTGATAGTGGTTATGATGTTATTGCACTGGGTAAAATCAATGATATTTATGACGGCGAAGGTGTGACCGAAGCGGTTCGTACTAAAGATAATATGGATGGTATGGATAAATTAATTGAAACAGTTCAAAAAGACTTTACAGGATTGAGTTTCTTAAACTTAGTAGACTTTGATGCACTGTATGGCCACAGACGCGATAAGCCAGGCTATGCACAAGCGATTAAAGACTTCGATGAGCGTTTACTTGAACTAATGAAATATTTACGAGAAGATGATTTAGTGATTATTACAGCAGATCATGGTAATGATCCGACTGCGGATGGTACGGATCATACAAGGGAATATATTCCAGTATTGATGTATAGTCCTAAATTCCAACAAGGTCATGAATTGTCTGTAGACGATACATTTAGTTCAATAGGCGCGACAATCGCTGATAACTTTGGGGTAGCACTTCCGAAGTTTGGTAAAAGCTATTTAAAAGAAATGGGCGTTGAAAAATGAAACGACTTTTAAGTATCGTGTTCGGTTTAGCTTTTTCATTTGTAGGCGTATTACATTTTAAAAATGAGGCTAATTTCACACGAATTGTACCAGCATATTTACCATTTAAACGAACAGCTGTTATAGTAACAGGGATAATAGAGTGTATTTTTGGCATATTATTATTGATTAAACAACCAACTACACGTTTGAAAAATGCAATTTCCGCGTTCTTATTGGCAGTATTCCCTGCAAATATTTATATGGCGCGTAAACAATTGCCTTTAGGGGATAAGACGCTTTCGCCTTGGGCATTATATCTACGTTTACCAATGCAGTTTCTATTCATTGGCATAATTCGTAAATTATAGAAACGAATGTATTAAATAATAAAGAAAGGTATGCAAAGACTTAATTAAGTCACGCATACCTTTCTTTGTGTTTTTCTAAAATAATCAAAATTTACGAGTAGAAATGAGATTATGTCACTTATTTCAACAGCATAGAGACATTAATGTACAATAAGACGAGATAATTGATGAAAGTATATGATAAGAAAAAATTTGTAGTTGAGTTTATTAAGGTGATGGTAATTTAAAAGTCACAAATGTTTTCAATGTATTTTGACGAGACTCCTGTTGTAGGACGAGCTGAAGACTACAGGGTGAAACTTTCCCCTAGGAAAGCGAGCCAACAATACGAATAAGATGAATAAAAATAAGCACTCAGATAAATTAAATTATCTGAGTGCTATTTTTCTGGAATTTATGTTCCAGGGTGGTCTTAGTAATGCTTAGAGCAGTCTCACGATCAAGATGTATATGACTCGGTAATTATTTGGAGTTATATACTTTATAGCGTGAAATGATTATTTATTTTCACCATAAACATCGTTCCATTCTGAACGTTTGTCTAAAAAGGCTTGCGCTATTTCTTTGGCACCTTCTAATGAATGACTCGCTGCCCATCCACATTGGACCTCATTACAAGCAGGTACTTCTGTAGCTGCTAATACATCTTTAATTGTTAATTCGATGATATTTAACACATCATTATAATCATCATGGTTAATGAATGAAACATAAAATCCAGTTTGACAACCCATTGGACTTAGATCGACAACTTTATCAGAATGATTTCTAATATTTTCAGCCATTAGATGTTCTAATGAGTGAAGGCCAGGCATCTCCATATGCTCTTTGTTTGGTTGTTTGAAACGAATATCATACTTATGAATGACATCGCCATTGGCACCTTCCATTTTTCCTGCAAGTCTTACAAAAGGCGCATCAACAATTGTATGATCTAAATTAAAACTTTCAACGTTCATTTTTGGCATTATGCTTCCTCCTAAAATCTTAATAAAGTTATTGTAACAAGATGAACCTGCTTTTACAATTTGTTAAATGTGGTATAGAGACTAATACAAAAGTAAAAATGTTTTAAATTTCAGAAAATTAATGACAGAATACAATAAAGCCGATAGAATAAGTAATAATTAAAAGTGTTTTGTACACTTGATTAGATAATTAAATGAATTGGTATTGCATATAATTTCTTAAAATTTAAGTAATAACTAGCTCGTAGTAATGTGGAAAGTAGGGTTTCAGCAATGGAAAATAAACAAAATATTTTAGATTATATAGAAAATGAAAAGAATAAATATATAGAATTAAGCCATCAAATACATCAAAGACCAGAACTTGGTAATGAAGAAATTTTTGCATCTCGAACATTAATTGAGCAATTAAATCGCCATAATTTTGAGGTAGAGACTGATATTGCAGGTCATGCTACAGGGTTTATAGCTAAATATGATTCATCGAAACCCGGTCCGACAATTGGTTATCTAGCGGAATATGATGCTTTGCCGGGGCTAGGCCATGCATGTGGACACAATATAATTGGAACAGCAAGCGTATTAGCTGGGATAGCCTTAAAGCAAGTGATAGATAAAGTTGGGGGACAAGTGATTGTCTTGGGCTGTCCTGCCGAAGAAGGTGGAGAGAATGGTAGTGCCAAAGCATCATATGTTAAGGAGGGCATTATTGATGAATTAGATATCGCATTAATGGTGCATCCAGGTAATGAAACGTATCGTACGATAAATACTCTAGCAGTAGATGTGCTAGATATTAAGTTCTATGGTAAGAGTACACATGCATCTGAAAATGCACATGAAGCAAGAAATGCTTTAGATGCAATGATTTCTTATTTTAATGGTGTGGCGCAATTGAGACAACACATTAAAAAGAGTCAACGTGTACATGGAGTAATTTTAGATGGAGGAAAGGCAGCAAATATTATTCCAGATTTCACACATGCAAGATTTTATACTAGAGCAACAACTAGAAAAGATTTAGACGTCTTAACTGAAAGAGTTGGTCAAATTGCGAGAGGTGCAGCGATTCAAACGGGTTGTGACTATGAATTTGGCCCAATTCAAAATGGTGTGAATGAATTTGTAAAAACTTCAAAGTTAGACGATTTATTCGCAAAATATGCGACTGAAATGGGTGAAGCCGTTATTGATGATGATTTCGGATATGGTTCAACAGATACAGGAAATGTGAGTCATGTTGTACCAACGATTCATCCCCATATTAAAATAGGTTCTCGAAATCTAGTTGGTCACACACACCGCTTTAGAGAAGCAGCAGGTAGTACACACGGTGATCAAGCATTAATTCGAGGCGCAAAAATATTATCCTTAATGGGCTTAGAATTAATAGAAGATAGCGCACTATTTAAAGAAATTGTTGAACAACATCAATTTATAAAGGAGCACAAAAAATGACAAAACAAAGTTCTCTAAGACCTAAAATAACACTTAGTGATCTTTATGATTCAAATATAGTATATACGTCTCGTCCATCATATATTTCAAATCCGTGGTTAGAGCCAGAAGAACACCAATCTAATTTTTTAACTGGTAGAGAATTATTGATTGCTAATCAAATGCCTGTGATTGTACATGAAGCGAGTGTTACAGAAAATTTAGCACAATTATTTCAATTAATTGGTCAAGATATGCCTAGTAATATTTATAAATTTAACGATAAATCTAGTTATGAACAATTACTAGCTACGTTAGCGCAAAGTCTTGATAAAAAAATTTATTTTCAATATATACATGATGAAGCGATATTGAAAAAACACTACTATGCATTGAATAAAGATATATTTGTTGCTTTAAATAATAAATCTCGTATACCAGAGTGGACGAATAATAAATATTTGCCAAAACGAGAAGTAGTGAATATAGAGGACTTTGAACAAGCAATCAAGCATTGGGAGTTTCCATTTGTTTTAAAACCAGGTGATGATCTACCTACAGCTGGTGGTTATGGTGTAATGATTTGTTATAATCAAACAGATTTAGATAAGGCATCCAAACGAATCGAGAAGGCTAAAAGCGAAACAGACACAATCATAATTGAACAGAAAATTGAAGCAGTTGCAAACTATTGTGTGCAATTTGCATATACACCGAAACTCGGTGTGCAATATATTGGAACATCACAACAACTGACTGACAAATACGGTCATTATAATGGTAATTTGAATGTTCAAGATGTACCAAAGAAAGTGATACAAGCTGGTAAAGAAATTATGGAAATCGGTGTTGCTCAAGGATATTATGGTGTTGCAGGCTTTGACTTATTAGAGGATGCACAGGGTGATATTTTTGCGATTGATTTGAATTTCAGACAAAATGGTTCTACAAGTATGTTATTACTCGAACCGATTTTAACCCAAGGATTCCATAAGTTTTATAGTTATATTTCACCGGGGGATAATAAACATTTCTTTGATACGATTGTAAAGTATATTAAAAAAGGCGTGTTATTTCCGTTATCATACTATGATGGTGATTGGTACACAGAAGAGCAAGTGAGTTCAAGATTTGGTTGTATTTGGCACGGTGAATCACAAAGTCAAATAGAAAAATTAGAATTACAGTTCCTTGAAGATTTAAAAAAAGGATAAATATGAGATAATGTATTTTAATGTGAATCAAAACATTTGCTATGTCATGTTTATAAATACTAATTGAGGTGTTTGACTGTATTATATATGTCATTTATATTTTGATTAGATTAAAAATATAAAATGAAATGAAGGTGTTAGGATGTCCTATAAAGAAAATTCATTTTATCAAGATATTTTGGTAAGTGAGTGCTTTTATGTTGCAACGGAAGCAAAGCAATTAGTCAGTTATGAAATACTAGGTGAGTCACGCGTGTGTTTGTGGAGTGACAAGTCATTAGCTCAACCATTCCTTGATGCTAAAGATATTGCGTTTGATAAAGTAAAGAAAATTGATGTGGATCGATTTGTTACTTATGAATTAGATGATATATTTAACGAAGGAGATCAAGTGTTGGTCAATCCAACTTCGAAATCAGATGGTGATTTAATAGATGTCGTGAAAGTTAGTGATGAATTAATGTCTGATTTAGATAGTATACGTTTGAAGGAATTTGCTAAAGATGTAGCAAAAGAGGATGCAGTTTTTGGATTATCTGAAAAGGGTGCAAAGCAATTTGCATTAATTAGTGACGATGAACATCAAAGGCCACATATTATGCCCGTATGGAGTATAAAAAGTAGAGCGGAAAAAGTCCGTCGAGAAGACTTTGACAATCTTGAATTAGTTGAGATTGAAGGCGCTGTTTTTGATGAGTGGTTAGATACGTTAAGAGATGATGATAAAGCTGTAGCTATTGATTTGAAACCTGGTGTAGTGGGTACCGTTGTTTCAGCGCAAAAAGTGATTGATCAACTTGCGCTATAGAACGAGTAATTACGAAATTGAAATATGATGATTTGAATGATGTCTTATATAATTTATTTATAAAAAATTAAGGTCAACAAACGTATCTGGAATGTCTCAGATACGTTTGTTGACCTGTTTCGTTTTATAGATGAAGTGCACCAAGAGCACCAGAAAAAGCACCATGTTCAATGTAATAAGGTTTGAATCCTCGTAATACAGTATAATCTTCAATAACGTGTCGTAATAGTTGATTATTGATAAACGTTGAGCCAATATAAGCGACATTTTCGGTTTTGTGTTCTCGTGCTACTGTAATAGCCATCGTTGTAATTGCTTCACCCACTACACCAATTACAGAAGAAAGTTTATCGGCATCGGTAAATGATTTATCCAAGTTATGTAAGACATTACCGAAATTAGCTGCCGTTAAATCTCCTGGAATAGGAGGTTGAGTGTTTTTATAGATATGTTTTACCTTTAAATCGATGATATCTCTATTGCCATCTTGAGCAGTATCCGTCAATAACTGATAATCTTGAATGCCAGTTAATAAATAACCTAAACCTTGAATCATACCGCCACCGGTACCTACACCACCAACACGTTTTTGAGCTTTACCGTCATAATAATGAATTGACGTACCAGTCCCAACGTTAGCAAATATGTAATCATCTAGTTGATGGCCTTGTTCAGTTAATAATATATTTAATCCGACAGCCGAAGCATCGAATTCAACAAATATATTAGATTCGCATTTAAGTTGTTGTTGAATTGTAGCAGCCTGACCACCAGTTAAACTGATACGCTCTGCATCAATTGAATTTAACCATTCTATAACTTGATCAATCTCAGTCGTTAGCTTTGTATTATATGAACGTTTGCCATTCTCGTCTTGAACTATTTTTATTAATGTGCCCCCAGCATCAATGCCTATTTTCATAATGGTATTCCCCCAAATATTTTCATTCTTACTTATAGTATAATAAAATATAAGAAAATCAAATATGAAAGTAAAGGGAGCGATTGATTTATGATGCAATTAAGTCCTTACATTATTGTTGATGATGTAGAAGAAGCGTTAGATTTCTATAAAACGGCATTTAGTGGAGAAATAAAGATATTAAATGAAACGAATGGACGTTTGTTACATGCTGAATTACATGTAAGTGATGATGTAGTATTACATATTTCTAGCAGTTATGGTCGACCAACGTCTAACGATAATACCAATATTATTTTGACTTTCGATCGTTTGGAAGAACAACGTCAAGTTTACGAGGCACTCAGTGTGGAAGGGGATCCGCATATGCCATTAGATAAAACTTTCTTTAATGCCATGCATGGACAAGTCAAAGATAAATACCAAGTGAATTGGCTGATGAATTGTTTTTTAACTTCATAAAAACGGTTAGTAAGTTCATATAAGTGGTATGTTTTTGATAGATATATAAAACAGTTTAAATAGGGGATTAAATATGTTTACAAAAGAACAATTTGAAGATATTACAGTGCAGGTGTATGAAGATAAATACAAAGAAGCACTCTATGATTTTGAATTAAGTGAGCGCCAGCAAATTTATTCATCTCTGCCAAAGGATGTATTAGATGAAGCGTTAGAGGATGATGATAGAATAGCGAACATTGCATTAAACAGTGATGGAGAAGTGGTAGGTTTCTTTGTACTACACCAATATTATCAACATGAAGGTTACGATACACCAAATCAAGTTGTATATGTTCGCTCATTATCCATTAATGAAAAATATCAAGGCTGTGGATACGGAACTAAAATGATGATGTATTTACCGCAATATGTGCAAATCTTATTTCCGAACTTTAATCATTTGTATTTAGTGGTTGACGCAGAAAATAAAGGTGCTTGGAATGTATACGAGCGCGCAGGATTTATGCATGCTGCAACGAAAGAAGAAGGTCCGATTGGTAAAGAAAGATTGTATTATTTAGATTTAGACTCTAAATATGTTTCATCTTTAAAATTACAAAAGAGTACAGATGAAACACCATATAATATTCATATGATAGATTTACTAAAAGATGGACAGAAAGTCGGCTTTATAGCGATTGAAAAGCATGAAAATCGTATGAATATTTCATCTATTGAAGTGAATGAAGATGAAAGACATCACGGTATTGCTGAAAGTGCATTACGCCAATTATCAACGTATATTAGAAAGCATTTTAATGATGTGGCTGTGCTGACAATCACCTTATATGGGGAACATAATGAATTAAAGCCTTTATGTATAAATAGTAATTTTGTTGAAATTGAAAGTGCTGATGATTTTATCACTTTTGAAAAATATATAAATTATTAATAGCGATTGCGAAATCAAGCATTGTCATTTATAATTTACATTTGTTATTATTACTTAAGAAAACATAGTACTGATTTGGATAAATGCCTTTGAAAGGAAGAATATATAATATGAGAATTCAAGATTATACAAAAGAAATGGTTGATGAGAAATCATTTATTGACATGGCTTACACGTTATTACACGAAAAAGGCGATACAATGAATCTGTATGATATCATTGATGAATTTAAAGCGATTGGACATTATGAAGATCACGAAATTGAAGATAGAATTGTGCAATTCTATACAGACTTAAACACTGATGGACGTTTCTTAAATATTGGTGAAAATATTTGGGGCTTACGTGACTGGTATTCAGTTGATGATATTGAAGAGAAAATTGCGCCAACTATTCAAAAATTTGATATTTTAGATGACGATGATGAAGAAGATAAAACATTGAAATTACTTGGTGAAGATGAAGCGGATGACGATGATGATATCCCTACAGTAACGGATGACCAAGAGACACTAAACGATCCTGAAGATCCAGAAGATGAAGAAGTGGACGAAGAGATTGAAGAGTCTGATATTGTAATTGATGAAGAAGATGAAGACTTAGAAGACGAAGAAGAAGAAGATGAGTACGAGGAAGATGAATTCACAGAAAATTAATTCTGCGATATTTAATTGACTTTTTTCGTGAACATGATAAAATTTTATTCGGGCTCCTTTAATTAGGACGACGTGTATAAATCATATACGCTCCCCCTTACAAATTTGTGAGAGGGAGCGATTTTTTTATTTTATAAACTAGTTAACTTATTATTTTTAATATCGTTACTTGTGTATTGGCGCTATTGTTAACGCTAAACCAATCTCCCATTAAAAATAATTTAAAAATGTAAAACATTAGATTAAAGTTTAACGATTCAATTGAAGTTAAGCATGTCAATTGCTGGTATTAATTTCTATACCATTATATTTATAGGAGGCAGAACATGACAAAATTTATTTTTGTAACTGGTGGAGTAGTTTCTTCATTAGGTAAAGGTATTACAGCAGCATCTTTAGGAAGATTGTTAAAAGATAGAGGATTGAAGGTTACAATTCAAAAATTTGATCCTTATTTAAATGTTGACCCAGGTACAATGAGTCCGTATCAACATGGTGAAGTATTTGTAACTGATGACGGTGCTGAAACAGATTTAGATTTAGGACACTATGAAAGATTTATCGATATCAACTTAAATAAATATTCAAATGTTACAGCTGGTAAAGTATATTCTCACGTATTGAAAAAAGAACGCCGTGGTGATTATTTAGGTGGTACAGTCCAAGTTATTCCACATATCACAAATGAAATTAAAGAACGCTTATTATTAGCTGGCGAAAGTACCAATGCGGATGTAGTCATTACTGAGATTGGTGGAACGACTGGTGATATTGAATCATTACCATTTATTGAAGCAATTCGTCAGATTAGAAGTGATTTAGGTAGAGAAAATGTGATGTATGTACACTGTACATTACTACCGTATATTAAAGCTGCAGGCGAAATGAAAACAAAACCAACACAACACAGTGTTAAAGAATTACGTGGTTTAGGTATTCAACCAGATTTAATTGTTGTACGTACTGAGTATGAATTAACACAAGACTTAAAAGATAAAATTGCATTATTCTGTGACATTAATAAAGCAAGTGTTATCGAATGTCGTGATGCAGATTCTTTATATGAAATTCCTTTACAATTAAGTAAACAAAATATGGATGACATCGTAATTGATCGTTTAGAGTTAGATGCAAAATATGATACACAATTAGATGAATGGCAGTACTTGTTAGATACAGTGAATAACTTAGATGGCAAAGTAACTATTGGCTTAGTAGGTAAATATGTAAGCTTGCAAGATGCTTACTTATCAGTAGTTGAATCCTTGAAACATGCAGGTTATCCATTCAAGAAAGATGTAGAGGTAAAATGGATTGACTCAAGTGAAGTGACAGATGACAATGTTGCACAATATTTAGCTGATGTTGATGGTATCCTTGTACCAGGTGGTTTTGGGTTCCGTGCAAGTGAAGGAAAAATTTCAGCAATCAAATATGCTCGTGAAAATAATGTACCATACTTTGGTATCTGCTTAGGTATGCAATTAGCTACTGTAGAATTTGCAAGAAATGTTATCGGTTTAGAAGGTGCACATTCAGCAGAATTAGATCCAAATACACCTTATCCAATCATTGATTTACTTCCAGAACAAAAGGATATAGAAGATTTAGGTGGTACATTACGCTTAGGTTTATATCCTTGTACGATTAAAGAAGGTACATTAGCACATAAAATTTATGATGCACAAAATATTGAAGAACGTCATCGTCATCGTTATGAATTTAACAATGAATATAGAGAGCAATTAGAAGAAAATGGAATGGTCTTCTCTGGTACTAGTCCAGATGGTCGATTAGTCGAAATGGTAGAAATACCAGAAAATGATTTCTTTGTGGCTTGTCAGTTCCATCCTGAGTTTTTATCAAGACCTAACCGTCCACAACAAATTTTCAGAGCATTTGTTGAAGCTTCATTGAAACATCAAAATAACAAATAACTATAATATATAGTTGAATATCTTTTGACTGTCGACCGTGTATCGGTCGGCAGTTTTTTTATAAAAATGAAGTAAGAAATATAAAAAGGTTGGAACATGGAATTTGTCCCAACCAGAATAATGCGATTGATATTGAAGTATTGATTTAAATTCAACATAATTTATAAATCTAAATCATTTATCATTTCAACCATTTGTGTATAAATATCATAATAGATGTAATTAAAAGCGATAGGGTGAGGCGTGACAACTTTGTCATAGTCCTCTGTATAGACAATGGGTCTAGGCGTGCTTAAATTAACAAAGTGAAATAAATGATCAGAAAAATCTACATCCTTTGGCTTATTACAAATCAACACAAAGTCTACATCTGCAGCTATTAATGCATCTACATCCTTTGCGACTGTAGAAGTATAATTAGGAGCGAACAAGCATACTCTATCTGTTGTATCTAATTGATCGATAGATGATAAATCAGTTAAACGTTTGCTTGATTTCAATCGCTCTTCACTTTCTAAAATATATGACTCATAAAACTTTAAATCATCGTAGCCCTTTATATAGACATGACCTTCACCGCCAATTGCTTGAATCAAACATTGGCTAGCCATTTGTATATCAAGTTCTTGGGTTTCAATGCGATTAAAAATTCCGTTAAGTTGCGTATTCAATATTTTTGACATACAACGTACCTCCATTCTACTCATTTAACTATTGTAAATAAGCTTTTAAGATATTGCAATTTTATAAAAATAGGTGCAAAAATACGAAGTTTGCAGAAATTAAAAATAAAAGTTTAAATAAAAACGCTTACAATTGTATAGAATAATGCAAAAAGTTTATGGTTTTGATATAATTAGATTGTAAAAATATGTGCTTAAAGCACCAAGGAGGAACTTTCATGCCTTTAGTTTCAATGAAAGAAATGTTAATCGATGCAAAAGAAAACGGTTATGCGGTTGGTCAATACAACTTAAATAACTTAGAATTTACACAAGCTATTTTAGAAGCTTCTCAAGAAGAGAACGCACCTGTAATCTTAGGTGTTTCTGAAGGTGCTGCTCGTTACATGGGTGGTTTCTACACAGTCGTTAAAATGGTTGAAGGTTTAATGCACGATAAAGAAATCACTATTCCAGTAGCGATTCATTTAGACCACGGTTCAAGCTTTGAAAAATGTAAAGAAGCAATCGACGCTGGTTTCACATCAGTAATGATTGATGCTTCACATGACCCATTCGAAGAAAATGTTGCAACTACTGCTAAAGTAGTTGAGTATGCTCACGAACACGGTGTTTCTGTTGAAGCAGAATTAGGAACTGTTGGTGGACAAGAAGATGACGTTGTTGCTGAAGGTGTTATCTATGCAGATCCTAAAGAGTGTCAAGAACTAGTTGAAAGAACTGGTATTGATACACTTGCACCAGCATTAGGTTCAGTACACGGACCTTATAAAGGTGAACCAAAATTAGGATTTAAAGAAATGGAAGAAATCGGTGCTTCAACTGGTTTACCATTAGTATTACACGGTGGTACTGGTATCCCAACTAAAGATATCCAAAAAGCAATCCCATTTGGAACTGCTAAAATCAATGTAAATACTGAAAACCAAATTGCATCAGCACAAGCTGTTCGTGACGTATTAAACAATGATCAAGAAGTTTATGATCCACGTAAATATTTAGGTCCAGCTCGCGAAGCAATCAAAGCAACTGTAATCGGTAAAATTAAAGAATTTGGTACTTCAAACCGTGCTAAATAATTTTAATCGTAAAAATAACTATTATACTTCGGTATAATAGTTATTTTTTTTAACATCAAAATCAAATAAAACTAAAAATAAACAGTTAATGGAATTAAAATTTACATAAAATTTATAAGAAAAAACCTTTGTTTATGATTTGAGTTGTGAAACATTGGGAAATAAAAGGTATAACAATTAATTTTTACATACTGTATATGTACTTAATATCATTTTTAATAGGTTTTGTTAGATTAATGTATTTTGCAAACACTAATGTTTTCATAGTATAATGCTAATGATGTTAAGAAAAAGAACGATTGAAAGTATGGTAAAGGAGAACGGATAAATGGGTCAAGAAGTGATAAAAATTAGAGGTGGTCAAACACTTAAAGGTGAAGTAAATATCAATGGTGCAAAAAATAGTGCAGTTGCTATTATTCCGGCAGCTATATTGGCCGAAGATAATGTAACAATTAAAGGTTTGCCACAAATTTCAGATGTTGAAACATTGGTGAGCTTATTAGGTGATTTGAATATTAAAACAAATTTAACAGGTACGACACTCGAAGTGGATCCTGAAGAAATAATAAATGCCCCATTACCAAATCAAAAGGTAGAATCATTACGTGCTTCTTACTATATGATGGGAGCAATGCTTGGAAGATTTAATAAATGTGTTATCGGTTTACCGGGAGGATGTCCATTAGGACCAAGACCCATAGATCAACATATTAAAGGTTTTAAAGCTTTGGGTGCGACAATCGATGAATCTAGTGAAACTTCTATGAAAATTGAAGCGGATAAATTAGTCGGTGCCAATATCTTTTTAGATATCGTAAGTGTGGGCGCAACAATCAATATTATGCTCGCTGCAGTTCGTGCTGAGGGTCAAACTGTAATTGAAAATGCAGCAAAGGAACCAGAAGTAGTAGATGTTGCAAGATTCTTAATTAGCTTAGGTGCTGATATTAAAGGTGCAGGTACAAGTACATTAAAGATTAATGGTGTAAAACATTTACATGGCTCAGAACATCAAGTTATTCCTGATAGAATAGAAGCTGGCACTTATATGTGTATTGCAGCTGCTTGTGGTGAAGAAATAAAAATAAATAACATTATACCTACACACGTTGAACCATTGATCGTAAAATTAAAAGAATTAGGTTTAGATATTAATGTTGGTGAAGATCATACTCAGATTAAACGTGGAAACAAATATACTAGTGTTGATATTAAGACGCTTGTTTATCCAGGATTTGCAACAGATTTACAACAACCGATTACACCGTTGTTATTTATGGCTGATGGTGTATCATTTGTAACTGAGACGATTTATCCAGCACGCTTTAAGCATGTAGACGAATTGAAAAATATGGGTGCGGATATTGTAGCTGACAATGGTACTGCAACGATCAAACCATCTAAATTAAAAGGTGCTAAGGTTTATGCGAGTGATTTACGTGCGGGTGCAAGTCTAATTGTTGCCGGATTAATTGCTGAAGGCGTAACAACTATTTATAATGTGAAACATATTCATAGAGGTTATACAAATATTGTGAATACATTGAAATCACTTGGTGCAGACATTTGGACTGAAGAAGTTTAGGATTTGTGGTATAATAAATATACTACATAATTGAAGCGCACTATCCTAACTTTAATCTTCAATTATAATATTAAGTGATATGAGGTGATGACCATGGAGGTTTGCCCTTATCTTGAAGAAACCTTTAAAATAGTAGGTAGAAGTTGGAATGGTTTAATCATTAATTATTTGTCTCGGTGTACTGAAAAATCAGCACATTTTTCAGATATGAAACGTGATTTGAAAACAATCACGCCACGTGCACTAAGCATTAAATTAACTGATTTAATGGAATGGGGACTAGTTGAAAAGAATGTTGTTTCTACTAGCCCAGTCAATATCATATACCAACTTACAGATAAAGGTAATGCACTAGCGGCAGCATTAGTACCAATGGAAAAGTGGGCCCAAGAATATATTGAGCTCGAAAGTTAATGTATTGAAAAAAGTATTTAATAAATAAAATAGCATTCGACTTCTATTTAAACTGTAAACAACTATTGTGTTGTTTACAGTTTTTATTTTATTGCAAATTCATACATACTCTCATGAACCTTCAATAATAGTTTGAAATTTGGTATTAAATAGCATAACACAGGGAATAAAAGAATGTGCACATATGCAAAGTGTAATTATAATCGAAAACGTTTTATTCATAAAATTATATATCTTTGTGAGCAGTTTAGTTTAATTTTAAAATATCTAGGTTAAAATATGATTAGTAATTTACTTAAGGAGTGAATAATTAATGAGAAATTTCACTAAACAATTTATCAATGGAGAATGGGTAGAAAGCGCTAGTGGAGAGACTATAGAAGTAATCAATCCTGCAACAGAAGAGGTTGCTGGCACTGTAGCTAAAGGAAACAAAGAAGATGTGGATAAAGCAGTTGATGCTGCAGAAAGTGTATATTTAAAATTTAGACATACTTCTGTTAAAGAAAGACAACAATTATTAGATAATATCGTTAAAGAATATGAAAATAGAAAAGATGACATAGTTGATACTATCATCGATGAATTAGGTTCACCTGCATCAGTAGCGGAAAGTGTTCATTATCAAATGGGCTTAGATCATTTCACTGCAGCACGTGATGCATTAAATGACTTTGAATTTGAAGAACGACGTGGAGATAACTTGGTTGTAAAAGAAGCGATTGGCGTTGCAGGACTAGTAACACCATGGAACTTCCCAATGAATCAAACGTCATTAAAATTAGCAGCAGCATTTGCGGCAGGTAGCCCAGTGGTCCTTAAACCATCTGAAGAAACACCATTTGCGGCAGTTATTTTGGCTGAAATCTTTGAAAAAGCTGGCCTACCAAAAGGTGTGTTTAACTTGGTTAATGGTGACGGACAAGGTGTCGGACGTCCATTAAGTGCACATCCAAAAGTAAGAATGATGTCATTCACAGGTTCAGGTCCAACTGGATCAAGCATTATGAAAGAAGCGGCTGAAGATTTCAAAAAAGTATCACTTGAATTAGGTGGTAAATCACCATTTATCGTATTAGAAGATGCTGATATCAAAGAAGCTGCTAAAGCAGCAACGAATAAAGTTGTTCATAATACTGGTCAGGTTTGTGCTGCCGGTACAAGAACACTCGTACCAGCAAGTATTAAAGAGGAATTCCTAACTGCAGTTAAAGAAGAATTTAGCAATGTTAAGGTTGGAAATCCAAGAGAAGAAGGCACGCGTGTCGGACCAATTATCAGTAAAAAACAATTTGACCAAGTTCAATCTTATATCGATAAAGGCATTGCAGAAGGTGCTGAATTATTATTCGGTGGCCCTGGCAAACCTGAAGGCCTAGAGACTGGATATTTTGCAAGACCAACTATTTTCAATAATGTGAATAATGACATGGTTATTGCTCGTGAAGAGATATTTGGGCCGGTAATGTCAATTATTACGTATAATGATTTAGATGAAGCAATTGAAATTGCAAATGATACAGAATATGGCTTAGCAGGTTATGTATTTGGTACTGATAAGGACACATTATTAAAAGTTGCTCGTTCAGTTGAAGCGGGTACAATACAAATTAATGAAGCACCACGTCGTCCAGACCTACCATTTGGCGGTTATAAAAAATCTGGAATTGGTCGCGAATGGGGAGACTTCGGTATCGAAGAATTCTTAGAAGTTAAAGCTATCGCTGGTTACTTCAATTAATTTAAATAATATTATAATATGTCAATGTCTGAGACTTAAATTGAATCTTAGATGACCTTAATAGCGACAACTTCTATTGTGTAATGAAATAGAAGTTGTCGCTTTCTTTTTTTATTGAAGTAATGTATACGCATGGTGTGGTGGTTTTTAAGTTATGTAATCATTTTTAAATTTGAGAAAATGAAATACATTTTGTAATTAAAAAGAAAATTTGCTATAGTTAAAAAAGTAAATAGCGTAGTATTTATTACGTTGTTTAAAAACTTATTTATGAAATGGGTGCAAGATAATGCCTGAAAAAGAACGTACATCACCTCAGTATGAATCGTTCCACGAATTATACAAAAATTACACTACTAAAGATCTCACTCAAAAAGCAAAATCTCTTAAATTGATAAATTATAGTAAATTAAATAAAAAAGAATTGGTGCTTGCAATTATGGAAGCACAAATGGAAAAAGATGGAAACTATTATATGGAAGGTATCTTAGATGATATCCAACAAGATGGTTATGGTTTCCTTCGAACTGTAAATTATTCAAAAGGTGAAAAAGATATCTATATTTCAGCTAGTCAAATACGTCGTTTCGAAATTAAACGTGGCGATAAAGTGACTGGTAAAGTTAGAAAGCCTAAGGATAATGAAAAATACTATGGTTTATTACAAGTTGACTTTGTTAATGATGAGAATGCAGAGGAAGTAAAGAAACGACCGCATTTCCAAGCGTTGACACCTTTATATCCAGAAGAACGCATAATGTTAGAAACAACACAGCAAAATTATTCTACACGAATTATGGATTTGATCACGCCGATTGGACTTGGTCAACGTGGACTTATCGTTGCACCACCAAAAGCAGGTAAGACCTCATTACTAAAGGAAATTGCCAATGCGATTGCTACGAATAAACCAGAAGCAGAATTATTTGTCCTACTTGTTGGAGAAAGACCGGAAGAGGTTACAGATATTGAAAGATCTGTTGAAACTGCAGAAGTAGTTCATTCTACATTTGATGAACCGCCTCAACACCATGTAAAAGTAGCAGAATTATTATTAGAACGTGCAAAGAGACTCGTGGAAATTGGTAAGGACGTTATTATCTTAATGGATTCAATTACACGACTGGCACGTGCATACAACTTAGTAATCCCACCTAGTGGTCGAACATTATCAGGTGGTCTAGACCCAGCATCATTACACAAACCTAAAGCATTCTTTGGTGCGGCAAGAAATATTGAAGCTGGTGGAAGTATGACTATTTTAGCGACTGCTTTAGTTGATACTGGATCACGTATGGATGACATGATTTATGAGGAGTTTAAAGGTACGGGTAATATGGAATTACATCTTGATCGTAAACTTGCAGAACGTCGTGTATTCCCTGCTATTGATATTGGTAGAAGTTCAACACGTAAAGAAGAATTACTAATTTCACCAAAAGAATTAGAATCTTTATGGCAATTGCGTAATATGTTTACAGATTCACTCGATTTTACAGAACGTTTTGTACGTAAATTAAAACGTACAACTGATAATAAAGAATTCTTTGAACAGTTACAAAAAGCTGCAGAAGAAAGCACAAAGACAGGAAAGCCAATTATTTAATAGAAGAAACATATTTGTTTAAGCTGTAATCTTAGATTTAGGGTTGCGTTTTACATGTATAGCTATTATAATTACGTAGTATTGGGTAAAAAACTCACAAACAACTCTGTTCCGGATGGTTCAGGGCAAAGGAGCTGAAAGTAATGAGACAAAATATTCATCCTGAATACCACAAAGTTATCTTTTTAGATACAACTACAGATTTTAAATTCTTAAGTGGTTCAACAAAATCATCATCTGAAACAATGGTATGGGAAGATGGAAATGAATACCCAGTTATTCGTTTAGATATTTCATCTGACTCACATCCATTCTACACAGGTCGCCAAAAATTCGCTGCTGCGGATGGTCGTGTGGAACGTTTCAACAAGAAATTCGGATACAAATCAAGCAACGAATAATCGTTGGTTTAAGGCATTCTCATTTTATGAGGATGCTTTTTTCGTTTAAAATAGTCATATGCTATTAAATAGAAGTATATTGATGAATAAAGCTGATACATAAAATAGTAAATATCTTTCAAAAATTGCACATTTCAAATAAAAAAATATGATATAATGAGACGATTATGTTTTGAAAAAAGGTGGAACGAATCATGTATGAAACTTATCATTCCGGGTGGATTGAATGTATTACTGGAAGCATGTTTAGTGGTAAATCGGAAGAATTAATACGTCGGTTAAGACGTGGTCTTTATGCTAAACAAAAAGTAGTCGTATTTAAACCGGCTATCGATGACCGCTATCATAAAGATAAGATTGTTTCTCATAATGGTAATGCAATCGAAGCGATTAATATTTCGACTGCTGCTGAAATACTTAAACACGATTTATCAGATGTCGATGTTATTGGCATTGACGAAGTACAATTCTTTGAATCTAAAGTTGTAAATATAGTTGAGCAATTAGCAGAAAGAGGCCATAGAGTAATCACTGCAGGATTAGATATGGATTTTAGAGGGGAGCCTTTTGAACCAATACCGCATTTACTTGCAGTTAGCGAAGATGTAACGAAATTACAAGCAGTATGTGCTGTCTGTGGTTCTTCTTCTAGTCGTACCCAAAGATTGATTGATGGAAAACCAGCTAAGGTAGATGATCCAGTTATATTGGTGGGCGCAAACGAAAGTTATGAACCTAGATGTAGAGCGCATCATATTGTTGCACCTAGTGATAATGAGAAGGAGGAAATGTAGTGTTTGATCAATTAGATATTGTAGAAGAAAGATATGAACAATTAAATGAACTATTAAGTGATCCCGACGTTGTAAATGATCCTGATAATTTAAGAAAGTATTCAAAAGAGCAAGCAGATTTACAAAAAACTGTTGAAGTTTATCGCGAATATAAACAGGTTAAAGAGGATATTTCTGAAATCGAAGAAATGTTGAATGATACCAAAGATAAAGATGAAATCGAAATGCTAAAAGAAGAAAGCCAAGGTTTAGCGAGTCGTGTACCAGAATTAGAAGAATCATTGAAATTATTATTAATTCCAAAGGACCCTAATGATGACAAAAACGTAATTGTTGAAATTCGAGCGGCTGCAGGTGGCGATGAAGCTGCAATTTTTGCTGGTGACTTATTTAGAATGTATTCTAAATATGCGGAAGCACATAATTATAAGACAGATATAGTAGAAGCTGCTGAAAGTGATCATGGTGGTTACAAAGAAATTAGTTTCTCAGTTTCTGGAGCAGATGCTTATAGTAAATTGAAATTTGAAAATGGTGCACACCGAGTTCAACGTGTACCCGAAACTGAATCGGGTGGCCGTATTCACACTTCTACAGCAACAGTTGCAGTATTGCCAGAAGTAGAAGATGTTGAAATAGAGATAAGAAATGAAGATATTAAAGTCGATACGTATCGTTCAAGTGGTGCAGGTGGACAACACGTAAATACGACAGATTCTGCAGTTCGTATTACCCATTTACCAACGGGTATTATTGCAACATCTTCAGAGAAATCCCAAATTCAAAACCGTGAAAAGGCAATGAAAGTATTGAAAGCACGTTTATTTGATATGAAATTGCAAGAAGAACAACAAAAATACGCAGCGCAACGTAAATCGGCTGTTGGTTCAGGAGATCGTTCTGAACGTATTAGAACATATAATTATCCGCAGAGTCGTGTGACCGATCACCGTATTGGATTAACTTTACAAAAGTTAGATCAAATTATGGAAGGTAAGTTAGATGAAGTGATTGACGCACTAACAGTATCAGAACAAACTGAGAAATTGAAAGAATTAAATAATGGTGAGCTTTAAATCAGTACTTGATCGTGCGAAGTTAGAATGTAGCGAACAGAATATTGAAACGACGAGAGTAGAATGGTTAATGATGGATATGTTTCAATGGTCTAGAGCAGCGTTGATCGTACACTTGAATGATGAAATGACTACTGAACAATTACAACGGTTTGATATTGCCAAAGCGAGAATGTTGAAAGGTGAGCCTATTCAATATATTGTCGGCTATCAATCCTTTTATGGTGAAAATTTCAAAGTTAACCGTCATTGTCTGATTCCACGCCCAGAAACAGAAGAAGTTATGTTGCATTTTTCTCAAAGCCTCAAGCATGGCGATACGATCGTCGATATTGGTACAGGTAGTGGAAATATTCCAATCATGTTGAAGAAAATAGACACTTCATTGATTGTGTATGCGACAGATATTAGTGAAGAAGCACTGACAGTAGCTAAAGAAAACGCACAACAGCATCAAGTCGATATAGAATTTCTAAAGGGTGATGCATTGAAACCTTTAATTGCACAAGGCGTTAAAGTGAATGGTCTGATTTCGAATCCACCGTATATAGACCAAGCAGATGCAACATTTATGGAGGATACTGTTTTATCATATGAACCACATTCAGCACTATTTGCTAATGATCAAGGATATCGTGTTTATAATGATATTTTAGCTGATTTACCAAAAGTATTATTGCCTGGCGCGCAAGTTGTCTTTGAAATAGGTTATAACCAAGGACCAACGTTAAAAGATAAAATTCAAACAATGTATCCAGAGCTAATGGTATCGATTGTTCAAGATATTAACCATAATGATAGAATTATCAGTTTTAAATGGCATGACTAAGTTATGTATGTCTCATGTTTCACCATGAGCGTGCATAACTTTTTATTTTGCTTTAAAATTAAAAAAGTACAGGAAAGGATGTGTTTAAGTGGACACAAAAATATGGGACTTTAGTAATCAAAATGATATCAATAACAATGTAAATGTAGCTCATATCAACGAAATAGCTTCCATATATAATGAAGGTGGATTAATTGCTTTACCAACAGAAACTGTATATGGGTTGGGAGCAGACGCTAGAAATGATGTAGCAATAAAAAAAATTTATGAAGCAAAAGGAAGACCATCTGACAATCCGTTAATCGTACATATTTATGATATGGATCAAATGAAACAATTTACTACAAACTTAACGGAGAATGTAAAAATATTAATGAAACATTTTTGGCCTGGTCCAATTTCATTTATTCTTCCATTAAAGGAAGGCTATTTATGTGATAGAGTGAGTGGAGGTTTAGGTTCAATTGCCGTCAGAATGCCAAGTCATCCGGTTGGTCGAGCTATTCTTAAACAGGTCTATTTACCGATAGCTGCTCCAAGTGCTAATTTGAGTGGCAGACCATCACCCACAACATTTGACCATGTCTTCAATGATTTGAATGGTAGAATTGATGGGATCATCAAGGCCGAGCAAAGTGAAGAAGGATTGGAAAGTACAGTATTAGATTGTACACAGTATCCTTATAGAATTGCACGACCTGGCTCTGTAACTAAGCAAATGATTGAACAAATTTTGCCAGGCAGTATAGAAGATAAAGCATTGAACACTGAAAAGCCTATTGCACCAGGAATGAAATATAAGCATTATTCACCAGACACGCCTTTAACCATAGTTCGACATTTAGAACGTCAACCAAATACTGAAAAAGATTGGACTCGAACAGCCTTTATTTTACCGAAGGATCATGAAACATGTGTGCCTAATCAAGCAAAATTCATTCCATTATGTAATAATAAAAACGATATAAAGGGTGCAAATCACAATTTATATCAAATATTGCATGAATTGGATAAAAATGAAGATATTCAGAATGCATATATATATGGTTTTGACATAAATGATCAGACTACAGCAATCATGAATCGTATTATGAAAGCTGCAAATCAAACTATTGTTGAAGGTGAAACACTATGAAAGTAATCTTTGTATGTACTGGCAATACTTGTAGAAGTCCATTGGCTGAAGGTATAGCTAAACAGAAAATACCAAATATTGAATTCGCATCAAGAGGTATATACGCAATGGATGGACATCCTATTTCAAATAATTCACATCAAATTGGTTTAACTGAAAGTTTGGCAATGCCATCGCATTCGACAAAATTTGTTGCAAGTGATCTATCGGCAGATTTAATACTTACTATGTCTAATTCTCATAAATTGGCATTGTGTCAAATGTATAATAATACAGAAAATGTATTTACCATAAATGAGTATGTCGGGGCAACTGGAGAAGTTTCAGACCCGTTTGGTGGCACAATAGAAGACTATAGAGAAATATTTAATGAATTAAATTGTTTAATTGACAGATTAAAAAATAAAATATTAAAGCAATAAATTTATGAAATTGGTATAAGTGAGTTACTAAATAAGTTATAATGATTACGTGTAGCAAATTTGCTATCAATCATTTTCGTATGTTTTTTTTATTAGGATTTGCATATTACTTTTTTTATTTAGTTAAAAGGGGTGGGAAAATGGAAAGTTTAAAGTTATTACTCGATGAATTAAAGTCAAATTCATTCTTTAAAGCAGATGAATTGTGTATCATTGGCTGCTCTACGTCAGAAGTTATTGGAGAACGTATTGGTTCTGTAGGTTCAATGGACGTCGCCCGTGAAATATTCACGGCGCTGAAGGAAATTGAACGTGAGACAGGCGTATCATTTGTCTTCCAAGGTTGTGAACACATCAATCGAGCGGTCACAATCGAGCGTTCTCATTTTAACCCTTTAACAATGGAAGAAGTTACTGTAGTTCCAGATGTACATGCTGGTGGTAGTCTAGCCACATATGCATACCAGTATATGGACGATCCAATGGTCGTTGAACACATTACTGTGCCAAAAGGTATAGATATTGGTCAAACGTTAATAGGCATGCACATCAAGCATGTTGCAATTCCAGAACGTACAAGTGTAAAGCAAATTGGTGAAGCGGTTGTTACAATAGCTTCTTCAAGACCAAAAAAAATTGGTGGCGAAAGAGCAAAATATAACTAATACAGAAAAGAGGAATATATCCATGTCATTTATTCAAGAGCAAGATAAAGAAATCTATGAAGTGATTCAAAATGAGTTCAATCGTCAAAACAATAACATCGAACTTATCGCTTCAGAAAACTTTGTTTCAGAAGCTGTTATGGAAGCACAAGGTTCAGTATTAACTAACAAATATGCTGAAGGTTATCCAAACAGAAGATATTATGGCGGTTGTGAATATGTAGATGTATCAGAAACGTTAGCGATTGAACGCGCGAAACAAATCTTTGGTGCAGAACATGTAAACGTGCAACCTCACTCTGGTTCACAAGCCAATATGGCGGTTTATCTCGTAGCATTGGAGCACGGTGATACTGTATTAGGAATGAACTTAAGTCATGGTGGGCATTTAACACACGGCGCACCTGTTAACTTTAGTGGTCAATTTTACAACTTCGTAGAGTATGGAGTTGATAAAGAAAACGAACAAATCAATTATGACGAAGTATTAAAAGCAGCAAAAGAACACCAACCAAAATTAATTGTAGCTGGTGCTTCTGCTTATTCACGTACAATTGATTTTAAACGCTTCAAGGAAATTGCTGATGAAGTCGGCGCGAAATTGATGGTAGATATGGCTCATATCGCAGGATTAGTTGCTGCTGGATTGCATCCTAACCCAGTTGAATATGCAGACTTTGTTACTACAACAACTCACAAAACTTTACGTGGACCACGTGGTGGTATGATTTTATGTAAAGAAGAATACAAAAAGCAAATTGATAAAACAATCTTCCCTGGTATCCAAGGTGGACCTTTAGAGCATGTGATTGCAGCAAAAGCAATTGCATTTGGTGAAGCATTACAAGATGATTTCAAGACTTATCAACAACAAGTTGTTAAGAATGCTAAAACTTTAGCAGAAACTTTAATTAATGAAGGTTTCAAAGTGGTATCAGGTGGAACAGATAACCATCTTGTTTCTTTAAATGTTAAAGATTCAGTAGGTATTACAGGTAAAGTTGCTGAAGAAACATTAGATGCTATTGGTATTACTTGTAATAAAAATACAATCCCATTTGATCAAGAAAAACCATTCGTTACAAGTGGTGTGCGTTTAGGTACGCCTGCAGCAACAACTCGTGGTTTTGACGAAGCAGCATTTGAAGAAGTTGCTAAAATTATTAGCTTAGTATTAAAAAATCCAGAAGATGAAAAAGCATTAGAAGAAGGAAAAGAAAGAGTTAAGGCATTAACAACAAAACATCCTTTATATAATTAAAATTGGAGGAAGTAAATTATGGGCAAAGTACATGTTTTTGATCACCCACTTATTCAACACAAATTAAGTTATATTCGTGATGTACATACAGGGACAAAAGAATTTAGAGAATTAGTAGATGAAGTCGGTATGTTAATGGCATACGAAGTGACGAGAGATTTAGAATTACAGGATGTTGAAATTGAAACGCCTGTAACCAAAATGGTTGCCAAACGTTTAACAGGTAAAAAATTAGCTTTCGTACCAATTTTACGTGCAGGACTAGGCATGACTCAAGGTATTTTAAATCTGGTACCGGCAGCAAGAATTGGTCATGTTGGTTTATATCGAGATCCAGAAACATTAGAAGCGGTAGAATATTTTGTTAAATTACCTCAAGATATTGAAGAACGTGAAATTGTTGTAGTGGATCCAATGTTAGCGACTGGTGCATCAGCAATTGAAGCAATTAACTCACTTAAAAAACGTGGCGCGAAACACATTCGTTTTATGTGCTTGATTGCTGCTCCAGAAGGTGTAGAAAAATTACAAGAAGCGCATGAAGATGTTGATATCTTTATCGCAGCATTAGATGAAAAGCTAGACGACCATGCATATATTACACCTGGCTTAGGTGATGCTGGAGATCGTCTGTTTGGTACAAAATAGTTTCTCCTAGGAGTGGAGTTGTATGAAGAAAATAATGACTGTATTCGGTACAAGACCGGAAGCAGTGAAAATGGCACCACTTATTTTAGCATTGCAAGAAGACCCTGATCTACAACCAATTGTTGTCGTGACGGCACAACATAGAGAAATGTTAGATTCTGTGTTAGCTAGTTTTGATATCAAACCAGATTATGATTTGGATATCATGAAACAAGGACAAACACTTTCTGACATTACTTCACGCATACTTACTAGAATAGAGGATGTTATCAAAGAGGAACGACCAGACATGATACTTGTTCACGGTGATACCATGACAACCTTTGCTGGTAGTTTAGCGGCATTATATAATCAAATACCTATCGGTCATGTAGAAGCAGGATTGAGAACATTTGATAAATATGCTCCATTTCCAGAAGAAATGAATAGACAGATGGTAGGGGTAATGGCAGATTTACACTTTGCTCCTACCAATAATGCTGCAACAAATTTATTAAATGAAAATAAACCATCTGAAACCATTGTAGTTACAGGAAATACAGCAATAGATGCAATGAACACGACCATACATGAATCATATGAATCAACTATTATAAATAAACATAAAGATAAACGAATTATCTTACTCACTGCTCATAGAAGAGAAAACATTGGTGAACCAATGACACATATCTTTAAGGCAGTACGAGATATAGTTGATAGGTATGAAGATGTTGTCGTTGTTTATCCTGTACATAAAAACCCAAAGGTTAGAGAAATTGCAGACAAATATTTGTCTGATCATTCACGCATTGAATTAATTGAACCGTTAGAAGTGGTTGATTTTCATAATTTTGCTCATCAAGCGTATTTAATATTAACGGATTCTGGTGGTGTACAAGAAGAAGCACCTTCACTGGGAAAACCAGTATTAGTGCTACGAGATACAACAGAACGACCAGAAGGTGTCGAAGCTGGCACATTAAGAATTGTTGGCACTAATGAAGAAAATATCTTTGAAGCGACGCAACAACTATTAGATAATGCTACTTTATATGAGCAGATGAGTCATGCACGCAATCCATATGGTGATGGCTTAGCGTCTAAAAGAATTTGCGAGAATATCAAATATTATTTTCAGTTAATTTCTGAAAAACCGGAATCATTTAAATAAATAAAGGTGGTTAATGTGTCGAAAATGTGACAAGTTTGTAAAAATTTTAACTACAATTTGAATAGAATTGACACGTTAACCGCCCTATATTATTATTAAAACTATATGAATGGAACGGTTTTCATAAATGAACTACAAAATGAAATGAGGCACAAAATGAAACGTTTCAGCATCATTTTTAAACAGTACTTACAATACTATTTATATGGTATAATTGTGCTCTTTATTGTGTTTATTTTCACAAGGTCACCAGTTGTATTAGGACTTATTTTAGGACTTACAGGTTCTTTATGTATTACATATACATTTGAATATTACCTTGCAAAAGCTAAAGATAAGGATAATATACATATTTCAACGGGCAACGTTTGGAGATATTTAACTGTGATTATAGCTTGTTGTATTTGGGTTCTATATAAGGAATATATCAATATTTTTGGTGTCATTGTTGGTTTATCAGTTTCTTATGTTTTAATTATTTTAAAACCTTTGATTCAAAAGAATTAAATATTAATCGTGAAAGAGGTGAGAACAGATGCAACATGAAGATCCTCTAGTTGGTTGGAAATTGTTTGGTATAGACATCGTGTTTAATCTTTCATCTATTATGATGTTGATTATTACAGCGGTTATTGTTTTTGTCATAGCTATTATTTGTACACGAAACCTCAAAAAACGTCCTTCCGGCAAGCAAAACTTCATAGAATGGGTTTTTGATTTTGTAAGAGGCATTATTGAAAGTAACTTATCATGGTCTAAGGGTGGACAATTCCATTTCCTTGCAGTGACATTGATATTGTTTTTATTTGTCAGTAATATGCTAGGTTTACCTTTTTCAATTGTTTCAGGGCATACCCTATGGTGGAAATCACCAACGGCTGATGCCACTGTAACCTTAACGTTATCAACGTTAATTATTCTACTAACACATTATTATGGTATTAAGATGCGTGGTACTAAGAAGTACTTTGGCAACTACACGAAACCAATTTTCTTGATGCCAATTAATTTGTTCGAAGAATTTACTTCAACGTTAACGTTAGGTCTTCGACTTTATGGTAATATCTATGCAGGTGAATTATTACTAACATTACTTTCAGGTTTAGTTGTTAATCACTTGGCATGGGGTTGGATTATCGGTGTGCCAGGATTAATTGTTTGGCAAGCATTCTCGATATTTATCGGTGCAATCCAAGCATATATTTTCATCATGTTATCAATGGTTTACATGTCCCACAAAGTATCGGACAGCCATTAATAATATAATTTAAAAAATAAAAAAAGAGAAAAATTAGGAGGATTTTATAAATGAATTTAATCGCAGCAGCAATCGCAATTGGTTTATCAGCACTTGGTGCAGGTATTGGTAACGGTCTTATTGTATCTAGAACAGTAGAAGGTGTAGCACGTCAACCAGAAGCACGTGGACAATTGATGTCAATTATGTTCATCGGTATCGGTTTAGTTGAGGCATTACCAATCCTTGGTCTTGTTATTTCATTCATCGTAATGTTCATGTAATTACAATTTTAGTTAAAGGCGAAGTCGATTCCGACTTTCGCCGTTCGTTTTATCTTAAAGAATTACGATTAATTTGAATGAAAGGAGTGTCTATGTAAGTGACTGCTACGACAAACATGTTTGTGCTTGGTGCAACCGAAGCTACAGGCGTTCAGTGGGGAACAATAATCGTTACAGCTATAACATTTTTAGTCTTACTAGCTTTATTGAAAAAGTTCGCATGGGGTCCTTTAAAAGAAGTTATGGATCAACGTGAACGTGATATTAATAAAGATATTGACGATGCTGAACAAGCAAAATTAAATGCACAAAAATTAGAAGCACAAAACAAACAAACGCTAAAAGAAACACAAGAAGAGGTTCATAAAATTCTAGAAGAATCTAAAATTCAAGCGCGCAAACAACATGAAGAAATTATTCACGAAGCTAATATTAGAGCTAACGGCATGATCGAAACTGCACAAAATGAAATCAATAGTCAAAAAGAACGTGCTATCGCTGATATTAATAATCAAGTTTCTGAGCTTTCAGTATTAATCGCATCTAAAGTCTTACAAAAAGAAATTTCAGAGCAAGATCAAAAAGCATTAGTTGAAAAGTACATAAAAGAGGCAGGCGATAAATAATGGCTAAGATAGCAAAAAAATATGCCAAAGCATTATTTGATACCGCTGTTGATCATAATGAACTAGAGACAATGTATGAATCATTTTCAACAATAGATAGCGCTGTAGAACCAGAAACTACAAAATTAAAAGAATTAGATGAGGACCCACAAAAGGATGCTGAACAACGCATCCGTTTTGTGACGTTAGTCTTTGGCGAAACGAATCAGTATTTACTTAATATGTTGAAAATATTAGCTAAAAATCGCCATCTTTCGTATATTCATGAAATATTTAAGGCTTTTGAAGCATTATATAATCTACATCATAAGCAAGATTTTGCAGTTGTCGAATCTGTTTATGCTTTATCTGAAGATGATTTAACCCAAATCGAGACAATTATCAAAAAGCGTACTAACTTAGAAAAAGTGATGTTAACGAATCATATTAACCCAGAGTTAATCGGTGGCGTTCGAATTAAAGTTGGTACAAAAGTAATGGATGCAAGCGTTCAGAATGACCTTGCTCAATTAGAAAAGCAATTTATACGAGTGAAATAAAAAATTGGAGGAGTGACATAGATGGCCATTAAAGCTGAAGAAATCAGTGCATTACTTCGCTCTCAAATAGAAAACTATGAGTCAGAAACTTCTGTTACCGATGTAGGTACGGTCTTACAAATCGGTGATGGTATTGCATTAATCCACGGATTAAATGATGTTATGGCTGGAGAGCTAGTAGAATTTAAAAGCGGCGTTCTAGGTTTAGCTCAAAACTTAGAAGAATCAAATGTTGGTGTCGTGATTTTAGGACCATACGCAGACATCAAAGAAGGGGACGAAGTAAAACGTACTGGACGTATTATGGAAGTGCCTGTTGGTGAAGAACTAGTAGGTCGCGTAGTGAATCCACTAGGACAACCAATTGATGGACAAGGTCCAATCAATACTACAAAGACACGCCCAATCGAAAAGAAAGCAACTGGAGTTATGGATCGTAAATCAGTTGACGAGCCATTACAAACAGGTATTAAAGCCATCGATGCGTTAGTACCTATCGGTAGAGGTCAACGTGAGTTAATCATTGGTGACCGTCAAACTGGTAAAACAACAGTTGCTATAGATACAATACTTAATCAACATGATCAAGATACAATTTGTATTTATGTTGCCATTGGTCAAAAGGATTCAACAGTTCGAGCTAACGTTGAAAAATTACGACAAGAAGGCGCGTTAGATTATACAATTATCGTTTCAGCGTCTGCAGCTGATCCAGCCCCAATGTTGTATATTGCACCTTATGCTGGTGTGACAATGGGTGAAGAATTTATGTTTGCTGGTAAAGATGTACTAATTGTTTATGATGATTTAACAAAACAAGCATCAGCTTACCGTGAACTTTCATTATTACTTCGTAGACCACCAGGTCGTGAAGCATACCCAGGTGATGTCTTCTACTTACATAGTAGATTATTAGAAAGAGCTGCAAAGTTAAATGATGAATTAGGTGGCGGTTCAATCACTGCGTTACCAATCATCGAAACACAAGCTGGAGATATTTCAGCTTATGTACCTACAAACGTAATTTCTATTACAGATGGTCAGATCTTCTTACAATCTGATTTATTCTTCTCAGGCGTTCGCCCTGCGATTAATGCAGGACAATCTGTATCACGTGTAGGTGGTTCTGCACAAATTAAAGCTATGAAAAAGGTAGCAGGTACGTTACGTTTAGATTTAGCGTCATATCGTGAATTAGAATCATTTGCTCAATTTGGTTCTGATTTAGATGAATTTACAGCTCAAAAATTAGAACGTGGTAAACGTACTGTTGAAGTGTTGAAACAAGACCAAAACAAACCACTACCTGTAGAGAACCAAGTGTTAATCATTTATGCATTAACTAAAGGATACTTAGACGATATTCCAGTTGTTGATATTACTCGTTTTGAAGAGGAATTCAACCAATGGGCTAAATCAAATGCATCAGAGTTATTAAATGAAATTAAAACTTCAGGTGGCTTACCAAGCGACGAAACTTTTGAAACTGCAATTCAAGACTTTAAAAAGAGTTTCAGTAAAACAGAAGCATAATATCGTAAAGTAAAATAAAGGTGGTGAGATAATGGCCTCTCTTAAAGAGATAGATACACGTATAAAATCAACAAAAAAGATGAAACAAATTACGAAGGCAATGAACATGGTATCGAGTTCGAAATTGCGTCGTGCTGAGAAAAACACGAAACAATTTAGACCATACATGGAAAAAATGCAAGATGCGATAACAGCAGTAGCTGGTGCGAATAAACATACACATCATCCTATGTTAAAGCAACGTGAAGTAAAGAAAAGTGGATATTTAGTAATTACCAGTGATAAAGGTCTTGCTGGCGCTTATAATGCGAACGTGTTAAAACGTCTACTCAAAGATATCGAACAGAAACATAACAGCAAAGATGAGTATACTATTTTGGTCTTAGGCCAAGTTGGTGTAGATTTTCTAAAGAATAAAGGATATGACATCAAAGAATCATTAGTTGATGTTCCTGATCAACCTTCTTTTAAAGAAATACAAGCGATTGCTAAAAAAGCAATTGATTTATATAGCGATGAAGAAGTAGATGAAGTTAAAATTTACTTCAGTCATTTCGTCAGTGTATTAGAACATAAACCATCAATGAAGACCGTACTTCCATTATCTCCAGAAGATTCAAGTTTAGGTCATGGTCAAATGTCATCTTATGAATTTGAACCAGACAAAGAATCAATATTGAGTGTCATACTACCTCAATATGTTGAGAGTTTAATATACGGAACAATATTAGATGCAAAAGCGAGTGAGCATGCAACACGTATGACAGCTATGAAAAATGCATCAGATAATGCGACAGAACTTATTGATGATTTATCACTAGAATATAACAGAGCGAGACAAGCAGCAATTACACAGCAAATCACTGAAATTGTTGGTGGTTCAGCTGCACTTGAATAATAATTAAAGGAGGAAAACAGCATGGGATTAGGCCGTGTAACACAAGTTATGGGTCCAGTAATTGATGTTCGTTTTGAACACAATGAAGTTCCGGAAATTAATAATGCTTTAGAAGTTGAAGTTGTAAAAGACGATGAAACAGTTTCTTTAACATTAGAAGTAGCATTACAACTTGGTGATGACGTAGTTCGTACGATCGCTATGGATTCGACTGATGGCGTAAAGCGTGGTACAGAAGTTAAAGATACCGGTAAAAGTATTAGCGTTCCTGTAGGTGACGCAACATTAGGTAGAGTGTTTAACGTTCTTGGAGATACAATTGATTTAGAAGAAAAAATTGATGACTCTGTCAGACGTGACCCTATCCATAGAGAGTCTCCTGCATTTGATCAATTATCAACAAAAGTTGAAATTTTAGAAACAGGAATTAAAGTTGTTGATTTGTTAGCACCATATATTAAAGGTGGTAAAATCGGATTATTCGGTGGTGCCGGTGTAGGTAAAACCGTTTTAATTCAAGAATTAATCAACAATATCGCACAAGAACACGGTGGTATTTCCGTTTTTGCCGGTGTAGGAGAGCGTACACGTGAAGGTAATGATTTATACTTCGAGATGAGCGATAGTGGTGTTATTAAGAAGACAGCGATGGTCTTTGGTCAAATGAACGAACCACCTGGTGCTCGTATGCGAGTAGCACTTTCTGGTTTAACTATGGCTGAGTATTTCCGTGATGAAGAAGGGCAAGATGTTTTACTATTTATCGATAATATCTTCAGATTCACACAAGCTGGTTCTGAGGTTTCAGCATTATTAGGCCGTATGCCTTCAGCAGTAGGTTACCAACCTACACTTGCTACTGAAATGGGTCAATTACAAGAACGTATTACGTCAACGAATAAAGGTTCTGTAACGTCAATCCAAGCGGTATTCGTACCTGCCGATGACTATACTGACCCTGCACCAGCAACGGCATTTGCTCACTTAGATGCTACAACAAACTTAGAGCGTAAGTTAACTGAAATGGGTATTTACCCAGCAGTTGACCCACTGGCTTCAACTTCAAGAGCACTTGAGCCTACAATTGTTGGACAAGAACATTATGAAATTGCACGTAATGTCCAAGCTACTTTACAAAAGTATAGAGAGCTACAAGATATCATAGCTATTTTAGGTATGGATGAGTTATCTGAAGAAGATAAACAAACAGTTGAACGCGCACGTCGTATTCAATTCTTCTTATCACAAAACTTCCATGTAGCTGAACAATTTACTGGTCAAAAGGGATCTTATGTACCAGTGAAGAAAACTGTAGAAGACTTCAAAGCAATCCTTGATGGTAAATACGATCATATTCCTGAAGATGCGTTCCGTTTAGTCGGTGGCATGGAAGATGTAATCGCAAAAGCAAAAGATATGGGTGTTGAAGTTTAAAAATTAGGAGGTATGGATAGTGAGTAATACATTAAGCCTTAATATTGTCACTCCTAATGGTTCTGTTTACGACCGAGACGATGTAACGCTAGCAGTTTTGCAAACAACTGCTGGTGACATCGGGGTTATGTATGGACATATACCTACAGTTGCAGCGCTAGAAATTGGCTATGCCAAAATTAACTTTGATGGCGGTTCAGAATATATTGCAGTGAGTGAAGGTTTTGTCGAGGTTAGACAAGATAAGTTATCTATTATTGTTCAAACTGCAGAACCTGCAAATGATATAGATGTATCAAGAGCTGAACAAGCTAAATCTAAAGCAGAGTCGCATTTAAACGATAGCAATGGTAATAGTGACATTAATAGAGCCAAACGTGCACTAGAACGCGCAAATAACCGTATTCGTGTTGCTAACTTACAATAGTTTTATGAAATTGAAGTTCCTTAATTTTAAGGAGCTTCATTTTTTTTGGTGAAATTGTACATGTTAATCTATTTAAAAATGAGTAAACTACTTTAAATTCGGGAAAAATAATATAGTGTAATTTAATCGTGTATCTAATTTACTGCTTAAGTATCTTTTCAAGCTTATTTCATGTAAAATAAGTAGATAGTGAATTGAATAGTGAGGTGCAGAAATTATGGAATACATGGCACAATTTTCAATAGTTCACCTAATCTTGCATGTTATTTGTATTTGTATTGCTTATTGGGCTTTAAACGCCGTGAGATTAGATCAGTTTTTTAAAAAGGGGTATCCCTTACAAATTCAAATCTGTATGATATTTTTAGCTATTTTATTAGGTACTGCTGTAAGTAATTTTCTTGTAGATTTATTACAATTTTCAACACAAATAAAATATTTGGCACAATAGTTCAAATGCTTGTACCTTTTTTAAAATACTAGATATAATGATTTGGAAGAATCATGAATTAAATAAAATTAGATGAAAATATTTATAAGTAGTAAAGTGGAGGATTTTAAGATGGATAAGATAGAAATTAAAGGTGGAAATAGATTAACAGGGGAAGTTAAGGTATCTGGTGCAAAAAACGCGGTATTACCTATACTAACTGCATCATTACTAGCATCTGATGGTGAAAGTAAATTATTAAATGTTCCTGCACTAAGTGACGTTGAAACAATTAATAACGTACTTTCAACATTAAATGCTGAAGTATCTTATAACAAAGAAGAAGATGCTGTAACAGTTGATGCAACGAAACAGTTAAATGAAGAAGCGCCATATGAATACGTAAGTAAGATGCGTGCAAGCATCTTAGTAATGGGACCATTATTAGCGAGATTAGGACATGCTAAAGTAGCACTTCCTGGTGGCTGTGCAATTGGTTCAAGACCTATTGAGCAACATATCAAGGGCTTTGAAGAACTAGGTGCAGAAATTCATATGGATGGTGGTTTCATTTATGCGACTACTAAAGATGGTTTGAAAGGTACAACAATCCATTTAGATTTTCCTAGTGTAGGTGCTACTCAAAATATTATTATGGCTGCATCACTTGCAGAAGGTAAGACTGTGCTTGAAAATGTTGCACGTGAACCTGAAATCGTCGATCTTGCTAATTACATTAATGAAATGGGAGGAAATGTAATTGGCGCAGGAACTGACACGATTACGATTCACGGCGTTGAGAAATTACATGGAGTAGAACATTCAATTATTCCAGATAGAATCGAAGCAGGTACATTGATTATTGCTGGTGCAATTACACGTGGTGACATTATTGTTCATGGTGCAATTAAAGAACATATGACAAGCTTACTATATAAGTTAGAAGAAATGGGTGTGGAATTAGAATATAACGGTGATTCTATACATGTTAAAGCAGAAGGTGAGTTAAAACCTGTAGATATTAAGACACTTCCGCATCCAGGATTCCCTACTGATATGCAATCACAAATGATGGCATTACTGTTGACTGCTGAAGGTCATAAAGTAGTTACAGAAACAGTATTTGAAAACAGATTTATGCATGTTGCAGAATTTAAACGTATGAATGCACGTATTACTGTAGAAGGTAGAAGTGCTAAAATAGAAGGTAAGAGTCAACTTCAAGGTGCTCAAGTTAAAGCAACAGACTTACGTGCAGCTGCAGCACTTATCTTAGCTGGTTTAGTTGCAGACGGTGTAACACAAGTTACAGAATTAAAGCACTTAGATAGAGGATATGTTGATTTACATGGTAAACTTAATGGATTAGGTGCAGATATTAAACGTACCCAAGACTAATCATAGTACGATATGAAACAGCAATGAATATTGAGTTGGAGGAAATAAGTCATGGAAACAATTTTTGATTACAATCAAATTAAGGAAATCATCCCACATAGACAACCATTTTTATTGATTGATCGTGTTGTCGAATATGAAGAAGGTCAACGTTGCGTAGCGATAAAGCAAGTTTCAGGAAACGAACCATTTTTCCAAGGACATTTTCCAGAATATGCGGTAATGCCTGGTGTATTGATAACTGAGGCTTTGGCTCAAACAGGTGCCGTCGCAATGTTAAACAATGAAGCCAATAAAGGAAAGTTAGCTTTGTTTGCAGGTATCGATAAATGCAGATTTAAAAAGCAAGTAACTCCTGGAGACACTTTAAAATTAGAAGTGGAAATTACGAAGATGAAAGGGCCAATTGGTAAAGGTAATGCTAAAGCAACTGTAGATGGACAAGTTGCATGTAGCTGTGAACTAACATTTGCCCTACAAGATAGTAAATAATAAAAATAACCGTAAAAGTTTTATGTATGTAAATACTATAACTTTTACGGTTATTTTATTTTTATTCTTTTTCAAACTTTTCATCTTTTAATCGAGGTTTAGATTGCATCATTCTATTAAATGATTTCTTGAGTTCTTCTCCAGATAATCCTTCATCGATTAATTGTTCTAATAAGCTTTCAGCATAAACTTGTCTCAATGTATAAATATGACATTCAAAAACTACCGAAATCGACTGTGCTTGTTCCAATTTACTAATATGTTTTATCGTGGCATCAAACAATGCAGGATCATTGGCTGGACGTGTAATAACTACACGGATATCTAGTAGTGTTTCATCGTCCATATATTTTTTCATTGTTTCATAATGAAAATCTGAAATGACGATTTCAAGCAACCAGCCAGTGCCACTACTCTCTTTATTGATAATGACACCATCATCTAATTCGTATTCAGTTACACCACCATTTTCTGATACAATTTGAAATCGAACGGCTTTAAAGGTCTTCATCGTCTTCACATCCAATTATAATTTTTAAAATCTACGATATTTCTATTTATAGTAGTATTATAACGTAATTTTAATTGAGAAAGGTAATATTTATAAAAATGTGATGAATCTACTCTTAATATATGTATATAATTGTGTTTTGACTATAAAGACCGCTTTGCATATGATAAGGCTATGAAGGAGGTGACACATGATTAATAACATTGTCATTGTCGGTAGACTGACAAAGGACCCACAAATATATGAGAAGGAGGGAAAGAAATTAGCTACGTTCTGTGTAGCTGTTAATCGGAGTTACAAAGACAAAGACCAGAATACCATTTGTGATTATTTATATTGTAAAGCATTCGGTAAACTAGCTCATAATATTGAACACTATATCAACCAAGGTTCACTAGTCGGCGTTACTGGCCAGTTACAATCTAGTAAATATGAGAAAGAAGGTCAGACACATTTTGTATCTGAAATATTTGTCGAATCAATTAAGTTCATGTCTAAACGTGCTACGAAAGAAAGTACATCACTTTATGAAACTATCCCACTAGATGCGCAACAACAATTAACCGAACAATCTGAAATAGCAAACAATAAATTATTTGAAATTGTTTAATACATCCACTTTATAACAAATAATCCCTTTTATAATCCATTCAAATTAATATACATTTAATCCTACTATTCATTATACTTTTCAGGCTATTCTTCTCTAATGATTGAAATTGAGAAGGATAGCTTTTGTCATGTTGAAAATAAAGATAATCACATTCAAATAGAGTGTAATAACACACCAAAAAACACTGTTGTGACAGTTTTTATTGACTGAATAGTCAGATAAATTACAATAATATTACGCAGTTAATAACAATCACAAACGCTTAAAAGCTTTCATAGCAATCTAAAACAGTTTAAATTCAAAAAATATATAATTTTTTTGATGTAACTAGGATGTAAAAAAGACTGTTGTTTTTTTATTTCTCTGTAACCTACAGGTATGTTTTGAATGTTATAGTTGCTTTAGCAAATTAATCATAAAACTAATTACCTTATAGGAGGAATTTTTAGAAATGAAAAAGACAGTAATTGCATCAACATTAGCAGTAGGTTTAGGAGTAACAGGCGTTGCAGCAGGAAATTCAGCAGACGCTTCAGAACAAGGTGTTAATAAAGCTGAGTTAGCGCAATTAGCTCAATCAAATCCACAACAATTAAATGAATCTCCAGTACATGAAGGTTCATATAACTATAACTTTAACTTAAACGGTGTCAACTATAACTTTGAATCAAATGGTGAAACATGGTCATGGAGTTATGGCGAAGGCGCTTCAAATAATAATTCTGGTTCAACTGAAGTTGAACAACCACAACAACAAACAACTACACAAACTGAACAACCAGCTCAAGAAGCAGCACCACAAACTGAACAAACACAACAACCACAACAAGAAGCAACAACACAACAAGCTTCAACACAACAAAGTTCAAGTAGTGAAGAATCAACTGGTTCATCAGTAAATGTAAATAGTCATTTACAACAAATCGCACAACGTGAATCAGGTGGCGATCTTAAAGCTGTAAACCCATCAACAGGTGCAGCAGGTAAATATCAATTCTTACAAAGCACTTGGGATTCAGTAGCTCCTGATGAGTACAAAGGCGTATCTCCAACAGAAGCTCCAGAATCAGTTCAAGACGCAGCAGCAGTTAAATTATATAATACAGCTGGTGCTTCACAATGGGTAACTGCATAATATATATGAAATAAGTTATTTTAAGCTCACTCCAGACTAGGGGTGAGCTTATTTTGTGAATTGGACTTTATTGCAATGTTATAAACATTTTGTTATGTTTAAATAAATATAAAGATTAAAAAATACTACTAGGGGAGCCAAATGGCTGAGATGAATAAATTCAGACCCTTACAACCTGATTTGGTTAGTACCAACGTAGGAAAGTAGTGCAATTTATAGTAGGTCATGTTTTGTTACGACTTCTATAGATTTACTACATTCCTATTGTTGGAATGTAGTTTTTTTTATTATAGGAGGACTTTGATTTTGTTATTTTCAGAAGAATTAAAAAAAGCAGCAGCACCTATTTTAAATGACATATATGATGATCCATTTATCCAAGACATGCTCCATGGAGAGTTGTCGTACGAGGCGACAAAATTTTATTTAAGAGCAGATGCGTCTTATTTGAAGGAATTTGCGAATATATATGCATTGTTGATACCAAAAATGCCTGAATTGACAGATGTTAAGTTCTTAGTTGAACAAATTCAATTTATAGTAGATGGTGAAGTTGAAGCACACGAAATTCTTGCGGATTATGTGCAAGCTCCATATGATGAAATCGTTAAAGAAAAGGTTTGGCCCCCAAGTGGAGACCATTATATAAAACATATGTATTATTATGCCTTTGCTAAAGAAAATGCAGCATATACAATAGCTGCTATGGCACCTTGCCCATATGTATATCAAGTGATTGCTAATAGAGCACTTCAAGATCCAGAATTAAATACAGATTCAATTTTAAAACAATGGTTTGACTTTTACAGTACTGAAATGGATGAATTGGTTAAAGTCTTTGATGATTTAATGAATAAATTAACAGCACATGTTAGTAAAGATGAACGAAATGAAATTAAAGAATCATTTTTACAAAGTACGATACATGAAAAAAACTTTTTTGCAATGTCTTATAATCAAGAGGCATGGTCATTTGGAGGAGATAAAGATGAATAAACCTAAAATAGCTTTGACAATAGCAGGTACTGATCCTACAGGCGGAGCAGGTGTTATGGCTGACTTGAAATCATTTCATGCATGTGGTGTTTATGGTATGGCGACAATAACAAGTATTGTTGCTCAAAATACAAAAGGCGTACAACATATTCATAATTTAGAAACAGAATGGTTAAAAGAACAATTAGAAAGTGTCTTTGATGATGAATTGCCTCAAGCTATAAAGACAGGGATGATTGCATCTAAAGAAATGATGGAGTTAATTGCACAATATTTACAAGCATATCCAGAAATTCCATATGTCATAGATCCAGTGATGCTTGCAAAAAGTGGAGATGCCTTAATGGATGACGAAGCAAAAGCAGATTTACAGAATATCTTATTACCATATGCCACTGTTGCAACGCCAAATATCCCGGAAGCAGAGGAAATTGTTGGATTTAAGATTAATTCTGAAGCAGATATATATAAAGCAGGAAAGTTATTTATCGAAGAAATTGGAAGTAAAGGTGTTGTGATAAAAGGTGGACATTCTACAGATTTAACGACTGCTAAAGATTACTTGTTTACCACGGAAGACGTTTTTACGTTCGATTCACCTCGTTATGAAACAAAGCATACACATGGTACAGGTTGTACATTTTCAGCAGTTATTACAGCAGAATTAGCCAAAGGCAAATCAATTTATGCTGCTGTGCAAAAAGCTAAAAACTTTATAGCGTTAAGTATTAAACATACACCAGAAATCGGACAAGGTAGAGGACCAGTAAATCACTTTGCATATATGAAAGAAGTGGGGTTAGATGATGAATAATTTAGATAAGATAAAAACCATGCAGCCATTAATTATTTGTTATACCAATGGCGTTGTTAAACATTTTACTGCAAATGGCTTACTGAGTTTAGGGGCAAGTCCGGCAATGAGTGAAGCACCTGAAGAAGCGACAGAAATGTTATCCGTTGCACAAGCATTATTAATCAATATTGGCACAATTACTAAAGATAGAGCGAAAGATATGTTAGAAATTGCTAAAATTGCAAATAAAGTTGGTACACCTGTGATATTTGATCCAGTTGCAGTTGGTGCATCTGATTTTAGAAAACAGTTCTGTAAGCAATTTATAGAGGAAATTGATATCGCAGTCATTAAAGGTAATGCTTCTGAAGTACTAACACTAATCGATGATGAAACAACGATGAAAGGTACAGATAGTGATGTGAATTTAGATGCAATAGATATCGCACGTAAAGCACTTGATCAATTACAAACAGCGATTGTAATTACAGGTAAAGAAGATATTATAGCGCAGGATAACAAAGTGATTCAATTGTCAAATGGTTCTTCATTACTGACACGTATAACTGGTGCGGGTTGTTTATTAGGTGCTATTGTAGGGGCCTTTTTAACTGAAAAGGGAAAGGTACAAATACAGCAATTAGAAGAAGCGGTTGCTATTTATAATATTGCAGCTGAAGCAGCGGAACAACTGGCAGGTCATCAAGGACCGGCCTCATTTATGACAGCATTACTAGACGCGTTATATCATATTTCGTATGATGATTATTTAAAATCAAATCGTAGAACAGAGGTATAAGGATGTTTGATAAACAACAATTAAAATTATATTTTATATGTGGGACACAAGATATTCCAGAAACAACTACGATTCAACATGTATTAAAGGAAGCTTTAAGTGCGGGTATAACGATGTTCCAATTTAGAGAAAAGGGTGCTACCGCTTTAAGAGGGAATGATAAAGAAAAACTTGCAATAGAGTTATTAAAATTATGTCGTGCTTACAATATACCATTTATAGTTAATGATGATATTGAACTAGCTCGTAAAATCGATGCGGATGGTGTACATGTTGGACAAGATGATCAGTCAGTTAATGTATTTGCAACTCAGTTTCAAGATAAAATTATTGGTTTGAGCATAAGTGATGAAGATGAGTATCAACAATCTGACCTTACACATGTTGATTATATTGGTGTTGGTCCGATGTATCAAACTTCATCTAAAAAGGATGCTAATGCACCGGTAGGTCCTTCAATGATACCAACTTTACGTGCACATGTTGGAGATTTACCAATTGTGGCAATAGGTGGTATACAAATAGATAATACAAATACAATTATGCAGCATGGCGCAGATGGCGTTTCAGTGATTTCTGCTATTGCTCAAAGTAGTTCAGTTTCAAATACTGTTCGACAATTTTTACAAACTGTTGAATAATATATAAAATTCACTGTTTTTGATTTCTACTTCTCTTTGAGTATGATAAAATAAATTCTATGTGAATAAATCATTAGAGGTGGAAAAATGAAGAAGAAAGCACTACTACCTTTGCTTTTAGGTGTAATGGTCTTTTTAGCTGGCTGTGACTATTCAAAACCTGAAAACAGAGACGGATTTTTCTTTAATACATTTGTAGAACCAATGGATAAACTTATTCATTGGCTAGGATCAAGTTTTAACAATGACTACGGTCTAGCAATCATTGTACTTGTATTAGCAATCCGTGTCGTATTATTACCATTCATGCTATCAAACTATAAAAATAGTCATATGATGCGTGAAAAAATGAAAGTTGCAAAGCCAGATATCGACGCAATTCAAGAAAAAGTTAAACGCTCACGCACACAAGAAGAAAAAATGGCAGCAAACCAAGAAATGATGGAAGTTTATAAGAAATATGATATGAATCCAATGAAGAGTATGTTAGGTTGTTTACCGATGTTAATTCAAATGCCTATCATCATGGGATTATTCTTCGTATTAAAATATCCTTCTAAGGGTGGATTTACTGAGCATCCTAATTTCTTATGGTTTAACTTATCACATCCAGATATTTGGATTACGATAATTGCCGGAATATTATACTTCTTACAAGCATTTGTTTCTAGTAAGAGTATGCCAAATGAACAAAGACAAATGGGTTATATGATGATGATCATTTCACCAATTATGATCGTTTGGATTTCATTAAGTTCAGCATCAGCATTAGGATTATATTGGTCAGTCAGTGCGGCATTCTTAATTGTACAAACACAATTGGCTAATATGTACTACTCTAAACTCGCTAAAAAAGAAGTTGCACCAATGATTGAAGCAATGAGTAAAAACAAAGAAACTTCTGGTAAAAAAGCAGGGAACACACAAGTAGTATCAAAGAAAAATAAAAAGAAATAAAATATAATAAATGTGAAGTATTAGAAATTTATATCTATTGATTAATTAACAAATTCAAGGATATAAATCCTAAAATATAGCCAGTAAATGAGTGTATCCATTCATTTACTGGCTTTTATTTTTTTACAATATAATATTTTGTAACTTCATATATTTAATTATATAAAAAAAGCGTGTCGAAGCATGATGTATATATTAATTTTGAATGTATTTATAAATGAGTTAGAAATACCATTCTTGAAAAAATTGTTTAACAAAATTTTCCATATAAATATGTCTTTCTTCTGCTAGTTTCTTTGCGGTCGTCGTATGCATTAAATCCTTTAATTTGAATAGTTTGTCATAAAAATGCTTAATAGCAGATGGAGGACTATGCATAATATCATTGGTATGTGGTATTTGCTGTGCTTTTTCGACATTTGTGTCTATTGTGGATGTTTGCCACATAGGTTCTCCAAAGTGTCCAGCAAATTGGAATGTACGTGCGATACCGATAGCGCCGAGAGCATCTAATCGATCAGCATCTCTGACAATTTGTCCTTCAATTGATAATTGAACTGCATTATTTTTGCCATCTTTATAACTTATATGTTTGATGATATGTAATATGTGTTGTTGTTGATGAGAAGTGAGTTGTAATTGTTGCAGAAAATTAGTTAATGCTACTAACCCCTCAGATTGATTGGTAAGTTTGTCATCTACAGTATCATGTAACAAGCTAGCTAACTCGATAATGATTTTGCTTCCGATTTGTTCCGAGTCAGAAATATACCTTGCTAAATGTAAGACACGTTCGACATGTGCTACATCATGACCAGTGGTATCATTTTTATGAAACTGATACATATAAGCTTTAGCATGTTTGATTTGTTCTAAATAATCCATTTAAACGAACTCCTTAAAATAATAAATCTAAAGTAATGATTCAATCACTACTTTAGATTATCAGATTTCTATAAAATGGGGGACAATAATTGAGAAATGCTCTCTTTAAATTTAACCCATAATCCACGTTTATCATAAATAGATTGAGTCAATTTGGTAGATACCTTTAAATCATGTTCAAATGCATCTTTTAGTAATTGTGCAATTTCAGTATCATAGATAAATGCATTTACTTCAAAGTTTAAAGTGAAGCTACGATGATCCATATTAGCTGTACCTACACTGGCTACTTCTTCATCTATAATTAATGTCTTAGAATGTAAAAAACCATGTTGATACTGATAAATATTTACCCCAGCATCCAGTAAAGATGCTACATTATTATAAGTTGCCCAATAGACAAATGGATGATCTGGCTTATTCGGTATCATTACATTAACATCAACGCCACCTAAAGATGCAATTTTGATAGCATCTAGGAATGCTTGATCGGGAATGAAGTATGGTGATTGTATATAGATTGATTTTTTTGCTGACGAAATCATTTTTAAATAGCCATATTTAATCTGTTCCCATGTCTCATCTGGGCCACTAGAAGCTATTTGAATCCCTTTACTACCACCAGAATCGACATCTGGAAAATATTTCTCAGCATACTTCAAATTATCCCTAGTAGATTGTGCGTTCCAGTCCAACATAAATCTTAATTGCAATGCATTAACTGCATCTCCAACAATTTTTAAGTGTGTGTCTCTCCAATAACCGAATTTCTTTTTTAAACCAAGATACTCATCACCAACATTAAAGCCTCCCACATAGCCAATGTGACCATCAATTATTACAATTTTACGGTGATTTCTATTATTCATTCGGAGATTAATTAAAGGTAATTTTGAAGGGAAAAATGCTTCGACATGGCCACCTTTTTTGCGAAATGCTTTAAAGTCTTTGATAGATAATCGTCTAGATCCCATATCATCATATAGCATTTTTACTTCAAGACCTTCATCTAGTTTATGCTCTAGTGCTGTCAGTATACGCTTTCCTAAGTCGTCATTTCTGAAGATGTAATATTGGATATGTATATAATCCTTCGCATTATATATATCGTTGATTAAACTATCAAATTTTTCTTTACCATCAGTAAATACTTGAATATCATTGTCAGTCGTCAAAAAGGCTGCATTGTTATAGAGGAGCATTTGTACCATATCTTTAAACTTAACAATTTGATGATTACCTTTTGAAAATTCATCATTTTTCAAAGCTTCTAATTGTTCATTTACAATCATTTCTATACCGACTTTGTCTTCTTCATCTAAAGAGAAAATACGTTCTCTTTGTATTTGACGTCCAAATAGTAAATAAATAATAAAACCGAGTATAGGCAAGAGCAGTAATACTAAAATCCATGCCCATATGGAACCTGCAGAGCGACGTTCCATAAAAATGATTGTGAAAGCAAAGATAAGGTTTAATATAAATGCACTAATTAAAATAACATTAATGACTACATTTGTATGGTAAAAAGTTAAAGAAAATATATCTATCATATTAAACCTCCACACTAACTCAATATTTATTGAAAATTATAAAAGTCTTAATTATTGTAACATGCTCAGTTAGGTTTATCACTTGACTTATACCTATTAGGGGTATAATATATTTTTGAATTGAAAAATGGAGGCGTATATTTATGAAAGAGACAGAAACTGCGCATCATTCAGAGCAAACAAAATCTAATTTGAAATCACGATTAAACCGAATTGAAGGACAAGTGCGCGCAATTAATAGAATGATTGATGAAGATGTGTATTGTGATGATGTATTAACTCAGATTAGAGCAACGCGTTCTGCCTTAAATAGTGTCGCGACGAAATTATTAGACCATCATATGAAGAGTTGTATTATGGATAAGGTCAATCAAGGACAACAAGAAGAAGCGATGGAAGAATTATTAGTTACATTTCAAAAGTTAATGAAAGATTAGAGAGGGAATAGCAGTGCAAACACAAACCATACAAGTTAGTGAATTAAATGATCAAACTAAATTAGAATTATTAAATCAGACTTTGGCTGAAATTGATGGTGTCAAGTCAGTCCAAATGGATACCGATGATCATGTCATTACAATAAAATTTGAAACACCTGCAAGTTTAAATAATTTAGAAAAAGCAGTTTACGATTTAGGATATACTGTATTGTAAACTATTAACAATAAATAGTAGTTAACAATCATAATAAAATTGTTTTGGATAAAGTTTATGAGGTTATTTTTTACAACTTAACTTTAAAGCTAATTAATTATGTCTATTTTTATACTAATCACAATATTTAATTAAAAAAAATTGAATATAATGTGGTAATTGTTATATAAATCGGGTAATATGAAGTAGAAGCTTGAAAGTTAGGGGTGATGATATGAATAAGGATAACCAAAAAATTCAAAATGTAGTTAAACTATTATCATCATTAGGGGTAAACATTAAGAAGACCAAATCAAGATTTGAAGTGATGCATACTTTACCAGCTACTGTTAAAACCGCTAACGAATTGAAATAGTCACCTATTAAAACGATTGGAGCAACGCTCTCGTCGTTTTTTTTATAGAAATAGCCATGAGATAATCAATACATTATCTCATGGCTATTTTCATGTTTGTTTACGTGCGCGCTAATGATTGTTGTTCAGTACTTGTACTTGGTGCGTATTGCTTTGGCTGATGATATGTGATTGATAGCAAGACACCAACGCCACACATGAGACTCCATAATGAACTACCACCGTAACTAATAAATGGTAAAGGAATACCAGTAATTGGTAATAGTTGAATTGTCATGCCTATATTTTGTAAGACATGGAATAAGATTAATGCTACATATCCGATAATAAATAGTTTACTAAATGGCATTTCAATTTTACTAGCTAATCGGATAAGGTGGAAAATAAGTGCTAAATATACAAGCAATAATATCACCGAACCAATAAAGCCAAATTCTTCACCAATAACTGAAAAAATAAAGTCTGTATGGTTCTCTGGTATATATACTTCGCCGTGATTGAAGCCCTTTCCAAAAAGTTGACCCGAACCAATAGCTTTCAACGACTCTGTTAAATGATAGCCATCACCACTGCTATAAGTGTAAGGATCTAACCATGAACTAATTCTACCCAATTGATAAGTCTTAATGCCGAGTACATTTTCTATCAATGAAGGTTTATAAATAATAGAAAGTATTATCGAAGAGCCTAGTACAAACATTGCTATAAACAAGGGTGCTAATATTCTCCAAGAAATACCACTTACGATAATTACACCTACAATTATGGCGCAAATGACTAATGTTGTTCCTAAGTCATTTTGTAATAATATTAAGCCCATTGGAATAATAGAAACACCAATAATTTTAAATAATAATTTAAAGTCTGTTTCTATCGTGCGATTAAATGTAAATTGGTTGTGTTTAGAAATTAATTTGGCTAAAACTAATATCAACACGACTTTCATAAATTCTGAAGGTTGGATGCTGATTGGTCCAAATTTATACCAACTTTTTGCACCATTGATGATTGGGGTAAACGGTGTCTCTGGAATAATAATGAGAATAAATAGACCAATACAAAGTATGAAATATAATAAGTATGTATATTTCATCAACTTCTTAGGCGATATTAGCATAATTAAGCCAGCAATTATCCCACCGAATACGTAATACAAAATTTGTCTGATACTGAAATTGGCGCTATATTGCCCGCCGCCCATAGCAGAGTGTATGATTGATACACTTATGATTGCGAATAGAGCGAGAATTGCGACGAGTTTCCAGTCTATACGACGTATCCAATGATTCTTTTTTAATTGACGTGAAGTACTACTCATTTCCTACTCCTTTAAAAAGCTAAATTTCTCTATCTATGTATCATATGTCGATTTTACCGAATTTTAAAATATTTTGCTAGAAGTAGGGGTCTCAAAATATAATTATTATAGATTTAAGCCACATAAAACGGTAAAATATGGTGAGCAATACATTTAATGAAGTTCTATTTAATAAAATGAAAAATAATCTATTGTTATACCACTTAACAAATGCAAAAGACTATTAAATCGTGATATGATGTAGTTTAAGAATTGTATATGGAGGCAAAATTATGGCTAAGGAAAATGTGTGTATCGTATACGGAGGGAAAAGTGCAGAACATGATGTTTCAATTTTGACAGCACAAAATGTCTTGAACGCAATTGATAAAGAGCAGTATCAAGTAGACATTATATACATCACTAATGATGGTGACTGGAAAAAGAAAGAAAACATTGTAGATTCAATTACTGACATAGACACTTTACGTTTATCTGATATATCTGCAGGCGAAATTTCTCAATTATTAGGTGTTGGAAGTTCTGGAGAAAAATATAGCGCAGTATTTCCATTATTACATGGACCAAATGGAGAAGATGGAACGATACAAGGTTTATTTGAAGTATTAGACCTACCATATGTAGGAAATGGTGTACTTGCAGCGTCTAGTTCAATGGATAAGCTCGTAATGAAGCAGTTATTCGAACATAGAGGCTTACCACAATTACCGTATGTGAGCTTTTTAAGAAGTGAATATAATAAGTATCAACACAATATTTTAAAACTTGTGCATGATAAATTAGAATTCCCAGTGTTTGTTAAACCAGCAAACCTAGGATCAAGTGTAGGTATCAGTAAATGTAATAATGAAGCTGAATTAAAGCAAGGTATTGAAGAAGCCTTCCAATTTGACCGTAAATTGGTGATTGAACAAGGTATCGAAGCTAGAGAAATCGAAGTAGCAGTATTAGGTAATGACTACCCTGAAACAACATGGCCAGGTGAAGTAATTAAAGATGTAGCATTTTACGATTATAAAGCGAAATATAAAGATGGTAAGATCAAACTAGATATTCCTGCAGATTTAGATGAAGAAGTTCAAATGACATTGAGAAACATGGCAGTTGAAGCCTTTAAAGCAACTGACTGTTCTGGGTTATTACGTGCAGATTTCTTTGTGACAGAGGATAACCAAATCTTTATAAATGAAACGAATGCTATGCCAGGATTTACAGCATACAGTATGTACCCAAGTCTATGGGAAAATATGGGGCTGTCATATTCTGACTTAATTAAGAAATTGATAGAATTAGCTAAAGAAAAGCATGCAGACAAACAACAAAATAAATATAACATTGATTGAGGCGAATAAATCATGATTGAAGTAACTTTAGAACAAGTCCAAGATTGGATTCCTTGTGAAATTGATAATGAATACCTAGATTATACGATTCGTGGTGTTAGTATTGATTCACGTATAATCAATGAACAAAATTTATTTATTCCTTTTAAAGGTGAACATGTAGATGGTCATAAATTTGTACCGCAAGCCTTAAAGGATGGTGCAGGTGCTGCCTTTTATCAGAAGGGTGTACCATTAGACAATAATGATGTTGATGGTCCAATCATTTGGGTTGAAGATACATTAGTTGCATTACAACAGTTAGCAAAAGCGTATTTGGATTTTGTGAATCCAAAAGTTATTGCAGTAACTGGATCTAATGGTAAGACGACAACTAAAGATATGATTGAAAGTGTATTAAAACCTCAATTTAAAGTAAAAAAAACACAAGGAAATTATAATAATGAAATTGGCTTGCCATTGACGATACTGGAATTAGATATTGATACAGAAATTTCAATTTTAGAAATGGGCATGTCAGGTTTCCATGAAATTGAAAGCTTATCACTTTTAGCAACGCCAGATATTGCTATAATCACTAATATTGGTGAGTCTCACATGCAAGATTTAGGATCACGCGAAGGTATTGCGCAAGCTAAATCAGAAATAGCTTTCGGTTTAGAGTCAGGAGGACTCTTCATATATGATGGAGATGAACCTCTACTTGTTCCTCATGTGAAAACACTGACTGATTGTGAGCAAATCAGTATTGGTAAAGGTAATGACAACAAATTAACTTGCCAAATTAAAGAAGTGAAAGATAGTGGTATTACCTTTGAAATTAATGGTTCTGAAAGTTATGAGTTACCTATTTTAGGTGAACATAATATGAAAAATGCGAGCATAGCTATTGCAGTTGGTAAGCATTTGAATTTAAGTTATGATCAAATCTATAATAATTTAAAGGCAGTCCAATTAACGGGTATGAGAATGGAACAACATCATTTAACAGATGGAACATTGTTAATCAATGATGCATATAACGCTAGTCCAACAAGTATGAAAGCAGCTATTGATACGTTGTCTGGAATGGATGGTAGAAAAATTCTTGTTCTTGCAGATGTCTTAGAGTTAGGTGCAGACAGTAAATTAATGCATGAAGCGGTTGGACAATATCTAGCTGACAAAGGAATAACTGCATTGTTTACATTTGGAACAGAAGCCAATTATATTCATGATAGTGGTAAAGGCTTTGTTCAAGAAGCACAACACTTCGAAGATAAGCAAGCGTTGATTAATGAACTTAAAGCTTATAAAGAACCAGCAGATAAAATTTTAGTCAAAGGTTCAAGAGGAATGAAATTAGAAGAGGTTGTTGAAGCCTTAAAATAGTTTTAATTTAATATCAATTTAAGTCTTTCTTGCTATTTTATAATGATAAGCTAATCGACACGTATAAAGTCGGTTAGCTTTTTTGTTGTAAAAATAGTATGTGATACTTCGATAATAGGATATTCTTATTAGATTTTTAAAAAATAGAGGTAATAAAACTATTGTATGTAGCAGTTATTTGGTAAATCATCTTCAGTAACAACTTTTTTTCAAAAGATAATCTTCTTCGATAAAATATTAATCAAACGCTTACAACCTATATCTTACAACATTTTTAAAATTGTATTATTTATTTTTATGAGTTATTTACGTTCTATTATGAAATTTGGTTTATTGCGATTATACACTTGAGGTGGTACTATTAAGAAGTTGAAGAAACTTAAGTGAACATATATGTATTGAAATACAGATAAATAAAGGAGAATTATATTGCAAAATTTTAAAGAATTAGGGATCTCGGATAAGGTAGTTGAAACCCTAGAATCTATTGGGTTTACTGAGGCCACACCTATACAAAAAGATAGTATCCCTCTTGCCTTAGAAGGTAAAGACGTTCTTGGCCAAGCACAAACAGGTACAGGGAAAACTGGTGCGTTTGGTATTCCATTAATCGAAAAAGTAATGGGTAAAGAAGGCGTCCAAGCTTTAATCTTAGCTCCTACAAGAGAGTTAGCGATGCAAGTAGCCGAATCAATTAAAGAATTTAGTAAAGGACTTAACGTTCAAGTCGTTACTGTATTTGGTGGTATGCCGATCGACCGTCAAATCAAAGCACTTAAAAAAGGCCCTCAAATCGTGGTTGGTACACCAGGACGAGTGATTGACCATTTAAATCGTCGTACATTAAAAACAAACGATATTCACACATTAATCTTAGATGAAGCAGATGAAATGATGAACATGGGCTTTATCGATGATATGAAATTTATCATGGATAAGATTCCTGCTTCACAACGTCAAACAATGCTATTCTCAGCAACGATGCCTAAAGCAATTCAAACGTTAGTTCAACAATTTATGAAATCACCATCAATTGTTAAAACGATGAATAATGAAAATTCAAATCCTCAAATTGAAGAATTCTATACTATTGTAAAAGAATTAGAAAAATTTGATACATTTACGAATTTCTTAGATGTCCATCAACCAGAGCTTGCTATTGTATTCGGCCGTACGAAACGCCGTGTAGATGAATTGACAAGTGCATTGATTTCTAAAGGTTATAAAGCTGAAGGATTACATGGTGATATTACACAAGCTAAACGTTTAGAAGTACTTAAAAAATTCAAAAACGATCAATTAGACATTTTAGTTGCGACAGATGTAGCTGCAAGAGGATTAGATATTTCTGGTGTAAGTCATGTATATAACTTTGATATTCCTCAAGATACAGAAAGTTATACACATAGAATAGGACGTACTGGTCGTGCAGGTAAAGAAGGTATTGCGATTACATTTGTTAATCCAATTGAGATGGATTATATCCGTCAAATTGAACAAACAAATAAACGTCAAATGCAAGCGTTAAGACCACCACATCGTAAAGAAGTATTAAAAGCGCGTGAAAGTGATATTAAAGGTAAAGTCCAAAAATGGATGTCACGTGATAGTGAACCACGATTACAACGTATTGCTTCAGAATTAATTGAAGAATATAGTGACGTTAACTTAGTAGCTGCGTTATTACAAGAATTAGTAGAATCAAATGATGATGTAGATGTACAATTAACATTTGAAAAACCACTTTCTCGTAAAAACAGACAAAGTAAAGGTCCAAAACGTGGTAACAATAAACGCGGTAATAAATTCGATAACAAAAATCGTCGTTCAAAAGGCGGTTATAATAAGAAGAAAAACGATCGCTCAAACGACCGAAATAATAATAAAAAGTCAATGAAAGGTCGAACTTTCGCTGACCACAAGAAATAAAACGAACATGACCATATATGAACTTTAGGTTTAATCATCCCATTAATAATGGGATGATTTTTTTGTTTTTACCTTAAAAAACATGAAGTAAATTCGCTATTAATAAGCAATATTATTAAATTGTTTTAGCATTAATTTAAAAAATGATTGTTTACTAAGATGATTAAAGTTGCTATGTTATAATAAATTGAAAACAATATAAAGGAGTGTAACAATGGCAGAGTTATCTGAATTTGTACGTAGTCCTAAGCGTGCAAAAACATATTTATATATATGCGAAGGGCTCTTGTTTCTTATAGGTTTAGTTGTCATATTGGCGTTGATTTATTTATGGCAACACTTTAACTGGTGGCATTTTTTAATTTATGTGTTTATTGGTTTAATCGTTATCAGTTTTATTTATATGCTCACTATACCTTGGATAAAATATAAATACATGTTCTATAGTATTAATGAATGTTATGTACAAGTTAATCAATCATTTTATTTTAAATCAGCTAAATATGTTAAGTTAGAGCGAATTCAATTTCTGGAAATTGCGAGTAACCCACTTTTAAAGCGCTGGGGAATAGCTAAGTTGACAATAGTAACTGCTGGTCATGAAATAGTGTTTCCTTTAATGAACGTCAGCGATGCTTTGGCTTTTGAAGCGTTAGCTATGAATTATTTAGAAGGAGTGGATTCAGATGTATAAACCGCAAAAACTTCATCCCATTTCTTATTTAACAGGTGTAATACAGGCAATAAAAGAAAATATTATTTTAGTCATTATTTTCTTAATTTTTAATTTGAAAAATTTTGATTTTACGGATTTTAAGTCATACATATATCCAGGTATTGTTGCGCTTATATTTATAATTTCATTCTTATTTCGTGCGGTAAAGGTATATAACACACGATATTGGATCGAGGACGATCACTTTATATTGGATACCGGCGTGTTTACTAAGGAAAGAAAAGAATTAAATATCAGAAGAATCCAATCAATGGATACATCCCAAAGTTTGATTAATCAAATCGTAGGCGGAGTCAAAATTCAAATCAAAACGCCAAGTGACGGTATTGATTTAGAAACAGTGTCGAAGCAACAAAGTACTTTAATACAAAGTGAGTTACGACAAGCACAACAAAACTTACTGGCAAATCATCAAGAAATAGAGCAAAATGAACCGACACAACAACATGTCTCTGATTCAAAGCAACAAACATCACATCAACAATTATATAAATTATCATTTAAAGAGTTACTGTTAATGGCTCTGACAAGTGGTGCAATTGGCGTAGCATTTGCAACATTATCTCCAATCATTGGCTCACTTTCTGATAAATTACCATGGGAATGGCTAAACAGTGAATTATCTCATATAAGCCAAGCTATCTTTGTAATTGTTTTAATTATTGTTGGTATTATTTTATTGTTGAGTTACATAGTAGGAACTATAATTGTGATATTTAAAAACTTTAATTACACTGTCACGGAAAGTGATCAACAATTAAACATTTCATATGGCTTATTTAATGTTAAAAACATCACAGTACCAATTAATCGAGTGCAAGCCGTAGTAGAAAAACAATCATTTTTAAGAAAGATGTTTGGCTATACCTCTATACATTTTACGATTACAAGCGATATGGATGACTTTGATAAAGATGATGTGACATTAAATGGAAATGTGACAGTGTTACCCTTTATAAAACAACAAAAAGCATATGAAATTATTAAGCCGTTAATGCCTAATATGAAATTTCAGTCTGTTCAACAAGGGATGCCGTGGAGTGGTTATCATAGATACTTCTGGATTCAATCTCTAATTCTATTAATCAGTAGTATAATTGTGGCATATTTTTGGCAAGTATGGCCAGTTTATTTAGCACTATTTATTATTGCTATATTGGCGTTGCATAGTATTATTGTAATAAAAAAATCAGGTTATACGCTTGATGGAGATGAGTTAGTTATAAAAAATACAAAGCTATTCGGTTTTAAAACAACTTACTTTAAGCACGATAAATTATTGGGTATGGAATTAAAGCGTAATCCGTTTCTAGCAAGGAAGCAATTGATGAATTTTGTTTTTATTATTGCAAAAGCAAGCGGTAAGCAGGAGATAGGTTTGAAATATAATAAACAAGGACATGTAGAGGCATTAAAAGAATGGTACTTAAGGAGGGAAGAGCATGAATCAATATAAACATATGGCCGAAGCAAGTAAACAGGCGATTCGCTTGAACTTTGGTATATGGTTTTGTATATTTATTGTTATTTCCATTGCACTTTTTATTGTAAATAAATGGTGGTTATCATGGGTTACAGTCAAAGTGAGTATTATTATTTTAGTGTTCATGTTAATTATATCTGTTCTATTTTTCATTTATGGTGTGGTGTTTCTACCATTGATTTACTATAAAATTTTTGAATATAAAATCGATAATGAGACAGTAACTATAAAAAAAGGGTTATGGTTTAAAAAAAGATATGCAATACCTTTATTTAGAATACAAAACGTAGATACTCATAGAGGTATGATTATGAGAAAATATAATTTAGCAACGTTAACGTTATCAACTGCAGGTGGAAATAAAGAAATTAAATTAATTGATATTCAAGAAGCAGACAAAATTAAAGCAATGATAAAGCAACAACATAACATGAATTCAGAAATACAATAAAATATTATAGGTGATGTGAAAATGATATATGGTATTGGTGTCGATTTGATTGAGATTGATAGAATCACTCAACTTTATCACCATCAGAAGAAGCTTATTGAGCGTGTATTGACTATAAATGAACAAGCAACGTTTCATAGTTTTAGTCATGAACCGAGAAAGATGGAGTTTTTAGCAGGGCGGTTTGCATGTAAAGAAGCCTTTAGTAAAGCGTTGGGTACTGGACTCGGTAAAACCATCGCTCTAAATGATATTGACTGTGTTAACGATGAATTTGGGAAACCAACCATTGCATATGACGGTTTTCATGTTCATGTTAGTATAACGCATACAGAGCATTATGCTATGAGCCAAGTGATACTCGAAAAAAAATAAAAAGTTAGTATTTTTAATTTGGATATCTCATCAAGCTTGTTATAAAATTGATTTAATATATGTAGGAAATTTTATTTTATCAAAACAGGAGGTTAATGCTTTATGTCCGATAAGTATTATAGATCAACCTATGTGAATGTTGATTTAAATGCAATTGTTTCGAATTTTCAAGTGTTTCAAAAATTACATCCAACTAAAACGGTTATCCCAGTAGTTAAAGCAAATGGCTATGGATTAGGGAGTTTACCGATTGCACGTCAACTAATGAAAAATGGTGCGGAATTTTTTGCAGTAGCTACATTAGATGAAGCAATTGAATTACGTATGCATGGTATCAATGCTAAATTACTCGTGCTTGGCGTTATTCCGACTGCGGATATTAATAAAGCATTACAACATCGAATTGCTGTAACAGTGCCTTCAAAATCATGGCTAGATGAAGTCATAACAAACCTTCCAGAAGAAAATGAAAAGGATCAATGGTTCCATGTTAAGCTTGATACAGGTATGGGCAGATTAGGTGTGAAAGACGTATCAGAATATAAGGAGATTATTGAAACGATTGATGCCCATGAACACTTAATTTTTGAAGGGGTATTTACTCATTTTGCTTGTGCAGATGAACCAGGAGACTCTATGAATCAACAACAAAATCTGTTTGAGGAAATGGTTAACCAAGCCCGTAAACCAGAATTTATTCACTCTCAAAATTCAGCAGGTGCATTAATGAAAGACACCCAATTTTGTAATGCGGTTAGAATTGGTATATCACTATATGGTTATTATCCATCTCATTATGTCAAAGATAATGTTAAAGTACATTTGAAACCGAGTGCGCAATGGATTAGTGAGGTAGTACAGCGAAAAGTATTGCAACCAGGAGAATCGGTGAGTTATGGCAGTATATATACTGCTACAGAACCTACTGAAATTGGAATTATCCCTGTAGGATATGCAGATGGTTATCCAAGGTTAATGTCTGGGGCATATGTCAATGTAAATGGTCATCAGTGTGAAGTTATTGGAAAAGTTTGCATGGATCAAATTATCATTAAAGTGCCAGCCGAAATTAAAGTAGGAGATAAGGTGATTTTAATGGATCATCATGTAGATACACCACAATCAGCTGAAGCATTGGCACGACAACAACATACAATTAATTATGAGGTGCTTTGTAACTTAAATAGAAGATTGCCACGAATATATCATGGGACTGAAGTCGTAGAAATAAATAATGAATTACTAAAATAGTATAGTCACTGTATTTAAAATTTGTTATTATATATCTAACAAGTAAACATAATATATTCTATTTTTAGTCACATGGAGGTCTTTATTCATGGTAAGTATCACGCAAAGCAGAAATCATAATAGCATAGAACAACTACTAAAAGAAGGTTATTCTCAGATGGCCGATTTAAACCTCTCCCTTGCAGCAGAAGCTTTTCCATTTGAATGTGAAGCTTGTGATTGCAATGAAATTTATATCAGCTCTAAGAATAACAATGAATGATGAGAAGAGGAGACGTCTATTTAGCTGATTTATCACCAGTTCAAGGGTCTGAACAAGGGGGAATTAGACCTGTAGTTATCATACAGAATGATACTGGAAATAAATATAGTCCTACCGTAATTGTTGCGGCAATTACAGGTAGGATAAATAAAGCTAAAATACCTACACATGTAGAAATAGAAAAAAGTAAATATAAACTTGATAAAGATTCGGTGATTTTGCTTGAGCAAATAAGAACTTTAGACAAGAAAAGGTTAAAGGAAAAGTTAACATATCTATCTGAAGAGAAGATGAAAGAAGTTAATTATGCCATTGACATTAGCTTAGGCCTACATAATGTAAGAAACCACAAGCCTTAGTTATAATAAGTTTATTAAATAAGTCAACAAAATAATGAAGTATAGACATCTAGTCTCTATAGAATGCAATAAACACTTAATTGTAAGAATAAATGTAATCTTTCAGATTGCATATTTAAATTATTGTAGATATGACTTATGAAAGGATGTCAAAGTTTAAAAGCTTTAGGTTATCCTAAAGCTTTTTTATTACTTATTTATAAATAAAATATTAAAAAATAAACTGATATGTTTGTGATAATATATTCGGATGATTTATAATAAATAATTAAATATCGATGTATTTAAGAGTTATACATACATAATTACTTTTTAGATATGTTAAAAGGCGATGTATGCGATTTATATTTGCATTTTGAGGAGGAATTACCACGTGGAAGAATTCAAAAATCAATATAAAGCGCTAATTGATGAGAGTTTACATACAACAGATAGTACTGAATTACTAAAAAAGACGGAAGTCTTCACAAATGAAATCATAAAAAAAGATCTTTTGCCTGAAGACATCGTACAAATTCATAAAGACTATGTTAAAAAGTTGGAATTAAGTGAAACTCAAATTTTAGAAACATTCAATGTGCTTAAAGAAGTTGTTAGAGGCTTCGGATATAATTATAGAGATTATCAAAGACTCGTTGATCGATTACAATATCATGATAAAGAAATTGATTTAGCTTCAAGACTTCAACAAACCATGTTAAAGACGGATATACCTCAGTTTGATAGCATACAAATTGGGGTCATTTCAGTAGCTGCTCAAAAAGTAAGTGGCGATTATTTTAACTTGATTGATCATAAAGATGGTACGATGAGTTTTGCTGTTGCCGATGTTATCGGTAAAGGTATACCTGCAGCGCTAGCGATGAGTATGATTAAATTTGGTATGGACTCATATGGTCATTCACAATTACCAAGTGATGGTTTAAAGAGATTGAACCGTGTTGTCGAAAAAAATGTAAATCAAAATATGTTTGTGACGATGTTTTATGGCTTATATGAAGAATTAAATCATTTATTATATTGCAGTTCGGCAGGACATGAACCTGGCTACATATATCGAGCGGAAACTGAAGAATTTGAAGAAATAAGTGTGCGTGGTCGCGTGCTAGGTGTTAATCAACAAACGAGATATAAACAACAAGAAATACCTATTTATTTGGATGACCTTGTAATCATCTTTACCGATGGCGTCACCGAGGTGCGAAATGAATCAGGAGATTTTGTGGATACAGAAATTCTTTTAAATATGATTCATAAATACAAACATATGCATCCACAGGATATCGTACAGTTATTATATGAAGCGATTTTAAAAGTTCAAAAACCAGAGAAGCGAGACGATTTAACGATATTAATTATAAAAAGAGTGAATTAGTTTTTAATAGACTAGGTTAGTTTTGCGTTTAAAGGGTATAAAAATTAGGAATTAGACTATAATTAGGAGTGTAATGTTATGAATCTTAATATTGAAACAGTAACTCATGATACATATTATGAGGTAAAAGTTGGAGGAGAACTAGACGTTTATACTGTTCCAGAATTAGAAGAAGTCTTAGTGCCGATGCGACAAGAAGGAACTCATGATATACATGTAAATTTAGAAAATGTGAGTTATATGGATTCAACAGGATTAGGATTATTTGTTGGAACGCTAAAAGCGCTAAACCAACACGATAAAGAACTATATATATTAGGTGTTTCAGATCGTATAAGTCGACTTTTTGATATAACTGGTTTGAAAGATTTGATGCATGTTAATGAAGGAACGGAGGTTGAATAACGTGCAACAAAAACAAGATTATATTGAAATGCGCTTGCCAGCATCTGCAGAGTATGTCAGTTTAATTCGACTAACATTGTCTGGAGTGTTTTCAAGAGCTGGCGCATCATATGACGATATTGAAGATGCAAAAATTGCCGTAAGTGAAGCTGTAACTAATGCAGTTAAACATGCATATAAAGACAACCCAGATAACGTAGGCATGATTAACCTATGTTTTGAAATCTTTGACGACAAAATTAAAATTGTTATATCTGATCAAGGTGATAGCTTTGATTATGAAGAAACAAAAGAAAAATTGGGACCATATAAGGAAGATGAGAATATTGATTTCTTAAGAGAAGGTGGTCTGGGTCTATTTTTAATTGAATCTTTAATGGATGAAGTTACAGTCGATAAACAATCAGGTGTAACAATCAGTATGATAAAGTATATTAAAAAAGAGCAGGTGCGAAATAATGGCGAAAGAGTCGAAATCAGTTAATGATGTATCACCTGAACAAATAAACCAATGGATTAAAGAACAACAAAATAATGAACACACTGATGCGCAAGATAAATTAGTCAAGCATTATAGAAAGTTGATTGAATCATTGGCATATAAATATTCTAAAGGTCAATCTCATCACGAAGACCTTGTTCAGGTTGGTATGGTTGGATTAATAGGAGCTATCAATCGATTTGACCTGTCATTTGACAGGAAATTTGAAGCTTTTTTAGTACCGACAGTTATTGGTGAGATCAAGCGTTATTTACGTGATAAAACATGGAGTGTACATGTGCCTAGAAGAATAAAAGAAATAGGGCCGCGTATAAAAAAAGTGAGCGATGAACTAACAAATGAGTTAGAACGTTCACCTTCAATTGAAGAAATAGCAGATCGATTGGAAGTAAATGAAGAAGAAGTATTGGAAGCTATGGAAATGGGACAAAGCTATAACGCTTTAAGTGTTGACCATTCAATAGAAGCTGACAAAGATGGTTCTACTGTCACATTACTCGATATTATGGGTCAACAAGATGATAATTATGATCTAACAGAAAAACGCATGATATTAGAAAAAATACTTCCTATTCTTTCTGAACGTGAAAGACAAATCATTCAATGTACATTTATTGAAGGACTGAGTCAAAAGGAAACAGGTGAGAGAATTGGTTTGAGCCAAATGCATGTTTCTAGACTACAGCGTACAGCAATTAAAAAGTTACAAGATGCTGCAAATAAATGATAATTAAAAGAGACAGTAACCTTTATCTAGGGAATCACTGTCTCTTTTTTATGTAAAATACATCTAAAGTATTTTGGTTTATAGTTAACAAACTTAGTAGTATACAGTATGTGTTAAAATAAAGATAAGCGTAAAAATGTAACAATTGGAGGACACTATGGATAGCAACTTAATACAATCTATTAGAGAAAAATATAATTTTACAACACAACAAATTAATGCGGTGTTGTCATTATTAGAAGATAAAAATACGGTGCCTTTTATTGCACGTTACCGTAAAGAACAAACTGGCGGTTTAGATGAAGTAGAAATTAAACAAATTGATGATGAATATCAATATATGGTTAATCTTCAGAAAAGAAAAGAAGAAGTAATTAATAATATTAATGAACAAGGTTTACTTACAAACGAATTAAAGCAAGATATTTTAAAACAAACGAAATTACAACGTGTTGAAGATTTGTATAGACCTTTTAAACAAAAGAAAAAAACAAGAGCTACTGAAGCTAAAAGAAAAGGTTTAGAACCATTAGCGATTTGGTTAAAGCAACCAAAATTGACTGAATCGATTGAGAGTAAAGCACAACAATTTATAAATGAGGAAGTTAAAGATACTAGCGCAGCGATACAAGGTGCTCAAGATATTATCGCTGAGCATATATCGGATGAACCTAAATATAGAAAGAAAATCTTAAAAGATACATATATGTATGGTCAATTGGTAACTCAGAAAAAGAAAAATGCTGAAGATGAAAAAGAAATTTTTAGTATGTACTATGATTATTCAGAACCGATTAAAAAAATAGCGAATCATCGTGTGTTAGCAATTAATCGAGGAGAAAAAGAGAAAGTAATTTCCGTTAAACTAGAAATGGATATAACTGGAATTGAAAACTATATCCGTAAATATGAAGTGACAGCAGAGCATGAAGGTACAGAATTTATTGTAGATGCTGTTAAAGATAGTTTGAAGAGATTGATAATGCCTTCAATTGAAAGAGAAATTAGAGGTGATTTGACAGAGAAAGCAGAAGCGCATGCAATAGACGTCTTCAGCGAAAACTTAAGAAACTTGTTATTACAACCACCGATGAAAGGTAAGCAAATTCTTGGTGTAGATCCAGCATTTAGAACAGGTTGTAAACTTGCTGTGATTAATCCTTTCGGAACATTTATTGCTAAAGGCGTAATGTATCCTCATCCGCCAGTAAATAAAGTAGAAGCTGCAGAGAAAACATTTTTAAAATATGTAAAAGACTATGATGTAGAATTAATCGCAATTGGTAATGGGACAGCTAGTCGTGAAACAGAACAGTTTGTTGCCAACATGATTCAAACACACAACTTAAATGTACAATTTATCATTGTTAATGAAGCGGGTGCATCAGTATATTCAGCATCAGAAATTGCTAGATCTGAGTTTCCTGACTTTCAGGTTGAAGAAAGAAGTGCTGTATCAATCGGTAGACGTGTGCAAGATCCATTAAGCGAATTAGTTAAAATTGATCCAAAGTCAATTGGTGTAGGTCAATATCAACATGATGTAAACCAAAAACAATTAGAAGGTGCTTTAACATTTGTAGTAGAAACAGCAGTTAACCAAGTTGGGGTTGATGTTAATACAGCTTCAAAATCATTATTACAATATGTTTCTGGATTGTCTGCTTCAATCGCACAAAATATTATAGACTATCGCGAAGAAAATGGAGCTATCAAACATAATAAAGAAATAGCTAAAGTTAAAAGATTAGGTGCTAAAACATTTGAACAAAGTATTGGTTTTTTAAGAATAGTCGATGGTCAAGAGCCACTTGATAATACATCTATACATCCAGAGAGTTATGAAGTGACTTATCAACTTTTAAATGAACTAAATTTATCAACAGATGATTTAGGAACAGATAATTTGAAAGAAGCAATAAATAAAATTGATATTGCAGAAATTGCTACTCGGCTAAACATTGGAGAACCAACATTAGAAGACATAACTAAATCACTTATTGCACCTAACAGAGATCCACGTGATGCTTATGAAACACCAATTCTAAAATCTGATGTGCTTTCTATCGAGGACTTATCCAAAAATATGAAATTAAGTGGTACAGTGAGAAATGTTGTGGACTTTGGGGCGTTTGTTGATATAGGAGTCAAACAAGATGGCTTAGTACATGTATCTAAACTATCGAAGAAATTTGTTAAAAATCCAATGGATATAGTGAGTGTTGGTGATATTGTAGATGTATGGATATTAGATATTGATGAGAAGAAAGGAAAAGTTTCATTAACGATGATTGATCCAGTTGAATAATAAAGAATTGCAAAGGTTAACTGAAAGCATTTCTGAGAATTTGTTCAATAAAAAATTTAAGCATAAAGCCTATTTAAATAATCGATTGCGAACAACGGGCGGTCGTTATTTACTTAAGTCACATAATATAGAAGTCAATAATAAGCAATTTGAAACGTATGGTACTAAGGCAGTGATTGATATTATCAAACATGAATTATGTCATTATCATTTGCACCTTGAAGGTAAAGGTTATCAACACAGAGATAAAGATTTTAAAGAATTGAGTAGGATAACTGGCGCACCAAGATATTGTTCTGCAATTACAGATTATGAAGATCGTGTAAAGCATGTTTATCAATGTAATCATTGCGGCACAGAGTTTAAAAGGATTCGCAAAGTAAATACTCAAAAGATGGTTTGTGGCGTTTGTAGTGGAAAATTAATTGAAATATGTTAAATAACAAATAGTGTATTATAAGAACACCATTATCGGAATATCGATAATGGTGTTTTTTAGTATTATTAGGCAAGTTATTATAGATAATAGTAATAAATAGAGAAAATATTTTGAGTTAGTGTCAAATTTCAATATTTTCTTCGGTGGAAATGTTGACGATAGTTTGTATATGTTATAAGATATTAAACGTTGCGAAAATAATAAGTAACAACATTAATAAATCTTAAACATTGTTAAAGCAAATTTAAAAAGTTGTTGACAAAGCATTACAAATAGATTACAATAATATTTGTAACTTTAAGAGAACCGTTTTGCCAAGCGGTCGTGGCGGAATGGCAGACGCGCTAGGTTGAGGGCCTAGTGGGAGTAATCCCGTGGAGGTTCAAATCCTCTCGGCCGCATCAAATAACTTCTTAATAATATATTAACACTATAAATTTGCGGGTGTAGTTTAATGGCAAAACCTCAGCCTTCCAAGCTGATGTTGTGGGTTCGATTCCCATCACCCGCTCCATATATACATTAATGAACATTGAAAACTGAATTGCAATATGTCAACGTTAATTCCGAACACAACGATAATCGTTGGTTCAAAAAACGTGTTAATGATAACACAAATTAGTATTTTATGAGCTAATCAAACATCATAATTTTTTATGGAGAGTTTGATCCTGGCTCAGGATGAACGCTGGCGGCGTGCCTAATACATGCAAGTCGAGCGAACAGATAAGGAGCTTGCTCCTTTGACGTTAGCGGCGGACGGGTGAGTAACACGTGGGTAACCTACCTATAAGACTGGAATAACTCCGGGAAACCGGGGCTAATGCCGGATAACATATAGAACCGCATGGTTCTATAGTGAAAGATGGTTTTGCTATCACTTATAGATGGACCCGCGCCGTATTAGCTAGTTGGTAAGGTAATGGCTTACCAAGGCGACGATACGTAGCCGACCTGAGAGGGTGATCGGCCACACTGGAACTGAGACACGGTCCAGACTCCTACGGGAGGCAGCAGTAGGGAATCTTCCGCAATGGGCGAAAGCCTGACGGAGCAACGCCGCGTGAGTGATGAAGGGTTTCGGCTCGTAAAACTCTGTTATTAGGGAAGAACATATGTGTAAGTAACTGTGCACATCTTGACGGTACCTAATCAGAAAGCCACGGCTAACTACGTGCCAGCAGCCGCGGTAATACGTAGGTGGCAAGCGTTATCCGGAATTATTGGGCGTAAAGCGCGCGTAGGCGGTTTCTTAAGTCTGATGTGAAAGCCCACGGCTCAACCGTGGAGGGTCATTGGAAACTGGGAAACTTGAGTGCAGAAGAGGAAAGTGGAATTCCATGTGTAGCGGTGAAATGCGCAGAGATATGGAGGAACACCAGTGGCGAAGGCGACTTTCTGGTCTGTAACTGACGCTGATGTGCGAAAGCGTGGGGATCAAACAGGATTAGATACCCTGGTAGTCCACGCCGTAAACGATGAGTGCTAAGTGTTAGGGGGTTTCCGCCCCTTAGTGCTGCAGCTAACGCATTAAGCACTCCGCCTGGGGAGTACGACCGCAAGGTTGAAACTCAAAGGAATTGACGGGGACCCGCACAAGCGGTGGAGCATGTGGTTTAATTCGAAGCAACGCGAAGAACCTTACCAAATCTTGACATCCTTTGACCACTCTAGAGATAGAGCTTTCCCCTTCGGGGGACAAAGTGACAGGTGGTGCATGGTTGTCGTCAGCTCGTGTCGTGAGATGTTGGGTTAAGTCCCGCAACGAGCGCAACCCTTAAGCTTAGTTGCCATCATTAAGTTGGGCACTCTAGGTTGACTGCCGGTGACAAACCGGAGGAAGGTGGGGATGACGTCAAATCATCATGCCCCTTATGATTTGGGCTACACACGTGCTACAATGGACAATACAAAGGGCAGCTAAACCGCGAGGTCATGCAAATCCCATAAAGTTGTTCTCAGTTCGGATTGTAGTCTGCAACTCGACTACATGAAGCTGGAATCGCTAGTAATCGTAGATCAGCATGCTACGGTGAATACGTTCCCGGGTCTTGTACACACCGCCCGTCACACCACGAGAGTTTGTAACACCCGAAGCCGGTGGAGTAACCATTTATGGAGCTAGCCGTCGAAGGTGGGACAAATGATTGGGGTGAAGTCGTAACAAGGTAGCCGTATCGGAAGGTGCGGCTGGATCACCTCCTTTCTAAGGATATATTCGGAACATCTTCTTTAGAAGATGATAAGAGGAATAACATTGACATATTGTATTCAGTTTTGAATGCTCATTTAGAGGATTCAAAGATTGTACATTGAAAACTAGATAAGTAAGTAAAATATATAGATTTTACCAAGCAAAACCGAGTGAATTAGAGTTTTAAAAAAGCTTGAATTCAAAAAGAAATAATCGCTAGTGTTCGAAAGAACACTCACAGATTAATAACATTTTGGGTTTTCAAACAACGACGTTGTATTGGAAAACAAAAAGATTAAGTTATTAAGGGCGCACGGTGGATGCCTTGGCACTAGAAGCCGATGAAGGACGTTACTAACGACGATATGCTTTGGGGAGCTGTAAGTAAGCTTTGATCCAGAGATTTCCGAATGGGGAAACCCAGCACGAGTTATGTCGTGTTATCGATATGTGAATACATAGCATATCTGAAGGCAGACGCGGAGAACTGAAACATCTTAGTACCCGCAGGAAGAGAAAGAAAAATCGATTCCCTGAGTAGCGGCGAGCGAAACGGGAACAGCCCAAACCAACGAGCTTGCTTGTTGGGGTTGTAGGACACTCTATACGGAGTTACAAAGGAATAAATTAGACGAATCATTTGGAAAGATGAATCATAGAAGGTAATAATCCTGTAGTCGAAAGTTTATTCTCTCTTGAGTGGATCCTGAGTACGACGGAGCACGTGAAATTCCGTCGGAATCTGGGAGGACCATCTCCTAAGGCTAAATACTCTCTAGTGACCGATAGTGAACCAGTACCGTGAGGGAAAGGTGAAAAGTACCCCGGAAGGGGAGTGAAATAGAACTTGAAACCGTGTGCTTACAAGTAGTCAGAGCCCGTTAATGGGTGATGGCGTGCCTTTTGTAGAATGAACCGGCGAGTTACGATTTGATGCAAGGTTAAGCAGTGAATGTGGAGCCGTAGCGAAAGCGAGTCTGAATAGGGCGTTGAGTATTTGGTCGTAGACCCGAAACCAGGTGATCTACCCATGACCAGGCTGAAGTTCAGGTAACACTGAATGGAGGGCCGAACCGACTTACGTTGAAAAGTGAGCGGATGAGTTGTGGGTAGCGGAGAAATTCCAATCGAACCTGGAGATAGCTGGTTCTCTCCGAAATAGCTTTAGGGCTAGCCTCAAGTGATGATTATTGGAGGTAGAGCACTGTTTGGACGAGGGGCCCTTCTCGGGTTACCGAATTCAGACAAACTCCGAATGCCAATCAATTTAACTTGGGAGTCAGAACGCGGGTGATAAGGTCCGTGTTCGAAAGGGAAACAGCCCAGACCACCAGCTAAGGTCCCAAAATATATGTTAAGTGGAAAAGGATGTGGCGTTGCCCAGACAACTAGGATGTTGGCTTAGAAGCAGCCATCATTTAAAGAGTGCGTAATAGCTCACTAGTCGAGTGACACTGCGCCGAAAATGTACCGGGGCTAAACATATTACCGAAGCTGTGGATTGTCCGTAGGACAATGGTAGGAGAGCGTTCTAAGGGCGTTGAAGCATGATCGCAAGGACATGTGGAGCGCTTAGAAGTGAGAATGCCGGTGTGAGTAGCGAAAGACGGGTGAGAATCCCGTCCACCGATTGACTAAGGTTTCCAGAGGAAGGCTCGTCCGCTCTGGGTTAGTCGGGTCCTAAGCTGAGGCCGACAGGCGTAGGCGATGGATAACAGGTTGATATTCCTGTACCACCATAATTCGTTTTAAGCGATGGGGGGACGCAGTAGGATAGGCGAAGCGTGCTGTTGGAGTGCACGTCCAAGCAATGAGACTGAGTATTAGGCAAATCCGGTACTCTTAAGGTCAAGTTGTGATGGGGAGAGGAAATTGTTTCCTCGAGTCGTTGATTTCACACTGCCAAGAAAAGCCTCTAGCTAGAAGTGTGGTGCCCGTACCGCAAACCGACACAGGTAGTCAAGATGAGAATTCTAAGGTGAGCGAGCGAACTCTCGTTAAGGAACTCGGCAAAATGACCCCGTAACTTCGGGAGAAGGGGTGCTCTTTAGGGTTAACGCCCAGGAGAGCCGCAGTGAATAGGCCCAAGCGACTGTTTATCAAAAACACAGGTCTCTGCTAAACCGTAAGGTGATGTATAGGGGCTGACGCCTGCCCGGTGCTGGAAGGTTAAGAGGAGTGGTTAGCTTCTGCGAAGCTACGAATCGAAGCCCCAGTAAACGGCGGCCGTAACTATAACGGTCCTAAGGTAGCGAAATTCCTTGTCGGGTAAGTTCCGACCCGCACGAAAGGCGTAACGATTTGGGCACTGTCTCAACGAGAGACTCGGTGAAATCATAGTACCTGTGAAGATGCAGGTTACCCGCGACAGGACGGAAAGACCCCGTGGAGCTTTACTGTAGTCTGATATTGAAATTCGTCACAGCTTGTACAGGATAGGTAGGAGCCGTTGATACGTGAGCGCTAGCTTACGTGGAGGCGTTGGTGGGATACTACCCTCGCTGTGTTGGATTTCTAACCCGCACCATTTATCATGGTGGGAGACAGTGTCAGATGGGCAGTTTGACTGGGGCGGTCGCCTCCTAAAGAGTAACGGAGGCGCTCAAAGGTTTCCTCAGAATGGTTGGAAATCATTCATAGAGTGTAAAGGCATAAGGAAGCTTGACTGCGAGACCTACAAGTCGAGCAGGGTCGAAAGACGGACTTAGTGATCCGGTGGTTCCGCATGGAAGGGCCATCGCTCAACGGATAAAAGCTACCCCGGGGATAACAGGCTTATCTCCCCCAAGAGTTCACATCGACGGGGAGGTTTGGCACCTCGATGTCGGCTCATCGCATCCTGGGGCTGTAGTCGGTCCCAAGGGTTGGGCTGTTCGCCCATTAAAGCGGTACGCGAGCTGGGTTCAGAACGTCGTGAGACAGTTCGGTCCCTATCCGTCGTGGGCGTAGGAAATTTGAGAGGAGCTGTCCTTAGTACGAGAGGACCGGGATGGACATACCTCTGGTGTACCAGTTGTCGTGCCAACGGCATCGCTGGGTAGCTATGTATGGACGGGATAAGTGCTGAAAGCATCTAAGCATGAAGCCCCCCTCAAGATGAGATTTCCCAACTTCGGTTATAAGATCCCTCAAAGATGATGAGGTTAATAGGTTCGAGGTGGAAGCGTAGCGATACGTGGAGCTGACGAATACTAATCGATCGAAGACTTAATCAATTTTATAAACCGTTTTGATTGGTAATTATATTTTACTTACTATCTAGTTTTGAATGTATAATTTAATACATTTCATTGTCTGGTGACAATGGCAAGGAGGTCACACCTGTTCCCATGCCGAACACAGAAGTTAAGCTCCTTAGCGCCGATGGTAGTCGGACTTACGTTCCGCAAGAGTAGGACGTTGCCAGGCAAGCAGAGATGCGATGAGCCGAGACCGTGAGGTCTCTTTTTTTTATATCTAAGGAGCTTAACTTCTGAATCACACTGACAAGTAGAAAGCGTTTGAAGCTGACGAATTGAGCGAACGACGACTTGAACTTACATGCGGTAAGTGAAAGAGGAGAAAGAGAAAATGAGGAAAGATGCGAGCGCTTGGCTACATGTCAGAAAAGCTCCATAGCGCCGATGGTAATCAGACTTACGTTCCGCAAGAGTAGGGTAGTGGAATATAAGAGCTAAAGCGCTTATATAAGTACCACTAAACTAAAAACGAAGTAAAAAGAAAAGCTTAATATATAGATTAATAGTGATGATGTAAAAAAAGCTGTAATAAGTGGTACTATACAGGCAAGCAGAGATGCGATGAGCCGAGACCGTGAGGTCTCTTTTTTTTATATCTAAGGAGCTTAACTTCTGAATCACACTGACAAGTAGAAAGCGTTTGAAGCTGACGAATTGAGCGAACGACGACTTGAACTTACACGCGGTAAGTGAAAGAGGAGAAAGAGAAAATGAGGAAAGATGCGAGCGCTTGACTACATGTCAGAAAAGCTCCATAGTGCCGATGGTAGCAGACTTACGTTCCGCAAGAGTAGGACGTTGCCAGGCAAGCAGAGATGCGATGAGCCGAGACCGTGAGGTCTCTTTTTTTTGCTTTAAAAGAGCTTAACTTCTGAATCACACTGACAAGTAGAAAGTGTTTGAAGCTGACGAATTGAGCGAACGACGACTTGAACTTACATGCGGTAAGTGAAAAATGGTTTTTACAAATTAAAAAGAGCAATCATTTATATTGAAATGATTGCTCTTTTTATGAAAAAACGCTAATTAGTATTAAATAAGAAGTGAGTAAAGCATTTTATTTTCGTTAATATAAATATTTGAAGGATCAAAATCATCTACATTGGCTTTAAGTTGATCTAAATCGTTATGTTCATAAAGTTGTATACCAATAATAACCGTACCTGTATTTTGTGATGATTTTTTTAAGTATTCAAATTTTGTGATATCATCTTTTGGACCTAATACATCATTTACAAATTCTCTTAATGCACCTGGTCTTTGTGGAAAGTTCAAGATGAAATAGTGTTTCATCTCTTCGAAGAGTAATGAACGTTCTTCGATTTCTTTCATTCTATTGATGTCATTGTTACCACCACTAACGACACAAACAACTGATTTTCCTTTGATTTCTGATTTGTATTGTTCTAAGGCACTTACACTTAATGCACCTGCTGGTTCTGCAATAATTGCCTGTTTTGAGTACATATCTAAAATTGTGCTACACACAGCACCTTCATGTACTTGAACATAATCATCTACAACATTTTTTGCAATGTCATAAGTGATTTCACCGACACGTGCAACTGAAGCGCCATCGACAAACTTATCAATATTAGGTAATGTTACGATGTGATTTTCTAATACAACAGAGGCATACATACTACTAGCTCCAGCTGGTTCAACACCAACAATGGATGTGTTAGGTGAATGTTCTTTAAAGTATGTGCCAACACCTGAAATTAAACCGCCACCACCAATTGCTGCAAATAAGTAATCAAATTTGACATTATCTTCTTTAGATTGATTAAGGATTTCCTTTGCAAGTGTACCTTGTCCTGCAATTGTATATATATTATTAAAAGGATCAATAAAGTTCATTTGATGTTCTTGTGTATAGGTAAGTGCTTCTTTCAAACAATCATCAAAAGTATCACCTGTAAGAACGACTTCTACATTTGTACCACCGAAAAATTTAACTTGGTTAATTTTTTGTAGTGGTGTCGTCACAGGCATAAAGATTACTGCATTTAAATTTAATTTGCTAGCAGTAAACGCTACGCCCTGAGCATGATTACCTGCACTTGCACAAGTAATTCCATTTCGTCGTTCTTCTTCTTTTAAAGTAATGATTGCATTATATGCGCCTCTTAATTTGAAAGAACGTACCCATTGTAAGTCTTCACGTTTTAAATATACATCGCACTCATATTTATGAGAGAGATAATGATCTTTTTGAAGAGGGGTTTCTTTCACTATATCTTTTAATTGTAAGAAAGCTTCATCAATATCTTTAGAAGAAACAGTTGTTTTTACAGTCATAAGTTTCACACCTTTATTTAATAAGATTAAAATGTTTTTGTTTTTTCATAAGATTTAATTTGTTCTTCATATTCTAAAGTAATTGCTATATCATCTAAACCTTTAACAAGTTTGTTTTTCCAAGTATCATCAATATCAAAGTGGAATGATTTTTCTGATGTATAAACGGTTTGATTAGGTAAATCTACAGTAATTTCTTTAGCTTCTGCTAGATATTTTCTTGCAGGCTCATCTAGAACGATAGGCAACATGGCGTTCTTAGTACAATTCATATAGAAAATATCACTATAACCACCTGCAATAATAATATCAAATCCGTAATCTTTTAGTGCCCATGCTGCATGTTCACGACTTGAACCACAACCAAAGTTATCACCAGTAATCAAAATGCTCGCACCTTGATACTCTGGTTTATTTGGATTAAAGTCTGGATTATCAGAACCGTCATCTAAATAGCGCCATTCATCGAATGCAAATGGTCCAAACCCTGTTTTTGAAATTCGTTTCAAATGTGCTTTAGGAATAATTTGATCTGTATCAATATTATCATTAAATAATGGTACAACCTTTCCTGTATAAGTAGTAATCGGTTTGATTTCCATATTAAACAACAACCTTTCTTACATCTACGAATTTACCATTTATAGCAGCTGCTGCAGCCATAGCAGGGGAGACGAGATGTGTTCTCGCACCTTTACCTTGTCTACCTTCAAAGTTTCGGTTACTCGTTGAAGCACAGTGTACTCCGGTAGGAACTTGATCCGGATTCATACCTAAACACATTGAACAACCAGGTTCTCTCCAATCAAATCCTGCATCTTTAAAGACTTTATCTAGACCTAGTTTTTCAGCTTCAATTTTTACAGTACGTGAACCAGGCACAACAATAGCGGTAATATTTGGATGTACTTTATTACCTTTGACAATTTCACTAGCTTCAACTAGGTCTGATAGTCTTGCATTAGTACATGAACCCAAGAACACATAACCAAGTTCAATATCTTCAGCTTTTTGACCTGGTTTCAAATCCATATAATTATATGCACGTTCATCGTTAACATTTTGAATTTCTGGGAAAGGTTCATTGAAACTCACTCCCATTTCTGGATTTGTTCCCCAAGTAACTTGTGGTTCTAAATTAGTAACATCTAAAGTGATAACTTTGTCAAATTGTGCATCATCATCTGTGTAAAGCTCTTTCCACTCATCTATTGAATATTCATAATTAGTTGCATAAGGACGACCTTTTACATATTCAAATGTAATATCATCTGGTTGCATCATGCCATATTTTGCACCGGCCTCAATGGCCATGTTACAAATCGTCATACGCGCTTCCATAGAAAGTGATCGAATTGTCTCACCAGTAAATTCCAATGCATAACCCGTTCCAAAGTCAACACCATACTGGCTAATAAGATAGAGAATGATATCCTTAGCATAAACACCAGTAGGAAGTTTCCCTGTAACGTCAATTTTTAAATTTTTTGGTTTAGTTTGCCAAAGTGTTTGAGTTGCAAAAACATGTTCAACTTCACTTGTACCGATTCCAAATGCAATAGCGCCAAATGCACCATGTGTTGCAGTGTGAGAATCGCCACATACGATTGTTTTACCAGGTTGAGTTAATCCTGTTTCTGGTCCAACCATATGCACTATACCTTGTTCGTCAGAACCCATATCAAATATATGAACACCAAACTCTTTAGCATTTTTTTGCAAAGTTGTAATTTGTTTGTTTGCAATCTCATCCTTAATATTAAAAATATCTATTGTTGGTACGTTATGATCAAGTGTCGCGTACGTTAAATCCGGACGACGTAGTTTACGATTTTGAAGACGCAAACCTTCAAATGCTTGAGGAGATGTAACTTCATGTATTAGATGCAAATCAATGTATAATAACTGTGGGTCACCTTCTTTACCAGTTAAGACATGTTTATTCCAAACTTTATCAAATAGTGTTTTACCCATATGACATCTCCTCCTTTTATAGATTTTCTTTTACAAAATTAAATATTTCAGATGTTTTATAATGACCATTTAGGTCTTGGGTTGTCTTGCCTTCTTTAATTAATTGATAAATTACAGTTTCAAGTTTTGTAGCTGCTTCATTTTCATTAAGACTCTCTCGTAAACACATTACAACTGAAAGTAGCATTCCAAATGGATTAGCCTTATCTTGATTGGCGATATCAGGTGCAGAACCATGAATTGGTTCATAAAGTCTTGGGCCTTGTTCGCTAAAACTAGCAGAAGGTGAAAGACCTAAAGAACCAGGAATTACTGAAGCTTCATCACTTAAAATATCACCGAATAAGTTTTCAGTAACGATGACATCGAATTGAGATGGGTTGGTAATTAAATGCATTGCGCAAGCATCCACTAATAAATGATTTACTTCAACCTCAGGATAATCTTTCGCAACTTCATCTATGACTTTACGCCACAATTTACTAGAAGATAAAACATTTTCTTTATCTACAGAAGTAAGTTTTTTATGACGTTTCTGTGCTAAATCAAATCCAACTCTAGCAATGCGCTCAATTTCATCACGGCTATAAGTCAAAGAGTCTAGTGCTGATTCGTCATTCCAATGTTTTGGCTCACCGAAGTAGATGCCTCCAGTTAACTCTCTTACTAAAATAAAATCTGTTCCTGCTACGCGTTCTTCTTTAATAGGGGATAAATGACTTGTGCCATTTGTTACTGTAGTGGGGCGAATATTAGCAAATAGACCCAATGCTTTACGTATACCTAATAAACCTTGCTCAGGCCTATTATTTGGATCTGTCCACTTAGGTCCCCCCACAGCACCTAGTAAGATCGCATCTGCATTTTTACAAGCGGTTAATGTTGTTTCTGGAAGTGGTTTGCCATGATTATCGATAGCGATACCACCAAAGTCGTGACTCTCGATTTCATAATCGAAATTGAATTGTTCACTTAATTTTTCTAAGACTTCTAATGAACCATTTAAAATTTCAGGACCAATTCCGTCACCTGGCAATGCTACTATTTTGTAACTCATGAATGTATACCTTCTTTCTTAGATGTATTAGCTGCATATTTTGCATGAGCTTCTACATAAGCTTTACATGATGCAAGTAGGATATCATGGTCGATGCCGACACCAGTGACAATCTGGTCATTAATTTTAAGTTGTACGTGTACTTCACCTTGTGCATCAGTACCTTCTGTAACAGAATCGATAGTATAATCAATTAATTCTGTTTCCTTATTAAATATTCTATCAACTGCATTATAGATGGAAACGATTGAACCTGTACCAATACTTGAATCTTGATAGGTATTACCTTCGTTGTCTTTAATGACTACTACTGCACTTTGTAATCCACTTGAGACAAATTGTAATTGCAATGTCTCGACTTGATAAATTGCATTTTGTTCGTGCTCAGTACCTTGAATTAATGCGTGGATATCTCTATCGGTAACAGATTTTTTCTTGTCAGCAATTGCTTTGAACTGCTTAAATAATACTTTTTGTTCTTCAGGAGAAACGTCATATCCAAGCGCAATTAATTTTTCTGCAAATGCATGCTTACCTGAAAGCTTTCCAAGTGGAAGTTCTGTAGTATCAACGCCAACTAATTGTGGTGTCATAATTTCGTATGTTTCAGGATTCTTTAGAACACCGTCTTGATGGATTCCTGATTCATGGCTAAATGCATTTTGACCAACAATTGCTTTGTTTCTTGGGACTCGAATACCGGCAAATCTTGAAATTAAATCTGAAGTTTGTTTAGTTTCAGCAAGTTTAATTTGTGTTTGGTTATTGTAATGATCTTGTCGAACGTAAAGGCCAAGTGCAACTTCTTCTAAAGCTGTATTACCTGCACGTTCCCCAATACCATTTAAGGTGCCTTCAATTCGTTTAGCGCCATTTTCAATAGCAGCCATACTGTTAGCAACAGCTAAACCTAAGTCATCATGGCAATGTGCACTGTAAATTACATCTTGATTTGTTTTAATTTGATCTAGAAGTGTTTTAAAAATTTGACCATATTCTGAAGGATAACTGAAGCCTACAGTATCTGGGATATTGATAACAGTGGCACCAGCATCAACAGCTGTTTGTACACATTCGATTAAGAATGGTAACTCTGTTCTTGTCGCGTCCTCAGGTGAAAATTGAACAACTTCGAAGAATTGCTTTGCGTAAGTTACATGTTCTTTAATAGAAGCTAATACTTCTTCTTTAGTCATCATTAGTTTTGAGTCACGGTGGATGGGGCTAGTTGCGATAAATACGTGTATTCTTGGTTTAGCGGCTTCTTTAGTTGCTTCATAAACTGCGTCTATATCGGATTTTACGCAACGTGCTAGTCCACAAACTGCTGTTGTTGTTAAAGCTTTTGAAATAGCTTCAACTGATGCAAAACTGCCTGAACTTGATGCAGGAAATCCTGCTTCAATTATATCGACGCCCCATTTTTCTAATTGCTTTGCAATCTTTAGTCGTTCGTCGAAAGAAAAGTTAACCCCAGGTGTTTGCTCGCCGTCTCTTAGTGTTGTATCAAAAATTTGAATATGGCTACTCATTTTAAACATCTCCTAACATTTGTTGTAATTATTGATAGTTAAATAGCATCCCCTGAAGGTTTTATAGTCGCTTTATTCAATCGTAATGTATAAAGCATCATAAGTGATTTATATTGTTATGAATTTAAATATAAAATGACTTATAATGCTTTAATTACGATGGTTAGCTATTTAAGAATCAAATTATTTTTGAATACTTTTTGATTTAATGAATGGCATCATTTCGCGTAGGTCTTTACCGACAGCTTCGATTTGATGGCCGTGTTGTTCTTCACGTAATCTATGGAATTCTTCAAAGTTATTTTCATTATCTTTAATGAAACGATCACTAAAGTTACCTTTTTGAATATCTTCTAATACAGCTTTCATATTATCTTTAACATCTGGTGTAATTACACGTGGTCCTGATACATAATCTCCAAACTCAGCAGTATTCGAAATTGAATAACGCATGTTTTCCATACCGCCTTCATACATTAGGTCAACGATTAATTTCATTTCATGTAAAACTTCGAAATAAGCGATCTCTGGTTGATAACCAGCTTCTACTAATGTTTCGAAACCTGATTGAATTAATTTTGTAGCACCACCACAAAGTACTGCTTGTTCACCAAATAAATCTGTTTCAGTTTCTTCTTTGAATGATGTTTCTAATACACCAGCACGTGTTGCACCGATGCCTTTAGCATAACTTAAAGCTAAGTCTCTAGCTTCACCACTAGCATCTTGTTGAACTGCAAATAGGGCAGGGACTGCACTACCTTCAGCGAATGTACGACGAACTAAGTGACCTGGACCTTTAGGAGCTACTAAGAATACATCTACATCTGCTGGTGGTTGAATTACGTCAAAATGAATATTAAATCCATGTGCAAACACTAATGCATTGTTTGGTTCTAAATTAGGTTCGATTTCTTCTTTATATACTTGGCCTTGAATTTCATCTGGTAATAAGATCATGATGACATCAGCTTGTTTTGCTGCCTCATTTACAGGGTAAACTTCGAAACCATCGTCTTTAGCTTTATCGAAAGAACTTCCTGGTCTGATACCGATGATTACATCATAGCCGTTATCTTTTAAGTTTTGTGCATGAGCATGTCCTTGAGAACCATATCCCACGATTGCTACTTTTTTACCTTGTAATGCGTCTTTTGTAACTGATTGGTCATAATAAACTGTTGTCATAATAAAATCCTCCATGTTTTAAATAAATTTTTTAAATTTTCTAAAAACTCAACTAAATAATACCTGCTGAACCAGTTCTAGAAACTTGTGCAATACCATATGATGATAAATCGTCTAATAAGTTGTCCATTGTATATTGAGGACCAGATGCTTGAAGATAGGTATAATCATCTTCTTTCTTTAATATAGAGATTAGCGCATCATACGGTTTTATTACTTTTTCTAACTGTGCATTATTAGATGGTGTTTGTAATTTCACTAATACTAATTCTCTATTATAAGTATTAGTATCAGTAATATCTTCGACGTGTATAATGTTTATTTGTTTCTCTAGTTGTTGAATTAAATTTCTTAATACATCTGTGTCAGGCACTTCTGCTACAAATGTTATATCTGATATACCATCATCTAATGTAGGTGTTGCAGAAAGTGTGACGATATTAAATTGTCGACGTACAAAGATACTCGTTAATCTATTTAATGTTCCTGCTTTATCTCTTACTTTCGTTCTAAATGTTCTTCTCATGATAGTCCCTCCATCTCATGGTTCGCTTTGCCACTAGGTACCATAGGTGTTACAGGCTCTATCGGTGAAATACGTACTTCAATAAGTGCTGGACCGTCATGATTAAATGCTGCATCGATTTGTTGTTCTAATTGTGTAGGATCATCGATTAAGAATCCTTTAACATTATAGGCTTCTGCTAATTTCAAGAAATCTGGTTGATCATTGAATACAGAGTGTGAAAAACGTTTGTTAAAGAACTTATCCTGCCATTGTTTAACCATACCAAGTGTCCCGTTATTTATTAGAACTACTTTAATGTCTAAACCATATTCTTCAAGTATTGCCATTTCTTGATTTGTCATTTGGAATCCACCATCACCAACAATAGATACAACTGTTTTATCCGGAGATGCTAATTTTGCACCAATAGCAGCTGGAATACCAAAGCCCATCGTTCCTAAACCACCACTTGTTACTAACTGTCCATGAGATTTAAATGGATAGTATTGAGCTGTCCACATTTGGTGTTGACCAACATCCGTAGTAACAATTGCATCACCATCTGTGATTTCACCGATATACTCGATCGCACGCTGTGGTTTTGAAAATGATTCGTCTTCATCTTTACTATATGAAAATGGATGCTTTTCTTTATTACTATTACAGTATGCTAACCAATCATCGTGTTTTATTGAGTAACTTTCATAGTCTAACAATGCTTCTAATGTAGCTTTACAATCAGCAACGATACCTAAATCAACTTTGATAATCTTATTGATTTCAGAAGGGTCAATATCTACGTGTACGATTTTAGCGTTTGGCGCAAATTCATCAGGTTTACTTGCTAGTCTATCGTCAAATCTACTACCAAAGTTGATGAGTAAGTCACATTCTGTTAGTGCCATATTACTAGCGTATGATCCATGCATGCCTCCCATTCCTAAGAAGAGGGGATGTTCATATGGTATAGCGCCTAGGCCAAGCAATGTACTTACTACAGGTAATTGATGTCGAGTCACAAATTCAGTGAATACATCATTTGCTTTTGCATGATTTATACCTGCTCCTGATAAAACAATTGGTTTTTTTGCTGATTTTAAATAGTCACGTAATTTTTGAATTTCATTTTCAGCTGGTTTATCAGCTACGTGGTATCCAGGTAATTCTAGTTCGTCTGTCGTCTGTGCATTTGTTGAAAGAATACCCATATCTTTAGGAAAATCTATTACAACTGGCCCTTTACGACCTGTGTTTGCAATATGAAATGCTTCATGAATAATCTTAGGAATTTCATTTACATTTTTGACTTGATAATTGTGTTTTGTAATCGGTGTTGTCATAGAAAGTAAATCTGCTTCTTGGAAAGCATCTTTTCCAATTCCTGCTGTTGCAACTTGACCTGTAATTACAACAAGTGGTAACGAATCACTATATGCATCTGCAATGCCAGTGATAGCATTTGTAGCTCCAGGACCGCTTGTAACAACAACCACACCTGTGTTTCCTGATACACGTGCATATCCTTCGGCTGCATGTGTTGCACCTTGCTCATGTCTAGCTAGAATGTGTTTTATTTTACCGTCATAGAATGTGTCATAGAGGGGAAGGACAGCACCTCCTGGATAACCAAAGATAAAGTCAACATTTTCATTTGCTAAAGATTCAACTAATAATTCAGAACCAGAACGCATTTCATCTACTGTATCTTGCTCGAGTTCAACTTCGGGCTCTACTGAATGGGCTGCTTCCAAAGAATCAAAATTTTCTGACTTTTCATACTCAAGTGTTTCAATTTGTTTAGACATTGTTCTCACTCCTTAGATAAGGTTTTCAGGTACTTGCATAATTCCACCCGTATTTGCACTTGTAACTAATGCTGTATAACGTGCAAGGTAACCAGATTTAACTTTTGCTTTAAATGGTTTTAAGTCTTGCTTTCTAGCTTCTAATGTTTCAGTAGATACATCAACATCTAATGTACGATTGGTTAAATCAATTGTAATTTCATCACCATCGTTGATTAATCCGATAGGTCCACCAGCTGCTGCTTCAGGAGATACATGTCCTACAGCGATACCTCTTGTTGCACCTGAGAATCGACCATCTGTAATTAAGGCAACATCTTTACCTAACCCACGACCAACGATTGAAGAAGTAGGTGCTAGCATTTCAGGCATTCCAGGTCCACCTTTAGGTCCTTCATATCTAATTACTACGACATGTCCTTCTCTAACAGTATGATTGTCGATTGCTTCAACAGCTTCGTCATGTGAATCGAAACAAATTGCTTTTCCTTTAAATACTTTGATAGATGGATCAACACCACCAACTTTTATGACTGCACCTTTAGGAGCTATATTTCCGTATAAGATTGATAGTCCACCTTGTTTGTCATACGGATTGTCTAGATGTCTAATTACGTCGCTATTTAAAATTTCTTTATTTTCATTATTTTGTCGTAAGGTTTGACCAGTTGCAGTTATTCTATCAGGATGTAATGTACCTTCTTTTTTGAACAATTCATTGATGATTGCAGGAACACCGCCAGCTTCATGAACATCGTGCATTGAATATGATGAACTTGGAGCTATTTTTGATAAATAAGGTGTCTTTTTAGCAATTTCATTAATTCTTGTTAAATCATAATCAATACCTGCTTCATTAGCGATTGCTAATGTGTGCAATACAGTATTTGTAGAACCACCCATAGCCATGTCTAATGCGAATGCATCATCAATTGCTTCTTCAGTGATGATATCTCTTGGTTTTAAATCATTTTTAATGTTATCTACTAATTTGAATGCTGCTTCTCTTATCATTTCACGGCGTTGTTCGCTGACTGCTAATGCAGTACCGTTATAAGGTAATGCTAATCCTAATACTTCCATTAAACAGTTCATTGAGTTAGCTGTGAACATTCCTGAACAAGAACCACAAGTAGGGCAGGCATTTTGTTCCATGTCTAAAAATTCATCTTTTGAAATTGAACCATCTTTAAATGCACCAACAGCTTCGAACATCGAAGATAATGTTAAGGCTTTACCCTGAGAAGATAATCCAGCTTTCATTGGACCACCTGAGCAAAAGATTGCTGGTACATTTGTTCTTACAGATGCTAGCAACATTCCTGGAGTGATTTTGTCACAGTTTGGAATATAAAATACGCCATCAAACCAGTGTGCATTGATAACTGTTTCAGCAGCGTCTGCTATGATTTCTCGTGATGGAAGTGAATATCTCATGCCAATGTGTCCCATGGCAATACCATCATCAACACCAATTGTGTTAAATTCGAAAGGAATCGCACCTGCTTCTCTAATTGCTTCCTTAGCAATATCTCCTAATTCTCGTAAGTGAACATGTCCAGGGACAATATCAATATAGGAATTACAGATTGCTACGAAAGGTTTATTCATATCGGTAGGCTGTTTTAAAGCGCCCGTAGCGTGTAAAAGACTTCTTGCTGGAGCTTGATGATCTCCTTTTTTGATCATATCGCTTCTCATGTTTGATTCCCCCATAAAATTGAAAATAAAAAAACGTCCCAATAATAATTGGGACGTTTTTAAGTCCCATTCAACTAGAAAGAGGACTTAAACTCTTAGTAATTTCTTTACTAAAGTTCCAGTCCTACGAGCATAATAAAATGACTAAAATATTTGAAGTTGTCGGTTGATATTGCATTGTACTTTGCATCATTTTATTATGCTCCTTTCGATAGAATGGTTTATTTTTTGATTTGTTAGAAATATCTAAAAATTTGATAAATTAAATTTACTACATCGATGTGATGATGTCAATAACTATTTGTAATTTTCTTACAATTCAAATAACTACAATTTATTGAATTAGTTATATTATGTTGAAGTAAAGTGACTTAAAATTTGTTAAAATATAGGAGTTAATTTATTAGACATTATGCTTGCTAATTCCTATGATTGACTAGAGGTTAACGCGTAATACACAATTTCTATTATCTAGACGGATGTACTTAATCTAAATTTAGCATGTGATGTACAAGCTGATCAGAAAAATCAATAATGTAATTTATTATAGGTAAGTCATTTAATTCATGGAGCATAATAGTTAAAATGCGCTCAGATGTAAATGTCAGTATATTTTTATTTTGAAATACAAGGTGCGAATAACCATGCGTTACTGACGTGTAAAGGAGTTTAACGATGATTAAGATAAAAAATTTAGACGAAATGGAACATTTTGCTAAAGTATTAGTGAAACATGTAAGTGCACAAGATATAATCTTGCTTAATGGCGATTTAGGTGCCGGCAAAACAACACTTACACAATTTATTGGTAAAGGACTCGGTGTTCGTAGAAATATCAATTCACCAACATTTAATATTATTAAGTCTTATCAAGGAACCGATGTTAAATTACATCATATGGATTGTTATAGATTAGAAGAATCCGATGAAGATTTAGGGTTTGATGAATACTTTGAGGATAATGCTGTAGTCATTATCGAGTGGAGTCAATTTATTGCAGAATTTCTCCCATCAGAATTTTTAACAATTAATATTCATACAATCTCAGAACATGAAAGAGCAATTACGATAGAAGGGCACGGTACGCATTATCAAAAAATAAAGGAGGCAGTTGAACGTGAACTATCTTTTGATTGATACATCGAATCAACCATTATCAGTGGCAGTGGTACAAGATAAAGAAACGCTAAGTGAGATTAATACGAATATTAAAAAGAATCATTCCATACAATTAATGCCGTCGATTAAGCAAGTTATAGCAGATAGTGGTTTAGATAAAAGTGCAATAGATGGTATCGTTGTAGCAAAAGGACCTGGTTCTTATACCGGATTAAGAATTGGAGTAACAGTTGCTAAAACATTAGCCTATGCAATGAATGCTAAATTATACGGTGTTTCTTCATTAAAGGCGCTTGCAGCAACTGCAAAAAATGAACAAGGTCTTATTGTACCTGTGTTTGATGCGAGACGAGAAGCGGTCTATACAGGTGTGTATAAATATGTTGATCAACAACTTGTAACTGTTATTGAAGACCAATATTTGCCAATTACTCAATTACTACAAGCATTACATGAACTGGGGGAAGATTATACGTTTGTTGGACCTGACACAGACCATTTGCAGATACATCTAGATGGTAAATGTGTTGCAAATATACCCCAAGCAAAATATATGATAGAAATGCTCGAGTCACCCGAAAATGTGCATGAATTCACACCAAACTATATTAAATTATCAGAGGCTGAGAGAAATTGGTTAAACCAACAGAACAAGAATTAAATATACGATTTATGACAAAGGATGATGTACCACAAGTATTTGATATAGAGCGGGCTAGTTTTAATGATAGTAGTTGGTCAATTGATGCTTTTTTCCATGAAATTGAAAAGAATGAATTTGCAAATTATTTCATAATTGAATATGATGCACAAATCATTGGATATATAGGCATTTGGATAGTTATTGATCAAGCGCAAATTACTACTGTAGCTATAGATAAAGAATTTAGAGGTTATGGTTTAGGACAATTATTATTAAAATACGCCATGAATTATGCACAATCAAAATGCGATGTTATGAGTTTGGAAGTAAGAGTAGAAAATACGGTAGCACAACATGTGTACACAAATTTGGGTTTTCAATATGGAGGAAAGCGCAAAAATTATTACGGTGAAGGTGAGGATGCGTTAGTCATGTGGGTGAATTTAAATGAATAAAGATACGGTTATATTAGCAATTGAATCAAGCTGTGATGAAACAAGTGTCAGTATTATAAAAAATGGCACACAAATAATGAGTAACATCGTATTAAGTCAAATTGACAGCCATAAGCGTTTTGGTGGGGTTGTACCTGAAGTAGCTAGTAGACACCATGTAGAAGGTATAACTACAACTGTTGATGAAGCGTTGTTAGAAGCAGGTATCAACATGGAAGATGTAGATGCGATAGCAGTTACACAGGGTCCTGGATTAATAGGTGCACTATTAGTGGGCATTAATGCTGCTAAAGCACTAGCCTTTGCATATGATAAACCACTTATACCTGTCCATCATATTGCAGGACATATTTATGCCAATCACTTAGAAGAGCCGCTTCAGTTTCCTCTTATTGCACTTATTGTTTCTGGTGGTCACACTGAATTAATTTATATGAAGGATCATTTGAACTTTGAAGTAATAGGTGAAACGAGGGATGATGCAGTTGGTGAGGCATATGACAAAGTAGCAAGAACAATTGGTTTAAGCTACCCTGGTGGTCCACAAGTAGATAAATTAGCTGCACAAGGTGCGGATGTATATGAATTTCCGCGTGTATGGCTAGAAAAAGATAGCTATGATTTTAGTTTTAGTGGTCTGAAAAGTGCAGTCATCAATAAACTTCATAATTTGAAGCAAAAGGGTGAAACTATAAATAATGCAGATGTGGCAACAAGTTTTCAAAACAGTGTTGTCGAGGTACTTGTTGGTAAAACAATAGCTGCATGCAATGCATATCACGTACAAAACTTGATCGTTGCTGGCGGAGTTGCTAGTAATAAAGGATTACGACAGTCTTTAAATGAAGCCTGTAAAGAAAATAATATTAGTTTAGCTATACCGAGTCCTAAGTTATGTACAGACAATGCTGCGATGATAGGAGCGGCAGGGTATTATCTATATATAGAGAGTGCGACTGCTGACCTAGCGCTAAATGGCTTTGGTAATATGGATATTGAACTCTTTTCACAATAAGTTTTTTAAATAGAATTTGTATGCTAGATAAGATAGTTTGCCTTTGTTGCGAACTATCTTTTTAATTTATGCAAAGAATTGTAATATTTAAATTTAGTTAAAATGGGTATAAACATTTTAGTATCAAAATATAAAAAACATAGCAAAGGATAAAAATTAGGGGGACTTATTTATGAAAGCAGTTCAATATTTTAATTTTCAAAATAGCTTAGCGGCATTAAATTTCTATGAAAAGCATTTAGGAGCAACAAATATCCAACGCTTAGGTGGAGACAATGAGATGTTTGACGACATGCCAGATGAATATAAAGTAGATGCGGATTTCACTATGCATGCCTCATTTGAAGTGTTTGGCGAAACATTTTATTGTAGTGATACATGGAAAAATAAAAAAATTGATAACAGTGGTGCGATTGTTGCATTCACATTTGATCAATCAGATGAAGCAGCGAAAAAACGTGCAGTAGACTTCTTTAATAAGGCAGTAGAAGCGGGATGTGAAGCAACGATGCCTTTAGGTAAGACAGAGTGGTCAGAATTATATGGTATGTTTAATGATCCATTTGGGGTTACTTGGATGATTAATGCTGAATAACATTAATTTGATCTTGCATCGATCTTACTATTTAAGAAATTAAATTCAGTTGCAAATTGAAATATAAATATAAAAATTTAAATCAAAATCCAGCAAATGAAATGGCTCATTTGCTGGATTTTTATATTTTTGTAACAGAGTGTCATGTTGTATTAAGTAAGTACACCGTCTTAACTTTGAACTTAGGTAAGAAGTATTTGGCAATTTCAACTAACGTGTAGCTTAATTATTTATACAAAGTAAAGTTATTGTGTTGTCGATTTTGCGCGTTCATAAATAGAATTTGGAAAGTCAGTGATACGTAATAATTCAATAGCATTTCGTGTGTCAGCTTTTCCAGATTTAATCTTATAATCAAAGTCTATTGTGTTACCTGAAATGGATTCATTGAAATGGTAATTGGAATATTGATGATCTAATAGTTCAGATAATTCAATATCGTGCGTTGCAGCAATAACTGTATAACCATCTTGTTGGTCAAAATAATTGAGTACTGCTTCAGACGCTGCTATACGTTCAGTGGTATTTGTTCCTTTAAATATTTCATCTATAAAGCAATAAATATGGTCAGTTAGTGTTAAATCAAATAGGCGTTTGATTGACTTTATTTCGGTCATAAAGTAACTGTCACCAGAAAGAATATCATCTTGGTTAACCATTGATGTATAGACATAACCTGGTTGATATTTAAATATAGTTGCTGTTGCAGTGTGAATAGTTTGAGCTGTAATTAGGTTTAAGGCGATTGCCTTCATAAATGTTGATTTTCCTGAAGCATTTGAACCAGTTAATAAAATATGATTATCAACATTCAAAGTATTTGGTACAGCATTTGGAATTAAGGGATGGGTCAATCCTTCAAAGGTCACTTCTTGATGATTTACAACTTGAGGTAAGCAATATTCATCTAACGTTTCTCGCCACAATGCTACTGCATAATGATTATCTACTTCTGCAACATAGTCATAGCATGCCATGACTTCGGATTCATATTTTTTAAAGCTATTTTGAATGAGATGGAAAACATGATAATCAAACATAAATATTAACTTAATTAACATAATAAGTATGAAGGTTTCATCATTAGAATTAGCTCTCCCTAATAAACCACTGAACTTTCGTGCTACTACAAAGTGTTTAAAATTCACAGCTGTTTCTGGTGTACCATCTATTTTGTGAATATCATAAGCACGTTTAATTACATTTGAAGTATAGAATATAGAATTTAAATCTTGGTCAAATGTTTTGCGAATCGTTCCACTCAATACCATATTAAATAATAGTGAAGCTATGGTAAGTAATAATCCATATTTAGCATTGAATATAGATAATATGAGAAAGATAAATGGTAGGTAAGTACAGGCCATATAAAAATTATTTCGCTGTATGTATACTAACTGATTAGGAAACAATGGATAAATTGATTTACCTAATTTTGCTAAGTGAATGGAGACATTTTCTCTGAATGATACATTTGATTTAAATCGCTTGATTAATGATTCATTCTTCACTTGATACATTTGCCTTAGAGTAGCGTATAAACGCATTTCACCAATAGAAGTGAAATTAAAGTTTATATTTTGAAATAACTGGTCCATATTTAAATCAGACCATGTTTTATCATCGATTAATTTGTCTGATTGATGCTGATGTTTGAATGTATCGTATTGATAATGATAACGATGGTATGGACGAATAAAGCACTCTAGTGGTTTTTGTCTATACCATAAGTTTTTAATATCATTCTTAAGACGGTAATTAATTACGATATTAGAAATAATCGCAATAATTAAACTAGCTAGAACAAAAGCAATAAAGAACCACAAAATCGTGGGCATGGTGAAACACAGTCCTTTCTCTCTATATAGTGAAGTCCTTTTTTATTATGACATTCATATAAAGAGATAACAATGTGGGTTCTTAATATTAAAACGTCTGAACAATGTCAATAGGGAACGTGCGTACTTATTAACAATAAGTGCATAAGTTGTGGATAAATAAGAAGATTAATGTGGATATGGAGTGTATTTCCAAAAAATCACAGCAATAAAAGTTACTTTTTACCTGTGTATAACTAGGATAACTTTGTGGATAGCTTACAATTCAAGGATTTTTATTGTGTATAAAAAAGTGTAAAATATATCCTATGAAAAAAGCCGATGTATTAAAATATACATTGGCTTAAGTGTAAGTCAGGATATTATTGTAATAATTCTTGTAATTCTGCCCATTCTGACATAACCTGTTCTAATTTTTGTTCGGTTTCTGCTTTTGCTATTGCAATATCATTTGCTTTATCTGGATTTGAAAAAATTTCAGGTTTAGTGAGTTGAACGTTTAAATCATCGATTTGTGCTTCGTAATCTTCAATTGCTAATTCACATTGTTCTATTTTACGAGTGATTTGTCGCTGTTCTTTCTTTTGTTGCTTTTGATCAATGTAATTATTTGTTTTAGGTGTATTGTCTATTTGTTGTTCTACCTGTGATTGTTCATGCTTAGATTTTAATGCTTCAGTTTCTTCTAGTTTATCAACATAATATTGATAGTCACCTAAATAGAGCGTGCCTCCCGTTGTGTCTAAATCAAATACTTTGTTAGCTAATTGATTGATAAAATAGCGATCGTGGGAAACAAATAACAATGTACCATCGAAATTTAATAAAGCTTGCTCTAACATTTCTTTAGAATCAATATCTAAATGGTTAGTCGGTTCATCCAAAATTAATACATTATTACGTTCCAGCATTAATAGTGCAAGTTGTAGACGTGCTTTTTCTCCACCTGATAAATCATTGATAACTTTTTTTACGTCTTCTTGTACAAATAAAAATCTGCCTAATACTGCTCGAACATCTTTTTCATTCATGGTAGGGTATTGATCCCAAATATAATCAAGAATTGATTTTGTTGATTTAAATTCTGCTTGCTTTTGGTCATAATAGCCAATCTTTAAGTTTGCACCTTTAGTGATGTCGCCTGAAATTTTTGGTTGGCGTTCTGCTATAGTTTTGATCAGCGTAGATTTACCAATACCATTTGGTCCAATGATCGCGATATGATCACCTTTGGTAATTTCTAAATTGATATTTGAAGTGATTGGTTCGTCGTAACCAATGGCTAAATTTTTTATATGAAAAACATCGTTACCCGTATTGCGTTCAAAATCAAATTCAATATTTGCACTTTTAGCATCTAAGATAGGCTTATTAATAAGTTCGATCTTTTCTAACATTTTACGTCGGCTTTTTGCCATACCCGAAGTTGATGCACGAGCGATATTTTTTTCTACGAATGTCTCTAATTTTTTAATTTCTGCTTGCTGACTTTCATACTCTTGCATCTTTTTTTGGTAATATTTATCTCTTTGTTCAATGAATTGACCATAATTTCCAACATAATGTTGTACATCACCAAGTGCGACATCATATATTTGATTAACAATTTTGTCTAAGAAGTACCTATCATGACTGATTATGATAATAGCGCCTTTAAAGTAATTTAAGTAACTTTCAAGCCATTGTGTCGTCTCCATATCTAAGTGGTTAGTAGGTTCATCTAATAGTAGCAGGTCAGGTTCATTCAATAACATTTGAGCTAAAGATAATCTAGTCTTTTGTCCACCACTGAAATCGTTAATTGGTCGATTGAAATCATCTTCCGTAAAGTTTAATCCATGTAATACAGTTTTAATTTTACTTTCATATTGATAGCCTTCTTGTTGCTCAAATTGGTTTGAGATACTTTCATAGCGCGCAATATGTGCTTTATATTCGTCAGTATCATATTCCTCTGCATGTTTAGCTAACCAATCTGTTTCAAATTTCATTTGTTCTTGCATTTCTTTAATATGTTCAAAGGGCTTCGTCATTTCTGCGATTACCGTTTGATTGGTATTTAAAGTCATTTGTTGTGTTAAATAACCCATTTTTAAATTTTTAATTTTTGATATATGTCCAGAATCATAATCTTCGACACCTGCAATAATTTTCATTAATGTAGATTTACCAGCTCCGTTACGTCCAACAATACCGATACGTTCCCCCGTCTTAACTTCTAAATCTACGTTGTTGAAAATATCATCCCCGTCGAATGATTTTGTAATATCGTTTAATTGTAATAATATCATTCGAATTTGCACCTCTCTATTCAAAATCTATTTTACCGTATAAAGCGTATGGATAAAACTATCAGTGTTTATTTTTATATATCATTAATGTATAATGTTGTAGTAATTATTAGATTATTTAGTATTATTATTTAAATTAGGGGGACATGATCTTGGCTAATCAAAGCGATAAGATTCCTCGTGCAACGTTGAAACGTTTACCGTTATACTACAGATTCGTCAATACATTAAAATCAAAAGGTATAGATAGAGTGAATTCAAAGGCAATCAGCGAAGGATTGAATATAGATTCTGCAACTATTCGTCGTGATTTTTCATATTTTGGAGAACTAGGAAAAAAGGGTTATGGCTATAATATCGATAGCTTATTACACTTTTTCAAAAATGAAATTAGTGAAAATGATGAAATTAAAATTGCCATTGTTGGTGTTGGGAACTTAGGTAAAGCATTGTTAACTTACAATTTCTCAATCCATGATGAAATGACAATAACGGAAGCTTTTGATATACGAGAAGATGTGATAGGTACTGAAATCGGTCAAGTAAGTGTTAGTAATTATGCAGATATTACCGAGGTTCTAGAACGTGAACAAATAGATATCGTAATCCTTACTACACCTGAAGATGTTGCGCAGCAAGTAACAGATAAGTTAGTAGATGTTGGAGTGAAGGGGATATTAAACTTTACACCAAGTCGTGTATCTACGCCATCTGATGTGCAAGTTCATCATATTGATTTAGGTATAGAATTACAATCATTATTATTTTTTATGAAAAATTATAGTAACAAATAATTTTAACAAACGAGTTTACTTATTTAATAGAGATAAGTAAACTCGTTTATTTTTGACTTACTTTTTGTTAAAGAAAGATTTCAATATTATCTTTTATTTGTACGGACAAAGATTAAAATATATTGACTTATACGGACAAATATAATACATTGTAATTGTAAACGTTTTCATAAAAAAGGGGTTAAGGGGGATTTTATGGAGCAGATAAACAATCCAATTGTAATACAGAGAGCAGATCCGTTTGTTTTTAAGGAATCAGGAACATATTATTTTACTGGTTCTTATCCGAAATATGACCGTATTGTTTTGAGGAAAGCATCGTCATTGAATGAGCTAAATGAAGCAAAAGAACATGTTGTATGGACTAAAGATTTAGATGGAGAAAAAAGCGCATTGATTTGGGCACCTGAAATTCATAAAATAAATGATAAATGGTTTATCTATTATGCAGCAGCACCAAATGATTACATTGAGGATGATACATTTAATCATAGAATGTTCGTCTTAGAGAATAGTAATGATGACCCACTTACAGATAACTGGATAGATAAAGGGAAAATAGATACAGGATGGGAAACATTTTCGCTGGATGCAACCGTTTTTGAATTAAATGGGCGTTTATATTATGTTTGGGCACAACAAGATATAGAGATACCAGGACACTCAAATATCTATATTTCTGAAATGGAAAATCCATGGACATTAAAAGGGTCACCAACAATGTTAACGATACCCGAATATGACTGGGAGTGTAAGGGTTTTTGGGTAAATGAAGGGCCGGCCATTTTAATAAAAGAGCAACGTATATTTTTAACATATTCTGCGAGTGCAACAGGTATTGATTACTGTATGGGAATGCTTGTTGCTTCTGTAGATAGTAATCTATTAGATGTTAATGCTTGGGATAAAGTTGAAGAACCTGTATTTACAAGTGCTATTGAAAATGGACAATACGGTCCAGGACATAATTCATTTACAAAATCTAAAGATGACTTGCATGATGTGTTGGTCTATCATGCTAGAAATTATACAGAGATTGAGGGCGATCCATTGTATGATCCAAATCGTCATGCACGTGCGCAATTAATAGAATGGTATAATGGTTGGCCGGATTTTGGTTCACCTGTTGTTGATACGCGTTCAACACCTCATTCTACCAAGGTAATTGGAAGTGATGCCATTGATTAATTTAAAGCGTATTACATTTTGGAGATTTGGTGGCATTAATTTCTCTTATTTTGCTATCTGGACATTAATCATTACATTTTTGCCATTGTGGTTAAATAGAGTAGCACATTTAAACACAGCAGAAGCTGGAATTGTATTTTCAACAATGTCTATTGTAGCAATTGTACTTGAACCAATTTATGGCGTCATACAAGATAAATTAGGATTAAAAAAGTATTTGTTTGCATTTGTTATTTTTTGCTTACTGCTAATAGGACCATTTTTTGAATATGCTTTTATTCCATTAATCAATATGAATGTGCTGTTAGGTAGTGTATTAGGTGGTTCATTTATTAGTTTGTGTTTGTATAGTGGTGTGGGGGTCGTCGAATCATATTGTGAAAAATCGAGCCGAGCAAATAACTTTGAATACGGCCATGCAAGATTATTTGGTTCAATTGCTGGCGGTTCGTTCGCATTTATTGGTGGCATTATGTTTGTGAAACAGCCCAATAGTATATTTTGGGTATGTACTATAGTAGCACTATTACTTGGTATTATTCTCTGGTCTGTTAAAGTTAACGCATTTGAATATCAAAAGGATGATAAAACGAAAAATGAAAGAGCATATGTAAATAAAAATACGATTCTAAAGTTATTTAAAAATAAAAGTTTTTGGGGATTGTGTTTATTAATTATTGGTAGTGCCAGTTTATATGATGTATTTGATCAACAGTTTCCTAATTATTTTGTTAAATTTTTTACAAATCAAAGTAATGGGGAATCATTATTTAGTAAATTAACTTCAACTCAAATTTTTATTGAAGCGGTTGTTATGATATTTATGCCATGGATAATTAATAAAATAGGTTCTAAGAATGGCTTATTCTTATTTGGTATTATTTTATTTTTGAGGGTCATAGGTACGGCATTCACAGATGAAGTTTGGTTACTATCATTCTTTAGACTATTAGCAGCGATAGAAATGCCACTAATGTTAGTTTCTATAATGAAATATATCGTAGGTACATTTGATATTAGACTATCTGCTACAGTTTACATGCTTGCATTTAATGTAGCGAAGCAATTAGGGGTGGCATTTTTCTCTTTAGTAATGGGGAAACTTTATGTAATTATCGGTTTTCAAAACACTTATATTGTGATGTCGCTAATTATTATTGTCCTTGTTTGTCTAGGTGCTTTATTAATGAGTAATGATAAAATAGATTATCAAAAAATTACGATGAATAGAAAAATAAAAAAAGTAAGTTAACTTTATATATAAAAACCAAATATATATTAATCAAGCCTCTAGAACATAAATACCTAGCATTAAGCCCATCAAAGATTTTTGATGGGCTTGTTATTGCTTGCTTTCCTAAGGTAGCGAGTCTCGGTCTCGACACTCATCTTACTCCCTCAGGTGTCTCGCAAACAATTCGCAGTTCTTAAATGTAATTACTACAATAAATAAGACATTTTAAAATGAATTATTTGAAACAGAAACTATCCCTGAGATAAACCAAAAAATAAAAAACAAATTAAGTGATGAAGATTTAAATAAAATCATAAATCATCGATTATTTACTAAAATTTCTATTTCTAAATATATTAAATATATAAAATGAGCTAAGAGGTTGAAAAGTTACTCTGATTCTAATATTATTAATCTTATTGATTTTATCGGGGAAAGAGGTTATTGAATGACTTGGTTAATTTTTAGTGGGCTCATTGTAGGTGCACTATTAGGTTTTGTAATGCAACGCACACGGTTTTGTTTAGCAGGTGGCTTTAGAGATATGTATGTACAAAAAAACAATAAAATGTTTTATGCATTATTAATCGCAATTACGGTTCAAAGTATAGGTCTATTGATTCTTACGTCAACTGGAATTGTTGAAATACCAACAGCATCATACCCATTAATAGGTACTATTATTGGATCATTTATATTTGGTATAGGGATTATCTTATCTGGCGGATGTGCAACAGGTACATGGTACAGAGCGGGTGAAGGTTTAATTGGTAGTTGGTTAGCACTTGCAGCATATGCATTTACATCAGCAGCAACTAAATTTGGGATTTTATTGCCATTAATGAATGGCTTAAATAAACCAACTAATGTCAATACAAGTATGGCACAAACAACAGGCATTCCAACTTGGATTTGGGTGTTAATATTAACAATTATTACTGTATTTGTAGTGGTTAAGACATTACGTAAGCCAAAACCTAAATTTGCAGTACCACAATTAAAACAAAAATTCACTGGAGTTAGACATTTACTATTTGAAAAGAAATACCATCCTTTTGTTGCCGCAATTGCTGTTGGATTAATTGCATTATTGGCATGGCCAGTCAGTGAGACAACAGGTAGAATGTATGGTTTAGGTATAACGACACCATCAGCAAATATAATTCAATTTCTCGTTACAGGTGATACAAAGTTACTAGACTGGGGCGTATTCTTAGTTTTAGGAATTTTCCTAGGTTCTTATATTGCAGCTAGAGGATCAAGAGAATTTAAATGGAGACTTCCAGATAAAGCGACAATACGTAATAGTGTTATCGGTGGTGTGTTGATGGGATTTGGTGCGTCAGTAGCTGGTGGATGTTCAATTGGTAATGGCTTAGTAGAGACAGCGACAATGTCTTGGAAAGGCTGGATTGCATTGGCATCGATGATATTAGGCGCATGGACAATGAGTTACTTTTTATTTATAAGACCTATGAAAAAAGCACAAAAATCACAAGTAAATAATAAAAATACAGTTACTTCAGGAACACAAATGACTTAAAGTTAAAGGAGATAATAACTATGGTATATGAATTAGGTACAGTAGGTATGGTTTGTCCGTTCCCATTAATTGAAGCTCAGAAAAAAATGGACACATTAGATAATGGTGATGAATTGAAAATTGATTTCGATTGTACGCAAGCAACAGAAGCACTACCAAATTGGGCTGCTGAACAAGGTTATCCAGTTACAAATTATGAACAACTAGACGATGCTTCTTGGACAATTACTATTAAAAAAGCTTAATAAATAAATTAAAGAAGAACCATCTTGGACAGGCATAAAATAATGCGTCAATTCAAGATGGTTTTTACTTTAAATGGTATTTAAAGCGGTTCCAATATGGTAGAATAGTAATGTTTACAATAGCTAAATAATGAGAGTGAGAGTATATGAAAAATATTGCTGATATTGCAAAAATTGCAGGCGTATCCAAGAGTACTGTTTCTAGGTATCTAAACAATGGATCAGTTAGTCTAAAGACAAAACAAAAACTAGATAAGATTATTCAAGAAAATGATTATCAACCTAATCAATTTGCTCAAAGTTTACGTGCCCATAGAACAAATATGATAGGCGCAATTATTCCGAGAATGAATTCTTATGCTGTGGATGAAACAGTCAAGGGAATTAAAACAATATGTGACGAATTAAATTATAGTTTATTGTTAAATTACACTAACTTAAATTCAGAAAAGGAACTAGAAGCTTTAGAAACATTTTACCGTAGTAAGGTTGATGGCATTGTGTTAATGGCTACTGAAATTACAGATCGTCATTTAGCTATTATTAACAAGATTCAAGTCCCTGTAATTATTGTTGGACAAGAGCATGAAACTTTACATTGTGTCATACATAACGATTATCACGCTGGTTATATTGTTGGTAAAAAATTAGGTCAGCAAAATTATAAAAATATTAAATTTTTCGGTGTAACCGAAAGCGATATTGCAGTTGGTATTGATAGAAAATCAGGGCTTATTGCAGGATTGAAAGCGTATGGTCTAGAGCCAAATATTTCATTAACTTCATTTAATTATCAAGAAGCGATGGAAGATGTTATTTCTGAATTAGATGCACATCCACATTATGATGCAGTTGTTGGCGCTACAGACTCAATAGCCTTAGCTGTGCATAAATATATTTCAGAACATGATCAACAAGTGAAAAATCAACGAATTGTTGGCTTTGGTGGAGATCCTGTCACAGAAATTGTGTCACCATCGATTAGTACAGTTATATATCACTTTGAACAAGCGGGGGAAGTAGCAATGACACAATTAAATCATATGATTAAACAACAACCAATTGAACAAAGGTTAACTATTGATGTCAGCCTATCATTTAAATCTTAGTAGAAACATGATATGATGTAAAAGTATATTGTGGAACCGGTACCAAAATTATTTAGGAGGATAAAAAATGACGGAGTGGACAAGAGAACAGCGTTATCAAAGAATTGAAGATGTAGATCAACAAACAATAGATGCATTGATGGAACAAGTAGATGCATCAAAATATAGACAAAGATATCATATACAACCTACAACGGGATTACTAAATGATCCTAATGGTTTAATTTATTTTGATGGTAAGTATTATGTTTCTCACCAATGGTTTCCTTTAGGACCCGTACATGGATTGAAATATTGGTATACATATACTAGCGATGATTTGGTACACTTTGAACCAATTGGTCCTACATTAAAACCCGATACAAAAGATGATAGTCATGGAGTCTATAGCGGAAGTGCCTTTGAATATAATCAACATTTATATTATATGTATACTGCAAATCATCGTGATAAAGATTGGGCTCGTTCATCAAGTCAACATATAGCAAAAGTTGATGCAGATGGTAAGGTTGAGAAATTCCCTAAAGCTGTTATTGCTGAACCTCCAGCTGGTTATACTCAGCATTTTAGAGATCCGAAGGTATTTACAAAGGATGGGGGCTATTATGCCATCATTGCAGCACAAAATGATTTAGAACAAGGTAGAGTATTACAATATCGCTCTAATGATATTGTGAATTGGGAATTCCAAGGTGAGATTGAAACAAAATTAGATGAATTTGGCTACATGTGGGAATGTCCTGATTACTTTAATTTAAATGGCTATGATATCTTAATGTTTTGTCCACAAGGATTGGCATCAAAAGGCGAGCATTTTAAAAACATATATCAGTCTGGTTATATTATGGGGCAATATGATATTGATAATTTAACTATGAATCATGGAGATTTTCACGAATTAGATCATGGGTTTGACTTTTATGCACCACAAACATTTATAGATGAACAAGGTAGACGCATCTTAATTGGTTGGATGGGATTACCTGATACAAATTATCCATCGGACGAAGATGGCTGGGCACATTGCTTAACTATTCCTCGTGTATTAACGATAGAGGAAGGTAAGCTCAAACAAAGACCTATTCCTGCATTAGAATCATTAAGAACTAATGAAGAGACAGCACTTGGCTATGCTAATAAATTCCCAAGACAGCTTCATCCTTATGAAGGTACACAATATGAATTAATAATTGATATTTTAGAAAATGATGCAACTGCTATTTATTTCGAATTAAGAACTTCAAAGCAACATTCAACACTTATAACTTACGACACCAAATCTAGAACGTTAACTTTAGATCGTAGTGAAAGTGGTTTGTTACCCGATCCAGTTGAGGGAACTACACGTACAACAACACTAAGTCAAGATTTAACACAATTAAGAATATATGTTGATACATCAAGCATTGAAATATTTTGTAATAATGGAGAAAGTGTATTAACATCTAGGATTTTTACTGATGAAAATGCAACAGGTATTAAAACATCAACAGAATCAGGACAAGCATACTTAAGATTTACTAAATATGATTTGAAGGATGATAAATAAGTTATGAAACGTTTACTAGCAATTGGAGAAGCACTTATAGATTTTATACCTAATACAACAGATTCTAAATTAAAGGATGTAGAAGGATTTTCTCGCCAAGTAGGTGGTGCGCCATGTAACGTTGCTTGTACAGCGACTAAGTTAGGTGGTAATGCTGAAATGATTACGCAATTAGGTGATGATGCATTTGGTGATTTAATAGTCGAAACGATTGAAACAATCGGTGTTCAGACAAGTTATTTAAAGCGAACACATGAGGCAAACACTGCTCTAGCATTTGTAAGCTTAACTAAAGATGGTGAACGTGATTTTTCATTTTATCGAAAACCATCTGCAGATATGTTGTTTTCTGAGGAAGATGTCACAAATATTGAAGTAACTAATAAGGATATACTACACTTTTGTTCAGTTGATCTAGTAGAAAGCCCTATGAAAAAAGCACATAAAGCATTGATTGATAAGGTTAAATCAGCAGGCGGCACAATTGTCTTTGATCCAAATGTTAGATTACCATTATGGGATAGTGAAGCGGATTGCAAAAACGCAATTCATGAATTTCTATCACTAGCTAACATTATTAAAATTTCGGATGAAGAATTAACATTTGTGACAGGCGAGGAAAATGAAAAACAAGCCATTCAATGGTTATTTCAAGGCGATGTTGAAGTTGTTATTTATACGAAAGGTCCAGACGGAGCAGTGTTATACTTTAAAGATGGGACTATTATAGAACAACAAGGCATTAAAGTAAAAGCCATCGATACAACTGGTGCTGGTGATGCATTTATCGGTGCATTAATCAGCAGATTGTTAACATCAGACAGTACAAATGCAGTAATTCAATTAAAAGAGGAAGGGCAAGCAATTCTAAATTTCAGTAACTATGTAGCAGCTATGGTTACTACGAAATACGGAGCAATTGATAGTTTGCCAAATTTAGAAGAAGTAAATGCAGCATTAAATAAATAACAAAATAAAACGCCATATAAAGCTTTCACTATGAAAGGATACTTTATATGGCGTTTACTATTTATGAATTATATTTTTTTAACGTTCCTTACTGATGCATAACAATGTTCACTATTTTTAAAATATACGATACGAGATTTAGAGTCTATTGATTCTATGTTGTGTCGATTTACGACAAAGCTATTATGACAACGGAAAAATCTTTCATCTAATTGATCAATTTCCTTTAAGTTGCCATAAAATTCAATTTGACGATTATCCAAATGTGCTATCAACCGATGTGATTTTGATGAAGACTCGAAAAACATGACATCATCATATTGCACATAAACCGAATTACTACCACGCTTTAACTCAATTGTTTCGACATTACTTTCTTTAGATAATAATTTTAATCTAGATTCTGAAGTTTCTAAACAGTCTATTATTCTTGATTTGAGTTCATCAGGATCATCTTTAAAGATAAAATCCATTGCAGCAACTTTATAAACAAAAGTTAAATAAGTTAACTCACTATGACTTGTCACAAAAATAATATTTCCCACTGGGTCATGCTTTCGAATCTCACTTGCTAACTTTATTCCATTAATATCCGCTTCAAGTTGAATATCTAAAAAATAACAACCAATGTCATTTAAATCTTTAGAACGTTCTAAAATTTCATAAGGATCATCTGTAGCAACTTCAATTTCCATAGGTTTTTCTTCAATCATAATGTAATTGTTTATAATTGAAATCATATTCTCGCGTTGTCTTGGGTCATCTTCACAAATGAATATCTTCATGTTTCCACGTCCTTATGAATTAGAATTTAAAATTTCCACTTTTTGAATAAAGTAATTATTATCAATTGTTGTATCTAATAAAACATTAGAAGTTGTATCTGTCAATTCCTTTAAGGTAGAAAGACCTAATCCACGATTTTTCCCTTTTGTAGAAAAGTTTTCTTTAAAGAGGGTGTGTACTCTAGGCATATCAGGCTCACATTTATTCATAACAATAAACATAACAGAATCATCATTATTTTTGATAAAGGCAATGCGAATCAAGGGATCATCTTCAATTTTTTCTGATGCTTCAATTGCATTATCTAAAATTATGCCGATGGCTCGACTTAAATTAACGATAGGCATGTCAATTTTGTCAATTGGTTCTGGAACTTCAATACTGATACGAATATTTTTCTCTTGAGCTTGTAATATTTTAGTTGTTAACAAACCTTTTATCTCTCGTACTTTTAAATTTTCAATACCATTGATCTTAATGGCATTCATTTGCATACTATCTTGCATTGGTAAAATTTCTTCATTGAAGTATTTTTTTAAACCGTCCATATCATTTTCTCTAATAAATTCTGACATGGTGGACAAAATATTTACATAATCATGTCTAAACTTACGCATTTCATTATTAATGTTTTCAATTTGCAGTGTATATTTGTAATAATTTTCAATTTCTTGCATATTACGTTTATACTGAATCTGCCTTACAATACTAAATGAAATTGTGATAATTAGAATAGCTAGCGTAATGATGAATACAGCATACATTACTGTTAGAAACTTTATATCTGCAAAGGACATTATTTCTTTAGGTAAATAAAAATAAACAATCAACAAGCAAGTAGATAAAAATAACGCTACAATAGTCAAATAAATTTTATTAAATGATAAGTCCGATGATAATAATTTCTTTACAAAATATCTTGAAATAAAAGAAAACCCTAGAGTTGTGAATGCAAAAAATAATATATACAGTAGATTAAATAACAAATCACTTTCAATAAGGTTATATGAAATAGTAGCTAACCATGTAGTTATAAAGTTAGCTATGTATAGTATAAAGAAACTTATTAAGACTGAAACTAGTCCAATAATTCTATTTCTAAAGTACATAAATATGGCTGTACAAATTAATAAAAAAATCATCGCCCTAGATTGGAAGAAATAAAATACAACAGTTGAAGGGATTATAATCCCAATCATGGTAATATAATCCCGTAATTTGTAAGCTGTATTGTTTATGATTTTAATAATTATAAACAAAATAACAGCTTGAAATATTGTTAATGTAAGTGAACTTAATATTGTCATTCTTTACACACTTTCTACTGACCAATTATTTGTGTAATTCTGTTATTTCTGCTGGTACTTCTGGCTCATCAAAGAAACCACCACATGGTAAAGCCCCAACTGTAGCGCCTAGTGTTGAAAATAATTTAGTAGCTAAATTTAATAAAGAATCTAAAATATTCATTATAAAACATCCTCCTTAGGAAAAAATATTGGTAGTTGAACCACTGAAATTAATACAATACCCAAAAGTATTAATTGTTGGTAAGGTTCAGAGAAAAATACTGAAATTACTAATAATAATAAAGTTACTACAATTGTTTTTATTTTTTTACCTTTGCGAAGTCTTTCAGGTATAGGTTGCTTCTTGGTTTCTGCAGGTGCATAAATAACAAGAATAATAAATCCCATTATTGCTAGTATATACATTATTAATGGAGACACTTGCATATACCCAATTAACCAAGGTAATAAAACAAAAAGCAATAAATTTTGCACGTGACACAGAAATGATGATTTCGCATGTGCACCATGTGCAAAAAGCCTAATGAAAAAATAAGATAAATGTACAGTTAAAGTGTATAAAAAAAGATGACAGAGGATAGAAACGCCATAAGTAACTAATGCTTTAAAGAAATTAATTGCAACTGCTTGCATACCCAAACGGATTTTTAAAAACTCAATATGTTCTAAATTATTGCGTTGTTGCAAATAACGTGAAAATTGTTCGATTTTATTATCAATAAGCTTAGACATTACGCTTCTCTCCTTGCTTGTATTATACAAATTTAATTAAGTTTTGAGCGTCTTATTGCTCAACTGTACTTTTTGAGTTCCTAACTGTTTCATTTACCTATCTGTTTAATTTTAACATATATATTTTTGCAGTTTGGAATAAATTTTGACAAGTTAAGAAAAAATGACCAAGTCACTTTTAATTCATGGTTAAATGGTCATGTATCACAAAGAAGTGATAAACATTTTACAAATCATTAATCATTTTGTTTGTAATGATTATGATTGATTGAACTTAAGAGCAGGGGTTCAATTAATTAACTATTAAAGGTAAGTTCACTTTTGTATAGTTGAGTGAAATACTGGTAATAGTGGTCGTTTTTCAATTCTTTGAATACAAACAAAGGAGGCTGATGTAGTGACAAATTACTTTTCAGCATTAGTTAGTGACTTTGTAAAATAGCACAATTTTGTTTTATTCAATAGAATAAGCAAAGTTATTTTGATGTTATAGAATATTCCCAATTCTATATGTCAGAATATTGTTTTATCAGTTTTTTTTGATTTGATGATTATTCCCAGTCGCAAATCAACAGTTACACATTCGTAGATCTTTCCCAATCTCGAATGCGTATCATTTATTACTCATACTTAATAGACCATTCCCAGTCTCAAAATGAGTATTTTAAAGTACTTAATATCATTGACCTTTCCCAGTCACGAATTAAGTACGAGCTATTACATTGATTTAAGATCATTCCCAGTCTTTAAATCAAGTATCAATTAATCACTCAAACATGAGATCAATTCCCAGTCTCAGATGAGTGCCATTAATACTTTTGTGATAAGGATTTTCCCAGTCTTTAAGCAAAGGGTATTACGCATTGAGGACAGACCTTTCCCAGTCTGAAATCAATATTCAAACATCTATAACAGAGATGTTTGGAATGTTAACATGTAAGCTATCGTAAACATCATTCAATTTATCATTAATTAACGGTAAATTCACTAAAAATTTTTTCATAATTAATAACATCCCCAAAAAATAGATAGAGAATTAACTGTAAAAACATTCCCTTAATAATAAGTTACAAAAACCGTGAGCCCCTCCCAAGCTCACGGTTTTTTATGTTTTTTAGTGTTTATATAAATCAGTTCTTAAATTATCAAATACAGGTATGGCAGCTCTTTGCTGTTCAACTTCGTTTAAATCTATCTCGCATGTTATATGTCCTTCTTTTTCTTTGAGCTGTTCTACAATTTCACCGTTTGGATTAATCACTGCTGACTTTCCAGCATATAATGTATTGCCGTCATCTCCACAGCCATTACATGCAACAATAAAGATATTATTTTCAATAGCGCGAGCCTGTAATAATGCTAACCAATGATTCGCTCTTACTTCAGGCCATTGTGCCACATAAAATGCAATTTGTGCGCCATTTTTTGCTGGATATCTCAATAATTCAGGGAAGCGCAAATCATAACAGATGATTTGTGTAGCTTCGATACCATTAGAAAGTTTGAATTTCTCTGGTACAGTTGTGCCAGGCGTCATAAATCTAGGTTCGTCTAGCATAGGGACTAGATGCACTTTGTCATAACTATTTACTAAAGTACCATCTTTTGTCACTGTAAATGCACTATTATAAATATGATCATTTTTAGAATTTGACACTGAACCAGCTACAATATCTACTTGAAATTGTTTAGCTAATTTACTAATAAAAGCATAACTGCGTGTTAAATTTTTATCAGCGAGTTGATGTAATTGGGGAAGAGCATAGCCGTTGTTCCACATTTCTGGTAAAACAACCAGGTCAGTGTCATTGGAAACATATTTTTCAAACCAATTTAAGATAGTTTCTTCATTTAAAGTTACGTTTGCAGGTTCTACTTTAAATTGAAAGATCTCTATATTCATTTAAATCGCCCCTTAATTTGTTGTTAGAGTTAATATACTAAATAAATATAGATAATTCAAAATTATTCGAATATAACCAATAAAAAAGAAGTTAATCTAATATACATATAGTAAAAATAATTTCATCCAAAAAAGTAAGTATTATGATTCAATCAAAATACTTACTTTTTATTACTATATACTATTGATTAACTTCTATATTAATTTAGAGTTATTTTCTTACTAAGAAACGAGCGTTAACATCTTGGAATTCTTTTTCTCCAGCAGCTTCACGAATGTTACCAAATGGCATTTGAGCAATTAATTTCCATGTTTTAGGAATATCAAAAGCTTCTTGTGTAGCTTCGTCTACTAATGGGTTATAGTGTTGTAATGACGCGCCTATACCTTCAGTGCTTAAAGCAGTCCATACTGCAAATTGATGCATTGCATTAGTTTGATTAGACCAAATTGCGAAGTTTTCAGCATAACTTGGCATTTGCTGTTGTAATCCCTCAACAACTTCTGTGTCTTCAAAGTAAAGAATTGTACCGTATGCATGTTTAAAGTTATCAATTTTATCTGATGTAGGTTGGAAGTCTCTGTCGTCACCCATAACTTTTTTCAATTCATTTTTTGTAATATCCCAAAACGCATCATGTTTATCATTTAATAATAAGACAATACGAGTAGATTGTGAGTTAAATGAAGATGGAACATGTTTGATTGCATGTTCAATGATTGATTCTACTTCTTTATCTGAAATTGAAATTTCTTTTTCTAAACTATAAATTGTGCGTCGTGTTTCGACTGCATTTTGAAAACTATCTAATGTTTTTGTGTTTTTATTAAATAAACCCATGGCTAAAACTCCTTATCCGATTTAAATTATATATTAAGTATAATAATTATATCTTAGTTTGTAAATAGGTTTTTACATAAAATTTCAAAGATATTAATATTATCTTTCAATAACTAACTTTTAATGAAATAATAGATGAATTCTAATATACTGAAATTGATATGAGAAATTTTAGGGAGGCGAATTAATGAAGCATCCTTTTTCACAAAAAATGGTCGTTTCAAGCTTTGTATTTGCACTTAGTACTGTGTTAGTTACAAAGCCGACATATGGTGCAATACAACAAAATAATGATTCACAATACAAAAGTGTAGATAATATAGAAAATAGAGATACAAATCAACGAGATAGTTTAATGAGAAATGTTAAATATCCGGAAACAAATAATAATGCAGACGTTACAAACACGAGTGATAATAATAGTCAAAACACCTTGAACAGTGATAAGGCCACAACAACTTATCAAGATGTGACAGAACAACCAACGAATACTAACACGACAGCTGATGATAGTAAATCGCAAGATACGCTATTAACGCAAGATATTAATTCGAATCAAACAGATTCGATACCGCAAGAAGATAATACGACAGAACAATCAAATGATTCTGAGACAAATGATTCAAATTCAGATGATGGTACAGGAGAGACTTTGCCAGATTATAGTACGGATGATTCAGATAGTGGGGAACCTAATAATAATGGTGAGCCAAGTCAGTCAGATAATAACAATGAGCCGAGTACTGAAAATCCAACCGATACAGATCGTATTGATAATTCAATACCAAATTCTGATGATCAATCAAACTCTAATGTCCCAACTGATAACACTAATCCAAGCCAGACAGATGGGACGAATAACGATACATCAGGTTCAAATAATTCAACGCCACAGGATGGCTCAGACAGTACAACGAATTCAGGAGATGCATCAGACGATTCAAAACCAAATACTACAGATAATTCAAATGACTCAAATGGTGATGATTCAACAGGCAATTCAAATCAAACAGATGGTACAGGATCAGATGGCTCATCAACTGGTGATTCAACAGACAATTCAGGGCAAACGGATGGTACAGGATCAGATGATTCTAATAGTACGACGCAACCTGATAATCCAGATGATAATGCGAACCCTGATAATCCAGATGATAATTCTCAAGCAGATGGAGACAATTCATCAGAAAATCCAGATGACACAAATCAACCGAATAGTGATGTGAAACCACCACCTAGTCATACTGGAGATACTTCGGACGATTCAAAACCAAATGCTCCTGATAATTCAAATGACTCAAATGGTGATGATTCAACAGGCAATTCAGATCAAACAGATGGTACAGGATCAGATGATTCTAATAGTACAACGCAACCTGATAATTCAGGTGATAATACTGGAGATGATGATTCTCAAACAGGTGATATGCAGCCACCAAGTAAACCTAATAATACGGATAAACCGCACCAACCAACATCACCGGATAAATCAGAGGATGATAGTTCAGGACAGATGCCAAGTTCGAATGAACCAGACAATTCAGGGCATCAATCAGCCGAACAACCAACACATGATGATGCATCGACGATAACTCCAGGTGATACCCATATGACTCAGAATACGCGACCAGATAATACGTTATCTAGTAGTAATACAGGAAATCAATCGAGTCACCATTCGGTCAACACAGATACTACAACAGTAAATCACAACCAAGATAATCATGGTTCTGAACATCCAGTGAATACAGCTACACCACAATATAGTTCAGGTGAAAATAATGGGGTAACCTATGGCGAATTGTCAGCAAATAAGGAACAACAAATTAACCGTAATAATGGTGATACAAGAGTTGTGAATCGTTTTAAACAAATGTCTAGTGGATCGTTTAAATATAATCCATTTGTGTTAAATCAGGTTCGAGAATTAAACAACAAAGCCGCAAGTGTCACTGATAAAGAAATCTCTGCAGTTTTAAAAAAGCAGAGATTTGAAGATAATGCATATTTAAATTCATTGCAAAAAGGAACAAACTATTTTAAATTTGAATATTTTAATCCTCTAAAATCAAGTACGTATTATAAAAATTTAGATAAACAAGTATTAGCATTAATTACAGGGGATATTGGTTCAATGCCTGATTTGAAAAATCCTAAAACGAAAGCATCTTCAGGTAAGTATGAATATCATTCAAGTAGTGAAGAAGAGCTGACAGATACAAAAGAAAAGAATGAAAGTTCAGCGATTGATATCAAATTTGAAAGAACATTATTTGCATTAATAACTGCAATGATAGTTATATTCTTAGGAATGGTGATTGGTTACTTTGTTCATAGAAGAAAATAAACTATTCGCTACTTATGTAAATAAAATGAACCATTAAGATAGGATGTTAAAAAGAAAATTGTGAAGTCTTAAATAATTGCTAAAAAAATAGAGCTAATCACAATAGATTAGCTCTATTTTTTTATTAGTCAATATCAACAAAAGAAATGAATGATAAATGATGTTGTTTCTTGTAGTTGCTTAATTTTTTCAGGTCCAATAACAATTTGGATAATGACAACTAAACTATTTTGCATAATATGTACTAAAATAGGAACCCAAATGCGCTTTGTATATGCATATAATGCAGAAAAGATAAATCCCATACCAAAATAAATAATAAAGAATGAAGGGTCGCCGTGAGCAGCACTAAAGATTATAGAACTAACGATTGCTGCTATAAGAAAGCTTACTACTTTATTTCCTTTGATTAAGTTATATATTTCCCCGAATATAACCTTTCTAAATACAAACTCTTCTAGAATGGGACCTACTGTTGATATTAAGATTATAAATAAAGGTATTTCTTGTGCTACTTTCATTAATCTTGCAGTATTAGGGCTTTTATTTGGTGCTCCAAATACGTACATATTTATTGCACCAGCAATAATTTGATATATCATTACTACAGCAAAACCAACAACTGCCCACAATATTACATATCTTTTCTTTTCCTTGGTTTGACGTTCAATGTAGGAAGGATTTTTTATAAAAAGATTAATAAGTATGATGAGTATTGCAGCTACAATAAAGCAAGCTACTTGAGAATATATACTAGCAAAAAGCAATTCTTTCCCAGAAAGATTGTCAAAAAGGCCTAACAATTGAAGTATGACTACTCCTAATTGTGCTAGTCCATAAATTAATAATGTCAAAATTGACGCCCATAATCGAGACATGGTGAACCTCCAATAATAAGTATAGTATTTATTCTATCGTAAATAGCAGACATGTACAAAATTTACGATGAATAGTTTTAACTTGAATTATTGACCAAATTTGATTATTATAGAAAGTGTATTAGCACTCAAGTACATTAAGTGCTAACGATTTACTATTTTGAGGAGGAACAGTCAATGTTAAAGCCATTAGGTAGTCGAGTGATTATACAAAAAACAGAACAAGAACAAACAACGAAAAGCGGAATCGTATTAACAGATAGCGCTAAAGAAAAATCTAACGAAGGAACTGTTGTAGAAGTAGGTGCAGGACGTACTTTAGAAAATGGTACTCGAGTTGTTCCTGAAGTTAATAAAGGCGATAAAGTAGTCTTCCAACAATATGCTGGTACAGAAGTTAAACGTGGAGACGAAACATACTTAATCGTTAATGAAGATGACATTTTAGCAATTATTGAAGAATAAAGACCTTATATATATTTTTTAACAATAAAAATTACAGCACGGGGGTAAGAAAATTATGGCGAAAGATTTGAAGTTTTCAGAAGATGCACGTCAAGCAATGCTACGAGGTGTAGATAAATTAGCCAACGCAGTCAAAGTAACAATTGGGCCAAAAGGTCGTAATGTTGTTTTAGATAAAGAATATACTTCACCACTTATTACTAATGATGGTGTAACAATCGCTAAAGAAATTGAACTAGAAGATCCATACGAAAATATGGGGGCGAAATTAGTACAAGAAGTAGCAAACAAAACCAATGAAATAGCTGGTGATGGTACAACAACTGCAACGGTACTAGCGCAAGCGATGATTCAAGAAGGACTTAAAAACGTTACAAGTGGTGCTAACCCAGTTGGTTTACGTCAAGGAATTGATAAAGCTGTTGAAGTTGCAATAACTGCTTTACATGATATTTCTCAAAAAGTAGAAAATAAAAATGAAATCGCACAAGTTGGTTCAATTTCTGCAGCTGACGAAGAAATTGGTAAATATATTTCTGAAGCTATGGAAAAAGTAGGTAATGACGGAGTTATAACTATTGAAGAATCAAGTGGCTTCAATACAGAATTAGAAGTCGTTGAAGGTATGCAATTTGATAGAGGATATCAATCTCCATATATGGTTACTGATTCAGATAAAATGATTGCAGATCTTGAAAGACCGTACATTTTAATCACTGATAAGAAAATTTCATCATTCCAAGATATCTTGCCATTACTTGAGCAAGTAGTTCAAGCAAGCAGACCAATCTTAATAGTTGCAGATGACGTTGAAGGCGACGCATTAACAAATATCGTCTTAAACCGTATGCGCGGTACATTTACTGCAGTAGCAGTCAAAGCACCTGGCTTTGGTGACCGTCGTAAAGCAATGTTAGAAGATTTAGCAATCTTAACAGGTGCACAAGTGATTACAGACGACCTTGGGTTAGAGCTGAAAGATGCGACAATAGATATGTTAGGTACTGCTAATAAAGCAGAAATTACTAAAGATAATACTACTGTTGTAGATGGTAATGGAGACCAAAACAATATCGATGCACGTGTCAGTCAAATCAAAGCTCAAATTGAAGAAACAGATTCAGACTTTGATAGAGAAAAATTACAAGAGCGTCTTGCTAAATTAGCAGGTGGTGTAGCAGTAATTAAAGTTGGTGCAGCTAGTGAAACTGAATTAAAAGAACGTAAATTACGTATTGAAGATGCATTAAACTCAACAAGAGCTGCCGTTGAAGAAGGTATTGTTGCAGGTGGTGGAACTGCATTCATGAATATCTATGATAAAGTGGCGCAAATTGATGCTGAAGGTGATGTAGCTACAGGCGTTAACATCGTATTGAAAGCATTAGAAGCACCTGTACGCCAAATTGCTGAAAATGCTGGTTTAGAAGGATCAGTTATTGTTGAAAGATTGAAAAATGCAGAAGTCAGTGTAGGATTTAATGCAGCTACAAATGAATGGGTTAACATGTTGGATGCAGGTATCGTTGATCCAACAAAAGTTTCACGTTCTTCATTACAACACGCAGCAAGTGTTGCGGCAATGTTCTTAACTACTGAAGCGGTAGTTGCTAATATTCCAGAAGAAAATAATGGCAATGATGCTCAAGCAGGTATGGGTGGCATGCCTGGAATGATGTAAAACGGCTTATAAAAGCCGTTGTTACAACGTTTTTCGATTTTCGAAGACATAACAATGACTTAAAAAGTTCAAATAAATGCCCGATAGGTTCAGCTGAACTTGTCGGGCATTAAAATTATTCTTTGAGACGCTTTCCATGAGTTTACTAAACTTTTGGGAGGTGTCTTTGTTATATGAAATATAATGTAATTTGTATTGTTTAAAAGTGATTATCTACTATTAATATCTATTTTAGGCATTTAACAAATAGTTGGATTAGTAGCGGAAATATAAAAAATTTCAATAGATAATTTATAGTCGCTGACTCTTAGTCTTCGTTTACATAACTAAATTGGCAATAGAGCAAAGTAACCATCTATTTATAATTTAGAGATGGCCATTAATTATTTATTATACTTATTAAATATAAAATACCTGCTATTAAATACAGTAACGCAATGACTTTCGATCTTCTAATATATACAATAAACATAGTTATAAAGAAGGCGAAAAAATATAAATTTCCAAATTGATTATTAATATGTATATAATCAAACAGGATTAAAGCTCCCAAGGTTAGAAATACGATAGCAAAAACAGTAAATATCATTTCATAAACATTTAGTTTATCGTCTTTTTTCATAAAATCACTCCTGCTAGAATAATTTTTAGCATAGATTGTTTTTATAAAGTGAATAACAGTGGTATTGTTGAACCAATTTAATATGTTTATGGTGATGTTAGGTTGTTAATTTATTGATTATAAGCATGAGTCATAATAGAAAGTGCTATCATTAATTAAATTGTTATGGATATCATTACTTTTTAATTAATTTTTTCTATTAGCAGTTTTATTACTTTGATGTTAATTTTACTTTTAGTAAACGTTTGGCATAATATTATCATCAAGATTTCTATAATTCTAGTGGGTACGATAAATGAGTTGAACGACACCGGAAGTAAAGGTGTTTGTTTCAATCAATGTTAAATTTAATCTATGCTTTAAATCATCGAATAGTGGTTTTCCTGATCCCAAGATAACAGGGTGTATTGAGAGTCTATATTCGTCAATCAAATTTAATTCAATAAATGTAGTGATTAGGCTTGAACCACCATATAACCATAGGTTTTTTGTAGATTCTTGTTTTAATCGATTCACTGTTTTGGAAATATCTTTGCTGATAACGTGAACATTTTCCTCTGGATAGGTTTGCGATTTAGAAAATACATATTTTACTTTGCTGTGAATTATATTCCACATTTCCTTTTCATCTTCAGTTGCGTCATTCGTTGGCGTGAATTGTCCCCATAAATCATAACTTTTTCTTCCATATAGTATTGTATCAATTTGATTTAGGAACGTTGTAAAGGACATCTCAGGATCCATGATGCACCAATCAACTTCACCATTTTCTCCTTCGATAAATCCGTCTAATGTAATAGCCAAATCTAAAATTACCTTGCTGGTCTCCGATTTCGAAGTCATCATCATACCTCCTATTATACGAAAGATTGTCTATCGCTTAATACTATTGATTATATTTCGATATTATCATAAGCACAACTACACGTCACTTGGACATCATTTTTAACTCTAAGTTACGTCATAATAACGTGTAGAATGAATTGTAATGTCTATGGCATCAATTTAGAAAATGATTCATCTAACATGATTACACGATAAATGCGTATAAGAGGAAAAATAAATTTATAGAATTATAAGGAGAAATTGACTTAAATCGGAAGAATTATCATCAATAATATTGATTAAATTAATCAAAAATCATCATTTTTATTGATAGAAGTTTCGCCGTATAATATAAAGTATAATTCTGATTCGAAAAGAGGGCAAAGCATGTTAGATAGAACGTACAAGCAATTGATATCAGGAATGATAGCCTTATTTATAGTTATGGCAATCAGTAGGTTTGCATTTACACCAATATTACCGATTATGCAATCAGCTACAGCGTTAAATAGTCAAACTTCAGGTTATTTAGCAACTTCCAATTATTTAGGTTATCTGATTGGCGCTATTATACCAATTTGGTTTGTTTTCAAATCAAAAGCGATCGATTTGAAAATATATTTACTAATTAATATTGCTAGTACAGTATTAATGGGAGTATCGAACCATTATGTTGTATGGTTGGTCTTACGTTTAATAGGCGGTATTACTAGTGGTACAGTGTTTGTATTGGCTTCTAATATTGTGTTAGATGCATTAAGACAAGCACATAAAGAAAGTATTTCTGGTCTATTGTATAGTGCTGTTGGTATGGGACTCTTTGTAAGTAGTATTTATATATTTTTCGCTACGAGTTATGTATCGTGGCAAGCGTTATGGATTACATTAGGTATATTTTCAATGATTATAGCCATGTTTGTCTTTTTTACAATGAAAGATAATACACCTTTGAAAAAGGAGAGTGCACAAGGTCATAACCATTTAGCAACACAATCTATTAATGCTAAATTTAAAAGATATTTCTATATTGCATATTTCTGTGAGGGGGCAGGATATATTATAACAGGTACATTTTTAGTTGTTATTGTAAAATCTATACCGCAATTTGCAGACTATGCTTCGCTCAGTTGGATGTTTGTTGGATTAGGTGCAATTCCTTCAACAGTACTTTGGTCAATGATTGCTGATAAGATCACTAGAGAGAAAGCAATATATTTAGCATTTACTTTGCAGATAATTGGTGTTTGTTTACCAATCTTTTCTCATAATATAGTTAGCATTATTATTAGTTCTATATTATTTGGCGGTACTTTCTTAGGTCTAACTACACTCTTTTTATCTCAAGGTCAAACTATGATGTATCGCTTTAATACTAAGACTAACTTTGTTGCCTCGTTAACCGTAATCTATAGTGTAGGACAAATGATTGCGCCTAGTATATCAGGTGTTTTGATAGGTGAATCGGGAAATTATAACTTAGCTTTAGGATTTGCAACGGTTATTTTATTGGTTGGTTTGATCAGTAGTGCTAAGAGTTATAGCGTGATGCGTTAAATTGGAGTGATATGAAAAATGCAAATTGAGGATTTAAAAACATTTAAAACGGTATGTGATATGAAAAGTTTTACCAAAGCTGCAGTTGAATTAAACTACGTACAGTCAAATGTAACTGCTAAGATTAAGCGCTTAGAAAAACATTATGATGCGCAACTACTTTATAGAGATAAGAGAGAAATTACACCTACAGCAAAAGGTCAGGTACTCTTAACTTATATTAATGACATACTTTCTCTTGTAGCAAAAGCAGAAGCAGATATTGTTAAAGTAAAACAATCCACATTAAAAATTGGTTCAATTGAAACGATTGCAGCGACAAGGTTACCTGAAATATTGGAAGACTTTCGCAGAACAGATAATAACACTAAATTAAATGTTACTACTGGTTCATCTAAACAGCTCATTGAGTATATTAAAGCTAGAAATCTAGACGGCGCATTTTTATCAGGAGAGGTTAATGAAAAAGAACTGATACAAGTCCCATTATACGAAGAAAGAATGATTGTTATTTCTCAAAAGGGTAGTGAGGACTTGTTACAGACTAACCTACCGCAATCAATTATTGTCTTTGAACAAGGTTGTTTTTATAGAAGTTACTTTGAACATTGGTTGGACTATAATCATATAGCTATTCAAAGTGTCATGACTTTAAATACTTTAGATGGTATTTTAGGTTGTGTGAAAGCTGGCATAGGCATTGCAATGTTACCATTGTCTGTATTACATAACAGACCTGATATTGATGTTGATTTTTATGAAATAAATGAAATTTTTGAAGATGTACCCATTTCTTTTGTTTATCGTAAAGACAATATAGGTACACCTGCCTTTTTACAATTATTAGCTATATTACAGAAATAATTATTGAATAAGGTTAATGCTTTGTCTAACTCCATCGTAATATTAAAGCATATGTTAGTGTTAATAAGTTGATTTAATTTCTAATAAGGTATGAATTTGATATGCTACTTATTAGCTATTGATATTTTATAAATATTCTAGTATTTATTGTGCACTGAATAAACATTTAATATTAGGGTAGAGTTGAAAATAGTTTCGCTACAAAGGTGTAATGCTTTGTATGATTTTCAACTTGTTTACGAAAGGGAGAATAATTATGACAAAGAAAACAGTTTATGAGGTTATTGATACTGGAATTAATTATCTATTGTCTGGATATGAAAAATGGGATAACGATCAAGTTTTAGATGACAAATTTGAGCTGTTTCCAAATACAATTCATTGGCAATACGGACATGTATTAACGATATTTGAATCTGGCTTATCTCTATGTGAACAAAACGAAGTAGATGTGGTTAAATATAATGAATTATTCGGATATGGTAGTTCTCCAACAGAATGGGGAGATAAAGAAATACCATCAATCGATGAAATTTTTAATTATTTAAAAACTGTACCTGATAGAGCGAGAAATTTAACGGATCAACAATTAGAACAGGAATTGACTGAAACAATTGCAGGTTGTAATACATTAGATGAATTGCTTGTATTAAATGCGATACACATTCCATTACATGCCGGTAAAATTGAAGAAATGTCACGAGTATTAAAACAACAACAATAAATAAAAGGAACAAACACTAATTTAACGTTTCACTAATAAAAGTGACGTTGTAGTTTAGTGCTTGTTCCTTTTTAGTTTAATTAATTTTGTAATTCTGCAATTGCTTTTGCGATAGAATCAAATACATGCGGTATGTCTTCTTTTTCTACACAACTAAAGGCAATTCTGATATCTGTCTTATTTAAAGCGATAATACCGATTGAATAATTTTCAATTAAATGTGTGCGTAATGTCTCAGGATCTACACCTTTGACTTGTACAGCCATGAAGTAACCTGAATTAAATTCATATGGTTGCCAGTATGGTTTATATTTTTCATCATAAACGACATCTTTAGTGACTTCATAGCGTGCTTGTAACGTATCGATATTGTGTTGAATTTCTTGGTCGAACGTTTCATTATGTTCTAACACGTATTTCACTGCACTTTGGGAAGGCATAGGACCACTAGAAATATTACTTCTAATCATACCTTTAACCTTTGCTTCTAATACAGATTTTGCTGTTTCATCATTTACACCAAATGTAATGAAACCAACTCTTAAGCCCCAAGCAAAAAATTCTTTAGTTGCACCGTCTAAACGTATAGGAAGTAGATTTTTTAACTGTAAGTTTGTTAATGCAGTAAATAAAGATTGAGTATAGACATCTTCATAGAATAATCCGTAATATGCATCATCAACAAGAGCGATGACATTAGTACCTCGTTCTGCTAAGTCTTTGATAGCTGTCACGATTTGATTAACTTGATCTTTAGTAGGTGTGTAACCTGTTGGGTTGTTTGGATAATTTAATATAAGTACTACTTTATCTTTATTATAATTCGCTAAAGTATTCACTAAAGCATCTGTAGTGTAATTACCATTTTCATCAAAAATATCATACGTTTCGAAAACAGCACTATGTCTTGTACTATAAACAAGTTTGTAGTTACCCCAGTTATGTGTAGGCAATAATATTGTATCACCACTGTTTACAAACATATCGCCAACTAATGATAAACCATGAGTCAATGCATTTGTGATAATAGGTCTAGTCATATCCGTTTTATTTAAATCTGGATTTTCTTTCAACATTTTTTCTTGCCATAAATCACGTAAGGGTTCGATACCTTGAGGAGGTGAGTAAGGGAAAATTTCATCAGGTTCTAATTCGCCAAAAACGTTATTTAAAGTGTCTGCGTACATCTTTTTATTGCTATAAGTTGCCATACCAATTGTGGCATTATATTTTGTAGCTTTGGCTTCAGCAGATTGAGATAAAATACCTTTCGGATAATACATTAATTTACCTAAATCTGAAAGCATATCTGCAATTTCTGGATTTGATTTAGACAATTGTTCATTTAAATCTAAAGCTAATGGATTCATGGATGGTCTACCTCTCTTTACATATTGTTACTTCCTATATTATCTTGAAATCATTTAAAATTAAAGTCCTGACCACATTTTAAATAAAATTTATAAAAAAACTGACACCTTTATCGAACATATGTTCTATTTATGTTAAAATAAGAACAGGCCATCAAATTCCACATGGCACTTTTTACTGTGGGAGGTGTAGTATGATATCGTGGTGGCAAGAAATTATAGGAACGCTAATAACGGGTTGCTTACTTGTTATTTTCCGTGTTTGGTTAGAAAATAATTGGAAAGACAAATAGGTGGCCCTACACAAAAACCCCAAGTCTGCGACACCAGACTTGGGGTTGTGTAGTATAATTCGTGGATACATTTACAATTTTATCATCAATGATATAACTCTGCAAACATTATATTTTATTGTATATAATAGAATTAGAACTGTTCATATACTAATAAATTTAATAGTATATTTAGAAAATTAAATTATTGTTTGCTATAATTACGATGTTCGGGGTGATTAGGTGAGACATTTAACTAAAGTTTTTGTGTGCTTAGCAATTATTTCATTTATTGTAGGATATTATTTACAGGCGAATGGTAATGAATCATCTGGTATTAAATTATTAATAGCTGCAATAATGTTTATGATTTGCGCGTTTATTAATCGAAATAATAATAGGAAAGAACGAAATAAACACTACAAAAAATAATTTATAAGTAATTACAAGGCTTAACTGTGTATATACTGTATACTCAATTAAGCCTTTTTCCATGTATTAATCACATATTTAACAGAAAGATGTTTACAACTAATGATATATTGTGTATATTGTATATATACAGTGATAAGGGAGGACGTTAATGAAAATACTTTTAAAAAATAATAGTGAGAGCCCCATATATGAGCAAATTAAACAGCAAATTAAAGAAAATATTTTAAAAGGCTACGTTGATCCCGGCGAACACTTACCTTCAATGCGTGAATTAGCACAAGATTTAAGTGTTAGTGTAATTACCACCAAACGTGCTTACGAAGATCTCGAGAAAGATGGATTCGTCTTCACTATTAGAGGAAAAGGCACCTTTGTAAAGGAACAAGATAGTTCGATATTGAAGGAAAAACAATTTATTGTGATTGAATCCTTAGCCAAGTCAATTAGCAAAGAAGCTAAAACGATTGGTATGTCTCTCTCTGAATTGCAAGATATCCTAGCAATGATATATGAGGAGGACGAGGAATGAATGCAATAGAAGTTAATGCCGTTAATTACGAATATGGTGGCTTTGCATTAAAAGATATTAACTTTCAAGTTCCAAAAGGGTATGTAACAGGCTTTATCGGCTCCAATGGTGTTGGGAAGACGACCATGATTAGAATGATAATGGATTTAATTGAGCCAAGTAGTGGAGAAATCTTTGTGTTTGATAAGTCAATGCGCAAACATGCTGTGGCGTTGAAAAATAAAATTGGTTTCGTTTACTCGGATTTATATTTAAATGAAAAATGGACTATTAATAAGGTTGAATCGGTTGTAGCTCCTTTTTATGACGATTGGAATCATGAGTTATTTAACAGCTACTTAAGAAAATTCAATTTATCATATAACAGTAAGATTAAGACTTTATCAACTGGAATGAAGATGAAATTATCAATTGCGATTGCCTTCAGTCATCAAGCTGAGTTATTCATTTTAGATGAGCCGACCTCTGGATTGGATCCAATCGTACGCAACGAAGTCCTAGATATAATACAGCAAGAATTGATTAATGAAGAAAAAACAGTCTTTTTATCGACACATATCATTTCAGATCTAGAGAAAATTGCAGATTACTTAATTTACTTTAAAGACGGTAAAGTTGTATTGAATGATTATTTAGATCAAATTATGAATCAATATCAAGTTGTTAAAGGTGATTCTGAACACCTAGACGATGAGTTGTTTGGATTGATGCATTACTATGAAAAAAACAAAACAGGATATGTCGCCTTAACAGACCAAGCCAATGTCTTCAAAGAAATATTTGGTAATAAAGTTGCAATTACCAAGCCGACGATAGAAGAATTAATGGTTTACTTGGAAAAAGGTGACAGTACAACAGTGGAACATGAAAGTGAGAATAAATGAAGGAGACGTTAGATGAAAAATTTAATTATTAGAAACTTTAAATTACGTAAAAAAACCATTGTGTTGTATAGTCTCTTGCTCATTTTTGCACCAATTCAATTACTGATTAACAATGACTTGTTGATCATTAGAATACTTTCATCTATTGTTGCAATGATTATTCTTTTTGTTTCATTGTTAGATTCTGGTCATGCCTTTCGCTTTCACAGTAGATTGGGTCACAAACAATCACTAGACTTCTTTGGTAGTTTACCAGTGTCTAAGAAAGCATTATTAGATTCAACATATATTACTATTTTATTATTTACTTTAATCGGTGCAGGTATTTTATCTTTATATAATATTCCTAGTTCAACAGTTTCTAAGACGGGAATTTCGTATAGTATAACCTTGCCATTTTCTTATATAGCGATTAATTTATTCGCTGTACCAATCGCATTTAAGAGAAATTTAGAACAAAAATCTGAGAATATTTCATATTTAGTTTACTTATTGATAATGATTTTATTTATACCATTTTTAATGATTCTCATTGCTGTAGGCATACAATCTTTGATAGGGCATCAACCTATATTTTTGAATTACTTAGAATTGCTCTATAAATATGGTTTTTTAATTATTAGCATTATTTTCTTTATTAGTAACTACTTTATACAATACAAAAAAATAAGTAACCAACAAAAGGAGGCAAATTAATGCAATTACACGATATAACTAAGACCTATGGTTCTAATAATGTACTGGACCATATAGATTTTGATTTTGGCCATAGCCAAATTGTAGGTTTAATTGGTAAAAATGGTGTCGGAAAAACGACTTTAATGAAAGTAATGAATGGAAATATTATTAATTATAAAGGTGAAGTAAAATTAGGAAATAAAGAAAATATCGGTTATCTAATTGAACATCCTAAATTATATGATAATAAATCAGGACTATATAATTTGAAATTATTTGCACATGTCTTAGGAAAAGGTTTTGACAAAAAATATACAGATTATATTATCGATGCATTTGGTATGAGACCGTATATTAAGAAAAAAGTTAAAAAATATTCAATGGGAATGAAACAAAAATTAGCAATAGCAGTTTCATTAATGAACAAACCCAAGTATCTTATTTTAGATGAACCTACTAATGGCATGGATCCAGATGGTTCTATAGATGTATTGAAAACAATTCAATCATTAGTAAAAGAATTGGAAATGAAAATATTAATTTCTAGCCATAAATTAGAAGATATTGAGTTGATTTGTGACAGAGCAGTATTTCTAAGAGATGGTAATTTCGTGCAAGATGTAGATATGAAATCAGGTGCACCTACTGATTCTACAGTGGTTATTGTAGCAACAGACGAATTTGATAAAACATTAGCACATTTAAACGAACATCATGAAGTTATTCAATCACTAAAAGAAAATAATGAAATAATATTGAAAGCTCAAAAGAACTACAAATCACTATTAAAAGGATTAGCTGAAATCGGCATTTATCCAGAATTTATTGAAACTCGTAAGAGTTCTTTACGTGATACTTACTTTAATATTAATCAGAAAGGCGGGAAATAATGAATAGTTTACAATTAGTAAAATATGATATGTATAGTATTTTCAAAAGTCCTTTGACTTATTTAGCATTACTGCTAACTATTATTCCATTAATAGGGTTTACTGTATTGTTTGTTCAACAGTCAGATCAAATGAATGGTAATACATTACTATCGGCAGGTAGTTGGTTCTTCTCATTAATGGGTTTACTGTTTGTTATTAAAACAATCACAAGAGATATCTCACAAGGTACGATTCAATTATATATGAATAAGAAATCAAGTCGTGCTGGCTATGTTATCGCCAAAGTGATTTCTATACTGTTGATTTCAATTATGATAACTGCCGCTCTGGTTGTATTTGTCTTAATTGTACAAGGTATTGTAGATGGTAAAAATGTAAAAACAGATAAATTCTTTGAACTCTTATGGTTTTTCTTTATTTTCCATTTATTCTATGGATTATTGCTTTATTTATTCTCATTAATCGTTCCTAAAACAGCATTAATCTTTACATTAGGAATCTTTTTAGTATTAATTGTTCCATTTGCTGAACCATTCTTACCAATGATTCCTAAAATTGGGGACGACATTAAAGATTCATTAAAATATGTACCATTTAGCTATTTAACTTCTAAAACAACATCAGGTGATTATACATTCACGCATTGGCAATGGTTCATTTCATCAGCATCTATAGTTGTGTTATTTATCGTCAATTTATTTTATGCAACTAGAAAAGATATATAAGATTTAACCGAATTTCACAATAAAAAGAGACGTATGAATCAACGGTTAGAAAACCTATTCATACGTCTCTTTTTTTATATTGTGATAAGTTTGTCTAAAATTGAATCATAAACATGTTTCCACATTTGAGAATCTGTCTTATAGCGGTTACTAATAATTACATGTGTTTCTGCAGATTTATCTTCATATGTAGGATCATCTTTAGCTGGTAACTTTGCACGTGTTTTGTCTACAAAATGCTGTACTTGTTTAGCACGTGGACCCCACACTGAAACTTGTTCAAAATTATCATTTAAAAAGACAAAAATTGGAATGGACCTAGCAGTTCCATTTGTTAGATATTGATCTATTAAATCAGTATTTTCATCACGATGGAAGACACGAACTTCCAAGTTTAGTGCTTCACTGATATGTTTTAAAATTGGAATGTTCATCATAGCATCGCCACACCAATCTTCTGAAATTACCAAGACTTTGCTGTAGTTTGATGTTTTAAGTTGATCTAGTCTTTGATCATTATTTGGTAAAGAGAATGAATGATATATTGACTCTAAATTCTCTTTGTTTTCTGTCATTGCTGCAATATACTGATCAAGTGGTTGACTGTTGTTGAAATACGTTTCTAAACTTGTCATAGTACTTCCCCCTTTAGTTTATTAGGTATTATTATATCAATAAATATAAATGAAAGAAAATTTTTAATACTTATAAAAGTAATATGTTTTAAAAAGTATAGTTTATGGATGAAAGTATGAAATTCCTATGCTATATTAATTAAGTGATATGGAATGTGGTGACAAAATGAAGTTATTGAAAAATGTTAAATGGATAATTACAGTTGTTTTCATACTTATTACTATTGGCACCGTAGTGATATTCGTCAATCATAATAGGTTACATACTAATACTAATTTGAGTAACTTTAAAATTGATAAATTTAAGATTGGTTCAAAAATGAATAAGCATAAATTTGAATTAGATGATGATGTTTTATTAAAGAAGGTTTATGTTTATTCAATGGTTGATCATCCTGAATTTATAGTATTAGTAAATAAGCGTAGTAATCAAATTGTTGGGATGTCGTTATTAAATGACGATAGTCTACAGACAAATTATGGTTGGAAAATCGGTGACGATATTTCAAAAGTGAAGGCGAGTTTAAATGCAAATTATAGAGAAAAATCACTACATAATGGATTTAAGTCTTTGATTTTTATTGATAAAAAACATAAAATAAAGTTGTTTGTTGTACATAAGAATAATAAAATAAAAAAGATTGAAATTCATAATAAATAACAATTTAAAATGACATTGCCAACAGGTATGTCATTTTTCTATTTGAACATATAAAGTGGATTGAATTCTATACTTGAATGGCGGTAGATATTTTGGATAAAATCACTTTTTTAAATGAATTAGAACAAGAGTTAGATAATTTACCAAGAAGTGAAAGAGATAAAGTAATGTATGAATATGAGGATTACTTTTTCGAGCAAGAAAGTGAAGGTAGAAATGAGTACCAAATTATTGGTGCATTAGAATCACCGAAGAAAATTGGTAAAGAGATTATGGCGAAGAGTGCTATAGCCTCAGCTGAATATAAACCGAATGTAAGAACCATTGTTCGTGCGATTATGGCATCATTGGGCATGGGTATCTTGTCTGTAGTGATTATCTTGATTCCAATGATATTTGTAGGTTTCTTTATGGTTATCTTATTATTATGTTCTCTATTCTTTACACTTAGTCCAGTGTTACTGATTATCAATGGTATATTTAATCATAATATCAGCTTTGCGGTTAGCAATTACTTGTTTGCAATATCATATACTGGCTTAGGCATTGTACTTTTCGTTGCAATTGCTAAATTAGCTCAATTTGTATATCGTTTAATTTTGAAGTATTTACGTTGGAATATCAAAACGATTAGAGGGAGTGCAGTTGAATGAAGAAGTTATTCATAAGTGGATTAATCTTATTTATAGTATGCTTCCTCTTAGGCTGCTTGACTTGGTTTGGATTTGAGCAACAAAATAATAAACTTAATTCTGTAAATAAAACCTTTGATTCTAAAAAGATAAATAGTCTTAAGTTAGATAGTCAAAATAGTTCGATTAACATCAAACGAGGTAAACAATTTGCAGTTAAATATAGTGGTAAGAAAAGGTTGAACATTGATGACTCTAATCAAGAATTAAGCATTCAAGAAAATAGTAATAGTGAAGATCATTATGGTTTGAATTTTAACCCATTTAGACGAGTAAATGACCAGATGACAATAATAGTTCCAGATAAACAATTAGATAAGTTAACACTATCATGCGAAACAAATGCGACTACCATAAATAATGTGGATATTAAATCAGCAAAAATTTTATTTAATGACACTGGCGGTGCGCGTATTACAGTAAAAAATTCGACGATAAATGATATGTTTTATAGAGGGACTAATTCTCCAATTCACTTAACTAAAAGTGATATAAAGCATGCAAATATTAAATCGAAAAATGAAAGCATCATAGTTAATGATTCCTTAATTGAATCTTCAGTATTGCTTGCGAACAAAGGGAATATTGAGTTGAATAAAATGGATGTAAAATCTGATTTTAAAGCCTCTACACAACACGGTAATATACACATGAGATATAACAAAGAACCGAACAATACGTTGTTAAAGTTAAATCCCGAAAATGGCAATGCGCATGTAAACAATAAAATGTTTATCGATGGTAAAGTTGGAGATGGACAAAATGTCTTGGAATTTTATACCAATCATGGTGATATTCATATAGATTAATAGAGCGTAAATGAAAGAACCGAGTTTAACATTTTGTGTTATTGTCGGTTCTTTTTATAATTTATTCAGTGGCAAATGTTAAATCAGTATCAATTTTTCCAGTGATTTGTGTTTCATTTAATGATGATCCAGTTAACCATTTTGAAAAGTCGACTTTAAGTGGAGATTGATTTTCACCTAAAGCAATATAAGCTGTTAGTGACTGGGGCTCATACATACTTGTGTGTATCGTCCCTGACCAACTTTTAAATAATTTACTATAAATTTCAAATTTTGGATCATTGAACATCTGGAATGCGTCCATTTTATCAAGATGTTGTGGTGTTTTTTTTAACAATCTCGACAGTCGCTCCTTCGATTCTTTGGTGTAATTTCTATTCTCATGTGTTAATAATTTAAAATGATTGGTACATGTTCGATCATAGCGAACCTCGATGGAACGTGGTGAAACTTCAATGATTGCATGATTTAAATGCTTATCCATAACAATATAACTGAAAGAACTTCGGTGAGGTATTTCTTCTAGTAATTTTATTGCTTCGGGAACATCTTTACAGTATTGAAGTATTAATCTACCAATCATATAGCATACAAATCCGTTTCCTGGATGCTTTCTATGCATGAAATTATAACCCATAGCTAGGCCGGCCTCATTCATACCATCCATTCTACCTGTTACTCTAGATGTAGGGGCAACATGTGCTAGTCCACCATCATTTGGTTGGAACAATAAATAACGTCCGTCATATGTAGCAGGGTGATAATCATAATTTCTAACCATATAATCATTGCCTAGAAACACTGTGCAGCCACTATTCTTAAGTGGTGTGAAGCGGTAATGAGCAAAATTTAATATCATTTGGCTAGTTGGGATATTTAATACTTCTTGCATGCCATTAATCTCTTCCCATATTTGTGGTGCATAGACTTGGAATATATCATATGTTTCCTTTATATGTATGTCAAAACGTGGAACACGCTTTTTCCATTCTTTTTCTCTGTTTTTCAATAGTGGGGTTTGTTGCATCCATTTAGCAGTCTCTATACCTAAATCAAAGTGAGAACCGCGATGCGTGAAAATATCTGATTTTACATTTTGCATAAACAAAACTCCTAATTTATTATATATTAACTTACAGAACTGTAATTCTTTTGTAACTTCATATTAATTGTATTATGTAAGTAGAATAGTTATTATAATAATAACATCAGCGAATAACTAATAAAATTAGTTTAATGAGGTGATTATAATGTCAAACTACTATGATTCATTTAAAGACGCCGTATCAACTTGGTGGAATAATTAAATTAACTATATTAAAGGCTAATACAATTGCTATTAGTCTTTTTTATTTTGATATTCTATATACATTGTGCTTATATAGTTGTGAGAAATTTAATGGAAGCATGGATGCATTTATACATCAATAACATAAAATTACTTTAGAATTTTGTAGAATAAAAGCTATAAAAGTGGGTATATATTTATTGATGCTTTTAATTGTGCTATCATTAGGTATAGACATTGTTAATAAATTATTGAGGTGAACAGAATAATGTGGAATTTTATTAAAGGTTTATTTAAATTTGTTTTCGGTACAATCTTTACCGTTTCATTAATCGCTGGCGTTGGTGCTGTAGCATTCGCCTATATCTTCAAAAAAGATTTTGAAGAAATCGAAAGTAAAACTAAAGAAATCGTTTCAGATATCGAAACAAATAATTAATTTATTGATAGAACACGTTAAGTGTTCTATTTTTTTATGCGAATTTGAAAATTGCGAATCAAAGGGAGTAAATAGTAGCTATCTTAGCAGTTAATTACTGCCAAGATAACCTATTCAATTGATGTACGATTATCAGTGGTGAGTATCTTGGTGATGTCTAATAAAGATAATGTCATCGTGCGTGTTGAATTTGTAATCTCACCCTCCAAGTTCATTTGTAATAAATTGATACGCTTGATTCGTAGCTCAACGGTTTCTAACCAACCATCTTGGAAGTATTCTATTGAGACAGGAATGTCTCTATGTAATGCTTGATGTAGTTGGCTGTTCAATTCGTTTAATTGATCATCTGATAACAAGGGACGGTCGATTTTATTTTGATCTATAATATATTGTTGAATCGACTCGAATTGTTCTGGCAATGTGGCAAACGGCGCCCATTTTACCATGCCTCGTCCTTGGGGAATATTTGGATTGAGAAACTCTCTAGGAATCTTTCTATAATCCGTTTCATCTTGGTATTCTTTAGGAATCATAAAATCACCTCACCACAATAATAGAACATATGTTCGTTTTTGGCAAGTGATATTTTAACAGAAGAAATGTTCTGAAAATGTCAATAACATAGTATTTATAAAGAATATATTTTCAATTGATTGTTTATTATGTAGATATTTATTAGAATAAAGATATATGAAAATGGAGGGGTTTACATGAGGACGATTGGTTACATAGGCACATATACTAAAAAAGAAGGTAAAGGTATATATCGCTTTGAATTAGATGAACAAACAGGAAAAGTCACAGAAGTAGACACTGGATTTGAATTAGAAGCATCTACTTACGTGAATCAACATAATAAGTTCTTATATGCTATTAATCGTGAAGGTGAAAATTGTGGCATAGCTAGCTTAGAGATTTTAGAAAATGGGGAACTAAAATTAATTAATAAATGTTTAGCATCGACAGAGGGAACTGGTTGTTATGTAGATATTTCACCAGATGGTAAGTATATCTTTGAATCCGTATATGGTGCAGGCTTAGCTAGAATATATGAGGCGAATCCTGAAACAGGTGAAATCATACGCTTAATACAAGAGTTAGCTCATGATTATCCTACTGGTCCAGACGAACGACAAGAAAGCTCGCATGTACATTTTCTAAAGACAACGCCTGATGAAAAATATGTTGTGGCGGCAGACTTAGGAACAGATAAAGTCGTGACTTATGAATATGGAGATGAAGGTCTAAAAGTATATGCTGTTAGTGATTTTGAGCCAGGTGATGGTCCAAGACATATCGCATTCCATGAAGATGGTAAGCATGCATATATAGTACATGAAATTTCTAATATGGTAAGCACTGTTGCATATAACGATGGTAAATTTACTGAAATAGAGCGTCACTCAACAATACCTGCTACATTCGAAGGCGAAACTAAACTTGCAGGTATTCGATTATCGAATGACCAAAAATTTATTTATATTAGTAATAGAGGTCATGATAGTATTGCCATCTTTAAAATAGGAGAAAAAGGTTCTTCGATTTCATTTGTAGATATTGTGTCAAGTGGTGGAGAATTCCCACGAGATTTTAATATTACAAATTCAGATGAATACCTAGTTTGTGCACATCAAGAAGGTGATTACGCATTAACTGTGTTTAAGCGTAATAAAGTGACAGGAGAATTAACTCAAGTCGATCATCAACAACAAGCGCCTGAAGGTGTATGTGTACAATTTTTACAGTGATAGTCAAACGTGTTTGATATAAAAATTCTGAAAAAGTCAGTAAATGAGTAGTACGTATCCTTTAAGGTTTCATTTTTTAAAATACCACCTTGAAGAACACGTATCAGAAAATTCATTTACTGACTTTTTATTTTGATGATTTCTCGTATTGTAATTGTTCGATGATTTAAGTATTGCATTGAGACATGGTATAGACTCGCGCCATGCTATCTTAAATGTCTTTATAAAAAGCGTATCAATGTAAAAAATAAGGCACATCGTCCCATTTAATAAATAATTACTAAATGAACGAAGTACCTTATATTATGATATAACAATGCTCAACTAACATATAATTTGGTATTGTTATACTCAGAACTTGTTAATTATTAAAAAACGTTTTTATATATTTGAATTTCCCTTTATATGGTGGGAAGAATAAGCTTGATTCTAATCTTGTTGATTTGAAAATATAAGATTTATCATGACTAAAGGTATTGAAACTATATTTGCCGTGATATTGACCAATACCAGAAGCGCCAACTCCGCCAAATGGTAAATTAGGATTGGCAAGTTGCATCACAGTATCGTTGATAGCACCACCACCGAAAGAAATTTCCTTTAATACACGTTCAGTAGCATTTTCATCTTCGCTAAATAAATACAAACTTAATGGTTTAGGTTTAGAACGGATTAATGAAACGGCTTCGTCAAAATCATCATAAGTGATAATAGGAAGTAGTGGGCCGAAAATTTCATCCTCCATAATTTTGGAATCAAAGGTAATGCCTTGTAAAAGTGTCGGTGAAACATAACATTCATCCGCGTCTGTTTGACCACCAAAGATAATATCTTGCTGATGAATGGTAAGTAAATCATGCAAACGATTGAAGTGCTTCGAATTAACAATTCGTCCAAAATCAGGACTTTGTTGTATTGATTTGCCGTAGAATTCAGTGATCGTTTGTTTAAGTGCAGTGATAAGCGCATCTTGAACTTTACGATGAACTAAAATATAATCTGGTGCGACACACGTTTGACCAGCATTAGCAAATTTACCAAAGCAAATACGTTCACTGGCAACTTTAATATTTGCTGTCTCGTCTACAATAACAGGTGATTTACCACCTAATTCTAACGTGACAGGTGTTAAATGTGAACTTGCTGCCTGATAGACTATACGGCCAACCTTTTCGCTACCAGTAAAGAAGATATAATCAAAAGGCAATTCAAGTAGTTGTTGTGTGACTTCGCTGTTGCCTTGACAAATACTTACGTATTCAGCATCGAATACTTCTTCAATAATCCTTTGAATGACTGTTGAAACAGTTGGTGTATATTCAGAAGGTTTCAATATGACAGTATTCCCAGCAGCAATTGCCCCGATTAAAGGTTCGATCAATAGTTGAAAAGGATAGTTAAACGGACCAATGATTAATACTGTTCCATAAGGCTCTTTCATAATATAACTTTTGGTTGGAAACATAAAGATAGGGGTGTTGACTTGCTTTGGTTTCGCCCAATTTTTAAGTTCTTTACGTGCAGTTTTAATATTTTTTAAAGTGAAACCAATTTCTGAGGCATAAGTCTCTACTTTGTTTTTTCCTAAATCTTTCTGAAAAGCGTCGAGTAATTCATCTTCATGATTACGTATACTTTTACTTAACAGCTTGAGCTGCTTTCTTCTAAATTTAATATCTTTGGTTTCGTGAGTATCAAAATATTTTTTACTATTATGGAAAGTCTGTTCTATCACATTCAAATGGAATCCTCCTAATCTGACAAGTACTAGATAAGTATACTTGGATAAAAAACTGGAACATATTTAAATATGTTCCAGGATTACTATATTGATAATATAACAACAATAATTGCTAATTTATAAATAATATAACGTATTAAACTATTTAGTTAAAGTTTCTGTAATTTGAGGAACAACTTGTTTCTTACGAGATACAACACCTGGTAAGAATGCAGTACCATTTTCAAGTTTAACATCAAATGCAACGCCAACTTGGTCTTTTTCAGCACCAACAACAAGGATTTTTGAATCACTGTTAATAATATCAGTGATGACAAGAACAAATAAATCATATTTTTCATTTGCACTTGCTTCTAACATAGCTTTTTCTAATTCATCTTGACGTTCGAACACTTCATCTATATCTACAGTGTTAACTTGAGCGATGCGTGTAGTATAGTCACCCATGTTGAATGATTTTGCATCTGCAGTTAATAAGTCTGTTGCAGATTTATCTGAAGTTGAAGCCCCAGCTTTAAGCATTTCTAGACCATAAGATTCTAAGTCTACGTCAGCAATCGCTTTTAATGCTTCTGCAGCATTAACATCTTCTTCAGTACATGTAGGTGATTTAAATAGTAAACTGTCAGAAATAATAGCTGAAACCATTAATCCTGCAATATGTGGTTTGATTTCAAAACCACGCTCTTGATACATTTTATATAAAATCGTAGCAGTACAGCCTACAGGTTCAGCACGGTAATACAATGGTGCTGCTGTTTCAAAGTTAGCGATTCTGTGATGATCTACAACATGCTTCACTTGTGCATCTGCAATTGAATCTGCACTTTGTTGGAATTCGTTGTGATCGACTAAGATAACTTCTTGATCAGCTAAATTATCATTTAATAATTCAGGTGCGTCTACTTTAAAGTGATCTAAAGCATATTGCGTTTCAGCATTAACGTCACCTAAACGATAAGGTGTAGCTTCAGTATTACCAGTTTGTTGTTCAAAGTCTGCCATAATAATTGCTGATGAAATTGCATCAGTGTCTGGGTTTTTATGACCGAAAATATATGTTTTTGCCATGTTTAAATTCTCCTTATTTTTATATTTAATTTTATTTTATCATGATTAATAGTCGTTATTCTACTACTGCACCCAAGGAATTTTTAAAATGTGTTAACGCCCATTCATGTCCGGTTGGATTAAATGAGGCCACACCTTTATGTGAGATAAATAATTCGTAGCCTAAATTATAAGCGGAAATTGCAGTATGTAGGACGCAAATATCAGTACATACACCTACGATTTCAAGTTGTGTAACGCCTCGTTCTCTCAACATAATGTCTAATGGTGTTCCGAAAAATGAATCGTAACGTGTTTTATCTAAAAAATGTACGTGTTCATTAAACAGAATATTTTGATAAATATCATTAACCTTACCGTACAATTCTCTTCCAATCGTACCTAAAATATTATGTGGTGGAAAAAGTTTACTCTCAGGATGGTAATGATTATCTTCGTAATGTAAATCCATCATAAAAAAGATTTGTTGCTTTTTATTATTGTAAGCTTCAATTCTTTCAACGATATAGTTTTCTATTTGTTGACCGGCTTCCCCACAAGTCAATTTGCCATTATCTGCAACAAAATCATTTGAGTAATCAACTATAATCAGTGCACTATTTTTCATTAACCTTTTACACTCCCTAATTATAAAGTTAATAGTCATTATATACTAACTCGTAAAAACATCAAAGGTGTATATATAGGGTTTAAATTAAATAGAATTTGTTTAATATATAGTAGTCAGGATAGAAAGGAAGTTTTCGATGATAATCAACGCGGCAGATTTTGGATTGAAAGGAAAGCGTAAATGGGCTGATACTAAAGCATTACAACGTGCATTAGATATTGCAAAAACACAGGAGAAGGTCACGATACAAATACCAAAAGGTGAATACCATATACGTAGATCTTTGAAAATATATGAAGGTACAACATTGTTACTTGATGATGAAACGGTCTTGAAGCGAATAGGAAAAGATGCACTGTTAAAAAATGGTCGTAAGCTGAAACGTTATTATGGTTATAACGGAAATAGTCATATTCATATTGCGGGTGGTACATTTGATATGAATGGTTACGAATATCCATATAATAATACAGCAATGAGTATTGGACATGCGCAAGATATCCAAATTGTAGGCGTTACCTTTAAAGATATTGTCGGTGGTCATGCAATAGATGCATGTGGCATAAATGGATTATATATGAGTCAGTGTCAATTTCTTGGATTTAATGATGATAATGGAGAACGAAGTTTTTCTGAGGCAATCCAAATTGATTTACAAGTTAAAGGCGCATTTCCAAAATTTGGTGCGACAGATGGAACAGTTACTAAAAATGTAATTATTGAGCATTGTTACTTTGGTGCTTCTACCACACCTACAATGAAAGCATGGAATAGAGCTATCGGCTCGCATGCCAGTCGATTTAATCAATTCTATCAGAATATTCATATACGATATAATACATTTGATGGATTGAATCAATACGCTTTAACTCCTTTAAAAGCAAAGGATACTTATATTCATGATAATCAATTTATTAATTGTGTTGGAGGCATTCGTTTTTTAGCAGTAAAAGATGGCAAAAATGCGCAAGATTTATCAGGGAGACTATGTAATACGCAGGCAGGCGAAAATTTAAATATTTATCGTAATACCTTTATAGGGCCAATGACGAAAGAAGCGATTAGAGTTCAAAGTTACAATAAAGTCATGCATAAGAAAATAGTCATTGCGCATAATAACTTTGAGCATTGTTCTCAGAAGATTTATTTAAACCATGTTCAAGATGTGATTTTAGTTGGAAATGGTGATGCAAAAGTGGTTAAAAAACAAGTTGAATAAATAAGATGTACAGCGCTTATACCAAAGGTGTAAGCGTTTTAATTATACACTTTATTTGTTGTGAAGATATGTTATAATTGCTGTAATTATTGTGAATATTCAGACAATAATAAAGGGGGATTTTATGAACAAATTAAATGAAGGGGAGCGTCCGCTAAGCCATTACTTAACATTCTTTTCACAAGACAAAAAGTCATATAATACAGGACAAAAAATTGGTTTAATCTTAGGTCCACTATTGTTTGTGTTAACGTTATTATTCATACACCCAGAAGACTTGTCGCGAAAAGGGGTGTTTGTATTAGCAATAACGCTATGGATTGCAGTATGGTGGATAACGGAAGCGATACCTATAGCAGCAACGAGTTTATTGCCATTAATTTTACTACCAATGGGACATGTATTAAATCCAGAAGAAGTTTCAGCGCAATACGGTAATGACATTATATTTTTATTTTTAGGTGGTTTTATATTGGCCATTGCGATGGAACGATGGAATTTACATACGCGTGTAGCATTAACGATTATTAATTATTTAGGCACAAGTACTGGTAAAATTTTATTAGGATTTATGATTGCGACAGGATTTTTATCGATGTTTGTATCAAATACTGCAGCGGTGATGATCATGATACCTATAGGTATGGCGATTATTAAAGAGGCTCGTGAATTGAAAAATAGTGATATAAGTGAACATTCATTAAGTAAATTCGAACAATCTTTAGTGCTCGCAATTGGTTATGCTGGGACAATCGGCGGACTTGGAACATTAATTGGAACGCCTCCATTAATCATTTTGAAGGGTCAGTATCAGTCGGCTTTCGGTGAGGAAATTAGTTTCGCAAAATGGATGATTATTGGGGTTCCTACGGTGATTATTTTACTGGCAATTGTCTGGGCTTATATTCGATTTGTAGCATTTAAACATGAAATGAAAACTTTGCCTGGTGGTCATAATGTTATCAAGGATAAACTTGATGAGTTAGGCAAGATGAAATTTGAAGAAAAGGTCGTTCAATTTGTGTTTATTTTAGCTAGTTTTTTATGGATTAGTAGGGAATTTTTATTAAAGCGTTGGGAATTAACATCTGAAGTTGCAGATGGCACAATCGCTATATTTATATCTGTCTTATTATTTTTAATACCTGCGAAAAATAAAGCTAAGCATAAACGTATTATTGATTGGGATGTCGCAAAGGATTTACCTTGGGGTGTCTTAATATTATTCGGAGGAGGTTTAGCATTAGCTAAAGGTATCTCCTCAAGTGGATTGGCAAAATGGTTGGGCGACCAATTACGCTTAATAGAAGGCGTCAGTCCATTACTTATCGTTATTGTTATTACTTTATTTGTACTCTTCTTAACAGAAATCACATCGAATACAGCTACAGCGACAATGATATTACCTATATTAGCTACACTATCAGTAGCAGTAAATGTTCACCCATTATTATTAATGGTGCCAGCAGCTATGGCAGCTAATTGCGCATACATGCTACCGGTTGGAACACCTCCAAATGCCATTGTTTTTGGAACAGGTCGGATTACGATAAAGAAAATGGCAAGTGTAGGATTTTGGGTAAACATGATCAGTGTGGTCGTTATCGTACTTATTGTCTATTTCCTAGTACCACCAGTGTTAGGTATAGATATTACGAAACCATTGCCACTGAAATAATATGTAAAAAAAGCGATAATGTCGACACTAAAATTGTGTCACATTATCGCTTTTCGTATTTGTTAAAACTTTGTTTTGACGAAAAATGGTGAAAGTTTTTATATCTATGATTTATCTGATAGGTCCATTTTATTAAAGGAACCAATTACTGTAACTTCAAAGTCTAAAGTATTTAATATTTTAATCACTTTATTAAGCTCGTCATTAATAGGTGAGTCAGCCTGTACGAAAAAGTGATACATACCTAGCTGTGTCTTTAATGGACGTGATTCAATCCACGATAAGTTAATATTAAATAATGCGAATGTGTTTAATATGCTCGCCAATAATCCAGGTTTATCATATTTTGGTGTGATGAGTACCATGCTATCACTTGCATCTTTAATATGCTGAGGTTGATTACTCACAACTAAAAAACGTGTTGTATTATGTGGAAAGTCTTGGATATTGTGAGCGATTGCTTTATATCCATATGGTTCGCCACTGCCTAAGGGTGCAATAGCGCCAGTTTGATCTGAAATTTTATCTAGGCTACTGATTGTACTTTCGACATAATCATAATCAAATCCGTGGTTTTGAATATATTGACTTGTCTGACTGATTGCCGGTGCAATGGAATAGACTTTGTTAATATCATTTACAGTTGCATCGTCCGGGCCATAAAGTGCAAATTGAATATCTAAATGTAATTCACCTTGTGCATAGATATTTTGTTGAGTTAATGCATCAGCGACGATATTAATGGTTCCCTCAATTGAGTTTTCAATCGGAACGACTGCGATACTTTCGTCATCATGAGATACTGCTTGAACGACCTCGTATAAATTTGATTTAGGTATAAAATCATATGCATCTTCAGATTTATATTGTTTTGCAGCTAAGTAAGAAAATGTACCCTTCGGTCCCAGATAATAAAGTTTCATAACGTTACCCCTTGTTCTATATGTTGATTACGTACTTTTAATGAAAAGGACAACCGGTCGGTGCTTTCTTTTTATAATGAAAATTAGGATCCTTGATCTCGTTTTTATACCCATGATGATAGTTTGGGACTAATGACGGTGACAAAGATGGTGCTAACCAAGACCATTTTCCTGTTACTTCACGACCTGCAGTATGTTCTGCTTGTTCAAACATTTCAAATTGCTTTGATGCAGTTAAATGATCCACTATAGAGACGCCTTCATTTCTAAAAGAATGGTAGACTGCATAATTTAATTCGACAAGTGTTCTATCTTTATTAAAAGTATTATTCCTAAGTGTATCAAATTCAAAGGCATCTGCAACAGTTTCTAATAAATTATAACGATAATTATCTGTGAAATTTCTAACTGCAATTTCATTGACCATATACCAACCATTAAAGGGAGCAGTTGGATAAGTAATACCACCTATGCTCAAATCCATACTTGAGATAATTGGTACTGCATACCATTTGAGACCTAATGATTGTAATTTTGGGTAACGGTCATGAGTAATTGGCACTTCCTTAATTAACGATTTTGGATAGTTATGGTACTTAATACTATCATTTGGCATTTGATAGATAAGTGGAAGAATATCAAAGTTTGTATGCTCGCCTTGCCAACCTAGATGTTGTGCGAGTGTTGTAACTTCCTTCTCTGCTGGGTCACCTAAATCGTCATAACCGGCATAGCGAATTAATTGATTATTGTATATAGTAGGTGGATTTGTAGCACTGAAAATAGTGATATAAGGTTTGATTCTACCATTATTTGTAGCGTGTTCAATATGATTTTCAATTTCTGTTATAAACTCTGTTTCAGTATGAATTGACCTTGCATCATTGACGGTTAAAGATTCCCAGAATAGTCTTCCGATACAGCGATTTGAATTACGCCATGCCATTTTAGCACCGTACGTGAGTTCAGCTGTTGTGTGCTCATACGTACCAGTGTTAGTGATGGCGTGTTCAATTTCTGATAAGCGTTGACGTAATGTGTCGTTGCTATAATTTAATTCATTATACATTGCTTTAATAAACGCTTTGGCTTCATTTAACATTTCTAACACCTCATAATATATTATAAAAGATTTGCTCTTAAATATAATGAGATAATTTGAAAATTCATTATTTTGTTTTGTTTCAGTCACATAATCATCATAATTTTAATTTTTATATGGAAATTGTACAATATATATAAGGTATAGAAAGAACATAAAATCCATCATATTTAAGGTGCTATCAGTGTTTCTTTTATGCTAAACTAATGGAAAAGCTGATTGGAGAGATAATTGTGTACCAATTTGAAGATGATACATTTGTATTACATAATGATTTATATCAAATAAATATGGCTGAAACATACTGGAATGATGGCATTCATGAGCGATGGTCAGTATTTGATTTATATTTTAGAAATATGCCATTTGACAGTGGTTACGCTGTATTTAATGGATTAAAAAAAATTATAGATTTTATTAGTGATTTTCATTTTTCAGCAAATGATATTGCGTATTTAAAATCAATTGGCTACCAAGATGACTTTCTAGGCTATTTAAAGGACTTGAAATTCACTGGTCATATACGCTCAATGCAAGAAGGGGAACTTTGCTTTGGGAATGAGCCGCTACTTCGAGTAGAAGCACCGTTAATTCAAGCACAACTTATAGAAACCATGTTGTTGAATATTGTGAATTTCCACACGCTAATTACAACAAAAGCGAGTAGAATTAGACAAGTTGCGAGCAACGATAAATTAATGGAATTTGGTACGCGAAGAGCACAAGAAGCAGATGCTGCTTTATGGGGAGCGAGAGCTGCATTTATCGGTGGTTTTAATTCAACGAGTAATGTGAGAGCTGGCAAACTATTTGATATCCCTGTATCTGGCACACATGCGCATGCAATGGTACAAGCATATGGCGATGAGTATATTGCCTTTAAAAAGTACGCAGAACGTCATAGAGATTGTGTGTTCTTAGTTGATACGTTCCATACATTAAAGTCAGGTGTACCAACAGCAATAAAGGTTGCTAAGGAGTTAGGTGACAAAATAAACTTTGTTGGTATCCGTTTGGATTCAGGGGATATCGCTTATTTATCTAAAGAAGCTCGAAAAATGTTAGATGAAGCGGGCTTTAAAGATGCCAAAATTATTGCCTCAAATGATTTAGATGAAGAAACAATCATGAGTTTGAAATCGCAAGGTGCAAGAGTCGATTCGTGGGGCGTTGGCACGAAATTAATTACTGGCTACGATCAACCAGCACTTGGTGCGGTATATAAACTTGTTGCCGTCGAAAATGAACAAGGTGAATATGTAGATCGTATTAAATTATCTAATAATGCTGAAAAGGTAACAACACCAGGTAAAAAGAATGTTTACCGTATTATTAATAAGAAAACAAACAAAGCAGAAGGTGACTACATTACATTAGAACATGAAAATCCAAATGACGAAGCACCTCTGAAATTGTTCCATCCTGTCCACACATATAAAATGAAATTTATTAAATCATTTATAGCTAAGGACTTACACAGTGATATTTTTAAAGATGGACAACTCGTTTATGACTTACCAAGTGAAAAGGAAGCGCAACGTTATTTAACAGAGAACCTTTCACATTTATGGGAAGAAAATAAACGTCATTTAAATCCACAAGAGTATCCAGTTGATTTAAGTACTGCATGTTGGGAAAATAAACATAAACGTATATTTGAAGTGGCTGAACATGTAAAGGAGATGGAGGAAGAACATGAGTAATTTACAAGATATTATCGTAAAGGAAATGAAAGTGAAACCTGAAATAGATAGTAAAGCTGAAATTCGTAGCATCATTCAATTTATTAAAGGTTATATACAAACGCATTCTTTTATTAAGTCATTGGTATTAGGTATTTCTGGAGGGCAAGATTCAACATTAACAGGTAAATTATGCCAAATCGCAGTTAATGAATTGAGAGAAGAGCAAATAGATTGTCAATTTATTGCAGTGAAATTACCCTATGGTCAACAACAAGATGCGGACGAAGTAGAGGATGCATTAGCATTTATTCAACCGGATAAGACAATTACAGTAAATATTAAGCCTGCGGTTGATCAAAGTGTACAGTCATTAAAAGAGGCTGGAATTGAACTTACTGATTTCCAAAAAGGTAATGAAAAAGCACGTGAACGTATGAAGGTGCAATTTTCTATTGCTTCAAATAAACAGGGCATTGTTGTAGGTACGGATCATTCAGCAGAAAATATTACTGGATTTTATACTAAATATGGTGACGGTGCAGCAGATATCGCACCGATATTTGGTCTGAATAAGCGACAAGGTAGACAGTTATTACAAACTTTAGATGCCCCAAGTCATTTATATGAAAAAACACCAACAGCAGATTTAGAAGAAGACAAACCGCAATTACCAGATGAAGAAGCTTTGGGTGTCAGCTATAATGACATTGATGATTATCTAGAAGGTAAGCCAGTGTCTAGTGAAGCGAAGGCGACAATTGAACAACACTATATCAAAACAGCACATAAAAGAGAGCTAGCATACACAAGATATTCATGGCCGAAAAATTAAATTTAGCGTAATTTTTTTAGTGACAAATAAAGTGTGAGTTGATAAAATTACTTAAATTTAATGTATGAGAAAGGACAATGAATATGTCAGTAATAACTTCTAATCCGTGGTTAATGGTATTAGCGATATTTGTAGTTAATGTTGCATATGTATCATTTTTAACAATGCGAACAATATTGACGTTAAAAGGTTATCGATATGTTGCTGCTGTCGTTAGTTTTTTAGAAGTCTTAGTTTATGTTGTCGGTCTAGGGATGGTAATGTCAAGTTTAGACCAAATTCAAAATATTATTGCTTACGCTTTTGGTTTTTCAATCGGTATTATTGTAGGGATGAAGATAGAAGAAAAATTGGCTCTCGGCTATACTGTCGTCAATGTTACATCTTCAGAGTATGAATTAGATTTACCGCGACAATTGAGAGATTTAGGGTATGGTGTAACACACTATACTGCTTACGGTAGAGACGGTGACCGCTTAATTCTACAAATTTTAACGCCGAGACGATTTGAGTTTAAATTAATCGATACAATTAAACAAATAGACAATAAGGCTTTTATCGTAGCATATGAACCACGTACGATACATGGAGGCTTTTGGGCTAAAGGTCTTAAAAGTAAGAAACTTAAACAATATGATACGGATGAAGTTGAAAGTATATGAAAAAACAACAAAAATTCAAAGTAGAAGAAAACGAATCAATTCAGGATTGTTTACAGCGCATGCGTGAAGCAGGGTATATGCCGGTGAAACGTTTCGAAAAGCCTGTTTACAAAGAAAATAAAGACGGTAGTGTCGAAGTGCTAAGACAAGATATTGAATTTGTAGGTCGTTTAATGGAATCTTAAAATAATGATCGCATGGTGTTACCATGCGGTCTTTTTTTAAAGGATGAATTTAATTGAACTGAACAACAAGTTAAAAATTTTAAAAGAAAACCTAAAAGGTTTATACATTTGATAATAATTCTGTTAAACTAGTAGTGAAGAGATTAAACACGAACTTTAAACTCTATTTTTCATTAAATGTACATGTTTTTGGGTTTGTGAACTAAAACTTACGTAAGATAGGAGCTTATTTCAATGATTGAACGTTATTCAAGAGAAGAAATGTCAAATATTTGGACTGACCAAAACCGCTATGAAGCATGGTTAGAAGTGGAAATTCTAGCATGTGAAGCTTGGAGTAAATTAGGGGACATCCCGGAAGAAGATGTAAAGAAAATCCGTCAAAATGCAAAAGTGAATGTAGAACGTGCGCAAGAAATTGAGCAAGAAACACGTCATGACGTCGTTGCATTTACTAGACAAGTTTCAGAAACTTTAGGTGAAGAGCGTAAGTGGGTTCATTATGGTTTAACTTCAACAGATGTTGTAGATACTGCTTTGAGTTATGTAATTAAACAAGCAAATGACATTATTGAAAAAGATTTAGAGAGATTTATCGAAGTATTAGCACAAAAAGCAAAAGATTATAAATATACATTAATGATGGGGCGTACACATGGTGTTCATGCTGAACCTACTACATTTGGTGTGAAGATGGCACTTTGGTACACAGAAATGCAACGTAATTTAGAGCGTTTTAAACGTGTAAGAGAAGAAATTGAAGTTGGTAAAATGAGTGGAGCAGTTGGTACATTTGCAAATATTCCACCAGAAATTGAAGCATATGTATGTGAGCATTTAGGAATTGATACTGCACCGGTTTCTACTCAAACATTACAACGTGATAGACACGCTTATTATATTGCGACATTAGCCTTGATTGGCACTTCTTTGGAAAAATTCGCAGTAGAAATTCGTAATTTACAAAAAACTGAAACAAGAGAAGTTGAAGAAGCATTTGCTAAAGGTCAGAAGGGTTCTTCAGCAATGCCTCATAAACGTAATCCTATCGGTTCTGAAAACATTACAGGTATCGCACGTGTGATCAGAGGTTACGTTACAACAGCCTACGAAAATGTACCATTATGGCATGAACGAGATATTTCACATTCATCTGCTGAACGTATCATGTTACCGGATGTTACTATTGCACTAGATTACGCATTAAATCGATTCACAAATATCGTGGACAGATTAACAGTCTATGAAGATAATATGAAAGCAAATATTGATAAAACATTTGGTCTAATTTATTCACAACGTGTTTTATTAGCATTAATTAATAAAGGTATGGCACGTGAGGCAGCTTATGACAGTGTTCAACCTAAAGCAATGGAATCATGGCAAACTAAGACACCATTCAGAACTTTAATTGAACAAGACGATGCAATTACAAGTCAATTGTCAAAAGAAGAATTAGATGAATGTTTCAATCCTGAACATCATTTAAATCAAGTTGATACAATTTTTGAACGTGCAGGTTTAGTTTAAAAGTTAACTTAACTTGAATTTTTCAATAAAACTCGTTACACTTTAATGTGTTAGTACGTTAAAACGAGATTAAATTGAAAAATACAGGGGTTGTTTTTATGCAAATAGAAAAATTAAGAGGACAAGCATTGGACGAATTGTTTGATGCAATTTTAACGCTTGAAAATCGTGAAGAATGTTATCAATTTTTTGATGATTTATGTACCGTAAATGAATTACAGTCATTATCACAACGATTACAAGTAGCTAAAATGATTAAGCAAGGTTACACTTACGCAACTATTGAACAAGAATCAGGTGCTTCAACTGCTACAATTTCTCGAGTGAAGAGATCTTTACAGTGGGGGAACGATGCCTACACTGTTATTCTTGAACGCATGAATATTGAAACAGCCGACTAAATAATAATTAATTACTACCAACTATGTCATAGAACTTAGTTGGTAGTTTTTTTACTATAAAAATCTTTTTTATTGTGATAAATTTTGTTGTATGTAATATTGGGTGTTGACATAGTAAAGTGTAGCTTGTTAATTATTGTGCGTGTATATTGGGGGATAAATGATGTGATAAGCGTATGTTTTTATATGATGGAAGGGGTAATTTATGTTAAAGAAGTTGATGATTAGCAGTGTGATTTTTATTATAATTTGTTTGATTATTATCGTCTGGTTAATCATATCGGTTGTTAAGTCTTATAATAAAAATACAGAAGAAGCAATTACAATGATAAAGCCGACTCATGCGGTACCAATCATCACCAAAGCACAGGGCGTTACACGAGTGAATGGTCATGTCATTGTTAACAAACGATTTAGTCTACCACCAAACTATAAGCCAAAGGAAAATAAGCATGCGCGCCATCAGCTTGATAAATTATTAGAAAATGCTCAAAAGGATAACATGGATTTAAACTATGTCAGTGGCTATCGTAGTTATAATGAACAAAAGAAAGTAGTAGCAGCATATGAGAAAAAAGACGGTAAAATGACAGCAGAGCAATATACAGCGAAACCTGGTCATTCTGAACATCAAACTGGATTGGCATTTGATGTTGGTACTCATAGACCAATGAAAGATTTTCATAAAGACTTTCAAAATTCTAAAGAAGCACATTGGTTAGAACGTCATGTAGCTGAGTATGGTTTTATTATTCGTTATCCCAAGGGACAATCTAAACAAACTGGGTATGCTTATGAAGCATGGCATATTAGGTATGTTGGTAAAACATTAGCGAAAATAATCACAGATGAACATACTAATTTAGAACATTATTACGAAATACAATCAAAATAATAACTTAAGTTAATAGCGCTTGGATCATGAATTTCAATTTCAGAATAATAGCGCCAATACGTAATGATTAGTACCCTTCAAAATTGACACTGGAAAATGTTAACTTTGAAGGGAATTTTTTATGGCTAGCTGAAATCCTCCTCCAAAACCTATCAAACGACATACAATTTATAAAGTGTGGGATATTTATTACCCATTTTTGTTAAATAAAGAAAGGAATTATAATACCTTGTAACTATTAAAGAATGAGAAAAAGTGAATAAATACTACCTGCATTTAGTTAAATGGATGTTAACAAAAAAACTCGCTTATTGAGTCGCTCATTTTTAACATCATTTTAGAAACCACTGGCTAAAAATGATATAATACAATGTATGCTAAATAAAGGAGTAACATATCATGTATGACATAAAACAGTGGGAACATATTTTTAAATTAGACCCTGCAAAAACAATCTCAGATGAGGATTTGGAATCATTATGTATGTCAAACACTGACGCAATCATTATCGGAGGGACTGACAATGTTACAGAGGATAATGTAATCCAGTTAATGAGTCGTGTAAGACGTTATCCATTACCTTTAGCTTTAGAGGTTTCTAATGTTGAAAGTGTAATGCCAGGATTTGATTTTTATTTTATTCCAACCGTCTTAAATAGTAATGACGTTAAATTTCATAATGGCATATTATTAGAGGCTTTAAAGTCATTCGGTCATGTTATTGATTTCGATGAAGTCGTGTTTGAAGGTTATGTTGTGTTGAATCCTAAGAGTAAGGTTGCCGAATTGACTGATGCGAGCACAGATTTGTCAATTGAAGATATTGAAGCGTATGCTCAGATGATTAATGATATGTATAAGTTGCCTGTCATGTACATAGAATATAGTGGGACATATGGTAATAAAGATTATGTAAAAGCTGCAGCTGATATGTTAACTGAAACACAATTATTTTATGGTGGTGGTATTGACAGTTTAGAGGCTGCAAGAGAAATGGCAGCATATGCAGATACCATAATTGTCGGAGATGTTATATATACAGATATTAAACAAGCATTAAAAACAGTTAAAATAAAGGAGTCACATAAATGAATGCATTAGTTAGTAAGATGAATGATGAACAAAGCCAAGCAGTACGTACGACTGAAGGTCCATTGCTGATAATGGCAGGAGCAGGATCAGGTAAGACACGTGTATTAACACATCGTATAGCTTATTTGCTTGATGAAAAAGATGTGTCTCCATATAATGTGTTAGCAATAACGTTCACAAATAAAGCTGCAAGAGAAATGAAAGAACGTGTAGAGGCATTAGTTGGCGAAGAAGCGCAAGTAATTTGGATGTCAACATTCCATTCAATGTGCGTGAGAATATTAAGACGTGATGCTGATCGTATAGGTATTGAAAGAAACTTTACGATTATCGATCCAACAGATCAAAAGTCTGTCATTAAAGATGTATTGAAAAATGAAAATATCGATAGTAAAAAATTTGAACCAAGAATGTTTATCGGAGCAATCAGTAACCTTAAAAATGAATTGAAAACACCGGAAGATGCTCAAAACGAAGCTCAAGATTACCATTCACAAATGGTAGCTACAGTATATAAAGGTTATCAAAGACAACTTTCACGTAATGAGGCATTAGATTTTGATGATTTAATCATGGTAACAATTCGTTTATTTGAACGTGTGCCAGAGGTGTTAGATTATTATCAAAATAAATTCCAATACATTCATGTGGATGAGTATCAAGATACCAATAAGGCACAATATACGTTAGTTAATTTATTAGCAAGTAAATTTAAAAACTTATGTGTCGTAGGTGATTCAGACCAGTCTATTTATGGTTGGCGTGGTGCAGATATTCAAAATATTTTATCATTTGAAGAAGACTATCCAGAAGCAAAGACTATTTTCCTAGAGCAAAATTACCGTTCTACAAAAAATATTCTGAACGCAGCTAATGAGGTAATTAAACATAATTCTGAAAGAAAGCCGAAAGGACTTTGGACTGGTAATACTGATGGTGATAAGATTCATTATTATGAGGCTACGACAGAGCGTGATGAAGCGGAATATGTTGTTCGTGAAATGATGAAGCATCAACGCAATGGTAAGAAGTATCAAGATATGGCTATTTTATATCGTACAAATGCACAATCTCGTGTATTAGAGGAAACATTTATGAAATCGAATATTCCTTATACGATGGTTGGTGGTCAAAAGTTCTATGATCGTAAAGAAATTAAGGATCTATTAAGTTATTTACGTATTATTGCAAATAGTAATGATGACATCAGTTTACAACGTATTATTAATGTTCCTAAGAGAGGTATAGGTCCGTCATCAGTGGATAAGATACAAGCATACGCAAATCAAAATGATATTAGTATGTTTGATGCCTTAGCAGAGGTAGACTTTATTGGATTATCTAAGAAAGTGACACAAGAATGTGTTCAGTTTTATGAGGTAATGCAAAACTTAATAAAACAACAAGAATTCTTAGAAATTAGTGAAATTGTAGTCGAAGTGCTTGAAAAATCTGGGTATAGAGAAATGTTAGAACGTGAACAAACTTTAGAATCAAGAAGTCGTTTGGAAAATATTGATGAATTTATGTCTGTACCGAAAGATTATGAAGAAAATACACCACTTGAAGAACAATCATTAATTAATTTCTTGACGGACTTATCATTAGTTGCAGATATTGACGAAGCGCAAATCGAAGATGGTGTTACATTGATGACAATGCACTCTGCTAAAGGTTTGGAGTTTCCAATTGTCTTTATAATGGGTATGGAAGAATCACTGTTCCCACATATTAGAGCTATAAAAAGTGACGATGATCACGAAATGGAAGAAGAACGTAGAATATGCTACGTAGCCATTACAAGAGCAGAAGAGACATTATATATAACTCACGCAACTTCAAGAATGTTATTTGGGCGCCCACAATCTAACATGCCATCAAGGTTCCTAAGAGAGATTCCTGAAGATTTATTAGATAAAGTAAATCAATCTAAGCCAAGATCACAAACTACCAATGGATTTAAATCAGCGACGAAACAACCAGCAAAGCGTGGATATAGTAGACGCGCGACAACATCAAGTAATTCGCAATCAACTTCAGATTGGAAAGTTGGAGATAAAGTCATTCATAAATCTTGGGGTGAGGGTATGGTTAGTAATGTAAATGAAAAGAATGGTTCAGTAGAATTAGATATTATTTTCAAATCTCAAGGACCTAAACGATTACTCGCTCAATTTGCACCGATTGAAAAGAAAGGGGAATAACACTTGGCAGAGTTACAAACACGTGTAGAAACGTTACACAAATTATTAAACCAATATAGTTACGAATACTATGTACAAGATAACCCATCGGTACCCGATAGTGAATATGATAAATTATTACATGAATTAATCGACATTGAAGCAGAACATCCAGAATTGCGTTCACCAGATTCACCAACAGTAAGAGTTGGTGGATCGGCGCAATCTACATTTGAAAAGGTTGCACATGATACACCAATGTTGAGTTTAGGCAATGCATTCAATGAAGAAGATTTGCGCAAATTTGATCAGCGTATCAGGGACCTTATTGGTCCAGTTGAATATATGTGCGAATTGAAAATTGATGGATTAGCCGTTTCTCTTAAATATGAGAATGGTCGTTTCGTACAAGGCTTAACACGTGGCGATGGGACGATTGGTGAAGACATTACAGAAAATTTACGTACCATTCATGCGATACCATTAAAAATCAACGATACGCGAACTTTTGAAGTTCGTGGTGAGGCATACATGCCACGTCAATCATTTATTAATTTAAATGAAGAAAAGGAAAAAAATGATGAGCAACCATTTGCCAATCCACGAAATGCTGCAGCAGGTTCATTACGCCAATTAGATTCTAAATTAGCGGCCAAACGTAAATTGAGCGTATTTTTATATAGTGTCAATGACTTTACACAGTTTAATGCTGTTACACAAAGTGAAGCGTTAGATGAGTTAGATGAACTAGGATTTAAAACGAATCACGAACGCCAACGTGTAGAAACGATAGACGAAGTTTTACAATATATTGAAAAATGGACAGCACAGCGTGAGGATTTACCTTATGACATTGACGGTATAGTTATAAAGGTTAATGCTATTGACCAACAAGATGAATTAGGTTTTACTCAAAAATCGCCAAGATGGGCCATTGCGTATAAGTTTCCAGCTGAAGAAGTGATTACAAAGCTAAAAGATATTGAACTAAGTATTGGGCGAACTGGCGTAGTCACACCAACTGCAGTATTAGAACCTGTTAAAGTTGCAGGGACAACAGTATCACGTGCCTCGTTACATAATGAAGACTTAATACATGAAAAAGACATCAGAATTGGTGACAGTGTAATTATCAAAAAGGCTGGAGATATCATTCCGGAAGTTATAAAAAGTGTTATCGACAGAAGACCTGAAGATGCGACTGTTTATCACATGCCTACGCATTGTCCAAGTTGTGACCATGAACTTGTTCGTATTGAAGGAGAGGTAGCACTTAGATGTATCAATCCTAAATGTCAGGCACAATTGGTAGAAGGTATGATTCATTTTGTTTCTAGACAAGCAATGAATATTGATGGTTTAGGTACGAAAATTATTCAACAATTATATGAAAACGAAAAAATTAAAGATGTAGCAGACATTTTTTATCTAACGGCAGAAGACCTATTACCACTAGAGAGAATGGGTGAAAAGAAAGTCAATAATCTTTTAACTGCGATTGAAAATGCTAAATCTAATTCTCTAGAACAATTACTTTTTGGTTTAGGTATACGACATCTAGGGGTAAAGGCGAGTAGAGTTATTGCTGAAAAATATGGCTCTATCGATAAATTATTTGAAGTAACCGAGGAAGAATTTACCAGTATTCATGATATTGGTCATAAACTCGCTCAATCAGTGGTTACATATTTAGAAAATGAAGATATTCGTGCGCTAATTGATAAACTTAAAGCGAAAAATGTTAATATGCTTTACAAAGGTGTGAAAGTTTCTGAAGTGGAAGGTCACCCTGAGTTCAATGATAAAACAATTGTATTGACCGGTAAGTTACAACAGATGACTAGAAGTGAAGCTTCTAAATGGTTAGAAAATCATGGTGCTAAGGTGACAAGTAGTGTCACTAAGAGTACAGATTTAGTTATTGCTGGTGAAGATGCTGGTTCAAAATTAACAAAAGCTGAAAAGTTTGGTACTGAAGTCTGGTCAGAAGAAGAGTTTATGAATAAACAAAAAGAAATTGAGGGATAGAGGAGATCTGGCATGAAAAGAACGCTTATATTAATCATCTCGGCGATTTTTGTGTTGTCTGCATGTGGTAATGATGACAATGGCAACAACAAAAAACAACAAGCAACAAATGATCAACAAGAATCAGGCTCTGTAAAAGAAATTGCAACTGATAAAAATGTCCAAGGTAATAACTATAGAACCATTCTGCCGTTTAAAGAAAGTCAAGCTCGTGGTGTATTACAAGATAATATGGCAAATAGTTATAATGGTGAAGACTTTGAAGATGGCTTATTGGAATTAAGTAAAGAAGTATTCCCAACTGATGACTATATCTATCAAGATGGTCAGTACTTTGATAAGGATACAATTAATGCTTATCTACAACCCAAATATACTAAGAGTGAAGTAGATAAGATGGACGAAGATGAGCGCAAAGAAAAGAAAGCGAATGAAAATTTAGGTTTAAATCCTTCACATAAAGGTGAAAGTGATCCTGAAAAAATTGCCAAAAAATCACCGGCATATCTTTCTAATATTTTGGAACAAGATTTCTATGCGAGTGGAGATACAAAAGGTAAGAAAATAAAGGGTATGACTATTGGATTAGCGATGAATGGTACATATTACTATCAAAAGGAAAAAGATGGCGAAACATTTAGTAAAAAATTAGACGATAAAGAAATCAAAAAGCAAGGTCAACAAATGGCTAGTGAAATTCTATCAAGATTGAGAGAAAATAAAGAACTTAAGGATATTCCTATCCACTTTGCTATTTATAAGCAATCTGGTGAAAACTCTATTGTACCAGGTGAATTTATCAGTGGTACGACAGTAGAAGAAGGAAAAACACGTATCAATGAATGGAAAGATATTAAACAAAAAACAGTGTTACTACCTTCAAATGAAGCAGCTGATTTAGATGAAAATTTAAACACGAATTTCAAACAATTTAATGATAATTTGCAAAGTTATTTCAATAACTTCTCTCAAGCTGTTGGGACGGCTAAATTTGATAATAAAAAAGCGAAGCAATTGTCTGTTGATATTCCGATAGATTTCTATGGTAAAGCAGAAACAATTGGAATCACACAATATGTTACGGAACAAGCTGAAAAATATTTCGATAATATTGATGAATATGAGATTCACATTAAGGATGGAAATGATTCAAAAGCATTAATCAGCAAAACAAAAGATGATAAAGAGCCACAAGTTCATATTTATAAAAACAATAATTAAAAATTATGAGATTTAAATTCCAAATAAAGCACTCAGATGAATGAATTAAATTTATCTGAGTGCTTTATTTTTTTACATATTACGTATTGTTGGCTCGCTTTCCTAGGGGACAGCTTCAGCCTGTAGTCTTCCGCTCGTCCTGTTCCCTCAGGAGTCTCGCCAAAATACGTAGAAAACATTTGTGACATTTAAATTAGCATTCATTTAAATGCTTGAATTCAATTTGTCTTGCGCTTGTGTTGCTATATCAATCATTATATAAATAATACTTCAGCTGTTGGTTTATTATTCATATTACCTATTGTTGGCTCGCTTTCCTAGGGGACAGCTTCAGCCTATAGTCTTCCGCTCGTCCTGTTCCCTCAGGAGTCTCGCCAAAATACGTAGAAAACATTTGTGACTTTTAAATTAGCATTCATTTAAATGCTTGTATTCAATTTGTCTTGTTTATGTTGCTATATCAATCATTAAATAAATAATACTTCAGCTGTTGGTTTATTATTCATATTTCTTATTGTTGGCTCGCTTTCCTAGGGGACAGCTTCAGCCTATAGTCTTCCGCTCGTCCTGTTCCCTCAGGAGTCTCGCCAAAATACGTAGAAAACATTTGTGACTTTTAAATTAGCATTCATTTAAATGCTTGTATTCAATTTGTCTTGTTTATGTTGCTATATCAATCATTAAATAAATAATACTTCAGCTGTTGGTTTATTATTCATATTTCTTATTGTTGGCTCGCTTTCCTAGGGGACAGCTTCAGCCTGTAGTCTTCCGCTTGTCCTGTTCCCTCAGGAGTCTCGCCAAAATACGTCATTGCCAGATCTGAGGGTAGATTAAAATACTTTAAAAAAAGGCAATTCCTATATTATTTCAATAGAAATTGCCTTTTCATGTATCTAATATTTTAATATCTCAGACGTTATGTGATTTGTTAAAACTTTTTATTAATCTTTCAATATACGTTTCACTTCTGCGATATCATGATCTACAAAGTCTCCTGGCTTCTTAGTCATTTTACTAACGACATAAGTTACGATGACACTAGCTAAGAATCCTGGGATAATTTCATACATACCAAAAATTTCATTAATTTCAGCGAGTGGTTTAATCCACGCAATCCAAATGATAACAACGATTGCACCAACAATCATACCACTTAAAGCACCAGCTCTTGATAAACCTTTCCAATAAAGTGAGAAGATGACAAGTGGACTAAATGCTGCACCGAAACCTGCCCAAGCATTACCAACTAAGTTTAAGATCGTATCGTTTGGTGACCAAGCAATCCAAATTGCTACTATCGCCACAAGTAATACAGATAAACGACCGACCATTACAAATTCTTTTTCATGTGTCTTTGCTTTTTCTTCTCCACGAATTAATTTGTAAAAGTCCTCAGTTAAAGAACTAGAGGTAACGAGCAATTGTGAAGAAATGGTGCTCATAATTGCTGCTAAAATTGCTGCAAGCAAGAAACCACCAACTAATGGATGGAATAAGATTTGACTCATAATAATAAATAGAGTTTCAGGGTCTTCCATTTTAATGTTGCGTTCAGAAATGAAAGCAATACCTGTAAGTCCAACTGCTACGGCACCAAGTAAACCAACCACCATCCAGCTAATACCAAGGCGACGCGCTTTTGGTAACATTTTATGTGTTTTAATAGACATAAAACGCACAATGATATGTGGTTGTCCAAAGTAACCTAATCCCCATGCTAATAGTGAAATAATTCCTAACACTGTTGTCCCTTTAAATAAATTTAAATTCGTTGGTTTCATTTCGGCAACTTGTCTAAATGTATCTAAGCCACTTAATTCAATCAAAGCAACGATTGGTACCATAACCATAGCAATTAACATGATTACACCTTGGAAGAAGTCAGTGATGGATACTGCCATATAACCTCCAAAGAATGTATAAAAAATAACGATTGCAGCGACTAAAATTAAACCAAAGTGATAATTTAAGCCAAATGCGCTCTCGAATAATTTACCACCAGAAACAAAACCTGAATGAGTATATAAAGTAAAGAAGACGACGATAATTAAGCCAGAAATAATTTTAATATAATTTTTACGATCGTCTAATCTATTCTTGAAAAAATCAGGTAATGTGATAGCATCCCCAGCTATTTCTGTATAAACACGTAGTCTTGGTGCTACTACAAAGTAATTTATGTATGCACCTAGTGAAAGACCAATAGTGATCCACATTGCTGATAGACCGGTACTGTATACCGAACCAGGTAATCCCATTATCATCCAACCACTCATATCAGAGGCACCAGCAGATAAAGCTGTTACATAGGGCCCTATGCTTCTACCTCCGAGCATAAATTCACTCAAGTTACCAGTTGACTGTTTATAACCATAATAACCAATCACAAGTAAAATGAGGAAATAAACTACGATCATGATATATGTTTGCCAAGTTGCATGTACTTGACTGGCTAATGAAGAACCTAAAATCATCATGATGAACATCCCCCTTTGTCTATAAGTATATAATTGTGTTACATGAATTATTATACATTGAATTTAATTGTTAGAATAGTGGGAATTCAAATAAATTTTATAAAAATCTTTTTATCACAGTAAATTAAGCGCTTACAATATAATGGTGCAATTATATCCCATGTATAAAAAAGGGTGGTTTAATATGCAAAAAGTACATGCCAACTTTAATAAAATTATAAAAGAGTCAAGTTGCTTAAAATTATATTGTTGATTAAAATCACAAGGAAAGATAAAGATTTATAGACTAATTTACTGATAATAGTGAAAAACTTAGATTTTTAAGCGAAATTTTGGTACAATTTTGTAATGAATGAGTAAAAAGGAGGCTTTTAATTTAATGGCTAAAGTTACACGTGAAGAAGTTGAGCATATTGCAAACTTAGCTAGACTTCAAATTACTGAAGAAGAAACAACTGAAATGCAAGATACATTAGAAAGTATCTTAAATTTTGCCAACCAAATTGATACTGCAGATACAAGTGATATCGAACCAACATATCACGTTTTAGATTTACAAAATGTATTACGTGAAGATAAAGCAATCGAGGGTATTCCTCAAGAGCTTGCATTGAAAAATGCAAAAGACACTGAAGATGGTCAATTTAAAGTACCATCTATCATGAATGAGGAGGACGCGTAAGATGACCATTCGTTATGAGTCTGTAGAAAATTTAATTAAATTAATTAAAAATAAAGAAGTTAAACCGTCACAAATCGTTAGTGATATATACGATGCAATAGAAGAAACAGATCCTACAATTAAATCGTTTCTTGCTTTAGATAAAGAAAATGCTATTAAAAAAGCACAAGAATTAGATGAATTACAAGCGAAAGATCAAATGGAAGGGCAACTATTTGGTATCCCAATGGGAATTAAAGATAACATTATTACAGAAGGCGTGGAAACAACGTGTGCAAGTAAAATGTTAGAAGGATTCGTACCGATTTATGAATCAACTGTAATGAATAAACTACATAATGAGCAAGCGATACTAATCGGTAAAGTCAATATGGATGAGTTCGCAATGGGTGGTTCAACAGAGACTTCATATTATAAGAAGACAGTGAATCCATTTGACCATACTGCTGTTCCTGGTGGATCATCAGGTGGTTCTGCTGCAGCGGTTGCAGCCGGTTTAGTACCATTTACTTTAGGATCTGATACAGGTGGTTCTATTCGTCAACCAGCAGCATATTGCGGAATTGTAGGATTGAAACCAACATACGGTCGTGTGTCTCGCTTTGGATTAGTTGCATTCGCTTCATCTTTAGACCAAATTGGACCATTGACTCGTACTGTTAAAGATAACGCATTAGTACTTGAAGCAATTACTGGATTAGACGAACATGATTCAACAAGTGCACCAGTTGAAGATGCTGATTTTACTTCAGATATCGGTAAAGACATTAAAGGATTAAAAATTGCATTACCTAAAGAATATTTAGGGGAAGGTGTTTCTGAAGAAGTTAAAGCATCTGTACAACAAGCAGTTGAAACTTTAACTGAATTAGGAGCTACCGTAGAAGAAGTATCACTACCTAATACTAAATATGGTATTCCATCATATTATGTTATTGCATCTTCTGAAGCATCATCAAACTTATCACGTTTTGATGGTATTAGATATGGTTATCACTCACCTGAAGCAAACTCATTAGAAGAATTATACAAAATGTCTCGAAGCGAAGGCTTTGGTGCTGAAGTTAAGCGTCGTATTTACTTAGGAACATTTGCTTTAAGTTCAGGATACTATGACGCATTTTATAAAAAATCACAAAAAGTAAGAACACTTATCAAAAATGATTTTGATCGTGTATTCAAAGAATATGACGTTGTTGTTGGTCCAACTACACCAACTCCAGCCTTTAATCTAGGTGAGGAAATTGATGATCCATTAACAATGTATGCAAATGATCTATTAACGACACCAGTTAACTTGGCTGGTTTACCAGGTATTTCTGTTCCTTGTGGTAAATCTAACGGTCGTCCAATTGGCTTACAATTTATCGGTAAACCGTTCGATGAGAAGACGTTATATCGTGTTGCTTACCAATATGAAACAAAATTCAATCTTCATAATGAATACGAAAATTTATAAGGAGTGGAAACCATGCATTTTGAAACAGTTATTGGACTAGAGGTCCATGTTGAACTTAAAACAGAATCTAAGATGTTCTCTCCATCACCAGCGCACTTTGGTGCAAATCCAAACTCTAATACGAACGTAATTGATCTTGCTTACCCAGGTGTCTTACCAGTAGTAAATAGACGTGCAGTAGACTGGGCGATGAGAGCTTCAATGGCATTAAATATGGATATTGCTACAGAATCTAAATTCGATCGTAAAAACTATTTCTACCCAGATAATCCGAAAGCATATCAAATTTCTCAATTTGACCAACCAATTGGTGAAAATGGTTATATTGATATTGAAGTAGACGGAAAAACAAAACGAATCGGTATTACACGTCTTCATATGGAAGAAGATGCTGGTAAATCAACGCACAAAGATGGTTATTCATTAGTTGACTTAAACCGTCAAGGTACACCATTAATCGAGATTGTGTCTGAACCTGACATCCGTTCTCCACAAGAAGCATATGCTTATTTAGAAAAATTACGCTCAATTATTCAATACACTGGCGTATCTGATTGTAAAATGGAAGAGGGATCATTACGTTGTGATGCTAACATTTCTTTACGACCATATGGTCAAGAGGAATTTGGTACTAAAGCAGAGTTGAAAAACCTTAACTCATTTACTTACGTACGTAAAGGTCTTGAATATGAAGAAAAACGTCAAGAAGAAGAATTATTAAATGGCGGAGAAATTCTTCAAGAAACACGTAGATTTGATGAATCAACTGGTAAAACAATTCTAATGCGTGTGAAAGAAGGTTCTGATGATTATCGTTACTTCCCAGAACCTGATATTGTTCCACTTTATGTAGATGAAGAATGGAAAGAGCGCGTACGTCAAACTATTCCTGAATTGCCAGATGAAAGAAAAGAAAAATATGTTAATCAATTTGGTCTGCCAGCTTACGATGCACATGTCTTAACATTAACTAAAGAAATGTCAGATTTCTTTGAAGGTGCAGTAGAAGCAGGTGCCGATGTAAAATTAACATCAAACTGGTTAATGGGTGGCGTAAATGAATATCTAAATAAAAACCAAGTTGAGCTGTTAGATACAAAATTAACACCAGAAAATTTAGCTGGTATGATTAAGTTAATTGAAGATGGCACAATGAGTAGTAAAATTGCTAAAAAAGTATTCCCAGAATTAGCTGAAAATGGTGGAGATGCTAAACAAATTATGGAAGATAAAGGACTAGTTCAAATTTCTGATGAGGCTACATTATTGAAATTTGTTAACGAAGCTTTAGATAATAATCCACAATCTGTTGAAGACTTTAAAAATGGTAAAGGTAAGGCGATGGGCTTCTTAGTCGGTCAAATTATGAAAGCCTCTAAAGGTCAAGCAAACCCACAATTAGTTAACCAATTATTAAAGCAAGAATTAGAAAAGAGATAATTGAGTAATTAATATAATAGCTTGGGGTCATCATTGCACATAGCTTATACAAGTAGGGCTAATCCAAAAAATTGGATTAGCCCTACTTGTTATTTTATAGAAAAAAAGGTTATCTTATATTTTTAAACATAATGACTATCTATTGATTTTCAGTCAATGATACAGTTTATGTGGAAGTCAATTTTGTCTATTTGCATAATATATTCAGTTAATTTGGTCTAAATGCTTTTATCCATTTCATAAATCATTTAATATAGAGTATGAGTAAATGAAGTTGAGGGATAAAATATGAGAAAACGAGCTAGAATCATTTATAATCCAACGTCAGGTAAGGAATTATTTAAACGTACGTTACCAGATGTGTTAATAAAATTAGAAAAAGCTGGATTTGAGACGAGTGCATATGCGACTGAAAAGGTTGGCGATGCGACTGCAGAAGCAGCAAGATGTTTAGAACATAACTACGATGTACTGATTGCAGCTGGTGGTGATGGTACCCTTAATGAAGTAATCAATGGTATCGCTGAACAGCCTAACAGACCTCAATTAGGTATTATTCCAATGGGGACTGTGAATGATTTTGGACGTGCTTTACATCTGCCTAATGACATCATGAGTGCAATCGATGTTATTATAGAAGGTCACAGTACCAAAGTTGATATTGGTAAGATGAATAGTAGATACTTTATAAACTTGGCGGCTGGCGGTCAACTCACACAAGTTTCATATGAGACACCAAGTAAATTGAAGTCGATTGTAGGACCTTTTGCATACTATATCAAAGGTTTCGAAATGTTACCACAAATGAAGGCTGTCGATTTACGTATAGAATATGATGATGAAGTGTTCCAAGGTGAAGCCTTGTTATTCTTATTAGGTTTAACAAATTCGATGGCAGGATTTGAAAAGTTAGTACCAGATGCCAAGCTAGACGACGGACATTTTACATTGATTATCGTTGAGAAGGCTAATTTAGCAGAATTAGGGCATATTATGACGTTAGCTTCAAGAGGCGAGCACACCAAACATCCAAAAGTGCATTATAAAAAAGCAAAATCAGTCAGTGTGTCATCATTCGTTGATATGCAGTTAAATGTCGATGGCGAATATGGCGGTAAATTACCAGGTAATTTCTTGAATTTAAAGCAACACATTGAAGTTTATACACCGAGTGATGTTCATAATCAAGAATTAGTAGAACAATAATAACGTAAATTAAGCTTGAAGTGTGTATTCACTTTAAGTTAAAATAAATAGTCGAAAAAATTTAAAAGAGAGTTAAGCGACGAGGTTAGGTAAACATCAAGTATCCTAACCTCTTTTCATGTGGGGTGAAATAATGAGTACATTACAAAAAAATGAAGTGCGAGAAGGTAAAGTGATTGATTTGACACATGAAGGGCATGGTGTTGTTAAATTAGATCGCTATCCTATTTTTATACCGAATGCATTAATTGATGAAACAATTGAATATAAAGTGATTAAGGTAAAAAAGAACTTTGCAATTGGTAAGTTATTAGATATTAAAGTACAAAGCAATCAAAGGGTTGAACCACCCTGTGTTTATTATTACAAGTGTGGTGGTTGTCAGTTGCAACACTTGTCATATCAAGCACAGTTAGCAATGAAAAAAGAGCAAGTAATTAATTTGTTTCACCGTAAGGCCAACTTCGAAAATACTATTATCCATGACACAATAGGAATGGAGACGCCATGGCGCTATCGAAACAAATCTCAAATTCCTGTAGGTAAAAATGAAAATAATGATGCAATCATGGGTTTTTATCGTCAAAGAAGTCATCAAATCATAGATATGGATGAATGTTTAATACAAGATACAAAACATCAAGATGTAATGAATCATGTGAAGCAATGGTGCAATGAACTAAATGTGAGTATTTATGATGAGCGCAAAAAAGCTGGACTTATGCGTCATGTTGTTATCAGAACAGGTCATTATACTGGAGATTTGATGGTTATATTTGTTACAAATGGTAAGAAATTCAAACAAAGTGACATTATGACTCAAAAATTAATTGAAACATTTCCAAATATAAAAAGTGTAAAGCATAATATTAACAATACCCATTCTAATGTCATCATGGGTGACGTTTCACATACACTTTATGGTGTAGATCAAATTGAAGATACTTTATCAGATATTACCTTTAAGATTAGCGATCAATCATTTTACCAAATTAACTCTACTCAAACTGAAAAATTATATCAACGTGCGATTGAATATGCAGATTTACAAGGCGAGGAAACAGTGTTAGACACATATTGTGGTATAGGTACAATTGGTCTTTACATGGCACCAAAAGCAAAGCATGTATATGGTGTTGAAGTTGTACCTGAAGCTATTGAGGATGCTAAAAAAAATGCGACTATAAACCAGTTTGAAAATACTACTTTTGTCTGTGGTAAAGCAGAAGAAGTTATTTTAAAATGGAAAGCACAAGGAATCAAGCCTGATGTAGTTATGGTTGATCCCCCACGCAAAGGTTGCGATGAAAGTTTTTTAGATACATTATTAGAATTAAATCCAAGAAGAATTGTCTATATATCTTGTAATCCTTCAACGCAACAAAGAGATGCACAACATTTAGCAACTCAGTACGAGTTAACACAAATTACACCTGTCGATATGTTCCCACATACAACACATGTGGAAACAGTGGCGCAATTTGATAGAATATAATATTTGTTAGTAAAAGGTAATAAAGGGAATAGACCAACTAACATAGAACTATAATATTTCGAAATATTGCAGGAAACGGATGTTTGTTAAAATTCAATTACAGGCAACTAACTTTCGTGAAATGTACTTTAAACGTGGGAATAACCATTGTATACTCTAGGTAATAGGTAACGATTGGGAGGTTAGCTAATGTTTAAAATTGATTTGCTTGCTAATAAAAAAGCATTGGAAAGATTTATATTGTTCCAACTCACAGTGGTAATGATTTCAATTTTATTTTGCTATAAGTTGGCATATTCATTAACGCATATTATTGAGCAAAACATCGTCTTTAACATGATATTTGGGATTTTAGGGTTTACGGTGATTTATTTCTTACATGAACTGATTCATATCGTATGTTTTAAATTGTTCTCTAAAGGTGAGAAGCCCACATATAAATTTAAACTGGGCTTGTTGTCGACACATATGCCAAAGGTATATTTTAAAAGATGGCAATATATCATTATAATGTTAGCACCTTTAGTCGTTATCACAGCATTATTATTTATTGTATTTTCATTTTATGCTTACTCATCAATATTGTTTATTGCTAGTATACATGTGGGATATTGTGTACTTGATATTTATTTTGTGACTGGGGCATTAAATAGTAAAGTCAAACTTATTGAAGATACTGAAGAGGGTATATTGTTTTATACAGAAGATAAGACTACATACCGCACTGAGCTAGAATAAGCTAAATTAGGCAATTGCAATTGTATATTATGTTAGTTCGATTATAGAGCCAATGATTTCAAGTTATTATTGAAACCATTGGCTTTAACTATGTCATGAATTGTAAATATTTTAAAGTTCTAATAACTCATTAGAATAGACAAATGGCTACAACTGAAACTAAATTGCTAGTATAATAAATGTACTAGAAGGTAATATCCATGATGAAATTTTATGACATAAATGAAAAGGAGGTGTATGGTATTGGCAGAAAGACGCATTATTCATGTTGATATGGATTATTTCTTCGCGCAAGTTGAAATGCGTGATAATCCAAAGTTAAAAGGGAAACCAGTTATTGTAGGAGGTAAAGCGAGTAGTCGGGGCGTGGTATCTACAGCATCTTATGAAGCACGTCAATATGGTGTTCATTCTGCAATGCCTACAGCTCAAGCGCATAAACTATGTCCGAATGGCTATTATGTTTCTCCAAGATTTGAAGCATATAAAGCAGCTTCTGATAAAATTATGAAAATATTTAAAAGTTATACAGATATTGTTGAACCATTATCTTTAGATGAGGCGTATTTAGATATAACCCATTTGGTGAGACCTGATCTTCCAGCATCAAGTATTGCTCAATATATAAGAAGAGATATTTTTGAGGAAACAAAGTTAACAGCTTCAGCTGGCGTATCATACAATAAATTTCTCGCTAAATTAGCCAGTGGTATGAATAAGCCCAATGGTTTAACAGTAATTGATTATAATAATGTTCATGAAATATTGATGAATTTAGATATTGGTGATTTTCCAGGGGTAGGTAAAGCATCAAAAGAAAAAATGCATGAACACCATATATTTAATGGACAAGATTTATATAATCAAAGTGAGTATGAACTGATAAGGTTATTTGGTAAACGAGGTCATGGTTTATATAATAAAGCGCGTGGAGTCGATCATAATCCTGTAAAACCAACAAGAATTCGTAAATCTGTAGGTACTGAGAGAACCTTTTCAACTGATATGAACGACGATGACGCGATATTACAAAAAATATGGGAACTAAGTAATAAAACTGCAGATAGATTAGCTAAAATTCAAAAGTCAGGTAAAACAGTAACCGTAAAAATAAAAACATATAAATTTGAAGCCTTATCAAAGCAAAAAAGTTTAAGGTCACCTGTTAGAAATGAAACAGATATCTATAATATCGCTTATAGCCTGTATGCTGAGTTGAAGGACCCTGAAGTACCAATTCGATTAGTTGGTGTAACTGTAGGTAATTTAGAACGCTCAACATACGAAAATATGACTATTTATGACTATATTTAAATTACATTAATGTAAATATAAACAGGCACGAAGCAAATTTTTGCTTCGTGCCTGTTCTGCATATTAATAAACTAATCTTTATCAGTTAAATCTTTTCCATAAATTTTTAACATGCTATCTAAATTTTCATAGTGTTGTAATAATCTGAATGTTATCATAGCGCATGCTTTCGCATCATTTAATGCATCATGATGACCATGGAAATCTAAATTGTAATATTGCATCATATAATTTAGTCCATAGCGATGGTGATTGATTGTTCTTCTGGATAATTGCAATGAACAAAAGTATCTCATACTAGGTGTTTGTTGACCTATTGCCTTTATACTTTCATGCAATACATTCATATCAAACGCAGCATTATGCGCAACAACAGGTAAATTACCAATAAAATCCAACATATGTGGATAGACAAATGCAAAGTCAGGTGCATTTTGAACATCATCTGGTTGAATACCGTGTACTGCTATGTTTTGTTGAGAAAAATAGTCATTCGGATTTACTAATGTGTAAAATGTTTCAGTGATTTGATGATTGACTACTTTAACCATACCAACTGAACAAATGCTTGTGCGTTTACCATTTGCAGTTTCAAAGTCCAAGGCAATAAATGCGTCGTCTTTCATTGTGCAAGTTCCTTTCAAAGTAAAAATATATCGTTTAAATTACTAGCTTCAATTATAAATAATATCCATATTGTTAGTAATATTATTATACACTATATAGTAATATTCATGGCACAACTTGCATAATTAATAGCAGTGATAAAATATAAAAAACCCATTCTTAAATGTGAATGGGTGAGCCGTTATGGAACGATTGAACTTAAGTTTAAAAAATATAGACTGAATTATGAACCTTATTCTTCATTAAATGTACGTGCTGCAAGTTCTTTTTCGTATAAATAAAGTGTATTGCTATCATCACCGATACGTTTCAAGTAATCGATGTGTGTTTCAAACATTGATTCTTCTTCAACTTGTTCATCTAGGAACCAATTTAAAAATGAAATTGTTGCATAATCTTTATCTTTATTTGCTAATTCTGATAAATTATAGAAACGACGTGTAACATCTTGTTCTTGTGCAAGTCCATCTTCAAATGTTTCTAAAATATTTTTGAAATCAGATTTTGGTGCTGAAATAGCTGAGAACACTGCTTTTTCACCACGGTCATTAATGTAATCATAAATTTTTTGACCATGAAATCTTTCTTCTTTAGCTTGTTGGATATAAAAGTTAGCAAAACCTTCATATGAACCATTGTCACAGTATGCTGCCATTGCCATGTATGCATGGGCTGCGTAAAATTCATGGTTCATTTGTTCATTTAATGCGTCTAACAATTCTTTGTTTAACATAAGTAATAGCCTCCATATATCATTTTTTTTAGTATAACAAATCTATTCTCATTAGTAAATAATAATTATTATAATCTAGAGATTGGGTATGATAATTCTTAATGAGAATTGTTTGGAATACAACTTAATCATGTTATAATATTTTAAGTGAAGAAGTAGAGGAGGAACGACATGAGACGTTGGACTGCGACACGACTAGCAAAAGTAGCAAGGCAAGCGAGCAGAGCTGCAGGGAAAAAGGGCACTGACTTGCCAGGTCAAATTGCTAGAAGAGTAGATAAAAATATATTAAGAAAATTAGCTTCTCAAGTGGATGAAATTGTATTTATAAGTGGTACAAATGGGAAAACAACCACTTCAAATTTAATAGGTCATACTTTAAGAGCCAATGATATTAAAATCATACATAATAATGAAGGTGCGAACATGGCAGCTGGCATCACTTCGGCATTCATTTTACAAATCAAACCAGCAACAAAGATTGCTGTTATTGAGATTGATGAAGGATCGATACCAAGAGTGCTAAATGAAGTAACGCCGACAATGATGGTATTCACAAACTTCTTCCGAGACCAAATGGACCGCTTTGGTGAAATTGATATTATGGTTAACAATATTGCTAATGCTATTAGTAATAAAGGTATAAAGTTGTTACTAAATGCTGATGATCCATTTGTAAGTAGATTGAAGATTGCAAGTGATACAGTTGAATATTACGGTATGAAAGCTCATGCACATGAATTTGAACAAAGTACAATGAATGAGAGCAAGTATTGTCCTAATTGCGGACAACTATTACATTATGATTATATCCATTATAACCAAATTGGGCATTATCATTGTAATTGTGGCTTTAAGCGTGAAGCAACGAAATACGAAGTATCTCACTTTGATTTAACCCCTTTTATTAATATATCCATTGAAAATGAAATGTTTAATATGAAAATTGCAGGCGATTTTAATGCTTATAATACAATTGCAGCATATACAGTTCTGAGAGAATTAGGATTAAATAATGATGCGATACGAAGAGGATTTGAAACATACACATCAAATAATGGACGTATGCAATATTTCAGAAAAGATAGTAAAGAAGCAATGATAAACCTAGCTAAAAATCCTGCCGGTATGAATGCGAGTCTTTCAGTAGGTGAACAATTAGAAGGACGTAAAGTATATCTAATGAGTTTAAATGACAATGCTGCTGATGGAAAGGACACATCCTGGATTTATGATGCCGACTTTGAAAAGCTAACACGTCAGGATATTGAAGCGATAATCGTTACAGGGACTCGTGCGGAAGAGTTACAATTGAGATTGAAATTGGCTGAAGTAAATGTACCAATCATATTAGAGAAAGACATTTATAAGGCCACTGCTAAGTCAATGGAGTTTAAAGAGAGTTTTACTGTGGCGATACCAAACTATACTTCATTAACGCCAATGCTTAGTCAGTTAAACCACTCTTTTGAGGAGGGGAAAGATAAATGAACGAATTAACGGTTTATCACTTTATGCCAGATAAATTAAACCTTTATAGTGATATAGGGAATATCATTGCATTAAAGCAACGTGCCAAGCTGAGAAACATTAAATTAAATGTCAGAAATGTAAATGAAACTGAAGGTGTAACATTAGATGACTGTGATATTTTCTTTATCGGTGGTGGTAGTGATAGAGAACAATCATTAGCTACTAAAGAACTAAGTAAAATTAAAGAAAAATTAAAAACTGCAATTGAAGACGGTATGCCAGGCTTAACAATTTGTGGCGGTTATCAGTTTTTAGGCAGTAAATATATTACACCTGATGGTACAGAATTAGCAGGTTTAAACATTTTAGACTTTTATACTAAATCACAAACTGACCGACTGACTGGTGATATAGTAATTGAAAGTGAGACATTTGGTACAATTGTTGGTTTTGAGAACCATGGTGGAAGAACGTATCATAATTTTGGTACGCTAGGTAAAGTCGTGCATGGTTTTGGTAATAATGATGACGATGCAAAAGAAGGGATTCATTATAAAAATTTATTAGGTACTTATTTACATGGGCCAATTTTACCTAAAAATCATGAAATAACGGATTATTTATTGGAGAAGGCATGTGAGAGAAAGAATATTCCATTCGAGCCGAAACAATTAGATAATACGGAAGAAGAAGCGGCAAAGCAAGTTATTGTCGACCGTGTTTCAAAGTAACAGGTATAGCATAATCCTATTCTTATAGGTTTAATAAAGATATAACTAAAACTGCCAATACAGTGCGTGCACTGTATTGGCAGTTTTTATATGGAAATATTCTGTTTTGATTTGATGATTTCTTAGAAACAATCATTTAACCAGTGACTAAACGAGGTCTATCACGTTATCAGGTACTTTAGCAATGTACTAAATATAATAAACAAAGTCTAGACAATTACCAATAAAGACTTTAAATGAACCTTGGTTTGAAACTGTATGACAAGAAGAGTAAAGTGTTTAAAATCGATTGTAACCATTTAGGCAAATCGATGATCTAATATACGATAGATTAATAATATTTCGTAAATAATATGGCTCTTTATTTGATTGTCATCAAATTCATCTAACCCTTTAACAGATGCTTTTAACACGGAAGCAGCACGTTGTTGTCTTTCGAAATGTCCGGTTTTATGAATTTCACTAATACTATGTGCAATATTAAGTATTGCAAGGCGTTCCTCGCAAGTAAACACTTCATATGTATCCTTAGGTAAATAAACAAGGTTAGAAAGATGTGTGATAAATAATCTGTTAGTGTGTGAGCGTGTCGTTAATGATTTAAGTCTGATCCATTCATCGTCATGGTGTTTATGGTAACTGAGTTCGTCTTTTTGATAGGATAGCAGTGTTTCTACCTTTTGGTTTAAATCTAACAATGCGTTCAATTGATTGAAGGGTGCTCCTTTAGTAAACTTCCCAAGTAACAGTTGTTTCATGCGTGTGTTGAATAAATCATACATCAAAGATTCCGTTAAATTAATATTGTCTTCAAGTTGATCATAATACTTGGGTGGTAAGACGATGAAGTTGACTAACCCAGCAGTGACCAATCCGATAATGGCAGTCAATAAACGCGAAAAGAAATTGAAATAGTATGCTTCATGTATACCTGGAATCATCGCCATCGCTGTAAGCGTTGCTACCGTGGTACCAACATGTAAATTAAGTTTAGTACATAAAATAATAGTAAATGTTGCACTAAAGGCGTATGAAAATGGCGACTGGTCACCAAAGATAAAGGTGAATACAACAGAAAATAATGCACCAATTACAGTTGCAGGCAAACGTTTGTAGCCTTTTTTTAATGATGCTTTAGCAGTTGGTTCTATTGTTACGATAGCTGTTAATATTGCGAAAATAGGATTTAAATCTAAGGCTAAACAAAAAAATGCAGTTAAAAATGTAGCTAAACCTGTTTTAATTGTTCTTGCACCGATAATGCGTTTATACCAATTATCATTCATTAACAAAACTCCTAGTAGATTAAAAAATCAAACGTAGTATATAAACAAAAGTTGCCGTATGATTCATTCAAGTATAGTGTTAAACTGTACTTGTTGAATTTTTCTAATTTATTATATCAAAAAAAATCTGCTATAATAAGAAAGAATATAAATTTTAAAAAGGAACGGGATAAAATGATTGTAAAAACAGAAGAAGAATTAATTGCGTTAAAAGACATTGGTTACATCTGTGCTTTAGTTCGCGACAAAATGCAAGCTGCTACAGTACCTGGTATCACAACTAAAGAATTAGATGATATTGCAAAGGATTTATTTGAAGAACATGGTGCAATTTCTGCACCTATCCATGATGAAAACTTCCCAGGGCAAACATGTATTAGTGTAAATGAAGAAGTTGCTCATGGTATCCCTGGTAAACGCACAATTAAAGAAGGCGACTTGGTAAATATAGATGTTTCTGCATTAAAGAATGGTTATTATGCAGATACTGGAATTTCATTTGTAGTCGGAGAATCAGATAATCCATTAAAGCAAAAGGTATGCGATGTGGCTTTAGAAGCATTTGAAGCGGCAATGACTAAGGTGAAACCAGGTACTAAATTAAGTCAAATCGGGAAGGCTGTACACGCAACAGCACGTAAAAATGATTTGACAGTAATCAAAAACCTAACGGGGCATGGTGTTGGCCAATCATTACACGAAGCACCAAACCACGTAATGAATTATTATGATCCAAAAGATAAAACATTATTAAAAGAGGGCACTGTAATAGCAGTAGAGCCGTTTATTTCAACAAATGCTACATTCGTTACAGAAGGTAAAAATGAATGGGCATTTGAAACAAATGATAAAAGTTTTGTTGCACAAATTGAACACACAGTGATTGTGACAAAAGATGGACCTGTTTTAACTACTAAAATAGATTAAAAGGTGTTTCGGTCTAAAGTCCTAATATAAGATGGTTCCGGAGCCTATTACAATGGCTCCGGATATTTTTTATAATAGAATCTAATCAAGCATGAGGTGATTCTATGAATTATATTACGTTATATTTAGAAAAAGTTACGAGAAATACATTTTATAGCAGTTTAGTAGAATACAGAGATGCATTAGATAAAAAATTAAGAAGCATCGAATTATATATCAAATACTTAATTGAAAGAAAAGCATATTTAGAAGAATTAATTGACAGTTTAACTTTAACCTTAGAGAATAAATATATCGATAAAATAGAGGAAAAACATATTTATTGCGCTAAGGAAATCGATGATAATGAAATTGAAAATATTAAAAATAAATTAAATGGAATGGAAGCAGACTACGCGAGAATTGAAGCCGATTTATCACATCAAGCTACAGAGAAAGCGAATGTAGAAACAGAATGTGATTTAATCGAACGTATTAGTTTAGTCGCTTGAAGAAAGGTGGCGAAACATGACTCATAAATATATATCAACTGAAATGTTGATCATATTTACAGCTTTAATGATCATAGCCAATTTTTATTACATTTTCTTTGAAAAGATTGGCTTCTTATTAGTGTTATTACTAGGGTGCATTTTAGTTTATGTAGGTTACTTATATTTTCATAAAGTAAGAGGACTATTGTCTTTTTGGATAGGAACATTATTAATTGCCTTTACATTACTCTCTAATAAATACACTATTATAATTTTATTTATCTTTTTAATTGTCTTAATTGTGAGATATATTATTTATAGATTTAAACCATTAAAAGTTGTTGCAACGGACGAAGATGTAGAGTCACCCGAGTTTATTAAGCAAAAATGGTTTGGTGAACAACGTACACCAGTTTATGTATATAAATGGGAAGATTTACAGGTTCAACACGGCATTGGTGATGTCCATATAGATATGTCAAAAGCAGCAAATATTAAGGAAAATAATACAGTTGTTGTGAGACATATTTTAGGTAAAGTACAAATCATTGTTCCGCTTAATTATAATATTAAATTAAATTTCACCACTTTATATGGTAATGCTTATATTAATGATAAGTCTTACAAAGTGGAAAACAATAATATAAAGGTTGAAGAACAGACTAAAGCTGAAAATTATGCTGTGAATATCTTTGTTTCAACATTCTTAGGTGATGTTGAGGTGATTTATAAGTGAATCACTATATAAGAGCGATTGGCTCGATGTTAATATTAGTTTATAGTACATTTTTTGCAATCTTTTTTATAGATAAAGTGTTTGTAAATATCATGTATTTCCAGGGCATGTTTTACACACAAATATTTGGTATTCCAGTATTACTTTTTCTAAATTTACTAGTAATATTGTTATGTATCATTGTGGGTTCTGTTTTAGCTTATAAAATAAATCAACAAAATCATTGGTTACAAAACCAAATAGAACGCTCAATTGAAGGTCAAACAGTAGGGATTAATGACCAAAATATTGAACTGTACAATGAAACGATAGAATTGTACCAAACGTTAGTGCCACTTAATCAAGAGGTACATAAACTGCGTATGAAGACGCAAAATTTAACAAATGAGTCATACAATATTAATGACGTTAAGGTTAAAAAAATAATAGAAGATGAAAGACAAAGGTTAGCTAGAGAATTACATGATTCTGTAAGTCAGCAATTGTTCGCTGCGAGTATGATGCTTTCAGCTATTAAAGAATCGAACTTGGAGCCACCTTTAAACCAACAAATTCCAGTCCTAGAAAAAATGATTCAAGATTCACAACTAGAAATGCGTGCTTTACTCTTACATTTGAGACCAATTGGTTTAAAAGATAAATCATTAGGTGAAGGTATTAAAGATTTAGTCGTTGATTTACAAAAGAAAGTACCTATGAAGGTTGTACATGATATTGAAGAATTTAAAGTACCTAAAGGTATCGAGGATCATTTGTTTAGAATAACGCAAGAAGCTATTTCTAATACATTAAGACATTCTAAGGGAACTAAAGTTACGATTGAATTATTTAATAAAGAAGATTATCTTTTATTACGTATTCAAGATGATGGGAAAGGCTTTAATGTTGACGATAAATTAGAGCAAAGTTATGGGTTGAAAAATATGCGAGAACGTGCACTTGAAATTGGCGCGACTTTCCATATTGTATCGTTACCTGATGCAGGTACAAGAATTGAAGTGAAAGCACCGTTAAATAAGGAGGAGTCTAATGACGATTAAAGTATTATTTGTTGATGATCATGAAATGGTTAGAATAGGAATTTCAAGTTATTTATCAACACAGTCAGATATTGATGTGGTAGGAGAAGGTAAATCAGGAAAAGAAGCTATTGAAAAGGCACATGAACTACAACCAGATTTAATCTTGATGGATTTACTCATGGATGACATGGACGGTGTCGAAGCTACCGAGCAAGTTAAAAAGGACTTACCTCAAATCAAAGTAGTTATGTTAACAAGTTATATAGAAGATAACGAAGTATATCGAGCACTAGATTCAGGGGTTGATAGTTATATTCTAAAGACAACAAGTGCAAGTGATATTGCTGAAGCAATTAGGAAAACACATGCTGGTGAATCTGTTTTTGAAGCAGAAGTACTAGTGAAAATGCGTAATAGAATGAAACAACGTGCAGAATTATATGAAATGTTAACAGAGCGTGAAATGGAAATCTTATTACTTATAGCTAAAGGTTATTCAAATCAAGAAATCGCGAGCGCATCACATATAACAATTAAGACCGTTAAGACACATGTTAGTAATATATTGAGTAAACTTGAAGTTCAAGATAGAACACAGGCTGTTATCTATGCCTTTCAACATAATTTAATTCAATAATAAAAAGGACAATCGATTATTTCGATTGTCCTTTTTATTATTAATTTTATATTTATATATTCTGTTGATTATTGATTTCTGCTAATGTTTGTTCTTCTGGTGTTTTACCGGCGATTACTTTTCGTTGATGCATAATTGCATTAATTTCAGCGCCAATAATGATAATAAAACCAGTAATGTATAACCAAAGCATTAATATGATAACCCCGGCGATACTACCATATGTTTTAGAATAGTTGGCAAAATTAGAAATATAAATACTAAATAGGTAAGTCCCACCTAAAAATACAATTGTTGCAAAAATAGCACCAGGTATAACAGATTTCATTTTAATCTTCACATTAGGTGCTAATGTGTACAATACAACAAAAGCTATAAACACAATAATGAGAGGTAAAATAAATCTCACTAAGTTAAAAATAATCTTAACTTGTTCACCAAGACCGAGTGGACCAAATAGCAGTGCACCAATTTGCTGGCCAAATGTTGGTAAAATCATTGCAATTGGGAAGATAATAACCATTGCTAGTGTGAAAAGTACACTGAGTAATTTAGAGACGATAAAGTTCCTACTGTCTTCAACATCGTATGCAACGTTAAATGAATTCATGATTGCGGTCATACCATTAGAAGCTGACCACAATGCCATTATTAAACCGATTGAAAGTAAGCCACTACTTGCGTTGCCCATGATATCTCCAATTATAGATGATACTTGGGGTGCGTAATCTGGTGGTACATGTTCTTTAATCATAGAACGAATCGTCGACTGTTTTATACCTACCATAGGAACTATAGACAATAAGAATAGTAACATTGGAAAAAGTGATAGCATAAAGTAATATGATAATTGTGCAGATAGACCTGATGCATCATCTTTACCAATACGATAAATTAAATATGAGAAAAAATTAGAATCCTTGGTATACTTTACAGGTTTATTAATGCGAGATACAAAAAATGTTTGATTTTCTTTCTTTGCTGACTTTGATTTGAATTGATCAGGTGTGATATAAGTTCGATCACGTTTCGATTTACTTTTATGTTCATTTTGAGTATGTGTTTCTTGTTCTTCCTCTTTAATTTCATTAAGGAATTCAGAAGTACTTCGTTTTTGTTTAGACATATCAAAGCTCCTTATGTATTATATTTTCATATACCACTTTAATATACTGTAAAAATTGTTTTTGGTAAATATGTGTTACGTGATTCTTTCTATAAAACTCTAATTTATCTTTTTTAAAAATATTGTTTAGACTTTTGATTGTATAAAAAAACAATACCAGAGCAAATGCACTCTAGTATTGTTTGCAAAGTGGTTAAATAAAGTTAACCATTTAAACGATTATTTTTACGGTCTACAAATGTATCCTTTGCATCCTTTAATGAACGTTCTAATTCAGGATTGTTGCGTCTAATTTCTTCAACTACATCTTTCCAGTAAAGTACTTCATCTTTAATATTCCCAATTTTTGAAGGTTTTTGTGAACGATTACCTTCTTTAGCATCTTTAATTGATTGTTTTAATGATTGGCGTGTTGATTTATCTGCTAAAGTTATAGTGCCTCCAATCACGGCACCTAATAAAATTCCCGGTATTAATTTGTTTTGCATGTCGTGTTACCCCTCTCCTAAATTTGAATCTTTAAGTATAAAATCAATTAAATTATCACAAGATGATTGTACCATTTTATATACACCTTCGAAATTATTTGTATAGTATGGATCAGGGACATCTGTTTCCTCCATATCACTAAACTCTAATAGTTTAAACAATTGTCCTTTGATATTTGGGTTGATGTTACGTATGTTTTCAACATTACTTTGATCCATTGCAATGATATAATCGAAATCATCTGTAGATGTGAATAACTCACTAATCATTCCATCAATCGAAATATTATTTCGTGATAGTATGTCTTGCGTACCTTCATGTGGTGGTTCACCGAGATTCCATTTACCTGTACCTCGTGAATACACCTTTATGTCGGTAATGTTGCGTTCTTGTAATCTTTGTCTCATGATGCCTTCAGCCATAGGTGAACGACAAATATTTCCAAGACAAACAAATGCTACTGAAATCATTGTGTACCTCCAAATTGTATAATCCTAATTCCCATTTTAAAGCTTTTTTAATCATTTCTAAAGGGCATTTATGATAAAAGTTTAACAAGATAGGTAATTTTGATAAAATAAAACGTAAAAAGAGGTGAGTACTGTGACAACAAGAAATGAACAAATGATTGAAGAAATTCGTGAAAAATTAAACTTGGTTAATCAAAGTTTAATTGATCCAGAAAAATATAAGACTGCGAATGAAGAAGAAGTGCAAGAAATCCATGAGTATGTTACTTCTAAAGATTCTTTTACTCCAAGTGAAACAGCGGCTATTGCAGATGCACTTGGACAACTTCGCAAATAAACAAAGGAGCGTGTTAATATGACAAATTTACAAGATAAGTTACAGCAATATGCGCAATTACTCGTAAATGTAGGTATGAATGTACAAAAAGGGCAACCGGTATTTATTCGTTCAAGTGTAGACGCATTAGAATTGACACATTACATAGTTGAAGCTGCTTATGAAAGAGGAGCTTCAGATGTTAAGGTTGAATATAGTGATGATAGGTTAACACGTTTGAAATTTGAACATGAATCGTTAGACCATTTTGAGAATAATGAAGTTAAAGCATATGAAGTAGAAAAAAGAATGGATTATGTTAATAGAGGTGCAGCAAACCTTGCGTTAATCACTCAAGATCCAGACTTATTGAACGGAATTGATAATGATAAATTAGGAACTTTCCAACGCGCATATTCAATTGCGTATAAAGGCTATATGGAAAAAAGTCAGAAAAATGAATTTCCATGGTGTGTTGCCGCATATCCTTCTAAAGCTTGGGCGAAACGTGTATACCCTGAGTTAAATGAGGGTGATGCATATGAGAAATTTATTGATGAAGTGTTAGATATTGTTCGTGTAGATGGCAATGATCCGGTTGAAAATTGGAAAAATCATGTTGCTAACTTAAGTAAACATGCAGAAAAATTACAAAGTAAACAATATAAAGCGTTACAATATATCTCTGAAGGTACAGATTTAGAAATAGGATTACCTGATGGCCATATCTGGGAAGATGCGACAAGCTATACAAGTAAAGGACAAAAATTTGTTGCCAATATTCCTACTGAAGAAGTGTTTACTGCACCACATAGAGCGAAAGTAAATGGTTATGTAACGAATAAATTGCCATTAAGCCATAATGGTAATATTATAGATGGCTTTAAACTTACGTTCAAAGATGGTGAAGTTATAGATTTTGAAGCAGCTCAAGGAGAAGCGGTATTAAGAGATTTATTAAATACCGATGATGGTGCCAAACGTTTAGGTGAAGTTGCATTAGTACCTGATGATTCCCCAATTTCAAATAGAAATACGATTTTCTATAATACGTTATTTGATGAAAATGCATCATGTCATGTTGCATTAGGTGCTGCATATGCATTTAACCTTCAAGGTGGTACAGAAATGACTACTGAAGAGAAAATAGAGAATGGACTAAATGATTCATTAATACATGTTGACTTTATGATTGGAAGTTCGGACTTAACAATATATGGCATTACACAAGATGGTAAAAAGGAATTAGTATTTGAAAATGGTAATTGGGCATAAATTCTAATAACTGAGATATAAACGATGATGAAAATTATAATGGGAAAAATTGAATTAAATCTTGTTTGTATAAATAATTTACAGATAGGTCATACGACTTAAAGAGGGGATATGAGTATATATGGGAAATCGAAAGAGTAAGCCAATGTCAGAAGGACGAAGTGTGAAGGCGTTACAAGTTTTTCCACAAGACACTAACCACCATCACACAATGTTTGGTGGAACTATGATGGCTAATATTGATCAAATTGCTGCTATTACAGCTATGAAACATAGTAATGCACAAGTGGTGACAGCGTCTACGGATTCTGTAGACTTCTTGAAGCCAATAAAAACAGGAGATGTTGTATCTTACGAAGCGATGGTCACATTTGCAGGCACATCATCTATGGAAGTATGTGTACAAATTATAATTGAAGATGTATTGAATAATGAACGTCATTTAGCAGCACTTAGTTTTTTAACATTTGTTGCATTGGATGATCAAGGTAAGCCTGTTGGAGTCCCAGACGTATATCCTGAATCTGAAACTGAAAAATGGTTCCATGATACGGCGCCTGCTCGCGTTAAACGACGTAAAGAACGTCGAACAGAGAGTAAAAACACAATAGAATTTTTGTCGAATGTACAAAAAATAGAATAAAGTATAGGTGTTAAATTCTTAAATGATGAAACTATCTACAGAACATTATTGTTTTGTAGGTAGTTTTTTTATATGTTGTGTTGTAAATCATTGTTTCGTAAAGCTCATCAAAGATTTTTGATCTTTAATGGGCTTGTTATTGATCGCTTATCTAGGGGGGGATGGGTCGAGCATTGGTCTTGGCACTCATCCTAATCCCTCAGGTGTCTCGAAAACAAGACGAAGTGCATATATGTCATTTCTACAAAAAAGAAGACACTTCGTATAATTTAATAAACATACTAAACTAAATTAACGAGGTGTCTTATGTATAAAAATTTTAAATATATCTCAATTAACTCTACCAATGGAAACTGTAATACTTATACCTAAAACCGACATCGCACCTATTGAATATCATTTAGGAGAAACAATTCCACAAAAATGTATGCAACCATTTCTATGGTGCTTCTTTTTATCATCCTAAAAGGATGTTAAAAGTCATCGAATTTATTTTAATCTGTAAGACGAATGTCTAGGCTCATGTAATATATTCACTTATAAATACTTATTACATATGATTTTATGTCATTGAATATATACGGTGCATTTGACGTTCTTTTTCTTTAAAGTCAGTGTTAGGGTAATACATATTTTTTACTAATACATTTGGACCCAAACAATTAAATTCTGAACAATGACAATTTAATGATTGTGCTAAAGGTGTTTGTAACCATTGATTAAAGACATCTGGTAATTTATCTGATTTGATATTAGAAATAGTTCCATTTTCATCACCAAAGTCAGTCACAATGACATTACCAGTAAACACATTGACATTTAATCTGTTTCGTCCGTCAGGATCATTTCTCATAGTAACATTTTCAGTATCACGTAATCGTTGAAGTAATGCTTGGTCTTGTTCATCATTGATACAAGGGTAAATAGGCAATGTACCAAATAACATCCAAGTATTAGGATCACGAAAGTCTAATAAATGATGAATTGCTTTTTTCATATCAGCTAATGGTAAGACTTCTAATTGACTGGCAAAATCAGCAGGATACATCGGATGTATTTCATGGCGACTACATTTCATATCATTTACAATTTCTTGATGTATTTTTTCTAAATGGGGTAAGGTACTTTGGTTTAACATTGTTTCTGCAGATATAAACATACCTTGTTCAGACAATGTACGTGCATTAGTAATCATTTGATCGTATAACTTTAATTTAGCTTTGATTGGTGGTTGTTTTTCCATTGCTCCAAAGCCAACATCGGTGAATGTATCAATTGTTCCCCAATTGTGAGAGATGTGCATTACATCAATATATTCTGCAATGTCTAAATATCTATCTAATGGCAATGTTAAGTTTGAGTTCATTTGGACATAGATGCCACGATCGTAGGCATATTTTAACAATGGTTTAACAACATTTCTTATAGATTTTTTAGAGAACATTGGCTCTCCACCAGTAATTGACATCGTTTTTAGGTGTGGGATTTCATCTAATCTGCGATAAATCAAATCCATTGGTAATGGGTCAGGGTCCGTTGTTTGTAATGTATAGCCTACAGCACAATGACTGCAACGCATATTACATAAATTAGTTGTCGTAAATTCTATATTACTCAACGTCAATTGATTATGTGCCTGAATATCGTTATATGCCTCCCAAGGGTCGTTAGTGATCGTGATAGGTTTTTTAGTATTCACACTATAGGTGTTTAGCATTATTAAAACTTCCTTCTTTTTGCTTTTCTATATTTAAATGAATTGATTAGCGGTTATCATGTACAGATTGAACATTTATCATTACTAATAGCTACTTATAATGAATTAAATTTTATGTAGTAATCATTATAGGTATATAAATGATTATGATAATAGTACTAATTCTTCTATTTTACTATAAATATTATTCAGACTATACCTATTTTTGTCAAATTCATGTTAGGATTAACATATCTTAAATAAAGGAGTTCCTTACAAAATGAATGAAAACCAAACAATTGATCAAATTAAAACAAGATTAGAAAAATTCATTGATGACATTGATCATGTAAACCCTGATGAAGTTAGAGTGGAAGATATTGATGAATGGATCGGACTTTTAGATCAATTAGAGGAAAAAGTTAAAACAGTATCTAAATCAAATGATCAATAGTATCTATAGGTATTCAGATTTGTTTAATAATGTTTAAATCACTTTACTTTTGTCTATATAAAATATAGAACATAAAAGAGAAAGGTGATATTACATGGCTAAAAAAGTAGCAGTTATTGTAACTGATGAATTTGAAGATATTGAATTAACAAGTCCACAAGAAGCAATTGAAGAGGCAGGTCATGAAGTCGTTATTATTGGTGATGAAGCAAATAGTGAAGTCGTTGGGAAACATGGCGCAAAAGCCACTGTTGATTTAAGTATTGCCGATGCAAAACCAGAAGACTATGATGGTTTATTAATCCCAGGTGGTTTCTCACCAGACCATTTACGTGGTGATTCTGAAGGTAGATACGGTACATTTGCTAAGTACTTCACTAAAAATGACGTGCCAACATTTGCTATATGCCATGGTCCACAAATCTTAATTGACACAGATGATTTAAATGGTCGTACACTTACTGCTGTATTAAATGTACGTAAAGACTTATCTAACGCTGGTGCGCAAGTAGTCGATGAATCAGTAGTAGTTGATAAAAATATCGTAACAAGCCGTACACCAGACGATTTAGACGATTTCAATAGAGAAATCGTTAATCAACTAAATGACTAGTTATAACGTAAACACAGTGTTTGATAATTATTTAAGTCATCACTTTTAAATCAATTTGAGTCTGGGACATAAATGCCCAGCATTAAGCTCATCAAAGATTTTTAATCTTTGATGGGCTTGTTATTGCTTGCATACCTTGATAACTTGGGGCTGGGTCAATCCTCGGTCTCGACACGCATCCTACTACCTCAGGTATCTCGCAAACAATACGCAGTTCTTATATGTTGTTACTACAAAAAATAAGACACTTTATATTGAAGTAATTGAGACAGAAATTATCACTGAGATAAACTAAGTATTGAAAAAACGAGTTAAGTAATGAAGAATTAAGTAAAATTACAAATCATTTAACAGTAAAAATTATCGATTTTAATTTAGTCTGAAAGACTAATGTCCTAGACTGTTTTATTAATTAATTTGATTAAAGCAAAAATGTTATTTTCTATTAAATAGTAGAGAGTGACATTTTTTTATTTGCTCACTAAGTAAAAATAACTATTTATTTGAAGTAAATCTATTCATTTGAAAGCTTTTTAAAACTTGATATTGAGATATTCATACACCTTGCGACTGATTTTTGTACTTTCTTGTAGATAAACGTTTAAACTCTTGTTAAACTCACTTATAATATAGTGAGAGCAATATAAAGGAGCTGCCGCATGAAAAGAAGCGATCGTTACAAGCAATCCACAATGCAGTCAAAAGAGAAAAATTATAATCAGCCCTATCACAACACTTATGTTCAACCGGTGAGTAAACCGCAGAAAAAGAAAAAAGGTAGGGGTTTAATATTCAAAATATTATTACCAATCGTATTAATCTTCGCAATTTTTATAGGTGTTATGTATGCCTTATCTTTGCAAGCAAATGTTGATGACTTAAAGAGTATAGAAGATAAATCAAGTTATGTATCTGCTGCAGACATGCCTGACTACACTAAAGGTGCATTTGTAGCAATGGAAGATGAACGCTTTTACAAACACCATGGCTTTGATTTCAAAGGTACTTCTCGAGCATTATTTTCAACTTTAAGTGACAATAATGTTCAAGGTGGTAGTACATTAACACAACAAGTTGTTAAAAATTATTTTTATGATAACGAACAATCCATCACACGTAAAATTAAAGAATTGTTTGTAGCGCATAGAGTTGAAAAGACATATGATAAGGATCAAATTTTAAGTTTTTACGTAAATAATATTTACTTTGGAAGTAATCAATATACAGTTGAATCAGCCGCTAATCATTATTTTGGCACAACAACGAATAAGAATAATTCAAATTTACCGCAAATTACTGTGTTACAAAGTGCAATGTTAGCCAGCAAGGTGAATGCACCTAGCGTATATGATTTAAATGATATGTCAGATAATTTTATTAATAGAGTTAAAGTTAATTTAGAAAAAATGAAACAGCAAAACTATATTACTGAAGAGCAATATCGTACAGCTATTGAACAATTAGGTGTATAAGTAGAAACTCAACATCTCACGTAGGTGTTGAGTTTTTTGTATCAATAATTTCAATATATAAAATTGTAATTTATAATAGGAAAGGTGGGACAGTATATATAGCTAATGAGGTAATATTTTTTTGAAATAAAGCTTAAAAAAACATTATAATAGTCACTATAATTCCATTCATATGTGATATAAGTTATTCTTATTAAGTGGAGTGAGTAAAATGCCGAAAATCACAAAAATAGAAGTGCAAAAAAACAATAAAGAACGATTCAATTTATACTTAGATGAAGCATTTGAAATGGGAATAGATGTTGATACTTTTGTCCAATTCAATTTGAAAAAAGGTCAAATCTTAGAAGCGAGTGATATGGAAAAGATTCAAAAATACGAGTCATATCGACAGGCTTTAAATGCAGCAATACAATACCTTTCTTATAGAAAAAGAACTGAATTTGAAGTACAACAATATCTAGTTAAGAAAGAATTTTCTGAAATGGTAATAGCTAAAGTAATTGATTATTGTCATAAAGAAAAGCTAATTGATCATAATGATTTTGCAAATAGTTTAAAAAATACAATGATTTTGACTACTGACAAAGGTCCTGGGGTATATAAACAGAAGTTGCATCAATCTGGTATTGAAAAATCAATTATAGATGAATACGGCCAACTATATGAAGCGGAACAACCTTTGGAAGATATTCTGAAATTAGCTAATAAAATTTGGAATCAAAAAAAGGGACCAAGTATTAAAAGAAAAGAAAAATTAACGCAATCACTATTACAAAAAGGCTATTCCTTTGAAAAGATAAAAGAAGTTATGTCTGAAATGGATTTTTCACAATCTGAAGAAGAGGTTGATCTATTAATACAGAAAGATTTAGAAAAAGTTTATAATAAAAATACGAGAAAATATACGGGTAGTCAATTGATCAATAAGACAATAGAAGGTCTTATGAGAAAAGGTTATACCTATGATAAAATCAAGTCAAAGTTAGAAGAGAGTGGTATCAATAGTGGAACAGAAGAAATTGAGTGAGATGAGTGAAATTGAATTAAGACATGAAATTCAAGGTTATAAAGAAAAAATGAGAAAAGCTGAGATGAATGGCATTTTAAATGAATATGACGTCTATCAAAGTAAAGTCATTGTGGCCGAAAGCTATTTAGTTGATAGAACTAAAATAGAAATAGGTAAAATTTATAAATTAAATGATGGTACAGATAGTTATTTTAAGGTGGAACGTCTAAAGGGCATATTTGCATGGGGATTTAGAATTAATAGTTCAGAACCTGAAGAAGGATTGCCAGTAGCATTATTAAAATTGTAGAAGGATGACGATAGAATGGGTAGTTCAATTATTTTAAAGTTACTTAATGTAACGCATTATTATAGAAATAAACAATCTAAAAAATGGTATCTACCTTTTGGTTATGATGCTGAAGATATAGAATTGAATAATATTAACCTACATATCTATCAAGGTGAGGCTTTAGGTATTATTGGTGAACCAGAATCTTCTAAAGAACGTGTCGGTCGTATTTTGAGTGGTGAAATTAAACCTGATAAAGGTAAGGTTGTAAGAAAGACTGATTTATTTTATGCAGATATGCAAGATAGGTCGATGCAAGATAATACTGTACTTGATTATGTGAAAAATGCGGTATTATTATTTCCATATAAAGCATCTGAACATAAAGTGGAACAGATTTTAAAATATGCTCATTTAACAGAAGCGGAAACGACGAAGATAAATGAATTAACGGATGAAGCATATGCGCGTCTATTATTTACGTTGGCGCGTACATCTAATGCTAGTATTCTTATCTTTAACCAAGTTATCACACATTTGGATGAGACATTTTTTGAGCGTGCAATTGAATTAACGGATGAATACATAAGCAAGAGTTTAACTATGGTCATGATAGAGGATGATGTCGAGCGTGTTGCAAGAACGAGTAATTATATAGCTTGGTTCTCACATGGTCAATTAAGAAAGGAAGGCTCACTGAAACAAGTCCTACCGCTTTATAGAGATCATGAAATTGATCGTACTTCTTTAGAGACAGCTGAGGAAAAAGAAAATTTTGATGTGGACTGGAAAAAATCTAGGGCACGTATACCTGAATTAACATATAACTTTAGACGCGTTGAACGTTATAATCATGTAAGACCACCAGTTTCGTTTTATAGATTTTGGAGTTTAATCAGTATATTTTTTATAGGGCTGATCATAATGGCTCTTTTAATGTTCAATGACATTGGTAAATTAAATATTAACCAAAATATTGATCAGTCTACAATTCAAAACCAACATAAAAACCCATATGAAGAAAAGCTAGCGTATGGAATTGTACTTGCTGATTCTGTGAAATTAGATAGCATGCAGAATACTGCTGCAAAGACAGTTGCTAAATATGGATTTGTTACGATAACAGGAGAAAATACAAAATATTACCGTGTGGTAGTAGATAACAAGAATTATAGAATTGCGAAAAACAAATTACGTTATTTTGATCCAGCAGGTTTGTTTGAATCACATAGTTTTAAAAGTATAGCACCATATATGCATAAAAATTATAGTAACTATAATGAATTTTTTAACAGTCACTTACATAAAAAGCATGGCAAAGTGACAGATTCGTTAGTACCAGAAACTGATAAAGATAATCGATTTGTTGTACCAATTGTACAACAGCCAATAGCAATGATTTTCAATGATCAAAATAAATTAACAGGCTTTACTATTCCGATAAAGGATAAAGATAAATTGAAAAAGAAATTTGATATTGAAGGTGACTTCTGGATTACTAAATCAGGTGACGGTTACTATATGGCAGATTTAAAAAATAATAAATGGTTATATATTGAATTGTAGGTGTGAATAATGATAGATAGTTTGATTAATTTTTATAAAAATATACCATATCTGTTAAAACATGTTTTGGTACGTTTTAAAGAAAGATGGATATGGTTTGTTGCGCCATTCGTTGCTAGCATTATTATCTTATTAATTATGATGTTGGTATTTAAAATGAATAACACAGAAGAAATAAAACAAGCGCGTGCGTATTATCGATTAGCAGCACTTACAAGCTTTTCTTTTATGTGGATAACGATTTACCAAGTTTATTTGATTTATAAGAAAGATTACTTCATTAGTAAGTTATATAATATAAATCCGATTTTCCAAAATATTATTATTACTATAGCGTCTAGTATCTTAATGTTTATTTCACTTATTATTATCATTTTTGCGACGCCAGTTAATATAGAAAGCTCTGTTATTTCTACATTATATTATGTGATAATGGCTTTAATATTCATGGTTGTTGTATCAACTATTATGGGTTTAATTTCTATATTAACGACGAAATTAAATTTAATATATTACATTATTTCAGCGATAACATTTTTTATTGTGCCAATTATTTTTATTCCAACTACAAATGAAGGTATTGTGACACATATTTTAATGTTAAACCCGGTATATTATCTTATTGAGGGCGTTTCCCAGTCAGTCGTTTTAGGCGCGTTGAGTTTAAATAATTTACCATATCATATTTACTTCTATTTATTTATTGGATTGTTATGTGTCATTATATATGCTTTGTATCGTACAATTGCTAATAAAAAATATATATTTTTTACACGTAAACAACAAAAAATATCTAGCCAAACTGAAATTAATGATGAAGATTCTGAAGTAGTTCAAAATTCAAATCCTTCTTAATAGATACGTAATTAAAAAAATAACCCTTAGCTATCATTGTCAACGACTTAGACAAGATAGTTAAGGGTTATTTTAATTGCAAAATCTAACTTAGCATTCTAAAACAAATAGCAAATTGTTATTTTGCAAAAAGTTTTTTTTGCAGTTTATCTTCACTAAATACCCAACCAATATAGGAATGATCGATATTATTTTCCGAATCTAGATGTGCAATGGCAACAAAAGAATAATGTCCGTTTTTTAAATAACGTAAATCAATCAAACGAATTTCAGTAGTACCATCATCATTTGTAGTCGCTTGCCAACGATAAATAGAAGAAAAGTTTAAAAAAGTTTTAATGTTTTTATCGTTTTTTACATAGTCCATTAAATCGTCACTTGGAAAAGGATGACGTTTTGATTTATCACTAAATACAATGTTTCTACTAAAACTTCGACCAACGTAATCATATGACTCTGTTTGAATAGCCACGCGCCACTCAAAAAATTTCATGGTAGGTGCAACGAATACTTTGACCGGTTGATGCTCTTGTTGTATTTGTTGCAGTGCACGTTTTTTAATAATTGCTTGCATTCGAAACCGAATTATATAATATATAACAAGTACGCCAATTAAAGGGAAAAACACAGCAAAAGGATGTAATCCAATTACCCAAAGTGCAATGCCAATACACCATATTACAAAAATAATTGGATCGAATGTATTAATGACGCTAAGTTGAATCCATTTATTCGTAATAGGTCTCAATGCCTGTGTACCATATGAGTTGAATATATCTACAAATACATGTAAAAAAACTGCGAGTTGCGCCCATAACCATATGTGAGTGATATCAACATTTTTAAAGAATGTGAAGATAAATAATGCTATTAATAGAGGCCATAATATTGTAAAAGGGATTGAATGTGTGATACCTCTATGATTTGATATATAAGTTGCATTATCTTTTAGCTTTAGCACTGTATCACCGTCAGGGATGAGGGAGCCGACTACTAAAGTTGTTGCAGTTGCTGCAAAAGACCCAGCCATTGCAGGATCTTGAGTTGCTAAAGCGGTTAAGCCTATGCCCATGACAATATGTGTAGCTGTGTCCATAATGTTTCACTCATTTCGTATCAATGTTACATTTATTATAATCGAATTTTTAAAATAATAAAAATATCCCAACTAATTACAAGAAAAAAATTACGTGAAAAATAGAAAGAGATGTGTGTGATGTTTAAAGAAAATGAATTTAAAACGAATTTAGTTACATGGTTTGATGAAAATCAACGTGAAATGCCTTGGAGAGAAACATCCAATCCATATTATATATGGTTGAGCGAAGTGATGTTACAACAAACACAAGTAAAAACAGTTATAGATTATTATCTTAGATTTACGAAAAGGTTTCCCACAATTGAAGATTTAAGTAACGCACATGAAGATGATGTATTAAAATACTGGGAAGGATTGGGCTACTATAGTAGGGCTAGAAATTTTCATACAGCAATTAAAGAAGTCGCTGATAAATTTCAGGGGAAAGTGCCTGATGACCCACAACAATTTGCCGATTTAAAAGGTGTAGGACCATATACACAAGCTGCGGTTATGAGCATTGCATTTAACCAACCATTGGCGACGGTTGATGGAAATGTCTTTAGAGTTTGGTCTAGGTTAAATAATGACTACAGGGATACCAAATTACAGTCAACAAGAAAAGCATTTGAACAAGAATTATTACCATATGTACAAAATGAATCTGGTACATTTAATCAAGCGATGATGGAATTAGGGGCACTCATTTGTACACCTAAAGCGCCTCTCTGTCTATTTTGTCCGGTTCAAACACAGTGTGAAGCATTTGAGAAAGGGACTGTATTGGAATTACCTGTCAAAACAACAAAAGTAAAGAAAAGACATATAAAGCAACATGTTTATATCGTAAAAAATGAAAATAATGAATATTTAATTGAACAACGAACACAAAAATTACTTAATCAAATGTGGGAATTTCCAATGTATGAGGCTGAAAGTAATGAAAGTATACAGCAAACGTTAGGACAGGAAATTTCATTTAATGAAAAACCTGTATATACATTAAAACATCAATTCACTCACATTACATGGGATATATCAGTGTTTGTTGCAGAATCAACGATAACGAAAAATTCACTTGTATTACCTGAAAATATGACCTGGATGAAACTTACAGATAAAGCATCATATAACTTTCCAGTAAGTATGACTAAAATTTATAATCATATTTGTCAGTCAGAGTAGGTCTAAACTCGTTGCAAGAAACAAAGATATGTTATAATTTAACTTGTGAAATCTAAGAAAAGGTGGTGTGGAGCATGGTTAAAGAATCCATACCTAAAGAAGGACAGACGATAAAGATTCAAAGTTATAAACATGATGGTAATATTCATCGTGTGTGGTCTGAAACTACTATATTAAAAGGTACGGATCATGTTGTTATCGGTGGAAATGATCATACTTTGGTCACTGAAAGCGATAGTAGAACATGGATAACGAGAGAACCAGCGATTGTTTATTTTCATTCTGAATATTGGTTTAATGTGATATGTATGTTTAGAGAAGATGGTGTATATTACTATTGCAATCTTTCGTCACCCTTTGTGTGTGATGAAGAAGCGTTAAAATATATCGATTATGATTTAGACATAAAGGTTTATCCAAATGGCAAATATCATTTGCTAGATGAAGATGAATATGAACAACATATGAAACAAATGAATTATTCATCTGATATTGATGAAATATTAAGACGTAATGTCGATATTTTACAACAATGGATAGAACAAAAGAAAGGGCCTTTTGCTCCCGACTTTATCAAAGTGTGGCGTGAAAGATATAAGAAAGTAAGAAATTATTAAGCATATTTAATGAGATAAGTTAGATAATCATTTATAGTAATATAGGTATGTCTTACAAAATGTAGTTATGCTATATTTTGTGAAAAATATAACTGTAATCGCTAGCGTAATGATTAACTAACTAAGATAATGCGTTTACAACAGCCTTAGTTGAATTTCAACTTGGGCTGTTTCATTTGTAATAATATTTTTGGGGGGAAATGTATTATGATTCGCAGATATTTAAAGTTTGTGCAACCATATAAATGGCGAATCATTGCTACAATTATTATTGGTATTATTAAATTTGGTATCCCTATGTTAATTCCGTTATTAATTAAATTTGTTATTGATGATGTAATAAATAACGGTGACATATCGACACCAGAAAAATTCACAAGATTATCTATTGCTCTGGGTATAGCAGCATTTATTTTTGTGATTGTCAGACCACCAATAGAATTTTTAAGGCAATATTTGGCACAATGGACAAGTAACAAAATTTTGTACGATATTAGAAAGAAATTATATAACCATTTACAAGCATTGAGCGCTCGTTTTTATGCTAATAACCAAGCAGGGCAAGTTATTTCAAGGGTGATTAATGATGTAGAACAGACAAAAGATTTTATACTTACTGGCTTAATGAATATCTGGCTAGACTGTATAACAATTGTGATTGCACTCAGTATTATGATGTTTTTAGATGTGAAATTGACATTGGCAGCAATCGTAATCTTCCCGTTCTATATTTTAACTGTTTATTTTTTCTTTGGCCGTTTGAGAAAGTTAACACGTAAGAGATCTCAAGCACTAGCAGAGGTTCAAGGATTTTTACATGAACGAGTTCAAGGAATGTCTGTCATTAAGAGTTTTGCTATTGAAGATAATGAAGAGAAAAATTTCGATAGACATAATAGACACTTTTTAGATCGTGCGTTTAAACATACTAGATGGAATGCCTACTCATTTTCAGCAATTAATACTGTGACAGATATTGGTCCAATTATCGTAATCGGCGTGGGTGCGTATTTTGCGATTACAGGAAATATTACAGTTGGTACTTTGGCTGCATTTGTGAGTTACTTAGAACAACTATTTGGACCGCTCCGTCGATTAGTTTCTTCATTTACAACATTAACTCAAAGTTTCGCGTCTATGGATCGTGTATTTCAATTAATGGATGAAGGATACGATATAAAAAATAAAAAAGGCGCATTACCAATTGAAATTAAAAAAGGTCATATCGAACTAGATCATGTTAGTTTCAAATATAACAGTGATGAATCTACTATATTAAACAATATAAACCTTGATATTAAACAAGGTGAAACAGTAGCATTTGTTGGTATGAGTGGTGGAGGTAAATCAACCTTAATTAATTTGATACCGAGATTCTATGATGTTTCTGATGGTGAAATCCGCATTGATGGTACAAATATTAAGTCTTATCTTACGGGTAGTTTAAGAAACCAAATTGGTTTAGTGCAACAAGATAATATATTATTTTCTGATACAATCAAAGAAAATATTTTACTTGGGCGACCAGATGCAACTGATGAAGAAGTGATAGCAGCAGCTAAAATGGCGAATGCTCACGACTTTATCATGGATTTATCTGAAGGATATGACACTGAAGTTGGTGAAAGAGGCGTAAAATTATCAGGTGGTCAGAAGCAAAGAGTTTCAATTGCACGTATATTCTTGAATAATCCACCAATTATTATTCTAGATGAAGCGACAAGTGCATTAGATTTAGAAAGTGAAGCCATTATTCAAGATGCGTTAAACGTATTAAGTAAAGATCGTACAACGTTAATTGTGGCTCATAGATTATCTACCATTACACATGCTGATAAAATTGTGGTTATTGAAAATGGAGAAATTGTTGAAGTTGGTAATCACGAAACCTTATTGAGTAAAAAAGGTGCGTATGAACATTTATACAGTATACAAAATCTTTAACAATATATAGAAGAAACCCCAAACACTAATAGTTAAGTTAGTGTTTGGGGTTCTTTTGTTATAAGTCAAAATCTTCTGCCTCAATATCAATTTCATTGTCATTACGATGATAAGAAAAGAAACTGATACGCAATCGGTCGAGATGTTCGAGTATATATCGGTATTCTTCGATTGCTGCAATGATTTGCATTATATTTGCATATGAATATTCTGTTTGATAAGGCGATTTAATAATTTCCTTCTGAAAGGCATCCATTAAATCTTTCTTTTGTGGATTTTCAATTTGACTATCTAATTGACCTACATCATATCTTGCTCTTTTGGATAGACTGACAAATATTTGCTCATGATATGCAATAAGCGTATCAATTTCTAACTTTATTTGTAGTAATAATTCGTGGTTGAGATTGTGCAAGTCATTTTGATAGCGATTCATTCTCTTTAATACTTCATACGCTTGTCTAGTACTACGAACGACTTCTTTAAATAGTATCTTCTTCCTATTTTGCGAAAAGACTTGCTTCTTGGTCCATGGATTTTCCTCTTCGTAATAACCAAATACCTGTTCTAATCTATTGATACGCTTACTAATCAATCCTCTATCTTCTTTAATGTTCTGATATTCAGAAGTATCATTCAAGACTAATTTAAACCACACGAATATGTCAGAGCATATGTTTTGAGAATTATAGTATATTTTCGATTCAAACTTTGGTGGTAAAAATAACAGATTAACAACAGATGAACTTAAGACGCCAATCATAACAAGTACGAAACGATAAAATGCAGATATATAAAAGTTTCCAGTGTGCTGTCCCATAATTATCAATGCTGTCACACTCGCTAAAGTCGCCACATGTGCGAGGTTAAATCGGAATAATATAGCTATTAATAAGATGACAGTGACTCCTAATATGACTACGTTATTACCAAACACTGTAACCATAGCTACAGCTAATAAAGCTCCTACTACATTACCAAGTGCTTGTTCTGATACAATCTTTAGCGATCGATAGACACTTGGTTGCATTGCGACTACTGCACTGACTCCAGCAATTGCTTTTAATCCAGCTTCATTAGGTAGTAGAGAAGCGATAAACAAAGCAAGTATAATAGCTATACCTGTTTTGAGAATACGAGCTCCTAATTTCAAATGTACCGCTCCTTCATCATAAAATATTATTTTTTATTTATACTTGTTATACAACGATTGTCGATAAAATTCAAGTTTATTTCATTTGGCTAAATGCATAGTCAGCAGCAGCTAAAGTTTGGTCAATTTCTTTTTCAGTATGTTCTGTAGTTAAGAACCATGCCTCAAATTTGGAAGGTGCTAAATTAATCCCTTGATTCAACATTAATTTAAAGAATTTTGCAAAGGCTTCTCCATCTGAATTCTCTGCTTGATCATAGTGTGTTACTTTTTCATCTGTAAAATAGAGTGTCAATGCGCCATAGACTCTATTTACTGTTGCAGTAATGTTATGTTTACTAATTAATTCATTTAATCCATCTTCTAATCTTTTACCTAAATTATCAAGGTGTTCATAAACACCATCTTGTTCAAGAACTTCTAATAAAGCTATGCCAGCTTTCATTGAAAGAGGGTTACCTGCCATTGTACCAGCTTGATAAGCAGGGCCTAAAGGTGCAACTTGCTCCATAATGTCTTGTTTACCACCATATCCGCCGATAGGAAGTCCGCCTCCGATGATTTTTCCAAAAGCAGTTAAATCAGGATAAACTTTATATAAATCTTGGGCACCGCCGTAATGGAATCTAAATGCTGTGATAACTTCATCATAAATTACTAAACTACCATTATTATGTGTAAGTTCATTAACTTGTTCTAGAAAACCTGGTTTTGGTTCCACCATACCAAAGTTTCCTACTATTGGTTCAACTAATACACAAGCTATATCATCTCCCCAATATTCCAATGCTTCTTTATATGATTCAATATCATTGTAAGGAACTGTAATTACTTCCTTTGCAACACTTTCAGGAACACCTGCAGAGTCAGGGGAACCTAATTGGGATGGCCCACTACCAGCAGCTACTAATACTAGATCTGAATGTCCATGATATTGACCAGCAAATTTCACAATTTTATTACGCTTAGTATATGCTCGAGCTACTCTGATTGTGGTCATCACAGCTTCTGTTCCAGAATTAACAAATCTTATTTTTTCTAAAGAAGGAATTGCATCGCGTAATTTTTTAGCAAAATCAATTTCTAGTTCTGTAGGGGTACCATATAACACACCAGAAGCAGCCTGTTCTTGAATTGCTTTAGTAATATGTGGATGTGCATGACCAGTAATGATAGGTCCGTATGCCTGTAGATAGTCAATATATTTATTTCCATCAACATCAAATAAGAAAGGACCTTGTCCAGAACGCATCATTACAGGAGCGCCACCTCCAACGGCTTTATATGAGCGAGAAGGTGAGTTCACCCCTCCTAATATATATTCATTAGATGCTTGTTGAAGTCTTTCACTTTCAGTAAAATTCATTAATATCAACCTCTTTTAATTTAATATTTTCGCCTATTATCGTATCATAAAATTAATAATAAACAGAATAGGGTGAGTTTGATGTTGAAAAAAGGCGATATATTTCCACAATTTAACTTAGAAAATCAAAATGGTGAAGTTATTTCTAATGAAACAATTAAAGGTAATAAGACAGTACTTTACTTCTATCCGAGAGATAATACACCTACTTGTACTACGGAGGCTTGTGACTTTAGAGATAACTTGGCTAGCTTTAATGAACTAGGTGTTAATGTATTTGGTATTAGTGGTGATAGTAAGAAAAAACACCAAAACTTTATTGAAAAATTAGGGTTAAATTTTGATTTGCTAGTTGATGAAGATTTCCAATTATCCAAAGCTACAGGTGTTTATCAATTGAAGAAATCATTCGGTAAAGAATCTATGGGAATTGTTCGAACAACATTTATATTAGATGAAGAAGGAAAAGTCATAGATGTTATTGAAAAAGTAAAAGTAAAAACACAGATGGAAACACTTAAGAATATTTTGGGGTGATGTTAGGTGAAAGTCGTAAGTTTGAAAAGATTAGGAGATTTGGAACAAGAGCTGACAAATCGGTTTCCAGATGTCGAATTTCTTTTTACTAAAGGTGTAAATGAAATTGCTAAATCTGATAGATCAACGCTCGATATTTTAATTGGCTATGATAGCAACTTAGATGAAAGCTTTTTAACTGAATGTCCAAACTTAAAATGGATAGCATGGTATGCAACGGGTGTTAATAAACTGCCGTTAAATTATATAGCTAATCAAAATATTTTACTGACAAATGGTAAAGGAATTCATGCAAAACAAATGGCAGAGTTTATTACTGCCTTCATCTTAGATGATTATAAAAAAATGAGAACTTCATATATAAACCAACAAAATAAAGTATATGATTCCAAACTAACAGCTGATAGAGTGGGTAAACAAACCGTACTTTTTTTAGGTACAGGAACAATTGCTCAAAGAACAGCGCATGTGTTACAAGCTTTAGATATGAATATCCTAGGTATTAATACTACAGGGCATAAAGTAAATGGCATTAATAAGACCTATGCATTAAAGGAGTTATTGAGTGTATTACCGGAAGCGGATATAGTAGTTAACACATTGCCAGAAACAGCGAACACGATTCATCTATTAACAAGTGAGCATTTCTCACAAATGAAAAATACAGCATTATTTATAAATGTTGGTAGAGGATCCATTGTTAAAGAAGATATATTGATTAAAGTGTTAAAGGATAGCGTAATAAGACATGCTTATCTGGATGTTTTTGAGAAAGAGCCTTTAACGCAACAAAATGAGCTGTTTAATTTATCAAATGTAACTATAACTGCTCATATAACAGGCAATGGAAAGGAAAACTTCCAAGAAGCTACAGATTTATTTACAAAGAATCTAACTCATTTTCTCAATAACAACCATCTAATTGAGAATGAAGTTGATGCGAAACAAGGTTATTAATGGATTATAATGTTTGTATATTGACATATTCCTTAATTAGAAGTTATATTTATATTAAGTAATAATAATTATTAAATAGAAAGATGGTGAACGATATGAGTGCAGAGATGGACACAATTGAACATGAGTTAGAAGATTCAATAGCATCTTTAAGAAATGCAGGGATTAGAATCACACCTCAAAGACAAGCAATATTAAAGTATCTTATTGCATCAGAGACACATCCTACTGCTGACGAAATTTATCAAGCACTTTCACCTGATTTTCCAAATATTAGTGTTGCGACAATATATAATAACTTACGTGTCTTTAAGGATATTGGACTCGTTAAAGAATTGCCTTATGGTGATTCCTCTAGCCGATTTGACTTTAATACACATAATCACTACCATGTGATCTGTGAGAGTTGTGGTAAGATTGTAGACTTCCATTATCCACAGTTAGATGAAGTGGAACAATTAGCACAACATGTAACAGACTTTAATGTTACGCATCACCGAATGGAAATTTATGGACTATGCAAAGATTGCCAAGATAAAAAGTAAGAGTAACATCGTTATAAATAACTAATTATAGAAGAAACACGTCTCAATTTGATTGATTCGTGTTTTTTTTTAATTTCAAAATTTATAGCAATTAAAGTTGCTGCTGAATTAAACAGGGTAGTGATTTTGAATATTTATAATACGAAAATTAAAACCTTTTTAAAATAATGATGCTTAAAATCATGAAAATGAGGTAAAATATAAGCAATATAGCCACAAATATTTACACTATTTTAAATCTATGTACATATTATCGATAATTAGTAATTACAAAGGTGAAATTAAACCTAAAAATATTGATAAATATGATTGACGATTACGAATTCTCTTGATATTATATAAAAGTCGTCAAAACAAGGCGGCGAACGAATTTAACTTCTCAAACAAATATTTAAAAAGTGTAAATTTGACACTTGTTAATGTGATTGAAAGGTTATACAATATTAAATGTTGAGTTAACAAACGCAACAAACTTAATAAAATAAAAAAAGAAATTTATTCTTGACTTAATAAAAACTTAATGTTAAAATAAATTCTTGTAACACATTAATGAACATTGAAAACTGAATCGCAATATGTCAACGTTAATTCCGAACACAACGATAATCGTTGGTTCAAAAAACGTGTTAATGATAACACAAATTAGTATTTTATGAGCTAATCAAACATCATAATTTTTTATGGAGAGTTTGATCCTGGCTCAGGATGAACGCTGGCGGCGTGCCTAATACATGCAAGTCGAGCGAACAGATAAGGAGCTTGCTCCTTTGACGTTAGCGGCGGACGGGTGAGTAACACGTGGGTAACCTACCTATAAGACTGGAATAACTCCGGGAAACCGGGGCTAATGCCGGATAACATATAGAACCGCATGGTTCTATAGTGAAAGATGGTTTTGCTATCACTTATAGATGGACCCGCGCCGTATTAGCTAGTTGGTAAGGTAATGGCTTACCAAGGCGACGATACGTAGCCGACCTGAGAGGGTGATCGGCCACACTGGAACTGAGACACGGTCCAGACTCCTACGGGAGGCAGCAGTAGGGAATCTTCCGCAATGGGCGAAAGCCTGACGGAGCAACGCCGCGTGAGTGATGAAGGGTTTCGGCTCGTAAAACTCTGTTATTAGGGAAGAACATATGTGTAAGTAACTGTGCACATCTTGACGGTACCTAATCAGAAAGCCACGGCTAACTACGTGCCAGCAGCCGCGGTAATACGTAGGTGGCAAGCGTTATCCGGAATTATTGGGCGTAAAGCGCGCGTAGGCGGTTTCTTAAGTCTGATGTGAAAGCCCACGGCTCAACCGTGGAGGGTCATTGGAAACTGGGAAACTTGAGTGCAGAAGAGGAAAGTGGAATTCCATGTGTAGCGGTGAAATGCGCAGAGATATGGAGGAACACCAGTGGCGAAGGCGACTTTCTGGTCTGTAACTGACGCTGATGTGCGAAAGCGTGGGGATCAAACAGGATTAGATACCCTGGTAGTCCACGCCGTAAACGATGAGTGCTAAGTGTTAGGGGGTTTCCGCCCCTTAGTGCTGCAGCTAACGCATTAAGCACTCCGCCTGGGGAGTACGACCGCAAGGTTGAAACTCAAAGGAATTGACGGGGACCCGCACAAGCGGTGGAGCATGTGGTTTAATTCGAAGCAACGCGAAGAACCTTACCAAATCTTGACATCCTTTGACCACTCTAGAGATAGAGCTTTCCCCTTCGGGGGACAAAGTGACAGGTGGTGCATGGTTGTCGTCAGCTCGTGTCGTGAGATGTTGGGTTAAGTCCCGCAACGAGCGCAACCCTTAAGCTTAGTTGCCATCATTAAGTTGGGCACTCTAGGTTGACTGCCGGTGACAAACCGGAGGAAGGTGGGGATGACGTCAAATCATCATGCCCCTTATGATTTGGGCTACACACGTGCTACAATGGACAATACAAAGGGCAGCTAAACCGCGAGGTCATGCAAATCCCATAAAGTTGTTCTCAGTTCGGATTGTAGTCTGCAACTCGACTACATGAAGCTGGAATCGCTAGTAATCGTAGATCAGCATGCTACGGTGAATACGTTCCCGGGTCTTGTACACACCGCCCGTCACACCACGAGAGTTTGTAACACCCGAAGCCGGTGGAGTAACCATTTATGGAGCTAGCCGTCGAAGGTGGGACAAATGATTGGGGTGAAGTCGTAACAAGGTAGCCGTATCGGAAGGTGCGGCTGGATCACCTCCTTTCTAAGGATATATTCGGAACATCTTCTTTAGAAGATGATAAGAGGAATAACATTGACATATTGTATTCAGTTTTGAATGCTCATTAAAGTATTCATTTTCGAAATGGGCCTATAGCTCAGCTGGTTAGAGCGCACGCCTGATAAGCGTGAGGTCGGTGGTTCGAGTCCACTTAGGCCCACCATTTCAAATTTAATATTGGGGGCTTAGCTCAGATGGGAGAGCGCCTGCTTTGCACGCAGGAGGTCAGCGGTTCGATCCCGCTAGTCTCCACCATGTTTAAATTTTGTACATTGAAAACTAGATAAGTAAGTAAAATATATAGATTTTACCAAGCAAAACCGAGTGAATTAGAGTTTTAAAAAAGCTTGAATTCAAAAAGAAATAATCGCTAGTGTTCGAAAGAACACTCACAGATTAATAACATTTTGGGTTTTCAAACAACGACGTTGTATTGGAAAACAAAAAGATTAAGTTATTAAGGGCGCACGGTGGATGCCTTGGCACTAGAAGCCGATGAAGGACGTTACTAACGACGATATGCTTTGGGGAGCTGTAAGTAAGCTTTGATCCAGAGATTTCCGAATGGGGAAACCCAGCACGAGTTATGTCGTGTTATCGATATGTGAATACATAGCATATCTGAAGGCAGACGCGGAGAACTGAAACATCTTAGTACCCGCAGGAAGAGAAAGAAAAATCGATTCCCTGAGTAGCGGCGAGCGAAACGGGAACAGCCCAAACCAACGAGCTTGCTTGTTGGGGTTGTAGGACACTCTATACGGAGTTACAAAGGAATAAATTAGACGAATCATTTGGAAAGATGAATCATAGAAGGTAATAATCCTGTAGTCGAAAGTTTATTCTCTCTTGAGTGGATCCTGAGTACGACGGAGCACGTGAAATTCCGTCGGAATCTGGGAGGACCATCTCCTAAGGCTAAATACTCTCTAGTGACCGATAGTGAACCAGTACCGTGAGGGAAAGGTGAAAAGTACCCCGGAAGGGGAGTGAAATAGAACTTGAAACCGTGTGCTTACAAGTAGTCAGAGCCCGTTAATGGGTGATGGCGTGCCTTTTGTAGAATGAACCGGCGAGTTACGATTTGATGCAAGGTTAAGCAGTGAATGTGGAGCCGTAGCGAAAGCGAGTCTGAATAGGGCGTTGAGTATTTGGTCGTAGACCCGAAACCAGGTGATCTACCCATGACCAGGCTGAAGTTCAGGTAACACTGAATGGAGGGCCGAACCGACTTACGTTGAAAAGTGAGCGGATGAGTTGTGGGTAGCGGAGAAATTCCAATCGAACCTGGAGATAGCTGGTTCTCTCCGAAATAGCTTTAGGGCTAGCCTCAAGTGATGATTATTGGAGGTAGAGCACTGTTTGGACGAGGGGCCCTTCTCGGGTTACCGAATTCAGACAAACTCCGAATGCCAATCAATTTAACTTGGGAGTCAGAACGCGGGTGATAAGGTCCGTGTTCGAAAGGGAAACAGCCCAGACCACCAGCTAAGGTCCCAAAATATATGTTAAGTGGAAAAGGATGTGGCGTTGCCCAGACAACTAGGATGTTGGCTTAGAAGCAGCCATCATTTAAAGAGTGCGTAATAGCTCACTAGTCGAGTGACACTGCGCCGAAAATGTACCGGGGCTAAACATATTACCGAAGCTGTGGATTGTCCGTAGGACAATGGTAGGAGAGCGTTCTAAGGGCGTTGAAGCATGATCGCAAGGACATGTGGAGCGCTTAGAAGTGAGAATGCCGGTGTGAGTAGCGAAAGACGGGTGAGAATCCCGTCCACCGATTGACTAAGGTTTCCAGAGGAAGGCTCGTCCGCTCTGGGTTAGTCGGGTCCTAAGCTGAGGCCGACAGGCGTAGGCGATGGATAACAGGTTGATATTCCTGTACCACCATAATTCGTTTTAAGCGATGGGGGGACGCAGTAGGATAGGCGAAGCGTGCTGTTGGAGTGCACGTCCAAGCAATGAGACTGAGTATTAGGCAAATCCGGTACTCTTAAGGTCAAGTTGTGATGGGGAGAGGAAATTGTTTCCTCGAGTCGTTGATTTCACACTGCCAAGAAAAGCCTCTAGCTAGAAGTGTGGTGCCCGTACCGCAAACCGACACAGGTAGTCAAGATGAGAATTCTAAGGTGAGCGAGCGAACTCTCGTTAAGGAACTCGGCAAAATGACCCCGTAACTTCGGGAGAAGGGGTGCTCTTTAGGGTTAACGCCCAGGAGAGCCGCAGTGAATAGGCCCAAGCGACTGTTTATCAAAAACACAGGTCTCTGCTAAACCGTAAGGTGATGTATAGGGGCTGACGCCTGCCCGGTGCTGGAAGGTTAAGAGGAGTGGTTAGCTTCTGCGAAGCTACGAATCGAAGCCCCAGTAAACGGCGGCCGTAACTATAACGGTCCTAAGGTAGCGAAATTCCTTGTCGGGTAAGTTCCGACCCGCACGAAAGGCGTAACGATTTGGGCACTGTCTCAACGAGAGACTCGGTGAAATCATAGTACCTGTGAAGATGCAGGTTACCCGCGACAGGACGGAAAGACCCCGTGGAGCTTTACTGTAGTCTGATATTGAAATTCGTCACAGCTTGTACAGGATAGGTAGGAGCCGTTGATACGTGAGCGCTAGCTTACGTGGAGGCGTTGGTGGGATACTACCCTCGCTGTGTTGGATTTCTAACCCGCACCATTTATCATGGTGGGAGACAGTGTCAGATGGGCAGTTTGACTGGGGCGGTCGCCTCCTAAAGAGTAACGGAGGCGCTCAAAGGTTTCCTCAGAATGGTTGGAAATCATTCATAGAGTGTAAAGGCATAAGGAAGCTTGACTGCGAGACCTACAAGTCGAGCAGGGTCGAAAGACGGACTTAGTGATCCGGTGGTTCCGCATGGAAGGGCCATCGCTCAACGGATAAAAGCTACCCCGGGGATAACAGGCTTATCTCCCCCAAGAGTTCACATCGACGGGGAGGTTTGGCACCTCGATGTCGGCTCATCGCATCCTGGGGCTGTAGTCGGTCCCAAGGGTTGGGCTGTTCGCCCATTAAAGCGGTACGCGAGCTGGGTTCAGAACGTCGTGAGACAGTTCGGTCCCTATCCGTCGTGGGCGTAGGAAATTTGAGAGGAGCTGTCCTTAGTACGAGAGGACCGGGATGGACATACCTCTGGTGTACCAGTTGTCGTGCCAACGGCATCGCTGGGTAGCTATGTATGGACGGGATAAGTGCTGAAAGCATCTAAGCATGAAGCCCCCCTCAAGATGAGATTTCCCAACTTCGGTTATAAGATCCCTCAAAGATGATGAGGTTAATAGGTTCGAGGTGGAAGCGTAGCGATACGTGGAGCTGACGAATACTAATCGATCGAAGACTTAATCAATTTTATAAACCGTTTTGATTGGTAATTATATTTTACTTACTATCTAGTTTTGAATGTATAATTTAATACATTTCATTGTCTGGTGACAATGGCAAGGAGGTCACACCTGTTCCCATGCCGAACACAGAAGTTAAGCTCCTTAGCGCCGATGGTAGTCGGACTTACGTTCCGCAAGAGTAGGACGTTGCCAGGCAGTTATATTCGGAGGATTAGCTCAGCTGGGAGAGCATCTGCCTTACAAGCAGAGGGTCGGCGGTTCGAACCCGTCATCCTCCACCATCTTAATAAGCCGGCCTAGCTCAATTGGTAGAGCAACTGACTTGTAATCAGTAGGTTGGGGGTTCAAGTCCTCTGGCCGGCACCATTATTTAAGAGCCATTAGCTCAGTTGGTAGAGCATCTGACTTTTAATCAGAGGGTCAGAGGTTCGAATCCTCTATGGCTCACCATTTTAATCATATATCGCGGGTGTGGCGGAATTGGCAGACGCACTAGACTTAGGATCTAGCGCCTTACGGCGTGGGGGTTCGACTCCCTTCACCCGCATATGCAGAAGTAGTTCAGCGGTAGAATACGACCTTGCCAAGGTCGGGGTCGCGGGTTCGAATCCCGTCTTCTGCTCCATTATATGTGCCGGGGTGGCGGAACTGGCAGACGCACAGGACTTAAAATCCTGCGGTGAGAGATCACCGTACCGGTTCGATTCCGGTCCTCGGCACCATATTTTTTAAATAGCGCCTGTAGCTCAACTGGATAGAGTGCTTGACTACGGATCAAGAGGTTATGGGTTCGACTCCTATCAGGCGCGCCATTTAAAGATAATTACTTCACCCAATTATAAACGGGAAGTAGCTCAGCTTGGTAGAGCACTTGGTTTGGGACCAAGGGGTCGCAGGTTCGAATCCTGTCTTCCCGATAACCCAATGAATAATGGGGGCTTAGCTCAGATGGGAGAGCGCCTGCTTTGCACGCAGGAGGTCAGCGGTTCGATCCCGCTAGTCTCCACCATTTTTACTAAAGAAACTAAATTACAACGGCGGTGTAGCTCAGCTGGCTAGAGCGTACGGTTCATACCCGTGAGGTCGGGGGTTCGATCCCCTCCACCGCCACTATTATTAGTTGTAAATTATATTTAGGACCTTTAGCTCAGTTGGTTAGAGCTAACGGCTCATAACCGTTCGGTCGCAGGTTCGAGTCCTGCAAGGTCCATATAATTTTTGGAGGAATACCCAAGTCCGGCTGAAGGGATCGGTCTTGAAAACCGACAGGGGCTTAACGGCCCGCGGGGGTTCGAATCCCTCTTCCTCCGCCATTTTTAAAATTAAAATTAAATATAATTTATTACCTAATATTTTTGGAGGAATACCCAAGTCTGGCTGAAGGGATCGGTCTTGAAAACCGACAGGAGCTTAACGGCTCGCGGGGGTTCGAATCCCTCTTCCTCCGCCATTAATATTAACGCGGGATGGAGCAGTTCGGTAGCTCGTCGGGCTCATAACCCGAAGGTCGGTGGTTCAAATCCGCCTCCCGCAATTTTATCTTTTTGGTCCCGTAGTGTAGCGGTTAACACGCCTGCCTGTCACGCAGGAGATCGCGGGTTCGATTCCCGTCGGGACCGCCATTATGGTTCAGTAGCTCAGTTGGTAGAGCAATGGATTGAAGCTCCATGTGTCGGCAGTTCGACTCTGTCCTGAACCATTTTATTATACAAGCCGGCCTAGCTCAATTGGTAGAGCAACTGACTTGTAATCAGTAGGTTGGGGGTTCAAGTCCTCTGGCCGGCACCAGTTTTTGGAGGGGTAGCGAAGTGGCTAAACGCGGCGGACTGTAAATCCGCTCCTTCGGGTTCGGCAGTTCGAATCTGCCCCCCTCCACCATTTATTTTTTATAGGGACATAGTTCAACGGTAGAATAGAGGTCTCCAAAACCTTTGATGTGGGTTCGATTCCTACTGTCCCTGCCATGGCGGCTGTGGCGAAGTGGTTAACGCATCGGATTGTGGTTCCGACACTCGTGGGTTCGATTCCCATCAGCCGCCCTTAATATTATTAATGGGCTATAGCCAAGCGGTAAGGCAACGGACTTTGACTCCGTCACGCGCTGGTTCGAATCCAGCTAGCCCAGTTAGTATTGGCGGCATAGCCAAGTGGTAAGGCAGAGGTCTGCAAAACCTTTATCACCGGTTCAAATCCGGTTGCCGCCTCCATGAATATGCGGGAGTAGTTCAACTTTTAGAACACATTCCTTCCCGGAATGAGGTATAGGTGTAAGTCCTATCTTCCGCTCCATATTTATAATCCCATGCGGGAGTAGTTCAACTTTTAGAACACGTTCCTTCCCGGAACGAGGTGTAGGTGTAAGTCCTACCTTCCGCTCCATATTTATAATCCCATGCGGGAGTAGTTCAACTTTTAGAACACGTTCCTTCCCGGAACGAGGTGTAGGTGTAAGTCCTATCTTCCGCTCCATTTTTTCTTCCAGATATGGGAGTTTTTTTTTACCCTTTTTTAAGTATACATAGTTTAGAAAATATATATTGAAATTTAGAGAATGGAAATATTTATGTATTTGTGTTGTTTTACTTTAATGATGTTTTTGTACGATTGTGAATTGGTAATTTATGGGAATTAATGATTTTATTGTGGAATTTCTCTTAATTTATGATCGATTTAAATGCACTCAATAAGACATTGAACAACGTTTCGTTGAAAATGTTGGTGGTATTATATGATAGTCGCCGATACTTGTAACTACGAAAAAGTAATATGAAATAGGAGAGATTAAATAATGATCAGAACATTAATGAATTCAAAGATACACCGAGCACGAGTAACTGAATCTAATTTGAATTATGTAGGTAGTATTACTATTGATAAAGATATACTTGATGCTGTTGATATATTAGCTAATGAAAAAGTAGCCATTGTGAATAATAATAATGGTGCTCGCTTTGAAACATATGTAATAGAAGGGGAAAGAGGAAGTGGAAAAATTTGTTTAAATGGTGCTGCTTCACGATTAGTTGAAGTTGATGATGTCGTTATCATCATGACATATGCTCAATTAAACGAAGAAGAAATTGAACATCATGAACCAAAAGTAGCCGTTTTAAATGAATATAATGAAATTACTCAAATGTTACATGAAAAAGAAAATCAGACTATTTTAGAATAATTTATTTGAATCACACTTGTAAATTTTTAAGTGTGATTTTTAATTTGTTAAAAGGTGACATTAAAATAACTTATAATGGTTAAAAATACATCAAAAGTGTTATTATTATGCTATTTTGTTTTGTTTACTATTGACGACAAAAGCTTAGCGTAATATAATATATTTATGCTATTTCGAGTTGATACGTTTTATAATTTGATGTATCAATACCAATTACCTGATAATATCAGGCCGGCGTGGCGGAATTGGCAGACGCGCGGGACTCAAAATCCCGTTCCTTCATTGGAGTGTCGGTTCGACCCCGACCGCCGGTATAACTAGGCTAACATTAGCCATCAACGGTAATAGAGAACCCCTTAACAAAGGGGTTCTTTTTTTATACATTGCTTTACTATAAATAAAATTCAAATATTTTGGTCACTTTATGGATATAAGAGCTATTTTATAATGCTTTAGTCTGATTTATTTTTATCACAACTCAGTTAATATAATAATTTGAGGTGACAGCTTATGATGAGAACATCTATGATAACCGGTTATTTTTTATTAATATTTATAATTGTGTTGTTATTTATATTTTTACTAGATGATAAATCTACAATCTATTATGGTAAGGTTGAAAATAATCAGGGCATTGTTAGTAATTTAGTTAGTGACAAAGGAGATATTATTGAGCATCTAAGAGTGTCTGATGATTTGCAAGAAAGTATGCATGTGGGCGATTATATTTCTGTTAAACTTTCGAATAAAAAGAACAATATAATTAATGAACAACTAGTTGATGACTCACAATTATCTTCGAAGATACTATATCGTTTAAATATATAATGTTGAAGTGAGATTTTTTTAAATCCTTTTAACTTCAATTGAAATCTATTTTAAATAATGCTGATCTACTCAAGTAGATCGGCATTTTATTTGTTGTATAGCTGGATTTTTCACATTAAATTAATCTTAAAAGTAAATATTGTGGTTTGATGTAAAATATAATATTATAAGTCTATTGTTATATTTGGAGGAAGAATATTAGATGGGAAAAAATATGTCAAAACAAACGAGTAATCATAGTGGAAAACAGTTTTTTAGTAATATATTACAGGCTGTAGGTACTGGTGTTGTTATTGCATTAATACCAAATGCCTTATTAGGTGAATTACTTAAATTCTTTAAAGAAGGTAATCAATTATTAGAAAGTATTTATCAACTCGTTGTATTAATACAGTCTTTTATGGCATTTATTATTGGTATTTTGGCAGCGCATCAATTCCGATTTAATGGTCCTGGAGCAGCTATGATAGGTGTTTCAGCAATGTTAGGTAGTGGTGCTGTTAAAGTTACTTCAAATGGTTTCGTTTTAAATGGTATAGGGGATATTATTAATACGATTTTAGTAGTTATTGTAGCGTGTTTTTTATATTTAATTTTACAAAATAAACTAGGATCACTAGAGATGTTGATACTCCCAGTTTTGATTCCTGTAATTAGTGGAGTTGTAGGACTTTATACATTAGGCTATGTTTCAAAGGTTACAAAGGGTATTGGCCATGTTGTTAGTACATTTACTGAATTTAATCCTTTGATTATGTCTATATTGATATGTGTTACTTATTCATTATTAATGGTTACACCAATTTCTGTTGTTGCTATTGCAACTGCGATAGGTTTATCTGGATTAGGTAGTGGAGCAGCAAATATGGGTATTGTAGCAGCATGTGTGACGTTTTTATTTGGATCATTGAGAGTAAATGCTGCCGGTGTAAATTTAGTACTAATCATCGGAGCAGCAAAAATGATGATTCCTGTTTACTTTAAACATTTAATCATTGCAATACCTTTAATCATAAACGGCGTTATAGGTGGTATTGTAGCTTACTTTATTGGAATAAAAGGAACACCTATGTCGGCAGGATTTGGATATACTGGTTTAGTAGGTCCGATAAATGCTTTTAATAGGATGTCTGGAGACCCAACAATGAATATTGTGTTATTAATCTTTGGATACTTAATAATTCCTTTTGTTTCAGCATTCTTTGTACATGAATTATGTAAAAAGTTTATTTATAGCTATACAGATGAAATATATAAATTTGAAATTCCTAAAAGTTAGTATTATAAGGTCTAATTTAATAAATTAGACCTTTTTTTATACACAAATATTGCATATTAACTCATTTTTATTTTATATAGGCTGTAGTTAGCGTTAATTAAAAATTAATATTGAATAATATTACGTTAATGTGTATAATAATAAATTATATAGAGAGGGGTTTAGAATATGAAACAACTAGGGAAGCTTATGTTAGTCTTTGTTGTATTCGTAAGCGCAATTTTTACCTACATAAATCCTGAGGCACAAGCAGCACAAGATGATCATTGGGAAAAAATTAAAAAGCGTGGAGAATTAAGAGTGGGGCTATCTGCAGACTATGCGCCATATGAATTTGAACATAATGTAAATGGCAAAAGTGAATATGCAGGAATTGATATAGAATTAGCAAAGAAAATAGCAAAAGATAATAATTTAAAATTAAAGATTGTAAATATGCAATTTGATAGTTTATTAGGTGCTATCAAAACAGGGAAAATTGATTTAATTATTTCTGGGATGACACCAACACCGGAGAGAAAGAAAGAAGTGGATTTTTCTGATCCTTATATGTCAGTTACTCAAAAGATGATTATTAAAAAGTCAGAAGCTGATCATCTTAAAACGATAGATGATTTTGCTAATAAAAAGATAGGTGTGCAAAAGCAAACACAGCAAGAAACAATTGCTCAAAATGAAATTGAAAATGCGCAAGTACAATCATTAACAAGAGTACCTGAAGTTATCATGTCACTTAAAAGTGGGAAAGTTGATGGTATGGTAATCGAAGGACCAGTAGCTGAAGCTTATTTGAAACAGAATAATGATTTACAATTTGCTGATGGAGTCAAATTTAATGAAGGAACGAAGAATACAGCTATTGCAGTTCCAAAAAATTCACCAGTATTAATGAATAAATTAAATAGTTCAATAAAAGATGTTAAAGATAAAGGATTAATTGCAGATTATAAAGAAAAAGCAGCAGAAGCTATGAAAAAAGATGATGGGAACTTCATTACAAAATATGGTAGTTTCTTCCTAAAAGGGATTAAAAATACAATATTAATATCAATTGTAGGAGTGTTGTTAGGTACAGTATTTGGAGCAATGATTGCGTTGCTTAAATTGAGCAAAGTGAAACCATTAAGATGGTTAGCTTCTACGTATATAGAATTTTTAAGAGGTACACCTTTATTAGTACAAGTATTTTTAGTGTATTTTGGTACTACTGCAGTATTAGGCTTAGATATTTCAGCTTTAATTTGTGGGATGATTGCGCTAGTGATTAACTGTTCAGCTTATATTGCAGAAATTATTAGAGCAGGTATCAATGCAGTTGATAAGGGACAAACTGAAGCAGCACGTAGTTTAGGGCTTAGTTACGGTCAAACAATGAAGTCCGTTATTTTACCTCAAGCGATAAAGAATATATTACCTGCATTAGGTAACGAATTTGTAACTGTTATTAAAGAATCATCAATTGTATCAGTAATTGGTGTTAGTGAGATTATGTTTAACGCACAAGTAGTTCAAGGTGCATCATTCGATCCTTTCACACCTTTAATTGTAGCAGCTATCTTATACTTTATACTTACGTTTACGTTATCTAGAGTAATGTATTTCTTCGAAGGGAGATTGAAAGTCAGTGATTAATATTAAAAACTTATATAAATCTTTTGGAAAAAACGAAGTATTAAAAGGTATTGATTTAACAATAGATAAAGGTGAAGTTGTAGCGATTATTGGTCCCTCTGGTAGTGGTAAAAGCACTTTGTTACGTTGTATGAATTTATTAGAGACACCAACGAGTGGAGATGTACTTATTAAAGAAAATAAATTAAATAGTAAACATACAGAATTAGAAAAATTAAGACAACAAATGGGTATGGTGTTTCAAAACTTTAATTTATTTCCACATAAGAAGGTCATAGATAATATAATTTTAGCACCTAGTTTATTAAAAAAAGGTTCACAGGCCAATTTGAAACAGGAGGCACAAGCATTATTGAAAAAAGTTGGATTAGAAGATAAAGCAGATGCTTATCCAGCACAATTGTCAGGTGGACAGAAACAAAGGGTAGCTATTGCGAGAGCGTTGGCAATGAATCCAGAAGTATTATTATTTGATGAACCAACATCAGCCCTCGATCCAGAAGTAGTTGGTGATGTGTTGAAGGTTATGAAAGATCTAGCAAAAGAAGGCATGACTATGGTTGTTGTAACGCATGAGATGAACTTTGCAAGAGATGTCAGTGATAAAGTAGTCTTTATGGCTGATGGTGTCATCGTCGAATCAGGTAATCCACATGAAATATTTGAAAATCAGCAGCACGAACGAACTAAAAACTTTTTAGCGCGTGTTCTATAAGTTAAATAAAAAGTAGTTAATACACAGGTTTAATTCTAGACCAAGTATTAACTATTTTTTTATTATAAATTTTAATAAAGTGAGATTTATAGACGTTCAATTTGATACGATTATGTTAAAATGTAGGATGTATGTTTTGATGTGGGGTGTAAAAAATCGATTTAAAGCAATTAAAGCAAGATGTTATTGACTATGCACATTCAATTGGTATAGATAGTATAGGATTTACGACGGCAGATCCTTTTGATGAACTGAAACAAAAGCTTGTAGATTACCATGCTAAAGGTTATGCATCTGGGTTTGAAGAATCAGATATTAATTTAAGAACAGAACCAAAGTTAACGTTACCTACTGCAAGATCTATCATTGCGATTGCTGTTGGATATCCAAATAAATTAAAAGGTGCTCCAAAAAGTGTTCGAGGAGATCGAAGAGGTATGTTTGCACGCGCATCTTGGGGACAAGATTATCATTCTATTATGCGTAATAGGTTAGATAAATTATCGGAATATTTACAGTCAAGAGTGAAAGATGTAGAAATCAAATCAATGGTTGATACGGGTGTCTTATCCGATAGAGCAGTTGCAGAAAGAGCAGGCTTAGGTTACGTTGGTCGAAACGGTTTTGTTATTAATCCTGATTTGGGTACTTGGACTTATTTAGGAGAAATGTTAGTTAGTATTCCATTTGAACCTGATGATCCACTGCTAGACAGTTGTGGCGAATGTACGCTATGTGTTGATCGATGTCCTACTGGTGCACTTGTAGGAGACGGACAGCTGAATAGTCAAAAATGTATCAGCTTTTTGACTCAAACAAAAGGTTATTTGCAGGATGAATATCGTTATAAAATAGGTAATCGCTTATATGGTTGTGATACGTGCCAACAAGTTTGTCCTAGAAATAGAGGCATTAATACACAGCATGATGATATTGTGCTAGAACCAGAAATATTAAAGCCTAGACTTGTACCGTTATTGAAAATGAGTAATAAAGAATTTAAAAATACTTATGGTCATCTAGCTGGAGCGTGGAGAGGTAAAAAACCAATACAAAGAAATGCAATTATTGCATTAGCACATTTTAAGGAAGAGTCTGCTATACCTGAATTACAAGATGTTGCGCTTGAGGATCCAAGACCAATGATTCGTGCAACGGCATATTGGGCGATTGGCCAAATACAAGGAGAACTAGCTAGACCTTTTATAGAAGCACATTATGACAAAGAAATTGAAGAAGTCCAACAAGAAATGATAAAAGGACTGGAAATGAGGAGCGAATAACAGAATGACAAATCATATTGTATTATTTCAACCAGAAATACCAGGTAATACAGGGAGTATTGCAAGAACTTGTGCTGGTACGTACACAAACTTACACTTAATTAAGCCATTGGGATTTAGTACAGACGATAAAATGCTAAAGCGTGCAGGGCTTGATTATTGGGATTCAGTCAATATTACTTATCATGAAAGTATTGAGGCTTTTTTTGAGTCAACAGAAGGTACATACTATTTAATAACAAAGTTTGGCAAGAAGACGTATTCTGATTTTGACTTTACAGATATTGAAAAAGATCATTTCTTTATTTTTGGAAGAGAAACAACAGGTTTGCCCGATTGGGTTAAGGAAGAATACCATGAAACGGCGTTGCGTATTCCAATGAATGACAATATTAGATCATTAAATTTATCTAATACAGCTTCATTATTAATCTACGAAGCATTAAGACAACAAAATTTTCCTGATTTAATTTAATAATTTTAGTAAATGAATGAAAATATTGCTCGACATTTGTATAATAGACGTAAGACTTTGAAAATTTTTATAAATGAAATTTTTTGAAGGTATTCAAGGTTGTTTATGACTGTAACAACAAGGGTAATAAAAAATAATGCTAGAACGTGTCTGAATAGAATAAGAGGAGTGTAATTACTATGGCAATGAATTTTAAAATTTTAAAAAATGAAAACATTGTAGCTGAATATACAGCAGATATTTTAAGAAAGCAATTTAACAACAATCCTACAACAATTGCAGGTGTACACCTTTCTAAAGATAATTCACCAGTATTAGATGAATTGAAAAAGAATGTAGATAAACATGCAGTTGATTTTAGTCAAATTAATATTTTAGATTATGACAACAATAAATCATTTTATGAAGCTCTAGGCGTACCAGAAGGTCAAATTTATGAAGTATCTTTTAATGAGGATACAGAATCATTTATTGGTGACAAAATTAAAACGAAAGAAAACAAAGGTAAACTTATCACACAAGTATTATCTATTGATACAAATGGTAATTTAGATATTAGTGTTAGACAAGGTTTATTCTCTGCACGTGAAATTATTTTAGTAATAACAGGTAGTGAGAAGCAAGAATTAGTGCATAAACTATATGAAGAAAATGGTAAAACAAGTTTCGAACCTTCAGATTTAAAAGCACATAGAATGGTAAATGTCGTTTTAGATGAAGCGGCAGCTCAAGGTCTACCTGAGGATGTTAGACACTACTTTACTGCACGTTTTGCTTAAAAGTATAAATGGGTGATGGAAATGACCGACAAAAATAAATTTTCAAAAAAACTAGAACATCAAGCAGATAATGAAATGGTTGATGATTACGAAGATGTTGTTGAATTAGGAAAAGAAATGGAACAAATATCTGAACAAAATGATGAAGAGAAGTTAAATCAATCTCATGATTCAAAGGTGCGTTCAGATTTATCTGATGATGCTCATTAATTACTAGTTTAACTGATATTTTGTTAATAAAATGAACTAAATCCTACTAACTTTTATGTTGGTAGGATTTTTATTTGTTGGCTATGACCTCGTTCATTCCTAAAAAAGTTATGCAATGTTAAATTTGAATATGTTATGATTAGAGCAATTCGATTTATTATAAGGAGATACGTACCTATGTTAAGTAAGTATTGGAAAGTTTTTATGATTAGTGCAGCCATTATAAGTTTAATTTCAATTAAAGGGTTTCCTATGGCAATAGGCGCACTATATTTACCAATATTATTCAAAATAATAAAGTTACAAATTAATTTATCAAAGGGATTAGTTGATCAAGTAAATGCTTCAACCTTTGTAAAAAGTAATCAAACTGGAGTCATTATTAGTGTGATATGTTGTATTTTAGTCACTGTGGTTTTATTTAAACCGCTGGGTTCATTTTATAACAGTTTAGATGGAATATTAGGCATGTTAGTCTTGATTAGTCCAGCAACGATGATTATAGGTGCAATATTGTTAATTCTTACTGCGATTGGTGTTATTCAAGCTGCAAAAGCGCATTTTAAAGATATACAAATAGTTAAAGATTAAAGATAGCGAATAAATAAACAGCGTTATTTACATATTCAAATGTAAATAGCGTTTTTTTTTACAGTGAAATCTAGAATTATAGTAATGATTAAATGCAAATTAAAAGTTTATGAAAACGCTATATAATACGATTGCCCCAGTAAATTAAATAATGATATACTACAATTGAACATAGTAAAGATAAAGGGGAGAATTTGTAATGTCAGTAAGAATTGAACATGATACATTTGGTGAAATTGAAGTACCTGCAGATAAATACTGGGGTGCACAAACAGAAAGAAGTAAACGTAATTTCCCAGTAGGTAAAGAGCAAATGCCTATTGAAGTCGTATACGGATTTGCACAACTTAAAAGAGGTGCTGCTTTAGCAAATCACGAATTAGGAAAAATTTCTGATGCTAAAAAAGATGCAATCGTACATGCCTGCGATCGTATTTTAAACAAGGAATTAGATGAACATTTCCCTCTAGTTGTATGGCAAACGGGAAGTGGTACACAAAGCAATATGAACGTCAATGAAGTTGTAAGTTTTGTGGCTAATGCTTATTTAAAAGAGAATGGTAGCGATGAAACAATTCACCCAAATGATGATGTGAATAAATCACAAAGTTCTAATGATACATTTCCAACTGCAATGCATGTCGCATTGTATAATGAAGTTGAAACTAAATTAGAACCCGCTTTAAATAATTTGCGCAACACATTTAAAGAAAAAGAAGAAAAATTTAATGACATTATTAAAATTGGACGCACACATTTACAAGACGCTACACCTATTAGATTAGGACAAGAAATAAGTGGATGGCGTTATATGTTAGATAAATGTGAAACATTGTTAAGTGAGTCAAAAGCTCATATTTTAAATCTGGCAATTGGTGGTACAGCGGTAGGCACAGGGATCAATGCACACCCTGAGTTTGGTGATAAAGTTGCTAAATTCATTTCTGAAAATACAGGCTATCCATTTGTATCATCTGAAAATAAATTCCATGCGTTAACTGCTCATGATGAAGTTGTACAATTGCATGGTTCATTAAAAGCTTTAGCAACAGACTTAATGAAAATTGCTAATGATGTTAGATGGTTAGCATCAGGTCCAAGAGCTGGTTTAGCAGAAATTTCGATTCCAGAAAATGAACCAGGTTCATCAATTATGCCTGGTAAAGTGAACCCAACACAATGTGAAATGTTAACAATGGTATCTGTACAAGTTATGGGTAACGATACTGCAGTAGGTATTGCTAGTTCACAAGGGAACTTTGAGTTAAATGTCTACAAACCAGTCATCTTACACAACACATTACAATCAATTTATTTATTAGCTGATGGTATGCAAACATTTAATGATAATTGTGCTATTGGTATTGAACCTATCGCAGAAAATATTGATAATTATTTAAATCAATCATTAATGTTAGTTACAGCATTAAATCCTCATATTGGTTATGAAAATGCTGCGAAAATTGCTAAAAAGGCACATAGAGAAGGTTTAACGTTAAAAGAATCTGCAATTCAATCTGGCTATGTAACAGAAGAACAATTTGAAGCATGGATAAAACCTGAAGATATGGTTGAACCAAAATAATAACATTATATAGTGTAAATTAAGCTATAACTTTACTAACTTAAAGTAAGAACATAAATAAGTATCGATGAATAATAGAGCAAATCCGAAAATTTGGATTTGCTCTAAATTTTTTGTACAAAAATAATCGACAATTTCTATAGTGTGTTAATAGAAATTGTCGATTATTAATGTTTGAAAATTTATTCTACACAGTAATATTTGAATTTTTATAGGTAATAAATCAATTATAATTCATCATCTAAGCTAATAGAAATTTGTTCTTGTGTAAGTGGATGTGTAAATTCAATTTTGTAACTATTTAGTTGTAATTGTCTCAAAGTAGAGTCACCATATAATGGATCGCCGATTACTGGATGACCAATTTCAGCAAGATGAACACGAATTTGGTGTGTTCTCCCGGTATCTAGTTTTAATTCTAATTCACAAACACCTTCTTTAACCATTTTAGAGCTTAAGATATGTGTGATAGCACGTTGCCCAGTTGGTGAAACACGACGTCGATTTGAATGAAATTTATCTTTACCAATAGGTTTATCTATCGTTTGTGGCTTAATTGGTAATAGACTGTGAACATTTGCTTTATAAATACGATTAATCTCATTTTCTTCTAACATGCGATCAAGAATTTTCTTCATTAATGGATTTTTAGCAACAATTAATAATCCTACTGTTTCTTGGTCCAATCTATGTATAGGCTCTACATAGTCACTTTTGATAGTATAAATAACATGATTCATCAATGTGTTACTTTCTTTTAAATCATTTGGATGTGTTTTAACACCTTTAGGTTTCATAACAATTGCAATATCATCATCCTCAAAATAGATTTGAGCAAAGCGATAACTAGGTACGTAATTACTCTTTTCTTCTGGTGTAGGAATATAAGCGATATCACCAGTTTGTACCTTAGTCATTAAGGTTGCTGCTTCACCATTTAGTGTTATTTCTTTTGACATATTTAAATTATGCAAATCTTTTTTCGGTAAATGCAAACTTTGGAATATTTCTCTTAATGTTAATGCATTATATTTACTTGGGATTTCAAATTTCATAGTATCCTCCTCAATTTATCACTATTAATCATACCACATACGACTATTTAAAAATATTGTTCTTTTCAATTTCTCAAAATCTATTAATTTAAACGCTATGCTTGTGTAAATTTCAAGTCATAGCATAAAATAGGTAATATAAGTGATTTCGTAAAAAGAGGAATGGTTAAATGGAAAAACCAACGAGATTGGCATTATTAAAGGAAATTGCAGAGTTTTTAAATGAAGAAACTGAAACATATACGATGCTAAATGGTGCGCTAAAGTCACTAATAAATGGTAGTGATTTTACTACTGGATGGATTTTCTTTATTGATGAATCAGGACAACATGAATTAGTTTCAGATATTGAATTACCGGGAGCATTATCCAAACATAATTGTAAATATATGAAGGAAGGTTCATGTTGGTGTGTAAAAGCTTATCATAATAAGCGCTTAACTAAGGCTTCAAATATTATAAATTGCTCAAGAATTAATCTTGCGAATCATGCATACCATGAAGAAACCAATGGTATTACACATCATGCTACAGTGCCTTTAAGGTCAGGTGAAGAATTATTTGGATTATTAAATGTTGCAACACCACATACAAGTCATTATAGTGAGGAAGACTTGGAATTATTAGAATCTGTAGCTTTTCAAATTGGTTCTGCAATTAAGCGTATACTATTGACAGATCAAGAAAAAGAAGCGGCTAGAGTGAGTGAACGTAATAGATTAGCAAGAGATTTACACGATTCGGTAAATCAAATGTTATTCTCAGTAAAGTTAACAGCACATGCAGCCAATGAAATGAGCCAAGAATCTGTTTCAAAACAAGCTTTTAAAGTTATAGAAGAAACGAGTCAACAAGCTGTTAATGAGATGCGAGCATTAATTTGGCAATTAAAACCAGTTGGATTAGAACATGGATTAATTAAAGCGTTGAAAAATTATAGTGATATATTACAAATTGATTTACAGGTCCATGTTGATGGTTTAATTAATTTACCTAATATGATTGAAGAAAATTTATATAGAATTATTCAAGAAGCAATAAACAATACTCAAAAGCATAGTAAGTCTAACATTGTAGAATTAATACTAAATCAACAAGGCGATTATATTGTTGTGACAGTGAAAGATAATGGTTGTGGCTTCGATGTACAATCCACAAATATATACCAGTCTCATGGAATAAGTAATATGAGACAGAGGGCCAAAGTAATTGATGGCAAATTAAATATTATTTCTGAACCCAAAGTAGGAACTACGATAGAAATCAATGTTCCTTTGACGAATGTGAAAGGAAGTTAGACATGTACCGTATAATATTAGTAGATGATCATCATATTGTAAGACAAGGATTAGAATTTTTACTGTCTACAGTTGAAGATATAGAAGTAATTGGTGGATTTTCTGATGGAAATACATTTTTTAAGTATCTGGAGGAAAATGAATTACCAGATCTAGTGTTGTTAGATCTGGTAATGCCTGAAATGAATGGTATTGAAATTACCGAAATTATGAAACAACAATATCCAGAAGTTAAAATTCTGGTATTGACGAGTTATGTAGATGATGAACATGTAATTTCAGCAATCGATAAAGGCGCAGATGGATATGAAATGAAAGATGTAGAACCAAAACAGCTAATTGAAACGATTAAAAGTGTTATAGCTGGAGAAAAAATAATTCATCCTCAAGCACAGAGTGTTATTGAATCAGTAAGGAAAAAACCACATTTTACAAATAAGTTATCAAACAGAGAGTCAGAAGTGTTGAAGGAAATGGTTAAAGGTAAAACAAATAAGGAAATTGCAGAAACCTTATTTGTTTCAGAAAAGACTGTAAAAACACATGTTAGTCATATATTTAGTAAATTAGAAGTAGGAGACCGAACACAGGCTGCCATTTATGCAATGCAAAATAATTTGATTTAAAGTACAAATTATACTTGTTAAAAGTTGTTCTATATTTTATAAAAAATAATATTCAGTAAGTGAAAGCGAAAAAGTAGTAATCCATCAATGTTTATACGGATTACTACTTTTTGTTGGTTATTCGATTTAGTTTCCAATTACTTATTAGTAAGGAAATGAGATAAATAAAAATATTAATGCTTAAAATTTTTCACTATATTCTAGAGGATCAATTTCAGTTTTTCTTATACTGGACCCTTTTTCATATAGAAAAATAATCGAAATCATTAAAATTATAAGTGCAATAATTGCAAAATTTTTACCTAAATTAGTTAAGTTAAATATTGATAATAATACAATAATTGCAATAACTAAACAAAATAGTAAAAATGCTAAAATCATCAATGTTAATCCCATATTAGTTACTTCCTCTTAATTTTATAATTAAGATTATATAACTTTGCAAAACATATTGCATTTGAAAATTTGAAAATAGTATATAATTACTATTATTTTTTGTGGAATAATATACTGAATTCTATCATGCTGTTCAAACATTGATAGTAATAGGAATAGGTGTAATAGCATGATGTTAGTTTTAATTTTTAAATTATAGTGTTAGTAAATGAAAAATAGCAACATGCAATTTTATTTTTTTAATTTTCTGAAAAAATACTTTAATTTGTGTATATTTACTATATAATGAAGAGTAATAAAGCAAAGGGGATGTTGCTATGAAAACAAAAAATCTTTCATTAAGGATTGTTATTGCTTTGGTATTAGGTATCACTGCAGGATCAATTTTTAATATGTTTGAAGGTTCAGCATTTGTAACTAATATTGATAAGTACTTTTTTAATGTTATTGGACAAATCTTCTTGAATTTAATATTTATGTTAGTTGTCCCAGTCGTATTTGTTTCTATTGTATTAGGTGTAGTTGGAGTAGGGGATCCAAAGTTATTAGGTGGTATTGGATTAAAGACTATAACATTCTTTTTAACCACAACTGCGCTTGCAATTATTATTGGTATCGCACTTGCACTTATATTTAAACCAGGAGCAGGGAAGTCTGAATTATTGAAGAGTGATGATGTTTCAAGTTATCAACAAACATTAAATAAGCAAAATGAAGCACAAGATTCACCAGCGAAGCAAACTTTTGATCAAACATTAATTAATCTGTTTCCAAAAAATCCAATTCAGGCCATGACTGATGGAAATATGTTGCAAATTATAACTTTTGCGATATTTATAGGTATAGGAATAATTATGGTAGGTTCTAAAGCTGATGCGGTTTACCGGCTATTTGATCAGACAAATGAAGTCTTGATGTTTATAATTACAATGATTATGAATTTATTTGCCCCAATTGGGACGTTTGGTTTGGTTGCTCATGCATTCACTGGTGCAGGTTTCGGTGCAATTCAACAACTCGGCATGTATTTCTTTATCGTGTTGTTAGCATTAGCAATTCATTTCTTTGTCGTTTATGGTGCAGCGGTAAAATTCCTTGGAAAGTATAGTCCTGCCAAGTTTTTTAAAGGTTTTATACCTGCTATTACACTTGGATTTAGTGCTTCAAGTTCGAATGCTGCCTTACCAGTTTCCATGAATTGTACGAAAAAAATGGGAGTTAGACCAGAAATCGCTTCATTTGTACAACCACTTGGAGCTACAATCAACATGGATGGTACCGCAATTATGCAAGGGGTCGCAACAATATTTATTGCACAAATTTCAGGTGCCAATTTAACATTCGGACAATTAATTACTGTTGTTATTGTGGCAGTAGTGGCATCAATTGGTACAGCCGGCGTACCAGGGGTGGGTTTAATTATGTTAGCGATGGTATTAAACGCAGTCGATTTAAACCCTGCAGCTATCGGTATAATATTAGGTATCGACAGATTGCTTGATATGACACGTACATCAGTAAATATAACTGGGGATGCAGCTTGTGCGTTAATCGTATCTAACTCTGAAGAAAAGAAACTAGCTAAAGTAAAAGGCACTGCTAAACCATAATTAACTTTTGCTAGTAGCATATTAAGTTAACAATTGAAAGTATTTTAAAATGTTATCCAAGAATAACAGCAAAGCTAACTATGAAACAAACTTTAAACAGACTATGATGTTAAAATATCATAGTCTGTTTTTTTTTAAAATTAAGAAATTCACGTTGAAATCTACCTTGATTAAACAGAGATATAAGTGGGTAGCGTAAAGTGAGGTGATGTACGATGTTTGAAAAATTATTAAGTTCTTTTGGCGTTAGTAACTTAAAGGTTGATACTAAAGTAAAAGGGGATAAATTTAATATACATGGCCAATTAACTGGAACAATATATATTAAAGGAGGGTCAACTGAAGAAGTGATTGATAAAATTGAACTGACTTTAATTGAGAAAATAGAGAATAGCGATGCTACGAGTGATTTTCAAATTTTAGAAAATGAGGTTGAACGGTTTGAAATTAAAGAGTTAATTAAAATAGGTGAAAAGGAAAACTATAAGCAATCATTTACCTTTAAAGTAAATACTAACGATTTAAAACATCATCCTAAAAAATTAGTGTTAAAAACACATGTCTATCTTGTGAGTTCAATAGATAATTATGATGAAGATGAAATAAAAGTTGTATATCGTTAGTTCAGTTTAAAAAATAGAAAAAGCGGCTTAATCCAGTAAATGAATTAAGTCGCTATTTTGTGTTTAGTTGTTTTAGTATAAATTTTTATATATCGTAATTTGTGATAAGTTGATGCCTTGAGCCAAAACACTTACATAAAATCAGCAAAATGGTCTCTATAACGCATGTGTAATAATGATCCTACAATAAACAAAATAAGTACTAACACTACATTGTAAATAGCGATATGCCAATGAGTCAGAAAGTACCATTCATGGTGTAATACAGCAGCTCTATAGCCTTCAGCTAAAAAGTAAATAGGATTAAATTGCATTACCTTTTCAACAATTACATTATTAGGTAAGTATAATATAGACGATACAAAGAAAATTATTCGCATCAGAGACTGCATAACCATTTGAGTATCTCTAATAAGTACTCCTAAAGTAGATGTAACTAATGCAATTGACATAGTCAATAATAAAGAAAATGGAACATAGAGTAATAACTGTAATGTATAAATACTAGGGTGATAACCTCCAAAGAAACATATCATCATTACCAATATTAGTAGGCCAAGATGTCCATAAAATCGACTGACTACGATATAACTAGGTATGATTGAAATAGGAAAATTCATTTTAGCAACATGATTGAACTTTGAAGCAATTGCTTTCGTTCCTTCCAATACACCTTGATTTACAAAGAACCACATACTAATACCAACTATTAGCCAATAAATAAACGGCACGCCTTCCATAAGACGATTACTTCTAAAGCCTAAACCAAAGACAAACCAATATACAGCGATTTGCATAGCCGGATTTATCAGTTCCCAAGCAATGCCTAAATAATTACTGTGATTAGATATACGTAATTGAAATTCTGCTAATCTTTTTATTAAGTAGACATTTTGAAAATGTTCTTTAAAAACAGTCCAAACTGCATTCATTGTTAAAAACTCACTTTCGTTTAACTTCATAAACAATTATATTATAAAAAATCAATAATTGAAATTAGAGTTCATTTTAGTTAACCATTTATATACAAATTTGCATCGTATTAACTAAGTGTATTTATAAATAAAAGGATAAACTTATAGTGATTAAGTTAATTAGTCATTAACTTTTTATATTGAGTAATAAAGTGCTGTGCATCTGATTTATTTATTTGTTTAAACCGCCATACATCATTTTCGTTATCTATAATAACCAATTTATGTAAAATAATGCCTCTTTGTAGTTGTATTTCATTAATTTCACTCAACAAGAATGTATCTTTAACTTCATTACCTTCAACCATTCCAGAAGCTTTAAACTTAATATGATCCGAATATAAAATTAATTCTCCAGGAATAGCTTGGGTCGTAAAAATTTGAAGTGCTACATAGATTGAAATAATTGGTTTATTCGTCATCATCACTTAATCAACTCCATTCTTTATTCAACATTATAATTTATTATGTAAGTAATGCAATGTAAAAATAATATATATTACGTCATTTATTTATAAAAATATAAAGACGTTCAAAGGTTGTTCCTATTAAAGTGTAAGATTATAATATGATTATTATATAAAAAGTGAAGGGGCATAAAGTGTGAAAAAACAACATATTCGTAATGAATTTAGTAATAAAGGACAACATAATTATGAAAAGCAAAGACATTCGAAAAACAGTAATTCCGTAACTAAATTAGTAATGATTATTCTTGCAAGTCTTTGTTTTTTTCTGATTGTAATTGGCATTTTATTTGGCGCATACCGGTTTGTAGCAGGTAGTTTAAATCATAATAATGAAGATACTAAGCATCATACTCCAAAGAGGAAAGTAGCATCACCAAAAATTGATGTACTTTCTCAAGATTTTCATGATAATTATATGAATCGTAATCATGTAAAAGGATATAAAGGCTTTGAAATAGGCGCAAGTAAAAAATCAATTGTAGCGAAATATGGTAAGGGTGAAAAAATAGGTAGAATAAATGATCAAAATGTATTGAAATATGGAAATTTAGGTGTGTCATATAAAGATAATAAAGTTGGACATATTTTTGTAATTCCTAAAGAGACAACGATTCAATCATTTATTAGTTACCACGGTCAAGCTACTAATATAAATAATTCCGGTATATATACATTTGACGACAATAAGCAAAATGATTTTATGATCAAAGTATATGTCGAAAATAATAAAATTAAAGGTATTGAAAATATTAAGGCAACAGATAATCAAGTAGATTTTAGTGATGGTGTTAAAAATGAATCAGAAGCAAAAGCTGTTGCAAAAAGAGTGTTAGGATTTAGAAATATTAATATTAATGTAGGTTCGGTTAAAGATGATGGCTCTGTATATAAAGTGAAATATGGTAAAGAGGATGAAGCGGACCAAAATAGGGTCTTAACTATTAGGAAAACAGATGGTCTAACAACAGGTGACACAACTGCTAGTAATTAATAGTAGGTATAATATTAACGTTAAATATAATTACATGTCTGTAATGGTGTATTCTATGAGCTATGACACGATAAAAATATGCTTTATTTTCTTTGTTATTGTTAAATAATTACAAAAAGGAAATAGAGTAGATACCAATAATTTTGATCAAAGTATTAGCTAAATATGGAAATAATAGTATTTAACATGTTTTTGTAATAAAGCTACTAGAGAACTTGTCAGTAAGTGAGTTTATATTAACTCATTTACTGGCTTTTTTTATTAGACTTTGTATTGACTAGCAAGCATACCAAGGGCTAAGTCGAACCAAAGTATTGATACACATCCAATACTGAGAACTAATTCGAAGCAAGTGTAGAAATCTCATACTTTTGTTCCACAAAAATAAATTTTCTAAGATTGTAAAGCGCTCTTGAGTACGAAATGTTAAAGTACTCATAATTTTAATAACAATGAAAATTACGCTCCGTTGAGTAAAAACTAACGATATAATTTAAAGTTGTAACTTGGCAAGATAAATGGATGTAAATCAATGATTTAAAATAGTCAGGTGATGTAAAAACCTTATCAACACAATAAATTGCAGTGTGAGGAAATGTTACGCTCATTTATTTATGAAACGCTTATGTCAAAAAATATTACAATTTATGTTATATATATTCACACAAATTTTATTTTTACATATTTTTAATATATGATGTATTCAATAAAGATAAAATCTTTATTAATAGCTTTTTATAGTAAAAAAATACCTGTTTCAAAGATTAAGGGAGGTAGTTCTATGACAGTTATTAAATCTTGTCTCTTTTCATTATCGCAAAATAGTAATATAAATAAATTAGCCACTAAAATGGGACCAAAAATAGGAATTAAATCATTTATAGCTGGCACTACTTTAGATGAATTAGAAATGAATATTGTGCGCTTAAATAAACAAAATATAGCGGTAACTGTTGATAATCTAGGTGAATTTGTCTATTCAGAGTCAGAAGCTTACAATGCCACTTATCACATAATTAAAGTTATAGAAAGAATAAATGAGCAAAATTTAAATGCTCATATATCTTTAAAGTTAACACAAATTGGTTTAGATATTAATTCAGAAATTTGCAAACAAAATTTAATGCGCATTTTAGCAAAAGCCAATGAAGCACATATTTTTATAAATATTGATATGGAAGATTATGGTCATATTCAATCAAGCTGGCAAATAATTGATGACTGTGAGCAAGTTTTTAATAATTTTGGAACGGTAATTCAAGCCTCTCTACTAAGAGCAAAAAAGGATCGACGTGAACATAAGTATTTAAGACTAAGAATTGTAAAAGGTGCATATAAAGAAAGCGGAAAGGTTGCATATCAAACATCTAAGGAGATTGACATTAATTATTTAGAATTATGCAAATCACATCTACAAGATGGGAAATTTACCTCAATCGCTACGCATGATTATGATTTAATAACTAAGTTGATTCGATATATTGAACAAAATGAAATTTCTAAATCGAATTTTGAATTCCAAATGCTTTATGGATTTAGAACAAACCTGCAACAACAATTGGCACAACAAGGTTACCAAGTATGTGTATATATGCCTTATGGCAAGGACTGGTACGGTTATTTTATGAGGAGATTGGCTGAAAGACCACAAAACATTAATTTAGTAATAAAACAATCGCTCAGCAAATTTTGGTTAAAGGGAAGACTTTAGCGTTGGCTTTTACAGGGAAATTATTGGATAGTTTTTCATAAATTAAAGAAAGTGGTGTAAACCATGTCAAATATATATTATACGGATAATGACACTAATAACTTAGATTATTGTTTAGCACCAAAAATATTAATGTATACGGACTATTACATTAATATGAGTACCAATGCTTTTAAATTATATATTTTTTTACATGATAGATTAAAAGTGAGTATTCAAAAAGGGCTTAAAAATAATAAAAATCAATACTACACCCACATGTCTATAGCAGAAGCTGAAGCACTATTTCACTGGTCAAAAGTAGAGTTTGAGCAGTTAAAGCAAGAATTAAAGTCATATAATTTATTATGTGAAGTACTTAGTGAGCATCACAAAGAAAACCTACTATATTTAAAAAAATGTAAATGTTCGCAATTAGAGCATAATAATTATGAAAAAATGTTAGTTCATTCAAATTAGTATTATTGACTTAACAATGCATGTTAAAAATAAGCAGTATTGATAATTTAGTAGTGTAGTGTTTATTAAATTATATGAAAGGGTCTTATTTTTTAATGCATCTTAAAGTAAAATTATCATTTTTAGATTGTATTGTAGCGTGACTCCTGAGGGGACAGGACAGAAGACTAGAGGCTGAAGCTGCTCCCCCTAGGAAAGCGAGCCAAAAACACGAAAACATTTAATAAAAAGCACTCAGATAAATTCATTCATCTGAGTGCTTTTTTTGGTCTTAAACTCCATAAACCGTTAAAATTTTAGATTCTGTAAAGTCTGACACTCAAATGAAATAGTATAGAAGACAAACTATTCTTGCGTACCATATGAACAAAAATAATAGACATATGAATCATGTTATAGGATATTAAAAATTAAAAACACTGAACAATTAAGGGTTAGTTTCTTTAACTAGCTATACCGAAACGATAGTGGACAAGTAAATATGGTCAAAAATAAAAAAAAACAATTTTTATACATCATAGAAGTACTATATGCTCTTTCGACAAATAAAGAATATTATATTTATTTTAGTGAATTTGATTATTTTAATTAATATTTAATAGAGAACATTTGAATGAAAACGTTATATTCATCGTATACATTTATAAAAACAAAAAAATGTATTGGAAATAATTTGAGATAGTGATAATATGTTTTAGTGTCATTTTCCACATATGAAAATATATGTTTTTGATAAATTTTTGAATGATATAATTTTGATGGATATAAAACTTTAAATTTTGATGAAAGTCCTGAAAAATAATTTTATATTACATTTTATTTTAGTTGTGTTGAAATTAGGGAATATTTTAATTCATACCAAAATATTATATAAATTCTTTTAATAACGGGAATAAACATGTTATACATCGAAGTAACTGGGAAGTTATAAAAGTGAAATATAGATAATTAAAATTATGTCTCTTTGCAACTACGATATTTAAATTATTAAATATGAATAGGAGAGATGTTAATGGGGATACTATATAACGTAAAGAACTTATTAATTAAAAAGTTTGATTGTATAGATCTATATGATAAAGGTCATAAGATTGAAATTGTTTTTAAATATAAAAATTTCATCTTACCTAAGGAATCAGGTTTTGAGCTAAGAGTTCAAAATAAAAAGACTGCTGCTAAATTTCGAAAAGCTAAACTCAATCATTTAGTAATGGAAGTGGATAAAGCGGATTTAGTATTTCAAGAATATGAGCCTTTTTTGAAATTGAATTTATATTATAACAATGAAAAGTTATGGGTTAAGAATACTGTAGAAAATGAGTTATACCTTTCTTTAGATAACGTACTGTGTAAATTTAAAACGGGCAAAGATATGTTTATTAAAAAGGTCAATGAATCTCAACTATTTTTAAATAAATATGTTAAAAGTAGAGCATATATTGAAGGTTCCAATTTGATTTTTAATACGAGCAAAAATATTAATTTCAACCAATTACTGTTGGTAAAAGAATCAGATAATATTTTAATTGATATAAAACAGATTGGTGACGCTCAATTTACAATTCCAATTGAGAATATCGAATCCCTTGTTATGCAAGAATTTGATCGAGTATTTTTAATCAAAGATGACGTTGCCTATAGGGTTAAATTTAATGATGAATATGAGTTTAATTTATATCACTATCATATTCAAATAAATGATAGACAATTCTATGTGTATCACAAAATATTGAACGTTTCTAATATTGTTATTAACGAGGCGCCAAACAAGACTGGCTATATAGTTAAAATTAATAAAACTGAAACAGAACCGATAATTAAATTCGAAAATTTAGTTTTAATGAATAATGAAAATCATACAATTGAAACTTATCCGGTAAGAACATTTGATGATCATCTAACAGCGAAAATACCTTTTGAGACATTGACTGAAAATGCATCTAAAAAGAAACTATATATAGAAGGTATTGAAATTGATGGAGATACGGAACGAAGTGTAATTTATAGTATACGCGAACAATATGCTGATAGGGCCGTTTATCAATCAAATATTAGTATTAACAATCAGTATTACATTATGGAATTCTATTCTAAAAGAGGCATTGAATTATTATATAGGAAGCCTTTTTTCAAAAATGGAATAAACTATATTAAAAATGATAAAATCAATTTCTTCATTAAAGCGGATGATTTGTATTCACATTGTACATTTACGCTTACATTTGAAGATAGATACACGAATGATTGCGTTGAATATCAAATTGATGTTGGTGAGACTGAACTAAAATTAGATTATGAAGCAATAGATCAAATAGTGTCAAAATCAAAAACTGTTGTGGACTTATTTATTAATATAAAAGAAGAGGACACAATTGTAAGAAAAGAAAAAATACGATATAGAACCGTTAATTATAAGAAGGATGCATTTTTCTCGCAACATGTATTTGATTCAATAAATGAGAGGGTATTTTATTTAAGCACAATTACGCCATTCAAAAATATAAAATTAGAGAGATTTTCTATTACAAAAGAACAAATGAATGTTATGAATGCTGCTAAAAAAGATAATAATACTTGGTTGATTTCTGAAAGATTTGATACTGCTCAAGATAATGGCATTGTGTTCTTTAAATGGTTGCAGCAATATACGAATATTGACGCTTATTATGTAATAGATACGGAATCAGCAGATTATTCAAAAATAAAAGATTATGATAATGTTTTAGAGTTTGGTTCGTTGAAACACTTTGAAATTGCAAATAAAGCGAAGGTATTAATCTCAACACACGATTTAGAAAATGTACTTCCATATAAGCCTGCGAAAGGTTTTTATGGTTATGAGCATACATTGAAAGTATTTTTACAGCATGGTGTGTTAGGTCGTAAAAATGTTGAATATCATAAAGCATTCTATGATTTGCCATTTGATATGTTTAATGTAAGTAGTGAAAGTGAGAAGCAAGACGTTGTAGTGAATCAAATGGGATACGCTCCACAAAACGTATATGTGACAGGATTGTCGAGATTTGATGAACTACCAATTAACGAAGATAATCAACAAATTAAAAAGGTATTAATTATGCCGACATGGAGAGACTGGTTGAATAGTGATATTGCCTTTGAAAATAGTGAATATTTAGAGAGATATTTGAATTTAACAAAAAATAGAGATCTAAATCAATTAATTGAAAATAACAATATAGAAATTAATTTTTATCCACATTATAGAGCGCAGCATTATTTCAAATTATTCTTAACGAATAACCATATTAGAGTGAAATATGTAGAGTTGGGTGAACGTACGGTACAATCATTGTTAATTGAACATGACTTGCTAATTACCGACTATAGCAGTGTGAGCTTTGACTTTACTTATATGAATAAACCAGTAATATTCTATCATTTCGACGTTAAACGCTTCTTTAGAAAAGGAATTCTAAGACCGATTCATGAAACCTTCCTCGGAGATATTGTAAATGATGAGAAAAGTCTGGTGACTTTAATTAAATCATATGTTGAAGGAACAAATGATGTTAAACCGGTTAATAAGCAATCTATCTTTACAAATATTGACCAAAGCAATAATTTAAGAATTTATAAAAATATATTACAACGCTTAGAATCAGAAACGCAAGCTAATTTCAATAATACAAATTGATATAGGATAAGACAGAACGAATTTAAACCAGCCTACTTAAAGCAATTGAGTGGGTTGGTTTTTATATTTCAAATAGTTTAATACATAATAGAAAATAAACGAAATATTTTTAAGTATAAATGGTCGTTAAAATCTTCTTAATTAGAAAAAAAAAGCGAGTTAAAGGGGAGTAATATTTATAAAAAGCTAATATATTGAAAGTGATCAATAACAAGTAATATAAAATTGTATGGATAATTATGCATATATGTATCAAACGAAATACAGATTTACAATAATATGATAGTGCTTAAACTTAGAAAATTTTTTAAATTATCAGGTTTTTTCAAATAGTTAAATATTAATTTTAACTAAAACAATATTATTACTAAAAAGAATGCGCTTTAAATCATTTAGTTGTCAATATTTTTAATGTCGAAATTCATTTTAAATAAAAAAAAGACCTCGCCAGACATTGATATTAATATCTAGCGAGATAGACAATTTATTATAAAACAGTGTCACAACTCATGTATTTATTCCAATTAATGAATAGTGAAATGCATAATTAAACAGTTGTGTTATATTTAATATTGTTCGAATGTAGATTTAAGCAAATACAATTGTTTTGTTACCTTCAGTGACAATAACTTTATGTTGTACATGTAACTCAACAGCTTGAGCTAAGACACGTGATTCTACATGACGGCCAATTTTACGTAAATCTTTAACATTATATCTGTGGTTAATTCGTGTAACATCTTGATCAATTATTGGCCCTTCATCTAAATCAGAAGTAACATAATGGCTTGTAGCACCAACAAGTTTCACACCACGTTCCCAAGCTTGTTTATAAGGGTTTGCCCCGATAAACGAAGGTAAGAATGAGTGGTGAATATTTATAATTTGATTTGGATAGTGACTAACAAAGTTATCTGTTAATATTTGCATGTATTTTGCTAAAATGATTAATTCTACTTCATGTTGCGCACATATATCTAAGATTTTTTGTTCAACTTCTTCCTTAGGTTGTGTGCTTGGTACATGGAAGAAAGGAATATTGAAAGCATCAGCAAAATGCTTATTATTTTCATGGTTACTTACAACACAAACGATTTCGGCAGGAATTTCACCACGTTGTACTCTTAATAATACTTCGTTAAAAGCATGGTCTTCTTTAGAAACAAATAATGCAATTTTTGTTTTTTTACTATTATCAAATAATTCAAAATCGATATTATTGTCTTGCAACTCTTGTTCTAAGGCTTGTTTCAATGTATCAACCTTTTCAAATTCAAATCTTAAATATAATTTACCTTCTGAATCTTGATCACTATCATATTCTGTAAAATGATCAAGGTGTAAAATATTTGAATTATGTTTAGCAATAATGTTGGTAATGAGTGACGTAATGCCGACTTTATCTGAACAAGTTGCTAATAATATGTATTTATCTTTCATTTATATGGACACCTCAAATTTTAAAAGTAATTCAAATTATAATGAAGATTCTGAATAAAGTAAATCAATATAATTGTATTTTGCAATTTTATAAGAAATTAATTTTTAACTGTACGAGACGTAGTGAATTAGGCTATAATAATTATGGTCTTTTTACTTCAAAAAAGTAAAAAGTAATTAGGATGCGATACTACATAATGAATTAATACGCTTTCACAATGCCTGTTGTCGCTTGTTAAGGCAATATAGGGAATAAGATTGATTATTTTGATAATTTCGCCAATAATTAAAAACAATGAAAATTTCATTTCACTCTTTTATTTTATTAAAATTTATATTAAGATGTAATTTGTGTTTCAAGAAGCGTGTATTTTTGCAATTTCTTGTGTCCGGATAAAATATTCTTTTATGAAAGGTAGATTAAAGTAATGGATAGACAGACTTTTACAGATTTAATTCAAACAAAATTTAAAATGGTTCGTATCGAAGCGGGTTATACGCAAGATACTATGGCTCAGACTATAGGTCTTTCAAAGAAGACATTAGTTCAAATAGAAAAAGAGAGAGTATTACCTAACTGGACAACATGTGTGTCAATTTGTGCGTTATTTAGAGATTCAGATGTACTAAATAGTACGTTTGGCTGTGATCCATTAGAAATGGTACAAACAATTTCTCGTAACCATTGTGCATATCCAAATCATTCAACTACAAGTGATATTTATTGGAATACTGTAGATACTCGAAATGGTTTTATTTTACAAAGTAACAAAGTTAGCGATATCTATCGTGTGCTTAATAAAGAAACGCAACCTATTTTTGGTACTTCAAAAATGAGAGAAGCGGAAACATATTTCGGTAGAATTTCTAAAGAAGAATTAATGCACGTATAAATGAATGCATTATAAAGTGATAGAAGAATCATTATTTATATGATTTAGTTTTAAAGATAAGAAAGTGCTTAAATTATATTTGAATGATTTAGTCACTATATTATAAATTTGACCTAAACAGAGATTTAGGTCTTTTTTATTTTTATAAACAAATTAATAAACATAAAAAGGTGTTATGCTACACATTTAAGTATGGTATGTTATACAATGTGAAAATAGTTTTACGTATTAATAAGACTTATAAAGATAATATTTAAAGGAGTTTATGTAAATGCATGCATTTCTGATCATAATATTTATGATGGTTATAGGTGCGTTAATTGGTGGTGTAACAAATGTTATTGCAGTTCGAATGTTATTCCATCCTTTTAAAACATACTATATATTTAAAAAAAGAGTACCATTCACACCAGGTCTTATTCCTAAAAGACGTGGTGAAATCGCAGATAAAATAGGACAAGTTGTAGAGGAGCATTTACTTACAGAATCAGTATTTAAATCAAAATTAAATGCACCGTCTTCTAAAGAAGCGATAGAGGCATTATTACTACAACAAATAGCTAAATTAAAACAAGATTCTACAACAATACAATATTTTGCAAATAAGTTAGACGTTGATGTCACTGACTATACAAACGATAAATTACAACAGTTAGTTCATACTAATTTGGATAAATTTTATTTAGAACATAAAGATCAACCAGTGAATATGATTTTGCCTGAAGAAATTGAACAAGCAATTGATGAAAAAGTTGCGTTATTACCGGATTTATTATTTTCGAGGGCACGTGTTTATTTACAATCTGATAAAGGTGCAACAGATATTGCATCGATGTTGGATACATTTTTCCAAGAAAAGGGGAAAATCGTAGGGTTATTACAAATGTTTATGACGAAGGAAAGTATCGCTGAACGTATACAGCAAGAATTAATTAGATTGACACAGCATCCGAAAGCGAAGTCAATTGCAACTCAAGTGATTGATAGTGAATATCAGACGATGAAAACCAAACACCTATCTGAATTAGTGACTGCCACTCAATTTGATTCGTTTAAGCAGTCAGCAAGTGATTTAGCAGTAAGCTATCTAGCTATAGATGACAAAGCGCAACAACCATTACATCAATTAATGCCAAACTTTATATCTTTCTTAGAAAATAAAGTAGCAAAGAAATTAACAGATGTAATTATAGAAAATGCATCAGAACATCTTTCACCAATAATGAAAAAGATCAATTTAAGACAATTGGTAGAGGAACAAATCAACACATTCGATTTAGACTATATTGAAAAATTAATTATTGATATCGCCAATAAAGAATTAAAATTAATCATGTTTCTTGGTTTTTTATTGGGTGGTATTATTGGTCTATTACAAGGCGTAATTGCTATCTTTGTATAACATAATAAATTATGTTATTGTAATAGCGATGTGGTTTTAACACATAAACACAAAAGGAGTGAAGCAGAATGGCAGTAAATTTATACGATCATGCTAATCAATTAGAACAAGCTTTAAGAGAAAGTGATGAATACAAAGCAATTCAAAACGCTTATACTAAAGTTAAAGAAAATCAAGAATCAAAAGACTTATTCGATGAGTTCCGTGAAACTCAATTAAGCTTCCAACAAAAACAAATGCAAGGTGAAGAAATCGGTGAAGAAGAGCTACAAAAAGCACAAGAACAAGCTCAAAAAATCGAAAATGACTCTAATATTTCTGAATTAATGGCTGCTGAGCAAAACATGAGCCAAGTATTCCAAGAAATCAACCAAATCATCGTTAAACCTTTAGACGAAATCTACGCTGACTAATACAAAATTTTATCGTGGAAATGATTTGTGAAAGTTAACATATAGTTAATATTGTACAACTTTCAAGCTGTCGACAAAGTTTCAAACTTTGTCGACAGCTTTTTTTGTATTGAGTGATTTCATCAACAGTAAATGTAATATATTGTCATTACTTGTTTTATCGACTGATGCTTTACCATTGTGGTAAAATATATAGATACTAGGTGGTGACATGTGTGCTTTTTAATAAGCAAATTATTTTTGTTGAAATTAATTTTATAGCATAGCATACATAGCTACAAATACCTTTCTATAAAGGAGAACATATATCATATGGTTAAATTTATTCATTGTGCTGATTTACATCTAGATAGCCCTTTTAAATCTAGAAGTTATTTGAGTCAGTCTATATTTGAAGATATGCAAAATAGTGCTTATGAAAGCTTTAAAAAAATTATAGATTTAGCATTGAATGAAGAAGTTGATTTTCTAATTATTTCTGGTGATTTATTTGATCAAGAGAATCGTACATTGCGAGCAGAAGTATTTTTAAAAGAACAATTTAATAGATTAGCAAAAGAGCAAATTTTTGTATATATATGTCATGGAAACCACGATCCATTATCTGCAAATATTGGTACTGAATGGCCAGAAAATGTGTCGGTGTTTTCTGAAAATGTTGAAACATATCAAACTATTACTAAAAGTGGAGAAGAAATCTATTTACATGGTTTCAGTTACCAAAATGATGCCAGTTATGAAAATAAAATAGATGCTTATCCATCAAGTCAAGGTCAAAAAGGTATTCATATAGGTATCTTACATGGAACATACAGTAAGACAAATTCAAAAGATCGATATACGGAATTTAGATTAGAAGATTTAAATAGTAAGTTATATCATTATTGGGCACTCGGTCATATTCATGAAAGGCAAGCATTAAGTGATATGCCTCAAATTCATTATGCTGGTAATATTCAAGGTCGTCATTTTAAGGAACTTGGCGAGAAAGGCTGCTTACTAGTAGAAGGAGACAATTTAAAGCTCAACGTAACATTTGTACCTACTCAATTTATTCGTTTTGAAAAGGCAACAATAGAAACGGATAAAACCTCGAAGCAAGGTTTATTTGAAGTGATACAGGCCTTCAAGGAACAAGTAAGAAAGAATGGTAAATCAATTTATCAACTTACAGTAGAAATTACCACTGACCAATTTGTGTCTGAACAAGATTTAATTCAAGTTGAAGAAATGATTAGTGATTATGAAGAAAATGAACATAATTTTGTATTTATTGAAGACTTGACTATCCGCAACCAATTTGAAGATCAAAATACGTTAGTTAAAGAGTTTGCGCCAGAACTTATAGCAGACAATAGTGTTTTCGATCAAGCGATGAATGACTTATATTTAAACCCTAAAGCTTCTAAGTACCTTGAAAATTATAATGACTTTGATCGACGTCAGTTGATTGAACACGCTGAACAACTATTGAAGTCAGATATGAGGGGGGAATAAAATGAAAATCAAATCATTAGAAATTTATGGTTATGGTCGTTTTGTAGAGAGGAAAATTGATTTTGATGATCATTTTACGGAGATTTATGGTGAAAATGAAACTGGTAAGTCTACAATACAAGCCTTTATTCACTCAATACTATTCGGTTTCCCGACTAAAAAGGAAAATGAACCAAGATTAGAACCACGTATGGGCAATCAATATGGTGGAAAGTTAACCTTAATCCAAGATGATGGCTCACAAGTAGAGGTTGAACGTATTAAAGGTAGTGCAGTAGGCGATGTAAAGGTTTATTTACCAAATGGTATGATTAAAGATGAGGCATGGCTGAAAAAAGAGTTGAATTATATCTCTAAACGTACATATCAAGGCATATTTTCTTTTGATGTATTGGGCTTACAAGATATTCATAAGAAAATGGATGAAACACAGCTTCAAAATTATTTATTACAAGCAGGCGCTTTAGGTTCGACAGAATTCACAAGTATGCGTGAACTAGTGAATGAGAAGAAGGAATTGTTGTATAAGAAAAATGGTCGTAACCCTATAATTAATCAACAAATTGAGCAATTGAGAGAATTAGAAACTCAAATTAGAGAAGAAGAAGCAAAGCTAACAAACTATAAACGTTATGTCGATGATAAAGATAAGTCAGAACGCCGTTTGAATCATTTGAAACAAAATTTAACCCAATTATCTAAAATGCACGATCAAAAACAAAAAGAATTAGCTTTACATGAACAAACTCAAGAATGGAAAGCATTGGAAGCGGATTTAAATATAGAACCAATCCAATTTCCAGAACAAGGTATTGATCGATATGAAGCTGCTAAACTTCAAACACAAAACTTAAAAAGAGATATTGGTTTACGTGAAGAACGCTTAGCGCATTTAACAGCAGAAAACGACAAAATTAACTTACCAAAGCAAAGTGATATTGATGCATTTAATCATATTCAGCAACAAGAAAATGAAATAAAGCAAAAGGAATATGAATTAAAATCCTTAGAAAAAGACATTTCAGATAAAGAACGCGAAAAAACAGGTTTAAAATCAAATATTGGTTGGCAAGATGTACATCATCACGTTGATAGTTCTGAAGCAATGAAGAGTCATATTAGTAATCAAATTAAGCATAAACAAGAACAAACAGCTATTATTCAACAGTTAGAACGCAATATTGAAGAAAATAAAATAGATAAAGATACGAATAATGCAGAGATGGATGCATTAGAAAAGGATATTGTTCCTGAAGAAAACTTTGAGAAAAAGAAACAATATAATAAGCGTGTATTTGAATTACAAGAAAAAAATAATTTATATCAGAAAATGAAAGAAGCTTTTGATATTGAACAACGTGAAAATGAGAGGAAACAAAATCTATTCCGTATGAGTTTAATTATCTTAGCGGTTATAGGCATTGGATTAACTATATTTTCATTTGTATCAGCAAATATCATTTTCGGTGTTATATTTGCAATTTTATCTGTAATCTTTATAATTGGTATTTTTATGGTTAAATCAAAAGAAGTTGGACATAGTGAAACTTTTTCTAAAGAAATTGATGACCTACAACATAAAATTAAGCATTTAGAAGATAATTATGATTTAGACTTTGACTTAGATGATCAATATAGAGTTAGAGAACAATTACAAAATGCAATTAAGACTAAAGAGGCATTAGATAAAAAAGCAAACTATTTAACGACGAATTTAGAACAAGCTAAAAAACACTATCAAACTGCTGATAATAATATTAATAGTGTGAAAGCCGATTTATACCTTTCTGATAAAATGTCAGATGAATTAATCATAGATAGTATTGCAACAATGAATAAAGTAAAAGAACATGACACGCACATTATTGAGTTATCTGAACAGGCGCGTCAATTGAAAGAAGAAATTATAGCATTTTATAATCATGCAAAGGAAGTTACTAAAAATCAGTTTACTTATGTAAGTGATTTGTCATTATTTCACGATGTGAATCAGTGGTTGAAAGAAGAGACAAATAATGTTGATAAATGGAACCGCAATGATGAACAAATTAAATTATTACAAAGTGAACTTGGTCAATTACAAAAGCGTTTGACAGAAAATAATAATGTAATTAGTGAACTCTTTGGATTTGTAAATGTTCAAAATGAAGAGGACTACTATCAACACCATGTACAATATCAAACGTATCAACAACAAATGTCAAGATTTAATGATTTATCTAAATATCTTGAAAATCAAAATTATTCATATGATGTGAGTTCTAAATTGAGTGAGAAAACATTGGCTCAACTTCAAGAAGAGGATGAAACATTATCACGTCAAGTAGATGATTATAATGACCAATATTTAGAAATGCAGGCAGAAGTGAGTGACTTAAATGCTAAAATTACAGATATGGAGACCGATAAGACTTTAGCAGACTTACGTCATAAGTTCCACATTCTCAAAAATAAGGTTAATGATGAAGCCAAAGATTGGGCTAGCCTAAGTTACTTACAGTCATTAGTAGAAGGCCACATTAAGCAAATAAAAGATAAACGTTTGCCACAAGTGATAAATGAAGCAACAGATATTTTTAGTCATTTAACAAATGGTAATTATGTACAAGTAACTTATGCCAATGATGAATTAATGGTTAAACATTATAATGGACAAATGTATGAGCCTGTTGAATTGAGTCAGTCAACGAAAGAAATTTTATATATTGCATTAAGACTTAGTTTAATTAAGACGTTAAAACCATACTATCCATTCCCAATTATCATAGATGATGCATTTGTTCATTTTGATAAGCGCAGAAAGGAAATCATGATGAACTATTTAAGACAAATGCCGTCAAATTATCAAATGTTATACTTTACTTGTGTGAAAGATACAAGTGTGCCTTCAAAACAAATAATCACACTGAACAAATATGAGGAAGGCGGTAAATAATGAGAAATGTAGAGAAATTAAACCCAGGAGATGCTGTAGATCACTTTTTCTTAATTCACAAAGCGACACAGGGTGTTACTGCACAAGGGAAAGATTATATGACACTTTACTTGCAAGATAAAAGTGGTGATATAGAGGCGAAATTGTGGACAGTTACTAAGGATGATATGAAAATATTAGAACCAGAAAAAATTGTGCATGTACAAGGTGATGTCATTAATTATCGTGGTAGAAAGCAAATGAAGATCAATAAAATTCGTCTTGCAACATCTGAAGAAAACCTTAAACCACACGATTTTATTGATGGGGCACCATTATCGCCAGATGAAATACAAGATGAAATTGCTCACTTTATGTTAGAAATTGAAAATGCGAGTTTACAACGTATTACACGTCATTTAATCCGAAAGTATCAGGAGGCATTTTTCACATTTCCAGCTGCGAGTACGCATCATCATAATTTCTCTAGTGGTCTAAGCTATCACGTGTTAACAATGTTACGTGTGGCTAAGTCAATATGTGATATTTATCCGTTACTTAATCGTAGTTTGTTATACAGTTCGATTATCTTGCACGATTTAGGTAAAGTAAAAGAACTAAGTGGTCCAGTGGCTACTTCTTATACAGTAGAAGGGAATTTACTTGGGCATATTTCAATTGCGAGTGATGAAGTTGCAGAAGCAGCGAGAGAATTGAAAATTGATGGTGAAGAAGTTATGTTACTAAGACACATGATATTGGCCCACCATGGTAAAATGGAGTTCGGATCACCGAAATTACCACATTTAAAGGAAGCGGAAATATTATTCTTTATCGATAACATAGATGCTAAGATGAATATGTTTGAAAAAGCCTATAAAAAGACTGACAAAGGTCAATTTACTGAACGTATCTTTGGTTTAGAAGGCCGTCAATTTTATAATCCGAAGTCAATCGATTAATACAAAATCCCACTATAAACTGTGATTATTATAGTTTATAGTGGGATTTTTATGTGCTTAAATAAGTTGTTGTAGAAGCGTTATAAGTCATTTAAACAGCGATTGTTACTTTTTTATTTATAAAATGCTGGCAATTTGTTAAACATTTCTCGTTGGGCATTTGTCATTACTTCATTATCGCTATAAATCGCTGTACCCTCTGCACGAACGATATCAAATGAATCAAAGCCCATTATTTCTTCAAACATCGCTTTTAAATAGTCATATGAAAATTCAAGTTTGGTATAACGATCATTATTAGTATAGACGGATCCACTCGCTTGTAATAATAAGCCTTTATAATTATCAGTCATTAATCCTACTGAACCATCAGAAGTATACTTGAATGTTTCTCGAGCAATTAAAATGTTGTCCATATAGTCCTTCAATTTTGAAGGTATATTAAAATTGTGCATAGGCATCACAATTACAATACGGTGATGCTCTTTAAATTGAGTAATTAATTCGGTCCAAATATTAAACAGTTGAGATTCAATGGTATCAAGTTTTTGATGATTATTTTGCTTTTCCCAAATGTTTAATAATTGTTGATTATCTAACTTAGGAATTACAGTTTCATATATATTTAAAGTAGTTATTTCTGTATCAGGGAAGTGTGTTGCGATTTCGTGCTTGAATAAATTTTGTAATTTAGCAGAATACGTATTCATATTATAGTAATTTGGATGTGCATTAATTAATAGTGTTTTCATTGTAATAGCTCCTTATTCATTTGATATACTTAGTATATTATTTAAAGGTGTCAGAATATGAAACCATTGAAAGGAGTATTTTATGAAAAAATCAGAACGTTTAAATATGGAGCTCATTTTTTTAAAAGATAAATCAAGCTTTCATTTAAAGGATCTTATGGTCGAATTTAATATTTCGAAAAGTACAGCGATAAGAGATATAAAAGCTTTAGAAGAAATGGGATTAGCATTGTATGTTGAAAATGGTCGATTCGGTGGTTATAAAATAATTTCTGAAAATTTATTGACTCCAATTTACTTCAATAATAATGAGATGTTGGCAATATTTTATGCATTAAAATCAATGAGCGCATTAACTACAACTCCTTTTGAAAAAACGTATGCTCAACTTAGTGAAAAATTGTCCGCAACAATATCGCCAAATTTAAGGGATGAAATTACTGAAACGCTAAATTACATACATTTTCATACAGTTTCACCTGTGAAAAAAACAAAATATTTAGCTACGATATTAGAAGTTATCCAGAGTAATGATGTTGTAATGATACATTATTCCCAATATGAACCAATTATTTATGAGCGTATACAGATTTATGAATTATTTTATAGAAGTGGTGTATGGTTTTTTAGTGGCATGGACTTGATTCGTGGTCAGTGGGGCATATATCGCTGTGATTATGTAGATATGCTTGAAAAAGTAGAAGATAATTTAGCTAAATATACACGCTCACAATTGTCTGATTTAGAAATTGACTATGAACAGAACTATCACGATATAAACTTTAAATGTGAATTAACAGCCTTTGGAGTGGAATTATTTTTAAAAAAGTCCTATCCTAATATGTCATTAGAATATATTGAGGACAAACCATTTATTGTTGGTGGATATAATGAAGGTGAACTACAGTACATGATTGATTATTTAATATCACTTGGTGAAAATGTTAAAATTCTATACCCTGAATCATTAAAAATAAATTATATGACGAAGTTGAAGGCGATATTGAATCAATATCAAAAATGATAATTTGGAGCTAGCTTATAATAATAGATGTGTAGAGCATGGTTGAAGGTACGTGAATTTTAAAAGGATAGTATGCTAATCTGTATACAGCTTAATTATATATTTTACATATCTGATTTATGTTAGATATCGCTATGTACTGATCTATAAATTGTTCAATTTTGTTGTATAGTATAAGACTAGGGCAGTGTGACGAAAAATAACTGTTCAGAAAAACAAAACGTCAATTTCTATTAGTAAAAGATAGAAATTGACGTTTATTTTGTAGTTAGAAGTAATTAAGTCACTGACTACATTAATGATATTAATGATTTGATTTGTATTATATATATCATACGTATATATTTATTAAGTTGTCTTAGTGTCTACTATGTGTAGCATAAGCGTCTTGTCTAATGAACCAATAATTTCTTGATATAATACGTTATTGTCCAGTTGACATGCTAGAACCACTTTGTTGCATAGCTTGTTGTTGTTGCTGCTGTTGCTGCTGTTGTTTAATCTTATCTGGATCTAAGATTGAATCTTCAATAGCTTTTTTAATATCTCTGTCTTTGTAGTCAACTTTATATTCATCAAGTAATTCTTTGTATGCATCTGTTAGTAATTTAGGATTCTTTTGCACTTTTTGTTGGATTAATTGTGATTTAAGTTTTGATTTTTGTTTATCAAAGTCTGATTCTTTATCAGCTTTGATGATGTGGTAACCGTAATCTGTTTTAACGACTTTAGATACGTCGCCTTCTTTCAATTTAAATAATGCTTTTTCAAATGTGCTGTCCATTTGACCTTTGATTACGTAACCTAAGCTACCATCTTTTTTCGCAGATGATGTATCTTTTGATTCTTTCTTAGCAATTTCTCCGAATTTATCAGGATTTTTAGCAACTTCTTTTTGAATTTCTTCAGCTTTTGCTTTTGCTTTTTTATCTGAAAGGCCTTCTTTATCATCTTTGTTTTCTTTAACTTTGATTAAGATGTGTGAAGCTTTTTTAGTATTCTCTTTAATATCTTTGTCAGATATATCTACTTTGTCATTTAACAATGCCTTTTGATAAGCTTGTAATTTTTTCTGTTCTTTGTAGTCATCAAGTGTCATTTTTTGTTGTTTTAACATGCTTTCAAATTGGTCTTTACCGCCATATTGCTTCTGTTCTTTTTCAACTTCTTTATCAATATCTTTAGTATCAACTTTATCTTTGTATTTATCTGCCAATAATTTGTTTAACAAGATAGAGAATGAACTATTTGCGATTTGTTCGTCGCCTAATTTATTCATTACATCTTCGACTTTAACGTCGCCAGCTTTTGAAGAAATAATTGTATCATCTTTAGAATCTGTAGCACTATTACCACAAGCACTTAATAATAAGGCACTTGCCGTAATTGGAAGTAAAACTTTTTTAAATGATTTCATAGTTGGAAACTCCTTTTGTAATAATAACAACGTAAATATAACATATTATTGATTATACACCAATTAGAAACCCCGTTAATAAGACTATAGTACTAGGAGGAATTGCAATTTTGGAAGTAATTTAAATAAATGTACTAAAGTTAGTTAGAAGATATAGCATAGCGATAATTTGATAGTGTTTGCGTAATATTAATAAATAATAAATTGAGCAAAGTATTAATGACAATTAAAAAACAAAAAAAGCAACTTCTATATCCATGTAATAGAAGTTGCTTTGTAATTATGTTAACAGATAATTTGTTACATAAAATTGTTATTGTAAATTTTGATTCATTTCTACTTTATTTAAAATATTTATACCTGTTTGGTGCTCTTCGATAAATTTTCCTTCATTAGAAAAAAGAATTATTTTTAAATAAAGAAAATCCATCACTGAGTAACCCATATTTAAAGCGATGATAAACATGAGGTAATGACCATATTGTGGAAATAAAGCACTAATATATGCACAAATCGGTGTGATGACTAACACAGGTGTGATTAAATCAAAACAAAAATAATACTTATTCACAGGAGTGTTTACATAGGTATTATAAAATGGGACATACTTACCTCTAATTAATTTGTATTTTCGAAAGGATTTATAATACGGAAATAAAAAGGCTAAGTGAATGGCCTTATGAATTGGATATAAAAAAACGACGAAAATTAAAAATATTATAAAATATCGATCCGTTAACTTTGTATCTGAAAAGAAGTACAAAATTTCATAAGCAATTAAAAAAGTAATAATCGTTGTAACGATACTTAGAAATGCAATTCTAGGTAGTCCGAAACGTGCATTTATATCAATTTGACGAGAGCATAAATACATTTAAACACCATACTCCTTTTGATTAATAAGAACAGTTAATATACTTTCGTATTATCTAACTTAAAGTCTCAAACGTCAAGCTATAATTTCCTACAAATTACAAGCGAAAGGGTATTAATGTGTTCATAGAAAATTAGTGTTTAAAATTGAAATAAAAAAACTTACTCCATAGAGAATAGGAGTAAGTTGGATTTGATTTATAATAATAAAACGATGTAGCTTAGTATTCAATAAGAGTTATTTATCACTTTCAAATGTTTTGCTGATTTCTTCGCCACGATTTTGAAGGTTTTCAATGTGAGATTGCAGACGTTTAATATTAGGATCAATATCTGATTTAAAGTCACCAATCATTGTTTTTACTTCGTCGCCTATTGAGCTACCAAATTCTGTACTTTCAGATTTGATTTGAGCTACATAATTTACAATATCATTAATATTTTGTTTGATAGAATTAATTTCTCTGCTTACTTCTGATTCAGCGCCAGTTGGCTTTCTAGTTTGGGCGTTTAATTCAATCGACTCTTTTTTATCACGATTCATTAATGCAACACCTAGACCAGTTGCAACTCCAGCACTAATTCCTAATAAAATTTGAGCTGTTTTCATAAAAATTCTCCTCATTTCTAAATATCTCTTATTCATTAACATTTTTTATATACCCATTATACTATGTGGTAAGCATGTTTAGTTGAATTGAGCAGCGATTTCTTTTGCAATTTTTGCTTTTTGTTGATCATCGATACTATCTTCGTGTGTTGTCCATTTATAACCAAAACCATCAACATCGTTTTCATATCTTGGTAACAGGTGGAAATGAAGGTGGAAAACAGATTGATCGGCAAATTCACCGTTATTTTGTATAATATTTAGTCCATCAGGATTAAAAGCTTTCTTAATTGCATTTGCAACTTTTGGTAAAGCAACCCCAATATGTTTCATAGTTTCTTCATCTGTTTCAAAAATATTAGCAGAAACTTTTTTCGGAACTAATAATGTATGACCTTTAGTTACTTGTGAAATATCTAAAAAAGCATAAACATAATCATCTTCGTATACTTTATGGCTAGGAATATCGCCATTTATAATTTTACTAAAGATTGTTTCTGACATAAATCTTCACTCCTTCTATGATAGTTACTGACTATTATAGCATTAGTCGTTTCTTTCCGTCATTTATCATTGTAAATTTATGAAGAACACGCATTTTTTGATACAATATAATTTATGGAGGTGCCTCATGACAGTAAAAGTAGAAAATTTAACAGGCGGTTATGGTAAACGACCTGTTATTAAAAATATGAATTTTGAATTAAAAAAAGGTGAAATTGTAGGCTTAATTGGACTCAATGGTGCAGGAAAAAGTACAACTATCAAACATATGCTTGGATTGTTGACACCAATGGAAGGCGAATTAACGATTTCTGATATAAATATTAAAGAAGATGTAGAAACATATAGAAGGAAATTATCTTATATACCAGAATCGCCCGTTATTTATGAAGAATTGACTTTACAAGAACATATTTATATGACTGCTATGGCATATGATATAGATAAGGAAGAAGCGATGAAGCGTGCACTACCTTTATTAAAAACATTTCGCTTAGAAAACGAACTCAATATTTTTCCGAGTCATTTCTCAAAGGGCATGAAGCAAAAGGTGATGATTATTTGTGCCTTTATCGTCGATCCAGAGTTATATATCATTGATGAACCGTTTTTAGGTCTTGATCCACTTGGTATTCAATCAATGTTAGATTTAATGGTTGAAAAGAAAGAAGAAGGCAGAACTGTATTAATGAGTACGCATATTTTAGCTACAGCCGAGCGATATTGCGACCAATTTTTAATAATGGATAAAGGTGAACGTGTTGCGTTTGGAAATTTAGAAGAATTAAGAGCACAAACTGGATTACATGGAAAAACATTAGATGAAATATATATTCATGTTACACAGGGTGGACACGATAGATGACCACAAATGCGAAACAATTATTTATCCAACGCAAACGTGAAATAGCAAAAGAGAAGAGATATTATAATAAATTTATTTTTAATGGCCACTTCTCTGTATTTCTAGTTATTTTACTCGGTGCCTTTATTATGGGGTATGCTGGTTGGTTACAATCGATACCTAAACATATAAATTATGCCTTAATTGCTAGCATAGTTATGGCTGTGATTTCAATTTTTCCAATTAGAACATTATTAAAAGACGCAGATCGATTATTCTTACTACCATTTGAAAAACACATGTCAGAATATATGAAACAAAGTATAAGTTATAGTTATTTTACTCGAATTGGGTTACAGATATTAATGATAGTGATATTGTTTCCATTATTCTATGTCTTAAATGGTCAAACATTTGGTTTTTACGTTATATTTGCAATCTTGGCATTATTATTACCTTTATTAGGCCTTGTATTAAAATGGTTATGGTATAAATATAAACTAGAAAGCTGGTCATTATATACCTTACTCCTGATTATATATACATCGAGTTATTATGTTGCTTTAGGAGTGAAAAGCATAGCAAGTATAGTAGCAGTATTTATCCTTATTGGGTTAGCCATTATTTTATACAAAAGTACAGATAAACATTTATTCCCTTGGGAAAAATTAATTAAAATAGAACAACAACATCACATGAATTATTATAAATTTGTAAATATGTTTACTGACGTCAAACATTTAAAAGAGACTGCGGTAAGACGAAGTTATTTAGATCCATTATTAACTACACCGAAACAGAAAAAGTTCAATGCACAGCATATGTATTTATATTTATTTACGCGCAGCTTTGCTAGGGGGAAGGATGCATTTCATATTATATTGCGTCTTGTAGTGATTGCAATTATATTAATCATTTGGTTACAACAACCAGTGGTAGCACTCATCATAGGTAGTTTGTTTATGTATATTATCTTACTGCAAATGGCACAATTCTATACACAACAAGCATATGGGCTTTGGCCTCAAGTATGGCCAGTTCCTGATAGTAAAGTGATTAGGGGATATGAGCAATTTTTAAATCGACTTATGTTCATTATAGGGATCATATTCCTAATCGTTTACTTTATTGTAAATCCTACTTATGGTTTTGCTGGGGTAATCTTTTTCCTAGTAGGCTGGCTTACAGTTAGAAATGTAGTGAAAAAATTAAAATATCAAGAAACACTTTTAAGAGACTAAAAAAAGTGGTTGCTACTCATTTTAAATGAATAGTAACCACTTTTTTTGATTTTTAAATATTAATTGTCATCAATCGGGAATAAATAACGCTCAAAGTAACTTGAATGTTGACCACTTGAACCGAAATATTGACTTAAAGCAAGTTTGTCAAAATTATCTTTAAATACATCAGATGCTTTAAAATCTTCATATGCTGTTCTACTTTCAAAACCGAAATAAATTTTGTAAGTTAGACCTTGTTCGGGTTTTAAAAAGCGATAGCTTCGATAACCAGCGTATTGGTTAAAATCTGTAGAAACATTTTCTAATTTTTTCTCTAATTGATATGCGTGATCATCAGATGTTGGAATAAATATCACTGAGAAGAAATGATCTTTATTTAATTCACCTTCTGATTTCAACACATCGTAAACTAATGGCTGTTTTAACACTGATTTGTCTTCTGTTTCTTCTATAATAACTGAAGAATCAGATGCTGAGAATTGTAATAAATTGTGATCAGGATTGTTAAGTCTAATTTGATTTAAATAACCAAATGTACCATATGATGCATAAACTTTCATGAGATTTTCCCCCTTGCTTTGTTTTACAATATATAATAGGAATAAAATGCTTTTTATATACTTCTATCTATTTTCCCAAATAATTATAAAATATGCTTAGATAACATTATAATAGATTTTCACTAGAAAACAATAGTCAAATGATTGAGACATATATGTAAGTTGATTTGAATTTTTTATGACATTTAAGCACAAAGAAATACGCAATATATGCCAATGTGGTATTATAGATAAGAATGATTATAATGTAGGAGGGCATTAAGGTGCATAACAAAAATAATACAATTTTAAATATGATAAATGGTGAAGATGTCACTCACACGCCAGTATGGTTTATGCGTCAGGCAGGAAGGTCACAGCCAGAATATAGAAAGTTAAAAGAAAAGTATTCACTATTCGAAATCACGCATCAACCAGAGTTATGTGCATACGTTACGCACTTACCTGTAGACAATTACAATACAGATGCTGCAGTGCTTTATAAAGATATCATGACACCGTTGCAACCCATTGGTGTAGATGTTGAAATCAAATCAGGTATCGGCCCTGTTATTCATAATCCTATTAAAAACATTCAAGATGTCGAAAAGTTAGGGATGATTGACCCAAAACGAGATGTACCATATGTATTAGATACAATTAAATTATTAACAGAAGAAAAATTAAATGTACCATTAATCGGATTTACTGGAGCGCCTTTTACACTTGCGAGTTATATGATAGAAGGAGGACCTTCTAAGAATTACAATTTCACAAAAGCGATGATGTATAGAGATGAAGCTACGTGGTTTGCTTTAATGGATCACCTTGTAGAAATGTCAATTAACTATGTATCTGCTCAAATAGAAGCAGGCGCTGAGTTAATTCAAGTTTTTGATTCTTGGGTTGGTGCATTAAATGTCCAAGACTATCGTTATTATATCAAACCAGCAATGAACAAATTAATTAGTGGCATAAAGGCGAAACATGATGTCCCTGTTATTCTATTCGGTGTTGGTGCAAGTCATTTAGTTAATGAATGGAATGATTTGCCTATCGATGTGTTGGGCTTGGATTGGAGAATGTCGATTAAAGAAGCAAATAATTTGAATATTAATAAGACGTTACAAGGTAATTTAGATCCTTCTATTTTATTAGCACCATGGGATGTAATAGAGGAAAGATTGAAACCGATACTAGATGAAGGTTTAAATCACGGTAAACATATATTTAATTTGGGACACGGTGTATTCCCACAAGTTGATCCTGAGACCTTGAAAAAGGTAACTCAGTTTGTTCACCAATATACACAAAGATAGTAAGGCATAAAATATAACGAGCAAGAAAGACAAGTAATTATGTCATGTCCATCTATAAAAACAATACAAAGGATGATATTAAAATGACAAAAAAAATAGGCTTATTAGTTATGGCGTACGGTACTCCATATCAAGAAAGTGATATTGAAGCTTATTACACTGATATTAGACATGGTAAAAAACCAACTGAAGCTGAGTTGCAAGACCTAAAAGATAGATATAAATTCATCGGTGGTTTATCACCATTAGCGGGAACTACAAATAATCAAGCAGAAGCATTATGTAAAGCATTAAATGAAGCATATTCAGATGTCGAATTTGAACTTTATATCGGATTGAAACATATTCATCCATTTATCGAAGATGCAGTAAAAGCGATGCATAACGATGGTATTACTGAAGCGGTTACAGTTGTTTTAGCGCCTCATTATTCAAGCTTTTCTGTAGGCTCTTATAATAAACGTGCAGTAGAAGCAGCAGAACAATATAATATAACTTTCAAACATGTTGAACATTATTATGAACAACCGAAATTTATTCAATACTGGACTCAAAAAATCAACGAAACTTTGACACAGATACCTTCAACTGAACATGAAGATACAGTGCTTGTAGTATCTGCACATAGTTTACCTAAAGGATTAATCGAAAGAAATAATGATCCATATCCACAAGAATTACATCATACTGCAGAATTATTGCAACAACATTCAAATATTATACATGTTGCTGAAGGTTGGCAATCTGAAGGTAATACTGGAACACCTTGGTTAGGACCTGATGTGCAAGACCTTACACGTGAATTGTATGATGAATATAAATACAAACACTTTATTTACACACCAGTTGGATTTGTGTGTGAACATTTAGAAGTACTATTTGATAATGATTATGAATGTAAGGTCGTCTGTGATGAATTAGGAGTAAATTATTATAGACCGACTATGCCAAATACAGACCCCTTATTTATAGGTGCAATCGTAGACGAAGTTAAAAATGTTTATTAAAGGAAGCGTGAAATACTGTGAGTAAAAATATTGCAATCATCGGTGCAGGTATCACTGGCTTGTCTAGTGCTTACTTTATTAAAAAGCAACACCCAGAATGTTCGGTGACAATTTATGAAGCATCGAATCGAGCAGGCGGTAAGATACAAACCTATAGAAAAGATGGATATACGATTGAATTGGGACCAGAATCGTATTTAGGCAGAAAGCAAATTATGACAGAAATTGCTGAAGAGATTGGATTAGGTGAGGATTTAATCACAAACCAAACAGGGCAATCATATATTTATGCTAAAAATAAACTATATCCAATTCCCGGTGGTTCAATACTTGGTATACCAACAGATATAAAGCCTTTTTTAAAGACAAAATTAATTTCTCCATTAGGTAAGTTACGTGCGGGTAAAGATTTAATTAAACCATCATTAAATATCGATAATGATATCTCTGTAGGTCAGTTTTTCCGTGAACGATTAGGCGATGAAATACTTGAAAATTTAATTGAACCATTGATGGGTGGCATATATGGTACAGATATTGATGATTTAAGTTTAATGAGTACCTTTCCTGAGTTTAAACAAAGAGAAGAACAATTTGGTAGCCTAATTAAAGGTATGAAATATGAAAAGGAACAACGTCAAAAACAGCGTCAATTATATCCAGGTGCACCAAAAGGTCAATTTAAACAATTTAGACATGGTTTAAGTTCATTTATTGAGCATTTAGTTGATTATGTTATTAAACAAGGTGTTGAAATAAAATATAATACGCCAGTATCAACAATACGTAAAAATCAAAAAAGTTATGACTTAGTTATAGATGACAATTCTACATTTAGTCATGATGGATTACTAATTACTACACCTCATGAAACATTTACAAAATGGTTTGAAAACGACCCAGTATTTGATTATTTTAAATCGATGGATTCGACTTCAGTGGCTACTGTTGTCTTGGCATTTGATCAGCAGAATATTGAAAACACTCATGACGGTACTGGATTCGTAATTGCGCGTACAAGTCAAACTGATATTACAGCTTGTACATGGACAACGAAGAAATGGCCTTTTACTACTCCGGATGGAAAAGTATTGATAAGGGCCTATATTGGTAAACCAGGTGATACAGTAGTTCAAGATCATACAGATGAAGAAATCGTATCGATTGTGAGACGTGATTTAAGTCAAATGATGAAATTTAAAGGTGATCCAGAATTTAGTATTGTAAATAGATTGCCAAAAAGTATGCCTCAATACAAAGTTGGCCATATAGATAAAATAAAAGACATTCAAACGCATGTGAAAAAAACTTATCCAAACCTACGAATTACAGGCGCTTCATTTGAAGCAGTCGGTTTACCTGACTGTATTAGACAAGGTAAAGATGCAGTTGAAGAATTATTCATAGATTTGAATTTATAAACAGACAGTCATTTCTACTCAATATTTAAAAGAGTTAGAAATGACTTTTTTAATTAAAAAATTTAAAAACATAAAGAAGATATGAGATAATAATAAAGTGATATACATATTAATATAGTAATAAAAAAGGATAAGATAGGCTTTAATTTAGTGATGCGGGGGACTTATAATGACAGATATAATAATAGTCCATTCAAAATATGGCGATGCAACAAATCATTGGTACGAATGGTTAGCCAATAATTTAATATTAGAGGGGTATAATGTGACTTTATTCAATATACCGGTAGAAGATCGAGAAAATATGAATACTTGGGTTAAGCGAATGGAAGAGCAAATACAAGTACAAAAATATGAAACATATTTTGTAACTCACGGATACGGAACATTGGCAGCACTAAAATATATTGAAAAGACAGCGATTGGCAAGGTTGAAGGGTTATTCAGTATTTCAGGTTTCAAAGAGGATGCCCATGATATAGATGAAAATATAGAGTTAGATGTATCTATTGATTATAAAGATGTTAAGTCTAAAGTAGAACAATTTTATGGATTATGTGCAGTCGATGATAAATATGTTAACTATCAAGAAACAAAACGTTTGATGGATACATTAGGTGGTAGCTGTAAAATTACGAGCCATGGGGGACATTTTTTAGAATCTGATGGCTTTGACACTTTTAATGCGTTACAAATGAAAATGCAAGCTATAATGACGAAATAAAGTATTAATAAATATGAATAATTTTATAATCTGAAAAGAAAAAGTAACTCATTTCAATATAATATATGACGAAAAATAGCTTTGAACTAAAATGTCATGTTCATTTAAAGCTAAAAAATTAGAAAAAAATAGGGTTTTAATCCTTATTTACCAATAATTTTTGTATAAATAAGGAACTAAAAGTAAAAATATATTGTTATGTTCCTTTTTTACACAAAATACTTTCTTGAAGTTGTTGACTATACGCCGAAAACTTTATATACTAATAAAGTCTTAAGAGATAGACGCGATGTCCAAACGACAATTATCGCATTTAATATTTAATAAGTTATTAAGTGATTGTAAATTATTTTTAAAAAAGTGTTGACATTAACTTAACAAACATGATATATTAATTGGGTAGGCGTTATAAATAATATTAACGCGGGATGGAGCAGTTCGGTAGCTCGTCGGGCTCATAACCCGAAGGTCGGTGGTTCAAATCCGCCTCCCGCAATTACATAGTTTTTGGTCCCGTAGTGTAGCGGTTAACACGCCTGCCTGTCACGCAGGAGATCGCGGGTTCGATTCCCGTCGGGACCGCCATTACATATTATGGTTCAGTAGCTCAGTTGGTAGAGCAATGGATTGAAGCTCCATGTGTCGGCAGTTCGACTCTGTCCTGAACCATTACTGATTTTTGTGGCGGGTGTGGCGAAGTGGTTAACGCATCGGATTGTGGTTCCGACACCCGTGGGTTCGATTCCCATCATCCGCCCCATAATAATTTAATACGCGGGTGTAGTTTAATGGCAAAACCTCAGCCTTCCAAGCTGATGTTGTGGGTTCGATTCCCATCACCCGCTCCAATAATATTTATCCACAGTAGCTCAGTGGTAGAGCTATCGGCTGTTAACCGATCGGTCGTAGGTTCGAGTCCTACCTGTGGAGCCATGGCCCCGTGGTCAAGCGGTTAAGACACCGCCCTTTCACGGCGGTAACACGGGTTCGAGTCCCGTCGGGGTCATATAAACAGAAGTGAAATATCGCTTCTGTTTTTTTAATACAATGAAATGGAGAGTTGTCCGAGTTGGCCGAAGGAGCACGCCTGGAAAGTGTGTAGGCGCCACAAGCGTCTCGAGGGTTCGAATCCCTCACTCTCCGTACATAACCCTTGATGTGATAGGGTTTTAATAGGGCAAGTGTCAAATATGTGTCAAGAAAATAATTCTCTGACACGTTGACCTTGCTCTTTTTTATGTTCTTCCAATAAATGAGAATATGTGTTAAGCGTTATTGAAATGTTTGAGTGTCCTAATCGTTTGCTGATATATTCAATTGGTAACCCTTTAGAAACTTAATAAGATGTATGTGTGTGACTTAATGAATATGGGGTTACATTATCATCTTTTAATCCTATAACTTTCTTAGTATGTGAAAAAGACTTGTTAACCGCTGTATGACTTAATGAAAATAATTTGCCATCGATTCTACGAGGGAGATTAGATAGCTTAGAATTAATTAACATTATGTCTTTTTGATTCACTTCAACATCTCTATCTGAATTTTTAGTTTTCGTACCAGGCAAGTGAATTATCCCATTCCCTTTGTTTAGATCATCATAATTCATATTTATTGCATCGCTATATCTAGCCCCAGTAATTGATAATAGATATAAGAAAATATAGCTTTCTTCATCTCTGCTTTTAAAATAATCCAACATGTCTAAATAGTTTTTAATACTCATATATTTAAAGTGTTCATCTTTCGGTTTTACTGTCCCATTAATTGTTATATTAAAAGTTGGGTCTTTCTTTATATAACCATCATATACTGCCTCTCTTAAACAAGGTCCAATACAGCCATTTACTTTCCTAACTGTCTCATCAGAATAACCATTACCATATTTATTTAAAAACTTTTGGTATTCTATTCGCTTTATGTTTTTCAATAACATATTTTCTCCAAAATATTCAGTAAATAACTTTAAAGAACGTTCGTACCAGTAATATTGTTTAGGTGATAGACTTTTTTTATTTTTCATAACTAACCAATCTTTATAATAGGTTGAGAACGTTTTATTATCCTCGATTATATTGCCATCTTCTAAATCTCTAATTAATTGCTGTGCTGCATTCGTTGCCTCAGCTTTAGTTTTAAAACCAGACTTACGCTTTTTACCAGATTTAAAACTAGGGTGCTTAACATCATATTGCCATGATGTTGATGTTTTATTTTTACGTTTTGTAACTGTAAATGTTGCCATAATTATCAATTCCTCCTAAAAAAGATAAAAATATATAGGGCAGTAGGGACTGCCCGTGTGGTTGTTTTGTCAATTTTTTTGAAATTAATCCATTCTACTCAATAATAAAAGAGCAAGTTTCCCAGTTGTTCTTGCGTCATTCAATGCTTGATGTGAATCACCTTCATCTAATTCGAAATAGTTTTTCAAAGTTTCAAGTTTATGATTTGGAGTTTCATTTATAAGTTTTCTCGACGAAGTTAAAGTATCAAATACTCGGAATTTCTCATGATTTATATTGAAATCATGTAAATTTTTTAGTAGAAACTTCATATCAAACGGAGCGTTATGAGCAACGATTGTTTTTTGTTCTATGTAACTCAATAACTCTTTTAGGTGATAAATTGACAGTTTTGGTTTATTTTCTAAAAATTCATTTGTAATACCCGTTTTTCTCATCACCGTCTTTCCTACTGGTTTATCTGGCTTGAAATACTGTGTATGTTCATTTACTATTATTCCATCTTTGAATTCAACAATTCCATATTGAATGATTTCATTGATGTCATACTTTAATCCTGTTGTTTCAAAATCAAGCACAACAAAGTCTTTTGTTAATTTTTTGATTTTTGTATAATTTAAATCTAAAGGTTTCTCATGAATTGTATTTTCAGCTATTTTACTTGTAATAACTTCTTCAGAAATTTCTTGATTTTGTGACTTATTAATAATTTGATTCTCTTCAAGTTCCTGAATATAATCTTCTTTCAGTTTTAATTTCATATTTAACATATCTATATTTTTCTGCATCTTTTTTGATTCAGTCTCTACTATTTTCTCTTCTACAATAACTTTAGGTTGTTTAGATTTCTCGTTTTCAAGATCTTTACTTTTTTTCTTTAATTCTTTTTTAACATCATTCAGTTCTTTTTTTAGATTATTGTTTTCATTACGGAATTCATACAGTTTACTTTCTGTATTATCTGCATTTCGTAGTTTGGACTTTTCAATCTCAAGACTATTATTTTTGTCATCTAATTCCTTTTTAATACTATCTAGTTGCTTTTTTAATTTATCGTTCTCTACTTGGAAATTGTTTAAGTTACTATTATTATCTTCTAATTGGTGTTTTTGTTTTTTGTGTTTATTAAGTTTAAATAAGCAAAATATTATTATAGAAATAAAAAAGATTAACAATAACAAATCAACAACACCCAAACCATTCTCAATTATAATTGAGATACCACCAATTAACATAAATGCTGAAAATACTATGAATCCCCAATATAAACCCTTTTTCATTCCACATTGCTCCCATTCTCTAAGTTTTTATATTCAAACACACGTAGGGGAGAAAATTGTATTAGATAATCTCCACATAGTGTGGATAAACCATATTTCATTTTATAATGCTCAATACTTTGTTGTACAAAACATTTAGTAACCTCAAAAAAAATAGCCATTTCATATAATGAGTGATAGCCTTGTTTGAATGTATCAATTGTTCTAATAAGAGAAACTAGTAACTCCTATGCTCTTTTGCGAGCAAAACTCTCGAATTCTATATTGTTAAATTGTATTTGAACTATAATATCTCTTAATGCAAATTCATGATGGATACTTCTTATGATATTACCACATTCATTATCAAAATGGGCATTAATTTTATCTTGTTATGTAATTTTTCTTCAGTGATATCAGTTGGTAGCTAATTGTAAATGTTGTTAAAAAATATGGAGTAGGAAAGCTCAAATATAAAATAGGATATCTTGAAGGAGAGATAGAATCCAAAGGCGATAAAAAGGTATTAGTAACAAAGTATAGGAGAGCGGAAATTCTACTATGATAAATATTTTATATTCGACTAATGAATGATTTAAATTCTGTTTTTCAACTTCTAGTCTTATAGAAAGACCAGAGTCATTAGGATTATTAGAATGTTTTAATCCTGAATCTATATTTATATAGAAAACGATATCTTCTGTAATACTTTCGAATACTGTAAATGATATGTTAGGTTCATAAAAATAATTGTCTATCTCATTTAAGTCGCTTGCTTAATTATTTGATTTATTAATTTCATGAGAGAATACTACAAATTCATCATTAATAATTTTATTTTCATACGTAATTGTTAAATCGAAAATAACTGTTTTCAAATCATCTTCTACAATACTTTTTTTGGTTTAGGCAAAAAGAAACATTGATACTTTCATAATTTAAATTTGTTGAAGTTGATCATAAAAAAAGAACTGTTTGAAAGTTTTGGGATTATCTTAACTAATAGATCATATATAAAGACTGTATAACTTTATGTTTAAAAGATTGTATGGTATTAAAAAGTATATCATTTGTATATTTAAATATGGTATTATGTATAAGTTATTTTAACAATGAGGAGGTAAATGCTATGAAATCTCTGATAAAGAACCATTATAAAAATATTATTATATGTTTAATAGGAACATTTATAAATGCAATTGGAGTAAACGGCTTTTTATTAGGATCTGATTTAGGCGATGGTGGAACTGTTGGTATATCGTTAGCATTAAAATACTCACTTGGTTTTTCACCAGCATTAACATCATTAATTATAAATGTAATTCTAATTATAATTGGTTGGAAATATCTTAGTAAAACAGTTGCAATTTATACAGTTATTTCCAATACAGCACTATCATTATTTTTAGAATTAACGAAAAATGTTAATTTAGGTATTCATGATTTTGTTATTAATTCAGTATTTGGTGGAGCAATCATTGGTATAAGTGTTGGTTTTGTATTGTCTACAGGTAGTACAGTAGGTGGGCCAGCAGTAGTAGCTAGAATATTTAATAAATATTTTGGATTTAAAACGTCTAAGACTATTTTTTTATTAGATAGTCTAATTGTTTTGTCATTTTTAATTGTCTTGCCATTAAGAAATGTGTTATTTACGATTATAATGTTATTTATCACTGAAAGAGCAACGTCATTTATAATTGAAGGATTCAATCCTAAGAAGGCGGTAACTATAATTTCTGAAAAAAATGAAGTATTAGCAGATAAAATTAATAGTTTTACTGGGAGAGGAACTACTATTTTACCAAGTAAAGGCGGATACTCAAAAAATGAGTCAGGCATGCTTTATGTGGTTGTTCATCAATCACAAGTTACTAAAATAAAAAATTTAGTTTACCAAGAGGATGAAAAAGCATTTTTAGTTATACATGATGTTAGAGATGTACTAGGCAGCACATTTATAAATAATATTACATAAGGTGAAACGTTTATGATTAAGTTGATGTACCAATTGAAATTGATTTTAAAAATGGGTAATAACTGCAGTTAAAATTTTTCAAAACTCTTTTCATAAAAAAATCCTTGCTATTTTATCGATTGATTAGTCGATGAAATAGCAAGGATTTTTAAGTTTTAGAATGGATTTTAAGTTTATTACAAGAGATAACATTCTAAATCCATCTATAACTAATATGCTACGTTTAAATTCCTTTCTGTTCTAGCTATATGTCTATATCGATTAGTAGGAATTGGCCATGTAATATTTGTTATTGTTTAAATTGATAGTTAAAGAATGATATTATTTGATACTGTTGTTAATTATTTCTATATTGATCGTATACACCATTTTCAATTTTATTTTCTTCTTCTTGGATTTTTTCATAAACTTGATCAGCATTATCACCATCGTAATAACCATTTTCTATTGCATATTTTGTCTGCAGTTCAGCTGATGAGAGTCCGCCATTATATTTTTTTCTTAGTGCATTATAATACTCATCTTCTGTTTGTGCTGCATTTATCTCAGCATTTACATCGTAAGTATTTTGAGTTTGTGTGCTAGAATTTTTGTTATTACTATTTTCTGTATTATTTACTTGTTGTTGTGTGGCATTAGTTTGTTGATTAGTTTCTTGTTGTGTTTGATCGTTCTGTTGGTTGTTATTATTTGCGACTTCTTGTGAATTAGTGTTTTGGCTTATATTATTTGAATTATCACTGTCTTTATTTGATAAGCTTTCTTTGTCGTCTGTCTGTTGTTCTTTTTTCTTATCCTCATCTGACTTTTTATTAGTTTTCGTGTTGTTGTCTTTCTTTGTTTCTTTATTAGATGTTTTGGTTTCTTTATTAGATGTTTTGGTTTCTTTATTATTTTCAGATGTTGTTTTCTCGTCATTGTTACATGCCGCTAATATTAAGAAACTTGATAGTAGTAATATTGATATTTGTTTCATAATTATCTCCTTATTTTTATGTAATAACAATCCAAAAATTTTTTTAATATTATTAAGAAATCGACTTTCTAGTTTTTTTATTTAAATTACTAAGTATTTTACTATTATAAGTTTATTCAGCATCTCTATTGTCATATACTGATTCTTCTGTGCCGTTTTCAACTCTTAATGAACTTTCATATGCTGCGCTTGCTGGTCCTTCCATTACGTTACCTTGGGGGATAACTCCATTAGACACTGCGCTATTATATGCTTGGATTTTCTCTATTTCAGAATAATTACCATTAATAATTGTTTCTAAAGTATTTCTATCCGTAACATTTGAATTGTCGATATTTTGGCTTTGTGGTTGATTGGTTTGCGATTGTTCTGTTTGTGTTGTACTAGCTTGTTGTTCGTCTGTTGGTGTATTATTTTGAGTTTGATTCTGTTGATTTGTATTTTGGTCGTTATTTGTTTGTTGTTCAGAATTTTGATTTTCAGTGTTTGAAGTTTGCTCGTTATTGTTTTCTTTGTCTTTCTTTTTATCATTATTTTTCTTATGTTCATTATTAGAAGATTTGTTATCATTAGTATCATCTAATTTACTTTCTTCTTTGTGCGCACATGCAGTTAGAAGTAAAAAACTTGCTAAAAATAAAAATGATAATTTTTTCATTTTATCTCACTCCTTATCGTTTTCGCGTTAAATTATTATTATTGTAGTACATATAAAATTATAACAAAAAAGTTTGGTACAATTGGTAATTATTTTTAATTTTAACCTAATTCTATAATTAAATCATTTTGTGTTAGCTGATATTGCATGTTCTTTTTAAATGAAACTGACATAATAGAGGATAGTTATTTATTCGTATTAATGCATTTATAGTTTGTTGGAAAGAGGGGGTAGTGTGATGTTACGTAAGGTATCTAAAACAATGGATATTCCGTTTGAGTTATTGTTAACTGCGGATCCTTCCATGCAGCAACTTAAAAAATGTTTGTCTGAAGGTTGTTGTTACGTATTAACTGAAAATAGTGATATTATAGGAAGTTTTATTATTAAATCATCATTAGATAGTTTAGAAATCACAAATATTGCTGTTGTGGAAAGTAAACAAAATCAAGGAGTAGGGAAATATCTAGTTGATGCGATTTGCAAAGCTGCTGAGCAAAGGGGTTATAGGTCGATAAATGTAGCAACAGGCAATTCAAGTATTGGGCAATTGGCTTTTTATCAAAAGGCTGGATTTCGAATTGTAGCAGTTGAAATGAATTATTTTACAAATAATTATGAAGAGCCGATTTACGAAAATGGCATATTATGTAGAGATTTAATAAGATTAGTTAAGAAATTATAAGCTGATTTTACATTCAAGTAGCTATTTTTAGCTTTAGGTTTAAAAAAACTTTCTATGAATAATATTGTATGCTAAATTATATATATCATCAAAACCATTCATTAGGGAGTTGCAATTATTAGATGAATAACAAGACTTTAAAGTATGTAAGTATACTCTCAAATATCATGGGTTGGATTGCAAGTATGGGGATTTTGGTTACTTTAATTTTAAATTTCTATTATGAAACAAGTGAGAATGTATTGTTCAACATTGGTTTTGAAGTAACGGGGACATCACTGTTATGTCTCACAATCTTTTTCGTATTGCTTATGATAAGTACCTTTGGATCGTATATAACTAAAAAGTTAATTTAGGTATAACAACCTTTTAAATAATTAAAAGACCAATTGGATTCAGTTGGTCTTTTTTGCATGTTTAATTATAAAATTTTAAGGATTTAGACATGATGAATGCGTGGATAAAATATGCTATAACTGTGATTTAATTAAATAAATCACTAAAATAAATACAATTATGGACAAAACAAAAAGGCTAATTGAAAAAATTTTCATTGTTAGATGTTGTTTTTTAAATGCTTCGATTTCAAAATGCTCCATTGAATTAAAATCTAAAGAATTTTTATATTGGTGCTGATTAATAAAACCATAACAACTGGTAATTAATAAAAATAGTGAAACACAACTCATAATGATGATGAAATAAACCATATAAATTCTCCTAACGTTCCGCAATTAAAATAATGATGTAAATATAGATAATGTATTAAGTCGCACCATGCATTGCTTATTACAAATTATTATAATTAATATATTGCGCTAAATCAAAATCATTGTCATATCTTTAAGAAGATTTTTTGTTAACTAAGTAATTGCCCCAAATAGCTTGTTTATGTACATGTATTAGAAGTATTTTAGTCGGAATGTATTTGTCTATACTAACAAATTGAATTACTTTTGATTTAAGAAATAACGATATTGTGTTTTTATAAAACTTTGAATGATTTAAGTATTTTCTGTAAAAAATAAACACTAGCCTATTGTATGATTAGCTAGTGTTTAAAATTTCAGTATTTTTACATTATTTATTTAAGTGATCAATGGCATATTGTGCTTCTTCTTGGGTGAATTTCTCGCCATAGCTAGATGTGAGTTGGTCATAGATAGCATCGTTAGACATATCTTGTGAATCTGCATAATCTTTTGCTTTTTTTACAGCATTTTCTTTGTAATTTGCTTTGAGATGATCAATAGAATACTGTGCGTCATTACTATTGAATTTTTCTCCGTAACTCGAAGTAAGCTGTTCGTATATACCTTGCTTAGACATATGCATCGTATCGGAATATGTTTTTGCTTTATTTAAAGCTGCTTTTTCCTGTCTTGTAGCATTGCTATCGTTTTCTATTTGGGCACCATCATCAGAAGAACCATTGTTGTTTACGACAACAGAAGAAAATATAGCAATGGCTATAATAGTTATAATAATTAGTAATAAACAACCGCCACATCCACCGAGGATACCCCATAACCATTTTCGGCTTTTTTTCTTATTCTGTTGCGCTTGATATGCTTCCCATTGTTGTTGGTGATGCGTATTGTCGTATTGTCTATTTTGGTCTGGATTTTGTTTGTGAGAGGGCTGTGTATCTTTATCTCCTGTCATTATATAATCTCCTTAATAATTTTATTTTTAAAATGCAGACAACATTTTAATCTTATAAATACATTGTACAACAATACAGTTTGGAGTATTACTGTTTTTTTAAAAATAGTAATAATTAAATATTTGATATCAATAAGTAATGGGATTTTTAGAAACATGAATAGTCATGTAAATTAGTTAAAAATAGTAAATTTTATGTTGATTTAAATAATTAACAACAAGTGTATATCTAAATATGCTGTGTAATGAATTTCAACGACAAAGCAAAAATTGAAACTGATACCCTGTTAATTAATATAAAACGCGTTATAATGAATGATGAGATGGAGGAATGTTAGCGTGAAATTTTGGTTGGAACAACAAGCAGAAATAAATGGAGATGGATGTTTTTTAGATGATGGAGTAAATCAAGTTACCTTTAAGGATGCATATCAGTATGTAACGAGACTGGGTTATGTGTTAGCAAAATACGATCCTAAGAGGGTGGGACTTTATATAGATAATACCATCAAATCAGCTTTGTTAATCAATGCCTGTTGGGCGGCTGGTATTGAAGTTGCATTGTTGAATACGAGATTAACGCAACAAGAAATGATGGCTCAAATGTCTTCAATAAATGTTAAATATATTATTGCGACACATGAATTGTCATTATTGGACTTTAAAATTATACAGTTAGCAGAACTTGAGTCTAACATGTCAGATCAACAAATTGTACCTCACTTTTCATTAGAAAGTATTGCTTCTATTATGTTTACCTCTGGTACGACTGGACCTCAAAAAGCAGTACCACAAACATTTGCCAATCATTTTGCGAGTGCACTTAGTTGCAAGGAAAGTTTGGGGTTTGACGAACAAACGAAATGGTTGTCTGTGTTACCAATCTATCATATATCAGGGTTAAGTGTACTATTAAGAGCGATGATTTCAGGTTTTACTGTGCGTCTTGTACAAAAATTTGATGCTGCGCAAATGCTCGATATTATTGTGAACGAACGACCTACACATGTCTCATTAGTACCACAAACGTTGAAGTGGCTAATGGATAGTGGTTTGACCAAGCCGTTTAATATCAAGCGTATCTTATTAGGTGGTGCTAAATTATCTAGCGCATTAATTGAAGAGGCATTAGCTTATAATTTACCAATATATAATTCATTTGGCATGACAGAAACTTGTTCTCAATTTCTAACAGCGTCACCTGAAATGTTAAGTGAGCGATTTGATACTGTTGGAAAGCCAAGCTCTAATGTCGCAGTGAAAATTAAAGACCCAGATCATAATGGTCATGGTGAGCTACTAATTAAAGGTGGTAACGTGATGAATGGGTATTTATATCCCCAAAATACTGCAGGTAGCTTTGATTCAGAAGGCTATTTTAAAACGGGTGATATTGCAGAAATTAATAGCGAAGGTTATGTAATGGTATATGATCGACGTAAGGATTTGATCATTAGTGGTGGTGAAAATATTTATCCATATCAAATAGAATCAATTGCCAAACAATATACAACAATAGAAGATGCATTATGTATCGGTATTAAAGATGATGTTTGGGGCGAGGTGCCATGTCTTTATTATGTGGCTCAAGAGGAGATTCAAGAACTTGATTTAAAAGATTACTTAGAACAACATTTAGCAAAATATAAAGTACCTAAAGTATATAGACGAGTTCAAGCATTGCCATATACATCTACTGGCAAATTGCAAAGAAATCAATTTAAATCATAGCTAGGAGTTTTCTTATGAAATTGATTGAGATGAAACTATTTGAATATCAAACACATTTTAAACATCCTGTGATAACACCCAAAGTCAAATTAGACTATAGAAAATCATTATTTGTGAGTCTAAAGATGAGTAATGGTAAAGCGTATTATGGTGAGTGCAATGCATTTGAAACAAACTGGTATGATGATGAAACAATATCAGACGTCTTATCTCAAGTTAAATATTGGTATAAAACTTATCAAGGACAGACCTTTGATTCAATGCAAACCGTTCAAGCATCCTTGGAAGGATTGGAAGGTTATCCTGCAACAAGAAGTATGTTAGTGATGGCGTTTTATCAAATGTTCTATAAACTAGAACAATTTAATGTGCCTTATGGTGCGACTGTGAGCGGTTTAACAGATAGTAATTTACTACAATTGAGAGAGACTGAGCCCCAAAGAGTTAAACTTAAATGGTCTGATAATATATTGAATGATGTTCAAAAGGTTCAAGCTTTACCATTTAATTTACAGATAGCTATTGATGCTAACGAAAGTTTAACGGATAATGAACGAGATAAATTGCAGATTTTAAGTGAATCGGACATTCTTTATTTGGAGGAACCATTCGCAACGTTGGACCAATTAATGGCATATGACACTAATACGATTCCCACTGTAGCGATTGATGAAAAAGCGACATCGAAAGCAAATATAATAGATGCATTACATCGATATAATGTCGAGGTTATCATTGTCAAACCGTTTAGGTTAGGTGGTATTGATCGCGTAATCGAATTAATTGATGTTATTAAACAATATGGTGGTAAAGTGGTTATAGGTGGCATGTATGAATATGGATTAAGTCGCTATTTTACAGCGATGGTTGCTCAATGGGCAGATTTTCCAAGTGATATTACACCAGCTGGATATTACTTTGAGCAAGATGTGGTTGCAAATTCAGGCATATTAAAAGGAGGTTCTATTCAATTTGAACCTCCAACAGTACTGACATCAAGACTTAAACGTATATATTAATCTTTAGTTGACTTATTCTTCTTTAACGGAACTGGATCGAATCCGCCTTTATGCAGTGGATGGCATTTCAGTATGCGTTTGATTCCTAGCCATGTACCTTTAAATGGACCATAAACAACGATTGCTTCGCGTGTGTATTCAGAACAAGTAGGATAGAATCTACACGTTGCTGGTGTCACGGGTGAAATATAATGTTGATAAATATAAATGAGTCCAAGGAAAATTTTTTTCATATAATTAGCCTCCAACTAAAATCATAGCATTGTTAGTTTAACATAGAAAGAGGAAGAGTGATGAGCGTGAAGTTTAAAGATAAAGAAAATGATAATGTATATTTAACGTATAAAGACGATTCAGATATTCCTGACGGTGAACACGTTCTAATCATTCCGAACTATCAAGGGAAATTATTATTCACACAACATAAAGTAAGAGGTATTGAATTTCCGGGAGGCAAGGTTGAACCTGGGGAAACCAGTTTAGTTGCTGCAAAAAGGGAATTGTTTGAAGAAACTGGTGGTGTTGGAGAAACATTTCATTATATTGCCCAATATTATGTAGAAAGAACTTGCGGTAAAAGATTTACTAAAGATGTGTTTATGGTCACCGTAGATGTCTTAGAGCAACAGTTAAATTATTATGAAACGCATGGCCCTTTATGCTTTAATGATGTTTCAGAAGTACCGAGCAACAAAAAGAGCTATTTATTGAAAGATGCAGCAATTTTACAATGCTTAGAAAGAGTGATGGAAATTGGCTTTTATAAATCATAAGCGCATGCCAGTCGAGAGTTTAGATCATATATTTGAAGAGGTTACGTACTTGGTTGATAATTTAAAGGTTCGTGGACTGATGATGCGACCAACACGTACTGTGAAACGCATAGTTATATATTTGCGCGGAGGTAAAGGACAGGTAGGGATGGTCCGTACAGGACGTTTGATGCAATTTTCTGATGCGCACACTTTAGTATTTGGTCCTTATTATCGTGGCAATAATGGTAGTGAAGGTAAAGATGAATTTTATGGCGGTGATTTGGATGATGTATGCGTTGCTGTTCGAATACTACATGACATGTATCCTGATGCACCAATACATATGGTTGGTTTTTCTAGGGGTGGCTTACAAGGTTTATTAACTTTCCAAGCATTGCCAGTTTCAAGCTTTATCATTTGGGGTGGCGTGTCGAATATACATTTAATGTATGAAGAACGTGTTGATTTAAGAGGAATGTTACGCAGAATGATTGGTCACCCAAAGAAAGATTATGCTGCTTATGCTAAGCGAGATGCATTGACATCAATAAACTCAGAGTGTCCGCCCATCTTCATTGTGCATGGTGGCAAGGATAAACAAGTAGGTATACATCAAGCATATCATTTAGAATGTAAATTGTCTGAAAGAAACGTGACATTTCGTACATTTTATCAAATGGATGAAGGTCATGTACCAAGACCGCCTGCAATTAAACATGCATTAAACGCTGTTAAGCAGTGGATGACGGATGTTGAAAATAATTGTATTCAGCAACACTACATTTAATATAATCGTCTTCTAAAATGAGTTGGAATATAATAGCCTGAATGTTTAAAAATATATTTATTTTTGTTAATTTATATAAAAAAAGACCGTGTGTTAGGCACACGGTCTTTTTTGGTATTATTTAAATCCACCATTTTTTGCTAGGTCAGATACTTCTTCACCAAACTTTTCAAAATTACGTTTGAAGCGGTCGATTAAATCTTGAGCTTGCGCTTTGTATTCATCTGATTTGCTCCAAGCGTTAATTGGGTTTAATAATGTTTGAGGTACATCTTCGACATGAATTGGAATATTTAATCCGATCATATCATCTTTAATGTATTCAGCATCTTTAAGTTTACCTGTAATGGCTTGGTTTACCATTTGTCTAGTGTAGTTTAAGCTGATTCTTCTACCAACACCATATTTACCACCAGTCCAACCAGTGTTTACGAGATAGACATCAACATCATGTTTATCGATTAGGTCTCCGAGTAAATCTGCATATACCTTTGCATTTAATGGCAAGAAAGGTGAGCCGAAGCATGTTGAGAATGATGGTTCAGGTTCTGTAACGCCACGTTCAGTACCTGCTAATTTAGCAGTGAACCCACTTAAGAAATGATACATTGCTTGATCTTTAGATAATTTGGAAATTGGAGGTAATACACCAAATGCATCTGCAGTTAAGAATATAATTGTATTAGGATGTGCAGCTTTTGATGGTGTTACAATGTTATCAATATGATTGATAGGGTATGCAGCACGTGTATTCTCTGTGTATTTATTATCATCGAAATCTACATCACCGTCTTCATCAACGACAACGTTTTCTAAAATTGTTCCATACTGGATAGCGTCGTAAATTTGTGGTTCCTTTTTATATGAAAGGTTAATTGCTTTTGCATAACAACCACCTTCAATATTGAAGATTCCGTTGTCATTCCATCCGTGCTCATCATCACCAATTAATTTACGTGTAGGATCTGCGGATAACGTTGTTTTACCTGTTCCTGAAAGACCGAAGAATAGTGCAACATCGCCTTTTTCGCCGACGTTAGCAGAGCAATGCATACTCATAATATTATCTTTCGGCAACAGGTAATTCATTACAGAGAAAATACCTTTTTTCATTTCACCTGCATATTCAGTACCACCGATTAAAATAACTTTGTGTTTAAATGAAGTAATGATAAATGTTTCAGAATTTGTACCATCTACTTCTGGATTAGCTTTAAAATGTGGCGCTGACACGATTGTGAAATTAGCTTTAATTTCTTGTGCTTCTTCTTTAGATTTTGGACGTATAAACATGTTTTGGGCGAATAAATTATGCCAAGCAAGTTCATTGATTACTGTTAACTTTAACTGTGATTCTTCGTCACTACCTGCATAACCATTAAAGACATAAAGTTCGTCCTTTTGATCTAGGTATTCAAGAACTTTGTCATATAATTTTAAAAATGTTTCCTCTTCGATAGGTTGGTTGATATTACCCCAATCGATAGAATCTCTATAAGATGGTTCTGTCACGATGAATTTGTCTTTAGGTGAACGTCCAGTATATTTACCAGTCTTTGCATTAATTGCTCCAAGTTCTGTTAATTCACCCTCACCATTATTTAAAATCTTGTTATACAATTGTGTTGTAGAAAGTTGGAATAATGATGACGTTTTGCCCAAAATGTTTTCGATTTTATTAGTGTATGTGTATGTATCTACAGCCATACTCAATCCCTCCAAAGTTATTTTTAATTGTAAGCCTTTACAATTAAAAAGTATAACACATATGATTTATTAGTACACATCATTTTAAAGGGAATTTAAAATTTATATTAATAAATGTTAAATTGACATTATTACTTAACTTCGGTACTATAGTCATTAACGGATTCTCTTATCCTGAGAGGTGGAGGGACATGGACCCAATGAAGCCCAGCAACCTCTTCTTAATACGAAGAAAGGTGCCAAACCGTTTGCAGACAAATACCGTCTGAACGATAAGAGCGAATGGACGTATTAGGGCCTTCTCTCTATTTAATATAGTGAAAGGGCCCTTTTTTAATGAGCTCACAGTATAGAGAATATTCGTAATTTAAAACTAAAGGAGCAAATTATGACTTATAATAGAAGATTATTCACATCAGAATCTGTAACAGAAGGACATCCAGATAAAATTGCCGACCAAGTTTCAGATGCGATTTTAGATGAAATATTAAAGGATGACCCAAATGCACGTGTAGCTTGTGAAACGACAGTTACGACTGGTATGGCGTTAATTTCAGGTGAAATATCAACAACTACTTATGTTGATATTCCTAAGGTAGTAAGAGAGACAATTAAAGAGATTGGCTATACGCGTGCTAAATTTGGTTATGATAGTCAAACAATGGCAGTATTAACAGCGATAGACGAACAATCACCTGACATCGCTCAAGGTGTGGATACCGCATTAGAATATCGCGATGATTTATCTGAGGCTGAAATAGAGGCGACAGGTGCCGGAGACCAAGGCTTAATGTTTGGCTATGCAACAAATGAAACAGATACTTATATGCCATTGCCAATTTTCTTATCTCATCAATTATCTAAACGTTTATCAGACGTAAGGAAGGATGGCATATTAGACTATCTTCGCCCAGATGGTAAAGTGCAAGTAACTGTTGAATATGATGAACATGATAAACCAAGCCGTATTGACACAATTGTAGTTTCTACGCAACATGCTGAAGATATTGAATTAGAACAAATTCAAAATGATATTAAAGAGCACGTTATTTATCCAACAGTTCAAAAAGATTTACTAGATGAACAAACAAAATTCTACATCAATCCTACTGGTCGATTTGTAATTGGTGGACCTCAAGGAGATGCGGGCTTAACAGGTCGTAAGATTATTGTAGATACGTATGGCGGATATGCACGCCATGGTGGTGGATGCTTTAGTGGTAAGGATCCTACAAAAGTTGACCGTTCAGCAGCATATGCAGCACGTTATGTAGCTAAGAACATTGTTGCAGCAGGATTAGCTGATAAATGTGAAGTGCAACTTGCTTACGCAATTGGTGTTGCAGAGCCAGTTTCTATATCAATCGATACATTTGGTACAGGCAAAGTGAATGAAAGTGTGTTAGTTGAAGCGGTTAGAACTCACTTTGATTTAAGACCGGCAGGAATTATAAAAATGTTAGATTTAAAACATCCTATTTATAAACAAACTGCAGCATATGGTCATTTTGGTCGTACGGATGTGTTGTTACCATGGGAGAAACTTGATAAAGTCAACTTATTGAAAGATTCTGTACAAGCATAATAAATTGCCTTAAGTGTAGAGTTTACACTCGAATAAACAGATGATTTCCATTATAATAAAGTTACTGATCACATAAAGGAGCGTTATTGTTATGAACTCATTGGGACCTTTAGAAATTGGTTTAATCGTGGCAATTATCGTAGCAATTATTTGTTTGATTTTATTTATTGCTGCTTTAAACAGTAAGAAGAAAGCACAGAAAAAGATTGAAGAACAATATCAATCTAAAGAACAAAAGTTAAAAGAAGCACACGAAGAAGAATTAGAAAAAGAAAGAATCGAAAATAAAAAGACTGTTACAAAACAAAAAGAAGAATATGATGCGACAGTCAATACTAAAGATAGAGAAATTGATGCACTGAAACTTTTCTCAAAAAATCATAGTGAGTATGTAACAGATATGAGATTGATTGGTATTCGGGAACGCTTAGTAAATGAAAAGCGAATTAGACCTGAAGATATGCATATTATGGCCAATATCTTTTTACCACGAAATGAATTTAGCGATGTGCAACATATCAGTCATTTAGTATTAACACGTACAGGGTTATATATAATCGATTCCCAATTGTTAAAAGGTCATGTCTATAATGGCATCAGTGCAAATCAATTCAAAGATCAACCAATGATTGAGCAAGTCTTCGATACATTAGATCTTGATAAGCAAAAGGCTCAAACATTAGTATTAGATCAAAATGATGATAAGAAATCATTGAATTTTGTAAATTATACTGAGCATATTAATGATATTGAAAAGTTAGCAGGCGATATTCAAACAGAATTGAACTTGAAATTCACACCGACGACTATCTTGTACTTTAATCCGAAGAATGAAGGTGCTGTTACAATCACAAACTATGCACAAAGTTCAAATTCTAAAGTGCTTGTTGGTCCAGAACAATTGGATGAATTCTTTAATAAGTTTGTCTTCCATGGTCGTATTCAATACACTGTCGAAGATTTACAACGCATTATGGATGAAATCGAATCTTTTAATTAATATCTTTGCTAAAGTAACGTAATCAATTTTCTGAAATGAATAGAGTGGTTGGGACTTAAATCATCCATTCTCAAATAAAAGAGAGCTAATCCATTGTTGATTAGCTCTCTTTTTTATATTTAAATTTGGTTCGTAATTTATGTAGATAACAAAAAATAATAAATTCCGTGTAATTAATTGTAGCGTAGATAAATTTAATTTGAAGTTTTTGATTTGAAAATACATCATCATGTGGAGTATCTGGCGAAAGGCCTAAGTGAAAAATGCTAGGCAAAGACCAATGGTGAGATGACATGCTAGGAAAACGAACTGAGAAAACTATGATAAATTAAAGTTTGGAAGTAGTAAATATGTGCAATACATATTAGTGATTAACGTAATAAATAGCTAATTTATTTGGTTATGAAGCTTTTTGATTTATATGACTTACGAAATTGTATATCATGTAAGATAAGTAAAGTAAAAAAGGGGATATGAACATTGGAAAATATTACGTTTTACAATGGCAATGAAATGCCGATACTTGGATTAGGTACATTTAGAGTAGATAATAGCGATCAATGTAAAGAAGCAGTAAAACATGCTATAGAGAGTGGATATCGCCATATTGATACAGCTATGATTTATGAAAATGAAGAAAAAGTTGGCGAAGGTATTGCTGAAGCGTTAGAATCTACTGGTATTGACCGAAGCGAACTATTTATTACTTCGAAGTTATGGTTAGCAGATTATGGTAGAGACAATGTTGCAGATGCTTATGCAACGAGTTTAAAAAAATTAGGATTAGACTATTTAGATTTGTATCTTATGCATTGGCCAGGTACTGATGAAGCGTTAATGATTGATACATGGCAAGGTATGGAAGATTTATATAAAGATAATAAAGTTAAAAATATCGGTGTTAGTAACTTTGAACCAAGTCATTTGGATGCACTATTAGCTCAAGTTTCAATTAAACCAGTGATTAATCAAGTTGAATTTCACCCATACTTACTGCAACAAAAATTAAGAAACTATCTAGAAGTTCAAAATATCCATGCTGAGTCATGGTCACCATTAATGAATGCACAAATCTTAGAAGATGAGACAGTGCAACAAGTTGCTACAGAAATTGGTAAAACACCAGCTCAAGTAGTTATTAGATGGAATATAGACCATGGTGTCGTTGTTATACCAAAATCTGTGACGCCATCTAGAATTGAAGAAAACTTAAATGTCTTTGACTTTAAATTGACTGCAGAGCAAATTGAAAAATTAGACCAGTTAAATGAAGATAAACGTATTGGACCAAATCCATTAGAATTTACTGGCGAATAAACCATTTAAATTTAGAAATATTAATATTAAAAAGAACCTAGTAAATGCGTTTTTATAACAATTCATTTACTGGGTTCTTTATTTTGTTAACTAATATTGCTGATTACATTTATAAAATAATATACCCGATGAAACAGGCGGCGAATGAAACAACATATTGGAGTAAGGAATATCCAATAAAATGCCACAGATTTTGTTTATCTACTAACATCTTTACAAGTTCAGAAGATAAAGTAGAAAAAGTGGTTAATCCGCCTAGGACACCAATAATTAGCAATGGATGTATCCAAGATGTATGTATAGTCATTCCCATAATAAAGCCGATAAAGAAACTACCTATAATATTAACGAATGGCGTAGCAATTGGAAATGGGGAAGTGAATTTAGTAGCACAATAATTTGTAATAAAGCCTCTAATGACTGCTCCGATACCGCCACCTAACATTACGAATAAAATATTGATCATGCTATCTTCCCTCCAATTCGCACACCGATATAACAAACTATAATCCCAATGATATAACTCGTAATCGCATAAATAACTAATAATAAATAGTACTGGTGCGCTAACATAGATACTAATTCAAATTGGAAAGTAGAAAAGGTGGTAAAGGCTCCGATAAAGCCAGTAGTAATACCTTTTTTTAAATGTGCGTTATTGGCGAAATATTTTAGTGCTAAACTACCTAACAATCCCATTAAAAAAGAACCCATGATATTAGTTATGAAAGTACCGGTGGGAAAGCCACTATCAGGATTCATAAAAGAAAACCAATATCTTAAAAGTGCTCCAATTGAGCCACCAATAAAAATAAATAGATATTGCATCATTTATACGCTTCCTCTCAATAAAATAAAATACTACAAAAGTATTTTACCTTTTGTAGCATAATTTAGAAAATAATACCAAATGTTGAAAGCGAAGAAAGGATATGAATGATAATTACGATGAGTAATACAAACGGTAATATTTTACTCGCTTTTCTAATCCAATCTGATTTGTCTTGAGAATGTTTAATCGATTTATCTGCAAAAATAATAGAAATTATTAAAATAACAGCATTTATAATACTACAAACAAAAATTAGTTTAATTATAGAATTAAAGTGCATATTTAGAAGAGGATTTCTAGTATTAAAATAAAAACTGATAATAATCAATAAACTAGATAAATAAAAATAAAGTTTTGAACGTGCCATATTTACCTCCTAGTGCAATTCATCTAATAATGATACCATATTTTTACATAAAATTAACTAAATTTACAATTAAAAGAAAAAGCAAGATTTTTATTATGATGAAAATCTTACTATTGAGGCAAATTTACTACTGTAATTTGTAAAATTCTACTCTAAAAATTTTGACAATTTAAGCAAAAAATTAGAATTTCATGTTAAATGGTGGTATAAATGAGTTGAATGGTTAATAACCGTTATAAAAATAATTCTTTATAGAGTTATTTATTTTAGTCAGGAGGAATTTTTAATGGCAAAATTAAATGTTGAAGTGTTTGCAGATGGTGCAGATATTGAAGAAATGAAAGCTGCTTATAAAAATAAACAAGTTGATGGTTTTACAACTAACCCTAGCTTAATGGCTAAGGCTGGCGTAACAGACTATAAAGCATTTGCTGAAGAAGCTGTACGTGAAATTCCAGATGCCTCTATTTCATTTGAAGTATTTGCAGATGACTTAGAAACTATGGAAAAAGAAGCTGAAATTTTAAAACAATATGGTGAAAACGTATTTGTTAAAATTCCAGTTGTAAACACAAAAGGTGAATCAACAATTTCTCTAATTAAAAAATTATCAGCAGACAATGTTCGTTTAAATGTAACTGCTGTTTATACTTTAGATCAAGTTAAAGAAATTACTGAAGCTGTTACTGAAGGTGTACCAACATATGTTTCAGTATTTGCTGGCCGTATTGCTGATACAGGTGTAGATCCATTACCATTAATGAAAGAATCAGCAGAAATTACGCATAGTAAAGATGGCGTTAAATTATTATGGGCAAGCTGTCGTGAAGTAATTAATGTTATTCAAGCTGATGAAGTTGGTGCTGATATTATTACTTGTCCAGCTGATGTAGTTAAAAAAGTTAACACAAACTTAGGTAGAGATATCGACGAATTATCTGTTGACACAGTTAAAGGCTTTGCAAAAGATATCCAATCTTCAGGTTTATCAATTTTATAATCAATATCCCCTATAAACTCAATGTTTATAGGGTTTTTTGTTCTTTTAAAAAATAAAAAGAGCAGAAAAAGGGCAGATGAGTCCGAATATATGACTAGCTTTGATACTTTGTAATAATATAGTGACCCCTTATAACATGATGCAATGTTATAAGGGTTCTTAATTGTAAAAATACATGCCATAAAATTAATTGATTTATTAGGTCGATTCATTAGCTATTGTGTGAATATTTATAAAAAATTCAAATTTATACTATGCAAGTTTATGAATTAATATATAATTAATCATTGTAGTTTTAATTTTTAAAACATTGTAGCTATTAGCGCGTGACATGCTAAAGGAGTATAAAAAATGAAAGTAAATATTTTTAAACAAAAAGTAAAAAAGCAATTGTGGTTTTTAAATAAGAAAGAGAAGCGAATATTAGATGAAGTATTACAAGCGAAGATAGACAGTGATGAATCTGGTGAATTAAATCGGCCAATCGCATTTTCAAATCAATTTTTAAAATCTTATATATTTAAGGAAAAGGTAACTTCAACGACACAATTATTTGTGATGTTAATTGGTATATTAGTTACATATATAGTGTTACTAGGTCTGTTTTTATTTGGCTTTTTAGCAAGTTTGTCTTCTGTTCAATACTTTATTAAACCAGAAGTACAGCTATCCACTGCAGTCGTTCTATTAACACTAGTAGGGTCAATACTATTAATCATTCTTTGTTTGTATGCAATAAAGCAAGTGACTGCTTACTTTACGAAGAAACTGCTTGAATATAAACATAATAAAGATTTATAAGAGTAATTAATATGAATGGTGGGAAAGCGAAATACTTTCTTGCCATTTTTTGTATACAAAAGTATATGGAATTGTAACTTCTATATATTTAGTATTTTCAAAATAAATGACTGTACCATATTGTAATGACTTTAATCCGGTTATAGCCATTGCATTGATATAGTATTGGATTGCTGAACGTTTCGTAGTTAAAGGGAATAAAATTGTTTCACTATTTATGTATAAAGGTAAGAATTTTCTAATGTTCAGAGTCTGTTTTGCTTTTTTAGTTTGCAAGGGGATGGATAATTGTTGTGTTTCGAAAAAGTAACGCAGTGTTTTGTCCATTGTAGCGGGATAGAGGAAATGGTGTGTTGAAAAGTGGCAGAGTGTAAGTATTTGTGCTGATATATATGTTTTAAAATACAATAATTTTATATTCATTTTCATGTTTTGATAACCTCTTTATTTGGTATAGTAAGATAAATATTTTATTTTGATACTTTTTTGATAGTTCTTTAATGTTGAAATAGAACAATTTAAAAATTTTGCTAATTCTTTTTGTTTGTATCCTGCTAATTTGAGCTTTAACCAATATTGTTCTTTACGGGACAAAGTGGTAAGAAAATGGTTGTAGCAAGAAAGTTGTTCTAGTGAACTTTCATGTATTTGACTATCGAGCGTAATCGTATTAAAGTCGATGGGTTCAGTTTTTTTAATTGAGCGGAATAGATCGATGAGGTAAAAGTTCAAGCGGGTAAATAGAAATGTTTTTAACGACATTTGTTGGTTGGGATTGTATTCTTGGATTAACTCCCACATGCGTATAAATAACAATTGTGCAAATTCATCATAATTGTACTTTATATGGTACTTATTTAACAATGTAGCTATAATATAATTATACTCTGTTAGTTTTGATTCAATCATTCAATTTTTACTCCAAAGTTATATATATAACAAGTATTTCCGGATGGACATATTTTATAAATGAAAATAAAAATTTTCATTTGCTAAATATTAATAATAGGTGTTAAATAGTAGTCGTAGATAGTTAAATTTTAAGTTTAATGACACAAAAGCGTATTCAACTTAAAAATACTGCATTTTAAAGTATAATGTTAACTTCGGACTATATTCAGGAGGTTTATATGGATTACGCACATTTAAATTTAGAGCATTTTTTTGCTAAGCATAATGATTTAGATAGGATAAAAGATAAATCCGATTTTGTAATGATAAATAATGTTTCTAAAGAAATGAAATATCGAGATGGTGAGATTGAGGGAACAATTGATCTTAACCGATATTTTTATAAAAATAGATCACAAGCGATGAGTTTTATTATTATGGAATATAAAAGTCAAGAGTAATGAAATTAAAATTTCATTACTTTTTTTATGAATATGTAACAACCAATGTATAAAATTGTCTGTTCAACTATTTAGTGTTAAAATCTATTATCGGATAGCCTTAACTTATTTGTTTTTTGCACGATGATAGGGCTAAAATTTCAATTATTACCTATGAGGTGTGAACATGACGAAGCATAAAAAAGGGTCTTTGTTATCAATAATAGGATTATTGGTAGTTTTAGGCGTGGCTGCAGTCATTGTTTTTTCAATGATTTCAGATCAAATATTCTTTAAATCAGTTAATAAACAAGAAAGTGTTGAAAATCTAAAAGTGACTTTAGATAAAGCAGCTAAAAAGCAAATTGATAATTATACAAGTCAACAAGTGTCAAGCAAAGATAATAAGACTTGGAGAGATGCGTCTTCAACTGAAATAAAAGATGCCATGGATAGTAATAAATTTATAGATAGCGATACACAAAAATATCAATTTTTAGAATTAGATCGTTATCAAGGAATAGATAAAAACAGAATTAAACGTATGTTGTTTGATAATCCAACGCTATTAAAACATACGGATGCATTTATTAATGCAGCGAAAGAGAAACATGTAAATGAAGTATATTTGATTTCGCATGCACTTTTAGAAACAGGATCTGCTAAAAGTGAATTAGCAAGTGGCGTAGAAATTGATGGCAAGAAATATTATAACTTCTTTGGTGTCGGGGCATTGGATGAGGATCCGATTAAAACGGGTTCAGAATATGCTAAAAAACACGGTTGGGATACACCTGAAAAAGCGATTAGTGGTGGTGCCGACTTCATTCATAGTCATTTCTTATCTAACAAAGATCAAAATACTTTATATAGCATGAGATGGAATCCGAAAAATCCTGGTGAACATCAATATGCCACGGATATAAAATGGGCCGAAAGTAATGCTAGTATTATGGCCAATTTCTACAAAGATATGAAAACTGAAGGTAAATACTTTAAATATTTTGTTTATAAAGATGATGAAAAGCATAGAAAATAAGTGAATATATCATTATTAATGTATTATTAAAAGAGCCCTTAACTGATTGTAGTTATTCAGTTAAGGGCTTTTTTATATGTACGATTAAAAATTTGTAAAAGTATTATGGCGAGACTCCTGAGGGAACAGGACGAGCTGAAGACTACAGGCTGAAGCTGTCCCCTAGGAAAGCGAGCCAACAATACAAAATGAAATTTAGTAAATATTAGCGTTTCTTTACAACTATAAAAAGCTATGAAAAGTCTATCGGCATAGACATTTTCATAGCTAATCTGAATTTATTATTTTTGTTAACTTCAATCATTTGAATAGGGCGAATTAATTTTACTTAGCTTTGTTTTTTTGACTTAATAATATGAACATCATTAATGAAGAAACAAACACTTTTAACATAAACTTCATAAGTTCACTTCCTTTTTATATGCGTAACTTGCTTTTTTAGTTAGTGCCATCATCATAAGCGAAAAATTATTTTTTATCAAAATAATTGTGCTTCTTTAAAAAATCTTGTGCTACAATTGCTGGTTCTTTACCTTCACCGTCAGCTTCATAATTTAATTTTTGCATTTCTTTTGTGTTGATTTTGTTGTCTAATTTATTGATTGAGCGTTTAATTTCTGGATGCTTAGATAAAAGTTTATTAGGTGCAACTGCACTAGCATCGTATGGAGGGAAGAAATTTTTATCATCCTTTAGTACGACTAAATCATAAGCTGCAATTCTGCCATCAGTGGTATACCCCAGTGCAACATCTAATTTTTTGTTTTTGAGTGCATCATAGACCAAACCGATTTGCATCGGTTTTAAATTGTTAAATCCAAATCCATAGTGAACTTTAAATGGTTCGTAACCATCGCCACCACGTTTTATCCACGTTGTATCTGTGCCCACCTTAACTTGATTTTTTACTTTTTCTAGATCTGATACTTTATGTAGATGATATTTTTGTGCTGTCTCTTTGGTAACCATAAATGCGAATGTATTTTCAAAACCATAAGAATTAAAGAACGTTTGATCGAATTTTTTGTCGAAACCGTTTTGCGTAATGTGCATTGCTTTTTTAGAATCTGTAATAGGTTTTTGTTTTAAGACGCCAGTTAAATCAGTTCCAGTATAGCGTGTACTTGATATATCTGCATCACCCTTTAGCAAAGCGTTATGTTGAATTGTTGCTGAACCTAAATTGTTAATAATTGAACCTTGAATTTTGCCTTTCGTATCGTGTTCGATTAAGTCTTTTAGCATATATGCCATAATTTGTGACTCACTCGTGGCGAGAGCTGATATTTTTACAGACTTGTTCGTTTGGCTACCACCTAAACCTGGTAAGTCGCAACCGGATACAAAAATAAGGCTACCTATACATAATAATAGAATATGCTTGATGAAATTCATGACTTTCCCCTTTAAATTTGAAATATCAAAAAATATAATTGTTATTATTTTAAGATTAACATATTTAATATAAAAGGGTAACTTAGCTTTTGAAGTAATAGTAATACATTAAAATGTTATTAGATCCGGTAGATTGTTATAATATATATAATTAATTGAATAGGTGGAGGGTAACTATGAGAATTGCAATAATAGGAATGGGAACTGCGGGTGTCACAGTACTAAAAGAATTGTCTAAATCAAGACGCTTTCAAGATATGCAAATTGATGCATATGATAATCCTATAAATATGGGGCAAGGTGTACCATTTCAAAATGATAGTGATCAATTACTTATCAACTTACCTGCCGAACAGATGTCGTTGAATTTAGATAATAAGCGTGAATTCTTTGATTGGTATCAGGCGCAATCAAAATTTAAGTTTTCAAATCCTGAATATTTACCGAGATTTGTGTTTGGTCATTATATGAAGGCTTTTGTGGATAAAATTAATAATGCCAATGCTAATGTAACTCTCATAAAGGAAGAAGTTGCTGAAGTGTTCATTGAATCAAATATCGGTGAGACGGATGTGTTATATCATGTCTGTACATCAAATGATATGGAGCATTGCAAGACCTATGACATTGTCTTTTTAACGGTCGGAACATTATCATATCATGATCCATATCAATTAAAAGGAAAACCAGGTTATATTCACACACCATACCCAACTTACCATACATTAGACAATGTGAAAGATACTGATAATATCGCTATCATAGGAACTGGTTTAGCGAGTTTAGATGTTATTCGTTATGTTACCGAACATCACATCAATTTACCAATTACTGTAGCCAGTCGTAAAGGTGAATTACCAAGTGTTAGAGGTGAGATGCCAGAAATCACATTCCAATATTTAACCCCTAAAAAATTTAATGAACTAAAAGCAGAAAATTTTGGGAATGTACCATTGGATGATGCGATGGCACTATTTTTAAAAGAATGTGCCATTTATGAAATACCAGTGGAAACTTTGGTGCATCGAAAAGTTGGTAATCCTGTCGAAGATTTGAAATATGATCTAGAACATGCAGAAGACTTAGGTAAGTTTCAAAGTATACTTGAGTTAATAAAGGAAAATTTAAATTGGATTTGGAACAGTTTCAATAGGAATGATCAAAAGCGCTTCTTAGAACAATATCAACCCATATTGAAAGCAAATTCCAATCCAATGCCACCTAGAACAGCTAAATTATTGATTGAGCATATAGAAAATGAACAAATAAGAATTTATGATGGTTTAGAAAATATTGAATATAACAACCATCAGTTTAAATTGACATATGCAAATCATGGTGATGATTACTTTGATATAGTGATTAATGCCACAGGTTCTAAGACGCAACTTAAAGACCTTGATAGTGATGATCAACTTGTTATTAATTTAGAAAATAGGCAGGTCATACAAGCGCACCCATTAGGTGGTATTCAAATTGTAGCAGAAACCAACCAAGTCATAAGCCCTAGATATGGTACGTTACAAAATATGTTTGCATTAGGACAGCTTACTAATGGTATCAATCAATCTAGAAATGGTGTGACTATGATTGTAAGACAAGCGACTGGTATTATTCATAGATTGTTGGAAAATTAAATGCAAAGTACGTTATTACTATGTCATGTATTTTGATTTTAATGAATAAATATAAAAAGTATAATAATTTTTTTATAATTGCAAATGATGATGAAGTTGATTTGACGGGCTTTTTAATAGTTATAAAATGACGAAATTCAAAAAAATAAAGCCGACTTAAGTAATAAGAATTGTTATTTTTGAATTATTGTAGTATTATGTTCTTGTAACTTAATTAAAGTTGCTTGACTCAAACAGCAATTTACAATTTCATATATTCTTTCGGGGCAGGGTGAAATTCCCAACCGGCAGTAAATTAAGCCTGCGACCTGCATTTGTTTTCAAATGTGGCTGATCTAGTGAAAATCTAGAGCCGACAGTATAGTCTGGATGGGAGAAAGAATAACGTATAACTAATAAAAGGCACTAATGTAGTGTTTTATTTAGCATTCACTTATTTCTATTTTTGGATAAGTGTATTTAAATCTAAGTTTATAATGTTATAACGCATATATCCCACACCTGAAATGTACGATTTCAGGTGTTTTTTATTTTTTAGAGGTGATTAGCTTGAGTCAATATTTAAATTACGCAATTGAATTAGCGAAGATGGTAGATGGACAAACAGGATTAAATCCACCTGTCGGTTCTGTTGTAGTAAATGATGGACGCATCGTAGGTTTAGGTGCACATCTGAAGAAAGGCGATAAACACGCCGAAGTACAAGCCTTAGATATGGCACAAGATGCTGCAGAAGGTGGGACGATTTATATCTCACTAGAACCATGTACACACTATGGTTCGACGCCACCATGTGTTAATAAAATTATTGAGCATGGTTTGAAGAAAGTGGTGTATGCAGTGAAAGATACGACACTACCTTCAAATGGTGATGTATTTTTGAAAGAGGCAGGCATCGAAGTAGAATATAGACCTAATGAAGATGCTGCACTGCTATATAGAGATTTCTTTGAAGCTAAAAGCAAAGGTTTACCACAAGTTACTGTTAAAGTATCCTGCAGTTTAGATGGTAAACAAGCGACAGACTTTGGAGAAAGTAAATGGATTACAAATAAAGCAGTAAAGCAAGATGTCTTTAAATTACGTCATCAACATGATGCAGTAATAACAGGTAGAGGAACTTTAGAAGCGGATAATCCACAATACACAACACGTATTGAAAATGGTAAAGATCCTATTCGAGTCATTTTATCAAAAACTGGTGAGATAGATATGTCACTAGATATATTTAAAGATCCATCTACAGCAATTTGGATTTATACAGAAAATAAACAATTAGAAAGTAAACACGAGCAAATAACAGTTACGCAATTAGAACATTGCTCAATTGAAAATATATTAAAAGATTTGTATGCAAGAGGTGTCGGTCGATTACTCGTTGAAGCAGGTCCGACCTTAACTACTACATTCTTACAAACAGAATTTATCAATGAACTTATCATATATTATGCCCCGAAATTAATAGGTGGTTCAGGTCACAATCAATTCTTCCACACAGAGCAAGTTGTTGATTTAGCTGATGTACCACAATTTGAAATTGTGAATTCCAATTTGCTTGAGCAAAATATTAAATTAGAATTGCGAAAGAAGTGAAATCAGTATGTTTACAGGTATCGTTGAAGAAGTAGGTACAATAAATAAAATATCGACACAACAATCTGTGGTTAATTTAACAATCGGCTGTAAAACGATATTGGCAGATATGCATATCGGCGATTCTATTAGTGTGAACGGCGCATGTTTAACAGTCGTTGGATTTGATGATCATTCATTTTCTGTACAAGTAATAAAAGGTACTGAAAATAAAACGTATTTAAATCAGTTAAACCAAGCACAAGAAGTTAATTTGGAAAGGGCTATGAGCGGACAAGGTCGTTTTGGTGGACATTTCGTGCTTGGTCACGTCGATGAAGTAGCAAAGATTACAAGAATACAAGCTTCAGATAATTCAAAAATAGTAACAATCAAACCCAATAACTCAAATTTAATTAAGCAAATGGTGCAACAAGGGTCTATTACGGTAGACGGTGTAAGTTTAACGATTTTTAAATTAAAGGATACGGAATTTGATATTCATCTTATTCCAGAAACTAGAAAATCGACGATACTGAATGATAAACGTGTTGGTGATCCAGTCCACATTGAAACAGATATGTTATTCAAATATGTTGAAAGAATAATGGAATCAACTGATTCAGGATTAACGTCTGACAAACTTAAAGCGTTTGGATTTTAGGAGGGCTATATATGAAATTAGATAAAATAGAGGATGCGCTACAAGCTTTAAAAGAAGGTAAAAGTGTAATAGTAGTAGATGATGAAAATAGAGAAAATGAAGGCGATCTTGTAGCAGTAACTGAATGGATGGATGATAATACGGTTAATTTTATGGCTACTTTTGGTAGAGGCTTAATATGTGCTCCCATAAGTAAACAAATAGCTGATAAATTGGAATTAGCACCAATGGTTAATCATAATTCAGATATTTATGGTACTCAATTTACCGTTAGTGTGGATCATGTTAATACAACGACGGGCATCAGTGCAGACGAAAGAATGATGACTGCAAGAGCTTTAATCGCAGAGAATGCTCAAGCAAATGACTTTAATAAACCGGGACATTTGTTCCCTTTAATTGCACAGGATAATGGTGTATTAGCAAGAAGAGGCCATACAGAAGCTTCTGTTGATTTAGCCAAATTAACAGGTGCCAAACCAGCGGCATTGATTTGTGAAATTATGAATGATGACGGGACTATGGCTAAGGGTGATGAACTTGAAGCATTTAAAGAAACGCATCAGTTGGTTATGATTTCTATTGAAGATTTAGAGCGTTATCGTAAAAATAATAATGATACTTCAATCGAAGCTAAGGCAAAAGTGAAAATGCCAACACAATTTGGCAACTTTGATATGTATGGCTTTACAACGAATCACAGTGATGAAGAACTTGTAGCAATTGTCAGTGGAGATATTAGAAAAACAGAAAATGTTCGTATTCACTCATCATGTGTCACAGGTGATATATTCCATAGCCAAAGATGTGATTGTGGTGAACAACTTGAGGCATCAATGAAATATATAAGTGAACACGGCGGTGTAATCTTGTATTTACCACAAGAAGGAAGAGGTATTGGATTAATTAATAAATTAAAAGCGTATGAATTAATTGAGCAAGGTTATGATACAGTAACAGCTAATATTGCTCTAGGTTTTGAAGAAGATTTAAGAGATTATGCCGATGCTGCACAAATTTTAAAATACTTTGGTATTGAGCAAGTCAATTTATTGAGCAATAACCCTAAGAAATTTGAAAGTTTACAAAACTATGGTGTTCAGATTGCACAAAGAATTGAGCTTGTTGTACCAACAAACAAATATAATCAAGATTATATGGATACAAAAAAAGTAAAAATGGGTCATTTAATATAGGAGGAAATTTGATATGAATTTTGAAGGTAAATTAATAGGTTCTGATTTAAAGGTAGCAGTAGTTGTAAGTAGGTTTAATGATTTTATTACAAATCGTTTGTTAGATGGTGCGAAAGATACACTCGTACGTCATGAAGTGGCAGCAGAGAATATTGATGTTGCTTATGTGCCAGGTGCATTTGAAATTCCGTTAGTTGCTAAAAAATTAGCACAAAAAAATGAATATGATGCAATTATTACTTTAGGTTGTGTTATTCGTGGTGCGACGACACATTACGATTATGTTTGTAATGAAGTGGCGAAGGGTGTTTCTAAAGCAAATGATGTATCGGATACACCAGTTATATTTGGTATTTTAACTACTGAAAATATTGAACAAGCAGTTGAACGTGCGGGTACAAAAGCAGGTAATAAAGGTTCAGAAGCTGCAGTTAGTGCAATTGAAATGGCAAACTTATTAAAATCTATTAATTAAGTTATAGCTTTTAATAAATGTCATTGTTCAATTGACTGTCAATTCAACTTTAAGGAAATAAAAAACAGTAATCTAGGCTATGACTTAGATTACTGTTTTTTATTTTAATGGTTTAGACATTGTGAAGTACTTTCATAATGCATCATCCATGTTTATTTATTGTAGTTACAAAATCACTTTAATACTGTGTTATTTTGAAGTGAACTTTTTGAAAAGTGCAATAGTTGCACCTAAAGCTGTTACACCTGCTGCAACAATACCAGCCTTTTTAAGCACTTCAGGTTTTGTAAATTCTTTGAACATTAAATTAAGGTTTTGTGGTCTTTCCGCTAAGCGTCTCATGAAATAACCAAACCAATCATCACCAAATGGTACATAAATACAGAAATTATAGCCATCTTTAGCGATTTCTTCAGCTAATTCAGTTCTAAATCCATATAACATTTGGAATTCATATCGATGTTTAGGTATATTATTATCCTTAATAAATTGTAAGATGTGAGTGATGACACGATCATCGTGCGTAGCAATTGATGTAACATTCTTAGCCGTCAATAATCTTTTCTTGATTAGACGTATGTAGTTTTCATCAATTTCCTCCTTGGTTTGGTAAGCAATATTATCAGCTTCTTTATAAGCCCCTTTAACCATTCTTAATCTAAGTTCTGGATATTTATCTACCAAAGCATCTGCTTTATATAAATATGCTTGAATAACAGTACCTACATTTTTAAATTCACCTTTTAAACGATCTAGCACTTGCGTGATATCGAATAAACTATCATACTTCTCAGTATCAATATTAATATGCATATTATTGAATTCATTGGCTTTCAATAATATTTCACGTAAATTACGATAAGCTAAATCAATATCAAATTCTGAACCTAATTGGCTCAGTTTAATAGACATATGGCCATTTAAATTATGATTATTAATCGCATACATCACTTCTAAGATTTGATCTTTTGCTTGTATCGCTTCGCCTTCGGTGTCCACAAATTCACCTAGGCAATCAACAGTAACTGTAATTCCTTTATCGTTTAAACGTTCAATTGTGTCTAACAAAGCAGGGATTGTGTTTCCTGCTACAACTTTATTCGCTCCTAACATGGGACCGATTTCTTTAGCTGCATTATTTAATAAAGTATTGTTAGATAGTCCTATAAAAAAATTTTTCACAATTGGCATATTAATTCCTCCCATTCTGCTAATAGCTTACCTTTCTATAATAGTGTAGCATGAATCAATTGTTAAAGAAATCGTTTACAATAAAATATATTACACTTTATATTTCATAGTACACTCATGTAATTGGTATAGAAGTGTTTTTATATATATAATGGCACAAAAATTAAATCATTCACGACAAACTACATGTTTAAAATGGAAATATCGTATACGATTTTGATACAATAAATGTAATGAATTAAATTTTTATATAGAAGGGGAAGTAGTAATTATGTGGAAATGGGAAACAGAAAATGAAGCTAAAGGCGTCATTGTGATCGCTCACAATATGCTAGAACATACAGGACGCTATGCATATGTTATTACCATGCTTCGCCGTAATGGATACCATGTGATTATGGGCGATTTACCAGGTCAAGGCCAAACTTCTCGTTCTAATAAAGGTCAAATTGAAAATTTTGACGTTTACCATGAGCATATACTTGAATGGATAAGAATCGCAAATGAATATAAGATTCCTACATATGTATTAGGTGTTGGATTAGGCGGCTTAATTATGTTGAATCTACTTGAAAAGGTCGACGTACCTATTGAAGGACTTATGTTAATTTCACCATTATTAGAATTTAAAAAAGGCAATAAAACACGTAAAGATAAAGTGATTTCAAACGTAGGGAAAATGGCCAAGGATAAACGCTTTAAAGTAGGTATAAAGGTTGAAGATTTAACACGTAATGAAGAGGTCATTGAAGAAACGATGAATGATCAATTGATGTTGCAAAAAGTTACATATAATTGGTACAAACAAATTACAGACATTATGAAAGAAACAGTGACACATTTAAAGGATATAGAATCTATACCTTTATTATTGATGTATGGTGATGCAGATAAGGTGGCAGATATCACTGCAATGAAACTAGTTAAAGATAAGGTCACAACCAATGAACTGTATTTTAAAGAATGGAAAGGTTTGTATCACGAGGTACACAATGAACCTGAACGTGATGAGGTAATGCGCTATATCTTAGCTTTCTTAAATAATAGTTCAAGTAATAATGGATTTGTAATTGATGATGAAAATGAACCTTCATAATGTGTCATGAATTAGTTATTTAGTTGAAAATTTATGATTGCTAGTTGGATTTTGAGTTGAAAGGTTATACGCCATATCTCAAGTTTTTGGTTTGGTTGATAATTTTCCCGCTCAAAATTAAAAAATACAAGTTGCTGTTGAGATACTCCGTTTAAAGTAGACACTGAAAAGTGAAGCCTTTGAAGGGAGTATTTTTATAATCTGCAATTCATTTAAAATGTAATACTTCTGAACTGTATGAATATATCAATAAAATATTGTGATTATTTTCACAAAAAATATTGCAAAAACTAAAATTGTTTGGTATATTTAATTTGTGAAAAAAATCACATAACAAACATAAATTAAATAAACTTTTGAATAGTATTTGAGGGAGGCAGTTTTAATATGGAAATGATTAAAGGAAACAAAGTTGTATTAGTTGGTGATGGAGCAGTTGGTTCTAGTTATGCATTTGCAATGGTTGCCCAAGGTATTGCTGATGAACTTGTTATTATAGATTTAGCGGAAGAGAAAGTGAAAGGTGATGTATTAGACTTAAATCACGGAGCACCTTATGGCGATTCCCCAGTTAATGTTAAAGCAGGACGATATAGTGATTGTAGCGATGCAGATTTAGTTGTTATAACAGCTGGTGCAGCACAAAAACCTGGTGAAACTAGACTAGATTTAGTTGAAAAAAATACTAAAATATTTAAATCTATCGTAAGTGAAATTATGGATTCTGGATTTGACGGTATATTTTTAATCGCAAGTAATCCAGTTGATGTATTAACTTATGTTACTCATAAAGTTTCTGGCTTACCTAAAGAACGTGTTATTGGTTCAGGAACAATCCTTGATACTGCACGTTTCAAATATGAATTAGCACAAGAATTTGGCGTATCTCCAAGTAGTGTTGAAGGTTCAATTATTGGAGAACATGGTGATTCAGAATTAGCTGTTTGGTCACAAACACGCATTGCAGGACAACCTTTATATAATATGTTAAAAGATGATCCTAGCAAACAACATAGAATTGATGAAATTTTCGTTAATACGCGTGATGCTGCTTATGATATTATCAAAGCTAAAGGTGCGACATACTACGGTATTGCAATGGGCTTATTACACATCACAAAAGCAATTTTGAAAAATCAAAATGTAGTTTTAACAGTATCTAGCTATTTAGAAGGTGAGTATGGACAAGACGATGTTTATATGGGTGTTCCTACATTAGTAAATAGAAATGGAGCAGTAAAAATATTTGAAACACCATTAAATGATGAAGAAATTAAATTATTTGAGCATTCTTCAAAAGTTTTGAAAGAAATGCAAAATAAAATCACGGATATAATTGCATAATTCATTGTTTATATTTAAACTGTAAATAAGATTAATTTTGTTTTAAAATCAAATATTTATAAAGAGTAGATTTACCACTCTTGGGGAATGTGATTTTACAAGTTAATCTAACATATATCATTTACTATGATTGGGGGAGTACTCTATGGGAAAGACACTTGCCGATAATGTTGATGGTGTATTGAGATTAGAATTAGTATTGCAAGACATCAATGATATCTTTAGCAAAGTTCAGAAGCAGTACAAAATGTCTAAAGAAGAAATCTTAATACTTCTTACTTTATGGAAAGAAGGATCAATGACTTTAAAGGAAATGGATGGTTTCGTTCAAATTAAATCATACAAACGTACAAGAACGTATAATGATTTAGTTGAAAAAGAGTGGATCTTAAAAGAAAGACCACAAAATGATGAACGTACAGTTATTATTCATTTCAATGAGAAATTGAAAGATCAAAGGGAAGATCTTTTGTCATTCTTTAAAGAAGAAATTGATTCAAAGTCATCAAGCATGCAAAACAGTCTTAAATCTATTTTAAATTTATAGGGAATGTTAAAGTAGGTTGAATTATAACTTTTACTGTAACATTAAATGCGTGAAATAATTATATTTGCGTAAATAGAGATTGGGACATGAACTCCCAATCTCAAAGGTAAAGAGCTGATCTGTAATGGATTGGCTCTTTTTTAAAAATTTTACACTATAACACAATACACAAGACGGATTGTAGTTCAATGTGCGACCAATTATATAAAAGCAAAAAACGTTAATTTCTATATGTTCTAAATAGAAATTAACGTTTTTGTTAAAGCTGAGCGCTGTGTATGTGTACATGCTACCATATGAAATTCACAGTGTATCGATATATGACATTAATAAAGTCACTAACTTGACTGCTATAATTTTGATTAAGATATTAAATTTATTTGCTTTAAATTTGTTATGCGCCTTATTGTTTGAAGTGTTCGGTATTTATCTTTTTTCTATTGCGCATATAAAAGGTGGATTATTTTGTTGATTAATAAATTGATATTGTAATACATGGGCTTGTTCTTGGTCGATTTGTGTTAAATAGTCAAATAATGCATCCTTTTCGATTTTCCCTTCAGGATGTCCATGATAAATCACTAATATAATGATACCTTCTTTGGATAATATTTGAAAAATATCCTCAATAGCTGCAATCGTCGTTTGTGGTTTGGTAACAACTGATTTATCTCCTTTAGGTAGGTAGCCTAAATTGAAGATTGCTGCATCGATATGACCATAATCAGTAGGTGGTATATATGTTTGCACATGCTCATGGCCGTCTTGAATCAATGTTACATTATCAAGGTGTTTCGTACGTTCAAAGGTATTCTGAATTGCTGTTTTTTGTATATCAAATCCATAAACTTTACCATCAGGTACTTGCTCAGCTAAAAATAATGTATCATGACCATTACCACATGTAGCATCAATCACAATGCTTTCTGAATTAACATGACTGGTAATTAATGATTTGGCAAATGGTAAAATGCGTTCTACCTTCATGATTTTACAGTACTTTCAAAGTATTTACCTTGATAAGAATTTCTTCTTGTTAATTCATTATCAATTTCATTTAGTACTTCCCATTTATTGACACTCCACATAGGACCTACCATTAAATCTATCGGTCCATCTCCTGTAATTCTATGAACGATCATTTCTTGTGGGATGATTTCTAATTGGTCACATACCAAGTTTGTATATTCTTCTTGAGACATGAATTCTAACATACCCTTATCGTATTGTTTGACCATCGGTGTACCTTTTAACAAATGTAATAAATGTATTTTAATACCTTGAACGTCCATTTTTGCAACTTCTCGAGCTGTTTCCATCATCATATTGTAATCTTCGCCTGGTAAACCATTAATGATGTGTGTGCAAATGTTAATATTATGCTTTCTCAATTTTGCAACACCATCATGATACGTTTGCATATCATGAGCTCTGTTTATTAAATCAGATGTTTCTTGGTGTACGGTTTGTAATCCGAGTTCCACCCATAAATAAGTACGTTCGTTTAATTCTGCTAAATATTCAACCACGTCATCTGGTAAACAATCTGGACGTGTTGCTATAGATAAACCAACGACACCAGGTTCCTTTAATACTGCTTCGTATTTTTCGCGTAATACTTCAACAGGGGCATGTGTGTTTGTAAAAGCTTGGAAATAAGCTATATATTGACCTTCGTGCCATTTTTCATGCATGCGATCTTTAATTTGTTGGAATTGTACTTCTACTGGGTCTGCGCGATTCCCAGCAAAGTCACCACTACCTGCAGCTGAACAAAATGTGCAGCCACCATGTGCAACAGTGCCATCTCTATTAGGACAGTCGAATCCGCCATCGATTGCTACTTTAAATATTTTTTGTCCAAATTTATTTTTTAAGTGGTAATTCCATGTATGATATCTTTTGTTTTCAAATGCGTAAGGGAAAAATTGACCCATGAGACATTTTCCTTTCTAAATTCATTCTAGTTAAAGATTTTAACATATTTTAATGCTATAGTGTTTAGAGTGAAATGAGAAAATTTGAAAGAAAGGAGCCTTTTAAATGAAAATGCCTAAATCTGTTTGGTGGTTGGTAATTGGTATGGCATTGAATATAACTGGCTCAAGTTTCTTGTGGCCGTTAAATACAATATATATGAATGATGTTTTGCACAAAAGTTTAACAATGGCAGGACTAGTGTTAATGATTAATTCTATAGGTATGGTTGTGGGTAATTTACTAGGTGGTACATTATTTGATAAATTAGGCGGCTACCGCACGATTATATTAGGAACTATCATTTGCTTGATGAGTACGACGCTATTGAATTGTTTCCATGGTTGGCCTTGGTATGCAGTTTGGTTAGTTGCTTTAGGTTTTGGCGGTGGAATGATTGTGCCAGCAATTTATGCTATGGCTGGTGCTGTATGGCCCAATGGTGGTAGACAGACATTTAATGCAATTTATTTAGCTCAAAATTTAGGTGTTGCGATTGGTGCTGCATCAGGTGGATTTGTTGCTGAGTTGAGCTTCAACTATATATTTATTGCGAATTTACTGATGTATGTGTTATTTGCAATTGTAGCAATAACACAATTCAATATTAAAATAGATGTCAAAGTTAAATCACCAGAAGCATTAAAGTTATTTTCTAAGTCTTATAGATTGTACTTTAAAGCGTTGATTGCATTATGTGTCTTATTCGCTATTTGTTGGATTGCTTATATTCAATGGGAGAGTACAATTGCTTCCTTCACACAATCTTTAAATATTACGATGGGTCAATATAGTTTGTTGTGGACAGTAAATGGTATTTTGATATTAGTGGCACAACCTCTGATTTATCCATTTATTCGGCTGATGAAAGGTAATTTAAAGAGACAAATGTTTGTAGGTGTCTGTATTTTTATAGTTTCATTTTTTGTAACAAGCTTTGCAGAACAATTTTCAGTATTTATGATAGGAATGATAATTTTAACATTTGGAGAAATGTTTGTGTGGCCTGCAGTTCCAACGATTGCAAACAAATTGGCTCCAGAGGGTAAACAAGGTTCGTTTCAAGGTTATGTAAATTCAGCATCGACAATAGGAAAAGCGATTGGACCATTGTTAGGTGGCATGATTGTAGATATTTATGATATTCAAAAAATGTTTCTAATTATGATGTGCTTATTATTCATCGCTATAATTTGTATATTTATCTTAAGTCACTATTTGAATAAGATAAATGCTTCATAACTTAAAAGTTTAGTAATTACAATGAACAATGAATCAAGCGAATAAAGCTTTAAATACATTTTACTACTTGAAATAAAGTGTTATTTAAAATATTATTAGTAATGTATAGGAGTAGTAACTTAAATACTTATCATCAGAGAGCTAGGGGATGGTGAAACCTAGTGTTAAGTGTTAAGTGAACTTACCAGAACGTAAAGTGAATTGATAACATCTCAAACTATTAATTGAAACGAGTGCACAAGATTTGTGAAGCAGGGTGGTACCGCGGCTGATTTAATTTGTCGTCCCTTTGAATTAAATAATAGTTAGGGATGTTTTTTTATTGAATAGGAGGAAAAGTAGTGAATTACAATCATAATAAAATCGAAAAAAAATGGCAGGATTTTTGGGAAGAACATAAAACATTTAAAGCAAGTGATAATCTTGGACAAAAGAAATTCTATGCATTAGATATGTTCCCGTATCCATCAGGTGCAGGTTTGCATGTTGGACACCCAGAAGGATATACTGCTACAGATATTGTTTCTCGTTATAAACGAATGCAAGGCTACAATGTTTTACATCCGATGGGGTGGGATGCATTTGGGTTGCCTGCAGAACAATATGCATTGGATACAGGCAATGATCCTAGAGAATTTACTAAGCAAAATATAGCAACTTTCAAGCGTCAAATTAAAGAACTTGGTTTTAGTTATGATTGGGACAGAGAAGTAAACACAACGGATCCTCAATATTATAAATGGACGCAATGGATTTTTATTCAATTATATAATAAAGGGCTAGCATACGTAGATGAAGTAGCGGTTAACTGGTGTCCAGCATTGGGAACTGTATTATCGAATGAAGAGGTAATTGATGGGGTATCTGAACGAGGAGGACACCCAGTTTATAGAAGACCAATGAAACAATGGGTCTTAAAAATAACTGAATATGCTGATCGCCTACTAGAAGATTTAGATGATTTAGATTGGCCAGAATCATTAAAAGATATGCAAAGAAATTGGATTGGAAGATCTGAAGGTGCAAGTATTAACTTTGATGTTGAAAATAGTAATGCCCAAATCGAAGTATTTACCACACGTCCAGATACAACTTATGGTACAACATTCTTAGTGCTTAGTCCTGAACATGAGTTGGTTGACGAAATTACTACCGATGATAAAAAGGAAGCTATTAAGCAATACCAAGAAGAAGCGGCGAAAAAATCTGATTTAGAACGTACTGGTTTATCAAAAGAAAAATCAGGCGTCTTTACAGGGGCATATGCAATTAATCCTTTATCAGGTGAGAAGGCTCAAATTTGGATTGCAGATTATGTACTTTCAACTTATGGGACAGGTGCGGTTATGGCTGTACCAAGTGGTGACCAACGTGACTATGAATTTGCTAAAGCATTTGATTTACCGATTGTTGAAGTCATCGAAGGTGGCGATTTAACTAAAGAAGCTTATACTGGTGATGGACCACATATTAATTCAGGTGAGTTAAATGGTCTTTATAACGAAGCTGCCATTAAAAAAGCGATAGAGTTATTAGAAGAAAAAGGTGTTGGAACTAAAAAAGTCAATTACAAACTAAGAGATTGGTTGTTCAGTAGACAAAGATACTGGGGTGAACCAATTCCAGTTATTCATTGGGAAGATGGTTCAATGACTACTGTTCCTGAAGAAGAATTACCATTATTGTTACCAGAAACAGATGAAATCAAACCATCAGGAACAGGTGAGTCGCCATTAGCGAATATTGATGAGTTTGTAAACGTTGTTGATGAAGAGACAGGAATGAAGGGACGTCGCGAGACAAATACAATGCCACAATGGGCTGGTAGCTGTTGGTATTATTTGAGATATATTGATCCAGATAATGAAAAAATGCTTGCTGATCCTGAAAAGCTTAAGCACTGGCTGCCTGTTGATTTATATATTGGTGGAGTAGAACATGCAGTATTACACTTATTATATGCAAGATTTTGGCATAAAGTATTGTTTGATTTAGGCGTTGTTCCAACAAAAGAGCCATTCCAAAAATTATTCAACCAAGGTATGATCTTAGGTGAAGGTAACGAAAAAATGAGTAAGTCAAAAGGTAATGTAATTAATCCTGATGATATTGTACAATCACATGGTGCAGATACATTACGCCTATATGAAATGTTTATGGGACCACTAGATGCTGCAATTGCTTGGAGTGAAAATGGACTCGACGGTTCACGTAGATTCTTAGATCGTATTTGGAGACTCTTGGTAACAGAAGATGATACGCTAACTGACAAAGTAGTAGCTCAAAATAATAAATCATTAGACAAAACTTATCACCAAACTGTGAAAAAGGTAACCGAAGACTTTGATACATTGAACTTCAATACCGCAATAAGTCAGTTAATGGTATTTATTAATGATTGTTACAAAGCTAATGAAATCTATAAACCTTATATTGAAGGTTTCATAAAAATGTTAGCTCCAATTGCACCACATATTTCTGAAGAGCTTTGGGCGAAACTTGGACATGAGGAAACAATCACTTATCAACCATGGCCATCATTTGATGAAGCGATGTTAGTTGATGATGAAGTAGAGATTGTGATTCAAGTTAATGGTAAGGTGAGAGCTAAGCTTAAAATTGCCAAAGATGCTACAAAAGAAGAAATGGAACAACTTGCGTTAGAGAATGACGTAGTTAAATCAGAAATTGAAGGTAAAGACATCAAGAAAGTGATAGCAGTACCACAAAAGTTAGTGAATATAGTAGCGAAATAATTTTAGGAGGGTTCAACATGGAAACAATTACAGTTGATGAATTAAAGGAAAAGGTACTCAGTTCAGAACCAGTAAAAATAATTGATGTTAGAACTGATGAAGAAACAGCAATGGGTATTATTCCTGGTGCTGAAACAATTCCTATGAATGATATTCCTGACAATGTAAATCATTTTAACAGTGATGAAACATATTATATTATTTGTAAAGTTGGGGGTCGTAGTGCACAAGTTGTACATTATCTTGAACAACAGGGTGTCAATGCCGTTAACGTTGAAGGCGGCATGGATGCTTGGGGAGACGAAGGCCTTGAAATTAATAGTATTTAAATAAATATATTAAAAAAAGCACGTACATGAGTGAGTAATTTTAATACTCAAAGTACGTGCTTTTTTATATGATTTAGAAACTCAATGAGGCTTATAGGTTTATGAATTAGTAGTGATTTTTGTAATTTAACTACAATTTATATGATGTTAATCTATTGTTGTGGAAAATGAACCTGCATTTAAACCAGCTACATGTCCGGTAACTAATGCACTTGTAATATTGTAACCACCGGTATAACCATGTATATCAAGTACTTCTCCGCATAAAAATAATCCTGGGACTAACTTAGACATCATCGTTTTAGGTTGTATTTCCTTTAAACTCACGCCGCCGCCAGTTACAAATGCTTTATCTATGGGTAATGTTCCGTTAACTTTAAAGGTAAAGCCTTTAAATAATGCTACAAGCGTATTTATTTGCGTATTAGAAATATGATGTGCGGTTAAGTCTTCGTCAATTTCTGCGCAGTCAATCATAAATTGCAAATATCTTTCTTCTATTAAACCATGTAAACTATTTTTTACATATTTATCTGGTGCCGCATTCAATAATCCTCTAATTTCTTGTTCTAAAGCATCAGTTGTTAGTTGTGGGAAGGCATCGATTTGCATTTCTATGTCTTGTTTCTTTTGATTTTTTTGTTCTTTATAGACAAATTGGCTACATCTTAACGCAGCAGGGCCACTTATACCGAAATGGGTGAAAATCATATCCATTTGATGTGTAATTCTCTTCTTGCCATTTTTTTTAAGAACTGACACGCCAACATCTTTCAAACTTAATCCTTTTAATCTTTTATCTTTAATAAATGGCTCGGCAGAGGTGATTGGGACTTCAGTAGGGAATAGTTCGGTAATTGTATGGCCTAATGAAGTCGCAAATTTGTATCCGTCACCAGTTGAACCAGTTTGTGGGACGCTTGTACCGCCTGTAGCAATTATTAATGATTTACTTTGATATTCCTTTTGATTATTCAAAGTCACTTTAAATGAATCTGGTGAAGTATATTCCACTTTTTCAACTGTGGATTCCTCTTTCACCTCAACTTTGTTTTGGTGTAATGTTGTAACAAGTGTATCTACAACGTCTTGTGCTTTATTAGACACAGGAAACATCCTGCCGTGATCTTCTTCCTTTAGTTTGACACCGCGTGATTCGAAAAAAGCTATAATTGATTCATTATCAAAAATTGAAAAGGGACTATATAGAAACTTTCCGTTTCCAGGAATATTCTTGATAATTTCATCATAAGGTAAGCGGTTAGTCACATTACAACGTCCTCCGCCAGATATTTTTAATTTTCTACCTAAACCTTTTTTCTTTTCAAGCAGTAAAACACGTTCTCCATCAGCACTTGCAGCAGCTGCAGCCATTAGACCACTAGGTCCGCCACCTATAATGATTGTTTGATACATTTTATTGCCTCCCTTTACTATATAGTGTTATTTTATATGAAGAAATATTATTTTACGATTAACACTTTAAACACATGTTTCCCACACGTTATATAACAACATTATATTTTAAAGGATAGATATTAAAAGGGCAAAGCTTTATTATCTAAATGGTTTAATAGGTTTTACATCATTTTAAAGATGATTAAATACATATAAGTTATTTGATTTATGCTTAACTTTAAGATTCATCATGCTTTCATTATATTTACTTTTGAAAAATAATTGTTAAAACGTTATGATAAAGTTTACGAGTGTAAAAATTAAATTTGAGATAGGAAGATCTGAATGAGTGAAAGTAAAGAATTAGTGCGGGGGACCTTCTTGATTACATTAAGTATTTTAATAACAAAAATACTGGGTGTAGTTTATATTATCCCGTTTTACGCAATTATAGGTGGCGAAGAAAAATTAGCACCTTTTAACTATGCGTATACTCCATATAATATTGCAATTGCAGTTGCAACTGCCGGCGTACCATTAGCGGCTTCGAAGTATGTCGCAAAATATAATGCGCTAGGTGCATATAAAGTCAGTCAGAAATTATACAAATCTAGTTTTATGGTAATGTCTATAACCGGTGTAATTGGTTTCTTATTACTTTATCTATTAGCACCAAGCATAGCGACGATTACATTAGCAAATGAATCAGGTGGCAAAGGTGCATGGACAGTTGCTGATATTACTTGGATTATTAGAATTATAAGTATGGTTGTAATCTTTATCCCGTTACTAGCTACGTGGCGAGGCGTCTTCCAAGGTTATAAATCTATGGGGCCAACAGCTGTATCGGAAGTGCTTGAACAAGTAGCTCGAATATTATTTATTTTAATAGGAAGTTATTTAGTATTAAATGTATTTAATGGATCAATTCTATCTGCGAATGCTGTTGCGACGTTTGCGGCGGCAGTAGGTGCAATAGCTGGTATCTTTACGCTTTGGTATTATTGGAGAAAAAGAAAACCACACATTTCAAAAATGGTAGCTAGTGATACAACAGGTATAAATGTTTCTTATGGTCGTATGTATAAAGAGATTATCTCTTATAGTATTCCGTTTGTAATTGTAAGTTTGAACTTCCCACTATTTAACTTAGTGGACCAATTTACGCATAATGCGGCATTGGGAGTAGCTGGTGTTCCAAACCAACTACACGACTATTTCTTCACAATATTAAACATGACAACGAATAAAATTGTAATGATACCAACATCATTAGCTTCTGGCTTTGCAGTAAGCTTAATTCCATTTATAACGAAGACTTATGCTGCAGGAGAAATTAATGAAATGCACCGTCAAATTAGAACATCGTTAGGTGTATTAATGTATATTACTGTTCCAGCTGCACTTGGAATCATGGCTTTGGCAGCTCCTTTATATACAGTGTTTTATAAATATAATGTCGATGGTAGTCACATGCTATTCTATTATGCGCCGGTAGCAATATTGATTTCTTTATTAGGTGTTACTGCATCAATGTTACAAGGTATAGATAAACAGAAATTAACTGTATTCATTATCTTAGCAGCAGTTGTTATCAAAGTTATTTTGAATACACCGCTAATTGTAGCTTTCCATTCAGCAGGTGCAATACTTAGTACAGCAATTGCATTATTATTTGCTGTATCATGTAATTTTGTTATTTTGAAAAAATATGCGAAATTCAACTTTAGTGAAACATGGCTACATTTTTCTAAAATATTCTTATATGGCTTAATTATGATGGTTGCTGTGGAAATTACATCATATATCTTACAGCTCTTTATTTCACAAGAACATAAAATCGGTGCATTAATTATTGTTATCATAAGTGTAGTTGTAGGTATGTTGATTTATGCTAGCTTCACTATGAAGAATAGATTGGCAGATGAATTCTTAGGTGATATTCCAAATAAAATTAGAAGGAAACTAGGCATTGCATCATGAGAATAGATAAATTTTTAAGTCATATGGGTGTTGGCACTAGAACAGAAGTAAAGCAATTATTAAAAAAAGGTGATATTTCAGTTAATAATCAAGTTGAAAAATCACCGAAGACACAAATTCAGCCTAGTGAAGACCAAGTTAAGCTAAATGGTGAGCGTATTCAATATGTAGATAAAGTCTATTTATTACTGAATAAACCTAAAGGTTATATTTCAGCGACCGTACATGATCACCATAAAACAGTGATAGACTTAATAGATGATTATAAGTATCTTGACTTGTTTCCTGTAGGTAGATTGGATAAAGACACGGAAGGGTTATTGTTGATTACCAATGACGGTGATTTCAATCATCAATTGATGAGCCCAACCAAACATGTTTCTAAAACATATGAAGTGATTTCTCAAAAAACAATTACAAAAAATGATATAAAATTGTTTAAAACGGGTATTGAATTGAATGAAGGATTGACAAAGCCTGCTGAATTAAAGGTAGGCGAACAAGAGAAACAGTCTTTCGTAACAATTTATGAAGGTAAGTACCATCAAGTCAAACGTATGTTTCATGCAATTGACAATGAAGTGATTGAATTAAAGCGAATTAAAATCGGTGACTTAGCACTTGATGATGATTTAATTCAAGGGACTTATCGTCATTTAACTGAGCAAGATTTTAAACAATTAGGATTAAAATAAAAGAGGTGTTTTTCATGTCAAAATTACTACGTGCATTAATCGGAGTTGGAGGCGCTGCAGCTGCAGTGGTACTATCTAAAAAGGAAAACAGAGATAAATTAAAAAATGAATATAGTAAATATAAATCCAACCCAGAATCTTACAAGCAAAATGCTAAAGATATCGCTACACAAATCAGCTCAAAAGCAGGAGAAACTTTTAATGAAGTGAAGCAAGATCCGAAAGGCTATGCTCAAAAGGTTAAACAAGATCCAAAAGGATTTGTTAATAGTCAAAAGGAACACTTCAAAGGTACAGCAGATAGCAATAAAGAAATTGAAGAAGCACGCTTTGCTGACGAAGGTGCAGCGGATCCTTCAAATAACTTACGTGTAGTTACTGAAGAAGAATTAAAAAATAATGGCAATAAAAAATCATAAGTAATAGTGTATACGAAAGTAGAGTAAAGAAGCTTTGAAATAGTATTTGGTACTCTATCATAGGTATTAATAATGAGTGGTACGGTGTTTTGACTTTAAAACACCGTACCACTCATTTTTTTTATTTTTGGATTACAGTGACGAGGATTATAAGTAAAATACCAAGGTTTACTAAAGAAATAGTCAGTACGCGTGTGTCTGTTTAAGCAGTTATTGTTTTTATATATGATAAGAATATGGAGCACTGTTAATGCTCGTATACTGTGGAATGAGTTGAGCAACATTCTCAATATCCATAATATGACCAAGCGCCACATAAACCAATAATCTGATGCTAACGGTTATGCTTGAAACAATAAAGCTCATGTTGTTTAGTATTTTGTTGTGTTAAATCCAACTGAAGTGGATGATTCTTTAATAAGTATATATTACAGTTTGTATATAGTGAGGATGGTTAATAACCCTTTGGTTGATTATTTATATGTATACTATTTCTAATATAGATCATTTGTTAGTTTTTGATACAGAATGGATAAAGCATAACATTTCAGTAGTTTTACTGTTTTAGGTGAAATATAACAGATAAAATTTTGAAATAATATTGTCATCTCACTGTAGTTTATCCGTTACTTCATGTAAAATATAAAATATATTAGTTTGAAGAAGGAAGTTGATCACGAATGTGGAGAGAAAAAGTACAAGAATACGAAAATCAAATCATCGAAGATTTAAAGGGATTATTAGCTATTGAAAGTGTAAGAGATGACAGTAAATCCTCTACAGAGAACCCTGTAGGCCCAGGACCACGTCAGGCACTTGATTATATGTATAAAATTGCAGAACGAGATGGTTTTGGTACACATGATGTAGATCATATTGCAGGAAGAATTGAAGTTGGATCAGGCGAAGATGTATTTGGTATTTTATGTCATGTTGATGTTGTACCAGCTGGTGAAGGTTGGGATACAAATCCATTTGACCCTGTAGTGACAGAAGATAAAGTGATTGCTAGAGGAACGTTAGATGACAAAGGTCCTACAATTGCTGCTTACTATGCTGTAAAAATACTTAATGACATGAAAGTCAATTGGAAAAAAAGAATACATATCATAATAGGGACAGATGAAGAATCTGATTGGAAATGTACTGATCGTTACTTCAAAACTGAAGAAATGCCAGCGTTAGGTTTCGCTCCAGATGCGGAATTCCCAGCAATACATGGAGAAAAAGGGATAAGTACATTCGATGTGATACAAAATGAACAAGCAGAGGAACAAGACGAACCAGAATACGAATTACGTTCATTTACATCAGGTCAAAGATACAACATGGTTCCTGATGAAGCAGAAGCACATATTAATGTGAAAGAAAATATGACAGATGTGATTCAAAACTTTGAACAATTCCTTGTAGATAATCAATTAGAAGGCGAGAGTTCGGTTGATAGCGGTGTTTTAGTACTGAATGTACAGGGTAAAGCAGTACACGGTATGGATCCATCTATAGGTATTAATGCAGGGTTATATTTATTAAACTTCTTATCTCAACTCGATTTAGATAAATCAGCTGCTAATTTTGTAGATTTTAGTGAAAAGTATTTATTCAACTCACATTTCGGTGAAAAAATGGGAATGAAATATCATACTGAAATCATGGGTGATGTTACTACTAATATTGGGGTAATAGAATATAATAATACTAAAGGTGGGAAATTTGGTATTAATTTAAGATATCCTGAAGGGTTCGAATTTGATGAAGCGATGTCTAGGTTTACAAAAGAAATAGCGGAATTAGGCTTTTCTATCGAATTAGGTAAAAACCAAACACCTCATTATGTAGAAAAAGACGATCCATTCGTTCAAACATTAGTACAAGCATATAGAAACCAAACAGGTGATGAGTCTGAACCATATACTATTGGTGGTGGCACATACGCACGTAACCTTGATAAAGGTGTAGCATTTGGTGCGATGTTTGATGACTCTGAAGATTTAATGCATCAGAAAAACGAATATATTACAAAAAAACAATTATTTAATGCGACAAGTATTTATTTAGAATCATTGTATGCATTATGTGTGGAGGAATAACTATGACAAAAGTATTAATCAATGAAAAACTTGTAGATGAACAAGAGGCAAATGTTCCGTATAACGACAGAGGTTATTTTTTTGGCGATGGTATTTATGAATATGTAAGAATTTATGATAACCATATTTTCACAGCACGCCCACACTTTGAAAGATTGTTAAGAAGTGCAAAAGAAATAGGCTTAGACTTAAAATATTCAGTTGAAGGATTAATTGAACTTGTTCAAGAATTAATCAATGCGAATGGCATAGTAAATGGTGGCGTTTATATTCAGGTTACTCGTGGTGCTGCGCCTCGTGACCATGCCTTCCCAACACCTTCAGTAGAAGCTAATGTAATGGCATTTACAAAGAATTATGGCCGTCCTTATAAAGAATTAGAGGAAGGTATCAATGCAGTGACTACCGAAGATATTCGTTGGTTAAGATGTGACATTAAGAGTTTAAACTTATTAGGAAATGTCTTAGCTAAAGAATTGGCAGTGAAGTACAATGCTAAAGAGGCAATTCAACATAGAGGAGACATTGTTACTGAAGGTTCTTCAAGTAATGTTTATGCGATAAAGGATGGAGAAATATACACACATCCAGTGAATAACTACATCTTAAATGGAATCACGCGTAAAGTGATAAAGCATATTGCAGAAGAACAAAATATTCCATTTAACGAAGAAACGTTTACATTAGACTTCTTAAAAAATGCTGATGAAGTCATTGTTTCTAGTACTTCAATCGAAGTAATGCCAGTAGTGAAACTAAATGGTGAATCTGTAGGTGATGGAAAAGTTGGTGCAATCACTAAAAAATTACAAGAAGGTTTCACACGCTATATAGATACAGTTAGTGGAGAATTTCAAGAAAATGGACAAAAAATATAACATAATTTAACGCCAAATTATGTTATAATGCTAACTGAGCCGAATTAAAATTCTATACGATTTATAGAAGTAAAAAGTCACTTTTTGTTTCTCATTTTTGGTTGAAATACATAGCCAAACAATATAAAATCTTTTATGAGACTTGAAATTTGAAAGTAGAAAATTTCATAAAAAAGATGGAGAAATTTAAAATTAAGTACTCTGTACCATGTTAATTTATGGTATGCTATACGGGTTGCTATAAATTAACATGATCAGTATGTACGAATTATAAAGTAAAAAGGAACTTGAACCAATAGGGACAAGTGTGTCGATTCTTACGAAAACACATTAAAATTGGTTGAAGTTTATAATTTTGTGAATGAAATTATTATATGTGGCTCTTGAAATTTGTTTTTCTAGAGCCATTTTCTAATTGAAAGTGAGGTGAACGTGTTGGAGCAGTTTTATCAATTAGGATGGACGCTTGATTCAGCAGGTGGTGCATCTGGGGAAGCTTATATGGCCGAACAAGATGGACAGAAGTTATTTTTGAAAAGAAATTCAAATCCTTTTATAGCGGCATTATCTGCTGAAGGTATCGTACCAAAACTAGTGTGGACAAAACGTATCGAAACAGGTGAAGTTGTAACCGCACAACATTGGAAAAACGGTAGAGAACTTACTTTCGATGAAATGCATGAGGAACGTGTAGCACAATTAATGAAAAAAATACACAATTCTAAAACATTACTAAATATGTTAAAACGTATGGAAATGGAGCCCATTACACCAGATATTATGTTGAATAAAATTAATGCCTCCTTATCTCGAGAAGTGCTAACACACCATGTTGTTAGAAAAGCGTTAACTTATTTAGAAGATCATTTACCTAGTTTAGATCCACGTTTCTTTACTGTTGTTCATGGTGATGTAAACCATAATAATTGGTTGTTATCTGATCATGATGAACTTTATCTAGTTGATTGGGAAGATGCGATGATAGCTGATCCTGCAATTGATTTAGGTATGCTGCTTTACAATTACGTTCCAGAAAGTAAATGGCCTCAATGGTTAGATGTTTATGGAGTGAAAGATTCATTAGATCTACAAAAACGTATGAAGTGGTATACAGCTATTCAAGCCATTGGAATGATACAGTGGTATGAAGAACAAAAACGTTATAAAGATATGAATATGTGGTTGAAATTCTTGAACGAAATGATGAATAACAATGCATTTATTTAAGGAGTTATCAATATGAGAATGCGTCATAAACCATGGGCAGAAGATTATCTTAAATCACATTCAGATATCGTTGATATAGACGGTAGTCGATCTGGGCATATCCGAGAATGGTTTAATAATGACCAGCCAATCTACATTGAGGTAGGTTCTGGCATGGGACAATTTATTACAACACTCGCAGCTCAAAATCCAGAAATAAATTTTGTTTCGATGGAACGTGAGAAAAATGTGATGGTAAAAGTTTTGGATAAAGTACTAGAACAAAATTTATCAAATATAAAGTTAATTTGTAATGATGCCGTTGAATTAAATGAGTATTTTGTTGATGGTGAAGTTGATAGACTTTATCTAAATTTCTCTGATCCATGGCCAAAGAATCGACATGCCAAGCGAAGATTGACATATCATACCTATTTAGCACTATATAAACAAATCTTAAAGAAAGATGGCGAACTTCACTTTAAGACAGACAATAGAGGTTTATTTGCTTATAGTTTAGAAAGTATGTCGCAATTTGGTATGTATTTTACAAAGATTAATCTAAATCTCCATGAAGAAGATGTAGAAGGTAATATAGAAACTGAATATGAGCGAAAGTTTTCTGAAAAAGGATCGAGAATTTATCGTATGGAAGCTAAGTTTCACTCATAATATGTAAATTGGTAGGGCGCATATGCTCTATCAATTTTTTTTATGTCGAAATTTAGGGTATACGATTAGAAACAATCATGATTGTATTAAACGAGGGTATTGTATTAGTATAAGGAGTGTTCAAGTTAATACATATCGATGGTTAGGAGGAAGTCTTTATGAGAATTGGCAAATTTAACGTACGTTATGTGAATGGAGGCATTACCAATATTGACGGTGGTGCAATGTTTGGCGTCGTGCCGAAAGCATTGTGGACAAAAAAATACGAGGTGAATGAGAAGAATCAAATTCCTTTACCTACACACCCTATTTTAATTCAAACTGAGGATAAAAACATCTTAATCGATACAGGTATCGGTGTAGGAAAGCTAACTGAAAAAGAACGTAGGAACTTTGGTGCTGAATATGAAAGTGATATAGATAGCGACTTAAAAGCACTGCATTTAACTAGAGCTGACATAGATATACTTATCTTAACTCATTTACACTTTGATCATGCCTCAGGGTTAACTGATAATGAAGGGAATGCTAGCTTTCCAAATGCTATCCATGTCTTTCAACAAGATGAGTGGCATGAGTTCCAAAGTCCTAATATAAGAAGTAAATCAACATATTGGCCAAAAAACAATGGTACATTTCAGAGAAATTTAATTCTTTTTGAAAAAGAATATGAAGTGTATCCAGGTATTACAGTTAGCCATACTGGTGGACATAGTTATGGCCACTCTATCATTACGATTGAAAGTGAAGGGGAAAAAGCGGTACATATGGGCGATATTTTTCCAACAACAGCCCATAAAAATCCATTATGGGTTACCGCTTATGATGATTATCCAATGGATTCAATCAGAGCGAAGGAGCGATTGATACCAAAATTTATCTATGAAGGGTATTGGTTCTTGTTCTATCATGACAATAATTATTTCGCAGTAAAATATGATAAAGATAGACCAAATGAGATACAAAGTTATCTGTCACGAAATTAAAAAATAGCTAAAGTAAGAGCGTTAAATCTAGATATAGAACACCATGTTCACATGTTGATGATCAACAGTTTCCCATTTTACAAAGTGTTTATACAATTGATTTAATATACCCACTAAACAAGTGTGGATATGCTCTTGCTTTAGCCTTTATTTTGTACATTCAATAATATCAATAATTTCTCCAGTCGAAGCATCTGCAAAGAAATCATAGTAAGTGATGTTGCCATTATGTTGTGTAGTAATACCACCTTGATATACAACTAATACTTTATCGCCATGATTATAATGAATGGTTTCATTTAATATGTATGAACCCACGACATTCATAAAATATGTTCTTACTTCCTTAATGACCTTTTCAGGATTAAGGAGTTGTTGATTTTTGCGACTATTAAATGCAAAACTTACTCCGACAATGGATGCAAGTAAAATAAATATTATGATGAATAAGTTTTTTTTATTCAACATGACAGAATCTACCCCCATTAAAGTCATATTAATAGTGTACCATATTGAAGATGATATAATAAATGTTAAGGAGTGAACGAAATTGAATATTGATCAACAAACAACAATAAGCAGAATTAAAACATTAACAGAATTGCATGGCGCACCAGGATTTGAGGATAACGTGAAAGATTATTTAATTTCTGCGATGGAACCTTATGTAGACGAATTTGTCTATAACCGTATGGGAGGGTTCTATGGTGTTAAACGCTCGAAAGTAGCAAACCCTAAACGTGTAATGGTAGCCGCACATATGGATGAAATTGGATTTATGATTACAAATATTTCAAAGCAAGGTATGATTCAGTTCACAAATTTAGGTGGTGTAGCTACTGATATTTGGCAAGGCCAACGTTTGAAAATAAAAACACGCAATAATGAAGAAATAACAGGTGTAGTTGCAAATATTCCTAAACATTTTAGAACCGGAAGTGAAGGGGCACCTAAAATTGAAGATTTAATGTTAGATATAGGTTGTGAAGATGATGCATCTGTTATAGCAAGAGGTGTTCAAATAGGGGACACGATTGTTCCTGATACACCACTTACACAGTTGTCTGATTATCGTTTTGCTAGCAAAGCATGGGATAATAGATATGGTTGTTTAATTGGGTTAGAATTATTAGAATTATTAAAAGATGAAACATTAGATTTTGATTTGTATGTTGGTGCAAATGTTCAAGAGGAGGTAGGTTTGCGCGGCGCACGTGCAGCTGCAGAATTAATTGATCCTGACGTAGCATTTGTAGTCGATTGTTCTCCTGCAAATGATATGAAAGGCAAGCAAAATTTGTCTGGAGAATTAGGTGGCGGCACATTAATTCGCATTAAAGACGGTACAATGTTATTGAAACCTAGCTTTAGAGACTATCTATTGGAAATCGCAAATGATCAAAAAATTAACCATCAATACTATATTTCACCTGGTGGAACAGATGGTGGTGAAATTCACAAAGCGAGAATAGGTATACCAACTGCTGTAATTGGAGTTTGTGCACGTTATATTCATAGTACAGACTCAGTGTTTGATATCAGAGATTACTTTGCCGCTAGACATTTGCTGTACGAAGCAACGAAACGACTTGATGATGACCAAATTCAAACTTTACAATATAAATAACTAGGAGAGATACTATGAAAACATTAGAAAATGAAACACAATTTAAAGAACTTAAGCAACAACAAACAGTATTTTTATTTACTGCAGACTGGTGTCCAGACTGTAAAGTTATTGAACCAGATTTACCACAACTAGAAGACAAATATCAAGAGTATAATTTTGTATCAGTGGATAGAGATAAATATTTAGATATTTGTATTGAACATGGTATTATGGGCATTCCAAGTTTCTTAGTTTATCGAGATGGCGAGCAAATTGGTAGCTATATTGGAAAAGAAAGAAAATCAATCGAACAAATCGATAGTTTTTTAGCGTCATTAAATTAAAAATTGAGTTAAAAAACCATAAACAGAATTTGAAAAATATATACCCTTAGAACGTACTTTTTTTCTGTTCCTAAGGGTATATTTATTGTAAACTGTAATAAGGCACGTAAATAGGAGTGTTAATTATGAATGTCTTTCAAATGAGAGATAAACTCAAAGAGCGATTAAACCATTTAGATGTAAAATTTAGTTTCAATCGCGATGAAGAAACGCTACGAATTTCTAGAACTGATAATAACCAAGGTGTTACAGTCAAACTTTCTACAATAGTAGCAAAGTATAAACAACAACAGGAAAATGTAGTAGATGAAATTGTCTACTATGTCGAAGAAGCAATTGAACAAATGAAAGAAAAGCAAGTAACTGATATAGAAAATATTCAAATTATGCCAGTACTTAGATCTCCAAGCTTTGATAAAAAAGATAAAAATGGTAATGCATTTGTGATTGAACCGCATACTGCAGAAACTAATATTTATTATGCTGTAGATTTAGGGAAATCTTATCGGTTAATTGATGAAAAGATGTTACAACAATTAAATCTTACAAAGCAACAATTAAAAGAAATGGCTTTATTTAATATACGTAAACTTGAAAATAAATATAAAACAGATGAAGTGAAAGGTAATATTTTTTATTTCGTAAATTCCAATGATGGATATGATGCGAGTAGAATTTTAAATACAAGTTTTCTAAATGATTTACAAAGTCAATGTGAAGGTGAAATGTTAGTAGCGGCACCACATCAAGATGTCTTGATTATTGCAGATATTCGTAATAAGACAGGATACGATGTAATGGCACATTTAACGATGGAGTTCTTCACTAAAGGATTAGTTCCTATCACTTCACTATCCTTTGGTTATGATCAAGGACATTTTGAACCTATATTTATCTTAGGTAAAAATAATAAACAAAAACGAGATCCTAATGTCATCCAAAGATTAGAAGCAACTAGAAAGCAATATGAAAATAAAGATAAGAAATAATTAAGGAGTTAAAAATCATGAATTTATTTTACAATAATGAAGCAGTCGGCGATGTCGCATTTTTACAAATTGAAGTTACTGAAGGGCCATTCGATTACGTAACAAAAGGTGATGTTGTAGAAATTAGAAATAACGATCAAGTTGTTGGATACAACATTTTTAATATTTCAAAAAAATCTCAAATAAGCGGAAACGGTCATATCAAGTTGACTGAAGCATTGGTTGCTGAGTTACAAACTGCAATTACAGATGCTGGCTTTGACTATAAATTAAATGCAGATTTTTCTCCTAAGTTTGTTGTAGGTTATGTAGAAACGAAAGAAAAACATCCAGACGCTGATAAATTAAGTGTACTAAAAGTGGATGTTGCTACAGAGCAATTACAAATTGTTTGTGGTGCACCGAATGTTGAAGCGGGACAGAAAGTTGTAGTTGCCAAAGTAGGTGCAGTTATGCCTAGCGGTATGGTAATTAAAGATGCAGAATTAAGAGGTGTAGCTTCAAGTGGTATGATTTGTTCAATGAAAGAATTAAATTTACCAAACGCACCTCAAGAAAAAGGAATAATGGTATTGTCTGATGACTACACAGTTGGTCAAGCATTTTTTGAAGAATAAGGAGGTAATGTATGAATGAGCTGGTTCGACAAGTTATTTGGAGAAGATAATGGTTCTAATGATGATTATCTCAATAAAAGAAGCCAACGACGTCAAAAAGCTAAGCAACAAGAAAAGCGTGAATCATTACTTCCACAAAACAATGACGTTTATGAAAGACCAAAGGGAAAATTTCGCTTTCCAGTAGACGGATTAGAGAGTGAACAAGCACACAAGGAACAAGTTGATTCCGAAGATAAACTTCATGAGACACAACAGAAGGACAGAACTCGAGGCGAAGATCAAGGCGAGCGTGTCAGTGTCAATCATTCACATCGAAGACGAAGAACTATGCACGAAAGTGCAAAAGCGCATACTACAAATGATGAAGTTAATTCTAACGTAGCGCACCAACATAGTAGTTACGAAGAAACGTCAAGAGAAAAGAAACAACATCATGGTAAAAGGATGCGAATTCAAACAGATGTTTTAAGAGCGAATACACATTCAAAGGCAAATCACCAAGCGCCTAAATATCATCAAAGTGAATTTAAAGCCAGTGAAGTGCCATCTGCAATCTTTGGAACTAAAAAACCGCGTCCTTTGCAAAATGGTGTGATTCCACCGACATCTAACGATACAGATGAAAGTGATAGCAAGATTGATAAGGTGAATACGGAGCAAAGTACACAGCACCGTAGTACAACATCATCCACATCAAAAGATACGCAACAAACAGTTTTTTATAATGATCAATATATAGATTCTAATGTATCTGATACTAAAAGTAATATTGAAAATAATGGTGAACATAAGTCAACTAATCAAGCGAATAAGTCACAAGAACAGTCTAAAGGACCAAAAAACAATACCATTAATATTGAAAATATTTATGCTTCTCAAATCGTTGAAGAGATACGTAAAGAACGTGAGAGAAAATTATTACAAAAACGTCAATTTAAAAAAGCATTACAACAGAAGAGACAACAAAATAATGATAATCATGAAGATAGTATTCAAAATGCAATTAATGAGATGTATGCAAAACAAGCTAAACATCATTTAGGTGAAAGTTCACTTGATGATTTGAATAGTTATGATGAATCTCAAAAAAATGGTGATTCAAGTTCAGAAGAGACGGGTTATAGTTCAGCTGAGTCAGATATTCAAAACGCTGAAAATCACTCAAATAATGAGTCTACAAGCTTGTTTAACTATGAAGAAATTGATTTGGATAATATTAGTGATGTACATACAGCTAACCAATCATATCAACAAATCGATGAAGTTACTGAAGATGATTTGAATAATACAGAAAATCATGATTCATATTTAACAAACAAAGATGATGAAGTAACAGAATCTATACAAGCTGCTGATCTGGAAGAGGATGATAGTGAGCAAAATTCTGGTATTGAGCATGCAACTAACCAAGACATTGCTACTTCGGCTTATAATGACTTAGATCAGAGCAAGCATCAAGCATTAGAAGATGAAATAGTTGATGCGCAATATCGTGAACTTGTAAATGAAAACGATAAAAACAGTGATGATAATAATGAAATAGAGCAAAATCAAGAATTAGCGTCCCATGATCATGATGAACAATCTACAATGAATTCAGTTGTCGATGATACTGACTATGAACAAAATGCTCAATCATATCAAACATCAGAAGCAACTTCTGTAGCTTATAGTGAATTAGATTCATCTTCTACAAGTGAAGCAGCTGATGCTGATATAACTACTACAAGTGAATTGGATTCATCTAAGCATTTATCGCAACTTGATAGTCAAAGTGTTGCAAACCAAAATGCAGAATTATCTGAAACTACAAGTGAGTCGAACGGCCACAATAATGAAGTGAAATCGTCAGAAACAATTGACAATGTATCTGATAATCCTAGCAAGGTAGTAGATGATACTGAAGATGATTCTAAATCAAATGCAGCTGATGCTAATACACAACAAGAAAATGTTGGCACACAGCAAGCAGTATCGCATGTGGAACATACGGATGACAATATTAAACAAAATAAACAAACATCAAATCAATCACAACACAATGCACCACTCAGAAAAGGTAGTAAACCATTTAATGTTGTTATGACACCATCTGATAAAAAACGCATGATGGATGCGAAAAAATCAAGACAAAACGTGTCTACATCACGTATGAATCAACAGCAAAATGAGCAAACAGTAGAAACACAAATTACTACTGATAACGTATTAGAAACAAGCGAAGCCAATACACAATTTGAGACAGTTTCAAATTCAACCAGTGAAAATAATCAACACCAAGATATTAACTTGAACCAAAGCGATTCTACAGTATCAGAACCTACATTAGAACCTGAATCAGCTGAATCGTTAAGCGTTGAAAATCAAACACGAGACCATTCAATAGCTGAACAAACGGATGATAAATTGGAAACATCACTCGATAATGAGGTGTTATCAGAATCTAATCAAGTGAATCAAGGAAATACTGAAATACCACCGTTACAACCAGAGTTCAATAAACATCCACAGGAAAGTGCTTCTAACACAGAACACCAAGATGATAATAATGAGAAACCAGTTATCAGAAGGGGACCAAATATTAAGTTACCGAGTCCTGTATTATTAGAGGAGCCAGAAGAACATGAAATAGATAATTCCTGGATTGAAGAGAAGAAGCAAGAATTGAATGAGGCTTTTTATTACTTTAATGTTCCAGCGGAAGTACAAAATGTTACAGAAGGTCCTAGTGTTACTCGTTTTGAATTGTCTGTTGAAAAAGGTGTGAAGGTTTCAAGAATTACTGCTCTACAAGATGATATCAAAATGGCATTAGCAGCTAAGGACATTAGAATTGAGGCACCAATTCCTGGAACGAGTCTTGTAGGTATAGAAGTACCAAACCAATCATCTACAAAAGTGAATTTGCGCTCAATTATAGATACACCGAAATTCAAAAATTCGGAATCAAAACTTACAGTTGCGATGGGTTATAGAATCAATAATGAACCATTATTGATGGACATTGCTAAGACGCCACATGCATTAATTGCAGGTGCAACAGGTTCAGGAAAATCAGTGTGTATTAATAGTATTTTAATGTCACTTTTATATAAAAATCATCCTGAAGAACTTAGATTGTTACTTATTGATCCGAAAATGGTAGAATTAGCACCATATAATGATTTACCTCATTTAGTTTCACCAGTTATAACAGATGTGAAGGCAGCAACACAAAGTCTAAAATGGGCTGTTGAGGAAATGGAACGTAGATATAAAGTATTTGCCAAATACCATGTGCGTAACATTACTGCCTTTAACAAAAAAGCAGCTTATGAAGATAGAATGCCGAAAATTGTTATTGTCATTGATGAGTTAGCAGATTTAATGATGATGGCCCCACAAGATGTAGAGCAATCAATTGCTAGAATTGCTCAAAAAGCACGTGCATGTGGAATTCATATGCTTGTAGCTACACAGCGACCATCTGTTAATGTAATTACTGGTTTAATTAAAGCTAATATACCAACTAGAATTGCATTTATGGTATCATCAAGCGTAGATTCTCGAACTATATTAGATAGTGGTGGCGCCGAAAGATTATTGGGTTACGGAGATATGCTTTATTTAGGTAGCGGTATGAATAAACCGATACGTGTTCAAGGCACATTCGTATCAGATGAAGAAATTGATGATGTCGTTGACTTTATCAAACAACAACGTGAACCTGAATATTTATTTGAAGAGAAAGAATTATTGAAGAAGACAGAAGCCCAACCACAAGATGATTTGTTCAATGATGTTTGTCGCTTTATGTTACAAGAAGGACATATTTCAACATCACTTATTCAACGACATTTCCAAATAGGTTATAATCGGGCAGCACGAATTATAGATCAGTTAGAACAATTAGGCTATGTTTCAGGAGCTAATGGTTCTAAACCAAGAGATGTATATATAACAGAAGCTGATTTAAACAACGATTAATTGAGAGAAAAATAAAAATTAATAAAAGAGGAGTGTTACAATGACACATTATCATTTTGTCGGCATCAAAGGTGCCGGTATGAGTTCATTAGCACAAATAATGCATGATCTTGGAAATGAAGTACAAGGCTCAGATATAAAAAATTATGTATTTACAGAAGTTGCATTAAAAAATAATGGCATAGAAATCTTACCTTTTGATGCAAAAAATATTAAAGAAGATATGATTGTCGTTCAAGGTAATGCATTTCCAGATACACATGAAGAAGTGGTAAGAGCACATGAATTGAAATTAGATGTAATTCGTTATCATGACTTTTTAGGTCATGTTATTAGCCAATATACGTCTGTTGCAGTAACAGGTGCTCATGGTAAAACATCAACTACAGGTTTACTATCACATGTAATGAATGGTGATAAGAAGACGTCATTCTTAATTGGTGATGGTACTGGTCTAGGTATTCCAGAAAGTGATTACTTTGCATTTGAAGCTTGTGAATACCGTAGACATTTCTTAAGCTATCATCCGGATTATGCCATCATGACAAACATTGATTTTGATCATCCTGACTACTTCAAAGATATCCATGATGTAATTGATGCTTTCCAAGAAATGGCACGTAATGTTAAAAAAGGTATTATCGCTTGGGGCGGAGATGAACATTTACGTGACATCAAAGCAGATGTACCAGTGTATTATTATGGCTTCTCAAAAGATGATAATGTTTATGCGGATAATGTTCAAATTAGTCCAAAAGGAACGCAATTTGATGTTTATGTAGAAAATAAATACTATGATACATTCTTGTCTCCACAATTTGGGGATCATAACATTCTAAATGCATTAGCAGTTATCACGATTAGCTATTTAGAAAATCTAAATGTAGCTAATATTAAAGAAGCACTTGAAACATTTGGTGGTGTGAAACGACGCTTTAATGAGACTAAAGTTGGGAATCAAGTTCTTGTTGATGATTATGCACACCATCCACGTGAAATCAGTGCAACGATTGAAACTGCTAGAAAAAAATATCCTGATAAAGAAGTTATTGCTGTGTTCCAACCACATACCTTCAGTAGAACTAAAGCATTTTTAGATGAATTTGCTGAATGTTTAAATACAGCAGATCATACATTTTTATGTGAAATTTTTGGTTCAATCAGAGAAAATAGTGGTAATTTAACTATACAAGATCTGATTGATAGAATTGATGGTGCAAAACTTATCGATGAAGAATCAGTGAATGCATTGGAACAATATAATAATGCAGTTATTTTATTCATGGGCGCTGGTGATATTCAAAAAATTCAACGCGCATACATGGAAAATGTTGGTGTAACTACCTCATTTTAATATGTTTATGTTAAAATGAGATGGGTAGTTATATTAAGTAACAACATATGTTTATTAGGAGGCGTTTTTAATGGAATGGATTTTACCTATAGCTGGAATTATCGCTGCGATCGCATTTCTTATACTAGTAATTGGTATCGTAGTTGTATTACTTTCAGTCAAGAAAAACTTAGATCATGTTGCTAAAACACTAGATGGTGTTGAAGGACAAATTCAAGGTATTACACGTGAGTCAACGGATTTACTTCACAAAGCAAACCGCTTAACTGAAGACATCCAAGGCAAATCAGATCGTTTGAACTCAGTGGTTGATGCCGTTAAAGGAATTGGTGACTCAGTACAAACTTTAAACGGTTCTGTAGACCGAGTTACAAACTCTATTACGCACAATATTTCTCAAAATGAAGATAAAATTTCTCAAGTTGTTCAATGGTCAAATGTAGCAATGGAAGTTGCTGATAAATGGCAAAACAGAAGAAATCGTAGAAATAGTGCAAGTTATAAAACAAGTGGAGTAGCAGACGATGCGAACTTCTCAAACGAAGGTAACCATAGCTATACTACACGAGTTGATAATAAATAATTCATATACTTAAACAAACAAATGCACTTAAATGAGGATTTAAACTTATTTAAGTGCATTTGTTATAGGGGGCTATCATTTATGAAGTATTACAATCGAGATAACTATGAAAGAAATTTAGAAAGTTACGAAGTGCCTGAATATTTTTCAAAAGGCAGTAGAAATGTCTTTGTCTATGGATTTATTGTAGGGGCAGTAATCGGCTCAGCTATAGGTCTAGTGACGTTAAGTAAACCACGTAATGACAAATATTCCGATAAACAATCTAAAGAAGACCAATTTAAATCTAGTATAATTAACCAAACAGAAGCAGATCAACGTGCTGCAGAGGAACAAGTAGCAGACATTAAAGCGTCGATTAATAACCAAGAAAGTGTATCAGCAGCCGAATTAGCGGCACAAAAGGATGCTATTAAAGAAGAAGTAGCAGAACATCATTTAGCAGATACTTCTCCAAATGCACAACAATCTCAACAAGATGTGAGTGCAACACAGAAGTCATCTGACGAAGAAAGCAATGTAGCAGAGTTAGAAACTAAACATATCGATGCTTCTAAGGAACCGAGCCAAAGTGAGGTTGCAGCCCAACAAGAAGCGATTAAAGATGAGACACAGAGTACGTCGGAAAATCATGCTTCAGCTTCATCACAATCTGAAACCAGTTCCGATCATAATGGCGCAAAAATTGCTGCAGCTACAGGTGGTACAGTTGCTGCAGCTGGAATCGCAAAAGCGGCAGCTGATAAGAATGATAAAATTGACAACGATGAGGAAACAGCTAATAGAACAGATGAATTAGTATCTGAAAACAAAAAATCAACATCCACTGAAGCACAAGAAACACCAAATTTAGTTACAGAAAGTAAATCTGAAACAACTCAATCAAATGGTACGACGAAAGCTAGTGCCGTTGTGGTTGGTACAGTAACTGCGGCAGGTTTAGCTTCAGCTGCTAAATCAAAACAAACTTTGATACAAAATGACACAAATGTTGCAGATAACACTGCTAATCTATTAACACCAGAAGGTATCAAAGGTAATAACAAAACGGAAGTTCCTAACTTAGTTACAGAAAGCAATGTTGAGACTTCTGTTGAATCAACTGATAAGGTAGATAATACAGCTGATAAAGGTAATAAAGCTGCAACTGCTACTTCAGCATCAAAACCTCATGATGCCGAACGAAGAGTGGAACAAGTACATGAAACTGTATCATTCAAAGATGGTATCATTACGCATGACAAAGCTGGTCAAAGTGGTAATAAATCAACATCAACATCTACAGCATCAACTCAAAGTGAAGAACAAGTTGATTATAATGATGGTATTATTTCTCACGGAAGTGCTAAAGAACAAACAGATGAAGACGCTAATAATTCGACATATACGAAAAATCGTCCTCAAGCAAAAAAAGCTGAAAAGGCAAAAAGTAAAATAGCGAAACGAACATTTAATGATTAAATGCTAAATCAAATTATTGAATAATATATTGATTATACTGAGTAATTACGTTGATTATAGACAAGTTTTAACAGCATTAGATACGAAATTTTTAAAGTAATGACTCGCTTAGTATACTATTTTCTAGGCTGCTGATTCCCTGATTACAGACGGGAGTCAGCAGCTTTTTTTAAATAAAAATTAAAACGCATAAGAAATATACCAAAATTAACTACAGTGATAGGCAAGGACAAAATGGATTTTTATGTGATAACTAGTTGAATTGTAGAAGCGAATAATGAATTGTTCACATCACGACTATGATTACAAATACGTTAATACATATCTGCTTTAAAACTGTATCGTGTTAAAGGTTTCAAAATAAATATTAACATTTTGTTATTAAATTAATAAATTTGATGAAAAGTGTAAAATATAACTAGTAACTGACTGAAAATTCAGTTATCATTAATGTTATTCACTTAAAAGTGAAAATTTTTTAAATAGTGACTTGAACTTATTGGTACTTATTGTTAGAATTACGTTTAACAAATATTTTATCGCTTTAAAGCAGAATAAAATATGCAGTTTAAAATTTTCATAGAGGTGACTTAAATGACAGATAAATTACAAGAATACAGAGACGAAATTGTTGAAATTAACGATGAAATTTTAAAGCTTTTATCTAAAAGAGGGAAATTGGCACAACAAATCGGTGAGGAGAAACGTAAACAAGGTACAATGGTTTATGATCCACAACGTGAAAAAGAAATGATTAATGTACTTTTAGATAAAAATGAAGGTCCATTTAACGATAATGTGATTAAGCAATTATTTAAAGAAATTTTTAAAGCCTCTACTGATTTACAAAAATCTGAAAATGAAAAACATTTATATGTTTCAAGAAAATTAAAACCAGAAGATACAATCGTCCAATTTGATAATGGTGGAATTATTGGAGATGGTAATAAATCATTTGTATTTGGTCCATGTTCTGTTGAATCACAAGAACAAGTTGATGCAGTAGCTGCAGAATTACAAGCGAGAGGCGAAAAATTCATCAGAGGTGGGGCATTTAAACCTCGTACTTCACCATATGATTTCCAAGGATTAGGTGTTGAAGGTTTAAAAATACTTAAAAATACAAAAGATAAATACGGCTTAAATGTAGTCAGTGAAATTGTAAATCCTGCAGATTTTGAAGTTGCCGATGAATACTTAGATGTATTCCAAATTGGTGCACGTAACATGCAAAACTTCGAACTTTTAAAAGAAGCAGGTCGCTCTAATAAACCAGTATTATTAAAACGTGGATTATCAGCAACAATTGAAGAATTTATTTATGCTGCTGAATACATTGCATCACAAGGTAATAATAATATTATTTTATGCGAACGTGGTATCCGTACTTACGAAAAAGCAACTAGAAACACTTTAGATATTTCAGCGGTACCAATTTTGAAACAAGGTACACACTTACCAGTTATGGTCGATGTGACACACAGTACAGGTAGAAAAGATATCATGCTACCGACAGCTAAAGCAGGTTTAGCTGTGGGCGCAGATGGCATTATGGCTGAAGTTCATCCAGATCCAGCAGTAGCATTAAGTGATAGTGGTCAACAAATGGACTTGAACGAATTTGATAAATTCTACAATGAGCTTAAGCCATTAGCAGACATGTATAACAGTAAACAATTAAAATAAGCACCATGCAAAATATACATTAGATAATAATGTTATTTGTGTAATTAACGATACAGATTAAAATATCCCTATGTTGTTTCTAGTTTGAAACACATAGGGATATTTCGTTAATTTAATTCTTAAATGTATTATTCTTAACAAGTATAAGGATATAAATGACTTGATTAGTAGACTACTGCAGTTATGGCGAGTTATTACACTGTATAAAAATAAAATGTAATTATATATAATGACATAATTATGACATTCAAAACAAAATGATTTTCTATTTATAAAAAATGTGGTAAACTTTGAAAAGTTGTGAAAACAGAGTATAATAACAAATAAATCGCTTACAAGGAGGAAATTATGACAGTTACAATATATGATGTTGCAAGAGAAGCACGCGTTTCAATGGCAACCGTGTCACGTGTCGTTAACGGAAACCAAAATGTTAAACCTGAAACGAGAGACAAAGTGAACGAAGTTATAAAAAAATTAAATTATAGACCAAATGCAGTAGCACGTGGATTAGCAAGTAAACGTACTACAACAGTAGGCGTAATTATACCAGATATTTCTAATGTTTATTATTCTCAATTGGCAAGAGGATTAGAAGATATAGCGACAATGTATAAATATCATTCTATTATCTCAAATTCTGATAATGATCCAGTTAAGGAAAAGGAAATTTTTAACAATTTATTAAGTAAACAAGTAGATGGAATTATATTCCTAGGTGGTACAATCTCTGAGGAAATCAAAGATTTAATTAATAAATCTTCAGTTCCAGTAGTTGTATCGGGTACAAATGGTAAAGATGATGGCATTGCTTCTGTAAACATTGATTTTAAAGCAGCAGCCAAGGAAATTACTAGTCAGTTAATTACCAATGGTGCTAAGTCATTTGCTTTTGTTGGTGGAGATTATTCTAAGAAAGCACAAGAAGATGTGTTAGCAGGACTACAAGAAGTCTTATCTCAACATCAATTACAATTAGACAACGACTTAATCTTTAATGGTAATGAGACATACAAAGATGGTGTTCGTGCATTTGAATCATTAAAATCAGCTAAACCAGATGCAATTTTATCTATTAGTGATGAGCAAGCTATTGGTTTAGTACACTCAGCACAAGATGTTGGTGTTAGTGTACCAGAATCACTACAAATAGTAAGCTTCAATAATACGAGATTAGTTGAAATGGTTAGACCACAGTTATCTAGTGTTATTCAACCGTTATATGATATCGGGGCAGTAGGTATGAGACTATTAACTAAGTATATGAATGAAGAAGAAATAGAAGAGCCTAATGTTATCTTGCCGCACAGAATTGAATATAGAGGTACAACTAAGTAATCATTTAATATTACGAAGTTAGACCGTTTCTTATATAAATAACCCCTTATTTTCACTGAAGTAATCATGTTAGAAAATAGTGTAATCTATCTTCTAATCTGTTGATTACCTTTTACCAATGAAGATAAGGGGGTATTTTTTATGTGGCAATTGGATTTGATTAATCATTGGCTAGGGAAGTGAATGATTAAATAAACCAACTCCGTACTTGTTGCGCACGTTTCATATTAATTTCACTAATTTCATCTTTTCTTGGAATAACTTGAAAATCTTCGCATTCATCTTGCCATGTATTTGGTAAGGTTATGGGCGCGTAATGTTGCCATTTTTTTATCCACGCTTCAGGCAAATTTCCTGTTAATGGACTTTCTCCTAAAAGAGCTAGAAATACATGTGTCCAAGCTCTTGGCACAACTTTCCAAATATTATAACCACCACCGCCAAACATAATAACCTTTCCATTGGTATATGTATCAGCTAATGATTTAATAATATAAGGAATTTGGTATAGTGCATCTAAGGTACAATGCATATGTGTCAATGGATCCAAATAATGTATGTCCACACCATGTACACTAATAATAATATCTGGATTAAATGATGCGACAACGGGTTCTATTGTTGCTTTAAATGTCTCTATAAATGATTCATCCTCTGTGTAGGGTTCCAATGGCATATTGACAGTATATCCGAATCCTTCTTCATTCCCACGCTCTGTGTAATGTCCTGAACCAGGGAATAAGAATTTTCCAGTTTCATGAATAGAATAAATTAAAGCTTGGTCATTCGTGTAAAAGCTCCATTGTGTACCATCGCCATGATGTGCATCTGTATCAATACAAAGTACACGTTGATTATAATATTTCATTAAATACTTAATCGCTATAGCAACATCATTATAGATACAAAAGCCATTTGCTCTGCCAGGTAAACTATGATGTAATCCACCACCTAAATGACAGCCATTAGTTATTTGATTTGTCATAACTTGATCAACTAAATTTAATGCTCCACCTACAATTCTAGCGCTATGCTTATGCATCATGCGAAATTGTTGTGTATCATCACCATCAAGACCATATTTTTTAGCTTCACTATCACTTAGAATTCCGTGCGATGCATGTCGAATTGCTTGAATATAATCATAGCTATGAATAAGTGCGATTTCATCATCTGTAGCGATGCGTGGCTTGATAATATGAGAGGGTTTAAGGTAACCTAGCTCTGTTAATAACTCCGTCGTTAATTTAAGGCGCATTTGATTAAATGGATGGCTGTTACTAAAGCGATATTGCAATAAATCATTAGAATAGACATAGCCCGTAAGTTGTTGCTTATTATTCATAAATTTCTCCCCTTTAAAAGAAAAAGCGATTCATATATCTGATATCATCAAACGCTTGTAATTGATCAATTGAAATTCTTGAACCAATCCTAGCCATTAAACAATTAGCAGGGTGACTGGTAATCTCAGGATCATCTGTAGCAAAAATTTCTAGGCCCCCATATCCCATTAATTTTTGCATGAGTTTTTTATATTCATAAACGTCAAGTTTTGCATTTTTCAAATCCCAATGCCAATAATACTCAGTAGTTAATACAATATAATCTTCATATTCGTCACCAGCTAGGCTAATCTTAATCAATTCGCTACCTAAACGTAAATGACGGTAAGGTAAACTGATTTCAATGGCACCGAGTTCAATGAGGTATTCTAAATTACCAGTTGACCATCTTTCTAGAGGATCAGGATAATGATATGTCACATAACCAACGATATGGTTGTCTAATCTCAAGACGAATATGCGACCTTCTGGTAACTCACTGATTTCCTTGACTGCCTCAAACTGTTCATCTGGTGAGCGGAAAGACTTCAAACCATTATCAAAGGTCATTTGATTTAGTTCACTGTGGGACACGGGACCTTCTATTACGAAATGGCCTTCATCTAAATTAAAATCTTTGTATTGATATGTTTTAATATGTTTCATTTTCTCACTCCAAACTACTTCATATGTTTAATATATCCCAATTCGTTTACTCATATTATATGTTAAAAAATAAAAAAATAACATAAAAATGTATTCGCTTACATCATATTATTTTGAAAATTCGGAAATTGTTCGATATAATATTTTTAAAGTAAACGATTTCATAAGGGGGATTTAAAATGAAAGTAGAAGTATATAAAGGGGATAACGGTAATTTTAACCTTCAGAATTATGAACAAACATATAATAACTTCGATTGGAAAGAAGTTGAAAAGGTATTTTCATGGTCAGAAACAGGTAAAGTTAATATGGCATATGAATGTATTGATAAACATGTGGATGAAGGAAAAGCGGATAAAATTGCATTAAATTATAAAGACGATAAGCGAAAAGAAAGCTATACGTTTAAAGAAATGCAGGAAAATAGTAATAAAGCAGCTAACGTATTAAAAGATAAAGCGCATGTAGAAAAAGGAGATCGTGTATTTATATTCATGCCTAGAACGCCAGAATTATATTTTGCGTTATTTGGTATTTTGAAAATTGGAGCAATCGTTGGACCATTGTTTGAAGCATTTATGGAAAAAGCAGTGTCTGATAGACTTGAAAACAGTGAAGCAAAAGTGATTGTTACTACTAATGCTTTATTACCAAGAATACCAAAAGATAAATTGCCTCATTTAGAAACAATCGTAGTTGTAGATGAAGAGGTTGATGCTGAACATGTTGATTTCAATAGTGAATTTGAAGCTGCAAGCGATACATTTGATATTGAATGGCTAACATTAGATGATGGCTTAATCTTACATTATACGTCAGGTTCAACAGGTCAACCCAAAGGTGTATTACATGCACAACGAGCAATGTTACAACACTATATTTCAGGTAAGTATGTATTAGATTTCCAAGAAGATGATATTTACTGGTGTACTGCCGATCCAGGATGGGTAACTGGTACATCATATGGTATCTTTAGTCCTTGGCTAAATGGAGTGACAAATTGTATTGCGGGTGGAAGATTTTCTCCTGAGGCTTGGTATGGAATGATTGAAGAATTTAAAGTGACGATTTGGTATACAGCACCGACAGCATTAAGAATGTTAATGAGTGCAGGTGATGATATTGTTAAGAAATATGACTTATCAAGCTTGAAGAGTATCTTATCAGTTGGAGAGCCTTTAAATCCTGAAGTAATCAAATGGGCAAAAGAAATTTATAATAAACGTGTGTTAGATACTTGGTGGATGACTGAGACAGGTGGACATATGATTGTTAACTATCCATCTATGGATTTAAAGTTAGGTTCCATGGGTAAACCACTGCCAGGCGTAGAAGCGGCAATTGTTGATGATCAAGGTAATGAGTTACCACCTAATCGTATGGGTAATTTAGCTATGAAAAAGGGATGGCCATCAATGATGGTATCAATTTGGAATAATCCTGAAAAATATGATTCTTACTTTATTGGCGATTGGTACGTTTCAGGTGATTCTGCATATCAAGATGAAGATGGGTATTTCTGGTTCCAAGGTCGAGTTGATGATGTCATTATGACTGCTGGAGAACGTGTTGGTCCATTTGAAGTGGAATCTAAATTAGTTGAACATGAAGCTGTTGCCGAAGCAGGTGTGATTGGAAAACCAGATCCAATAAGAGGTGAAATTATTAAAGCATTTGTCGCATTACGACCTGGATATGAACCGACAGATGAATTGAAGGAAGATATCCGTAAATTTGTTAAAGAAGGTTTGGCTGCGCATGCTGCTCCTAGAGAAATTGACTTTAAGGATAAATTACCTAAAACACGTTCAGGTAAAATAATGAGACGTGTATTAAAAGCCTGGGAGTTAGACTTACCAGAAGGTGATTTAAGTACAATGGAAGACTAATGGCTAACCTGTAAAAAGAGTTTAATTATTAAATTTTTAAATACAATAACCGTGATGTGTGCTTTTGATAAGTAGTACATTGTTATCACAACTACGTTAGTCAAAAATCATCAATATACAACAATTGATTTTTCATATTTCTATATCAAAATGCATGTTATTTTGTTATTACGACAAGAATAATAATATAAATTAAACAAAAAGCGCCAATTTCTAACATGATTTTTAGAAATTGGTGTTTTTTTCATGTTAATCTTTGAATTTATTATAAATAGTTACTTTAAAATATAATCGTTAAACTTGATGAAATGAAGTCCTCTAAAATTAAGATATTACGAATTTAAGTTAAGCTTATTAGTTCAATTAAAATATATTTCTACTGTGTTTCGGTTAGTTTTAAAAAAATATAAACATGCTATTTTATAATTTTATAGCGCACAAAATTGAAAGCGCTATCTAAAATTGTCGACAATATTTCTCAAGTTGGTTAATATAAGTATATAAGGACTTAAATATACATCAGTTACTTTAATCAATGCACAAAAAGTGAAATTAATATTTAAAGGGGCGAATGAATTTGGCACATTTATCAGATTTAGAAATTGCTAATCAAGCAACATTACAACCTATAGGAGATATTGCTGATAAAGCAGGTATACCAAGCGATGCATTAGAACCATACGGTCACTATAAAGCGAAAATTGATATTAATAAAATTAGAAAGAATAAACAAAAAGGGAAGGTCGTATTGGTTACAGCAATGAGTCCAACACCTGCTGGGGAAGGGAAATCAACAGTTACAGTTGGATTAGCAGATGCATTTAACCAATTAAATAAAAATGTAATGGTTGCCTTAAGAGAGCCAGCTTTGGGGCCAACATTTGGTATTAAAGGTGGGGCTACTGGTGGTGGCTATGCTCAAGTATTACCTATGGAAGATATAAACTTACATTTTAATGGTGATTTCCATGCTATTACGACAGCTAACAATGCATTGTCAGCATTTATAGATAACCATTTACATCAAGGTAATGAATTAGGTATAGATCAGCGACGTATAGAATGGAAACGTGTACTTGATATGAATGATCGTGCTTTACGTAATGTTATTGTCGGATTAGGTGGCCCTGCACAAGGTGTCCCACGTGAAGATGGTTTCAATATAACTGTAGCCTCTGAAATAATGGCTATCCTTTGTCTTGCTACTGATATCGCAGATTTAAAGAATAAAATCAGTAAAATTACAATAGGATATACAAGAGAACGTCAGCCAGTAACAGTTGCAGATTTAAAGGTTGAAGGTGCACTTGCAATGATTTTAAAGGATGCGATTAAACCTAATCTCGTACAAACAATTGAAGGTACGCCAGCACTTGTCCATGGTGGTCCATTTGCTAATATTGCACATGGTTGTAACTCTATATTAGCTACAGAGACAGCACGTGACTTAGCAGATATCGTGGTGACTGAAGCTGGTTTTGGTTCAGATTTAGGAGCTGAAAAATTTATAGATATCAAAGCGCGTGAAGCAGGATTTGAACCAGAAGCAGTTGTTGTTGTAGCAACAATTCGTGCTATTAAGATGCATGGTGGCGTGGCGAAAGATAATTTAAAAGAAGAAAATATCGAAGCTTTACAACAAGGAATTGTGAACCTCGAAAGACATGTTAATAATGTTCGAAAATATGGTTTAGAACCAGTAGTTGCCTTGAATGCGTTTATACATGATACTGATCAAGAAATAGAATTTGTAAAAAATTGGGCACAGACAAATAATGTGAGATTGGCATTGACTGAAGTATGGGAAAAAGGTGGCAAAGGTGGTACAGATTTAGCGAAAGAAGTATTAGAAATCATTGATCAACCACAATCTTTTAAGCATTTATATGATTTAGAACAGCCATTAGAAGATAAAATAAAAACAATTGTTACAGAAATTTATGGCGGTGCGAAGGTTACATTTTCTGCAAAAGCAGAAAAGCAACTAAAACAATTCAAACAAAATGGTTGGGATCATTATCCAATTTGTATGGCGAAAACACAATATTCATTCTCTGATGATGCTACTCAACTAGGTGCGCCAGAAGGGTTTGAAATTACAATTCGTGAATTAGAAGCAAAAACAGGTGCTGGGTTTATTGTTGCGTTGACAGGTGCAATAATGACGATGCCAGGTTTACCAAAGCAACCTGCAGCACTGAATATGGATGTAACTGATGATGGACGTGCGGTAGGATTGTTCTAATAATGATTAAAAGCGAGTCGTTCTTAATAGGCGACTCGCTTTATTTTGTTATGAGATGAGCTTTAATATCGAAATGTTCAGCTGCAGTAAATGTTTTTTTATCTATTTTACCTTCTACTAACATTCGCTTTAATACATAATGCTGTCTGTTTAGTCCAATTTGAATTTGTTGATCATTTTTTAAAGTGCCATCAATTTTGTATGGCGTATAGAAGTAAGGGCTTTGTAGCATACCAACTAAATAAGCTGCCTCAGCAACATTTAGGTTTGCAGAAGATTTACCAAAGACACTATACGAAGCAGAGGCTATTCCAGTAATATTGGCACCATGACTATCTCTACCAAATGGAACAATATTGAGATAAGTATAGAGAATTTCATCTTTGGTTAACACTTTTTCTGCACGCAATGCTAAGATTAATTCGTTTGCTTTACGACTGTATGTTTTTTCATTAGAGAGTACTTGATTTTTAACTAATTGTTGTGTGATGGTACTGCCACCTGTAGAATTGTCCATATTAAAGATATCTTGACCGATTGCCCGTAAAATTGCTTTCGGTAAAATGCCGTTATGCTTAAAATATAAACTATCCTCTGATGAGGTTAATGCTTTTATAATATTATGATTTACCTCATTGGGACCGACAATTAATGGATTTTGTGAATGACTATATTCATAAAGTATATGTTTACTATGATAATCGATATCTTCAGTTCCGTTAATCGTCAATAGTTCTGTACGTAATTTATTATCCGACATATGAATGGACTCTTGTGTTAAATGTTGGAAATAAAATACAAATATTGCCAACATAATAATAAAGGTACAAGTAAAAATACTAAACAGACCTATGTAAAAACGCTTTATTTTTTTGTAAATAGATTCAAAACGATTGAGTTGTGGTTGTGATGTAAGATAATGTTGACTCGTTTCATAGGTTTTGTATTTCATTTTGTACCTCCTTGTTATGCAATATTATAACATAATTTAACATATTGACTTTTAAAATAGAGTTAATTATAATTAGTATCAATTCGATATGGTTTTTGGATTTAGGACAAGTAGTATAAGGATACATCTTCAGAGAATTAGTGGTCGCTGCGAACTAATGTTGTACGTTATATGAATACACCTAATTAAGAATGTAATCCAAACGTTTAAGTTAATGAACGTATCATTAATAAAGTTGTTTGACTTAAGTATGGTGGTACCGTGCAATTGCGCCCTTACATTAATTTGTAAGGGCGTTTTTATTTTTATTTTTAACATGTACAAGTAGAAAACTATCTAAATTCTAAACCAATATCATAAATAAATAGGAGGTTGTTTAAATGGCAAATGCATTAATTGATGATTTAACTTGGAGAGGCTTAATCTATCAGCAAACAGATGAAAGTGGCATCGAAACGTTACTGAATAAGGAGCAAGTTACATTATATTGTGGAGCAGACCCAACGGCTGATAGTTTACACATCGGTCATTTACTACCTTTCTTAACATTACGCCGATTCCAAGAACATGGACACCGTCCACTTGTCCTTATTGGTGGCGGTACTGGTATGATTGGAGATCCATCTGGTAAATCTGAAGAAAGAACTTTACAAACAGAAGAACAAGTTGAATTAAATGTTGCAGGTATCAGCAAACAGATGCATAAAATATTTGAATTTGATACAGAGCAGGGAGCAAAATTAGTTAATAATAAAGATTGGCTCGGTCAAATCTCATTGATTGATTTCTTAAGAGATTATGGTAAACATGTGGGGGTTAACTACATGTTAGGTAAAGATTCAATTCAAACACGTTTAGAACATGGTATATCATATACTGAATTCACTTATACGATTTTGCAGGCCATTGATTTTGGTCATTTAAATCGAACTTATAACTGTAAAGTACAAGTTGGTGGATCTGATCAATGGGGAAATATTACTAGCGGAATAGAATTAATGCGTCGTATGTATGGCCAAACAGAAGCTTATGGTTTAACAATTCCATTAGTGGTAAAATCAGATGGTAAAAAATTCGGTAAGACAGAAGGCGGCGCAGTATGGTTAGACCCAGAGAAGACGAGCCCATATGAATTTTATCAATTCTGGATAAATACTACAGATGATGATGTTATCAAATTCTTGAAGTACTTCACATTCTTAACGCAAGAGGAAATTGAAAAATTAGAACAATCACTTGCAGAAGCACCTCATTTAAGAGAAGCTCAAAAAGCTTTAGCTGAAAATGTAACACGCTTTATTCATGGGCAAGATGCATTAAACGATGCAATTCGCATTTCACAAGCATTGTTCTCAGGTGATTTACAATCATTATCTGCAAAAGAATTAAAAGAAGGGTTTAAGGATGTACCACAGGTAACACTAAGCAACACTACAACAAATATTGTAGATGCGATAGTTGAAGCTGGTATTTCAAGCTCTAAACGTCAAGCACGTGAAGATGTTAATAATGGTGCAATCTATATTAATGGCATAAGACAGCAAGACACTGCGTATGAATTAACAGTAGCTGATAAAATAGAAAATGAATTTACAATTATTCGCCGTGGTAAAAAGAAATACTTTATGGTGAATTACCAATAATTTTTTAAACTTTAAAAGCGGTCAACCAATCGTCGATAGTATTGGTTGACCGCTTATTTGAATGGATAATTAATTTAATAACTGAATAATATTGAATGTGGTTAGTATTTATTCAAAAATACTTGATCCACTTTCACGATTGGATTCTGTATCATCTGAAGATTGAGTTGTTTGTGATTTTTGTTCTTTAAGTTTAACATCGATTGATTTTTCTTTACCGTCTCTTTCAATTGTTAATGTCACAGAATCGCCAGGTTTTTTATTTTGATATAAATAGGATCTGACATCGGTATCTTCTTTGACGGATTTATTATCAATAGCAGTGATAATATCTCCTTTTTTCAAACCATTGTCGTCATCAACTTTAGCGATATAGACACCTTCGGAACGTTTGGTGTTTAATTGTTCTTTGTATTGTTCCGGAATCACGCTTAGGTTTAATAAGCCAATACCAATTGATGGGCGCTCTATTTTACCATTTTTAACTAATTCTTTGATCGTAACCTTAACTTCGTTACTAGGAATTGCAAAGCCAATACCTTCGACTTGTTCGTTAGCAATTTTCATCGAGTTGATACCGACTAAATTACCATTGATATCAACAAGAGCACCACCAGAGTTTCCAGGATTAATGGCAGCATCTGTTTGTAATACATTGACTTTGTTTGTGCCTGCTGATGTTTGTGTATCGATTGTACGCTCACTTGCAGAGATTATTCCAGAAGTGACTGAGTTTGCAAACTCTAAACCTAATGGATTCCCCATAGCAAATACACTATCTCCAGTTTTTACTTTTGAAGAATTAGCAAATTGAATCGCTTTTGTTCCCTTAACGTCATCAATTTTTAATACTGCTATATCTGTAAGTGCGTCTTTGCCGATTAATTTAGCGTCAACCTGCTTAGAGTTATGTAGTTGTACCTTGATATTGCTTGCGCCATCAATAACATGGTTATTAGTCACAATATAGGCAGAGCCATTACTTTTTTGATAGATTACACCAGAACCAACACCAGCTTCTTCTGATTTGGAAGACTTTCCTTTTAATAAATCATCAAGACTTTGAGCCTTTTGCATATTAATGACACCGACAATGGCGGGTGAAACGTCTGTTATCATTTGATTTACGGAATCATATTTGTCACTTTTACCATCTAAGGTATTTCCACCACGACTACTTGATGATTCTTGGACATTTGAACCGTCATCGTTTAATATTGTGCGGTCCATAAATTTACCTATCCCAAGAACAATGAGTGCACCTAAGACACCTGCGACAAGTGCCACGACAATGGTCTTAAACCAAGGGAATCTTGGTTTATTGTATGAACGTGGGTTCGATGCTTTATGATAAGAGCCGTTCGAATCTTGTTGCGTTTGTTTAAAAGTGTGTTCGCTTCTTGGGTTATTATCATTATTATTATCTGACATATGTTACCTCCAATCCATTCACATACTCTATTATGAAAGGTTTTGCAATGATTTGCTAGTAAATTCACTTCATACTTTAGACTGAATTACAAATTAGCTTGTACGTGTTTAAACTAAGTGATAAAATCAGTAGGTGATAAATAGCAAATAAAAAGTAGGTGGAGAAATGTATAAATTTATCAGTGGTCTCTTGAAATTAATTATTGTGAAATTAAGCAATAGTTTAGAAGTTCAAGGTCGTGAAAATATACCACAATTACATAGGTATGTCGTAACATGTACACATGAAAGTTATAACGAAGTCATTATGTTAGGCATGGCAATACATCCTAACCAAATCCATTACATGGCTAAAAAAGAGTTATTCAAGAATAAATGGTTTGGTAGATTTTTATCTTCATTAAATGCGTTTCCTGTAGATAGAGAAAACCCAGGACCGAGTACACTTAAAAAACCAATTAATTTATTAAAACAAAATAAAACAGTCGGTATATTTCCTACTGGCTCACGTAAAAAATATGCTGAAGGTGAACCATTAAAGCGTGGTGCAGTTACAATTGCGATGATGGCACAAGCACCTATCTTACCAGCAGCGTATGTAGGTCCGAGTGAAATTAAAGGTTTGATTACTGGACAAGCGGTGATTAAGTTTGGTCAACCTATCGAAACAAAGCACTTACCAAAAGATATGAAACGTAATGAAAAATTAGACTATTTAACTACAGAATTAGAAAAAGCTACAAGACAATTACAGCAAGAGTTGGATGCATATGTAGCTAATAAATAAAAAAAATTTTTATTAGCTAAAAAAATTGATAATAAAATCCGATAACTTAAAGATTTATGTTATTATATTACTGTACAATAACTATAAGTTGAACGTATATAAACACCATGTGGGCTAATTGTGCGCGTGGTGTTTATTTTTTTGAAATTTAAACTGAAATGGGGAATGAATATGTTTAGTTTCTTTCAACGCTTAGGTAGGTCATTGATGCTACCGGTAGCAGTATTACCTGCTGCTGCAATTATTGTGGGGATCGGTAATGCGCTTACTGCAATGGGACTGTTGCCAACAGTGGCGAAATTTTTCTCAAGCGCCGGTTCGACAATATTAGAGCAGTTAGGAATCTTGTTTGCAATAGGTGTTGCATTGGGAATGGCAAAGAAAAATGATGGTGCTGTCGCATTAGCTGCGGCTGTGGGCTTCTTCTTAACTACAGTTGTTTTGAGTCCTGAGAAATTGGCACCGTTATTAGGAGTAAAGCAATCTGCAGTTGATAGTGCATTTGAACAAATGAATAATCAAAACGTATTTATTGGATTGATTGTAGGTTTGATTGCTGCTTATACGTATAACAAATTTAGTAAAACAGAACTTCCAGCGGCTTTATCATTCTTTAGTGGTAAGCGTTTAGTTCCAATATTAACAGCATTCTTCAGTATTATACTAGCTGTGATAATGTTGTTCGTTTGGCCATTTATCTTCTCACTTATCGTAGCATTTGGAACATGGATTATTAACCTTGGACCATTTGGCGCATTCTTATATGGTTTCTTTAATAGATTATTAATCCCAACAGGATTACATCATGCATTGAATGCAGTATTTTGGTTTGACCTTGCAGGTATCAATGATATTGCCAAATTCCAAACAGGAGACGGTGCAGTACATGGTGTGACGGGTCGATACATGGCAGGTTTCTTCCCGGTAATGATGTTTGGTATTCCTGGTGCAGCGTTGGCAATGTATCATACAGCAGAATCAAAGCAAAAGAAACGTGTCTATGGTTTAATGTTAGCTGGATCTATTTCAGCATTCTTTGTAGGTGTAACAGAACCAATTGAATTTGCATTTATGTTTGTAGCGCCAATACTATTTGTCATTCATGCCTTTTTAACAGGTTTATCAATGTTTATTGCCGCTTTATTCCATTGGACTGCTGGATTTGCATTTAGTGCAGGTTTAATTGACTATGTGTTATCGTTAATTAATCCAGTGGCAAATCATCCATATATGTTAATTGTACAAGGCCTTGTATTCTTTGTATTGTATTATGTAATATTTAGATTTGCGATTAAGGTATTAAAATTAAATACACCTGGTAGAGGTGATAACTTATTGCCTGACCCTACATCAGACGAAGCAACAACAGGTGATGTTGAGCACAGCGATGACTCAAGTGAAACGAGTACTGTGACAACGAATAAGTATACTAAGATAGCAAGTGATATTCTGAGTGGTTTAGGTGGCAAAGAAAATATCATGACCTTAACCAATTGTGCTACTCGTTTACGTATAGAATTACATGATAATACTTTAGTCGATGAGACGAAAATTAAACATGCAGGTGCTGTAGGTGTGACTCAAAGTGGTAAACATAATACACAAGTCATCATCGGTACTCAAGTACAGCAAGTAGCTGATGAAATAGAATCACAATTAGAAAGTAAATAGTTATACAAAGTCTGACGTCAAATGAATGTTTATTTTGACGTCAGTTTTTTATTTTGAATTATTTAAAAAATTGATAATAATTAGTTAGAAGTTTAATCGTTCACTCATACGCATGCTTAATAGTTAATAGAATTATCCACATAGTCGACAAAATCAAAGCAAGATAGGTACTTTATGCTACATTAAAGTTGTTATAATTTTTATTTTTATAAGCTTTAATGAAAATGCACTCTGCTAAATTGCAAAGTATTCAAATTTCCATAAAAATTTGAATAAATTCAAGAAATACATTTGCGCTTTTTATATGTAAATAGTACGATATACTAGTATCAGAATTTTCTGATTAAAGGAGAGTAGGTAGGATGAAGTCGGTATTATTTGATGTAGATGGTGTATTTTTAAGTGAAGAAAGGTGTTTTGATGTATCAGCATTAACAGTTTATGAAATGTTGATGAGTAAAGATTACATAGGTTTAGATCCATCGGTACAATTTGAAGGATTAACTGATAGTCAAATCACTGAAATAAGAAATATTGTTTTTTACAATGATGAAATATTAACTAAATTAAAGTCGTTAGGACTTAACTCTAATTGGGATATGTTATTTATTGTTGTAGCGATTCATTTTATAAAATTGTGTCAGGGATTATCAAATGACCAGCTATCGGACGTATTAAACCCTAAACAATTTAATCAAAATACTTTGGCATTTGTCGGTGAACATATCTCAAATGTAACACTTGATTTTTCTGCACCTTTAGCATTTTTAGATGGTGTGAGTTCTGGAAAGGACAATATCTATAAATCATTAGTTACATATGCAAGTGAACATTTAAACACAACTGAAACGGAATTATTTGAATTGAAAAGTGCGTTTTGGACATTTGCACAAGAGATTTACCAAGAATGGTATTTAGGTTATAAATTATTTGAGGAAGTTGAAAAGAAACCAAAGCGTTCGAACTTTAAAAATGGCTATATATATGATGAAGTCGTATTAAGACCAGTTGCTGAAATTAAATCATTACTTGAAGATTTAAAAAATGCAGGCTATCATATTGCAATCGCAACAGGGAGACCACGAACTGAAACGATTGTTCCATTTGAAACACTTGGAATTAAAGCATTGTTTGAAGAACAACATATAGTTACAGCAAGTGAAGTGCTAATCGCTGAAGATCATTATCCAGATTTAAAGCCACTAGGAAAGCCTAATCCGTTTAGTTACTTAGCAACTTTAGAAGGTAATGAGTTAGACCGTTATAAACATTATGCTACAAATCAAGAGAATCGTGTAAATAAGGACGATGTATTTGTAGTAGGGGATTCCTTAGCGGATTTATTAAGTGCTAAAAAAATTGGTGCAACATTTATAGGACCACTGACTGGATTAAAAGGTCAAAATGCACGGGAAGAGTTAGAATCTTATGGTGCAGAATATATAGTTGATCATGTCGGAGAAATTAGAAATATTTTATTATAAATAATTACAATTACTAACAATGATTAACGATTAATATCTCATATTACATCCTTTATTGAAGGCGTTGCAATGCGTTCGATATAAAGGATGTTTTTTAATTTACAATTAATTTCACTTATTATAAGTGATGTATTGTTTAGAATTCATTTGGATAGACAATAAAGATTGAATAAAAAGCAGCCCTCAGAAAATCTGAGGGCTGTTAATCTAGTATTTATGAGCCAAATTTTTACAAAATATTATTTCTGTATGATTTGGTTTTTGACTTAAATATTATAATTCGTATCTTGTGGAATATCTAATTCAACGCTACGTACGTTATTGAAACCTTCAATTTGGAATAGGGCATCAATAACATCTTGGTTTACAGGGTGGTCAATAGATAATACCATTAATGCATTGCCACCTAAGTTTGTTCGACCAAGGTGCATCGATGCAATGTTAATATCAAACTCACCAAGAATTTGACCCGTACGCCCAACAATACCTGGTTTATCTGTATGATTGATAACAAGTTGGTGTTGTTCCGGTTTAAAGTCAACTGGATAATCATTAATTCGCACAATACGTGGGCCATAACCATTGAGTACAGTGGCACCAATTTTAATTTGTGTATCCTTATTGATTAAAGTTAACTCGATATAGTTACTGAAACCACGATGTTTGGTATTCTTTTCAATATTATATGAAACACCTTGTTCATTCAATAATACAAGCGCATTGATTAGGTTAACACGTTCACCTAAATCTTGACGTAAAACACCTGAAACAAGTGTACGTGTAATTAAGCTCGTATCATCAAGTGCTAAATCACCTTCGTATTTAATGTGCAATTCGCGAGGCGCTTTTTCTAATAATTGAATACCTACTTCACCTGTTAGTTTACTTAATTCGATATATGGTTTTAATTCTTCATTAATTTCATTATAAGTCATTCTTGGCGCATTGATTGCATTCAATACATTACCATTTTCGAAAATATCGACAATTTCATTCGCTACTGAAACGGCAACTTTCTCTTGTGCTTCAACAGTTGAAGCACCTAAATGAGGTGTAACGACAACTTTATCATGTTTAACTAATGGTGATTCAGTTGCAGGCTCAGTTTCAAACACATCTAGTGCTGCTGCTTGAATTCTATCTTCGTTCAGTGCATTAAGTAATGCTTCTTCATCAATAATACCACCACGTGCCACATTAATAATTTGTAATGTTGGTTTGGCTTTAGCGAAGAATGCTTCTCCTACAATACCTTTAGTTTTAGGGGTAAGCGGTGTATGAACAGTTACGAAATCAGCTTGTTCAGCAATTTCGTCTACAGTAGCTCGAATAACATTGAGTTCTTTTGCTTTATCTTCAGAAAGATATGGATCAAAAGCTAAAATTTTCATGCCAAAACTTTGCGCACGTTTAGCAACACCTAAACCAATACGTCCAGCACCAACGACACCTAATACTTTATTGTATAATTCAGTACCGCGATATGTCTTACGATCCCATTTACCTTCTTTTAAAGACTTATGCGCTTGTGGAACATTTCTGGCCATTGATAAAATCATTGCCATAGAATGCTCTGTAGCAGAAATTGTATTACCATCTGGTGCATTAATAACGATAACACCATGCTTAGTAGCAGCATCGATATCAATATTATCGACACCAACACCAGCTCTTGCAATTACTTTTAGATTTGGCGCAGCAGCGATAACATCTGCAGTAACTTGCGTTTGGCTACGAACGATTAAACCTTCAAAGTCAGCTATTTTTTCAATTAACTCACTTTCGGAAAGTTCAGTATTTGTAACAACTTCAAAGTCTTTATGATCTGTTAAACTTTTTAAACCTTCAGGTGAAATAGGGTCAGATACTAAAATTTTATACATATGCTTTTACAACCTCCATATATTGAGTAATTGCTGTACCAATGTACGCTTCATTTCTAAATTCTGATACGATGATTTCAAGTGCAGAAACGACTTGTAAGATATCAAATGGTGAAATTTGACCCATATGGCCAATTCTTAAAATTTCACCTTTAAGATGGCCTTGTCCGCCAGCAATTGTTATAGAGAAGCGATTTTTAAGTTCATTTTTAATAAAGTTTAATTCATCTTTCGTCTTAGGCACAAATGCTGTAACAGTAGGTGACGCATAAGCATCTTCTACAAGTAAATCTAAATCTAATGCTTTAAGCGCTGCTCTTAATCCATCTCTAATAGCATAATGACGTGCGACAACTTGATCTAAACCTTCTTCTTCGATTAATTGAGCATATGCAGTTACACCTCTAAATAAAGCTACGTTAGGTGTGAACGGTGTTGAATTATCAGCTTGAGATTTTAAATATTTATTTAAATCTAAATAAAATCTAGGCGTAGTAACTTCTGCAAATCTTGCTTTGGCTCGATTGTTATAAGCTACAAATGCTAGACCAGGGGGTAACATGATTGCTTTTTGACTTCCTGAAATTAGGACATCAATTTGATCACGTTTTAAATCAACATCAACAGCGCCGATACAACTTACGCCATCTACAACGAAATAAATAGATTCATCAAAGTCTTTTAAGGCATGACCTAATTCATTTACTGGATGTAATACTGCAGTTGAAGTCTCACAATATTGACTGAATACAGCTGTAATATCTCTGTTTAAAGATTTTAAGAAGTCAATGAAATCTGGAACATTTACTGCTTTACCCCATTCAACTTCAAAAATATGTACGTTTTCATAATAAGTCTCTGCAATTTGTTTAAAGCGGTTACCAAAAGCACCAGATACAATAATTACGATATCGTCTTCTGGATTAGCTAAATTTAACATACTTGCTTCTAAAGAACTTGTACCACTTGATGTTAATATCATTACCTCATTTTCTGAACCAAAAACGGGTTTCAATGCTCGAAAAGCTTCTTCGGCAATTGTTTCAAAATCACTAGATCGATGGCCGACCATTGGTAATTGTGTTGCATGTAATATTTGGTCCGGTACAGGTGTTGGGCCGGGCGTTAATAACAAAGGATGATAGTATTTCATATTGTAATTCCCCCATTGAGTAAGATTTAATAAGTTTAGCAAATTTTCAGACAATATAAAAGTCTAAAAATTACAATTTTTTGAAAATTAACAAAATACAAAAGTAATGTAAGGGCATACATTGCTTTTGTATTCAATTTCTATATCGAAAATAAAAAAATTTAAATTATTTTATTTTAGGTTGTATTTTTACGTTAACGTTGCCGCGAATTGAATTCGAAATCATACAATTATTATCAGCAATTTTTAATAATTTATCTAATTTCTTTGCTAATTGTTCTTTTTGCGTAGATTTAACACTAATAATAGGGTAATGAGTTATTGTATCCATTTTAAATTTTGAATTTTCGAATAGGGCAGTCCCACTTGAAAATTGTTCGATTTCAATTGACTCAAAGCCTGCGCGTTCTAATACCGCAGCAAGTGAAATAATGTAACAAGATGCAGCAGCAGAAACTAGTAATTCGTCTGGATTTGTCCCTGTTCCGTTACCACCTAAGCCAGCAGGTATTGATATTTGTTCTGTTAATACATCTCCATTAAGATCACCAACAGACTCACGTCCACCTGACCAGTGAGTTGTGACGTTAAAATCATGCTTTACCATTATAATTGACCTCCAGTTTAAATGTGTTAATTTATAGTTTAGATTATAATATGAAATAAAGGAAGAGAGGCGCTTTACAATGACCGATCAAAAACCGAGAAGTTTGGATGACATTAAACTTATTGCGCATAGGGGATTATCGACGCAATACCCAGAAAATACGCGTGTTGCATTTGAAGCAGCACTAGAATCAAATGAAGTGGATATATTAGAAATTGATATACATAAAACAATAGATGATCAATTAGTTGTGATTCATGATCCTTCCATCGATCGTACATCGAATGGTACGGCGAAAATAAAAAATAATACTTTAGAAGAATTACAACAATATGATTACGGTTTTTGGAAAGAAATCAAATATGCAAATCAAAAGTTGTTAGTATTAGATGATGTATTAGAACTTATTGCACGGTCATCCAAGGGGTTAATGATAGAAGTAAAGCAACCCCAACAATATCTTGATATTGAAAATATATTAATCAATAAATTGCAACAGTGGAATATAGACAGTGATAAAATATCGATACAGTCCTTTAATAAGAAGTTTATTAAAGCGCTCGCCGCTAAAGACGTGCCATATAAACTAGGGGTGTTGATTAATCGTAAAAAGCACTGGTACAAAAAGCCTCGATTTAAAAAGATTTCAGAATATGCTTCCTTTGTAAATGCACACCAATCTGTTGTGTCAAAACGTTTTATCCATAAGGCGCATCGGTATGATTTAAATGTTTATGCATACACAGTAAATGATACCTATAAAGCTGAGAAACTTTTACGTTATCCACTTCAAGGTTTAGTTTCTGATAATCCTGAATTACTGTAAAATGAATTAAAGGTCTAAAACATATGATTATCGTAAGTGATAATCTAGTTTTAGACCTTTTTATAATTATTTGATATGTGATAAATCATTGTCGAAATGGTTGATCCAATTCTTTTTAAATAAGCCCATGATATAACAATCACTATATTCACCGCGTGTATAGAAGTGTTCTAATAATGTCCCTTCAATAGCAAAGTTTTGTGACTGATATATATGTACTGCTTTATCATTATTGATATCAACATATAAATATACCTTATGTAAATTTAATACTAAAAACGCGTAATCAATGGCCATTTTAAAGGCGCTTTTAGCATACCCCTTACCACTAAAGTCAGGATCAACAATAATTTGTATCTCACAATTACTATGAACAAAGTTGATTTCTACTAATTCAACAATACCTATGCGTGTATTATCGACTTCGATAATAAAACGTCTTTCTGATTCATCATGTAAATGTTTCTTGTACAATGATTGTAGTTCGCTTAAAGATTGGTAAGGTTCTTCAAACCAATATGACATAATAGAGTATTCATTATTTAAATGATGGACAAATTCTAAATCTGTTTCTTCTAATGCTCTAATAATCAAGCATATCACTCCTTTAATTATAGAATAAAGAAATGATTATAAAATGTAAAATGTTTAATAAAATAATTATATTATAGAATGTATGATTTGCAATGTGGTTGGTTGATTCTATAACAATATATTTATTGAGAGAAGAAAGGGGGAGCACATTGATTAATAAAAAAACCCAAGAACAAATGAATGTTCTTGGGTTTGCAAGATAAAAGATATTATCTTGAGTAGTACTCAACGATAAGTTGTTCGTTGATTTCAGCAGGTAATTCACTACGTTCTGGAACGCGGATATATTTACCTTTTAAGTTGTCAGCATCAAATTCTAAGTAATCTGGTACAAAGTTATTGATTTCAACTGATTCAGCAATGATATCTAATTTTTGAGATTTTTCACGTACTGAAATTTCTTGACCTGGTTTTAATGTGTAAGATGGGATATCTACACGTTTACCGTCAACTTCAACGTGACCGTGGTTAACTAATTGACGTGCTTGACGACGAGTACGAGCTAAACCTAAAGCATATACAACTGCATCTAAACGAGCAGCTAATAATTGCATGAAGTTTTCACCGTGTACACCATGTTGTTTACCAGCAGTTTCGAATGTGTTACGGAATTGTCTTTCAGTCATTCCATATAAGTAACGTAATTTTTGTTTCTCACGTAATTGTAAACCATATTCTGATAATTTTTTACGTTGGTTAGGACCGTGTTGACCTGGTGCGTAAGGACGCTTTTCTAATTCTTTACCAGTACCACTTAATGAGATACCTAAACGACGAGATTTTTTCCAACTTGAACCTCTGAATCGAGCCATAATAAGACTCCTCCTTTTTCTTTTTTGTTGTTATGAAAAAACAAAAAAGAGTGTTGCATGCTTACTTGGATATATTGTTTTATGTGTCCTCGCCTTATAGCTACGGTTACACGGCACGCCCGCATCGGGAACAACATAGAGCCAACTAATATACAACTGCTATTTTCGTTTATTCACACAAAGTACATTTTAACACGCTATATCAATCTGTCAATAGTTAATCCTAGTTTAAACTAAATACTGAGCATGTTTGATTATGAAATTTGTTGTTCAATCACTTTGACAATCGCTTCTAATTCGGTTTGATCAGTTGTTGTAAATCTACCAATAATAGGTGCATCAATATCTAGTACACCAATCACTGCACCATCTTTGTGTATGGGTACTACCACTTCTGATTTACTGTTGGCATCACATGCAATATGACCAGGAAATGCATTAACATCTTCAACTAATTGTGATTTGTCTTCAGCAACTGCAGTGCCACATACACCTTTGCCCACAGCAATATGGACACAAGCAGGATGACCTTGGAAAGGACCTAAGATGAGTTCACCATTTTCCATTAAATAGAAACCGACCCAGTTAATTTGGTCCAGATTATCATTTAACAATGCAGAGACATTACTGAGTATTGCAATGACATTTGATTCATCTTCAATTAAACTTGCAACTTGCTTTCTTAATAAACTATAATTTGTTTCTTTTACTTCGGTCATCTTTATTACCTCACTTTTTACTTTTCATTTAGTATAAAGACTGTTTTAATAGTAATCAATCAAATGATTTGGAAGGGTTTTATCAATCGGACTTATAAAATTTATAATATTGAGTTTGATTTGCTTATTAAAATAAAATAAATTCTTAACAATTCATCTATTTCTATTTTAATGAAGTGGGTAAGTACGTTATAATAGGTAGTGATAAAATAGGAGGAGAAGAACATATGGCGTTGTATATCATTTTAGCAATTATTGTTATAGTACTGATTATTATCGGTGTATTATTCTATATGCGTTCTAATAAAAGCCAAATGATTGAAAAGGCTGAAGAACGAAAGGCTGAGGTAGAAAAATTACCATACGATGAAAGTGTATCTCAGTTATCAAATTTAACATTAACAGGTGAAACAAAATCTACATATGATCGCCTAAACAAAACGTCAGAAGACAGCAAACAGCAATACTTGAAACCACTTGACGAAAAAATCCATAACGCAGAAGGTCTATTATATAAATTTAAATTTTCACAAGCTCAAACAGAAATAGATGAAGCGCATGAGTTAATGGATCAATACGAAGAGAATTATAAAAAAGTAACTGCTGATGTTGAACAAATTCAATCTGTACATAAACAAAACGACAAATTATATGAAGCATGCAAAGTGGATTATCGTGAGATGAAACGAGATGTTCTAGCAAACCGACACCAATTTGGAGAAGCTGCAGAACCGTTAGAACAAGAAATTGAATCATTTGTGCCTGAAATGGAACAGTATGAAGCTTTAAAGGAAGAAGGCAATTATAATCAAGCTCACGATCATATCAAATTATTAAATGAAGATATGAATTACTTGAAAAAGGACATGACTGAAATCCCTGACTTGATTAGGGAAGCTCAAAAAGAATTACCAGGTCAATTCCAAGATTTGAAATATGGCTGTAGAGACTTGAAGGTTGAAGGTTATGATCTTGATCACGTGAAGGTCGATAGTAATTTGCAAACTTTAAAAACGGAATTGAGTTTTGTTGAGCCTATGATTAGTCGTTTAGAACTGGATGACGCGAACGATAAGTTAAACAGTATTAATGATCGTTTAGACGAAATGTATGAATTGATTGAACATGAAGTGAAAGCGAAAAATGATGTAGAAGAAACAAAAGAAGTCATTACAGATAATTTATTTAGAGCAAAGGAAATGAATTATACATTACAAACTGAAATTGAATATGTACGTGAAAATTACTATATTAACGAAAGTGATGTTCAAAATGTACGACAGTTTGAAAATGAAATTCAGAATCTAATTTCTGTATATGATGAAATATTAAAGGAAATGTCAAAGACTGCTGTAAGATATAGTGAAGTTCAAGATAACTTGAAATACATTGAAGAACATGTTGAAGTTATTAATGACAAACAAGAAAAATTACAAAACCATCTTATTCAATTACGTGAAGATGAGGCTGAAGCCGAAGAAAATATCTTACGCGTCCAAAGTAAAAAAGAAGAAGTATATCGAAAGCTACTTGCATCTAATTTACCAAGTGTACCTGAAAGATTTATTATTATGAAAAATGAAATTGACTACGAAGTAAGAGAGGTCAATAAAAAGTTCAGTGTGCGTCCAATTCATGTGAAGCAGTTAAAGGATAAAGTAGCTAAAGTCGTATTACAAATGAATAAATTTGAAGACGAAGCTACAGATGTCTTGGTAAATGCAGTTTATGCAGAGAAATTAATCGAATATGGTAATCGTTACCGTAAAGATAATTCAGGCGTAGATAAGAGCTTGAATGAAGCAGAACGATTATTTAAAAATAATAGATATAAACGTTCAATTGAAATTTCAGAACAAGCTTTAGAAAGTGTTGAGCCTGGTGTTACAAAGCACATTGAGTCTCAAGTGACTGGTTAATTATTTTTAAATGTAGAACGGTAGATGAAAGACACGAAATGATTTTATTATTTCGTGTCTTTTCTTTTTTGGAAATACGAGTATAATGCTAAAAGGGTAAGTACATTTATAAATGTACTATTAAATATTAAGGAACTTTAAATCATTTAGGTAATGTTTAATTTGTAAGATAAATTATATTCTAGGTTATAAATATTACCAATTCCATGATAAGTAATAAATTAATTGAGGAGGATAACGTTGTGATATATCTTGATAATGCTGCTACGACCAAACCAAATCAAGATGTTTTAGATACATTTTTAAAGGTGAATCAATCGCTATATTTTAATCCTAATAGTCCACATCAGGCTGGTTTACAAGCAGAACAATTATTAAATCAAGCTAAGGCACAAATCAAATCATTGTTTAATTTAGATAATGAATTTGATATTATTTTTACAAGTGGCGCGACAGAATCAAATAATATTGCACTACAAGGTGTTGCACGTAAGAAAAAATTATTTGCAAATGAAATTATAACCTCGGTTTTGGAACATCCTTCAGTATTAGAAGTGGTCCGTGCTTTAGAAGAAGAAGGCTTTACGATTAAATATGTTGATGTTACTAAAGAAGGTCAAATAGACCTTAAACATTTACAGAGTTTAATGAATGATAAGGTAGGCTTAGTGACTTGTATGCATGTCAATAATATTATGGGACAAATACAACCAATTACAGAAATTGTAGATATTGTCAGTGCATATCCTAAAGCACATTTACATGTAGATGCAGTGCAAGCAGTCGGCAAAGTGCCGTTAATCTTTGATGGTGTGGATACTTTGAGTTTAAGTGGGCATAAGTTTAATGGTCTAAAAGGACAAGGTGTACTATTTGTTCGTAATAGACATGAAATCATACCTGTCATGCAAGGTGGAGGTCAGGAATATGGCTTGCGTAGTGGGACAGTTAATTTACCAGTCGATATTTCTATTGTTAAAGCCTTGAAATATGCTGTACAGCACACGCAATCATTAAATAGACAACTCAATCAATACAATGAACAGATCAAGGCTTATATACAGAACTTTCCCAATGTAATCATTAATTCACCAAGTGCAGCTGCACCACATATCATAAATATTGGGTTCCCAGGTGTTAAAGGTGAAGTATTAGTGAATGCCTTTTCTAAACACAATGTTATGTTATCAACAACCAGTGCATGTTCGTCTAAGAAATCAAGTTTAAATGAAGTACTATTGGCAATGGGTATACCAGCAATTCAAATCGAAGGAAGTATTCGAATATCATTAGGCGCTAATACGACAGACAATGATATTGAAACCTTTAAAGATAAATTTAAAGCAGTATATGAAGAAGTAAGGGAGTTGTTAAAATGATATATGATCATTTATTAGTAAGGTATGGCGAATTAACATTAAAAGGTGCAAATCGTAAGATGTTCGTCAATCAATTACGTTCAAATGTAAAGCGTTCATTAATGCCGTTACAAGGGTATAAAGTGAAAGCTAATAGAGATAGAATGTATATCGAACTAGAAGAAGGTGCAGATATTAAAGAAATGAGTCAAAGGCTATCGAAAGTCTTTGGCATATATTCTATCAGTCCAGTCCTAAAAATAGACAAAACTATGGATGCTATTAAGGAGCAAGCAATTGAATTTGCTAAAGGATATAATGACGGTGACACTTTCAAGATTGACGTGAAACGTTCAGATAAACAATTTCCATATGATACTTATGAAATACAACGAGAAGTTGGTGGCGCTGTATTACAAGGGGCTGAACATGTATCTGTCAATGTTCGCAACCCAGACCATACGATAAAGGTAGAGGTACGCTTAGACGCAGTGTATATTTATGATGAAGTTATTCCAGGGGCGGGCGGCTTGCCTGTTGGCACTGGTGGAAAGACATTATTGATGTTATCTGGTGGTATTGATTCTCCGGTTGCAGGTATGGAAGTCATGCGCCGCGGTGTTACGATTGAAGCGATTCACTTTCATAGTCCGCCGTTTACAAGTGAGAAAGCAAAGGAAAAGGTTATTGAACTGACACGTATCTTATCTGCACATGTGGGTCCTATCAAATTGCATATTGTGCCATTCACCACATTACAGAAACAAGTAAATAAAGTGGTTCATGAACGTTATACAATGACGTCTACAAGACGAATGATGATGCGTGTTGCTGATAAATTAGTACATCAAATTGATGCTAATGCTATCGTAAATGGTGAGAATTTAGGGCAAGTCGCAAGTCAAACGTTAAAGAGTATGTATGCAATTAATCATGTCACTTCTACGCCTGTATTACGTCCATTGTTAACTTTGGATAAAGAAGAAATTGTTAAAAAGGCTAAAGCAATTGGCACTTATGACGTGTCAATTCAACCATTTGAAGATTGTTGCACGATTTTCACGCCAAAGAATCCTGTTACTGAACCTGATTTTGATAAAGTTGAAAAGTATGAAGATGGCTTTGATTTTGAACCACTTGTTCAAGAAGCGGTGGATGGTATTGAAACACTAACTATAACTAAAGATTATCAAAGTGATAAAGATACAGAAACACAAGCACTGGCAGACGATTTATTTTAATTCATGAAATATGTACGTCAAGCTTAGGTAGCTAAAGTGTAAACTGTTTTGAAATCATGAATATAAAGGGGTAATCAAATGTTAGAGTGGAATGTATCAATAGTAATTATAGTGATATTATTAGGATTTTTAGCAGCATTTATAGATGCTGTTGTGGGCGGTGGTGGACTGATTTCTATCCCTGCATTATTAGCAGTCGGAATGCAACCCTCAATGGCGTTGGGTACTAATAAATTAGCCAGTGCCTTTGGTTCGATGACGAGTGCATTTAGATTTTTACGCTCTGGTAAAGTAGATTTAAAGATAGTTGCCAAATTATTCCCGATTATTTTTGTTATGGCAATGATTGGGGCTAGTGTTGCTACATTTTTACCTGCTGAACTTTTAAAGCCGGTTGTAATTGTAGTGTTAACATTAGTGATGATTTACACATTAGTGAAAAAGGACTGGGGCAGTGTACGAACATTTACGAAACTTAGTCTAGGTAAGGCCATTTTATTTGTTTCACTTATGTGTTTAATTGGTTTTTATGATGGTTTCCTCGGTGGAGGTACCGGTTCGTTTATGTTATTTGTTTTATTAATGTTTGGCTTTGATTTTCTAGGTGCAGCTGGTAATGCAAAAGTACTTAATTTTGCTTCGAACCTAGGTGCACTCATCTTGTTTATTTGTCTACATGAAGTTGATTATTTTTATGGTTTGATTATGGCAGTAAGCATGATTGCAGGGTCTTATGTTGGCGCACAATTTGCTATTAAAAAAGGTGTAGGCTATGTAAAAGGATTATTTATAGTTGTAACTGCCATTTTAATTATTAAAAATATTTATGATTATATTACACAAATGTCATAAGTTCTAATGATATCAATTCAATATAAATAGGGGATGGCCGCATCATTAACATGTATTGTTAATGATGCGGTCTTTGTTGTTAGTAGCACTGTTTATATGTATTAAATTATTTCAATTAACATAAAAAATCTTGTAAGATAGTTGGAGTTTGATGTTGCGTAAAATGAACGCATTAATCGTTATTCAATATGAGTTATTATATAATTGGGATAATGATAAAGTGACATTTATTTTGAAAAAATGAATGATTTGTATTATTTAAAGTAATTATAAACGATTTTAAATCAGAAAATTTTATTTCAAGACTATAAAAAGTTATAATGTAAAGGAAAGCACTTATTTATAGGAGGCGTACAAATGACGCAAATTACATTTAAACAAGAACCAATGACATTATCAGGCTCACAAGTAAACGAAGGAGATGTGGCTCCGGACTTTACAGTATTAGACAACGACTTAAATGCGGTGAATTTATCAACTTATGATGGCCAAAAGAAATTAATTAGTGTTGTGCCATCTATAGATACAGGTGTATGTGATCAACAAACACGTAAATTTAACGAAGAAGCAGCACAAGAAGAAGGTGTTGTATTAACGATTTCTGCTGATTTACCATTTGCACAAAAAAGATGGTGTGCAGCTAATGGTTTAGATAACGTAGTTACTTTAAGTGACCATAAAGATCTTTCATTTGGTAAAAATTATGGTGTAGTAATGGATGACTTACGTTTATTAGCACGTTCAGTATTCGTTTTAGATAAAGATAATAAAGTTGTTTATACTGAAATCGTTCCAGAAGGAACTGATTTCCCTGATTTCGAATCTGCATTAGCAGCATATAAAAACTTATAATTTAATAAATGTGTGATTGAAAAACTTTTAACTTAGTAACTGTAGTTTAACAATCAAACAGTATCATTGACATTATAAAGCATACTGTCCATAATTATTTGGTAATATGAGTTAGTTATTAACTTATTTCAAACGAATTATGGACAGTTTTTTTAGAAAGGACTATTAAATGGCACAAGAAGAAACAGTAACAATAATGGAAAAATTATTTAAAGCGCTTGACGAAAAGGCAAAATCATTAAATGAGGAAAATGGTCAAAGTTTTATTGAAAACTTAGGGCTAGCTATGGAAGATATATATAGAAATAATAGAGACCTTTTAGAACAGGCTACATTACAAGATCGTAGAAAGGCATTTCAATTTTCTTATCTAAGCTTACTACAACAAGAAGATATACAAGCGAACCACCAAATCACACCTGACTCTATTGGTTTGATTCTTGGATTTTTAGCACAACGTTTTTTAAAGAAAAATGAAGAAATGCACATCGCAGATATCGCAAGTGGAGCAGGTCATTTAAGTGCTTCAGTACATGAAGTGTTATCTGATCATACATTAATGCATCATTTAGTTGAAGTAGATCCAGTATTATCAAGAGTGAGCGTTCACTTAGCTAATTTCTTAGAAATACCATTTGATGTTTACCCACAAGATGCAATTATGCCACTGCCTTTTGAAGATGCAGACGTCGTTATTGGGGATTTACCTATTGGTTATTATCCAGTTGATGATCGAAGCCAAGAAATGGCACTGGGCTTTAAAGAGGGGCATAGTTATTCTCATCATTTATTAATAGAACAAGCAGTAACTGCATTGAAACAATCAGGTTACGCTTTCTTAGTAGTACCGAGCAATATCTTTGAAGGTGATAATGTGAAACAGTTACAGAATTTCATTGCAACAGAAACAGAAATGCAAGCATTTTTAAATTTACCTGCAACATTGTTTAAAAATGAAAATGCACGTAAATCAATATTAGTGCTACAGAAGAAAGAAGCTCAAATCACGAAACCTGTAGAAGTATTGCTTGCCAATATACCTGACTTTAAAAACCCACAACAGTTCCAGGCATTTTTACAAGATTTGAATGCATGGATGGAGCAAAATCACCCTGAAAATTAAACTGTAATACTCTTGAATTCAACCTGTATTAATGATTAAATAGATATGGATATAAAAAACTTAATTAAAATTGGAGGCATTATGTTTATGTCAAAATTAGTTTTGGCCATTAACGCTGGTAGTTCATCTTTGAAATTTCAACTTATTGAAATGCCGGACGAAAATCTTGTTACTAAAGGACTTATCGAAAGAATTGGTTTAAAGGACTCTATTTTTACTATTGAAGTCAATGGAGAAAAAATTACAGAAGTAAACGATATCGCGAATCATGAAGATGCAGTAAATATTATGTTAGAAAGCTTTAAAAAGCATGGTATTATCGACAGTATTTATGATATAGATGGTACAGGTCATCGTGTTGTACATGGTGGAGAGCTATTCCCTGAATCAGTATATGTTACTGATGAAGTAGAAAAGCAAATCGAATCATTAAGCGAACTGGCACCATTACACAACCCTGCAAACTTAATGGGAATTCGTGCGTTCCGTAAATTGTTACCAGAAATTCCACATGTTGCTGTATTTGATACTTCATTCCACCAAACTATGCCTGAAAAATCATTCCTTTATAGTTTGCCATATCAATATTATGAAGAATACGGCATTAGAAAATACGGTTTCCATGGTACGAGCCATAAATATGTATCTCAACGTGCAGCTGAAATACTAGGTAAACCATTAGAAGAATTGCGTATTATTTCTTGTCATATTGGGAACGGTGCATCAATTGCTGCTATCGATGGCGGGGAATCTGTAGATACATCAATGGGATTCACACCATTAGCAGGTGTAACTATGGGTACGCGTTCAGGTAATATCGACCCTGCTTTAATTCCATTTATTATGGAAAAAACAGGTAAGAGTGCTGAAGAAGTATTAAACACATTGAACAAAGAATCAGGATTACTTGGTATTTCTGGAACTTCTAGTGATTTGCGTGACATCATTGAAGAGTCTAAAGAAGGTAAAGAAAGAGCGCAACTTGCATTAGACGTATTTGCATCTCGAATTCATAAATATATTGGTTCATATGCGACACGTATGCATGGCGTAGATGTTATTGTCTTTACTGCAGGTGTCGGTGAAAATTCTGATCCAGTAAGAGCCAAAGTATTAGAAGGTTTGGAATTTATGGGAGTTTACTGGGACGCTAAGAAGAATGAAGGTATCCACGGTGAAGAAGGCTTTATCAACTATCCACATTCTCCAGTAAAAGTCATTGTAATTCCTACAAATGAAGAAGTTATGATTGCAAGAGATGTTGTTGAATTTGGTAACGTTAAATAATAGTTACCTAGAGAAAATTAATATGATAAACGCTTCATAACATATTAGTAGTCACTCTATATTGTCTATAGGGTGACTACTTTTTTGTGAAATTATAAATTTATCATAAATATTGAATTGTTAAAATTACACAATTAGTTTGATTTATCTTCTGGTTGAACTTCAAAAGCAATTAATTCAGTTTTTTGTGATTGATTAAAGTTATTATCTGTCACAAGTACTAGACTGTCATTGCCATTTGGTAATTGCTTGCCAAATGTCATACCTTCAATGTTGTCAATCTTACCAATGTCCTGTTCATTTAGGTTGGCAACCAGTTGTTTATGAACAGGTTTGATTTTTTTATCCTTAATTGAGTCCATATTTTTTATTTCAGTAGCATTTTTAGTGTCAAATTTATAAATACGTACATAATTATGGTATGCTCCGTCAGCTGATTGGACACTTGCACGTTCCAATGCTAAAAATTCATGATTATTAATCGCTAGCAATTCGGAAATGCCATTTTCTGCTGTCTTATTTGCACCAGGATTACCAGGTACAGCATCGAGAGGGTATGCATATTCTGATATTAACTCACCATTACGATTATATTGAGTAATTCGTGAAAACGATCCAGAACGTGTAGTTGATATTTGTCCGTCTTGTAGCAGTGAACCTTCCATTGAAGTCCAAATTGACTGCCCGTCTGTTGAAAATGTGCTGCCTTCTAGCGCAAGGTTATTTCTAAAGCCATGTTTATTATCTTTATCCATTTTTATATTGTTTGTAATAGGTATGTTAGTAAGAAACTGACCGGTTGAATCAGCTTCTCTTATAATGGGATTTAAGCCTAAGGAACGGTCACCCTCACTCGTATATAATATGTTTTGTGTTATTGGATCTATTCTAACTGATTCTATGTCTGCCACTGCCTGATTCTCTTGGTGTTGGTATTTATTTTTATTTGGATAGCTTGAACCATCAGGTTGTTTGAATGTATGTACATTAGTGAATTTTGTGTGCTTAAAGCCATGTTGATTATAATTAATTTTTGCTTCGTAAAATCTTGCCGGACTCTTTTCTGAACGGTCATCACTTGCTAGATACCAATTGTTGTTTTTAGCATCGTACGAGATACCTGATAAACCACCAACAGTTGTGCCTTTGTATGATTGATTGTGAGGTATGGTTGTTGTATCTATCCATTTCAAATGTTCAACTGAATGGTTTTGTTGAGATTGAGCATCTATGTATGTAGGGGAGTTTAGAGTTGAAATTGAGATCATGCCAATTGTAATACTAGAAATGATTAATTTGTTTAAATTGCGCATGCGCTTCATCCTTTCATTCTTAAGTTAAATCTATCATAAAGTAGATTTATGAAGTGAACATGAAGATAATTTGTCAATTGGATTAATATGATAATTTTCATATTAATGCAACTTCAGGTTTGAGAAATTTACAGTGTAGGTGACGTGAAATTTTTAGTTTGAATGTTAGCTTTTGAAATTAGTAGGGTGAGTTAAGTTATATCTTTAATGAATAAAAAATCGACAACTTCTATGTGATATCAATAGAAATTGTCGATTTTCATTTGTCTAAGTAATTATAACTTAGGCATTTATCTAGAAAATATTTGAGATTATATTACTGCGCGTCTAATGACCAACAAAGTAATATACAATCAATATTAACGAGCTTGGTATTGTGATCTGAATTCATCAGTTGCTACTTGTGGTTGGAAGTCCTCTGGGATTTCTTCAGTTCTAACGACTAATACATCACAAGGTGAATGGCGAACAATTGCTTCAGATACAGATCCTACGATAAAACGTTCAACAGCATTGAGTCCTGATGTACCACACATAATTAAATCTGCATCTACATCAGCAGCTAATTTTTTAGGAATAATAGCTTTAGGTGAACCAAATTCTAAGCGTGTTTCCACATTTGCGACACCTGCGTTTGTAGCGACTTCCTTATAGCCGTTGAGAAGATCTTCGGAAAAGTTCTTAGATTTCTCAGTGAACTGTGCATCATATACTTCATATGATGAGTAAGTTCTAGAATCAATTACATTTACGACTGTTAGTTTCGCGTCGTTACGTTTTGCAACATCTACAGCTTTGTTAAATGCCCATTCAGCTTCATGTGATCCATCTACAGCAATTAAAATATTTTTATAAGTTAGCATCACAATTACCTCCTTAATTCTTCTTGGTTATAGTATACCACCATTTACAGAATATTAACACAATTTAAATGTTGTAAAACTTCCCTAAACTATGATTGCGCTTTCATAAGATACGCGTTACTATAAATTTGGAGGTGGATGTAATGATTATTGGTATTCCAAAAGAAATAAAAAATAATGAAAACAGGGTGAGTCTTTCACCAAGTGGTGTTCACGCTTTAGTTGAACAAGGACATACTGTAATAGTTGAACAATCTGCAGGTTTGGGGTCATATTTTGAAGATGTTGACTATACAGAAGCAGGGGCTAAAATTGTTAAGGAACCATCCGAAGTATGGGACGTAGATATGGTGATGAAAGTTAAAGAACCATTGGAAGAAGAATTCCAATTCTTTAAAGAGGGGCTAATTTTATTCACTTATTTACATTTGGCAAACGAAGAAAAATTAACAAGGGCGTTATTAGACAATAAAGTGGTAGGTATTGCGTATGAAACTGTGCAATTACCTGATCGCTCATTGCCACTATTGACACCAATGAGTGAAGTAGCGGGACGTATGTCAGCTCAAATTGGTGCAGAGTTCTTACAAAAATATAAAGGCGGTATGGGTATCTTATTAGGTGGCGTACCGGGTGTATCTAAAGGCCGTGTATCTATTATTGGTGGCGGACAAGCCGGAACAAATGCAGCTAAAATTGCATTAGGACTTGGTGCAGATGTTACAATTTTAGATGTAAATCCAAAACGTTTACAAGAAATTGATGATTTGTTTGATGGTAGAGTGCATACTATCATGTCAAATCCTTTAAATATAGAGAATTGTGTTAAAGATAGTGATTTAGTTATCGGAGCAGTTTTAATACCAGGTGCAAAAGCACCAAACTTGGTAACTGAAGAAATGGTTAAAGGTATGAGAGACGGGGCTGTAATTGTTGACATTGCCATTGACCAAGGTGGTATTTTTGAAACTACGGACCATATTACTACACATGATGCGCCAACATATAAAAAACATGGTGTTGTCCATTATGCTGTGGCAAATATGCCAGGTGCAGTTCCAAGAACATCAACGATTGCATTAAATAATGCTACATTACCATATGCACAACAGCTTGCTGGTAAAGGTTATTTAAAGGCTCTACAAGATAATCCAGCATTGGCATTAGGTTTAAATACTATTAATGGACAGTTGACAAACAAAGGCGTGGCAGAGGCATTTGATATGTCATACAGTGCAATTGATGCAGCCTTAAAATAAGCTTTATAATAAATTGACATGGATTGATAATAAATAAACAGATCATCACTTAGAGGTTATATACAATCGTTAGTGATGACCTGTTTTTTTGTTGTTATGAGTTATTTTAAGACGTTTTGCAAATAGTTTATAGGATACCCTTAAACTATTTTAGTACCATGTACTTCTTGGAAGGGGAAAGCGTGAAGTAAAGCTTGAACATTATCTTTCGTTACGCCTCCTCCAGGCATAATTTCAATTTTTCCGCCAGAATTGACGACTAATTTTCCTAAATGATTTAAATTATCGAAAATATTAGTTCCAGCAGGACCGCCATGAGTTAATAAACGTGTGAATCCTAAATCGATTAATTGATGTAATGCTTTGATTTGACCTCGTTGGTGAATCTCATCGAAAGCCATATGACAAACTGATTGAACCGGTGCGGCAAGTTGCTTTAAAGTCTTCATTTGCCATTCATTAAGTGTGTAATCTTCTGTTAGACATCCAAATACAAAATAATCTACATTGAGTGACTTTAATGCTTTGATATCACGCTGCATAATTTCAATATCATATAGACTATAGACGAAATTACCACCACGTGGTCTAATCATCACTGCCAGTTCAACATGATTGATATGGCAAATTTCAGCCGCAATTTCTGTCATACCATAGCTTGGTGTTGTACCACCCACTGCTAAATTATCGCATAATTCAATACGGTTAGCGCCATTTGCAATAGCTTCTTCAACTTGTTGAATCGTTTCTACTACAGCTTCTTTAATCATTTTTCATATCCTGTTAAAATTTCATAACCGTCTTCTGTAACTAAGATATCATCTTCAATACGTACTCCTGCAACACCAGGTACATATACACCAGGCTCCACAGTGACTACCATACCAGCCTCGAATTGATTGTTGTTAGAACTAGATACATCTTGATATTCATGCTCCTCTAAGCCTAAACCATGTCCAAGTCTGTGAGGGAAATATTCGCCATAACCCGCTTCGCTTATAATATTTCTAGCAATTGCATCAACATCTTTAATCGTGACACCAGGTTTAATTGCGGCGATTGCTTCTAGTTCAGCCTTTAATACCACATCGTAGATAGCTTGCGCTTCTTTACTTGGAGTTCCAAATTGGACTGTTCGTGTCATATCACTGCAATAATTATCATAAATGACACCTAAATCAAATAACACAAATTCATCCTGTTGAAGCTTACGATTTCCAGGTGTACCGTGTGGTGACGCTGCATGATCGCCGAATAGGACCATCGTATCGAAACTCATTTCATTTACACCATAACGCTTAATTTCATTTTCAATATGATTGACAACTTCACGCTCTGTAACACCTTCTGATAAGTATGCTACGCCAATTTCAATACACTTATCTGCAAGTTCACATGCTTTTTTAATTTTTGTGATTTCACTGTCACTTTTAACGTTGCGTAGTGCTTTGATTGTTTGATCAATATCACCAAATTGATTGACATTAAATGCATCAATTAATTCACGTTGACGGTGTACTGTTAAGTGATGTGCTTCGATTAGCAATTTATTATACGTTGCATGATGTTTATCTAAAGCATTTTCAGTATCTAAATAACCAATGATTTCACCTTCGAAAGGAGAGTTCTTTACTTCGTCAACTTCTAGTTGTGGGCAAAATAAAATTTGTTCACCATTATTCTTAATTAATAATGCTAATAAACGCTCATGAGGATCACTTAAATAGCCTGTAAAATAAAAAATATTCAATGGTGTGGTAATCCATGCTGCATCAGCTTGCTGTTGCTGTAATTCGGTTGTAATTTGTTCTAATTTCATAAATTAAATCATCCTCCTGTATTCATGCTCACTACAATTTTATGTTAGTTTCTTGTGGAATTCAAAACTTTAATGTTTTTTTCAGGAAAATCTACATTATATAGTGAGCATTTAGGTTAGACTTGTGTTATAAAAATACGTTCACGTGGTATAGTAATTTCAAATAGACAATTGGGAGGATTTAACTAATATGAAATTATCTTTTCATGGACAATCAACAATATATTTTGAAGCTAATGGTAAGAAGGTAATCGTTGACCCATTTATTACAGGAAACGAGCTTTCAGATTTAGATCCTAGTACGTTAGAGGTTGATTATATTATTTTAACGCATGGTCATGGTGATCATTTTGGTGACACTGTTGAACTAGCCAATAGAAATCATGCTACTGTTATTGGATCTGCTGAACTAGCTGATTATATTACTACAAATAAAAATGTGGAAAATGTCAGACCGATGAATATTGGTGGTAAAGCTGAATTTGAATTTGGTAGCGTGAAATTTGTACAAGCATTTCATAGTTCAAGTCTAACTGATGATAATGGAATACCAGTTTATTTAGGTATGCCAATGGGCGTAGTATTAGAAATTGAAGGTAAGACGATTTATCACACAGGTGATACAGGTCTATTTAGTGATATGAAATTAATTGCGGATCGTCATCCAGTAGATATTTGCTTCGTACCCATCGGTGATAATTTCACTATGGGTATCGACGATGCAAGTTATGCAATAAATGAATTTATTAAACCGAAAGTGACGGTTCCAATTCACTATAATACATTTGATTTAATCAAACAGGATCCAAACGAGTTTAAAGCAGCAGTCTCAGTTGGTGAAGTACAAATATTAGAACCTGGTGAAGCTGTAAAATTTTAATTAATTAATAAGTTATGGAGAAATCGTATATATACGATTTCTCCATAACTTATTTTTTGTGTCTAAAGAAAATAGAATATTATTCCTAAACGTTACTTAAACAATAATTTATGGTTAGTGGATTTTTTAAGTAATGGATATTATGTTTCGTTAAAGGGGTTGTATGTAAAGAGTTACCGTAACTGTGCTAACGTTGCAGAGAAGATTATTTATAATATGAGGTATGATCAACAAAAATAAAAAGCCTGAAGAACTTTGTAGAACTTCAGACTTTTTAATATTACTTTACAATGAGTACAGGGATGTTCGCTCGTTTAGCAACTTTATGGCTTACGCTACCCAAGACGAATTTTTTCTTATCTTCGGCTTTTCGGTTACTTAAGACGACGATTTCGTATTTACCGCTATTTGCGTGTTTGACTAATTCTTCCTTGGCATTACCACGTACAATAATTTCATCATAGTTTATGCCATAATCATCTAGGGCATTACGTGTACTTTCTAAACCTTCACTACGTTTTTCAACAAGTTTATCTAGATGTACACCAGATTTGATTGAAGTTTGTGCGTCTTGTTCGCTAATTGCATTTAAAATCGTTACAATAGTACCTTCGCCTGATAATTTTGAAACTTGTTCTAAAGCTTTTTCATTTTTAAGTGTTGTATCTACACCGAGTAAAATATTTTTGAACATTCGTTCATCCCTCCTTAAATAGTATTTTAATAAAAGACTAATCATAATTGCAATTAAATTATAATAATTTACATATAAATATGGCAAAATAGAATTTTAATGCCAACTTTACTCCAAAGGAGACTAAAATTTATTATAAATCACTATATTTTGAATTGTTACATCGCATTTTTATATATAAAAAGTTATAATATCAGAGAAACGGTTCAAAAATAAATGAGGTTATTAACATGACAAAACATGAACAAATATTATCTTATATTGAATCACTCGCTATCGGGCAGAAAATTTCTGTTCGTAAAATAGCAAAGGACTTAAATGTTTCGGAGGGGACTGCTTACCGTGCAATCAAAGACGCAGGACAACTAGGGCTGGTTGCAACGATTGATAGAGTAGGTACTGTACGTATTGAAAAGAAATCAAGAGAGCAAATCGAACAATTGACCTTTGGTGAAATAGTAAAGATAATTGATGGACAAGTATTAGGCGGGCGTAATGGATTAATAAAAACATTGTCAAAATTTGCAATCGGCGCGATGGAGATAGAGGATGTAATTAAGTACTTAAGTGCACATACCTTGCTTATTGTAGGTAATAGAAAGGATGTCCAGTTAGCAGCATTGGAAAGAGGAAGTGCCGTGTTGATAACTGGTGGATTTAGCACTTCGAATGAGATTATTAAATATGCTGACGAACATGATTTACCGATTATTTCTTCGAATTATGATACTTACTTAGTAGCAAATATTATCAATAGAGCTATGTATAACCAAATGATTCGTAAGGAAATTTTGGTCGTTGAAGATATTGTAAAGTCCGTACAAGGTGATACAGTTATATTTGATCATATGACTTTGGCTGATTATAAAGATAAAGCTAAGAAAACTGGTCATACTCGTTTTCCAGTGATTGATGAAGATTGGCGTTTAGTTGGTATCGTAACCAGTAAGGAAATTATTAAGATGGATGAACAAGATACGATTGCTAATTATATGACTAAATCACCAATCAATGTTCAATTGTCGACCACAGTTGCTAATTGTGCGCATATGATGATTTGGGAAGGTATCGAATTATTGCCTGTAACAACGGTAAGTAAAAAGTTGATAGGGGTTATTACGAGAAAAGATGTATTAACTGCAATGCAATTATTGAGCAGACAACCTCAAGTAGGGGAAACAATTAACGACCAAATTGCTAAGCACATTACCATTGGTGGAGAAGGCATACAAGTTCAGATAACACCTTTATTAACGAACCAATTTGGTACATTAAGTAAAGCTGTTTTTGTTGCAATTATTGAAGAAACAATTAGATACGAAATTCGAAAACTAAAAAAACTAGAAGTGATGATTGAGAGTTTGAATATTATATATATTAAAACAGTACAAATCGAATCAGAATTAACGGTACAGTATGACATGTTAGATGTTGGTAGAAACTTCGCGAAGTTAGAGGTTAAGATGTCGAATGAAGGACAACAAGTTGCTAAAGCGATGATTATTTGCCAAATGATAGATTAATGCAGAAAAAATCCATTTTAGAAAAGGAAGAGAGAGAAATGACAACAGAATTTAATGAAATAATGAATAAAATACAAGAAAGTGACACTGTAATTATTCATAGACACGTTAGACCAGACCCTGATGCATACGGTTCACAATTAGGTTTACAGTCTTACTTGAAGTTAAAGTTTCCAGAGAAAAATATTTATGCTGTTGGAGAAGCTGAACCATCATTAGACTTTATTGGTACGTTTGATACGTTAACAAATGAAGATTACCAAGGAGCATTAGTCATTGTTTGTGACACTGCAAATGCGCCACGTATTAGTGATACACGATTTGATTTAGGTCAGTACCTTATTAAAATTGATCACCATCCCGCAGTGGATCAATACGGTGACTTAAATTATGTTAATGATCAAGCATCTTCTACAAGTGAAATTATATTTGATTTTATAAATCATTTTAACGATATATCATTGATAGATGCCGCAACAGCTAGATTGCTATATTTAGGTATCGTAGGAGATACAGGACGTTTCTTATTTAATAATACAACGTCGCATACGCTAGAAGTAGCTAGTCACTTATTACAGTTTCCGTTTAGTCATAATGAAGAACTGAATAAATTAGGTGAAAAGGATCCAGCCTTATTGCCATTCCAAGGCTATGTTTTACAAAATTTCGATTTAAATGATAAAGGTTTTTGTAAGGTCATCATTACAAAAGAGGTACTAGAGCAATTTGATATTGCACCAAATGAAGCATCATTATTTGTCAATGCGATTGCTGACATTAAAGGCTTGAAAATTTGGGTGTTTGGTGTGGATGAAGGCTCTGAAATCAGATGTCGCATTCGCTCTAAAGGTATTGTAATCAATGATATTGCTAGCGACTTTGGAGGCGGTGGTCATCCAAATGCTTCTGGTGTATCAGTTGCTGATTGGGATCGATTTAATGAATTAGCCGACGCATTAAATAATAAATTATAACAGTTTAGGAGGTATTTGCTGATGGTTGCCCATTTAAATATTCACACAACTTACGACTTATTAAATTCTAGTTTGAGAATTAATGATGTGGTTACTAAAGCCGTTAAAGAGGGGTATTCTGCTTTAGCGATAACAGATACAAATGTATTATATGGTTTACCGCAATTTTATGATGCTTGTATTGCAGCAAATATCAAACCTATTTTTGGTATGACGATATATTTAACTGATGGTTTAACTTCATTAGAAACCGTTGTACTTGCGAAGAATGAACAAGGCCTGCAGAACCTTTACATGCTTTCTTCAGCCATTAAAATGAAAGATAAAGAAGAAACGCCAGTTGAATGGTTAAAGAAATATGCAGCGGATTTTATTATTATTTTAAAAAAAGTAGATGAAGCACATCAAAATATTGTAGAAACGCTAGTTGAATTTGAAAATGTTTATGTGAACCAAGAGAGCATAACAACATTTGAATTGCCAATTGTATGGGCGCAATCTTCGCGATATTTAAATAGAGAAGACAATGAAACTATAGCTGCATTATCAGCAATCAAAAATAATACTAAAATTGATTTAGTTCATGCTGCGCCAGATTATAATGAACATTTATTCAATAATGAAGAAGTTTCATCATTAGAAATTGATAAGGATGTATGGCATCGAACACAAAAAATTGCAACACTTTGCACTGCAGAATTACAATATCATCAATCACTATTACCAAAATTCGCTACGCCGAATGGACAAAGTTCTAAAGCTTATTTATGGTCTATGCTATCAAGTCAATTAGATAAACTGACACTAAACGATAAGCAATCTATTGAGTATCAACAAAGATTAAAGCATGAATATGATGTTATCACTGGTATGGGATTTGAAGATTATTTCTTAATCGTAAGTGATTTAATACACTTTGCTAAAGCGAATGATATCTTTGTAGGGCCTGGGCGTGGTTCTGCAGCAGGGTCATTAGTTAGTTATTTATTAAATATAACAACGATAGATCCAATTCAATATAACTTGCTATTTGAACGTTTTTTAAATCCTGAACGTGTGACAATGCCTGATATCGATATAGACTTTGAAGATACAAAAAGAGATGAAGTGATTCAATATGTACAAGATAAATATGGTCCACACCATGTGGCGGGTATCGTTACATTTGGACATTTATTAGCAAGAGCTGTGGCAAGAGATGTTGGTAGAATCATGGGCTTTGATGAAATAACATTAAATGAAATTTCTAAACTTATACCTCATAAACTTGGAATTACTTTGGATCAAGCATATGAAATACCTGAATTTAAAGCATTTGTACATAGAAATCATAGACATGAGCGTTGGTTTGACTTAAGTAAAAAGTTAGAAGGGCTTCCTCGACATACATCAACACATGCGGCGGGAATTATAATAAATGATCATCCCTTATATGAGTATGTACCACTTACTAATGGTGATAATGGTTTATTAACACAATGGACGATGACGGAAGCAGAGCGTATAGGCTTATTGAAAATAGATTTCCTCGGCTTGCGTAATTTATCTATTATTCATCAAATTGTGAATCAAGTGAAAAAAGACAAAAATATTACAATCAATATAGAAGATATCCCTTTTGATGATCCAAAGGTCTTTGAATTATTATCGCGAGGAGATACAACAGGTATATTCCAACTTGAGTCAGATGGTATACGTAATGTTTTGAAAAAATTACAACCAGAACATTTTGAAGATATTGTTGCAGTTACTTCACTTTATAGACCAGGTCCTATGGAAGAAATTCCAACTTATATATCTAGAAGACATAACCCAGAAAAGGTTATATATCTGCATAAAGATTTAGCTCCAATCTTACAAAAGACCTTTGGAGTTATTATCTATCAAGAACAAATAATGCAAATCGCTAGTACTTTTGCAAACTTTAATTATGGTGAAGCGGACATTTTAAGGCGTGCGATGAGTAAGAAAAATCGTGCAGTATTAGAAAAAGAACGTAAGCATTTCGTAGATGGTGCGCTGCAAAATGGCTATGATGAAAGTTTAAGTAAACAAATTTTTGATTTAATACTGAAATTTGCTGATTATGGTTTTGCACGTGCGCATGCGGTGAGTTACTCAAAAATTGCTTATATCATGAGTTATTTAAAAGTACATCATCCGAACTATTTCTATGCAAATATCTTAAGTAATACGATTGGGAGTGAAAAGAAAACAGCCCAAATTATCGATGAAGCCAAACAGCAAAATATTAATATACTAAGTCCAAATATCAATTATAGTCATTGGTTCTATAAAGCAACAACAAAAGGTATTTATTTGTCTATTGGTGCGATTAAAGGCGTGGGATATCAAAGTGTGAAATTGATTGTCGATGAACGCCATGCTAATGGACAATTTAAAGATTTTTTTGATTTTGCAAGAAGAATTCCAAAGCGAATCAAGACAAGAAAGTTATTCGAAGCATTAATATTAGTTGGTGCTTTTGATGATTTAGGTAAAAATAGGGCGACGCTACTTCAATCAATTGATCAAGTTTTAGATGATGTATCTAATGTTGAACAAGATGGATTTATATTTGACGTGTTAACACCTAAAGCCTCCTATGCAGAAACAGAGGAACTCGAAGATCAAGTATTAAGTGATTATGAAAAGGAATACTTAGGATTTTACGTTTCCACCCACCCTGTTGAAAAGGCGTTTGAACAAAAACAATATTTAGGTATTTTTAAATTAAATAATGCTAGAGACAATCAGCCGATTTTTATACAAATTGATAGTAGTCGTAGAATACGTACTAAAAAGGGTCAAAATATGGCCTTTGTAGTCCTCAATGATGGCATCAATACGCTAGATGGTGTGATGTTTCCAGATACCTTTAAAAGGTTTGAAACCGACATAGCTGATGGTGCAACCTATGTAGTAAGAGGTAAATTCGAACAACGTAATAATAAACGCCAGTTAATTATTCAACATATTGAAAGTATTGAGCATTTTGAATCAGAGAAATTAAACCATGCACAACAAATAGTCATCAGGAATGTAAATGACCTTACGGATATTCAACAAATATTGTCTCAGACTGAACATAATCAGATACCGGTAAATTATTATGATGAATCGACAAAACAATTAAAAACAATTGGACATATTTCTATTGAAAACAACCAAATTGCACTGTTGTTGAAAAAGCTATCACCATGGGATATAAGAATAATTTAACTTTATTCACCCTTTAAACTATGGTATAGTTGACTGATGGTTGAGTAATATTGACCATCAGTTTTAATTTTTAAAAAATTAAAAAATCAAACGATTAAATAATAAATATCTATATGTTTTTATTACAATCAATAACCCGCCAAATTTTTTACGATTTGGTAACGATATCATTTGTAATTTGCGTTATAGTGTAATAAAAATATATATGACGAATCATTATATTAAATGAATGTAAAGGGGTAGATTCACGTGACATTAAGAGACGAAGCTTTACAAATGCATAGAGAAAATCAAGGTAAATTAGAAGTAGCACCTAAAGTTAAAGTTACAAATAAAGAAGAGTTGAGTTTAGCGTATTCACCAGGTGTAGCTGAACCATGTAAGGAAATACATGAGGACCCTCGTAAAGTATTTGAATATACTATGAAAGGAAATACTGTAGCAGTAGTAACTGACGGTACGGCTGTATTAGGTTTAGGTAACATTGGTGCAGAAGCAAGTATTCCAGTTATGGAAGGTAAAGCTGTACTATTCAAGAGCTTTTCAGGAATTGACGGTGTACCAATTGCTTTAAATACTACGGATACAGACGAAATAGTGAATACAGTGAAACTTTTAGAACCAAACTACGGCGGTATTAACTTAGAAGATATTTCAGCGCCACGTTGCTTTGAGATAGAAGAACGCCTTAAAAAAGAAACTAAAATCCCGGTATTCCACGATGATCAACATGGTACAGCTATCGTTACTGTCGCTGGTATGATTAACGCATTAAGAATAGTTGATAAAGATCTATCTGACATTAAAGTTGTATTAAATGGTGCAGGCGCAGCAGGCATTGCAATCGTTAAACTATTATATTCTTATGGCGTACGAGATATGATTATGTGCGATTCTAAAGGTGCGATCTATGAAGGTCGAGACTATGGTATGAATGATACTAAGGCTTATGTTGCTAAATGGACTAACAGAGATAAAAAAGATGGTAGCTTAAACGACATCATTCAAGATGCAGATGTATTTATTGGTGTTTCTGTGGCCGATTTATTAACAAAAGAAATGGTAGAATCTATGGCAGATGATCCAATTATCTTCGCAATGGCAAATCCTAATCCTGAGATTAAACCGGATATTGCTAAAGCAGCAGGTGCAAAAGTGATTGGAACAGGTCGTTCTGACTATCCAAACCAAATTAACAATGTATTAGCGTTCCCAGGTATTTTTAGAGGTGCTTTAGATGTAGAAGCAACACATATTAACGAAGAAATGAAACAAGCAGCCGTAGAAGCGATTGCTAATTTAATTGAGCCTGATGAATTGAATGCAGATTATTGTATTCCAGGACCGTTTGATAAACGCGTTGCACCGTCTGTTGCAAGAGAAGTTGCAAAAGCAGCAATGGAATCAGGTGTCGCAAGAGTTGATGTTGATCCTGAATCAATTTATGATAAGACAATGAAATTAACAGATTTAGATAAATAATAATCATAATTGCTTATTTCAAACGTATTAAATGGTTATATATGGGAAAGTAGCAATGGTTATGTGGAGGTTTACCAATGTTTAAAGATTTTTTCAATAGAAGTAGTAAAAAGAAAAAGTATGTAACTGTATCTGATTCAAAACAAAGTGACGTACCAGCAGGTATAATGACGAAATGTCCTAAATGTAAGAAAATCATGTATACTAAAGAATTGTCTGAAAATCTTAATGTTTGCTTTAACTGTGATCATCATATTGCATTGACAGCATATGAGCGAATTGAAGCAATTGCGGATGAAGGTACATTTGTAGAGTTTGATAAAGGCATGACCTCTGCAAACCCATTAGACTTTCCAAGCTACGAAGAAAAAATTCAAAAAGACCAACAAAAAACTGAACTCAATGAAGCTGTAGTAACTGGAACAGCTAAACTTGATGGTGTTGCTTATGGCGTTGCTGTTATGGATGCTCGCTTTAGAATGGGTAGCATGGGGTCAGTTGTTGGTGAAAAGATATGTAGAATTATTGAATATTGTACCGATAATCGACTTCCATTTATTTTATTTTCAGCAAGTGGTGGAGCCAGAATGCAGGAAGGTATTATCTCATTAATGCAAATGGGTAAGACTAGTGTGTCATTGAAACGACATGCCGATGCAGGTTTATTATATATTTCATATTTAACAAACCCAACTACTGGTGGTGTTTCTGCGAGCTTTGCATCTGTAGGTGATATTAATATCAGCGAACCTAAAGCATTGATTGGTTTTGCAGGCCGCCGTGTAATAGAACAAACAATAAATGAGAAGCTACCTGATGATTTCCAAACTGCTGAGTTCTTATTAGAACATGGGCAGTTAGACAAGGTTGTACATAGAAAAGAAATGAGACAAACATTGTCTAGTATTTTGAAACTGCATCAAGAGGTGAAAAAGAATGCTTGATTTTGAAAAGCCACTTTTTGAAATAAAAAATAAAATTGAATCATTAAAAGAATCACAAGAAAAAAACGATGTAGATTTGCAAGAGGAAATCGAAATGCTTGAAGCATCACTTGAACGTGAGACAGAGAAGGTCTATACAAATTTAAAACCTTGGGATCGAGTTCAATTAGCACGTCTACAAGAAAGACCGACAACACTGGATTATATTCCTTATATATTTGATTCATTTATAGAATTGCATGGGGATAGAAATTTCCGTGATGATCCAGCGATGATAGGTGGAATCGGTTATATCAACGATCAGCCTGTTACTGTTATTGGTCAACAACGAGGTAAAGATACTAAGGACAATATTTATAGAAACTTTGGGATGGCTCATCCAGAAGGTTATCGTAAAGCCTTGAGATTAATGAAACAAGCTGAAAAATTTAATCGCCCAATCTTTACTTTTATTGATACTAAGGGTGCTTATCCAGGAAAAGCTGCAGAAGAACGAGGACAAAGTGAGTCTATTGCTAGAAACTTAGTCGAAATGGCAGCACTTTCTGTACCTGTTATATCAATTGTTATCGGTGAAGGCGGAAGTGGTGGCGCACTCGGTTTAGGAATTTCAAATCGTGTGTTAATGCTTGAAAATAGTACATATTCAGTTATATCACCAGAAGGAGCATCTGCATTATTGTGGAAAGATAGTAATTTAGCAAAAATTGCTGCGGAAACAATGAAAATCACAGCTGATGATTTACATGAATTAAATATTGCAGACGAGGTCGTTAAAGAACCAATCGGTGGAGCGCATCAAGATGTAAAAGCTCAAGCATTGAATATTAAGGCTGCATTTGAAAAGCACCTTACTGAATTGACGGAATTGGATGAACAAGCACTTATAGAAGATCGATATCAGAAGTTTAGAAATATTGGTTCTTTTACTGAGTAAATACGACACAATGGGCTCGATGATTTGTTTAATCACAGATAATTTTGCCGAAAGTAATAAACAGAAATTTGGGACATAAAATTTAGAAAAATAGCATTCAGGTGATTGGATTCAATTTATCTGAATGCTTCTTTTTATTCCCTATTTCGTATTGTTGGCTCACCAAAATATTACGTATTGCATTATAATGCCATATTAAAATGATGTAAAAATGAGCAAATCAATTAATGAATTACTTATTAATTTTAAATATGCTGAATAATGTTCAATACTTATTATGATTGGCATTATTAAACTTAGATAACTGTTTAAAATACAGTACAAAAAGGTAGATACATATTAGGATTAAAAATTTGATAATAGTGAAAAATGAGCAAACGCTTTCTATAATGATTTCATTCTATACCTCGATTAAAAACGTTTACATTAGTCATAATGCCTTATTTTAATGGCACGTACCACAAATTTATGGTATTTTTAGAGTAAGAAATTCAAGTTAGAAAGGTATGTCGTCATGAAAAAAATTGCAGTGTTGACAAGTGGTGGAGATTCACCAGGTATGAATGCAGCGGTTAGAGCTGTCGTTCGTAAAGCGATTTACAATAACATTGAAGTTTATGGTGTTTACCAAGGTTACCAAGGGTTGTTGAACGATGAAATCGAGAAATTGGAACTTGGTTCAGTAGGTGATACAATCCAACGTGGTGGTACATTCTTGTATTCAGCAAGATGTCCTGAATTCAAAGAACCTGAAGTACGTAAAAAAGGTATAGAAAATTTACGTAAACGAGGTATTGAAGGGCTTGTAGTTATCGGCGGTGACGGAAGTTACAGAGGTGCTCAACGTATCAGTGAAGAATGCCAAGAAATTCAAACAATTGGTGTGCCTGGAACAATTGATAATGATATTAATGGTTCAGACTTTACAATTGGTTTTGATACTGCGCTAAACACTATTATCGAATGTGTTGATAAGATTCGTGACACAGCATCAAGTCACGCACGTACTTTCATCATAGAAGTCATGGGGCGAGACTGTGGAGATTTAGCTTTATGGGCTGGTTTATCTGTTGGTGCAGAAACAATTATAGTACCAGAAGTAGAAACTGACATCAAAGATGTTGCAGAAAAAATTGACCACGGTATTAAACGTGGTAAAAAACATTCAATCGTAATGGTAGCAGAAGGCTGTATGTCTGGTGAAGCTTGTGCGAAAGAATTAACGAAATATATTAACGTCGATGCACGTGTATCTGTACTAGGACATATTCAACGTGGTGGAAGCCCAAGTGGTGCTGACAGAGTGTTAGCTTCACGTATGGGAGGGTATGCAGTTGACTTATTATTACAAGGTAAATCTGCAGTCGGTGTAGGTATCCGTAATAATGTGTTAGTTGACACACCATTTGATGAAATATTCAAATCGAATGATCATGAATTTGATTATGAAACATTTGAATTAACAAATGAATTATCTATTTAAAAATACTGGGAGGCATTAATAATGAGAAAGACTAAAATTGTTTGTACTATAGGGCCAGCATCTGAATCAGAAGAAATGTTGGAGAAATTAATTAAAGCAGGAATGAACGTTGCACGCTTAAACTTTTCACATGGTGATCATGATGAGCATAAAGCACGTATTGATACAATCCGCAAAGTATCTAAAAAATTAGGTAAAACAGTAGCTATTTTATTAGATACTAAAGGCCCAGAAATTCGTACGCACAACATGAAAGATGGCGTGATTGAACTTGTAAAAGGTTCAGAAGTTATCGTAAGCATGACAGAAGTAGAAGGTACGCCTGAAAAATTCTCAGTAACTTATGACAACCTAATCAATGATGTTGAAGAAGGTTCATATATTTTATTAGATGATGGTTTAATCGAATTACAAGTTAAGAAAATTGACAAAGCAAATGGCGAAGTTCTATGTGACGTATTAAATACTGGAGAACTAAAAAATAAAAAAGGTGTTAACTTACCAGGTGTTAAAGTAAGTTTACCAGGTATCACAGATAAAGATGCAGATGACATTAACTTCGGTATCCGTGTTGGTGTTGACTTTATCGCTGCAAGTTTCGTTCGTCGACCAAGCGATGTGTTAGATATCCGTAAATTATTAGAAGCACAAAATAATACAAATATTAGTATTATTCCTAAAATCGAAAACCAAGAAGGTATTGATAATATTCAAGAAATCTTGGAAGTTGCAGACGGATTAATGGTTGCTCGTGGTGACATGGGTGTTGAAATTCCACCAGAATCAGTTCCAATGGTTCAAAAAGATTTAATTAGACAATGTAATAAATTAGGTAAGCCTGTTATTACCGCAACTCAAATGTTAGATTCAATGCAACGTAATCCACGTGCGACACGTGCCGAAGCAAGTGACGTTGCCAATGCTATTTATGACGGTACAGACGCAGTTATGTTATCTGGTGAAACTGCTGCAGGACAATATCCAGAAGAAGCTGTTAAAACAATGAGAAACATTGCGGTTTCAGCTGAAGCAGCTCAAGATTATAAGAAATTATTATCTGACCGTACAAAATTAGTAGAGACTTCACTAGTTAATGCAATTGGTGTATCTGTTGCACATACTGCATTAAACTTAAGCGTTAAAGCAATTGTAGCTGCAACTGAAAGTGGTTCAACTGCACGCACAATTTCTAAATACCGTCCAAAATCAGATATTATTGCTGTTACGCCAAATGCAGAAACTGCACGCCAATGTGCTTTAGTATGGGGTATTCACCCAGTTGTTAAAGAAGGTCGTAAGACAACTGATGCACTATTAAACAATGCTGTTGCTACTGCTGTAGAAACAGAACGTGTTAAAAATGGTGATTTAATCATTATCACTGCGGGTGTACCTACAGGTGAACAAGGTACAACAAACATGATGAAATTACATCTAGTTGGTGACGAAATTGCTAAAGGACAAGGTGTTGGTAGAAATTCAGTAGTTGGTCATACATTAGTTGTTAATAATGCAAGTGAATTAGAAGGTAAAGACCTGTCAGATTCAATCATTGTAACTTCTTCTGTAGATGAAACATTGGTTCCTTATATTGAAAAAGCAATTGGTTTAATTACTGAAGAGAATGGTATTACTTCTCCAAGTGCTATCATCGGTTTAGAGAAAGGTATACCAACAGTAGTAGGCGTTGAAAATGCTACATCTGAAATTCAAAATGATGTATTAGTTACTGTAGATGCAAATCACGGTAAGATTTTTGAAGGATACGCTAACGTACTATAATTTCTGATTGACATAAATTAATAATTAGCGTCTGGGACATGAATACCCAGCATTAAGCCCATCATAGATTTTTGATCTTTGATGGGCTTGTTATATGTATTAATATTCTGTATTGTTACTGCTCGCTCACCTAGGGGCTGGATCTAGATCGAACCAAGATCTCGACACGCATCCAACAATCTCATATGCCTTGCAAGCCATATGCAGTTCTTACTTGTGAATACTACAAAAATAAGACACTACCGTATGATTTAATAAACTTCATTAAACCAAATTAGCGAGTTACCTTATGTATAAAAATTATGATAGGTAGCAATTAACTATACCAGTGCAAACTGCAATGCTTATCCCTAAAAATGGTATCGCACAAATTGTTTTATTTTCTAGTGTAGTTATGTTTTGTATATGTGATAAGTATAATGACTCAATACAAATTGAAATTTTCCCAATATAAACAAAAAAATTGTTAAATAAAAAGAGAGCCATTCCATCACGGAATAGCTCTCTTTTATTGCGTTTGAGACAAAAACCTTCAAACTACTAAGTTAAATAACAATAATAACAAAGTTGCCCGCTAAATTTTTAAATACTCTAGAATCAATGCTTTAATGGCTATCTATGTATTTATGCAACTCGTAAATGGTTGTTATTGAGATTTTTCTACTTTTTTATATCTAAGATACATTAAACATAGAATAATGAACCAAATAGGTGTTAAGAACACCGCGATTCTAGTATCAGCATTTACAAATAATAGACAAAATACTAATACAAAGAATACCAATATCGCGTAGCCCATGTATTTACCACCAGGTAATTTGAAAGTAGCCTTTTTATGTGCTTCAGGATTACGACGATGATAATTAATATATGCCACAATGATTAATGCCCATACAACGATGAACAATACAGTTGATACCGTAGTGATGTATGTGAACACTAAAGTAGCATTTGGAATAATATAATTTAGTAATGCTGCAATTAATAATAGTGCACATGATGCGAAAATCGCAATATGTGGAACACCATTTTTATTAGTACTACTTAAAATTGGTGGTGCTTGATCTTTCTTTGAAAGTCCGAATAACATACGACTGTTTGAAAAGATACCACTGTTACATGAAGATGCTGCAGCTGTTAATACTACAAAGTTAATAATACCAGCAGCAAATGGAATACCTATTAATGCAAACAATCTCACGAAAGGACTCTCTTCAGGATTAATTTGTGCCCAAGGAATAATAGACATAATTACTGCTAAAGCACCAACGTAGAATACTAATATACGTAAAGGTACACTGTTGATTGCTTTTGGTAAGGTAGTCTTAGGATCCTTTGTTTCCCCAGCGGTAACCCCTATAAGTTCGATTCCGACAAATGAGAAAAGTGCCATTTGGAATGACATAACAAAACCACTCATGCCTTTAGGGAAGATACCATTGTTGTATAGATTAGTTAGAGAAGCATGACCAAATTGTGTCTTATAAGCCATGATTATCATGATAGCACCAACAACAATTAACGCGATAATTGTAATAATTTTTATAATCGCAAACCAAAATTCTAATTCACCGAATAATTTGGCACTTAATAAATTTAAAGACATTAACACTAGTACGCAAAACAAAGCGCTTAACCAGTTTGGAACATTTGGGAACCAGAAACTGACGTATTTTGCTACGGCTGTTACCTCGGCCATACCTGTTATTATCCAACAAAGCCAATAAGTCCAACCTGTAACGAATCCGGCAAATGAACCTATGTATTCGTTAGTAACGTCGGCAAACGATTTGAAATTCGTATTTGCTACTAAAATTTCACCTAAACCTCTCATAAACATAAATAACATAAAACCAATGATGATATATGTTAGTAATATTGAAGGTCCGGTTAATGCAATAGTTTGCCCAGCTCCAAGGAATAGTCCAGTTCCTATTGCTCCCCCAATTGCAATAAGCTGAATGTGACGATTACTTAGTTCTCTTTGTAATTGATTTTTCCCCATATTAATAACTCCTTTATTTAGCTAACTATTATTATCCTATGTTATTAAAAATAAAACAACTATTTTTATAAACATTAAATGAAGCAGAAGTTTAAAAATACATTAATAATTTGTTATTAACCATGATAACGAATTAAAAAGTTATAAAAATTGATGTGTGTCAACTTACATATTAAAATGGATATATAACCATTTATAGGTTTTAGCAATTATAGGCATATAAATAAATGAATATTTCTTATGTTATGGAATTGAAGATGTTTTAAATCAATCCTAAGTTGTTCACAAAAATGACAGGATTGGATATAATGATTTGTGAAAGCCATTTCATAATGAAATAGAAAAGGGGAAATTTATATATGGCAGAGTTACAAAAAGGTTTAGAAGGGGTAATTGCAGCTGAGACTAAAGTGAGTTCTATTATTGATAGCCAACTTACATATGCTGGCTATGATATTGATGACTTAGCTCAAAATGCTGAATTTGAAGAAGTAATTTATTTATTATGGCATTATCGATTACCTAATAAAGAAGAATTACAAGAACTTAAAGATAAACTCTATGAGTATATGACTTTAAATCCGAGAGTTTATAATCATTTTAAAGAATATGCAACTGGCAATGTACACCCAATGACTGCTTTAAGAACTTCAGTATCATATATTGCACACTTCGATTCACATGCTGAAGACGAAGATGAGTCTCAAACAATGGAAAGAGCCGTACGTATACAAGCTAAAATCGCTTCGTTAGTAACAGCTTATGCTCGTGTGAGACAAGATAAAGAAATTGTTAAACCAAATAAAGATTTAAACTATGCTGGAAACTTCCTATATATGTTACGAGGGGAATTGCCAACTGATATTGAAATTGAAGCGTTTAATAAAGCGCTCGTATTACATGCTGACCATGAGTTAAATGCGTCAACATTTACTGCTAGATGTGCAGTATCTTCATTATCAGATATGTATTCAGGTATTGTTGCCGCTGTTGGCTCGTTAAAAGGCCCATTACATGGTGGTGCAAATGAGCGTGTAATGAGCATGTTATCTGAAGTGAAATCAATTGACGAGGTTGATGAGTACATAGATAACAAGATTAAAAATAAAGAAAAGGTAATGGGCTTTGGTCACCGTGTTTATAAAGATGGAGATCCTAGAGCGAAATACCTGAAAGAAATGAGTAGAAAGATTACTTCAGAAACAGGACAAAGTCAATTGTTTGATATTTCAGTTGAAATTGCTGACAAAATGAAAAAAGAAAAAGGATTAATCGCTAATGTCGATTTCTTCAGTGCTACTGTTTATCATAGTATGAACATCGAACATGATTTATTCACACCTATTTTTGCGGTAAGTAGAACATCTGGTTGGATTGCACACATCTTAGAACAGTACAGAGATAATAGAATTATGCGTCCTAGAGCATCTTATATTGGTGAAACAAATAGAACTTATGAACCAATTGAAAATAGATAAGTTCATAGTAATTAAGTAATTTGTTTTACTATTTATTTGCAACATTGGTTGTAATTTAGTTAGCATAGGATTCAATCACTAAATAATTAAAATTAACGGAGGTTTTACACATGGCAGGAGAAAAAGTAATTAAAACAAACGAAGGTTTAACAGTACCAAATAATCCAATTATTCCATTCATTATCGGTGACGGTATCGGACCAGATATCTGGAAAGCTGCAAGTCGTGTTATCGACGCTGCTGTTGAAAAGGCTTATAACGGTGAAAAGAAAATTGAATGGAAAGAAGTATTGGCAGGACAAAAGGCATATGATGAAACAGGCGAATGGTTGCCTCAAGAAACTTTAGATACAATCAGTGAATATCTAATAGCAATTAAAGGTCCTTTAACTACACCAATTGGTGGAGGTATTCGTTCATTAAATGTTGCTTTAAGACAAGAATTAGACTTGTTTACATGTTTACGTCCGGTACGTTGGTTCCAAGGAGTACCTTCTCCTGTTAAACGTCCTGAAGATACAGATATGGTAATCTTCCGTGAAAATACTGAAGATATTTATGCTGGTATTGAATTTAAAGAAGGTACACCAGAAGCGAAGAAATTAATCGATTTCTTACAAGACGAAATGGGTGCTAAAAATATTAGATTCCCTGAAACATCAGGTATTGGTGTGAAACCAGTTTCTAAAGAAGGTACAGAACGTTTAGTACGTGCTGCGATTCAATATGCATTAGATAATAACCGTAAATCAGTAACATTAGTGCATAAAGGTAATATCATGAAGTTTACTGAAGGTGCATTTAAACAATGGGGTTACGATTTAGCGCAAAATGAATTTGGTGATAAAGTGTTCACTTGGCAACAATATGACAAAATTGTTGAAGAAGAAGGTAAAGATAAAGCGAACGCTGCTCAAGAACAAGCTGAAAAAGATGGCAAAATTATCATCAAAGATTCAATTGCTGATATTTTCTTACAACAAATTCTTACACGTCCAGCAGATCACGACGTAGTAGCTACAATGAACTTGAATGGTGACTATGTATCAGATGCATTAGCAGCACAAGTTGGTGGTATTGGTATCGCACCTGGTGCAAATATTAACTATGAAACAGGACATGCAATCTTTGAAGCTACACATGGTACTGCTCCAAAGTATGCAGATTTAAATAAAGTAAACCCTTCTTCAGAAATCTTAAGTGCTACATTAATGTTAGAACACTTAGGTTGGCAAGAAGCTGCAGATAAGATTACTGCATCAATCGAAAAAACAATCGCTTCTAAAGTAGTTACTTATGACTTTGCTCGTTTAATGGATGGGGCTAAAGAGGTTTCTACTTCAGAATTTGGTGACGAATTAATTAAAAACTTATAATTTAAATAATGAGATTGGAGTATAATTAACTCTGTCTAAATGTAAAACGTCAATTTCTATTGTGAGATAGAAGTTGGCGTTTTTTTTGAAAATGGTTAGTTATTCCGTAGACTACAGCACATTATATTAACCCTTGTCTTGTTGAAGTGTACACTATGCTATTAGTTTGAAGGTAAAGTAACGTACCTATATAAATTTTTTATCTGATATATAATACCTTGAGCATTATAGTAATCTAATTGTAATAACTGTTTGAAACTATACGCTGGATAAGTGGTTATAGATGGTGCTATTTGAAAAGTGGGTACATTTATCTGGAATAAAATAATCAATTTTTAATGTTAAGGTTTTATGAAGATGATTTTAAGGAATAATAAAAGACAATAATCAAAAATAGCATAACAGAGAGTTTATATTATAATTATCTGAACTTTATACTAGCTTAATAATTTGCTAATATTAGCTCAATGTAAAGATTATGTAAATATCGTTAGAACTATGTTATTTTTATTTAAAATTAAGTTATAATCAACTTGTAAACATAAATTTGGAGGTACATTATGTCACAAAAAGTACTTGTAGTAGATGATGAACAATCTATTGTAACCTTGTTAAAATATAATTTAGAACAAGCAGGATACATAGTAGATGTTGCTTATGATGGTGAAGAAGCATTGGAAAAAGTTAACACTACAAACCCAGAGTTAGTCGTATTAGATGTCATGCTTCCAAAAAAAGATGGTATTGAAGTATGTAAAACAATAAGATCAGATAAAAATCTTGTGCCAATACTTATGTTAACGGCGAAAGATGATGAATTTGATAGAGTGTTAGGACTAGAACTTGGTGCAGATGATTATATGACAAAGCCATTCTCACCAAGAGAAGTAGTAGCACGTGTAAAAGCTATTTTAAGACGCTCTGCAATGATTAACGAAGCGAAGACAGTAGAAAATGATGAATCAGACATTATCATTGGTTCTATTCGAATTAGACCGGAGTACTTTGAAGTATATAGAGATGACGTATTATTAGAATTAACCCCTAAAGAGTTTGAGCTATTATTGTATTTAATCGAAAGACAAGGACGTGTTATCACACGTGAACATATGCTGAACTCAGTTTGGAATTATGAATTTGCGGGTGATTCTCGAATTGTGGACGTACATATTAGTCATTTAAGAGATAAGTTAGAAGAAAATCCAAAGCAGCCTAAACTAATAAAAACAGTTCGTGGTTTAGGGTATAAATTGGAAAGACCTAAGGTATAATGTTGAAATTCCATCAACGACTCTTATTTCTATTGTGTACGATTGTGATTCTAAGCTTTTTAGCTTTGGGTGCAATTATTTCACATGTTGTTTATAATACGGTTTCAAATAGCCAAAATGGAGATTTGGAACATCAAGCTCAACACTTATTAAGTTTGTACAACCAAGAAAAGAAATCTGAGATAGTTAATATTGCGAAAAATGAAAAATTAACTGTCGAAATAAAAGATGAAGATGGTGTACTTTTCACTACACAAAAAGGATTAAAGATTAATAAAGAAATCTTTAATGAAGCGAATCCATCCACTTTGATTTACGATAAAGTGGATAATGATCGTCGATTTACGTTCCATACGGATATTAAAGATAAACAGATTTATATTAGTGGTATTAATAATTATATTTTAGATTTGCAAATTAAGATTTGGAAATATATTGGTTTGATTGGCTTATTCGTATTAGTTATTATGTTTGCTGTTGTAAGAAGTATTAATCGTACATATATTAGGCCGATTAATGAAGTGACTTATGCAACCAATTTATTAGCTGAAGGCTATTATCATGTGCGTGTTCCAGAAAGTAATGTAAAAGAAACAAGAGAGTTGTTTGTCACAACGAATGAATTGGCTCGTAAGTTACAACTGTTAAATCATAAGCAAAAATTACAGTCAAACAGATTGAAAACTACAGTGGAAAATATTCCAAGTTCAATTTTGATGATTGATAAATACGGTGAAATTGTCGTAGCTAACCGCGCTTATTATGAGGTGTTCACACCGGATGAAGCAGTAGAACATAAAAGTTATGGCGATTTTATTGATGGTAAAATTCAAAGCTTAATTACTGAGGCGTTTAGAGTTGAAAAGCCAGTATATGATCAAGTAGAACTAACTTTAAATCAAGTACATCAAAAATATTTTGATACTGCTTGTGTGCCGATATTATCGAAATCAAAAAAGCATCTCTATGGCATGGTGCTAGTACTACATGATATTACAAATCTGAAAAAATTAGAAAACTTACGCCGTGAATTTGTCGCAAATGTCTCTCATGAACTAAAGACACCAATTACATCAATTAAAGGATTTGCAGAAACTTTATTAGATGGCGCGATGAATGATAAACAAACATTAACTGATTTCTTAAATATTATTTCTAAAGAATCAGATCGTATCGAAACTTTAGTGTTTGATTTACTCGAGTTGTCACATGTAGAACAGCAGACAGAAATTGAAACAGAACCAGTTAGTCTTTCTGAAATTGCACAATCAACGATTCAAAATATGCAAACCATAGCAGAAGATAAAAATATATCCATTATTGATGAAATTGAACCAGATATCGTAATAGATGCTAACAAAGACAAGGTTTCTCAAGTGGCTATTAATCTTCTGTCTAATGCAATAAGTTATTCTTTAGATTCAAGTCAAGTCATTGTTAAAGTGTATAAAGACATGAATAAACGCATCTTAGAAGTGCAAGATTTTGGCATGGGAATAAGTGAGGAAGATCAGAAGCATATTTTTGAAAGGTTTTATAGAGTTGATAAAGCGAGAAGTAGAGATTCAGGTGGAACTGGCTTAGGTTTATCTATCACTAAACATATTATGGAAGCACACAATGGTAGAATTAATGTGTTTAGTAAGTTAAACGAAGGTTCTACGTTTAGAGTGACCTTTTTTGAAACAAATCAAGACCAATGATGACTGTATAATATCATCATTATTAAATAATTTGATTATAGCGCAGAAGTGATAACAACCACTGTCGCATGTATTTTAGGACTAATCTCATAAAAGATTAGTCCTTTTTATTATGATTATTAAATGGCGCATTTTGTTATGTTAAATTGCTGCGAATCAATACGGTTTAAGTCTGTATTTGTGATAAAATAGTAGGTAAATATGTGTTGGAGGTTAATATATTGAATAAACTAGTCTTAATAGATGGTAATAGTCTTAGCTTTAGGGCATTTTATGCGTTACCACTTTTACAAAATAAGGCAGGTATACACACCAATGCCGTATATGGTTTTGCGATGTTACTTGAGAAAATAATTAAAGAAGAACAACCTACACATTTCTTAGTGGCATTTGATGCTGGCAAGACGACATTTAGACATGAAACTTATGGAGAATACAAAGGCGGTCGTCAAAAGACCCCACCAGAATTAAGTGAGCAGTTTCCATATGTTCGACAGCTATTAGATGCTTATCAAATTAAGCGTTATGAGCTTGATAATTACGAAGCTGACGACATTATAGGAACTTTGAGTAAAGAGGCTGACCAATCAGGTTTTCAAACAATCATTGTTACTGGTGACCGAGATTTAACACAACTGGCAACGGATAATGTTACAATTTATTATACGAAAAAAGGCGTGACAGATGTAGATCACTATACACCAGACTTTATTGCCGAAAAATATGACGGTTTAGTTCCAAACCAAATCATAGACATGAAAGGTTTAATGGGAGATACATCAGATAATATTCCTGGCGTTGCTGGCGTAGGTGAAAAAACAGCAATCAAGTTACTTAAGCAATTCTCTACTGTTGAGAATGTTTATGAACATATTGATAAAGTATCAGGTAAGAAATTAAAAGAAAAGCTAGAGAATAGTAAAGATGATGCAATTATGAGTAAGGCATTGGCTACGATTAATTGTGAGAGTCCTATAGAAGTGAAGGTTAGTGATACAAAGCTACCTGATGAATTAGATGAAACAGCCAAAGTAGAATTGTTCAAGAAATTAGAGTTTAAACAATTACTAGAACAAATTGATGTGGATAGCGATAATAGTAATGTCGAAGAAAAGGAAATTTCAGTAGTAGATCATTTTGATCAAATAGATTTTGCTACATTAGAGGAAGCGAATATTCATTTTGAACTTGATGGTACAAACTATTTGAAAGATGATATTTTGAAATTTGGATTTTATGATGGTTCACATCATGTAGTAATTGATGCAAATGACATAGATAAACATAAAGATCTCGTTCAATGGTTAGAAAATGGTCAAACTGCAAAAGTGGTTTATGATGCTAAAAAATCGTATATCACAGCGCATCGTTTAAATATCGATTTGAAAAATATTACATTTGACACAATGTTGGCAAGTTACATCATTGATCCATCGAGAACGATAGACGATGTGAATTCTGTCGTAACTCATTATGGTCAACACTATGTAAAAGAGAGTGTTGCTATTTATGGTAAAGGTAAGAAACGTTCGATACCAGAAGATGATGTGCTTAATCATTACATCGCTACCATTACTGAAGCAATTAACCAATCATATCCATTAATGCTTGAACAACTGACTGAGTATAATCAAGCAGAATTACTATTTGATTTAGAGTTACCATTGGCAGAAATTTTAAGTCAAATGGAAGAAATTGGTATTTATACCGATGTAAATGATTTACAAACGATGGAAAGCGAAATTCAAAGTAAATTAGATGAATTAATTCAAAATATTTATGATGCGGCAGGAGAATCATTTAATATCAATTCACCTAAGCAGTTAGGCGTAGTATTATTTGAAAATCTACATTTACCAGTTATTAAAAAAACAAAAACGGGTTATTCTACGGCTGTTGATGTATTGGAACAATTGAAGGGCGAACATCCTATCATCGAGTATATTTTAGAATATAGACAATTGGCTAAATTACAATCAACTTATGTTGAAGGATTACAGAAAGTAATTAGTAAAGATCAGCGCATTCATACAAGATTTAATCAAACCCTAGCTCAAACAGGTAGATTATCTTCAATTGATCCGAATTTACAAAATATTCCTGTACGCCTAGAAGAAGGTAGGAAAATTAGAAAAGCATTTAAATCTACAGATGAAAATAACGTTATATTTTCTGCGGATTATTCGCAAATTGAATTGCGTGTTTTAGCACATATCACACAAGATGAAAGTATGATGCAAGCATTCATCAATGATGAAGATATTCATACTGCAACAGCAATGAAAGTATTTAATGTGGAACCTAATGAGGTTGATGCTATGATGCGTCGACAGGCGAAAGCTGTAAACTTTGGTATAGTATATGGCATTAGTGATTATGGCTTAAGTCAAAGTTTAGGAATTACTAGAAAGCAAGCAAAGCAATTTATTGATGATTATTTAGATAGCTTTCCAGGCGTGAAACAATATATGGAAGATATTGTTAAAGATTGTAAAGCGAATGGTTATGTGGAAACACTATTGCATAGACGTCGTTATATTCCAGATATTACGAGCCGTAACTTTAATTTAAGAAGTTTCGCTGAACGTACAGCAATGAATACACCAATTCAAGGTAGTGCTGCTGATATTATTAAATTAGCGATGGTGAATTTTGCTAAAGCAATTGATGATACAGATTTTCATGCGAAGTTATTATTGCAAGTACACGATGAATTAATCTTCGAAATTCCTGAAAATGAAGTATCAGAATTTGAGAAATTTATAGAAGATATTATGGATAATGCATTAGATTTAGATGTGCCATTGAAAGTAGAATCTAGTTATGGCAAGACGTGGTATGATGCAAAATAGAAAGTTGGTACAATAATGCCGGAATTACCAGAAGTTGAACACGTAAAAAGAGGAATTGAACCATTTGTTGTCGATCAGAAAATTGTAGGTGTACACTTTTCAAATAAAGTAAAAGAAGGTAAGGCAGCAAATAAAGAAACGATTATCAAAGGAATGGAATTAGATACGTTCCAAATGTTCACGCAACAATTTATAATTGAGAAGGTAGAACGCAGAAGTAAATATATTGTTTTCTATCTTAAAAAACAGCATGAGCATCGTATTTTAATCAGTCATTTAGGTATGGCTGGTGGATTCTTTGTTGTAGACAAAATAGAAGATATTACAAACACGAATTATAGAAAGCATTGGCATGTTGTGTTTAAACTAGCAAATGGCAAGTTGCTTGTGTATTCAGATATACGACGATTTGGAGAAATTAGAAATGTGGCCTCATTTGATGCCTATCCTTCATTTTTAGAAATAGCGCCTGAACCATTTGAAGATGGTGCGTTAAGTCATTATTTGTCATGGTTTGATAAGAAACTGTATCAAAATAAACCAATTAAACAGATGATACTAGACCATAGAGTCATTTCAGGTTGTGGAAATATTTATGCTTGTGAAGCGTTATTTAGGGCTGGTATACATCCTGCTAGGTTATCAAAAGATTTAAAACATCAAGAGCGAGAAATGGTGTTTTATTATGTTCGAGAAGTCCTAGAAGTGGGTATAAAAAATGGAGGCACAAGCATATCAGATTACCTACATGCAGATGGTAGTAAAGGTACGATGCAACTACATTTAAATGTATATAAACAAAAGCAATGTAAAGTATGTGGTACTGATATAGAAACACAAGTTATCGCAACGAGAAACAGTCATTTTTGTCCGACATGCCAAAAGTAAAGGAAGAGTGAGTATTATGCCAAAAGTCATAGGATTAACTGGTGGTATTGCTACAGGTAAATCAACTGTATCTGAATTATTAACTATACATGGTTTTAAAATTGTCGACGCTGACGTTGCATCACGAAAGGCAGTAGAAAAAGGAACGACAGGTCTCGCTCAAATTCGTGAGCACTTTGGTGAGGAAGCGATTTTAGAGAATGGTGAGATGGATAGACAATATGTTGGAGAACTTATTTTTAATTATCCTGAAAAGAGATTAGAACTCAATGAAATAGTCCATCCAATCGTCCATGAAATTATGGAACAAGAAAAAGAGGCCTATTTAGAACAAGGATATAATGTAATTATGGATATTCCATTACTTTATGAAAATGAATTGCAGGATACTGTCGATGAAGTTTGGTTGGTATATACATCTGAAAGTATACAAATCGAGCGTTTAATGGAACGTAATGATTTAAGTTTAGAGGATGCTAAAGCGCGTGTCTTAAGTCAAATTTCAATAGATAAAAAGCGTCGAATGGCAGATCATGTAATTGATAATAGAGATACCAAACTTGAATTAAAGCAAAATGTCGAAACATTATTGATTGAAGAGGGTTATATTGATAATGAAATAGAAGATGGACAGTAATTACTTTAGTCATATTAAATAGCATGTATGTAATTGTTATTAACTATAGGTGCTTAAGTTAATCTCTTTAGCAAGTTTAACGAAGATAAAAACACTGATTTATTAAGGCGTTAGCTTCGAAATTTAACGTTTTGAAACGTAGCTAAGTTGTAACGCTTTTAACAATATATGCTAAATAATGAGAGTAACACATTGATACAAATAAAAATAACGTCAATTCCTATGGCATAAGTACATTAAATAGGAATTGACGTTTTTTTATCATTTAGTCTCATAAATTAAGATATATTTTGCATTAATAGCCTAATTATTACAGCATTTCGGGATAATAAAAGCTTTATATTACAGCATAAATAAAAAATTGAAATTTCTAAAAGAAAACGCTTTCTTATTCAAAGTTTTATGTTATACTATTTCCATAAAGTATAACACAAAGATGAGGGGTGCTTTTTAATGGCTACAAATATTGCAATTAACGGTATGGGCAGAATCGGAAGAATGGTATTAAGAATCGCATTAAAAAATAAGGACTTAAATGTGGTTGCAATTAATGCAAGTTACCCTCCGGAAACAATTGCTCACTTGATTAATTACGATACTACACATGGTGCATATGATTTAACTGTGGAACCAGTTGAAAATGGTATCAAAGTTGGTGATCATGAAATAACATTAGTTTCAGATAGAAATCCAGAAAATTTACCTTGGAAATCAATGAACATAGATATCGTAATAGAGGCTACTGGTAAATTTAATCATGGCGACAAAGCAGATGCACATATTAAAGCTGGGGCTAAAAAGGTATTATTAACAGGACCATCTAAAGGTGGAGACGTACAAATGATAGTTAAAGGCGTTAACGATGATCAATTGGATATCGAAACATATGATATCTTTAGTAATGCTTCATGTACTACAAATTGTATTGGTCCAGTTGCAAAGGTATTAAATGATCAGTTTGGTATCGAAAATGGCTTGATGACAACAGTACATGCGATTACAAACGATCAGAACAATATTGATAACCCTCATAAAGATTTGAGACGTGCAAGATCTTGCAATGAGAGTATCATACCAACTTCTACAGGTGCTGCGAAAGCATTAAAAGAAGTGTTGCCAGAATTAGAAGGTAAATTACATGGTATGGCCTTAAGAGTACCTACAAAAAATGTATCTTTAGTAGATTTAGTTGTAGATTTAGAGAAATCTGTTACAGTTGAAGAAGTTAACGAAGCATTCAAAGCACATACATTAGGTGGTGTGATTGATACAGAAGATGCACCATTAGTATCTATGGATTATAATACAAATCCACATTCTGCTATCATTGATACACAAAGTACGATGGTAATGGGTGATAAAAAGGTTAAAGTAATCGCTTGGTATGATAATGAATGGGGTTATTCTAATAGAGTTGTAGAAGTAGCGGCACAAATTGGTTCGTTAATTGCAAATCAGACATCTGCCGTGGTTAATTCTTAATATAAAATATAATAATCAATGTAGAGTAAACTATCTCTAATGAGTTAAAACGTCGATTTCTATTGTTAAAAATAGAGATTGGCGTTTTCTTAATTATGTGAAGTTGTTACTATTTAAGCGTATTTAGTATACCTCGGTCAGGAAAATGATAACACCATGTTGAATTGCAACAATAATATATTAACGTTTGAATCGTATTGTGATAAAATGACTTGCCAAATGAGATGGTCGAAATCATTACGCTTTTTCAATATTATATGGCGCATTTTTATTAGGAACCAAGAAAATGGGTGTAAATTATAAATTTTAATATAATAAAACAACTAAAAGTAAAGTGATTTCAGTTGAAGTGTTGCCATTCTTTTGTGGGACTCATATTTATAGTATAATGAAAATTAATCAAATTGAGAGGGTGATAAGACGATGAAATGCCCGAAATGTAATTCGACGCAATCACGTGTCGTCGACTCTAGACATGCTGATGAAGTTAATGCGATTCGTAGAAGAAGAGAATGTGAAAAGTGTGGGACACGTTTTACAACTTTTGAACATATAGAGAAGAGACCATTAATCGTCGTGAAAAAAGACGGAACAAGGGAACAATTTTTACGTGAGAAAATCTTAAACGGACTTGTGCGATCATGTGAGAAAAGACCTGTACGATATGAACAGTTAGAGGAAATTACAAATAATGTTGAATGGCAATTGCGTGATGCAGGTCAAGCTGAAATTTCTTCGCGAGAAATTGGGGAGTATGTAATGAACTTATTGATGCACGTGGATCAAGTATCTTATGTGAGATTTGCGTCTGTCTATAAAGAGTTTAAAGATGTCGATCAATTATTAGAATCGATGCAAGGTATTTTAGCAGAGAATAAACGGAGTGATTCTTAGATGGGATTACAGGCAAATGATTATGGATTGCGACCGCATGATAACTTTAATGTCATTCGTAATTTTGAAATCAATCACAGACATTTGCAAATACTAAATAGATTATTTACACCACTTATAGGTCCTGAGGCAATTGGTTTATACCATTATTTAAACCAATTTGTTGAGCAGTCAGCCGACACAATTGCTACACATTATATTATTATGAGTGAATTAAAGATTAATTTGCTAGAATTTCGAAAACAAATGGATTTGCTAGAAGGTATTGGGCTAATGAAATCCTTTGTAAAGCATGATGAACAACTTTCTTCATTTGTCTATCAATTGGTGCAACCACCATCTGCTAAACAATTTTTTAATGATCCAATGTTGTCAGTCTATCTTTACAGTGAAGTCAGTAAGCAGCGTTACCATCAATTAAAGCAGTATTTCGAAGCAGAACATACTGTAGCAATGCAACACTATCAAGAGGTCACGCGAACATTTACAGATGTATTTAAAGTACCTAATCATCAAGTTAAAGTGGATACGAGTAAAATTCCGAACGACCAACATTATAATGGCATCGAGCTTTCAGATGTAAAGTTTGATTTTGAGACATTATATGACCTATTGCAGACACATTTTATTAGTAAAAAGATTATCAATAAAGATGCAAAACAGTTAATCACACAGTTAGCTACTTTATATGGTTTGACACCAGAATCGATGAAACGCATTATCTTGAAATCGATTACTAGTGCCCAAGAACTTTCTTTTGAAGAGTTAAGAAAGCATGCTCGAACTTATTATTTAATTGAACATGAACAACAGTTACCTAAATTAAATAAAAAGGGTGACGCAGTTTCAAAATCTGCACCAACTCAACAAAGTGAACCAACTCAACAAAGTGCATCAACGGAAAGTAAACAACAACAATGGTTACAGCAACTAGAAGAAACGAGTCCGATTGACATGTTAGCTTCTTGGTCAGAATCTGAACCAACTGCACAACAAAAGTTTATGATTGAAGATTTAATTGAACGAGAAAAACTATCATTCGGTGTCATTAATGTATTACTTCAATATGTTATGTTAAAAGAAGATATGAAGTTGCCAAAGACTTACATTTTAGAAATAGCGTCCAATTGGAAGAAAAAAGGAATTAAGACTGCAGAGCAAGCATATCAACAAGCGATGAAAGTGAATAAGGCACAATCTGAACCACGTAATCATGCTCCAAAGTATAAACAACGTCAATTAGCGTCAAGAGAAATGACGCCAAAATGGTTATTAGAAGCTAAGGATCAGGATGATCATCCTGCAACTGCAAACAATGAACCAGAAGAAGATGAAAAATTAAAGGCTGATAGAGAAGCCTTTCTTAAACATTTGAAACAACAATGGAAGGAGGAATAAGCTATGAAGTCTTTTAGTAATATAATGGGCGACTCTAATGATTTATCAAAGCGCATTGCTAAAATTAAAAAAGATGTAATAAATGATCCTGATGTAAAAGCTTTTTTAGAGTCAAATCAGAAGAATCTAACTAATGCTATGATTGATGAAGATTTAAATATTTTGCAAGAATATAAAGATCAACAAAAACATTATGATGGCCATGCATTTGAACAATGTCCGAACTTTGTAAAGGGGCATGTACCAGAGTTATATATTGAACATGGACATATAAAAATTAAATATTTGCCATGTCCATGTAAAATAAAGCATGATGAAGAACGATTCAACTCCCATCTAATTACTTCGCACCATATGCAACGCGATACTTTAAATGCTAAATTAGAAGATATTTATATGGATAAACGTGATAGATTGGACGTAGCTATGGCGGTAAATAAAGTGTGTGAACAAATCACCAATAAAGAGACGGGTGTTAAAGGACTTTATTTATATGGGCCATTTGGTACAGGCAAGTCATTTATAATGGGAGCAATCGCCAATCAGTTAAAGACTAAAAAAATTCCTTCAACTATCGTATACTTACCAGAATTCATTCGAACATTAAAGGGTGGATTTAAAGATGGTTCATTTGAAACTAAGTTATCACGTGTAAGAGAAGCGAATATCTTAATATTAGATGATATCGGTGCTGAGGAAATTACGCCGTGGGCACGTGATGAAGTGATTGGCCCATTGTTACATTATCGTATGGTACAAGAACTACCTACATTCTTCACATCTAACCTGAGCTTCAAAGAATTGGAACATCATCTTTCTGTGACCCGTGATGGTACAGAGCAAACTAAGGCGGCTAGAATATTAGAGCGTATTAAAGCATTGGCTACACCATACTATCTTGAAGGAAAAAATTATAGGAACGATTGAAATATTGAATAATTGTTGTATAATATAGATAAATCTAAATCAATATGAAATTGTCAAAGACATGATGGACCAGTGAATACTTTACAGAGAGCCAAGTGAGATGAGATTTTGGTAAGTATACTTGTTCATTACTACTTTGTAAATGGTGTGCTAAATCACATCCGGCTCAAGACCGTTATCTTAAGTAGAGTAGGCAAAGTTAACTTTAAGTTAGACGATGTCTTATTTTAGGGTGGTACCACGATGACCTCGTCCCTTTTGGGATGGGGTCTTTTTGTTTTTTTAGTAGTGTGTTTGACAGTTCATTATTGATGATAGTACATATGAAAAATAGGAGGGTAATTATGGAGCAAATTAATATAACATTTCCAGATGGCAATTCGAAGGTGTTTGATAAAGGCACAACAACTGAAGATATAGCACAATCTATTAGCCCTGGTTTACGTAAAAAAGCTGTTGCAGGTAAATTAAATGGACAATTGATTGATTTAACACGTCCAATTGAAACTGATGGGGAAATTGAAATCGTAACACCAGGTAGTGAAGAAGCATTAGAAGTGTTACGTCATTCGACAGCACATTTAATGGCACAAGCTTTAAAACGTCTGTATGGAGATGTTTGCTTTGGTGTAGGTCCAGTGATTGAGGGTGGATTCTACTATGACTTCGATATGGAAGAAAGTATATCATCTGATGACTTTGAAAAAATTGAAAAGACAATGAAACAAATAGTCAATGAAAATTATCCAATAGAACGTAAAGTGGTAACTAGAAATGAAGCAAAAGCATTCTTTAGTGATGACCCTTATAAACAAGAATTGATTGATGCAATACCTGAAGATGAAAATGTAACATTATACTCTCAAGGTGAATTTACAGATCTTTGTCGAGGTGTACATGTTCCAACTACTGCGAAAATAAAAGAGTTTAAACTATTATCTACAGCTGGTGCATATTGGCGTGGTGATAGCAATAATAAAATGCTACAACGTATTTATGGTACTGCGTTCTTTGACAAAAAGGATTTAAAAGCACATTTACAAATGCTTGAAGAAAGAAAAGAACGTGATCACCGTAAAATTGGTAAGGAGTTAGAATTATTCTCTAATAACCAACTTGTTGGTGCGGGTCTACCTTTATGGTTGCCTAACGGTGCTACAATTCGCCGTGAAATCGAACGTTATATTGTCGATAAAGAGGTGAGCATGGGATATGATCACGTGTATACACCAGTTATGGCAAATGTTGATTTATATAAAACATCTGGTCACTGGGATCACTATCAAGATGATATGTTCCCAACAATGAAATTAGACGAAAATGAAGAAATGGTACTACGCCCTATGAACTGCCCGCATCATATGATGATCTATGCGAATAAACCACATTCATACCGTGAGTTGCCAATTCGTATTGCAGAGTTAGGTACAATGCATCGTTATGAAGCAAGTGGGGCAGTATCAGGATTGCAACGTGTTCGTGGTATGACTTTAAATGATGCGCATATTTTCGTACGTCCAGATCAAATTAAAGAAGAATTCAAACGCGTTGTTAATCTTATAATTGATGTTTATAATGATTTTGGTTTTGAAAATTATTCATTCCGATTAAGTTACCGCGATCCTGAAGATAAAGAAAAATACTTCGATAATGATGATATGTGGAACAAAGCTGAAAGCATGTTAAAAGAAGCGGCTGATGAATTAGAATTGGATTATGAAGAAGCAATCGGTGAAGCGGCGTTCTATGGTCCGAAATTAGACGTTCAAGTTCAAACTGCAATGGGTAAAGAAGAAACATTATCTACTGCACAACTCGATTTCTTATTACCTCAAAAATTCGATTTAACATATATCGGAAATGATGGTGAACAACATCGCCCAGTAGTTATACACCGAGGCGTAGTGTCAACAATGGAACGATTTGTTGCATTCTTGACTGAAGAAACTAAGGGTGCATATCCTACTTGGTTAGCACCTAAACAAGTAGCTATTATTCCAGTTAATGTTGATTTACATTATGATTATGCACGTCATATTCAAGATGAGTTGAAATCACAAGGCGTACGTGTAGACATTGATGATCGTAATGAAAAAATGGGCTATAAAATAAGAGAAGCTCAAATGCAAAAAATTCCTTATCAACTTGTTGTTGGTGATAAAGAAGTTGAAAACAATGAAGTAAATGTAAGGAAATATGGTTCTCAAGATCAAGAAACACTTGAAAAAGATGAATTCATTTGGAATCTTGTAGATGAGATTCGTTTGAAAAAACAAAGATAGTCTTGAAAGTCTTTACAAAATAATGTATATTACAAGTTAGTGAAATAAATAAAATTCATAAAATTTGAGTTAGAGGTTGCGTTTTTAATAAGTAAGCATTTTGATGTCGAATGGGGCATATGACGAATGTTGAAAGGTAAAATCGCCGAAACAGACTTTATCCATTTATACTGTTTGTTGGGTCAGTTATCGAAAGAGACTGAACTGTCACATATGTGATGTGCTACCTATATACATGCTATTATTAAATTGGTTGCATATCTATTAGGTATGCAACCTTTTTTTAGGCGTAAAACTATAAAGCATATGCTTCGGGAAAGAGCAAAATTATAGTGACTACTGATGTGAATAATCATAAGCTGTCAGTATGAGACAAACTATAAAGACACTGGCTAAAACATATAGAAAGTTAACCTCTAAGTTTACAAAGAAAGGAAGCTTCTATGGCAAAACAAAATAATCAGAATGATGGTATACAAAGGGGACTTAAAGACCGTCATATTTCAATGATCGCAATTGGAGGTTGTATCGGAACTGGGTTATTTATGACTTCAGGTGGTGCAATCCATGACGCTGGAGCTCTAGGTGCATTGCTCGCCTACGCTATAATCGGTGCTATGGTATTCTTCTTAATGACATCACTAGGTGAAATGGCTACTTATTTACCGGTATCTGGTTCATTTAGTACATATGCAACAAGATTTGTAGATCCTTCATTAGGATTTGCATTAGGATGGAACTATTGGTTTAACTGGGTAATAACAGTAGCGGCAGATGTTACAATAGCTGCACAAGTTATACAATATTGGAGTCCTTTAGCAGGCATTCCAGCGTGGTTGTGGAGTTGTTTATTCTTAATAATTATCTTTGGTTTAAATGCTTTATCAGTTCGAGTTTATGGAGAAAGTGAATATTGGTTTGCTTTGATTAAAGTCGTAACAGTTATTATCTTTATTGCGATTGGATTGTTAACGATTGTAGGTATCATGGGTGGCGAATTTGTTGGCTTTGATACATTTACAAAAGGAAATGGACCAATCTTAGGTGATGGTATTGGTGGAAGCTTATTATCTATATTAGGTGTATTCTTAGTTGCCGGATTCTCATTCCAAGGAACAGAATTGATTGGTATTACTGCAGGTGAATCTGAAAATCCAGAGCGTGCAGTACCTAAAGCGATAAAACAAGTATTCTGGAGAATATTATTATTTTACATCTTAGCGATATTTGTTATCGGTATGTTAATTCCATATGATAGCTCTGCGTTAATGGGTGGAGATGATAGTGTAGCTACATCACCATTTACATTAGTCTTTAAAAATGCTGGTTTAGCATTTGCAGCGTCATTTATGAATGCTGTCATCCTTACCTCAGTATTATCTGCAGGTAATTCTGGAATGTATGCATCAACACGTATGTTATATTCAATGAGTAAAGATAAACTAGCCTTTCCAATTTTTGGTAAAACTAACAAATACGGTGTACCGTATATTTCATTATTCGTAACTGCATTAATTGTAATCGGTATTTTCTTATTACAACATGTAAGTGGAGATGCTTATCAATATATCGTTGCAGCTAGTGGTATGACCGGTTTTATTGCATGGGTAGGTATTGCGATAAGCCACTATAGATTTAGAAAGGCATTTAACAAGCAAAATTATGATAAATCTAAGCTTAAATATACTGCTAAACTATTCCCATTTGGACCTATTTTTGCCGGTATATTATGTGTGATTGTTATCATTGGTCAAGACGTTGATTTCATCAAAACAGGTGACTTTGATTTAAATCGCTTTGTCATTACTTATATGGGAATACCAGTATTCTTAGTGTTCTTTATCTATCATAAATTACGCTATAAAACGAAGAAGATTCCTTTAGAACAAGTTGACTTACGTCAAGATGTAAAAATGGATGAAATAAAATAATTTAATAAAACTGTTGACTTAGCCAATTAATGTTGATATGATAGGTAACGTTGAATACGAAACGAACCAAGAAGAAGCTCCCGCTTCTCACCTGTAGCGACGCTAATTGCAGTTGGCAGGTCTATATATACATGGATTGTCATGTGTAGAGAAGAGCGGGTATGTTATGTACTCGCTCTTTTTGCTTGGGATAATTTCGTAAAAATCTTGGAGGTGTCAACCATAGCAAAAGATCAAACTCAAGTTAACGAAAAGATTCGCGCAAAAGAATTACGTTTAATTGGCCAAGATGGAGAACAAATTGGCGTTAAAACGAAAAACGAAGCCCTTGAAATGGCTGATCGTGTTGGTTTAGATGTAGTCTTAATGGCTCCAAACGCTAAACCACCTGTTGCTAGAATTATGGATTACGGTAAGTATAAATTCGAACAACAGAAAAAAGAAAAAGAAATGAAGAAGAAACAAAAAACAATTAATCTTAAAGAAATTCGTTTGAGTCCAACAATTGAGGAACATGATTTCCAAACAAAATTGAAAAATGGTCGCAAATTTTTATCTAAAGGCGATAAATGTAAAGTTTCAATTCGTTTCAGAGGTCGTGCGATTACGCACAAAGAAATTGGTCAACGTGTTTTAGAGAAATTTGCAGATGAATGTAAAGATATCGCAACAGTTGAACAAAGACCAAAAATGGACGGGCGTCAAATGTTTATTACGCTTAGCCCATTAAACGAAAAATAATAAAGATATTACAGGAGGAAATGAATCATGCCTAAAATGAAAACACACCGTGGAGCAGCTAAACGTGTTAAAAGAACTGGTTCAGGTAAATTAAAACGTTCAAGAGCTTTCACATCTCACTTATTCGCAAACAAATCTACTAAGCAAAAACGTAAATTACGTAAAGCTTCATTAGTACACAAATCAGACATGAAACGTGTAAAACAATTATTATCTTATAAAAAATAATTGACGCAAAAAGTCAGAAGAACATATTAAGTACGAAGATATTTAGAGGAGGAATTTATTATGCCACGAGTTAAAGGTGGAACAGTAACAAGAGCTCGTCGTAAAAAGACGATTAAATTAGCTAAAGGTTACTTCGGTGCAAAACGCACATTATATAAAGTAGCAAAACAACAAGTAATGAAATCAGGTCAATATTCATTCCGTGACCGTCGTCAAAGAAAACGTGATTTCCGTAAATTATGGATTACTCGTATCAATGCGGCTGCACGTCAACATGACATGAGCTATTCAAGATTAATGAATGGTTTGAAAAAAGCTGAAATCGATGTTAACCGTAAAATGCTTTCTGAAATTGCTATTTCAGATGAAAAAGCTTTCGGTGAATTAGTAGCTAAAGCTAAAGAAGCTTTAAAATAATATTTCAAAATAAAGAGATGTACACCTTTGTACATCTCTTTATTTTATATTTATACTTAAAAGATGGTACATATATGTTGTGTTTAATAAACATTTTGATATATAGCGTTATCATTTGATAAAATGGCTGTAAAGTCAGATTCAAAGGAGTAAATTATGTCTAAGTTTGATGAAATGATAACAGTAGTACCAAGATCTACATTATTTAATGAAGAAAAAAATAAATTTAATGGTTTCTTGGATAAAAATTCAGTGAAAGGTCAAGAAATATTTGATACTTTGACTAAATATGAAGTGAAACGTCGCGGAGATATGGAGGAGGACCCTACATATAAACAACTCATTTCATATTGTATTTTGGAAAATGAGCGTGATGAAATTTTAGTTTACGAACGTTTGTCAGGTGGCGGTGAAGCTAGATTACACGGACAATCATCGATTGGTGTTGGTGGCCATATGAATGATGTTAAAGGTGCAGACTCAATTAATGAAGTGTTAAGAGTTAACGCACAAAGAGAACTAGAAGAAGAAGTTGGATTATCTGCTCAAAAATCTCAAAACTTAGCCTACATTGGCTTTATTAATGATGATACTAATGAAGTTGGAGAAGTACATATGGGCGTTGTGTTTAAAATTAATGTCAATAGTAGTGATGTTGAGGCAAAAGAGACCGATACTTTAAGAATAAAGTGGATGGATCAAGCAAAAATTGACAATTATGATGATTTTGAAACATGGAGTGCTTTAATATTACAAGCATTAAAGTAGAGGTGTATGGCTATGTCTGATATTATCCCTTTTCCGCAATCACAAAAAAAGTTAACACGAGACATCAAAGAATCTTTACACAATGGTCATTTCGATCATGCGTATGAATTGTTTGAGGATTATGAAAGACAATTTGAACTTGATGACGCTTTGGCATTATTGAAATGTTCCATGCTATATCAAATGAAACATTATTTAGAATTACGTGAAGAGGCTATCATTTTATTAAAGCAAGGCATAACAAAGTACGATGAATTAATGGTCTATTATATTAAAAGTTTAAGTGGTTTAGGACAATATTTTGAAGTGGTCGAAGTCATTGACCAAATTATTGATGAGGTCAATGATCATAGAACACGTATGGAGTTGTACCCTTTAAAGGAATATGCTCTCAGTCAACTAGAACAACATAATGAACGTGCGTCACAACAACTACAACAATTTGACGTATTGTCTTTGAGAGAACAGGTCAATACAGTGTTAACTTTAATAGATCATAATCAATATAATTATAAAAAAACGGTGGCAAATCTTATAGAAGCGTTACCGTTAGCACCTAATGTGATAAGCATTATGCTTGAATATTTACGTTTTGCAAGTTACAGTGAGCCAGTACAAATTAAGAAGTACGGGTTTGATTTATTACCGATTCCTAAAGATTTAGCAGGACTGGACCATACAGACATAAAGATACAAGTTATACCAGAAGTGCTCAATCGTTTAGAAGATGACGCTGCACAAATAACAGATGAAGCACATCACTTAATGAATAATCATGCGATTTTATTATACCCACTTGATATTCTTGAGTTTGCACCACTAGCAGTTTGGATAGAAGCATATGTAAACTATTTCAAATCGATGTTGGGGCTAGAGGAAATAGATGAATCAAACGAAGTTACCAAATTACTTGTATCCATCGATATACAGGAATAATTTAATTAAGTTTGTGTAATTTGGGTAAGTAAATATGGTAGTATTAAAAAATCGAATTAATTAAAATTTCAACATGCCAATTGTTTTGTATGTTCCGTGTTTGTGTAGAACATTGACGTATGCTATAATAATGGAGTTGAAAAAATAAAATAGGATAATCATGGAGGTTTTTATACATGACAGCAACTTGGGAAAAAAAGGAAGGTAACGAAGGTGTATTATCCGTTACAGTTCCAGCAGAAAAAGTAGACAATGCAATTGATAAGGCTTTTAAAAAAGTAGTTAAACAAATTAATGTACCTGGTTTCCGTAAAGGTAAAGTACCACGTCCAATCTTTGAACAACGCTTTGGCGTAGAAGCATTATATCAAGATGCAGTTGATATCTTATTACCAGAAGCTTACGGTGAAGCAATTGATGAAACTGGCATTAAACCAGTTGATCAACCTGAAATCAATGTTACTTCAATTGAAAAAGGTAAAGACATGACTTTCGAAGCTACTGTAGTAGTTGAGCCTGAAGTACAATTAGGTGACTACAAAGGATTAGAAATCGAAAAACAAAGTTCTGAATTAACAGACGAAGAAGTTCAAGAGTCTATCGATCACCAATTAGGCCACTTAGCTGAAATGGTCGTTAAAGAAGATGGTGCTGTTGAAGAAGGCGATACAGTAAACATCGACTTTGATGGTTATGTTGACGGTGAACAATTCGAAGGTGGACAAGCTGACGGTTACGATTTAGAAATCGGTTCAGGTTCATTTATCCCAGGATTCGAAGAACAATTAGTAGGTGTTAAAGCTGGTGAAGAGAAAGATGTAAACGTTACTTTCCCAGAAGAATATCACGCTGAAGAATTAGCTGGTAAAGAAGCTACATTCAAAACTAAAGTAAATGAAATTAAATTTAAAGATGTTCCAGAATTGACTGATGAAATTGCTAATGAGTTAGATGCTGAAGCGAACACAGTTGACGAGTACAAAGAAAATTTACGTAAACGTTTAGCTGAACAAAAAGCAACTGAAGCAGAAAATGCTCAAAAAGAAGAAGCGATTAACAAAGCTTCAAACAATGCAACAATCGATATTCCAGAAGCGATGATTAATACAGAATTAGATCGCATGGTTCAAGAATTTGGTCAACGTATGCAACAACAAGGTTTAAATCTTGAAACATACTTCCAAATCTCTGGTCAAGATGAATCACAATTAAGAGAACAAATGAAAGACGATGCTGAAGAGCGCGTTAAGACAAACTTAACATTAACAGCAATCGCTGATGCAGAAGAGGTTGAAGTAACTGATGCTGACATCGATAAAGAATTAGAAAAAATGAGTGAACAATTTAATATCTCAGTAGAAGATATTAAACAAACACTTGGTAGCACAGACATCGTTAAGAATGACGTGCGTATCCAAAAAGTTATCGATTTATTAGTTGATGAAGCAAAGTTAGTAGAACCATCTAAAGATGACACTGAAGCATAACTAAATATAAACTAAGCAAATTGTTTTGTGAATTATATGTTAGTTGTTTAATATAGTAATCCAGTAGCAGATGCATTCATTAATGTATCTGCTACAGTACTTTATGCAAAAAACTTGGAATTGTATAAGTTGCATATTAAAATACTATTTAGTATAGTCTTTAGGGAATAGGGGTGTAAATAGAATGTTTAAATTCAATGAAGGTGAAGAGAATTTAAAATGCTCTTTCTGTGGTAAAGATCAAGATCAAGTGAAAAAATTAGTCGCAGGAAGTGGCGTATATATATGTAATGAATGTATCGAGCTATGTTCTGAAATTGTAGAAGAAGAATTAGCTCAAGCTGAACCAGAAGGTTTAACTGAATTGCCAACACCTAAAGAAATTATGGATCAATTAAACGATTATGTTATTGGTCAAGAAAAGGCTAAGAAATCATTAGCAGTTGCAGTATATAATCATTACAAACGTATTCAACAGTTAGGTCCGAAAGATGATGAAGTTGAATTACAAAAGAGTAACGTTGCATTAATTGGACCTACTGGTAGTGGTAAAACGTTATTAGCACAAACGTTAGCTAAAACTTTAAATGTACCATTTGCTATTGCAGATGCTACAAGTCTGACTGAAGCAGGTTATGTTGGTGACGATGTTGAGAACATCTTACTACGATTAATACAAGCAGCGGACTTTGATGTAGATAAAGCTGAAAAAGGTATTATTTATGTCGATGAAATTGATAAAATAGCTAGAAAATCAGAAAACACATCTATTACTAGAGATGTTTCTGGTGAAGGTGTACAACAAGCATTGCTTAAAATCTTGGAAGGAACAACTGCTAGCGTTCCGCCACAAGGTGGACGTAAACATCCTAACCAAGAATTGATTCAAATTGATACGACGAATATTTTATTCGTACTTGGTGGCGCTTTTGATGGAATCGATGAAGTAATCAAACGTAGATTAGGCGAAAAGGTCATTGGTTTCTCAAGTAGTGAGGCATCTAAATACGATGAAGATGCAATTTTAGAACAAATTAGACCAGAAGACTTACAATCATATGGTCTAATACCAGAATTTATTGGTCGTGTGCCAATTGTGGCTAACTTAGAAACATTAGATGTAGATGCGTTAAATAATATTTTAACGCAACCTAAGAATGCATTAGTTAAACAATATACGAAGATGTTAGAATTAGATGATGTTGAGTTAGAATTTACTGAAGCAGCTCTAGCAGCAATCAGTAAGAAAGCAATTGAACGTAAGACTGGTGCTCGTGGTTTACGTTCTATTATCGAAGAAGCATTAATTGATATTATGTATGATGTACCTTCATCTGAAGGCGTTGCTAAGGTTGTAATCACTGATGAAACAATCACTGAAGAAAAAGAACCTGAGCTATATGATAAAGATGGTAATCTTATTAATAAAGAACAAACATCAGCTTAAATAGTGTTTATGTAAAGTCCTAAGTTGTTATCATATCAACTTAGGACTTTTTTTGTTTTATTGATTTGAAAGTCATTTGTATATATCGTGTTGCAAATTTAAAATTATTTTTAAGCTACAAATTACAAGGCCAGTAAATAGTCGTATTCATATAAGCAAAACTGTAATATAATAGAACAGTCAAATTAGTAGAAAAGAGGGTCGACAAAAATGAAGATAAATCCTAATGAAATAGAATTATTAATCAGCGCAGTAAAACCTGAACAATATCCAGAAACGGGTCTTACAGAAGTGGCGTTAAGTGGAAGATCTAACGTTGGTAAATCTACATTTATTAACAGTATGATAGGTAGAAAAAATATGGCACGTACCTCCCAACAACCTGGAAAAACTCAAACTTTAAATTTTTATAATATCGATAATCAACTTGTATTCGTCGATGTACCAGGATACGGTTATGCCAAAGTGAGCAAGAAACAACGTGAAGCATTTGGTAAAATGATTGAACGCTATATTTCAGAAAGAGAATCTTTAAAGTTGGTCATACAACTTGTTGATTTAAGACATAACCCAACTGAAGATGATATCTTAATGTATAATTATCTTAAATATTATGAATTACCGACATTAATCGTTGCGACAAAGGAAGATAAAATTCCAAAGGGTAAAGTACAAAAACATTTAGCAAATATACAGCAAAAGTTAGAAATGGAACCAGAAGACGATATAATTAGTTATTCATCTGTGAAAAATAATAAGCAACAACAAATTTGGGATAAGATAGCACGTTATTTATAATCATTTAAAACTGTAATCAATTTAGATACGAAATTGTCTAATTTCGACTAAATTATGACAACAATTTGAATGTAAATTATAATTCTTCTAATTTAGTTAAGCAACATGCTTAACTACAGCAATAATTGTGTTATAATTTAGTTATTGTAATATGTATGGAGGGCGTTATAAATGCATTTAATTGCGGTAAGCATTAATCATCGTACAGCAGATGTAGCACTTAGAGAAAAAGTTGCTTTCAAAGATGATGCCATACGTTCAGCCAATGTTGATTTATTTGAGACAAAATCTATTTTAGAGAATGTTATTTTATCAACATGTAATCGTACAGAAGTATATGCAGTCGTAGATCAAATTCATACGGGTCGTTACTATATTCAACGCTTTTTAGCACGATCATTTGGATTTGATGTCGAAGAAATAAAGGAAATGACAGAAGTAAACGTGGGGGACGAAGCAGTAAATCATTTATTGCATGTCACTTCTGGTCTAGATTCTATTGTACTTGGTGAGACTCAAATTCTAGGACAAATAAGAGATGCATTCTTTATTGCCCAAGATGAAGAAACAACAGGTACGATTTTTAATCATCTTTTTAAACAAGCTATTACTTTTGCGAAAAAAGCACATAACGAAACTGATATAGCAGATAATGCAGTAAGTGTTTCTTATGCAGCAGTTGAACTTAGTAAGAAAGTATTTGGCAAAATCAACAATAAGCAAGCTTTAATCATTGGTGCAGGGGAAATGAGTGAGTTATCACTTCTAAATTTAATTGGTTCAGGAGTTACTGATATTACGATTGTGAATAGAACACTAAGTAAAGCACAAGATCTTGCAACGAAACATAATGTAAACTTTGAACCAATGTCATCATTACCAAAACTTTTAGCTAAAGTTGATATCGTTATTAGTTCTACTAGCTCTGAGAATTATATCATCACAAATGAAATGATACAGTCTATTGCGAATGAACGAAAAACTGACTCTTTAGTACTTATCGATATCGCAGTACCAAGAGACATTGAGCCAAACATAGATGCCATTCAAAGTATCTTTAATTATGATGTTGATGATTTGAAAGGATTAGTAGATGCTAATTTAAGAGAACGTCAAGATGCAGCTAACGAGATAATGCAACGTATACCATCTGAAATAGCTGCTCATAATGAATGGGTTAATATGTTAGGTGTTGTACCAGTTATTAGAGCTTTACGTGAGAAAGCAATGAATATTCAAGCTGAAACCATGGAAAGTATAGATAGAAAGTTACCAGGTCTTTCAGAGAGAGAACGTAAAGTCATCTCGAAGCATACAAAAAGCATCATCAATCAAATGTTAAAGGATCCAATTAAACAAGCTAAAGAATTGAGTAGTGATAGAAAAGGCAACGAAAAATTAGAGCTGTTTCAAAACATTTTTGACATAGAAGCTGAGGCTGGTTACGAACCACGTAAGAAAAAGAGTGAAGTGACTAATAGTCAAATTCTAAGTTTTGAATAAGCATATTCAAATGGTGATGATATGCAAGAAACTTTATTTATTAGGTTAAATGAACTTATATTAGTATTTTATTTAATCAGTATTGCTTGTTATTTTATCGACTTTGTTAAGAAACATTACATCGTAAGTAAAGTGGGGTTCGTTACTTTGGGGATTGTTTGGGTATTACAGACAATCTCTTTATCTTTTTATATAAACGCAACCCAACATGTCCCGTTAAATAATATTTTTGATGTGTTATTTGCACTTGCTTGGTTAATCATTTCTATATCTATTGTCATCAGTGTGATAAAGCAAATTAATATATCGATTTTCTTATTTAATTTAATAGGATTTGTATTTATTGCAGTAAATACGTTCCAACCTATGCACTATCAAAGTTCAATTGGTCAAACGACTGTGATTAATGAACTGTTAGTCGTGCACATTGCATTGGCAACGATGAGTTATGCACTTTTTGCCTTTGCTTTTGTAAACTGTATTTTATATTTCATTCAATATAAAAATTTAAAGCAAAAGCGTTTTAACCAAAAGTATTTTAGAATAGCGAGTGTAGCAACTTTAGAACAAGTTGTTTTTTATAGTACATTAATAGGATTTTCGCTTATTATTTTAAGTATCATTTTAGGTGCACAATGGGGCTTTAACACGCTTGGTGTAAAGATATTAATTGATCCAAAGGTATTTTTATCTACGATTATAACCTTATTATATGGTGTTTATTTACTTTTTAGGGTAAGAAAAAAGATAGAGTCAATTAAACTCATTTACTTTAATGCAATATTATTCTGTCTAAGTATGATTAATTTATTTTTTGCTTCACATTTTTCAAGTATACATTAAATATCGAATTATATAAGCTATTCATGATTTAATGACATACAGTCATTGACACAAGGAGGCACATCATGCGTAAACTAGTCGTTGGTTCTCGTAGGAGTAAACTTGCTTTAACACAAAGCCAACAATTTATAGATAAATTAAAGGCCATTGATGAAAATTTAGAAATTGAAATCAAAGAAATCGTTACTAAAGGTGACCGAATTATCGATAAACAATTATCGAAGGTTGGTGGTAAAGGTTTATTCGTTAAGGAAATTCAAAATGAATTATTCGATCATTCAATAGATATGGCAATTCATTCACTTAAGGACGTTCCAAGTGTTATTCCTGAGGGCTTAACATTGGGGTGTATTCCAGACCGTGAAAATCCATACGATGCCTATATAGCAAAAAATCATGTTCCATTAGATGAGTTACCTGATAATAGTATTGTAGGAACGAGCTCATTAAGAAGAGGTGCGCAAATTCTAGCTAAGCATCCTAATTTACAAATAAAATGGATACGTGGAAATATCGACACTCGTCTTAAGAAATTAGAAACAGAAGATTATGACGCCATTATTTTAGCAGCAGCAGGACTTAAACGTATGGGTTGGTCAGATGATATTGTAACTTCTTATCTAGACGAAGATACTTTGATTCCCGCAATAGGCCAAGGTGCATTAGGTATTGAATGTCGATCAGATGATCAAGAGTTACTTGATTTATTACAACAAGTACACAATGCAGATGTTGCAGATTGTGTTACCGCAGAGCGTACATTCTTAGCAGGAATGAATGGAAGTTGCCAAGTGCCAATTGGTGGTTATGCTACTAAAGGTTCTGATGGTTTGATTGAATTCACAGGATTAATTATGTCACCAGATGGTAAGACACGTTATCAACATACAGAACAAGGTACAAATCCTGTAGAATTAGGTGAAAAGGTAACAGAAGTATTGAATGCACAAGGTGCATATGAAATAATTAAGACATTAAACGAATCTGAATAAATCGTTTGAGGTGAAATCAATGAGACCAGTTATAGTTATGACACAAACTAGTAAATTTAAGAGAGAGGATGTATGTATACTACACAAACCATTAATTGATGTAGCGCCATTATCCTTTGATACTGAATTACTAGAAGTTAACTATGACTGGCTTATTTTTTCGTCTAAAAAAGCAGTGGAGTACTTTTTACCATATTTTACACAAACACACGTTAACCATGTTGCAGTAATTGGTAAAAAGACTGCAGAATATTGCCAATCTAAAGGGATTCAAGTTGATTATTGCCCTAAAGATTATTCACAAGAAGGTTTTATTCAAGACTTCCAAGGTGAAAAACATAGTAAAATATTAATTCCTTCTAGCCAAGCTGCTAGGCCATACTTACAATATGCATTAGAAGATCAATCATTTTCAGTTCAGAAAATTGACTTATATCAGCCTATTCCACATACTGAAAATATAAATAATGTTATACAGCTTTTATCAAATAATGCAGTTGATGCAATTACATTTGCGAGCTCATCAGCAGTAGAATTTTTCTTTAATCAAGCCGGTGATATCGACTTTAATCATTATTATGTAATTGGAGATCAAACATTAGCAACAATTAATAAATTTGATATTCAAGCTACAAAAGCCAATATACAAACACTAGATTCACTAGTAAATAAAATCTTAGAAAGTTGGAAAGATAATGCAATTTGATAGACACAGAAGATTACGTAGTAGTAAGTCAATGAGAGATATCGTTCGTGAAACACACGTTCATAAAGAGGATTTAATATATCCGATATTTGTAGTAGAAAGAGATAACGTTAAGGAAGAAATCGTCTCAATGCCTGGTGTATATCAATTGAGCTTAAATTTAGTAGAAGAAGAAATTAAAGAAGCATATGAATTAGGTATTAGAGCCATTATGTTCTTTGGTGTACCCAATGAAAAGGACCATGTAGGTACAGGTGCATATGACCATAACGGAATTGTCCAAGAAGCAACACGCAAGGCTAAATCATTATATAGTGATTTACTTGTAGTAGCTGATACATGTCTATGTGAGTATACAGATCATGGTCACTGTGGTGTAATCAATGAACAGACAAAAGATGTGGATAATGATAAATCATTACCATTATTAGTGAAGACAGCAATTTCTCAAGTTGAAGCGGGCGCAGATATTATTGCACCAAGTAATATGATGGATGGATTTGTTGCTGCGATTCGTGAAGGATTAGATGCTGCTGGTTATCAAAATGTACCAATCATGAGTTATGGTATTAAATATGCATCAAGTTTCTTTGGACCATTTAGAGATGCTGCGGAATCAACACCACAATTCGGAGATCGTAAGACATATCAAATGGACCCAGCGAACCGAAGAGAGGCTATGCGAGAGCTTGACAGTGATTTAGCTGAAGGTGCTGATATGATGATTGTCAAACCGGCATTAAGCTTTTTAGATATTATAAGAGACGTTAGAAATACAACGAATATTCCAGTAGTAGCTTACAATGTAAGTGGTGAATATAGTATGACGAAAGCTGCTGCATTAAACGGTTGGATAGATGAAAAGGCTGTTGTTATGGAACAAATGATTTCTATGAAACGTGCAGGTGCAGATATGATTGTCACTTACTTCTCAAAAGATATTTGTCGTTATCTAGACGAACAATAAGGAGGATAAATTAATGAGGTATACGAATTCTGAACAGGCGATGCAAAAAGCTGAGACATTGATGCCAGGTGGTGTCAATAGTCCAGTTAGAGCTTTCAAATCAGTAGATACACCAGCAATATTTATGGATCATGGCAAAGGATCAAAAATTTATGATATTGATGGAAATGAATATATAGATTATGTCTTAAGTTGGGGACCGCTTATTCTAGGTCACCAAAATAAACAAGTGATTGATAGTATTCATCAAGTGGTAGATAAAGGTACTAGTTTTGGTGCTTCAACATTACAAGAGAACAAACTAGCTGAGCTCGTTATCGAACGTGTTCCTTCTATTGAAAAGGTAAGAATGGTGTCATCAGGCACAGAAGCAACATTAGATACTTTACGTTTAGCACGTGGATATACTGGACGAAATAAAATTGTTAAATTTATAGGCTGTTATCATGGGCACAGTGATTCTTTATTAATCAAAGCTGGTTCAGGTGTGGCGACCTTAGGTTTACCTGATTCACCTGGTGTACCTGAAGGTATTGCAAAGAATACAATAACTGTACCTTATAATGATTTAGATGCAATTAAAGTGGCTTTTGAAGAGTTTGGTGACGATATTGCAGGCGTGATTGTGGAACCTGTTGCTGGAAATATGGGTGTTGTACCACCAGTAGAAGGTTTCTTACAAGGATTAAGAGATATCACGACTGAATATGGTTCTTTATTGATTTTTGACGAAGTCATGACAGGCTTTAGAGTTGGATATAACTGTGCACAAGGTTACTTTAATGTTACTCCGGACCTAACTTGTCTTGGTAAAGTGATAGGTGGCGGATTGCCAGTTGGTGCATTCGGTGGTAAAGCAGAAATAATGGATCAAATTGCGCCACTTGGTGATATTTATCAAGCTGGTACGCTTTCAGGTAATCCATTAGCGATGACAAGTGGCTATGAGACATTAAGTCAACTTACACCAGAATCATATGATTACTTCAATGAACTAGGAGATATACTGGAAACAGGTTTAAAAGAAGTATTCAGTAAACATAATGTACCTATCACAGTTAATCGTGCTGGTTCAATGATAGGGTATTTCTTAAACCCGGGGCCAGTGACTAACTTTGACGAAGCAAATCGTAGTGATTTAGAATTGTTTAGCCAAATGTATAGAGAAATGGCTAATGAAGGCGTATTTCTACCCCCATCACAATTTGAAGGTACATTCCTTTCAACTGCACACACCAAAGAAGATATTGAACAAACAATTAAAGCATTTGATACTGCATTAAGCAGAATTGTATAATTTTCAACAATGTGCCCGGACAACAGAAGCGTTGAACGGGCATTTTTTATTGCTTGAAATGACAAAGAAAATAACGAAAGTTGTGAAGTCATGAATAAACATTTAAGAAACAATTTAATTGTTTTGGGTTTAGCCATTATACTCAGTTTGCTATTGCATTCAGCACACATTTTACTACCGTTTATGTTTGGCCCGATTATAGCAAGTGTAATCTGTATCAGGTTCTTTCATTTAGATATCAAATGGCCATTTTGGCTTAGTCAAATTGGACTCATTCTCTTAGGGGTACAAATTGGAAGCACATTTACTAAGAAAGTAATTTATGATATTAAAGACGATTGGTTAACAATTGTTTTAATTACCATTATGTTATTAGTCTTAGCATTAATAATTGCATATTTCTTTAAGAAAATTGCGAAAGTTAATACCGAGACAGCCATTTTAAGTGTAATACCTGGTGCATTAAGTCAAATGCTAGTCATGGCAGAAGAAGATAAAAAAGCAAATATCATGGTTGTTAGTTTAACACAAACGTCACGTATTATATTTGTCGTTGTATTGGTCCCATTTATTTCTTATTTTTTTAGAGACAGTGGTGGACATGCAGGTGCTGTTTCTACTGCTAGTCAGAAATTAACAGAAGCATTAAACTTACCTAATATAGCTTTATTAATTGTAGCTATTGCTGTTGTTTATTACTTAATGGGTAAAATCAACTTTCCAACTAGACAGTTACTTGCCCCAATTGTAGTATTAATTATTTGGAACATGATGACTGGAATAACATTTACATTAGATAATTACATCATTGCTGCTGCGCAAGTTATTTATATGATTAGAATTGGTGTTCAAATTGCTAATTTATTAAATCAAATGAAAGGTCGTATAGCAGTAGCTATCGCTTTTCAAAATGTAATGCTTATCCTATTAGCATTTGTAATGGTTTATATTATCTCATTGGTGTCAGATCATTCTATAAATGAGTTGTTCCTAGGTGCTGCACCAGGTGGAATGAGTCAAATTGTGTTAGTAGCTATAGAGACTGGAGCCGATGTAGCCATGATATCTAGTTATCATATCTTTAGAATATTCTTTATATTATTTTTAATTGCTCCTTTATTGAAGTATTATCTGCAATATAGAGCACATTCACGTACTAAAAATTAATTAATAATAACTCCTAATAACCATTCATTTTGTTATTAGGAGTTTGTTTTTAATTGTGATTGTTTCATGACATTTTATAGAAAAAATACATTTTGTACTATATAAGTTGATTACATTAAAATCAGGATACACTATTAATCTTGGTGTAAATATACTCATGATATGTTATTTTTTACCGATATAATATTCCGACTTTTCTGACTGTTAAAAAATTTTTAAACGTTTCTAACAACACGCCTCACTGTAAGTAACCGCTTACGCATTGATTTTTATTGTAAAATCAACTGTTGACGTTTAGTTGATACATGCTAAAATGACTTCTTGTAAATAAAAGGAGTGTATATGTCATGAAGTTTAACAAGCATAAAATTAACACCGTAGACATAAATCAGGCAAAGAAAAGTGTATTTGCGACTGGTATCGGTAATGCTATGGAGTGGTTTGATTTTGCTTTATATTCATATTTAGCCGTAATTATAAGTAAAAACTTTTTCAGTCAAGTTGAAAATGATGAAATCAAACTTATATTTACATTTGCCACTTTTGCGATAGCGTTCTTATTACGTCCTGTCGGTGGCATTGTATTTGGGAAAATTGGGGACAAATATGGACGAAAAGTTGTACTAACATCGACCATCATTTTAATGGCGATTTCTACATTTATCATTGGTATTTTACCTACATATGATCAAATTGGAATATGGGCACCAATTATTTTATTATTAGCTCGTATAATGCAAGGTTTTTCAGTAGGTGGAGAATATGCAGGTGCAATGGTTTATATTGCAGAATCGTCACCTGATAACAAACGTATTAGATTGGGAAGTGGATTAGAATTAGGTACTTTATCTGGTTACATTTTTGCTTCGGTATTAATCACTATTATGTTTTGGTTGATTCCATCTGAAAGTATGCAATCTTGGGGTTGGCGTATCCCATTTTTCGTAAGTATTCCAATTGGTTTATTCGGTTTATACTTAAGATCACACTTAGAAGAATCGCCAATATTTGAAAATGACTTAGCAAATCATCAAGAAGATGAACCTGGTTTCTTACAAATCATTAAAGAAAATAAACGTGACATTTTATTATGTGTAGTATTTGTTGCTTTCTTCAATATTACAAACTATATGTTACTAGGATATATGCCTTCATACTTAGATGAAATTGTCGGCATAAAAGATACAATCAGTACACCGATTACAGCAGTTGTACTAATTATTATGTTACCATTTGCTATTATGTTTGGTCGCTTAGGCGATAAGAGTGGTAACAAGAAAATTATCAGCGTTGGTTTAATTTTAGGTATTGTCTTCTCAATCATTTCGTTCCAATTTTTAAATGGCGGAAATTTAGGTTTCTTATTTATTGGTTTATTAATGATTGGAATTGTCTTATCCGTATATGAAGGAACAATGCCAGGAACATTGCCAACATTATTTTTTACAAATGTGAGATATAGAACATTATCATGGACGTTTAATATCGCCGTTTCAATATTTGGTGGAACAACACCATTAGTTGCTTCTTGGTTAGTACATGTTACAAATAATAACTTAGCACCTGCGTTTTACTTATTAGCAGTAAGTATTATTGGTTTATTGGTTGTATTGTTCTTATTTAAAGATACATCAAAACAATCATTAAAAGGTTCTTATCCAACAGTTGCTACAGAGAAAGAATTTGAAATGGCCGTAGAAAATCCAAAAGATTCACTATGGTGGAAATCAGAAGTTAAATAATCAATATAGTTAATGTTTATCAAGAATTAAGTAGAGCAGACCTGAAATTTTATTTCGGGTCTGCTCTTTATTGTATACTTATTATATTGTAGAAACGGTTGTTACATATCTTGTTTAATAGCTAAATTGATTATAGATATTTAGGGTTATTAGGGCATGATTGTAGATGTGCATTATACAAACCCGCAGCTTCAAGAAATGAAAATACAGTGACTGGTCCTAAAAACTTAAAGCCATAACGCTTTAAATCCTTAGATAATTGTCTTGCTCTATCGTCTATAGTAATACGATCAGAACTGTGTTTGTAGTTAAAATCAATAGGTTGATGATCCACATATGACCATAAGAAATCACTGAAATTACCAAATTCATTTTCTATTTTCAAAAAACCCTTAGCTTGCTCAACAATAGCTTCTAATTTTTTACGATGGTGAACGATATTTGGAAAGTCCATAAGGTTATCTATATCTTTAGATGTCATCTTTGATACGATTACTGGATCAAAGTTATGAAAAGCAGCTTCATATGCTTCTTTTTTCTTTAAAATAGTTAGCCATGATAAACCGGCATGTTGAGATTCAAGTGCTAACAATTTGAATAATGCATGACTATCGTATAGCGGTTGTCCCCATACTTCATCATGATATTGTATGTAAATTGGATCCTTTGTGCCAAAAGCGCATTCATTCATAAATTTTCCCCCTAGTGCATTGACTTATTGCTCTATCCATTATACTATAATTAAGGAAATAAATATTGTCTTTTGGGAAGAGTAAATAGAGTTAGATTTGACAGAGAGTACACGGTAAGCTGAAAGTGTATAGTTTAACTTATTGAAGGTAGCCCACATTGAACTTTTACTGAAATACGGCGTTTGTCGTTTGTAGATTAGGTTAAAGCGTGTTTGAGCGTTAATCATATAATGAGTGCATGGATTAAGTATAACTTGATTCATGAATTTAGGTGGTACCACGGAATATCCGTCCTATATTATTAGGACGGATATTTTTTATTTTAAGGAGGATTTTATCAAATGGAAATGAAACCAAAATATAATCCGAGCGAAGTTGAGTCAGGACGATATGACCAATGGGTAAACAATGGATATTTTAAAGCTGCAGAAGATAATTCAAAGGAAACATATACAATCGTTATTCCACCACCAAATGTAACGGGTAAATTGCATTTAGGACATGCATGGGATACGACATTACAAGATATCATCACACGTATGAAACGTATGCAAGGTTACGATACACTGTATCTACCAGGAATGGACCACGCAGGCATTGCAACACAAGCTAAAGTTGAAGCGAAGTTAAATGAACAAGGTTTATCTAGACATGATTTAGGTAGAGAAAAATTCCTTGAAAAAGCTTGGGAATGGAAAGAAGAATACGCAAGCTTTATCCGTAACCAGTGGTCTAAATTAGGATTAGGTTTAGACTATAGTAGAGAAAGATTCACTTTAGATGAAGGTTTAAGTAAAGCTGTTAAAAAAGTATTCGTTGATATGTACAATAAAGGCTTAATTTATCGTGGCGAATATATTATCAATTGGGATCCAGTTGCACGTACTGCGTTATCTGACATCGAAGTAATCCACGAAGATGTACAAGGCAAATTCTATCACTTTAAATATCCATATTCCGATGGTGAAGGATACATTGAAATTGCAACAACAAGACCAGAAACAATGCTTGGTGATACAGCAATTGTTGTAAACCCGAATGATGATAGATATAAAGATGTTATCGGTAAAAAGGTCATCCTACCAATTATAGGTAAAGAATTACCAATATTAGCTGATGAATATGTTGATATTGATTTTGGTAGTGGCGCAATGAAAGTAACGCCTGCACACGATCCAAACGACTTCGAGATAGGTAACCGACATGATCTTGAACGCATAATTGTTATGGATGAATCTGGTAAAATGAACGATAAAGCTGGAAAATATGAAGGCATGGATCGTTTTGAATGTCGTGAACAATTAGTTAAAGATTTGGAAGCAGAAGGCTTAGTAATTAAAATTGAAGAGCATGAACATTCAGTAGGTCACTCTGAGCGTTCTGGTGCAGTTGTTGAACCTTATCTATCAACGCAATGGTTTGTAAAAATGAAACCTTTAGCTGAGCAAGCATTAAATAATCAAGATACTGATAATAGAATTGATTTTGTACCAGCACGTTTTGAAAAAACTTTTAACCGTTGGATGGAAGAAATCAGAGACTGGACGATCTCTAGACAATTATGGTGGGGACATCAAATTCCAGCATGGTATCATAATGAAACAGGTGAAATTTACGTAGGTGAAGAAGCTCCTGACAATCCAGAAGAATGGACACAAGATGCTGATGTATTAGATACATGGTTCTCAAGTGCTTTATGGCCATTTTCAACTTTAGGTTGGCCAGACGTTGATGCTGACGATTTCAAACGTTACTTCCCAACCAATGCATTGGTTACTGGGTATGATATTATCTTCTTCTGGGTCGCACGTATGATATTCCAAGGCTTAGAATTTACAGGTGAGAGACCATTTAATGATGTATTATTACATGGCTTGGTACGTGCTGAAGACGGCCGTAAGATGAGTAAATCATTAGGTAATGGCGTTGATCCAATGGATGTTATTGATGAATATGGTGCTGATAGCTTGAGATATTTCTTAGCGACAGGCTCATCACCTGGTCATGATTTACGTTATTCTACGGAAAAGGTTGAATCAGTTTGGAATTTCATCAATAAAATTTGGAATGCAGCAAGATTTAGTATCATGAATATAGGTGAATCATTTAATGTTGATGATGTTGATCTTTCAGGCAATTTATCATTAGCAGATAAATGGATCTTAACACGCTTAAACGAAACAATTGCCAATGTTACAGAACTTAGTGAAAAATATGAATTTGGTGAAGTTGGGCGTGCATTGTATAACTTTATTTGGGATGAATTCTGTGATTGGTATATTGAAATGAGTAAAATACCAATGAACGGTGAAGATGAAACTCAAAAACAAGTGACAAGATCAGTATTAACTTATGTATTAGATAATACAATGAGAATGCTACATCCATTTATGCCATTTGTTACTGAACAAATTTGGCAAAACTTACCACATCATGGTGAAACAATTGTCAATGCAGCATGGCCAACAGTTGACGAATCACTTATTTTTGACGACAGTAAAGAAACAATGCAACAACTTGTTGAAATTATCAAATCTGTAAGACAATCTAGATTAGAAGTAGATACACCGTTATCAAAGGCTATTCCAATCTTTATTCAAGCAAAAAATGAAAACACAAAGGAAACATTAGTCAATAACTCTAATTATATCGACAGATTCTGCCATCCAAGCGAACTAACGATTGAAACTTCAATTGAAATACCTGAAAAGGCAATTACATCGATTACAACAGCTGGTGAAGTTGTATTGCCGTTAGAAGGACTCATTGATATGGATAAAGAAATTGCTCGTTTAGAAAAAGAGCTAGATAAATGGCAAAAAGAATTAGATCGTGTAAATAAGAAATTGGCAAATGAAAATTTCGTAAACAAAGCACCTGAGAAAGTAATCAATGAAGAACGAAATAAACAAACAACTTATCAAGAAAAATATGATGGTGTTAAGTTACGAATTAAACAATTAAAATCATAGGAGTCCTAAACATGAATTACCTTGACAGCTTATATTGGATACATGAACGAACTAAATTTGGTATCAAACCAGGCGTTAAACGTATGGAATGGATGCTAGAACGACTGAACAATCCACAATTTAATATAAATGGTATTCATGTTGGTGGGACAAATGGTAAAGGTTCTACAGTGGCTTATTTAAGATCAGCGTTAGTTGATAATGGATATGAAGTTGGAACCTTTACTTCACCATTTATTGAAACGTTCAATGAAAGAATTAGTTTGAATGGTGTTCCAATCAGCGATGACGAAATTGTTGAACTTGTTCAAAGGGTTAAACCTGTTAGTGAATTATTAGAAGTTGAGACGGATTTAGGAACGGCCACTGAATTCGAAATCATTACTACGATGATGTTTTTATACTTTGGCGAACTACATCCCGTCGATTTCGTAGTAATAGAAGCAGGGCTTGGAATAAAAAATGATTCAACAAATGTATTTAAACCAATATTATCAATTTTAACGAGTATCGGCTTGGACCACACGGACATTTTGGGTGACACATATGCAGATATTGCAAGAGATAAAGGTGCAATTGTTAAACCTGAAACACCTGTTATTTATGCCGTTAAGAATGAAGACGCATTGCATATTATTCGTGAATTGGTTGAACAGCAAAGTGCTGACGGTATTGAATTCGAAAGAGATATAAGTATTATTTCAGAAGACGAAGAATTTACTTACCGTTATAAAGACTATGAACTTGAAACATTGATGCTTAATATGTTAGGTGAACATCAAAAGGAAAATGCTGCACTTGCCATTACTGCTTTAATTGAATTAAATGAAGCGGGTATTGTTGATTTAGACTTTAACAAAATGATCGATGGTATAGAATCTGTAACTTGGACAGGTAGAATAGAACAGGTTAAAGAATCACCATTGATGATTGTTGATGGCGCACATAACAATGAAAGCATTGAAGCATTGATTGAAACGATTAGAAATTATTATCATAGAGATAAACTCGATGTATTGTTTGCCGCAACTAAAGGTAAGCCAATCACTTCTATGGTTGATCAATTGAAAGAAATCACAGATACTTTTTATGTTACGGACTTTGACTTTCACAAAGCGTTAGACAAACAAACAATTTTTGATGAAATTAAGGTAGATGATAAAGTATTAGTTGATGATTGTGTACGCTTTATTGAAAATTATGAAGGGGAAGGCCTGTTGATTACAGGTAGCCTTTACTTTATAAGTGAAGTTAAAGCAAAAGTGACATTTTAATTTTAAGTATTTAAAGCGAAATGCTAGTTTAAAGACTAAAATTTGTTCAAAACAAATAACTAAATAACTAGAGTCCAGAACATAACGTTTTTGGATATTTGAAAAATGGCAATTTCTATTTTAAATAATATAGGAATTGTCTTTTTCATTTTTAAAATTATGACTAGTTTGTTGCACTATTACTTTTCATATATTAAATATTATGAAAATAATGGCAGTTTAATTTTTGACTTGGTTTATAACTAGAGTCGATATTTAAATTAAACGCAAATTACTGTATAAAGCCAAAGCTTTTGTTTAAACTAGGTTTTGAAATATACTTAGTTCAAAATGCTGACTATTTTTTTTAATAATTTTATTGTGAAACATAATTATTTGGAAGTATTTTGACGAGATGCTTAATGTAGCACTAACAGTCGATGACCGAGATAGAGAAATACTCTAAGGTAGTGAGCGAATAATTCAAAATATATATAAAGCACTCAGATAAATTGAAAACAACTATCTGAGTGCTTTTTTCTAGGAATCATGTATATGTTATTGTTGTTAAATTTGAAATAGACTATGTCGTTGCATCTTTGTATAATATCTTTCATTCTGTTAATCTTTGTAAGAAATTATCTATAAACAATTTGTTAAAATCATATAGGTCTATAAAGAAATTGTGTCCCGCATCACTAAAGACGGTATAACTTGATTTAGGAAATGACGTAAAGAAATCTACTTGATCTTGATAACCAACGACATTATCATATTTACCTAGTAATAAAGTGATAACAGTATTGTTGGCAATATTTATGTCATCTTCAAAGCTAAATTTGTAATATTTATCATTGTCTCTTCTAATATTATCCATAAACGGTTCGTCAGCGCTTTGATATCCAGGCACTATCGTATTTATATAATAATCCCACGTTTTTTGATTGATTCTTGTAGTCGTATCGAGGTAGTCAGCTAAATAATCACTTTCTTCTGGTAAATCAAAATGTTGATCAATGATCTGCTTTCCTTCTGGTATGCGTCTTTGTTTATCTTCTGCATAGACTACTGGACACGTTAAATATAATCCCGCAACTTTTTCCTGTAATTTATGTGCTAAGCCAATACTTAAATAACCACCATAAGAATGACCGATTAATGCTAAAGGCTCAGTTAAATTTAAAGCATCAATAAACTTCATTATGTACGCTAACATTTCATCAGAATTTGTAATATTAGGTGTGGATGGGGATTCTCCCATACCAGGCAAATCTAGGTAGATTCTTTGAAATTGTTGACTGTCCTGTAATAATGGTTCATAAATCTTATCCATACTATCAATGTTAAGTGCATTTCCATGAATGAATAATAAAGGTCGACCTTCGCCATAGATTTTATAGTTTAATGATATATCGTTTATTTTAATTTTCATCAAAGTCCCCCTTTAAAGTAGTTGATTATTAAGCATTATAGCACTTAGAAATAATTTGCAAAACAAAATAGGTTTTAATATTTTGAAAATTCAAAATATAATATCATTATATTTGAATTAAAAAGAAATATCTATACAATAAGAGGTACTTAAAATATATAGGTAGGTGCAAATATGAAGTCTATGGCAAAAATAACGGCACAAGGTGCTTATGTGCCTGAAAAGGTGTTGACTAACTCAGATTTTGAAAAAATAGTTGAAACTACAGATGAATGGATACAACAAAGGACTGGTATTATTGAACGTCGTATTACAGCTGATGATGAATACACGAGTGATTTAAGTTATAAGGCAGTGCTTGATCTACAACAACGTTATAATGTAGACCTTTCTGATGTTGATTTAATAATTAATGCAACGATGACACCAGATTATAAAACACCTAGTGTTGCTTCATATGTTCAAAGTAAATTAGGTCTAAAAAATTGTGGTGCGATTGATATTAATGCGGCCTGTGCAGGATTTACATATGCATTAAACTTAGCAAATGGTATGATCACATCTGAACAAAATAAAAAGGTACTAGTCATTGGTGCAGAGTCATTATCTAAAGTTACAGATTATAGTGATAGAAGTACATGTATTTTATTTGGAGATGGCGCAGGTGCATTTCTAGTTGAGTTTGATAGTGAAACATCAAGCTTCATAACTAGTAAATCAGGTTCCGATGGAGATAAAGCATTGAATCTATATTGCTCTGATTTATCACAAGAAATGTTTAATGAGTCGTTGGATAATCCAGAATACATTGTACAAAATGGTCGTGGTGTATATAAATGGGCTGTAGGTAATATACCTAACATAATTGAACAAACTATGATGCAGGCCAATTACAATATTGATCAGTTAAATTGGTTGGTGCCACATAGTGCAAATGCGCGTATGATTGAATCGATTTGTAATCGTGCCAATATACCATTAGATAAGGCCTTAATGAGTTTACAATATTTTGGTAACACTTCTTCAGCAACCATACCCTTAGCTATTGATTTAGCTGTAAAACAAGAGAAAATTAAAAAAGATGATTTACTCTTATTAGTTGGTTTTGGTGGAGGTTTGTCTTACGCTTCAACATTAATAAAATGGACACTTTAACAAATAATAAATTTAGCTAGCTTATTCATTTACTTACAACAATTTTATAGAATTTAAAGAGAGATAATGGGCGATTGGTTGGCCTATTATCTCTTGTTTTTTAACTACTGTTTTATGTTTGGCAATGGGTTTGTTTTCTCATTTTTTTAAATTTATACAATCATATATTGTTTCGTTCTTTAAAGTATAATTTACAAAAATGTAAACTAATTTTAAAAATGTCGTTTATTTTTTATAAATTAGGAAATAAAATATATAAAAACTAATTATGGCAACCTAAATTTATACTTTGTTTATTTATATAGATTAAATAAATATTATATAGTATTATATAATTAGTCGATAATAATAATTGATAATTGGGGAATTAGTTATAACTTGAGAAATTGTAAATTTTAAAGGGGAGTTTTTAACAGATGCGGATAAACATACTCGGATACAATATTTTCTCTAAAGGTGGCACATCGAGAAGTAATATAAACTTAATCAAAACCTTTTTAGAAAAAGGACATATAGTACAGTACTTTAACAGTCAACCATTTGAAGATAGTGATATAACAAGACTGATTATTCATGAAGATATAAGTTCAGCAAATTTCACAATATTTAGTAGTCAATATGAAGCTAAATTATCGACAGGGGACGTTTTAATCATTACGCGTGAAGATTTATTTAAATATTCACGAATTATAAAACAACATAATAAAGAAATTAAAATTGTAGGCGAGATACATGGCCCACTTGAATACATAAACGACGAAATTGATTTGGCATTAGATTCAATAGATTGTATCAGAGTGAGCACTGAATCAATAAAGAAAAAGTTTCAAGAAAAATATAATTATGATGCAGTATTTAATAAATATGTAAATGCACAACATATCGATATAAATTGTAAGCCTGCGAATACCAAGCGCAATTTGTTGATTAAGTCTCGTTTTGAAGATGGTATTAAAGATATTTCATATGTTATAAAACTAATTAATTATATTAAGAAAAATACATATAAGACAGACATTCAATTATATATTGTTGGGTACGGACCATCTGAGAATTTATATAAAAATTTAGTAGCATACTATAACTTACAAGATAATGTGCATATTAATGAAAAGGAACCCCTAAATTATGTATATGTTTCAACATCTCCTTATGAAACATTAGGGTACTCTATATTGGAAACCATTGGAATTGGTAACCAAGCCTTGATATATGCAGGTAATGATAACGTATTAAAAGAAATATACGAAAAATATCATGGTATATCATTTTTAACCAAACATTTTCAAAAAGATAGTGAAAAGTTAATAGCTGTGTTAGATGGTAAGTATACGAAAGAGCAACGAAATGAAGATATAGAAAACTTGAAACTTGATTTTACTAATGAAAATTACGCAGATGATTACTTGAAAAAAATTAGTAAAATGAAGGTTAAACAGGCAAAAGAACATAAATTACCAATTTATAAATTTAAGAAAAAAAGAACTCATGTCAATAAAATACAAAAGTTAGATCGAAAGCGTGATTTGTATGAACAATTAAAGAAAACAGCGATGTTTAAATTATTATTAAATAATAATATCTTCTTTAATAGAATGAAAAAAATGTATAACTTTAGAAAAGAACGCTTAGAACGCAAATTAATGGAAGGTATTGAACCAGATAGTAACAAAGTGTTCATTGAATCATTCCATGGTAATAACTTTAGTGGTGACCCTAAATTTTTAGCTTTAAAAATTAAAGAGCAATACAAAAATAAAAAAATCTATGTTAGTTCAGTTAATTCTTTAGTAGATATTGAAGTTAGAAATGCAGGTCTCATTCCGATTCGGTTCGGTAGTACAATTTATAAAAAAATTTTCCGATCATGTAAATATGTCTTTATGAATGGAAATTCCTTAGACAAAGTTTATAAACATAAAAATCAAGTTTTTATACAAACTTGGCATGGATTTCCATTAAAGAAAATGGTTAACGACTTAGGAGATAAGAAAGAAAAACAATTGCAACTTAACAAATTCATTCCACGTATGAAAAAATGGGACTATTTAATTACTGCCTCGAATTTAAACACATTATTATTAAAATCTGCCTTTAAATTAGAGAAAAATGAAAATTTAACAGTATTAGAATTAGGATCTCCACGCAACGAATACTTGATTAATCACAATACGGAAATGGAATGGCTACGAATTCAACGCAAATATTTATTTACAAATGATAAAAATATAAAATATATCTTATATTGTCCTACTTGGAGACAAGGCGAGAGAGAGAGTCTAACGCAAATTGATTTAATTGAATTATTAAATCAACTACCAAAAAATTATAAAATTATTGTCAAACTTCATCCGAATGAAGCACGATTAAGAAATAAATATAATGCATTAGATGCAAGGATACATTGTTTTTACAATGAGTTTGTAGATATCCAAGAGTTATATATTTTATGTGCTGCCATGATTACTGATTATTCATCGACAATTTTTGATTATGCACATTTAAATAAACCCATTTTCTTATTACAAGAAGATAATTCACAGTATAAGAAAGATGTTGGGTTTTATTTTGATATTAATGAAGTAGGCCGTTTTCCTGAAGCGGCATTAAATGAAACGAAATTAGCAACTCAGTTAACTCGTGTAGGTGCTATTGATTATAGTCAAATGATTAGTCGATTAATGAAAAATGATAAGTCTAACAGTTCGGAAAATATATTAAAATATATCTTCACGGATAATATTGAAAAAAGTGGGTAAATCATCATGATAGAAAATAAAATTTTCAATTTAAATGATAAGATACCATTTAAGAATCAAAAGCGTATTATGATAGACACAGGTGATGCTGAAAATTATATACAAAAAGCAAGAACTTCAGCTGAAATATATGGAAAATATATTGAATTACTTAAACAAGATTATATTTTGTATTTTCATGAACATACTGTTTCAAAGTTTTATAAGCGTACACACGTTGAAGCACTATTTCAGCGCAAAGATTTGATTAGGCATCATGATATTTTCTATACATTAGATGCGCCTCAAGGTAGAAAATGTAACAAATTCGAATCCGAGAAATTATTAGTATTATTTACATGCATGCCAAACGCACAGAATTACGATAGTTCATTAATACCAAAACGTATGTTTCCTAAATTCTTTGATGGTATTGAACGAAATTTAATGAAAAATATAAATACCATGCGTATCATGGATTTAAATGCATCTCATGGCTCGCATTATATCAATACTGTTAATAATGACACATTTGAAGATGATATAGTCAGTGCAATTCGTCAAGTACAGAAGGAACTAGATATTTCAGATGAAAACACTGTATTATATGGGGCTTCAAAAGGTGGTACGGGTGCATTGAATTATGGTGCAAGACTAGATTTAAAGTGTTTAGCAGTTGATCCGATTATTAGTACAGAAGAGTATAACGTGTCTGATGAACATTTTTTAAAACATATTAGAGAAGAAGATTTGAGTAATAAAATAAATCAATATTTGGCCAAGGGGAGTAATCAAAGTAAATATGTGATCAGTTCAGAGAATGTAGTATTTAACTTTGCAAAAGCTCAAGAAATAAAGGGTGATAATCTACAGTTAATTAATAAGAAAGACACACATATTACAGCTCACCCCGAGGTATCAAGAAATACCGTTCCAGAACAAATGACAATTTTAAATATGCTTTTTTCTGGAGAAACATTGATAAAATAATAAAAATGAGCGCCGCAGTGATAATGACTGAGGCGCTTTAGTTTAGTTGTAATTTAAGCAACAAGTAAGAGGTGTTAAAATGTTAGAAACTGATAGATTACTCATTGTAAAACCATCATTTCAGTATACGCAAGAACTATTTGAAATCCATTCCAATATTTCCAGTACACTATATACTCCAGCCGGTAAGCACAATACAATTAATGATACTAAGTTAATGATAGAGTACTGGTTAGCAGATTGGAACAATTTTGGATACGGCTACTTTTTATTTTTAGATAAAGCTTCAAATGAATTGATTGGTAGTGGAGGTATTAAAAATATCCATTTAGATCAAAGTAAAGTACTCAATTTATATTATCGACTACACCCTGAATCAACGGGTTACGGATATGCTTATGAAGCAATGCAATCAATTATTGAATGGATATATAGTATAGTCACAAAAGATTTAACAATGCTCATTAGAACAGATAAACACAATCATAAATCAATAAAATTAGCTGAAAAATTAGGATTTATCAATGATAAAAAATATGATGGTTATATAGCCAAAGATGATATTTTTTATTTTAGAGATAGATGAATATAGCATTTTATAACGAAATCCATAAAGTTTGTAGCGATATATTTAATAATGATATACAATATTAATATAAAGTTATTAAAATAACTGTAATAGAATGAATAGTATTATAGAATGCTTGGTTATTAAACTTTAGTAATATTATAAATTATCAATAAAAAAGTTGTTGATGATGTTCAACGACATAGAGAAAAGAAGGTATTAGCTTGAATAGCTATAGTTGGGCAAACTTATTTCCTGTATTATGTTTAATAATTACGATAATTATACTGATTGTAAATATCATTATTATTAAATATTTAAATCATTAAATGAAGTATTTTTTAGATATGCTATGGACTATTCAGTAGCTAGTTAATATCATTCTTCATTAATTTATAAAAGTTAAAACAATATTCAACTCTAGTATGATTTATGATACTTTCGATTGATAGCAAATAGTAGCTTAAATAAGCATTAATTATTTTAAAGGCAGAAAATGATAAGTAATAATAACTAAAATAATTAAAACAACAGAGAATAGTGCGCTAGGGAGTGAAATAATGAGCGTAACATCAATAATCATAATAGCCTTTATTTTGACAATTTTAATTAAAGTATTGAAAACTATTCTACACTTTTTAATTACTATTATTTTTGCTGTTTTCTACATATATTTTCTAGTGAAAGTTATGACTTGGTTAATCGTTAACTCAAGTTGATATTTACGAATTGATAGCAATTACAATGACATCTAACATTAGAGATTACAATAATAGGAGTTTTGAAGATGAAGAAAGTTATAGGTTCGATTACATGGATGGTTGTATTAGCTTTAGGAATGACACTATTTCTTGGGTTCCCCATTGGAACGATAATAGGTATAGTTTTAGGCGCAATGATCAGTAAAAAATTTACCAAAGAAACATAGGTTAGGGTGATTTAATGTATTATGAACAAAATAAAGTTCCGACCGAAAAAGAATTAAAGGAATTATATCATTCTGTAGGTTGGTTTAATTATTTAACAGATGAATTTACATTAACAACATTACTGAATCAATCAAGTTTCTTTATAACAGTTAAAGATAATGAACAATTAATAGGATTGATACGTGTGATTACAGATGACATTTCAATTGTATATATCCAAGATTTAATTGTGTTACCTGCATATCAACGCCATGGTATTGGTAGTGAGTTATTGAATCAGGTATTGAATAGCTTTCAACATATAAGACAAATTGTATTATTAACGGATAATGAACAAACCAAAAGAAAATTTTATGAAAAATCAGGATTATTTGAAGTGTCGCAGAATAATTGTTTGGGTTTCATGAAATTAAATACAATTTAAATATTTCATAAGTCAGACCATCAATAACACACTTATTGAAGGTCTTTAATTTTTATAGTTACATTTAAACAATTTGGAGGTTAAATGATGAATGAACAAGTTTATGCATGGGTAAAAATAACTCGAGATATATTATTAAATCAATGTTCTCAATTGACTGTTGATGAGTTGAATAAGGAATTTAATATTGGATTAAAAAGCATTAAACACACATTAGTTCATATAGCAGGTTGTTATCATGCATGGTTAGGTTCTTTTATCCTTCGAAATACAGATACGCCATTATATTCATTGCAGCAAATTAATGATTTGAATTTTGATGATATTCTTAGTTACTTTGAGCAAGCTGATGCTTATGTAGATCAAATATTAAATTTTAGTAATCACGACTTATCAGAAATAGTTATGAAACAAGTACCTTGGAAACAAGATGACACATGCCATGAAAATTCGGCATATCAATTATTTGTACATTCAGTAACACATGAGTTTCATCATAAAGGACAAATTGTGTCCATGTTACGTTTGTTAGGATATGAAGTGGAAAGTACGGATATTCTAAATATTAGATAGGGTTAACTAGTAAAGAAAGAAGGTTTATTATGGTTAAGAGGATAGAAGTTTTAGATTATATTGCAACTAAATATCAAATCGATCCTGATTATCCATGGAACAGATATAAAAATTATGCAGTGTGTAGACATAATAGTAATAATAAATGGTTTGTATTAATTATGGATGTTACAGCGGATAAAATTGGATTAAGTGTAGATAATAAGATTGATATATTAAATATAAAAGTTGAGCAAGCATTTATTGGTTCACTGAGACGCAAAAAAGGAGTTTATAAAGCCTATCACATGGATAAGTCAAATTGGGTATCAATTAACTTAAGTGAAATAGCTTCAATAGATGAAATTGCTAATTGGATTGACGATAGTTTCGATTTAACTTGTTAATGGTTGAGTAATTATAAAAATATTAATTATTTCTATATGTTTTGGTGATATATTCAATAACTGAGAATTTTCTTAACCCAAGAAGGACAACATGCTATATTCAAAGTAGGGGGTAATAGCTTGTTGTATCAATTCATACTTTGTCCAATATTATTTAGTTTTTTATATCAACTGTGCCATATAGACTCGCTGTCATTTAAATATTTAAAATCAAGATCCCGTTGCGATTATTGTAATAAAGTATTAGACTTTTACTGTTTAATTCCGATAATAAGTTATATTTTATTAAAAGGTAAGTCGCGGTGCTGCAAACATCGATTGAGTTTAACATATATCATAGGAGAGTTATTATCTCTGTCGCCATGCATTCTACTTACTTCCTCTCATTTGCCAATCACTTTAACTACTTATTTATTAAATTTCATTTTTCTATTAGTTTTGTCGATTTGTGATTACGACAATTACGCTATACCATTACATGTTGTTGTAATATATATCATTTGTGCCATTTTTCTTTGTGAAGGGCATTTCATAAACTTTTTGATTATATCTACTATTTTACATTGTTTATTCTTTATTTTTAAACAAGCAATAGGGTATGGAGACATCTTAATATTTTCTCTACTATCATTTATACTGCCATTTCAAATGTTTTTTCTAACATTACAGTTAACTTTTATAATAGCAGGTATGCTAACGTTGATATTAATGATGCTTCAACGACGTAAGATCAATAAAGTGCCCTTGATTCCTTATATTTTACTTGGTTTTATTACTGCTAACTTAGTTCCTTCATTTTTCAAGATTTCCTCTATATTTTAATACTCAAATATTGTTTGATTGTTCGATTGATTATAATGCTTTAATCCAGACATTTTTGCAAAAGTCTTTGCTTAACTCTGTGCTTAGTAATTACTACACCTGTATCTTTAAATCCTAATGATTTATAAAGTTTATAGGAAACATCATTACATTCATTCACAACCAATGCAATATGATGCATATTTGGATAATTCCTTTTTATATACATATTTAAAGACTTTAAGCATGATTTTGCATACCCTTGTCTTAAATAGCGCTTGTCAGTGGAAAATGCTCTAAAAAAAATCGTTGAATGATTTTCAGTAGTAAAGTGTTGAGCATATTCACTTTCGTATTGTAAAACAAAGAATGAAACAAGTTGTTTATTTTGGTTGAAAGCCATGATACAGTGCAGATTGTTATTCGTTTTTGCCTTCTCTATATGATATAAAGGTGACTTTGGGAAGTGAATATGATCTTGTTGTAATTGAAAGTTTCGAATAATAGATAAATAGTTATTGTTATATTTGATTAACTGCATAAAAAACGCTCCTTAAGTAAAATGAAAAATGGTATTCAAGCTAATAATGTTGGAGAATAAATTGTATACTTTACAAATAGAAGGAAAATTCAGATAATTTAAACGCTAAAGCATCAGTTGTCTATGATGAACATGATTTTTAAAATATACTAATTATAACTATAAATGTATATAAATACAATGGACTATTTCAATATTTTAATTTTGGAGAATAAATTGTAAATTTTGAAAGCGAATATAGTGCTTGTGTGAAGTAAAATGAATGATAAAGTAAAATGAGTATATGTAAATAAATAATGAAATGAGGTGTTATCGTGAGTGAACTAAATAGCATTGTACTATTTAAAGAAATCGACAGAGCTATTTCATCATTCAATATACAGGAAATACATGAAGAATATTGGAATAAAGAATATGAAGCAATAAATTTATCTATAAATAAAATATCTATCAAAAGTCGCTTAGCAAAGAAAACACCTAAAAAGAGGGGCTATTTTCTAGCTTTATGGAAAAAAGCTAAAGAAAATATTAATGTGCCATATCAATATGAGGAATTTAAAGACTTGCTAATCGTAAATATATTAGATGAGCAGTATAAAGGCCAATTTGTATTTCCGAAAGCAGTATTGGCAAAACACAATGTGTTGTGTACCAATAAAGCCAAAGGTAAAATGGCATTTCGTGTTTATCCTTCATGGGAAGAAAATTTAAATACTTCAGCAACGAAAACACAAAAATGGCAATCTCCATATTTTATTGACTTAACACATAGCATAGATAAAGGTAAAGTGAATTATTTATACTTCGGTAGCAAGGAAAGTTAAGCCATTTTGTAATATTACTTATATTCTGAAAAAACTATTATTTAAATTTTCTGATATTTAATATAAAATAAATAATGTAAGTAAGTATGGGAAACTTACTTGCGTTAATTCTCAGACATTCTATTTATAAACATATCTGTATTCATAATTTTATCCATACCGTTTTATGATTAATGAAAAAATTTATGTTTAAAAGCTGTAAGTTACTCAGGCTTACAGCTTTTTTATGTCTTATTATATTGGAAAACTTATTAATCTATTTTATAATTAAATTGTGAAACTGATTAACAGATTAAATATTATATTTTGTGATAAGTGCAAATTTTTTTAATTGAGATAACACTTTTACTTAATAAAATTATTTGTAAAATCATACATATTTTTATTAAAAGAATAGGTGATATATATGACCATAATTGATATTAAAGAAAAATTGTTAAATAAGAAATGGGATATAACAGATTTAATTTTTCTATTGCTATTTATTGTATTGGCTTGTACTTTTCTGACACCAATTTTGGGTGTACCAATTGGTATTATTGTTTATTTATTGCTATTTTTAGATGATGAAAACGATATTACTGATGAGATTGAAACAATGAATCAACAAAAAGATAAAAAGGACTGAAAAAATTGACTCAATTAACTAAACTATTGGATGGAATGGCGTGGCTTTGTATGGCTTTACTCTTTTCTAAATATGCGATTCATTGGGCAAATTTGATGTTTGATTGGCATTTACGATGGTATTTCTTAGAGAATATACCATATTTAGCACTAATTCTATTTATCTTAATGTTTATATTTGCTATTCCTTCTGAAATGATAAAAGATAAGCAAAAAGAGAAAAATGATAATAGTTATGAAGCACTCAAAAATAAACTAGATCATGTAATCTGTGGAGATGAAAAAACAAAACAAGAAGCTAAAGAAAATCGAACAACACCAGAGGCAGTAAAAGCAGCAAGACATGCACAAAAAGCGAAACCCGAATAAAAATTTAGGGTTATTAATTGAGTAGCTAAAAAACAATGAAATCACATGTAAAATTAATTATGTATTTTGACATAAATCATAGTTTGGTAATGTTTAACAATAAACAAGGATATTATAAAGATAGGCAACTACTAGATTAATAAATCTTAGTAATTGCCTATTTCAGTGTTTATACTTATTTTCACGAACAGTATGTCATAAATATATTTTGATACTAATAACCTATTTTTTTAATTATTCAAGACTGCTAATAATCAGATCATTAATTTTTTGCATTCGCATTAAATGTTCTAATCCTTGTGTATGTCCGTGTCCAAGATAAATTAATCAGGTATTAGATAAAAGCTCCTACCTTGGAGCAGGGAAACATGAACATTTAGAATTTATCGTTGAATATGTTGTTTCTGGAAATTTGGGTATGATTTATAATTGGCTTGAGAACAATGAAACTATAGGTGATACTGAAATAGCATCATTTTCATTAAAAATGGGAGTGAATAGTGGGTTACGATTATTAAAATAATTTGTGAGCATTAAAAAATATTAATTGTCGCACTTAAAAATGTTATGAATAAATAAAGAGTCTATTTATAACTTTTAAAAATTAATTGGAAATGACATATATTTATTATATAATTAAGTTAGGTTATTAACATATTGCATTTGTTTACGAAAATACAGGAGGTATTTGTATGTCACCCAAAATATTAATTGTACTTTTAATCATATTTTATCCAATTATAATTAAAAAGGCTAAAAGCCGACAAAATAGCACATTTTCTGACTTTCCAAACAAAAGAAATTAATTATTCACTCTTAAGTAATATAAAATAGAATATACATATTGATTTGGAATTGGAAATGGCTTTTCGAAGTGAAATGTCTGAAAATTATAAAAATAAGACCAAGTGAAAGACTTACTTCCTTATATGAATATGAAGAATCATAATATCTTTGCTTTTTATATTGTAGGAAGTTAATTTGCTTAATTCATATTGCTTTGAATTTAATTTCATCAATGAGGTATTCTACAAGGGGTTTTAATCTTGAATAAACGTGTATTAAGTGGACTTAAAGTGGGGTTAACAGTGCTACTTTGTGTGATTCTAGTAGTACTAATTTTAAATTATATCGGTGTTGATGTAGATCATAATAGGATATGGAACAACTTAGGAGATTTAGGTTTAATTAATATTTTTGTGAATAAGGAATTAAATGGTCTAATTATTTTAGGGCTTATTTTAATTATCTTATCCTTTGCATTTGGATACAATTATCCAAGTAACAAGAATTAATTATATAGTATAGTAATACTTAGATTTGGTACATATGTAGTTTAAAGTTTCTTAAATGACAGGAGAATTAACATCAATTTAAAATACAGATTATTAGAAGAAAAAGTTGCATCAATGATTGTATTAACGCATGCGCTTATTTGGATAGTTATGCTCTTCTTTTTGCCAAATGATATCGTTATGCAAAAGAAGAGTGATGGTAGTATTTCATACACGCTACCAAAACAAATAGCAGCAATATTTTGTATAATCATCGCAGTCATAGTTTACATATTATGTTTGTTACCTAAAGTGGAACACGGAAAAGTTACGAATAATTATCAAGACCACTTCGTCATTATTTCTATACAGATAATGATGCTCATCGTCAGTGTTTTTATAATTATAAATGCGCTGATACATTGATATATATTGTTTTATGTTGTGGTGTATTTGGCTTTTATATAATATTTTTCAATTAAAGCAAATAATCATAAATGATTTTAAGGAATGAATCAAATGAAGATATTTTTATTTATATTAATATCTGGTGTACTCAGTTACTATAAATTGCAATCAAAGAATGCAAAATAACTTTACTTATGCATAAGGGAGGGGTTAGATGGTAAAGTATATTAGTTGGATCCCATATATGTTGATTTTATCGTTAGGTTTTTGTTACTCACACGGATTAATTACTGGTATTGCAATTTCAGTTGTGGTTGGATCTTTAATAGGAACAACTGTTGATATGGATAAAAAAAGAAAGTTGAGAAACGTTAAATAAGAGTGGGATTATTTTCAACTTTTGTGAACCGTATTGTATTAATAAAATTATTTAAACTGAGTTAATGAAATATGTTGTATTATCAAATATTGGAAGGCTTAATCACGTCGATTAAGTCTTTTTTTATGCATTTGAATTTTTAAATTACACAAAATGTAAATACATAATGTTTAAAAATGTGCTGTTTTATATATGAGGAGTGGTGATTAGTGGATCGTGAAATCAACCAAAATGGTTAAACAACTTAGAAAATGAAGGTTTGGAGTGTATCAAGAATTTTGTATTATATTCCAAGCTCTTTAAAAGGATTAGCTTCTTTTTATGAGGTGTCTTATCCAACTGTTAGAAATAGACTTAATATAGTTATAAAAAAAGTCGAGACAACTCAAGAAAATGATGTAGATTCAATTGTTAACTTTATTCGGAAGTTGGCTGTTGAAGATAAATTAGATTTAGATGATGCTAAACACCTATTGAAATTACATAAAAATGAAAAAGGAGAATGAACTTTTGAATTTATAATGAGTTTTTTACCAGTGTTAATTTATGCAGCTATTTTAGCTTTACAATATTTCTTGTCTAGAACAGGGAATAAAATAATAGGCTTGTTATATTGCCTATAGTTTTAATCATTGTAAGCATCTATATGTATAATACAGGGATAATTAAATTAGGACTCATACCTACACTGATATTAACTGTAATAGCCTTATTATTTTTATTAGGTCAATGATTAGAAGCGCAAAAAGCAAATGAGAAAAAATCTGAAAATGAATTAGAAAAAATGAAACGAAAAGATTTAAATTAATAATATAAGGGTGAGTATTTTGAAAAAGGCCTTGATACTTTTATTAGATGAATGTTATCGAAGCGGAGTTAGTTGATATAGATTTTTCTAATGTTGAGTACGAGGTCGATTTTCAATGGGAGAATTATTTAGATGTCGAAGTTTTAAATAAATTAGGGCTTAATAAAGATATGTGGTGTAATGGTATAGATAAACCATTAATCTATCTAAAGAACTTTGTTGTACGCTAAGAAAACTTAAAGTTAATAGGAAAGACAGGTAATACTTTGAAAATACAAATACAAGGTGTAGATTGTGTGAAGTTTTTCTTGAAAGAAGCGGAAAAGCTTGAGGTTACAACAGCTCCAGATTTATTGTATTTAGGTATAATTTGTACTGTATCAGTTAATACATCCAGAGGAATGAATACTCCACAATTGATGATTGAGGAATATAGGATCAGTGATGGAAATGATTATATAAAGAATAACCTATGTGAAAATGATTTCCTTTTTAAAAAAATATGGGTAAAATATAGATTTTTGCGCGTAAATATTCAAACGAAATAATTTTACAATAATTTATATAAAAAAATTAAATAAAGTATATAAATATATCATATTTTTTGATATTATATTGTTTGGAATAGGAGGAGGACAACATGATAAATACTGTCAAAGATGTTAAAGGTAAAGGTTTAGTTATCGCAATAATAAGTGTATTATTACTTGGATATATTACAGCATTTCATAATGCTAATGCAGAAGAGAATAATTATGCTTTAAATCTAAGTCAAAAAAATGAAAGCACATTACATATGGATTTAGGTAAGGGTGTTAGTGTTAGTAAAGATAAAGAAAGTAATTTAGTTCTAACTGACAAAAATGGAAAAACTGAGAAACTACCTAGAAATACAAAAGACAGAGATGGAAATGCTGTATATTTGGTTTACAAAAAAGCTGACAATGGATATGATATCGAAGTACATAACAAAGTACAAAATGAAGGTTGGGCTAAATGTACATTAGGTACAGCTGGTGGCGCAGGTGGCGGTGGCCTAGCAGGAGCAGGTATTGGTACAAGTGTCCCTGTTATTGGTACTGCTGCTGGAGCTATTATTGGTGGAGTTTCAGGTGCTGCAACAGGTGCTGCAACATCTTGTTTCAAATCGTGAAAAGAGGTCTGAATTATGAAGAAATCAATATTTTGGTCTAAAGGTTTTATACCAGTATATTTTATTGCGGCAGTCATACACTTGATTATATTTAGGGTTATTATTGATACTAATAATTACTCAATTTATATATTTACATTAATATTATTTGGTCTAGGTATTGCTTCAATTATGTATAATAATATTAAAACTGAAGATTCATAAAGATTAGCACGTACATTTATAATAATGTGCGTGCTTTTAAAATTACTCCTATTTTATAGGTGATTGATTAGACTAAACGAACATTCCGAGAGATGAAATTGAATATTCCTATACACATATAGCTTTTACAATATCGGATAATGAATTTGATTGTTGGTATAGTTGGTTAAAAGAAAATAATGTTAATATCCTTAAAGGAAGAGATAGGGATTTTAGGGATAAGAAATCTTTATACTTTACAGATTTAGATGGGCATAAACTAGAGTTACATACTGGGAATTTAGAAGATAGATTGCAATATTACAAAGAGGTTAAACCTTATTTGAAGTTTTATGTATAAAATGATAAAGTCGATGCTTTATCAAATTCATAAGTTTGAATTCTTTGGTTGAAAATATGATTTTCTAGATGATTAAAATTTAATAAGGGTACTAGTGTTGAAGTGGGTTATATCTGGTGTACAAATAATTTTAGTGATTATATTAGCTTATATTGGATATATGCAAATGTAACAAGACTATTTAGATTCATGTTTTATTTTATTTATGCTATTAACCTCTTTGCTTGTATTTTGGAATACACGTAAAAAATTCAAACTAATTCATTAAAGTTTGATCATTAGAAATTCATAGAATTCGTAATTAGCTATTTTGAACTTAATTTAAAACGACTGTTACATATATTTAGTGATTAGTATCGTAAAATTTTAGATATAAAAAAGGCTATCTATAAGTTTAAGCGAGGATTTCGATCTTGAATTAAGTAATTTATAAGAGAATGTAATTTTTTTCGTCATAGACTTTTATACCGTTTTTTATTAATAAAGCAGCAAATACTCCGACACCTTGCTTTTTTGTATTATTAAAGTTCCCAGAATAAATATTTTGTGAACTACAAGTTGGACTATCTGATTTTAAAATCAATGTTTTACAATCCATTTTTTGGCAAATATCTAAAGCTATCATAGCCCCATTCAAATAGTCATTTGTAACATTATTACCTTGTATATCAATTATTTCAGCTTTATTTTCTAAAACGTCAAAACCATCTCCTCCTCTGATTTCTGCAGGATTTCTTGGAATTGTCAATCCACCTAAAATTTCAGGGCAAATTGCCATTGCTAAACCTCTATCTGTGAGTTCCTTTAATTTGGTGTCATGTTTGTTTGTTTCATCATATCGGACGTTTTGACCTATTAAACATGCACTAATTAATATCATCCGTTTAACCTCCTAGGTGTTTGTTTTTTAAAACGCTTTTATATTAACCATTATAGTATAGATTCTATAAACATATAGTATATAATTTTAAATCAATGTTTTGCATAAATAGAATAGCGTTATTCATATTTTTAATACATGAAATTTTAAATTAATAGTTATCTGAATTTAAAATAATCACTTTTACCACTGTGTTAAAAGTTTAAAAGTGATATTTTTCTCTTAAATTTGTTGTGCACTTGTTATAATTAGTTTATACAGCAATAAAATTTCACAATGTATTTATTTTATAATCACGCACTGATAGGCATTTGATTTTCATCTCCTTTAATTTCTTCAAATTTATAACATTCCTCAAAAAAAGATCGTTCATCTATAATCAAATTTAATCTTTTTATAATATCTAGTTTGTTTACACATCACTTCTTTATATCATCTATTTTTCCTAATGGAGGTCTAATTATTTGAAACTTAATGAATTAGCTACTACACAAAAGCCTAGAGAACGCATGTTAAGTGCAGGGGCTGCTTACTTATCTCACGCAGAGTTACTGGCCATATTGATTAATACAGGAAGAAAGGGTGCGTCTAGTCTTGATATTGCCAATGAATTATTGAAATCGGTCAGTAATTTAAAGGAATTAAAGTCATTATCTATAAATGATTTGAAGAAAGTCAAAGGAATGGGTATTTATAAATCGCTGATATTAAAAGCGGCGTTCGAATTGGGAGAACGTATGCATTCGGGTAGTGTGGAAGAGAAGATTCAAATTAATTCACCTAAGGATGTTGCAAATTATATGATGGCGAAAATGGAACATTTAAAGCAAGAGCAATTTGTTGTACTGTTTCTAGATTCTAAAAATATCGTATTTAAGCAACAGGTGATTTTTATTGGTACCTTAAATTCATCAATAGTTCATCCACGGGAAGTATTTTCTGAGGCAGTTAAGATTGCCGCTAATGCAATCATATTATTGCATAACCATCCTTCGGGGGATGTCACACCATCTCGTGAGGACTTAATTACGACTGAGCGTTTGCGTGAGTGTGGTGATATTATTGGTATCGATGTATTAGACCATTTAATTATTGGTGATCATTGTTATTTAAGTATGGTGGAAGCGGGTTACTTTGAGTAATTGATTTTTAATTTGAGTATTTTTATTTTTGATGCGTATTGTACAATTTTAATCGTTCCTCGCTTGTGATTTGAAGTTTTATTAAGAGGTTGTTTCATATGTAATTTTATTTACTGTTATTCAAATGTACGTATATATGATAAATCTTTCTCGTTATTAAAGATTAAGGTATACTTAAATTGAATTGTGAGGAGGATTGCAAATATGGGGATAATTTTAATCATAGGTTTATTGTTTCCGATGATTTATGTAATGCAATTAACTAAAAATAAGCAACAAATTACTTGGAAAAAGACGGGTGTAGCTATTATATTAGCTGTCATAGGTAATTTAATCGTTACATTGATATATCAGATTATACAACAATCTGGTGTTAATATATGGTTGGCACTCGGTAGTTCTATTATAGTTGCCATTGTATGGGCATTACTCTTATGTGGGAGTTATGCAGCATATCAAATATTGTCAAATAGTATTAATAAATAGTGTTAAATATAGCTGTATATAAACCTTTTGTAAACAGTATATCTATAGTAATGGCATTAGTAGCACACATGTTTCAGTGTTTAGCATGAAGTTCAAGATGATATTAAGACTAATTTTGTTAGTATTTCTTTTTCACTAAACACATAACAACAATTTCAAAGAAAAATAGCGCTTAATTGACCATTGTCAAACTAAGCGCTAAAATTTTATTTTATGAAATTAAAATACATATTAAAGTTATCCATCAACCAAAGGATACCTTGATAGCCTAAGTATATACATAAGATGATGATACCGACATATATGATAAATCTTAGTAAGGATAATCCAACTCTAAATAGTAGAATTACTAAGAGCGCTAATAAAATAATTGAAATAAGACTCATAGATATATTCACTCCCTTTGTAACTTATTGTACTACATAATATATGCGTGTTGCATCGGTCTATAGTAAAGTTTTAAATACACCTATAGACTGATGTTTAAAGGTGTTAGATGGATTTATAATGTAAATGTTGAAGTAGGAGGATGGTTCATGCGGTTTATATTTAGTCTGATAAAAAATATTATAGCTGTCATTGCAATAATTATAATTGTGTTTTTCGCATTGAAATATGCCCCTTTTTTAAAGGATCAAGAATGGAATCCTGTCCATAATAATAGACCTCCTATGAGTGAAAATGCACCACCTGAAGGTCAATTAAATGGTGGGCAAAGGTATACGTTAGAGGAAAATGATTTATTAAATAACGTGCCGCTTAGTCAAACTAAAAATATGTTTAATTGGATTAATAAGAAGGAGTTTATGTCTGTATCTGGTATTGGCAGAATGGGATATAATGATAAATATTTAGCTGGTCAACGTGGTGACCAATTTATTATTTATAAATTTGGCTCTGATAGTATAAGAGTTTATAAAACAGAAATCGAGATGCAACAAGATTTAAATAAACTTGGACAACATATTGAGTTACGTCCACCGTCAAGTTTCGAGTAACACGTTTGAATTCTGTCATGAAATGCGTTAGCCTTATTATGAAAATAGTTAAAGGTTGGTGTATAAATTATGAGTGAACAATCTAAAGAAAAGAAAGCAGACGAACAAGCGAAAGCACAAAACTTGTTTGCACGTTGGCGTAAAGAGGAAACACTGTATAAAGAAGATGAAAAAGAAGAAAAAGCATCAGCTGAAACTGAAGATTCTGATGATAAAGCATAATTTCAAAATAAATTGATACGTCTCTATGGTTAGAGGCGTATTTTTTATGCTTAAAATTAAAGGGAGTCTTATTACAAGTCTATTGAATTTAGTCATGTTTTATATTGAATATTTCAGGGCACTATTTAATAGATATTGTTGTTTGAAATGTTATTTATTGTTTAATAGAAACTGGAATAAATTTTTATTCTACAATATTAGGGTTCGCGCTTTATTTCAGGCTATTTGTAATATAAAATGATATCAGAACATAAAATAGTAGGTTAATAGAGGTGTTTAGGTTGTCAAAGTTCTTTAAAAATAACAAAGCGATTGTTATTTTATGTGCAATCATAGTGTTTATAGCCTTGATTGGCGTATCTTTGCGCTCTCAATCGCAATCACCTGTAGAACAATATGTAGGTGATTCGGTCTCATTTGGGCAAAGAGTAGTAAGTTACCCTGTTCAATTTGTAACAGGATCTATTGGGAATTTGTTCTCTGGCGATAGTTCCGAGGAGCAAAGTAGTAAAATTAAGAAATTGGAAGCGGAGAACGAAAGGCTTGAAGGGGAGAATAAGAAATACAAAAAGGAATTAGATATTGATGATATTTCTAAATTTGATCCTATTTCAAGCACCGTTTTATCTAGGAATCCAGATCAATGGATGAATACCTTAGTTATCAATCAAGGTTCGAAAGATGGAATAGAAAAGAACATGGCTGTATTAACTTCTGAAGGTTTAGTAGGGCGCATCTCTAAAGTAAATCAATTTTCATCTCAGGTTGATTTGATATCCACGAACACACGATCTAACCGATTGTCTGTTAATATCCAACATAAAGGTAAAAATGTATTTGGACTCATAGACAATTATGATGAAAAAACAGACGAACTTGTGATTACGGATATCGATAATAAAGATAGTGTTAAAAAAGGAGATAAAGTAGTTACAAGTGGATTAGCTGATCAGCTTCCTAGCGGTATTTACATAGGTGAAGTGGAAAAAGTTCAAAAAGACGAATATGGTTTATCTAAAGAGGTCAAAGTGAAAACTGCAGCAAATTTGACTGATTTAAATCATGTATACGTTGCTAAGAGAAATCCTTCCACAATACCAGATAATGAAAGCGGTGGTAATTAATGCGTTCACTGTATTACTTTCTAATTGGTATTGTGCTATTTTACATCGATACTGTAATCGGATTAGTAATTCCGATGCAAATTGGACAAAAGGATATTATTTTTGTTCCACATCTTACATTGATGTATATATTAATCATCTGTGTATACAGAAGTTTTAATGTTGCTATGATATTAGGTGCTGTACTCGGTTTGATTACGGATATTTATTTTGGAAGTTTCTATGGCTTGTATTTATTTGGTTATATATTACTCGTTGTGTTGATGGATTTTTTCTTTAGATCATTTTATCGAGACAAAGTCATGTTATTTATAGCTACTTGGGCTTCAATACTAGTGCTAGAAATTTATGTCGCTATCATATATGCAACTTTAGGATTGATACATTTTAATTTAGTGGATTTTGTATTATTTAGAATTTTACCAACATTATTATTAAACTTTTTATTATTATTAATTGTATTTCCATTAATCACAAAATTTTTGAGAAAAGTTCAAATCAAGATTGACAGTAAATAGTTGTGATGCTAAAATGCAGTAGTTGAGTAGTTTATAGCTACATACAACCGCTCAGATTCAGGTTCAAGTACAAGATTGTCACCTGTCTTTGGCGTGACTTAAATTATAGGAGGTGCAAAGTATGTTTGCTATTATTGAAACAGGTGGAAAACAAGTTAAAGTTGAAGAAGGTCAAGAAATCTTCGTTGAGAAATTAGAAGCAAATGAAGGAGATTCATTTACTTTTGATAAAGTCTTATTCGTAGGTGGAGACGCAGTTAAAGTTGGTGCGCCAACAGTTGAAGGTGCTACTGTTACTGCTACAGTTGAAAAACACGGTCGTGGTAAGAAAATCACTGTATTCACTTACAAACGTCGTAAAGACTCTAAACGTAAAAAAGGTCATCGTCAACCTTACACTAAATTAACAATCAACAAAATCAACGCATAATAATGATTTCAGTTGATGTTACACTGAATGATGCAGGTCAAGTTACTGACGTAGTTATGGATGGTCATGCTGATCATGGTGACTATGGTCACGATATTGTTTGTGCCGGAGCATCTGCAGTGCTATTTGGTAGTGTGAATGCTATTATGGGATTGACATCTGAGAAACCAGATATCAATTATAATGACGATGGCGGGCATTTTCATATTAGAAGTGTCGATACCAATAATGAACAAGCGCAATTAATTCTTCAAGCAATGTTAGTATCTTTACAAACAATTGAAGAGGAATATAAAGAAAACATTAGACTAAATTATAAGTGAGGTGCAACCAAATGTTAAAATTAAACTTACAATTCTTCGCATCTAAAAAAGGGGTAAGTTCTACAAAAAACGGACGTGACTCTGAATCAAAACGTTTAGGTGCTAAACGTGCTGACGGTCAATACGTTACTGGCGGTTCAATCTTATTCCGTCAACGTGGTACTAAAATCTACCCTGGTGAAAATGTAGGTCGTGGTGGCGACGATACATTATTCGCTAAAATCGACGGCGTTGTTAAATTCGAACGCAAAGGTCGCGACAAAAAACAAGTTTCTGTATACGCAGCAGCTGAGTAATTTTGTCAACGTTAACACCAGAAGTGATTACTTCTGGTGTTTATTTTTTGTCTTTATTTCTAGTTTTTTGAGATAATGCTATAATATATAAGAATTAAAAAAATAAAATGAATGAAAAAGAGGTGAAATCATGTTTGTCGATCAGGTTAAGATATCACTCAAAGCAGGTGATGGTGGTAACGGTATAACTGCATACCGTAGAGAGAAATATGTTCCGTTTGGTGGACCAGCAGGCGGTGACGGCGGTGATGGTGCTTCAATAATATTTGAGGTAGATGAAGGTTTAAGAACTTTATTAGATTTTAGATATCAAACGCATTTTAAAGCTAAACGTGGCGAAGGTGGCCAAAGTAGTAACATGCATGGTAAAAATGCTGAGCATTTAGTATTAAAGGTTCCACCTGGTACAATTGTTAAAAGTGTTGAAACTGAAGAAGTATTAGCGGATTTGGTAGAAGATGGTCAACAAGCTGTTGTGGCTAAAGGTGGCCGCGGCGGACGTGGTAATTCACGTTTCGCTTCTCCAAGAAACCCAGCACCGGACTTTAGTGAAAATGGTGAACCAGGTGAAGAGATCGAAGTAACGCTAGAGTTGAAATTATTAGCAGATGTCGGTTTAGTTGGATTTCCAAGTGTTGGTAAATCTACATTATTATCTATTGTGTCTAAAGCAAAACCGAAAATTGGTGCGTATCATTTCACAACGATTAAACCTAATTTAGGTGTAGTTTCTACAAAGGACCAAAGAAGCTTTGTATTAGCAGACTTACCAGGTTTAATTGAAGGTGCGGCTGAAGGTGTAGGCTTAGGTCATCAATTTTTAAAACACGTTGAACGTACAAAAGTAATTGTTCATATGATTGATATGAGTGGTTCAGAAGGGCGTGATCCTTTCGAAGACTACAAGGTCATTAATGACGAGCTGAAAGCATATGAACAACGTTTGGAAGATAGACCTCAAATTGTTGTGGCAAATAAAATGGATATGCCGGATGCTGAAGATAATTTACAATTGTTTAAAGAACAAGTCGATGATGACAGTGTGGAAATCATTGCAATTTCAACATTTACAAGAGAGAATATAGATCATTTATTATATGCTATCGCAGATAAACTAGAAGAAGTGAAAGATGTCGATTTCAATAAAGAAGACGAAGATTTAGGTGTTAACCGGGTATTATACAAACATACACCAAGTCAAGATAAGTTCACAATTACTAGAGATGATGATGCGGCATATGTTGTAAGTGGTAAAGCAATTGAACGTATGTTCAAGATGACTGATTTCAACAGTGATCCTGCAGTACGACGATTCGCACGTCAAATGAGGTCTATGGGAATCGATGATGCATTAAGAGCGCGTGGTTGTAAAAATGGCGATATCGTAAGAATTCTTGGTGGAGAATTTGAATTTATTGAATAGGAGTGCTTGAAATGGACGAAAAAGATTATAAAAAGTTTTATTTAATTAGGGAAGATGTGCTACCAGAATCGGTCGTGAAAACTCTTAAAATTAAAGATCTTTTAAAGAATGATCCTTCTATGTCCATTTTCGAAGCAGTTAAGAAATTCGATTTATCTAGAAGTGCTTTTTACAAATATCGAGATACTATTTTTCCAATTGATGAAAAAATGGAAGAAACGCGTGAGTTTACTTTGATATTATATGTAAATGATATTGTGGGGATGCTTGCGGGTGTATTGAATACGATTTCTCAATTGAGTTTGTCGGTGCTAACAATACACCAGAGTATTCCAATGGAAGGTAGAGCAACCATTACGCTCTCATTAGATGCAAAAGGTACAAATTTAGAAGTAGATGATGTTATTCAGGCATTGAATAAAGTTGATCAAGTTTCTAAAGTGGATTTAATTAGTATGACCATATAAGGAAGTGTAAATGTGTACGCATATATTAAAGGTATATTATCAGAATTGCACCCAACTCATGTTGTGTTAGAAACGGCGGGCATCGGTTATGAAATTCAAACACCTAATTCATATCGTTTTCAAAAATATTTAGAACAAGAAGTCATTATCCACACTTCTTTAATAGTTAGAGAAGATGCACAATTATTGTATGGATTTATGAATCAAGAAGAAAAGGATATGTTCTTAAGTCTAATCAAAGTAACAGGTATTGGACCTAAATCTGCATTGGCGATTCTTGCCAGTAGTTCTCCAAATGAGGTTAAAATTGCTATCGAAAATGAAAATGATGCATATTTAACTAAATTCCCAGGAATTGGTAAGAAAACTGCACGTCAGATTGTTTTAGACTTAAAAGGTAAAGTGCAAATTAACGATATTGATGAACGACAACAATTAGACTTAGGTGTAGAAGACGATAGTGCTTCACAAGTTATAAAGGAAGCTTTACTAGCACTTGAGGCACTTGGTTATTCTAAGCGTGAATTAACTAAAGTTGAGAAAGCTTTAAATAAAGATACATTTGAATCAGTGGATGAAGCAGTCAAACGTGGTTTACAGTTATTAGTTTCCTAGATATGAATTTATAAATTTAGAGGGGGGATAAATGTGGATGAAAGAATGGTAGATCAATCAATGCATGAAGATGAAACGTCATTTGAATATTCTTTAAGACCGACTAAACTAAGGCAGTATATAGGCCAATCAGCGATAAAGTCGAATTTAGAGGTGTTTATCAAGGCGGCAAAACTACGTCAGGAACCATTAGATCACGTATTGTTATTTGGTCCCCCTGGTTTAGGAAAAACAACTTTATCTCATATTATTGCAAATGAAATGGATGTAAATATTAGAACAGTTTCGGGACCTTCAATCGAGCGCCCTGGCGATTTAGCTGCAATATTATCAGGATTACAACCTGGCGATGTTTTATTTATTGATGAAATACATAGATTGAGCAGTGTTGTTGAAGAAGTATTATATCCTGCAATGGAGGATTTCTTTTTAGATATCGTAATCGGTAAAGGTGAAGAAGCAAGAAGCATTCGTATTGACTTACCACCATTTACATTAATTGGAGCTACAACAAGAGCAGGTAGCTTATCTGCACCCTTAAGAGATAGATTTGGCGTACATTTAAGATTAGAATATTATAAAGAAACTGAATTAAAGGAAATTATTATTCGAACTGCTGAAGTACTTGGAACTTCCATTGATGAAGAAAGTGCAATTGAATTGGCAAAGCGTAGTAGAGGTACACCGCGTGTTGCAAATAGATTGTTAAAACGAGTTCGTGATTTCCAGCAAGTGAATAATGATGAGATTATTCATATTGATACAACGAAGCATTCGCTTGAGTTATTGCAAGTTGATGATCAAGGATTAGATTATATTGACCATAAAATGATGAATTGTATTTTACAACAGTATAGTGGAGGTCCGGTTGGATTGGATACGATTGCTGTATCAATAGGTGAAGAACGAGTTACGATTGAAGATGTTTATGAGCCGTTTTTAATTCAAAAGGGCTTTATTGAAAGAACACCTAGAGGTCGTAAAGCAACGGCATATGCATATGAACATTTTGGAAAGAATGAAAAGAGGGACTAAGTTGGATATTGAAGCGTTTGATTACCATTTACCTGAGTCACTAATTGCTCAAACACCATTGAAAAATAGAGATGAGAGCAGACTTTTAGTGTTGGGTAAAGATTCTGGAGACATTGAACATAGACAATTTAAAAATGTGATTGAATACCTAAATGAAGGAGACACGTTAGTCTTAAATGACACGCGTGTAATGCCAGCAAGGTTATTTGGTTTGAAAGAAGATACTGGAGCCAAAGTTGAAATGCTTATGCTGACACAAATAGAAGGCAATGATTGGGAAGTATTATTGAAACCTGCAAAAAGAATTAAAGTAGGTAATAAGCTATCCTTTGGTGACGGGAAAATTGTTGCAGAGTGTATGGAAGAGCTTGACCAGGGTGGACGTATAATGCGATTGCATTATGAAGGTATATTGCAAGAACGTCTAGATGAACTTGGTGAAATGCCTCTACCGCCATATATCAAAGAACGTTTAGATGATCAGGAGCGTTATCAAACAGTTTATGCCAAAGAATCAGGGTCTGCAGCCGCACCAACAGCAGGATTACATTTTACAGATGACTTATTACAACAAATCAGAGATAAAGGTGTTAACATTGCCTTTGTTACACTACATGTAGGTCTTGGAACGTTTAGACCTGTTAGTGTGGATAATATAGATGATCACGAAATGCATAGTGAATATTATCAAATTAATCAAGAAACTGCAGACTTGTTGAATGCTACAAGAGCACAAGGTAAACGTATTATTTCAGTTGGAACAACGTCAACTAGAACATTGGAAACAATCATGCAGTCCAACGAATCGTTTGTTGCGCAAAGTGGTTGGACAGATATTTTTATTTATCCTGGTTTTGAATATAAGGCAATTGATGGATTAATTACTAACTTCCATTTGCCTAAATCAACGCTAGTGATGTTAGTATCTGCTTTTAGTTCACGTGATTATATTATTAATGCATATCAAAAAGCAGTTGAGTTAGAATATAGATTCTTTAGTTTTGGAGACGCAATGTTAATTATTTAAGGGAATTGAGAGGAGATTATTATGCCAGCAGTTACTTATGAACATATTAAGACTTGTAAGCAATCTGGTGCGAGATTGGGTATTGTTCACACACCGCATGGCTCTTTTGAAACACCAATGTTTATGCCAGTAGGAACAAAAGCAACGGTAAAAACAATGAGCCCTGAAGAGTTAAAGCAAATGGAAGCTAAAATCATCTTAGGAAACACATATCATTTGTGGTTACAACCAGGAAATGATATCATCAGAAAGAGTGGGGGCTTGCATCAGTTCATGAACTGGGATGGTCCGATACTGACTGATTCTGGTGGTTTCCAGGTGTTTAGTTTGAGTAATTTAAGAAATATTACTGAAAAGGGCGTTGAGTTTCGTCATCATACTAATGGTTCTAAGTTATTCTTAAGTCCAGAGAAGTCGATGGAAATTCAAAATGATTTAGGTTCAGATATTATGATGGCTTTTGATGAATGTCCACCAATGCCAGCTGAATACCAATATGTAAAGGATTCAATTGAACGAACAACAAGATGGGCTGAGAGATGTTTAAAGGCACATAAGAGACCTGAGGATCAAGCTTTATTTGGTATTATTCAAGGTGGGGAATACAAGGATTTAAGACAACAAAGTGCTGAGGAATTAGTTGCTTTGAATTTCCCTGGATATGCAATCGGTGGTTTGTCAGTTGGTGAACCGAAACCTGTTATGTATGATATGGTTGAGCATACAGAACAATTCATGCCTAAAGATAAACCGCGTTATTTAATGGGAGTAGGATCTCCGGATGCATTAATTGAATGTAGTATTCGCGGTATGGATATGTTTGATTGTGTGTTACCTACACGTATTGCACGAAATGGGACATGTATGACATCCGAAGGCCGATTAATTATCAAAAATGCTAAATACGCAGAAGATTTGCGACCACTTGATGAGAATTGCGACTGCTATACATGTAAGAATTATAGTAGAGCTTACATAAGACACTTAATCAAAGCAGAAGAAACTTTTGGTATCCGTCTTACTACTTATCATAATTTACATTTTCTGCTTAAATTAATGGAATATATACGACAAGCTATTCGTGAAGATCGTCTTCTTGATTTTAAAGAAGAATTTTTTGAGCAGTATGGGCTTAATGTAGAGAACCCAAAAAACTTTTAAAGAGGAGCAATAAACTATGCAATTTACTTCATTGATATTACCAATTTTATTATTAGTATTAATGTGGTTCTTCTTAATCAGACCACAACAAAAGAAAGCCAAAGAGCATCGTGAAATGATTAGTCAAGTAACAACTGGTCAACACGTAACAACAATTGGCGGTATTAAAGGGACTGTACGTAGTGTAGATGAAACTACAGTAGTACTATCATTAAATAGTAATGGTACTGAAATTACTTTAGAGAAACCAGCAATTAAACAAGTGGATCCATCATAATTTGGATTATTTAGAACCGATGCCTGACATCGGTTCTTTTTTTATGATTTATAGCTAATCGTTTCGTAAGAGGGTATGGAAATAGATAAAGGTGTAAAGGGTTTGTTATATAAACGCTTACAATATGTTTTTTAATTTACAAATAGTTGAGTTGGTTTTTCCTATGGTTGTAATATGTTAAGATATATAAGGTCATACAGTTAGATTTCAAAGCTTTATAAGACTTGCAAACAAACGTTTTAATCAAGTATTCTTATAACATAAGCTAACAATGAGGTGTTTAAGTGAAAAAAGGTAGTAGAATAGTTGCATTCTTATTACTTGTAGTCCTTCTTTTTGCAGGAATGGGACTTACATATAAGAATGTAGTTAAAGATGTCAACCTTGGTTTAGACCTCCAAGGTGGTTTTGAAGTCTTATATCAAGTTAATCCTTTGCAAAAAGGTGACAAGATAGACGATAAAGCGGTAAAAGCAACCGCTAAGACACTAGAGAACCGTGTCAATGTTCTCGGGGTTTCAGAACCTAAAATACAGGTCGAAGATAAGAACAGAATTCGTGTTCAACTTGCTGGAATTAAGAATCAATCACAAGCAAGAGATATCTTATCATCACAAGCTAATTTAACGATTCGTGATGCTGACGACAATGTTAAATTAACAGGTAAAGATATTCAACAAGGTTCTGCTAAGCAAGAATTTAAACAAAATACGAACCAACCTGCAGTTACTTTCAAATTAAAAGATAGTGATAAATTTAGAAAAGTAACAGAAGAAATTTCTAAAAAAGATGAAAATGTAATGGTCGTATGGTTAGATCATCAAAAAGGAGATACGTATCATAAGGAAAAAGATAAAAAAGATCCTAAATACGTTTCTGCAGCATCAGTCGATAAACCTATCAACTCAGATAGTGTAGAAATTTCTGGTGGTTTTAACGGCGAAAAAGGTGTAGAAAAAGCAAAACAGATTTCAGAATTACTTAATGCAGGTTCTTTACCTGTTGATTTAAAAGAAATTTATTCTAATTCTGTTGGTGCCCAATTCGGCCAAGATGCACTAGATAAAACTGTACTTGCGGCATTTGTTGGTGTCGGTATTATTTATCTATTTATGTTAGGCTTCTATCGTTTGCCAGGTCTAGTAGCGGTTATCGCATTAACTGCTTATATCTATTTAACGCTTGTTGCGTTTAACTTTATTTCTGGTGTGTTAACACTACCAGGTTTAGCCGCACTAGTATTAGGTGTAGGTATGGCAGTCGATGCTAATATCATTATGTATGAACGGATAAAAGATGAGTTGAAGATAGGAAGGACGCTTAAACAGGCTTATAAACGAGCGAATAAAAGCTCATTCCTTACAATTGTCGATGCTCAGCTAACGACAGTAATTGCAGCGGCAGTGTTATTCTTCTTTGGTGAAAGTTCAGTTAAAGGTTTCGCAACAATGTTGCTATTAGGTATACTAATGATCTTTGTAACAGCTGTGTTCCTTTCTAGAGCACTCTTATCATTATTAGTATCATCTAACTTCTTTAAGAAATCTTATTGGTTATTTGGTGTTAAAAGGAAAGAAAGATATGATATTAACGACAGTAAAGATGTCCATGACTTAAAAACACCTTATGAAAAAATAGACTTTGTTAAATTAGCCAAACCATTAATATCTTTAAGTATATTAATATTAATTGTTGGGGCAATCATTCTATTTATCTTCCGATTAAATCTAGGAATTGATTTCACAAGTGGTACACGTGTTGACTTTGAATCTGATCATAAAGTATCAGACACGAAAATTGAAAAGACACTGGCAGCTAAGGATTTCAAACCTGATCAAGTTTCATTGGGAGAAAATGGTAAAAATGCTACTGTCCAATATAAGAAAGACTTATCTAAGGAAGATGTTTCAAAAATTAAAAACATCATACACAGTAACTATGGTCATGACCCAACTGTAAATACGGTTTCACCGGTTATCGGTCAAGAGTTGGCTAAAAATGCAATGTTAGCATTGCTATACGCTTCTATTGGTATAATTATTTATATTTCATTCCGATTTGAATGGAGAATGGGACTATCTTCAATCTTAGCATTGTTACATGATGCGTTTATGATAGTCGCAGTATTTAGTTTATTCCGTCTCGAAGTTGATATCACATTCATTGCTGCAGTGTTGACAATCGTTGGTTATTCTATAAACGACACTATTGTTACGTTTGACAGGGTACGTGAGAACTTACACAAAATAAAAGTAATCACAAAAACATCGCAGATTGATGATATTGTAAATAGATCGATTAGACAGACGATGACTCGCTCAATCAACACTGTATTAACAGTAGTTATTGTAGTGGTTGCATTATTATTATTTGGAGCACCAAGCATCTTCAACTTCTCATTAGCGTTACTTGTTGGTTTGATTATGGGTGTATTCTCATCTGTATTTATTGCAGTACCGTTATGGGGCATTATGAAGAAACGACAACTTAAGAAAACAGATAATCATAAATTAGTTGTATATAAAGAAAAGAAATCTAATGATGAAAAAATCTTAGTATAAAAGAATAAGTCAAAGTTTTTGAATATAGATTTTTAAGCTTGAAATGAAGAATCTTATTTGAATACGATATACTCCCTTCATAGTTGACACTGACAAATGTTGACTATGAAGGGAGTTTTTTTATCACTAAGTGAAATTGTATGTTACATAAAATGCAGTCGTTGAATTTTACCTAATATTAATATGTGAAATCAGAACTTTTACGAAGTGTGTAAATAAAGTGCATATCTCAATAATGTCATTCAATGGTCTATTGTTGAGCTGGTATTTCTTTAGTTTGTCTTCAAAATGAAGTTCTATAAATATAATAAGTGTTAAAAACTGTTAAATATATTAACAAGTGAATTATCTAAGATTTATCTCCTATGGGCTTTTCTTTAATGATTTTATAATTGACAAGCTTCATTAAATGTAAGTACTTTTTATTTTGTTATTTCTTTTGTATAATTGCTTGTGGAAATGAGGGATAATCTTATGATTAAATCGAAGTATGCTTGGGATATTAAACATCCCGAATCAAAGATTACGGATGATATAGCATCAAAATATAAACTAACTCCAATTGTAAAAAAGATATTAGAAAGTAAAGGCCTTACAGATGCTAATACGATAGAATCACTTTTAAGTGATGATGGTGTGCTACATAATCCGATGGCAATGAGTGATATGCAAAAAGCAGTTGAACGTATCAATTTAGCTATCGATCAAAATCAAAAAATACTTGTATATGGGGACTATGATGCGGACGGTGTGACATCGACGACCATTTTAGTTACGGCATTAAGAGAGTTAGGTGCCCATGTAGGTTGGTATATACCTAATCGCTTTACAGAAGGTTACGGTCCTAATGAGATGGCCTTTAAAAATGCATACGACGAAGGTGTATCATTAATTATTACTGTAGATAATGGTATCCAAGGACATAAAGAAATTGAAATGATACAGGAATTAGGTGTTGATGTGATTGTAACAGATCACCATGAAATAGGTGAAACACTACCTAACGCTTTTGCAATTGTACATCCAATGCATCCTGATTTTGACTATCCATTTAAGTATTTATGTGGCGCGGGTGTAGCGTATAAATTAACTCAATCATTACTTGAACAACCTCCAGTGTCATTTTTAGGATTAGTGGCAATTGGTACGATCGCAGATTTAGTTTCATTAACCGATGAAAATAGAACTCTAGTTAAACAAGGTTTAAATGTATTAAATGATCATTGTCCACCTGCTATTAAGGCGCTTTTAAAGCAAGCTGACTATAACGATGAAATTAATGAAGAAACGATTGGATTTATTATTGGGCCTAGGTTGAATGCTGTAGGAAGATTGGAAGATGCAACTTTAGCTGCAGAATTATTAATGTGTGATAATGAAGAAGAAGCTGAATTTTATGCTGATCAGGTTGAATTTTTCAATCAAGAGCGAAAGGATATCGTAGCGCAAATTACAGAAGAAGCATTACAGGTTGCCGAAGAACAAGTGCAAAATGGCAATAAATTCTTAGTATTAGCACAAGCTGATTGGCATGAAGGTGTACTAGGTATTGTTGCTTCAAAAATAGTGGAAACCTATGCATTGCCAACTTTAATTCTAAATATTGATGAGGCACAACAACATGCTAAAGGATCTGCAAGAAGTATTGAACAAGTATCAATGTTTGAAATTTTGACTGAGCATGCATCGTTAATTGATAAATTTGGTGGACACCATATGGCTGCTGGAATGACGTTAGCAATCGAGAATGTAGAACCATTACGTCAAGCTCTTAATGCCTCTATGGCAGAAATTGAGCAAACGACATCATTAGAGCCACGAAAGCATGTAGATACAACTATTGAGGAATCTGAAATTACATTGAAAAACATTCAAGATATACAAAGGTTGAGACCGTTTGGTTCGGATTTTACCAGTCCGTGTTTTGAATTAGAAGATGTAATAGTGCAACAAGCAAAAGCGATTGGGCAAGATAAGAAACATTTGAAATTGACAATGGGTGAAGAGAAATTACAAGCTATATTTTGGCAAAATGGCCATTTAGTTCAAGAGCTTGGTGACGGGCAACCAATTAATGTGATTGGAACATTGCAAATTAATGAATGGAATGGCTTTCAATCACCACAATTTATGATTCAAGATTTGGCTAATAATAGTTTGCAAATTTTAGATTATAGAAGTAAAAGCAAAGTGAATCAATTTCAAGGTGATGAAGCAGATATTGCATATTTAGTCCATCAATCAAGTGACAAAGTTGCTGACAACTATTATGTTTATGGTGAAACGATAGAACAAGATTATAATAAATATGTCTTAAGAGATTTGCCGAAATCAATAAATCATTTAAAAAATACACTAAAAAGTATCAATGTTTCACAAATTTATCTTGTGTTAAATCATGAGCGTTCGGTATACTTTGAAGGTATGCCTAAAATGGAAACTTTTAAAAATTGCTTCAAAGCAATTGCATCGAAAGGGCAAATTAATTTAGCAAAAGATGGCATGCATCTATGTCAGTTTCTAAATGTTGAGCCAACAATGCTCAAGTTTATCTTGAAAGTTTTTATGGACTTGGACTTTATAAAAGATGAAAATGGTATAATATCTATGAATCAAACTTCAACTAAAAGGGAAATTGAATCAAGTAAATATTATCAAGGTAGACTCGATAGAATAGCAGTTGAAAAACTCATGCTTTATGAAGATTTTAGTAATCTTAAACAGTGGATTAAGGCAGAATTGAAAGATAATTAGGAGGAACTATGTATGGATTTAAAACAATATGTCTCTGAGGTTAAGGATTGGCCAAAACCAGGTGTAGACTTTAAAGATATTACAACGATTATGGATAATGGTGAGGCATATGGTTATGCTACCGATCAAATCGTAAACTATGCGAAAGAACGCAATGTTGATGTGGTAGTCGGTCCAGAAGCTCGTGGATTTATTATTGGATGTCCAGTAGCATATTCGATGGGGATTGGATTTGCTCCTGTACGTAAAGAAGGCAAATTACCAAGAGAAGTTATACGTTATGAATACGATTTAGAATATGGTTCGAATATTTTAACGATGCATAAAGATGCGATTAAACCAGGACAGCGTGTCTTAATAACAGATGATTTATTGGCAACTGGCGGCACAATTGAAGCAGCGATTAAACTTGTTGAACAATTAGGTGGTATCGTAGTAGGTATTGCATTTATCATCGAATTAAAATATTTAAATGGTATTGAAAAAATTAAGGATTACGATGTAATGAGCTTAATTTCATACGAAGACTAAATCATTTAAATAAAAGTCAGATGAAGACATTTAAGTATGTAAGTGTAGTCATTTGGCTTTTATTTTATAGCATTAAAACCTAAGTCATTTATTAGAATTTGACAGAATTTTTTGTGTTCTTGTTACACAGTAATTGTAATCGAGTTAAATTTTTAATACATTTTATTATTAGTAGTGGGAACTCATTTATTTATTTTAAAACATGTAGTATCATATAACTATTATTCGAATTTTGTATAAAATGAGTTAAAATACGATTGAATTAAACAGTTGCTATTAATAGCTCACAATGATAAATAAATTGACGTTAATTTAAAAAATAATCAAACGTGTGGGGGTGTCTAATGTGAATAATGAATATCCATATAGTGCTGACGAGGTATTATCCAAAGCAAAATCATATCTTTCAAAGGAAGACTATCAGTATGTATTAAAGAGTTATCATCTTGCTTATGAGGCACATGAAGGTCAATTTCGTAAAAATGGACTACCCTATATTATGCATCCTATTCAAGTGGCTGGTATCTTAACAGAAATGCATTTAGACGGACCTACGATTGTTGCAGGTTTTTTACATGACGTAATTGAAGATACGCCATATACATTTGATGATGTAAAAGGTATGTTTAATGAGGAAATTGCGGTTATCGTTGAGGGTGTAACCAAGTTAAAAAAAGTAAAATATCGTTCAAAAGAAGAACAACAGGCTGAAAACCATAGAAAACTGTTTATCGCTATTGCAAAAGATGTTCGTGTTATTTTAGTAAAATTAGCCGACAGATTACATAATATGAGAACACTTAAGGCAATGAAAAGAGAAAAACAAATCAGAATTTCTAAAGAAACTTTAGAAATTTATGCACCTTTAGCGCATCGTTTAGGTATCAATACGATTAAATGGGAATTAGAAGATACATCTTTAAGATATATTGATAGTGTGCAATATTTTAGAATCGTTAACCTCATGAAAAAGAAACGTAGTGAGCGTGAAGAATACATTCAAAATGCCATTGAAAACATTCAACAAGATATGTCATCTATGAATATACAAGGTGATATCAGTGGTAGACCAAAGCATATTTATAGCATATATCGAAAAATGGTTAAACAGAAAAAGCAATTTGATCAAATCTTTGATTTATTGGCAATAAGAGTGATTGTTAATTCTATCAATGATTGTTATGCCATTTTAGGTTTAGTACATACATTATGGAAACCCATGCCAGGCAGATTCAAGGATTATATTGCCATGCCAAAACAAAATATGTATCAATCATTACATACGACGGTAGTTGGTCCAAATGGAGACCCATTAGAAATTCAAATTCGTACATTTGAAATGCATGAAATTGCAGAACACGGGGTTGCAGCACATTGGGCTTATAAAGAAGGTAAAAAGGTTAATGAAAAGACACAAAGCTTTAATAAAAAATTAAATTGGTTAAAGGAATTAGCCGAGACTGATAATACAACTTCTGATGCTGAAGAGTTTATGGAAACGTTGAAATTTGATTTGCAAAGCGATAAAGTTTATGCCTTTACGCCTGAAAGTGATGTTATTGAGTTGCCATATGGTGCGGTGCCAATTGATTTTGCTTATGCAATTCATAGTGAAGTTGGAAACAAGATGATAGGTGCGAAAGTTAACGGAAAAATTGAACCAATTGATTATGTCTTACAAACCGGTGATATTGTTGAAATACGTACGAGTAAACATTCATATGGTCCAAGTCGTGACTGGTTGAAGATTGTTAAGTCATCTAGTGCCAAAAGTAAAATTCGAAGCTTCTTTAAAAAACAAGACCGTTCATCAAATATTGAAAAAGGTAAATTTATGATTGAGGCTGAAATCAAAGATCATGGATTTAGAGTAGATGATGTGTTGACTGATGACAATATCGAAATTGTTAATGATAAATATAACTTTGCTAATGAAGAGGACTTATTTGCAGCCGTAGGATTCGGAGGCGTAACTGCATTGCAAATTGTCAACAAATTGACAGAAAAGCAAAGAATATTAGAAAAGCAAAAAGCTTTAAATGAAGCACAAGAAATCACAAAGTCAGTTCCAATAAAGGATGATATAACTACTGATAGTGGTGTATATGTTGAAGGTATCGAAAATGTCTTGATCAAACTGTCAAAATGTTGTAATCCAATACCTGGAGATGATATTGTAGGTTATATCACTAAAGGACACGGTATCAAAGTACATAGAACAGATTGCCCGAATATAAAAAATGAACATGATCGTCTTATTCATGTTGAATGGGTACGTTCAAAGGATTCTACACAAAGATATCAAGTAGATTTAGAAGTTTCTGCATATGATCGCAACGGGCTTTTAAACGAAGTATTACAAGCTGTAAATTCAACGCAGAGTAATTTAGTTAAAGTTTCCGGACGTTCAGATGTAGATAAAAATGCCGTAATTAATATTAGTGTTATGGTTAAAAATGTGAACGAAGTATATCAAGTAGTTGAAAAAATAAAACAACTTGGTGATGTTTACACGGTTACAAGAGTTTGGAATTAGAGGTGCAACATACATGAAAATAGTGGTTCAAAGAGTAAAAGAAGCTTCAGTTTCTAATGGAACAATAGATAATCAGATTAAACAAGGTTATTGTTTATTAGTTGGTATTGGTAGCGAATCCACAGAAGCGGATATTGAAGCATTAGCTAAAAAAATCGTTAATGCAAGACTGTTTGAAGATGAGCAAGGTAAGCTGAATCTCAATATTCAGCAAATAGAAGGTGAGATCTTATCTATTTCTCAATTTACATTATATGCAGATGTGAGAAAGGGAAATAGACCAGGATTCTCACGTTCTATGCCACCAGAACAAGCAAATGAATTTTATGAAAAGTTTAATGACGCATTGCGTTCTTATGGAGTCAATGTATTGACGGGAGAATTTGGTACAGACATGCTCGTTAATATTGCCAATGATGGCCCTGTAACAATTATATATGAAAGTCAGGATGGCAAAATCATATGAAAAAATTCAATACTTGGTTAGAAAATAATAATCTCAGAAACATTCCCACACTAATTGTCGTAGTAGCATTTATTATCTTTATTTTTATGATCATTTCTTTCTTAAATCATAATAGTGAAGATGGCAGTACAATTTATGTTACAGAAGATGCGGAATTAAGAACTGGACCGAGCGCAATTTATCCAGTGATTGATCCAATTTACAAAGGACAAAACTTCCATAAAATTAATAAGTCAGGTAAGTGGATTCAGGTAGAATCCAGTAATGGTAAAGAGAAAGGTTGGGTAGCAGGTTGGCATACGAATTTAGATATTCAAGCAGATGCCAATCCGAATGCTAAACCTTTAAAAGATAAAACAATAGTACTTGACCCTGGTCACGGCGGTAGTGATCAGGGAGCTTCAAGTAATACAAAAAAGCATAGTAAGGAAAAAGTGTATACTTTAAAAACTGCAAAGGAATTAAAGGCCTTGTTAGAAAAGGAAGGCGCAGTAGTAAATATGACACGTGAATCCGATGTTTATGTAAGTCTTGACGATAGAAATATTAAAGGTGACGCATATATAAGCATACATAATGATTCTTTAAAATCATCAAAGGCTAATGGTAGTACCGTATATTGGTACAAAGATAACCAAGAAGCTTTAGCAGAAACAATCAGTGCAAGCTTGCAGAAGAGAGCTTTATTAACTAATAAAGGTGCAAGACAAGAGAATTTCCAAGTATTGAGACAAACCAATGTACCTGCCGTATTACTAGAATTAGGCTATATCAGCAACCCAACAGACGAAGATATGATTCAAGATCAACTTCATCGTCATATTGTGGAAAAAGCAGTCGTAGATGGACTGAAATCTTATTTCTCTCAATAAAAAAGGTTGCATATTGATAATAAAGTCGTTATTATTGAATATGAATTCTATATTAAAACCGTTATGATTCTTGAAATTACTAAATGAAAGAGGTAGCATTTTAACAAATGTGTAGAGACATAATTCGTGGCTGAAAGATTATGCTGAGTAACTTAGTAATATAACACAAGAAGAGGTGCTTTATTTTATAAAGTCGTGTAACGAACGTTATTTCGTTTTAAAGTGGGTCATAAGAAATTTATGGCCAATTAGGGTGGCAACACGGAGAACATCGTCCCTTGTATGACTATAATGTCATGCAAGGGACTTTTTTATTGTTAAAAAGGAGAGATTCTATGATAAATATACCTAGAGGTACTCAAGATATACTGCCAGAAGAAACAAAAAAATGGCGTTACATTGAAACTAAATTGGATGAATTGATGGAATTTTACAATTATCAAGAAATTAGAACACCAATTTTTGAAAGTACAGAATTATTTGCACGCGGTGTCGGTGGTTCTACAGATGTCGTTCAAAAGGAAATGTATACCTTTATTGATAAAGGTGATAGAAGTATGACACTTAGACCAGAAGGTACTGCCGCCGTGGTACGTTCATACATTGAAAATAAAATGCAAGGATTGCCAAACCAACCTGTAAAGTTATATTACAATGGGCCAATGTTCCGTTATGAAAGAAAGCAAAAGGGACGTTATCGCCAATTCACACAATTCGGGGTTGAAGCAATTGGTGCTGAAAATCCTGCAATGGATGCTGAAGTGTTGGCAATGGTGATGCACATTTATGAATCATTTGGTTTAAAACATTTAAAATTAGTCATCAATAGTATTGGTGATATCGATTCACGTAAAGAATACAATGAAGCTTTAGTTAAACACTTTGAGCCAGTCATCGACACTTTCTGTAGTGATTGTCAATCTAGATTGCATACAAATCCTATGAGAATTTTGGATTGTAAGGTAGATAGAGATAAAGAAGCGGTCAAATCAGCGCCAAGAATTACTGAATATTTAAATGAAACATCAAAAAATTACTTTGCTGAAGTGAAACAACATTTAGATGACTTAGAAATTCCTTACGTTGAAGATCCAAATCTTGTTAGAGGTCTTGATTATTATACGCACACAGCATTTGAGTTAATGATAGATAATCCAAATTTTGACGGAGCAATAACTACGTTATGTGGTGGTGGACGTTATAATGGATTGCTTGAATTGTTAGATGGTCCGAATCAAACTGGCATTGGATTTGCCTTGAGTATTGAGCGTTTATTAATGGCACTTGAAGAAGAAGGCATTGAATTAGACGTAGACAAAGACTTTGATTTGTTTATTGTAACTATGGGTGAACAAGCTGATCGATATGCGGTTAAATTATTAAATGATTTACGTAAGCAAGGTGTCCGTGCTGATAAAGATTATTTAAGTAGAAAAATTAAAGGTCAAATGAAACAAGCGGATCGTTTGAATGCAAATTATACTATTGTGGTTGGAGACCAAGAATTAGAAAACGACAAAATTAATGTAAAGAATATGCAAACAGGTGAATCTGAAGAAATTACATTATCTGAAATTGTTAATTATTTCAAAAAATAAGGAGAAGATGAAATGACTAAGCGTACAACATATTGCGGACTGATTACTGAAGCGCATTTAGAAGAAGAAGTAGTACTTAAAGGTTGGGTACACAACCGTAGAGACTTAGGTGGCTTAATATTCGTAGACTTACGTGATAGAGAAGGATATGTACAAATTGTATTCAATCCGGATTTTTCAGAAGAAGCATTACATGTAGCGGAAACTGTAAGATCTGAGTACATTGTTGAAGTAAGAGGGGTAGTTAAAAAACGTGATCCTGAAACAGTAAACCCTAAAATTGCAACTGGACAAGTTGAGGTACAAGTATCTGATATTCAAATTATAAACAAATCAGAAACACCTCCATTTGCTTTAAATGAGGAAAATCAAAATGTTGATGAAAATATCCGTTTAAAATATAGATATTTAGATTTAAGAAGACAAGAATTAGCTCAAACATTTAAAATGCGTCACCAAACAACACGTTCAATTAGACAATATTTAGATCAGGCAGGATTTTATGATATTGAAACACCAGTCTTAACAAAATCTACGCCAGAAGGTGCGCGTGACTATTTAGTACCTTCACGTGTACACGAAGGTGAATTTTATGCTTTACCGCAATCACCACAAATATTTAAACAATTGTTAATGATTAGTGGATTTGATAAATACTATCAAATCGTTAAATGTTTCCGTGATGAGGATTTACGTGCAGATAGACAACCTGAATTTACACAAGTTGATATTGAAATGAGTTTCGTAGATCAAGAAGACGTAATGGATATGGGCGAAGAAATGTTACAGAATGTCGTAAAGGATGTTAAAAACATTGAAGTTCCACGACCATTCCCTAGAATGACTTATCATGAAGCAATGGAACGTTACGGTTCGGATAAACCAGACACGCGTTTTGATATGGAGTTAATCAATGTATCAGAATTAGGCGAAATCATGGATTTCAAAGTATTTAAAGATACAGTTAACAACAATGGTCAAGTTAAAGCAATAGTGGCTAAAGGTGCCTCTGACCATTATACAAGAAAAGATATTGACGCATTAACTGAATTTGTTGGAATTTATGGTGCTAAAGGATTGGCATGGGTTAAAGTTGTTGAAGACGGCTTGAACGGACCGATTGCTAAATTCTTTGAACAAGATCATGTTGCAAAATTACAAGAATTAACTGAAGCTGAAGCAGGAGATTTAGTATTATTTGTTGCTGATAAACCAAGTGTAGTAGCGCAAAGTTTAGGTGCTTTAAGACTTAAACTAGCAAAAGAATTAGAATTAATCGATGAAACTAAATTAAACTTCTTATGGGTAACAGATTGGCCATTATTAGAATATGATGAAGATACTAAGCGTTATGCAGCAGCACACCATCCATTTACTGCACCGAAACAAGAAGACATTGCAAAATTAGATACTGAACCAGAAAATGCACAAGCCAATGCTTATGACATTGTCTTAAATGGATATGAATTAGGTGGTGGTTCAATCAGAATTCACAATGGTGAATTACAAGAAAAAATGTTTGAAGTACTAGGATTCACACCAGAACAAGCTAGAGAACAATTTGGATTCTTAATTGATGCATTTAATTACGGAGCACCACCACATGGCGGAATCGCGCTTGGTTTAGACCGATTAGTTATGTTATTAACAGGTCGTACAAATTTACGTGACACAATTGCATTCCCTAAAACAGCATCCGCATCATGTTTATTAACAGATGCTCCAAGTGAAGTATCTGATAATCAACTTGAAGAATTATCACTACGTATCCGCCATTAATTAATAAGTTATTTATAAAAGTCTTTATTCTTGCTTATTTCGAATTATGTGGTATGATATGTCCATAAGATAGTCATCTGTAGTGTTCGTATGTTTGCTTTTTATTTGGGCCTAACACTCTTTGATCAGGGAGCCCAATAGGTTTTCTTGCAGCGCACACGCCTCTAAAGGAGGACTTGCAACACAAGAAACAGGGCACCCACCTGTTTAGAACAGGCCGAATGATCAAGCACTTTACAACTACGGCACAGACGGACTCTATCGGTACGCAAGACTTCGGTCTTGCGTATTTTTTTGTATTTTAATATTAATCTAAATTATAAATTGGGATGTTACTATTTTTGTAAATTGAAAAAAGTGGTAGCATGATATAATAAAAGTGAAGTAAAAGTTAAATTTTTAATGAGGAGTATGACAATGAAACATCAATTTTCACGTAATGAATTGGCCTATGGACAAGAAGGCCTAGATTTATTAAAGGATAAAACGGTCGTAGTATTAGGTGTAGGTGGCGTTGGTTCATTTGCAGCTGAAGCCTTAGCGAGAACAAATATAGGTCATATTATATTAATTGATAAAGATGATGTGGATATTACCAATGTAAATCGTCAACTACATGCTTTAACATCTACAATTGGTCAAAGTAAAGTGACGTTAATGGAAGAGCGTATCAAATTAATTAATCCAGAATGTAAAGTCACGCCACTTCACATGTTCTATACTGAGGAAACATATGAAGATTTATTTAATAATTATGATATCGATTATTTTGTTGATGCAAGTGATACAATTATTTATAAAGTTCACTTAATGAAAGAATGTCTAGCAAGAGGCATCAAAGTAATTTCAAGCATGGGAGCTGCCAATAAAACTGATCCGACGCGTTTCCAAATTGCTGACATTTCAAAAACACACATGGATCCAATGGCAAAAATTATCAGACAAAAATTGAAAAAAGCTGGTATTAAAAAGGGGATACCAGTAGTTTTCTCTGATGAAAGTCCTATCGTTATTAGAGAAGACGTCAAGGAAACTGTTGGTGATGCGAATGCCCCTACGAGAAAGGGACAAATGCCACCATCCTCTAACGCCTTCGTCCCTAGTGTCGTAGGGTTGATATGTGCAAGCTACGTTGTCAATGATATTTTAAAAGATATATCAGTTACGCGAATTAAAGATAGAAAGCAATAGTATAATTTATGTACAGTTAAAAAATACAGCAGATTAGAACAAAGTGGATTAGATTGTTCTTGTCTGCTGTTATTTTTATAAACATGTTATTTTAGTTTTTGTTGAGAGTCTAAAATATTGTCGTATATTGTTTTAAATTGTTGCTCGGTTTTAGAAGTAGTTTTAGGTTGATAATAGATACTATGCTTTAATTTGCTTGGCAAATACTGTTGAGGTACAAATCCGTTTTCATAACTATGTGGGTATTTATAGCCAATAGCTCGGCCTAATTCTTTTGCACCGGCGTAGTGACCATCCTTTAAATGGTCAGGTATTTGTCCTATTTTGCCTTTACGAATATCAGATAATGCCGCATCAATGGCTGTTATGCCAGAGTTCGATTTTGGAGAGAGACAGAGTTCAATAACAGCTTGGCTTAAGGGAATGCGTGCTTCTGGAAAGCCTAGCCTTTCTGCTGATTCAATGGCAGCTAAAGTACGTTGACCTGCACTTGGTGATGCCAACCCAATATCTTCATAAGCAATAACGAGTAATCTTCGAACTATTGTTGGTAAGTCTCCAGCTTCAATCAATCTAGCTAGATAATGTAAAGCAGCATTCACATCACTTCCACGAATTGATTTTTGAAAGGCGCTCATCACATCATAGTGCATATCTCCATCTTTATCACTAACAAATGCACCTTTTTGTAAACAATCCTTAGCATCTTGTAATGTAATAATGCGTTGCTTATTTTCGCTAACCTCAGAACTTAATACTGCCAATTCTAGCGCGTTAAGTGCACTTCTTACATCACCTTGACTTTGTGTAGAAAAATAAGTCATTGCCTCTGAATCTACTACTGGATGATATTGTGCTAAACCACGTTCACTATCTTCTAGTGCACGTGTTAATGAAAGTTTAATATCATCGTCATTTAATGGATATAATTCAAAAATTTGTGCTCTCGAACGAATAGCAGGATTGATGGCATGATATGGATTTGAAGTTGTGGCGCCAATTAGCACAATCTTTCCATTTTCTAAATGTGGCAATAAAAAATCTTGTTTCGCTTTGTCTAATCTATGAATTTCGTCTAATAACAGAATCACTTGACCTGACATTTTTGCTTCTTCCACAATAAGTTGCATATCTTTTTTAGTATTTGTAACAGCATTAAGCTGTCTGAATTTAAATTGTGTACTTCCTGAAATGGCTTTAGCGATACTTGTTTTGCCGATTCCAGGTGGACCATAAAATATCATAGAAGATAATCGTTTTGTTTCAACCATCCTTCTAATAATGCCTTTTGGACCAACTAAATGTTGTTGAGAAATTATTTCGTCAATATTATTAGGTCTCATTCTTGAAGCGAGGGGTTCGTTTGTCACAATCTTTCACACCTTTCTAATTCTATATTAACGTAAAAAATGATAGAATGTTAATATATAGTATTCGAATTAAGTGAGGTTATATAATGAAAATTTCAACAAAAGGAAGATATGGATTAACACTAATGATATCCTTAGCTAAAAAGCAAGGCCAAGGGTGTGTTTCTTTAAAATCTATCGCAGAAGAGAATAATTTAAGTGATTTGTATCTTGAACAATTGGTGGGTCCATTGAGAAACGCTGGATTAATTCGAAGTGTTCGTGGTGCTAAGGGTGGTTACCAACTTAGAGTATCAGCCGAAGAAATTACAGCGGGCGATATTATTCGTTTATTAGAAGGGCCAATTACATTTGTAGAAAGTATTGAATCTGAACCACCAGCACAAAAACAACTTTGGATTCGTATGAGAGATGCAGTAAGAGAAGTATTAGATAATACAACACTAAAATATTTAGCTGATTATAAAGAGACAAATAATTTAGATGGATATATGTTCTATATTTAATTAATATAATGATTTGATAACATTGTTGTCTTTTAATCGATTATAAAGTAGATGGTTTCTATAAATTCAGCCTTATAAATTATTTAGCGTCTTTAAAGATTTAATTATTATGTTTAATCAAATTTTAAAAGTGGTATATAACAAACATATACATCGCTAAGGAGGTTTTTTAAATGGCTGATGAAAGCAAGATTGAACAAGCCAAAGGCAATGTAAAAGAAACTGTCGGTAATGTTACTGACAATAAAGATTTAGAAAATGAAGGAAAAGACGACAAAAAATCTGGCAAAGCCAAAGAAGTCGTTGAAAATGCAAAACAAAAAGCAAACGAAGCTATTGATAAATTTAAAAAATAAAATTTATATAACTTTAGTTTAAATCCGAAAGGGGAACATTACCATGGCTGAGAATTTCTTAGATAAAGCGAAAGAAGCTGCAAAAACAGTTTCTGACAAATTAAAGGATTCAGATAATGAAAAGGCGAAACAAGCGTCTGAACAAATTGACAAATTCACTGGTGGCAGTGATGATAATAAAGATAAAGACAACGAAAAATAAAATAGCTATTATATTTTAAAACTGTCGACAATATTGTTTTGTCGACAGTTTTTTTGCCTTATATAGCTTAGTTTATACAAGTTAATAAATAAACCAGCACATTATATTTTTAGCAATGTGCTGGTTGGTCATAGTTTTTATTTATTATCAGTGAAATGCGTGTCGATGATATTTTTAAGTTTTTTGTATGACTCTAATTGCGCATTTTGATCGTATACATAACTAATTGCCATTAGTTCATCTATTTCTCCATAAACCTCAATAAATGCTTCTAATTTTTGCTTTACTGTCTCTTCAGAACCAATTAAGGATTGATTTAATCTTTGTTGCGCCATTTCAAATTCTCTTGGTGTTAATAATCCTTTCAAATCATCAGTTGGTGGTTGTACAGGTTGCATTTTACCTCTAGTAATACTAACCATTACTTGTGCTTGAGTGGAAGCAAGGTAGTATGCTTGTTCATCTGTATCTGCAACTATTGCATTTAAACAAACTATCATATAAGGTTCTTGCAATACTTCTGATGGTTCGAATAATTCTTTATAAATTGACATTGCTTCTTTCATTTGTTGAGGGGCAAAATGTCCTGCAAATACATAGGGTAATCCTTTTCTTGCAGCTAAATGTGCAGAATCAGTAGAAGAACCTAAAATATAAAGAGGAACATTTTTATTCACTGCTGGGTATGCACGGACATATGACTGTTGGTTACTTGGTCCGAAATAAGTGGCTAACTGTTCTACCTCATCTGGAAATTCGTAAACGCCATTGTGTTGATCTCTTCTTAATGCACTTGCTGTCATCATATCAGTACCAGGTGCACGTCCCAATCCTAAATCAACACGGTTGGGAAAAACTGTTTCCATAGTACCAAATTGTTCAGCTACGATTAATGGCGCATGGTTTGGTAGCATGATACCTCCAGAACCAACTCTTATCTTAGATGTATGTTCTAAAGTGTGTTGTATTAATAATGCAGTTGCTGAGCTCACTAAATTAGGAGCATTATGGTGCTCAGCTATCCAGTATCGATCATAATGTAATGCTTCAAGGTTTTGCGCTAGTTTAACCATATCTTTAATAGCATCTTTGTCATCTTGACCTTCACGAATAGGCACTAAGTTTAGTGCAGAGAGTCTTACATCTTTCATTTTATTATTTCCTCCTCGGTGTTTCTAATATAAAGAAGTATAACAGTCGTTTTAAAACTTGCGTAAAATATTGCTCACTGTTATACTATATCCAAATTAAAACGTTAGGTGGCTTAAATTAGGACAATGGATAAAACTCATAAGATAAACAAATTAGAAACTAAAGCAAATATAAAATTATGGGATATGTCTATGTCTTAAACAGGCTCGTTATTATTAATAACAGAATAAGTAATGTAATTTTACTGTTGACATGTCATATCCATGAAAGTGGGGAATTGGTATGTCTTTTTATTTTACAGAAAAGCCATTTGAAAGGTTCGGCAAGACATTAATAGAAGAGGTTAATTTAAGTGTTGAACCAGGTGAACATATAGCAATTGTTGGTGATAACGGGGTAGGTAAATCAACATTACTTAATGCAATTTACAATAAATATAATGATTCAACGTATTTGATGGATCAAGAATTATCGAAGTATAAAAATGCAACGGCAATAAATTATATTATGTCGTGGTATCCAGAATTATTAGATATTAAACTTGCTATGCAAACTGATTATGAAAAAATTGGTGACTATATAGAACTTAATGGATATGAAATAGAAGAACAAATCATTTTACAAGCAAAGCAATTAAATTTAGAAGAGTCAGATTTAGATAAACAAATGGGGCAGTTAAGCGGCGGACAACAAACCAAAGTAGCATTAGTTCGAGCAATGATTTCAGAAAAAAATTTAATATTGTTGGATGAACCAACAAATCACTTAGATAAACAAATGATTCATATTGTCGTGGATTATATAAAGCAAGCAAAGCAAAGTATATTATACGTGTCACATCATAGAGGATTTATCGACGAAACTGCAACGCACATTATTGAAATTACACCACAAGCTACAAAAAAATTTACGGGTAATTATAGTCAATATAAATCCATTATAGATGTTGAAAGAGAAACTCAAAAAAAGGTATACGAGAAAAAGCAAAAAGAAATAAAAGCATTGGAAGCAACCGTAGATAGAGTTAAAAATTGGCATAAAACTGCGAATCAATCTGCAAGTGTTCGTAATCCGTTAGAGCAAAAGCGTTTGAGTAAATTAGCTCAAAAGGCAAAGGTTAAAGAATCACAAATAAATCAAAAACTTGAAAAGATTAAAGTCCAACAGCCTAAGTCGGATGATCGTCACTTCCATTTTGAGAATCAAGATGCGCTAAATAAAAAGTATTTAATGCAATTATATGATTTTAGCATCACTATTGATGGTAAGAATATTTATCAAAATGCAAATTTCGAAATTAAAGATAATGAAAATATTATACTTACTGGCCCGAATGGTAGTGGCAAATCATTATTAATCTCAATTATCAAGCAGTCAATAATACCAGATGAGGGTGATATTTATATAACGCCTTCTCTAAAAATAGCTTATTTTGACCAAAAAAATGACAATTTAAATTATGACAGCACAGCATTAACTATGTTATTAAACATGGAAGGTATGGAACGTAGTCAAGCACAAACGATATTGGCGTCATTTGGATTTGATAACCAAAAAATAAACCTTCCAATTTCTCAATTATCTATGGGAGAGAAAAGTAGATTACAGTTTGTATTATTATATTTCTCAAATCCACATTTATTAATACTCGACGAACCAACCAATTACTTCGATATTGCTACGCAAGATTTAATATTACAGATGTTAAAGCAATTTGCAGGACAAGTAATGATTGTGACGCATGATGAATACTTGAAATCTCAAATTACAGCGACTCATTGGACAATTAAAGATAAAAAGTTAATGAATTTAACATTATCAGAGAAGCATTCACCCAATATGGTGGATGATACATTAAAATTATTAGATGATTATAAGTCGATAGATGAATTCGGACATTTTGAAACAGACAACTAGAAAATTTAATTAGATGGTGCTATCATTGGAACATTGATAAAAATTTAAGGAGTGTCAAACATGGAAGTATATGCAGACTACGCTGCAACAACCCCTGTAAAGCAGGAAGTAATCGATAAAATGATGGATATTTATACAGGTCATTATGGAAATCCTTCATCTATTCATAGTTTGGGACGAGATGCACGAAAGTATTTAGATGAATCACGTAGAAATGTAGCCAAGATACTTGGCGCTAAACCGAGTGAAGTTATATTTACAAGTGGTGCAACAGAATCTAATAATACTGCTATAAAGGGTATTGCATATCAGTTACGTGAGCAAGGGAATCATATTATTACGACAAAAATTGAACACCATTCTGTACTCCATGTATTTGAACAACTTGAGCACGAGGGATTTGATGTAACATATCTAGATGTGAATAAAGAGGGAATAGTACAATTAGATCAATTAAAGGAAGCATTGACGCCATCAACTATTCTCGTTTCTATAATGTTTGTAAATAATGAAGTGGGTACTGTTCAACCAATGTATGATATTGATGCAATTGTTGCAGAGTCTAATGCACTCCTCCATGTTGATACAGTTCAAGCAATTGGTCATCTAGATATCAAGTTTAATGAGTTTGATATTGCGGCTATGAGTATTACAGCACATAAATTCGGTGGTCCAAAGGGTGTGGGTGCATTATTACTAAAAGAAAACACACCAATTCAATATACACAATTAGGCGGTGACCAAGAAGCGAAAAGACGTGCTGGTACAGAAAATTTACCACAGATTGTAGGTTTTTCAGAGGCCTTAACATTAGCTGATACACAACGTGATACAAATAATGTGCATTTGTTGAATTTGAAAAACTTATTTTTAGTATCATTGCAAGAGCGGTCAATACCATTTGAATTTAATGGATCAATGACTGACTCGACAGGTCATATTGTTAATTTATACTTCCCTTTTATTGATGTAGAAACATTACTTACATTATTAGATTTATCGAATATATATGTATCTTCTGGTTCCGCATGTACTGCTGGAACTACTACGCCATCGCATGTACTAGTAGCGATGTTTGATACAGATGAACGAGCGAAACATTCAGTGAGATTTAGTTTTAATGAATTAACTACAGAGCAAGAAGTTAAATATATAGCTACAGAAATCCATAAAATATACCATAAATTCAAGGAGGAAATTTAGTTGTCAAATAAAGATACACGAGTTGTAGTCGGCATGTCAGGTGGCGTGGATAGTTCCGTTACTGCTCACATATTAAAAGAACAAGGTTATGATGTCATCGGCATTTTTATGAAGAATTGGGACGATACAGACGAAAATGGTTATTGTACTGCTACAGAAGATTATAATGATGTTATAGCTGTATGTAATCAAATTGGTATACCGTATTACGCGGTGAATTTTGAACAGGAATATTGGGATAAAGTATTCACATACTTTTTAGATGAATATAAAAAAGGACGTACACCCAATCCAGATGTTATGTGTAATAAAGAAATCAAATTCAAAGCATTTTTAGAACATGCATTGAAATTAGGTGCCGATTATGTAGCTACAGGTCATTATGCTAGAATTCGCCGTCACGAAGATGGACATGTAGAAATGCTTCGCGGTGTTGATAACAACAAAGATCAAACTTACTTCTTAAATCAATTATCTCAAGAACAATTGTCTCATGTCATGTTCCCTATTGGAGATATTGATAAAAAAGAAGTACGTAAAATTGCTGAAGAAGCGGGGCTTGCAACAGCTAAGAAAAAAGATTCTACTGGAATTTGTTTTATTGGTGAACGTAATTTCAAAGAATTTTTATCGCAATATTTACCTGCACAAGCTGGCGAAATGCGTACGCTATCAGGTGAAAAGGTTGGTATGCATGCTGGATTAATGTATTATACGATTGGTCAACGTCATGGCTTAGGTATTGGTGGAGATGGAGATCCATGGTTTGTTGTGGGCAAAAATTTAGACGACAATATTTTATATGTTGAACAAGGATTCCATCATGATGCATTATACAGTGATTATCTTATTGCTTCAGATGCATCATTTATCAATGCGGTTGATTTAGAAAAAGGATTTGCTTGTACTGCAAAATTCAGATATCGTCAAAAGGATACACAGGTCTTTGTAAGAAAAGAAAGTGAAAATGCTATTCGTGTGACCTTTGATGAACCAGTAAGAGCCATTACACCTGGACAAGCCGTTGTCTTTTATGATGGTGATGTATGTTTAGGCGGCGCTACTATTGATGATGTATTTAAAGAATCAGGTCAGTTAAGTTATGTAGTTTAATATATCAAATAGATTGGCAATGATTTAATATCGCTAGTATACTATGTAGAAGATAGTTTCTAGCGATTTCTTTTTGGCAATGTAAATATATTTATGATGCCGCAATGTTATAATAAAATCTCAGAAATGAGGGTTACAATGGAGCAAGAACAAATTTATGAATTAATTAAAGAAGGAAAAATTGAAGAGGCCTTAGCTGCGTTATTTAACAATATTGAGCAAGATCCACAACAAGTTGAAAATTATATTAACGCAGGCATATTAATTGCTGAAGCAGGGGAAGTTGAAAAAGCAGAAAAATTCTTCCAAAAGGCGATTACAATTGATCCTGAAAATGGAGCTATCTACTACAATTTAGGTAATGTATACTACAATGAAAGTAGATTTAAAGAAGCAATCAAGCTTTATCAGCAAGCGTTAAAATATAACATCGATAAGGTAGATACAAATTATATGATTGGCATGTCTTTCAATCATTTAGAAGCTTTTAAAGAAGCAATGCCATTCTTAATGACAGCTGCAGAATTAGATGAACGTCAAGATGTTGAGGTTCAATTTCAGTATGGGTTAGTGTTGTGCCATTTAGAAATGTTTGATGCTGCAATCAAACAATTAGAGCATGTTGTTTCTGTAGAACCTACACATACGGATGCGTTATACAATTTAGGTTTGGCGACATACATGCAAACGGAAGATACATCAAAGGCTATTGCTTATTTTGAACAAGCAGTTGCCGTAAATCCAGAACATTTAATGAGTCAACATGCAATAAAGACATTTAAAGCTATTGCAGAGGAGGAGTAATTATGGAGGACCCTACATTATTTAATCAATCAATGATTAAAGGCACAGTAGATGCTATACTTTTTCAAAATAAAGAAAATTTCTACACCGTCTTAAAGGTCGATACGATTGAAACAAATGAAAATTTTGATTCGATGCCTACAATTGTAGGGTTCTTTCCAGATATTGCTGAAGGAGACGTATATACCTTTAAAGGTCAAATAGTGACGCACGCAAAGTATGGTAAGCAATTAAAAGCAGAAACATTTGAAAAGGAATTACCACAAACGAAAGAAGCGATAATTAGTTACTTGTCGAGTGATTTATTTAAAGGTATCGGAAAAAAAACAGCGCAAAGTATTGTTAATAAACTAGGTGAAAATGCAATCAATGATATATTGAATGATCCAACCATTCTAGAAAATGTGCCTGGTTTACCAAAAAAGAAACAAAAGCAAATAGCTGAACAAATTGCGAGTAATCAGGAAACAGAGCAAATCATTATCAGGCTACATGATTTAGGCTTTGGTCCCAAATTAGCGATGTCTATTTATCAAGCTTATCTTGGTGAAACATTGACGATAGTTGAACAAAAACCTTATCAACTCGTTTACGATGTTAAAGGAATAGGTTTTAATAAGGCGGATACTTTAGCAAGAAACGTTGGAATACAATTCAATGATCCTGAACGATTGAAAGCTGGTGTGCTTTATGTTCTAGAGGAAGAATGTATCAAACAAGGACATACATACTTGCCAACACAAACTGTGTTAGATATGACCAGTGACATGTTGTCGAATCAACCACAAGAAATAATTAACCACGAACAATTAGAAGAAGTCATGCAACAACTTGTAGATGCAGATAAGTTAATACGTCAAGACACTGAAGTTGCAATACCAAGTTTGTATTATTCTGAATTAAAAAGTGTCCAAAACTTGTATCGTAATTTTACTTATACTAACAAATTAAAGGAAATTGAACAGTCAGATCTATTGTTAGAGATAGGTGAAATTGAAACGAGAAATGATGTTAATTATGCTGAGTCACAACGAGAAGCGTTACAAACTGCAATTAATTCTAAGGTAATGCTGTTAACAGGTGGTCCAGGTACAGGTAAGACTACAGTAATTAAAGGTATTGTAGAATTATATGCTGAAATACATGGGTTATCTCTAGATTATGACGACTATAAAAATGATGATTATCCAGTTGTATTAGGTGCGCCAACTGGAAGGGCATCGAAACGTCTAGCAGATGCAACAGGACTTGAAGCTATGACGATTCATCGTTTGATAGGTTGGAATCAAGATACCCAACCTGAAGATATCTTGGATAACGAGATATCAGCCAAATTAATCATTATAGATGAAATGTCAATGGTTGATACGTGGCTATTTCACCAATTTATGAATGCTGTACCAATAGATGCACAAATTGTACTCGTAGGCGATGAAGACCAATTGCCATCAGTAGGACCAGGACAAGTATTTAAGGATTTAATTGACTCAAAAGTGGTGCCACGTGTGAATTTAACTGAAGTTTATCGCCAGCAAGATGGTTCAAGTATCATTGAATTAGCACATCGTATGAAATTAAACGAACCTATTGATATAAGCCAACGTTATCACGATCGTAACTTTATTAATTGTAGTACTGAACAAATTCCCACTGTAGTCGAAAAGGTTGTGGGCAGTGCAGTGAAGAAAGGCTATGACATGAGTGATATTCAAGTATTAGCGCCTATGTATAAAGGGTCAGCCGGTATTAAAAAGCTCAATACAGTGTTGCAATCTATACTTAATCCTAAACAAAAAGATTCTAGAGAAATAGAATTTGGTGATGTGATATTTCGTAAAGGAGATAAAGTATTGCAACTTGTGAATAGACCTAGCGATAATATTTTTAATGGTGATATTGGTGTTGTTGTAGGTATATTTTGGGCAAAGGAAAATGCCTTGAATAAAGACGTCTTAGTCGTTGATTTTGAAGGAAATGAAATTACATTTTCAAGACAAGATTTAATGGAGTTAACACATGCTTATTGTACTTCTATTCATAAGTCACAAGGGTCTGAATTTCCAATCGTCATTATGCCTATGGTCAAACAATACTTTAGAATGTTACAAAAGCCTATATTATATACTGGATTAACAAGAGCTAAACAGTCTCTTGTATTTTTAGGAGATCCACAAGCCTTTGAAATAGGATTGAACACACATGGACAAGTGCGTTTGACTCAACTTTGTTCATTTTTAAAGGATTATTTCAATAATGAAGAAGCGGATACAGAAGCACAACAAATAAATGAATATGTAGATGCCGATACGATTTTAACTGAAACAACAATGTTTAAAATTGACCCAATGATTAATATGGGCCAAATTTCGCCTTATGATTTTATAGAAGATTGACAATAAGGCGGAAAATAAATACAATATAACTAACGTTGCATAAAGATGAGTAAATTATGTTAAACCCTATAGAGATGTACTGGTTGCTGAGAAGTACAGTTAACATAATTGAACGCTACTTTATGTCAGTAAACATAAGAACTAATTGAGTGATAAGTGAGAATTGGTGGATTTTGATGATGTGATGCCATGTAGTCCGATTGATAACATGACTAAATATTATTAATTTACTAATTACTTATAACTAGGGTGGTACCGCGAAACGTTCGTCCCTTTTATGAGGATGGGCGTTTTTTATTTGCTGATTTATAGTATTACTGGAATTGTGCAGAACATGAGATGAGATGGAGGATATTTAAGGATGAAAAATCTAAAAGCAAGTGAAATTAGACAAAGTTTTATAGATTATTTTGTTGAAAAAGGACATATGGTTGAACCATCAGCACCTTTAGTACCAATTGATGATGATTCGCTATTATGGATTAATTCAGGAGTAGCGACTTTAAAAAAATATTTCGATGGCCGTGAAACACCTAAAAAACCAAGGATTGTAAATTCTCAAAAAGCAATTCGAACAAATGATATTGAAAATGTAGGTTTCACTGCAAGACACCATACATTCTTTGAAATGCTTGGTAATTTTTCAATTGGGGACTACTTTAAACGTGAAGCAATTACATTTGCTTGGGAATTTTTAACAAGTGATAAATGGATGGCAATGGAGCCAGAAAAACTATATGTCACGATTCATCCTGAAGATACGGAAGCTTATGAAATTTGGAATGAAGAGATTGGTTTAGAGGAAAGTCGAATCATTCGTATTGAAGGAAATTTCTGGGATATTGGTGAAGGTCCTTCAGGTCCTAATACTGAGATTTTTTATGATAGAGGAGAGCAATTTGGTGCTAATGACCCAGCAGAGGAAATGTATCCAGGTGGAGAAAATGAGCGTTATCTTGAAGTATGGAATTTAGTATTTAGTGAGTTCAATCATAACAAAGATCACTCATATACGCCGTTACCAAATAAAAATATTGATACGGGTATGGGATTAGAACGTATGGCATCAATAGCTCAAAATGTTCGCACGAATTATGAAACAGATTTATTTATGCCAATTATTAATGAAGTTGAACAGATTTCAGGAAAAAAATATTTAGAAGTTGAAGCCAACGATGTAGCATTTAAAGTTATCGCTGACCATATTAGAACGATTGCCTTTGCCATTGCAGATGGTGCTTTGCCAGCAAATGAAGGTCGTGGATATGTATTACGACGTCTATTACGTCGTGCAGTGAGATTCAGTCAAACTTTAGATATCAATGAACCATTCATGTATCGTTTAGTGGATATTGTGGCTGAAATTATGGAACCGTATTATCCAAATGTTCTTGAAAAAGCTGATTTTATTAAACGTGTAATTAAATCTGAGGAAGAGCGTTTCCATGAAACATTAGAAGAAGGTTTAGCAATTTTAAATAATTTAGTTGCAAATGCAAAAGAAGGCAACCATCAGATAAGCGGTAAAGATGCATTTAAATTATATGATACTTATGGTTTCCCTATTGAACTAACTGAAGAAATTGCACTACAAGAACAATTGTCAGTAGATATGGAAACATTTGATGCAGAAATGCAACAACAAAGAGATAGAGCAAGACAAGCACGTCAAAACACGCAATCTATGCAAGTACAAAGTGAAGTATTGAAAAATATTACAACACAAAGTAACTTTGTCGGTTATGATGTAATGGAGCAAGCTACAACAATAACTGATATACTATTTGACGGTGCATTAGTTGAATCTGTAGAAGCAGGTCAAAGCATTCACTTTATTTTAGAGGAAACACCGTTTTATGCGGTAAGTGGTGGTCAAGTTGCTGATAAAGGTACAGTTGGCAATGAACACTTTGAAATAGCTGTAAACGAAGTAACAAAAACGCCAAATGGTCAAAATCTCCACAAAGGTGAAGTTCAATTTGGTCAAGTTACAAAAGGTAGTCCTGTAGAAGCTAAAGTAAATCAAAAAGCACGTTTAGCTATTGAGAAAAACCATAGCGCAACGCATTTATTACATGCTGCCTTGAAAGAAGTATTGGGAGATCATGTTAACCAAGCAGGTTCGTTAGTAGAAAGTGATCGACTACGCTTTGACTTTTCACATTTTGGACCAATGAATGATAATGAAATTGCTGAAGTTGAACGTCGAGTTAACGAAGAAATTTGGAATAGCATCAATGTAAACATTAAAGAGATGTCAATTTCAGATGCAAAAGCAATGGGTGCAATGGCTTTATTCGGAGAAAAATATGGAGACGTTGTTCGTGTAGTCGATATGTCACCGTATTCTATCGAATTATGCGGAGGAACACATGTTAACAATACATCAGAAATTGGGTTGTTTAAAATTGTTAGTGAGTCAGGTACTGGTGCTGGAGTTAGACGTATTGAAGCGTTGACTGGTAAAGGTGCGTTCCAATATTTAGAAGCAGTTCAAGAAAAATTCAATGCTGTTAAAGATCTTGTGAAAGTGAAATCTGACGATCAAGTGCTTGATAAAGTGCAGCAAATGCAAGTAGACGAAAAAGAACTAACGAAGCAATTAGAACAACGTAATAAAGAAATTACGTCACTAAAAATGGGTGATATCACAGATCAAGTTGAAGAAATTAATGGACTTAAGGTATTAGCTACAGAAGTTGAAGTTGCAAATGCAAAAGCTATTCGTGAAACGATGGATGATTTCAAATCGAAGTTACAAGATACGGTAATTATCTTAATTAGTAACGTTGATGGAAAGGTTTCTCTTATCGCCACTGTACCTAAAGAACTTACAGGAAAAATCAAAGCTGGTGATATTATTAAGAATATGGCTCCACAAGTTGGTGGTAAAGGTGGCGGTCGTCCAGATATGGCTCAAGGTGGCGGAACTGAACCTGAAAACATCACAGAATCATTACGTTTCATTAAAAATTATATTAAATCACTATAACTTAAAACCATTGTCATGTAGAATGTAACTAAAGTATAGAAATTATTTGCGCGATTTAAGGAGTGTTTAACAATGGAAAACTTTGATAAAACAATGAAATTCAATTATGATGAAATTCCTAAAGAAGATGTCAAAACAGTATTGCAAAATGTCTACAAAACGTTAGAAGAAAAAAACTATAATCCTGTAAATCAAATTGTAGGTTATCTCTTATCTGGAGATCCTGCCTATATTCCGCGTCACAATGAAGCTAGAAATCAAATCCGTCGTATAGATCGTGATGATATTATGGAAGAATTAGTTTCAAATTATTTAACTGAGAATGATAAGTAAGCAATGCTAAAGCATAAAATAATAGGATTAGATGTAGGAAGTAAAACTGTTGGTATAGCAATAAGTGATTTAATGGGTTGGACAGCCCAAGGGTTAGATACACTCCAAATAGATGAAGCAAATGGCGATTTAGGTATAGCAGCATTAGTGAAAATAATAGAAAAAGAAAAAGTAGGCTCTGTTGTAATTGGATTGCCAAAGAATATGAATAATTCTATTGGATTTCGAGGCGAGGCTTCGTTACAATACAAGGAGCAACTACAAGAAGCATTGCCATCATTAGAGATTATTATGTGGGATGAACGATTGAGTACGATGGCCGCTGAACGTTCTTTACTAGAGGCAGATGTTTCAAGACAGAAAAGAAAAAAAGTAATAGACAAAATGGCAGCAGTATTCATCTTGCAAGGTTATTTAGATTCTATTCAATAATAAAGGAGCGTTATACAATGACAGAACATAATCATGATGCAGAATTACAAATTAACAACGAAGAGGAATTATTAACTTTATACGATGAAGAAGGTAATGAAGTCTTATACCGTAAAGTTTTAGAATTCTATCATCCAGAATTTAAGAAAGAGTATGTGATTCTTGCAGAAGAAGGCGCAGAATCTGATGACGATGATTTAGTAGAATTAATCCCAATGATTAATGAAGCTGATGAAAATGGTGACGGTGGTAAATTCTTACCAGTAGAAACAGATGAAGAATGGGATATGATTGAAGAAATCGTCAATACAGAAATGGATGATCATGACCACGATCATGAACACTAAATGATAATCTGATTTATTTTAGTCTGAACGATGATAATTAAATTAGTATGAGATTGGAAATCATCTTCCTACTCTCGAAAGCAAGCGAGTCAATCCTTAATTGGGTTGACTCGCTTTTTAATTGTAGAAACATAATGTGTTATACATTTTCCTATAACTGGTTGTTAAGTGTAACATTGGGTGGGAAGCATTTAGATTAAGGCGGTTATGTTATGTCAAAATATAGCTAATATAGTTTAATTCTTTATTTTTCAAGAACTTTAAAACGCAAGATGAAAAACAAGGTTTGCATTAACTCAAAGTGGTAACACAAATAATCTATTAAAAGTCAGTTAATCAACAGTCATTCAAACAATTTACACTTATAATATTCGTTACTTTATGGTAAAATATATAAAGTTAAATTTAAGTGGGAAATGATATATGCATGATTGTAATTGAATATTAAATGATGAAATCAGTTTAATTGTTATTAAAAACAAACATGTTAATTTTGATATCTTAAAGTAATCAGTCAGTTTAGAGGACTGATTTATTTTATTGAGAATTAAAGGGAATCATTTTGCCATAAAGGAAGTTATTACAATGGATAAAAATCAGTTGTATTTATTAGAATTACACAAACAAACTGATTCAAGAATAGAATCATTAAGATCTTATGCTGAACAGAATAATGTTCCAATCGTTGATCGTTTAACATTAGATATGATCAAACAATTAATTAGAATACATCAACCACAACAGATATTGGAAATTGGCACAGCAATTGGTTATAGCTCAATGCAATTTGCATCAGTCTCATCTGATATTCATGTTACAACAATAGAACGAGATGAAGCTATGTTGTCACAAGCAAAGAACAACAGAACGACATTTGGTTTTAATACGCAAATAAGACAAATTGTGGGTAATGCATTGGAACAATTTGAACAGGTAAATGATAGAGTTTACGATATGATTTTTATCGATGCAGCTAAAGCACAATCACAAAAATTCTTCGAACTTTATACACCATTACTAAAAGAAGGCGGTATGGTTATAACAGATAATGTGTTATATCATGGTTTCGTTGCAGATATTGACATAGTTAGAAATCGCAATGTACGTCAAATGGTTAAGAAAGTCCAGTCTTACAATGAATGGTTGATGAATAATGAAAATTACACTACAAACTTTTTAAATATCGATGATGGTTTAGCAATATCAATTAAAGGAGCTTCAAAATGACTGAATTATTAGTTACTCCAAAATCTGTAGCACATATAAGTACGCTAATTGATAAGGGTGCAGATGCCTTTGTTATTGGTGAACAGAAATTTGGATTAAGACTTGCAGGTGAATTTAATAGAACAGATATGGAAGAAGCTGTAAAGTTAATCCATAAACATGGAAAAAAAGCATATGCCGCAGTAAATGGTATCTTTCACAATTACCACTTAAACGCATTAGAATCATACATAGCATTTTTACATGAAATTCAAGTTGATAGAATTATCTTTGGTGATCCAGCAGTAGTTATGTATGTTAAAGCGCAACAGAATCCGATTCCGCTAAACTGGGACGCAGAAGCACTTGTAACGAACCATTTCCAATGTAATTATTGGGGACAAAAGGGTGCTAAACGTGCACAGCTTGCGAGAGAATTAAGCTTAGAAGAAATTTTAAATATTAAAGCAAATACTAACGTTGAGGTTGAAGTACAAGTTCATGGTATGACGTGCATGTTCCAATCTAAACGTATGTTATTAGGCAATTATTATACATTTCAAGAGCGTCAAATGAAAATTCAGAGAAATAAAGAGGCGAATGAACTCTTATTATATGATGAAGAACGAGATAACAAATATCCTGTATATGAAGATTACAATGGTACACATATTATGTCGCCAAATGATATTTGCTTGATTGAAGAATTAGATTCACTGTTAGAAGCAGGAATTGACTCGTTGAAAATTGATGGTGTTTTACAAACTGAAGCATATATTAACGTGTGTACTGAACAATATAGAGAAGCAATCGATTTATATCATGAAGATCCTGAAGCATATGAAGATGAGAAGTTTATGCTAGTTGATCCTATTGAGGCAATTCAACCGGAACATCGTCCATTTGACGAAGGATTCTTATTTAAACAAACGGTTTACTAAGGAGGGCTTAAGAATGAAAGTTTTAGAAAAAGAAAATGCACAACAACTACCTAAAATAAAAAAGCCTGAACTTCTTGCCCCGGCTGGAAATTTAGAAAAATTAAAAATTGCGGTTCATTATGGTGCGGATGCGGTGTTTCTTGGTGGACAAGAATATGGCTTGAGATCAAATGCTGATAACTTTACGATGGAAGAAATCAAAGAGGGTGTTGAATTCGCGAATCGTTATGGAGCAAAAATCTATGTTACGACCAATATCATTGCACATGATGAAAATATTGAGGGGTTAGATGAATACCTCAGAGCACTTGAAAAAACAGGCGCAACTGGTATTATCGTGGCAGATCCATTAATTATTGAAACGTGTAAACGCGTTGCTCCAAAATTAGAAATTCATTTATCGACACAACAATCACTTTCGAACTATAAAGCGGTTGAATTTTGGAAAGAAGAAGGATTGGACCGTGTTGTGTTGGCTCGTGAAACAGGTGCCATGGAAATGCAAGAAATGAAAGATAAAGTTGACATTGAAATTGAGTCATTTATACATGGTGCAATGTGTATAGCTTATTCAGGTCGTTGTACATTAAGTAACCATATGACAGCACGTGATTCTAACCGTGGTGGTTGTTGTCAAAGTTGTCGTTGGGATTATGACTTGTTAGAGGTTGATGAAGATGGAGAATTAGATCTTTACTATGACGGTGAGGGTGAAGTTACACCATTTGCTATGAGTCCTAAAGATTTAAAGTTAATTGAATCTATACCTAATATGATGGATATTGGTGTTGACTCTTTAAAAATTGAAGGTAGAATGAAATCAATTCATTATATTGCGACAGTTGTGTCAGTATATAGAAAGGTTATTGACGCATATGCCGCAGATCCACAAAACTTTAAAATTAAACCTGAATGGTTAATTGAATTAGATAAATGTGCCAATAGAGACACTGCTTCAGCCTTTATTGAAGGGACACCTGGCTTTGAAGAACAAATGTTTGGTGAGCAAGGTTCAAAGAAATCGCCATTTGATTTTTGTGGTTTAGTATTAGATTATGATGAAACAACACATATTGCTACGGTTCAACAACGCAATAATTTTAAACCGGGCCAAGAAATTGAATTCTTTGGTCCAGAAATCGAAACATTTAGACAAGTTGTTGATAAGATATACGATGAAGAGGGTAATGAACTTGATGCTGCACGTCATCCATTGCAAATCGTGCAAATTAAAGTAGATCATCCAATTTATCCGAACAACATGATGAGAAAGGAAATTGGATAATGAAAAGTACGACAATTATTGGTATTGCTGGTGGCTCAGGTTCAGGTAAAACATCTGTAACAAATGAAATTATGAAAAATTTAGAAGGTCATAGTGTTGCATTATTAGCGCAAGACTATTACTATAAAGACCAATCGCATTTAACATTTGAAGAACGTTTGGAAACAAATTACGACCATCCATTTGCTTTCGATAACGATTTGCTAATCGAAAATTTAAATGACTTGCGTAATGGTAAACAAATTGAAGTACCTACGTATGATTACACAAATCATACGAGAAGCGATGAAACGATTGCATTTGAGCCAAAAGATGTTATTATCGTAGAAGGTATCTTTGCATTGGAAAATAAAACATTAAGAGACTTAATGGATGTTAAGATTTATGTCGATACAGATGCAGACTTACGTATTCTAAGAAGACTTTTACGTGATACAGAAGAAAGAGGTCGTACGATGGAGTCTGTAATTAATCAATATTTAAATGTGGTTCGACCAATGCATAATCAATTTATTGAACCGACAAAGAGATATGCAGATATTATTATTCCAGAAGGTGGAAGTAATAAAGTAGCTATCGATATAATGACAACAAAGATTCAAACATTAGTAAGTAAACAATAGTATGTATATGTAAAGGAAGATGACACTATGGAAAATCAAAAACAATATCCAATGACACAAGAAGGATTTGAGAAATTAGAACGTGAACTTGAAGAATTAAAAACAGTAAAACGTCCTGAAGTCGTTGAAAAAATTAAAGTAGCACGTTCTTTCGGTGATTTATCTGAGAACTCCGAGTATGATGCTGCGAAAGACGAGCAAGGATTTATCGAACAAGATATCCAACGTGTTGAACATATGTTAAGAAATGCGTTAATCATCGAAGATACTGGTGACAATAATCAAGTACAACTTGGTAAAACAGTTACATTTATCGAATTACCAGGTGATGAAGAAGAAAGTTATCAAATCGTTGGATCTGCAGAGGCAGATGCATTTAAAGGTAAAATCTCTAATGAATCACCAATGGCTAAAAGTTTAATTGGTAAAAAATTAGAAGACGAAGTACGTGTACCATTACCAAATGGTGGAGAAATTAACGTTAAGATCGTCAACATCAAATAATTATAATCAAAATACTGTCTAAACTATTACTCATGTTGATAAAAGTATGAGCATAACAGGTCACTATTTGATTGTATAACATATAGTTTCAGAACAAGAACGACTCTAACATGTTTATAATGAATCTGGAACTTAAATACGTAGCATTAAGCCCATCAAAGGTCTAAAATCTTTGATGGGCTTATTATTTATTTCAATAATCTGTAATTTTATTGCTCACTTACCAAGGTGCTCGATCGAAATCGGTCTCGACACGCATACTACGCTCACAGTCATTCGCAAACAATATGAAGTTCTAATATGTTATTACTAAAAAAGTAGACATATACTTATAATTAAATTCATTCCACTAAACTAAATTGACGAGGTGTCTTATGTATAAAAATTAGAATATGTCTCAATTCACTCACCTATGGAAACAGAAAGGCTTATCATTAAAAACGATAGCGCACACATTGTAAAGAGCATTTAGTAGAAATTATTTCAGACATTGAAGTCGGCGAAGTGAACTATTCCTATGGTGTTTCTTCTTATTATCCTAAAATGATGTTAAAAATCATCCCTTATATATATATAAATCCAAGCGATTTTCTCCAAATGCAAAATCGAAAGTGCTTTAACTGATCGCATTCGAATGATAATGGTTAGCACAAAAACAAACTCCTGCTTATAGAACAATTAATCCTTTTAAAGTGAACTCAATTGAGCATGATGACATGACTAAAAAACAATTATATTTTTAGTTACATATTGAAGTATTCTCATATGACTAAAGTGCTATAAATTACAAAATTGAATTTTAGTAAATATGAATAGGTTATTTAAGGTGGGATTTTACACTTTAGCAAGAAATATCTATACGACAGCTGTGCGATTTGGTAAATTATTACTAATAATAAACTTTATTTTCTAAATTTTCTAAAAGTAAAGATTATTACAGGTTTAAGTTATATGATTAGGATAGGTTATTAACAATTATAATTTTTTGTAATTAAACATATAACTTAAATTGATGATATAATTAAAATGTTAAGCGTACAATTAAATATTTTACAAAAACGAATTGTTAATAACATAAAGGGGAGAATGTTTTTGGAATTTAAATTAATTAACGAGCAAACAATTATGATTTACTTTGAAAATCAAATTGATCCTAAAACGTTCGCAAAGGTACAACATGTGTCTCAATATATTAAGGATAAACAACTTCAGTCAATAACTGAGATAATACCTTCTTATAGAGCAATTATGTTATATGTTGATACTAATATTTCAACGTTGAACGAAGTATTAAATGACTTGGATTTGGAACAATTGGATATAAGTTCAATAAATGAGCAACAATTAAGAAATAAGACGATTCATTTACCTGTACTATATGGAGGGGAATATGGTCAGGATATTGAAGAAGTTGCAACTTACAATGATTTAACAACAGAAGAGGTTGTCAAAATACATAGCAGCAATAAATATTTAATTTATATGCTAGGTTTCATGCCAGGGTTCCCATTTTTAGGAGGCTTAGATGCTAATTTGCATACACCTAGACGCAAAGAGCCAAGGACAAAGATAGAAGCTGGTTCGGTAGGTATCGCAAATAATCAGACTGGATTATATCCGAAGCAATCACCTGGAGGTTGGCAAATTATTGGTCGAACACCTATCAATGTATTTGATATTAATCGTGAACCGATGTGTTTGTATGAAGCAGGAGATTCGATTCAATTTTATTCAATTGATAAAGACACTTATCAACAAATTGAACAGGAACAAACACAAGATGATTTTAATATTGAAAAGTGGGTGAAGTTTGATTATGAGCATTAAAATATTAAAACCAGGATTATTTAGTACCGTCCAAGATAAAGGTCGAGTAGGTTATCAGGATCAAGGATTTTCGTCTGCGGGTGCATTAGATGATAATGCACTTCGATTAGGTCAAGCGTTATTGAACCATGAAGGACCAGCAATTGAATATACAGTAATTGGACCTACTATAGAATTTTTAGCAGATAATGCTATTGTTATGACGGGAGCCCGTTTTAACGTTACCTTAAATAGCGACAATATTGATCAGAATACAGTCATTAACGTGAAAAAAGGTGATGTTTTAGAAATCGGTCAAGTAACGAAAGGTGCTCGAGGCTATTTAAATTTTGCTAATCCATTACAATTACCTAAAATCGCAGGTAGCTATTCGACACACACAAGAAGTCAAATTGGTGGTTATCAAGGTAGAACGTTAAAAAAAGATGACGTATTAACAACAGAAAAAGTGAAGAATTATACAACGCGCATTGGTCTAAGTGCAAATTACAATGAAGAGATATTCGACCAACAGATTATCCATATCGTTGAAGGGCCTCAGATCGATGCATTTTCAGAAACATCAATAAATGCGCTTACATCATCTGTATTTAAAATATCAGAGCAATCAGACCGTATGGGTTATAGACTACAAGGTGATAGTATTCCACCAATATCGTCGGCCGATATTATTTCTGAACCTGTAGCACTAGGAAGTATCCAAGTACCAAATGATGGTAATCCAATTATTTTACTTAATGATAAACAAACAGTAGGTGGATATACAAAAATTGCAACAGTTTGTGCCATGGATTTACAAGTTCTTGCACAAAAACAACCTGGATCTGACATTCAATTTGAATGGATATCTGTTGAACAAGCAACTGAACAATTAAAAGAGAAAGAACATAAATTTCTTCAAGAGTTAACAAACATAGAGCAAAAGCCAATATATGATTTGAAGCAATTAAGACCAACAGCTTCAAGAATTAAAAATTTATTAAAAGGGGAATAATGATGAATTTTGAAAAAATAGAGCAATTAATAAAACTTGTTAAAGATAATGACATGAAGAAATTTAAATATAAAGATTATGAGCAAGAAATTGAATTTGATTTTACAGACAATCAGATTAATCAAAGTGCGGGAAATGCGGCCACTCAACCGCAGAGTTCAGATTCACAACAAAGTACAAATCAACAGCAAACAGCATCAGATGAAAGCGTTGACTATGTGAAAGCACCGATGGTCGGTACATTTTTCTTACAAGATGAAAAGGAACTTACAAATCCTTTAGTCAATGTAGGAGATGAAATCAAGAAAGGCGATACAATTGGTTATATTGAAGCAATGAAAGTCCTAAATGAAGTGACTAGCGATGTAGAAGGTGTGGTTGATGAAATTCTAGTATCACACGGAACTAATGTCGAATATGATCAAGCCATTATCAAAGTCAAATAAATTTCTGAAAGGGGCGTTTGCATTGTATCGTTGTTTAATTGCAAACAGAGGTGAAATTGCTGTACGCATCATCCGTGCATGTAGAGAATTAGGAATCGAGACAGTTGCTATTTATGCCAAAGGGGATGAATCCAGTCTACATGTCAGCTTAGCTGATCAAGCAATTTGTATTGGAGAAGCAAATCCGTTAGATAGTTATTTAAATCAAGATCGAATTATTAGCGCTGCAGAAATAACCGGCGCAAATGCAATTCATCCAGGTTATGGATTTTTATCAGAAAGTCCGTCTTTCGCTAAAAAAGTTGAAGAAAATGATATCTATTTTATCGGACCAACATATAAAACAATGGAATTAATGGGTGATAAAATCACCGCAAGACAAACCGTTGATCAAGCTGGAGTACCTATCATTCCTGGTTCAACAGATGATGTGAAAACTGTTGAAGAAGTAAAACATATAGCTGAAGAAATTGGTTATCCACTTGTGCTTAAGGCAGCGAGTGGTGGTGGTGGTAAAGGTATTCGCATAGTAAAAGAAGCATCTGAACTACCAAAACTGTTTAAAGAAGCTAAAAGTGAAGGGAAAAAATACTTTGATGACGATCGTATCTATGTAGAGGCATTTATTCCTGTTGCGAAACATGTTGAAGTACAAGTGCTAGGTGATGGTCAATTTAACTATATACATCTTGGAGAACGCGATTGTTCTGTTCAGCGAAAAAATCAAAAGTTAATTGAAGAATCGCCTTGTGCAGCATTAACTGAAGAAAAAAGAACTGCAATCTGTAATGATGCAGTAAAAGTTGCCAAAGCATCAAACTATCGTAGTGCGGGAACAATAGAATTTTTAGTGACCGAAGATAGTTATTATTTCATTGAAATGAACGCACGTATTCAAGTAGAACATACCGTTACAGAAATGCGTGCAAATAGAGACTTGTTGCAAGCACAACTTTACCTGATGCAACATAATGAGTTGCCATTTAATCAGTCTGAAGTGCAATTTGATGGGCACGTTATTGAAGCGCGTATTAATGCAGAGAACCCAGAAAAGCAATTCCAACCTTCACCAGGTAAAGTAAATGCATTACATTTACCACAAGGGTTTAACGTAAGAGTAGATAGTCTGTTATACCCAGGCTATACTGTGTCACCAAATTATGATTCATTGGTCGCGAAGGTAATTGTAAAGGCTGACAATCGTGACTTAGCAATTCATAAATTGAAAGTAACATTAGATGAAATGGTTATTGATGGATTTACAACTACAGCTGACTTTTTATATGGAGTACTTTCATATCCGTTATATGCTGAAGGTGATGCAAGAGATGTTGATATAAAATTCTTAGATAGACATCAAATTATCAAGGGGGAATCATAATGCAAATCGACTTAAATTGTGATTTAGGAGAGGCATTTGGTAATTACTCATTCGGTGGAGATACAGATATTATACCGTTAATTACTTCTGCTAACATCGCTTGTGGATTTCATGCAGGTGATCAACACGTAATGAATGAAACGATTAAACTAGCTAAAGCAAATCATATTGGTATAGGTGCTCATCCAGGTTTACCTGACTTACAAGGCTTTGGCAGAAGAAATATGGATTTAACACCAGATGAAGTTTATGACGTCGTAGTGTATCAACTTGGTGCATTAAATGGGTTCTGTAAAATTCATGATGTGCAATTAAATCATGTTAAACCACATGGCGCTTTATATCAAATGGGTGCTAGAAACAAAGAAATTGCTAATGCGATTGCCCAAGCAGTGTATGACTTTGATAAAACATTGATTTATGTAGGTTTGTCCAATACTTTATTGATTTCAGAAGCACAAGCAGTTGGATTGAAAACGGCTTCTGAAGTATTTGCTGACAGACGTTATGAAGATGATGGTCAGTTAGTAAGTAGGAAAGATAATGACGCCTTGATAACAGATACTGAAGAGGCTATCAATCAAGTATTGAGAATGGTAACTGAGCAAAAAGTAATTACAAAGAACAAAAATGAAATAGACATACAAGCAGATACAATTTGTGTCCATGGGGATGGCGCACATGCATTGGAATTCGTATCTCAAATCAGAGAGCGTTTAACGAAAGAAGGTATTTCTATTACCAAAATAGGGGGATAAACAAAATGGGAGATAAATTAAAGCCGAAAGCAACAGAGGAAAGTTTCACAAAAAATCATAAAAGGTTACTGTTAGGATCAGTATTTTTAATGGCGACATCTGCAATAGGGCCCGCTTTCTTAACTCAAACTGCAGTTTTTACAGCACAATTCACTGCAAGTTTTGCATTCGCCATTTTATTATCAATACTAATTGATATTGGTGCTCAAATTAATATTTGGAGAATATTAGTTGTTACTGGAAAACGTGGTCAAGAAGTTGCCAACGAAATTTTAGGAGGCCTTGGCACTTTCATTTCAATATTAATTGGTATTGGAGGACTTGCCTTTAATATTGGGAATATTGCTGGAGCTGGTTTAGGATTAAATGCAATTTTTGGAATAGACGTTAAAATTGGTGCGGCAATCACAGCAGTACTATCAATTGCGATTTTCATTAGTAAAAGTGGACAAAAAATAATGGATGTTGTAACAATGTTCTTAGGTGTATTAATGATTGCTGTAGTAGCGTTTGTTATGTTTAAAGCAAACCCACCATATTTAGAAGCAGCAACACATATGGTAATGCCAGAGCAACCACTTGCATTAGTGTTACCAATTATTACCTTAGTTGGTGGTACTGTAGGTGGATACATTACCTTTGCTGGTGCACACAGAATCTTAGATTCAGGTGTAGAAGGAAAATCATTTTTGCCGTTTGTTAATAAAGCTGCAGTAGCAGGGATTTTAACAACTGGTGTATTAAGAACACTATTATTCTTAGCGGTATTAGGTGTTGTGGTAACAGGTGTAACTTTAAACTCTGAGAACCCACCAGCATCAGTATTTGAACATGTGTTAGGCCCGATTGGTAGAAACATATTCGGTATTGTATTATTTGCTGCCGCTATGTCATCAGTGATTGGCTCTGCTTATACAAGTGCAACATTCTTGAAAACTTTACACAAATCTGTAAATAATAAAACAAATATTATTGTTATCACGTTTATTGTTGTATCTACACTCGTATTCTTGTTCTTAGGTAAGCCCGTTACATTATTAATTGTAGCAGGTGCGTTAAATGGTTTAATCTTACCAATAACATTAGGAACAATCCTTATCGCAAGTAAACGTAAATCTATCGTTGGTGACTATAAACACCCGACATGGATGCTCGTATTTGGTATTATTGCAGTCGTTGTTACGATTGTAACAGGGGTGTTCTCACTGCAAGGTTTAACAGAATTATGGGGATCTTAAGATTTCTATAATGCATTAGTTAATTATCAAACAAACTCTATGCAATACTTTCAAAAAATGGATTGCAGAGGGTTTGTTTAGAACTTATAGACTGTCGACATAAAACCTATGTTGACAGTTTTTTTATTATTGAAAATTTAGATTGTGCAAAAAATCGACTGTTTAATTACATTTATAATTAGCTCAAACATTTAACTATTTTATTTAATGTAGTATATTATAAAATGTATTGCTAAAATAGAATGTATTATATTTTATAGCTATGTTTTCAATAGTAAGGGATGTTTGAGATGGAAAGAATTATAGATTTTGTAATTGTACTTATTATTGGTATTGTACTCATATCATTAGTTTGTATGGCAATGGCAAGTGTGATGCCATTATTACGAATGACATGGCACAGTGTATATGAAACACCGAGAATGTCTTATGAGTTTCCTCGAAGATACTACTAATGTTAGGGAACTTTTAATGTTAAGTAATGTAATTTGAATGAATATTTGACCAGTTTGCAAAGATGGTCTATACTTTTTAAATTAATAAATTTTTCGAGGCAGATAAAAAATTGTTTTTATCTGTTTTTTACTGTAAAAAATAAATTCGATTATATTAATACTGTATGGAGATGAATGTGACTGAAATTGCATGAAATCAGCGGAAATATTGTATCTAAGATCGAGCTATGAATATAAATATGGTAGAATAGCAAAGGCTAGGATTTTAAGATGAGGTGAATTATAATGATAGGTATCATAGGTGCTATGGAAGAGGAAGTAGCAATCTTAAAAAATAAAATTAATGCATTAGAAGAAATAAAAATAGCGCATGTTATTTTTTATAAAGGACAATTAGAAGGTAAAGATATCGTTTTAACGCAAAGTGGAATTGGTAAAGTTAATGTTGCGATTTCTACAACGTTATTAATCGAACAGTTTAAACCCGATTTAATCATTAATACTGGTTCTGCAGGTGCATTAGACAAAGCGTTAAATGTTGGAGATGTCGTTGTAAGTGATCGTGTAATGTATCATGATGCAGATGCTAGAGCATTTGGATATGAATTGGGACAAATTCCACAAATGCCAGCAAGTTTCGATAGTGATAGTAATTTATTACAGAAGGCAACTGAGGCTATTAAAGAACAGCAATTAACTGCCAAGATTGGACTTATTGTCAGTGGTGATAGTTTTATTGGTACATTTGAACAACGTGCGACTATTAAGGAGAACTTTAAAGATGCATTGGCTGCAGAAATGGAAGCGACTGCAATAGCACAAACATGTTACCAGTTTAATTTACCATTTATTATCACGCGAGCGATTTCTGATTTAGCTGATGGAGATGCAGGTATTACTTTTGATGCATTTTTAGAAAAAGCAGCAATTTCATCAAGTGAAATTGTCGAACGTTTAATTAAATCTATATAAAAAGGTGAAAAGAAAATGGGTATGATAAAAAAATATTTTATGCCAAATGAATATGTACAATCAATATTCCAAATAGATATACAAAAACTTGCTGACTCAGGTATGAAAGGTATCATTACTGATTTAGATAACACACTTGTTGGTTGGGATGAAGCTGAACCAACAGATGCAGTTAAAAAATGGTTTAAAGATGTTAATGAAGCTGGTATGACGATTACAATAGTATCAAATAATAACGAACGTAGAGTAGCAAGCTTTTCAAAATCATTAGAAGTTGATTATATCTTTAAAGCTAGAAAACCTAGAGGTCGTGCTTTTAACCAAGCGGCACAATCAATGCAACTTGATCCTGCTGAAATTGTTGTTATTGGAGATCAAATGATGACTGATGTCTTTGGAGGAAATCGTCGAGGATTATTTACTATTATGGTAGTTCCGGTAAAACATACAGATGGTTTTATTACTAAATTCAACAGACTTGTCGAACGTCGTTTATTACAACATTTTAGAAAAAAAGGCTATATCACATGGGAGGAAAATTGATTGACTGAGACTGAATTATTAAAATGTATCGGTTGTGGTGCACCATTACAATCAGAAGATCCTGACGCACCTGGCTATGTACCAGAACATAATCTATTTCGCGAGGATGTTATATGTAAACGTTGCTTTAGATTGAAAAATTACAATGAAGTACAAGACGTGGGTTTAGACAGTGAGGACTTTTTAAATTTATTAAATGGTTTAGCTGATAAAAATGGCATAATTGTCAATGTGGTAGATGTATTTGACTTTGAAGGATCATTTATCAATGCTTTGAAAAGAATCGTAGGCAATAAGAAGATTATTTTAGCAGCTAATAAATTAGATTTATTACCAAAGCAAATTAATAAGCGTCGTGTTAAAGAATGGTTGAAAAAAACCGCAAGAAAATACGGCTTGGAAGCTGATGATGTTGTCCTTATTTCAGCGATGAAGAATGAAGGGATTGAAGAATTGTTAGAATCAATCAATAGTGTTCGTAAAAATGATGACGTTTATATCGTTGGAACGACAAATGTTGGGAAATCAACTTTGATTAATAAATTAATTGAACGTAGTGTAGGAGAAAAAGATGTCGTAACAACATCACGTTTCCCTGGTACAACTTTAGATATGATAGATATTCCATTAGATGAAACATCGTTCATGTTTGATACACCTGGTATTATTCAAGCGCATCAAATGACACACTTTGTGAGTGACAAAGAGCTTAAAACGATTATGCCGAAAAATGAAATTAAGCAGCGTGTTTATCAACTAAATGAAGATCAAACGTTATTCTTTGGTGGTTTAGCACGTATTGACTATGTAAGTGGTGGCAAACGTCCGTTAGTTTGTTATTTTTCAAATGAGTTAAATATACACAGAACCAAGACTGAAAAAGCAAATGAGCTATGGAAAAATCAAATTGGTTCATTATTAGCACCGCCGAATGATCCAAAGCAGTTTGATTTACAAAATATTAAAGCTGTACGTCTCGAAACGGGTAAAGAAAAGCGTGATGTGATGATTTCTGGACTTGGCTTTATCACAATTGATAAAGGTGCAAAGGTTATTGTCCGTGTACCTAAGAATGTTGATGTTATTTTAAGAAATTCAATTATGTAAGGGGGTAAATTATGAAATACGCGGTTATCGGAAATCCAATAGATCATTCATTATCACCTGCTATGCATAATGCGAATTTTGAAGCACTACATGATGAAGATGCATCTTATGAAGCAATTGATATACCCCAAGAAAAATTTCATTTAATTAAAGAAATAATAACTGAAAAGGGTATAGAAGCATTTAATGTTACAATTCCACATAAAGAAAATATCATTCCATATCTTGATGAAATTGATAGTCAATCTGAAACTGTAGGTGCAGTTAATACAGTCAAAATAGTGAATGATAAATGGATTGGTTATAACACTGATGGAATTGGGTATGTAACTGGATTAAAGCAAGTGTATCCCGATTTAGAGCATGCTTATATATTAATGCTTGGTGCTGGTGGTGCGAGTAAAGGAATTGCAAATGAACTAACTAAATATGTTCAACCAAAACTAACGGTTGCTAATAGAACGATGTCTCGATTTGATAATTGGAATTTAGATATAAATAAAATTTCACTGATTGATGCGGAATCTGCATTATCTGAATTTGACATTATTATAAATACGACCCCAGCGGGTATGAAAAGTAACAAAGAAATTCCAATAAATCTTGATAATTTAGCAGAACACACATTAGTAAGTGATATTGTTTATATTCCATTTAAAACACCGATATTAGAAAAAGCAGAAGAAAATGGCAATCCAATCCATAATGGTTTAGATATGTTTGTTTACCAAGGTGCTGAAAGTTTCAAGATTTGGACAGGAAAAATGCCTAATATTAAAGTTATGAAAGAAGCAGTATTAAAAAGGTTATAGAGGAGAATTTACAATGTTAACAGGTAAACAAAAAAGATTTTTAAGAAGTAAAGCTCATAATGTGGATCCAACTTTCCAAATAGGAAAATCTGGAATTAGTGACAATATGGTAACGCAAATAAAGGATACACTTGAAAATAGAGAATTGATTAAAATACATGTGTTACAAAATAATTTTGAAGATAAAAATGATTTGGCGCAGAGTTTAAGTGATGCAACTAAAAGTGAAATTGTACAAGTAATCGGGTCAATGATTGTATTATACAAAGAATCAACGGACAATAAACAAATTCAATTACCATAATGACAAAATCTATTGTAATCTACGGTGGGCAATTTAACCCGATTCATATAGCTCACATGGTTGTAGCTAGCGAAGTTAATCATGCGATAAAGCCAGATAAATTTATATTTTTACCAAGTTATATGTCGCCATTAAAAGTACAAGATGAATATTTAGATGCGAAATTTCGAGTTGAAATGATTAAGCGTACAATCGATGAACTCGGTTTCGGTGAAATATGTTTAGATGAAATAGAACGTAAAGGTCAAAGCTATACATTCGATACGATTTTGCAAATGTTGGAACGATATCCAACAGCAAAATTATATTTTGTAATTGGCACGGATCAGTATGATCAACTTGATAAATGGTATAGGATTGATGAACTAAAAGCCAAAATCACTTTTGTAATTGTTAATAGAGGCCAATCAACACAGGATGTTGAAGATGGTATGGTAGCAATTAATATTCCACGCATAGATATAAGTTCAACATTAATTAGGGAGAATGTGAAACGCAAGAACAATATTCAAGTACTTGTACCCTCAAGTGTAGAACATTATATACGAGAGGAAGGGTTATATGAAAATTGATCAAGCAATAGACATTGTAAAGGAAAAATTGCCGCAAAAGCGATTTGAGCATTCACTGAGAGTTGCAGAAACTGCTGTGAAACTAGCGGATATATATGACGGAGATAAAGATAGAGCAGAATTAGCAGGTATTTTACATGATTATTCAAAATATGATGATTTAGGTGAAATGTATCAAATTGTTACAAAACACAATCTAGATAGTAAATTATTAAGCTACGGTTCGGAAATTTTACACGGACCAGTATGCGCTGTTATTATGAAGGAAAAATATGGTGTATACGATGATGAAGTATTAAGTGCGATTGAATATCATACGACGGGTAGAGCACAAATGACAAAAACGGAAAAGCTTGTTTTTGTTGCTGATTACATTGAACCTGGACGTAAGACCCCAGGCGTTGAAGAAATTCGTGATTTAGCATACAATCAAGGTAGCTTAGATAAAACAATTTATGAAATATCTAAGCGCACTGTTATGTATTTGATTGGTAAAGATATCAATGTATTTGACGCGACGATTGCATGCTTGAATTATTACAATTATAGTGACGAAAGAGTAAAGGATGATTAAATGAATTCAGATCAATTATTAAACATTGCTGTCGAAGCAACTGAGAGTAAAAAAGCAGAAGATATAATTTCGTTAAAAATGCAAGGTATTAGTGATATGACGGATTACTTTGTAATATGCCATGGTAATAATGAACGACAAGTTCAATCAATTGCACGTGCTGTCAAAGAAGCGGCAAACGAGGCAGACATCGAAGTGAAACGTATGGAAGGTTTTAATGAAGCGAGATGGATTCTGATTGATTTAGCTGATGTTGTAATCCATGTATTCCATAAAGATGAAAGAGACTATTACAATATTGAGAAATTATATCAAGATGCACCGTTAGAAACATATGGACAGGCTGTTTATTAATTATGGTTCAATATGAAGAAATGAGTTTGTTCTATGATCAACTTACATTAGATCAACCCTATGATGCATGGTTAGATATTGTTCAAACGTATGCTAAAGATAACGCATCTATATTAGATATTGGTTGTGGAACAGGCAGTTTTACATCACTATTATCAACTTATAATGATGTCACGGGCATGGATTTAAGCGTTGATATGTTAGCGATGGCTTCACAAAAATCAACACATGTGAATTGGCTTGAAGGAGATATGACAGATTTTGATTTCAACAGACAATTTGACGTGATTACTATTTTTTGTGATTCATTAAATTATTTACAAGACCAAGAGGATGTTATTGCTACATTTCAACATGTGAATAAGCATTTAATGGCTGATGGCGTGTTAATGTTTGATGTTCATACGACTCACAAAATGGATACACTTTTTAATAATCAGAGTTACATTGATGAGTCAGAAGATATTTATTTAGGATGGGAAGCTGTACAAGGTGAGGAAAAACATAGCGTATGGCATGATATGTCATTCTTTATTAAAAAAGAGAATGGACAATACGAACGCTTTAATGAATCACATTATCAAAGAACCTATTCTAAAAATGAATACATTGATATGCTAAAGCAAACTGGATTTACTAAGATAAAAACATTTGTAGACTTTGATATAAATAATAAAGATGATGAAAACGGGCACCGCTTGTTTTTTATTGTAAAAAAATAAAGTAAAAACACTCCTTGATACGTGTAATGTATTGAGGAGTGATTTTTTATGCTACCAATAATAGAACACATTAAATCGTTTGTATTAAAATACCGCTATTTCTTAATTTGTATTTGTGTATTGTGCGTAATCATTATATTTTTATTATTGAGTAACTTTAATAATCAACAAGATATTGTTGAACATAAAGGAGATAACATTGAACATTTTGCATCAAATGATCTTCATAGCAATCAAACTAAAAGTTCAAATAAAGACAAATCAACTGATGCTAAACAAACTACGACTGTTTTTGTAGATTTAAAGGGTGCTGTTAAAAGACCGGATTTATATGAAATGAAAAGCACGGATCGGGTTAAGCAACTATTAGAAAAAGCAGGTGTTCAACGTGATGCTGATTTAAGTCAAATTAATCTTTCGGAAAAATTAGTAGATCAAAAGTTGATTTATATTCCCAAAAAAGGTGAAGTCTCACAACCTAATTTATCGAAATCACAAAATGAAAATAATGTAAATAAGTCAACAAAAACTGACAATACAAAGATTAACTTAAATCTTGCTTCGGAATCAGAATTACAAAACGTCCCTGGAATCGGTTCAAGTAAAGCTAAGGCTATTATTGAGTATAGAAATGAAAAGGGTGCTTTTACTACAGTTGAAGATTTAAAGAAAGTAAATGGGATTGGCGTAAAAACATTTGAAAAGTTACAAGAATATTTTATCGTATAGATTTTTGTTGAAATCTGTCATAATAGAAATAAATCTATAATAAAATCGACATTGGAGGAAACATCATGGATCGCATAAAATGGGAAGAATATTTTATGGCACAAAGTCATTTGTTAGCTTTAAGGTCAACATGTGAACGTTTATCGGTTGGGGCAACAATTGTAAAGGATAATCGTATAATAGCAGGTGGGTATAATGGATCAGTGTCAGGAGAAGTACATTGTATAGATGAAGGTTGTCTTATTCAAGACGGACATTGTATTAGAACAATACATGCAGAAATGAACGCTTTACTTCAATGTGCGAAGCAGGGCGTTTCTACTGAAGATGCAACAATATATGTTACTCATTTCCCTTGTTTGAATTGCACAAAATCAATAATCCAAGCAGGAATTAAGACTATTTACTATGCGGAAGACTATCACAACCATGAATATGCATTAAAGCTATTAGATCAATCTGGTATTATTTATAAAAAAATTCCGTTTAATCAGCATCATGTAGCTCAATATTTAGTCAATAAATCATAATTTGATATATTATGCTATAGCGTATTTAGTTGGCGTATTATGGCTACATGTTAAGTTGATTTCGGTATTTCTATTTTTAATTTTATTGTTTATTGCTATTAATAAGAAGTTCAGCATTTTTAAAATAGTTATACTTATATTGATACCATTTGCTAGCTTTATTTTATTTTACAATCATTATGTACATAGCAAAGCCGAACATTACCAAATGTCCAATAAAAAACTAGAACATGACCAAGTCACTTTTCTTGGACATTTGTCACTTGATAATAAAAAAGTGACTGGTAAGTTACGCTATGACAACAAAGAATTTAAATTTTCATATTTTAATAACAGTGAAATAAATCCGATAAAATCAAATAGCATTGTGAACAAGACTTGTCGTATTAATGCAGAAATAAAGCCATTCAAGCATCACCTTAATCATAAAGCGCATATCCTTATTAAAAAAATAGACTTAGCAAGTTGTTATACTTCAAAGAACAAAGTTGTGACCAGTTTGCTAGATAACCATAAATTATTTTTAGAACAGAGGTTATCTAAATTACACTTTAAAAATACAGATCGTATTTTAGCATTAATTACTGGTGATACTACCATTATTAATGAACATTATTTAGAGAAATTGAAGGAAACTGGTATTTATCATTTATCTGCTGTTAGTGGTACACATATTGCTATTTTGATATTTGTCATAAGTTTTGTGTTAAAGCGATTGAAAATACCAATAATATTAATTAAAGTTACATTGATTGTTGTCTTGACTGGCTATTTATTTTATACAAATTTTATTCCAAGTGCGACGAGAGCAATACTGACAGCAATCATTGTAATTAGCCTTCCTAAGCGTGTTATTGACAACTCAATGGACATATTAGGGCTTGCTTTTATCGTATTATCAACGGTCAATCCTTCTTATATTTATAATATTGGCTTTCAGTTTTCATTTTTTATCTCATTTTTAATTTTATTTTCACTCCCTCTTTTAAAAAAATTATCTTTTTTAACTTCACTATTCACCTTGACCACCATTGCCCAACTTGGTGGAATGATCATCAGTATATTTAACTTTAACCAAATTCAATGGATTGGTTTAATTTCGAACTTAATTTTTGTTCCTTTCTATAGTTTTATTTTCTTTCCCTTTATAATACTCATATTTATAACACTTCACTTGCCTTTCCAATTTAATTTTATCTCCACTGTATTCAATGCAATAGTAATAGTCCATGATGTTATGTTAGACATATTTTATAAGTTAAATCGATTCAAATGGTATGTAGCTGATTTAAATGAAATTACTAAATTAATAGTTATTATACTAGTTTTGATGACTATAATACTGTTGGTCAATAAACGGTTTAAATATATTATCATTACACTAACTTTACTTTGTTTTATATTATCGAATATTCCATTCCAAAAAACAGACCAATTAACTATGTTAGATGTTGGTCAAGGTGATGCGATCCTTTTTGAAACATCTAAGAATAAAAATATATTAATTGATACAGGGGGGAATATTAATCAAGCTCATTCAGAATATAATTATCAAATATCAAAATATAAAGTACTTCCAATATTTAAAAAAAGAGGAATATCCCAATTGGATTATGTTATTATTACGCACCCACATTTAGACCATATGGGCGAGTTACCTTATTTGATAGAGACAATTAATATAAAGCATATAATTATAGATAAAAAAAGTTTTACGCGTCAGCAGCTCTCGAAGTTGGAAATGCAATGTCATCAATATAAAATTCAGCTTTTAGATTTTCGTCAACACCCACATTTATTTTTTGGAGATGTATCTATTAATCTGATAGATACAATTATAGATAATTCAGTTGATTTAAATGAGCACTCAATTATTACTTACATACGCGTTAATGGACATAGTATATTGCTAATGGGTGATGCAACGTCAAATAACGAAAGTATATTTTTGCAAAACTATAACATTTCAAATGTCGATATTTTGAAGATAGGTCATCATGGAAGTAAGACAAGTTCGACCGCTGCTTTTATTGACAAGATACATCCTAAAGTGAGCTTAATTTCAGCAGGTAAAAATAATATGTATTATTTACCTAACAAAGAGGTGGTTGATAGATTGAATGCCATACATACAAATTTATTTCAGACCAGTGAATCAGGTAATGTCACAATAACGTTACATGATGAATTGAAAATTTATACTGATGTAATCAAATAAATATCACTAGTTAGTAGAAAATTGACATGATATAATATTGAAATGTGTAATGGATAAGAAAGGAAGCTATAAATGAGTGAAAATATCGTAACGATATATGGTGAAGTATCAGAATTAATAGAAAAGAAATCTGCCGAGTTAATTGACCAGTATTTACAGCAACCTAAAGATGATTTTAATTTCGTGAAATTCAACTTATATGAGACTGATTTATCAGCCATTATTGAAGAATCATTAACAATGCCTTTCTTTTCAGATAAAAAAGTAGTTCTTGTACAAAATGCTTACGTTTTTACTGGTGAAAAACCACCTAAAGATATGAGTCCGAATATTGAGCAATTAATCGAATTTATTGAAAAATATGACGGTGAAACATTAATCATTTTTGAGGTATATCAAGGGAAATTAGATGAACGAAAAAAATTAGTGAAAACGTTAAAGAAAAGTGCACAAATAAAAAAGATAGAGCAAATGTCAGAAGATGAAATTAAGCAATGGATAAAAAATGAATTGCATGAAAATTATAAAGACATAAAGCAAGATGCTTTAGATTTATTTATCGAGCTAACAGGTATTCAATTTAATATTGTTAAACAAGAAATTGGAAAATTAGTGCTGTTTTTAGAAGATAGGCCGACAATTAATAAACAAGATGTAGATCAAATAGTAAATAGAAGTTTGGAACAAAATGTATTTTTATTAACTGAATATATACAGAAGAATAATAAAGCCAAAGCGATACAATTAGTAAAAGATTTAATCGCTATGAAAGAAGAACCAATAAAATTGTTAGCATTAATTACTAGCAATTATAGGTTGTTTTACCAAAGTAAGATTTTAAGTCAAAAAGGCTATAGTGGACAGCAAATTGCTAAAACGATATCTGTGCATCCATATAGAGTGAAACTTGCATTGAATCAAGCTAGACATTATCAGCTTGAAAGTTTATTAAATATTATGGATAGTTGTGCTGAAACAGATTACAAATTGAAGTCATCTTATATGGATAAACAACTAATATTAGAATTATTTATCTTATCTTTGTAGTGACGATTAAATCAGTAATCATTTAAGTACGAAAATAATCTTGTTTAAAATAGAATATAAAAAAAGTTCAAGCCGAGGCTTGAACTTTTTATTATTTACCAGCTGTCATTAATGATGATTTGATACGAGCAGCTTTGTTTTTGTGGATTAAGTTGCTTTGTGCAGCTTTATCTACTTTTTTCAAAGCGAAACTTACTAAGTCAGCTTTGTTATCAGCGTTAGCTTCTGTAGCTGATTTAGCTCTCTTAACTGCTGTACGCATTTCATTTTTTTGAGAAATGTTACGCTCCTCAGCAGTGTGAGTTGTTTTAACACGTTTAATTGCAGATTTAATGTTTGGCATGTGTGTCACCTCCTAAAAGTGATCTTCGCTATCAAATTTAATTTGATTACAACAAGAAATATTTTATCAAAATGACGCAGTTTCTGCAATCATTTATTTAGCAAAGTGCATAAAATCCCTGTTTATAAATAAGTTATCTACAAATATATACTTTGTAAGTCATATCATATATGCTATAAGTAAGTGACGCAAGACGTATTACAAATTAAAGAATAAGCTCTATACCTATATGAAGTTTGCAATTGTAAGCTAAAAACGTTATTATATCAAAGAATGTCATACATATTTACGGGCTAGAATTATGAAAGTGAGAAGGATAATACATGGATAAACAAGAACGTTTAGATAGACGTAAAAATATAAGAAACTTTTCTATTATCGCACATATCGACCATGGTAAATCTACGTTAGCTGATAGGATTTTAGAAAATACTAAATCGGTTGAAACAAGAGAAATGCAAGATCAATTGCTTGATTCAATGGATTTAGAAAGAGAACGTGGAATCACAATAAAATTAAATGCAGTTAGGTTAAAGTATGAGGCTAAAGATGGCGAAACTTATACCTTTCATCTGATTGACACACCAGGACACGTCGATTTCACATATGAAGTGTCAAGGTCATTAGCTGCTTGTGAAGGGGCTATTTTAGTAGTTGATTCGGCACAAGGTATCGAAGCTCAAACACTTGCTAACGTGTATTTAGCATTAGATAATGATTTGGAATTACTACCTGTAATCAATAAAATTGATTTGCCTGCAGCTGAGCCTGAAAGAGTTAAACAAGAATTAGAAGATGTCATTGGTATTGATAAAGATGAAGTCGTACTAGCTAGTGCAAAATCAAATATTGGCATTGAGGATATTTTAGAAAAAATTGTCGAGGTCATTCCACCGCCTGAAGGTGACCCTGAAGCGCCGTTGAAAGCATTGATTTTTGATTCGGAATATGACCCATATAGAGGCGTGATATCTTCTATCCGAGTAATGGAGGGTGTTGTAAAAGCTGGTGACCGCATTAAGATGATGGCTACTGGTAAAGAGTTTGAAGTAACAGAAGTAGGTATTAACACACCTAAACAACTGCCGGTTGAAGAATTGACAGTTGGAGATGTTGGTTATATTATTGCAAGCATTAAAAATGTGGACGATTCTCGTGTTGGTGATACGATTACACATGCAGAAAGACCAGCCGCTAATGCCTTACAAGGTTATAAAAAAATGAATCCAATGGTATTCTGCGGACTATTCCCAATCGATAACAAAGATTACAATGATTTACGTGAAGCTTTAGAAAAATTACAGCTTAATGATGCTTCATTAGAATTCGAACCTGAATCTTCACAAGCATTAGGTTTTGGTTATCGAACAGGATTTTTAGGTATGTTACACATGGAAATTATCCAAGAACGAATAGAACGTGAATTTGGAATTGAGTTAATTGCGACAGCACCATCTGTTATTTATCAATGTATAATGAAATCTGGTGAAGAGGTTGCAGTTGATAATCCTGCGCATATGCCTGAAAGAGATAAAATAGATAAAATTTATGAACCATTTGTTAGAGCTACAATGATGGTTCCAAATGATTATGTTGGTGCTGTTATGGAATTATGCCAACGTAAACGAGGACAATTTGTAAATATGGAATATATGGATGATATTCGTGTGAATATTATTTATGAAATCCCATTATCTGAAGTGGTATTTGATTTCTTTGACCAACTTAAATCTAATACAAAAGGGTATGCTTCTTTTGATTATGAATTTATTGATAACAAAGAGAGCAATTTAGTGAAAATGGATATTTTATTAAACGGTGATAAAGTTGATGCTTTAAGCTTTATTGTTCACAAAGACTTTGCCTATGAAAGAGGTAAGGCATTAGTTGAAAAATTAAAAACACTAATTCCACGACAACAGTTTGAAGTTCCTGTTCAAGCTGCAGTAGGTCAAAAAATTGTTGCACGAACTAATATTAAATCAATGGGTAAAAATGTACTCTCAAAATGTTACGGCGGCGACATCAGTCGTAAGAGAAAATTATTAGAAAAGCAAAAAGCCGGTAAAGCAAAAATGAAAGCAGTAGGTAACGTAGAAATACCTCAAGACGCATTTTTAGCTGTTCTTAAGATGGACGAAGATTAATAATAGATAGATTGGGGCCTTAAATCCAAACGATTTATGCCCCAGTTTTTTGTGTTCTTCACATAAGCTTGATAAATGAAAGAAGGTGAGCGCGTTATGGACGTTAAAAGTGCATATATTCACATTCCTTTTTGTGTGAGAATATGTACATATTGTGATTTCAATAAGTATTATATTCAAAATCAACCCGTTGATACGTATATTGATTGTTTAATCAAAGAAATGGAAAACAGTGAAGTGCGGGAATTAGAAACTGTTTTTGTTGGTGGTGGAACGCCAACGGCACTAAATATGCAACAATTAGATAGATTGTTAAAAGCAATAACTTCTATTTTTACAATAAAAGGGGAATTTAGCTTTGAAGCAAATCCGGATGAACTAACATTAGAAAAGGTGCAATTGCTAAAAGATTACGGCGTTAATAGGTTGTCGATGGGGGTTCAAACGTTCAAGCCAGAACTGCTAGACATTTTAGGTCGTACTCATAAGACAGAGGATATCTATCAATCTGTAGAAAATGCAAGGTCAGTTGGTATTGAATCAATAAGTTTAGATTTAATGTATCATCTACCAAAGCAAACTTTAGAAGATTTTAAAGATAGCTTAGAACGTGCACTTGCTATGGATATTGATCATATTTCTAGTTATGGATTGATTTTAGAGCCGAAAACCCAGTTTTATAACATGTATCGAAAAGGTCAATTACAGGTTCCTAATGAAGATATAGGCGAAGAAATGTATGAGTATCTATTAGAAAGAATGTCGAAATCAGATATGCATCAATATGAGATTTCTAACTTTGGGAAACGTAATCATGAATCTGAACACAATAAAGTTTATTGGAAAAACGAGGGATACTATGGATTTGGTGCAGGGGCAAGTGGTTATGTCAATGGCGAACGCTATAACAATGTGAATCCTGTGAATCATTATATAAAAAAAATAGAAAATAATGAGCGTCCTTTATTAGATTCTACTTTTCCAACTCAAACTGAACAGATGGAAGAGGAAATGTTTTTAGGTTTAAGAATGAATAAAGGTGTTAGCAAACAAAGATTTAATGAAAAATTTGACCAACCTATAGAACAAGTCTATGGTCAAACGATTAAAGATTTAATTTCAAAAGATTTACTATTTGAAAAGGATGGATATATAGCCATGACAGAGCGAGGTAAGGTCATTGGCAATACCGTTTTTGAGTCTTTTTTATTAAATGTATAAAAAATAATGCTTTAACATTGACTTACTTTGACCAATTTGATAAATTATAATTAGCACTTGAAACAAAAGAGTGCTAATGAGGTGAAAGCATGATTAGTGATAGACAATTAAGCATTCTTAATGCAATTGTTGAAGATTATGTTGATTTAGGACATCCAATTGGTTCAAAGACTTTGATAGAACGACACAAGTTAAATGTAAGTCCTGCTACGATTAGAAATGAGATGAAATATCTAGAAGACTTACAGTTAATAGAAAAGACGCACAGTTCGTCTGGTCGTTCACCATCTGAGGTTGGGATAAGGTATTATGTGAATCAATTATTGCAACAAACATCTCATCAACAACAAACAAAAATCCAACGTTTAAACGAATTATTAGTTAGCAATCATTATGATATTTCATCAGCGTTAAGCGCATTTGCAGATGAATTGTCAGTTGCATCACAATATACAACGTTGGTAATGCGTCCAAATCATAAAAAAGATATTATTAATAATATTCACTTGATTCGTGCCAATGACTATTTGATTATTATGGTTGTTGTGTTTACATCAGGCCATGTTGAACATCTACATTTAGCATCTCAAGTTCCATTAACAAATGATGAGTTAACTAAAATTTCTAATTTTGTGAGTGAGAAGTATCAAGAATGGAACAAGACTGAATTTGAAAATGAATTAAATAGTTTTGTTAAGACAACGCTAGAAAAAGAATTTATCAAGGATATGCTAAATACAATAGAAGTTCATTTTGATGATCAAAGTAATGGCATTTTTATGGGTGGAAAGGTTAAACTAATTGATGCATTAAATGAAACAAATGTTTCGTCAATTCAACCTATCTTACAATATATCGAATCAAATAAAATCGCTCAATTACTTGATGATATGACCAATGCTTCAATAAATGTTAGAATCGGTCATGAAATTGAATCATCTTTGAGTGATATATCTATTGTCACAAGTGAATATCACATTGATGATAGATTGAAAGGGAAGATAGCAGTAATTGGACCGACAGCGATGAATTACCAAAATGTTATCAGATTGCTTAACACAATTTGGTGATTTTTTAAATATGTATTGGAGGGCAGACAATGACAGAAAAAAATGAATCAGTCTTTGATCAAACTGAGGAAAAAGACCAAACGACTAATGATGAACAGTCAGTGGAAAATGAATCAGTTAATCAAACTGATGAGTCAACAGAACAGGCACAAGAAAATCTGCAGGATGACAATACAGAAGATACGAATACAGATGTAGATCCTAAAGATGAAGAAATTCAACAATTGAAAAAAGATGTGCAAGAAAATGAAGAAAAATATTTAAGATTATATGCAGAATTCGAAAATTATAAACGTAGAATTCAAAAAGAAAATCAAACAATGAGAACTTATAAATCTCAAGATGTGCTAAACGATATTTTACCTACGTTGGATAATATCGAACGAGCATTACAAATAGATGGTGAAGATGAACAATTCAAAGCACTGAAAAAAGGTGTAGAAATGGTTCATGAAAGTTTATTAAATGCTTTAAATAATAATGGTTTAGAAAAAATTGAAACAGAAGGTCAAACATTTGATCCAAATGTACACCAAGCAGTAGTTCAAGATGATAATCCTGATTTTGAATCAGGGCAAATCACTCAAGAATTACAAAGTGGTTATAAATTGAAAGATAGAGTGTTAAGACCTTCAATGGTTAAAGTAAATCAATAATATTTGATGAAAATACCCAATTTTATAAACAAACAGGAGGAAATTTATTATGAGTAAAGTAATAGGTATCGACTTAGGTACAACAAATTCATGTGTTTCTATTTTAGAGGGTGACGAACCTAAAGTAATCCAAAATCCAGAAGGTGCTAGAACAACTCCATCAGTTGTAGCATTTAAAAATGGTGAGACACAAGTAGGTGAAGTTGCTAAGCGTCAAGCAATCACAAACCCTAACACTATTCAATCTATCAAACGTCATATGGGTACTGATTATAAAGTAGACGTAGAAGGTAAATCATATACACCACAAGAAATATCAGCTATGGTATTACAAAACCTTAAAAGTACAGCTGAAGATTATTTAGGTGAAAAAGTTGAAAAAGCAGTAATTACAGTTCCTGCATACTTTAATGATGGTGAACGTCAAGCGACTAAAGACGCTGGTAAAATTGCAGGTCTAGAAGTTGAGCGTATTATCAATGAACCAACAGCTGCAGCATTAGCTTATGGTTTAGATAAAACTGAAACTGATCAAAAAGTATTAGTATTTGACTTAGGTGGCGGTACTTTTGACGTATCTATCCTAGAATTAGGCGATGGCGTATTTGAAGTACTTTCAACTGCTGGTGACAATAAACTAGGTGGAGATGACTTTGACCAAGTTATCATTGATTATTTAGTATCTGAATTCAAAAAAGAAAATGGCGTAGATTTATCACAAGATAAAATGGCGTTACAACGTTTGAAAGACGCAGCTGAAAAAGCTAAAAAAGACTTATCAGGTGTATCTCAAACTCAAATTTCATTACCATTTATTTCAGCTGGTGAAAGTGGTCCATTACACTTAGAAATCAATTTAACTCGTTCTAAATTCGAAGAGTTAGCTGATTCATTAATTAAGCGTACAATGGAACCGACACGTCAAGCAATGAAAGATGCTGGCTTATCAAGCTCAGATATTGATGAAGTAATCTTAGTTGGTGGTTCTACAAGAATCCCAGCAGTACAAGAAGCAGTTAAAAAAGAAGTCGGAAAAGATCCGCACAAAGGTGTTAACCCAGACGAAGTAGTAGCAATGGGTGCTGCAATACAAGGTGGCGTTATCACTGGTGACGTTAAAGATGTTGTATTATTAGACGTTACACCATTATCATTAGGTATTGAAATTATGGGTGGACGTATGAATACACTTATCGAAAGAAATACAACAATACCAACATCTAAATCACAAGTTTACTCAACAGCTGCAGATAACCAACCAGCCGTTGATATCCACGTGCTACAAGGTGAAAGACCGATGGCATCAGATAATAAAACATTAGGTAGATTCCAATTAACGGACATTCCACCAGCTCCACGTGGCGTACCTCAAATCGAAGTTACATTTGATATCGATAAGAACGGTATCGTAAATGTTACTGCAAAAGATTTAGGTACAAATAAAGAACAAAATATTACAATTCAATCAAGTTCTTCACTTTCTGATGATGAAATCGATCGTATGGTTAAAGATGCTGAAGACAATGCAGAAGCAGACAAAAAACGTCGTGAAGAAAGTGATTTAAGAAACGAAGCAGATAGCTTAGTATTCCAAGTTGAAAAAACAATCACTGATTTAGGTGAAAATATCAGCGAAGAAGATAAAACAAATGCTGAAGAGAAAAAAGACGCATTGAAAACTGCTTTAGAAGGCGAAGATATTGAAGATATCAAAGCTAAAAAAGAAGAATTAGAAAAAGTAGTTCAAGAATTATCAGCAAAAGTTTATGAACAAGCTGCTCAAGCACAACAACAAGCTCAAGGTGAAAGCGCAAATGCTTCTAATGACAGTGATGTTGAAGATGCAGAATTCAAAGAAGTTAAAGATGACGAAGATAACAAAAAATAATATTAATCTTTAATACATTCTAGTGCATCATATTAACTAAATATGAGACAATTGCTTAGCCAAAATAAGTCAAAGTCAATTGAACATTGGCTTTGACTTTTTCTTTTTTGCTATAAGTGATTTAACTATAAAGTAAAAGGAGAGAGCATAGTGGCCAAAAGAGATTATTATGAAGTCTTAGGTGTTAGTAAAAGTGCTTCAAAAGATGAAATAAAAAAGGCTTATCGTAAACTATCTAAAAAATATCATCCTGATATTAATAAAGAAGAAGGTTCAGATGAGAAATTCAAAGAAATTTCTGAAGCTTATGAAGTCTTAAGTGATGAAAATAAACGTGCAAATTATGATCAATTTGGTCATGATGGTCCACAAGGTGGCTTTGGTGGCCAAGGATTTGGCGGTCAAGACTTCAGTGGCTTTGGTGGCGGCGGATTCGAAGATATCTTTAGTTCATTCTTCGGAGGCGGACGTCAACGTGATCCAAATGCACCTCGTAAAGGTGATGACCTTCAATATACAATGACTGTTACATTTGATGAAGCTGTCTTTGGTGCTGAAAAGGAAATCTCAATCCGCAAAGATGTAACATGTCACACATGTGACGGTGAAGGTGCGAAACCAGGTACAAATAAAAAAACATGTTCTTACTGTAATGGTGCTGGTCATGTATCAGTTGAACAAAACACAATCCTTGGTAGAGTGAGAACTGAAAAGGTTTGTCCAGTATGTAGTGGTTCAGGTCAAGAATTTGAAGAGCCTTGTCCAACATGTAATGGTAAAGGAACTGAAAATAAAAACGTGAAAATAAGCGTGAAAATTCCTGAAGGTGTAGACAATGAGCAACAAATTAGATTAGCAGGCGAAGGTGCACCGGGAGAAAATGGTGGACCACACGGTGATTTATACGTTGTGTTCAGAGTGAAACCATCAGAAATATTTGAACGTGACGGTGATGATATCTATCACTCTCTAAATGTTAGCTTTGCGCAAGCAGCATTAGGTGATGAAGTAAAAGTACCTACGTTAAATGGTCATGTTATGCTGACAATCCCTGCTGGTACGCAAACTGCAAAACAATTTAGATTAAAAGATAAAGGTGTTAAAAATGTGCACGGATATGGTCACGGGGATCTATTCGTAAATATCAATGTGGTGACACCTACAAAAATTAGTGAAAGACAAAAAGAATTGTTAAGAGAATTTGCAGAAATTAGTGGAGAAGAAATTGAAGAACAACCTTCTAATTTTAGAGATAAAGCTAAGAGATTCTTTAAAGGAGAATAATATATGAATTGGACCGAAATATCAATTACTGCAAATCATGAAGTGTCGCCTATAATAACAAATATTTTAGAAAATGCTGGATCTAACGGGGTAGTGATTGAAGATTCTAAAGATTTAAATCATGATTTTGAAGATAAATTTGGTGAAATCTATAATTTGAAAGCTGACGATTATCCTGAAAAGGGTGTTAGATTAAAAGCTTATTTTAATGATATTAAATTCACTGAAGCATTTAGAGAACAATTAATTGAAAAAATTACAGCGATAGAATCTTTAGATAAAGAACTCTTCAAATTTGAGGAACAATCACTACAAGAACAAGACTGGGAAAATGAATGGAAAAACTACTTCCACCCATTTCGTGCGTCTGAAAAGTTCACGATTGTTCCAAGCTGGGAGCAATATGATAAGGAAGACACTAACGAATTATGTATCGAGCTTGATCCAGGTATGGCGTTCGGTACGGGAGACCACCCAACGACAAGTATGTGTTTGAAAGCAATCGAACAATATGTATCTCCTGCGAATTCAGTAATTGATGTCGGTACTGGTTCTGGTATTCTCAGTATTGCAGCACATTTAATAGGTGCTAAGCGTATTAAGGCACTCGATGTCGATGATTTAGCAGTAAAAGTTGCTAAAGAAAATTTTGCAAAGAACAACTGTGAAAATTATATCGAAGCAATGCCTGGAAATTTATTGCATGATGAAACAGAAAAATTTGATATTGTAATCGCAAATATTTTAGCTCATATTATTGAAGAAATGATTGAAGATGCTTATAATACATTAAATGAAGATGGTTATTTCATTACTTCTGGTATAATTGAAGAAAAACATGAAGCTATCCTTGAACAAATGGAGCGTGTAGGTTTTAAAATTATTTCTATTGATCATGATAACAGTTGGGTATGTATCGTTGGTCAGAAAGTGAGCGAGTAATAATGCAGAGATACTTTATTAACCAAAACGCTGATGAAAATCAGCGTTTTTTTATTGAAGATAAAGGTGATATTCATCATATTGCAAATGTAATGCGTCATCAAGAAGGCAATCATATAATTGTGACATTTAATAATCAAAGTGCATATACTTGTAAGATTATTGCAATTAACATAGATTCTATTGAAGTTGAGAGAGTGGAAAAATTAAATATTGATACTGAGCTACCTCAAAAAATAACTATCTGTAGTGGGCTTATCAAAGCTGATAAATATGAATGGATGTTACAGAAAGCAACTGAATTAGGTGCCAATGACTTTATAGCTGTGGGTATGCAACGGTCAGTTGTCAAATTGACTGATAATAAAGTGGATAAGAAACTTGAACGTTGGCAAAAGATCATTAAAGAAGCAGCAGAGCAAAGCTATCGTCTAGTTATACCAGAAATACAGTATAAGTCGAATTTAAAACTAATATATGATATTATTAATGAATATGATTATGTACTGATTGCCTATGAAGATGCAGCAAAAGATGGGGAAGTTAGCAATTTTAAAAAGCTAGTGCAAAATTTCGAGTCTGGTGATCGTGTATTAGTCATTTTTGGACCAGAGGGCGGCCTTTCTACAGAAGAAGTACAATTGTTTGATACAAATGCTTCACAGATTGGGCTTGGTCCTAGAATTTTAAGAGCTGAAACAGCACCATTATATGTATTAAGTGCTGTAAGCTATCAAAAAGATTTGTTGGGGTGATATTTATGGCAACAGTTGCATTTCACACACTTGGTTGTAAAGTGAATCATTATGAAACTGAAGCGATTTGGCAATTATTTAAAGAAGCAAATTATGATAGAGTTGATTTCGAAACGAATGCGGATGTATTCGTTATCAATACTTGTACGGTTACCAATACAGGAGATAAGAAGAGTAGGCAGGTAATCAGACGTGCAATTAGACAAAATCCGGAAGCAGTGGTTTGTGTAACAGGTTGTTATGCACAAACATCACCTGCAGAAATCATGGATATTCCTGGTGTTGATATTGTGGTGGGGACACAGGATAGAACGAAATTAATCGGCTATATAGATGAATTTAAACAAGAGCGCCAACCAATTAATGGTGTTGGTAATATTATGAAAAATAGAACTTACGAAGAGTTAGAAGTACCATACTTTACTGATCGTACGCGTGCTTCACTTAAAATACAGGAAGGCTGTAATAATTTCTGTACGTTTTGTATTATTCCATGGGCAAGAGGATTAATGCGTTCTAGAGAACCTGAAAAAGTTGTTGCTCAAGCAACACAACTTGTTGAATCTGGATATAAAGAAATTGTATTAACAGGTATTCATACTGGTGGATATGGACAAGACTTAAAGAATTATAATTTAGCACAACTATTACGCGATTTAGAAACAGTCGATGGTTTAGAAAGAATTAGAATTTCTTCAATAGAGGCAAGTCAATTGACTGATGAAGTCATTGAAGTTATTGCTAATTCAAATAAAGTGGTTAGACACTTACACATCCCTCTGCAATCTGGATCTGATACTGTGCTTAAACGTATGAGAAGAAAGTATACAATGGCACATTTTTCAGAGCGTTTAACACGCTTGCATGAAGTGTTACCCGGTTTAGCAGTCACTAGTGATGTCATTGTTGGTTTCCCTGGTGAAACAGAAGAAGAATTCCAAGAAACTTATGATTTCATAGTAGATCATCATTTTTCTGAGTTACATGTATTTCCATATTCACCAAGAATTGGAACACCTGCAGCAAGAATGGATGATCAAATTGATGAAGAAGTAAAAAATGAACGTGTACATCGTCTTATCAACTTAAGTGATCAACTTGCTAAAACTTATGCTTCTAAATTCGATCAAGATGTCTTGGAAGTAATACCTGAAGAGGTAGGAGATGAACCAAACACATTGGTAGGTTATGCTGATAATTACATGAAAATTCAATTTGCTGGTGATGAAACATTAATTGGTCAATTGGTTAAAGTAAAAGTAACAAAACCTGATTATCCAATAAATACAGGTGAATTATTACGTGTCGTTGAGCATGCTACAAATAAATCTGATCAAACAGTATTAGTCTAAGGTCTTTGAACAGCTTAAACTAAACAAAATATAGAATATAATTAATAAATGGCCGGCGTATCATTGTATGAAACGTTCGTGCCATTTTTAAAATGTTAAATAAATTTATGCAAGATTGAATGAGAGTGTTAACTATTCATTAAAAATAAATAAGCTTTATTTGATAGAACGCTGTTATAAAAGCCTTTATCATTATATTTTTGCTAATAATAGTTTATTTTTAATATGAAATCACAGATTGTGAAAAGTTGTTAAAAGCTTGATTTGACGCGGTTTTATTGTATATTTAGATTTAAAGTCTATAAAGGAGAAAATTTCCTAATTGACCACATTAATCAGATATATTATACTAACTTATACATGGTTTAATACCATGTAAATGATAATAAAGTTTCGTTGATATTTGGAGGGAGGGAAATACACATGTCTAAAACAGTAGTCAAAAATAACGAATCACTTGAAGATGCTTTACGTCGTTTCAAACGCTCAGTTTCTAAAAGCGGTACGATTCAAGAAGTACGTAAACGTGAATTTTACGAAAAACCAAGCGTAAAACGTAAAAAGAAATCAGAAGCTGCACGTAAACGTAAATTCAAATAATTAATTGTTTCGTTGACTCCCTCAACACCAACATTAATTATAAACAAAGCCTTAGCTGATAATTCAGCTAAGGCTTTTTAATTTGTAGAAATAAATATGCCATGCAATATAAAACGATTGTTTTAATTTGTAAAAAATGATAGAAATACTAGCAATGTAATCAATTTTCAAAATAAATAGGCAATTTTATAATTCTAATATCACTTAAATATTAGAGAAAATAAAATAAAACTAAATATTATGATACTATCCCTATAATCACATAATAATTTCATGTATAATTAAGAGGAGAGCGAGGTGATAGAGTGTTGTCTTCGAGTAGTTTACATACTAACTTTTTAACAGCTTTTGCTGGAAATGGTAATTGGATGAATCATTTGGCAGATTGGATAGTTAATCCAGTGATTGCACTTATTTTGACGTGTATCATTTTTATGGGTTTTCTATATCAACTGTATTCTAAACGGATTAACTTAATAGGTATATTAGCTACTTTAGCTTTACTTATCTTCTTTTTAGGTTTTTTCATAAAAGGAGATGTGAATTTCTATTCCGTTATATTGTTTGGAATTGGCGTACTATTTGTAATCATTGAGTTGTTCGTTGTAGGTGCAATTATAGGTATTATTGGTATAACGCTTATTGTCTTAAGTATTGTCACATTAGGTGATAATTTAATTTTTATGATTGCAAATGTTGTTGTTGCACTTATATTATCAATCATTGAATGGGTGGTACTTGTGAAAATATTCAAACGAAATATTCCATTTTTAGAAAAAGTTGTATTGAAAGATTCTACAAATGCAGAGGCTGGGTACACTTCACACGAAGATCGCTCTTATTTAGTTGGCCAAACTGCGACTACGTCAACTGATTTAAGACCAGCAGGTATTATTACATACAATAATGAACGTATTGATGCAGTTTCTGACGGATCATTTATTTTACGAAATAAGCAGGTCAAGATATTGGAAGTTGAAGGTACGCGTGTTGTTGTAAGAGAAATTGAATCATAAAGGAGAGAAACCATGATCGGATTATTAATTATTGCAGTCATAGTTATAATTGCTTTACTGTTATTATTCTCATTTGTTCCGGTTGGACTATGGATTTCAGCTATAGCCGCAGGAGTTAAAGTAGGAATCGGCACACTTGTCGGTATGAGATTACGAAGGGTATCACCAAGAAAGGTTATTGCACCATTAATTAAGGCGCATAAAGCTGGATTACAATTAACTACGAATCAACTTGAATCACACTATTTAGCTGGTGGTAATGTTGATAGAGTAGTAGATGCAAACATAGCAGCACAAAGAGCAGATATCAATTTACCATTTGAACGTGGTGCGGCAATCGATTTAGCTGGTAGAGATGTGCTTGAAGCAGTACAAATGTCAGTAAATCCAAAGGTAATTGAAACTCCATTTATTGCCGGTGTTGCTATGAATGGTATCGAAGTTAAGGCCAAAGCACGTATTACAGTTCGCGCTAACATTGCACGACTTGTCGGTGGTGCTGGTGAAGAAACAATTATTGCCCGTGTTGGTGAAGGTATAGTGTCGACTATTGGTTCAAGTGAACACCATACACAAGTGCTTGAAAATCCTGATAACATTTCTAAAACTGTATTAAGTAAAGGTTTGGATTCTGGTACAGCATTTGAAATCTTATCTATCGATATTGCAGATGTAGATATCAGTAAGAACATTGGTGCAGATTTACAAACAGAACAAGCATTAGCAGATAAAAATATTGCTCAAGCTAAAGCAGAAGAACGTCGTGCCATGGCGGTTGCACAAGAGCAAGAAATGAAAGCTAAAGTACAAGAAATGCGTTCTAAAGTTGTTGAAGCTGAAGCTGAGGTACCACTAGCAATGGCAGAAGCCTTACGTGAAGGTAATTTAGGTGTCAGAGATTACTATAATCTAAAAAATATTGAAGCAGATACTGGCATGAGAAATTCAATTAATAAACGAACAAATCAAGAAGATGACGAATCACCGGATAAATAATTTAGGGGTGGTTAAATGAGTATAGGTATTATCATTTTTGTTATTTCCGTTATTGTTACGATTATTAGTGCTATTAATGACAATAGTCATAAGGAAAGACAAAAGCAACAAAGACCAACCCATGGCCAACCACAAACCAAAAATGGCCAACCGCAAAAGCGTGGTTTCCTTGAAGAAGTTGGAAAGGCCTTTAAAGAAATTGAAAAACAATTGAATGAAGAGCCGACGACAACAGGGCCTAGACCTCAACCTTCAAAACCATCGGAACCAAGTTCGGAAAAAATGGAAACACCACAACCAACAAGACCAACTACAGTATCATCTAATGAACAAAGTGAAACGGAAGCCGAGAAAGAGAAACGTACACAAAATCAAAAAGATGAACAGTTAAGAAAAGAATTAGAACAAACACTAATGGGTGATTTACAAGATGTTAAATCTGAATTAGATCGTGAGAATGAAAAGAAATTGCAGCGAACAGAACGTAAAGCACGCGCTATTATTGCTGATAAAAATTTATCTGAGCGAACAAAACGTTATCGCTTGAAACAGTTGATTTACTCTCATAAAATGCAAAGTTCTAATGTAAATGGTCAATTTCGATTTGATAACGATGAAGTGGTAAATGGAATTATATGGTCAGAAATATTAGAAAAACCTAAACAATTATAAGCAAGTATAAGCTAGGAAATCAAACTTAAATTATATAGCCCTTAAATGTAGTTTTAGACTTCATTTGAGGGCTTCTTTATCTTTAAATTCAAGGTGAATTAGTATAAAAAATCAATAAATAAACTAACGATAATCAGGCGAGATTTAAGCGAATTATTTTATTAATAAATAATGCTTGTAGTGAAAATTTTGGTCTACATTAATACGTTTAAATAGATTAGTAAAAATCAACCTAAAGTACATTTGAAATGGATAGCTGGTACTTAACAACAAGTGTTATTAATCTATGTTTACAAGTCGTTAATTTAATTATTGTTAAGTGATACAACGCATTTTATTAATGCTATTTATTAAAGCAAAATAAGTTGTTTTATATTTTATGATACCGTTGATACTGTAATATTAAATTAAATTTGTTGATATAACGTAAAGTTTCATACAAAGGTAAGCAATTTAAATCGCTTTGAAATGATATAAAGATAATTCATGATATAATTGAAATGTAATAATTAGGTTGAATAGATAGCTATATTACAATAGTTAAGATGATTTTTTGAAAAATTATTTTTGTATCTTAAAATCTAATAAGATAAAATAAGTGTAAACGACAATGTTTGAAAAGGAGCAACTATATGCCTGGAATTATTCAAATTGATGACATCAATGAAGCACAAGCACTCATTGGTAATAATGATGAACACCTTAAAGCAATTGAGGAAGGATTTGATGTCATTGTACATGCTCGAGGACAAGAAATTGCTGTGAGAGGTACACAAATTGAGCATGTAGAACAAGCTGAATCAGTACTAATTAATTTATTGAAAGTCATACAACAAGGTGTTTCAATTTCTTTGAAAGATGTCGAAGCAGCAATTAAAATGGCTAAAAAGGGTACGATTCAATACTTACTTGATTTATATGATGATGAAATTACTAAAGATGCATTCGGCAAGACAATTAGAGCCAAAACGATGGGGCAACGTCTATATGTTAATGCAATGCATCATAATGATTTAGTATTCGGTGTAGGACCAGCCGGAACAGGTAAAACATTTTTAGCAGTAGTTTATGCTGCTAAACAGTTAAGAAAAGGTAATGTGAAACGTATTGTTTTAACTAGACCTGCAGTTGAAGCAGGTGAATCTCTAGGTTTCTTACCAGGAGATTTAAAGGAGAAAGTCGATCCATACTTAAGACCATTATACGATGGCTTGAATACAGTACTTGGTAGAGAACAAACTGCAAGATTTATTGATAGAGGAATAATTGAAATTGCACCATTAGCATATATGCGAGGTCGTACATTGGATGATGCTTTCGTTATTTTAGATGAAGCGCAAAACACGACACACGCACAGATGAAAATGTTTTTAACACGATTAGGATTCGGTTCGAAGATGGTAGTTACGGGAGATCATACACAAATCGACTTACCAAAAGGTGTTAAAAGTGGCTTGAAAGAAGCGATTAATAAGTTAAAAGATGTTAAAGGTTTAAGTATTCATCATTTAGATCAAAGTGATGTTGTACGTCACCCACTTGTCAGTAAAATTATTGATAAATACGAAGGAGATGAATAAATGTTTACGATTGATTTTAATGATCATACAGACTTAGTTAAAGATGAATGGTATGAGCAAATTGATAAATTGCTTACATTTGCAAAAGAGCAGGAACAAATTGAAGGTGAAGCTGAATTATCAGTTACATTTGTAGATAAAGATGAAATACAAGAAATTAATAAAACATATCGAGATAAAGATAAAGTTACAGATGTAATTTCATTTGCTTTAGAAGAAGATGAACCAGAAATAACGGGTCTTGATATGCCACGTGTATTAGGAGATATTATTATCTGTACTGATGTTGCAAATGAACAAGCGGAAAGCTATGGTCACTCATTCGAAAGAGAACTAGGCTTTTTAGCATTACATGGATTCTTACATTTATTAGGATATGATCATATGAATGAAACAGATGAGCAAGAGATGTTCGGAAGACAAGATCAAATACTTAATGCCTATGGATTAACAAGAGATTAATTGTATGAAAAGGTTTAAATACGCTTTTCAAGGTATGATGATACTATTCAAAAAAGATTCCAAGTTCTTAATGCATGTGTTAGTAGGTATTGTCACAATTATTTGTGGATGGTTCTTTCAGATATCTACACTAGATTGGCTGATGATTGTTATTGCAATTGGACTGGTACTTGCTTTTGAAGCAATCAATACAGCAGTTGAATATGTTGTAGATTTAGTAACTACTGAATATGATCCGTTAGCTAAACATGCAAAGGATGTCGCTGCATTTAGTGTGATGTTAGCATCCATTGTAGCATTAGTAATAGGTTTAGTTGTTTTTCTACCTTATTTGTTCTGAAAGTAGTGCAATTCTATAAAAATTGTTTATACTTAGAGAGCATACGTTTTATCTATCAAAACAATTGTAGTTGAATAGGGGAGAACATAAAATGGCATATCAACCACATTATTTTACAGAAGTTAGAGAAGCACAATCGAGAGCTTATGTACCATATAGTAAGTTTAAGGTAGGCGCATTTTTAAAAACCAAAGACGGACAGTCTTTTTACGGAGCCAATGTAGAAAATGCAGCGTATCCTATGACAATTTGTGCAGAAAGATCAAGTTTAGTATCAGCAATTTCACAAGGATATCGACCTGGTGATTTTGAGTCGATAACAATTACAGTAGATGCAGATGAACCATCCTCGCCATGTGGTGCTTGTCGACAAGTGTTGAAGGAACTATGTGATGATGACATGCCAGTGTATATGACGAATCAAACTGGTAAAGTGATAGAATCAACTGTGGAACAATTATTACCCTTAGGGTTTTCTGGAAAGGATTTAAATTAATGGCAGAACATAAATCAGGTTTTATATCAATAATTGGGAGACCAAATGTAGGCAAATCTACCTTTGTAAACCGTGTAATCGGACACAAAATTGCAATTATGTCTGACAAAGCACAAACGACAAGAAATAAAATTCAAGGTGTTATGACTCAAGATGACGCGCAAATCATCTTCTTAGATACGCCAGGGATTCATAAACCAAAGCATAAATTAGGAGATTATATGATGAGTGTAGCCAAAAACACACTATCTGAAATTGATGCAATTATGTTTATGGTTAACGTTAATGAGGATATTGGTCGCGGTGATGAGTATATCATGGATATGCTAAAATCTATCAAAACGCCAGTGTTTTTAGTGTTAAATAAGATTGATTTAGTACATCCAGATCAATTAATGCCAAGAATTGAACAATATAAACAATATATGGATTTTACTGAAATTGTCCCGATTTCAGCTTTAGAAGGTCTAAATGTTGAGCACTTCTTAGACGTATTGAAGTCTTATTTGCCAGCTGGACCAAAATATTATCCAGATGATCAAATTTCGGATCATCCTGAACAATTCGTAGTCGGAGAATTAATTCGTGAGAAGATTTTACATTTAACTAGTGAAGAAATTCCTCATGCAATCGGGGTGAATGTTGATCGAATGATAAAAGAAGATGAGGATCGAGTTAGAATCGAAGCGACTATTTATGTGGAACGTGATTCTCAAAAAGGTATTGTAATTGGTAAAGGCGGTAAGAAATTAAAAGAAGTAGGTAAACGTGCGCGACAAGATATTGAAAGATTACTCGGATCTAAAGTTTATTTAGAATTATGGGTTAAGGTCCAAAAAGATTGGCGCAATAAGGTGAACTTTATACGACAAATGGGCTATCTAGAAGATCAAGATTAAATTTGAGAGTCGGTGAGCTGCGATGTTACTCAAACAAAAAGGCATAATAATAAAGGCAGTGGATTATGGCGAATCCGATAAAATTATAACCATTTTAAATGAGCACGGTGCCAAGGTTCCATTGATGGTTAGAAAAGCAAAAAAGAGTAGAAGTGGACTACAAGCTAATACACAATTATTTGTGTACGGCTTGTTTATTTATTCTAAATGGAAAGGTATGGGTACATTAAGTACGGTTGACGTTATAGAACAAAACTATCATTTGAGGTTAGATATTTATGAAAGTAGCTTTGCTAGTTTATGTACCGAAGTCATCGATCGTTCCTTTGAATATGAAGAAGTTTCACAATATAGTTATGATTTGTTGCACTTTGTTTTAGAAAAGATTAAAGCAGGTGTATCTGCGCAATTAATGTCAGTTATTGTTTTATTAAAATACATGAGAAAGTTTGGATTTAATGCGATTTTTGATCGATGTGTAGTAACGAATGACCCAGACCAATCTAAATTAGTTGCATATAGTTTCAAATTTGATGGCGCGATATCAAATACTGTTATTGATCGTGATCCTCATGCTTTACAGGTATCTAATAAAACATTGTATTTATTGGATATTTTACAGAAATTACCATTTAAACAAATGAGTTCGTTAAGTATTCATGCTGAGGTAGTTGATGAAATGTCGACACTTGTCATACTACTGTATAAAGAATATGCAGGCATGTATTTTAAAAGTCAAAAATTAATCAACCAATTACATAGATTAGATCATCTATCATAATATACGGGTATTAATTACATTTGTAGCTACAGAATATGATTAAACTTTTTAAAATAAATAGTAATATAAAAACCGGTTAGTTACTGATAAGTTCAGCAACCAGCCGGTTATTTATTATATTAAATTAACTAAAATTTTGTTTTTTCAGCTAAGAAAGCTTCTAATTCAGAAATTGGCATACGTACTTGTTCCATTGTATCACGGTCACGTACTGTAACTTGTTGATCTTCTAAAGAATCGAAATCAAATGTTATACAATATGGTGTACCGATTTCATCTTGTCTACGGTAACGTTTACCGATAGATTGAGATTCATCAAAGTCAATTGAGAAAGTAGCACTTAAATTCTCGAATACTTTAATTGCTTCGCCTGATAATTTTTTACTTAATGGTAAAACTGCAGCTTTATAAGGTGCTAAAGCAGGGTGGAAACGTAATACTGTTCTTGCATCTTTACTTCCTTCTACACCTTCTTCTTCATATGCATCACATAAGAAAGCAAGTGTAACACGGTCAGCACCTAATGAAGGCTCGATACAGTATGGAATATATTTTTCGCCAGTTTCTTGATCGTGATATTGGAAATCTTCACCAGAATGTTCGCTATGTTTTTTCAAGTCGAAATCTGTACGGCTAGCGATACCCCATAGTTCACCCCAACCAAATGGGAAGCGATATTCGATATCTGTTGTTGCATTTGAATAGTGTGATAACTCATCTTCATCATGGTCACGTAAACGTGTATTTGCTTCACTTAATTTTAAATCTTTTAACCATTGGCTTGCGAATGTCTTCCAATAATTTTGCCATTCAATTTCTTCACCTGGTTTACAGAAGAATTCTAATTCCATTTGTTCGAATTCACGAGTTCTGAAGATGAAGTTACCTGGAGTGATTTCATTTCTAAATGATTTACCAATTTGTCCGATACCGAATGGTAATTTTTTACGCATCGTACGTTGCACATTCTTATAGTTAACAAAGATACCTTGTGCTGTTTCAGGACGTAAAAATATTTCATTAGTTGAATCTTCAGTAACACCTTGGAAAGTCTTGAACATTAAATTGAATTGACGGATATCAGTCCAGTTTGCAGTACCACTGACTGGACAAACAATACCTTCTTCATCAATTATACGTTTCATTTCATCGAAGCTTAAACCATCAGCAACAAAGTTTTCGTCACCTTTTTCATTAGCCATATAATCTTCGATGATTTTATCTGCACGGTAACGGATTTTACTGTCTTTGTTATCAATCATTGGGTCATTAAAGTTACCCAAGTGACCTGAAGCTTCCCATGTTTTTGGATTCATAAGAATAGCAGCATCAATACCAACATTATATGGTGATTGAGTAATAAACTTTTGCCACCATGCTTTTTTCACATTATTTTTTAATTCGACACCTAGTGGACCGTAATCCCATGTGTTTGATAATCCACCATAAATGTCACTACCTGGAAAAACGAAACCTCTATGCTTCGCTAGTTGTACAATTGTTTCCATATCTTTTGCCATTTACAAAATACACTCCTTTTTTACATAAAAACGCCCCAAGACAAAGAAATAAGCCTACAGCTTAAATCCTTATCTTGGGACGAGTTAATCACTTTTAATCACATTAAAATAAATGTGTTCTTATACTAGATAATTGTTAACCCGCGGTTCCACCCAAATTAGTGTGTACACTCGCTTTTAACTATAATTTAATTGTAGCCATTAATCATTGTTAAGCTCTCACTATCCTTAACTCGCTTTAAATATAATTTTAATGTATTGCATGTTTATAAGCAAGTAAATAGATGTATTTGTAGCAATTAATAATAGTATGTATAATTAAGGAGAATGAATAAAGGGGTGAAGACCTATAGAACTGAGTAAGAGACAACAACAAATTGTTGAAATAGTGAAAAGTAACGGTCCAATTACAGGGGAGCATATCGCAGAGAGATTAAATTTAACAAGGGCAACTTTAAGACCTGACTTAGCTATATTAACAATGTCAGGAATCTTGGAAGCTAGACCAAGAGTAGGTTATTATTATTCTGGTAAACCAAAAAATAAATTAATTGCTGACGAATTAAAGCAATATATTGTAAAAGATTATGCATCTCATCCAGTAGTAGTGAAAAATGAGATGTCTATATATGATGCCATTTGTACTCTTTTTCTAGAAGATGTGAGTACATTATTTGTTATTAATAAAAATGGAGATTTCATAGGTGTATGTTCAAGAAAGGATCTACTTAGAGCATCTATGATAGGTGAAGATATTCATACTATGCCTGTAGATATTATCATGACACGTATGCCGAACCTTCATTTTGTATTAGAAGATGAACGTGTCATCCATGCAGCTAACTTAATGATTGAGAAGGAAATTGATTCTTTACCAATCGTAATGAAAAAAGATAACGGTAAATATGAAGTAAAAGGTAGAATTTCAAAAACAACTATAAATAAAATATTTGTATCATTATTTAATGAATAGGTGGTAGTAATCATGGAAAATATAAAGATAATTGTTGCATCTGATTCAGTAGGTGAAACAGCTGAACTCGTTGCTAGAGCATGTATTTCGCAATTTAATCCAAATCAATGCGACAGTGAAATACATAGGTATCCATATATAGAAGCATTGGAAAATGTTGATGAAGTTATTCAAGTTGCTCGAGATACAGAAGCAATAGTAGTATATACGTTAGTTAAACCAGAAATTAGAAAGTATATGGAAGCTAAATTAAAAGAATATGCAATTAAATCAGTTGATATTATGGGACCTTTGATGAATATCTTATTGGATAAAATCGATGAACAACCTTATTTTGAACCTGGTTTAGTACACAGATTAGATGAAGCATACTTTAAGAAAATTGATGCGATTGAATTCGCAGTTAAATATGACGATGGCAAGGATCCAAAAGGCTTACCAAAAGCAGATATAGTATTGTTAGGAATTTCGCGTACTTCAAAGACGCCTTTATCACAATATTTAGCACATAAGAGTTATAAAGTAATGAATATACCAATAGTCCCTGAAGTTACGCCACCAGATGACCTATTTCAAATAGATCCAGCTAAATGTATTGCTTTAAAGATAAGTGAAGAAAAGCTCAATAAAATACGTAAAGAGCGATTAAAGCAACTCGGATTAGGAGATAGTGCAAGATACGCAACAGAACAACGTATAGCAGAAGAATTGAATTATTTTCATGAATTAGTTGAGAGGATAGGCTGTCCAGTACTTGATGTTTCAGATAAAGCAATAGAAGAAACAGCAAATAATATAATCAGCATTATTGAGCAAAATAGTTTCAAAAATAATTAAAAACATTTATACTATTATAATTAATGTTTAATAGGTGATATATTTGCGAATTGATCAAGCAACAATAAATGAAATTAAAGATAAAACTGACATACTAGATTTAGTAAGTGAATATGTGAAATTAGAAAAGAGAGGACGCAATTACATTGGTTTGTGTCCTTTTCATGATGAAAAAACACCTTCCTTTACCGTTTCCGAAGATAAACAAATATGCCATTGTTTTGGTTGTAAAAAAGGTGGTAATGTCTTTCAATTCACACAAGAGATTAAAGGTCTTTCTTTTACCGAAGCTGTTAAAGAATTAGGCGAAAGGGTAAATATAAAGGTAGACACAGGTAGTTCAACCTATGAGGCTGCAGAAGGTCATCAAGTTGCGTCAGATGATTTGAAGATGATTGAAATGCACGAATTAATGCAAGAATATTATCATTATGCATTGAAGAAAACAGTCGAAGGTGAAGCGGCGCTTAATTATTTAAAGGAACGCGGGTTTACAGAGGATTTAATAGATAGTAGAAAAATAGGTTATGCACCGAACAATTCTCATTTTTGTCATGACTTTTTACAGAAGAAAGGTTACGATATACAACTTGCATATGAGGCTGGTTTATTATCAAGAAATGAAGAGAACTTCAGTTATTATGATAGATTTAGAGATAGAATTATGTTCCCGCTAACAAATGCTCAAGGGCGTACTGTTGGTTATTCAGGTAGAACATATACAAATCAAGAACCTAAATATTTAAACAGTCCAGAAACACCTATTTTCCAAAAGCGTAAATTGCTATATAACGTGGATAAGGCACGAAGAGCGATCAGAAAGATTGATGAGATTATATTATTAGAAGGATTTATGGATGTTATTAAATCTGATCAAGCTGGATTGAAACACGTTGTGGCAAGTATGGGTACTCAGATTTCTCAAGAGCATATCACATTTATCAAAAAACTAACGTCGAATGTAACTTTAATGTTTGATGGTGACTTTGCTGGTAGTGAAGCAACATTAAAAACAGGTCAAATGCTCTTACAACAAGGATTGAATGTCTTTGTAGTTCAATTACCTAAAGATATGGATCCTGATGAATACATTGGTAAACATGGGGCTGAAGCTTTTAATTATTATGTAGAGCATGAGAAGAAAGCATTTGTTCTGTACAAAGTTAATTTGCATCAAGCAGAAATCAACAATAATGACCTTGCATACGAACGATATTTAAAAGAAGTGACAATGGATATTTCTTATGTTAAATCAGCAATTCAACGTAAAAAGATATTGCAAGAAGTGTCAGAATTGTTTAAAGTTAGCATGGATAGTCTAATTAATGAAGTAGGACATCAACAAGACAATAGTCAGCCCCAATTTCACCAAGTACCGTCATTACCTCAATTTAATAATTTAACTAAACAGGAAAAGGCGGAACGGGCACTATTAAGACATTTTATGAACGATAAAGATGTTTTTCTTAATTATCATCAATCACTTCAAACTGAAGACTTTACAAATCAATTTTTTAAGCGTATATTTAATGTTTTACGTGAGTTTTACTCAGAAAATGATACGTTCAATATTAGTGATGTGTTACAATACGTCGATTCCAATGAAATTAAAGAAGCATTGATATCATTAGATAACTATATGATCAATGAAGAACCGTATGAGCATGAAATTGATGATTATTTAAACACTATAATATCTAATAGAAATGAAGAAACAATTGAATCACTTAATCATAAGCTCCGGGAGGCTTCTAAATTAGGTGATATGGAATTACAAAAATACTATTTAGAAAAGATTGTAAATTTCAATAAAAATAGAATGAGTTAAATCAAAAATGAATATATTTGTATATTAATGCTATTGACAACATGTATATTGAAGTATTATTCTAAATTAGTTTCATTAATTTTTGTCTTTATAATATTTTAATATCTAGTTGATATTATATTCGGGAGGCCATTTCATGTCTGGAAATAGAGTTAAAATAAAAAAACAAACCATTGATCCATCTTTAACAATAGAAGATGTAAAAAAACAATTAATTGAAAAAGGTAAAAAAGAAGGACATTTAAGTCATGAAGAAATTGCTGAAAAAATGCAAAACTTCGAAATGGATTCAGACCAAATGGATGAATTCTTTGATCAATTAACTGACAATGATATTAGTTTAGTTAATGAAAAAGACAGTTCTGATACTGATGAAAAGTTAAATCCAAATGATTTAAGTGCCCCTCCAGGAGTTAAAATAAATGACCCAGTCCGTATGTATTTAAAAGAAATTGGACGTGTGAATCTTTTAAGTGCACAAGAAGAGATTGAATTGGCTAAAAAAATCGAACAAGGCGATGAAATTGCAAAATCTCGTTTAGCAGAAGCTAACTTACGTCTTGTAGTAAGTATTGCTAAAAGATATGTAGGCCGTGGTATGTTATTCCTTGATTTGATTCAAGAAGGAAACATGGGCTTAATTAAAGCAGTAGAAAAGTTCGACTTCAGCAAAGGGTTTAAATTCTCGACATATGCAACTTGGTGGATTCGTCAAGCGATTACACGTGCTATCGCCGACCAGGCAAGAACGATTCGTATTCCTGTGCACATGGTTGAGACAATCAACAAATTAATTCGCGTACAAAGACAATTATTACAAGATTTAGGCCGTGATCCAGCTCCTGAAGAAATTGGTGAAGAAATGGATTTACCACCTGAAAAAGTAAGAGAAATCCTTAAAATTGCTCAAGAACCAGTATCTTTAGAAACGCCAATAGGTGAAGAAGATGACAGTCATTTAGGTGACTTCATTGAAGACCAAGAGGCGCAAAGTCCTTCTGATCATGCTGCTTATGAATTATTAAAAGAACAATTAGAAGATGTGTTAGATACATTGACTGACCGAGAAGAAAATGTATTACGACTACGTTTTGGTTTAGATGATGGTAGAACGCGTACATTAGAAGAAGTAGGTAAAGTCTTCGGTGTTACTCGAGAACGTATTCGTCAAATCGAGGCTAAAGCGCTTAGAAAATTAAGACATCCAAGTAGAAGTAAACGTTTGAAAGACTTTATGGACTAATTTTTCAGCTCTTTTGTACAAAGTACAAAAGAGCTTTTTACATATCATGTGAGGAGAAACAAGATGATTCCATTAAATCAAAGACTTAAGAATGTAAGTAAGTATATTATTGGAGATTTATTAGCAGATATTGGTTCTGATCATGCATATTTACCAATTTTTGCTATTGAAAATAACTTAACAAAACAGGCTATAGCTGGAGAGGTAATTAAAGGACCGTTTGAAGCTTCTCAAAGAAGTGTTGCTGAGCATCAACTTGGGAAAGTAATTGATATAAGATTAGGTGATGGTTTATCTGTATTAGAGGACTCAAATAACGTCACGACAGTGACAATCTGTGGCATGGGCGGACCTCTAATTGCTAAAATTTTAAATGAAGGTCAGTTCAAACTTAATAATAAACCACGTTTGGTGTTACAGAGTAATGTGCAATCTAGTGCAATCAGAAAGTTATTACCTAATTTAGGATATACAATTACCAATGAAGAAATTTTTGAAGAAAAAGGACATATATATGAAATAATTGTTGCAGATTTTAGTGAGCATCCAGGTACAATGACTGAGCAAGCATTAAAATTTGGCCCGGTATTATTGTTGAATAAAAATGAATACTTTTATAAAAAATGGCAACACGAAAAGGATGCATTATTAAAAATTAAAAGTAATTTGAATGAGCAACAACATGCAACTCGATTGGATGAGATTAATAAAGAAATTAATTTGATTAATGAGGTGTTATAAATGAAAATAAGTGATTTATTAAAGGTAATTAATAATCATGTACCATTTACAACAGCAGAGTCGTGGGACAATGTTGGTTTACTTATTGGTGATGAAAACGCTGAAATAACAAGTATTCTCACTGGACTGGATTGTACTGTTGATGTAGTTAATGAGGCTATTGAATTAGGCGCAAATACAATTATTTGTCATCATCCATTAATATTCAAAGGTTTAAAACAAATCAATGAACAAGATGGTTATGGAGCAATTATTCGTAAAATCATTCAAAATAACATTAATTTAATTGCTATGCATACAAATTTAGATGTTTATCCAAAAGGCGTAAATGCTATGTTAGGAGAAAAGTTAGGTTTACAAAATATGCGAATTTTAAACCCTGAAGTGATAACCTATTATAAGGTACAAGTTTTTATTCCTGAAGCAAATCTAACAGATTTTAAAAGTAAATTGAGTAAGTATGGTCTTGCTCAAGAAGGTGACTATGAATATTGTTTCTTTCAAAGTCAAGGAACTGGACAATTCAAACCAGTTAATGGTGCGAATCCTTATTTAGGTACGATGAATGAAATTGAATCAGTTAATGAAATGAAATTAGAATTTATGATTACAGAGCAGCAGCAACAGTTAGCAATAGATTTAATTAACCAATATCATCCATATGAAACCCCAGTATATGACTTAATTCAACTTACAAGAGAAGCTGATTATGGATTGGGCATGATTGGTAAACTTACTCAATCTTACAACGTGCCAGACTTTGTACAATATGTAAAAGAACAATTAAATATGCCGAGTGTACGCTTTATAGGCAATAACCACTCACATATTGAAACTGTAGCAATTATTGGTGGTTCAGGTATTGGATATGAATATTTAGCTGCTAGTAAAGGGGCAGATCTATTTATTACAGGAGATATTAAACATCACGATGCATTAGATGCGAAAATTGATGGCGTGAATTTACTTGATATTAACCATTATAGTGAATATGTTATGAAAGAGGGATTAAAAGCATTACTAATAAATTGGCTTGCAGAACAAGATCAAACAGTGAAAGTAAATGTATCCCAAATTAATACAGATCCGTTTACTTATTATTAAATAATGTCGATTTAATAAATAAGTTTAACTATAATTAGCTTGACGGTTATGGTATTTTCAATATTTATTTAATTTTGTTCAAAATTACTAACGAATGCTTTATAATAGAAAAGATGAAGATTTAAGGAGGCCAAGACATGGCGAATCACCCATTTGAAAATTTTAAGTTAGAACCAAGTCTGATTGATGCTGTGAAGGATTTGAATTTTGATCAACCAACTGAAATTCAAACAAGAGTAATTCCGAAGATAATAAAACAATCAAACTTGATAGGTCAATCGCAGACAGGTACTGGTAAATCACATGCCTTTTTACTACCTCTGTTGAATAATATAGACATTAATATAAATGAACCACAAGCGATTGTAGTAGCACCTACAAGAGAATTAGCTCAGCAACTATTTGACGTAGCGAGTCACTTAGCAAAGTTTAAAGATCAAGTGTCTGTTAAATTGTTTATTGGTGGTACTGATATCGAGAAAGATAAACAACGTGCTAAGAATCAACCACAATTAGTTATTGGGACACCTACACGTATTAATGATTTAGCAAAGCATGGTGACTTACATGTACATTTAGCGTCATATTTAGTTATCGATGAAGCAGATTTAATGATAGATTTAGGATTAATTGAAGAAGTAGATCATATTGCTACAAGATTAGACGAATCTGCACATATTGCAGTGTTTAGTGCGACGATTCCTAAATCATTACATCCATTTTTAAATAAATATTTAGAAAATCCTGAATTTGTTGAGATTGAACATACACAGAAAAATAAAAAGAATATTGAATTTTATCTAATTCCAACAAAAGGTGAAGATAAGGTAGAAAAAACATTACGTTTAATTGATATACTTAATCCATATTTAAGTATCGTCTTTTGTAATAGTAGAGAAAGTGCGGATGAGTTAGCTGCACAGTTAAATGCTTCTGGAATAAAAGTGGGTATGATTCACGGTGGTTTGACACCGAGAGAACGTAAACAACAAATGAAACGTATTCGTAATTTAGAATTTCAATATGTTATCGCGAGTGATTTGGCTTCGAGAGGTATTGATATTGAAGGCGTAAGCCATGTTATTAACTTCGATGTTCCAAATGATATTGATTTCTTTACACATAGAGTGGGTAGAACGGGTCGAGGTAATTATAAAGGTGTTGCCATAACACTATATAGTCCAAATGAAGAAGATAATATTAGTTTAATTGAACAGCAAGGTTATCATTTTGAAAATGTAGACATTAAAGATGGCGAACTTAAACCAATTAAGGCACATAATACACGTCAAACACGTAAGAATAAAGATGATCATTTAACAAATGAATTAAAGCATAAAGTTAAAAGAAATAAGAAAAAGGTTAAACCTGGTTATAAAAAGAAATTCAAACGTGATTTAGATCAATTAAAACAAAAAGAACGTAGACAACACAGTAAACAACAAAGAAGACAAGAAAGAAAAAATAGAAAGGGGTAATTCAACTTATGTTATTAGGCTCACATGTTTCTATGAATGGTAAAAAAATGTTACAAGGTTCAGCAGAAGAAGCGACTAAATTAGGTGAATCTACTTTCATGATTTATACAGGGGCTCCTCAGAATACACGTAGAAAGCCGATTGAAGAATTAAATATCGAAAAAGGCCATGAAGTGATGCGTGAAAATGGGTTGTCAAATATTGTAGTGCACGCACCTTATATAATCAACATTGCAAATACATTAAAACCTCATGTATTTGAGCTTGGAGTAGAGTTTTTACAAAGCGAGATCGAACGTACACAAGCTTTAGGTGCTAAGGATATTGTATTGCATCCAGGATCACATGTTGGCGAGGGAGCAGATGTTGGTATTAAGAAGATTATCGAAGGGTTAAATGAAGTACTTACCAATGATAATGATGTTCGAATCGCATTAGAAACGATGGCTGGGAAAGGTTCTGAAATTGGTCGTAGTTTTGAAGAAATCGCACGAATTATTGATGGTGTAAACCATAATGAAAGACTATCTGTATGCTTTGATACTTGTCATACCCATGATGCTGGCTATAATGTCAGAGAAGATTTCGATGGCGTTTTAAATGAATTTGATAAGATTATTGGTGTTGACCGCATTAAAGTTGTCCATGTGAATGACAGTAAAAATGATATTGGCGCACATAAAGATAGACATGAAAATATCGGTTTTGGTTATATTGGTTTCGATGCATTAAATTATGTAGTACATCATGAAACATTTAAAGATATTCCAAAAATTTTAGAAACACCATTTGTCGGTGAAGATAAAAAGAATAAACGACCACCATACAAACATGAAATTGAAATGTTGAAAAAACAACAATTTGATGCTGATTTAAAAAATAAAATAATGAGCGAATAAACAGATGAACTACTTTTAATTCTATTGTGTAGCGATTAGAAATATATATTTTTGACGCAATTACAACTGATTAAAGGTAGTTTATTTTAATTCGTAAACATTACTATTTACATAATGTTTTTCACGTTGTATAGTATAGAACGAGGTGAAAACATGTCTACTCCTGTATTTGAATTGAATAATATTGATTACTATTTTGACAATAAACATGTATTAGAAAACATTAATATAAAAATAAATCGCGGTGAATTTTTAGCCATTGTAGGTCCAAATGGTGCAGGAAAGTCAACTTTATTAAAGATTATCCTAGGCCTTTTACCTATTCAAAAAGGTAAAATTTATGTTGATGGTATAGATTATAATGGTAAACAATCTATGTTAAAAATTAGTTATGTATCGCAGAAAGCACAAGCATTTAAGTCTGGCTTTCCAGCAAGTGTTAAAGAGGTGGTCCTAAGCGGATTAACCAAAAGAAAAAAATTATTTCAGCGCTTTAACAAAGAAGATGAAAAAAAGGTTGCAACTGTATTACAGCGTTTGAATATATCAAACTTAATTGATAAAAATATTGCTGAATTATCTGGTGGACAACAACAGCGTGTATTAATTGCTCGTGCATTAATCAGTGAGCCATCAGTACTAATATTAGACGAACCAACAAATGGTATCGATGCTAAACATGTAAGTGAATTTTATGAAACATTACAACGATTAAAGCAAGAAGGCGTTACAATTATCTTGGTAACACATGATATTGGTGTTGTTGCTGATACCGCAACTGAGGTTGCTTGTTTAAACAAACACCTTCACTTCCATGGTTCAACTGAAGAGTTTAAATCTTTAGATGAGGTAGAAATTTCAAAAATTTATGGTCATCCTATACAATTCGTAGATCACCAACATAATAGGGAGTGTTGTTCATCATGATAGAAGCGTTATTAAACTTCGATTTTATGCGCTATTCACTATTAAGCGGATTGCTAATAGGGTTTATTGCACCATTAATCGGTGCATTCATTGTTGTGAAGCGTTTATCACTTATTGCAGACGCATTGAGTCATGTGACTTTAGGTGGTATATCCTTTGGTATGTTTATCATTACAATCGCTCCGGTGTTAACGTTTATAAATCCAATTTGGTTTGGTATATTATTTGCTGTTATTGGCGCTATACTAATCGAGAAACTTCGTACGTCTTATAGTAATTATCAGGAAATTGCTATTCCTATTATTATGAGTACTGGTATTGCCTTAAGTGCGATTTTTATATCTTTAGCAGACGGGTTTAATCAAGAGGTCGTTGGACTATTATTTGGTTCTATAAGTGCCGTTACGAAAAGCGATGTACTTACGATTGTTGCAATTGTAGTCATTGTACTAGTGTTCATCATCTCTTTTTATAAGGAAATGTTTATACTCGTTTTCGATGAAGAATATAGTAAAGTGATAGGGATTCCAAAATGGATACAGTTGATGTTTATTGTCATTGTAGCAATGGTTATCTCTGCATCGATGCGTGTCGTAGGTATATTATTAGTTAGTGCATTAATAACATTACCTGTAGCTATCTCTATACGCATCACAAAAGGATTTAAACAATTAATTATACTAAGTATTATCATTGGTGAATTATCAGTTGTAGGTGGGTTAATACTTGCATTTTATATTAATATCTCGCCGGGTGGAGTCATTGTTGTCTTACTTGTATTAATGCTTGCTTTAACAATGCTTATTCAAAAATTAAGAATAAATTCTATGAAAGGATCTGTTGAAAATGAAAACTGATGACGCAATTAGTATTTTAAAAAAGAATGGACATAAATATACAGATAAAAGAAGAGAAATGTTAGATATTTTTGTCAAAGAAGATAAATATATAAATGCTAAGCATATTCAACAAAAAATGGATTACACATATCCAGGTATTTCTTTTGATACAGTGTATAGAAACCTGCATTTATTTAAAGAATTAGGCATCGTTGAAAACACAGAATTAGACGGAGAAATGAAATTTAGAATTGCCTGTACAAATCATCATCACCATCATTTTATTTGTGAAGTATGTGGGGACACTAAAGTAATAGATTTTTGTCCAATAGATGAAGTTAAATCATTCTTACCAAACGTAGAAATTCATACACATAAATTGGAAGTGTATGGAATTTGTGAAGCTTGTAAGCAAGCGTAATAATTATAATTGGTGTAATTTGACATTTATTTCTTAGATATACAATCAAATGAACAATAAAACATAGGTCATTAGTATGAATTAGTTTGAATTTTGAAAATAGTTGGTTTATGATGTTTAAATATTCTCATTTTGAGATATACTTATATTGTAACTAAAGATGACAAACATCATGCTATGACATTTATATTTTACTTTTAAAAGCAAATTAATTGTTGTCATTTGTATAAGTTGTTATGCTTTATTTAAAGATTAATTAGGAGGATGATTATTTATGGCTTTTGAATTACCAAATTTACCTTATGGTTTCGACGCGTTGGAACCTAATATTGACAAAGAAACTATGGAAATCCACCATGGTAAACACCACAACACTTATGTAACTAAATTAAATGCTGCAGTTGAAGGTACTGATTTAGAATCTAAATCAATCGAAGAAATTGTTGCAAACTTAGACAGTGTACCAGAAAATATTCAAACAGCTGTTAGAAATAATGGTGGTGGACACTTAAACCACTCATTATTCTGGGAATTATTAACTCCTAACTCTGAAGAAAAAGGTACTGTAGTTGATAAAATTAAAGAACAATGGGGTTCTTTAGATGCATTTAAAGAAGAATTTGCAGATAAAGCTGCAGCACGCTTTGGTTCAGGTTGGGCATGGCTAGTTGTAAATAACGGTAACTTAGAAATCGTTACTACACCTAACCAAGACAACCCTATTACTGAAGGTAAAACACCTATCTTAGGTTTAGATGTATGGGAACATGCATATTACCTTAAATATCAAAACAAACGTCCAGATTATATCAGTGCTTTCTGGAATGTTGTTAACTGGGAAAAAGTTGACGAGTTATATAACGCTGCAAAATAATTTATGTATGCGCTAATGACGGCCTTTATAAAGGTCGTCATTTTTTTTAGTAAAATAATAGAAATAATCTTAAATTTCATATATCATTTATTATGAGAACTTTTGAATAGAGGTATGTTATTGTGTTAAAAAGATTAAAAGAAAAATCGAACGATGAAAAGATCATGAATGTCATGAACAAAAGAATTGGCTTTATATTTGGAGTTATTGTATTCATCTTCGCAATAATCGTATTAAGGTTGGGTTACTTGCAAATAGCACAAGGTTCTCATTATAAGCAACTCATTAAAAATAGTGAAAATTTAACTATTAATGAGGCTGTACCCAGAGGACGCATATTAGACAGAAACGGTAAAGTACTAGTAGATAATGCGTCGAAAAAAGCTATTACATATACGCGTGGCAGAAAGACTACACAAGCTGAGGTGTTAAAAACTGCTAAGTCTTTATCCGACTTAATCAAGATGGATACGGATAAGATTACCGACCGCGATAAGCAAGACTATTGGATACAAATCCATCCGAACAAAGCTAAGGATTTAATGAAGAACGAACAGCAAATGCTTGACGATGGTAGTATTTCTCAAGATGATTATGATGAAACTTTGTATAAAAAAATAGGAAAAAAACAAATGGATTCATTATCTAAAAAGGATTTACAAGTATTAGCAATTTATCGTCAAATGATGTCAGGGTCTGCACTTGATCCACAAACAATTAAAAATGATGATGTATCAAACAAAGAATACGCAGCAGTTTCACAAAAATTATCTGATTTACCTGGTGTGAATACTACGACTGATTGGGATCGTACATATCCATATAAAAACACGTTAAGAGGTGTGTTTGGAGATGTTTCTACAACTGAAGAAGGGATTCCTAAAGAATTAACCGAAAAATATTTAGCTAAAGGTTACTCTCGTAATGATCGCGTCGGAAAATCATATCTAGAATATCAATATGATGATATTTTAAGAGGCAAAAAGAAAGAAATGAAGTACACTACTGATAAGTCAGGAGATGTCATTGATTCTAAAGTGGTTAATCCTGGGTCACGTGGTGACGATTTAGTATTAAGTATCGATATTGATTTGCAACGTAAAACTGAAAAGTATTTGGAGGAACAAATCCAAAAATTACGTAGTGAAGGTGCCAAAGATATGGACAATGCACTAATGGTTGTTCAAAATCCTAATAATGGTGATATCTTAGCTATGGCAGGTAAGCAAATTGATAAAAATGGTGATTTGACAGATTATGACATAGGAACATTTACATCACAATATGCTGTTGGTTCATCCGTTAAAGGTGGAACATTATTAGCAGGTTATCAGAATAATGCAATCAATGTTGGTGAAGAAATGGTCGATGAACCATTAAAATTTGCTGGCGGTCTATCTAAACATTCTTACTTCAACCAAGATGGTAAGGTAACGATTAATGATAAAGAAGCACTGATGCATTCATCTAACGTATACATGTTTAAAACAGCATTGAAGATGGCTGGTGCCCCTTATACACCTAATATGACACTACCTTCAGATATAACAACTGCAGGACAAAAATTACGTAAAGGTCTTAATCAGGTTGGACTAGGAGTTAAAACCGGAATTGATTTGCCAAATGAGACAAGTGGTCAAACCGAGCCTTTAACAAATAATCCTGGTAACTATCTTGATTTAGCAATTGGACAATATGATACGTACACACCATTACAGTTATCACAATACGTTTCTACAATTGGTAATAATGGCTATCGTATACAACCGCATATTGGTTTAGAAGTTAGAAAGGCAACAAACAAAGATTCATTAGGTCCAGTTAAATCTAAAATAAAAGGTACTGTGTTAAATAAAGTGAATAATAGCCAGAATGAACTTGACGAAGTAAAAGATGGTTTTTATATGGCATTTAACAAGCAAGAGGGTACTGGTTATCAAAGTTTCAAAAATACTGACGTACCATCAGCTGGTAAAACAGGTACTGCTGAAGTATTCCAAGACGGCAAACCTAGAGTAAATTCAACATATATTGGATATGCACCAGCTAATAACCCTAAACTTGCATTTTCTATCGTCTATACAAATCAACCTGTACCAGAGCCTTGGTTAAACGGTGGTGATTTAGGTAGAGATGTTATAAACTATTACTTCAAGAATAAGGATAAAGATTAAATTTATTACGATAAAATATATCTTAGACACTGTTATAATCGTCTTTAATAAAAAATAATACTTTTCAATTTTATAACTAAATGGTATGATAAATAGGTCGTATTTTGAAAAGGTAAGGAGGAATTAGCATGCGCGTAAACGTAACACTTGCTTGCACAGAATGTGGAGAAAGAAACTACATTACTAAAAAAAATAAACGTACTAATCCTGAACGTATTGAAATGAAAAAACACTGTGCTCGTGATAACAAACATACATTGCACCGTGAAACAAAATAATAATTATTTTAGACCAGATTCTATCTTTAGAATCTGGTATTTTTTTGTAAAATATGAATTTTATTCTTTTTAATAATTCACTTTAATGACATTATAATTCATTAACGTTATAATATTAACAGTATGTATTAGGGGAAGGTGTTCTAGTGAGTAAGAAAATATTACGCCATAGCAAATTAAGTACAATGAATGATTTCAAAACTAATGAAAACAAACCATCAATTGATAAAGAATTAGCCAAACGTTTATATGATACTGAGGAATATAAACAGGCCAAACGAGTTGGTATTGTTTTATCTATGGAACATGAAGTTGATACATATAATATAATTACAGATATGTTAAGAGATAATAAACACGTATTCGTACCCGAAACAGATTATATAAATAAAACAATGCATTTTAAGGCGCTATTAAATCTAGATAATATTGGTCCAGATGATAAAGGGATAAATCATGTCAAAGATGACACTGAAATTACTGATAATTTAGATTTACTTATCGTTCCAGGCGTAGTATTCAATCAGATGGGGTACCGAATCGGTTATGGCGGCGGTTATTTCGATAAATTTTTAAGTCGCAATAAGCAACAGACTATAAGTTTAATATATGATTTTCAACTGAGTAACTTTGAACCTGAAAACCATGACCAACCAGTTGAGAAATTAATAATTGCTACAACTAAATAACGGAGGCAAAAATGATTACTGAAAAGTATTTTTGGAAATGTATATATACTTGGGTGAAATATCTCGACTATCAAGTGATACATCAAAATACTGATGATAGCGAAATTTGGTTAGTCAATGAGAAAAAGTCATCAATTGTCGTTTATAAATATGGAGCGAATTCTGCTCAAGAAGTACGATTCGATAAAAGTAGAATCCAAGATCATAAAGCAGATATTACTTCATTTTTAGGCTTTACACCAAATAAATATGAATTATATATTTTTACAGAAAAAACCTTTACCGATGAAAATCTAGATGAATATGAAGATACAAAATTTAGAGTTAAAATCATCAGAGATAATAAAGAAATTGATAAATTATTGCCAAATATAGCAATAAAAACAGTTTTTAATAGACAGAATAAACAAACTAAAACATTTTATAAAAATAGAGCTTTAAATACCAATCCAGTCGAAAAGCACATGGTTAAATTTTCACCTGTCACATACGCATTAATAGCGATTAATGTCATTATTTGGTTATTGATGTTTTTAATATTAAATCGATTTTCAGATTTTAAATTACTTGATGTTGGTGGATTAGTACACTTTAATGTGGTACATGGTGAATGGTATAGGTTGATTACCTCGATATTTTTACATTTTAATTTTGAACATATATTAATGAACATGTTGAGCTTATTTATATTTGGGAAAATTGTTGAGTCAATCGTCGGTCATTGGCGCATGCTTGCTATTTATATCATATCAGGTTTGTTTGGTAACTTTGCTTCTTTATCCTTTAATACAGATACTGTGTCCGTAGGTGCCAGTGGTGCAATTTTCGGTTTAATTGGTGCAATTTTCGCATTTATGTATATTAGCCAACGATTCGATCGTAAGGTAATAGGACAACTTCTGATAGTCCTAGTTATTTTAATTGGCTTGTCACTATTTATGCATAACGTCAATATTGTTGCACATATTGGAGGTTTTGTTGGGGGCGTATTAATCACATTAATAGGTTATTATTTCAAGGAAAATAGAACCCGTTTCTGGATATTATTAATTATAATATTAATTTTATTTATAGCTGCACAAATCAGAATATTTACTATAAAAGAAGATAATATTTATAACACAATTATCAAAAATGAAATGAAAGATAATAATTATAAAGAGGCAAAAGAAATGGTTCAACAAACAATCGAAAAGAAATATGCCGACGATGAAACATATTATTTAAAGGGACTCATTATTGCAACAATTGATTCTAAAGCAGAGGGTGTGGCAACATGGGAAAGAGGATTGAGTTATTTCCCTAACTCAGGTATTTTAAATTATGAATTAGCCATTGCTAATAGATCACTCGATGATAATGAAAAAGCATTGAAATACATTAAAAAAGCGCTTAAAATTGACCCATCAAATGATGATTACGTCAACTTACATAAAGAATTGAGTGATCAAGATGATGAATCATAATTTATCAACTTTTTATGATGTACAACAGCTATTGAAAAAATTTGGCTTCATTATTTACTTTAAAGATAAAAATGATATGTATGAAATGATGGAGCAGGAAATTCACTCTCTATTTCAATATAAATTAATATCTAAGGATGAATATTTGAAGTCTAGATTAATTATAAATCAGAGAAGGAATGAATAAATAGATGAAGAAGATTATATTAGCAGCAGATATTGGTGGAACTACTTGTAAACTAGGTATTTTTGACGAAAATTTAGATCGTATTTCTAAATGGTCAATTGATACGGATACAACTGATACTACAGGATATTTATTGTTGAAAAACATTTATGATTCATTCGTAGATGCAGTTGCAAAAACTGAATACAATTTTTTAGATGTGTTAGGTGTAGGAATAGGTGTCCCAGGACCTGTTAATTTTGAAACTGGAATTGTACATGGGGCAGTTAATCTCTATTGGCACGGTGATGTTAATGTGAGAGAAATTTTCCAACAATTTGTTGATTGTCCAGTGTATGTAGATAATGATGCAAATGTGGCTGCACTTGGTGAGAAACATAAAGGGGCTGGCCAGGGCGCCGACGATGTTGTGGCAATTACTTTAGGAACTGGATTAGGTGGAGGTATTATTTCAAATGGTGAAATCGTACATGGTCATAATGGTTCAGGTGCTGAAATTGGTCACTTTAGAGTAGATCATGATCAACGTTTCAAGTGTAATTGTGGCAAATCGGGTTGTATAGAAACTGTAGCATCTGCTACTGGTGTTGTTAATTTAGTTAACTTTTATTATCCTAAACTCACTTTCAAATCCTCAATCTTACAATTGATTAAAGACAATAAAGTTACAGCTAAAGCTGTGTTTGATGCTGCAAAAGCAGGTGACCAATTCTGTATATTCATTACTGAACGTGTTGCGAATTATATTGCTTATTTATGCAGTATTGTAAGTGTTACGAGTAATCCTAAATATATTGTTTTAGGTGGCGGTATGTCTACAGCCGGCTTGATATTGATTGAAAATATTAAGACTGAATATCATAATTTAACATTTTCTCCAGCTCAAGAAGGTACTGAAATTGTTCAAGCACAATTAGGAAATGATGCAGGCATCACAGGCGCTGCTGGATTGATTTATACTTATATTATTGAAAAGGAAGGTGTTAAATAATGGCTATTGTTGATGTTGTAGTAATCCCAGTAGGAACAGAAGGTCCAAGTGTAAGTAAATATATAGCTGAGATTCAATCTAAATTAAAAGAATATAAAGCAGCAGGTAAAATTGACTATCAATTAACACCAATGAATACTTTAATAGAGGGAGATTTAAAGGATTTATTAGAAGTTGTACAAGTCATCCATGAACTACCTTTTAACAAAGGCTTAGACCGAGTATGTACGAATATTAGAATTGATGACCGTCGTGATAAATCTAGAAAAATGGGTGACAAGGTAACCGCTGTTCAAAAGCATTTAAATGATGGAGGCAAATAAAATGAGAATTTCAAGTTTGACTTTAGGTCAAGTATCAACAAATTGTTATTTTATCGAAAGTGACCAACATACATTAATTGTTGATCCAGCAGGTGACAGTGATTTAATTTTTAAAAAACTTAATCAAATTAACAAACCTGTTAAAGCAATTTTATTAACACATGCACACTTTGATCATATAGCAGCATTAGACGATGTCCTTGCTAAATATGATGTTCCTGTATACATGCATAAGTCAGAATTTGATTTTCTAACAGATGTTAATAAAAATGGATCTGCAGCATTTAAACAATACGGTTTACCTTCAATAACAAGCAATGCACAACCCAAGTCACTTGAGGAAGGTGAATTCAATATTGATGATTTTAAATTTAATATATTGCATACACCTGGTCATTCTCCTGGTAGTTTGACATATGTTTTCGATGAGTTTGCAGTCGTAGGTGATACTTTATTTAATCAAGGTATTGGACGTACCGACTTATACAAAGGAGATTACGAAACACTCGTTGACTCTATTTTAGATAAGATTTTTGAATTAGATGATGACTTACCATTATTCCCAGGACATGGCGAATATACTACAGTTGCAGATGAACAATTAAACCCGTTTTTACACGGCTAAAAAATTAAATTAAATAAAGTAAAAAAGACACCTTCTACGTGTATATATGTAGGAGGTGTCTTTTTAATTGCAATTATTATTTAATAATATTTTAGGTAAAGCCCTAACAAGAAAAGCTTCAGATATTCATTTTATTCCTAGTGACAAAGAGGTGATATTGAAGTTCAGAATTAATGACCAATTTATATTTATTGAAACGATACATCAGACGTTATATCAAAAGTTACTGACTTTCATGAAATATCAAGCTGGTCTTGATGTAGCAAACCATAATACAGCTCAAAGTGGTAGATATCTATATAAATTTAAACAATTATATTATTTGAGGATTTCTACGCTCCCATTATCTTTAGGAAATGAAAGTTGTGTTATTCGTATTATTCCACAATTTTTTAGTGAACCTAAACGATCAAGTGAATTATTAGATTTATATAGGTTAATGAACAAGAAACAAGGTCTAATATTATTAAGTGGTCCTACTGGATCAGGAAAAAGCACCTTGATGTACCAATTAGTAAAGTATGCTAAAGATAATCTAAATTTAAATATAATTACAATTGAAGATCCTGTCGAAACTTTAATTCAAGGTATAACACAAGTATCAATTAATGAAAAGGCAGGGATAAACTATGCCTCTTCATTTAAAGCTATTTTACGTTGTGATCCAGATATAATTCTAATTGGAGAAATAAGAGATGCGACGATTGCAAAGTATGTACTTCAAGCTAGTCTTAGTGGTCATTTAGTGCTTACAACAATTCATGCTAGTAATTGTAAGGGTACATTATTAAGGTTGCTAGAAATGGGGTGCAGTGCTCAAGAAATACAACAGTCTATATTAGCAATCGTCAATCAACGACTTATTACAACAAATAAACAAGATAGGTTACTAATATATGAAACTTTGTCTACTGCAGATATTGAATATTTTTTCAATCATGAACAAAAGTTACCTGTAAATTTTGAAAGTCTCCATTATAAACTACAAATGATGTCCAAAGAAGGTGTGATTCGTGAAGAAATACTTGATCGCTATAGTTAACAAAGTTACGTGTAAATCAATGAATGATAAACAACGTATTGACTTTGTTAAGAGGTTAAACATTTTATTAAGGCATGGTTTTACTCTGTCAGAATCACTAACATTCTTATTTGAGCAAGTTGAATTAAAATCAAGCACTTTAAAACAAGATTTATATGCTTCGGTAAAGAAAGGTTTTGGTTGTTCCGAAATCTTTGCAATTTTAAAATTTCCCAAATCTATTATAATGCTTGTTTATTTTTCGGAAATTTTTGGAGATTTAACACTCTATTTAAATAATGTTGAAGATTTTCTATTACGAAATTATAAAATCAAACAAAATTTCTATAAGACGGTACAATATCCATTAGTACTTTTAAGTTTTTTTATTATCATGATTATGATTTTAAATTACACGATAATTCCAGAATTTAAATCACTATATTTAAATATGGGTGTCGAACTTTCTGTCTTACAAATCATACTTACTTCAATTATCTTTAATTTACCTTTAATTTTATTGTTAATTGTAATAATAATTTCTCTGATTGTAATATTGTCTATTTGTTATTATCGATCGTGTTCAGTTGCGAAGAAAATACAATTTATAAGGAAACTACCAATCCTGAGAAAACTATTTATCAGGTATAAAACATTTAGATTAGCTACAGAGTTTTCGTTGTTTTATAAAAATGGTATTTCTTTACAAAGTATTGTCGAAATTTATGCTAATCAAGAGAGTGATCCGTACCTTAATTACCTGTCAAATATCATTAATTTAGGTTTGCAAAAGGGATTAAATTTGAGTGATGTTTTAAAAGAGACCGGCTGCTTCGAACCTGGATTAATTAAGTTTATAAAAGCTGGGGAAAAGGAGGGGAAATTAGAAATAGAATTAAAACTATACAGTGAAATCATTATTTCGAAAATAGAAAAGCAATTACAAACAATTATTAAGTTTATCCAGCCAATAATATTTATTATTCTAGCAGGATTGATTGTCATACTGTACTTGGTAATTATGTTACCTATGTTTGAACTAATGCAAACTATAAAATAGTTTAGGAGAGCGATAACCAATGTATAAACAACCGAAATTTAACTATAAAGATGCTTTCACTTTAATTGAAATGCTTTTAGTTTTATTAATCATAAGTTTATTACTTATATTAATCATTCCAAATATATCAAAACAATCTAAATCCATACAGGAAACAGGATGTGAAGCGCAATTAAAAATGGTAGATAGTCAAATTGAAGCTTTCGCATTAAAATATAATAAAAATCCAGACTCTATTGACGATTTAATTCAAAAAGGATATTTAAAAGAAAATCAAAAATATTGTAAATCTGGTGCAACAATTACTATAAATAATGGTGAAGCTATTGCCAACTAGCAGAGCTTTCACATTGTTAGAAATGCTACTTGTACTAAGTATTATAACTACTTTAATTATGATTCAATTTAAATTTATACCAATGGAACGATTAGATAGCATTAATGACGAAAACAAAATCAAAAATTTTATTATGAACTTAAATTATATTAAATCCATAGCAATAAAAGATAATCAACCCATAACTCTTCTTATAACACCAAACTCAACAGATATTGTTATTTTAGAGCAATATCATGAGACACGAAAACTTCAATTACCTCAAAATGGCTATATATATTATAGAACCAACCTCAAAACAATTACTTTTGAAAAAAACGGAAACACCAATAAGTTTGGAAGTATATTTATCAATTTAAATGAAACGGTTTATAGAATTATATTTCATTTAGAAAAGGGTAGAATTCGTTATGAAAAAGTATAATCTTCATTCATCACTCTTAATTGATGCACTTCTTTCATTATCAATAATCACTAGCTTATGTTTGTTTTATTTCCCGATGTTAAATCATATGTTACATCAACTAAATCACCAACAAAATCGAATCGAAATGAAGCGCATCCTTATGTCAACTTTAGTAAAGAATCCCAAAACGAATGGAAACAGTACATTTAATATTTATCGATATCAAATCACAGGCCTAAATGGTAAATATTGCATTATTGACAAGGAGAGTCATGATGAAATCTGTATATCTCAAAAAAATAAATAGTTTTACATATCTTGAGTTACTCTTTGTATTACTTGTTATTAGTATCATATGTGCACTGATACCTATTTTAATTAAATCCGTTTCAACATTTAATAAAATTGCTGATTTTGATGATGCGGAATTAATTTATCTAGCGAAGGATCTTACAGATGATCAAGTCGTACATAATGCAAAATATGTTTCAATAAATGATGTAGGAAATACTTTGACTTTAAAGCAAGGAAATCAGATTATTACGTATCGTTTTAGAAATAACAAATTAATTAAGACCGTTAACCATTCAGGTAATATAACGATGATAAACAATATTCGCAGTGTATATTTTCAAAAAGTTAACAACGATTTTATCAAGTTAAAACTTAAACTTTATATTAAGGGGGAATTGATTGAAAGACAAATTTATTTTTAGATTAAATGGTTATTTGTATCCTTTTGTAATGTGGATTTTTGTGCTATATTTAACTCTAATTAGCGCGTATTCAGCGCGGTTTATCATTCAGCTGAAAACGTTAAATAATATAGAAAGCTATTATGATAGACAATTAAATAGTTTTGACAAAAAGGGCGATACAATTGAAAACAAATAAAAAAGCACCACTTATCTTTATTGGCTTTATGGGTACAGGTAAAACTACATTAGGGGAGTATATCGCTTCAAACGATGGCTTGAATTATATTGACTTAGATGAGTATATTGTAAGCCAAGAGCAACGTTCTATCCCAGAAATTTTTGATAAAATAGGAGAAACAGGTTTTAGGAATTTGGAGTTTCTTTATTTACAACAATGTATAGAACAATATGATGTAATTTCAACTGGTGGGGGTATAGTCGAAGGACTTGATGCATTTAATCTATTGAAATCAAGACATAATGTAATTTGGCTAGATTGCGACTTAAATATTGTTTATGAAAGAATCAAAAATGATAGTAATCGGCCTAATGCAAATAATAAAAGTTTTTTTGAATTAAAAAGCTTGTATTCCTCAAGGGTTTCAAGATATAATGAAATCGCATTCACCAAATTGAATAGTAATCAGCCACTTCCAGAGTTATATCATATAATTCAAGAAATGGTTTTATGCGAATGACCAGTATTAGAGAGAATGAATTGTGAAAAATACAATTCATCGCCGAAGGTGCAAGTTTAACGAAACTCTCAGGCAAAAGGATAATATTGTGACGCATTCCTGGAGTGTTTTAACAGGGTAGACTTAATGTCTATCCTGTTTTTTTAATATAAAATTAGGGGGTTTCTTCATGTCAAACGAATTAAAGCAGACACCGTTATATCAGACTTTTGTAGATAGTGGTGCAAAAATTGTAGAATTTGGCGGATGGGCTATGCCTGTACAATTCTCAAGTATCAAAGAAGAACATAATGCAGTAAGGCATTCAGTAGGTTTATTTGATGTAAGTCACATGGGAGAAATTTTAATAAAAGGTTCCGATTCAAAGCAATTTGTACAATACCTACTTTCTAATGATATGGATACGTTAACTTCATCTAAAGCTTTGTACACAGCGTTGTGCAATGAAAATGGTGGAATTATTGATGATCTTATTATTTATCAACTTGCAGATCAAACTTATTTATTAGTCGTAAATGCAGGTAATACTGATAAAGATTTTGACTGGATTAATGCTCAAGCAACAGAATTTGATGTTTCTGTAGAAAATGTTTCAAGTGAATATAGTCAGTTGGCTGTTCAAGGGCCTAAAGCACGTGAAATAGTTCAAGCTAACACAAATGTCGACATTTCTGAGATGAAGCCATTTGAATTTAAACAAAATGTAGAATTTTTCGAAAAATCAGTCATTCTTTCTCAATCAGGATATACAGGTGAAGATGGTTTCGAAATATATTGTAAAGCAGAAGATGCCAAATATTTATGGGATAAACTTATCGGTTTAGATGTTGTTCCATGTGGTTTAGGAGCTCGTGATACATTAAGACTGGAAGCTGGATTACCGTTACATGGACAGGATTTAAGTGAGACTATTTCACCTTATGAAGCTGGAATCGCATTTGCTGCAAAACCGTTAATAGAGGCTGACTTTATTGGTAAATCAGTATTGAAAGATCAAAAAGAAAATGGTTCTGAACGTCGTGCAATTGGTTTGGAAATGATTGATAAAGGAATTCCAAGAACAGGTTATGTCATTTTTGATTTAGACGATAATGAAATTGGGGAAGTCACTTCTGGAACGCAATCACCTTCATCAGGTAAGTCTATAGGCTTAGGCTTAATTAAAAGAGAGCAATTTGAAATGGGTAAAGAAATACAAATTCAAGTACGAAAACGCAAAGTGAAAGCTAAAATTGTGAAAAAGAATCATATAACAAAATAATAAAGAGGTGTTAACGTGAGTCATCGATATATTCCTTTAACTGAACAAGACAAAAATGAAATGCTAAAAACGATTGGAGCAAGCTCAATTAAAGAATTATTTGGAGATGTTCCAGAAGATATTTTATTAAATAGAGAATTAGATATTGCTGACGGTGAAGATGAAACGATACTGTCAAAGCGTTTGAATCGAATTGCTAAGAAAAATATCACCAAAGAAACACATACATCATTCCTTGGCGCAGGTGTATATGATCATTATGCACCATCTGTAGTTGATGCGATGATATCAAGATCAGAATTTTATACTGCGTATACGCCTTACCAACCAGAAATTTCTCAAGGCGAATTACAAGCTATTTTTGAATTTCAAACACTTATCTGTGAATTGACAGATATGGATATTGCTAATTCATCTATGTATGATGGAATAACAAGTTTTGCTGAAGCATGTATTCTTGCTTTCAACCAAACAAAAAAGAATAAAATTGTTGTATCTAAAGGGATGCATTATCAAGCGTTACAAGTGTTAAAAACTTATGTAAAAACGCGTGAATCATTCGAAATAATAGAAGTTGATTTAGATGGTACGATTACCGACTTAACTAAATTAGAACAAGCAATTGATGATGATACAGCTGCCGTTGCAGTACAATATCCTAATTTTTATGGTTCAATCGAGGATTTAGAGCAAATTAAATCATTTATTAGTGATAAAAAAGCTTTATTTATAGTGTATGCGAATCCATTAGCATTAGGATTACTGACACCTCCAGGTACATTCGGTGCCGATATCGTAGTAGGTGATACACAGCCATTCGGAATCCCTGCACAATTTGGTGGACCTCATTGTGGTTTCTTTGCTACAACTAAAAAGTTAATGCGTAAAGTTCCTGGAAGATTAGTAGGTCAAACCGAAGATGCCAATGGTAATCGCGGTTTTGTGTTAACGTTACAAGCACGAGAGCAACATATTCGACGTGATAAAGCGACTTCAAATATTTGTTCAAACCAAGCGCTTAATGCGTTAGCATCATCTATAAGCATGTCAGCATTAGGAAAGCAAGGTATATATGATATAGCAGTGCAAAATTTTGAAAATGCCAACTATGCCAAAGAACAATTTAAACAAGCTGGTTTTGAAGTATCTGAAGACACTTCATTTAATGAATTTACTGTGATCTTTGATAAACCAGTTAAAGATATTAATGATGCATTAGTTCAAGAAGGTATTATTGGTGGGTTTGATATGAGCGAAGTATCAAAAACATTAAGCAATGTAATGTTAGTTGCAGTTACAGAGCTTAGAACTAAAGCAGAAATCGATTTATTTGTTGAGAAAGCAGGTGAAATAAATGGTAGTAAGTAAATCTAGTCCATTAATTTTTGAACGTTCTAAAAAGGGACGTTATGCGTATTCATTACCTAAAAAAGAAATAAATACGTATGCAGTCAATCAATTATTAGATGATAAATTCATTCGTAAGAATAAAGCCGAGTTACCTGAAGTTTCTGAGCTTGATTTGGTAAGACATTATACTGAGCTTTCTAATAAAAACTTTGGTGTAGATTCAGGTTTCTATCCACTAGGATCATGTACAATGAAATATAATCCTAAAATTAATGAAAAGATTGCTAGAATTCCTGGTTTCGCTGAATCTCATCCATTACAAGATGAGTCACAAATTCAAGGTTCTTTGGAAATAATTCATAGTTTACAAGAAGAGCTTAAAGAAATTACTGGAATGGATGAAGTTACTTTACAACCTGCTGCAGGCGCACATGGTGAGTGGACAGCATTGATGATATTTAAAGCATATCATCAAAAAAATGGAGAATCTCATCGTGATGAAGTAATTGTTCCTGATTCTGCACATGGTACAAATCCTGCATCTGCTGCATTCGCAGGTTTTAAATCGGTAACGGTTAAATCAAATGAACGTGGCGAAGTTGATATTGAGGACTTGAAGCGAGTTGTAAATGAAAATACTGCAGCGATTATGCTGACTAACCCTAACACGTTAGGTATATTTGAAAAAAATATTATGGAAATTAGAAATATTGTACACGAAGCAGGCGGCTTATTATATTATGATGGTGCAAATTTAAATGCCATAATGGATAAAGTACGTCCAGGTGATATGGGCTTTGATGCAGTACACTTAAATTTACACAAAACCTTTACTGGTCCACACGGTGGTGGCGGTCCAGGATCTGGCCCTGTTGGTGTAAAAAAAGAATTGGCAAACTTTTTACCAAAGCCTATGGTGGTTAAGGAAAATGGCGTATATAAATATGATAATGATATTGAACATTCAATTGGTAGAGTAAAACCATTTTACGGAAACTTTGGTATTTATTTACGTGCTTATACGTACATTCGATCTATGGGTAATAAAGGCTTAGAAGAGGTATCAGAAGCAGCAGTATTAAATGCCAACTATATTAAAGCTAGATTAAACGAGCATTTTGAAATTCCATATCCACAATATTGTAAACATGAATTTGTGTTAAGTGGTTCAAAACAAAAAGAATTTGGTGTACGTACCTTAGATATGGCTAAAAGACTGTTAGACTTTGGTGTGCATCCTCCTACTATTTATTTCCCACTTAACGTAGATGAAGGTATGATGATTGAACCTACTGAAACAGAATCTAAAGAAACGTTAGATTATTTCTGTGATACGATGATTAAAATTGCTACAGAAGCAAAAGAAGATCCAGACAAAGTATTAGAAGCACCACACACAACAATTATAGATCGATTAGATGAAACAAAGGCAGCACGACAACCAATTTTAAAGTTCGAAGGATTACGAGCTGAGAAAGAATAAATACAGCCTAATTAAATATTAAGTCAAAGATTTATTATTAAATATGAGGACTAATTCATCACAGTGACTTGTTCTCATCAAGTATACATCTGACCAATGTCAACTTGATGGTGCATAGTTTAGCTGATGGATTAGTCTTTTTGGTTGTCCTGTGTAAAATTAGATAAATTATGTTTCTTTAGTTAATCTTATATTTTTATAGCGCACCGTCTATTTGCAACGTCTGGCAACACAAGTATATAAACATATGAGGTAAAATAAAAGGTTTGAAAAATTTTACAGTGATAAAAATATATAAATAAAAAACTGTCGACAAAACCAATGATTTCGTCGACAGTTTATAAAGCAACACTGTTATTTGTTAGCTATTTGATTATTTCTTAGATTTGATTTTTCCAGTCCATTTTTTGTAACCGCCTTTTAGCATATAAATGTCTTTATAACCATTTTTCTTTAACGTTCTAGCGGCACGGTAACTCGAAATACCATTTGCATCACAAAGATAAATTGGTTGATCTACTCTTAAACCTTGATATCTCTGTTTAAACATAGTAATTGGTATGTTTCTCGCTCCGTTGATATGGCCATAATCATAATCTACTTTTTCCCTTACATCAATAACTTGAGCTTTGCGTAAACCTTTATGGAATTCATTTTGGTTTAATTCTGTGACTGCTCTTTTATTAAGAAGATAATTAATTAGCATATATGCTATTATAATAATTAAAACTGCTAACGCTATAAACCAAAAACTACTCATCTTGCATCCTCCCTAATTAACCGATATTATATATTATAAGACTGTTAGCACAATTTATCAAAATATTTTTACTAAGTTTTAGAAGGTGTTGCAAACATACTTATAAAATCATTGAAAACGATACCATACATGTATAATAATAACAATTTTTGATAGGAGTTTTTTAGAGTGACTGAAACATGGAATTTTATCAATACGGGAAGTAATGATCCATTTTATAATATGGCTTTAGATGAGGCGTTACTTAATTTTGTTTCAAGAGGAGAAATTGATCCAGTAATTCGTTTTTATACTTGGAATCCTGCAACGTTATCGGTGGGTTATTTTCAACGATTAACTAAAGAAATAGACATAGACAAAGTAAAAGAAAAAGGTTACGGCATGGTTCGCCGTCAAACAGGTGGTAGAGGTGTATTACATGATAAAGAGTTAACTTATAGTGTAATAGTTCCTGAATCGCATCCTGAAATGCCTTCAACAATAACTGAAGCTTACCGAGTTATTTCTGAAGGTTTATTACAAGGGTATAAAGAATTAGGTTTAGATGCTTATTTTGCTATCCCTCGTTCAAAAGAAGAGCGAGATAAATTAAAGCAACCTAGAAGTGCAGTTTGCTTTGATGCACCGAGTTGGTATGAACTTGTAGTAGAAGGACGGAAAATTGCTGGAAGCGCACAAGTTAGACAAAAAGGGGTTATTCTCCAACACGGTTCATTGCTTCAAGATGTTGATGTGGATGACTTGTTTGATATGTTTATATTTAAAAACGAGCGTTTAAAAGAAAAAATGAAGAAAGCTTTTCTAGATAAAGCTGTTGCTCTAAATGATATTTCTGATAAGAAAATCACTATAGCAGAAATGGAAGTAGCCTTTGAAAAAGGATTTAAAAAAGGTTTAAATGTTGATTTCAAACCTTTAACACTAACTGAAGCTCAACAAGCAGAAGTGAATGGATTAATAGAAAAATATAAATCAGACGATTGGAATTATCGAAAATAATAAAAGTAGTTAATACAAACTGCTTATGAAAATAGGGCTAATCTACTTTTGTAGATTAGCCCTGATTCTATTTGTAGAATTTAATTCGTTTAGAACAACAATTAATGATTATCCTATTTCTCAGTAAGTATTGTCTATTGTTATATTCTATATAGTGATGTTTCGTATACATACAAATAAATCGTTTACTTAGAAATTGCCATTGTTATAAAAATAAGGTGCCTCGTATAAAATAATTGTTACATCACTTTACACGGGGCACCTTTTAATTAATGTTACATGATATTATCAAATAAACCTTTAATTTTAATATACTATATTTCTAGTTTAGGAATTAACTCGATTATTTCTTTCTATTACGCTTTTTATATTTTCTTTGCGCTCGTTTATATTTCCTTTGATCCTCTGTTAAGAAAAAGAAATAATAGATAAGATATGCTATTCCAGCAAAAATTGCAATGCTAACCAACATTTTAACAAAGCTAAATATAAATGCGTCTAAATTTAGTACTAAACCAATGATTGCAATTGCAATTACTATATAAAATAATGCTTGTTTCAAATTGAACACTCCCAATAAATTCACTGCTTAACTACTTGTAATAGAAACAGAAGAAAGTAAATTTTGGCCTTTTGCAATTTTCTTCTTGTCTTTAGTAGTATAACCTTCTCTAATTTCTGTCATCGCCTTACTTAAATCTTTATTTAAACGTTTAATATCTTTGTCTTTTGATTTATCTGAATCGCTCATGCTTTCCTTATCAATCTGTGTTGTATAATCACTATACGCACTATCAATTTGGTTATTTATATCCGTTAATTTAGATTCAATGTCCTTATTGCCTTTATTCTTTGTAACATCATCGTCAATTTGATTGTAATCATCGATACGTTTGGCAACATTTTTATAATATGTAGATGAGGCCTTTAAATTTGTTGCTTTTTTCTTATTTTCTTTAGCTTGTTTCATATTTTTCTTGTCTTTATTTAATGAAGCAATTTTTTGATTTTCTTTACTTATATTTTGCTTTAGCTCTTGAATATTGCTCTTCAATTTATGGTTATCATCTCTTAGTTTGGTTGTTTTTTCTTCTAACGGTCCTAAGTTTTGACTGCCACAACCAGCCAATAAACATGTTGCACTTATGATTGCCACAATTTTTTTCTTCATTCGTCTACTCCTAATTTAAAAACTATAAATTTGTATATTAATTATGCTATCATTTTAATGTATATAACGAAAATGTACAAATCAATTGATGAGGGGGATTTTAAATGTCAAGATTAACAAAACTTAATCAGTCACTTAAAGAAAAGCATTTAGAAGCCGTAGTGATACTATCAGATTACAATAGACGCTATTTATCAGGCTTTACAGGGACAAGTGGTGCATTAATCATAACTGAATCCAAACAATTACTAATAACAGATTTTAGATATATTGAACAAGCTACTTCACAAGCACCTGATTTCACAATCATTAAGCAACAAGGTGCATTAATTGACGAAGTGAAGCAACAATTAGAACAATTAAATGTTCAAAACGTTGGATTCGAAGGGGATTTAGTAAGTTATGATACATATTTACAATTAAGTAAATCATATATCAGCTTAATAAGTATTTCAGGATTAGTTGAGCAAATTCGTGAAGTTAAAGACGAATCAGAAATTGCTATTATTCAAAAAGCTGCTGAAATAGTAGACCAGACATATGAATATGTTCTGGGAATAGCAAAAGCAGGTATGACCGAGCAAGAACTTAAAGCTAAGTTAGAAAGTAAAATGTTATCATTGGGAGCAGAAGGTCCTTCCTTCGATACAATCGTAGCTTCTGGTTATAGAGGCGCATTACCTCATGGTGTAGCAAGTGAAAAAGTCATTGAACAAGGAGAATTAATCACTTTAGATTTTGGTGCATATTATCAAGGGTATGCTTCTGATATTACTCGTACATTTGCGATTGGTGAACCTGATCCAAAATTAAAGGAAATATATCAAATCGTACTAGACGCTAACTTAAAAGCAGTAGCAGCAGCGAAACCTGGAATGAGTGGTAAAGCACTTGATGCGATTGCACGTGACTATATTACTGAACACGGTTATGGTGATGCCTTTGGTCATTCATTAGGTCATGGTATTGGTTTAGATGTTCATGAAGGCCCTAATTTATCAAGAAAATCTGAAAATGAATTAGTACCTAATAACTGTGTTACAATAGAGCCAGGTATTTATATCGATGGATTAGGTGGCGTACGTATTGAAGATGACATTTTAATTACAGAAAATGGCTGTGAATACTTTACTAAATCCACAAAAAACCTTATTATTTTATAGAAGACCTTATAATTTAGGAGGAAACTGAATGATTTCGGTGAATGATTTTAAAACAGGCTTAACAATTTCAGTAGATAATGGTATTTGGAAAGTTATTGACTTCCAACATGTAAAACCAGGAAAAGGATCAGCATTCGTACGTTCTAAATTAAGAAATTTAAGAACTGGCGCAATTCAAGAGAAAACATTCAGAGCTGGTGAAAAAGTTGAACAAGCTATGATTGAAAACCGCCGCATGCAATACTTGTATGCTGATGGAGATTCACATGTATTTATGGATAACCAAACATTTGATCAAACTGAATTATCAGCAGATTACTTAGAATATGAATTGAAATTCTTAAAAGCTAACATGGAAGTTCAAATTCAAAGTTATGAAGGCGAAACAATTGGTGTTGAATTACCAAAAACTGTTGAGCTGTTAGTAACAGAAACTGAACCAGGTATTAAAGGTGATACTGCAACAGGTGCTACTAAATCTGCTACTGTTGAAACAGGTTATACTTTAAACGTTCCTTTATTCGTTAATGAAGGAGATACACTTGTGATTAATACAGGTGATGGTAGTTATATCTCAAGAGCGTAATACGCCTTGCTAAATAGTTACACATTTGATTTCATAACGAATGTATTCAAACCTTTCCAATACATAATGTTTTGGAAAGGTTTTTGATGTTTAGATTAAATTAAAATCATCACTTCTATTCTTTTAAATTAGCTAGGCTATAATTTTATTTTTTAACCATCATACATAATTAACGTTAACGCTTACTTAATATAAACCCATAATGTTATAAATAGTGCGCTATGAATAATATTCTGTTTATTATAGAAAGTATGTATATGCTTGAATTGAAGAAATCACTAAAGTAAAATAAAATAGGTAAATGATAACAATCTAAAGGAGTCAGTATTTATGAATTTTAAAGAAATAAAAGAATTGATTGAAATACTTGATCAATCAAGTTTGACTGAAATTAATATCGAAGACAAAGGTAATGTCGTAAATTTAAAAAAAGAAAAAGAAACTGAAATTATAACTCCTCAAATAGGTCAACAACCTGTACAACAAGTGGCACCTCAACAAAGTGTGGCTGCTGCACCGACAGCAAATACTAATACTGAAGATGCAAGTGCAACATCATCAGATGACAATTTAAAAACAATTAATGCACCAATGGTTGGTACATTCTATAAATCTCCTTCACCAGAAGAAAGTGCATATGTCCAAGTAGGTGATTCAGTTTCAAACGAAACTACTGTATGCATATTAGAAGCTATGAAATTATTCAATGAAATTCAAGCGGAAGTTTCTGGAGAAATTGCTGAAATACTAGTCGAAGACGGTCAAATGGTAGAGTATGGCCAACCGTTATTTAAGGTGAAATAATGAATAAGATTTTAATAGCAAATAGAGGAGAAATTGCAGTAAGAATCATTCGTGCTTGTCATGACTTAGGATTACAAACTGTGGCTATTTATTCTGAAGGAGATAAAGACGCATTACATACTCAAATTGCTGATGAAGCATATTGCGTTGGGCCAACACAATCTAAAGATTCTTATTTAAATATTCCTAACATACTATCAATTGCAACATCTACAGGTTGTGATGCAATACATCCTGGTTATGGCTTTTTAGCTGAAAATGGTGACTTTGCTGAATTATGTGAAGCTTGTCAATTGAAATTTATTGGACCAAGCTATGAGTCTATTCAAAAAATGGGTATAAAAGACGTGGCGAAAGAAGAAATGAAACGTGCTGATGTACCGGTTGTTCCTGGTAGTGAAGGTTTAGTAGAAAATATTAAAGACGCTAAATCAATTGCAAACAAAATTGGATACCCTGTAATCATTAAAGCGACTGCCGGTGGTGGCGGTAAAGGCATTCGAGTTGCTCGTGATGAAAAAGAGTTAGAAACTGGCTTCAAAATGACTCAACAAGAGGCAGAGACTGCATTTGGTAACGGCGGACTATATTTAGAAAAGTTCATTGAAAACTTTAGACATATTGAGATTCAAGTCGTAGGTGATAGCTTTGGTAATGTCGTTCATCTTGGTGAAAGAGACTGTACAATCCAACGTAGAATGCAAAAATTAGTAGAAGAAGCACCATCTCCAATCTTATCCGATGAACAGAGAAAAGAAATGGGTAACGCAGCTGTAAGAGCTGCTAAGGCAGTTAAATATGAAAATGCCGGTACAATAGAATTTATCTATGATTTAAATACAAATGATTTCTATTTTATGGAAATGAACACACGTATTCAAGTTGAACACCCTGTTACTGAGATGGTTACAGGTGTAGATTTAGTTAAACTCCAACTTAAAATAGCGATGGGCGAACCATTACCGTTTAAACAAAAAGATATTAAGATAAATGGGCACGCTATAGAATTCAGAATCAATGCAGAAAACCCTTATAAAAACTTTATGCCATCACCAGGGAAAATTACTCAATATTTAGCACCAGGTGGATTCGGAGTAAGAATTGAATCTGCATGTTATACTAATTATACAATTCCTCCATATTATGATTCGATGGTCGCTAAGCTTATTGTGCACGAACCCACTAGAGATGAAGCAATTATGGCAGGTTTACGTTCATTAGGAGAATTCCTAGTATTAGGGATAGATACAACAATTCCATTCCATATACGCCTATTAAATAATGATATCTTTAGAAGTGGAGAATTTAATACTAAGTTTTTAGAAACTTATAATATTATGGATGAAGAAATTGAATAATTAGGAGGTATGTGACATGGTAAAGGTAACAGAAACATCACATTCCAACTTGGGTAGAATAGAAATTGCGCCAGAAGTATTAACTGTTATAGCAAGTATCGCTACATCCGAAGTGAAAGGGATTCGTGGACACTTTAAAGAATTGAAACAAACTAATATTGAACAAGTGAGTAAAAAGCAACTGCATAAAGGGATAAAAGTAGATGCTAGAGAAGACGGTATATTTATTGATGTATACTGTGCCTTAAGTTATGGCGTGAATATTTCAGAAACAGCTCGCCATATCCAACAAGCGATCTTCAACTCATTAACAACGATGACAACGATTGAACCAAGTCAAATCAATGTTCATATTACAAATATCGAACCCGAAAATTAAAATTTAATAAAACAAGAGCACAGTTAATCTCAATAGTTAAATTAGCGGAATGTATGATGTTCAAATTAGTATACATACTTTCTGCTAATTTATATTAAGAAAATGATGCTTGAAGGAGTTTAAAATGAGTCGAAAAGAATCAAGAACACAAGCCTTTCAAACTCTATTTCAACTTGAAATGATGAATACTGATTTATCTATTGATGAGGCAATCAGTTTTATCAAAGATGATAATCCCGATTTAGAATTTGAATTTATAAATTGGTTAGTTTCAGGTGTGAAAGATCACGAAAGTGTATTGGACCAACAGATACAACCGCATTTAAAAGATTGGAAATTAGAAAGATTACTTAAAACAGACAGAATTATTTTAAGAATGGCTACATTTGAACTATCTAACAGTTCAACACCAAAGAAAGTTATCATCAATGAAGCGGTCGAACTAGCGAAACAATTTAGTGATGATGAACATTATAAATTTATTAATGGTGTATTGAGCAATATTGAATAAAATGAGTGATATAAATGGCTGAATATTTAAGTATTACTGCGTTGACTAAGTATATCAAATATAAATTTGATCAAGATCCTCACCTACAATCTGTGTTAATTAAAGGAGAGTTATCAAACTTTAAAAAACATAGTAGTGGGCACCTTTACTTTAATGTTAAAGATAACAATAGTTTAATTAATGCAATGATGTTTAAAGGGAATGCATCAAAGCTCGATTTTGAACCGAAAGAGGGCGACGAAGTATTAATAGAAGCTAGGGTTTCCGTTTTTGAAAAGCGAGGAAATTATCAAATTTATGTAAATAAAATGCAATTAGATGGTGTAGGTAACCTATATCAAAAATTAGAACAATTAAAGAAAAAACTTACTAAAGAAGGCTTTTTTAATCAAGAATATAAAAAGCCCATTCCAAAATATCCTAAGAAAATTGCAGTTCTGACTGCTGGTACAGGCGCTGCAATCAGAGATATTCACAGTACGATCAATAGTCGCTATCCGTTAGTTGAACAGATACAATTAAATACATTAGTTCAAGGTGCACAAGCAGAAAAGGACATCATAGATAAAATTCAACAAGCGGACCAATTGGGTGTGGATACGATTATCATTGGCCGTGGTGGAGGATCTATCGAAGACTTATGGAATTTTAATGAAGAAACGGTAGTTAAAGCAATTTTTGATTGTCAGACACCAATTATTTCAGCTGTTGGTCATGAAACTGATTTTACACTGAGTGATTTTGTAGCGGATGTTAGAGCTGCTACACCTACACAAGCGGCAGTGATTGCTACACCTGATCAATTTGAATTACGTCAGTACTTAACACAAACAAAGCTTTCACTCACACGATATATTAAACAACATATTCAACAACAGCAAAAATATTTGGATCATGTTTCATCTTATTATAAATTTAAAACACCAACATTATTGTATGATCAACAAATCCAAAAACGTGATGAGCTTGAAAGACAACTGAATTTAATTATTGATTTAAAACTAAAGCGTGAATCTCAATCACTACAGTTATTAGCTAATCGACTTAATTTAAAAAATTTCAAACAACATATTACAAGTGAGCAACAAAAGCTGAGTCAACAACATGATAAATTAAATAAACAAATTAATGCGCTACTTACGACATTCAAGAATGATTTAGGTAGAAAGTTAGAAAGCTTAAACAATTTAAGTCCGACAAACACGATGTTACGCGGTTATACAATTGTTAATAAAGATGATAGTGTTATCACCAGCACACAAGATTTATCTGCTGGTGATAATATTGAATTAACTATGAAAGATGGCGTAGTGGACGCACAAGTTAAGAAAGTTAGGTGTAAAGATGAGTAATGAAAATAATCAAAGTTTTGAAGATATGATGACTGAATTAGAAGGCATCGTGCAAAAGCTTGATAATGAAAATGTTTCTTTGGAAGATTCTTTAAGTTTATATCAAAGAGGTATGACATTATCTGCTAAATGTGATGAAACATTGAAAAATGCTGAACAAAAAGTAAATGATTTAATGTCTAACGAAAAGGATGTCGCTGAAAATGAATCCAAAGATGAATAATTTACAACTTGAAATCAATCAATTACTCTCAGAATCAATTCCAAATTCTGCTCTTAACACTAACTTGGAAGAAAGTATGCTATATTCATTAAATGCTGGTGGCAAACGCATAAGACCGGTAGTGTTGTTATTAACTTTAGAAATGCTTAGTGGCGATTACAAGAAGGGGATATCATCAGCAATTGGTCTGGAAATGATTCATACATACTCTTTAATTCACGATGATCTTCCAGCAATGGATAATGATGATTATCGTAGAGGAAAGCCTACAAATCATAAAGTATATGGTGAGTGGAAAGCAATATTATCTGGTGATGCGCTGTTAACCAAGGCTTTCGAGCTTATTTCAAATGATCAAGCATTAACTGACTTAACAAAGATTAAATTAATTCAACGTCTTTCTAATGCTAGTGGTCATCTTGGAATGGTTGGTGGCCAAACTTTGGATATGCAAAGCGAGGGTACACCAGTTGATTTAGAAACCTTGGAACAAATTCATAATGCTAAAACGGGTGCATTACTTAAGTTTGCAGTCATGGCAGCAGTCGATATCGCAAATCCAAGTTCAGATGTAGCTAATAATTTAGAACTTTATAGTGAACACTTAGGTTTAATGTTCCAAATTAAAGATGATTTGCTCGATATTTATGGTGATGAAACTAAATTAGGTAAAAAAGTAGGCAGTGATCTTGCTAACGATAAAAGTACATATGTATCATTGTTAGGTAAAGAGGGTGCCGAAGAAAAATTAGCATATCATACGCAAGCTGCTTATGATTGTTTAGCAAATTTACCCGATAATTATGATACAACACAACTAGATGCCATAATAAAATTATTTAACGACAGAGAATCGTAATTATAAGCAATCACTCAAATTTACATTTGAAACAGTATCGCTTTGTGAATATATTAGATTTATTAGGACATGTAAAAATATTATCTTCCGTTATTATTTTTGTATGTTATAACGGGAACAAATTTAAAAATGGTATTGTCTAAATACCAACAAGTCATTAACTATCAATTGAAATCGGTAAGAGCGGGAACATATATTTATAAAGCATAAACGTCAACTTCTATTATCTCATAATTGAAGTTGACGTTTTCTTTATTTAATTCATTGACGTATATATTCTGATTTTGCATAAATAACTTATAAACAATTTTATAATTATTCATTATGAAAGTTTATTTCATTCTATCCAATTACAATTAAATCAATCAAATTCATTTAATCACAATGATTATCTCGTTCAAATTTAGCGTGGTTATGGTGTTTAATTGGGTAAAATTACTAAATAACTTTAGTAGTCGTATTTCTATGCATGTGTTAAACTTGTTGTATAAATATTCGTTTACAGAGGTGTAAGTTATGGCTAAAAAATCAGTAAGACATATTAAAATACGTGAAATCATATCTAATGAAAAAATAGAAACTCAAGATGAATTAGTAAGACGCTTGAATGAATACGAACTCAACGTTACTCAAGCGACAGTATCTAGAGATATCAAAGAACTTCAACTTATTAAAGTCCCCACGCCAACAGGTCAATATGTTTATAGTTTGCCAAATGACAGAAAATATCACCCGTTAGAAAAGCTTGGCAGATATTTAATGGATTCATTTGTGAATATTGACGGAACAGGTAATTTGTTAGTGTTAAAAACATTGCCCGGTAACGCCCAATCAATTGGTGCCATATTAGATCAAATTGACTGGGATGAAGTGTTAGGTACAATTTGTGGTGACGATACATGTTTAATTATATGTAGAGATGAAGAAGCTGGTGAAACAATCAAGACACGTATCTTTAATTTACTATAATTTTAAGGAAGTGAGTAAACATGCTACAAACTTTATCAATAAAACAATTTGCAATTATTGATGAATTAGAGGTTCATTTTGGTGATGGGCTAACTGTTCTCAGTGGAGAAACAGGTTCAGGTAAATCAATTATAATTGATGCAATTGGACAACTTATTGGTATGCGTGCTTCTTCAGATTATGTAAGACATGGTGAAAAGAAAGCCATTATTGAAGGTATCTTTGACATAGACGATAGTAAAGAAGCATTGACTCTATTAAGTGAGTTGTCAATCGACAGTGATGAGGACTTTTTGTTAGTTAAAAGAGAAATATTTAGCTCAGGCAAAAGTATTTGTAGAATAAATAATCAAACAGTAACATTACAAGATTTGAGAAAAGTAATGCAAGAATTGCTTGATATCCATGGACAACATGAAACACAAGCATTATTGAAACAAAAATATCACTTACAACTTTTAGATAATTATGCTGAAGATACTTATGCGAAGTTGTTACAACAATATATTGATACGTTTGATCGATATCAAGCAAAGAAAAAGGAACTTGAAGAATTAGAAACAGCTGATCAAGCATTACTACAAAGGTTAGATTTGTTAAAATTTCAGCTAGATGAAATTAAAGAGGCACATTTGAAAGACGGCGAAGTAGAACAACTTGAAACAGACATTAAACGTATCCAAAACTCTGAAAATTTGAGTCTTGCTTTAAATAATGCTCATCTAACACTAACTGATGAACACGCAATAACTGATCGATTATATGAATTAAGTACACAATTAGAATCGATTGGGGAAATTTTACCGGATAAATATGATAAATTAAAGGATGAAGTAGATCAATTTTACTATACGCTTGAAGATGCTAAACACCAAATTTATGATGAATTAACAAACACAGAATTTGATGAACAATACTTAAACGAATTAGAATCTAGAATGAATTTATTAAACAGTTTAAAGCGCAAATACGGTAAAGATATTACTGAATTAATCATTTATCAAGAGAAATTAGAATTAGAAATTAATAAAATAGAAAACTACGAAGAAAGCACTTCACAATTACGTGAACAGATTAATGAATTATATCAACGTGTATTGGATTTAGGAGGCCAATTATCTAAAGAAAGACGTAAAGTGGCTCAACAACTAAGAAACCATATCGTTGATGAAATTCAAAATTTACAAATGAAAGATGCTAACTTAGAAATTTCCTTTAAGCCATTAGATAAACCTAATCGTGAAGGTATTGAATTTGTTGAATTTTTAATTAGTCCTAATAAGGGAGAACCTCTTAAAAGTTTAAATAAAATTGCTTCGGGTGGAGAACTATCAAGAATCATGCTGGCACTTAAGACAATATTTGTTAAGAGTAGAGGTCAAACAGCAATATTATTTGATGAAGTTGATTCAGGGGTTTCTGGCCAAGCAGCTCAAAAAATGGCAGAAAAGATGAGAGATTTAGCTCAACATATTCAAGTTATTTGTATCTCTCATTTACCACAAGTTGCAACAATGAGTGACTATCACTTATTAATAAGTAAAGCTTCAAACGACGATAGGACGACTACTCAGGTCAAAGAACTAACCGGTGATGAAAGAGTAGATGAAGTTGCACGTATGATTTCAGGTGCTAGTGTTACAGAACTTACACGTCAAAATGCTAAGGAAATGATCGAACAAAATCATGCTACAAAGCAATAATTTATTATTGTTAAAAATTGTATTAAATCGTGCGATTAATAATAGAAGGGCGTTGATGTAATGCAATACAAACATTTAGTTGAGCCGAACCAAACATTAAACGGCAAGGTAGCAGTTTTATTTGCTAATGATGAAAAAATAATCTCTGTATTATTAACAGTGTTAGAACAAACAGATATAGAACTTTATTTATATGATATTGAAGATCCTACAGAGTTAATTCGGTCATACAACATTGATAGTACACTGATCAATAGAGTTCATATTTATCAATTCGATTCAGAACAAGCATTGTACAACACTTGTTCGAATGATTTGGCCCAAGGCAAAGTTACAGTGTTAATGAAAGGCAATATTGAAGATAGCAAGATGTTTTCATTTATTTTAAGCAATCGACAATTTATGGAAAACTATGGTTATTTAAATCATGTAGTATGTTTAGATTTGCCACATTATCATAAACATCTAATGATGAGCGATGTGTATTTTAATGTTGCGCCTACGGTAGAAGAAAAGAAGCAAATAATTAAAAACTTGCAAAATTTTGCACAGGCAATTGGTTATAAACAACTAAAACTAGCATTATTATCTTCTGTTAATAATCCGAATAAAAAAATTTTTTCTGCTACCGAAGCCGAAAAAATAAAACTCACCTTTGAACGCATTGGCAACAATGATTTATTAATTGAAGGACCACTAACATTTGAAAATGCTACAGATATGGAAAGTGTTATAAAAAATAATCTTAAATCTGAAATTGCTGGTGATGTGGATGCTATTGTAGTCGCTAATAAGGATGTTGGAGATCCTTTATATAAAGCGCTCAAATTATTTGGTCAAGCAAGAATTGCAAGTCTAATTATTGGTGCGAAGTTTCCAATTGTTTTTAGTGAAAGATCCGCATCCAAACAAAGTAAAATAGACTCACTGATATTAGCATTAAAAATTAATTCTTAGACGAACTATTATCACTTTGTAAATTTAATTAAAAGATATCAGAATAGGTTTTTAATTTTATAAACAGTTTATTTGATGTAAACTGTAATAGGAAGCAAATATAATGTTTGCTAAAATGGTCAATTATTGACCCGAAATTTTGTTATGTAACATGTTGACTATTCATGTTTTGGGACATTCTATGGTAAAGTATTAAGTGGCCATAAAATAAGTATCTTATAGATGCAATTCAAAATGCGGTTTTTTATAATATAAATTAGTAGCAGGTTATAAAAATCAGCGATTGGCATTAACCTTCTTAATATAAAGAAATAATTTTATGTTCGTGATGAGAAATTATATTTCGTTTATATGTTCTTTTTAAAATAACTTTCATACTTCAAAATTCATTTGAACTATGAAAGTTATATTAATTGGCACATCAAAATATATGACCACATAAACTCACACAGAAAGATAGAAAATTCGCTAAATATATTAGAGGTTTAATGTCGTATAATGATTCGCTAAATGGTATGTCATTATTTTAATGCACATATTAACGGCGAAAACATATAGTTAGGAGTTAAAATATGTCAGAACAACAATATGATGTAGTTATACTAGGCGGAGGTACAGCTGGTTATGTATCTGCAATTAGAGCTTCACAATTAGGTAAGAAAGTTGCACTTGTTGAACAGGCACTTTTGGGTGGTACATGCTTACACAAGGGGTGTATACCTACTAAAGCATTATTAAAATCAGCCGAAGTGATGCACACTATTACACATGCAAGTGAATATGGTGTTGATGTTGATGATTTTAAGTTGAATTTTTCACGCATTCAAGAGCGTAAAGCTGAGGTAGTAAATCAAATGTTTAACGGTGTAAATCATTTGATGAAGTATAATAACATCGATGTATTTAATGGTATAGGACGCATCTTAGGCCCATCTATCTTTTCACCACAAAGTGGTACGATTTCAGTAGAATTTGAAGATGGAGAATCAGAGCTAATTCCTAATAAAAATGTATTAATCTGTACTGGGTCAACACCAGTCTCATTACCATTTCTACCATTTGATCATGAAGTAGTACTTTCAAGTGATGATATATTAAAACTTGAACAATTACCTAATAAGTTAGCAATCATTGGTGGTGGCGTGATTGGATTGGAGTTTGCATCGATGATGACTGATTTCAATGTAGAAGTAACTGTAATTGAAGCAGGTGAGCGTATCCTTCCAACGGAGTCTAAGCATATCGCTAAATCATTGAAAAAGGAACTAACAGCTAGAGGTGTTCAGTTCTTTGAAAATACACATTTAACAGAGAATGATGTTAAGGTCATGGATAATCATATAGATATTACTATTAATGACAAGACATATACATATGATAAGTTATTGGTATCTATAGGTCGAAAACCGAATACAGATGATATTGGATTAAATAATACTAAAATCAAGCTATCTGAAAGTAACCATATTTTAGTAAATGACTTCCAACAAACTGAAGATAGCCATATCTATGCGGCTGGTGATTGTATCGGCAAACTACAATTGGCACACGTTGGGTCCAAAGAAGGTATAACAGCTATTGATCATATGTTTGAACAACAACCACTTCCCGTTGATTATATGACTATGCCAAAATGCGTTTACACCCAACCAGAAATAGCAAGTATAGGCATGCATTTAGATGAAGCAAAAGCGCAAAATATTAAGGCCCGTACTTATAAAGTGCCATTTAAAGCAATTGGAAAAGCCGTAATTGAGGACACAAACAATCAAAATGGCTTTTGCGAAGTAGTAATCGATCAAGATAATGATACCGTAATAGGTTTAAATATGATTGGACCACATGTTACTGAATTAATAAATGAAGTATCATTGTTCCAGTTTATGAATGGATCAACATTAGAACTAGGTTTAACAACACATGCACATCCGTCACTTTCAGAAGTGTTAATGGAACTAGGCTTGAAGGTTGAAAACAGATCGATTCACGTTTAATTAAGGAGGAAATAGCATGTTTGACTATAAATCAGTAGGTTTAGATAAAACAGACCTACAAACGATGTACAAATGGATGGATTTAGGACGTAAAATAGATGAACGTATGTGGCTATTAAATCGTGCTGGTAAGATACCATTCGTTATTAGTTGCCAAGGACAAGAAGCAGCTCAAATAGGGATGGCATATGCCATGCAAGAAGGGGATATTTCTTCACCTTACTATAGGGATTTAGCATTAGTAACATATTTAGGAATGACACCTTTAGAGTCTATGTTAGCTGCTTTTGGTAAAAAGGATGATATCAGTTCTGGTGGTAAACAAATGCCTTCTCATTTTAGTAAAAGAGAAAAAGGTATTCTATCACAAAGTTCACCTGTTGGTACGCAGATTATCCATGCTGTTGGGGCGGCATTATCCCTAAAAATGGATGGCAAATCAAATATTGCAATGACAACTGTAGGCGAAGGTAGTTCTAACCAAGGTGATTTCCACGAAGGCTTAAACTTTGCTGGTGTTCACAAATTACCTTTTATTTGTGTTATTGAAAATAATAAATATGCTATTTCTGTACCAGATTCATTACAATATGGTGCCGAAAAATTATCAGATCGTGCAATTGGGTATGGTATGCATGGTGAAACAGTAGATGGCAATGATCCTATTGCAATGTATAAAGCAATGAAAGAAGCACGTGAACGTGGTTTAAACGGTGGTGGTTCAACATTAATTGAAGCCATGTGTACACGTCTAACAGCACATTCTTCTGATGATGATGATAAATACCGTTCAAAAGAGGAAAGAGATGAACTTAAATCTTTAGATTGTAATATCAAATTTAAGGAATTCTTACTCGAAGAAGGCGTTATCGACAACAACTGGTTAGATGAAATCGAAAAAGAACATAAAGAAATTGTAAATAAAGCAACAAAAGAAGCTGAAAAAGCACCTTATCCATCGCCAGAAGAGACATATACACATGTTTATGAAGAAGGGAGCTTAAATAATGGCTAAATTATCATATCTAGAAGCGATTCATCAAGGTTTAGATCAAGCGATGGAAAGAGATAAAGATGTATTTGTATTAGGAGAAGATGTCGGTAAAAAAGGTGGCGTTTTCGGAGTCACTTTAGGCTTACAAGCAAAGTATGGCGAAGCACGTGTGCTTGATACACCTTTAGCTGAATCAAATATAGTAGGTACAAGTATTGGTGCATCAATGCTTGGAAAACGACCAGTTGCTGAAATTCAATTTGCCGAATATATTTTACCAGCAACGAATCAAATTATGAGTGAAGCCGCTAAAATGCGTTATCGCTCAAATAACGACTTCCATTGTCCTATCACGATACGTTCACCATTTGGCGGTGGAATTCACGGTGCATTATATCACTCTCAAAGTGTTGAATCTATATTTGCTTCTACACCAGGTTTAACAGTTGTTATACCTTCAACACCATATGATGCAAAAGGATTATTATTAGCTTCTATTGAAAGCAATGATCCAGTACTTTACTTTGAACATAAAAAAGCTTATCGACTATTAAAAGAAGAAGTACCAGAATCATATTACACTGTGCCTATCGGTAAGGCAGATGTTAAACGTCAGGGTGACGATATTACAGTGTTCACTTACGGTTTATGTGTAAACTATTGTATCCAAGCAGCTGATATGTTAGAAGAAGAAGGAATTAATGTAGAAGTTGTCGATTTGCGTACAGTTTACCCATTAGATAAAAAAACAATTATTGAACGTGCAAAACTAACTGGTAAAATTTTATTAGTTACAGAGGATAATTTAGAAGGTAGTGTAATTTCAGAAGTTGCTGCGATTATTTCAGAAAATTGCTTATTTGATTTAGACGCACCGATTATGCGACTTGCTGGTCCAGATGTACCTTCAATGCCATTCGCACCAACACTCGAAGATGAGTTTATGATTAATCCAGATAAAATAAAAACAAAAATGCGTGAACTTGCAGAATTTTAAGGAGGCACAATCATGGAAATAAAAATGCCTAAACTGGGTGAAAGTGTACATGAAGGAACAATTGAACAATGGCTTGTTTCTGTAGGTGATACTGTAGAAGAATATGATCCACTTTGTGAAGTCATAACTGATAAAGTTACAGCAGAGGTACCATCTTCTTATTCCGGAACAATTAAAGAAATCTTAGTAGAAGAAGGCACGACAGTTCAAGTAGATGAAACAATTTGTATATTAACAACTGATGATGACTCCGAACATACATCAGTAGACACGACAGCTACAGAAACTGTCCCTGACTCTAGTTCATCTACAGAATCAGAAACACCCGTTAATAGACAAGAACATCAAGAAAGAGATACTTCGAATGAAGAACAACCGAAAAATAACGGGCGTTATTCACCAGTTGTCTTTAAACTTGCTTCGGAAAATCAAATCGATTTATCACAAGTTGTCGGTACAGGTTTCGAAGGTCGAGTGACTAAAAAGGATATTCAAAAAGCAATTAAAGAAGGTGTAGGTAATAAACAAGAAACAGTAATTGCACCTAAAGATTCGCCAAAAGTCATTCAACAGGCAAAATACAATGAACCTTCACCAGGTTCTTCAATTCCTGTGAACGGCGTAAGGAAACAAATTGCTCAAAATATGGTCAACAGTGTCAATGAAATTCCTCATGCATGGATGATGGTTGAAGCAGACGCTACCAATTTAGTGAAAACTAGAAACTATCATAAGAACAGTTTTAAAGAGAGTGAAGGATACAACCTGACATTCTTTGCATTTTTTGTGAAAGCTGTTGCCGAAGGGCTTAAAGCTTATCCGTTATTAAATAGTAGCTGGCAAGATTCTGAAATTATAATGCATAAAGATATTAATATTTCAATTGCTGTGGCAGATGAAGATAAATTATATGTTCCAGTAATTAAAAATGCAGATGAAAAATCAATCAAAGGTATAGCCAGAGAAATAAACGACTTAGCTCAAAGAGCCAGAAATAAAAAATTACGTTCTGAAGATATGCAAGGTGGCACATTTACAGTAAACAATACAGGTACATTTGGTTCAGTTTCATCTATGGGTATTATTAATCATCCTCAAGCTGCAATTTTACAAATCGAATCTGTTATTAAAAAGCCTGTTGTTATTGATGATATGATTGCAATACGAAATATGGTTAACCTTTGTATCTCAATAGACCACCGTATTTTAGACGGATTACAAGCTGGTAGATTTATGAACTTTGTTAAATCACGTATAGAGCAATATTCTATTGAGCATACTAGTATTTACTAGAGTGTATGTAATATGAGTGTTATACATTTAAAGTAGTGAAGTATATTCATGATTAATAAATACACATTAAACAAAAACACTTTCGATAAATTTTCGAAAGTGTTTTTGTTATTTATAAAATTGAGTCCATTAAATATTTAATTGCAATATTTAGTGATGTGAAATTAAGTAACACAAAATTTTCGATATCAAGTTATTTCAATTGCGAAGATTATAGCAAAATTCACTAAAGTTATAAAATATTCAATTTTTAAAATACTATAAACACAGCTGTTGAAGTATAATAGATATATATGTAGAATATAAGTACTTAATTTGAAATGAAAGGTGACGTTAAAAATGGATTTAAATTTTGATTTATATATGACAGATGTTGTTAATCAAGCAAGAAATGAAATTGAGGCAGCAGGTTATGAACAATTAACAACTGCTGAAGAGGTAGATAGTGTACTACAACAAGATGGTACAACATTAGTAATGGTGAACTCAGTGTGTGGATGTGCAGGTGGCATTGCTAGACCAGCAGCAGCACATGCACTACATTATGATAATTTACCTGATCGCTTGGTTACAGTATTTGCAGGTCAAGATAAAGAAGCTACACAACAAGCGAGAGATTATTTTGAAGGTTATGCTCCATCAAGTCCTTCATTCGCACTTATTAAAGATGGCAAAATCACTAAAATGGTAGAACGTCATCAAATTGAAGGTCATGAAGTAATGGACGTAATCAACCAATTACAATCTTTATTCGATACTTATTGCGAAGAGAAATAGAGGAATATTCATGTCACGTTTAAATCCATATCGAATCGGATTTAGAACGATTAAGACAGCGATTGGGATGGCACTTGGTATAATAATTGCTAAACTAATTGGGCTTGATAATTTTGCTTCAAGTGCTATATTAGTAGTCTTATGTATTAAACATACGAAGGTTCATTCGCTTCAAGCAATCGTGTCCCGTTTTGTATCTTGTTTTATGATTCTAATTCTTGGTTCAGTCATATTTAGTTTGTTAGGACAAAATGCAGTAGTATTAGGTTTAATTGTATTATTATTTATTCCTTTGACTGTGGTATTTAAAGTCCAAGAGGGTGTTGTGACAAGTTGTGTCATTTTATTACATGTTTTTAATGCCAAAACAATTGATGTGCATTTATTTGTTAACGAAATTCTGTTACTTATTGTAGGTTTAGGAATTGCCTTCTTAATGAATTTAATCATGCCAAGTCTGGATGGTACGTTAAAGCATTTCAAAAAGCAAATCGAAGATCAATACACTCAAATTTTTGAAACATTTAGTGAAAAGTGTAAAGTACCTAATCAAACATTAAATATCCCGTTTGATGATTTACAATTAACGATACAAAAAGCAAAATCAATCGCCTTTAGAGACGTCAAAAATCATTTTGTCAGAAATGAAAATTCTTACTATCACTATTTCGATATGCGAGAAGAACAATTAGATTTAATGCGTAGAATTGCATTAATGATTGAAAGTATTGAAATGAAAGATTGCTTACTGGATCAATTATCACAACTCTTAGCTGAAGTTGCGCACAATGTGAATAGTAATGATTATACGGCATTACGTTTACATTCACTTTATGAGATTAGGATAGAGTTAAATCAGTTGGATTTACCTACATCTAGAGAAATGTTTAGAACGCGCGCTAGTTTATTACAATTATTAAATGAATTAGAGGAATACTTAGTTGTAAAATCGCAGTTTGGTTCGTTAAAATACCACAATGGTACGAACACTGTCACTAACTAAATAATTAAATTTCATAACTATAAATAAATTACAAATTATTATTGTTACATTAAAAAGCCTCCACAACAGCGATCTCTATGAATAAATACGCTTATGGAGGCTTTTTATCGTGCTGATTTTTGTATAACTGCGAACTTGCTATCTTTAAAATTTATGATTTGATATATTACTTTATGATTTATTATCAAAAATGAAGAAAACAAAAACCATAAATAGCACAGTTTATAAAGGCTGTATTATTTATGGCTTTAATAATAAAAAATATATAAAACAGATAACGCTAATGATTAATTTACTAATGGTACGACACTAGTTAATATTAATGCAAGCACAACAGCAATTAGCATCACAATAATAATAACTCTTAACACTTTATTGTTACTCACTATAATTCCTCCAAATATATTGTATTAACTCATATTTTATCCAAATATACGAAATTCTACAATACTTAACAACTATATTATATGTACTTTTCAAAACCGAAAATGATACAAACAATCATATTTGTTTTGCAAACCGAAATAATTCGTTACACTTAACTATATAAATTATTAACATACATAAAAAATGTATTAAATGACAGGTAGGGGATATTTATGGTTAACGAACAAAGATTATTAGATACATTTTTAGAACTTGTTCAGACTAATTCTGAAAGTGGTAATGAAGGGCATATTCAAGCTCAATTAAAAGGTAAGTTTGAAGCACTAGGTTTATCAGTCGTTGAAGATCAAGCGAGTCAAAATCAAAACTTAGGCGCAAATAATCTGATTTGTACACTACCAAGCACAATCGACAATAAAGAAATTGATAAGGTGTACTTTACAAGTCATATGGATACTGTAGTCCCAGGTATAGACATTAAACCTCAAATAAAAGATGATGGCTATATCTATTCAGATGGTACTACCATTCTTGGAGCAGATGATAAAGCAGGATTAGCTGCAATTTTAGAAGCACTAGCTGTTATTCATGAAAATAAGCTACCTCATGGACAACTTCAATTTGTAATCACTGTGGGAGAGGAAATTGGATTAGAAGGAGCTAAAGCATTGCCTGCAGATTTATTAGATTCAAATTTTGGATACGCAGTGGATGCCAGTGCACCTGTTGGAACTACAGTTGTAGGTGCTCCAACACAAATGAAATTTGATGCGACGATTTATGGAAAAACTGCGCATGCTAGTGTACCTGACAAAGGAATAAGTGCAATTAACATTGCTGCTAAGGCAGTAAGTGACATGAAATTAGGTAGAATAGATGAAGTAACAACAGCTAATATTGGTCGATTTGAAGGTGGCTCTGCTACAAATATTGTTGCCGATAAAGTTACATTAAAAGCAGAGGCACGTTCTCATTCAGATGAACGCATTGCACAACAAATTGAGCATATGAAATCAGTAGTTGAAAATACCGTTAAACGTTATGGTACAAATGCTGATATAGAGATTACAAAAAGTTATCCAGGATTTAAAGTAGCTGAAGATGCTAAAGTAACAGAGATTGCTAAAGAAAGTGCAATTCAATTAGGATTAGCTGCAGATACAATCATTGCAGGCGGTGGCTCTGACGGGAATATTATTAATGGTTTAGGTATACCTACTGTGATATTAGGCGTTGGATATGAAAATATACACACAACATCAGAACGTATGCCAATAACTTCATTAAATCAATTGAGCCAGCAAATATTAAAAATTATAGAAATAGTTACAAATAACAAATAAATCTGAAAACTGATTTAGTGATTATTATATATGCTTTATGATACAATGAACTAGAAAACTTTGTAAAAGAGAGGTAAGTAAAATGGCACAACAAATTGGTGTAGTAGGTTTAGCAGTAATGGGTAAGAACCTTGCTTGGAATATTGAATCTCGTGGTTATAATGTTGCAGTATATAACCGTTCTTCTGAAAAGACAGAAGGGATGGTTAAAGAATCTGAAGGCAAGAACATTCACCCAACATATTCAATTGAAGAATTTGTAAATTCATTAGAAAAACCCCGTAAAATTTTATTAATGGTTAAAGCTGGTCCTGCAACTGACAAGACAATCGACAGTTTATTACCATTATTAGATAATGATGATATCTTAATCGATGGTGGTAACACAAATTATCAAGATACTATCCGTCGTAATACAGCACTTGCAGAAAGTGGCGTAAACTTTATCGGAATGGGCGTATCTGGTGGAGAAGTCGGTGCCTTAACTGGACCTTCATTAATGCCAGGCGGTCAAAAGGAAGCATTTGATAAGGTTAGCGATATTTTAGAAGCAATTTCAGCAAAAGCCAAAGATGGCGCTTCATGTGTTGCATACATTGGACCAAACGGTGCAGGTCATTATGTGAAAATGGTACATAATGGTATCGAATATGCAGATATGCAATTAATCGCTGAAAGTTATGCTATGATGAAAGATTTACTTGGTATGTCACACGAAGAAATCGCTAAAACATTTAAAGATTGGAATGCTGGAGAACTTTCTAGTTATTTAATAGAAATTACTGGTGACATCTTTGGTAAATTAGATGATAAAGGTGACGGTCCTCTTGTTGAAAAGATTTTAGATACTGCTGGCCAAAAAGGTACAGGTAAATGGACTTCAATTAACGCTTTAGAATTAGGTATTCCATTAACAATTATTACGGAATCTGTATTTGCTCGCTTCATTTCTTCAATTAAAGAAGAACGAGTTAATGCATCTAAACAATTAAATGGTCCAGCTTCTCAATTTGATGGTGACAAAGAAGAATTCTTAGAAAAAATCCGTAAAGCTTTATATATGAGTAAGATTTGTTCATATGCACAAGGATTTGCACAAATGAGAAAAGCAAGTGATGATAATGAATGGAACCTTAAATTAGGCGACTTAGCTATGATTTGGAGAGAAGGTTGTATCATCCGTGCACAATTCTTACAAAAAATTAAAGATGCTTATGATAATGATGAATCATTACGTAACTTATTATTAGATCCATACTTCAAGGATATTGTTACAAATTATCAATCAGCATTACGTGACGTAGTTGCTACAGGTGTACAAAATGGTGTACCAACACCTGGTTTCTCAGCTAGTATTAACTATTATGATAGTTACCGCTCTGAAGATTTACCAGCAAATTTAATCCAAGCACAACGTGACTACTTCGGTGCGCACACTTACGAACGTAAAGACATTGAAGGTGTGTTCCATACACAATGGATTGAAGAATAAGCACTTTATTAATTTAATATACTGCGATGTTATTATAGAACATAATAAAGTAACTGAATAATTGTATTCATTAATAACTTTGCGGTAAATAAATAAACGCCAATTCCTATTTAAAGCTAATAGGGATTGGCGTTTTAATTATTTTAAATGGAAATAATCACTTAATAATATACAAAATCAGTTATAAAAATATCATGTCAATGCGCAAACGTTTGCACAAATCTTTTGACATTGTTCACATAAATACAATAAAATAAGATTATACATGTAAGCGTTTCAATTAGGGATAGGAGTGTTGTGATGGCAACAATCAAAGATGTGGCTATAATGGCTAATGTTTCACCTTCAACAGTGTCTAGGGTTATCAAAGGTAATACTCGTATAAGTAAGGAAACTACTCAAAAAGTGCATGATTGTATGAGAGCATTAAATTATGTTCCTAATCAAATGGCACGCTCTTTAGTTACAAAGCGTTCTAAAACCATTGGTATTATACAAAAAAGTGGTGGTGATTCAATTAAACAGAACCCATTTTTACTTGATGTACTAACCGGTATACATCGTTATAGTGATAATCACGCTTATTTAACAATAGTGACTACAAGTACAACTGAGCAGGAATTAATGATAGAAGTCCAGCGTTTAATACAGTCGCAATATATTGAAGGCTTTATCTTATTATATTCAAGAAAAAATGATGTAATTGAACAATTATTAATTGATAAACAATGTCCTTATGTAATAGTAGGAAAGCCATTAACAAGTGAAAAAACTTTATATGTCGATAATGATAATATTGCTGCAGCTGAAGATTTAACACAGTATTTGGTTAATAAAGGACATGACAAGATTTTACTTTTAACTGAACAAAGTGATTATGAGGTCTTTAAGGATCGTATAAAAGGATATCGTCAAGTTATGTTTCATGAACATTTAACACCTCATGTTCATAAAATAGACTTGGATCGAACTGCAATTAAATTAAGTTTAATCGAACTTTTTAAAATGCATGAATTCACTGCAATCATTACTACTGATACTATGCTCAATATGATGATTATTAGTGTTTTATATGAATTAAATATACGTATACCAGAAGATATTAAAACAGCAACATTTAATGATTCATTTCTAAATGCCTATGCATCTCCGCCACAAACAGCTGTTGACGTCCTCCCAGAACAATTAGGGCAAACAGCGGTACGGCTGTTAACGAACAAGCTAGAAAACGTTAATCGTTATCAATGTCAAAATATAATACCTACACGAATTGTACAACGTTATTCAACAAACTAATAAAAGGAGAATGTAAATGATGAAAAATTGGTGGAAAGAAGCAGTAGCTTATCAAGTATATCCAAGAAGCTTTAACGATTCAAATAATGATGGGATTGGTGATTTACAAGGTTTAATTGCCAAGTTAGATTATTTACAAGATTTAGGCATCGATGTTATTTGGCTAAGTCCAATGTATAAATCTCCAAATGATGATAATGGTTATGATATCAGTGATTATCATGAAATTATGGACGAATTTGGAACAATGGCAGATTTTGATGAATTACTCGCAGCCATACATCAACGTGGTATGAAATTAATCTTAGATTTGGTTGTAAATCACACTTCTGATGAGCATCCGTGGTTTATTGAATCTAAATCTAGCATAGATAATCCTAAAAGGGATTGGTATATATGGAAAGATGGTAAACCAGATGGTACAGAACCAAATAACTGGGAAAGTATCTTTAATGGTTCAACTTGGGAATATGATGACTCAACACAGCAATACTATTTTCACCTGTTTAGTAAAAAGCAACCTGATTTAAATTGGGAAAATAAAGAAGTACGCGATGCAGTATTTAAAATGATGAACTGGTGGTTTGATAAAGGCATAGATGGATTTAGAGTAGATGCCATTACACACATCAAGAAATCATTTGAAGCAGGTGATTTAACAGTGCCTGCTGGTAAAACGTATGCACCAGCTTTTGACGTTGATATGAATCAACCAGGTATACAATCGTGGTTACAAGAAATGAAAGAACAGTCTTTAGATAAATACGATATCATGACTGTTGGAGAAGCAAATGGTGTAGATCCAGATAATGCTGAACAATGGGTTGGAGAATCAGAAGGTAAATTTAATATGATTTTTCAATTTGAGCATTTAGGATTATGGAATACTGGCGATGTACAGTTTGATGTTTCTTCCTATAAGCAAGTACTATCGAATTGGCAGTACAAATTAGAAAATGTAGGTTGGAATGCTTTATTTATTGAAAATCACGATCAACCTCGACGTGTTTCCACTTGGGGAGATGATCAACAATATTGGTATGAATCGGCAACAAGTCATGCTGTTGTATATTTTTTACAGCAAGGGACGCCTTTTATTTACCAAGGACAAGAAATCGGTATGACCAATTATCCTTTTGAATCAATAGAAACATTTAACGATGTAGCTGTAGTAAATGAATATAATATTGTTAAATCACAAGGTGGTAACGTAGAAGAGCTACTACATAAACATAAAATGGAAAACAGAGACAACTCTAGAACACCAATGCAATGGGATGATTCTACCAATGCAGGCTTTTCTGAACATAAACCATGGTTTCCAGTCAATCCAAACTATACAACTATAAATGTTGCACAACAACAGCAAGATAAAGATTCCATATTAAATTTTTATAAGCAACTCATTCAATTAAAAAAATCTGATGAATTATTCACATATGGCCAGTTTAAACTGGTTGATGTAGATAACCCTGATGTTTTTGCTTATTCAAGAATTTATAATAATAAAAAAGTTATTGTCATTGGTAACTTAACTGATCAAACAACTTCTGTGACTTTAACGACTGATGTTACTGAATGGGAAGTGTTATTACATAATTATAAAGAACACAGCCTTAATTTTGCTCAGTTAAGACCTTACGAAGCATGTGTAATTGAAGTAAAATAATAAAGAAACATTTGCAGTTGAAACACAATACTAAAAATGCAGGCTAGACACAATAAATATGTCTTTGCCTGCATTTTATTTACGTATTCATACACATCACTAACCAAGGGCATAAATTTATCAGTTTGTTTAGGCTAACAGTTTAGAGTATTGTAAAGCAGCGGAAATAAATTAACAAATGATATAGCTATAATTTTGATTTGATTTTTAGTTTTAACAATTAGAATGTTTTAACACGCTACAACAAAGTTAATAAAATTCATTATCTTGATCTACTGGCATCCACAATTGAACCTTCGTAAATGGGTCATCAAAAGAAATATCAAAAGGATACACTTCAACATACAAACTATTAAATTCATAGGGTAGTGACATTTGCATTGTTGTTTCAATATAATGCCATGCCTCATTTACCACGTAGTCAATTTCACCTTGTAAGTTAAAGGTCGCATATTGACGAGATGGCAAAAACCGACTTTCCAAATGCGCTGGATATCGTTCACTAGGAACGCCTACAAAAATTTCCATACCATAATCTAATGGACAGTTCACGACATATAGTTCATGTGGCCCAACATCATTATATCTTTGTAATTCTTTAATGTGGCCTTCTACTAGTAAATCTTCTAAAAAATCAGGTACTTTATATGGATTTTCAAGCTCATTTGCCGGTATAAATTTAGCATAACCCACCAAGGATAGTTCTGGTGTATTCTCTAATCTATACGGATATGGCGCTTTATCAGTCGTTGTTAATTTAATATACAATCTCGGAACTAATTTTAATTCCTCACGCTTCGTATTCACTTGAATAGGGGATATACCGTGAAAGTCACTAAAATCATTAGCAAAAGCATTTGTATCGGTATAATGATATTTTTTAGCAATATCGACTAACCGAGCAGAACCATTTAGTAACTCTTTGGCTGCTACGGTCATTTTTCTCGCTTTTGAATATTCACTTGGCGACTGTCCTACAATCATCTTAAATGATTGATCTAGATGATATGGTGAAAGACCAACGTAATCACTAAGTTCTTGCAAATGAAAAGGCTCTAGCAAATGATCTTCAATATAAACAATTGCCTGTTGTATTTGCTTGATAACGTCCAAAAACTTTCACTCCTAATTCCCAATTAACTATTTGCACTTTCTTAAATCATTTGTTTATTCTTTTTAAATAAAACACATGTACTTTAATACTTATATTTTACATCATTATTTGTATACTTACATCTTAAAAATTTTAAATAGGGTAAAATGTAATTTAAAAGGACAGTTTATATAAACTTTCTCAATAGACTAAATCATAACACATTATATATTGAATAAAAAAGCAACAACCTATATGAAATTTTACATTAACATAATAGCTCCTAAAGCATATCCATGAATTTATGTAATATAAAAAAGCAGTTCAAACTTAAATAAATTTGAACTGCTTTTATTAACTCTTTATCAATCTTTTAATGGATATCGTCCCACCAATGGAAACCGTCTCTGCTTAACAATAAGTCGCTTTCTAAAGGACCATTTGAACCAGATTTATAGTTAGGGAATTCCGGTTCATTTTGATTCCATTCTTCCTGAATTGCATCAACAAATTTCCATGTTGATTTTAATTCTTCCCAATGTGTGAAGTTTGTCGCATCACCATTTAAACAGTCAAACAATAAGTTTTCATAAGCATCAACTGTATTCATTTTATCTTGTGCACTCATTGCATATGATAATTGTACTGGTTCTGTTTCAATGCCTTGAACGTTTTTCTTAGCATTAAGATGTAGTGATACGCCTTCATTTGGTTGAATATTAATCACAAGTAAATTTGAGTCTAATTTTTTCTCAGTTTCATAATAAAGATTCATTGGTACTTCTTTAAATTCTACTACGACTTGAATTGTTTTACTCTTCATACGTTTACCTGTTCTAATATAGAATGGAACTCCTGCCCATCTGAAATTATCAATTGTTAATTTACCAGATACGAAAGTAGGTGTTGTAGAATCACTAGCAACGCGATCTTCGTCACGATAACGTTTAACATTTTGACCTTCAATTACACCTTCATCATATTGTCCACGGACAAAGTTATGGCGCACTTCTTCAGCTTCTAATTTACGTAATGATTTAAGTGCTTTGACTTTCTCTGCTCTAATATCAGCACTATTTAAACTGATCGGTGCCTCCATTGCAAGTAGCGCTACCATTTGTAGCATATGGTTTTGTACCATATCTTTGAGTGCACCACTAGATTCATAGTAGCCACCTCTATCTTCTACACCTAATACTTCAGAAGAAGTAACCTGTATATTTGAAATATACTTATTATTCCATAATGGCTCAAACATAGCGTTAGCAAATCTTAATACTTCTATATTTTGCACCATATCTTTACCTAAATAGTGGTCAATTCGATAAATCTCTTCTTCTTTAAATGAACGTCGTAATTGTTCATTTAGTTTTTCAGCTGACTCTAAGTCTGTACCAAATGGCTTTTCAATTACTAAGCGTTTAAAGCCTGAAGTGTCAGTCAAGCCTGAAGATTTTAAGTAATCAGAAATTACACCAAAGAAATTTGGTGCCATTGCAAGATAGAAGAGTCTGTTACCTTGTAAATTAAACTCATTATCCAAGTTATTACTTACTTCTAATAATGATTGGTAACTCGCTTCGTCACTTACATCGTGTTTATGATAAAAAACATGTTCCATAAACTTATCAAGATGTTTTGTATCTTTAACGTGTTCTTGAATTGACGATTTCACTTGACTACGGAAATCATCATTCGTTAATTCTCTTCTTCCAATTCCAATTATAGCAATTTGTTCATTTAAGTTATCTTGTTGGTACAAATGGAATAATGATGGAAATAATTTTCTGTGACTAAGATCACCAGTTGCTCCAAAGATAGTTATTAAGCATGGAATGTCTTTATTTCTAGTATTCAAGTTCAAAACCTCAATTCTTTTTATAAATCTGATTTCATTATAGAACAATAATTAACAATGTTCATACATTTTTGCTTAAAAGCATTCAAAAATTATTATATTTTTTTATCTTTTCTATGATAAAATGTGAACAAGAAGAGGAGGCATATGCATGGAAATAACATTTTTCGGCACAAGTGCAGGTCTACCAACGAAAGAAAGAAATACTCAAGCCATTGCACTAAATCTAGAACCATATTCAAATAATATTTGGCTATTTGATGTAGGTGAAGCTACACAACATCAAATACTTCACCATTCAATTAAATTAGGTAAGGTAGATCATATCTTTATAACGCATATGCATGGTGACCATATTTTCGGATTGCCTGGATTGCTATCCAGTCGTTCATTCCAAGGCGGAGAAGGACTACCACTTACTGTCGTAGGTCCAAAAGGAATTAAAGAATTTGTAGAGACGACATTACGATTATCAGAATCCAGATTAAACTATCCGATCACTTACATAGAAATTGAAAATCATCTTTCATACCAGCATAATGGATTCAATGTTGAAGCACATTTATTAAATCATGGTATTACTTCTTTTGGCTATAGAGTAGAAGCACCATCTACACAAGGGAAAATTGACGTTCAAGCCTTGAAATCAATTGGATTAGAACCAGGTCCAAAATATCAAGAAGTAAAAAATAATGAGACGTTTGAATATAATGGAAAGATTTATGATTCTAGTCAATTTAAAGGTGATGAAAAACAAGGACCTGTAGCTGCCATATTTGGAGATACAATGCCATGTAACAACGAGTTACTTATAGCACGTAATGCAAATGTTATGGTTCACGAAAGTACTTATATAGAAGGGGATAAAAATTTAGCCAATAATTATCATCATAGCCATATTGATGATGTCTTTGATTTAATTAAAGAGGCAAATGTGGAGTATAGTTTAATCACGCATATAAGTAATAGATACACACAAGAAGAAGTTGAATCAATTAGTGAATTATTAAAGACTAAAAGTGATACACCACCATTTAAATTTGTTAAAGACTTCGATACTTGGTCATTCTAATTCACAATAAGAATAATTGATTCAATCGTTATAGCATATTTAGCAAAACAAATATAATGCTTTACAATAAGATTAACTCAAGTAAAACAGACCCTAACTAGTAAAAAGCAATAGTTAAGGTCTGTTTTCTACTATAGGGAATTAAATGTCTTAGCGATCTGTAGCGATCTGTTCTTTAACTATCTATAATACATTTCTGAAATGATTCAATATGTACAGAATTGCTTTACAAAGATAATTTACTCGTCCAATTAACATTGATACATATGATGTGTCATTACTCAATATGTATTATTTATTATCGGCGAAGCACTGGACAGGGTAGTATAAGAGACAAAGTAACGATTCATCGCATTACATTAGGTAAACAAACTATAAATATATGGCTTCAATAGTGCAATTGATTACAATTGTAACAAGTTTTAAATACGGCATCAAAAGCTTTATTTTTATAATGATCATCACATATCAATACAAAATTATTGAATAAAAACAACCAACCAAAAAGTTTTCACTTTCGAGTTGGCTGCTATTAAGGAATATATCCCGATAGAATTATTTTTATTAAATCAATATTAAAATCGATTACTTAAAGATAAAGCAAATAAATAATAACTTGCTAACTTATCGATAGAATTGATGTAAGGATTAATCATCATCTTGATTTGATAGTTCTACACTTCTATCAACGGCAGCTCTTAAACAATCCTCAAATACACTTTCTAAGTCGTATTTAGATAACGCATTTAAACCTGCCTGTGTTGTACCACCTTTTGAAGTTATATTTTTTCGTAATTGTTCCATACTTAAATCAGAACGTTCAATCATTTTACTTGTCCCAATAATTAAGTTTCGAATAGATTCTTCGACTTGTGATTTCTCTAATCCAAGTCTAGTACCAGCTGTCACATATTGTTCAAATACATGGTATAAAAAGGCCGGTCCACTACCAGTAATCGCTGTTACTTGATGTAGATTATCTTCAGAAACTTCAATTGCTGAACCAAATGAGTTAATTAAATCATCAACTTCAGTTTTAGATTTTGGATCAAAATTATTTGAAAAACTGATACCTGTCACAGAATGACCAACATGTGCGTTCGTGTTTGGCATGATTCGAGCAACAGGGTTTTCTGTATTAAGTTGTTCTCTAATATAACTAATTGGTAAACCTGCCATAATTGAAATAAATTTATTACTATCAGTAACATATGGTTTAATTCGTTCTGCTAAATTATCAAAATCATATGGCTTTGTTCCTAAGAAAACATAATCCGCTTCCTTTAACAATGCTGCGTCATCATAACTATAATTGACACCTAATTCATCAGCATATGATTTCAGAGCATCCTCATTTGATCGATTTGTTAAATAAATATCGTTTGAGTCTATTACTTTTGAGTTAACGATTCCTGTAAAAATTGCATGAGCCATATTACCGGCACCATAAAATACAAGTTTCATGTAAAATTCCCACTTCCTCTTTGTTTTATGTAATCATATTAACATAGTTTAGAATTATGGCTAATCATTTAATTATAATAATGACAGAAAATATTATAATCATTTATACTATTTATAAAGACAAAAACAGGTAGGGATAAACGATGCAAGGGAAACATTTTATATTAACAGGAAGTACAAGCGGCTTAGGTAAAGCATTATTAAAAAAGTTATTAGCTAATGATATCAATGTAACTGTACTGGTTAGAAATCCCCAAAAATTAAATCAGTTTGTCGCTCAATATCATACAGATCGATTATCAATCATACAATGTGATTTACAGTCTGAGAAAGAAATTTATCATATTACGCAAAGTCTTCAACAACAAAAAATTGATGGTTTAATTTATTGTTCTGGACTAGGTTATTTCAAATCAATTGAAGCACATCGAACTGAAGAAATGCTTGAGACATATCAGCTTAATATTATAAGTTTCAACATTTTGTTAGAAGTAATTAGACCATTTTTCAATAAATATCCAATCATCGTAGGCATAGGTAGTCAAGCTGCTTTTGTTACACAAGCTAATGCAGCACATTATGGTGCATCAAAAGCAGCATTTTATCAAACATTAAATGCCATTCGATTAGAACATCCCAATTACCATGTTTTAACGGTAAATACTGGACCAATCAATACACCATTTCACCAAAAAGCGGATCCTTCACTAAATTATGCGAAACGTTACAACAAAATCATGATAAATCCCGATAAACTAGCTGATCGCATATTTAAAGCTATGAAGTCAAAACGACAAGAAATCAATCAACCGCTGTGGATGTCATTTATGCTTAAACTGTACCAGCTTACACCAAGATTCATAGAAAAGCATTTCTCAAGTTTTTTTAAAAATAAAATATAACAATAATGTTTATTAAACATAACAAAAAAAGAGTTTATGCGTAGAAACTTATGCTGGATCGAACACAGTTATAAGTACATGACATAAACTCTTTTTTCTGTTTAATTAAGGTGTTGCGTGTATTCTAAATTTTTCACTCTACCTCGTGCAGCTTTTAAAGTTTCAAAGCCAATATCTTTCGCTAAATTATAATTTTTAATATTTTCGTCTAATTGTTCTATACTACTTGCACCAACAATAATTGAACCAAGTGACTGTTGTGAGGTCAAGTAATTAAAGGTTAAGGCAGTTAAATTACTTTCAATTTCTTTAATTGATGCAATTGTTTCGCCTAACTCTTGATAATTGTAATCAAAAATACCTTCAGCAAATTTCTTGTCTAATGCATTGTTACTATTAGCAGTCAATAGACCTTTGAAAACAGGGCCTCTAGCAAGTATCTTTACATTTTTGGCATGTATTGCATCAAGCAAAGATTCAACTCTATTATCAATTAAATTAAATTGATTCATAATCGTTTCTATATTACTGTGTTCCAAATAATAATTAATTACATTAGGTCTAATAGAAGAAATACCATAAGCACGAACTAGACCTTCTGATTTTAATTCTTCGAATGCACTAATCGTTTCATCTAGTGGATCATCAATAGTACCTCCATGCAATTGATAAAGATCTAGGTGGTCTAAACCTAATGATTTTAAAGATGATTTAATAGCATACTTAATGTGTTTTTTAGATGGATCCCAAAATGTTGAACCATCCTCTTTTAAATGATTACCTACTTTTGTTCCGATAACAATATCATCACGTTGTTGGTATTTTTTTAATGCTTTGCCAACGATTTGTTCATTTATACCTTTGTCATACATATCCGCAGTATCAAAATATGTAATACCATGTTCAATAGCTCTATCGATTATAGGTTCTGCCGTTTTATAATCTGTACCTAAACTCATACATCCTAGTCCTACTTCTGAAATTTCTAAACCACTTTTCAAGACATTTTTTTGCATGTTATTGCTCCTTTCGATACACTAAATCATAGAATATGGCGTGTTTATCAATTATATGCAAGTAGATTGATATCACTATTTATTGCTTTAGCTTGTTTGTTAATGCAATTGTATAGTGGTTATTCACAATTCAAATACAATTAACCGTACGAGCTACCGACTATATCTTAACAGGTAGATACTTAAAATAAAAGGAACGTGATTATAATGGAATTTTACGAGAGAACTATAGCGAAGGAACATATATATAACGGAAAAATTATTGATTTGGAAGTACATGATGTAGAACTCCCAGATGGTCAAACATCAAAAAGAGAATTAGTTTTTCATAATGGTGCAGTTGCTGTTTGTGCATTAACACCGGACAATGAAATTATATTAGTAAGGCAATTTCGTAAACCTGCTGAAAAAACAATGTTAGAAATCCCCGCCGGAAAACTTGAAAGTGGAGAAGATCGCATTGAAGCAGCTAAAAGAGAATTAGAAGAAGAAACAGGCTATATCGCTGATCATTTGCAACTCATATATGAAATGTATGGTTCACCTGGTTTTTCTAATGAGAAGTTATCTATTTACTTTGCTAAAGATTTGAAAAAAGGGCACATGAACCTTGATGATGATGAATTTATTGAATTAGATCGTGTTCACATTAATGAAATTTCTGACTTACTAAAAAGTGGATCTTTAGAGGATGCAAAAACAATTATTGCTTTACAACATATCTTGCTTAATTATAATGATTATAAATAAGGAATGAACAAACTTGCTAATTTTATCAATTACTGGTATTTTATATATGTATCATATTGTAAATTAAAATGATTATAATTATTAGTAGGGGAGTGAGGCTTCCGTGGAAGAACGATTAAATCGCGTGAAGCAACAATTACAACAATCATCATATAAATTAACTCCACAGCGAGAAGCAACATTAAGAGTGTTAATTGAAAACGAGAAAGATCATTTAAGCGCTGAAGATGTATACTTAAAAGTGAAAGACAAAGCACCTGAAATAGGTTTAGCTACTGTGTACAGAACATTAGAATTATTAGCAGAGCTAAAGGTTGTAGACAAAATTAATTTCGGGGATGGCGTTGCACGCTTTGATTTACGTAAAGAAGGTGCGAAACATTTTCATCATCATCTTGTATGTATGGAATGTGGGAAAGTTGAAGAAATAGAGGAAGATTTATTACCTGCAGTAGAAGAAAAAGTTGAAAGTGATTTTAACTTTAGAATTTTAGATCATCGTTTAACATTTCATGGCGTTTGTTCAGAATGCCAAGCTAAAGGTAAATAATGAATTTTCATCCTGTTTAATTTTAATGATAGGGGTGAGTCAATGAATACCATAATCGAAGAATATTTAAGGTTCATCCAATTAGAAAAAGGGCTTAGTACAAATACAATAGGCGCTTATAAACGTGACTTAACAAAATATGCAAATTATTTAGATGAAAACAAAATTACTCACATTGACTTTGTTGATAGACAGACCATCCAGCAATGTTTAGGTTCATTGCATGATGAAGGTGCATCTTCAAAGTCTTTAGCACGTTTTGTTTCAACTGTTCGCAGTTTTCACCAATTTGCACTGAGAGAAAAATATGCTGCTAAAGACCCTACAGTTTTAATTGAAACACCGAAATATGATAAAAAGTTACCTGACGTGTTGGAAATCAATGAAGTGATAGCTTTATTAGAGACACCTGATTTATCAAAAAATAATGGTTACCGTGATAGAACAATGTTGGAATTGTTATATGCAACGGGGATGAGGGTATCAGAATTAATTCATATAGAGTTAGATGATGTTAACTTAATTATGGGGTTTGTTAAGGTGTTCGGCAAAGGAAATAAAGAGCGTATTGTGCCGTTGGGTGAAGCGGTTATTGAATACTTAACTCATTATATTGAAAACATACGTCCACAACTATTAAAAAGAACAGTCACACCAGTATTGTTTTTAAATATGCATGGAAAACCATTATCAAGGCAAGCCATTTGGAAGATGATAAAGCAAAATGGTATTAAAGCCAATATTAATAAGACATTAACACCGCACACGCTGAGACATTCGTTTGCTACACACTTGCTTGAAAACGGTGCAGATTTACGAGCTGTACAAGAAATGTTAGGACACTCTGATATTTCTACAACGCAACTTTATACACATGTATCTAAATCACAAATCCGTAAAATGTATAACGAATTTCATCCACGTGCATAAACACAGATTAGTTTATCATTTAATGAACTAATCTGTGTTTTATTGTTTATAAGGTTATGTCATGTTGTGTATTTGATTAAAATATATTATGATTCTCGGTTAAAACGTCGTTCAATAAGTGCTTTATTTCGTGCATCAGTCACTTCTGTCCGATCTCTTTCTAAATGGTGATTTACGATATAACTATCATCAATGAGCGTTTCTCGAAAGTAAAAGTCTGTAAAAGTGGTTTGTATTGAATGGAGCATTTCATCTTGTAATGGTAAGTGTACCGGAAGAAATGGTTGATGTGTTTTTGCTGCTTGCTTTAAATGTTTTAATAATATGATGTATTGCTCAATATTCAAACCTAGCATTTGCCAGTCATGACTAGATTGTATAACATTCAATGCTCTGTCAAACGATGTTTTAGCTCCTTGAAAGTTGTTACGACGAAAATGATAACAACCTGTAGTTAATAAAATTAAACTGACGACCGCATCTTTTTTTGAAAAATGTGGGTTTTCTTTCCAAGCATCCTCTAGAATATCATGACATAGAAAATAATGTTGCTTGGTATGAAATTGATAATAAAATTGTTGTAGTGCTTTTTCCATATAAGAACCGCTCCAAATTTAAATGTTTGTTATAAACATGCTATAATATTTTAGTGAAATACGCACTTAACTTGCTATATGAGGTAGATAAAATGTATGAAGTAAAATTAGATGCTTTCAATGGACCATTGGATTTATTATTGCATCTTATTCAAAAATTCGAAATAGATATTTATGATATTCCAATGAAAGCATTAACAGAACAATACATGCAATATATTCACGCCATGAATTCATTAGAAATTAATGTTGCTAGTGAATATTTAGTGATGGCCTCTGAATTATTAATGATAAAAAGTAAAATGCTTTTACCACAGCCTGAAGCAGATGAATCATTAGAAGACGATCCGCGTGATGATTTAGTAGGTCGTTTAATTGAGTACCAAAATTATAAAGAATACACTGAATTGCTCAATGATAAAAAGGTAAATCGGGCTGCATTCTACTCTAAACACCCTACAGACTTATCACATTTAGAAACAAATGAATTAATGAGTTCGGATAACACCATTGATTTAACCGAACTGATAATTGCTTATCAAAAGGTCAAAAACCGTGTCGAATTTAACACACCAAAAACAGTCGAAATAAAGAAAGAAACCTTTACGATTCAACAAGCAACCACACAGGTTCATGAAAGACTGCAACAACAACAATCATTCAACTTCTTCAGTCTATTTAATTTCTCAGAACCAATTGAAATGGTAGTAACCCATTTCTTAGCAATATTGGAAATGTCTAAATCTGGTATAGTCAATATTGAACAACAAAAAAGTTTTGAAGATATCAACATATTAAGAGGAGTCAACTATGGCATTGGATAATCAAGGTATATTAGAAGCATTACTCTACACTGCTGGAGATGAAGGTTTAGAAGAGAAGCAACTGCTTGAAATATTAGACATTTCACTAAGTGAGTTACAAACTTTAATTAATAACTACCACTCAGAAGGTCTTGTCATTCAACATTTCGGACAAACTTATGTATTAACAACGAAAAAAGAAGCAGCTGAATATATTGAAGCACTTGTAGAACATAAGTCTAATATGAAACTATCTCAAGCCGCAATGGAAGCACTATCCATAATCGCCTATAACCAACCACTCTCAAGAAGTGATATTGAAATGATTAGAGGTATTAATTCCGATGGTGCAGTTAAAACATTGATCGCAAGAGGTTTAATCGAAGCAAAAGACGAAAAAGATTCAAGAAGTCAGCAACTATATACAACCGAACTATTTTTAAATGTATTTGGAATTGAACATTTAGATGATTTACCGACTACTGATGAAGAGGACGAAGAAATCGAAGCATTTTTCAGTAATTTGGTAAATCAAAAAGGAGAAAATAATGAGTAAAGAATTAGAGAGATTACAAAAACGTATAGCTAACAGTGGTTATACATCAAGAAGAAAAGCTGAAACACTTATCAGTGAAGGTAAGGTTAAAGTAAATGGTGAAGTCGTAACGGAATTAGGTACGAAAGTGAAAAATTCAGATACAATTGAAGTAGAAGGTATTAAATTAGAGCAAGAAGACAAACTGTATATTTTATTCTACAAACCATCGCAAGTGATTACGAGTGTATCTGATGATAGAGGAAGAAAGGTAGTAACCGATTACTTCAAACAAATTGAAACAAGAATATATCCTGTTGGCAGATTAGATTATGATACATCAGGTTTACTGCTATTAACGAATGATGGTGAGTTTACAAATTTAATGACACACCCTAGATACAAGATCAAGAAAAAGTATGTTGCAAAATTAAAAGGTTACTTAATGCGAGAAGAGGTAAAAGCATTAGAGCAAGGTATTGAATTAGAGGATGGTAAAACACAACCTGCAATTGTAAAAGTAAAAAACCAAGATAAAGAAAAGAACTCAACTTTAGTTGAAATAACGATTACTGAAGGTAGAAATAGACAAGTTCGTCGTATGTTCGAACATTTTGGACATCAAGTTAGTAAATTACAACGAATTGAATTTGGTCCATTAAATTTGAAAGGGCTTAATGCAGGTGAAGGTCGTGTTTTAACTCCGCACGAAGTAAAAGTCATTCGTCAAATTGCTGAACACGGTAAATAAACTTTGAAATATTTTTGACAAAATAATTCGAATGAGAAAAAATTCACAAACTTTTCGTTCATTTGTACTTTTCAAAGTTAACCTATGCTATAATTGTGAATGTATTGGAAAGTAAGCAGTGTGGGAGGTACATACGTATGTCAAATGAAATTTTAATCGTAGATGATGAGGATCGAATTAGAAGATTACTTAAATTATATTTAGAAAGAGAATCTTTTGAAATACATGAAGCTAAAGACGGTAGTGAAGCGTATCATATGGCAATGGAACATGATTATGCATGTATATTACTAGATTTAATGTTGCCTGAAATGGATGGTATTGTTGTTGCTTCTAAACTAAGAGAGCATAAAGATACACCAATTATTATGTTAACAGCCAAAGGCGAAGAAACAAATCGTGTTGAAGGTTTTGAATCAGGTGCAGACGATTACATTGTTAAACCTTTTTCACCAAGAGAAGTTGTGTTACGTGTAAAAGCATTACTAAGAAGAACACAGGTCGCACATACAGAACAGAGCGAACCACATGCGCGTGATTTGATAGAATTTGATCATTTAGTTATCGACAATGATGCTCATAGAGTGCTTGCAGATGAGAGCCAAGTAAACTTAACACCTAAAGAGTATGAATTATTAATATTTTTAGCGAAAACACCTAATAAAGTATTTGATAGAGAACAACTGTTAAAAGAAGTGTGGCATTATGAGTTTTATGGAGACTTACGTACCGTAGATACTCATGTTAAACGCTTAAGAGAAAAGTTAAATCGCGTTTCTGAAGAGGCTGCTCAGATGATTCAAACTGTTTGGGGAGTAGGTTATAAGTTTGAAGTTAAATCAAATGATGAACCGACTCAATAATGTAGTCATAAAACTGTGGTTAACTATAATATTTATAGTAACGACAGTTTTAATTTTACTTAGCGCAGCCTTAATCACATTTATCCAATCATACTTCACACAGGAAACAGAAGATTCTTTACTCAAAGATGCTAAACGTATTAGTGAATTAGTAGCAAGCTCTGATAATAAAGCAACCGCGATTGAACACAGTCGTAAGTTGATTGAAGGCCCTGTTGGTCTCATTATAATGAATGATAAAAACAGTCAAAATAGTAAGTATGGCAATACTAAACAAAAGATGTTAAATGAAATCAAACAAAATAAAGACTATGATGACGTATTTAATAAAGGAAAGAAAATTTCGGAACACGTTAATGTAAAAATTAATGATCAACAACATACTTATGTATTAATTGGATATCCTTCAAAGAATTTAAGCGATGTTAAACAAGATGAATACGGTGGTGTCTTTATTTATCAAGATTTAAAAACCATCGAAGATACTAATAATTTAATCACGGTTATTATTTTAATTATTGCCATTATTTTCTTAGCAATTACAACGATATTTGCTTTTTTCCTTTCTTCTCGTATTACGAAACCTCTAAGAAATCTACGGTCTCAAGCATTGAGAGTTTCAAAAGGACAATATGCGCAAGTTGAACCCGTAAATTCAAAGGATGAAATTGGAGAATTATCTCGTGCCTTTAATACGATGAGTTCTGAAATCCAACAACATATCGATGCACTGTCATCTTCTAAGAACATTAGGGATAGTTTAATCAACTCCATGGTTGAAGGTGTATTAGGATACAACGATAAGAAGGAAGTTATTTTATCTAACCAAATGGCTCAAAATACATTACAACTTTTAGATGAGTATTCATTAGAAAAGCTTGATGAACAAACAGAATTAACTTTTAAGAACAAACATACACAGTTTGAAGAATATGAAATTAATACTAGATATTTTGTAATCATTACTAGTTATATAGAGCAAATTCAACCAGATGGACGAAGTGGTATCGTGGCCATCATAAGAGATATGACCAATGAACATAATATTGATCAAATGAAGAAAGATTTTATAGCAAATGTTTCACATGAATTACGTACACCCATTTCTTTATTGCAAGGATATACAGAATCAATCGTTGATGGTATTGTTACTGAACCCGAAGAGATCCATGAATCCTTGAGCATCGTCTTAGATGAGACGAAACGTTTAAACAGACTGGTTAATGAACTCTTAAATGTTGCTAGAATGGATGCAGAAGGGTTAAGTGTTGAACGAGAAATCCAACCTATTGATCCGTTGTTAAATAAGATGCAATTGAAATATCAACAACAAGCTGCAGACTTAGAACTAACCATGAAATTAAATCCAATTTCTAATGGAGCGCTCTGGTATTATGATTCTGATAGAATTGAACAAGTGCTTACGAATCTGATTGATAATGCATGTCGATATACAGAACCAGGAGATACAATAACCGTCGATATTGCTGAAAATGATCATGACAACTTGTTATATATTACCGATACAGGAACGGGTATTGCTCCCGAACATTTAGAGCAAGTCTTTGATCGTTTTTACAAAGTAGATGCAGCACGTAAAAGAGGTAAGCAAGGTACCGGACTTGGACTATTTATATGTCGAATGATTATCGATGAACATGAAGGTAAGATACTTGTAAAAAGTGAACTCGGTCAAGGTACAACATTTATTATTCGCTTACCGAAACCACCAACTAGAGATTAAAGGAATAAGTCATTGATGATTTTATGTGTAACGTCAAAAATGATTATAATAATCATCTAACTAAATAAGGTGAAGCGCCTCCGATTTATACAATTTAATGTGTAAGGCGGAGGTGTTTTTTGTGATTATAGCTTTAAAATATAAATTGAAATCATTTTACATCGCTATTTAGTACTGTGTGTAAAATTTAATTTTATATTGCTGGTAAATTAGCACTAAATACTGTAAACAATATCATTGTCTTTATCTGAGTTATACGCTATGATATATTTATAAAATTTAAATGTTCATCTTCGGGGTAGGGTGTAATTCCCAACCGGCAGTAATATAAGCCTGCGACCTATTTATTGTTCAATAAATAGCTGATCTAGTGTGAATCTAGAGCCGACAGTATAGTCTGGATGGGAGAAGATGGAGGGTTAATTTGTTGTGCAATTAAATCCTCCTATTCTGAGTAAGATGAATGGAAGGAGATAATTGAATATGCAACAACAAACCAAACGTCTAATAACGATTAGCATGTTAAGTGCGGTAGCTTTTATATTAATGTTTATCAAGTTCCCGTTACCATTTTTACCACCATATCTAACATTAGACTTTAGTGATGTACCGGCACTTCTTGCAACATTTACATTAGGACCCATTGCTGGCATCATCGTTGAATTTATTAAAAATTTATTGAATTTTTTATTCAATGTAGGGGATCCAATAGGACCGTTGGCCAATTTTTTAGCAGCCACAAGTTTTATACTTACTGCGTTTTATGTTGCTAAAAATAAAAATAACGCTAAATCATTAGTTACTGGTTTAGCTGTAGCAACCTTAATAATGACACTAGTATTAAGCATTTTGAATTATTTTGTGTTGTTACCACTCTATGGCATGATTATGAATTTATCAGATGTTTTTGGTAATTTGAAAATAATTATAGTATCAGGTGTTATACCTTTCAATATTATTAAAGGTATTGTTATTTCAATTATATTTATCTTATTATACAAACGCTTGAATAGTGTTTTACCGAGATAACAAATTGCGCTAACATACACTAACGTATCAATAAATAGTGACAAATAAAATTTTGTTTTCATATAACAAAAGCGCATGTTTAAGTTAATTTAAACATGCGCTTTTCCTATAATAAGGTTAAAATATAATTCGTCACTTAAAATCTATTCAAATTTCAGTGCGTCCCCATCAAAAGATTCTTCTTCAATTTTAATTGAATCAGTAGGACATCCCTCTAATGCATCTTCCATATCTTCATATAATTCTTCAGGCACTTCAGCAGTACCTTGGTTGTCATCAAGTATTACAAAAGCAATACCTTCATCATCATAGTCATATATATCAGGGGCAGCAGCACCACAAGCACCACATGCAATGCAAGTATCCATATCGACAATAGTATATTTAGCCATTTTCTTCGCCTCCTTTGACAAAAATGCTACAATAAAATCACAATTAATATTGTAAGCACTGTACTTATTTTTTTCAATGTTTTCGTTTTAATTAATTAGGGGAGTAAACATGCAAAATTTATTTCATTTCATCCAACAAAATACACACCATTATAAAACCGAAAAAAGCATATATAATATTATCATAGGCAAAAAATCACATCAAACCTTTTTTGATGCATGTAGCCAACAATTACTATCATTATATCATAGCTTACCTAATATCCAGTATCCGTCATTCGAGCGATATTATAATCTGAGCCAATCAGAAATAGAAACAACATTAAACGTACGCGTACATCCAAGATATACATTTGATAGTCTCGTTAATACGTTTCAAGCAATACAATTATTAACACAAACGATTTCACAATTACAGCATAAGGATAGTCAATTTATCCCTCTCACTCAACAGCAAACTATACATAAACGTGTTAAATATGTATATAAATATCTTAAAGAGGCAAACCTCGAACAAGATTTTATTGCAGAACTTCATATGTTATTCGAAGCTATTCATAAAGAAAACCAAGGGACTTACATTCATTACTACTTACAAGGGTTTGAAGATAGCATGTACACTAGACAGCAAGTTAGTTTAATAGAAGGTTTGCCACAAGAATTATTATTTGAATTAGAATTAAACGATTTAGTTGTAATGATGTTTCAAATTGAAGATAATCAACGTTACCCTATTTTGCATCAGTTAATTGTGTTACCTACGCTATTACATAAAACAGATTTATCTTTTGAAGGCTTAAAAAAAGGACTAACTATGGATGATTTGGCACAACATCAACAAGTTAAAATTAATACAATTGAAGACCATGTCTTAGAATTGTTTATAAAGGGATATTTATCAAATTATAAAGCGTTTCTAAAGGATGATTTAAATTCTGATTTTCTAAATTATTATATACAGCATAAGGATGAAAGATTGCGGAACTATAAAGAACGATTCCCGTCATTAAGTTACTTTACAATCAAGCTTATCATTGTAGGCATAGAAAGAGGTGAGCTACATGCTGATTGACGAACTGAAACATTGGTTTGGATTTGAAACATTTAAGCCTGGACAAGAAGCAATTATTAAAAGCGTACTAAACCAACAAGATACATTAGGTATATTACCAACTGGTAGTGGTAAAAGTCTGTGTTATCAATTACCTACATATATTAAACAACAACCTACATTAATTATTTCACCACTTATTTCGTTAATGGATGACCAAGTTATGCAACTTAAAGCACATGGTGAACATAAAGTGAGTTGTATTCATTCTGGTATGGATGAAGATGAACGTTCAGCAAATATCAAAAATCTAAAGCAAAGTCGTTTTATCTTCTTAAGCCCTGAATTTATACTCCAACCCCATAATTTCAAACTCATTAAACATATTAACTTTGGTCTTATTGTTTTAGATGAAGCCCACTGTTTGTCAGAATGGGGCTATGATTTCAGACCACATTATGCACTTATAGGAAAAATCATTCAACAATTTACTAACGTTTCTATATTAGGATTAACAGCGACAGCACCACCACATCTATTATCTGATTTGAACCAAATGTTACGTACTCAATTCAATGTAGTTAAAACAAGTATGAATAGAGACAATATTTCACTACACCATCAAAATTTTGCAGATGATGAAGAAAAACTCAAATGGTTGCTGCCAACATTAGAACAATCTGGACCGACAATTATCTATGTTTCATCAAAAAAAGTCTGTTTATCATTAGCTCAAGAAATTTATCAACAAGGCTTTTTAACAGGTATTTATCACGGTGATCTATCCTATCAGGAACGGCAAACGGTTCAACATCAATTTCTTAATAACGATATTCCTATCATTGTTGCTACAAGTGCATTTGGAATGGGAATAAACAAAAAAGATATTCGTACAATCATTCACTTTCATCTTTCAACTAGTCCGTCGAATTATTTACAAGAGATTGGTCGTGCTGGGAGAGATGGCAAACAAAGTCAAGCCATCAGTTTATATCAACCAGATGATAGTTTCTTACTTGAAACACTGTTATTTACTGATATTATAACTAATGAAGATGTTAATGCATTTGAATTAGGTATGGATTTAATACCTTATAAAAAAGAAATTATTGAAATTTTAAGTAGTTATTATACATTTAATGAATTACGACATATATTTGAAAATACTTACCAACGTAAAAGAAATGGTTATATCAGAATGTTGGGTTATAAGAATTTAGATCAGTGTAGACGCGCATATCTTATGGAATTTTTTGGTGAATTTGTGAATAAACGACCTGAAAAATGTTGTGATAATGATGCTGATATTGAATTAATAAAAATATTTAATCGCAAAAAAGTAAAACGTAAAATTGATTATAATGAAAAATTAAAAAATTTGTTCAAATAGATAGACAATTACTTTACTTAACATTTTCAAACAAGCTATAATACAACTTATAATGACATAAATATTGTAGTTTTCTTAAAATAGGTATACATATTTACGTTTGATTAGGGTAAAACAGTATATACTTAATATATAAATAAAGGAAGGATGATGAATTTGTCTAACAACAACTTTAAAGATGATTTTGAGAAAAATCGTCAATCAATTGATCCAAATGAACACCTAGACAAAACAAATGAATCTGTTGACGCTTCTGTTGACAATGCAAAAGAAGAAGTATCCGACAAAAACAATGAGCAATTCCCTCCAAGAAATGCTCAAAGAAGACAACGTAGACGAGATACAGCAACAAATCAAAATAAAGGGGAACAATCTGATCAACAACAAGAGCAACAACTTGATCAAGAACAACACCTTAATGACCAAAACAAATCATCATCAGACTTTAACCAGTCACAAGATCATGATGATCATTCACGAGACAATAATATCTATCAAGAAACTTCTGATGAACAACATCGTAACAATCAATATGACAAATCAAATAACGACTTAAAGCAACAAGAAAATCATGACAGAAGTGACGTAAACACTCGTAAAGATGATACTGATTTATCACATCAAGATAAAGATGCAGCTGACAAGCGAACTGCAGATGATAAACATAATGGTAAAGGGTTTGCCATTGCTGGTGGCGCAGCAGCTGGTGCAGGTGCAGGTGCTTATGCTGCAAATAAACACAACAACGACAAGCATTCTTCGAAAGAACAGCATGTTGATGATCAAAATGATACTACAAATCGTGAGCAAGACGCTACACAGACAGGTGGTACTACTGCTGGTGCTGGCACAGGCTCATATGCTGCAAATAAGGATGATGCTGATAATAGAGTCAATGATCCAGAGCATAATAAAAATAACAAGGAACAACATGAGCAAAATGAATCAGCCGATTCAAAAGATGGTTCCAAGAAAAAAGGCGCTGCTATTGCTGGTGGTGCTGCTGCAGCGGGCGCAGGTGCAGGTGCTTATGCTGCTAGCAAATCAAACAAAGATAAAAACGCAGAAAGTAACACTGCAGACAATAAATCAAACGAATCACAATCAAAAGAACAACATAATGAAGAAAAGAACAACGGTAAATCCAAGAAAAAAGGTGCCGCAGTTGCTGGTGGTGCTGCTGCAGCGGGTGCTGGTGGCGCCGCAGCAGCTTCAAAAGCAAGTGGTTCCGGTTCTAATGGAAATGGCGGAAACAATCATCAAAATAATAGTAATAATAACGATGATTACAAACGTAAAAAGAAAAAAGGCGGCTTATTAGGTAAATTATTACCAATTTTAGCAGCAATCTTAATTTTGGCGGCAATTGGTATTTTCGGTGGCATGGCCTTAACTGGAAATAATGATGATAAGAGTGCTAACGATGATAAAAAAGTAGCTGATAATAAAGACAAAGACGGAGATAAAGATAAAAAAGCTGATTCTGATAAAGATAAAGATAAGTCTAGCGATGACAAGTCTAAAAGTTCAGATGACAGTGAAAAATCATCTGGTGCGTCTGACGGCAGCGACTCTGACTCTGATCAAGCTACAAGTGATGCAGATTCATCTGACAACAGTAGTCAAAGCAGTAGTTCTGATCAAGCTACAAATGGTTCTGATTCTAGTGATCAAAGTGCTAGTGATAGTAACTCAAGTGGTGCAGCTACTGACCAAGGTCAATCTAGCTCTTCTAACAGCGATAATCAGTCAACAAGTGGCCAAAATAGTTCCCAAGATTCACAACAATCAACAAACACTTCAGGACAACGTACTCATGTTGTAAATGGTCAAAACTTATATAGAATTGCTATTCAATATTATGGTGAAGGAACACCTGAAAATGTCGAAAAAATAAGACAAGCTAACAACCTTTCAGGCAATGATATACACAATGGTCAACGTTTAGTAATTCCACAATAATAAAATTTTAAAGTGATACTAGCATTAATACACACGCTTTAAATAGGCGAGCTAATCTTATTCTTTGGATTAGCTCGCCTTAATTTATACATTGAAAATTTCCTGCTGCAATTAGTGACATTGGTATATGATTAACTACTTTAAGTTATTGTTTAAAAATATGTTTATCTTACAATTATATATTCTAAATTTAAATAGTTGATATATAGAAGTTTCAGTTTCTTTCATTTGGTTTTTTTATAACTACTGGTATAATATATGAGTGGTTAAAGGAGGACAATTACGTATGCAAACAGTCGAAAGTATCATCATAGGCGGAGGTCCTTGTGGACTAAGTGCCGCTATCGAACAAAAAAGAAAAGGTATCGAAACATTAGTTATTGAAAAAGGTAACGTCGTAAATGCAATTTACAATTATCCAACGCATCAAACATTCTTTTCATCAAGTGATAAATTAAGTATCGGAGACATTCCTTTTATTGTAGAAGACAGTAAACCTCATCGAAACCAAGCATTAGTATACTATAGAGAAGTTGTTAAACATCATCAATTGCGTATTAATGCTTTTGAAGAAGTCCTTACCGTTAAAAAGATTAATAATCGATTTACAATTACAACGACTAAAGATGTGTATCAATGTAGATTCTTAACAGTTGCTACAGGTTATTATGGACATCATAATACACTTGAAGTTGAAGGTGCAGAACTTTCAAAAGTTAAACATTATTTTAAAGAAGCGCACCCTTATTTTGATCAAAATGTGGTTATAATAGGAGGCAAAAACTCTGCAGTTGATGCGGCATTAGAACTTGAAAAAGCTGGTGCTAATGTTACAGTACTATATCGTGGTGAAGCTTATCCACAAGCAATAAAACCATGGATATTACCAAATTTTGAATCTTTAGTAAGAAATGAAAAAATCAATATGCACTTTAACGCTGAAGTTATAAAAATTAATGAAAACTCAATAGAATATAAGCAAGATGATCAAATATTCGAAATCCCTAATGATTATGTATTTGCGATGATTGGTTATCATCCAGATTATGACTTCTTAGAATCAATAGGGATTGAAATAAACACAAATGAATTTGGTACAGCACCCGTACACAATAAAGAAACCTACGAAACTAATGTAGAAAACTGCTATATTGCAGGTGTAATCGCTGCTGGTAATGATGCAAATACCATCTTTATTGAAAATGGAAAATACCACGGTGGCATAATTACACAAAGTATTTTAACTAAAAAGCAAACACCGCTTGAATCATAATAGATAGGACAATAAATATAAATAGATTCTGAGATGTAAAATCTTCGAACAAGTTTAAGAAGACAATTTCTATTGAAATAATATAGAAATTGTCTTTTTTATAATTATTAGAAGTAGTAGCACGATGATGTTGGTATTCATCAATATTCAGTTCCAAGGTTTGATAAAACAATTTCAATAATATATCATCAACTAACAATTAAGGGGATTCGTATTGTAGTTACCTTTGACAGTAAAGTTGAGTTGCAGTCTTTATACTTAAAATAGCTCATTTGTTTAGTTTATTTATAGTTAGTAAATGAACTAAAGGATCATTTTTGCCCATAGTATTTTAATATGAATTTATACACAGATACAAAGTATGTTAGCGAGACTCCTGTGAGAAGATGACGAACTAAAGACTACAGGATGTAACTGTCCCCTAGTAAAGCGATGTAACAATATGTAATATGAATGAAAATCTAGTAAATAAAATATTTTACATTTAATGATTGATATACCAACACAAACAAGACAAATTAAATACAAGAATTTAAATGTATATTACTGTAATAATCACTTATGAATTCAACGTATTTTTGCGAGACTCCCGAGGGAACAGGACAAGCTGAAGACTACAGGCTGAAGCTGTCCCCTAGGAAAGCGAGCCAATAATATATATAAACAAAAAAGCACTCAGATAAATTGAATTCAATCATCTGAGTGTTATTTTACCGAAATTCATATACAAGACTTTATTATTTATAAAACCTATTGATGAAATGCAATTTAAAGTCATACTTTTAATAGACTTATAAATTTGGACTATCAATCTATCAATCAAATCCACAAATTATAATTGAGATTCAAAATAATGATTTAATTCGTCACTATTTAAATTGTTGCTAAGTCCAACTAATAATTTCAATCTGGCTTTTGGCCCATTTAATCCATTAGAAAATATAACACCTTGACGTTCTAACGTTGCGCCACCACCTTCATATGCATAAATCGGGCCAACAATCCCATTAAATGAACGTGAAACAAGTACAATAGGAATACGTTGATTTAAACAAGCAGCTAAACCTTTTAAACAAGTAGGTGGTAAATTACCTTGACCTAAGGCTTCTATAATAATTCCATCAACCTTTTGTTTACTATAAAATTCTAAAACGTCATTATTCATACCCATGTATGCTTTTACCAAAGGAATATTTAAATTTTGATCGATTTTATCTAATATCTGATGTTCGAAAGGTTTGTGATGAAATTGGACACTATTTTTAGTCACTACACCTAACGGTCCATGGTTTGGACTTTGGAAGGTATTCGTATTTGATGTATGTGTTTTAGTAACATTTCTAGCTGTGTGTATTTCATCATTAAATACAACCATAACTCCCATATTTGTGGATTCATCACTCGTCGCAACACGAATTGCCGATATAAAATTATACAAACCATCTGCACCAATTTCATTTGAGGAACGCATTGCACCTGTAATTGCAATCGGTTGGGAAATTTCTACTGTTAAATCTAATAAATAAGCAGTTTCTTCCAGTGTATCGGTACCATGAGTAATTACAAAACCATCATATTGATTTTCTTTAGCTGCTGATTCAATAATGTTCTTTAATTGCTCAACGTAATGAATATCCATATGTGGTGATGGTACGTTAAATGGTGTAATTTCTGTTACATCAGCATATGCTTTAATAATTTCTTGATGTGTTGAAATTGGATTCTTCTCATTAGTAACAACTTGATTTGATTCATCTTGCGACATGCTGATTGTGCCACCTGTATGTATGACAAGAAGTTTTTTCATGCGTGCATTCCTCCTATTAATATAATACATATTTATGATAAAATATTATTCATAAAACAACAAGGAAGGTTTTCTGAAATGAAACGAATAAATATCGCATTAGATGGTCCTGCAGCCGCAGGTAAAAGTACAATTGCAAAAATAGTTGCTGCAAAATTATCAATGATATATGTCGATACGGGAGCAATGTATCGTGCAATTACATATAAATATTTACAACAAAATAAAACAGAAGATTTTGAGACATTAATTGCAGGTTCTGAATTAGCTTTAACATACGACGAAGTGAAAGGACAACGTGTCATCTTAGATAATCAAGATGTTACAGACTACTTAAGAGAAAATGACGTTACGAATCATGTTTCATATGTAGCTTCAAAGGAACCGGTAAGAACGTTTGCAGTAAATAAACAACAAGAATTGGCAGCTAAAAAAGGTATCGTCATGGATGGAAGAGATATTGGTACTGTTGTATTACCTGATGCTGATTTAAAGGTATACATGATCGCTTCAGTTGAAGAACGTGCTATTCGTAGACAAAAAGATAATGAGGAAAGAGGCATTGAATCAACTGTCGAGCAACTTAGACAAGAAATTGCAGACCGAGATCATTATGATATGAATCGTGAAATCTCTCCACTTAAAAAAGCAGATGATGCGGTAACTTTAGATACTACTGGAAAGGATATTGAAACTGTAACTAATGAGATACTCGATATGGTTTCATCGTTGGCATAAAACTATTTCAGCTCATCTTATTAAAAGCAACGTAAAAATTGACTAAAAAAGTTATATATTATTTCGAATAGGGTATAACAAGGATGTACAATTTTTTATGATTTTATTACTACATATATTGGCATAAATGTAAAATAAAAGTAAAATTCATTAAATTTCAGTGAGTTTAAATCAAAATATTTTTACATTTATATAACAAAATGTATGGCATTCCTCTAAAAGAGTAGAATTTCTTGACAATTTTGACAGTTTATAAGATGTTATAAATATGTAGTGTAATAAGGAGGCAGACAAGATGACTGAAGAATTCAACGAATCAATGATCCACGATATTAAAGAAGGGGACAAGGTTACTGGCGAAGTTCTAGAAATAGAAGAAAAGCAAGTAATTGTTCATGTAAACGGTAGTAAGTTTAATGGCATTATCCCTATTAGTCAACTTTCTACTCATCACATTGATACACCTAGTGATGCTGTGAAAGTCGGTGACGAAATTGGTGCATACGTTACAAAAGTTGAGTATGACGAAGAGAATGAAACAGGTGCATATATACTATCAAAACGTCAACTTGAAACAGAGAAATCATATGAATTCCTGCAAGAACAGCTTGATAACAATGAGACAATTGAAGCCAAAGTAACAGAAGTAGTTAAAGGCGGATTAGTTGTGGATGTAGGACAACGAGGTTTCGTACCTGCTTCATTAATTTCAACTGATTTCATTGAAGATTTCTCTGATTTTGAAGGTCAAGTCTTAAAATTAAAGGTCGAGGAATTAGATCCTGCTAATAATCGCGTCATCCTTAGTAGAAAAGCTGTAGAAGAATTAGAAAATGCAGAGAAAAAGGACGCTTTATTATCTTCATTAAATGAAGGCGATGTTATCGATGGTAAAGTTGCTCGTTTAACTAACTTTGGTGCGTTTATCGACATTGGTGGCGTAGATGGTTTAGTACATGTTTCTGAGTTATCTCACGAACATGTTAAATCTCCTGAAGATGTCGTTTCAATTGGTGATGATGTTAAAGTAAAAGTAAAATCAATCGATAAAGATTCTGAAAGAATCTCATTATCAATTAAGGATACTTTACCTAGTCCGTTTGAATCTATCCAAGGAGAGTTTAGCGAAGGCGATGTTATCGATGGCAAAGTTATCAGATTAGCTGAATTTGGTGCTTTTGTTGAAATTAAACCAGGTGTACAAGGATTAGTACACATTTCTGAAATTAGCCACAAACACATCGGTACTCCGAGCGAAGTACTAGAACCTGGTCAAGAAGTTAAAGTGAAAGTACTTGGTGTGGATATAGATAACGAACGTATTTCATTATCTATCAAAGCAACATTGCCAAATGAAGAGTCTGATGATCACTCTCAAGAAAGCAGTAATGAAGAGACACAATCATACTTAGATAGTTCATCAGATGAGGATGATAATCCTACACTCGGTGATGTCTTTGGAGATAAATTGAAAGACTTTAAATTTTAATTTGACCCATATATACCAATTTAAATCTTGTCCTTATGATTTCATAGGACAAGATTATTTTTTATGTGCTTATATATACTGAAATGAAGCAACATATTCCGATTATCATTCAAGAGAGGCGATTGATTTAATATTTCTTTTGAATTAATTAAACCATGTGATAAAATTATAGAGATTATAAAAGAGAGGAAGTAAGTTATGACTAAACCTATAGTAGCGATTGTAGGAAGGCCCAATGTTGGTAAATCTACAATCTTTAATAGAGTTGTCGGTGAACGTGTATCTATTGTTGAGGATACACCCGGAGTAACTCGTGATAGAATTTATTCATCAGGCGAATGGTTAACACATGATTTCAATATTATTGATACTGGAGGTATTGAAATTGGTGATGCACCATTCCAAACACAAATAAAAGCACAAGCAGAAATAGCTATAGATGAAGCAGATGTCATCATCTTTATGGTAAATGTACGTGAAGGGTTAACTCAAAGTGATGAAATGGTTGCCCAAATGCTATATAAATCGAAAAAACCAGTCGTACTTGCGGTTAATAAAGTAGACAATCCTGAAATGCGTAATGAAATTTATGATTTTTATTCATTAGGATTCGGAGAACCATACCCTATTTCAGGTTCGCATGGCCTTGGCCTTGGGGATTTGTTAGATGAAGTTGTTAAGCATTTTAAAGACGAAGAACCTGAACCTTACGATGATGATACTATCCGTTTATCTATTATTGGTAGACCAAACGTTGGTAAATCTAGTTTAGTTAATGCCATTTTGGGTGAAGAACGCGTTATTGTATCTAACGTAGCTGGTACTACAAGAGATGCGGTTGATACAGAGTATAGTTATGATGGGCAAGATTATGTATTAATTGATACTGCTGGAATGCGTAAAAAGGGTAAAGTCTATGAAAATACTGAAAAATATTCTGTATTACGCGCATTAAAAGCGATCGAACGTTCAAATGTCATTTTAATCGTTATAGATGCTGAACAAGGTATTATCGAACAGGATAAACGTGTTGCGGGCTATGCTCATGAAGAAGGTAAAGCAATTGTTATCGTAGTCAATAAATGGGATACAGTTGATAAAGAAACGAATACAATGAAAGAATTTAAAGATGAAGTTCGTAAAGAATTCCAATTTTTAGATTATGCAGAAGTTGCATTTATTTCTGCAAAGGAAAAACTTAGATTAAAAACACTTTTCCCATACATTAGAGAAGCTAGTGAAAATCATAAAAAGCGTGTTCAAAGTTCAACTCTAAACGAAGTAATTACAGATGCCATTTCTATGAACCCAACACCTACAGATAAAGGGCGTCGATTAAATGTGTTCTATGCGACTCAAGTGGCAATTGAACCACCTACATTTGTAGTATTCGTTAATGATGTAGAATTAATGCACTTTTCTTATAAACGTTATTTAGAGAATCAAATCAGATCAGCATTTGGTTTTGAAGGAACACCTGTGCATATTATACCAAGAAAACGAAATTAATTAGACCGGAGGGGATACCATGTCAAACGTTACCGTATTTGGCACTGGAAGTTTTGGAACCGCACTTGCGAATGTCTTAGCAGAAAATGGACATCAAGTATTAATGTGGGGAAAAAATGAACAAACAATTAACGATATCAATGAACAACATAAAAATACAAAGTATTTAAATGATGCAATTTTAGATTCATCGATTAAAGCAACATTAGATATTGAAGAAGCAACACAATTTGCGGATATTTATTTAATGGCACTGCCTACAAAAGCAATGCGTGAAATTGCTAAAAAAATCGATAGCTTGCTAACAACTAAAAAAACATTTATACATGTGGCGAAAGGTATTGAAAATGACACCTTCAAACGTGTTTCAGAGATGTTAGAGGATTCAATTTCTCCTGAACACAATGCTGGCATCGGTGTACTATCTGGACCAAGTCACGCTGAAGAAGTTGTTATAAAACAACCAACAACTGTTGCCGCATCATCAAAGTCAAAAGAAGTTAGTTTGTTGACACAAGATTTATTCATGAATGAATATTTGCGTGTATATACAAACGACGATTTAGTTGGTGTTGAATTAGGTGGCGCATTAAAGAATATTATCGCTGTTGCTAGTGGTGTGATTACAGGCATGGGCTTTGGCGACAATGCTAAAGCAGCACTAATGACAAGAGGGCTGGCAGAAATAAGTCGTCTTGGTGAAAAGCTAGGTGCAGATCCACTTACTTTCTTAGGTCTTGGTGGCATTGGAGATTTAATCGTTACATGTACATCGACACATTCTCGTAACTTTACTTTAGGATACAAATTAGGTGAAGGTAAATCACTAGAAACAGCTTTAGATGAAATGAACATGGTTGTCGAAGGCGTTTATACGACGAAATCAGTTCATCATTTAGCTAAAAAGCATAATGTTGAAATGCCAATCACTGAAGCTTTATATCGTGTTTTATTTGAAAATACACCTGTATCAGAAAGTGTCAAAGACCTCATGGGACGCGGCAAAAAGTCCGAATAATAAAGTATTTTTACACTTTTAATTAAATTTATAACAATTTGTCATCAAAATCCCATTATTTCAACGTTTTTTGCGCATAAATCGTTGCAGTAGTGATTATCGTTGTGTTAAAGTCAAAGCATAATGATACAAAGTTATCATTATAGACCCTAGGGGAGGTGAATTCATAATGAACAAAACAGATTTAATCAATGCTGTAGCTGAACAAGCTGAATTAACTAAAAAAGAAGCAGGTTTAGCTGTTGATGCAGTATTCGAATCAATTCAATCATCACTTTCTAAAGGTGAAAAAGTACAATTAATTGGATTCGGTAACTTTGAGGTACGTGAACGTGCTGCACGTAAAGGCCGTAACCCTCAAACTGGTAAAGAAATTGATATCCCTGCAAGCAAAGTTCCAGCATTCAAAGCTGGTAAAGCTTTAAAAGACGCAGTTAAATAATTCTTTACTTTTACTTAAAGCCCTTTTAAAGGGGCTTTTTCTTTTTGTAATTTTTTCGATGACGCAATACATAAAAATTAAACAATAACTCTCATTTAAGTGATTTACATAAAATTAGGGATTTAAAAATTCCATAATCTTCAACAAACTGTCATTAACTGGTATATTTAACATTAAATATTAATAACTTTAATTATCGTTGATTTTATTTTTCATTATATAATGTTAATATGTATATTGATAATAACGTGAGGTGTGAACATGGAAACGACATTAAGCATATTAGAAAAACAAATTAGCAGCAGACTTAAAGGTGTAGACCATTATGAATCTATATATTTCAACCAAATATTAGGTCAAATACTTGATACATACGATATTCCTGAAGAAGCGAAATTAGCTTGCCTCACTATAGATACTGCAATGCGCCACTTAGATGAAGCCTATATAAAAGATACTTCAAAGAAATCTATTTTAATCGGTGATTTATTAAGTGCCCATTTTTATACATTATTAGCAACTTTAAATAATCCAAGTTATCAAAAGGATATCAGTCGATCAATTGTGGAGGTAAATGAAATTAAATCATCTGTACACCAAGATGATTTAGATAAATCAGAAATGGGTTCTCACATACTAAAAGTAGAGAACATTTTTTTAATGATTACGTTGAAGCATTATGCCAATGAAGCAATTGATATACAAAGCATTAATGACAAACTATTAAGTCAACTCATTGAACAGAAACCTGCTTATTTAAAAAAATATACAGATAACGAAATTAAATTATTCATTCAAAATATTTAACTAAACTGAAATCAAATTTAAAAGAGGTAATAACTATGGCAGATAATAAAGTAAACAAGGAAAAAGTGCATAACGTTTTTCAAAATATATCAGGAAAATATGATCGATTAAATAACATCATCAGCTTTGAACAACATAAGACTTGGAGAAAGCATGTTATGAAAGAGATGAAAGTTAAACCGGGTTCAAAGGCCTTAGATGTTTGTTGTGGAACAGCTGATTGGACAATTTCACTTAGTAAGGCAGTAGGCCCAACAGGTGAAGTAACAGGTGTTGATTTCAGTGAAAATATGCTTGAAGTAGGGAAGACAAAAACGCAAGATATGGACAATATTAATTTAGTCCATGGTGACGCAATGAACTTGCCTTTCGAAGATAATGAATTCGACTATGTTACAATTGGGTTTGGTCTTAGAAATGTTCCCGATTATTTGGCAACGCTAAAGGAATTAAACCGCGTATTAAAACCAGGGGGAATGGTAGTGTGTCTCGAGACAAGCCAACCTACAACACCTGGATTCACACAGTTATATAAATTTTACTTTAAATTTATCATGCCTATTTTTGGTAAAATTTTTGCTAAATCCAAAGAGGAATATGAATGGCTTCAACAATCAACATTTGATTTCCCAGATAAAGAGAAATTAAAAAGACTATTTTCACAAGCTGGATTCAGTAACATAAAAGTACGTAGCTTTACAGGTGGCGTTGCAGCAATGCACCTTGGCTATAAATAAAATCGAATTAACCAAAGGTGATTAGCGTGTCAAAGTTAAACATGAACAACGAAATTAAAAAAGTAGAAAAAAGAATCGAACAAGCAATTATCAGCAAAGATCCGACACTAGAAGCTGCTGCCAAGCATTTATTCACATCAGGTGGAAAACGTGTTAGACCCGCATTCGCTATTTTAAGCGGACAATTTGGTGAAACAGAAAGCGAAGATGTGTATAGAGTAGCTGTCGCATTAGAATTAATTCACATGGCCACACTGGTTCATGACGATGTGATAGACAAGAGCGATCGTCGCCGTGGCCGTTTAACTATTTCTAAAAAATGGGATCAGAGCACTGCTATATTAACTGGCAATTTCTTACTTGCATTAGGCTTAGAATATATTTCGTATATAGAAGATAATCGGGTTCACAAAGTTATTTCACACTCTATTGTCGATGTTTGCAAAGGAGAATTATTCCAATTTCAAGACCAGTTTAACAGCAATCAAACTATTACTAATTATTTAAGACGTATCAATAGAAAAACTGCATTGCTTATCCAATTATCTACAGAAGTTGGCGCTATTGCTGCAGGTGCAGATATTAAAACAATCCACAATTTAAAAATGATTGGTCATTATATAGGTATGAGCTTTCAAATTGTAGATGATATTCTTGACTTTACTAGTACGGAGAAGCAATTAGGCAAACCTGTAGGAAGTGATTTAATGAATGGTCATCTTACATTGCCAGTACTGCTTGAAATGAAAGTTAACACTGAATTTAAAACACAAATTGCAGCGCTTAGCCCTGAGAGTAATAAAGCAGAATTTGAGGCATGTATCAATACAATACGTCAATCAAATGTGATACAAACTGCCCAAGAAATTAGTGATAAGTATCTCGATAAAGCTTTGAGTCTGATTGATGAACTTGAAAATGACAGTGCAAAACCATTATTTAAAAAGATTATTAAAAAAGTTGGAAAAAGAAATGTGTAAGTTATGTGAAAAACGTTGAAAGCGCTTTAATTACCTGTTAATATAGGAATGTATCGGATAAGTATATTTATTTGGATATATCTTATTGTGTATAACGAATTTTACACTTAAACAACAATACAGGGGGATTTACACAAGATGGAAAGAACTTTTTTAATGATTAAACCGGACGCGGTACAACGTAATTTAATTGGAGAAATTATTTCTCGTATAGAACAAAAGGGGTTAAAGATTGTGGGGGGTAAATTAATGACAGTGCCACAATCACTTGCTGAAGAACATTACTCTGAACATAAGAGCAAGCCTTTCTATAACAATTTAATTGAATTCATTACTTCTGCACCAGTATTTGCAATGGTTGTTGAAGCTGAAGATGCTGTACATATCTCGCGTCATATTATTGGCAAGACAAATCCATCTGAGGCAACTCCTGGTACGATTAGAGGAGATTTAGGTTTAACAGTTGGAAGAAACATTATTCATGGATCTGATTCTGTAGAATCTGCAAAGAAAGAGATTGCTTTGTGGTTCAAACCTGAAGAACTTAGCGATTATACTGAGACTCGCGAAACTTGGTTATATGAATAATACCATTTTACATATATTATAAAATTGAGACCCTTGAGATGAATTTCTTAAGGGTTTTATTTTTTATGCGCTTTTAACATTACGTTATATCACCTTTTTACACACACTATTACATTCTACGTATTTTCCGTTTAAATAATGACATAAATGCATGCTAAACACTTTATGCTATTTATAACTCTCTTTACAAGTGGTACACTAATGCAAATAGAAATGATAGAATTTTCTTAAGATTTAAGATTTGTAAATTTTTCTATTAATTTGCTTAAATGAATATGATAAGATATAGAACATATAACAATTTAAAGTACTAAAGAACGGAGTGGGTAAATAATGAGATATTTAACTTCTGGGGAATCACATGGTCCACAGTTAACTGTAATAATTGAAGGTGTACCAGCGAATTTAGAAATTAATGTAGAAGATATAAATGAAGAGATGTTCAAGCGTCAAGGTGGCTATGGTAGAGGTCGACGTATGCAAATTGAAAAGGACACAATTGAAATCGTTTCAGGTGTCAGAAACGGCTATACATTAGGCAGCCCAATTACGCTTGTTGTTACTAACGATGATTTTACTCACTGGAAAAACATTATGGGTGCAGCACCAATAAGTGAAGAAGAACAAGATAACATGAAACGTGTTATTACAAAACCACGTCCAGGACATGCTGACCTTATTGGTGGTATGAAATATAATCATAGAGATCTAAGAAATGTATTAGAACGTTCATCTGCACGTGAAACAGCTGCACGTGTTGCTGTAGGTGCAGTAGCTAAAATTCTACTTAAACAATTAGACATAAACTTTTATAGTCGTGTAGTTGAAATTGGCGGCGTTAAAGATGATGCTGAATATGACATACAAACAATTAAAGACAATATAGATAAAAATGATGTACGTGTTATCGATGATAGCGTAGCACAACAAATGAGAGATAAAATCGATGCAGCTAAAAAAGCCGGCGATACAATAGGTGGTATTGTTCAAACAGTAGTAGAAGGTGTACCAGTAGGCATTGGAAGTTATGTACATTATGATAGAAAGCTTGACGGAAGAATTGCCCAAGGTGTAGTTAGTATTAATGCCTTTAAAGGTGTAAGCTTTGGTGAAGGTTTTAAATGTGCTGAGTTACCTGGTAGTGAAGTACAAGACGAAATTTTATATGACGCAGAACAAGGTTATTACAGAGGTTCTAACCATTTAGGTGGTTTCGAGGGCGGTATGTCCAATGGTATGCCAATTGTAGTGAGTGGCGTGATGAAGCCAATCCCTACTTTATATAAACCATTGAATTCTGTTGATATCAATACCAAAGAGCCATTTAAAGCGTCAATCGAACGTTCTGATAGTTGTGCAGTGCCTGCAGCAAGTGTCGTAATGGAAAATGTCGTAGCATTTGAACTGGCAAAGGCTGTATTAGAAGAGTTCCATTCAAATCATATCGACCAATTAAAAGAACAAATTGAAGCACAACGTCAAATTAATATTGAATATTAAGCAATATTAAAATATTAAATGTAATTAGGTGAAATCATGATATTAGAAACGACTTATAATTCTAACAACTATCCAATCATTGTAGAACATAACGCATTAGAACAATTACATCAATTTATACAAGGCTATAAAGATATCGTCTTAGTTGTTGATGCCACAGTAAATAATACATGGTCTTCTGCATTAGCCTTTTTAACTTCTGAATATGATGCACATAAAGTGATAATACCTTCAGGAGAGTCAACTAAGTCATTAACCTTCTATGCAGAGACAATTGAGGCATTACTGAGCAGACAATTAACTCGTGATACATGTTTAATCGCTATAGGTGGTGGTGCTACTGGCGATTTTACTGGCTTTTTAGCAGCAACACTTTTACGTGGTGTAGATTTCATTCAAGTTCCAACGACTATTCTAGCTCATGATTCTAGTGTTGGTGGAAAGGTTGGTATTAATTCACAACATGGCAAAAATCTTATTGGTGCATTTTATAGACCGAAAGCTGTTATCTATGATCTGAATTTCTTAACAACATTACCATTTTCAGAAGTGCTAAGCGGCTATGCGGAAGTTTATAAACATGCCTTATTAAACAATGAGGCTGCAGTGCGCGAAATCGAACAGCAATATAGTGATGCCACTGAACTTAAGGCATTAGATGAAATTGAATACTACCTTTATAAAGGAATTGAAACTAAACTGAATATTATTTTACAGGATGAAAAGGAATCAAATGTACGAAAATATTTAAATTTAGGTCATACATTTGGTCATGCTGTTGAATATACCTTTAAAATACCTCATGGACATGCAGTGATGATAGGAATCATTTATCAATTTATTGTTAGTAATCAAGTTCTAAATCAAGATTTTGATATCGAACATTATATTCAATATTTACAAGACTTAAACTATCCTTTAGACATTATAAGTCAATTTGAATTTGATGCACTATACGCATTGATGTTAAAAGATAAAAAAAATAATCAACAAGGTGTACAAATGGTTCTGTTGGACGGTATTGGCAATCCAATCGTAAAGCATGTAGATAAATCAATACTGCTTCAGTCTTTCGAATTATTAGTTGCGCACTTTAAAAAGTAGGAGGGCCACAGATGACAAACAATGAGACAATAGCAATTAATGGACCTTTAACTGGTGAAATAGAGGTCCCAGGCGATAAATCAATGACACATAGAGCGATAATGTTAGCTTCATTAGCTACTGGCAAATCAACAATTAACAAACCTTTGCTCGGAGAAGATTGTTTACGTACAGTTGAAATTTTCAAAAAACTAGGCGTTGATATCTTTGTATCCGATAATAAAATCGAAATCGATTCACCAGGCTATAAACATTTTAAAACACCGCACCAAGTGTTATATACAGGAAATTCAGGAACGACAACAAGATTAGTTGCTGGACTATTATGTGGTTTAGGAATTGAAAGTGTGCTATCCGGTGATGAATCTATAGGCAAAAGACCTATGGATAGAATTCTCAAGCCATTAACTGCTATGGATGCCAACATAACTGCTATTGATAATAACTACACTCCATTAATCATCAAACCTGCACAAATTAAAGGAATCAATTACGAAATGGAAGTTGCCAGTGCCCAAGTCAAAAGTGCAATTTTGTTTGCAAGTTTATTCGCAGATGAACAGACAACTATTAAAGAATTAGGTACTACAAGAAATCATAGTGAAACAATGTTCGAGCACTTTAATATTCCTGTTCAAACAAAAGACGGCTATATCGAAATACCACCTAAAGGTATAGAGCATATTCAAGCAGCAGACTTTAATGTACCAGGTGATATATCATCTGCAGCTTACTTTATTGTTGCTGGGTTAATCACTCCTGATAGCGATATTACAATTCATAATGTTGGCATAAACTCGACCCGTTCAGGTATTATAGATATCGTGACTCAAATGGAAGGGAACATTACATTATTTAATCAAACAAATGGTGCTGAACCTACTGCTTCTATACGCGTGCAATATTCTCCCAATATGAAACCAATACATATAGAAGGGGACTTGGTACCTAGAGCAATTGATGAAATACCAATCATTGCACTTTTATGTACACAAGCGAATGGAACGAGTATCATTAAAGATGCAGAAGAATTAAAAGTGAAAGAAACTAACCGTATTGACACTACAGCAAACATGCTCAATTTATTAGGTTTTACATTGCAACCAACAAACGATGGAATGATTATTCATCCATCAGCATTAGAGCAAACTGCCACGGTAGATAGTTATACAGACCATAGAATCGGTATGATGTTAGCTATCGCTTCCCTTTTAACTTCAGAGTCATTAACGATTAACCAATTTGATGCAGTCAATGTATCTTTCCCAGGGTTTATGGACAAGTTAAAACAATTAGAAAATGAGGGATAAAAAGTATGGAAGACATCTATAAACTAATAGATGATATCAACTTACAAAAATTAGATAACTTAGACACTCGTGTAAATGAGGCATTGAGTTCACCGAATGATGACGCCTTATTTGTACTGGGAGAAACGTTATATAATTATGGACTAATGCCTCAAGGATTAGAAGTTTTTAGAACTTTATATCACAAGTATCCAGATGAAAGTGAACTTTTAATTTATTTTATTGAAGGATTAATGTCAGAAAATCAAACTGACGAAGCTTTAGAATATCTTAACGAAGTAGAATTATCTACTGAAAGGCTAATGCTAGAAGCAGATCTGTATCAACAATTAAATATGATTGAAGTAGCAATTGACAAATTAGTAGAAGCAATTGAGCTTGAACCAAATGATCCAATTATTCATTTTGCTTTAGCTGAGTTATTATATTTTGATGGCCAATATCTAAGAGCTGCATCGGAATATGAAACAGTATTAGAGACTGGCGAATATGAAGTGAATACGATTAATTTATTCGCACGATTGGCAGATTGTAGTTTACAAAGTGGTAATTATAGCGATGCCATAAAAATGTTTGACGAAATGAACGAAGATGAAATGAATTCTGAAGATTATTTGAAAAAAGCAATCGCCTATGAAAAGAATGACTTAACACAAGAAGCCATTAAACTTGTAACAACTTTACTATCAAAAGACCCAGACTTTTTACAAGGTTATTTCTATTTACAGCAATTATATGAAAATGAACATAATCATGCTGACGCAATTGAAATTGGTAAAGAGGGATTGAGACTAAGTCAATTCTATAAAGAGTTAATGGTGTCAACTGGTAGCATTCAAATTGAACACGGTGATGCAAATGAAGGCGTTCAATTATTGATTCAAGCATTGGAAGTAGACAATGCTTATCAAGAACCATTGTTAATTCTTAGTGATTTGTACCGTTCAGAAGAAGATTACGAAAGTTTAATTGGACTTTTACAATATGTGGATGAAGAGGATTTAGATCCAGTATTTATGTGGCATCTCGCATTTGCGCTTGGGCAGGAAGAACGTGATAAAGAGGCTCAACATTTCTTTGAATTAGCATATCCAACATTACAAAGTCAATCGGCATTCTTAAGTGATTATTACTACTATTTAATTGAAATTGGTAAAGTAGAACAGGCTAAATCAATATTAAATCAATTATTAGAGTTAGAGCCGAGTAATGAAACATGGCATGATGAGGCCGAAAGATTAACATCTTACTAGTCGAGGAAGGTGAACTGTTTGGCTGACACATTGCAACAGATGAAATCATCTTTTATAGAATATATATTATTTCAATATCGTTTTAAGTCACGTATCAGCGTATGGGTGCTGAATTATTTAAAATCAGCACCAGATGTTTTGCAAAACATACATTTTGTAGATGAAATTATACCTACACATAATACATTAGAGATGTCGGTAGTTAATGCGAATAAAATTGCGATTCGTTTGATACTGAGTGACAAACAATTGATTAATAATGACGAAATATTTAATTATGTCGTGAAGTCGAAATTTGCATTCGATGTCAAATTACATTTTGAGGAAGAGGATGTTAGAGAACCTCGTTTAGACGAGCTGTTGCTTAATCAACTACTCAATTCACCATATTATGCATTATATATGCAAGATATCTATAGCATACCTCTAACCAAAAAAAGTGAACGCTCAATTATTCAGCATTTACAATCCAATATAGATTTGAGTTTGCAATTGCATGATCGACCATTGTTCTATCAATTATCACAAATATTAAATACTTTTAAATCAAGAAATGTTAATTCAGGTTTGAGGGAATAAATCTATGAACATAACAACAATTTGGCAGCTATGTATCTACAATAAAATAATACTTTCTTTTTTATTAATCTGTAATGTCTTAGGCACAATATATGGTTATATTTGGTATGGTACACAATTACAAGCAACGAGTTGGCAATTCAAACCGTTTGTGCCTGATAGTCCAACCGCTTCGTTGTTTCTATGTATTGCGATTATAGGCTTTATGCTAGGTAAGCAATTACCTATCGTAGAAGCGCTCGCTTTTACAACATTAATAAAGTATGGCGTTTGGGCAGTAATCATGAATGTGATTATGTTTATACAGTATGATCATGTAACTGTAATTGGATGTATGTTGATACTCTCTCATGGCATTATGGCAATCCAAGCCTTACTATTTTATCCGAGAATGAAAGTAACACTACTTGGCTTCTTAATCAGTATGATTTGGGTATTTAATAACGATATAATTGATTATGTCTTTATGCAGTATCCTTTTTATGACTTTATTGCTAGACATATTGAAGGCGTGGCCTACTTAGCATTTACATTAAGTGTAATTCCACTCGTACTTTATTTATATTTAACCCGATTTAAAAAGACTAAATTATTTGACCTTCCTTAACGTTCACAGTAAAATATAACTAAAGGAGTGAGGATTTTTGTCTTTTATCTATATGATAGTTTACTTTGTTATCTTAATGGTACTCCCTCTATGGGCACAGCACAAAGTTAAATCGAATTATGAGAAATATTCACAAGTTAGATCAACAAGTGGCAAGACCGGACAAGAAGTTGCATTAGAAATACTACATGCGAATGGCATTTATGATGTAGATGTCGTCGAAGGGAATGGTTTCTTAACTGATCATTACGATCCTAGAAAGAAAGTTGTAGTATTATCACCTGCAAACTTTAGCCGTCCTTCGGTAGCGGGAACTGCGATTGCAGCACACGAAGTTGGTCATGCAATACAACATGCACAAGGCTATTTCTTCTTGAAATTCAGAACATCACTGGTACCTTTGGCAAATATTGGTAGTTCAATTGGATATTTAGCAGTTTTTGCTGGTATTATTTTAACTACTTTACACAGTACTTTAGGTTCCACAGCGTTATGGATTGGAATTGCGTTTATGTCATTTGCAGTGCTCTTCTCTATCGTAACACTACCGGTTGAATTCAATGCGAGTAGTCGAGCTATGAAACAAATACAGAGTTTAGATATTGTAAATGAAAAAGAATATAAACACGCTAAGAAAGTATTATCAGCGGCAGCTATGACTTATGTAGCTTCAACTGCAGTAGCGTTAGCAGAACTTGCACGTTTCATTCTAATCGCACGTTCAAGTGAATAATAAATAGTCGAGTTTGGAGCTTAAATGCCCATTCTCAAAATAAAAGAGCTATTCCGTTATGGATTAGCTCTTTTTTTATGTTAAGACATCATATTTTCGAAATACCCTGTTGATATGGCTAAGGAAACTATGCCAGTGGAAAACTAACTTGTGTGCGAATTTCAGTAAATAGATCCTAATCATACAAACTATTGTACTTTAAATGATTAGTCCTTGAATATCCACGCATTTAGTGGTGAATATTCGCTGAATGATGTACCAGCTCCAATCTTTTCATGACCAGTTCTTACTAAACAAACATAAACGATTATTTAACATTATTAACTGATAAAATCATTCTCATACACGCTATAAATATGCTACAGAAAATGTCTAGATTGCAGGAATAATGCATGAATCATCATTTTAAGCTATACTATATTAGAAAACGTAAGATTGAGAGGGATCCTTTGATGAAAACAATGAATGAGATGCAAAATGAGGTTGATGAATATATTGGCCAATTCAAAACAGGATATTTTTCACCATTAGCAAATCTTGCACGCTTAACAGAAGAAGTAGGGGAGTTAGCTAGAGAAATTAATCATTATTATGGCGAAAAAAAGAAAAAAGATTCAGAAGCTGAAAATACAATTAAAGCAGAACTAGGCGACAATTTATTTGTCTTACTCTGTATTGCTAACTCTTTAGACATCGATATGTCAGAAAGCTTCGATGAAACGATGACAAAATTTAATACACGAGATAAAGATAGATTTGAACGTAAATAATATAGAGATTGTGGGGTGTAGCACACTATGAAAATAGGTATAACATGTTATCCATCTATGGGTGGATCAGGCATTATTGCTACAGAATTAGGTATTAAATTAGCGGAACGTGGTCATGAAATTCATTTTATAACATCAAATATTCCATTTAGAATACGCAAGCCTTTACCTAACATCACGTTCCATCAAGTAGAAGTCAACCAATACCCCGTCTTTCAGTATCCTCCTTATGATATAACGCTAAGTACAAAAATTGCAGAAGTTATCAAAGAATACGATTTAGACTTATTACATATGCATTATGCAGTACCTCATGCCGTATGCGGTATATTGGCGAAACATATGTCGCATAAAAATATTAAAATTATGACGACATTACATGGGACAGATATTACAGTATTGGGTTACGATCATTCATTAAAAAATGCCATAAAATTTGGTATTGAAGAAAGTGATATTGTAACAAGTGTCAGTGAATCATTAGCACAACAAACACAGGATATTATTGAAACTGATAAAGATATCGTTCCGATTTATAATTTTGTTCGTGAAAATGAATTTCCAACTAAATCTGATGAACTATCAGAAAAAAGTAAGCACTTAAAAGCATGTTATGGTATAAAAGATAACGAAAAGGTATTCATCCATGTGTCTAACTTTAGAGCAGTCAAGCGTATCGATACAATTATTGAAACATTTGCAAAGGTACAACAAGAAATACCTTCTAAGTTATTATTATTGGGTGATGGCCCAGAATTAATGGACATGAAGCAAAAAGCCAAAGACTTAGCTGTTGAGGAACATGTATTATTCCTTGGTAAACAAGACTGGGTGAGTGAATTTTATCAGATAGCTGATTTAGTTTTATTACTGAGTGAAAAGGAAAGTTTTGGACTTACATTACTGGAAGCTATGAAATCTGGTGTGGTGCCAATTGGTTCTACAGCAGGAGGCATAAAGGAAGTCATTAAACATGAATCAACAGGTTATTTAGTTGATGTTGGAGATAGTGACTCAGCTAGTAAATATGCTAAAAAACTACTACTTGATGACAATTTATATAAAGAAATGCAAACGAAAATGTTAGCAGATGTAGAACAACGTTTTGCATCAGATTTAATTGCAGATCAATATGAGTATTATTATAGAAAAATGTTAGAGGGAAACAATGAATAAATCTATTTTTGAAGCAGCTCAACCTATATTAAACAACTTGATCACACATGATTATCAAGCATATTTCGTCGGTGGCTCTGTTCGAGATTATTTAATGCATAAAGAAATTCATGACATTGATATCACAACCAGTGCAACACCAGATGAAATTGAAGCAATTTTTGACAAAACAATTCCAATTGGTAGGGAACATGGCACTATTAATGTAGTTTATAAACATGAACAATATGAAATCACAACATTTAGAGCTGAAGGGGAATACGATGACCATCGTCGACCTAATGCAGTCTATTTCGTCCGAGATTTATATGAAGATGTAAAGCGACGTGATTTTACGATGAATGCAATCGCCATGGATACGCACTATCGTATACTTGATTACTTTAATGGACAACAGGACATTGAAAATAAAATCATTCGTACAGTAGGTGATGCTGCCGAAAGATTTAACGAAGATGCATTGCGTATTATTAGAGGACTCAGATTTCAAGCACAACTTGGATTTATGCTGGAAGAATCAACTTATTTAGGAATGAAATCACACATTGCTAGTATTGAGCATCTTTCAATTGAGCGAATAATTGTTGAATTAAAAAAATTATTTACTGGAAAGTATATCACTCAAAGTTATAATAATTTAAAATCCTTAAATGCATTCAACTATATAACTTACTTTAATCAATTTGATTTTACAAAATTCCAAGTCAACCTACCTGTCGATTTCACTTTACTAATTGCTGCTTTGAAAGTTCAACAACCTATGGTAGAGGCTTCTTTATCAATGTTAAAAATAAGTAATCAGGAAAAGAAAGCAATAACAAAATATGAACAGTTGATCCAAACTATTCCTAATATTTCAAGTAAAAATGATTTAAAATATTTTGTTTATGATTACGGCAAAGTAGATATTATTAATGTATTAAACCACTCTGAATTATTACACGATAATCAAATTATTGACCTGCAACCATTAATTGTTAATAGAGACACAATTAATGAAACTTATGCTCAACTACCGATAACTTCAAGAAAACAGATTGCAATTAATGGTAATGACATATTGACCACTTTAAATCAGCCTGGTGGCGCATGGTTAAAACCATTATTACGCGATATCGAATGTGCCATTATTCGTGGAGAAATAAACAATCAGAAGAATGAAATTTTAGAATGGGTGAAAACACATGTCAAAATATAGTAAAGATGTAATACAAATTTTATATCAACATCAGCCAGATTATATTTCTGGGCAGTTTATTGCCGAACAATTAGCGATTTCGCGTACGGCTGTCAAAAAAATTATTGATCAATTAAAATTAGAAGGCTGTGAAATTGAGTCCATAAATCATAGAGGTCATCGCTTAATACAACTCCCAGAAAAATGGTATAGTGGCATTGTACAACCAATTATTAAAGCACAAAATCTTTTTAATCATATTGAAGTAATAGAATCGACACCATCTACTCAGATATTAGCCAAACAAAAGCTTGTGGGTAACAGCGATACCTATTTAATCCTTAGCGATGAGCAAACAGAAGGAAAAGGTCGCTTTAACCGACCATGGGCGTCATCAAAAGGTAAAGGCCTATGGATGTCCATTGTTTTGCGTCCTAATGTACCATTTGATACTATAACTAAATTCAATTTGTTTATGGCTTTAGGTATTAGAGATGCAATTCAACAATTTTCTGAAAAAAGAGTAACTGTCAAATGGCCAAACGACATCTATATTGATGGTAAAAAGGTTTGTGGCTTTTTAACTGAAATGGTAGCTAATAGTGATGGCATAGAAGCAGTCATTTGTGGTATTGGAATCAACATGAATCAATCTCAAGCTGATTTCACTGGTGAATTAATTGAAAAGGCCACTAGTATTAGAATAAATTCAAATGATATAATCAATCGTTACTATTTTTTACAAGCATTAGTTAAGCATATAGAATACCGTTATAACCAATTTATTTCAGAACCATTTTCTACAATACGTGAGGAATATATTGATGCTTCTAATATTTGGAATAAGGAATTAAAATTCACGGAAAATGGTAATCAATTTTTAGGTAAAGCACTAGACATTGATAATGATGGCGTGCTAATCGTAATAGATAATGAAAATCAACAACATAAATTAATCAGTGCTGACATAGAGTTTTAAAGTCATAATTAAGCGAAAGGAGGAATACAGATGAATACACCTTGTTATGCAGTCGTTGATTTAGAAACGACAGGTAATCAATTAGACTATGATGAAATTATACAAATTGGCATTACGTTCGTTCGTGAGAATAAAATCATTGGCACCTATCATTCATTAATTAAAACTGATTTAGATATTCCTCCTTTTATTCAGGCATTGACCTCAATTGAAGACAAAATGCTAAATCAAGCTCCTTATTTTCATGAAATTGCCGAAGACATCTATAAACAATTAGATGGTTGTATATTTGTGGCACACAATGTCGCTTTTGATTTAAATTTCATTAAGAAGTCTTTTAAATCTTGTAATATAAAATATCGTCCTAAAAAAGTGTTAGATACATTAGAGTTGTTTAAAGTAGCATTTCCAACAGATAAGAGTTACCAACTTAGTGAATTAGCAGAAGCGCATGGTATTGCATTGGATAATGCACATAGAGCGGATGAAGATGCAGAAACAACGGCACAATTAATGATACTTGCCTTTGAAAAGTTCGAATCATTACCACTCGATACTTTAAAGCAACTATATTATTTAAGTAAAAACTTAAAGTATGACTTATATGACATTATCTTTGAAATGGTGCGCAATCATAACCAAGAGACATTAGATCAACATTATGAGCAATTCGAACAAATTATATATAAGAAGCAAACGGACTTTAAAGCACCTAAAGTTAATTTTGAAGGCACATTAAAAGATTTATATACAATGGTGACTGAGGAGTTAAACCTCACTTATAGACCGCAGCAATTATATCTAGCTGAAATTATCCTAGAACAATTAATGCATAGTGAAAAAGCAATGATCGAAGCCCCTTTAGGAAGCGGAAAGTCAATTGCCTACTTACTTGCAGCGATAATGTATAATATTGAGACTGGTAAACATGTAATGATTTCTACAAATACGAAATTATTACAAAATCAATTACTTATTAAAGATATCCCTGCTTTAAAAAAGGCATTGAATTTCAAAATAAATGCGTCATTAATTAAAAGTAAACGTGATTATATTGCTTTAGGATTGATAAGCCAAATACTTAAAGACGAATCGACAAATTACGAAGTAAATATATTGAAAATGCAGTTACTTATTTGGATAACAGAAACTGAAACTGGTGATATTCAAGAGCTTGATTTAAAAGGCGGACAGAAAATGTACTTCGAACAAAAGCTCGAAACCTATGTACCGGTGCGCAATGACATTCATTACTTTAATTTTATAAAGCGTAATGCCCAAAATATACAAATTGGTATTACTAATCATGCGCACTTAATAAATGCTTCGCATGATAATACAATTTATCAATTATTCGATGATTGTATTATAGATGAAGCACATCGTTTACCTGATTATGCTTTGAATCAAGTCACAAATGAGCTGAGTTACTCAGATATAAAATATCAACTAGGTCTAATCGGTAAAACAGAAAATGAAAAATTACTAAAAGCAATTGATACATTAGAACAACAGCGCATCTTAGAAAAACTTGATATTCCACCAATTGATGTATTTGGACTAAAAACAAATATAAATGAAATTCATGATTTAAATGAGCAACTTTTTAATACTATGTATGAATTGATCAAGCAAACTGATGTACACGATGACGAAATTCACAAAGTGCATTTTGTTTATCACTTTGATGTGTCTCCAATTTTGCAAGATTTACATGCCATTATTCATAAATTAAATATGACACTTGAGTTTTTCAATGGTATGAGCCACAAAACGATAAAATCTGTACGGAAGCAAATTCTATATATTAATGACCGCTTCAAAGATATTGAACATAGTTTAAAAAATAACCATACAAGTTATTTATCAATTAAAAATTTAAATCAAAAATCAACCATTCGCTTAAATGTAAAGGATTATGAAGTAAAGGATATATTAACAAAGCAAGTGTTGGATAAGTTCAATTCACTTACATTTATCTCAGGTACATTAACCTTTAATCATTCGTTTGAAAGCTTTAAACAATGGTTTAATAAAGATGCCAAATTCAATACTTTTGAAATTGATTCTACTATATCAAATCGTAAACAAACTACGGTATTTATACCAAACGATGTTTCATCTTATAACTATAAAAATATCAATGATTACGTTACATCTATTGTTAACTACGTTGTCGAATATACAACTAACGTTGAGTCCAAATGTTTAATCTTATTTACGAGTTATAAAATGATGCATATGGTACAAGAATTACTCAATGAGTTACCTGAATTTGAAGATTATGTTATTCTCACGCAACAACAAAATCAGAATTATAAAATTGTGCAACAATTTAATAGCTTTGATAAATCCATTTTGCTAGGGACAGGCACTTTTTTCGAAGGTTTCGATTTTCAATCAAACGGTATTAAATGTGTAATGATAGCAAAATTGCCATTTATGAATCAAAATAATACTAAGTATTGGTTAATGGATACTGAATTTGCATCGACCTTTAAAGATTATGTTTTACCAGATGCAGTAACTCGATTTCGTCAAGGGTTAGGTCGATTAATTCGTGGTGAACAAGATAAAGGTATTATCGTTTCATTCGATGATCGACTCGTGCGTAGTAATTATAAGCAATTTTTTGAGCAAGCATTAGAAAACTATAAACAAAACAAAGGCGACATAAAACAATTTTCAAGTTTATTGAAAAAAATAAAAAAAGATGAACATAACAAACCATAAAGTTAACACACGCAACTAGAACTGAGTTACGTATTTTGTTAAAATATATTAGGATAAATAAAAGTAGATTATGAATATTAGGAGACTGGTTATGAAAACAACGATTAAGCAAGCTAAACAATACCTTAACCAAGAAGTAACAATAGGCGCATGGTTAACAAATAAACGTTCAAGTGGGAAGATTGCTTTCTTACAATTAAGAGACGGCACTGGTTTTATGCAAGGTGTTGTAGTAAAAGCGGATGTTTCAGAAGATATATTCAAACTGGCTAAAGAGGTTACACAAGAATCTTCTTTATATGTTACAGGTACGATTACAGAAGATACACGCTCTGATTTGGGTTATGAAATGCAAGTGAAATCAATAGAAGTCATTGCAGAAGCACATGATTACCCAATTACACCGAAAAATCACGGTACTGAATTTTTAATGGACCATCGTCATTTATGGCTACGCTCTAAAAAGCAACATGCTGTTATGAAAATCAGAAACGAAATCATTCGTGCGACATATGAATTCTTCAATGATAATGGTTTCACAAAAATCGACCCACCAATTTTAACTGCAAGCGCACCAGAAGGAACAAGCGAATTGTTCCATACGAAATACTTTGATCAAGATGCATTTTTATCACAAAGTGGTCAATTATATATGGAAGCAGCAGCTATGGCACATGGTCGTGTATTCTCATTCGGTCCAACATTCAGAGCCGAAAAGTCTAAAACACGACGCCATTTAATTGAATTTTGGATGATTGAACCAGAGATGGCGTTTTGTGATCATATACAAAGTTTAGAAGTGCAAGAGCAATATGTTACACATGTCGTGAAATCTGTATTAAACAACTGTAAATTAGAATTAAATGCATTAGAAAGAGATACTTCAAAGCTTGAAAAGGTAACTACACCATTCCCACGTATCACATATGATGATGCTGTTGTTTTCTTAAAAGAACAAGGCTTTGATGATATTGAATGGGGCGAAGACTTTGGTGCACCTCATGAAACAGCTATTGCAAATCACTATGATTTACCAGTATTTATTACAAATTATCCGACTAAGATAAAGCCATTTTATATGCAGCCAAATCCTGACAATGAAGATACAGTATTATGTGCTGATTTAATTGCACCTGAGGGTTATGGTGAAATTATCGGTGGTTCTGAACGTATTAATGATTTAGCCTTATTAGAACAACGTATCAACGAATACGAATTAGACCCTGAAAGTTATAGTTACTACCTAGATTTACGTCGTTACGGTAGTGTACCTCATAGTGGTTTTGGATTAGGATTAGAAAGAACAGTTGCATGGTTATCAGGCGTTGAACATGTCCGTGAAACTTCGCCGTTCCCACGTTTATTAAATCGTTTATATCCATAAATAATGTGTTATTAATTTTCATTTTGCGTCCAGTCTCAAATTTTTGACTGGGCGCTTTTATAACAATTCTGGTTGATTGGAGTGATATATATGAACATTGAACAATTAAAATCAAGACCTGTTATAATACGAAAGGAATTATTAGACCATTATTCTGACATGGGGTTAAACGAGACTGAGCTAATTATTCTAATTAAACTTTTGCATAGTGCAGAAATTTCAAATAAACAACCGTCAATTGAAACTTTACAACAAGGTAGCACATTAGACTCAAGGGAAATTACTGCTATCATTCAACGTTTAATCCAATATGATTTACTAGAATTAAACGTTAGTAAAGATGAAGAAGGTAAATTTACCGAGTATATGAATCTTGATAAATTTTATACAAGGTTAAGTGAAATTATTGATTCAATAGAGGAAGAAGAGATAGCTGAAGATAATACTTTAGCATTTGAAAATGTCTTTAAAAATATAGAACAAACCTTTGGTAGGGCTTTGTCACCTTATGAAATAGAAACAATTAATCAATGGTTAGATGTTGACCATCATGAACTGTCGGTCATTCAAGCAGCATTAGACGAGGCCACAAGTCAAAATAAACTCAGCTTTAAATACATTGACCGTATCCTACTTAATTGGAAGAAAAACAATGTTAAAACCATTGAAGATTCTAAAAAAATAAGCCGTCAATTTAATCAACCTCAAATGAAACATACAGTACAAAAAGTACCTAAGTTTGACTGGCTAAATGGGGAGAATCCAGATGATCAGCAATAAAAAAGCACTAGAAATGGTAGATGTCATAGCAAACATGTTTCCAAATGCAGAATGCGAATTGGTTCATGACAATCCATTTGAACTTACAATCGCAGTCTTATTATCTGCTCAGACTACAGATATTTCTGTTAATAAATTAACTAAAAATTTATTTCAAAAATATAAGACACCAGAAGATTATTTAAATGTAGAACTAACAGAATTAGAAAATGATATAAAAACAATAGGCTTATATAGAAATAAAGCTAAAAACATTCAAAAGTTATGTCAATCACTGCTCGTTAAATTTGATGGTAAAATTCCTGAAACACACCAAGAACTAGAAAGTCTTGCCGGCGTCGGCAGAAAAACCGCAAATGTTGTAATGAGTGTTGCATTTGGAGAACCTTCATTAGCTGTAGATACACATGTTGAAAGGGTTTCTAAGCGTTTAGGGATTTGTCGCTGGAAAGATAATGTACGTCAAGTAGAAGATAAACTGTGCAAAGTTGTACCTCGTGAGCGTTGGAATAAAACGCATCACCAACTTATATTTTTCGGACGTTACCATTGCTTAGCTAGAAGTCCAAAATGTGATATTTGTCCATTATTTGAAGAATGCAGAGAAGGACAGAAACGATTTAAAGCAAGTTTGAAAGAAGCGTGATATTTATGATAGTAAAAGAGGATTTTATTGAACTGGAAAAGCAATTAGATATGTTTGCCAAAAATAAGCAATTAAAGAAACCTGAGGCCATTACTGCATTAGATAGCTATTTCGATTTACTTGTTGCGTATTTCAAACAAATTAATCAAATTGATCAAATTGAACTAAACCAATTGTCTTCGTATCCAGTTGTACCTATGAACTTTGAAGAGCGCTATACTTACATGATAGAGCGTAAGCATCATTTCATGGGTTATAGACAAATGAAAACACTAAAAACCGAACTTATTAAAATGAACGCCGCATATCAACTTAAGCTTAAAAGGGAACAGCAATAACAAAAATGACAGTGTTTTTAATGGCTATTACTTATAGGCGCTTAATTTTGACTATTAATATTACTTTTACAAATGAACCATATGCTAATCATATGGTTTTTTTCTACAAGAAAAAACCCCCGATTTCCTAAAATAGGAACTCGGGGGTTAAATTCATCTTATGATGATTTTCTAATATCAAATATTGCGTTCAAGTTGAATAGCTTAGTCAATGCATTACCACTAGAAGAATTGCTTCCAGAGCTTTGACTTGATTGAGAACTACTTGTTGAACCACTATTTGAAGTACTGCTATCAGAACTACTGCTTGATTCACTGCTACTAGAGCTTGATGAAGAACTACTACCTTGACCATTTGGTTTTTGGCTCGTTGTGTTATCATCTGGGTGTCCAGCTACAGATAAATCATCTTTATCACTGCCATTAACTGAATCTGGTTTAGTAAAGTCCTTACCATCTTTAGGCGAGATATCAGACATAACATCTTCTAATAGATATTGTGGGTATTCTTGTTCATCGTGACCGACGAATGAATTTACGCCACCTTGTTTAACTGATTTGAAGCCCATCCATACAGACATACTGTATTTAGGCGTGAAACCGTTAATCCAAACATCTTTCGCAGCATCATCTGGTAAGCCGTATTGTTGATAAGTTTGTTCACCATACGTACCTGTACCAGTTTTAGCGGCTAAGTTAACACCTGATACTCCATGACCATAAGCAGAACCATATGCTTCGAATGTACCTTTTAATACTTCCGCTAACATATACGCTGTATAGTCTTTCATCGCTTTATGACTCGTGTGTTCATATTTAATTGTTTCACCGTCTTGCTTAACGACTTTCTTAATAGAGTGTGCATTGTTATATTCTCCACCGTTAGCAACTGCAGCATATGCTGAAGCTAATTGAGTAGGTGAGAATTCTGATGCTGATCCACCTAATACTTCAGAAGGTCCGATATCACTTTGATAATCAAGTCCTACTTTTTTAGCAAATTTCTTAGGTGCATCATTGCCGGCATTTTCTTTAGTAGATTGCCAAGCTTTAAGTGCTGGAATGTTGAAACTTTCACGTAATGCATCATAAAGTTTCACTGTACCATGACTCTTTGTATCATAGTTTTTAAACGTTACACCATCGACTTGATATGAAGATTCATCTTGGATAGCGTGATTTGTTGCCCATTGCATATTTTCTATTGCAGGACCATATGCTAAGAATGGTTTCAGTGATGAACCAGTAGGGTGAGCATCTGTTGCTTGGTTACGATCTTGGATATCTCGATAATTTCTACCGCCAGAAATCGCAACTAAACCACCAGTTTCACTGTCAACAATTGAAGAACCAACTTGTTGGTCTTCGTTCTTATAATAACTACCATTATCTACACGGTCTTGTAAAGTTTGTTGAACGTTTTTATCCATGTTTGTATAAATCTTAATACCACTATTTAAAACAGATGCTAAATCTTTGTCTTTAAATTCTTTGTTGTTCATTAATTCTGATTTAACAAACGTTAAGTAAGAATCATATTCTTTGTTTGAATCATTTTCACTTACTTGTCGTTCTTTATTTGTTCGTTTTACTAAGTTATCTTGAAGAGAAGTTTTTTGTGCTTCTTCTTTTTGCTTCTTAGTAATTCTATGGTGGTATTCCATTAGATAAAGTACTGTATCTTTACGTGATTCCGCTTGTTTAGGATTGTCATAGATATTATAAGTGTTTGGCACCTGAGGTAGACCTGCTAAGTATGCTTCTTCTGCTAAATTTAAATCTTTCAAGTCTTTGTTGAAGTAATATTTAGCAGCAGCTTTCACACCGTAGACACCATCTGAATAATAAATCTTATTCAAGTACATTTGGAATATTTCATCTTTACTGTACTCTTGTTCTAAACGATATGATAAGTATGCCTCTTGAGCTTTACGAGCAATAGATTTTTGGTCAGTTAAGAATGAACGCTTAACAACTTGTTGTGTTAAAGTCGAAGCACCTTGTGATCCAAATCCACCTGTAAAGTTCTTCGCAACAGCACCAAATAGACGTTTATAGTCTAGTGCACCATGATCATAGAATCGATTATCCTCTGTAGCTAAAACAGCTTCTTTCATTTTGGTTGGTACTTTGTCTAAATCGACATGTTCTCTACGTTGACCATTGTCCAACGTTTTTACGAGATCACCATTTTTATCGTAAATTTTTGCTGGTATCGGATCTTGTAATTTAGATTCCGTAAATGCTGGTGCTTTCCAAGCATAATACGCAAATAGTAAAATACCGATTAATGCTAAAACGATAAAGGCAATGATAAGAAAGCCGAATATCTTAATAATCGTTCTCTTAATATTCCTATTCTTTTTTTGTTCGGACTCTCCATTACTATTGGATTGGGAAGTCCTTTTCTTCTCCGTCATACGCGGTCCTCACTTTCATCTAATATCAACTTATCAACTGCTTTGATGTAATTCAATCGTGGTTGATACTGATAAGGAATATAGTAACCATTTTTTCTAATTTCTTCAACCGTAATTGACTTTTTCACCTCACTCATATGTCTTTCCCAAAAATATTTGAATTTAACATAGGGAAGCAAATAAACTTCATCTAATGTTTTGAAGCGGATTAATAAAAAAACGATTCCATTTTGCTTATAACATGCATCCATATGTACAACTTGATGCTCATGCATATTATTTAAAGGAAACGACGTTTTATTTTTAGTTTCTTTTGCTTCAAAATCTAGATAACGGCCATTGTAAATGCCATTATAGTCAGTGGTTGAAGGTGTTCGGAAATAAGCTTCATTGATTACGGCTTTACTTCTCATGGGGTAGTGAACATTTACTATTTGTACGGGGGTAGGCTTTTTATGTATAACAGCCATGCCATGGTTTAAATAATAAGTGTTCGACAGTTCGATATCCTTTTCCAAGGACATACCTCTGCCACCATAGTCTATATTACTTGATTTGTTAGAAAAAGCGCGTCCGACTTGAGGCTTATTTCTATTAAATGGCTTTCCATTAGGATAATTCATTTTTTTCACCACTCTAATTTGGTTATGAAAAACCTTTTCCATTATAACTGACTTTGCTTTATTTTTCCAAACTATACTATAAGAAAGGATGTAAATTTAATTACAAAAATACATCATATATATTTTAACGTGCTTCTTTTAAATATACAATATTAGAAAATAGAGATTAATTTTAAGTATTTAAACTTTGACATCGCTTTAGAAATGACGCATCACGGCATTTGTGGTAAATTTGTTGTGTAGGAGGAAACCTCATGCAACAATTAATTACTCAGCTTTTAAATGAAGTGCAATACATGCAAGATAAATATGAGTTAGTAAAAGAAAGTAATACGGATTATGATTTTTATACAGAGGTCATACCATTCACAGAGAAAATTGATAAATCACTTTCTAAATTGCGTTCATTTGAGACTCAAATTCTATCATTACAATATATGAATAAAAGAAAGTTCGACCTACTTATTTCAAATATCGAGGCATTGTCTGTCGAGTGTCATTTTAAACGTACAAGTAGGAAACTTTTCACTGAAAAAATTAAAGCAGTACAATATGATTTAGCTTATATACTGAGAAATGAGTGGAAATATGATTAAGACCATTTATGTAACAGGATATAAATCTTATGAATTGAATATATTCAAAGACGATGCGCCAGAAATCAATTATTTAAAGCAATTTATCAAACATAAATTAATTCAGTTGATTGAAGAAGGATTAGAGTGGGTATTAATACAAGGACAGATGGGTATAGAATTATGGACAGCAGAGGTAGTACTTGAATTAAAAACTACATTCCCGGAGTTAAAACTTGGTATTATAACTCCATTTTATGGGCATAGCGATAGATGGAACGAGCAAAATCAATTAAAGTATAATACAATCCAGCAACAAGCTGATTATGTAGATAGTGTGTTTCATTCATCATATGAAGGGCCTCATCAATTTAAACAAACAGATCGATTTATGCTAGATCATACCGATTTGACGCTGTTAATTTATGATGAGGAACAAGAAGCAAGCCCAAAATTCTTTAAGCAGATGTTAGTTGATTTTATGGAAGAAACAAACTATACTTGTGACATTGTTACGTTCGATGAATTAACTGAATTTATCAACGATTTACAGTGGTCTCAAGAACAAAGTTTTGAATGAGGTGGAAAAATAATGTCAGATGTTTCATTAAAATTATCAGCAAAAGATATTTATGAAAAGGATTTTGAAAAAACTATGACTCGTGGTTATAGAAGAGAAGAAGTAGATGCCTTCTTAGACGATATCATAGCAGATTATCAAAAAATGGCAGACTTAGATAGTGAAGTCGTTAAACTTTCAGAAGAAAATAATAAACTTAAAAAAGAACTTGAAGAGTTGAGATTACGTGTAGCAACATCGAGACCACAAGAAAATAAAAATTTCTCTTCAAACAATAGTAATGCAAGTAAGAGTGCCAACAATAGCGGTAATAATGTAGATATTTTAAAACGTATTTCTAATTTAGAAAAAGCTGTGTTTGGTAAATAAGGCAAAGCATAATTGTTAGAAATATATGCCCAAAGGTGGATAAGGTACTATCTACATAAAGACAAGTTTTAAATAAATTTAAAACTTGTCTTATTTTCATTTGTTTCAAAAGTTAAATAATGATATACTTTTAAAGATGGTGTTTCGGGTAATCGCTATAGCAATATAGAGGAAAGTCCATGCTCACACAATCTGAGATGATTGTAGTGTTCGTGCTTGACGAAACAATAAGTCAAGGCATTAAATTGACGGCAACGAAATAGCCTAAGTCTTCAAAGATATGGCTAGAATAGTTTGAAAGTGCCACAGTGACGTAGCTTTTATAGAAATATAAAGGGTGGAACGCGGTAAACCCCTCGAGTGAGCAATCCAAATTAGGTAGGAGCACTTTTTTAGCGGAATTCAACGTATAATTAAGGCATACCTTTTAAATTAAAGGTATGTAGACAGATGGTTACCACCTGCGTACAAGTGTTACTAGTACACGTTGGCAGTACAAAGGTACAAAACATGGCTTATAGAAATATCATCACTAGACCCAAGCTCTCCCATTTCGGAGAGCTTTTTTCATTGTTAAATGTAAAACTATCCATATTAATATTAGATATTTACAAAGTTCATAAACTTACAGCATATCTATTTAAATAAAGTTTTGATAAAATACTTACATAATCATAAAAGCGAAGGAGACAAACTATGTACCAATTATTAGCCGTATGTCCAATGGGATTGGAAGCAGTTGTTGCAAAAGAAATACAAGAACTCGGTTACGACACAACTGTAGAAAATGGCAGAATATATTTCGAAGGTGATGAAACTGCAATTGTTAAATGTAACCTATGGTTAAGAACTGCAGATAGAATCAAAATTGTAGTTGGTCAATTTAAAGCGACTACATTCGACGAACTATTTGAAAAAACAAAATCTTTACCATGGGAAGCCATTATTGAGCAAAATGGTAATTTCCCAGTGCAAGGCCGTAGTGTTAAGTCAACACTTTATAGTGTGCCAGATTGTCAAGCTATAGTTAAAAAAGCAATTGTAGAACGCTTAAAGCGAGCTTACGAGGAAAGAGGTTGGTTAAATGAAACAGGTGCAAAATATCCAGTTGAAGTTGCTATCCTTAAAGACGAAGCTTTATTAACGATTGATACTTCAGGTTCAGGTTTAAATAAACGTGGTTACCGTTTAGCACAAGGTGAAGCACCAATTAAAGAAACATTAGCTGCAAGCTTAATCCGTTTAGCAAACTGGACTGGTGATACACCATTAATCGATCCTTTCTGTGGTTCAGGTACAATTGCAATTGAAGCAAGTCTAATTGCTCAGAATATCGCTCCAGGATTCAACAGAGATTTTGTTTCTGAAACCTGGGATATCATGCCAGATAATTTATTTAACGAAATGCGAGACGAAGCAGATCAACAAGCAAATTATGATAGAGAAATTGAAATTTATGCTTCAGATATTGATCCTGAAATGATTGAAATCGCAAAACGTAATGCTGAAGAAGTTGGTCTTGCTGACATTATCAATTTCAGCGTAAAAGATGTTAATACATTAACGATTGATACAAATGAACCTGTTGCGTTAATTGGTAACCCACCATATGGTGAACGTATCGGTGATCGTGATGAGGTTGAAAAAATGTATCGTTATATCGGTAAATTGTTACATCAACATGCACGTTTATCTGCGTATGTACTTACTAGTAATTCTGAATTTGAGCACTTAACTAATAGAAAAGCTACAAAACGTAGAAAGTTATTTAATGGTTATATCGAATGTACTTATTATCAATATTGGGGCCAACGCTAAATATAGAACAAACGTTCGATAACCGAAAAATGAGCACTTCATATTATAAAACACTTTAAAGGAGGTGCACGATTTGAATAGTGAATTTAAAAAAGGAGTCATTTTTGCATTCGGTGCCTATATCTTATGGGGAATATTGCCAATATATTGGGAATTAATTCAAAATATAGGTGCTTTTGAAATACTAGCCTTTAGAATCATCTTTTCAATGATATTTATGGTTTTTATCGTAATCATCAGTAACAAGACAGGGCCATTTATCAAAGACGTGCAACAATTAATAAAACAACCCATTCAACTGATCGCAATTATTGCTGCCGGATATGTCATAACTATCAATTGGGGTACATTTATCTGGGCAGTGACCAATGGACATGTACTACAATCTAGTTTAGGTTATTATATCAATCCTTTAGTCAGCATATTATTAGCTCTAATCTTTTTAAAAGAACGGTTTAATAAAGCTGAATGGTTGGCCATTGCATTAGCGGTCATAGGCGTATTATATATGACATTAAAAATGGGTGTTTTTCCTGGTATTTCATTATTACTAGCAGGTTCATTTGGCATCTATGGCTTGATTAAAAAACTCGTTCCACTTGATGCGATAAGTAGTATCACTATTGAATGTATTGTAACTGCGCCTGCAGGACTGATATATATTTGGTATGTTTGGCAACAAGGAGACTTGACTTTCGGTTACAATGTATCTTCATTCTGGTTACTATTATCTGGTGCAGTCACTGCAGTGCCACTCATTCTATTTTCAGCAGGAGCTAGACGTATTCCATTATCATTAACTGGATTTATACAATATATTGGACCCACGATCATGTTTGTACTCGGCGTCTTTTTATTTAAAGAACCGTTCAATATTGATCAACTCATCACTTTCATTTTTATATGGATTGGCATTATCGTATATAGCATCTCACAATATTTCAAAATCAAAAAAGATAAAAATCCAATTATAAATTAACTTCATTTATGATTTATTAAATCTCTAATCACACTGACACCATATATTTTATGTTGCGGTATTGTGTTAGAGATTTTTTTATTTTATAGTCAAATTCATCAATTAGTGCAATAATAATCTATAATATAAAGATTTTTTTAAATTCTTATAATGTTTAAGTAAACATTGAGTTTATTGTTAGAATAAACGGGATAACTGTAGTATTGTGAGACATAAGCGAGGCAAAGTTAAATTAAACGTTAACCGAGATACAGCCTAAAACAAAGTATAAAAGTATACATCTATATATTAATTAATAACGATTTATAGGAGTGATTACATGACAAGAGTATTAATATTAGGTGCAAATGGTGCAGTTTCTAAAGCAGCTATTAATTCATTTTTAGAAAATACATCATATACCTTACGATTATTTTTAAGAGATGCTAACAGATTACCTGATTTTGCATCAGACCGTATTAGAGTTAGGGAAGGTGACGCGACAAACCTAGATGATGTGAGTCGTGCATTAGAAGATGTAGATATCGTATTCGCAAGTTTATCAGGAGAATTAGATAAAGAAGCGGAAACCATTGTAAAGGCAATGGAAGATAAAGAAGTCAAACGTTTGATATTTGTCACTGCGCTTGGTATTTATGATGAAGTGCCAGGAGAATTTGGTCAATGGATTAAAACACAAATTGGTAACCAATTGAGTACCTACAGAAAGGCAGCAGAAATCATTGAAGCTTCTAATTTGGATTATACGATATTCCGACCTGCATGGTTAACTGAAAAAAATGAGATTGATTATGAAATCTCAACAAGGGCAGAACCATTTAAAGGTACAGAAGTGTCTAGAAAAAGTGTTGCTGCAGTTGCCGTTAATATCGCCAAAAATCCTGAACTATATTTTAAAGAAAACATTGGAATAAGCAAACCAAATACTGATAATCAAATCCCTAACATTTAGGATTCAACAATTAAGCTATATGTCTATTAGGGTAATCCAAATAATGTTATTTTATAAACCATCCGCTTCAAGGGTGGTTTTTTTTGATGCATTAGCACAATTTAACTCAGTAGCACCAATACACACTTAACAATGTAGAATTTAGAATACTTTCATCTTTGATTTTAGTCAGGTATTTTAATTAACTTACTTTTGACAATTGTTATTTTGTTATACAATAAGAATAATTACATATATGTAACAAAGGGGATAATATGATGTCTAACACTGAGCAACTAGATATTTTATATAAATTAAAAAAAGAAGTTGAAAAATCAAACAATGCACGACTCGTACATATCATTAATCAAGTAATTAAAAAAGTATACTTAGAACAATATACTGCTACTTTTGTTGGCCATTTCTCAGCAGGCAAGTCAACGTTAATTAATTTATTGTTTGAAGAAAATATATTACCGAGTTCACCTGTACCAACTACAAGTAATACCGCGATTGTTACTGTTACAGATGAAAATGGTATTATTGCCAATTTAAGTAATAAACAATATACGCAATTAGATAATTATGATGAAGTAAAGCAAATGAACCGTGAAAATTTCGATGTAGAATCTGTAGAGATAAAATATAATTCTCCTAAATTCAATAATGGATTTACCTTGCAAGATACACCAGGTGTTGATTCTAATGTCGCAACTCATCAATCAAGTACAGAAGAATTTATGTATACCAGCAATGTATTATTTTATACAGTAGACTATAATCACGTTCAATCCGCATTAAACTTCCAATTTATGAAACGACTAAACCAAGCCAATGTACCAGTTGTTTTTGTAATTAATCAAATTGATAAACATAACGAAGATGAAATATCATTTGATACCTTTAAATCTCGCGTAGAAAATTCCATTGCTGAATGGGAAATTAATTTGGATCGTATCTTCTATGTTTCAAAGTTCGAACACGAACACAATGAAATTGAAGCTTTATCAAGTTATCTTGTAGAAAAGGATAATCATAGAGAAACAATCAATGACTATGTGGAACGTATCGTCAAATTTATTACCGATGAGCAATTATCATATATACAATATGAAATAAATGATTTATTAGATAAATTGGATATTTATGAAGCGGATTTCGACCATGCTTATTTGAAATTTCAACAACATCGTGAGGTAAGCGAAGAAGCAAAGTTATTAAATAATCCCGATCGTTTATTTAATTATTTAGAACAAAAACGTAAAGATATATTAGAAAATGCTTATGTCATGACACACGACACACGTGAAACAATTCGACACTATTTAGAAAGTCGTACTAAGGATTTTAAAGTTGGAGGTATCTTCAACCGAAAAAATAAAACACTTGCCGAACAGAATGAAAGGCTCAATCTTGTGGTGCAACAACTACAAGAAAAAGTGAATCAAGAAATTCGTCAACCGCTTCGAAGCGATATGTCATTCTTAACTAGATTTATTAACTCTGCCGAAATTAATAATGATATTTTAAATCAACATTATGAAATCAAACCTGAACTGATTACTGATTTATATCAACAGCAAATTAGTATTAGCAATCAATATGTACTAACATTTTCAGATGATTTAATGAAAGCAATTAAAAAGTATATAGTGAATGCTTCAAATCCATTATTTAAAAAGGCTATCCAACATTCTAAAGCGAATGATATAGGCATTGAAGAGGAAGATGATTATAACGATTACCAACGCTTTATGGACTTCAGAAATCTTAGAGAGTCATTGCAAACTGAAAATTATATGCACTATTACATCCATATCGACGATTCACTTGATAAACTGATCGATCGTACAGAAATAGATTATAGTCCTAAACATAACCAAGAAACGACTAAAACAACGTTAACACAACATCAAAATAGTGAGATAGTCACAAATGATTATACTGAACAAATCCAAAAAGGGTTAAATTTAATTAATGATATTCCATTATTTGAACAAACAAAGAAAGATATTAATGAGACATTAAGACGCCTTGATAATAAAATAATAAAAATAGGTGTATTCGGAACGTTTAGTGCAGGTAAAAGTAGTTTGATTAACGCTTTACTTGGTGATCAATATTTAGTCAGTTCACCAAATCCAACTACTGCGGCAATGACTGAATTGTCATATGGTACTGAAAGTCAGATAACATTAAAGGAACCCGAACAGCTACTCAACGAATTAAATCAAGTATTTGAAATAGAAAATAAATCTTTCGAGAGTATTACGGCATTTTTATCACAAAATATTTCAAAATTAACAGCTCATCTTGAAAAAAATAAATTAGCCTTTGTAAAAGCAGTTGAAAAACACTATACAATGTATCAAGATATGATTGATTCAGGCTTAGTTCACACGGTTGAACCTGAAGATATTAAAAAATGGAGTGCTGAAGATGAATATGCCACATTCGTTAATACTGTCCATCTTAAATTGCCTTTAGAATGGCTTAAAGATAAGATTATCGTCGATTCATTAGGTTTACATTCTAATAATCAACGACACACGAATGAAACTGAAAAAATACTTACATCATCTGATTTAATATTATATGTCAGCTATTTCAACCATTCCTTTACTGATAATGACAAACGTTTCATTGAACATATGAAAGACATGAATCAATTAAATGAAAACCAAGCATTTAAAATGATTATTAACGCAACTGATTTAGCAGAATCTGAAGAAGATTTGAATGCTGTAATTGAATATGTTGGCGATGCATTAGAACAAGTGAATATGAAATCGGATATATTTGCCGTTTCAAGCCGTGCAGCACTAAAATCAGGAGATACAGGAATTGATAAATTACGTGATAGCATTGTCCATTTTGCTCAGGTAGAATCAAAAGGCATATTACAAAAACAAATGCTTGGTCAACTTGAACATATTTCAAACGCCTTCGACGATATGATTGAAGAATCCAAACATAATCAATCACAAATCGCTCAACGTAAAAAGAAATTAACTCAATATGATCAAACTCAAATCATTTCACAATCTTTACTACAACCAGCAGAACAACGAACTGCTAATGAGGTAGAGGACCAAATTTATCACTTGAGTGAACGTTTAAAAATTCAATTGCTTGATGAAGTCAAATCAGTTTATAATGGTCAAATGACTAAAAACAGTGATTTTTCAGCAGAAAAACGTATTTCAACAAAAACCTATTTAGATCAGATACATCAACGTTTATATTTAGAACAATCATTGCTAGTCGAAAGAATCAAAAAGTATTTTGTAGAACAATTATTAATGGAAATCGCACCATTAAAGCAGAAACTTGAACAAATCCACGTGTTTTTTGAACCAGACTTTAAAGATATTGATGAATCATTAAACGAACCATTACTTAAAATTGATTTAGATTCATTAGTTAAGGCATTACCAAAGTCACTGACGAAAAAGAATATTCTACAGCCGAAAACACAAAGCGAAATTCAAGAACAGATCAATACTACTACTATGGAATTCCTAAGTTCTGGTATTGCTGATTTAAGAAAAGCATTAAACGACATCGTTAGTTCACTACAATCACAAGTTGATCAACATTGTTATGCGATAGAAGCAGATTTACATCAGCAAATTAAATCGTTACTTGCTTTCGATTTAGATAATCAATTAATTCAGCAACTTGAAGAGACAAATAAAACATTACGAGAAATATTGAAAGTATAGAAAGGATTTATTTAATGACAAACAAAATATTACTCATTGATGGAATGGCGCTTTTATTCCGTCACTTTTATGCGACAAGTTTACACAATCAATTTATGCGTACTTCAACAGGTATGCCTACAAATGGTGTTCAAGGTTTTGTTAGACACGTGTTTACAGCGATTAACGAAATTGATCCATCTCATGTAGCAGTGTGTTGGGATATGGGGAAGGCAACGTTTCGAAATGAAATGTACGATGGATATAAACAAAATAGACCTGCGCCACCTGAAGAACTTATTCCACAATTTGATTTTGTTAAAGAAGTATCAAACCAATTTGGTTTTGTAAATATAGGTGTCCAAAATTATGAAGCCGACGATGTAATCGGTACATTAGCACAAGCATATTCTGACGAACATCAAATTTATGTAATTACAGGCGATAGAGATATTTTACAGTGTATTAATCCTAACGTTGAAATATGGTTAACTAAAAAGGGCTTTAATATATATAATCGATACACACTAGATCGCTTCCAATCAGAATATGGTTTAGATCCAAAGCAATTGATCGATGTTAAAGCCTTTATGGGTGATACAGCAGATGGTTATCCTGGAGTTAAAGGAATCGGAGAAAAGACTGCCATTAAACTTATACAAAATCATGGTTCAGTAGAGTCCGTTATCCATGCATTAGATGAACTGACTCCTGGCCAACGTAAAAAAATAGAAACTGATATGGATAATTTAAAACTTTCAAAATCCCTTGCAGAAATTCATACTCAGGTACCTTTAAATGCTTCAAGCTTATTAAATGATATGAAATTTGCAACAGATATCACTAAAATTTTAAACATTTGTAATGAACACGAATTGTTCGTTTCAAGAAAATATTTAACAACTCACTTTAATTAACAATAAAATTAAAACACGTATCGTTCAGGTTTTTAATCTTTACGATACGTGTTTTATTATGTTTATCAATATTGTAAATTAATGATTACTTCTTATTACCTTTAGTAAGTTTATACAAGGCATTTTGCGCATGATGGTTTGCTTCCTTATTTTGCGCTCTTGGTATCCATTTGACAAATAATAAATCAAATTCATGTTCCATTTTAAGCACTTGTTTCAAATAAGGTTTAAATTTTTCATTTTTTACTTGTCCCTTATTTAAAGTATCTTCTATTAATTTAGAATCTGTATAAACCAAAGCAGTCTTTATATCTATTGCTTGCGCTTGTTCTAATGCAAATACTAATCCTGCCCATTCTGCAGTATGGTTATCCATTAACCCTAAATCAATGGTATAGTGATATCTTTGTTCTTCAGTAATGATGACCACAGCGCCTACACTTTGCCCTGGATTACCGGCTGTAGCTGCATCGAAAAATATTTTTGCCATAACTTCACCTACAAATTATATTTATTCTATCTTACCAAACGCTATGTTGTTATACTATATTTTTGAAACAAATTACTTGTTAATATACAACATGTTTCGTATTATAAATTACAAATAATAAACTTTACTAAAACACTCGGGATTAAGGAGAGGTTGTTTATGAAACAACTATTTATAATTCACGGCTACCAAGCAAGCACAAATAGTCATTGGTTCCAATGGTTAGCAGACAAAATGGCAAAGTATGGCTATAAGACACAAATCGTCTATTTACCTAATAGTAAAAATCCAGATTTTAAACAATGGGAACAAGCATTAAAAGATAATTTAGATAATAAACTTAATAGTCAAACTATAATTGTTGCTCATAGTCTAGGTGTTATTACTACCTTGAATTATTTATCAAAGCTAAATCAAATGCCAAAAATAAAAGGATTATTTTTAGTTTCAGGATTTATTCAGACATTAAATAATATTCCAGAACTTGATAACTATATTCAACAATGTAAAGTGACGCCTGAAAATATACAAGCAAGCCATATTTATTCTATAGCTGCAAATCAAGATCCAGTTGTAAATATAAAATCATCTGAACAATTATCAAATGCATTCAACATCGATACTTATACAATTCAACATAACGGACACTTTTTAGGAAATGAAGGTTACGAAACATTTAGTGAATTATATGATTTGATATCTAAAACGCTGTGAAATGTCTAAATACTAATAAAGTGGTTAGGTTATATTAGAACTTCTTTATAAATGACTATGAAGCTTCAATTGATAAGTGACTAGTTGGTATAGAAAGGTCTGCTCATATAATAAACTTAAGCATGTATATTATATTTTCAAAATTTTGGGCAGATTCATACGGGATTAGCACTTACTGAAGACTACATGCTGAAGTGGGGACCGTGGAAACCATGCCCAAATCATTTAAAATTTTTTACAAATAAAAAAGTGAACCTAAAGTCATTTTAGGCTCACTCAAAAATATACATTTCACTTATTAATTCAAAACTTAGATTCAAAACATATTTAATATCCTTCATCTAATTTTTGTATCTTACCTTTACGATACATAGATTTCGCCCAGTATCCAAAAGGAACATTAAAAATCGTTGAAATTACCTTTAATAAATACGTCGTAATAAAGATTTCAAAGACAGCACCATTCGGCATTGAACCGATAAATGCAATCGCTACAAATAATGCAGTATCAATAATATTACTAATAATTGTACTACCATATGCCCTTACAATAAACGTTTTATCCGAACTAAAAACTTTTTTAATCATTGAAAAAATAAATACATCTAAATGTTGACCAATAATATAAGCAATGACTGATCCAAGTGCAATACGTGGCACGACATTAAAGATTGTAGCTAGTGCATGTTGAGACGTATCAATAGTAGACGGAATAAAATGAAGCGACATTTGCATCACAATAATCATCACTAAAGTAGAACTAAACCCAATCCATACAGCACGTTTTGCTACTTTCCGACCATAAATATCATTTAAAATATCCGTGGCCAAATAAATAGAAGCAAACATTACATTACCTAAAGTTGCTGAAATTGAAAATAAGTCAACTGTTTTAAGCACTTGAATATTAGCAATAATTGTACCAATTGCAATCCATGCAATTAAGCCTTGTTTGCCAAACATTCTATACATAAACACTAATAATAAAAACGTTACAACAAAGGTGAAAACACCAAATAATTCATTAAACAATTTAAAATCCTCCTAAATTTTGATGATGCGGGTGTTTAGAAACCGCTATTAAACAACTGATTTATTTTACCAAAATATTATAAAATTGCAACCCCCTGAAAATAATAAAAATATCTAATTTTTTCAACTTTAGCGAATACAGTTTTTATATTAAACAATTGTAGTTACAAATGATATAATACGAACAAGTGACCTATACTTAATAAAGATAATTACACATAACATATATCTTTGTTAATTTTCAAAAATAGGAGCGTGACAAATATTTTAACTTATTCAGAAAAAGAAGCGATTGATGCAATCGATTACCTCATGAACACTTATTGTAATCAATGCTTATTAAAGAGTCATAAGAGAAAAACAGAAGGTAAAACACAAGCACATCATTTTTGTATAAATGAATGTTCGATAGGCAAACAAATTAAACAATTAGGAAACGAATTACAATAAGGAGGCAGTTATATTGGATATCAAAGGAATTGAACAAACACCAAGCCCTAATACAATTAAGGTTGTTTTAAATGAAGCTAGAGAAGGTAATCAATCAAATACTTATAATGCTGTGAAAGAAGATCAACCAGCATTTATTAACGCACTATTAGCAATTGAAGAGGTTACTTCAATTTTTTATGTCATGGATTTCTTAGCTATTAATAAAAGTGACGAATCTGACTGGGATACGATTATTCCTAAAATCACAGAAACTATAGAAGAAGCGTAAAAAGGAGGTACCTTTATGGAAATAGTTCGCGTAGAACCTACACCAAGTCCTAATACCATGAAAATTGTGTTAAATGAAAAAAGGCAAGATAATAAATCTAATACGTATACTTCTATACAGGATGGACAACCTCATTTCATCAATGACATTTTAGCAATTGAAGGTGTCAAATCTATCTTCCATGTCATGGACTTTTTAGCTGTAGACAAGAAGCCAAAATTTGATTGGGAAGAAGTGTTACCTCAAGTTACAGCAACACTGAAAGAAGATGAAGCAGCAACTGCAAACGAAGCTGTTCCTGACGAACATTTCGGTGAAGTGAAAACAGAAGTATTAAAATTTAAAGGCATACCATATCAAATTAAGTTGACGACCAATACAGAAGAAAAAAGAAAGCAACTACCTGAAATCTTTGTTGACAGTATGTTAGCTGCTCAAAAAGATGAAGATAACATTGTCTTTTTAAGAAAATGGGAAGACTTAGGTGTCAGATATGGCGAATTAGATGAGGTTATGACAGAGGTTTTTGAAGAAATTACTGCAGTTTACCCAGAATCGACCTTAAAACAACTAGTCGAGGAAGCACTAGCAACAGATGTGGTTATACCAGAAAAGTCATATCAGCATGTGACATTAGAAACTTATCAATCTGCAAAAGATTGGAAAGATAAGTTAAGAATGTTAAAATCATTTCCTACACCAACGAAAACAGATTTCCCATTATTAGGGGAAGCATTAAATGAGACTAAAATTCCATTGCGTCGTGAAGCAGTAGTACTTCTTGGTATGATTGAGGATGAAGCAGTATTACCTTATTTATATAAAGGATTAAATGATAAGAGTCCAGCTGTAAGACGTACTGCGGGTGATTGCCTTAGTGATTTAGGATTTAAAAAGGCCTTGCCAGAAATGGAAAATGCACTTGATGATCCTCAAAAAATTGTCCGTTGGCGTGCTGCAATGTTTATATTTGACGAAGGAAATCAGGAGCAATTACCTGCTTTGAAGGCACATGCAAATGATCCAGCTTATGAGGTTAAATTACAAATAGAAATGGCAATATCTCGTATTGAAAATGGAGACGAAGCACTGGGTTCAGTGTGGAAACAAATCGCTAATCGAAATAAAAACAGTTAATTATAGGAGTTGTTATACATGAATGCATACGAAGCATATATGAATGAGCTAGCTACGCAAATGCGTACAGAATTGACGGGTAGAGATTTCAAAAGTTTAGAAAGTGCAGAAGCCGTTAAAGACTTTATGGGTAAAGTTAAAGAAGATGAAACAACATTTGTTGTTATTAATTCAACATGTGGCTGTGCTGCAGGTTTAGCTAGACCAGCAGCGGTAACTGTAGCTGAACAAAATGATAAAAAACCTACGCATAAAGTTACAGTATTTGCTGGACAAGATAAAGAGGCTACTGCCGAAATGAGAGATTATATTCAACAAGTACCTTCTAGTCCATCTTATGCATTATTTAAAGGGACAGAATTGAAGCATTTTATACCACGTGAACATATAGAAGGTAGAGATATCCAAGATATCTGTATGGATATTAAGGATGCTTTTGACGATTATTGTTAATTGTCGATCACATTATATTTTCTAGATTTATATTTTTAAAATAGACTAATTCGAACCAGTGCTTACAATTCAAATTTTCTATAATATGGATTGTGAACACTGGTTTTTAATATGTTAAGTCATAGTTCAAACCGTTTAGCAGTCAGTGTAAAATATATCAATTATTTTCTACACACGGCTTTAAAATATAATCATTTTCCAATATGATAAAGTTAACTAATATTAAAAGGAGAAGGAGTGCATTATTATGCAAAATACCTTTGATCAATCTTATCACGAATTATGCGAAGCGATATTAGAGATAGGTAAAGAAAAAGAAGACCGCACAAACACAGGAACAATTTCAAAATTTGGCCATCAGCTACGTTTTGATTTAACACAAGGGTTTCCACTATTAACTACAAAAAAAGTGTCGTTTAAATTAATTGCAACTGAACTGTTATGGTTTATTAAAGGCGATACAAATATTAAATACTTGTTACAATACAATAATAATATTTGGAATGAATGGGCTTTTGAAAATTATATCCAATCAAGTGATTACAATGGTCCGGATATGACTGATTTTGGTCATAGATCACAAACTGATTCAGAATTTAACGAACTTTATAAGGCTGAAATGCAAAAATTTAAGCAAGCCATTTTGACAGACGACGTATTTGCAGAAAAATATGGAAATCTTGGAAATGTATACGGAAAACAGTGGCGTGATTGGATAGATAAAGATGGTAATCATTTTGATCAATTAAAAACAGTGATTGATCAAATTAAACATAATCCTAACTCTAGAAGACACATTGTTTCAGCATGGAATCCAACAGAAATTGATACTATGGCTTTACCACCATGTCATACAATGTTTCAATTCTATGTACAAGACGGTAAATTAAGTTGTCAACTCTATCAACGAAGCGCAGATATATTCCTTGGTGTTCCATTTAACATAGCAAGCTATAGTTTATTAACACATTTAATTGCTAAAGAGTGTAATTTAGAAGTTGGAGAATTTATTCATACATTTGGTGATGCTCATATTTATTCAAATCATATCGACGCAATTGAGACACAGTTAGCTAGAGACAGCTATGCTCCACCACAATTAAAAATTAATAGCAATGCCTCTATTTTTGATATTGAATACGAAGACTTAGAAATTATAGATTATGAGTCTCATCCAGCAATTAAAGCACCAATTGCAGTATAAAACCGCTTTTTATTTAATAAATTGCACACTTTACTATATAATAATTGAGAGTTCATACAATTTTGAAAAATAGCTCACACAAAGGGAGGACCATCATGACACTTTCAATATTAGTGGCACATGATCAACAGAGGGTAATTGGCATTGACAATAAACTTCCTTGGCATTTGCCAAATGATTTAAAACACGTAAAATCTTTAACGACTCATAACACTTTAGTTATGGGTAGAGCAACGTTCGACTCGATTGGAAAGCCATTACCAAATAGACGTAACGTGGTATTAACTAGGAATAAAGCTTTCCATCATGAAGGTGTCGATGTGATACATTCTATTGATGAAATATTCGAATTACCAGGTCATGTATTTATCTTTGGTGGCCAAACATTATTTGAAGCATTAATTGATCAAGTTGACGATATGTATATCACAGTGATTGAAGATAAATTTAATGGCGATACCTTTTTCCCACCTTATACATTTAAAGAATGGGAAGTAGAATCAGCAGTAACAGGTGAATTAGATGAAAAGAACACTATTCCTCATACATTTTTACATTTAATTCGTAAGCAACATTAACAGGAGGAAATATATGAGTAAAAAGAAAATAGTGACGGACTCAACATCGGATCTTTCTCAAAAATATTTAACTGATAACGATATTAATGTTATTCCATTAAATCTAACGATAGATGGTGAATCATTTGCTGACCAAATTGATATTTCATCAGAAGCATTTATCGAAAAAATTGAAAATGATGCAGATGTTAAAACAAGTCAACCTGCAATTGGCAAATTTATCGATTTATATGATGAATTAGGTGCAGATGGTTCAGAAATCATTAGTATTCATATGACTTCTGGATTAAGTGGTACGTATCAAACTGCTTTGCAAGCAAGTCAAATGACTAAAAGTAATGTCACAGTTATCGATTCAAAATCCATATCCTATGGTTTAGGCTATCAAGTGCAACATGTAGTCAAATGGAATAATGAGGGACTTTCAACTACAGACATCGTTAACCAAATTAATGAATTACAAAAAGATATCAAGCTCTACGTTGTTATCGGTCAATTAAACCAATTAATTAAAGGTGGTCGCATCAGTAAGACAAAAGGTTTAATCGGTAATATGATGAAAATTAAACCCATAGGCACATTAGTTGATGGTAAAATAGAACTTATCCATAATTCACGTACACAAAATGCAAGCATTCAGTATTTGAAAAAGGAAATCACACAATTTATTGGAGATAAAAAAATTAAATCCATTGGAATTGCACATGCAAATATAATTGAATTCGTTGATAAAATCAAAAAACATTTCACTGAAGAATTTAATTTCACTCAATATGATACTAATGTTACAACGCCTGTGATTTCAACGCATACAGGACAAGGTGCAATCGGACTTGTCGTGCTTAGATCCTAAAAGCGAACTGTCGTAAATATTACAATTAAATCTTGTCTTAAATTAATATTCAATCAATTTTATAGCAAATTCCTTAAAATAGTGGTAATTTTATGACAAAATAGTATTAGGAGGGGTTTCATGGCTTATGCGACATTAGCAGGTGGTTGTTTTTGGTGTTTAGTAAAACCCTTCACCACATATCCAGGTATTGAAACAGTAGTTTCAGGGTATAGTGGTGGACATGTGGAGCATCCTACTTACGAAAGTGTAAGTACAAATCAAACTGGACATGTAGAAGCAGTTCAAATTACTTATGATCCAGAAGTAACTACATTCGAGAATATTCTTGATGTATATTTCAAAACATTTGATCCAACTGATAATGGCGGACAATTCTTTGACCGTGGCGAACATTATCAACCAGTCATCTTTTATCACGATGAACACCAAAAGCAAGCAGCAGAAGCAAAAATACAAGAATTGAACGAACAAGCAATCTTTGATAAACCAGTAATAACACCCATTAAACCGTATAAAAATTTCTATCCTGCCGAATCTTATCATCAAGATTATTATAAAAAGAACCCGCTACATTATGAGCAATATCAACGTGGTTCAGGAAGAAAAGCTTTTATAGAAAAACATTGGGGGAAACAAAATGATTAAAAAGTCAAAAAATGATTTAACTGAAATGGAATATCTTGTAACACAAGAAAATGGAACTGAACCACCTTTTCAAAATGAATATTGGAATCATTTTGAAAAAGGTATTTATGTTGATAAAATTTCAGGTAAGCCATTATTTACATCTGAAGAAAAATTTGAATCAGATTGTGGTTGGCCTAGTTTTTCTAAAGCATTGGATGACGATGAAATCATTGAATTAGTCGATAAATCCTTTGGCATGGTTCGAACTGAAGTGCGTTCAGAAGATGCAAATAGTCACCTTGGACATGTATTTAATGACGGTCCAACTGAAAGTGGTGGATTACGTTACTGCATTAATTCAGCAGCAGTACAATTTATTCCATTCGATAAATTAGAAGAATTAGGTTATGGAGATTTAATACCACATTTTGAAAAATAAGGAGCGAACAAGTTATGTTTAAAAAGTTATTTGGTAAAAACAAAGAAGTAAATAAAGATAGTGAAATTTTTGCACCACTTACTGGAGAATATGTAAAAATAGAAGACATTCCAGACCCTGTCTTCGCACAAAAAATGATGGGTGAAGGCTTTGGAATTAACCCAACTGAAGGTGAAGTTGTATCACCAATTGAGGGTAAAATTGATAACGTCTTCCCAACTAAACATGCTATCGGATTAAAAGCAGACAATGGTCTAGAATTATTAGTTCATATTGGTTTAGATACCGTACAATTAGACGGAGAAGGATTTGAAATTTTAGTTGAAAGTGGCGACACTGTAAATGTTGGTGACCCGATTCTTCGCTTCGACTTAAATTATATTAAAGAAAATGCAAAATCTGTTATTTCACCTATTATTATCACTAACTCTGATAATACTACATCTGTTTCAATTGCTGATGTGGCATCAGTTACTAAAGGTGAAACTAAAATTATTGATGTGACAATGAATTAATGAAAGACCATTCATTTTATCAATTTGTATTAACCGTACGTGGTCGTAATGATGAGAAAGGTAGATTAGCTGAAGAAATTTTTGATGATTTATCCTTTCCAAAGCACGAAAAAGACTTCCATTCTTTATCAGATTATATAGAAACACAAAGTACGTTCACTATTTCTATGTCTGTGTTTGATGATTTATATGAAGAATATACGGAATGGTTAAAATTTTAAATCACTTAATATTTGTCGATATATATATAAGTATATTAAAATATTAATGTGTCATATAAGATGCTGGGATTAATCGAATATGGTTCAATCCCAGCTATTTTTATTTTCATAAAAAATCTAATTGATAAATTGTACATAAGTATTAGGAAGTGATGAAATGTCGGATAATAAAGAAATTCAAGAGCAAGATCAACCAGTAGAACAACAACAAAAACGCGTAAGTTTCAAAAAAAGTAACCTGATTTTATTATTACTGACAACAATTATTTTGACGGTATTAATTACAGTATTTGCTACGATTGCAATTAGCCATTGGACGAGCGGACTAAATGGGCAACAACGTGCTGAAATGAAAAAAGTTCAACAAGTATATAAAATTTTAAATGATGAATATTATAAGAAAACAAATTCTGAAAAATTATCCGAAGCTGCAATAGATGGCATGGTTAAAGACCTAGACGACCCATATTCTGAATATATGACTAAAAAGGAAACAACATCATTTAATGAAGATGTTTCAGGTGATTTTGTCGGAATAGGTGCTGAAATGCAGAAGAAAAATAATAAAATTGAAATTACCAGTCCTATGAAAAGTTCTCCAGCTGAAAAAGCTGGTATTCGACCAAAAGATGTTGTGACAAAAGTTAATGGCAAGTCAGTAAAAGGCAAGCCTTTAGAAAGTATTGTAAAACAAGTAAGAGGAAAACAGGGAACAAAGGTCACTTTAACTATTGAAAGGGCCAATCAAGAACATGAAATTACGATAAAGAGAGATAAAATCCACGTTAAAAGTGTAGAATATAAAAAGCATAAAAACATCGGTGTGTTTACGATTAATAAATTCCAAAATAGTACATCTGGCGAACTCAAGTCGGCAATCATAAAAGCGCATAAAGATGGTGTGAGAAATATTGTGATTGATTTAAGAAATAATCCAGGTGGTTTATTAGACGAAGCTGTTAAAATGGCCAATATCTTTATTGATAAAGGGGATACTGTGGTCCAATTACAAAAAGGAAATCATAAAGAAAAAGTAACAGCACCTAATGATGCATTAAAAGAAGCTAAAGATATGCATGTCTCTATATTGGTAAATAAAGGTTCTGCAAGTGCTTCTGAAGTGTTTACTGGTGCTATGAAAGACTATAATAAGGCAAAGGTTTATGGTACAAAAACATTTGGTAAAGGTATTGTACAAACAACACACGAATTTAGTGATGGTTCATTATTAAAATTTACTAATATGAAATGGTTAACGCCTAAAGCGCACTACATTCATGGTAAAGGTATTAAACCCGATGTAAAAATTTCTGAACCAGCCTACCAATCTTTAAATGTAATTCCTAATAAAAAGGTTTATAAACTAAATGATACGGATAAAAATGTTAAGACCATGAAAATTGGTTTAACAGCATTAGGCTTTAAAGTTGATAATGAATCCGAAAAATTTGATAGTTCTTTAGCAACTGCAATCAAAGCATTCCAAAGTAAGAATGATTTAACTGTTACTGGAGAATTTGATAAAAAAACAAATGAAAAATTCACTCAAGAACTAGTTAATAAAGCTAATGGTGAAGATACTGTATTACAGAATTTATTGCAAAAATTAAATTAAATGTAAGAGGTGTTTTTAATGATTAGAGTTGCAACACTAAGAGACTTAAACAGTATTTTAACAATTGTTGAAGAAGCTAAAGCTGTTATGCAGCAAGATAACAATAATCAGTGGGATGAACACTATCCAGTCGAAAGTCATTTTGAAGAAGATATCAATAAAGAAACCTTATATGTATTAGAAGAAAATGATGAAATTTATGCATTTATTGTGGTCGACCAAAGTCAATCTGAGTGGTATGATAATTTAAAATGGCCTGTTAATAGAGAAGGTGCGTATGTTATCCATAGACTTGCAGCATCAGCAGAATATAAAGGTGCTGCAACTAAATTATTTGATTTTGCAGTCAACCTAGCTTTAGATCATGATATTCATGTCATGATTACCGATACCTTTGCACTTAATAAACGTGCACAAGGATTATTCGAAAAGTTCGGTTTCAATAAAGTTGGTGAAGCAAAAATTGATTACCATCCGTATAACAAAGGCGAACCATTTTATGCATATTATAAAAATTTAGAAGAATAGAGGTTTTATTATGTCGAAAATCGCTTTTACAGGAGGCGGCACAGTTGGGCATGTATCAGTAAATTTAAGCTTGATTCCAACTGCAATAGAAGAAGGCCATGAAGCATTTTATATTGGCTCTAAAACTGGTATTGAACGAGAAATGATCGAATCTCAATTACCTGAAGTACAATATCATGCGATTTCTAGTGGTAAATTACGTAGATATATATCTTGGGAGAATATTAAAGATGTGTTTAAAGTACTCAAGGGTATCATCGATGCACGTAAAGTGTTAAAGAAAGAACAACCTGATTTACTTTTTTCAAAAGGTGGATTTGTATCAGTACCAGTTGTCATTGCAGCTAAAAGCTTAAAAATTCCAACAATTATTCATGAATCTGATTTAACACCTGGCTTAGCCAACAAAATTTCGTTAAAATTTGCCAAAAAAATCTATACTACCTTTGAGGATACACTTCAGTATTTACCTCAAGACAAGGCAGATTTTGTTGGAGCTACTGTACGCGAAGACCTAAAATCTGGAGACAAAAAACGAGGTTATCAATTAACCCACTTTAATGAAAATAAAAAGGTCTTACTTGTAATGGGTGGTAGCTTAGGCAGTAAGAAATTAAATGAAATCATACGTCAAAATTTAGCAGCTCTGCAAGAAACATATCAAATCATCCATTTGACTGGTAAAGGATTGCTAGATTCTTCATATAACGATAAAGATGGTTATGTACAATTTGAGTTCGTTAAAGATGATTTAACAGACTTACTGGCGATTACTGATACTGTAATCAGTCGAGCGGGTTCAAATGCAATTTATGAATTTTTAACGTTAAAAATTCCTATGTTACTCATTCCACTTGGTTTAGATCAATCGCGTGGAGATCAAATTGATAATGCAAAGAATTTTGAATCTAAGGGCTTTGGTAGAACAATTCCAGAAGATACATTAACTGAAGAAGACTTAATTAAACAACTGCAAGAAATTGAAGCAGATAGAACAACTATCATTGAGCAAATGAGCGTTTATAAAGAGAGCTTCACACGTTATGATTTATTCCACAAAATTTTACAAGATGCAAAATAAGAACTGGAGGTGTGTGCAATGAGTCGTTGGAAAAGAATATCCTTACTAATTATATTCACATTGATCTTTGGCATCATTGCATTCTTTCATGAATCCAGATTAGGCAAGTGGATTGATAATGAAGTTTATGAATTTATATATTCATCTGAGAGCTTTATTAGTACATCAATCTTCTTAGGATTTACCAAAGTTGGAGAAGTTTGGGCAATGGTCACATTATCCTTATTACTCGTGGCATATTTAATGCTAAAACGATTAAATATCGAAGCGCTATTCTTTGCAATTGCAATGAGTTTATCAAGTACTTTAAATCCATTGCTCAAAAATATATTCGATAGAGAGAGACCAACGCTATTAAGATTGATTGATATCTCAGGATTTAGCTTTCCAAGTGGTCATGCAATGGGAGCAACAGCATTTTTTGGAAGCTCGATTTATATTGTTAACAGAGTATTAAAAGGTAATTCCAAGGCATTTATGATAGGATTATGTGCTTTATTTATAATTATGATCTCATCGTCTCGTGTATATCTCGGTGTACATTATCCGACTGATATTATAGCTGGAATTATCGGTGGTGCATTTTGTGTAGTATTATCAACATTAATCCTAAGACATAAACTACAAATATAATAAGTTATAATTTTAAAAAGCAGTTAGATGAAAAAATCATCTAACTGCCTTTTTTGTGTCAAAATTTATTATAAAAGCCGATTTTACAAAGTAAAACCGGCTTTTATATTTCACGTCGTCTCGCAACGTTAGTCTTTTACGGGCATATAAAAGGGGATATTTATGAAAATGATTAATCCAACTAAGAACAAATATGTGTGGGGGGAATGTCTTATGTTTGGAATTGATAATCATTTTCAATTACATTATACAACACTGAGAATAATTGTCAATTAGAAATCGTAATTTTTTTAAATTCATTTAAAAACGCTTTCTGTAACACTAATTCAGTGATAAAAATGATTATAAATGATATTCATTCTCAATACAAATAATAAAGATTAAAATAACAAATTATCAACAATTTAAGATAATAACTTTCTACATGAATTATTTTCCTTTAATATATAGGTGAGGTGCGGAACTAATGACAAAAATTTTAATTGTAGAAGATGAACAAAATCTTGCTCGATTTATAGAACTTGAACTGGAGCATGAAAATTATACTGTAGATATTGAAAACGATGGAAAATTAGGTCTAGAAAAGGGATTAACAAACAGTTATGACTTAATTCTATTAGATTTAATGTTACCTAATATCAACGGACTTGAAATATGTCGCCAAATCAGACAAAGCCAAACAACACCTATTATAATTATCACTGCAAAGAGTGATACATATGATAAAGTGGCAGGCCTCGATTATGGCGCTGATGATTATATCGTAAAGCCATTTGATATAGAGGAACTACTAGCAAGAATTAGAGCCATGTTGCGAAGACAACCTAAGAAAAACATCATTGACATAAAAGGGCTTATTATAGATAAAGATGCCTTTAAAGTTACTGTTGATGGTATGCCTTTAGACTTAACAAAAACTGAATATGATTTACTTTATTTGCTCGCTGAAAATAAGAACCATGTAATGCAACGCGAACAAATAATAACAGATGTGTGGGGATATGATAGTGAAGTCGAAACGAATGTAGTTGACGTTTATATTAGATATCTTAGAAATAAATTAAAACCATTTGGCAAAGATAAATATATTGAGACAGTACGTGGTGTCGGGTATGTGATAAGGCAATGAAACAACGTAAATTACGCACAAAGTGGATGATTATTACAACGACTATCACTTTTCTAACTATATTTTTTTTCAGCATCATAATCATATTTTTCTTAAGCAGTTCATTAAGACATAACGAACTTGATGAGGCAGAAAGAAGTTCTGAAGATATTCAAAAGCTATTTGATACTAAAAAGTTATCCGAAATCACACCATTAGATTTAAATGCAGCGCTAGGGAATTTTCAAAAAGTAATGTTATTTAATGAAGATGGCAAGAAAATAATAGAAACTTCTAACAGTCATTCCATCGATATTTCACCGAGATTGCAAAAAACGGATATTAATCATGTTATCGTAAAAAATGAACATAACAACGATTATCTTGTTATCACACGTCATATTGATATGCCAAATTTTAAAGGCTATAGTGTCGTCGTACACTCATTGGAAGACTATAATGCACTCGTAAGTTCACTGTACTTTTTAGCACTCATCTTTGGAGTGATTGCAACCTTTATCACTGCAATTATTAGTTACTTCTTTTCATCACAAATAACGAAACCACTCATATTAATGTCGAATAAGATGCAACAAATTCGACGAGACGGCTTCCAAGAGAAAGTAGAACTCACAACGAACTATGAAGAAACAGATAATTTAATAGTCACTTTTAATGCAATGATGTACCAATTAGAAGAATCATTTAATCAACAGCGTCAATTTGTAGAAGATGCTTCACACGAATTACGAACTCCTTTACAAATTATTCAAGGCCATTTGAATTTGATACAACGCTGGGGTAAGAAAGATGCAGCAATCTTAGAAGAATCACTTGATATTTCTTTAGAAGAAATGAACCGTATCACTAAATTAGTAGAAGAATTGTTATTACTTACTAAAGATAATACGAATACTAAATTCAAAGAATTAGAAAACGTGGAAATTAATCATGAAATATCATCCCGTATTAAATCATTAGAACAATTACACCAAGACTATACCTTTGAATTTGAACCATATGCGAAACCGATAAATATTAAAATTGATCGTTATCAATTGGAACAAGTATTAATTATATTTATCGATAACGCTATGAAATATGATCAAATTAATAAATATATTCATATTCAAACCAACCTTAAGAACAAACAAATTTCAATAGAAATTACTGACCATGGTGTCGGTATACCTAAGGAAGATATAGAATTTATATTTGATCGCTTTTATAGAGTAGATAAATCTCGTTCACGAAAATTAGGCGGTAATGGATTAGGATTATCCATTGCAAAAAAAATCATCGAACTAAATAATGGAACAATACAAGTTGAAAGTGAACTAGGGAAATATACCACTTTTAGAATAGTATTTTAACGTTTAGACAGACTACAACTATTAAATGTTCAAATTTTATATGTTACACTATTAAATATAAAATACAAAAAGCAGAACCATTTTAAATGAGGTTCTGCTTTTTTCATAGAACTAGGTTATTGGCACTTTAATTTGAATAAATTTAATGCTATTATTGTTGTGTAAGCGTTTCAACTATTTTGTGGAGGGTGTAAAATGAGCAACGAAAAACAGGTTTCCGAGGCACCTGTAAATTTCGGGGCAAATCTTGGATATGTTTTGGATTTATATGATATATATCTAAACGATCCTGCTTCAGTCCCTGAAGATTTGCAAGTCCTATTTAGTACAATTAAAGACGGTGAAGCAAACATCGCAACAAATACAACAAATCAATCACAATCGACTAAAGGCGACAGTACTATTAAACGTGTGATGCGCCTAATCGATAATATTCGCCAATATGGGCATTTATTGGCAGATATTTATCCAGTCAACAGACCAGCGAGAGAACATGTTCCAAAATTAAGTATAGAAGATTTTAATTTAGATCGTGAAACGCTTGAATCTATCTCAGCTGGTATCGTTTCTGAGCATTTTAAAGATATTTATGATAATGCTTATGAAGCAATCGTACGTATGGAAAAGCGATATAAAGGACCAATCGCTTTCGAATATACTCATATTAACAATAATAAAGAGCGCGTATGGTTGAAGAGACGAATCGAAACACCATACAAAGCCTTATTAAATGAAAATCAAAAAATTGAACTTTTTAAAAAATTAGCACATGTTGAAGGCTTTGAGAAATATCTACACAAGAACTTTGTTGGAGCAAAACGCTTTTCAATTGAAGGTGTAGACTCACTCGTTCCAATGCTTCAACAAACATTAAAGTTAGCCAGTGATGAAGGTATACAAAATATTCAAATCGGTATGGCACACCGAGGCAGACTAAATGTACTGACTCACGTACTTGAGAAACCATATGAAATGATGATTTCTGAATTTATGCATACTGACCCTATGAAGTTCCTACCTGAGGATGGAAGCCTTCAGCTTACTTCTGGTTGGTCAGGAGATGTGAAATACCATTTAGGTGGCGTAAAAACTACTCAATCTTATGGAATTGAACAACGTATTTCATTAGCAAATAACCCTAGTCACTTAGAAATCGTTTCACCAGTAGTGTTAGGTAAGACTAGAGCAGCACAAGATGATACGCATAAATCAGGTGCAGTTTCAACAGAGTTTAAAAAATCAATGCCAATTATCATTCATGGTGACGCAGCTTATCCTGGACAAGGCATAAACTTTGAAGCGATGAACTTAGGTAATTTAGATGGTTATTCTACGGGTGGTTCATTACACATCATCACAAATAACCGTATTGGCTTTACTACTGAACCACATGATGGTCGTTCAACAACATATTCTTCAGATGTTGCTAAAGGATATGATGTGCCAATCATGCATGTAAATGCAGATGATGTTGAAGCTACTATTGAAGCAATTGAAATTGCAATGGCATTCAGAAAGGAATTCCATAAAGACGTTGTTATTGACCTTGTTGGTTATCGTCGTTACGGGCATAACGAAATGGATGAACCATCTATAACAAACCCACTACAATACCATGAAATTCGTAAACATGATCCAGTAGATGTTCTTTACGGTAAACAACTCGTAAATGAAGGTATTATCACTGAAGATCAAATGAATCAAATTATCGACGATGTACAAAAAACATTACGTGCAGCACATGATAAAATTGATAAAAACGATAAAATGGACAATCCAGATATGCAAAAACCTGAAAGTCTAGCTGAACCTATCCAAACTAAGGATGAAGATGTCAGCTTAGAACGTTTGAAAGAAATCAATGATGCGATGTTAACTTATCCATCAGGTTTCAATGTTCTTAAAAAATTAAATAAAGTACTTGAAAAACGACAAGAACCATTTGAAAGTGAAGAAGGATTAGTTGATTGGGCACATGCTGAGCAATTAGCATTTGCAACAATTACGCAAAACGGAAATCCAATTCGTTTGACTGGTCAAGACAGTGAACGTGGTACATTTAGCCATCGTCATGCAGTTCTACACGATCCTGATACTGGGGAAGAATATGTGCCATTACACCATGTTCCTAACCAAAAAGCGACTTTCGAAGTACGAAATTCACCACTTTCAGAAGCAGCAGTCGTTGGTTTCGAATATGGATATAACGTGCAAAACAAAGCATGTATGACGATTTGGGAAGCTCAGTACGGAGATTTCTCTAATATGGCTCAAATGATATTCGATAACTTCTTATTCAGTGCTCGCGCTAAATGGGGAGAACGTTCAGGCTTAACATTGTTATTACCACATTCATTTGAAGGTCAAGGACCTGAACACTCATCTGCTCGTTTAGAGAGATTCTTACAACTTGCAGGCGAAAACAACACAACAGTTGTTAATTTATCTAGTTCTAGTAACTATTTCCATTTATTACGTGCACAAGCTGCTAATTTAGATTCTCAATCTATGAGACCTTTAGTAGTTATGTCACCTAAGAGCTTATTACGTAACAAGACGGTAGCAGATCCAATTAGCAAATTTACTACAGGAAAATTCGAACCAATTTTACCTGAGGAACATGATAAAAATACCGTGAAAAAAGTAATACTAGCTTCAGGAAAAATGTTTATCGATTTAAAAGAATACTTAGCAAAAAATCCAGATGAGTCTATTCTTTTAATCGCTGTAGAAAGATTGTATCCATTCCCAGTTTCAGAAATTGAAGCATTGTTGAATGAGTTACCAAATCTAGAAAATGTAGCCTGGGTACAAGAAGAACCTAAAAACCAAGGCGCTTGGTCATTTGTTTATCCATATTTAAAAGAACTTACAACAGACAAGTATGATTTAAGTTATCATGGTCGTATTCAACGTTCAGCTCCAGCTGAAGGTGACGGTGAAATACACAAACTCGTTCAAAATATGATACTAGAACAAAGTACAAAAATTAACTAGGGGGAAGTTAAGCATGCCAGAGGTAAAAGTTCCAGAATTAGCAGAATCAATCACAGAAGGTACCATTGCAGAATGGTTAAAACAAGTAGGCGATAGCGTTGAAAAAGGAGAAGCTATTGTCGAATTAGAAACAGATAAAGTAAACGTTGAAGTTGTTTCTGAAGAGGCAGGCGTAATCCAAGAACAATTAGCTAACGAAGGTGATACAGTTGAGGTAGGTCAAGCAATTGCTGTCGTTGGTGAAGGAAGTGGCAATGCAGATGGCGGCTCAACAAATGATGCACCTAAACAAGAAGAAGCTAAACAAGAAACAAGTAATGAGAATGATAAATCAGATGATGAATCATCTAAACAAGATGCATCTTCATCTTCAGATAAAGACTCACACCAACGTGTCAATGCTACACCATCTGCGCGTAAATATGCCCGTGAAAAAGGCATTGATTTATCAGAAGTAGCACCACAATCAAATGATATTGTCCGTAAATCTCATGTAGACCAAAGTCAATCAAATAATCAACAGGCATCACAACCTGCTGCAAAAGAAGAACCTAAAAAAGCACAACCACAAAATCCATCTAAACCTGTAATTAGAGAAAAAATGTCACGTCGTAAAAAAACTGCTGCTAAAAAATTATTAGAGGTTTCTAATAATACAGCTATGTTAACGACTTTCAATGAAATTGATATGACAAACGTAATGAATTTACGTAAACGTAAAAAAGAGCAATTCATTAAAGATCATGATGGAACAAAATTAGGTTTCATGTCATTCTTTACTAAAGCAGCTGTCGCAGCATTGAAAAAATACCCTGAAGTAAATGCTGAAATCGATGGAGACGATATGATTACTAAACAATTTTACGATATCGGTGTTGCTGTATCTACTGATGATGGCTTACTTGTACCATTTGTAAGAGATTGCGATAAGAAAAACTTCGCTGAAATTGAAAATGAAATTGCAAACCTAGCGAAAAAAGCACGTGATAAAAAATTAGGTTTAGATGATATGGTAAACGGATCATTTACAATTACTAACGGTGGTATCTTCGGTTCAATGATGTCAACACCAATCATCAATGGTAACCAAGCTGCAATTTTAGGTATGCATTCAATTATAACTCGCCCAATTGCAATAGATGCTGATACTATCGAAAATCGTCCAATGATGTACATTGCATTAAGTTACGATCACAGAATAATCGATGGTAAAGAGGCAGTAGGATTCTTAAAAACAATCAAAGATTTAATTGAAAATCCTGAAGATTTACTATTAGAATCTTAATCCACAACACAAAATAGTTTATAAACCCTAATACAACGGCGTTCAGCGTCGTTGTATTTTTTTACTTTTAAAGATTTAGGGTAATATGCCTTTAAACGTACCTCGATTAATTTAAGTAAACATAAAAATATTGAAATATAAAAAACACCTCCGTATGATTCATTTTAAATGTAGTCAACGAAAGTGTTTTATATATAATTCTAACAAATGTTTGAGATCAACTCACAGCTCATATAATCACTATATGAGCTTGTATAAAGTAAAGGGATATCTCCCCTCAATTAATCAATAATGTACCATCATATTAAACCTACATAGGCTTTCTGAATGATTTTCAAATATATGGAAGACATTGCCATTAAACTTTATTGAATCAAAGCTGTTAACGTTATAGCGTTCTCCATCTATCGTTAATGATAAATAACCATCATAGACTGTTATATAAACAGTACTGCTAGCGCCATATGGTGTTCCGTTCATAAATCCGTTACGCTCTAAACTAATCATTTTAGATTCGAATTTCTTGTGTATATCAAATGTAAAATATGGATATATTATATAGCCATCATCTGATGATTGTATGGTCTCCAATCGTTCAGCTGATATTTTCTTCACATGGTTTACATGTATTTCAGTTGTTAGATCTGCAAGTGACAACTTTAAACCGTGTGCTATCTTCCATAAAACTGTAAGAGAAGGAGTGGAATCATATCTTTCAATTTGTCCTAACATTGCTTTACTCACTCCAGAAATGGTTGACAAATATTCTAAAGAGTAACCATTTTGTTTTCGATAAAATTTTAAATTCTCTGCAACGATTTTATTGATATCCTCCATTAAACCCACACCTTTATATTCATTTTTCTGTATAAAATAATTAAATCTTTACATATGTTATAACATATTTTTAGACGTTATAACATTAATTGGTATAGGGTAGGGGTCAAGTTATTGTAATAACAGTACATTGTATCATATACTCGAAAACTAAACTTTGTGATAGTTATTGATATTTTTGATAAAAATACACTGTCATACATATAAGACGAATCGCATTTTTAATTTAACTTGCATTAAAATGTTTATAATAATCTCTTGGGCTACATCCATAAGCTGATTTGAATCTTCTATAAAAATTAGAATAATCTGTGAAACCACATAGATTTGCAACTTGTTGAGGACTTTCTCCTTTTTTTAACATATATTGCGCATTTTGCAGTCTTTTATGTAGCAAATACTTATAGGGTGGATATCCAACTAATTTTGTAAATTGTTCAGTTATTTTATATCTACTTACATAAAATTGTTGCTCTAAATCTTCTAAAGAAATAGGATAGGCAAAATTCACTTCCATATAATCTAATATTTGTCTAACAAGTTCTGAACTGTTCGTTTGGTATGGTTCCAACGTTCTATTATCTTCTGCAACTCTATTTAGAATAATAAAGAATTGTGTTAATAATGCATGTTCATTTAGCTTTTTCCCACTATAATTATGGTCCTGTTCCTTTAATAAACCTTGCCAGATATAATACAATTCTCTTTTTTGTATTTCTGTTAATTGTAAAAGACTTTTGAAATGTACTGAAGAAATATCAAAGCATTGTCCTAAGTCAAAATCTTCAGTAGATAATTTTTTTATCAAATCACGATTAAACCTTAAACCAATTCTTTCAGCATGACCGTCTAATTGCTCATTTAGTTTATGAAATTCATAGGGTGTGATAATTAATAAAGAACCAACATCTAATTGATATGTACGATCCTCTATTGTATAGATCATGTTGCCTGATAATGAAAAGAATATTTCGTAATGGTCATGATAATGTAGTTCATTACCAAAATGTCCATCACTTATTTTATGCCATGCCGCGTAAGAGCCATGACGATTTAAGGAAATGGTATCTAAGTTGAACATTATTTCATCTTTATATGACATTTAGAATTCCTCCTCAAATAACAATCTTTTCCTCTTTATTTACAATGTTCATAATTTTCTAAAAATATATACTTATATTATAACATTTTTATTGAAAGGATGAGTGACATGGTTAAACCACGTATAGGAGTACAAATGATGATGCTAAAAGAAAAGGTTAATGAAGAAGGTATATATAATGTCTTAAAAAAAGTACACGATCTTGGTTATAACAGTTTTGAAGTATCACAAATTGAAATGTCAGAACATAATGTTTCAGAAATGCAACGGGCAATCAATGATTTAGGTATTGAAATTTCAGCAATGTCTTGTGGTGTTGAAGATATTTCTGAAACAGAAAAATTCCCTGGAGATACATTACAAAACAATATAGAGAAAATCATTGCAGATTGTAAGGCAGTGAATTGCAATATTTTAAGAATAGGCATGTTACCAATAAATTATATGGGGTCTAAAGCAAAGGCACTTACATTTGCAAATAAATGTGAGTTTTATGCCAAACAACTAAAAGCTGAAGGTATTGATTTGTATTACCACGCTCATAATTTAGAATTCGTTAAATACGATGGCCATTATATGTTGGATTTAATGCGAGATAATACGACACTTCTTGGCTTCGAATTAGATATTCATTGGATATGGAGAGCTGGACTAGATCCTATTGCAGTACTGAAAAACTATAAAAATAGAATTCGTGCGATTCATTTAAAAGATTACAGAATTGGTGAAATTGATATGGATCAATATCCAGGAGAAGGTCATGAAAAGATTTATTTCATGCTTCATATGATTACTCAGTTTGCGGAACTTGGTGAAGGTAATCTACCATTACCGCAGATTATTCAAGCAGGTTTTGACAGTGGTAGCGAATATTTCTTCGTAGAACAAGATGCACTTTATGGTAAAGATGCTTATGATTGTTTAGTTACAAGCCGTGATTATTTATTGGCTAATGGCTACCGAGATTGGTTCTAAACCTCAAATTAACGACAATTTTGTAAGCGCTAACAATAGAAAGGTGAATAAAATGAATAAAATTAAAATATCAGGATTTTCTGATGAAATTGCTTCGGATTTTACAACACAATTGAAAACTGTTAAAGAGCTAGGAATGAATTATATTTCTTTGCGAGCAATTGATGGGCACAATATTAGTCAATTTACTGTCAATACGATTCAAGACCAAGTCATCCCAAAACTGGAACAATGGGGCATAGCAGTATCTTCCATCGGTTCACCAATTGGAAAGATCTATATTGATGATGAAGTATCTTTTCAACAACAATTAATAGAATTAGAGGAACTATGTAAAATCGCTAAATTATTAAATTGCGATTACATTAGAATATTCAGTTTTTATATACCAAAAGATAAAAATTTTGATAATTACAAAGTACAAGTAGTAGAAAAATTACAGCAATTTGCAGAAATTGCAGAATCGCATCATGTTACTTTATTACATGAAAATGAAAAAGATATTTTCGGAGATATTGGTCGTCGTTGTAAAACTATTTTAGACGAAGTAGCTTCGGATCATTTTAAAGCAATTTTTGATTTTGCTAACTTTGTGCAATGTGGTGAAGATCCGCAAAATTGCTATGATTTACTCTCTCAATATGTAGACTATATTCATATTAAAGATGCAGTATATAAAGACAATGTCAATGTCGTATGTGGTACTGGTGATGGTCAAATTGCAGCAATATTAAAGCAGTTTTTCAATAATGGTTATTGTGGATTTTTAACATTAGAACCACATTTAGTTCTTTTCGATTCTATAAAAGATTTAGAGATTGAACATTCTACAGAAACTATTGAAAATGCTGCTGCACAAACTGGCGCAGAGGCATATCAAATACAATACAACGCATTATTAGAAATATTAAAAGAATTAGAAGAGGAGCATGCTTAATGGAAAAAGTACGTTTAGGAATCATAGGCTTTGGTGCACAGGGAAGTACTTATGCAGAATTTATCAATAGTGGCAAAGTTGAAAATCTCGTTATTGGTGGCATTTGTGATATTGATCCAGCAAAAAAAGTACAAGTTCAACAACTTTATCCAAATGTGCCATATTTTGATAGTTATCAATCATTAATCAAAAGTGGTGAAGTGGATGCAATAGTTACAACAGTACCACATTATCTACACACTGAAATTGGAAAATATGCCTTAACACATGAAGTTCATGCATTGTTAGAAAAGCCTGCTGATATTTACGCTTCTAAAGTACAAGAAATTACTGACTTAGCACAAACTAAACCTCATTTAACATTTGGTATATTTTTCAATCAACGTACTAATCCGCTATATCAAAAGGTAAAATCACTTATCGATACTGGTGTAATTGGCAATATCCGTCGTACAAATTGGATCATTACTACTTGGTGGCGACCACAAGCGTATTACGATCAAAGCGCGTGGCGTGCAACATGGTCACAAGAAGGTGGCGGTGTATTAGTCAACCAAGCGCCGCACCAAATCGATTTATTACAATGGCTATGTGGTTTACCGAAAAAAGTATATTCAAACATTAAATATGGCTACCAAAGAAAACTCAACGTCGATGATGATGTTACAACGGTTCTAGATTATGGTAATGGAGCGACTGGTGTTTTTATCACTTGTACTCACGATGTGATAGGCACAGATCGTTTAGAAATAACTGGCGATAAAGGGAAGATACTTGTTGAAGATAGTTCTAAATTAACCTTGACACGTTTAAACGAATCAGAAACATCTATGAACAATAAAATGAATTGGTCTGAAGCACAAGAAATATTTAAAGGCAAAGCATTAGATGACATTTATAGTAGAGAAACATTTGAATTTAACAGTATTTGGGGAGAGCAACATATTAATGTACTTAACAACTTTGCAGCTAATATAATTGACGGAACACCTCTCATTGCTCCTGGAAGTGATGGTATTAATGGTGTAAATTTAGTTAATGCATTTTATTTATCCAGTTGGCTAGGTAGAGAAGTTACACTTCCAGTTGATTCACAACAGTTTGAACTCGAATTAAACAAACAAATCACAACTGAGAAAAACGAATAATAAATCTATTATAAACAAAGTCAAATGGAGTGAATGGTATGCTAAATATCGGTATTGTTGGCCTTGGCGATGTATCAAATATCCATATACAAGCCATTAATAATAATCCACATGCGCAAGTTATCGCTGTATGTGATAGTGATCAATCACTTAAACACAAAGTTCCGGAAGTTCCTTTTTATGAAAAGCTTCAAGATATGTTAAATTACGAAGATCTTGATTGTGTCCATATTTGTTTACCGCATTATTTGCATTTATTTGCTACAAGACAATGTGTGGAACAGGGGGTCCACGTACTTCAAGAGAAGCCCTTAGCACTTAATGCAAGGGAAGGCTCTGAATTATTAGAACTAGAAAAAGCATATCCACATATTAAAATTGGAATCTGCTTTCAAAATAGATACAATAAAACATTTCAAACATTACAAAAAATTGTAGAAAGCAATATATACGGTCCAATAAAAGGAATAAAAGCACTTGTCACATGGTCACGTCCAAATAGCTATTACACTGATAAACCGTGGCGTGGCCAGTTAAAACATTCTGGTGGAGGCGTATTAATTAATCAAGCAATTCATACATTAGATTTAATGCAACTTCTAGGTGGTTCAATGAATTCAATTCGCGGTAATACCACACAACTTTTAGATTACAATATTGAGGTTGAAGATACTGCTTCAGCAAATATTATTTTTAACAACAAGGCGCATGGTCTATTTTTCGCAACAAATGCTAGTATTTCGAATAGTAGTATTGAATTACAAGTTATCTTTGAAAATGAAAAGCTTACCATAAAAGATAATATACTGACACGAGTTAATTCAGACAATATTAAAGAACAAATCGCAGCAGATGATATCATGCCAGGTACAAAATCATATTATGGCCCCAGTCACGGAAAACTAATAGACCATTTTTATAACTGTATAGATTATAATTTAAATAATTATATTCATGTTGAGGATGCAATTACAGCCAATGTGATGATTGACGCCATAGTAAAATCATCACACACAAATCAAACTGTTATGTTAAATGAATAAATAAATTAAATATAAAATAAGTGAAATGAATTCATAAAAAAAGAGACAAATCCTATGTCGTTCTAATGCATTAGGGTTTGTCTTTTTAATTTAACTTCAAAATATAAAGCAATTATTTACATTACGTATTTATCTTTTACTAAAAATAATTAACATAAAGCCTAATAGCTATCATTTATATTGATATTACACTCTAAATGATTGATTTTACTATTTAACTTTCATACAATTATTTTATGAAAAGAACTTTACAACATATTAGTTAATTTATTTATTTTATGCAATAACAAAGGTGGAATAATATGGACTATGCCATCAAGGCAACAAATATATCTAAATATTATAATAAAAAGAGAATTATTGAAAATTTATCCTTTAATATCCCTAAGAATGCAATAACTTTAATAAAAGGGCAAAATGGGGTTGGTAAAAGTATTACGCTAAAATTATTAACCCAATTAATTACACCAACATATGGAGATATTGACTGTTCGTACACGATAAGCTATGCACCAGATACCTTACCAAAAAACATTAAATTAACAGTAGCGTCATATCTAAACTACATTAGGAAACTACACGTCAATAAAAGAAACTATATCGACAATGAAGGTTTAAATCACTTAATGGAACGCTTTAATTTAACTGCGTTTCGCAATACACCTTTAACCGAATTATCAAAAGGTACATTGCAGAAAGTCAATATTATTCAGTGCTTACTGAACAATACTGATATATTAATCTTCGATGAACCATTCTCTGGATTAGATGAAGCAACCGAACAAACATTTATAAATTATTTATCTGAACTTGCGCATGATAAAACGATTATCCTAACTGCCCACAACCATATTATAGAAAATACTATAGTTACTCATGTACTTAATTTAAATACTAAACAATTCTATCAGGTACACGATAAGAAAAACATTGAGTTGAAACAAATATTAATTCCAAATCAGAAAACGACATTGCCGAATGAAATTCAGCAATATATCGCTGATCAAAAACAGAAAGAACACAACATTATTGCGCTTACAGCATTAAAAACGAATAGCAACCTTTTAATAAAGTCATTAATTGAACATAACTATGAAATCATAGAAGTAAAGGACCTATAACTATGCTCACAACTTTTATTAAATATGAACATTCAAAATTTATAAAATCTTATCTATACATAGCACCTGTATTCCTGTTCTTATTAAGCGTAGTAGGCATATACATTTATCGAAATATACCGATTTTATCCAGTTTCGCTTCGACAGCGATCATATTATTTATTATTTTAACTTGGATTACCATTATTAATTTCAATCATGATGGTACGAACGAACGTCATATTCTATATTGCCAATTACAAAGTCGAATAAGATATCTCAATAATAAGATATTGTATTTATTTATATTCAGTTGTCCATTAATTGTGTTATCACTGGTCTATCCAATAATAATTGGGGCATTTGATAAAGCACTGACTCTCAATTTGCTCATCATTGGACTTATTGTTCATTGTCTAATGAGTGTCTTTGGAATCTTACTAGGTACTTTTGTTACCAATACTATAATTAAGAGTAAGAAATATACCTGGCTGCTGACAACCTTAATTGTGGTTATCATCTTAACAAAGACTATGCTTATAGAAAGTTTACCATTATTAAAATGGATCTTATGGGTGTTCCCACCAATCAATCGTTTTATTAATTTATTAACATCTGATAATTTACAATTGACAAATTTTCAATTTCTAAGTGCTATATTATTAGCAATTGTCTATTGCATTTGTGCATATCTCATAATTAAATTACTTTTTCACAGAACATCTGACTTATAAATATAATAGCTATCTACATAAGTTGTCGGTAAAATAATCACTACATTAAAAAAGCGAGTTAACGTTGATGCATATACATCAACGTTAACTCGCTTTTTTATAATAATTAATCATTATATTTATATTGCTTTAAACTTATTTAAGCAATAAACAAAAACAATTCAATTAGTGCAATAATCAAAAATACTAGAAAGATTATTCCATAGATATTATTATTAGATTTTGCAGAACCTTTGGCTTTCTGTTTACTATTTAAGTTAGTTACGAAAGTGATTCCTGAGTAAACTGCAATTAACACTGTGATTGCAAAGATAATCCAAATTCCAGACATAAAATAACGCCCCTTCACTTTACTTTTACTTAAATTGAAGTTTTACCTAAAATTTATATTTTATGATATATACATTTTAATACATTTCAAGTCTATATCCAATGCCATTTAATTATAATTTTGTGAACGGTTGAGTAGAACGACAGTTCGTCATACAAATATACTGAAAAATGCGTTATAATAAGTTGAAAAGACAAAAATAGAGGGGTACATTAAATGAATGGTCTTAGAAGTGTTACAACAGGTACAAGCGATTTAGCGAAAACTAAAACATTATTTAAAGATATACTCGGACTGAATGTTGCAGAAAAAGGTCAGGCCCTTCGCTTTGGAGATGCTGAATTAAATTCTGGGACACGACTGCATTTTGTCGAAATACCAAACTATGATAACCGTAATAACCATATTGAAAATATTGGTCTTCGTATACCCAGTGATGAAGGACTGAATGAGTATCAAGAAATATTAACGAAACATCAAATTGCATACGAAGAAATTACAGATTTGAATGGTCATAAATACTTTAATTTTAAAGACGATAATCTTCAACCTTTTAATATATATTCAAATGAACATAACACTGGAGCACCACTCGGTATGCCTACATTTGAAAGTACAGTAAATCCGTTACATCAAATACAAGGGTTGGGTCCAGTTATAATCAGAGTTAATGAATTATTACTTACTCAATCGGTATTAACTGAGGTGTTCGGATTAATACATTTTGCTGAATATAAACCTTCAGCAACTGCAGATTATAAGGTTCAAGTATTTCAAATTGGTGATGGTGGACTAGGTGGCGAGTTACATGTTCATGCCTCTGATATCCCACTAGAATTACCTGAACACGGTATTGTAGAGCAAATAGAATTTGCTACAGAATCTAAATCACAATTTCAACATGCAATTGACCAATTAGAATCAATTGGTATCAAATATCAAAGTCTTGATCAAAATGGCGAAAGATCCATTAGAATTTCTGAGAATAGCGGTATCACATTTATCTTAACATTAGAAGGACAATAGAAAGGATTTTTAAAATGCTACACGAAACTTGGAAAGAACGTACACCAATTAAAAAGGTCGAAGTTACACATACAGATGCTCAAAAGTTTAAAGTATCGGATATGTTAACTGTTGGCAAAGTATATGATGTAATTAACGAAACAGAAGAATATTATCAAATTATTGATAATTCTGGGCTTGTTGGTGGCTATTACAAGACTTATTTTAAGGAAGTTTAAACAATATACACCGAAATCATATAATGTATTAATTAAACACTTATTCATTTATTTTCATCAAATTTAGACTAGAATTTGGAATGGCAAGCGTAATATTTAAAAGAAAATATTATGATTCACTTATTTTTAAGTAATGTGGGTTATAATATTTTTATTTGATATTACTTTCGGACACTTTTAATAGCAACCGAAACGATGCTTACTCATTTCAAATTCCGGTCTATTTTTAATGTGTCGATATAATAGAAAAGGTTAGATAAGAGGAGAATGACAATGGCAAATGCACAATATATAAACAAAGATGAAACTGTATTTAATGATGCAATCTCACTAATGGAATTAAACAAAAACTTATTATTAAAAGGACCAACAGGTTCAGGTAAAACGAAATTAGCTGAATCATTAAGTGAACATCTAAATAGACCAATGCATCAAATAAACTGTTCTGTAGATTTAGATGCAGAAAGTTTGTTAGGATTTAAAACAATACAAACAACGGATAACGGTTCGCAAGAAATTGTTTTTATAGATGGACCAGTGATTAAAGCTATGAAAGAAGGGCACTTACTCTATATTGATGAAATCAATATGGCCAAACCTGAAACATTACCTATATTAAATGGTGTACTAGATTATCGTAGAAAGTTGACGAACCCCTTCACAGGAGAAGTCGTAAACGCTGCTCCAGGTTTCAATGTAATTGCTGCTATTAATGAAGGATACATCGGTACGTTACCAATGAATGAAGCATTGAAGAACCGTTTTGTAGTAATTCAAGTAGATTATATTGACGGAGACATCTTAAGTGATGTTATTAAAAAACAAAGTCAATTACAAGATGAGATACTCATTCAAAGTATAATTAAATTCAATGAAGACTTACGTACAATGTCAAAACAAGGACAAATTTCAGAAGAAGCAGCAAGTATACGTGCATTATTAGACTTAAGTGATTTAGCTACAATCATGCCAATAAAAAGAGCAATTAAGAGAACGATAATTGATAAACTTGAAGATGAAAGAGAACAACAGGCGATAATCAATGCAGTAGAATTAAACTTTTAGTGAGGGATAATCATGAGTGATCGTTTTATTAAATTTAACGACGAGCAATTAGATGCGAAGCAAGTGATGATGCTTCAAGATTTAGCTCGATTACTTCTAAAAAATGAACAAACACAAGTAAAAATACAGAAATTCCCTTATTATGACCCGATTCAGAATATATTAATTACCAGTTCGTTTTGGTCACATAGAGAATCAGATATAGAAACAATGGGCTTAAAAACAGACGTACTACTTGCTGCATATGGATATAAATTAATGGATGAAACTGTTGTCCATGAGGTTATCCATAACGATGAGTTTGAGCATCCTAAATTTTTCCAACAACTTTTTAAGTTATTAGAGGATATGCGAGTATTAAATTTTATTATGTCAGAAAGACCTTCGACAACAAATGCCATACGAAAACGTAAAGCAATTCGTCTGAATTTTACACAAACACAAATCAATGTTTATAAGACTAAAACAACATTTACAGATTTATTATTTTTAAGTTTGGAAAAGTCATTTTTACAAGAGAACTTTTATGATTTACCGGATATTAATTCACAGATTGATGATGCAGTATTCGTAATGTACCAATATTTACCTAACTTTTTCCATAATTCAACATCTGAAGACAATATGTATTTAGCTGAGCGAATCATGTATCAAATCGATCATTTATTAAATGAAGATATGTTAAATGAATATTATCATTTACCTAAAAAGGTGTATGAAACAATGCATGAATTAAAATTTGCAGATTTAACACGTACAGACGCGAGCAATGTTGACGGTCAAAATCAAGAAAGTGACAAAGATGCAGACATTGTAGCAGAAGAAATGGAATCTAATAACCAAGATAGCGCTTCAGAAGGTGGGGCATATCTAGAAATGGAATTACATGAAGGTGAAAATAGTGATGTCATGAGTGACAATGATACTGCTAGAGAAGGCGATCCATCAGATGATATGACAGATATGCAATCTAAAAAAGGTAAAGGTACTACTACTGAACGTGAAGATGAAGGCGGAGAAAACGTAGGAGTTAATCCAGCCTTTGCCTTAACAGGTATCAATGAAAATGTTGAAATTAAATGGAATAAACCTGATATCTTACCGGAATACTTAACGCAATATCAAACTGTTGAGTCACAAGTTCAATTTGAAACTAAGGACTTAATTCAAATCATAAAAAAGGCAATTGATCGTGAATCACAAGATGCAAGACATAATTTAACTAAAGGTAGATTACAAAAGAATTTACTTAATTGGTTTATCGATGATCAATATAAATTATTCTACAAAAAGCAAGATTTGAGTCAATCTTTCGATGCTACTTTCACATTATTAATAGATGCTTCTGCTAGCATGCAAGATAAAATGGAAGAAACGATAAAAGGTGTGGTGCTCTTTCATGAAACATTAAAATCTTTAAATGTGAAACATGAAATTCTGGCATTTAACGAAGATGCATTTGATGCTGATAACTTAAATCAACCTAATATTATTGATGAAATAATTAGCTATGATTACTCTACAAATCCTAAAGATGGACCAAGGATTATGGCACTTACGCCTCAAGATGATAACCGTGACGGCGTAGCTATCAGAATAGCGAGTGATCGTTTGTTACGTCGTTCGCATAATCAACGTTTCCTTATTGTTTTCTCTGATGGTGAACCATCTGCTTATAATTACAGTCAAGATGGTATTTTAGATACTTATGAAGCTGTGGAAACTGCGAGGAAAATGGGGTTAGAAGTCTTTAATGTATTTTTAAGTCAAGACACGATAACAGAGGACATTGAGCAGACGATTCACAATATTTATGGTCAATATGCTTTATTCGTTGAAGGCGTAGAAAATTTACCTAGTCATTTATCACCTTTACTAAAAAAACTACTCTTAAAATCCTTTTAAATGTTTAATAAATATTCGTCTATCTATTTAAATATTCAGAAATTTATATAGATAAATATTTTCAGACATGATAGAATAGGTAAGATTATTTTTAAATTTAGAAGGAGCAACAAAAATGAATAAAAATACTTGGATTATCGGTTTCACATTATTTGCCATGTTTTTTGGGGCAGGAAACCTAATCTTTCCACCTAGTTTAGGTCTAGATAGTGGGGAATACTTTTGGCCAGCTATCTTAGCATTTGCTTTAACAGGAATCGGTTTACCATTACTCGGTGTAATCGTAGGTGCATTAGATAAACAAGGCTATATTGGATCTTTAAATAAGATTTCTCCTAAGTTTTCTATTGTATTCTTAATTATTATTTATTTAACAATTGGACCGCTATTTGCAATACCACGTACAGCATCAACATCATTTGAAATGACAGTGACACCAATTGCACACACAAATAGTAGTCTTGCATTATTTATATTTACAGTTATATATTTCTTAATTGTGTTATATCTATGTATTAATCCTAATAAAATGGTCGACAGAATCGGTTCTATTCTTACACCATTATTATTAATTACTATTTTAGCAATGATTGTAAAAGGATTTATGGATTATCACGGAAATCCTAGTAGCCAAGCAGCAGAAGGTTTCACATCAAACTTTACTGGTTTCTCACAAGGTTTTACAAATGGGTATTTAACAATGGATGCAATTGCGGCTATTGCATTCTCAATGATTGTAGTGAACGCAGTTAAAGCAACAGGCATTACTCATGCAAACAAAATCTTCAAACAAACTTTAATTGCAGGATTAATTGCGGCTATTGCCTTATTATTTATATATGTTTCACTAGGCTTTATCGGTAACCATATGAATTTATCTTCAGGAAAAATTGCTAGCTTGAAAGCAAACGATCAAAACATCGGTACATACTTGCTAACAACAGTAGCTAGTATTGGATTTGGAACATTTGGTAAATATCTATTAGGTATTATTGTTGCACTTGCTTGTTTAACAACAGCTTGTGGGTTAGTAGTGGCAGTTGCAGAATACTTCCACAGAATTTTTCCTAAACTTTCATACAAAGCTTATGTTATCATCTTTACGATAATTAGTTTTATATTAGCAAACCAAGGATTAAATTCAGTAATTACAATGTCTGTACCAGTTCTAAGCATTGTATATCCGGTAGCAATTACTATAATTTTATTAATCTTATTGGCAAGATTAATACCTACAAAACCAATTGCACAACAAATACCAATTGCTATCGTTTCAATCATCTCAGTTTTAAGTGTTATCCATACACAGGGATGGTTAAAGCTTAATTTTATCGATAGTCTACCATTAAAACAGTACTCGTTAGAATGGTTCCCTATAGCAGTTATCTTCACTATTATCGGGTATATCGTAGCAGCATTTGTTAAAAAACAATCACCCATAGTGTATGAAAAAGAATAGAGATAGTATATATTAAAATTTTGATTTAAACATAGAAATAACAGTTAAATAAATAATTGTTATCATCATAATTAAATACAGTTATTTATGATTCTACTTCCTTTAAAGTGATGACATTTACAGTGCGTCTTTTAAAGGAAGTTTTTTTACTTATTAAACTAATGATACGTTCCTATTAGATATTTAAAAAGTATATGTGAATGTTAAACCATAATTCTTCGGAGAAGCATGTTGGCGAGATTTTAAAGGTAATAGGGGGATGTGAAGACTACAGGCTAAAGCTGCCCTCTAGAAAAGTATGCCAATAATACGAATAATATGAATAATAAGCCAACAGCTCAATTATTATTTATTTAATGATTTATTTGCCAACACTAACAAGACAAATTGAATACAAGAATTTAAGTGGATAGTAATTTAAAAGTCACAAATGTTTTTCTACGTATATTGGCGAGACTCCTGAGGGAACAGGACGGGCTGAAGACTACAGGCTGAGGCTGTCCCCTGGGAAAGCGAGCCAATAATACGAATAGTATGAAAAAAAGCACTCAGATAAATTCATTCATCTGAGTGCTATTTTTCTGTAATATTTGTCCAAAGTACGATACTCTAATTATTATTTACCAAAACTAATTATGCTTTTGTCTCTTTAAATCAAGCAATTGGTGTTGTAATTCATTTTCTAAGTCAATAAGTTCAGTTTCAGCTTGTTGACGTTTTGTCCTACCTTGCTCTTGAATTTGCAACGTTTGCTCAATCGTTTCAATAATATCCTTTTGTGTGGTCTTCAATGTATCAATATCTACGACACCACGTTCATTTTCCGTCGCAGTATCAATCGCATTCCGTTTCAACAATTCAGAGTTTTTTAGCAATAAATCATTCGTCGTATCCGTTACCGCTTTCTGTGCTGAAACAGCATTACGTTGTCTCATTAATGTAAGCGCAATAGACATTTGATTCTTCCATAAGGGAATACTCGTCAATATAGAACTTTGTATTTTTTCAGCCAAAGCTTGATTGACATTTTGGATCATTCTAATTTGTGGTGCCGTTTGAATGGCAATTTGTCGAGAAAGTTGTAAGTCATATATACGCTTGTCCAATCTATCAACAAATTGTTCCATATCTGATGCCGCTTGAACATCCATTTGATTTCCGGTTGCTTTAGCTTTAGAAACCAATTGTGGAATCTCTTCCTGTTGAATTTGCTCTCTTCTCTGCTTTGCTGCTTCAATAAATAAAGACAATTCGTCGAAATAATCCTTGTTCATATCATATAATTCATCTAGCATGCCAACGTCTTGCTTTAAATTATTTTTATGTTTATCTAACTCAATTGAGATGCGATCAATCTGTGATCCTACTGATTGCATTTTAGAAAATATTTCGTTGACGGATGCCTTAGTACGTTTAAACAGTCTTTTAAACTTGGATTGATTTTCTGGATTTAATTCATCAGCATTTACAGATTTCAGTTTACTCATTAATCCATTTAATGATTCACCTACAGGGCCCACATCAGTTGTTCTCACTTCATTTAGAATTCGGTGTGAGAATTGTGACATTTTTTGTTGCGCTTCTGTACCATAATTTAATAAATCATCGTTATCCATCGGCTTTATTTTTTGACTTAAATCATTTATTTTTTGTTGTTCTTCTGGTGAATATTGCTTAGCGTTATTAATTTTTTCAGATTGATCTTCCGTGCGTTCATCAATATATTTATCTAATGGATGTGAATTAATAAAATCATGTTCTCTATCCATCAATGTTCACTCCAGTCATCTATTTTGCTTCTTTCTATTTTGTTCCATTCTGTTCAATTCCATCTCTATATCTAACATATTATAATCTTCTTCATTTATCCGTTTTAAATCAGCTATTAATGTTCTTTTAACCTCGTCTAAAGTGATGCGTGTTTGTTCAAGTTTTTGCTTTTCAGCCTTAGATTTTTTGGGTGACTTTGCCAATCTAGTATAAGACTCAATTAAATTCAATGCATTATCGATATGTGAATAGAAGAAACTTTCTACTTTGAAAAATGATGCAGGTCGCTGCTTTACAGCAAAAAATATAGCACGAGAAATACGATATATATCATTTACCTGCCTAAAATCTTTAATACTTCTCACATTTACAAATGACTTTAATATTCTTCTATTTTTATCTTGAGCATTATTTAATTGGCTATTAACAAAATGATAGTCTCTGCGAGATAAGCCAATTTCATTTAAATATCTACGAGAAGTTAGACGTTGAGTAGGGAAATAAACTACAAAGAATGTTGCCGCTGAAATAAGTAAATCAAAGAACATATAGATGTCAAAAGCAAAAATACTAATGAACCATGCGATAACAGCAATCGGAAATGCAATAATTGTCCCTATAATTCGAGAAATATTATATCTCAATTGTCATCTTCCTTTATATTGTTCTGAATTTATTCCAAGAATGATTTATATCTGATTCTTCAATTATATAATCTTCAACATGCGAAGCAGGCGATGCACCTTGTGTTACAGCATCAATGAATTGTGCTAATGATTCTGCTTCGCCTTGAGCAAATATTTCAACATAATCACTTACATTTTCAACAGTACCGGCAATTCCATATTTGCGTGCTAATCTTTCTGTATAATAACGAAAGCCTACACCTTGAACTATGCCAAATACTTTAACATGCTTGCATTGCATATAATCACCTCTTAAACTTATTATACGCAATTTCACTCTACAAAACTAATAATTGAGTTTATTGTTGACTTGTCTATAGGCCAAAAGTATGAGACAGATAACTTGATTTTGTATATCAACTCGTTAGAATATTACACATAGGTATTTTTCTAAAACATATACTAGATATTTTGAAAACAAATCACATTGTTCGATACATAACTAGTGTGGGGAACTATCAAAGAACTATTAAAATAACGATAGAGCAAAGAGTATCATGTAAGTATTATAGTTGAATGTTTTACATATAAATTCAAATTGCTTTAACATGCTATGCGACATTGAAAGGGGAAAGCATTATGTGGACAGTTGCAAAAATTCGTGCTGATTACGAAGGCTGGTGGTTATTTAGTGACTGGACAGATCACATTATTGAGCAACATGACTTTAACACGTATGAAGAAATGATGACTTGTTATAAATCATTACTTAACAAAAGTAAAATTGATTACGATAATTATTTAGTAGGAAAGCACAATATTCATGCATTTTATAATAATTGTGAATTAGGATTTTGTAAGGATTGTGATGAAGATTTACAAATTTTTTATAGCTATATTGTATTAAACAATAATGAAGTATATTTTAATTTACCAAATATTTAATAAATTGTTTTTTCACATTTGTATTGCAATTATGTATACAATGCATTATACTCTTATTTAAGCAATAGTTTTATTCCATATTGCAAAGAATATTGTGTCAACAGAAGATAACTGTGAAATTGTATTTTTTGTAATATGCGAATAACGCATATTGAATGAATTTTAGTCTTGGAGGTTTCACAGTTATGAAACAAGGTACAGTAAAATGGTTTAACGCTGAAAAAGGTTTTGGTTTTATCGAAGTTGAAGGAGAAAACGACGTATTCGTACACTTCTCAGCTATTAACCAAGAAGGTTACAAATCATTAGAAGAAGGTCAATCAGTTGAATTTGAAGTAGTTGAAGGCGATCGCGGTCCTCAAGCTGCAAACGTTGCTAAACTATAATTATAAATTGAAATATTGACTATTTGTAAAGAACCTTGTTAAAGGTTCTTTTTTTTGCATTATAATAAAACTTTTAACAAGTAGCGTATAGATAAGTTAATAGACAATAATAAACATGTAACGTAAGCATCGTATGTATTTAATACTATCGTTACATGTTTTTCAGTATATCTTGTAGATTAATAACTCTAATTAATTCAACTTAAAGCACTAATTATCAAATAAAGATGTAATAGCAAATTTTATTATTCCGTAAAGATACTACTTTAGATATTATGCTACTAATTATAAAGATATATTTCTTTCACTCATCTTAATTATCATTCTTAGCTATTTTACTTACGATTTATACTATCTTCACTATATTTTTCCCCAAATGCCTCCATCATGTCAATCACTGGTATTAAATCTCTTCCTTTATCTGTTAGACCATAAACAACTTTTGGGGGAACTTCGGGATATACAGTTCTTGATATAACCTTGTCATGTTCTAATTCTTTTAATTGCTTTGTTAATGATCCTTGAGAGATACTCACAAGCAATTTTTTAATTTCATTAAATCTTTTATCGCCTTCTTTCAAATACCAAAGAATGATATTTTTATATCTTCCTGACAACACATTTTGAGTATATGCTATCCCATGAATATCTCTATGTTCATCTATGAATGATTCGTCAAAACCATAATTACAAATTTTCACCATTTTAATACCTCCATACCGCAATAGTACAAATTTTAGTACTAAGTTAAAAATTATTGCCTTCTTTCAATATTGAATTTTGAATACTAATATACTATATATAATAAATTTAAAAAAGAGGGTTACTTATGAAATCACGTATTACAAACATATTGAATATAGAAAAACCTATTATACAAGGTCCTATGTCATGGCTAACTGATGCACAATTTGTAGCAGCAGTAAGCGAAGCAGGGGGACTAGGCTTTTTAGGACCCAATGGCGGATCGGCATTAATTACACGTTCTGTTACCGATACAATTGAGCGTTTTCGACAAGAAATTAAAAAAATTAAGCAACTCACAGATAAGCCATTTGGCGTACCATTAGTCATAAGTAGGGATATGGCTTATACAGAACAATTGGTTGAAGTAATTATTGAAGAGGGGGTTACTGTAGTACTTGCCAACGAGTATATAAAGGATAAATTACTATACCAAAAATTGAAATCACATCAAATTAAAATAATATATAGACCCTTAACACCAACAATTGAAAATGCTAAAGAGGCTGAGTCCTTTGGAGCAGATATTTACGTAGCAACAGGTTTTGATGAGGGTGGTACAGTTCCAGAACGCGTGATTGGTACTTTTTCAATTGTACCTATGATTGCCGATGCAATTGATATTCCTGTCGTTGCCGCTGGCGGTATTGGAGACTACAGAACAGTAAATGCTGCTTTTGCGTTAGGTGCAGAAGGTGTGTTTGCAGGTAGCTTGTTTATTGCTACATCAGAAAACCCAGCTGCTGAAAATGTTAAGCAAAAAATTGTCGATTCAAATGCTACAGATTTATTATTATTTAGAACTTTACCAGCATACTACAGATCGTTACCCGGTAAATTGGCAGAAGAATTAGTAGAAATGGATCGCCAAGGCTATTCAAATAGCGAATTGTCTCAGCATATGGGTGGGGGCGCTAACATGAAATTAGGTATGTTAGATGGTGATACTGAAAATGGATTTGTCTCAGTTGGCACAGGCATTTCTACTATTTCTGAAATCAAACCGGTAGAAAATGTTATTAAAGATGTCATGAAGGATATTCAATAAGTTTATGCTGCTTAATAACATATAAAAACAAAACCACAATCTGATGTGTAGTAAGTTCTGTGAATATCATTCTATAGTTCAACATTCACTAACAAACAGCACTAACTTGATTGTGGTTTTGTTTATTTATCTTCTGAAATTTGATTATTTGGTATCATTAATTATGAGTTGTCTTAATGATTGTCTTTTTATAACTTCTCTTGCTTTACCATCTTTCAAGAAGAATACAGATGGTTTTTGCATTTGGTTATAATTTGAAGCCATGGAATAATGATAGGCACCCGTTGATAAAATAGCGAGATAATCTCCACGTTTTACTGTATTTGGAAGTTGAGCATTTTTAATAATAATATCACCTGATTCACAAAGCTTACCGGCTAATGTGACTGTTTCATTCGCTTCATCATTGCGATTTACTAGCAACGCTTCATAACTCGCATCATAGAGTGCAGTACGGATATGATCACTCATGCCACCATCAATTGACACATATTTATTAACGCCTGGGATTTCTTTGATTGTTCCTACTTCGTATAAAGTAATTCCAGCTTCACCAACGATCGAACGACCGGGTTCAATACCAATCTCTGGAAGTGGATAATTGGTTTCTTCAGCTATCGTCTTAATAGCTTCTGTGATTTCTTTAATACCATCTTCAATAGGGAAACTCACATCGCCTTCAACATATCGAATACTGAAACCACCACCAAGATTAATTAGCTCTACATTAATATCATTGTCTTTCAACCAAGAAATCACTATTTTAGCTGTTTCAATCATCGCTTCTGTGCCTTCGATTTGTGAACCAACATGGAAGTGGACACCTTTAAGGTTTAAGCGCTTTGATGCAAACACTTTTTTGACACCTTCTAAAGCTAAACCATGTTTAATCGACAATCCAAATTTACTATCTTCTTGACCTGTTTGTATAAATTCATGTGTATGTGCTTCAACACCAGGATTCAAACGCAATACAACATTGACTGTTTCACTTGCATAACGATCAATCAAGTCAATTTCTTCTAATGAATCTATAACAATATAGCCAACTTTGCTTTCTAAGGCATATTGGATTTCATGCTTTGTTTTATTGTTACCATGAAAATGAATATGTTGTGGATCAAAACCAGCTTCCAATGCAGTATAGAGTTCACCTTCAGATACTACATCTAATTCTAAACCTTCCTCTTGCACAAGTTTAACCATTTGAATACAAGTAAACGCCTTTGAAGCATAAGAGATATTATATGTTAAACCACTTGCCTTAAATGCTTCATGATAGCGTCTCATTTGGTTTCTAATTTGTACTTCATCATATACTATAGTAGGGGTACCAAAGCTTTGTGCAATCGTCTTTAGACTTGTACCACCCATCGTTAATTCGCCGTTATTGTTGTATTCTACTACCATCTTTATCTATACTCCTTTATTAGTGAGTCATGATTCATTGCGCTGAGTTGCTCTGAATTAGCTCCCACACCTTTAAATGTATACTCATCTACGCGCATATCATTATTATATAGTATTACCTCATCTTGTGCATTTACTTCTGAATCCACTTCTACAAACATATGACTCATCATCAAAGCTCTAATTGGATATCTTTTACCGTTGATCATAGCTTCATGTTTCGCACGTGCCTTTAATATGCCATCACCATATCCCACATCAACGACTGCCAGTTTTGTATTGTTCTCAGTCGCTTCGTAGGCAAAGCTATACCCACAATAATCTCCTTGTTGTACTTCGCGAACTTGAATTACATTTCCTTTAACAGTTAATGACTGTTTAATCAATGATTCATCTAATGAACCATAAGGTCTTGAACCATATAAAGCAATACCAACACGTGCATGTGTATGATTTGGAAGCACACAACCTTCTCTATAATAGCTCGCACTATTTTGTGCATGTATCATTTCAAATTGATAGCCATCCTTTAATAGCGTTTCAACAACATTCAGCCATGCTGTTTTTTCAATATCATAGTCAGGAACATCAAATTCATCAGCATATCCAAAATGTGTCCATAAGCCTGAAATATGCATTTTCAATGTATTTTCATTCTGTTCATGATGCTGCAAGACTTCCTTTATTTCATCAATTGTTTTCAAACCTGAACGATGCAATAAATTTTCGAATTCTAAATGTACATGAATATCATATAAATCTTCCACATGTTCATAATAATATTGAAGGGAAGGCAATGTCATATGAATTTGATGTTCTCTTAAAACATCAAACTCATATACTGCATTCATCAAGAATATGGTTGCTTCCGGTGCTATCTTTCTAATTCGTACAGCTTCCTTTAAAGAGGTCGTACTGAATGTGTTAATCCCAATTTGTAAAAATTGTTCTACCGCAAAGTTCAAGCCATAATGATAAGCATTATTTTTTACAACAGCCATAATATTATTGTTATTAACAACATTTGCGGCATTCTTTTTAAATTCTGCTGTTTCCACTGACCAAGTAGCAGTCATTTACGTCACACCTCACTGTAAGTTTTTAATAACTGTTCATAGTAATCTGCAACACGTATCAACATATATTCGTTAAAGTTTAATGTTGCTGTATGCAAACCTGTAATATAACCTTTAGATTCATCTCGTACACCGACAAATACAAAATAACTCGGTGCAAATTGACTATAAAAACTAAAGTCTTCACCAAATAAATAAGGCGTAGGTTTATCAATAATCTCAAAGTTTGCACTAGTTAGACCCTGTGTTACTTTGTGCTTTAATGTTGGATCATTATAAGTAGGGGGATATCCTTCTTCAAATTTAACCTCACAATCTACATCAAACAACAATTTAACACTTTCTGCGATTTTCTGCATTTGTTGTTTCACAATTTCTAAATCGTTCACATCATATGTTCTTATTGTACCTTCTAAATATCCATTACTAGGCACTGTGTTGATTGCTTCACCAGCTTCAAAGTGTCCCATATGTACAATATTGCGTTTCAGACCATTTAAATGATATTGTTGAATTTGACCAACTTGAGTTAACACATGTTGCAAAGCTTCTCCACAAGAATGGCCTTGTTCTTTATCTGCTACATGACTTGATAATCCATTTAAGAAGAATCTGTACTCCGTAGCACTTGCAGTAATTTCTTCATCTCTAATAACAACTTTACCTTCATCTTCAAAAGGCATAACATGAATTCCAAATACTGCTTCTATATTATATGCTTCAAATGCACCCGCCTTGATAAGTCGATTCGCACCACCACCTGTTTCTTCAGCTGGCTGGAAAATAAATACGACATTATGTGGTAATTCACCATTTTCAGCTAATGCTTTGCAACGTTTTACAAACAGCATTAGCGCTGTAGTATGTCCATCATGGCCACATGCGTGCATAACATTATCTGTTGAACTTCTATAGTCAACGTCATTTTCCTCAAATATTGGTAGGGCGTCTATATCTGCACGATAAGCGATTGTACGATCACTGTTTCCCTCAAGAAATGCTATTATGCCAGTTTCTAATGGACGTTTGTAAGTTATTCCCAGTTCATCTAAAAATGCAGCTATATACGTCGTTGTCTCATATTCATGAAGGCTTAATTCTGGATGTTGATGTAAATGTCTTCTATGTTTAGTAACGAATTCTAATTCATTCATTTAAGATCAGATCCTTTATTTATTATTATCAATTAAATTCTCATATTTAAGTAGTTTAAATATAACTATAGGTTGCAAATACATTATGTATATAAATTTTTAAAAAATGGAGGAAAAGAAATTGTAAGTTAAATTCGACAAGTGCATCGTCATTAACCAAAAGTATCTTTATCCTCCGATAATAATGGATAAAAACAACGTAAATCTCAGTTATTTTTCATCCAATTCAATTAGTAAATATTTTAATTATATTAGTCGTTTAACTTTCTTAACGCTGATACGATTTCACGTTTAGAATCTTCAACTTCACTCGTTTGCTTAATAACTTTAGCTGGTGTACCCGCAACTACTGCTCCTGCTGGTACGTCTTGAGTAACGATAGCGCCAGCTGCTACAACTGCTCCTTCACCAACGCGTACGCCTTCGAGAATTACAGCATTAGCACCAATTAATACATTATCTTCAATTACAACAGGAGAGGCACTAGGTGGTTCGATGACACCTGCAAGAACTGAACCTGCGCCGACATGTACGTTTTTACCAGTCGTTGCTCGTCCTCCAAGCGTAGCATTCATATCAACCATTGTGCCTTCACCAACAACTGCTCCGATGTTGATTGTTGCACCCATCATTACAACCGCTCCGTCTTCAATAATTGCTTGTTCTCTAATAAATGCTCCTGGTTCAATACGTGCATTTGTATTAGTTAAATCTTTCAATGGAATTGCAGAGTTACGACGATCCATTTCAATTTCTAATTCTGTAAATGCAGCTTGATGCTGCTCGTAAAATGATTTCCAATCATCCGCTTCACAGAAAATTACTTTTGAATCTTCTGAACCAAACACTTTAAATTCTTCTGGGAATGCTACATCATTAAAGTTTCCGTTTGCATAAACTTTAATAGGGGTTGTTTTCTTTGCGTCACTAATATATTGAATAATTTCTTCTGCCGTTAAATGTTGTACCATAATTTAATACGCTCCTTGAATTTTATAAGTTGTTAAATGTGTAATAACCATTTTCTTTGTTAACTAATTTCTCTGCAGCACCGATTGCACCATTGGCAAAAATATCTTTTGATTGTGCACGGTGTGTAATTTCAATTGTTTCATCTGTACCTGCAAATAATACATCATGTTGTCCTACGATTGTACCACCACGTACTGCATGAATACCAATTTCTTCTTGTGTTCGTTTTTCATTGTTTTCATGACGATCATATACTGGTGTTGATTGTGTTCTTAATTCTTTAATTACATCATATAATTTTACAAGTGTACCACTTGGGGCATCTACCTTTTTATTGTGATGTGCTTCTGTTAATTCAATATCAAAATCTTCTAATAGTGGGACTGCTGCTTCCAAAATTTTAGTTAGGGCATGTACACCATAGCTCATATTTGCACTAAAGAATACAGGCATTTTTTTACTTAACAATTGCAATTTATCGATAATCTCTTCTTTTTCACCTGTAGTTGCTATAACTAATGGTAATTCGAAATCATCATCTAATAGTGGTAATAATAATTCTGGATTTGAAAAATCAATCGCTACATTTGCATCTTTTGCGTCAGATATTTTTTCAAAAGTAGGGTAGGGATATGACTTATCATTATTTCTCACAATAATACCACTGATTTCATGTCCTTTTTCTTCAGCTAATCTTGCTACACGCTCGTTCATCGCGCCGTAACCAATTAATAATATTTTCACACTAGTTCACCTGCTTTAAATTGTTCATATGCTGTTTCTAATTTCTGTCTATCATCATCTTGTAGCGTCACTAGTGGTAATCTTACTTCATAATTTCCAAAACCTTCCACTGTAGTTAACACTTTAATCGGTACTGGATTGACATCAACTGCCAATGCATCAAGTAAAGCTTTAACTGGTTTAAATTGCGCTTCAATATTTTCCCCTTGTTGTTTAGCGTCGTATAACGATTGGAAGGTTTTTGGTATAACGTTAGCTACTACAGAGATAACACCGTGACCACCTCTTTGATAATATTCTACAATATTATCGTCATTACCACTAAAGAGTGCAAATTTAGCTAAGTTTAAACGTGATTTTAAAGCTTCTAAATACTCAAAATCATTTGTGGCATCTTTTAAAGCAACAATATATTCATTTTCACTTAAAGTTTCTACTGTTTCAGGTTCAATTGTCATATTCGTACGAGAAGGGACGTTATATAATACAACTGGTAATTTGACTGCGTCAGCAATTGTGGTAAAGTGTTCGATTAAACCTCGCTGACTTGTTTTATTATAATAAGGTGTAATAAGCATAATAGCATCTGCACCAATTTCACGTGCTCTCACTGATGCTTGGATTGATTTTTGAGTATTGTTAGTCCCAGTTCCAGCAATTACAGGAACACGCCCATCAACATAATTCACTACTACTTCTAACACGTGTTCTTTTTCTTCATCTGTTAGTGTTGGATTTTCTGCAGTTGTTCCATTTACAACGATTGATTTCGCTTCATTTTCTAATAAATATGCTAAATGTTTTCTTAAAGCATCGTAATCAACTTCATTATGTGTGAATGGTGTGGTTAGGGCTACACCAACGCCCTCAAAAATATGTGCCATCTTATTTAACTCCTTTCAGACTCATTACTTGCTCAAGAATTTGTACTGCGTTCAATGCTGCACCTTTCAATAAGTTGTCTGAAGTACACCAAACATGGAATGTATTATCTAAAGAATCATCTTTTCGGATTCGACCTACAAATATTTCATCTTTACCAGTAGAATGAATCGCTAACGGGTATTCATTTTTTTCTGGGTTATCGACTAATACGACACGTTCGTCCTGTTCAAATAATTGTTGAATCTCAGCAACAGACGTATCTTTGTTTAATGTCACACTCATGTGAACACTGTGACTATCTTGTACAGGAACACGTACACATGTCGCCGTTACTTTTAAATCATCATCTTTTAAGATTTTTCTTGTTTCATCGATCATTTTTTGTTCTTCTTTCGTATAACCGTCTTCTAAAAATACATCAATATGTGGTAATACGTTATTATAAATAGGGTGCGGATAAGCTTCTGGTTCTTTACCATTTGCGCCTTCAGCTAAATCTTGTTTACCCTTAACACCTGAACCAGAAACAGCTTGATATGTGGTATAAGCTACACGGTTTAAACCAAACGCTTCTTGTAAGACTTTTAAAGGAACTACAGATTGAATCGTTGAACAGTTTGGATTTGCAATAATCTTACGCTCTAACACTGGCTCATTAACTTCTGGAACGATAAGATCAATACCTTCCGTCATTCTCCACTGACTTGAATTATCGATAACGATTGCTCCTGCTTGTTCGAAAATAGGGGAGAAATGTTCACTTGTGCTACCACCTGCACTCATTAATACATAGTCGTAGTGTTCATTTGCTGCTTCCTCTGTTAATTCTTGTACAGTATATGTGTTACCTTGGAATTCTACTTGTTGACCTGCTGATCGAGCTGATGAAAATAACACTAATTCATCATATTTAACGCCTTTTCTATCTAAAGTCTCTAACATGTTTCTTCCTACTAAACCTGTTGCACCTGCTACTGCTAATTTTGTCATAATTTATACACTCCATTTATAATTTAATTTTATAAAAATTTTAGAAAATTCAGATTTCAAAAGCTTTATATAAAGCATGTACCGCGCGATCACCGTTATCTGCATCAATCACACTTGAAATACTAATTTCTGAAGTTGTAGTTTGGTAAAAAGGAATATCGTTTTCAATTAATGTAAGAAATGCTTTTGAAGCGACACCTGACATATCACGCATACCTGAACCAATTAATGAAATTTTGACATAGTCTTCATTAATTTTGAAGTCTAAAGCACTGTATTGTTCAGTCAATGATTCAAAAATATTAGTAATTTGTAATACATCTGTATCTTTTATAGTAAAGGACATTTGTAGTCCTTCCAAGTTAATAATTTGAGAAATCATATCAACATTAACAGATCCCGCTTCTAATTCATTAAACAATGCTGTTAACAAATTGTTATCGGGTAGGGGATAACTGATTGTTACATGCATCATATGTGTGTCTAAAGCAACGCCTGTTACCGCTTTTTTCTCCAATATCTCAGTTTGTGGCATAATCCATGTTCCTTTCACATTTGATAAAGTTCTTCCTAAATATAGTGGAATATTATAATTATTAGCGAGTTCAACACTTCTTGTTTCCAACACGCCGGCACCTAAAGCACTCATTTCCATCATCTCTTCATATGAAACATAATCCAAACGCCTTGCTTCTTTATATAACCTAGGATCTGTTGCATAAACGCCGTCTACATCCGTATAAATTTCACACGGTGTTTGATTGCTAGCTGCTAAAGCTACTGCAGTCGTATCTGAACCTCCACGACCAAGTGTTGTTATCTCCAAGTCGTCATTGACGCCTTGGAATCCAGCGACTACTAACACATCGTGATGGTTAAACGATTGATTAAACGTTTCAGGGTCAATTTCAGCAATTCTACTCTTCAGATGATGTCCGGTCGTTTTAATACCTGCTTGATAACCGGTCATCGCTCTTGCCGAAACACCGATATCATTCAATACCATCGAAAGGTAAGAAACAGTCTGTTGTTCACCCGTCGTAAGTAACAACGCTAATTCTTGATCCTTAGGCGTAGAAGTTAATGATGATACATTCGCCATTAACTCATCTGTGGTTTTACCCATTGCACTTACAACTACAATCAATTGTTCTCCTTGTTCCACTCTATTTTTTAACATTTCAGCTATGCTTTTAATTTTAGTAAAATCACTAACTGAAGAACCTCCAAATTTTAAAACACTTCTTTCCAATTTCTATATCCTCCTCAATGATAGGGGAGAATCACAGTAATATAAAAAAAGAACAAGTCCGGAGTTGCGAACCTGTTCATTAATATATACAAGTGATGCACTCCATTATTTAAAAATAATGACAGACTCTTAGCTCTTAACCATAAAGTCCAACGTGTTATAAGCTGCTATTATAACTGTTTCGGCATCTCACCCTTTCAAAATTAGCTGCTAGCAGACAGGTTCTACTAAAATTTACTAATGATTGATGCGCCTCATCAAAACTATTTAATTTTTGTTTATGATTCACATTATACATAGGGTTATATGTCATGTAAACTGCTTTCAACAAAGTTTTTCTAATTTACTGAAAAATTAAACTATATAATTTCCATTTAACTTTAATAGTGTATTATTTAACTAACTAATTAGAATTCTTCATAATTATCCGGATCTTGTCCTTTTAATCTACCATCTGGTTGTGTTAAATTATCAATTTTTTCTAGGTCTTCATCTGTTAATGCGAAATCAAACACATCTTTATTTTGTATTTGTCTGCTAATAGAAGTAGATTTTGGAATTGGAACGACGCCGTTTTGCACATGCCATCTTAAAATAATTTGCGGAATTGTTTTATTGTACTTTTCAGCAATCGTAGCAATATTTTCATCATTAATAACAGTTGATGCTCGTCCCAGTGGACTCCATGCTTCTGTAACAATACCTTTTTCTTTGTTGAATTGAATCATTTCTTTTTGATTAAAGTAAGGATGTAGTTCGATTTGGTTAACAGCAGGTAAGACACCTGTTTCACGTTCAAGTGTTTCTATATGTTCTTGTGTAAAGTTACATACACCGATAGATTTAATTAAACCTGCTTTTTGAGCATCGATTAATGCTTTCCAAGCTTCAACATATTTACCTTGTTTAGGGTTAGGCCAATGAATTAAATATAAATCAATGTAATCTACATTCAAACGATAAATTGACTCTTGAATTGCTGTTAAAGCAGCATCATAGTCTTGATAACGTCCTGGTAATTTAGAAGTGATAATAATTTGATCTCGAGATACATGACTTATTTCTATCGCACGTCCAACTGTACCTTCATTTTCATAATTATAGGCAGTATCAAGTACTCTATAACCTTGATTAAGGGCATTTACTATAGCATGTACACCTTCAGATCCATTTAATTTGTATGTACCAAAACCAATTTGTGGCAATACTTGGCCATCAAGCAAATTCAAATTTTTCATAAACTTATTCCTCCTATTTACTTTGTCAATGTTGATTATATAACTCAACATTATCTATTTAAAATAATTTGCCTACACAAAGTAATATTAAAAGGGGAGACAAACAAAAAACGCAGTTATCAAATACATTAATTTGCACTGATAACTACGTTACTTACTAATTAAAATTATTTATTTAAAACGCCTGTTTCCTTTAAATATTCCTCATATGGAATTTCTTTAGAAACAGATCCTTCTGGATTTAAATCGATGACACGATTTGCAATCGTATTTATAAATTCAAAATCATATGATGTAAAGATAATTGAACCTTTAAATGATTTCAATCCATCATTCACCGCTGTGATACTTTCTAAATCTAAGTGGTTAGTAGGTTCATCAAGTAACAATACATTCGAACTTGATAGCATCATTTTACTTAACATACAACGTACTTTTTCTCCACCAGATAAAACATCTGCTTTTTTCTTAACTTCTTCACCACTAAACAACATACGTCCTAAGAAGCCACGTAAGAAAGTTTCAGTCTGTTCATCTTCAGGTGCATATTGACGCAACCAATCAACTAAGTTCATATTTACGCCTTCGAAGTATTCAGAATTATCTTTTGGTAAGTAACTACGTGATGTTGTTACACCCCATCTAACAGAACCTTCGTCTGGTTCCATTTCTCCAGCTAATATTTTTAGTAAAGTTGTCTTAGCAATTTCACTATCACCAATTAATACCGCTTTGTCATTTGGATCCATTGTAAATGAAATATTGTCTAATACTTTCACACCATCTACAGTTTTAGATAGGTTTTCCACAAACAATAAATCATTACCGATTTCACGTTCAGGTGTGAAGTTAACAAATGGATAACGACGTGAAGAAGGTTGAATATCTTCTAATTCTATTTTTTCTAATTGTTTCTTACGACTTGTAGCTTGTTTTGATTTTGATGCATTGGCAGAAAATCGTGCTACGAAATCTTGTAGTTCTTTGATTTTTTCTTCTTTTTTCTTATTTTGATCTTGTGCCATTTTCATAGCTAATTGGCTAGATTGATACCAAAAATCATAGTTACCAACGTAGACTTTAATTTTACCATAATCTAAATCTGCAATATGAGTACATACATTATTTAAAAAGTGTCTATCATGCGAAACAACGATAACTGTATTTTCAAAATTAATTAAGAAGTCTTCTAACCAGCTAATCGCAGGAATATCTAAGCCGTTTGTAGGCTCATCTAGTAATAACACATCTGGTTCACCAAATAAACTTTGCGCCAATAACACTTTTACTTTTTGATTATTTTCTAACTCAGACATCGTTTTATCTTGTAAATCTGCTGAAATACCTAGACCAGAAAGTAGTGTGCCTGCATCAGCTTCGGCATTCCAACCATCCATTTCAGCAAATTCACCTTCTAATTCCGCAGCGCGGATACCATCTTCATCGCTGAAATCTGGTTTCATATAAATTTCATCTTTTTCTTTCATCACTTGATATAAACGTTCATGTCCTTTAATAACAACATCTATTACACGTTCTTCTTCATATGCGAAGTGATCCTGTTTCAAAATAGCTAAACGTTCATTTTTACCTAAAGATACATGTCCTGTTTGAGCATCTAACTCACCAGATAAAATCTTTAAAAAAGTGGATTTCCCAGCACCATTTGCGCCGATTAAGCCGTAACAATTGCCATCTGTAAATTTAATATTTACATCTTCAAATAATTTACGATCACCAAATCGTAAACTTACATCAGTAACTTGTAACATGTATTTACTCCTTTATTCGTTAATCTACCGGACAAATTATAACACAATTAACTTGGACTTTCGACCATTCTCGATGGAGTAATGCTTGTTTGTGTTATGCGTGTTATAATAATATAGAATAAATTTATGTACGAAGGAGAAAAGTATGGCCAGAGACGAAAAAGATATTGTAGGCTCAATTGAGTTTTTAGAAGTAATCGGTTTAGAAGGATCTACTTATAAATTAAAAGGACCTAACGGCGAAGAAGTAAAACTCAATCAATCTGAAATTCAAGATGATGATGAATTAGAAATCGGTGAAGAATATAGTTTCTTCATTTATCCAAATAGATCAGGAGATTTATTTGCCACACAAAACATGCCTGATATTACGACAGATAAGTATGATTTTGTAAAAGTATTAAAAACAGACAGAGATGGTGCACATGTTGACGTAGGTTTACCTCGTGAAGTATTAGTACCATGGGAAGATTTACCAAAGGTTAAAACTGTCTGGCCGACACAAGGTGACGAATTACTCGTTACATTAAGAATCGATAGAGAGAAAAATATGTTTGCACGTTTAGCATCAGAGACAATCGTCGAAAAAATGTATACGCCTGTACACGATGAATCATTACAAAATAAAATAATAGAAGCAAGACCATACCGTTTATTAAGAATCGGTAGTTTCCTATTATCAAAAGAAGGGCATAAAATTTTCGTTCACGAATCAGAACGTAAAGCTGAACCTCGCTTAGGCGAAAATGTCGAGGTACGAATTATTGGTCACAATGACAATGGCGAACTTAATGGGTCATTTTTACCATTAGCCCATGAACGTTTAGATGATGATGGACAACATATCTTTGACTTATTAGTTGAATACGATGGAGAATTACCGTTTTGGGATAAATCTAGTCCAGAAGCGATAAAAGAAGTGTTCAATATGAGCAAGGGTGCATTTAAACGAGCAATCGGACATTTATATAAACAAAAAATAATTAACATTGAAACAGGAAAGATCTCTTTAACTAAAAAGGGATGGAGTAGGGTAGAAGACTAAACCCCGCCACAAAGAAGACAATATAATAGATAAATATTTATATTCCCAACCGAAATACACTACAAATTTGTAGTGTATTTCGGTTTTTTTATTAACAATTACTATTTGCAACGTAATCTCTGTAATATTGCACACACCTAAAAATGTATTAGAAACCGCTAAATGACAATGTTTTCAAGTACATTTAAACACCTGAAATATTTCAATTATAAATTTTGTAAATAACATCAACATTTTCTTAACATATCTTTTACATTAAACTCATTTGTAATTAATAAACGATGTGTAGTATAGGGATTGTAAGAACTACATATAAAACACATATGGGTTATTTATCTATTAGGAGGATGTTTCAATGAAAAATTGGCAATTAGTTGGTACTACAGTAATTGGCGCTTCACTTTTATTAGGTGCTTGTGGTGGCGGTAATAGCGGCTCAGGCGAAGGTAAAGGTAGCGGGGAAGTTAAAGGCGATGGTTCGTCAACAGTAGGCCCTATCATTGAAAAATTAAATGAAAAATTCGCAAAAGATAATAAAGATGTAACAGTATCTAACGGTACAGCTGGTACTGGTGGAGGATTTGAAAAATTCATTTCGGGAAATACTGATTTCTCAAATGCTTCAAGACCAATAAAAGATGAAGAAAAGAAAAAATTAGAAGATAAAGGCATCAAATATGATGAATTCAAAATTGCACAAGATGGTGTAACAATTGCAGTAAATAAAGAAAACGACTTTGTAAATGAATTAACTAAAGAACAGTTAAAAGAAATTTATTCTGGTAAAGCAAAAACATGGAAAGATGTTAACTCTAAATGGCCAGACAAAGAAATCAAAGCATTTTCACCTGACCAATCTCACGGAACTTATGACTTCTTCACAGAAGAAATTATGGACAAAGGTGATATTAAAGCAGAGAAAAATGCCGATACAAACGTAATTGTTTCATCTGTTGAGAAAAACAAACAAGGTGTTGGTTACTTCGGTTATAACTTCTATCAACAAAATAAAGATAAATTGAAAGAAGTTAAAATCAAGGATGACAAAGGTAAGTTAACTGAACCAACTAAGAAAACAATCCAAGATGGTTCTTATGCATTAAGTAGACCATTATTCATCTACACAAACGAGAAGAAATTAAAAGATAACAAAGGATTCCAAGATTTCATGAAATTTGTCATCGATGACAAAGGTAAATCAGCTGAAGATGCAGGATTCGTCGCTTTACCTAAGAAAGACTACAAAGAACAAAAAGATAAATTAGATGACATCATTGGTAAAGAAAGTAAAAAAGAAGATAGCAAAAAAGAAGACAAATAAGTATTAAAACATATTTAAAGGTTGGGATTCTGGATTAGGGGTGACAAAGTGGTCTATGTACCACTTTGTCAATCCAATTCCTTGTTCAATACATCTAATAATTATAGCGTGTGCTGTTATGTTTTTACTGACGCTTAAATTAACGGATGTGAACATCCCAGCCTTTATTCATATTTGGGAGTTTAATAGAAAGAAGGGAAATTTATGGCAAATCAGAACCTTTCAGTAAGTGAAATGATCGCTAAAAATAATGCTAATAAAAAAGGAATAAGCAATAAACTTGTTCCAATTATCTTGGGAATTATTGCATTGTTTTCAATCCTCACTACTGTCGGCATAATCGTAACATTACTAACTGAAACAATTACATTCTTCACACGAGTTCCAATTACAGATTTCTTATTCACTAAAGATTGGAATCCATTTTCTTCTAATCCAGAATATGGTATTTGGGCTTTAATCTTAGGAACGTTAAAAATTACCTTTATCGCTACGATTGTTGCAGTACCAATTGGTTTAGGAGCAGCATTATATTTAAGTGAATATGCATCGCAACGTTCTAAAAAAATCATTAAACCAATCTTAGAAATACTGTCAGGTATTCCAACAATTGTATTTGGTTTCTTTGCATTAACATTTGTAACACCGTTACTAAGATCAATTTTCCCAGAGTTGGGTAGTTTTAACTCAATTAGTCCTGGAATTGTCGTTGGTGTAATGATTATTCCACTCATTTCAAGTATGAGTGAAGATGCTATGTCATCTGTACCTAATAAAATGCGTGAAGGTGCATTAGGATTAGGGGCTACAAAATTTGAAGTTGCAACGAAGGTTGTATTACCGGCTGCCACTTCTGGTATCATGGCTTCAATTGTATTAGCAATCTCTCGTGCAATTGGAGAAACGATGATTGTATCACTTGCTGCAGGTAGTACACCAAATTCAACATTAGAGTTAACAGGTTCAATTCAGACAATGACTGGTTACATTGTTCAAGTTGCTACAGGTGATGCTACATTTGGTTCAGATATTTACTACAGTATCTATGCGGTTGGTTTCACATTGTTCTTGTTCACTCTTGTAATGAACTTAATATCTCAATGGATTACGAAACGCTTTAGAGAGGAGTATTAATATGGAACAAGTGAATAATAATTCAAAATCGTTAGTTAACCAAAATACAGTCGAGAAAAAACTATCTAGTCGATTAACAAAAAATAAAATTAATAAATGGGCATTTTTCGGTTGTACGATGATTGGATTACTCGTATTGGCCGTCCTATTAATAGATACACTAATCAAAGGTGCAGGTCATTTAACACCTTCATTCTTTACTAATTTTTCATCTTCGACTCCGTCAATGGCAGGGGTTAAAGGTGCATTGATTGGTACGATTTGGTTGATGATTACAATTATTCCTATCTCAATTATTTTAGGAGTTGGTACAGCAATTTACTTGGAAGAGTATGCAAAGGATAATGCATTCACAAACTTTATTAAAGTTTGTATCGCTAACCTTGCAGGTGTACCGTCAGTTGTATTCGGTTTACTTGGTTTAACAATTTTTGTGAGAGGTATGGGCGTTGAGGCTTTAGCATTAAGTAACTCAGTACTTGCTGCAGCATTAACAATGTCACTATTAATCTTGCCAGTAATTATCGTTGCCAGCCAAGAAGCTATTAGGTCCGTTCCAAATTCTGTTAGAGAAGCTTCTTATGGATTAGGTGGTAATAAATGGCAAACTATTCGCCGTGTTGTATTACCAGCTGCTATTCCTGGAATCTTAACTGGGTTTATCTTAGCGCTATCTCGTGCATTAGGTGAAACAGCACCGTTAATATTAATCGGTATACCAACCGTATTATTAAACTTACCGTCAAGCATATTCGATCAATTCCAAGCACTACCAATGGCAATTTATAATTGGGCGAAATTACCTCAAGATGAGTTCCAAAATGTTGCTTCTGCAGGAATTATCGTCTTACTCATTATCTTATTATTAATGAATGCTATCGCTATATTCTTAAGAAATAAATACAGTAAAAAATATTAATCATAGAGAGACTAAATTGGGAAAATTGCAAAGCTTTATCAATATTTGCAAACAGTCTGAATAAAAGGAGTTTTAATTATGACTAAAAATGATATTATCGAAGAAAAATCAGCACTAGATGCTCACACAGATCACGACGCAACGCCTGTGACTACAATCGAAGCTGAAAAGAAAGACAATAAAATTCCAGATAGCGAAAAGAAAATCGTGTACTCAACTAAAAATTTAGATTTATGGTATGGTGAAAATCATGCACTAAAAAATATTAATCTAGATATTTTAGAGAATAATGTAACAGCAATTATCGGTCCATCAGGTTGTGGTAAATCAACTTATATCAAGACATTAAACAGAATGGTAGAACTTGTTCCAACTGTTAAAACAGCTGGTAAAATCGTATACCGTGATCAAAACATTTTTGATGAAAAGTATTCAGTAGAAAAATTAAGAACTAATGTCGGAATGGTATTCCAACAACCTAATCCATTTCCTAAATCAATTTATGACAATATCACTTATGGGCCAAAGATTCACGGTATCAAAAATAAAAAAGTACTTGATGAAATCGTAGAAAAATCACTTCGTGGTGCAGCAATTTGGGACGAACTAAAAGATCGTTTAGATACAAATGCTTATAGCTTATCAGGTGGACAGCAACAACGTGTTTGTATTGCCAGAACATTAGCTATTGAACCAGACGTAATTTTAATGGATGAACCAACATCTGCATTAGATCCGATTTCAACATTGAAAGTTGAAGAACTTGTTCAAGAGTTAAAAGAAAAATATTCAATCATCATCGTGACACACAATATGCAACAAGCAGCTCGTGTTTCTGATAAAACTGCCTTCTTCTTAAATGGTTATGTAAATGAATATGATGACACTGATAAAATCTTCTCAAATCCATCAGATAAACAAACAGAAGATTATATCTCAGGTCGTTTTGGTTAATATGCCTATGGCCGTAATTAGACATAAATATGAAGGTCAACTCGAAGACCTAATCAAAGATTTACGTCGCTTAGGTATACAAGTGTATCGCCATATCGAATTTGCATTAAACTCTTTAAGTGAAGAAGATAGAAATTACGCGAGACAAATTATTGAAAAAGATAAAGAAATAAATCAACAAGAAACCAATATAAATGAAAAGGTAATCATGTTAATTTCAAAGCAACAACCTATTGCTTCTGATTTGAGATTGATGATGGCTTCATTGAAAATTGCATCTGATTTAGAGCGAATAGGTGATAATGCTGCAAGTATCGCTGAAATCAGATTACGTGCCAAAATTATCGATAATTACGTGTTAACACGTTTAAATACGATGGGGAAATTAGCATTATTAATGCTTAAAGATTTAGACGATGCTGCTAAAAGTAATGATATCACCTTAATCAAAGAAATCATTGAACGAGACGATGATATAGACGACTTATATAAAAACATCGTTAATACAACTTATTTAATTGATAACGATCCATTTGTATCAGGTCAAGCCCATCTTGCTGCGAGACACTTAGAACGAATAGGTGATCATATTTGTAATGTTGCAGAAAACATATACTTTTTCATCACTGGAGATAGGTACGAATCCTATAATAAATAATTTAAACACTATCATCCAACTAATAGAATATAATATGATCAATAACCAAATTTGATATTCATATAAATAATCCTATAAAATATAACCTAATAAAAAGCAAGTAAATGATTTTTTGTTCATTTACTTGCTTTTTTATTATAGAAAAAAACCATACGCAATGCGTATGGTACAGTATTTACAAACCAGTAAATTGTAACGCACTTGTTAGTGACGGGCACACATTATGTCTATCTACGTATATTTTTATTTTATATCACTTTCGCAGTTAGTTAATTTATTGGTCAGTAGCTTCTATTTCATCGGTAAGTTGCTCTAATTCATTTACTAATTTACCTATATATTGAATTGTCGCTCTCAATGGTTGATCGGTAGTAATATCTATACCCGCAATGCTAGCTAAATCAGCAGGGGACTTACTTCCTCCAGCGCGTAAAGTATCTAACCATTGCTCGACTGCAATCTGTCCTTCATTTTGTATTCGTTGCGACATAACAGTACCAATTGTTAATCCAGCAGAATAAGTATAAGAATAGAGACCCATATAATAGTGTGGTTGTCTCATCCAAGTCAATTCAGCACCTTCAGTTAACTTCACACTATCACCAAAGAATTGACTATAAACATCTCTCATTATTTCATTAAGTTGTGGTGCTGTAAGTGATTCACCTGCATCAACTTTATTATATACTTCACGTTGATATGCAGCTTCTAATAAATGTGTAACCATATTATGATAGTATGTTCTTGAAACGATTGAACCAATAACCCAACGTTTAAATTTCGGATCATCACTATGTTCAAATAGATAGTTTGCCATCAACATTTCATTCATAGTTGATGGGGCTTCAACAAAATACATAGACGCTTCAGATTCTAAATAATTTTGTTGGTGTTGGGCTAATGTGAAATGGCCAGCATGACCTAATTCATGAGCTAATACAAATGTTTCAGTCATTTTACCGGTCCAAGAGATAAACACATATGAGTGTGATGCATATGGACTTGCACAATAGGCACCCGTTTCCTTACCTTTATTCTGGGCAAAATCAATCCAACGATCCTCATATGCAGTTTCTACCATATTAAGGTAATCTTTACCTAACACATTCAACGCACCATAGATATAGCGCTTTGAATCTTCAATTGAAATCTCAGGCTCAAATTCAGGATCTATTGAGACCTTTAAATCTTCGAATTTCATTACATCTAGGCCATGAACACGTTTGAGTAACTTAGCATATTTTTGCATAATAGGAGCTAAATCGCTCATAATAACATCAATTTGTCGGTCAAACATATCACGTGTGACTTCTTGGTCTTGCAATAAATAGTCTATAACCGAGTCATAACCACGTAAATCAGCTTCAATTTTTTCCTGTTGAACCTTCATATTATATGTTGCAGCAGTCGTATGCTGATATTTTTTCAACGCCTCACTAAAATGTTTAAAGCTCTTTGTTCTAAATGACTCATCCGGATTGCCTTCATATTCATTTTCAAATGTTGCATAGTCTAATGGATATGACTGACCATTGTGTTCAAAGGATTCAAAATCAATATCTAACATTTTAGTAATACCATATAATTCATAAGCGCCATCCAATGTAGGGGATAAACTCGCTAAAGTTTTTTCAACTTCAGGTGCTAATAGATAAGGTTGTCTATGCTTTAATTTAGTTAAATAATGAGGATATTTTGAAGTTGAAATAAGTTGAGCCAATTGATTACTATTAAGTTCTAAAATTTCTGATTCTACAAATGCTAACTCACTTGCAATCTTTCCATAACTTGTAGAAAATTTCGAACTTAATGTTTGAGCTGTAGGATTTGTCGTATCAACACTTAGTCTTAATTCAGCAAAATTTGCCATTTTGTCTAGATTTATCAGTATGTTTGCATATTCATCTAATGCTGTTTCAATTAAATCTATGTCTGTTAAACGTCCACTGTAATTTTGATTAAACGCTTTAGCATTTGTTATGGTCTGTTCAATCATTTCATAAAATTGTTGATCTGATAAGTACAAATCTGTAGTGTCCCAAGTTTCATTTGTAGGGACATCATTTCTAAAAGGTAATGCTTTACCCATGTTAACAACTCCTTTATCACTACGTTATATCATACATATTTCATTATACATGAATTTAATGTTTAAAATACAATGCAAGGCATTAACCAATTCGAATCAGATTAAAGGAACATGTAAGGCATTTTATTTATATAGAAGATTTTAATTCAGAAAATATATTAAAAATTATAATTGACCTAATAAATTGAATATTTTAATATAAAATCATACTACTGAAGTCTGAACAGTTATGAATAAAGATATAGTATACTTATAGATAATAAAGAAAGTAGAATCTTTAAAAAATCAATCTAAGGAGTGCTCCAAATGACAATAATGGATATGCCTAATTTTTTATGGATTACAATTGGAGCTATGATAATATTAACTTTATTTTGTAATCTTGCTTTAAATAAATGGTTTGCACCTGCAATTATTACATTTATCGTCTTGGGTGTTGCAGCATTTTTAATTCCAAACTTCCAAGATATTACTTATGAACCATTACTTGGTTATGCAGCATTTCTAGCTATAGTCAGTTTGATTATTAGTTTTTTAATTTGGTATTTTACACGAGATTTTCGACGCAAACGTAAAGAGAAGAAAATGCAAAAAGCTATTGCTAAACGTGGGGGAATTCCAGAAGAACATATGGAAGATTATAAACACTATAGAAAGCGATAAATAATAAAAACTACGGTAATCCTTATTATTGGGTATTACCGTAGTTTTTATTTAGTATAATTATTTTTTGTATGCTTGTTGTATATTGTTTAATTGTTCAATTGTTAAATTGATGCCACCTTCACCAAAGAACCATGCATTTGATTCAAAAGGGGTAACATCATTTTGTTTGATAGCTTTCACATTTTTTATTACAGGATTTTTCAACGCCTGAGGAATATGCTGTTTATCTTGCTTTAAATCTTTTGTTCTATCAATAACAAAAATTTTATCAGGGTTAAGTTTTTCAAGATATTCATTTGAAACTAATATACCACTTGAATTTGCTTTCATTTTCGGATCAGCATGTTTGATGCCTAAATCTTTGTTTAAAAAGCCTCCAAATCTACCACTATCTGCAAATGCTTTAATTCCTTTATCATCTACATTTAAGAACAGTACACGATCATTGTTTATACTCTTTTTAGTTTCATTAACTTTATCATCTAATTTTGAAATTAATTTATCTGTCTGTTGCTCTTTATTAAAGATCTTCCCAATATTTTGTGTATTATGCTTAATAGATTTTATGTAATTATCATTATCTGGACTTACAAATACTATTTTGGCTTTAGGAGCAGCTTTTTTCATTTCATCTAGCGTCTTTGTATGTGCCTGTCTAAATGAAGCAAATATTACATCTGGTTTTGCTTTAGCTAAAGCATCATAATCTGGTTGACCTGGATTACCTAAATTTGTATATTTTTTATCTTTAAACTCATTCAAGATCTTAGGTAAAAAAGATGCACCTTGACCTTTAGAAATTGCTACGATTTTATTTTGTAATTTCAATGATTTCATAATATCTAAAGCACCATAATCCATAACTGCAACACGTTTAGGATTTTCAGGAACTTTAATTTTTTCTGTTTTCATTTTCCCACGATTATGATCTTTATTTTTATCTTTAAATTCATAAGTTTGTTTAATACTAACTGTTTTTTGATCTTTTTCTGCTTTTTCATTTGAATTGGAACCACACGCTGCTAACATCACAGCAAAACATAAAACTACAAACAATATTTTCTTCATTACTTTATCCTCCTTATAATAGCTTTTATTATATCCTAATTGAAAAGTGTTATCAATTAGATTTTTAAAAACTTAGTTTTATACTATTACTTTGATTGCAGAATAATTCACTTTTTGCAGAAAATATGTAAAATCTAACAAACCAATGATAATAACTACATTAATAAGTACAAACTCACAATCATAGGAGATAAATGTATATCAAAACTTTAACTATTACTGAATGCAAAATAATAGTTAAATATAGGACAATCAATAAAATATACTTGCTTAAAGCAGGTTAACTTAGATGCTAGTGATTTATTATTCAAAATTTACAGGATTGTTCAAATACAAACATATGGAATTGAATAGCATTTTGACTTTAGAGAAAAATGTCTTAAAAGAATAAGCTTGAACAAGATTCTGATTAGAATTATCAACAAATTAAATAATATGAATAATTTTATTAGTTAAATGACTCGAATTTGAATTTATAAAATGTGATGAATTAGATTTATAAGCATTAGCAAGCTAAATTATATTTATTGGATTTAGTAAATGAAATCAAGTCTTAAATAATAACATAATTTCAACTATAGAAAACAACCAATAATTAATGAACAGGATTATCTATAATTTTAAAAATTGAAATCTACTAATGAATGATATGAAAGACGTTGATGCAAATTAACAGTATGATAGATGAAATAGGGTTATAATGCGCACTTTTCAATCACTACACATAACTTCCTATAATATATATTATGTAAACTAAAAACAAAATTTCAAAATATGCCATATGAATCAATGACTTTAACTGTTCATTAGTTATATTTGGTGTGATTTCATGTTTAATATATTAAACGTTTATAACTGCTCATACATGTTGCTTATTATTACTGAACGATTTATCGTCCTTATAAACTTACAACGATCTTAATCCATATATTGCGAATTAACTCGCAATCTTAAAAATTTTACGCCACAACATTCTAATTTTTAAGATTTAATTATATTCATAATACTCAGACAACCAAATGCATTATTGCTCATCATGTGTAAGTGATTCTAGATTACATTCAACGTACAATGACACGTAAAATTAATTTTCGATGCTCAGAAATTGCAATCTCAGCGTCATAATATCGAACACGCAACATGCTGCTAGATACATTCATATACAGCTGTCATTTTTATGATATATAAATAACATGATGAAACAATCCTTAGTTAATTGGTTTTAAGCTAAAAATCAACTACTGTAGGTTTACATAACATATTTATGGTTATTTATATTTTATGGTTGCATTTACATTATATATGTTTATACTGTTATTATTATTAACTTAGGAGTGACTAAAATGAGTCAAAACAATCGAATCAAATGGCCAAGTTTAGTTGTTGGTGTGATTTTCCTGATTATAGCAGTTTTTATCATGAGTTTTCCTCAAGAAAATCTCTTCGTTATTACTTGGCTAATTGGACTATTATTTATAATCAATGGCTTTATGGAGCTTGTGATGAGCTTTAATATGAGGAAACATACAAATCAAAATTCAGTATTCATAATGCTAACTGCTGTTATTAATATTATTATCGGTATTGTCATTATGCTTAATATTGTTACGAGTACTACATTTATCATTTATCTATTTGCTGTTTGGTTTATTATTCATGCAGTTTTAGCTATATTTACAGTTACACAGCTCGAGAGATCTAATCGTTTATTACACACGATTTCTATTTTTATTAATATTTTAGAAATAATTTTGGGGATACTTTTATTATTTAACCCTATAATTGCAGCTGTGCTAGTATCATTTGTACTTGCGTTCGTATTTGTGATTATAGGTATCTCACAAATTATTATCGCATTATCATAATAAATTAATTTTAAAAACCACATTGTAAGACAAAAGCGTTTATTGAAATAAATGTATTTCAATAAACGCTTTTTTAAAGATAGTTCGGTAGTTATAATGACACTATTTCGTTAGCAAATTTGTTAGAACTAATCATACACAATAATCGAGCCATTTCATTGCAAAAACAAAAAATATAAAAATAAATTTTACTATAAAAATATTATAATGTAATGATATTGCAATATAATATTTCGATTGATATACTAAAAATGTGGAAGACATCGAGTATCAACAACTAAGATTATTCCACACAATTTAGTATACTTGTTATATTAGATTGCCATCCTAATATAACTAATATTTTCATTTAAAAATGAAAGACAGCAACCTGAATTTTGCTCATACATAATCAGGTTGCTGTTTTATTTTTGCTATTTTTTCACTTTTTTACGTACATTATTTAATGTATTAAACAGCCAATATTTCGTCTTCTTAATCGGCTTATAGAAGTCACCAATCAACTCTTCAATTTGTACATTAAAACCTCGTTTAAATCTATATACACCGTAATCCTCACTATTTTCAGTGAAATCACCTGATAATCCATAGAAATTATAACGCGCATACCCATGTTCAAAACAATAATTCATCATAAACCAATGCATCATATAAGGTCCCATATATTGATTATATTTCGTTGATGATCCACCAGAGAAATAGTTAACTTCATAAGCATTTGCAAAGTAAACACCAGATGCTAGGTTTAATATCGAACCGTCTGTTTGACGTAATTCACTTGCTTGTAACAATTCTTTCTTGTCATGTTCAATTTGTTTATCTAGTTCAGCAATTTTCTTTAACTGCTTATCATTTTTATTTTCTTTTTGCATGATTTGATCTCTACGTGATTCCTTATCATTAATGGCTTCTTGAGTGCTATTAATATATTCATCTAAATCAATATACGCTAACGGCACCAATGCTTTGTCGCCATAATTATCAATAAAATTATAGAAATATTCATCTGTTTTCGATACAAATCCAGTACGTTCTTCTGTTTCTCTATATAAATCCAAGAATATACCGAACTCGTCACGTGATAACATACGTACCTTTACGCCATAATTAATCGCTTTATTAATATTACGCTTTCTTTGGCTATCAAATTGCTTTTTCAAACTAGCAGGCGTTTCATTTTCAAGGTTTAGTACACCCATCCATCTCACTTGGCTTGAAGTATCGTATTTTGTAGTGAAGCCATGATGCGTATAGCCATGTGATTTAAACAGATTAACCAATGCGTCATTTTCATTATATTCTGGTAAAGGATTAATATCTTTATCATAGACATTATAAATCCAATACGGATCCATTTTCACATATAAACAATTGTTTTGTTGTAAATATGTATCTAATTCACGTAAATAGAAATCCACTAAACCTAAATCGTTATAATCCATGACCGGACCACGGTTTGAATAATAAACATAGCTACCCATTGTGGGAATTTTAGAGAAAAGACTAGCAGCAATAACTTGATTATCGTCATCTTTTAAGCCTAATAATACAACTTGAAATCCATCTTCTTCTCTCGTCGCAATATTTTCTTTCACTTGAAAGTAATGACTTTCTAATGCTGGATTCTGTACAAAATTGTCATATTCTTTGACAGTTAACTCTGTAAATTTCATTCTAGCTTAGTTCCCTTCTATAATTTATGTTTACTTCTTTATATCTTTTAATTTTTTAAGTGCTGTATATATTTTATATGCTGGTTTGTTAATTGGTTTGATAAAATCACCAACGTATTCAATTACATCTGCATTGAAACCTTTTTTAAATTTAACTACGCCTGCATCCTCTGCATCTTCTGTAAAGTCACCACTAATGCCATAAAAATTATAGCGGTCTATATTATTGTCTAATGCATAGTTTATCATAGTCCATTGCACTGCATAACTTCCAGCAAAATGTCTAAACTCATTTGATGTACCACCGGCATAGTAGACAACTTCATAAGGGTTGATAATGAAGAATGCTGCAGATATTGGTAACTCATTACCATGTTGCTCTTGTAATGCTTTTGCTTCATCAATTTTCTGTTGATTTGCAATAAGTTGTTTTTCTAAATTATCTCTTTTGTTATAAGCTTTTTTATTTTCTGGACGTTTTTCTATATCTTTTAAAGCTTTGTTGATATCTTTACTTAAAACTTCACGTTCAGCAGTAAGTTCTTCGATATATTCATCAAAATCCATATATGCCAACGGTACCAGCACACGATTTTTATAATATTTCAAACGATTATAATAGAAACTATCGTCTCTATCTTCGAAAGCTTTAGTTTCAGACGTATCTTCCATAAATGCTCTAAAGATTGGCAATTCATCTTCACCTAAGAAACGTACTTTAACACCATTTTTTTGAACTTTTTTAGTGTTTCGCTTACGTAAACCATCCATGTCTTTTAGGACATCCTTATCAGTCTTATCCTTTAAATCTAATACTGAGTGAAATCTTATTTGAACGACTGGATCAAAACCAGTTAAGAAACCTTGGTGTTTATAACCTAAATGCTTCATCTTATCGAAGATCCAATCATGCCCTGCATTCTCTAATACATCACCATCATGATTTCGATATTGGTAAGGTAAATATGGATCAACTCTTAAATAAAGCGCACGATGTTTCTTTACATATTTTGATAATTCATTAAAGAAGTAATGCACAAGTTCTTTATTTTCAAAATCTATTACCGGTCCACGGTTAGTATAAAAATATTTAAAGTATTTCATTACAGGTACAGCAGTTAATAAACATGCTGCAATAACTTCATTTTCATTATTTTTTATACCTACTAAATGTGTTTCTGTACCTTCTGCAATTTTTAATTCATAGTTCCCCACCATTTGAGTGAAATGGCTATTAGGCATACTATCTGTAAATGTCCCGAATTCTTTTGCAGTCAAATTAGTAAATTTCATTTTATATACTCCTAAATGTCTATGATTCTATTTCTAATATTATAATCTTCAATCTTTATTATTATACAATATTCATTTATAAAACAAAATCAATACCTATGTTCAACGATGTTGATTTAATGCATTTTATAACGTTTTCTTTAAATAAAATAATATTTTACACTTAATCACTATCTATTCTTTCAAAATGTATTAAAAATAAGAACTAGTTACCGTAAAGTACAAAAACTGGAAAACATAAAGTTCTCCAGTTTTATACTACTTAATACAGTAATTAAGCTTTGCTTCTATTTTAATTTATTTTAATGCATCACGCAAAGTTTTACCTATCTCAACACTAGATTGTGGGTTTTGACCAGTGATAAATTGTCCATCTGTTTCAACATGTTCAACAAAATTATCTTTAACAATAAATTTAGCCCCTTGATTCTCTAGCTCTGTTTGTGTCAAGAATGGCACTTTGTCGTCTAATCCCATTGCACGTTCTTCATCATCAGTAAATGATGTTAGCGTAACGCCTTGGACTAAAAAGTTGCCATCGTTATCTTTGGCACCGACAAATGCACTTGGACCGTGACATACAGATGAAATGACTTTGCCATCAGATTTAAAGTCAGCTAATATAGATGCTAATTTTTGATTGTGCGCATAGTCAAAAACTGTACCATGACCGCCCGGTAAATAGACAGCATCGTAATTTTGGACATCAACTGTTTCAATACTTGGCACATCTTTTATAGCATTAACAAAGTTATCATATTGAGTTAACTCATCATTTTGTGTTGAATTGGGATCTAATGGTACTGCTCCACCTTGAATAGACACAATATCTACATCAATGCCTGCTTCTGTTAAAATATTATATGGTTCACTAGCTTCTTCTAACCATAAACCTGTTGGTGTACCATCATCATATTGACTTCTGCTCGTTAATATAAATAAGACTTTTTTACTCAAAATAAGTCACCTCTTCATTAGTAATATGAGTAGTTTCTAAATCTTTATTTTAAACTCATTTCTTCCTTTAATATTTTACCCGTACTAAATAAAGAGTATGCATTTCTTACTACATTTATTTTAACTATCAAGTGCTTGACGAATTGAATTTAAATAATCTGTAGTTGTATCGTGGTTATCTTCGCTAAAACGTCTAACAATCTCACTACCGATAACGACACCATCAGAAGCTTCAATAATATCTTTCACATGATCAGGCGTTCTAATACCAAATCCTGCTACTACTGGTACACTCGAAATTTCTTTAATTTGCTTAATTTTTGACTTTAGTTGTGGATGAAACTTACCATTTTCCCCTGTAGTGGCATTCATGGTAACGGTATAGATAAAACCTTCTGCTTGTTTAGCAATTTGCTCAATTCGTTCTTCAGAAGTCGTCATAGCAATTAATGAAATGATATGAAGCTTACGTTGTGGATGGCGCTCCTTTAGTTGTTCTAATAATTCAAATGGCAAATCAGGTATTATTAATCCATACACGCCTGCATCTTCACATGCTGTAAAGAAAGCATCTTCTCCATAAAAATTTATTATATTATAATAAGTCATCAATACATAATCACTCTCAATGTCAGCTTGATGAGATTTTAATTCATCCAATATATATTGAATGTTTACACCTTCTTCAATCGCCTTGCTTCCTGCATCCATAATCACGGGTCCATCAGCAACAGGATCAGAGAATGGCACACCTACTTCTATAATATCTGCACCAGCAGCACTTAAAGTTTTCATATTTTCAATAAAACTTTTGTTTCCCATTATATAAGGAATAAATAGTTTACTCATTATTGTCACCGCCTTGTTGCATATAATTCCTTATCGTTTCCATATCTTTATCTCCACGTCCTGATACAGTAACTACAAGAATTTCATCTTTACTCATCTTTGGAGCTAATGATTCTACATAGCTTAGTGCATGGGCACTTTCAATAGCTGGTATAATACCTTCAGCCTTAGTAAATGAAACAAGTGCATCCATTGCTTGTTTATCACTCGCAGTTTCATAAGTCACACGCCCAATATCATGATAATATGAGTGTTCTGGTCCAACGCCTGGATAATCTAAACCAGCTGATATAGAGTGGGCTAACTGAATCTGGCCATGATCATCTTGTATTAAATACATTTTAGTACCATGTAATACCCCTTCTTTACCTTTGTTGATAGCTAACGCATGCTTATCACTATCAATACCTTCACCTGCAGCCTCTACACCATATAATTTCACAGCATCATTGATAAATGGATAAAATGTACCAATCGCATTAGATCCTCCGCCAACACACGCTACAACTGCATCGGGTAAACGCCCTTCCTTTTCAAGAATTTGCATTTTTATTTCTGATCCAATCACACTTTGAAAGTCTCTAACCATAGTTGGAAATGGATCAGGTCCTAAAGCTGATCCTAATAAATAATGCGTATCTTCTACATGACTGACCCAATATTGTAATGCTTTGTTGACAGCATCTGATAAAGTGCCTTGACCTTCAGTAACAGGTTCAACTTTGGCACCAAGTAATTCCATTCGAAAGACGTTTAAAGATTGTCGTTTTATGTCTTCTTCACCCATAAAGACTACGAGTTCCATATCAAACAATGCTGCAACAGTTGCACTCGCAACACCGTGTTGACCTGCTCCAGTTTCGGCAACTAATTTATTTTTCCCCATGCGTTTAGCCAATAATGCCTGCCCCAAAGCGTTGTTTATTTTATGCGCACCTGTATGATTTAAATCTTCTCTTTTTAAATAAATCTTTGCGCCACCAAGTTGTTCAGTATACGATGCTGCATATGTTAAAGGGGTACTACGGCCTACATAGTCCTTTAAATAGTTATCTAATTCTTGTTGAAAGGCTGGATCTGCTTGCGCCTCTTTATAAGCCTTTTTTAATTCTTGAATTGCAGGCATCAATGTTTCTGGTACATATTGACCACCATATGCTCCAAAAAATCCAAATTCATCTGCTTCTGTTTGTATTTTTTTAACCATTTTGTTGTACTCCTTTCACATATTCAATGATTCCATACATTTTCTCACTATCTTTAACCCCATCAGTTTCAATTCCACTTGCAATGTCATAACCCACATGATTCAAATTAAGTTGTTCGATTTTTTTTATATTTTCCAAATTAATACCACCAGCAATTAAAAATTCAATATCGGTTAATGATTTAAGTATCGACCAATCATAAACTTTTCCAGTGCCACCAAAATCTTCAGATGGTGTATCGATAATAAACAAATCAACACTTTGTTGATAATGAATAATAGATTGTTGCAATGTTGCTAAATCTTTTGCAGGTAATGCCTTTATAATTTTTAGTTGTGGTGCAATTTGCTTTATATAATTTATTGTGGCTAAAGTTTCATCTCCGTGTAATTGAATGGTTGTAATACCAGTATGCGTTATTAAGTCAGATATAGTAGTTTTGCTAGGGTTGACCACAATAACCACTTTCTCTTTATCGTCGGGAATGAGTTGGGTGAATTGATTAATGGTTTGTACATCTACAAAACGTTTACTCTTTGGATAATGTATAAAACCAATTGCATCAATATTTAAATTTTTCGCCTTTTCAACATCATCTAATGTTTTAAAGCCACAGAATTTTAGTTTCATTATGACTTCACCTTATCTAATTTTAAGCTTGGCAAAAATTCATTTAATTTATCACTTTTCATCAAAGATTCTCCAATCAACAAGCCATCGATACCTGAATCAACAATATTTTCAACATCTTGTTTGTCATGAATACCACTTTCTGAAATATAGAAATATCCTGATTTTTTATCTTGTAATATTTCATTTGTATGCAGGACATCTGTAACAAAACGTCTTAAATCTCGATTATTCACTCCAATAATTTTAGGATCCAACTTATAAGCACGTGCTAATTCTTGTCTGTCATGAACTTCTATCAAGGCTTCTAGACCTAATGATGTTGCATAATCATATAAATCACGCAATGCTTCATCAGTAAGCACATTGACGATTAATAATATTATCGAAGCACCTGCTTGTTTGGCCACATCGATTTGTATGCGATCTACTACAAAATCTTTGCATAATACAGGTAAATTGGTTTCAACAGTTAACTCTTGTAGCCTTTCATAGCTTCCTGAAAAATAACGTTCATCAGTTAATACTGATACAGCATTCGCACCATATTGTTCATAATCCTTTACTTGTTGTGTTAAATTCCTCTCCGGTAATTTATCTAGAGACGGACTTTTCGACTTGATTTCTGCTATAACAGCTAAATCATTTGATTGTGCTAACTGTGACTCTAATGTAGGTTTATGGGAAACATCAATTTTTGATAATGATTCTAGTTTTTCTTCATAATATCCTACCTTTATCAGGTCCTTTTTATACTCTACGATTTCATCTAATATAGTCATACGTTTTGCCTCCCATTTTATTGTACTGTTCTAATGCTTTACCCTCATTAATCAATGTTTGCGCTTTTTCTACTCCATCTTTGATACTTTCAGCTTTCTCAGCAACGTAAAGTGCTATACCAGCGTTCAACACAACAACATCTCTTTTTGCTGTTTGATCGCTACCAGTCAAAATATTTTTTGTAATTTCTAAGTTATCTTGTGGACTGCCACCAACTAAGGTCTCATTGTTCGCACTTTGTAGTCCGACATCTGTTGCATTTAACGTATAATTGATCACGTCTCCTGTTTCAGTTACCTCATAAATAATATTGTCTCCTGAAAGCGTTGCTTCATCCATACCATTTGCACCATGCATTACGATTGCTCTTTTTCTCCCTAAATCTGCAAGGGTATGCGCAATTTTTTCTAATTTGGATGTTTCATAAACGCCCATCACTTGATAATCCAATTTAAATGGATTAATTAATGGACCAGTAATATTAAATATTGTTGGCGTACTAATTTGTTTTCTAACAGGTTGGATATGCTTCATAATTGGATACGTTTCTGTTGCACTTAAAAACACTAACCCTTTATCTTGAAGTTGTTCAGGTGTTTCCTCAACTGTTCTCGTCTTGATATTCATCGCATTTAATAGATCTGTACTTCCAGAGGCAGATGTTACGCTTTTATTTCCATGTTTAATTACAGGGACACCAGCGCTAGCAACTACAAATGAAACAGTAGTTGAGATGTTAAAGCTATTTGACTTATCTCCACCTGTACCACAAACGCACATACTATCGCTATAGGTAGGTTGTTGATCATACATTGAATGAATTAAACTTTTTGAAATATAAGTTAACTCATCTTGAGTAATTTCCTTTTCTGAAAATGTCTCTAATAATTTCACCTTTTCACTATCAGTTAAATCTGTGTTGATTAGACTGGAAATAAATTCATTCATATCTTCTTGATTTAATGGTTTATATTGATTTAACTTTGTTTGTAATTGCATTGTCTTTTGCCTCCCTTACTATTTCAATAAAGTTTTTGATTATTGTTTCACCATATTCTGTGGCAAATGATTCAGGGTGATACTGAATACCAAAATGTAATTCACTTTGATGTTCAAATGATTGAATACAATCCACGGTTTCTGCAGTTATTGTTAAACAATTAGGAAATGTTTTAGGATTACTAATCAACGAGTGATATCGCATTATTTCAGAATATTCTGGCATATTTTGATATAATGGTGTATCTTTGATTACTTTCATTTGATCTGTTTTTCCGTGCTTAATGCTATCAGCTTGTATTACATCTCCACCATAATATGCTGTTAAAGCTTGCGAGCCTAAACAAACGCCTAATATTGGTTTATCTTTATAATGTTCAATGATTGTCATTAAATCCTTTGTATCTAACGGATGTCCAGGTCCTGGCGAAATTAATACACCATCGACATTCAAATCATATATATCAGGATCATCTGGATATTTCACTATAACTTCTTCTTGTTTAGCAATCATATCTACTAAGTTATAAGTAAACGAATCATAATTATCAACTATAAGAATCATGGTGATACCTCCAATAAACTTTTAGCTTTCAATCTTGTTTCTTCATATTCTTTTTCTGGAATAGAATCATATACAACGCCACAACCTGCTTGTACATTAACATGTGTATCGTCTATCATCATTGTACGTATTGCTAAAGCAAAATCTAAATCATGATTACAATTGATATAACCTATACCTCCACTATAAATACCGCGTTTATGTGGTTGCGCTTCATAAATACGTTGAATTGCTCTTAACTTCGGTGCACCCGAAACTGTTCCAGTAGGTAATAAACTTGCAATGACTGACATCGGTGAGTAATCGTCGTTTAATTTACCCGTCACTTCACTGACAATATGAATAACGTGTTCATATCGCTCAATTGCCATTAGTTTTTCAATTTTTGAAGTTCCCGTCGTACTAATTCTATGAATATCATTTCTTCCTAAATCAACTAGCATACTGTGCTCGCTTAACTCTTTTTCATCATTTTTTAGTAATTTTTCATTTTCAATATCTTCAGCTTCATTCTTACCACGCTTAATTGTGCCTGCTATTGGATTTGTCACAACTGTATCACCTTTCACCTTAACAAAGCTTTCTGGTGAACTACCCACAACGATAGGCTCATCCATATTGAGATAATACATATATGGACTTGGATTTTGACGTTTTAAATTTTGATACAATTGATAAGCTAATTGCTTTAGATGATTGCCAAATTGATGACGATAACTATAAATAATAGAGGGTACGACTTGGAACATATCACCCTGCTGTATTAAAGACTTCATAGCACTAACCGTTTCTTCAAATTCTGACTGTGTCATATTAGCTTCAATCTGCTTATTACTTAAATCATGCGCTTTATATTCAGGATAAATCGTAATATGCTTTAATTCGTTAATTCTATCTTGAACACGCTGTTTCAATTCAGATTCTGCTTGATTTGAAAATAAATTAGTTGCGATAATAAACAATTGCTCTTTATAGTGGTCAAACACATAAACATCTTCTACCATATGAAATTTAGCATCATGCTGTGGATGATCTTCCAATTCAATTTGTTTTAAAACAGGAAACTCATGTCTAACTAAATCAAAACTACATGATCCTACAAACCCTGATATAAATGGTAGAGCTGCTAATTCACTATCATCGATTTCCGCTTTATAGTCGTTGACCAACACTTTCAATGCTTGATAAGGGTTATCATTAATTATTTTTTGTTGTTCATTCGTTACAACTTCTAAAGTTTCGTTATCTAATGTTACGGATCCATACGTATCAAATATCACAATGGAATAACGTCCCTTTAATTGTGATTGATCCGAACTTTCAAGGACAATTTTTTGCTTTCTTAATCTCGCTAATGCTTCCGGTGTTACTTCAGCATTTAATTTTTCATAATATATTTTCATTTCAACTTACCTCCTAATAAAAAAACAGCACCCTTAACTCAAATTATGTCAAGGACGCTGTCGCGCGGTACCACCTAAATTTAGTAGAAAAAAATCTCTACTCACTCTTAAGTTATTAAATTTTAAATCCAACAAAACCCAATTTCAGTTTATGTGAGTGTTAGTTTGCATCGACCACTAACTTTCTGAAACTACTCATTCATAACCTACTACATTTTGTTTTCCATAATTTTGAATATAAAAAGACACCACAATAACGCATTCTGTAAGGACGCGTTACCGTGGTGCCACCTTAGTTAACAATTTCATTTGTTCACTTAAAAAATATAATATTATACATTCAAAAGCCCAATTCACAATATATGCCGTGCTAATTTTCATCAACCATTAGCTTTCTGTGTACTACGAATCATATATGTTACTCATACTTTCAAATGGCAACCAAAGTTGCAAAAAGTAATTAACTAGAATAATACGAGCATCTCAGTTATTTGTCAACAGTAATCATCTTTTTTTTGAAAATTAATATCCTGTTATATATATTAAGCATCTACTAATTTAGTAAAAACTAACTTTGGATTGATCTTTATCTAATTTTATAATGACATTAGTATTGTCTCGTTCATGTTTACCATAATGTTCTTGTACTCCCGAAAATCTTGAATTACCTATTTTCTTCGTTGACAATTTACGATTAACATTAAGCATTCCCATATTTTCTAGGTCTTCTTTATATTCTTTCATATCATTTATTGATACACTAACTAAACTCGGTAGGTCAATCATTGTTTCTTGATGCTTTCCATTTTTCAGCGTAGTTTCAATATTAAACTTATGAAACTTTGGTTTTACATACTTTATTGTTCTTAAATCCTTTAATTCTTCATTGTATTTCTTATAATCTGAACTGCCCTTTTTTTCATAAGAAATCAATGATTTTAATGTATCTTCTCTAGAGCTATATTCTTTATCAAAGTTATGTTTATCCTGTTTCGCAGCCCATTTCACCACTTCTTTATCATCTTTTTTAGACAATTCTTTTAAGTTCGTTGTCGATTCTTCTAAATTATATCCTTTCATTTTGCCATCTTTAACTTGTATAATTTGAGTTATTTCATTATCTTTATTAATTTCTTTCGACGATTGATGAGATATGTATAAAATATGTTCCCCAGTTCCAAGTTTTGATAATGCTAATGGTTTACCTTCTTTTTTAGAACTAAAGCCACAACCTGCCAGTACAATTGTAAACATTAATAATATTTCTACAACTTTTTTCATCATTGTCTCCTTTTCTGTTATTAAATTTTATATTATTCGTCATCATTCATTCTAGGATGCATTTTCTTTACATCTCTTGAATATTTCAAACAATATAAATTTATATCTTTTAACTTTCTTACGTTTTAATTATATATTAAAATTGATTGTGTTAATACATTTTTTTGTGTTACTAAATTTTAATACGATAATAGATTTTCCAATTACATAAATTGATATTGTCAAACACAAAAACACCCCTAAAAGTGAGTTTTTGGTTCTACTTTCAGGAGTATTTATAAAGATATTAAATTGACTTATAAAGCTGTAAGACAATATGCCTTTAGTAATGCTGCAGTGGCATTTAATGAGTCGATGTGTGTTCTTTCAAGTGCGTGTGATGATTCTATACCAGCACCAAATAAACCATGTCGTACATCTGCACCAGCTTTGAGCGCTGCTGATGCATCGGAACTATAATATGGATAAATATCAATTTTATATGGTATTTTATTAATTTTGCAGAGGCTAACGAGTTGTTCCTTTAAGGCTTTATGATATGGTCCTGAACCGTCTTTAGCACAAATTGAAACTGTGTATTCGTCGGATGCTTGGCCATCGCCTAGCGCTCCCATATCTAAAGCAATATATTCAACAACTTTAGGTGATATTGATGCATTTGCACCATAACCAATTTCCTCATTATTAGAAATATAAAATTGTGTCGTTTGTGGTAATGTTAATTGATTATGTTTGATATCCTTCAATAATTCAATAATCATTGCAACACTTGCTTTATCATCTAAATGACGCGATTTAATAAATCCAGATTCTGTTATTTGTGTCCTAGGATCGAAACTGATAAAGTCACCGACCTCAATCCCTAAACTTTCTGTATCTGCTTTGCTCATTACCTTTTCATCTAAACGTACTTCCATATGTTCTATATCCCGTGGTAGTTGATGATTATCACGATATACATGTACACTCGTTTCATGCATACAGATTGTGCCACTATAGATTTGACCTGCTGCTGTTTCTATTTCACAGTATTCACCTTCGATCGCATTATAATGAAATCCTCCGATTAATGTTAAAGCTAATCGCCCATCTTCTTTGATTTCTTTTACCATTGCACCTAATGTATCAACATGTGCAGTTATACATTTATACTGTGCATCGTTTTGACCATTAACTGTGATTAATAATGCACCTTTGTTAGTGATTTCCGTATCAAAACCTAATTTCTGTGCGTGTTGCTGTACATACTCTATCGCACGTGTAGTATGGCCTGATGGACTATTAATCTCTGTAAGTTCTTTAATTGTTTTAAAAATAGCTTCCATATGTACTACCTCACTTATGTTGATTTAATTAATAACTTTTAGTTATTTTTATTTCCGTTCTTATAATTATATATAATATACCTACAAAAAATAGTAAAACTTGAATAATTAGTGAACTTGGTGTTAACCACGTTGCGATATCCCAAAGTAACGCTAAGACGCCTAATACAACCCCTACTTTGTTTACCTGTTCTGAATATTTTAAAAACATTTGTTGTGCAAATTGCCAACTTTTATCATTTTTCAATGATTTAAAACTGCGATAGCCCATTAGTAAATTGGGTTTAGCTATTAAATTTTGCTGCACATTCTTCTTGAAATTTCGTATGATCAAATGATGCGCTACTATGAAAGTTAGCAAAAGCATATTGCTACTTATCCTCCCTTAGATAAATTAACACAAAGATAGCCAACCCAAGTGATGATTTAATCTTGGGTTGGCATTTTATAAACTATATGTCTCGAACACTAAATGTTGAGTGTTTATTAGTGCAATTTCAATAATCATATAAAAGTATCTATTAAACATGTATCATTCCAAATATAAATTACTTAAATATATGACTAAACTTGTTACCTTAATACATTCTTAAGTGTTTATTCGATTTAATCTTTTTGAATTTCTTCCACTGTTTCTTCAACTTCTTGGCGCGATATTTTCTCACGTCCATTTTTCATTGCTTTTAAACTTTTATATGCAAGCGCTAGAGGTAGTCGACAGAATAATAATATCGTCTTTTTATTGATATCCTTTTTATATTCATCTGCTTTAGCTAGATTTTCTTCAGCATATTTAAATAAATCATCACGCGTCCAACCATCTGGTTTAAAGCTCACACCACGTTCTTCTAAGTCTTCATCTTCATTACGCAAGATATTCACGGCTTGTAGACCTCGACCAAAGCCAATTGCTAAATCACGGTCAGTCTTAACACCGGCACAAATGTCCCAAATTTCTGACAACATGACACCTACTAATCCAGCAACATAATATGTATAATCATCCAAATCTTCTCGTGTATGGATTTCCCAGTTTGCCTTAGCCCACTTCGCCATACCATATGCCATCTCACTCGTAGATGACTTAACAACTGTTAATGTCTTATCTGGACAAGCCTCCAACCAATCACCTAAACGACGGGTAACTTCAGGCATATCATCTAGAACAGGTTCTAAAATATTAAGATATTCGGTCTCATTAAATGGTTTCTTTAACAAATCACTGACTTGCATTAATAAATCATATTTCAAATCATTATCGATTTCTTCATGATCTTCAATTTCATCAATTGCACGCATTACCAAATAAGCCGATGCAACTGTATGTTTGATTTCTTTATCTAAAAAAGTAATCGGTATATAGAATGTACGGCTCGTTTCTTTCAGAACTCGCATTGCATCCTTTGGGAAATTCTTTTCTGTCATTTTCTTGTTACCTCCCTTTTTTAAAATACTATCACATAATGGCAAAATAAAACATTATTCCAAGGCAAATTCAATTTATAGCCTTCAATTATCTATAAACAATATTTATTCTATAATTTACAATAAATAAGGTTTGCAACATTAAAAAATTATCATTTATATTTTTTGTATTATCCTAGTGATCAATACCCTTTTTGAAAATCAACTTTATTATTAAGATGATTTTTATTTTCTATATTTTGCAATGTCTCATAAAAGCATGCAACTGCATCATCAATATCTGTCAACGCTGATATGTGTGGTGTGATAGTTATATCACTTCTATCCCACAGAACAGAATTGGTCGGTAAAGGTTCTTCATCCACAACATCTAATATAGCATGGCGAACAGTATTATTTTCTAGTGCTTGTATTAAGTCCTCAGTATTGACAACTTGTCCCCTGCCTACATTAATAAAGACTGCTTTATTAAACGTTTTAAAAATAGTGCTATTAAATAACTGATTTGTTTCTTGTGTTAAAGGCAACGTGCTAATTATGTAATCTGATTTTTCTACATATTGACTAGATTGTGCTACTGTTGTCACAGCTTTAAATTCACTTTTTTGCTCGCCACTATACGAAATACCGTATACTGTAATACCTAATAACGAAAAAATTTCCGCTATTTTCTTACCAATTTCCCCTGTTCCAAATAGAGTTACTGTAATTTCCTTTAATGGTTTAGGAGTGACAACAGACCATTGTTTATTTCTTTGCTGTTTCTCTAATATTTCGTGATGTTGTGCTTCTTTAAGCATGTAACTGAGACAATATTCTGCCATTTTTTGTCCGAAATCTGTTACTGTTCTCGTTAAAAGTGTTCCTGATTCAAACCAACCCTTTAATTGTAAATAATTATTTACACCAGCATTGAACGTATGTACCCACGAAACTTGCTGCGGTTGAAAGCTTTGACTAGGGCTAAAACCTACATATACATCTGCCCATATTAAATCATTATTATCTATCTCCTGTAATTGCTTAAATAATAAATTATAATTTTTTAATTTTGGTAGATATTCATGAAATGCTGCTTGATAATCACCAGCTATTAATATATTTTGAATCTTCATTATTATTCTCCTTTGTTAACTGTACCAAATCATACCTTCTATAATTATACATTTAAATTTTTATTCTTCATTAATATTCCCTTCACTGTATCGACTAAATATACTGATTGATGTTGCTTATTAATACTTGCTACTATACAATATTACTATTCTGAAAATTTTGATAGAGGTGATTCGCTTTATGAAACAAATTCTTTTCGTCGGATTAGGTTTAATTGGCGGAAGTTTAGCTAGCAATCTTCGATATTATCATGATGATATTGAAATTACAGCATTTGATGCTGATGCATCACAACTAGAAAAGGCACATTCTATCGGCATTATCGATTATAAATCTACAGATTATCAGGCTTGTGTCGAAAATGCAGATATTATTATTTATGCCACACCAGTTCAACAAACAATTAAATATCTTCAAGAATTACCTAACTATCATATCAAAAAGCATGTCATCGTTTCTGATACGGGTAGTACAAAATCTACAATACAGCAGTACGAAAGTTATTTATTAAAGCACGATATTCATTTAGTTGGTGGCCACCCTATGGCTGGAAGTCATAAATCGGGAGTTCTTAACGCAAAAAAACATTTATTCGAAAATGCATTCTATATTTTAGTACATAATGAATCAGCAAATGATGATGCATTTGAAATTATACAAGAGCTATTGAAAACAACTGATGCTAAATTTATTTCAACAACTGCTGAAGAGCATGATTTTGTTACTGGTATCGTGAGTCATGTACCACATATCATCGCATCTAGTTTAGTACATCTTAATGCTGAACACGTTAAAGATTCATCCTTAGTTAAAACATTGGCAGCTGGTGGTTTTAGAGATATTACTCGAATCGCTAGTAGTAACCCTGTCATGTGGCGTGACATCACATTAGAGAACAAAGACACAATTTTAAAGTTATTACGAGAATGGAAACATCAAATGGCTGATGTGATTGATTTAATAGAACATAATAACCCTAAAGACTTACATGATTTCTTTAATGACGCTAAAGTATATCGTGATGAATTACCCCTTAAATCACAAGGTGCGCTGTCTGTCGAGTATGATCTATATGTAGATATTCCGGATAAACCAGGTATGATTAGCAAAGTAACTCACATCTTAAGTTTACATAATATTTCTATAAGTAACCTTAGAATATTAGAAGTCCGTGAAGATATTTATGGAGCTTTGCGTATTAGTTTTAAAAACCCTGAAGATCGCAAACACGGTGCTGAAGTACTAAGTGATTTTGATACTTATTTCGACTAGATTTTCATTGCGATATTTTGTGTAATTTACATCAAAAACCCAACACTCCCATTTTTAGGGGAATGTTGGGTTTTGTTTTGTTCACTAATGGTTTTAAATCAATGCATCTATCTTCGCAATATTTTCTTCGGTTGTTGCCCAGCTCATCACAAAGCGTATGATTGTATGTGTTGCATCATATTGTTCCCATATCGAAAATTTTATTTTTGTTTGTAGTTCTTTTAATTTATCGTTATGTACAATAAAAAATTGTTGGTTTGTTGATGAGTCTATATACAGTTGATAACCTTTTTTTACAAATGATGTTCTTAATTTTTGAGCCATTTTTATAGCATGTTGACTAATTTCAAAATACAAATTATCCGTGAACAATTCTAAAAATTGCACACCTAATAATCTACCCTTTGCTAATAGAGCGCCATGTTGCTTAATACGTGTTACAAAATGCTTTGGCATATTATTTGAAGTAAAGACAACCGCTTCACCACAAAGCGCCCCTATCTTTGTACCTCCAATATAAAAAACATCACTTAATTGTGCGATGTCTGCTATTGTTACATCTGAGTAATCACTTGCCAATCCATAGCCTAACCGTGCCCCGTCTATAAATAGTGGTATTTGATACGCTTTACAAACCGCAGATAGTTGCTCTAATTCTTGCTTTGAATACAATGTTCCATACTCAGTTGGAAATGAGATATAAACCATGCCTGGAAATACCATATGGTCATGGTTAGCATCGTTATAAAATACTTCTATATAGTCCTTTACTGATTCGGCGGATAACTTTCCGTTACTTGAAGGAAGCGTTATTACTTTTTTACCCGTAAATTCAATCGCTCCCGCTTCATGAGTACTGATATGTCCTGTATCTGCTGCAAGTACACCTTGATATGGTTCTAACATAGTATCTATAACGATTTGATTAGTCTGTGTTCCACCTGTTAATAATTGTACTTCTGCTGTTGGTAAGCCTATCACTTCTTTAATACGTTCTTGAGCTTGCTTTGTATATGAATCAGTACCATAGCCTGACTCTTGAACCATATTAGTTTCAATCAGTCGCGCTAACACTTTTTCATGTGCACCTTCTAGATAGTCATTTTCAAATGAAATCATTTATGAGTCTCTCCTTCTATATCCGGACTAACCACTTGACCTAATATGTTTTCAATAGTTTCCATTGCTTCTTCTAATGCTTTAACTTCACCTGGTGAAATATCAGCGATTAACTTTTCCACCTTTTTATTTGATGCAGTTTCTACATATTCATTAAGCTTTTGCCCTTCTGCTGTTAGATAAATATGCAATTTTCTACTATCTTCTGAATCCTTTTCACGATATATATAGTCAGCAGTTAATAGTTTATCAAGAATCCTGCTTAAATAGCTTTTATCTATATCTAAATAGGTTGTTAATGTATTAGCTGTTATACCACTATTCCTACTAATTTCTCCTAATATTCTCATCTCTATCATAGAATAGTTTAAATTAAATACTTTCTTATCAAATATACCTAAGATTCTTGTATAGTAGCGATTAAACTTTCTTATTTTCTGTACACTCAAATTCAACACCTCATTAGTTTACTTTGTCAACTAATTGTAGCGTAGATTAATAAGTTGAGTTTGTCAACTATATAAAAGGTATGTGTTTGCTACATCTTATGTCCAGCCATTAATCCTAATCTTCCATTCTTTGTCCCTGCTGCAGTATACGATACAGCTCGAGACACTATGCCTCTACCATACTTTCTTTGTAATTCATCAATTGCTTTAGCTAAACGTTCCTTGCGCTTTCTTTCATATTCATCGATAAATAAATTCAGTTGTCTCTCCCTCTCGTTGACAAACTGTGTTAATGAGACGCTCAATGTACGATATAATGCTGAACGATCACATAATTTATCTGCAAAATGCTCAATAACTTGAAATATTTGATCATCTAGATTGGTCGGGTTATCCAAAGTATATTGTTTACTAATACCTCCTTCATCACTGTAACCAAATGAAAAATGGATAGTCTTTGCTAATTTATTCCTTGCTCTAACACGACTTGCTACATCCTCTATAAGTTCACGCATCACAACCTTTGTTTCTTCATATCGGTAATCTCTCATCAATATTTGGCTTTTACAAATAGAGGGATTCATCACTTCATACTTATCTCTCACTTTACTTTGATCTATACCATTCGCATGTAAATGTAAATCTACGCCGATAATACCTAAATCCCTCTTTAAGTATGGATATGGGTAGTTAGCTAAATCACCAATAGAGAAAATCCCTCTCTTATTTAATTTGGCTTCTGTACGCTTACTAATTCCCCAAAATTTACTCAATGGTTTAATTGGCCATAACTTTTGAGGAACATCATGATAACGCCACTCTGCTATCATTTTCGGACTATGTTTCGCTTCAATATCCATGGCTACCTTACTCAACAACATATTAGATCCGATACCAATACTACAATCAATCCCTGTCTCTTCCTTTATCTCATACTGTAATCTTTCACAAAATGAATGTAAGGTCGTGCTAAACCTATGATAGCTATCTGTAACATCCATGAAAAATTCATCCACGCTATATTGGTGCAAATCTTCAGGTGCAACATAACGTAAAGCAACCTTAGAGATTGCTATCGATACTTCTAAATATTTGCGCATACTTGGGTTAATAATATATATGTCATTTCTATGTGGTATTTCAAACAACCTAGATCCAGTCTTGATTCCCAATTCCTTTAAAGGTCCTGTAGCTGCTAATACAACAGAACCTTGACGTTTAGTATCAGCTACGACTGCAAGTTTAACTTCTTTTGGATCTAGTCCCTTCTGTATGCAAGACACACTTGCAAAAAAGCTCTTTTGATCTATACATAGCACATCTCTTTCTTCCACTAGATTATAATCATACATATCCATAATGAATGCCCCCTTCATAAAAATATTATATACGAACAAATGTTCTCTTTCAACAATTAACGAACAAACGTTCTGCTAGAATAAAATTTCTAACTTTTGGGAATTTTCATGCTATAATGAATGCGTCAATTATAGTTAAGTAGGAGGAATTGCAATGCCAATCGTCAATGTAAAATTATTAGAAGGTCGTTCAGATGAGCAACTCAAAGCACTTGTTTCTGAAGTAACTCAGGCAGTTGAAAAAACAACAGGTGCAAATAAAGAAGCAATCCAAGTAGTGATTGAAGAAATGAATCCTGCACATTACGGTGTTGCAGGCGTAAGAAAATCAGATCAATAAAGTATCTATGACTAAACATAACAATGGTAATACAATAAAGAAGCGCTCACTCCTAAAGTGAACGCTTCTTTATTATTATTTATTCATTTAAAAACTTTTTAACTTCTTCTTTGTTCTTAGCTTTATCAATTTGTAAAGCACTACCATCTGTTGGTGTCTGTAAATCTTGGTAAGTACCTTTAATTGGTAATGTAACAGAATCTATATTCTTATCACCACGAATACCAAAGTTTAACGCAGTTTGTATCAATGCTGAATCTGGCATATTGGTATTCAAATATCCTCTTAAAATACCAGCCACTTTTGGTAATTTAGGTAATGTATCTAGACTCACTAATTCCTTCTTCAGTGATTGCATAACTTGTTGTTGTCTTCTCACACGTCCAAAGTCACCTTCAGCGTCATGTCTAAATCGCGCATATCCTAATAACTCTTTACCATTTAGTCGATGATTACCTTTTTTTAGAGATACGCCGATATTTGCTGACATATCCTTTTCAACATCAATTGGGACACCATCAGGTTCAAGTTCATCAATCATTTTCTCAAATCCAGTAAAGTCTAAGATTGCGTAATATTCAGGATCAATATCTAAATTCTTCTTCAATGTCTGTCTCAGTAATTCAGGACCACCAATTGAATAAGCTGAATTTATTTTGTGTTGCCCACTACCTGGAATATCTGCATATATATCACGCATAACGGACATCATTTTCATTTTCTTATGAATATAATCATACTGCGCAATCATAATAGAGTCTGTTCGTGAAATACCACCTTGCTCTTTATCTGCACCCAGTACCATAATTGTAATCTTGCCATCATTTTTAGAAGCACCATTAAATTTATGTGCTTTGAGTGTCTTGCCATGGTCTTTGGCATAGTCTATTCCTGAATGATAACCATGTACACAATAGCCAATAATAATAGCTAAGATTACGACGAAAATCAAAATAATAAACGGAAACTTTCTAATTCTCTTCTTTTTTACTCTTCTCATAGAACTGTCGGTCGTTCTTTTTTCTGTAAATTCATTGTTGCTTTGTTTGTCTTCACTCATTAGTATCAACCTTATATCTTCAAAATTGCACATTTATGTACTATAATTAATATATACTAACTTATATAAAAAGTGTATAAAAATCAAGAAAAAACTTAATAAATGGTACTAAAGTCCAATACAGAAAGGATGTTAATCATGAATATAAACAAAGCATACTTCGCCGGAGGTTGCTTTTGGTGCATGGTCAAACCATTTGATACATTTGAAGGCATTGAAAAAGTAACCTCTGGTTATATGGGAGGTCATGTCGACAATCCAACATATGAACAAGTGAAGACTGGCGAAACTGGGCATCTAGAAACTGTTGAAATCGAATATGATGTCGCATTATTTTCGTATAATAAATTATTGGAAATATTCTTTTCTGTAATTGATCCAACAGATGCTGGTGGCCAATTCCAAGATAGAGGCGCACAATATCAGACAGCTATTTTCTATACAAATAATGATCAAAAGGAATTAGCTGAAGATTATGTAGAAAAGTTAAAGCATACAATCGATAAAGACAAAGCGATTGCCACACAAATCTTACCCGCTTCAGAATTCTATAAAGCTGAGGAAGAACATCAAGATTTTTATAAAAAGAATCCTGAACGCTATGCTAAGGAACAAGCTGATCGCAATCAATATAAAAATAGTAGTGATGTTTAGTCTGTTGTTGATATGGCATCAACACTCACAATTTGAATAAACTGTACTACAATCCATTCAAGTAATACCCAAAAACATGTGAAATACATAAGACACCTCGATAATTTGGTATATATTCTTATTAAATTATACGACTGTGGCTTATCCCTTTATCAAATAAGCGCACCGATTAAAATTTAATATTTCAATCGATGCGCTTTATTATTATAATCTAAAACGATTCTTTCTAAGATTTACTTTTGCTGTTTCATTTTCAATGGTATTTTATGCTTTTTAGCAACCTTTTTACCATCATAAAGTTTCATAACTGTTTTAATACTTTCTTCTCCCATTAAACTAGGTTGTTGTGCTACTGTTGCAAATAATTTTTTATTGTCTACTGATTTTAACGCATCTTCATTTCCATCAAAACCAATAACTTTAATATCTTTATTACCTATAGCCTCCACTGCTCCTAAAGCCATTTCATCATTTTGAGCAAAGACGGCTTTAATATCAGGATGCGCTTGGATAATATTTTGTGTGACATTCAACCCTTCCGTTCTGTTAAATTTCGCACTTTGTTTTGATACGACATCCAATGATTTATCAGCGATATTATGGAATCCTTTACCACGTTCTCTCGTCGCACTCGCACCAGGAATACCTTCTAATTCTGCCACCTTGGCATCTTTGCCTATTTCATCAACAATAAGCTGTGCACCCATCTCTCCACCTTTAACATTATCAGAAGCAATAAATGACGCTACTTTCCCTTTAGAAACTTCTCTATCTAAAGTAATTACTGGAATATTTTGGTCATTCGCAATTTGTATGCTACCTGAAATAGCGTCTGAATCAGTAGGATTTACTATTAAGTAGTCTACGTTTTGCTGAATTAAATCATCGATATCATTAGCTTGTTTTGCTGCATCATCTTGCGCATCCGCAAACTTGACCTTTACGCCTTGTCGTTTCGCTTCATCTTCTATACCTTGTTTAATTTTTACAAAGAAAGGATTATTCAAAGTAGAAATACTAACACCAATTACAATATCTGATTTCTTCTTATCCGATTTACTATTACTATTATTTTCTAAAGGGGATTCAAGCGAACAACCTGTTAAAAATAATAGTACAGCAATTAAACAAATAAAGATTTTCTTCATACTCTAAACCCCCTATTTATTCTTTCTATCAATCAACACTGCTATAATAATCACTACACCTTTAACAACTTGTTGGTAGAAAGATGATACACCAAGCAAATTCAAACCGTTATTTAACACACCGATAATCAATACACCAATAAGCGTACCGACAATTCGCCCCTTACCACCTGTTAGTGAAGTACCACCTAATACAACAGCGGCAATGGCATCTAATTCATATGACATACCTGCAGTCGGTTGAGCCGAATTAAGTCTCGATGTTAAAATCGCTCCAGCAAGTGCAGACATTAGCCCTGCTAAACCGTAAATACACACTTTCAGTTTATTAACTTTTATACCTGAAATAAATGCAGCCTTCTCATTACCGCCCATAGCATAAGTCTGTCTACCAAATATCGTCTTATGCAGTATCACATAGAGAATAATAAAGGTAATGAACATCGTAATGGCAGGCACTGGAATACCAATAAAATAACCTCGTCCAAACAATTGGAATGCATAACTGCCGTTTAAATTCGTTATTGGATTACCATCTGTAATAACAAGCGTTACGCCTCGAAATACAGTCATTGTAGCCAAAGTTGCAATAAATGGTGCCATTTTCCCTAAAGTAATTAAGAATCCATTAATCGCACCTAAGACTGCTCCAAAAATGCATCCGATAATAATAGCGATAATACCATCAACACCAGAAACCATGAGAATTGCTACTAATGCACTAGATAAAGCTAAAGTGGAACCAACTGATAAATCTATTCCACCTGTTAAAATAACAAAGGTCATACCAAATGCAATTAACCCATTAATTGATACCTGTCTCAATAAGTTAAATAAATTGGATGGTTCCAAAAATGCACTGTTTAAAATACTAATAATAATAACGAGTAAGATTAATCCAATAAATGGAATTACTTTTTCTAAATAAGATAATGATATTTTAGATTGTTGCATCTAAATTCCCTCCAGTAGCTAACGTCATAATATGCTCTTCAGATAATTCATCTTTATTTAATATGCCTGCAATATGTCCCTCATGAACCACTGCTACTCGATCACTCATACCAATTACTTCAGGAAGCTCAGATGAAATCATAATAATCGACATACCGCGTTCAGTCAGTTCATTCATTAATTGATATATTTCTCTCTTAGCACCGACATCTATACCTCTTGTCGGCTCATCTAAAATTAACACTCTAGGTGCGGTTGCAATCCATTTAGCCAATACAACTTTCTGCTGATTTCCACCAGACAAATCTATGCAACTATTTTCTTTACGTCCTTTAATATTTAAGCGTTGAATCATTTGATCAGTATATTGATCCATTGATGATTGTACTAATAAATTCGTCTTTGAAAAGCTTTTTAACGCAGGTAATGTCATATTCTCTACAATTGTATCTTGTAATACTAGACCTTCTTCTTTTCTATTTTCTGTAATAAAAGCTAATCCTTGCTTAATTGCTTGATTCGGATTGTTAATATGAAGCGGTTGTCCTGCTAATTCAACATGCATTTGACCTACATCCAAACCAAACAATACACGCATAATTTCGGAACGACCTGCTCCCATCAATCCACTAAATCCCAGAATTTCTCCTTTATTCAACTCAAAGTTCACATTTTCAATACCATGCGCTTTGCTATTCAAATTTTGCACAGTTAAAATCGTTTCACTTGCAGTAAAATTTCTATGCGGATATTGATGATCCAAATCTCTACCAATCATTGCTTTGATGATTTGTTGCTGTGTTGTCTGTTCTGTTTGTGTCGTCAATATTGAACGGCCATCTCGCATGACAGTGATACGGTCTGACAACTCAAAAATTTCTTCCATTCTGTGCGAGATATACACAAATGATACGCCTTCACTTTTTAACTTATTGATTTGTTCAAATAACACTGTTATTTCACTATTTGTTAAAGCTGCCGTAGGTTCATCCATGATAATTATTTTGGCATCTTGCATTAACGCTTTACTTATTTCCAGCATTTGCTGCATACCTACAGATAAATTACTCGCTAATTCATTCAATTCAATTTTGAGGTTCAACTTTTCAAATAAAGCTAAGGCTTCTTTACGCATCGTTTTATTATCAATTAGACCGAAACGTTTCACCTTTTCCTTTCCTAAAAACAAATTCTCCAAAACTGTTAAATTAGGCCAAATATTTAATTCTTGTTGTATAAATGCAATCCCGTTTTCTTCAGCATCTTTAGTATTTTTGTACTGTACTTCGTGACCATTGTCATAAATTGTACCTTTATCTGCTTTATAAACCCCAGTTAAAATTTTCATTAAAGTACTTTTTCCAGCACCATTTTCACCCATAAGCGCATGGACTTCCGCTTCACGAATTTCTAGGTCAACGCCCATTAACACATCGTTTTGACCAAAAGATTTGTAAATCTGATTCATACCAATCATCATTTCACCTCCTAGAATATAACGCCACTTGTTAAGATTACATTGGCATATGGTGTCCCTTCGCCAGTTCTAATAATTGCTTTTACATCATGACTCAACATTTTTAATTCTTCATGGCTTACACTTTCAATGGTTAAATTAGTAGCCTTTAAATCTTCAAATAATTGATTATTATCATTTTCAATTTCAGTTGCTACCGTCATCCGTTCAATCTTCATATGCTCACTCACTATATTAAATACATCTAAAAAGGAGGGTTGTCCTAATGTGAGTGCGAGATCAATTTTGTGTACATGTTGTGGTACCGGTAAGCCACAATCCGCAATAATAATTTTGTCCGTGTGTCCCAAATCACTCAATACCTTTGAAATTTCACTATTTAACACACCTGTTTTATACATTTATAAACCCCTTTCTCCTATATGTAACCCGTTACATAAAATTCATTAATTTCTAGTGCTTTGTCTTTTTTTAATTATTAATTTAATTTGTTCACAATCCGCTTCATCAATATTTAATAATTTTGAAACTGCTGTGGTACCTAAACGATATGCTGACTGATCAACCGTAGTAATTTGTGGATATGTCATTTTAGAAAAAGGAATATTATCATATCCTACAATTTGAATCGCTTCTGGAACTTTATAATTTAATTGTTGAATCATTCCTAGCACTTGAATTGCTATCATATCGTTACTGCAAATAATAGAATCAATATATTGTGTCGTGAGTATGGTTTCGAATAATTTAGCATCTTGCAACGTTGAAACCGGACAATCTATAACCTTAATATTCACTTGTTCCAATACATGCTTTGCACCTTTATATCGTAATTTGAATGTTTCAATAGTAAGATCCTCATGCAATAACAATACATGCTGTGCGTCACCATTGATTACAATTTGTGCCTGCAGTTCACCGCCTCTATAGTGGTTCGTTGAAATGCCATTTTGTTCCTTGTTTAATCTGTCTACAAAAACAACAGGAAGACTTTGTGTTGCTATCAATTCAGTAATTGAATGGTGATCGAATGCAGTAGAAATGATCCCAATACAATTATGAGAATTAAAGGTGTTAATATATCCTTTTGCTTTTTCTAATGAATTGTCACTATTACCAATTAAGACTTGAAATCCATGCTTTAAAGCAATATCTTCAACACCACGAGCAATTAACATAAAAAATGGATTGCTAATATCAGGTAACAGTAAACCAATTATTTTTGATTTCTTTTTAAATAACGTTCTTGCAGCTTCATTAGGTTTATAATTTAATTGCTTAATCGCTTGCTCAATTTGAAGCTTGGTATCTGCTTTAACATAACCGTTATTATTAATCACTCTAGAAACAGTTGCTACAGACACACCGGCTAATTGTGCAACTTCTTTAATTGTCGCCATAGTGTAGTCACTCCCACCAATATATGTAACCGTTTTCATAATAGCATATTTTTTCAAAATTGAATAGATGATGTATTATTTTCTGCATAAAATTTATAAAATCTATATCCAGTCAAAATTTTCTACTTTTTATAGTAAAAAAGACCATTACGCAAATAACGTAATGGTTCATCTTAAATATTTAATAAAATACAATACCAAACAATAAACCAAGTAAGACGATTGACCAAGATGGCCATTTAAAATACATTGACAAAACAAACATAATGCTCACCAAAGCAAAATCGATTTCTGATTGAATCGTTGTTTTCCAAATGGGATTGTAAAAAGCAGAAATTAAAATTCCGACTACCCCTGCACTAATTCCTTTTAAGAAGCCATTTGCATAGATATTATTAATAAGATTGTCCCAAAACGGTAAGACACCAAATAATAATAAGAAAGCAGGTAAAAATATAGCAATTGTGGCTAAAATACCTCCACCTATACCAGCAACTTCAGTACCGATAAATGACGCAAACGTAAACAGTGGTCCCGGTACTGCTTGAGTAGCACCATAACCAGTTAAAAATTGCTCTAAAGTTATAAGGTTTTGAGGGACAAATTCACTTTTCAATAATGGTAAAACGACATGACCACCGCCAAATACAAATGCCCCCGCTCTATAGAAACTATCAAACATAGAAAGCCAGACGTTATTGGTTAACGTTCTAATATATGGTAATAGGAATAGTAAAAGAAAGAACAGAAATAGTGAAAGGTAACCCATACGTTTAGGTAAATAAAATAATTTGTTATGTGTTTGTTGATTATTTGATTTATTTCTCAAAAATATCAACCCATACATACCTACACACATCAAAGAAAAAACTTGTATAAAAATATTCTCAATCAGCAGTGTCAAAGTTAAAGTAAATAATGCTAATGTAATAGTCGTTTTAGTAGTAGCAAGTTTTTTGCCCATACCAATAATTGCTTGCGCTACAATTGCAATAGCTACCAATTTTAACCCCTGAATCCATGTAAAATGTGTATTTTCATTAGCAAAAAATAACGAAAAAGCCATTAAAATAATTACTGAAGGTGTAGTAAATCCTAAAAACGAAATAATCCCACCTATAATTCCACCTTTTATAGTTCCTATACCAATTCCCACTTGGCTGCTTGCCGGTCCTGGCAAAAATTGACATAAAGCCACAAGGTTTGAATATTCTTGCTCATTAAGCCATCGTTTCTTTTTAACATATGTGTCATAAAAATAACCCAAATGAGCAGTTGGACCCCCAAATGAAACAAAACCAAGTTTCAAAGCAATCCAAAAAATATGAAAATATTTTTTCAATTTATTCTCCTCTATTCTCTTTATTATTTCAAAGGATGAATTTATCATAATAAATCAAGCAATTGAATTTCTTTATAATGTAGCAATAAAATCGTAACTTTAAACACCTAAGCCTACTTACTTAATTTTCGATCTATAAATCCAATACAACCATTTGAATTATTAATTTTTAATTATTGCAGGTAGTAACAAACGATAAGCACTACACAATCTCTATTTACGTGACAGAAGATAGTTTAAATTGAGTTTATAAACTTTATACACACTAGTCAAACCAATTTTTAAAACTTTACACTCTTTTTACAAAAATGTAAATTAACAATTTAAAATCAAATTGCATTAAAGAGAGTAGAATGTAAATTTTTATTTTGAAGAATAATTAAACTACTGTTGAAAGCGCTTACCTACGATGTTATATTATATACATACCTTCGGCAAAAGGGTAATGATCGTCATATAGAGTTAGAATTAAATGACTTTTCTAGTATTCAAGTTAGTTTATTAGTAGCTAATACTTCTCCAATCATTGGCTACACAAACCATTAAGCACTACACTTAAACTCCTAAAAGCTTAAAGTCATGGAATTTAAGCTACAAAAAAGGCCAAATCTTTTAATTAAGATTTGGCCTTTTTGATGTTTTCTTGTATTTACTTTTAGTTACTTATCTATCATCCATATTACTTTTTCTTTCTAATTACACGCATTACCTTTAACATACTAAGCCAAAGCGAATGGTGTTTACGATATACTAAAAATCTTGGTTCCCACTCTGGTTTAAATTTCTCTTTATATTTTCTTAATCCTTGGAATCTATATAGTCCATTGAAATGTTCAAATACTCTTCCAGCAATACGTTCTCCATAGAATGAAAATTGTACTTGTCCGACATTTGATAAAGTAGCCATTCCCATATTGAATTTACTATAGCCGTGTTCTTTTGCCCATAAAAGCATTTTTAAATATAAACCATCCATCAATGGTACATCAATATCTAGCTTCCAACGAATCAAATCTACAGATATCGTTTCATGCTCACATACCGGCATAATTGATGAAAATGCTATAACTTTATTATCATTATTTTTAATAATGGCTATTGGTGCCTGATTTAAATAAAAATTATCAAATTGTCCTACAGAAAAATGCATTTCATTTCTATCATCTAACCACTCATCACTCACTGCTTTAAGTTCAGATAATAAACTATTAGAAAATGGCGGATATAGTACTTCAAAGATCAACCCACTATCATCTAACTTATTAAGTGTTGCACGCAAACCTCGCTTCTTTTTTCCTGAAGTAGAGAAATGATTCAAATCAATAACTGCTTCTTCACCTAATTTGAAAAACTGGTTTCCAAAATTATGGTATAGCGACATATATTTATCCGTTACTTGGTAGAAGATGACATCATAGCCGAAAAATTTTGCTTCCTTATAAAATGATTCCAATAATGTATTAAATGAAGTCGAGTTACCAATTGGATCACCCAGTACAATATAGGCATTATTTTTGTAACGATACATTACAAATGCATCTTGTTGTTCATTTATAAAGAACTTCTTATCACCACTATACATTAAATGACTGAGGAAATGACCGCCATACTTAGCGATGATATCTTCACAAATTTCAAGTGACTCATTCGTCCTTAAAACGCGGTAACGATGTTCAAACCACCAGACAATTAATCCAACAATAATTGCAACTAAAATAATAGTTATCCAGAAGTAATAGCGTAATATAGATGTATCAATTTCCACATGATAAATATCTAAACTTGCAAATGCACTTGTTATGATAATGTGATTTAGAAATAGAATGATCGCACCTATCAACACACTTAGCATCAACTTAGAAAATCTAAACGGTCGTTTGATTACTGTAGCTCGTCTATAAAATAGTACAAGCAGTATGATGATAATAGTCAACCAACCTAATAATATAAACGAAGCATAAGTATATGCTGTCACACCGAAAATTAATATTGCAGAGATAATAGAAAACAATATTGCACGTTTTGATCCACAGTAAACACCAAACGTATTTAGTAACAACAATAGGCATGCACAAGTATGAACTGCCACAATTGTATAATATACATTATGGTTTGGTGCATATAATCCATCGTATATAATTGTCAGGTTATTTAAGAAGAACATTAAACTCGTAAACATTAATAGAACTGCAATTGAAAATGATGGTATTCTTGCCAATACGTCCTTTTGATATGAAGCTAACAATGAAGACATATCCTTTACAGGAATACTGAGCCTTGAATCTTCCCAATAACGCTTTGCAGTATCTTTAAATTCAAAGGTTGAAAGAATCAACGCAATCAATAATGGGAATAAATAATATGCAAAACGATATAGCAGAACTGCTAATACGATTTTTTCTTCAGGAATACCTAACCCCTTCATGCCTAATAACACAACTAAATCAAATGAACCAAATCCACCAGGAATAAAACTGATGAGACCTGATAACGCAGCAATGATAAAGATGCCCATAAAGGTAGGAAATGCAATATGAATACCAACAATATATGCAGCAAAGTATAGTACTAATGCGGCAACAAACCATTCAATTGCCGATACGATAGTACAATATACCCCTAGATACTTTTCACTTTGCTGAACAGGTTTAAGAATTGTAACAACAATAAATATCGGTAAGAATAATGCAACGATATATAACAACCATCTTATCCATGGAAATGGACTAAAAATGTGCGAGACATCAAAAATATGTAATACAACCAAAATAGACAATAAACTTAGACCCGTTAACATGGATACTAAAACAATTGAAATAGTATGGACTAAAGCCTTTTTATCCTTAGTCGTATCTTTATAAAATAAAAATCTTACGCTAGCACCAATAAAGCCGCCAAAACCAATTACTGAATTAAGCGCATTTACAATATAACCAATACGAATTGTTCTTAAAATGGAAATACGCAAATTTAATGTCTTTGCTAAAATCACATCATATAAAGACATTACAACAATTGAAGCACCACCACTTAAAAACAATCCAACTAACCATAAACTATTAATTTTGCCAAATGCTTTTACAGTTTCCTTAAAATTAATATGGGCAAGTTCACGATACAATGTAAAAATCACAAAACTTAATAAAGCAACTGCAAATACAACCTTTAATACAGAGAGCAGTTTACTTCTTATTTCCTTAGACATTTTTTCACTTCATTTCTACGAGTTTCATATATTCATAAAAAATATACCACAATATAATTGTCAAAGAAATATAATTAAGCAATCATGAGCTAACAATAATGTCATATTTAATATTGATAAAATTGCTTTAATGCTTAAAAATATTTTTGTTTGTTTTATTGTTGTTATTTTGATTCATCGTTATCGTCATACTTATTATGTTTATATCATTTGTATTATCATATTCAACTTTAGTACTACCAATCAATTACGTTGATTTCAACATTTTAATTGAAATATTTTCCATATAAAAAACCCGCAAATGAACTTTTAACATTCATTTGCGAGCTGATATCATTTTTTGACGAATATCTCAACATCGCCTATTCAAGCGAACTATTTATCTAGTTATACGACTATCTTATTAACGATTGACTTCTTCGTCTTTAATTTCATAATCTCCAGCATCATCACCATAATATTTATTATATCTACGCTTATAAAGATAGAATAAATGAGTAACTAATACCTTTAAGATTGCATAAGCTGGAATTCCAAGAATGACACCAACGACACCGAGTAAATTACCCGCACTTAATAAGATAAAGATAATTGTAAGTGGGTGAATTTTCAATGTTTTACCCATGATATTTGGTGAAATAAAGTGCCCTTCTATAAATTGTACTGCAGTCCATACCACAATTAACTTTAATAACATAATTGGCGAAGTGATTAAAGCAATTATAATTGCTGGTGAAATTGCAATCGTTGGACCAATATATGGTACGACACTTGTGACCGCGGCGATACAAGCAAGAATTAAACTATAATCCAATCCAATAATGCTATAACCAATAAATAATAAAATACCAATGCAGAATGACACGATAATTTGTCCTTGAATATAAGAACCAACTTGTTCACTCATTTTATCCAATAGATCATGAAAATCTTTTCTAAATTTTGGTGCCATTAAATTCGTTGAAAATTCTTTAAATTTGTGGCCATCCTTCAACATAAAGAATAATACAAATGGTGTTGTAGCAATAACGACACCGACATTTACTAATGCTTCTGCTACATTTTTCACTTTAGTACCAAAACCATTAAAGTAATCTGAAATCATTGATGGAATCTTCTTAGACAATGCATCAAGTTGGTCTTGAATTTGACTATAAGAATTAGATATCAACGAATATTTAGTAATCCGATCAATTAAACCATTTACTTTATCAACATAATGAGGAAAATTATGACCAAAACTTTTAATTTGAGTGCCAATTACAGGAATAAGTAAATTAATCGCCAATGATATAACACCGACAATTAGTAAAAATAGAATAATAACTCCCCATGCACGTCCAATATTATAACGTTCCATTAAATTAACTAAAGGATTAAGTAAATAGTACAAAATAATAGAAACGATAATTGGTGCAGCTATTGTATTAAATACAATAATAAATGGTTTAAAAATATAAGATACCTGGTCAAAAATAAAAATCGCAAATCCGACCAATATGAGTACAATGAGGCCAAAAATTAAATCTTTACCACCAAAAAATTTCATAAATCGTGTCTCTGGAAAACTTAACTTGAGCCGATCCTTTTTATTTTTTGATTCTTGTTGAGTATTTTGTTCTTGATTCATAACTTCACCATACCTTATTTTGATTCATAATAATGTCTTAATAAAATACATTTTAACCTAAGCTTTTATTTTGATAGTCACAAATAAATACTTTTATATTTAGTCTTAAAAAGTAACCTCAACTATCAAATATCGTAATTAAGACAATAAAATACGAAAAGTTAACATACCATCATAATTTCAGTTCCATAGCATGTCAATAAATTTATAATAACATATCCACGTTGTTCTAAACATATATTTCCTCACATAATGTTTAGTACGTATTAATTTTAAAATTTATATACTTTTTGAAACGTAAGTAACAATTTGCTTTTGTGAATTTTTTATCTGAATTGTTTCTATTACTTGTAAAATAAGTAAGGTTATAGCATAAACATCAATTTTCACAAGCTATTTCTAGTACCCAATTAGGTGCCGACTCCTGTGGGAATAGCACTTGCCGAAGACTACAAGCTGAGGCTGGGCCCACGGAAAGCGTGCATCTATTTTATTTACTAATAATAAAAAAATTGACCTACACCTAGCACATGTCCCCAAAATAAAAACTGACCACAAAGCCAAAGGTCTGTAGACAGTTTTTAAAAATTAGAAACATCCTTATTAAATTTATTTTTTATTTGCCATAAAATGATATACATGTAACGTAAGATAAGTAATTTCCGCTTCATATATTTCAACCTTTAACTCTTGCTGTAACATCTTCATAATTTTGAGCGCAATATTATAACACAATGGATATTGCTCCTTTAATAACGCTTCAAACGCACCATTATGTTGTAAATTCTCACCACTACTCAACCTCTTTATTAAAAATTGAATATGTCGAATAAACCGTTGATATTGAACCGAATTTTTATCAATATCACTTTTCAAATCATGCTCTAATATAAAAATACTTTTATTAATAAGTCGATTAATTGATTTAATTTCTTCAAGAGATACCGTTTCAGTATTTGAAGCTATGTGTAATGCGATAAATCCTATTTCATCTTCTGGAAAATTCACATCCAACACATGATTTAATTTATAAATCACCTTTTCCGCTATCGAATAAGCTGTTTGGTATAATTGCTTTGTTTCAGCTACAAAAGGATTATTTATAACTTGACCTTGTTTCAAGCGTTTATAAGCAAAAATAATATGATCCGTAACAGAGACCACGAGTTGTTGATTATCAATTGTCAATTCCGAACTCGTTATAATATTAACAGCATCGATAACTGCTTGTATAAGTTGATCATCTGCATATTCAATAATAGATTTGTAGTATTCTTGTTGCGATTTCTGATCTAGTACATAAACCTTTTCAATAGATTGATTATTATGAATAGTCATGCCAGCTTTTTTATTAAACCCTATCCCTTTAGCAATCAACACGTACTCATGCATATCTTTTGTGCAAATGATAACATTATTATTTAAAACTTTAGTAACTAAGTAATCATTCATATTGTTCATCCTTATTTATATGTCAGTAAAATTATATATTGAAACTAAAAAAATTGGAAGTAATAGATCGCCTTCATTCATAAAAAAGCACGTATAAAATATATTTATCACTGCCTAATGTGCAATAATAACAACGATGAATAAATTGTTAGTTCCTTCATCTTAAATAGAGTACAGTAACAATTATAATCATAAAGCATACATAGTATATTTTGAATAATAGTCCAAGCTATTTTATACAACCCATACCTCCATTAAATATTACACAAAGCTGACTCAACAAATTAACAACAACACAACTAAATTTTATAAAAAAAGACAATTGCTATATTGACCACTAGCAATTGTCTTTCTACGTTAGACTATAACAGTACTAACATAAATATTTAACTGTTATTTTATTTTTTCATGCCCCAACTTTCAATACCAAATAAATTGATTTCCAACTCTTCTGGTCTAAACACTGGCTTTCTACCAGCTTTACGTTGTTTCTGATAATCATTCATTACTGCAAATGCAATATTGGATAATCCTATAATTGCAACTAAGTTAACAATGGCCATTAAGCCCATGAATAAATCAGCTGTACTCCATACAACATCCGTTTTTGCTACTGCTCCAATAAATACTAAAACAACGACAAGACATCTAAAAATAAATAAGATAACTTTATTTTTTGATAAAAACTCAATATTTGATTGACCATAGTAATAATTTCCTACAACAGATGAGAATGCAAATAAAGCAATTGCCACCGTTAAGAATATACCACCAATGCTACCAATGTGTTCATTGAGTGCTGACTGTGTTACGGCTACACCCTGTGGTGCATCTTCACCGAACTTCAATCCAGAATATAATAAGATCATAATTGCTGTTGACGTACAAACAAGCATTGTATCAAAGAATACACCTAATGATTGAATTAAACCTTGTTTCACTGGGTGAGGTGCAGCCGCTGTTGCTGCTGCGTTAGGGGCAGAACCCATACCTGCTTCGTTTGAGAACAAACCACGTTTTACACCTTGTAAAATTGTAGCACCAATTGTACCACCTGTTACTTGTTCTAGACCAAATGCACTTTTAATAATCGTTGTAATCATTGGAATGATTTGATCGAAATTTAATATTAAGATTACAATAACTGTAAAGATGTAAAGTATTGCCATAATTGGAACGATAACAGATGACATCGTAGCAATACTTCTTACACCACCAAAGATTATAACAGCCGTTAAAATTGCTAATATAATACCTGTAATGACTGGACTCACATTGTACTGTGTTTTTAATGATTCTGCTATTGTATTAGATTGAACTGTATTAAATACGAAAGCAAATGTAACTGTAATCAATACCGCAAATACAATACCCAACCATTTTTGATTTAGTCCTTTTGTTATGTAATAAGCTGGTCCACCACGGAAACCACCATCTTCGTCAGGCACTTTATATACCTGTGCTAATGTTGCTTCAATAAAGGCACTTGCTGCACCAATGAAGGCGATAATCCACATCCAAAACACTGCGCCAGGTCCACCTAAAACAATCGCTGTAGCCACACCTGCTATATTACCGGTACCAACACGAGAAGCTGCACTAATTGCAAATGCTTGGAATGGTGCGATACCTTTCTTGCCATTATCTAAAGTTTCAGGTTTCTCACCAATGGCACGAAACATTTCAGGAATCCATCTCAACTGAACAAACTTAGACCCAATTGTAAAGAAAATACCGGCAGTTATCAGTAACCCAATTAGGTACTGAGACCAAATCAAATCATTACCGACTTGGACGAAATCTTTAAACCAATCCGGAATTAAACCATCAAAATCTCTCACTTTTATCCCTCAAATCTACTATTTAAAATTCATAATAAAATCAAGAGATTTATAGTATTATCACAAGCCGTATTATCTCTTTTAAAAGCGATAATATACTTGCAAAGTTAATAGACAATAAATAGAATCGAATCATTCCATTTGATATCTATAACTAACCATAAATCTCTTGGGTTCAATTATATTGCATATGTCATTATTTTATCATTCTATAGAAGAATTTACTAACAATTTTTTTAATTTTATTTTAAATCTAATCCTTCGACCTCACCGAAGTCGGTAACATCTACGATAAAACTACCATTCGTATATTGTTCAGATAAATGAATATCTGAAATTAACCCTGTTTCTTGATCTTTAGAAGAATAAATCGTGTAGTTCTTATCTTCAGGGTTCACTACTTTAGCAGCAACGATACGATGTGGCGCCTTTTTAAGTTCTTTCAATAACGTAATACCGCGTTGTGCACGTTTAGCTTCTTGTAATATCTTGAAGCTTATTCGTTTTAATGATCCACGTTGTGTTGCCATTAGAATAGTATTTGGTTCAGAAATAATTTGTGTTAACACAACGAAATCTTCATTTTTCAAGTTGATTGATTTCACGCCAGCTGCTCTGAGCCCAGTATCTGACAACTCTTCACTACTGTATGTTAATGACATACCTTTATTGGTAATCACTGTCAGTAACTGTGTTTTAGAAATACGCATTACGTCAATAATTTCATCATTATCCTTTAACTTCATAGCAACTAAAGGTTTATTATAGCGCGACGTTTTAAACATAGACACATTACTTTTCTTAATCATGCCATTTTTAGTAGCTAAAATATAATACGCTTCAGGTTTAAAATCACTTTCACCATAAATATCAATAACATATTCGCCTTCATCGATTGGAACAATTTGCGATACATGTTGGCCTAAGTCTTTCCATTTAATGTCAGCTAGTTTATGAACCGGAATGAATAAATATCGTCCTTTGTTTGTAAATACTAAGACCGTATCAAGTGTATTCATTTCTTGTTGTTTTAACAATGCGTCTCCATCTTTAACACCAATCTCATCTATACCACTTGCGTTGAAACTACGTAAAGATGTACGTTTAATGTAGCCATGCTTCGTAATACTCATTACTACAGTCTCACTAGGAATCATCACTTCTTTATCAATCTTAATTTCTGTAATTTCAGCTTCAATTTTAGAAAGACGTTCTTGTTTAAAACGTTTGCGAATATCTGTTAGCTCTTCTTTAATAACTGTTAATAATGCATCATGATTATCTAAAATATTTTTCAGTCTATCAATTAATGCCTTTAACTCATCATGTTCATCCTGAAGTTGTACAATATCGGTATTGGTCAATCTATACAATTGTAATGTAACGATTGCTTCAGCTTGTGCTTCAGTAAAAGCATATTTATCAACTAAGTTTTCCTTCGCATCCTTTTTATTTTTAGAATTACGAATTAATTGAATCACTTCATCTAATATTGATAAAGCTTTCATTAAACCTTCTACAATATGCATACGGCTTTCAGCATGATCTAATTCAAAGCGTGTACGTTTTGTCACCACATCAATTTGATGATTTAAATAACTATCAATAATTTCACGAATGCCCATTAACTTAGGTCTGCCTTCACTTATTGCAACCATATTAAAGTTATAAGCAACTTGAAGATCAGTATTTTTGTATAAATAGTTAGCTACAGCTTCACTATTTACATCTTTCTTCAATTCAATTGCAATACGTAAACCCGTTCTATCTGTTTCATCACGTACCTCAACAATGCCATCTACTTTTTTGTCGGCACGTAATTCATCCATTTTCTTAACTAATGCACTCTTATTCACTTCATAAGGTATTTCAGTAACAATTAATTCTTTACGTCCATTTCTAAGTTCTTCAACATCAACTTTAGAACGGACAATGATTTTACCTTTACCAGATTCATATGCTTTTTTAATTCCATCAATTCCTTGAATAATGCCACCTGTTGGGAAGTCTGGACCTTTAACATATTTCATTAACTGGCTTACTGTAATATCTGGATTATCAATATACTTTAATGTCGCTTGAATGACTTCACCCAAATTATGAGGTGGTATATCCGTCGCGTAACCAGATGAAATACCAGTACTGCCGTTAATCAACAAATTCGGTAATCTTGCAGGTAACACCATTGGTTCCATCGTTGTATCATCATAGTTCGGCATAAATGGTACGGTTTCTTTATTAATGTCTCTAAGTAATTCCTCAGAAATACGACTCAACTTAGCCTCAGTATAACGCATTGCTGCTGCTGGATCATTGTCGATACTACCATTATTACCTTGCATTTCTATTAATACATGGCGTAATTTCCAATCTTGGCTCAATCGCACCATTGCATCGTAAACGGATGTGTCACCATGCGGGTGAAATTGTCCAATTACGTCACCGACCGTCTTGGCACTTTTTCGGAAATTTTTATCAAATGTATTTCCGCTTGAAAACATTGCATATAAAATACGTCTTTGAACAGGTTTGAGTCCATCTCTTACGTCTGGCAAAGCACGCTCTTGAATGATGTATTTACTATATCTACCAAATCGATCTCCAATAACATCTTCAAGTGATAAATCTTGGATTATTTCACTCAATTTACTTCCTCCTCATTAGGATTTTCCTGTTCTAAAATTTGAATTTCATTATTATCTAATATACTTTGATCTTCTTGAAGTCCAAATTCAACATGCTTTTCAATCCATTCACGACGTGGCGCAACTTTATCACCCATCAACGTTGTCACACGTTTAGATGAACGTAATTCATCGTCCACTTGCACTCTGATCAAAGTTCTTGTTTCAGGATTCATTGTTGTTTCCCAAAGTTGATCGGCATTCATTTCACCAAGACCTTTGTATCGTTGTAACATAAATCCTTTACCAAGTTTCTTTTGTAGCTTTTCTAATTCTTCATCCGTCCATGCATATTCAACTTTCTTCGAAGCACCTTTACCTTTTTCCAATTTATATAATGGAGGTAATGCAATAAATACTCTTCCCGCTTCAACTAACGGTTTCATATATTTAAAGAAGAAAGTAAGTAATAATACCTGAATATGCGCACCATCTGTATCGGCATCAGTCATAATAATAACGCGATTGTAATTGCTATCCTCAATCTTAAATTCATTTCCTACACCTGCGCCTATGGTATGAATGATCGTATTAATCTCTTCATTTTTGAAAATATCTTCCAGTCTAGCTTTTTCTGTATTTATCACTTTACCTCTTAATGGTAAGATAGCTTGGTATTTTCGATCTCTACCTAATTTTGCAGATCCACCAGCAGAATCACCCTCAACTAAATACAGTTCTTTTTTCTCAGTATTTTTACTTTGGGCCGGCGTTAGCTTCCCAGATAACAACGTGTCTTTACGTTTATTTTTCTTTCCTGAACGTGCATCTTCTCTTGCTTTACGTGCAGCTTCACGAGCTTGTTGTGCCTTAACAGCCTTCTTAACTAACGCTTTAGAAAGTTGCCCTTTTTCCTCAAGGTAGTATGGTAGTTTTTCTGCCACAACTGAATCAACGGCACTTCTAGCTTCATTTGTACCTAATTTAGACTTTGTTTGTCCTTCGAATTGGAGCAGTTCTTCAGGTATTCGAATTGAAATAATTGCTGTTAAACCTTCTCGAATGTCATTACCATCTAAATTCTTATCCTTTGCTTTCAATTCATTAATTCGACGTGCATATTCATTAAACACACGTGTCATTGCAGTCTTGAAACCAACTTCATGTGTACCTCCGTCTTTAGTACGCACATTATTAACAAAGCTCAATATACTCTCTGAATATTGATCGTTGTATTGAAACGCAACTTCAACTTCAATATTATTTGCTGTACCACTAAATAATGCCACGTCATGTAATATTTCTTTTCCCTCATTAACGTATGCAACAAATTCTTTAATACCTTCTTCATAGTGATAAACATCTTCACGTTCTTTACCAGCGCGTAAATCTTTAAGTTGTATTTTTAAATTCTTAAGTAAAAATGCTGATTCCTGTAAACGTTCACTTAATGTTTCGTAATTAAATGACGTTGATGTTTTAAATATCTCTCCGTCGGGTTTAAAGGTTACTTTCGTACCTGTTTTTTTAGTCTTGCCCTTTTTCACTAATCCTGATGCGGGTATACCACCATTTTTAAAACTTTGTTGATAGATCATACCATCTCGATGAATTTCAACCTCTAACCATTCACTCAATGCATTTACTACTGACGCACCTACACCATGTAAACCACCAGAAGTTTTGTATCCACCTTGTCCAAATTTACCACCTGCATGAAGTACAGTGAAGATAACTTCAACAGTTGGTTTACCTGATGCGTGAATTCCTGTTGGCATACCTCGTCCATTATCCTCAATTGTAATACTCTCATCTTTGTTTATTGTAACTGCGATTTCATTTCCAAAACCGTTTAATACTTCATCGACGGAATTATCGACAACTTCATACACCAAATGATGTAAACCACGTTTATCGGTAGAACCAATATACATCCCAGGTCTTTTTCTAACGGCCTCTAATCCCTCAAGAACCTGTATGGAATCATCCGAGTAATTATTTTGTTTATTCATTGCCAATCGTTTCGCCCTCCTACAAACGTACGTTCGTTATTAAAACTATACAATAGTTATTTTTATATAAATCTAGATAAAATGCAAGCACCAAATGAATATTTAAATGTTTATTCATTTCTTTTTAATTTTTATTCGTCTAAAGGTCCTCTTATGTGATAAAATGTTTTTAATGTCATTAAAGGATGTGTAATTGAATATGATGATAATAATCATGTTAATACTAAGTTACCTTATTGGTGCTTTTCCAAGTGGCTATGTAATAGGGAAATTATTTTTCAAAAAAGATATTAGACAATTTGGTAGTGGTAACACTGGCGCGACAAATAGCTTTAGAGTATTAGGAAAGCCAGCTGGATTTTTAGTTACTTTCTTAGATATTTTCAAAGGATTTATTGTCGTTTTCTTTCCTTTATGGTTACCTGTACACGCAGATGGTGCAATTAGCACATTCTTCACAAACGGTCTAATTGTTGGAGCATTTGCAATTCTAGGCCATGTTTATCCGGTATACTTAGGATTTAAAGGTGGCAAAGCAGTAGCTACAAGTGCTGGTGTGATACTTGGTATCAATCCTGTCTTATTATTAATATTAGCAGCAATTTTCTTTGGAATCTTGTATTTAACAAAGTATGTATCGCTATCAAGTATCATTGCATCAATTTGTTGTGTCATTGGCGCGCTAGTCATTAGAGACTACATCTTGTTTGTGGTTAGTATCGGCGTTGGAGTATTACTTATAATCAGACACCGTTCAAATATTGTTAGAATATTTAAAGGCGAAGAACCTAAGATTAAATGGATGTAACTATTACAAAAACCACGTTACAATTAAAAAGGGAATAAATTTTTATCAGAGCTGAAGGTATAATTATCTTCAGTTTTTTTATTATATTAACCCTTATGTCTTAACATCTTTTTCTACATTATTCTATTATACTATTTATATAGGTCATTAGCATGATTTTTAGTAAAATTAGCTAAAACAAAGCGTTTATTAGAAAATTAATCGAAAAATTATGTTATACTGCTTTTAACATTATCCAAATTGGGTAATGAATATAATACTAATTTAAAAATTAGTAACTAATTGTCATAAGTGAACCACTTGTGAACCGAAAGGAGACTTTAATTATGGGTATAGAACTTTCAGACAATGCTGTATCTTGGTTTAAAGAAGAACTAGATTTACCAGAAGATGATAAAGTCTTACAATTCTTCGTTCGTTATGGTGGAGAATTCCAGTTGAAACAAGGATTTAGTCCTGCATTTAGTGTTGATCGTAAAAATGACTTAGAGATTGGATATGAAAATAATTACCAAGGTTTAAATGTCGTAATTGCAGAAAAAGACTTATGGTATTTCCAAGATGACAATTTATTCATCGATGTGAATGATGGCATTGATGAAATCTCATATTCTAAACAATAAGTAATGATGATATTTGAGTTGAATTCTAAATCATGTTGATGTTAAGTTGAGTTCAACAATATTTATAATCTACTTTCATTGAGTTCAAACGTCATTGCAACACTCATTCAAGTATACATTTTAATGCAAATTATTTTGCAATTTATATAAAAGATGGTCGCTCATATTATGATGAACGGCCATCTTTTAAATTATTATATTATGTTGGTCATGTTCGCTGTTTAATTCAAATCAAATCTCAAGTGATTCTCCCGCTTTATTTCGGCCTTCTATACTTTGATATGTATTATGCCAATCTGGGAATGCTTTATCTAAACGGACTGGTTTAAAATCTGACTTTGTAATACACGTCAATACAGTTGATCCCGTCGTTGCTAATTCCCCTGCTTCATTATATATTTCATACCGATACTTTGAACGCAATCTTGTATATTTTTCAACCCAGGTTTTGATTTTCACCTTTTCAGGATAAGTAATTGACTTAATATACTTGATTTCAATATCTGTAACAGGAGAGATTACACCTGAATCTTCCATTTCTTTATAACTAAACCCTAACTTACTAATATAATCCGTACGCGCAACTTCAAACCATGTCGGATAATTCCCATGATAAATCACACCCATTTGATCCGTTTCTTGGTAGCGTGATTCTATTTCAGTTATACTATAAATCATTTCTCGATATCCTCTTTTCAATTGTTCATATATGACAATGGTAACATAAACAAGCTGTACTAGCATATTGCTAATACAGCTTGATACAAATCATTTTCACTCACTAATTATTCATTATTGAGCTAATTTATTTCTCAATACTAATTGTAAGATACCACCGTTACGGTAATAATCTAATTCTACATTTGAATCGAAGCGAGCAATTGCTTCGAATTCAATTACTTTGCCATTTTCTTTCTTAGCTTGAACTTTAACTAAGTCATGTGGTTTTACATCTTCGTTAACGTCAACTGAAATAATTTCAGTACCATCGATACCTAAACTATCTGCAGATTCGCCTTCTTGGAATTGTAAAGGTAATACACCCATCATTACTAAGTTAGAACGGTGAATTCTTTCATAACTTTGTGCAATTACTGTTTTAACACCTAATAAATTAGTACCTTTTGCTGCCCAGTCACGTGAAGAACCCATACCGTAGTCATTACCTGCTAATACAACTAATCCAGTACCATCTTCACGGTATTTCATTGCTGCATCAAAGATAGACATTTGTTCACCAGTTGGCCAATATGTTGTATATCCACCTTCTGTACCTGGTGCTAATTGGTTTTTAATTCGAATGTTTGCAAAAGTACCACGTACCATTACTTCATGGTTACCACGACGAGAACCATAAGAGTTAAATTCACGAATTGGTACATTATGCTCTAATAAATATTTACCTGCCGGCGTATCTTTACCGATAGCACCTGCTGGAGAAATATGGTCAGTTGTTACTGAATCACCAAATTTACCCATTACACGTAATTGATTTAATGGTTCAATTTTACCTGGCTCTTTTGATAAGTTTTGGAAGAATGATGGATTTTGAATATATGTTGATTCAGGATCAAAGTCATATAATGGTTTATCAGTAACATCAATTTCATTCCACATTTCGTTATTGTTATAAACCGTTTCATATTCTTCTTTAAATAAAGCTGGAGTAACAACACTATCTACAGTGTCAGCAACCTCTTTAATTGTTGGCCAGATATCATTAAGATATACATCTTCTCCATCTTTACCTTTACCAAGTGGTTCATTTTGTAAATCAATATCTACTGTACCAGCTAACGCATAGGCAACAACTAATTGTGGAGATGCTAAATAGTTAGCTTTTACTAATGGATGGATACGTCCTTCAAAGTTACGGTTACCAGAAAGTACTGAAGTAACAAGTAAATCTTCGTCAGCAATTGCTTTTTCAATTTCTTCAAGCAATGGACCAGAGTTACCGATACATGTTGTACAACCATAACCTACTAAATTGAAACCTAATTCATCTAAGTATGTTTGTAAACCAGCATCTCTTAAATAACCTGTTACAACCTTAGAACCTGGCGCCAATGAAGTTTTTACATATTCAGGTACTTTTAAGCCTTTTTCGATTGCTTTCTTGGCAACAAGACCCGCACCTAACATAACGTAAGGGTTTGATGTATTCGTACATGATGTGATTGCAGCAATCGCAATGTCACCTGTTTTCATTTCTGAAGTCGAACCATCTTTAAAGTTAATAGTTGCTTTCTTATCAAATTCACTTTCATCGAATCCATGACCTTGGTTACCAGCTGGAGCAGTAACTGATTTTTCGAATTCTTTCTTCATGTCGCTTAAGAAAATTAAATCTTGTGGACGTTTAGGACCTGATAATGAAGCTTCAACAGTTGATAAATCTAATTCAACTACATCTGTATATTCAGGTTCATCTTTATCTACAGTAAAGAACATACTATTTTCTTCTAAATATTTTTTAACTAAATCGATTTGATCGTCTGCACGACCTGTTAGTCTTAAATATTTTAATGCTTCTTCATCAACTGGGAAGAAACCACAAGTCGCACCATACTCAGGTGCCATATTTGCAATTGTTGCACGGTCAGCTAAAGGTAAATGTTGTACCCCTGGTCCGAAGAATTCAACAAATTTACCAACTACACCTTTTTTACGTAATTCTTGAGTAACACGTAATGCTAAGTCAGTTGCAGTTGAACCTTGTGGTAATGCATTTGAAAGTCTAACCCCAACTACTTCTGGAATTGGGAAATATGATGGTTGACCAAGCATACCTGCTTCGGCTTCAATACCACCTACACCCCATCCTAATACGCCTAGACCGTTAATCATTGTCGTATGTGAGTCAGTACCCACTAATGTGTCTGGGAATGTAACTGTTTCGCCATCAACTTCACGAGCATGTACAACATTTGCCAAGTACTCTAAGTTAACTTGGTGTACGATACCTGTTGCTGGTGGTACGGCGCTATAGTTATTAAACGCTTTCGTAGCCCAATTTAAGAATTGGTAACGTTCATAGTTACGTTCAAATTCTAATTTCATATTTCGTTCTAATGCATCTGGGTTGGCATAACTATCTACTTGTACTGAGTGGTCGATAACTAAATCAACTGGTACTTCTGGATTAATTTTGTTTAAATCTCCACCTACGTCATTCATCGCTTTACGTAATGAAGCCAAGTCAACAACAGCAGGAACACCTGTGAAGTCTTGTAAGATAACACGAGATGGCTTAAATGGAACTTCACCATCAGCACCTTCTGTAAATTCAGATAATGCTTTAATGTGTTCATCTGTAATAACAAATCCGTCTTCTTGTCTCAATACTGATTCTAATAATACTCTAATTGAATATGGCAATTTCGATACTTTAGTAAAACCTTGTTCTTCTAAAGTGTTCAAATCATAATACGTGTACGTTTTACCATTAAGGTCAAACGTCTTTTTAGCTTGTTGCTTAATATTTGAAGCCATATAAATCCCCCCTGAAAGTTTTTATTAATATATGCCGTTACTTAAATTGTATAATTATATGTAATTTAAAACAACTGGATAAAGTTAGAAAACCTCATAATTTAGTTTTGAATTTTCAATCAGCATGTATAAGTTATGCTTATGTTGAAACGTTGGTGTAATAAGTTATTTTTATCAATTGAGAATCATTATCACTTTTCTTCAGAAGCTTTGTCCTTGTTTAATTTTATTAGTATGTATATTAAAAATTAAAATCCCCCATTTAAAAGGTTATAAATGCGTAACAATTAATGCCCGCTATTTATAACAATTTAAAATGAGGGAAAATTAAATTAATATAAATTATTGTTCAGATTTTTCTTGTTCTCTAATAGAGCTACGACGATGTATAATATCGTCTTCAAAATCATCTTGTTGATGTTGAACATATTCTTGAAGACGGTGTTTATTAGGTGTCAACGTCAATCCTAAGAATTTACGTTCTTTATTTGCATCCTTATAGAATGAAATCATCATCATAATTACTACAAAGGAGAATGGCAAGGCACTTATAATAGCAGCACTTTGAATTGCGTTTAATGCTTTAGCACCGTCGCCACCACCAGCGAATAGTAGTACAAATGCAATAAGTGATTGTGCAATTCCCCAAGTCACTTTTACAACATTAGAAGGCTCTAATGAACCATAAGTTGTTTGCATACCTAGTACAAATGTTGCTGAATCGGCTGATGTGATAAAGAATGATGCTATTAATACTAATGCAATAATAGATAATACCATTCCCAATGGAATATGATTAAACACACCAAACAATTGTGTTTCAGCAGTCATCTTGAATAATTCAGGGTGTTTCTTACCAGTTTCAATACCTAATACCCCAAACACACTGAACCAAACAAAACTTACTAATGCTGGCACTAATAATACACCAGCAATAAATTCTCTTATTGAACGTCCTTTTGATACACGTGCTATGAATATACCTACGAATGGGCTCCAGCTTAACCACCAACCCCAATAGTAAAGTGTCCAGCTAGACATCCATTCACGTTTTTGTGGATTTTGTGCAGCTGTATCAAATGTATTTAATAAGAATGAATTCAATAAGCTACCTGTTGAACTTGTCATCATATTCAAAATAAGTACAGTTGGTCCTATAATTAATACAGCAATCATTAAGATTGCACCTAACGAAATATTTAAATTACTTAAATATTGAATACCTTTACTTAGTCCTGACCAAGCACTCATTATAAATAAAATTGTTACAACAACAATAATAATCGCTTGAACCCAAACATTATTTGGAATTCCAAATAAGTAGTTAAGTCCACCATTGATTTGAAGTGCACCCATTCCTAAAGATACGGCAACACCGACAACCGTTGCAAATACGGCTAATACATCAATGATTGTCCCAATTGGACCTTCTACTTTGTTCCCTAATAAAGGACGCAATGTTCTTGAAATTAGTCCTGCCTCACCTTTTCTAAACTGAGCATATGCTAAGGCTAAGGCAACTACACCATAAATAGCCCATGCATGGAATCCCCAGTGGAAGAATGTAGAACGCAATGCTTCAGTGTAAGCTGCTGTTGTTTTTGGATCTGCATTTGGTGGTGATGCAAAGTCTGCCATAGGTTCAGCAGCACCATAGAATACAAGACCAATTCCCATCCCAGCACTGAATAACATCGCAAACCATGATACAGTGTTGAATTCTGGTTTATCATTTGGCTTTCCTAATTTCAATTTCCCGATTGGGCTGAAAATTAAGAAGATACAAAAGAAGACGATAAACGTTGTAAGAATTAAGTAGTACCAACCAAGTTTTTCAGTTATCCATAGTTTAATATTGTTCGTAATTGTATCAAACTGTTCTGGTAAAATCGCACCAATAAGTACAACAATTGCGACAATTATAGCACTATAGATAAAAACCGGAGAAATCTTCCTACCATTTGCATGTTTTTCAGAAGAATTCATAAATAATTACTCCCTTTCTAGTCATATTTAATTGCAAAAACTAATGTAGAATTTTAAACAACATAATAAATCTACATTAGTTTCATCATTTATTAGAATAACAAACACATGTATTATTATCAAATTCAACTAAAAAAAGTATGTTCTATTTTAAATTTATCTTGTATAATAATTTTTATGTTTTAAAAAATAAGTGAGGTTAATAAAATGTTAAAAGAATTTAAAGAGTTTGCTTTAAAAGGAAATGTACTAGATTTAGCAGTTGCCGTAGTTATGGGGGCAGCATTCAACAAAATCGTTACCGCTTTAGTTACATACATTATTATGCCATTAATTGGTTTGATCTTTGGTACAGTTGATTTTGCTAAAAGTTGGTCATTCATGGGTATTAAATACGGTATGTTCGTTCAATCTATCATCGACTTCATTATTATTGCTTTTGCTTTATTCATTTTCGTGAAAATTGCAAACACATTGATGAGAAAAGAAGAAGAGGAAGAAATCGAAGAAAACACAGTATTGCTTACTGAAATCCGTGATTTATTACGTGAAAAAAATTAATTTATATTTTGCTACTACATAAATTTCTCATAAATGTGAAGCTTATGTACAAGTCTAGAGCAATGTTTCTAGCAAACACCCCAGTAAATGCTAAAGCGCATTTACTGGGGTGTTTTATTTATGAAATAAGCAAACCATTGGTGAGCATTACAAAAGGTTCGCCACGTTTCAATATTAATTTAATTTTATGATAATTATTATTGTTGTTTAAATTTTGTAATACTTTGATAATTGTCTGATTGCACTTCTAATATGAGTGGAATACGTTGCTTCAATTCACTAACATGCGAAATAATTCCAACCATACGTCCCGTTGATTTTAAACTCATTAAAGTATCAAGTGCTGTTTCTAATGTTTCTTGATCCAAAGTACCAAAACCTTCATCTACAAACATTGATTCTAACGTAATACCACCGGATTCTTCTTGAACAACTTCACTTAATCCAAGCGCTAGTGCTAAGGATGCCTGGAATGTTTCTCCACCAGATAATGAAGTTATGTGTCTAGTTTGATTTGAATACGTATCAAACACTTCAATTTCTAAACCACTATAACCTTTCGATACTTGTTGCCTTCTGGATAGTCGATAACGTTGGCCTGTCATTAGTGATAGACGCTGATTTGCTTGCGCTAAAATTCTTTCCAAATAATGAATGAGTACATAATTCTCTAAAGTTAATTTCAAATTATTTTGCCCAGATAATATTTCAGATAGTTGGAATATTTCTTGTTGCTCTTTTAATTCTTCTTCTAATTGGTTTATAATCTTTTCAATTTCATTGATTTTCTGTGCATTAAATTCCATTTTATATTCATGTTTACTCAATTCACTTGCAACCAAGTCAAACTTTTGCTGCTCATTTTCATATTGTTCACGAAGACGATCTATATCTTGCAATTCTTTATCACGAGTCAAAGAGCTAAACTCTGCAATTGCTAATTCTAAAGTTTGTTTAGCTTTATTATATTGTTCAATTTCAACCTCTAATTGTTCTTTTTCAGGTATTTTGGATATCTTTTCTTGCACTTTATTGAACGTTGAAAAACCTAACTTTGCCATTTCTTCATTGATTTTGTTATCTAATGTATTAATCTCATCATTTAATTCATTCACACTTTGTTGCATGTAGGATTTATTATTAGTTTCTAATGTTAAATTCGTCTTGTCTTGTTGGATACTTGATTCTAAATCTTTAACACGCACATCATGTGCATTTACACTATCTAAATTTTCTTTATAGATTGTTACAAAATCTTCCACATTATTATATTGTGTCGTTACTTCGAAATCATTAATTGCAATTTCATGTGTTTCAACTTGATGTTTAATGGATTTTTGCTCTAATTCTAAATGATGCAAACGTTCTTGTGCTTTTGATAGTTGCTCTTGAAGTTGTTCAATTTGTTTATTTTCTTCTACTAATGCAACTTTATCTTGTTGTTTTGCAAACAATTCTTGCTCTAAAGATTTATAATCCGTATCCTCTAATACAGCTTTATCATATTTGCTCAATTGCTCCTCTATGGCATTTAAATCACTTTCTAACTTTATTCGTAATTCAATTTGTTGTGATTTTTCTTGCTCAATATCAGCTAATCTCTGATGTCTGTTTGTTAATTCATCAAAATCAATATGTTGCTCTAGACTATCTACCTCTTTACCACAAACCGGACACGTATCACCAGATTGAACGGCAGCTTGAATAGTCGCAATAAGCTCTTGTTTATTATTTAAATCTAAATTCGTTTTGTCGATTTGTTGTAATGCTTGTTCCAGTTCTTTAATTTCACTTTGTTTTCCCATCAATTGTTGCGCATAACTTTCTTTTTTAGCAACTAATCTATCGTATTCTAATTTATGTATTTCATTATTCTTTAATTCCTTTATTTTCATATTAAGTTCAAATATTGATGTAGATATAGTATCTACCTTTGCATAATTCGGTTTACGATGATTCAATTGTTCAATTAAAGTTGCAACTTCTTCTTGTTTAAGTTGATGTTGTTCAATTTTGCGTTCTAGTGCTACTGTCGTTTCCGTTAACTGAGTATATGCTTGTTGGTATTTGTCTTTCTTTTCATAAAACAAACTACATTTTTCTAAAAATTTTCTTTTACTATCTATTTCAGGTTGACCTTTCTTACAATTAGATAAATCGTCTTGTTGTTTATCTAAACGGTCTTGTATTTTAGCAATCAACATTGATTTATCATCGATATTTTTAAATAATTGTTCTTTTTTACTATGTTGTTTTTCTTGTGATTCAATTAAATTAACTAGTGGCTTTACTTCATTTAAATCATTTAATAATTGTGTTTTTTCCGAAATATCTTGTTGCCTCTGCTTAAGATTTTCTAATTCTTGTTGTTTTTGATCTAACATAGCTAGATCTTTTTCTAATTTTAAATTTAACTCTAAATTGTCCTTAATTGTTCGAACTGCTGATTCCTGCTTAGCTTTATCCTCTATAAGTCCTTGTTGTATTGACTGGCCTTTATCAGTAAATTCAGGAAGCGCTTCAAGTACTCTATTTGTTTGTCTTGAGCTAATTAATTTATATTGATTCAATAGATCGTCTTCAAATGCATTAATATCTTGCCAATTATTTTCCAAACTATTATATCGTTTCTCAATTAAAGTTCGAACTTCTGAGACCTCATCTATCAATCTTTTTTGAATTTGTTCAAAGCGTTCACTGTTAAAAAGTGTCCTTAAAATTGATTGCTTTTCTTTACTTCTTGAAAGTAAGAATCGCTTAAATTCACCTTGAGGTAAAATAAATAACTGTCTAAACTGTTCAGCATTCACACCTAACAATTCTTTAATAAAATTATTCCCTTGGATAATTTTACTTTCTCTCAATGAATATACATCATCTTCTAACTGATAGACAGCTAATTGACCAAGGGTTTTATTTTTATTACCTTCTTTGACAAATGCGCCTTGTCTCACTATTTTAAACTTTGCTTCCTTCAATTTAAATTCAAATTCTACAGACATGGGTGACTTACCATCTGCAAAGTGACTTCTTAAATCGCCTTCTTGTCTATCATTTGTTGATGCCTCACCAAATAAAGCATATACCATAGCATCAAAGATCATTGTCTTACCGGAACCCGTCTTTCCACTAATTAAAAACAATTGATTGTTACGAACATTATCAAAATCAATGGTTTCTTGCAAAAAAGGACCGAAATTATTTAATTTTAATGTCAATGGTCTCATTTTGTCGAACCCCCTTCAAGCATGTCATTTAATACTGCTTCAAGTTTAGTATTTTGTGTTTCAGTTAATCCTTCATCAGTTATATATTCATAAAATCGAGAGATGATTTCCTCATCATTTAACTTTTGTATCTCTTCATTTCTTTCATAAAGCGGCGTATTGAAGTCAAACGTTTCATTCGTTAATGCTAAAGTGTTAGGGTAAACCTGTTTTAAATGCATCATCGGATCATTTACATGAGACATGTGCTTTAATTTAAAATGTAAATAATTATCTTTATTATTAACATTTAACCTTTCTTGTATAGCATCTTCATAATCACCACTTACTACTTCTAACTTTCTTAATGGCTGCATTTTTATAAATTGTTCCTTTACAATTGCACCGTCAATAATTTCAAGACACTTATAACCTTTAGGTTGATTCACCTCTGAAAATGAATATTGTAATAATGAACCGCTATAACTTATGTAATCCGATTCAATACTAAAAGGATGATGTAAATGTCCTAACAACACTCTATCAAATTGCTTAAAGCTATCAGCCTCAACAGATTCAACCGTTCCAATAGTTAAAGGACGCTCTGACTCAGAACGTAAACCACCTTGAACTGTTAAATGACCAATTAAAATATTTAGTTTCTCTTTATTTAGTGATTGATTTATGTAGGATAATGATTTTGCTAAGCATTGTTGATGAGTTTCCAGACTATCGTCATCAAAGAATTGCTGCACTTCGTTAACTGTTGCAAATGGCAAAGTATAAAAATCAACATTAGCTATAGTAATTGGTTTATTGATATCATCTAAACTTGTTCGTATAAATAAATTTGATTTTTCAAACCAAGTTGACCCATAATGCAAACGTTCTTTACTATCATGATTACCACTTATCATAATAACTGCGATCCCCATATCCAAATTAAGTCGTCTAATCGTATGTTCCAATAGCAATATCGCTTCTTTATTCGGATAGCTTGTATCATATAAATCGCCCGCTATAACGATGACATCAGGCTGCTGCTGCTCCATTTCATCGATAAATTGCTCTAATATATATGCTTGATCCTCTAATAATGATTTGCCATTGATTATTCTGCCAAGATGCCAGTCAGCAGTATGTATAATCTTCATATTTACACCCCTTATAAGAACGTTTGTTCGTATATATCATAATATATTTTGAAAGCTATCGCAAGTCTATAAAAAAACCGTTTATCCACGAGATAAACGGCATACGAACTATTGAATTAGTGTTTGTTTAACTTTCCTATATTTATATAACATCGCTAAGCGCCATGGAACTATCATACAAAAAGCTAATAAGAAAAACATACCTGCAATTTCACCTGGATCAATCTTATTACTAATAAATATCTTAATTAATGTACGAACCAATAACAATGATATAAGTATAATTGGGAAAGCCTTAGAACGTTTCATATATATTTCACTACCATGTGTTTCAAATCTAGAAGTCCACATCAATATCGTAGAAAATACTACGCCCAACACAATACATTCAATAATTTCTAATCCTGTCAGTCTAAAATAGGGCACTACATACATTAATGCTCCTGTAGCCATAAAAAATGGCGGTAATATAATTTTCTTTTCATTTACTGGAAATTGTTGAGCTTTCATTCTGATTATAATGACAGCAATTCCCATCAAAAATGCAAATAAAATAGAAAAGATTAAATATAACACGTTGACACCTTCTTTAAGTTTATACAAGATGATTTATTACTTGGTCAGTATATCATTAAATTTTGATTTTATCAGTTGTTTTATCTCAATTCAAAATTCTGTCATATTCCAAATAGTTTAAAATACACATTAATTTTCTATATAAATAACTTAAGACTCATTTTCAGCACGAAAAAAACAAACCAAATGCATTATAAGCACTTGGTTTGCAATAAGTGTAAGTCCATTCAGACTTAAATCGCTTTTATCTACAATGCTTGTTTATTGTCACAAGCAGAGTATGCGTTATTCAATGTAAATCTTAAATAATTCATATCATGAATTTGCATAGCATTGTGGTATTTCTTAAATGCTTGCTCATCAGGAAAGTTAATGTGCACATTGGCAAGACGGTCTAATACTTCCTTATCTTCCATTTCATAGGCATCTTTCACTTATTACTACCTCCCTTATGTTTAAACATTATAGCAAAAAGATTTTCTGAATCAAAATATTTTCTGAATATTTAAAAAACATTTCCAAATTGGCATACAATAATTTCAAACTATTCCTATAGATTATTGTTTGAAGATGATAAATGCATTAAAAACGTTTCAAATGATAAACGTGATAACATTTCAGATTTTCCATAAAACAATTTGTTTATAACATATTAAAATGATTGTGCTTATTGTGCTTATTGTTGTTACATTTATACTTTCTGTCATAAGTACATAATATATAGCTTTTATTAAGTATTCATTCATAAGACTATTAATGATAAATGTAAGTATGTATATATGCCCCTATCTATACATTTAGGACATGAAGATATACAGACAACAGCGAACATCTACGGACATTTATACCTGAACAGTGAAAGTAAAGTTTCTGCATTACTAGATAACGAATAAAGAGAAAATTATTCAGAATAAAAATAAAAACTGTCACAACCCTGCCACGGACAAAAAAAGGGCTGATAACTACTTTGAGTAAGTAGTTGTCAGCCCTTTAATGACGCGCTATTTCTTTTTCTTCATAGCGTCTTCTTGATTTTTGTTCATCATTGTCATCATTTGATTTATTTTCTTTTGAGATGGTTTTTGACCCATTTGCATCATCATCATACGTAGCATTTCTTCATTAATTGGTGGGTTCTTTTTAAGATAATCCATCATATATTTTCTTGCAAGGAAAAATCCACCCACTAAACCAAGTATAAGTGCTAACACGATTAATAAAATTGCTAACCAAGTTACCATTGTTTCACCCACTTTCCTATCCTAATGCATTTTACTAAAATTAGTACTCTATTTCAAGAGAACCTGAATTTTATAATTGCTCTAACCTAAAGTATTATATCAATTACAGAATCAATTTGTAAACATGGGATAAGCATCTCTAATAACTAAAAAGTGGTATGGGACAATAGCTCCCATACCACTTAGTGTTAACTGTCAAATTTAGTAATTATTAAAGTGATTGAACTTGGTTAAGAACATTTTCTTTAGTGAAGCCATATTTTTCAACTACTAAATCTCCAGGGGCACTTGCACCAAAGCCATCAATACCAATGACTTTACCTTCAGTACCTACATATTTATGCCAACCAAGAGAAGAGCCCATTTCAATTGCAACACGTTTAGTGATTGCTGCTGGTAATACTGACTCTTTATATTCAGCTGATTGTTGATCAAATGCATTCCAGTTCGGCATAGAAACAACACGTACACCTTTACCTTGTGCTTCTAAATCTTTAGCAGCTTCGATAGCTAAGTTTACTTCTGAACCAGTTGCTAATAATAAATATTCTGCGTCTTTGTCAGACTCAAATACTACATAACCACCTTTACGTACACCTTCTTCAACTGTTTCTTTAGGAAGGTCCATAGCAGTAAGGTTTTGACGAGTCAATACTAATGAAGTTGGTGTGCCTTCTGATTCTAATGCTACTTCCCAAGCAACACGAGTTTCATTACCATCAGCTGGACGAATCACGTTCATGTTAGGAATCGCACGTAAACCTGCTAATTGTTCAATTGGTTCATGTGTTGGACCATCTTCACCTACAGCAATTGAATCATGTGTAAAGATGAATGTTGAATTTAAGCCCATGATTGATGATAATCTTAATGCTGGTTTCAAGTAGTCACTAAATACGAAGAACGTTGCACCGTATGGATGTAATCCACCATGCGCTGCCATACCATTAACTGCAGCACCCATTGCAAATTCACGTACACCGAACCAAATATTTTTACCTTCTGGTGTTTCTTTGTTAAAGTCACTTGCATCTTTAACATTAGATTTGTTTGAACCAGCTAAATCGGCTGAACCACCAAAGAATGAAGGTACTGATTTACTAATTGCTTGAATAACTTCACCAGAATCAGCACGTGACGCACCACTGTGTCCAGCTTCAAATTCAGGTAACGCTTCTTTGTAGTCCACTGGTAACTTACCACTAATAGCTAATTTGAATTCTTCAGCTAATTCTGGATATTTAGAAGTATAGTCTTCAACTAGTTTTTCCCAAGCTTCTTCTTTTTCGTTTGCACGTTTTAACATACTTTGTTGGAATATTTCATAAACTTCTTGAGGTACGTTGAAACGTTGTTCTGGGTCTAAGCCATATTGTTCGAAAGTTAATTTTCTTTCATCTTCACCTAAAGGTGCACCGTGCACACCATGTGTTGCTTGTTTATTAGGTGAACCATAACCAATAATTGTTTTTATTTCAATAATAGTAGGAACATCTTGTGCTTTAGCTTCTTCTATAGCTTTATCAATTGCATCGATGTCATTGCCTTCTTTAACTAAGATATGTTTCCAACCATATGCTTCAAATCTACCTTTAACATCTTCAGAGAAAGCCTTGTTTAAATCTCCATCTAATGAGATATCATTTGAATCATATAATACTATTAATTTATCTAATTGATTGTGACCTGCTAATGAAGCAGCTTCATGTGAAATACCTTCCATTAAATCTCCATCTGAAGCAAGTACATAAGTATAATGATCAACAACTTTAGCATCTTCTTTATTAAACTTACCTGCTAGATGTTTCTCAGCCATTGCAAAACCTACTGACATTGCAAACCCTTGTCCAAGTGGGCCAGTTGTTACTTCTACACCATCAGTATGTCTATATTCTGGATGACCTGGTGTTTTTGAACCCCATTGTCTAAATTGTTTTAATTCTTCCAATTCTAAACTACCAGAAACATGTAATAAACTATAAAGTAAAGCTGAGCCATGACCGGCTGATAATACAAATCGATCTCTGTCAAAGAAATCTTTTGATTGGGGATTAAAGTTTAAATGACGAGTCCAAAGCGTATATGCCATTGGTGCTGCGCCCATTGGTAAACCTGGGTGACCTGAGTTTGCTTGTTCAACTGCGTCGATACTCAAAGCTCTAATTGTATCTATCGCTAATTGATCTTTTTGATTATTCATCTTAAAATGACTTCCTTTCTTCTAGCTAGTTTAATTCCTATTATACATGATTTAACAGAAAATTAACAAAAAATTGAATTGCTATTTGCCTTGATTATTTTTTGAATCTAAAATATTTTTTACTTTTTCTGGAGTAACGTCATTACCTTCAGGGTCAATTACTCGTGTGCTTTCTAATTGTTGTTTAAATTTCTCTCTAAATGAGTCTAAGTATGCTTTTCTTAGCTTGGATTGTTCTTTAGCTTCGGCTTGAGTTAAGCCTTCTGTCTTTTTCTTCTTTGCGAGCTCATTAATTCTATCCAAGTCTACGCCATCAATGTTTCCCATAATAAACCTCCGTTATCATTAATATAAAAGAATATAACAAAAAAATAAGCGAAACTAAATAGTTTCGCTTATTTTATCCCATTTATTCTATTAACTTGTTCATCCCAAATAAATTGATTAGTTTACGGCAGCTATAAGTGGTGTAACTTGATGTTCGCTTTGTTCGCTGTCTTGATGATCACTTTGTGCTTTTTCTTTATCTTGTTTAATATTTTCAGTAACATTATGATCAGTCATTTCGTACGTTTGTTCTGTCCCATCACTATGATGTGCCGTTAATATAAATATAGTACATAATAACATTGTAGCAACTAATACCATTAGATACGTCTTAACTTGCGATTTATATAATTTAATCATAATTTCCACTCCTAGAACATTTGTTTGTATTAACAATTTATCAGAACATCTGTTCTTAGTCAATAGCAAAACGAACAAACGTTTGTAAAAATTGTTAGCCCATGCTATAATGTAACTAAATTAAAGCTAGGGAGTGCCTAAATTATGAGAGAATTAACGAAACGACAAAATGAAATTTTTGAATATATCAAGCAAACTGTTCAATCAAAAGGCTATCCTCCAAGTGTTAGAGAGATTGGTGAAGCTGTAGGCCTTGCTTCTAGTTCTACAGTGCATGGACACCTATCACGACTTGAAGAAAAGGGCTATATTAAACGAGACCCAACGAAGCCAAGAGCAATTGAAATAGTAAGTGAATCTATTGGCGAACCTGTGAACATGGAAGAAACAATTCATGTTCCCGTTATAGGTAAAGTTACAGCAGGTATTCCAATAACTGCTGTAGAAAATGTTGAAGAATATTTTCCACTTCCAGAGCATTTTACTTCTACTCATAATAGTGATATCTTCATTTTAAATGTCGTTGGAGATAGTATGATTGAAGCAGGTATATTAGATGGAGACAAAGTAATTGTTCGTAGCCAAACTATTGCAGAGAACGGCGATATTATCGTTGCTATGACCGAAGAAAATGAAGCAACTGTCAAACGTTTCTATAAAGAAAAAGCGCGTTATCGTTTACAACCTGAGAACAGTTCTATGGATCCAATATATTTAGAACAAGTTTCTGTGTTAGGTAAAGTGGTCGGTCTTTTCCGTGAAATGTAGATAGATATAACTTTTATTGGTTACAGTTATATATCAATAAAAATAAGAGGTTAAGCATAATGCTTAACCTCTTATTTCTCGTCTTTTTTCTCTAAGACTTCTTTAATTTTTTCTAGTATATCATCTGTTTTATCTGTTTTTTTTGTTGTCATAACTAACTCATCCTCTACAAGTTAAAGGATACCCTTTAAACAAGAAAATCAAACATTATCCTGTATAATTTTCTGTCCAATATGGTTGTCTATTATTATTAAATTCAACACCTACGCCAAGTGTATTGAAGTCTCGTTTCAGAATATTTTTCCGATGACCGAGTGAATTCATTAGTCCTTGATGCGCATATATACTGCTCGTTTGACCATATGCTAAGTTTTCTCCTGCTGCACTAAAATCATGTCCATCTGCTTCTAATCGATCAAATGGTGAATTACCTTCCAAGTCAGTATGATCAAAATAATTCTTATTAGCCATATCTTCACTATGCTTTCTCGCTGTATCAGAAATGCTTTCAGAATATTTTAGTGTCGGCAGTTCATGTTGTACTCTTTCAGCATTAACCAAATCAAAATTTTGTAGTTCAAAGCTGTGTGCTAATTCATCTGACGGCGCTCCATATTGTTGCTGCAATCGTGATTCCATTCTCTCACTCACTTGCAATATGGCAGTTAAATTATTATCACTATGTTTATCATAAAAAGCTGTTGTATATATTTGATCATCATGGAAAGTATCATACTCGTCATCTTTAATTTCATAATTTGTATGACCTTTTCTAATTTCAGTTATCGGCGTTCCTAATCTATCACGAACAGTAGATTTTGGTGTTCCATATTTTATTTTGCTTTTTGATGAGATTACGTTTTGATTGCTATACAGCCCGTTTACTTTATTATCAATATAACTTACCATTACAAACGATCTATAGTCATCAGAATAGTAAGTGTACCATTTTGTACCATATTCATTAGTGGTTATACGTTTGGGTTTCCCTAACTTTTCAGTAACAGTAGACTTATCCATATTCATTTGAATATTATTTACTGCAAAAGCTTGTTTGCTAGGTACTTTTAATGGCTTATTTGATGTCGTTGTTCCTGAAGTCCAACTGGCTACTTTAGACTTAAATTGTTGTTCAAATCCAACGACCGGCTTAAATTCTTTAACAGGTATCACTAATACAATTAATAATATAACAACGATATATCCTATTAATTTTCTAATTTTTTACACCTACTATAGTTTAGTCGCGATCTCCATTGAAAATTGAATTACGTACGATTACATAATCTACTTTTCTTAATGAATTAATATCTTTACCACCTGCATAAGAGATTGAACTTTGTAAGTCTTGTTGCATTTCTATAAGTGTATCGAGTAATGCACCTTTATGTTCAACAAACATTTTCTTACCTTCAACGTTTTTATGTTCACCTTTTTGGAATTCAGATGCACTACCAAAATATTCTTTATACAACTTGCCATCTAACTCAACCGTTTCACCTGGTGATTCTTCATGTGCAGCAAATAATGAACCTATCATTACCATTGAAGCACCAAATCTCATTGATTTTGCAATATCTCCATGAGTTCTAATACCACCATCTGCTATGATTGGTTTTCTAGCTGCTTTACTGCATTGATTTAAAGCTGCAAGTTGCCATCCGCCAGTACCAAATCCAGTTTTGATTTTAGTTATACATACTCTACCTGGACCAATACCAACTTTAGTAGCATCTGCTCCTGCATTCTCTAATTCACGAACACCTTCTGGCGTACCAACGTTACCAGCAATTACAAATGACTGAGGAATATGTGCTTTAATATGTTTTATCATTTTAATCACTGATTCTGAGTGACCGTGTGCAATATCGATTGTAATATATTCAGGAATAATTTCTTCGCTAGCTAATTGCTTTACAAAATCAAATTCGCCGGCTTTTACACCAACAGAAATTGATGCAAATAGTTGCTGTTCATGCATTCTTTTAATAAATGGAATACGTGCAGCTTCATCAAAACGATGCATAATATAGAAATAATCATTTTTAGCAAACCATTCTGCTAATGATTCATTCATGACTGTTTGCATATTTGCAGGTACAACAGGTAATTTAAAACTTCTTGGACCAAACTCAATCGTTGTGTCACATTCTGAACGACTTTCTACAATACATTTATTTGGTATAAGTTGGATATCTTCATAATCGAATATTTTCATAATAAAACAAACCCCTAACATTTTTTATATAACACTTGTACATTGGTAAGATTTTTATAACTATTCCATTCTATTACAACGTAAAATCTATTATATTTTACTTAATTCCCGAACAATAACTATTTATTCATCTTTACCATTAGATAATATACAATGTTTTATACTAAATGTAAATGGACTATAGTCGGAGTTTGAAAATTACCAACTTGATTTCTTCACACCAGGTATTTGACCTTTATATGCATGCTCTCTAAATGCAATACGAGACATCTCAAATTTTCTATAAACGCCTCTTGGTCGACCTGTCACTTTACAACGTCTTGTTAAACGCGTCGGTGAACTATCTCTGGGTAATTTACGCAATGCTTCATAGTCACCTTTCGCTTTCAACTCTTTTCTTAACTCAAAATATTTATTTACAAGTTCTTCTCGCTTTTGCTCTTTTACTATTTTAGATTTTTTTGCCATTTTATCTCTACCTTTCTCTTTAAATCGTAATCATTACGTTTTATATCGTAACATATTCTTTTATTTACGCAAATCATTTATTTTATTTTTGTTGAAAAAATTATCTTTAAAGTTAGAGATATGACATCATATCGTATATCTTCTATAATTAATGTAGTCCTTTATAACAACATTAAATTTGAAATCGTCATAAATGTATGCTAGAATTTTAAAACGTAACAATTCCTATTAAGAAAGAGGTGTTTATTTTGCGCGTAAATATTACTTTAGCTTGTACAGAATGTGGAGATCGTAACTATATCACCACTAAAAACAAACGTACGAATCCAGAGCGTATTGAACTTAAAAAATACAGCCCAAGATTAAATAAATATACTGTACACCGCGAAACTAAATAACATTCTGTTGTTAAAATTACTTTTTTAAATACGACAAATTAAAAAAGAAGTCACACATGTTAAACATGCGTGACTTCTTTTTAGTTTATATAGTAGCAAACTAGTCTGCCACTTCTAAATCAACATCATTAATATCAATACCTAACGCATTCGCTACACCTTTACCATACTCTGTATCAGCTTTGTAGCAATGACGGATGTGACGGTGTTGAACTTCTAATGTTGTACCCTGCATCTCATTGGCAGTATTTTCAAAAATGCGTTGTTGTTGCTCTTTTGATTGTAATCTAAACAATCTACCTGGTTGTTCGAAGTAATTATCATCATCTTCGCGATAATTATATTCATAAGCTTCACCTTCGACTTCTAGGCCAGGTTTTTTAAATTCAGGTTGATCCTCAAAACTTCCATCACTATTAGGATAATAGTGTGTTCCTCCACCTTGGTTATTATCTAAGATACGCATTTGACCATCTCGGCTGAATGGGCAAATATTTTCAACTCCAACACCTTTTGGTTGGTTTACTGGTATTTGCCAGTGATTGACGCCAAGTCTATAACGTTGAGCATCACCATAAGAGAATATACGACCTTGTAACATTTTATCTGGAGAAAAATCTATACCAGGAACAATATTTGTCGGTGCAAATGCTGCTTGTTCTACATCTTGGAAGTAATTATCTGGGTTACGATTTAACTCAAACTCACCAACTTCTATAAGTGGATAATCACCTTTATACCATACTTTTGTTAAATCAAAAGGATTGTCTTTATGATTTTTCGCTTGTTCTTCAGTCATTACTTGAATATACATTTTCCATTTTGGGAAGTTTTTGTTTTCAATTGCTTCAAACAAGTCACGTTGAGATGATTCTCTATCATCAGCAATGATTTTCGCCGCTTCATCTGGTTGTAAGTTTTCAATACCTTGTTGCGTTCTATGGTGGAATTTAACCCACACACGTTCTCCTTTATCATTATACATTGAATACGTATGTGAACCGAAACCATGCATATGTCTATAGCCGTTTGGAATACCACGGTCAGTCATTAAAATTGTTACTTGATGTAACGCTTCAGGTAATGATGTCCAGAAATCCCAGTTATTTTGCGCACTACGCATATTTGTTCTTGGATCTCTTTTTACAGCATGATTTAAGCTCGCAAATAATTTAGGATCTCTAAAGAAGAATACCGGTGTATTGTTACCTACTAAGTCCCAGTTACCTTCATCTGTGTAAAATTTTAACGCAAATCCTCGAATATCTCTTTCAGCATCCGCTGCGCCACGTTCCCCTGCAACAGTTGAAAAACGCGCGAACATCTCTGTTTGCTTGCCTACTTCTGAAAAAATACTAGCAGATGTATATTGCGTAATATCATTTGTTACTGTAAAAGTACCAAACGCACCAGAACCTTTAGCATGCATTCGTCGTTCCGGAATTACTTCTCTGTCAAAATGAGCCATTTGTTCTAAAAAATACCAATCTTGCATCAACAATGGTCCTCGAGGTCCAGCAGTCATACTATTTTCTCTATCTGAAACCGGTGCACCAAAAAGACTAGTTAAATTTCTTTTATTGCTCATAATGTTTCCCCCTCACAAATAGTAAATAATAATAATTATTATCTAGCACTAATTTTAAAGTATACACATACGAAAAGCAATTATGTTACTTCTTATAATATGAAATATTTCTGAATATTTAAAATTTTATTGCTCCAACTCTCAAAAAATGCATTGATTGTAGTCATTAAAAGCATTAAAATGTAAGGTATATAAATTTTTATAGATTATAGGAGATTTTAATATGGGACAAAACAATATGAAACGTGGTCTCAACTCTCGACATATTTCAATGATTGCAATAGGTGGTGCGATTGGCACTGGACTCTTTGTCGCTACAGGTAATGTTGTATCACAAGCTGGTCCAGGCGGCGCGATTCTAGCTTATTTAATCATTGGTATCATGCTATATTTCTTAATGTCTTCAATCGGAGAACTAGCTACATTTTATCCTGTATCAGGATCATTTAGTTCTTACGCTACACGATTTGTAGACAGTTCCCTCGGCTTTACAATGGGATGGTTATATTGGGTGATGTGGGTATTAGTAACGAGTGTTGACATCATTATTGCATCAAGCGTATTAGATTATTGGGAAGTATTTCACTTTTTCAGCCCTGTTACTTGGAGTATTTTGTTTCTTTGTTTACTATTTGTACTGAATATTTTTACAGTAAAAGCATTTGGTGAAACAGAATTTTGGTTATCTTTAATTAAAGTACTTACAATTATCATCTTTATAGTAATAGGTGTACTAACAATATTTGGCATTTTAGGTGGTAAATATTATGGGTTTGAACATTATACAACAGGTGAAGCGCCATTTGTCGGTGGCATTTCAGGTTTCTTAGCCGTGTTACTCATCGCTGGTTTTTCAGTTGGTGGTACTGAGATGGTAGCTGTAACTGCAGGTGAATCATCGAATCCGCATAAGTCAATGCCAAAAGCTATTAGACAAGTATTCTGGAGAATATTGCTATTTTACGTTTTATCTATTGCTGTTATTGCCGCAATTATTCCTTACAGTGATCCTCTACTATTAAACAAACATGAATCTGTGACTCAAAGTCCATTCACAATAGTATTTGATCGTGTAGGTATTGCTTTTGCTGCATCTGTGATCAATGCAGTTATCCTAACATCGTTACTGTCTGCTGCAAATTCTGGAATATATACAACAAGTCGTATGTTATTTTCAATGGCAGAAGATAAACAAGCACCGAAGTTTTTTGCAAAATTAAACAAAACGACGAAACTACCTATTATTTCTATTTGTACAACATTTGTAATCGTGTTAGTAGTAATTGTATTAGCGCAATTTAAATCAGATATTGTCTTCTCACTGCTCAATATTATCGGTTCATTAGTTATCGTAATATGGGCATCAAGTATTGTCGCTCAAATCAGATTACGTTCTGCAATAAAAAAACAAAACAAACGTGCAGAAGATGTATTACCATATAAAGCAGCGTTATATCCATTAGGACCAATCATTGTAATAATTGCATTGCTATTCCTATTTTTCGGAAATTCCTTTGGCGCTTTAATGGCAGGCGATTATGGCTCTGTTATACGAAACATTGCACCAATCATTATTCTAGCAATTGTTTATTTATCACATAAAGTAATTAGAAAAACAAAAATAGTAAAACTAGAAGACGTTGAATTAAATACAACTAAAGAACATTAATTGTAAAAGCACTGGTATATAATCAGTGCTTTTACTTTGCCACTTTAATTAATGATAAACATATTACAAAAACAGTTAGAATTATACATATATACGTATTTGTTTATTCGAGTAAAATCAATGCTTAACACATAAGAGTTGAATATTTTCAGTGCTTAAAAAGTATAGTATAATATAATTAACAATATTGGTTATATTGAGGTGAAAACTATGATTGGGCAAACAAATTTATTTGATGATATTTTAGAAACTGAAGAGCGTTTCGTTATTGTTGTGCAATCACTTGAAGAAAAGAATAATCAATTGCTTAAACGAACTTTAAGAGAGTATGGTAGCTTAGAACATTCACAAATGGAAAGTCTTTTTGAACATCTTAAAGATGTCTTTTTAGAAGAATCGTTTGAGGATAATCAATCTGCATTCTCTATCACAGTATATACAAATTTAGATTATGCTGCGGATAATGTGTATGCACATGTTAAAAGGCATAGAGGCAAACACGAGTGGACACATACAGCAAAATAATTCTTTCACTTCAGAACTTATCTATCAGAGTTAACTTACTCTGATAGTTTTTTTATATTTGCATTTGCTGCTATCTTAGTATCATCAATAAATACTGAGTTATCAGCTGTGTTCAGAAATTAATAAAAAGTGACTTGATCAATCCATTTGTAGAGTAAACTGAGGCATGTTTTAATTTTTATAGATAAGCTGCTATATTAATTTAATTTAGTGGAATTTATTAAATTATAAGTAAGTGTCTTATTTTTTGTAGTAATAACATATATATGAACTTCGAATTGTTTGCGAGACGCCTAAGGGTGTAGGATGAGTGTTGAGACCAAGGCTCGACCCATCCCCCTAGGAAAGCGAGCAATATTGATATAAATTACAAGCCCATCAAAGACCAAAAATCTTTGATGGGCTTAGTGCTAGGTATTTATGTCATAGACACTTTTGTATTATATATATCAATCTAATCAAGAATCAAGCAATGCTTTTAAAGCGTGAGGAATACCATCCTCGCCATTACTTAAAGTAATTTCGTCAGCAACTGCTTTAACTGCTTCATTAGCATTACCCATTGCTACTGCATGTCCGACGACGTTAAGCATTGAAATATCATTTGAACTATCACCAAATGCAATAACTTCAGACAAGTCAATATTGAGCTTTTCACAAAATGCAGCTAATGCATTTCCTTTCGAAACATCTCTAGCCATAAATTCTAAAAAGTACGGCTTACTTGTTGTAACGTCTACTTCCTCATTAAAATGACCAGCTAATTCAATGTTTAAACTTGTAATATTCGGAACATAATCCACACCCATTACTTTAGGTACATCAGCTTGAATATATGCTTTGATATCATCGACCCGTTTCATCGGCAAACCTGTCAATTCAGACTCTATATTCATATATTCGTGGTCACCTTCATATATAATAAATCCTTCATGATATGTTAAAACAAACAATTTGTGTTCTCTACAGAAATCAACAATTGCATCAAAATCTGCCTTAGTTACACTCTTACTCACTTCAACATGTTCATCTTTAACAGCAATTGTCTTACCACCATTATAGCTTATTACATAACTATCATATTGATCTAACTTGAGTTGCTTTGCAACAGGTAGCATCCCTTCTGTAGGACGTCCTGAAGCCAAGACAACATGATATCCTTGCTGCTGAATGTCAATTAAATAACGTTCAGTTTCTGGACTAACCTCATTATCTGGATTCATTAAAGTGTCATCCATGTCCATAACAATCATCTTATATTTACTCATGTTTGTATCTCCTTTCAACACCTTAACATTATACTACAATAATTTAACGGCGTTGGTACAGAATTTTCGACACAACTCCACTTTCATTAATTGTCACTAACTCCGATCGACAATCCATAAATGTTCCTTTAAGTTCTCTAACGAGTTCGCCACTCCGTTCTGGAGCAACTAATGTTAATACGGTTGGACCTGCACCACTGATTACAGTCGCATAGGCGTTATGTTGTTTCGCAATCGCTTTAATTTCTTTAAACTCAGGTATTAAATGTTGTCTGAATGGTTCATGAAAACCATCTTGTTCCATCATTTTTCCTGCCAACTCATAGTTATGTTGTATCAATGCACTAATCATTGTGTTACTAATCGCACTATTTTGAACTGCCTTTTTATGTGAAAATGTTTCCGGTAATGTATTTCTTGAATCATCTGTACGTAGTTCATAAGATGGAATCGTAATAATAATATCCACACGTGGTGGATCAATATATGATACATCTGTCACCTTTGTCTCAGGATTAAAGTAACCTAATACCAAACCTCCGTAGATTGTTGGTGCCACATTATCAGGATGACCTTCGATTTCAGTAGCTAATTGTAGTAATTCATATTTTGATAATTCAATATCACCAAAATAATTAGCAATATATAATGCGCCAACTAATGCTGATGCAGAACTCCCTAAACCTCTTGCTAAAGGGATTTCACTTCGCATTTCTATATCTAAACCAGGTAATTTAACATCATATTTGCGTGCAACTCTTTGAGCAATTTGATAAATATAATGTCTATTGTCTGTTGGCAAATCTTCTACATTTGGTCCGACGTGATTAAACGTCCACACATCGCTGTCGTTCTTCTTTACATCTAAATATAAAAATTTATTTAATGCCATACCTATAGAATCAAAACCGACACCTAAATTAGCTGTAGATGCCGGTATTTTCAAATGCAACATGTCACTCATGTTAGAGCGCTCCTTTGATATAATCTAAGATGCTTTCTCTATCGTTAGGCAACGGTTTGATTGGATTATCCAATAATGAAATTGCAGTGTCTGGATCTTTCAGACCATTACCAGTTAATACAGCAACCACCTTTTTACCTTGTGGTAACTTGCCAGCACGGTGTAATTTTATCAAACCTGCTATAGATGCATTACTTGCCGGTTCACTAAAGACACCTTCTTTACTTGCCATCAATTGATATGCTTCTAAAATTTCTTCGTCTGTTACGCTATCAATTAGACCATCTGATTCACTTAAAGCATTATTAGCTTTGTCCCAGCTTGCTGGGTTACCAATTCTAATAGCTGTAGCTACTGTATCTGGATTCTTAACCACTTTGTTCTGTACAATTGGTGATGCACCTTCAGCTTGGAATCCAAACATATGAGGTAATTGTGTTTGATTTTTATCGTGATACTCTTTGAACCCTTTCCAATATGCTGTAATATTACCTGCATTACCAACAGGAATGGACAAGATATCAGGAGCTTCTCCTCCTAATTGTTGAATGACTTCAAAGGCGCTTGTTTTTTGACCTTCGATTCTATATCGATTTACAGAGTTTACTAAGGCAATTTCACCGTTTTCCGCTACTTCCTTAACAATCTCTAATGCTTCATCAAAGTTACCTTCGATAGAAACAATTTCAGCACCATACATCACGGCTTGAGATAATTTACCAAGCGCAATTTTACCTTCAGGTATTACGACAATTGCCTTCAACCCTGCACGAGCAGCATATGCTGCAGCAGATGCAGAAGTATTACCTGTCGACGCACAGATAACAATTTTCTTACCTTCTTCTTTAGCTTTGGCCATCGCCATTACCATACCTCTGTCTTTAAAAGAGCCCGTTGGATTAGCTCCTTCGTATTTTACATGTAATTCAATGCCTAACATTTCAGATAAATTTTCACAATAAATTAAAGGTGTATGTCCTTCATTTAAAGTTAATTGTGGTGTATTTTCATTTACAGGTAAAAACGCTTCAAATTCCTTCACTAAACCTTGCCATTTTTCCATTTCTATTAAACCCCTTCTACTGGATAAATTTTATTTACAACATATCCTGCCTCTGTAATTGCCGATTCAGGAGACTCATCTAAGCCTACTACAATCAAACCAACCGTTCTGGCATCTCTTTCAGTAACGGCTAATGATTTATGGAAAGGTAACTCCGCTTTAATTAAAGCTTCAACCTTACTCGGTTCCTCACCATCTGTCTGAATGACAACATAATAACTTTCTTTTTCTTTAAACGATATTGTATCATCGCTATCCATTAATTCTTTCGTTTGTTCCGTCTTCAATTCAAAATGTGGTGGTAATGTATGCAGATTAGACTCAAAATGCAAGGTAACGTTAAGCAAGTCACTCACAACTGCACTTCCAGTTGCTAAACTACCAGCTCCCTTACCATAAAACATCGTCTCTCCAACAGCATCACCAATAACATAAATTGCGTTGAATTCATCTTCAACTGCAGATAATTGGTGTGCAGTACTAATAAGTGTTGGTGCTACTGAAGCATTAACTTTACCTTGCTCATAAGTACCTTTACCAATTAATTTAATCTTATAACCTAGTGCTTCTGCTGCCTTAATATCAGCAAGTTCAACATCGCTAATACCGTGTCTATCAACATCTGATAAATTAATCACTTGGTTAAAAGTTAAATAAGAAGTAATGACTACCTTTCTTGCGGCATCTACACCTTCCACGTCATCTGTAGGATCTGCTTCGGCAAACCCTAATCTTTGCGCTTCATCCAACGCATCTTCAAACGATGTATTCTCACGCGTCATTTTACTTAAAATAAAGTTAGATGTTCCATTTAAAATACCCATAAATTTAGTTATATTATTTGCATTCAAACCATTATTAATCGCATTAACGATTGGAATACCGCCTGCAACACTTGCTTCATATTTTAATGCTACGTCATTTTCTTGTGCTAAATCTTCTAACACATTTAAATGCACAGCTAATAAGTCTTTATTGGCAGTAATAACATGCTTTTTCTGACTTAATGCACGTTTTAACCAATCTACTGTCGGTTCAACGCCACCCATAACCTCAACGATAATGTCTATAGAGTCATCATTTAAAATTTCATCTACATCTTCTGTTAGATGATAATTCGATACGTTAATGGGTCTCGATCTAGATTTATCACGAACTAAGATATGTCTAATGTTGATATCTTTGTCCATTGTTTCTTTAATTTGTTCTCTATTTTCTTCAATTATTTTCACTACACCTGAACCTACAGTACCTAAACCGAGCAGGGCTACATTTAATTCCTTCATCATTTCATTCCTCCGATTGTTCATTCAAAAAATACAATTGTACAGTTGAAAAATACTAGAATATGGTATAGTATAAATTCATTCATTATTTTTGTAAAGGTTGAAAATAAAAACCGTATATCTATACTATCACTCTCGTGATAAAAACTAAACAAAATTTTCTGATTTTTTAGAAAGGTTGTAGCTCATTATGAAAGTAGCGAAATTTGGAGGAAGTTCTGTTTCAAATGCAGAACAAATAAAGAAAGTATTAAATATAGTAAACTCTGACTCAGACAGAAAGATTATCGTCGTTTCAGCACCCGGAAAAAGACATGCAGACGATGTAAAAACAACGGATTTACTAATTCGACTTTACGAAAAGGTTATTGCCGGATTAGATTATCAAGCAAAGAAAGAAGAAATTATTCAGCGTTATGCTGATATTATTTTAGAACTTGAAATGACAGATTCACTGTTATCAACAATTGATGAAACTTTAGAAACATATATTGCCACATTAAAGGAAAAACCTGCTCGTTTATTAGATGCGTTACTTTCATGTGGTGAGAACTTTAATGCCCAACTCATAGCTGAATATAACAATAGCCAAGGTATACCAACACGTTATGTATCACCTGGTGAAGCGGGTATTACTGTCACAGATTTACCTCAGAATGCTCAAATTTTAGATCAATCTTATGAAGCACTCTATAGCCTTAGAGAATACGATGAAAAATTAATTGTTCCAGGTTTCTTTGGTATTTCTCGTCAAGGTTATGTTGTGACCTTCCCACGTGGTGGATCTGATATCACTGGTGCAATCGTTGCTCGTGGTGTTCGTGCTGACTTATATGAAAACTTCACAGATGTTTCAGGTATTTTTAGAGCTAATCCAACAATAGTAAAAAATCCAGAAGTGATTGATGAGATTACTTACCGTGAAATGCGTGAATTATCTTATGCAGGATTTGGTGTGTTCCACGATGAAGCATTACAACCATTACACAAAGACCGCATACCAGTGGTAATTAAAAACACAAATCGTCCAGATGATACAGGTACTTATATTCGTCATGACCGAGAAATCAATTCTTCAAATATAGTCAGTGGCATTAGTTGTGACAAAGACTTTACAGTGTTGAATATTAAGAAATATTTAATGAACAGACAAATCGGTTTTACTCGAAAAATATTAGGCGTACTTGAAGATTATGGAATTTCATTTGACCACATGCCTTCTGGAATTGATAGTATTAGTATTATTATGCGCTCAAAAGAGATACAAAACAGAGAAGAACAAGTATTAAATGATATTAGAGAAAAATGTGATGTCGATGAATTAAACGTCGAACACAATCTTGCAATTCTTATGATTGTTGGCGAAGGCATGCACCGTATTGTAGGTACTGCCAATACAATTACACATGCACTTGCTGAAGCAAATATAAACTTAAAAATGATGAACCAAGGTGCTTCTGAAATTTCAATTATGTTTGGAATCGATGTTGCTGATGCTGAAAAAGCAGTTAAGTCAACATATGAGTATTGCTATAATGGCGAATATCTAAAGGTATAAAAAACAAACCCACAAATCACTTTGTTCAACTGTTACGTTGACCTACTTGTGATTTGTGGGTTTTACATTGCTGATTTCTCTGAAATTAGAGCTTGGTTGATACGTTCATCACCAACTACTAATCTCAACATTACAAATTGATAATAGCTTAAAGAATCTATCACACTTTTATAGTTAGGAATTTGTTGGTAATCTATTGGATCCAATAATTCATACATTAAGACAATTTCCGGTTTAATGTAATCGACATCCCATTTAATCGAATGGAAGTAGATATTTTTTTCAGGTAGCCTAATATTATGATTCCATCTAAACATCCATTCGTCATTTTCAACATCATATACAATCACAGTCATAATTAAATCATCTGCTTTATAAATGTTGGCATGCGTTACCTCTGCAAATTCTATTTCAGTATAATTCGTTGTCGATGTATGGTCATCATATAACTTAACAGTATAAGTTTCTGGGATATGCTTTAACACTTCTGCCAAATACTTTCTTTCAACACTGATATCTACCTTACAGCATAGGTTGAATTCATCTCTCATAAAAAGCTGCTTTGCAACTTCTCCGTTATATTTAATTAAATTGCCAACTTTACTATTTATTTGGCTTACCAATGCTTTTACGTGTTTGTCCAAACAGGCACCTCCTCTTGAAGTAAGCGTTTCCATTGAAATACATTATATAATTTGTCTAGTTATTTTTCAATGCATTCTACTTCAAATATAATAAACTCATATATTTTTTTAAAATTGACCAATTTTTATATAGCGATGCCCATGCGTATGATCTAAAAATTGTGGTCTATTAATAACAAAACTATACTCACTATTTTGCTTAAGTACACGTTGTAATTCAGCAATTTCTGTTATATCTTGATATAAATCTTCTTCATAAATATAAGGAACACGTAGAAAGTAATAATTAATTTTATATTTTGAATAAGAATCAATAACATCTGTTCCTGTAATGATATGAAAAGCACTATTAACAGTACCATTCGGTAATATAATATTAAAATCCGTATATTTAGATACATATTTGATAATATCAGTTGAATAAGTAATAACTGATATTTTTTTATTAGAAAAATATAATTGGTCTATTATTTTAAATGATACGGGATGATTATCAAACGCAATTATATCGTTATGATTTATACGTTCAACTAGTTCGTTTAGATAGCTTTTCAATGCACTCAAAAAATAATCCCCCAAAATTAATAATTTCACACATACTTTATTATATCTATTTATACAACTTTGTGTAAACTAAACGCTTATTAAAATTCAGTACTATTTATCCAGAAATGCGTTGAACCTCTCATTAAATATATTTTTGTACTATATGTTACATTCCCTTTTAATTATTGCATATTTTAGCAACTGCTAAAAAACATTATTCTACTACTTAAACATCGAACTAGGTCTACCAAAAATAATATATGCTACTAAAACTATAAACTATATGTTTCTATTCATTGCATAAACCAAACGCTGCTATGCGAAACTACTTAAATCCAATTACAAATCATATAAAATCATGTAATAATAGTTAAAATACTATAAAAAGTCATTCATTTTATAAATTCTCCATTAAATTATCGTTTAATTTAAGTTAAATCCATGAATACCATTGATAAACAACTGTTAATACGAATATAATCTATATATAGCTACAGTTTAACAGGTCGAATTTGTACAACAGTGTATAAAAGAGTAAAATAAACTGTAATTTCAAATATTAATAAAGATTAGGATGATAATCATGCTACTAACATTCATTTTACTTGTAATTGTTATTTTGCTCATTATTGTGATGATTATAAATCAAAAAAATATGCAACAAAAATTAGAAACTGAAAAGTATTCTAAAGAACAATTAGTAACTAAAATTAGTTCTGTTACTCGTGAAAATACTCAGTTAAAAAATCAAATGTTGCACTTTGATGGTAATAATGATTCGAACCATCACGGCTTAAGAAAGGCAAAACAAAACTTGAAAGATATTCTTGAACAATACAAAACAGCCGGTACTATCAAAGCCTATGATATTATCGCCACTGGTAATCTTGCCGTTAAACACCCTTTATTCGAATATGCGAGAGCATTTGATTATATCGTGATCACTGACAAAGGCGTGTTCAACATTAATGTGAAAAACTGGAAACAAAAAACGTTTTATCACTTTGATATTGATTCTGAAACAGAGATTTCAACTAATAATGAATCCTCAGTACATCAAACTGTGGGACGCTATATTGCACAACAATATCACAGTCAATTTAACACGACACGTACAGGTTCATACACTTTTATAGAACGTGTAAAAAATAATTCTGTAATTTACGACTTTTATAGTTATGATCCTTTTGAACAAACTGCAAAGAATACAAAGGAATTAGAAGCTAGAATTGCAGAGAGATTAAATCATCATATTAAAAACATTGGTTTAGTTTACTTTACAGATGGAAGTGTAAATATTATAGATGGACCTAATATAAGAGAAGATTATACTGAAACAGTTTCATCTAAATCTTCATTAAAAGACGTCATCGGTGATACACTTAGCAATGCAAGCGAGTCCATTACTAAAGAGCAATATGACAAATTAGTCGAACGTTTTCATTAATTAATATAAAAACGAGTTATAATCACAACAGTTTAAAGTTGTTGTTTTATAACTCGTTTTTTTGTGTTTCATTTAAAATAATTAATACATATTTCAGTACACCTTGTCTATTCAAAGGAAATTTATGATGACGTTTCAAAATGATGCTATGTTTTTTCCACTAAGTAGATAATCTAACTCCAAATATTTAATTTATCTTGTTTAGCTTGATGTTCAGCTTGCTTAAAAACATTTCTATATTTGCCATTAGGCGCAAAATATTTTTCACGAGCCAAGCCTTTTTTCACTAATTCTTCATTAAACATTGTCTTTTTATCTAACCAAACATAGGCTAATTTTCGTCCGTATTGGTCTTCTGGCTCTTTATCATATTCTAAATAGACATCCTTGTTCGTTAAGTGCTTCTTTGAATAATCCGAAGCTTCTTTACCATATGGTTGGACCGGTGTATTTGGTTTAACTGTTTCCGGTGTATCTATTCCAATTAGTCGAATTTTAATATTCTGTTCTTGCTCATTACTACCTACCAATGTATCTCCATCTACTACTCGATCGACATGTACTTTTTCAGTTTTACTTGGACCAGAAGTTGTGTCTGAACCACTATTTTGAAATGGACCACTGTGATTAATAAATTGGAAAAATAAAACACCGATAACAATGACTATCGCAATAATACCGGTTAATGCTTTTGTTGATTTCATAGTTGCACCCACTTCTTAAACTTTGTCCAAATCATCATATATAATTTATTCAATAGCGTCAAGAATCATTTTTATTATCTAAGGTGACTTTTAGAAATTCACCCCACTTGAAAGGAAATATTTCACAATTATATTAACAAAGTTATTTATTTAATTTAACTCAATGTCTATAACATGCTATAATACCCATGTTAGGAGTGAACGTATTTGAGTATGTTTAAAGAAAATATGATTTCTACAATCGCCATCATTGTAGCGATAATCATCGGACTTGTCTTACAATTTCAATTTGACTTACCTCCACTTGTTGCGGCTGTATTAGCAATTTTTATGGGCATTTTTGTAGGGTTTATTATCGTAATTATTCAAGGCATTGTGAATAAACGCAATAAAAAGTAAATACACAACTATAAAACATGACACGAGTCTAGGACGTAAATTCTAGAAATAAAGCATTCAGATGATTTAATTCATCTGAGTGCTTCTTTTTTAATTTAAAATAATATATTGCTCACTTCCCTAGCGAGCTAGTTCGATCTCGGTCTCTTCACGCATCATACTCCCTCATGTGTCTCGTAAAAATACGTCGCATCCATATGGCCATTTGTAAATTATTTAATACATCTTAAGAAGTGAATTTAACATGGGCGATTATGTATATAATCATTAACATGACACAAGCAAACATAAACTAGGGTAATCTTCAGTGATTATGACCACAAACGCTATATCTAGATATATTGATGATCTCATTGAGACAATCCTTGAAGATGAATTCGATTCATATTCACTGTATGATAGCTTTATTCATTCATTGCTTTATAATATTTAAAAATTCTCCCCAAATAATACCTAAACTGCACCCAAATCGTTCAATAAAATAAAAGTGGGTGCAAAAAAAAAGCAACCCTAATATTCATAAAGAATAACAGGATTGCTTATATACCTAGTGTTATACCCCTTTGTCTAGCACCTAGTATTGTTTAATATATTGTTCTCTTTCCCATTCAGATACTTGTGTTCTGTAGTAATCCCACTCGATAGATTTAGAATTAATAAATTGGTTATAAATGTGATTACCTAAAGCATCTTTAATTGGTTGATTTTCTTTCATTGCTTTAATTGCAGTGTATAATGTTGATGGTAAATCTTGAATACCTACTGCTTCACGTTCCTCACGATTCATTTCGTAGATATTTTGGTTAACTGGTTCTGGTACTTCTAATTTGTTTTCAATACCATCTAAACCAGCTTTTAAGATTGCAGCTAAAGCTAAGTATGGGTTCGCAGCTGGGTCAACTGAGCGTACTTCAACACGTGTAGATAAACCACGAGAAGATGGTACACGGATTAATGGTGAACGGTTTTTACCACTCCATGCAATGTAACATGGTGCTTCATAACCTGGCACTAAACGCTTATAAGAGTTAACTAATGGGTTACATACGCCAGTGAAACCACGTGCATTTTTAAGGATACCTGCAACAAAGTGGAATGCATCTTTTGTCATTTGCATATCACCATTAGGATCGTAGAATGCATTTTCTTTACCTTTAAATAAAGATACGTTAAAGTGCATACCGCTACCGTTTACACCAAATAATGGTTTTGGCATGAATGTTGCATGTAAGTTATGTTGGCGAGCAATTGTTTTTACAACAAGTTTAAATGTTTGGATATTATCACATGCTGTAATTGCATCAGCATATTTAAAGTCAATTTCATGTTGTCCTGGAGCAACTTCATGGTGACTTGCTTCGATATCAAAGCCCATGTCTTCTAATTCTAATACGATATCACGACGACAGTTCTCACCTAAATCAGTAGGTGCAAGGTCGAAGTATCCACCATCATCATTTAATTCTAATGTTGGTTCACCTTTTTCATCTAATTTGAATAAGAAGAATTCTGGTTCTGGCCCTAAATTAATATCTGTAAAGCCTAATTCTTCCATGTCTTTTAATACACGTTTCAAGTTAGCACGTGGGTCACCTTCGAATGGTGTACCGTCTGTTTTATATACATCACAAATTAGTCGAGCTACTTTACCTTGACCTGCAGTCCATGGGAAGATTACCCAAGTGTCTAAGTCAGGATATAAATACATATCTGATTCTTCGATACGTACGAAACCTTCGATTGAAGATCCGTCAAACATCATCTCGTTATCTAATACTTTTTCTAATTGACTAACAGGTACTTCAACGTTTTTGATTACACCTAAAATATCTGTGAATTGTAAACGTAAGTATCTTACATTTTCTTCCTTGGCAAACTTATGAATGTCTTCTTTAGTAAATGAACGTTTTGGCATTGTTAATGTCCTCCAGTAAAATTATTTGATAAAACGTGATAAATCCCCACGGTTTATCGGAATTGCTTCTCGTTGTGGTTTCTGTGTAGCATCAACTATCATTTGTTTTCTAGTTTCTTGTTCTTCATCAGAAAGGTGTGCTTGATCATCATGAATAATTTGTTTGATCCCTTTAATATTGAAGCCTTTTTCTATAAGACTTTTAATTTCAAGCAATCGTTCCAAATCATTCAATGAAAATAATCGCTTATTTCCTTCCGTACGTTGCGGTTTAATCAGTTCATGTGTTTCATAATAACGAATTTGTCTTGCGGTTAACTCGCTCAACTTCGTAACAACACTCATAGAGAAGACAGGCATATTACGTCGTAAAGTATCATTTGACTTCAATCCAATCACCTCTATTTTTGAACTTGTTATTAATTTAGCACAATTATCAGACAAATACAAAGATATGTCAGGTTTTCTTACATGATGTGCTAAACCCCGAAATGAATGGGTTTATGTACATCCATTAATCTATTGTTAATCATTTTTCCGAATATTCTTTAAAATTATTTTGGATTTTTTAAATACAACACTAAAAAAAACGCTAAATGATTTCTTTCAATGAATCATTTAACGTCTTGTATGATTAATATAATTTAAATTAATTGATTAGCTTTTAATGATTGTGCAGCTCGTGTAACTGCTAATTTAACATGTTCATATGTTAATCCACCTTGAACATAGGCTTCGTATGGCGGTCTGATTGGTCCGTCTGCAGATAATTCAATAGAAGATCCTTGTATAAAGGTCCCCGCAGCCATAATTACATCATCTTCATAGCCAGGCATATAAGCAGGTTCAGGACTAAAGTGTGCATTGATTGGAGATGCGTGTTGGATGCTTTGGCAAAACTGTATCATTTGTTCTTTTGTATCAAATTCGACAGTTTGAATTAAATCTGTTCTAGGTTCGTGAAAGGCAGGTTTTGTACGCATATTTAACTTTTCTAGTAATAAACTAGTAAACAATGCGCCTTTTAAACTTTGACTCACTACATGAGGTGCTAAAAAGAAACCTTGATACATTTCTTGTAATGAATACAGCGAAGCGCCTGCCTCTTTACCTATACCTGGAGCAGTTAAACGATAGCCACAACGCTCAATTAAATCCTTTCGACCAGCAATATAACCACCGATTTTAGCAAGTCCACCACCTGGATTTTTAATTAAAGAACCCGCTATTAAATCTGCACCACATTCAATTGGTTCCTTTAATTCTACAAACTCACCATAGCAGTTATCTACAAATATAATAATATCAGGATGCGCGGATTTAATGGCTGAAATTGCACGTTCTATTGTAGCTAGATTAATGGATGGTCTTTGATCATATCCCTTAGAACGTTGGATAGCAACAACTTTAGTGTTCGGCTTAATTGCATGTAATACATGATCAATATCAATTTCATTTCCCTTTAAATCAACTTTGTTATAACTTACTCCATGCTCTTGTAAGCTTTCGATGCCATTGCCATTGATGCCAATGACTTCTAATAAAGTGTCATATGGATTACCGGTAATATATAATAACTCATCTCCATATTTCAATGTACTTTGTAAGGCCAAAGTAATGGCATGGGTACCGGAAATGATTTGAGGTCTTACCAAAGCGTCTTCGGCTTTAAAAGCATGTGCATAAATTTCTTCTAAATGATCTCTACCTATATCATCATATCCATAGCCAGTTGTGCCTTGCAAGTCACTTTCAGATGCTTTGACCGCATGAAAGGCATCTAAGACTTTCTCTTGGTTTAAATATGCTGTTTTTTCTATTTCTGTAAAATACGGCTTTAACGTAGATTCCACTTCATCTATCAATTGTGTCATATCGTTCATTTATAATTACTTCCTTTATTCTTTTTTATAACCTTTAATCTCATATTTAGCAGTGTCTTCATTAAAGTTCAATTCAGTTACCAGTGTGTGTTGTTTCAGAAAGTACAAACGATGGGCATCTGTACTAGCAACATGTTCCTCATAATAACTAAGTATCTGCTTAATTTGATCAAATAATAATTGTTTAACAGCATCAATATCATTGGAATATTGAGTTGATACATAAACGGAGGGTAAATTGGTTGTCGGTGCGATATCATGATTTAGATCTCTTTTATTAAATATAATAGCTTGTGGAATATGAGCCATATCTAAATCATCTACAATTTGATTCACAGTATCCATTTGACCACGATATTCAGGATGACTACTATCTACAACATGTAATAATAAATCGGCATCTTTCGCTTCTTCTAAAGTTGATTTAAATGCTGCAATCAGTGTAGTTGGTAGCTTTTGAATAAAGCCCACTGTATCTGAAATAATTAAATTAAAACCGTTATTAATCTTTATTTGTCGTGTCTTAGGATCTAGTGTAGCGAATAATAAGTCTTTCTCATAAGTAGATTCATGTGCTAATTTATTAAACCACGAAGACTTTCCAGCATTGGTATATCCAACTAAAGCAACTTGAAATACTGCGTTCTGTTCACGTTTATTTCTATAGCGTTCCCGATGTTCAACTACAGTATTTAATTGATGTTTGATTTCATTCATACGTGTTCTAATATGACGTCTGTCCATTTCTAATTTTGTTTCACCAGGACCTCTTGTCCCAATTCCACCGCCCAATCTAGACAAACTACGGCCATGCCCTTGTAATCTAGGCATTAAATAATCCAACTGAGCTAATTCTACCTGTAGCTTACCTTCCTTGCTACGGGCTCTTAATGCAAATATCTCTAAAATCAATTGCGTTCGATCAATAATTTTCACATTAAGTTGACCATTTAATGATTTCGATTGCGCAGTAGTTAATTCATCATTTGTTACAACCACATCTATATCATGGAATTCTACATAATCTTTAATTTCTTCTAGTTTACCTTTACCAACATAGTATTTATGATCGAAATGTTGTTTATTTTGAGTAAATTGCGCTTGAACATCGAGTTGACATGTCTCAGATAAAGATGCTAATTCCTCCATCGTTGACGTAAAATTAAATTCATCATCTGTTTGAGCATGTACACCAACTAACACGGCAGTTTCTAATTGTTCTTCTGTCTTGTGTAACGATTGCTGTGTCATTACATGCACCTCTTTTCAAAGTTTTCTTTGCTATTCTATCATAGTGTGTATATAAAGACTATAGAGACAAATTGTGTTAAATTAAAACTAAGAGGTGAATAAATATGACGATTTACGATATAGAAGTACAAAAACCAAACGGCGAATCATATAAATTAGCAGATTATAAAGGCAAAGTAATGTTAATTGTAAACACTGCCAGTGAATGTGGATTTACGCCTCAATTTGAAGGTCTTGAAGCGTTGTATCAGAAGTACAACGATCAACCATTTGAAGTTCTTGGCTTTCCATGCAATCAATTTGGCGGACAAGAACCAGGCACAGGTGAAGAAGCAACACAATTTTGCAAAATCAACTATGGTGTTTCTTTCCCAATGCATGAAAAATTAGATGTTAAAGGTGAAAATCAACACCCATTATTTAAATATTTAACATCTGAACAGAATGGTTTTTTTAATGAAAAAATCAAATGGAATTTCACTAAGTTTTTAGTGGATAAAGAAGGTAATGTGGTTAAGCGATTTTCACCACAAAAGAAGCCAGACCAAATTGAGTCTGATATCGAAGCTTTATTATAAATTAAATAATCATTTGAGCAACACATCTCAAGCTAAGCATCGACAATTGCTATTTCATATAAAGCATAGTCGATGTTTTTTTATGTTTTAGAGAAATGTGTTTTATCAATGCTGTAGCAGTCAATGTGCAATAGATCCGTTACTTAGTTCAATTTAATTATATAATCACTGTTCGTTTATCGATATTTATTCCAACATTGGTATTTCACGTAAGCGCAACACATTGGCATACATATACAGCGACAAAAAACTGCCGACAAGTTATTACTTTACCGACAGTTTAAAAGCTTATTCATTATGTATTGGATTTAATCCCTACATCATCTATTGATAGATAACATCGGTCCAATCGGTTAAATCATTAAAAACTACTCTTCTGAATCATCAATTGTGAATGTACTAATTGCATGTTTGTATATCATATGTTCTTTACCTTGAGATAATAAACATACCAGATATTTATCAAAATCAACAATCGTACCTTACATTTGGAATCCATTTACTAAAAAAACAATAACTTTTGTTTCTTCAGATTTAAATTGCCCTAGGAATTTGTCTTGGATGTTTTCTGTTGTATTCATGTTATGTACTCCTTTTATTTATTTGGGCTGAAACCTTTCGTAACATTGATGAAAGTGTGAGTGCTTCTTTGTCTAACCAGATGACATCTAGTTTATTTTTAAACCATGTCATTTGCCGCTTAGCATAATTTCTTGAGTGTTGCTTTAATTTTTCCGTAGCTAATTCTATCGTCATTTCATTATGTATGACTGGTACAATCTCTTTATAACCAATCGCTTGCATGCTTTGACATGATTCGTATCCCTGTTCGACAAGATACTTCACCTCATCTATTAACCCGCGTTCCAACATTATATCAACTCGGTTATTAATTCTATTATATAATGTTTGACGCGACATTTCTATCCCTAGTAATAATGTATCATAATTTTCTGTATATTGCGCATTTTTCTTACGTGAACTTAAAAGTTTTTTTGTTTTTTGGTAATATTCAATCGCTCTAACTACTCTTTTTCTATTATTTGGATGAATAGCTATAGCAGATTCAGGATCAAATTCAGCTAAGTAGTCATGTAGTGCTTCATTTGACAGTGGCTCTAAACTTGCCATTTTTTCTTGTACACGCTTGTTATCTGTTTCTGAAATTGTTTCTTCATCTTCAAATGCATAGTTATGAATCAATGATTGAATATATAATCCCGTTCCCCCTGCGATAATTGGAGTCTTGCCACGTTCTGTAATTTCTGTAATTAATTTTTCAGCTCTGCTTTTAAACTCATATGCTGAAAATGCTTCATCTGGATTTAATATGTCTATCATATGATGTGGGATGCCTTCCATTTCATCGCTTGATATTTTAGCAGTCCCGATATCCATATGTCTGTACACTTGCATTGAATCACCGCTAATAATTTCACCATTAAATTGCTTTGCCAATTCAATACTAAATTCAGTCTTACCAACTGCTGTTGGACCGACTAAAACGATGATAAATGGTTTAGTATTTACCACTAATATTCACTCTCTCTTTTTATTTTACTTTGTATTGTCATACTTTTTCAAAATCTGCTTTTCAATCCATTCATACATATGTTGCCATGTTTGTGTATAACCTTCTTCAAATAAAATTTCATTTCTCTTGAATTTATACAATTGGACTGTCACATGATTTAATCCGCCCTTTTTATAATATTTTCCTAACTGACGAATGCCTTCTCCGTAATTACCTAATGCATCCTCTTTGCCTGAGATTAATAACACTGGTAAATTTTGATTCATTTGCTTAATATTTTTTATTTTACTCGTGCGTCTTGCTTGTCGCATTGTATCATAAATTATTTGATTTGATACTAAATAGCCTGCATTAGGATCGTTATTATATGCTTCAACTTCTGAATCTGTACTTGAAATCCAATCAAATTCTGTTTGTTGCGCATCGATTTTCTTATTGAATGTACGATTCATTAAATTGTTTAACCACTTCAATTTACGTCGTTTACCACAAATAATCGTGATTAATTTTAATAATGAGGATAATAATAAACCCATCCCCTTATTATGCTGCAATGTTCCCGTTAGGATGAGCCCTTGTAATGATAAAGGGTATTTTTCGGAAAATACACGAGCCACAATCGATCCCATTGAATGACCAATAACAATATAAGGTATATTATTATAATTTGTACAAACAGTCTGAGCAATTTCATAAGCATCTTCTGCAAGCTGTTCAATTGAATCAAAATGTCCACGCTCATTATCTGCAATACCTATACCATGACCTCTATGGTTATGTCTGAGCACATCATAACCTTGTTGATTTAAAGAAGCGACTAAGCGGTCATATCTATCCATATAATCTGCCATACTATGAAACAAATGTATTACACCAATTGTTTGTTGCTTAGCTTTATCTAATTTCACATCAATCATTTTCCCGTCAGAAACTGTGATTTTAAATTCTTTTAAATTCATAATCTGCCTCCAAACCATGAAAGTTTTAAAATAGTCTTTATTAAATAATATACCCTCTTACGAAACCACTATCAAATAGCAAACAACATTATTATCATATTATATTTTGAGCATATCTACTTATAAGCTTTATTTAGTTAACATAATTTTTTTATAATCAACTCATATCTACAGCTATACAATTTATTATTTTCACTGTAGTTTAGAACAACACCAGCCTTTACTTTCGCAAATGATGATTTATAAATGAAAAACCATTAACGCATTTATCATAAATAACACAAGAGACCTACCAGAATTTCTATAATTCTGATAGGTCTCTCTTTAACTCAGTTATAAAACAATAGTGCTTTTATAAGAATGATAATACTTTATTATTCTTTTTCAGCTGGTTGTTCATTACCTGTTTGTGCTTCTTCTAAAGCAACATTCAATTCTTTAGTATAAAGTTGTTGTTGAACAGTAGAATAACCTAATAATCCAGCCATTACACTTATCACTTGGTCTTTATAATTAATAACGTCATCAATTTTGAAGTAAAGTTTACCAGTACGACGTACAAAGAAGTCAGTTGGACGATAAACCATTTCATTTTGAATTGAGTAGATTAACTCAGTATAAATATCTAATGGTAAACCTGATTCTTGGTATTGTGCTGTTTGTGCAATTTTAAATAATTCTTCAGCATTTGAACCGTATTTTGAAGCAAAGTGACGTGCAGTTGCTTCATCAATTTGGTAAGCTTTTGCTTCTTCTACCTTTTGATTAATAAAGTTTTCGAAGTTTTGACTACCACCAACATCTCCACCTGAGATTGTTAAGTTTTTAGTTGCACAAGGTTTGAATTTCAATCCATATTCTGATTTCAAGCGTTTTGATAATAAGTCTACAATTTCAAGTGCCATGTGACGGTAACCAGTTAATTTACCACCAGCAATTGTTAATAGACCAGATTTACCTTCCCAAACTTCATCTTTTCTTGAAATTTCAGAAGGGTCTTTGCCTTCTTCTAAAATTAATGGACGAATACCTGCCCATGATGATTCAATATCTTCATCTTTAACATCTACATCTGGGAACATGTAGTTAATCGCATCGATTAAGTAATCTCTATCTTCTTGTGTTGCAAGTGGTGTTGTTTTGTCATTGTTGTAGAAAGTATCTGTAGTTCCTACATATGCTTTACCTTCACGTGGAATAGCAAAGATCATACGACCGTCTTTTTCAGTGTCGAAATACACTGCTTGACCTAATGGGAATTTAGATTGATCAATAACAATGTGTACACCTTTAGTTAAACGTAATTGTTTGTTATTTCTAGCGTAATCACCACTACGTACTTCATCAACCCATGGACCACTCGCATTAATCACTTTTTTAGCTTTAATTGGGTAAGTTTCACCAGTGATTTGATCTTCAACATGAATTCCATTTACTTTTTCATTTGAGTCATAAGTGAAGTGTACAGATTTTGTATGATTAATAACTGTAGCACCTTTTTCAACGGCACGTTTCATAACTTCAATTGTTAAACGCGCATCATCTGTTCTATATTCAACATATGTGCCGCCACCTTTAAGACCATCTTTTTTAACAAGTGGTTCTTTTTCAAGTGTTTGTTTTGAATTTAACATTTTTTTACGTTCTGATTTTTTTACGCCTGCTAAAGTATCATACATTGTTAAACCGATTGAAGTTGTGAACTTACCGAATGTGCCACCTTTGTGCATTGGTAATAACATACGTTCTGGAGTTGTAACGTGTGGACCATTTTCGTAAACGATAGCGCGTTCACGACCAGTTTCAGCAACAACGCCTACTTGTAATTGTTTTAAATAACGTAAACCACCATGTACTAATTTAGTTGAACGTGAGCTTGTACCTTGTGCAAAGTCTTGCATTTCAACAAGAGCTACTTTCATACCTCTTTCACTTGCGTCTAATGCTATACCTGCTCCTGTGATTCCGCCACCAATGATGACTACATCATAAGAGTCATTTTTTAAATCTTTTGTAATCTGTTCTCTTTTCAATGTTGATAAACTCATAAACCTAGCGCCTCCTATAGATAATAAAAAAAGAGAGACCTATCCCATACATATATAAATTGTACGAACAGAATCTCTCATTTCTCATCTTGATATTATTAACTTACCCACATTGTAGCATAAATAACTACAATACGTCTAATTTTTTATTCTTCATCTAATTTAAATACTTGAGTAGCTTCTACTGCTTTTTTCCAACCTTTGTAAAGTTTTTCTCTTTCTTTTTCTTCCATGTCTGGTTTGAATTCTTTTTCAAGTTTCCAACGATTTGCAATTTCGTCTTTACTATCCCAGAAACCTACAGCAAGTCCAGCTAGATAAGCAGCACCAAGTGCAGTTGTTTCATTAATTTCAGGACGTTCAACACCTACATTAAGTAAGTCAGATTGGAATTGCATGATGAAGTTATTTTTAACTGCGCCACCATCAACACGTAAATTGTTAACTTCTATATCTGAATCTTTTTCCATAGCTTCTAAAACATCACGTGTTTGATAGCAAAGAGATTCTAAAGTCGCACGAATAAAATGTTCTTTTTCAGTACCGCGTGTTAAACCAAAGATTGCACCACGTGCATCTGCATCCCAGTATGGTGTACCTAGACCAACGAATGCTGGTACTACATAGACACCTTCTGATGACTCTACACGTTCAGCATAGTTTTCTGATTGAGGTGCAGAATTTATCATTCTCAAACCATCTCTCAACCATTGAATTGCTGAACCAGAAACAAAGATTGATCCTTCTAAAGCATAATTCACCTTGCCATCTAAGCCATAAGCAATCGTTGTTAACAAACCACTTTCAGAAGCTACAGCTTCTTCACCTGTGTTCATTAACATGAAACCACCAGTTCCGTAAGTATTTTTTACATCACCACGGTTAAAGCAAGCTTGACCGAATAGTGCTGCTTGTTGGTCACCTGCAATACCAGCGATTGGAACTTCTTGACCGAAGAAGTGGTAATCAATTGTATTGGCATAAACATCACTTGAAGCTTTAACATCAGGTAACATTGATTCAGGAATTTCAAGAATTTCTAGCAATTCTTTATCCCATTCTAAATCATGAATATTATAAATTAATGTTCTGCTCGCATTTGTGTAATCTGTGATATGTGCTTTTCCACCAGATAATTTCCATACTAACCAAGAATCGATTGTACCGAATAATAAATCACCATTCTCTGCTTTATCTCTAGCACCTTCAACGTTATCTAAAATCCATTTCACTTTAGTTCCTGCAAAGTAAGGATCTAATAATAATCCAGTTTTCTCTCTGAATTTGCTTTCTAAACCTTGTTCTTTTAATTCTTGACAAATACCTTGCGTTTGACGTGATTGCCAAACGATAGCGTGGTACACAGGGCGACCAGTATTTTTATCCCAAACAACTGTCGTTTCACGTTGGTTGGTAATACCAATACCAGCAATTTGATCTGCGCCAACATTTTGTTCGTTTAATACCTCTGCCATTACAGCTAATACAGATGTCCAAATCTCGTTAGCATCGTGTTCAACCCAACCAGACTTAGGAAAATGTTGTTTGAATTCTCTTTGTGCAACACCTTTAATTTCTCCATCTTTATTGAATAGAATTGCGCGTGAACTTGTAGTTCCTTGGTCAATTGATAAAATATATTTTTCCATAATGTAACGCTCCCTTGTTAATCTTTATTGTTGTCTGAATATATGCTAAATATGTTTATGACTTCATCTCAAAGTTACACATTATTACCCAATACCCACAACGGTTTAGCTCAAACTTTTAAAAATTTGCAACATAAGACCTGTCTATATCAATAAATATAAACAGGACAAATTTAAAACTTTTAATAAATAGATTCAATGCCTTTTGCATCTTTACCTTTATTTAATACTAGTCCAAGAACAATTGTAACAATTAATAAGACAATTGCAACAACAGACATCGCATCAAAAGCACCTTTATAGAATAATCTATAAATAACAGCACCCATCATACCACCAGTAATAGGACCAAGAACTGGTACAATTGCATATCCCCAATTTGATTTTCCTTTACCGGCAATTGGTAAAATTGCGTGCGCAATACGTGGACCTAGGTCACGAGCAGGGTTGATCGCATAACCTGTAGGACCACCTAAACTTAAACCGATAGCAATGATTAAGCCACCAACGATTAAAGGATTTAAACCGTCAGCTATTTTGTTCATACCAATATATAATAATGCTAAAGTTAAGATTGCTGTTCCGATAATTTCACTGATAAAGTTTGCTAAATAGTTCTTAATTGCAGGAGCAGTAGAAAATACGCCTAATTTAGCTCCTTTATCCTCTGTAACTTTCCAATGTGCTAAATAAGTTAACCAAACTAAAACGCCACCAAAAATACCACCTAGAATTTGACAAATGATATAACCTGGTACCATAGACCAACTTAATGCGCCATCCATGGCAAATGCAAGTGTTACTGCTGGATTTAAGTGTGCACCAGAAATATTTCCAACTGCATAAGCACCCATCGTTACCGCAAGCCCCCAACCTGCAGCAATGACGATCCAATCAGCACCATTACCATTACTTCGCTTTAAGTTAACGTTTGCACAAACGCCACCCCCAAACAAGATTAGTATTGCTGTTCCCAAAAATTCAGCAAAATATACATTCATTGAGATTCCTCCTAAAAAGACAAAGAGACTTCTACAATAGTTTCCAGTTGTGAACCACCGGTCTAAGTACTGTAGAAATCTCCCATCTCTGTTCTAATTATTAACTTAACTTTATATTACACTTATTTTGTAAGCGTTGTCAACTAAATTTTGTAACTAATTTGACACAATTAGTTACGGGATACAGTAGACTCCAATAATTTAAATATTTTGTTTTTGCAATCGATTTCACCATACAATCCATAAGGTAGTATCATTTTCGGTTCATTATGGCCAAATGATAAATTGTATAAAATTGGAATATCTTGATTATTACTTTGTTTGATTCGTTTAATAAATGCATTTTTATAACATTCATAATTGCGATTGAGATATGGTTTACCTATTATAATTCCTTCAATGGCTTCAAGCACCTCATCGGTAAGTATTACGTTTATTGCTTTAGTTATCATTTCAAGTGACGGCACTATTTCAGATGTTTCAAGAAATAAAATTGTACCCCTTAGTCGTTCTACAATTGGGTAAATATCGTCATTAACCACTTTTAATAAAGTTTCTAAATTACCACCAAATAATTTACCTCTTGCTGTGCCGTTACCGTTTAACACTTCATAATTATGATTCGGCATTATCCCCCTTCTCATTTTGCCCTTAGCACTTCCCCAATCACCACTGTTCGTTCTAATGTATTTTGCTGGATAAATATTGTGTGAATCATGCGTTTCAAACCAACAGTGTTTGATATGTTGAATTGTATATTCATCCATCGTTCCATTTTCGGCAAAGTCTGTTAGAAGTGCTGGACCGTAATAACTCACTATACCCATTTTATAGAATAATAAATGCAGTGAAGTTGTATCAGAATAACCACTAAATATTTTAGGATATTTTTTAATATTTTGACTATTAATAAATGGAATTATCGTATGTGCATCATCCCCACCAATACAATTAATAATACCTTTGATTTCAGGATCAACCAATGCCTCATTTAAATCTGCAGCTCGGGCTTCAGGATGTTCTTTTAAATATCGACTACCTTTCAGTGCATTAGGCATCACTTTAACTTGCAAGCCAAATATTTGTTTTAAGTTATTTATACCCTGTAAGGTTCTCCAAATATATTGATGATCACCCGCTATACCTGATGACAATGAGACAATTGCAACCGTATCACCTGATTTAAGTCGTGATGGTTTAATCATATAATCACCTCCACTTTTAATTTAATTACTAATTTAAAAACGGTTATAGCGATAATAATTGCATAATTACAATATTATTGCTATAACCGTCAACTTAATTCTTATATAATTTTTTTAATATATCTATAACTACCATAAATCTCTATCACTCGTAGTAATATATTTAGCACCGTGCTCCACTGCAACATTAACCTCATCTACATCGTTAATTAATCCACCCGCAATGACTTGTGTATTCGTTTCTTCGTTAATAATTTGAATTGCTTTGGTGGCAACACCAGGTAAGACCTCAACATAATCAGGTTCAACGCGCTTAATCAAATCAATACTTCTCGATAATGCTTGACTATCTAGTATAAACACTCTAAATACAGTTGTAGTATTTAATGCTTTGGCCTTATTAATTACCTTTGTCTTGGTAGATACAATACCTTTCGGATGATAATGCTGGATTAAATATTCACATGCAAATTCATCATGACTCATACCTTTGATTAAATCAATATGGATATAAGTTTCAATTTTATTCTTTTTCAATAGATCCATAATACTCTTCAAATGACCAATATGTGTATCTAACAATACACATTCTTTATAATCTGTTTTTGTCAGCTTTTCTAAGTCTTTCATCGAACGAATTGCTGGTAAAATATGTGGTTTCAAGCCACTAACCTCCTACATAATCCTTTTGAATAATCGTTCTATTTCATAGTTTGAAAAATTAATAATAATCGGGCGTCCATGAGGACAAGTAAATGGATCTTCCGTTTCTCTAAGTTGGTTAACTAAATCTGCCATTTCATTATTTTTTAAGTAATGATTTGCTTTGATTGATTTTTTACAACTCATCATGATGGCTGCTTCTTCACGTATTTTTTTCACTGAAACTGTTTTATGCTCTAATACATATTCAATCATATCTTTTATAATTTCTTCTGCTTCTTCTGGTGGGAACCAAACAGGATAACTATCAACAATATAATCATGGCCTCCGAAAGGTTCAAGGTGGACGCCTACTTTCTCTAGTTCATCTTTATGTTGATCAATAATCATTAGTTCATCTTTTGAAAAATGGAAAGTTAATGGAATCAGTAAGTTTTGAACTTCATTTGTCACTTCTCCAATTTTATCTCTAAAGTATTCGTATTTAATACGTTCTTGTGCAGCATGTTGATCTATCATAAACATACCATTTTCATTTTGAGCAATAATATATGTCCCATGTACCTGACCAACAATTTCCATGTATGGAACACGACGGCTTGGTGTCTCACTAACACTCCCTTTTATATCCTGTTGTTCTTCAGCAGTTGTAGTACTTTCTCTATATGTTTGCTGTTCTGTGTCTGAATAATCAACAGCTTTCTCCTCATCTGTATTATCCATTGCATTGAGCACATCTCTTTGACTTCGAATATAATCTGAATCTACGATATCTTCAGCATGATTATAACTGTCATACTGAGCATAACCTGATTGATACTGTTGCTGTCCAATCATTGAATCATTATTGTGCGTAGAATATAAATCATCTTTTGTTATTGCTTGCTCACCATGTTCAATATTTGCTGTACTCTGTTGATCTACAATTGATTCGTCTGGGTGTGATTGGGTGTATTTTTCATTGCCACTGACATTCGTAGTAGACTTTGGATCGTTTGTAAGATGGCGCTGTTGTCTTTGTTCAAAATCCATTTTTTGTTGTTCAAACTGACTTAATACCTTATTTTTTTTAGTGAATTTCGTCATATCGTTTTTCGGTATTAAAATGCGATCCTTAAATGCCTCTTGTATCTTTTCAACAATGAGTGCATACAATTGATCCTCTTTAGATAATCTTACCTCTAATTTTGTCGGATGCACGTTAACATCAACTAAAATAGGATCCATTTCAATGTTAATGTAACAGATAGGATAACGGCCAATTGTTAAAAGCGTGTGATATCCTTCTACAATTGCTTTATTTAATAAAAAATTCTTTATATACCTTCCGTTTATAAAAATGGAAATATAGTGTTTATTACTTCTAGAATGTTCTGGTTTAGCTACAAATCCTTCAATATGATAATCACTCGTATCCCCGGTAATTTGAACCAAATCTTTGGCAACTTTCATACCATATATTTCAGCCATGACTTCATTTGTTCTTCCAGAACCATTGGTTTTAATAATCGTCTTGCCGTCTGATACTAATGAAATTCTAATATCAGGGTGACTCATTGCCATTCTATTAACAATATCAGTAATTTTACCTAGCTCTGTATATAAACTTTTAATATATTTTAAACGTGCCGGCGTATTATAGAAAAGTGATTCAACTAAAATATCAGTACCTCGTTTTGCTTTTGCAGGTTTCTGTTCTAAGATGGCTCCATTTTCAACATAAATTTCCTGACCTTCTGCATTATCAGTACATGATTTTAATGTTACTTTCGCAACAGAGGATATACTCGCTAATGCCTCACCTCTAAATCCTAATGTACGTATATGGAATAAATCTTCATCGTCGTCTAATTTACTCGTAGCATGACGATGAAATACTAAATCGAAATCATCTGCCTCAATACCAGTACCATTGTCTACTACTCGAATTGAAGCGACTCCAGATTGCTCAACTTCAATATTGATTTCAGTCGCTTGGGCATCGATTGCATTTTCAAGTAATTCCTTTACAACAGAACCTGGTCGTTCTACCACTTCTCCGGCTGCAATTTTATTTGCTAACGATGTCTGTAATTCCTTAATTTTACCCATTTGACTTCACCTCTACTTTAACTGTTTTTGTAATTCACTTAGTTTAACTAAAGCGTCAATAGGCGTCATATTTGATAAGTTTAGTGCTTTTATCTCTTGTTCAATCTCACTTTGTTCAACTGGTGCATCAAATAGTTCAAATGCCGCCTGTTCAAATTGTTGTGTGGCATCAGCTTTATTATCTCTCGCTATGTCATCCTCTGGGTGTTGCTTCGACACATTTGTTTCGAAAATAGCGTGAGATTGATCTGATGACACAGTTTCTTCCATTGAATCTTGATTTGTCGCATCATCTGCGCTATGTGAAGATTCATCTAACACTTCCACCTTATTCACTACAACTTGGTTATCGTGCAGTTGGTCACTTTTTTCAAATGCATCTAAAATAACTTGCGCCCTAGAAATTACTGCATCTGGTAGATTAGCCAATTTAGCAACTTGAATACCATAACTATCGTCTACAGCACCTTCTTTTACTTTATGTAAGAAGATTAACTCACCTTTATATTCATTGGCAGCTACATGCACATTTTTCAAACAAGGTAAAGTTTGATCAAGCGCAGTTAATTCATGATAATGCGTCGAGAATAATGTTTTTGCATGTGAGGTATTTGCCACATATTCAATCATTGCTTGTGCTAATGCTAAACCATCATAAGTTGATGTTCCACGACCAATTTCATCAAAAATAATTAAACTATCTGCTGTTGCATGAGCTAAAGCTTTTTGTGCTTCTAACATTTCTACCATAAAGGTACTTTTCCCAGAAACCAAATCATCTGCTGCACCAATTCGAGTAAATATTTGGTCGAAAATAGGTAGTACAGCTTGATCACAAGGTACATAAGCACCCATTTGTGCCATTATACTTATAATTGCTACTTGTCGCATATAGGTCGATTTACCGGACATATTTGGCCCAGTAATTAAATATATATACGCCGCTTCATTTAATTCACAATCATTTGGTACATAATCATTATAATCCATAACACGTTCCACAACTGGATGACGTGAATTTGTTAATTCAAGCGTCTTATCTTTACTAAAGTGCGGTCGAGTATAGTTATATTTTTGGGCAATTTCTGCAAAGCTTTGGAGACAATCAATTTCTGAAATGATTTTAGCTTGACGTTGTAATCTTTCAGTATAACGTTTCACTTGTTCTCTTAATTGCACAAATAATTGATACTCTAATTCAATTGCTTTATCTTCTGCCCCTAGAATAATATCTTCTTTTTCTTTCAATTCGTCAGTAATAAAACGCTCTGCATTAGATAATGTTTGTTTGCGTTGATAGCCGAAAGCATTAGGATCAAAACCTTGTAAATTGGCACGTGTAATTTCTATGAAATAACCAAAAACTTTATTGAAACTTATTTTTAGTGATTTAATTCCAGTACGTTGTCTTTCTTTAGTTTGTAATTCAGCTAACCATGTTTTTCCATTTTTTGACGCTGATTGATAACTATCTAAATCTTGATTAAAACCTGCTTTAAATAACCCACCATCCTTGATAGAAATAGGTGGTTCTTCTACAAGACTGTCTTCGAGTAATGCCAGTAATTCATCTAGTGGTTCTAAAGCTTGGAATTGTGTGGCTAAGTTATCATTTAAACCAGTTATTAATGTTTTGATATTAGGTATTTCAGAAATAGAATGTTTGAGTTGAATTAAATCACGTGCATTGACATTACCATAGCTCACGCGGCCTACTAATCGTTCTATATCATAGACTTGATTCAAATAATTTCTGAGTGTATCACGTTCGATAAAATGATTGATAAATTGTTCAACGATATTCAATCTATTTTCAATGTTTTGTTGATGAATTAAAGGTCTATCTATCCATTGCTTTAATCTTCGTGCTCCCATTGGCGTCTTTGTTTCATCCATTAACCATAGTAACGTTCCTTTTTTGGATTTCAATCTAATGCTTTCTGTTAACTCAAGGTTTCTTTTAGCATAAAAATCCATTTTCATAAAATCTACGGCTTCATACTTAATGACTGTCTCAATATGGGATAAATCTCTTTTTTGTGTATGGTGAATATAGTCTAGCAATAACTGTGTAGCATTAAACAAATGTCGTTCTGTCATTTCATTAACAGCATACTGTGCATCAGAAATTGCTTCTCTTAATGTAATTGTTTCCGTCGTCAAGCTGATTTGGCGACGTAATTCTGGATCCAGTTTTTGATTTACAACAATCTCATTAGGATTAATAGTCGTAATTTCATTGATTAATGTTGCTTCGTCTTCAAAGTGTGTAACTTTTAGTTCCCCAGTTGAAACATCACAATAGCTTAATGCATAGATGCCTTCTAATTTAATAAAGCTCAAAATATAATTATTTTGCTTTTCATCTACCCCGCCTTGATCCATAACCGTACCGGGCGTCACGATGCGTACTACATCACGATGAACCATGCCCTTTGTCTGCTTAGGATCTTCCATTTGTTCACAAATAGCGACTTTATAACCATTATTTATTAAAGTTTCGATATAACCATCAGCAGAATGATATGGTACACCACACATTGGAATCGGATTCTCTTTTTTAGCATCGCGTTTAGTTAATGTTATTTCTAATACTCTAGACGCTTCTTTTGCGTCTTCAAAGAACATTTCATAGAAATCGCCTAATCTAAAAAATAATAAACAATCTTGATATTCAGATTTTATTTTTAAATATTGTTGCATCATTGGCGTTTGGTTCGTCATATTGTTACTTCACTATCCTTCTACAAATTCTTTTGTTTATTCATTTTATCGTTATACGCATAAAACACTTCACATTGTTCAATTATAGAACTAAATATGAATGTCAGTACAATTGCGTTTACTCACTTGTGGACAATAGCTATATATGATTTTTAGCTATATTCCTAACGTACTTTATTTATCCTTTTAACTCTTAAATTTTAACATAACTTTTATTACTACGCTCATTTAATAAAAAATGGTTGCATCCACATAATTATGAAATTTTAAATTATGGCTTTCCAGCTATGAAATATAAAAAAGATTGAGATAAAATAACTTTTATGCCCACTTCAAGCGTCCAAAAATACAGATACTTAAAGTGAAAAACACAGTTATTTTAAATCTCAATCTTAGTTAATCTTTATTGAAAAATTTCTTTAATATCCCTTTTTTCTTTAAAATCATTAAAATGATATAACTGATAATTGCACCAATTATACTAGATACTAAAAACATAAGCATCAATGGTTTAACTGCAAAATCAGCAAATCCTAAAATAGCTGCTAATGGAATACACATTACACTACCAATGATTCCAGTACCAATTACTTCACCCACCGCAGCCATAAAGATATGTTTACGATAATGATAAAAGGCACTAGCAAGCAATACACCAACCATACTTCCAGGAAAGGCAAAGAAACTACCTGTACCAAAAATAATGCGAATTACTGATGAAATAAAGGCTTGTGCTAAACCAAACCATGGTCCTACTAATACTGCACATAACACGTTTACTAAATGTTGTATTGGCGCTGCCTTTACTGGTCCCAAAGGAATGACAATAATACTACTTAATACGACATTGAGCGCAATTAATATAGCAGTTAACGTCAATTTTTGTGTCTTCATTCATCGCTCCCCTTTCCTGAAAAATACAATTACGTATTGTTATTATCTTCATTATGTTCATTTAGTCGATCTGACATTGTACTGATTAACATTTGTAGTAAATCATTCGCCTCTGCTTGAGACTCTTTAAATTCTTCAACAATTGGTAAAATGTTAATATTTTGTTCAATTTCTTGAATCTTTCCTTCAGATTGTTTCAATGCTTCCGTCTTTCCATAATTTTGTAAATTGACAGATTGTTTTTGATTCTTTTTTAAATCTTTCATTTTCTGTTCAATTTGTTTATTATTATGAATTTGTTGTTCTACACGATGATATTCCTTTACGATATCTAAGTCTTTAATATGCTCACTTATTCTATCAGCTTCAGCTAAAATTTCATCTTTATTATACATTAAGGTGTCACCACAGCTTTTCCACTTTCACGAATAAATGTACCATTCAATGAATACTGCTTCGCTTCATCGATTTGAACTTCAACTATTTTACCTATCATGTCCTTTGGCGCTTTAAAGTTAACTAATTTATTCTTAGCAGTATAACCTGCTAATACAGTATCATCCTTTTTACTTGCACCTTCGCACAATACCTCTACTGTTTGGCCTTCATATGGTTTCATTGCCGCTTCAGAATACTGTGATACTTTCTGATTTAAACGTTGTAGTCTATCTTTCTTTACATCCATCGGTACATTATCTTTCATTTTAGCAGCTGGTGTACCATCCCTTTGTGAATAAATATAAGTATACGCGTGCTCAAATTCAACTTCATCATATAAGGTTAATGTTTCTTCAAATTGAGCTTCTGTTTCGTTTGGATAACCCACGATAATATCTGTAGTTAATGCTACATTTGGTATCTGTGTTTTAATTCTATCGACTAAATCTAAATAACTTTCACGTGTGTATTTACGTCCCATTATTTTCAACACTGCATTATTTCCTGATTGCACTGGTAAATGAATATGTGGCACGATGTTACCACCATTTGCAATAACTTCAATCATACGATCTGTAAAATCCCACGGATGACTCGTAGTAAATCTTACTCGTGGAATATCAATACGTGAAATATCCTCTAGTAAATCCCCTAATCCATATTCTAAGCCATCAATGTCCTTACCATATGAGTTTACATTCTGACCTAGTAGCGTGATTTCTTGATAACCTTCTCGTGCAAGACCACGTACTTCTTCGATAATATCTTCGGGTCTTCTACTACGCTCTTTACCTCGCGTAAATGGCACGATACAATATGTACAAAATTTATCACATCCATACATGATATTAACCCATGCCTTAATATTACCTTCACGTACTTTCGGTAGATTTTCAATGACATCGCCTTCTTTAGACCATACTTCTACTACCATTGCTTTCGATAAATATGCTTCCTCTAATATTTCAGGTAAGCGATGAATATTATGTGTACCAAAAATCATATCTACATTTTGATATGACTTCAATATTTTATTCACTACTGATTCTTCTTGTGACATACAGCCACAAACACCAATTACCGTTTCAGGCTTTTCCTTTTTCAAATGCTTTAAGTTTCCAATTTCGCTAAACACTCTGTTTTCAGCATTTTCACGAATGGCGCAAGTATTTATTAAAATCACATCTGCTTTATTAATATCTTCGATTGGTTTATAACCCAATGCCTCTAAAATACCCGCCATAACTTCTGTATCATGTGCATTCATTTGGCAACCATATGTTTTAATCAAGAATGTCTTTCCTTGACCCATATTGCGATATTTTTCATCTATTTGAAAGTCTCTATTATAATTAATTTCTTCTTTCCCACGTTTACGTGCCTCTTTTAAACTTGGCGGCTGATATACATGCTCGAAATACTTACTATAGTCTTTAGCTTTTTTATCACGTTCAGCTAAAATATCTATCGAAGTACTTTTTCTTTGTTCTTCATTCACTTTACAAAATCCTCTCTATATCATATAAACTAAGAACAAAATTAAAATTAACCAACAATGCTACTCATTGCATTACCGTTCTAAGTTCAATATATAATCATCTCTTCATTATATTAAATTTAGCACTAAAGTGCAAAATGCCGTTTAAGATAACAAACCGATCCAACAACATTAAGTTGAACCGGCAAAGCACTATAATTCATCATATTTACCAGTTAAAGTTTCAATCGTTATACCTTCTGGAACATGATAAAATTTAACCTGACAAATGGTGCTAGGTACTTCTAATTCGACCATACGTTCATTTAACTTTTGTATTAAAATGAGGCACTCATTCATCTCGCCTTGTACTGTTGTTTCTAAAGGTCCTACACGATATGCTAACCCAGAATCATCAATCACTTTAATCGCTTCATCAACATATGGAATCACGTCTTCACCGTTTGGTGTCTTTGGAATAATTTGAACGCTCATTAATGTATCATGCATATCTATCACTAGCCCTTCATTCGGAATATCAATTCATTTCATTTTAACAAATTATTCATCAAATAAATAGTAATCGTTAGCTTTTTCAACTTACATATTCACAGTATACATTTGAATGATGGTACTTAACTTACTTTACAACGTGTCAACGCGTTATGTATTGCCTCCGAGAATTGATACATCAAATCATCCCAATTATTTTTATCTTCACGAGCTGATAAAGTGAATTTACGATTTTTAAACAGGCTTTTTCTCAATGCAACTGTCAATTCAAGTTGCACGCCTGCCTCCCGCTTACAACAGTTAACAAAGTTATCTCTATGGAATCCAGATATATGACTTGGTGCATCTTTCACTATAATATTAATGTCTGCTAATTCATTTTTGATGGACGCAATTAATTCTAGGTCACGTCCACCAATATAAACTTCTGACTTATCGCCCATGCAACCATGTATTGAAACTGCAAATTGACTATCCTCAATCATTTGATATAATTTTGGTTCGTCAAAGTGACGCGAAGTTACATGTAATTCATGGTTTTTGTTTTTTCTAACACCTTTAAATGTGTAATATTTATAATCACCTAAATCACTTAGGCAATCAGCCAATTCTGAAGTACCACGTTCGATTGCCCCTCCATGCACTGCAGTTATAATAACTGGTTTTGTTGCCTCTCTTGTTACGATATCCCAATCATCACCTTGCTTAGTTTTGGTTAATAATTCTCCCATAGTCCTATATTTATCTACCATCATATACTCCTTATTTTAATTTCCATATTTATTAAAAAAAGCTGATATAACACAGTATCTTTGACACTTGAATTATATCAGCTATAAAAATATTTAAAAGTCCTTCGATTACACAAATTGTTTCGTTAATTCATTAAATTGAGTTTCATCCAAATGAATATCTTGTTTTGCTAATGCTTCATTAGACATTTCATCAATTTGAGACTCAAATGATGGCGTATCAGTGTCTTGATAGACAATACCCTTAACTAGTGAATTGTATTCTAGCACCTTTTGTGTTGCCATTGTTTTATCCGTAAAATCATATCCATCTATGTCTGCGATATCAGTTAAGTTTTCCTTAAACCAATCATATGTGTTCACTTTATTATAAGTTACGCATGGTGAGAAAACATTCACAAATGAAAAGCCATCATGATTTATTGCATCTTCAATCATTTTCGTCAGAGCTTTAATATCACTAGAGAAACCTTGGGCAACAAATGTAGCTCCAGATGACAAAGCAAGTTCTAATGGTGCTACATTTTGTTCTATATTCCCTTTTGGTGTTGATTTCGTGACAAAGCCTTGCGCTGAAGATGGCGATGTTTGGCCTTTAGTCAGACCATAAATTTGATTATCCATTACAATATATGTCATATTCATATTTCTACGTAAGGCATGTATTGTGTGTCCCATACCAATGGCGTAACCGTCTCCATCACCACCTGAAGCGATAACTGTTAAATCTTTATTAGCCATTTTAACACCTTGTGCAAGCGGTAAGGCTCTACCATGAATTCCATGCACACCATAGGAATTTATGTAGCCTGATAAGCGTCCAGAACAACCTATACCAGTGATAATAGCTACTTCTTCAGGCTCCAAGCCTACATTAGCTGCTGCCTTTTGAATAGCAGCTTGAACAGAGAAATCTCCACATCCCGGACACCAATTGGGTTTAACATTATTTCTGAAATCTTTAAATGTTGCCACTTACACCAACTCCTTTAACTCTTCGGCAATTTCTAATCCTTTTTGTTCTATTTCTTTAGGTAAAAATGGCGTGCCATCATATTTAGTCTGATTAATTAATTTATCACCTAAATTTACATTCATTTTTATAATATTTGCTAGTTGGCCTTGGTAATTATGTTCAACTACTACAACTTTCGACACTTTATCTATTTCTTGCTGTAGTGTTTCTTTAGGGAATGGATGTAATTGTCTAATTTGAACATGATTCACTTTTACACCTTGTTCTTCTAGTCTATCCTTACCTTCTTGAATGGCACCTTTAGTTGAGATAAATCCAATATATAATATATCTGCAGTATCATGAACAACATCCGCTTCAACGGGCTCATTAATTAATAAATGTTCAACTTTGCGCATACGCTTATCCATTTGTTGATTACGATTATCTGCTGCTTCACTTGGCTTACCTTCTTCATTGTGTTCAACACCAGTCACATGATGTATACCACCTTTAACTCCTGGTAACGGTCTTGGTGATACACCTGATTCCGTAAGTGCATAACGCTTGAAATAAGATTTGTCATCTTCTTCTCTTTCAATATCAGACTGGACAATTGCGCCACGTTTAATCTCAATGCGATTATAGTCCAATTGATCGACAGTTTGTTTACCTAAAGATAATTGTAAATCACTTAATACAATAACTGGACATTGGTACATCTCGGCTAAATTAAAGGCCTCCATAGTTAGGTAAAATGCATCTTCAGCATCTGTAGGTGCTACAACAATCTTAGGTATATCGCCATGTGTACCATAAATCATCTGCATTAAGTCTGATTGCTCTTGCTTCGTTGGCAAACCAGTTGAAGGTCCTCCACGTTGTGTATTAATCACAACAAATGGCGTTTCTGTCATTCCAGAAAGACCAATTGCTTCCATCATCAACGACAGTCCAGGTCCAGCACTTGCCGTAAATGCACGTACTCCCGCATAGTTTGAACCGATAGCCATATTTGCTGCTGCAATCTCATCCTCTGTTTGTACTACAGTTCCGCCTACTTTTGGTAAATTCTCAATCATATACTCCATAATTTCAGAAGCAGGTGTGATTGGATATGCAGCCATAAATCTAGAACCAGCTGATAATGCGCCTAAACCTATTGCATCATTACCAATCATATATAAATGAGGATTATGGTTTGTAGGTTCTAATCCAAAGTCTCCAGTGATATGTTCAAGTTGTTCGCTCATCAATCGATAGCCTTCTTTTAAGGCTTCGATATTCATTTCAACTACTTTTTCACCTTTTTTCGTAAACATGTTCGTGATTAAACTCTCGAAATCACTTAATTCTAAATCCATAACTGCACACGTTGCACCTATCGCAACCATATTTTTCATTAGAGCCGTACCTAATTCCTTTGCAGTTGCAGTTAATGGTAAATCTATCATCTCAGCTTTGCAATCTTCAGGCTTTTGTGGTTTCGCCTTACTATCAGCGATAATGACACTATCAGATCTCATCTCATGATGATTTAATTCAATCGTTTCTTGATCAAATGCAACTAATATATCTAGATCGTCACTAATTGCATGTACAGGTGTTGTTGATACTCTTATTTTATTATTTGTGTGGCCGCCTTTAATTCTACTTGAAAAATGACGATAGCCATATAAGTAGTATCCTTTACGGTTCATAGCAGTAGCGAAGATTTCCCCAGTCGATTCTATACCTTCACCTTGTTGACCGCCCACTTTCCATGATACTTGTGATTTCATATCATCTTGCCTCCTAGTGGTATTAATAATTCATCTTTCATCATATCAAAATGAACCACCCTTTTACTATGTAAAGAGTGGAACATTTTAAAAATCATACTAATGGACGATAGCTTAAAAAGGGTGATCATCATTAATTAATACGCGTTCAATATGTGTCGTTTTACCTTCTTTATTTAAGTCGATAATAACACCAGACAACACACTTCTACCTTCATCAGGTACAACATGTCGTTGTGGCAGACTCGTTAAAAATCGATTAATCACTTCAGCACGATTAATTCCTAAAATGCCATCATAATACCCTGTCATTCCAACATCGGTAATGTATCCTGTACCTCCAGGCAAAATTCTCTCGTCAGAAGTCTGTATATGTGTATGTGTACCAACAACTGCACTTGCTCTGTTATCTAAATACCAGCCCATAGCATTTTTCTCAGATGTTGTTTCTGCATGAAAATCTACAAAGATATAATCTGTTTCTTGTTTCGCTTGTGCAATTAATTCATCTGCTTTGGTAAACGGATCATCAATATCTTGCATAAATGCACGACCTTGTAAGTTAATTATTGCTAATTTCAACTCATTTATTTGAATGAATCGCATACCGACACCGGGTGCTGCATCCGGGAAGTTAGCTGGGCGTACCATGCGCTTAGCATCATCTATAAAATCATAAATTTGTCTTTGACCATAGGTGTGATTACCCATTGTCATGAAATCTACGCCTTCTCTTAATAGTTCTTTATAAATTTTCTCGGTTAAACCTTTTCCGTGTGCAGCATTTTCTGCATTCACTATTGTAACCGTTGGGCGATGTGTTTGCTTTAACTTCGGTAAATATGTTTTAATAGCATCTCTTCCTACCTTACCAACAATATCCCCAATAAAAAGTATTCTCATTAACAGTTCATCCTCTCTTACTGATAGTTTAATGTAATTTTTTTATTATGAAAAGTGAATGTGAAAAATATATTCAATTTTCTAAGTTTTAAAGTGATATGACGTGGTAAATAATGTACTGTAACATTAATTTAACTAGATATAGGAGTTGTAATTTATAAATGTCAATAAATATTGATCCACAAAAATTTGCTGACTTAGTAGTTACAGCAAATCCATCAAAAAGTGACAATCCAGAAGATATCGCTAAAGACAGTTTAGAACTCTATGTAAATGCCTATCGATTAGCCGAAAGACATTCTAACATTTCAACAAACTGTTACGACACAGCTGAAGTTTTAAAAGAAATTAAAGCAGCAGATTTAGAATTAACTTAGTACTTATTAATTGCTAATTGAAGATAATTTATTTATATCCAAGCTATACTTCAACAATAAAAGCTATCCTCAAATATTTGAGGATAGCTTTTATTGTTTTCATAACTACTAACATTATAAAAAGTTAAAGCCTATCCAAAATCATGGATAGGCTTTAACTAAGTTCTAGAATTCATTAAATATCTAGAACGTTATTTTGCATATTCAATTGCTCTAGTCTCTCGAACAACTGTCACTTTTATATGACCAGGATATTGAAGTTCATCTTCAATTTGGTTTTTAATATCTCTTGCTAAGCGGTGTGATTTTAAGTCGTCGATAGTATCTGGTGATACAATAACTCGAATCTCTCTACCAGCTTGGATAGCAAATGCTTTTTCAACACCATCATAACTTTCTGATAATGTTTCAAGTCTTTCTAATCTTCTTATATAATTTTCTAATGTCTCTTTACGAGCTCCAGGTCTAGCGGCAGATAATGCATCCGCTGCTGCAACCAAAATAGAAATTATTGAAGTAGGTTCAACATCACCATGGTGGGAATGAATTGCATTAATAACTGTTTCACTTTCAGCATATTTCTTAGCTAATTCAACTCCTATTTCAACATGGCTACCTTCAACTTCATGGTCAATCGCTTTACCAACGTCATGAAGTAGACCAGCACGTTTAGCTAATGTAACATCTTCACCCAATTCTGCTGCTAGCATACCTGCTAAATGAGCAACTTCAACTGAATGTTTTAGTACATTTTGTCCATAGCTTGTACGATACTGTAAACGACCTAAGATTTTTACTAAATCTGGATGCATATTATGTACATTTATTTCAAATGTAGCTTGTTCCCCAGCATCTCTAATAATATCGTCTACTTCTTTTCGAGCTTTATCTACCATATCTTCAATTCTTCCAGGATGGATACGTCCATCTGAAACAAGATTTACTAATGCTGTTCTAGCAATTTCACGTCTAATTGGGTCAAAACCAGAAAGTATAACTGCCTCTGGCGTGTCATCTATAATTAAGTCAATACCAGTTAACGTTTCTAACGTTCTGATATTCCTTCCTTCACGACCAATGATTCGACCTTTCATTTCATCATTCGGTAAATTAACAACTGATACTGTTGACTCGGAAGTATGTTCCGCAGCTAAACGTTGAACAGTTGTTGCTAATAATTCTTTAGCATTTTTATCGACTGCTTCTTTTGCTTCTTTCTCTTTTTCCTTAACAAGTATTGCAATATCTTGTGACAATTCATCTTCTACTCTTTGAAGTTGTTCTTGTGCTGCTTCTTCTTGAGAGAGACCAGAGATGCGTTCTAATTCTTGTTCATGCTTATTTATTAACGTTTGAACACTACTCTCTTTTGCATCTACTTGTTGTTGTCTTTCTTCAAGTTTAGATTCTTTTTGCTCTAAAATCTCATCTTTTTTGTCTAATAGATCAGATTTTCGCTCTAAGTTTTCTTCTTTTTGAAGAAGTCGGGCTTCTTGCCTTTGAAGATCACCACGTCTTTCACGAAGTTCATTTTCACTTTGTTCTTTTAAGATTTGATTTTCTTCTTTAGCTTCAAGGAGCTTTTCCTTCTTGATATTATCTGCTTCTTTTTTACCTTGTTCGACAATATCTTCGGCAGTTTGTCTTGCTTGTAATTGCTTTTGATGCAATAAATTACGGGCTATAATATACCCTACAACAACTCCGAGAATAATACCTAGCAAAACGAGTAGGAGGCCTAATAAATTCACACAAACACCCCCTTTTTTCTAGGATTTTGCTCTGTATATCAAATTCAATATGATTATATGAAGTTATATAAGAATCATACAATGTAATTGTACGGTTTAAAGACAAGAAGTGTCAAGGTTTCCACCTACATAAATTCAATATTAGAGACCTCTCTTTTACACTTTATTTACTATAGATGTTGATAACACACGATTCGCCTTATTTTATGGAAAATCAGAATAAAATTTTTCACATAAATTTAAATTATTATTTTACTACTTTCAGTATAATTAGTCCCGTATTCAAAAGTTAGACACTCAATTTGAAAGCTTTTTATAAAAATATCCCGAGATTAGATATCTAATCTCGGGATATGACACGTGCTTTAAAAATATTTGCATGTATGCACTAAGTTCAACTTATTCATCTTCAAATAGTGAAGTTGGTTGTTCTTCTTCACTCTCTTCGACATCACCATCAAATATACCTAAAGTTTCACGTAACTTTTGATTGATTTCATTCTTAACTGCTGGATTTTCCATAAGGTAAGTCTTAACATTTTCTTTACCTTGCCCCATGCGTTCTCCATTATATGAATACCAAGCACCTGATTTATCGACGATTTCGTTCTCAACGCCTAAGTCGATTAATTCACCTTCTTTAGAAATACCTTTACCATACATAATATCAACTTCTGCAATTCTGAAAGGTGGTGCTACTTTGTTCTTAACAACTTTAATCTTAGTTCTATTACCAACAATTTCTTGACCTTGTTTCAATTGTTCTGCACGTCTAACTTCTAAACGAACTGAACTATAGAATTTCAGTGCTCTTCCACCAGGTGTAGTTTCAGGGTTACCAAACATAACGCCGACCTTTTCACGAATCTGGTTGATGAAAATTGCCGTCGTATTTGATTTAGAAATGGCACCTGACAATTTACGTAACGCTTGTGACATAAGTCGTGCTTGTAAACCGACATGCGTGTCACCCATTTCTCCTTCTATCTCTGCTTTAGGTGTTAAAGCGGCTACCGAATCGACAACTACAATATCTACTGCACCACTACGAACGAATGCTTCTGCAATTTCTAGCCCTTGTTCACCATGGTCCGGTTGTGATAAGTATAAATTTTGGATATCTACTCCTAATGCTTCAGCATACACTGGATCTAGCGCATGTTCTGCATCGATAAATGCAGCTACACCACCATTTTTTTGTACTTCAGCAATAGCATGCAATGCTACAGTAGTCTTACCAGAACTTTCTGGTCCATATATTTCTACAATTCTACCTTTAGGGTAACCACCTACTCCTAAAGCATTATCTAATGTGACTGAGCCACTTGAAACACTTGAAACTTTACGTGCTTTATTGTCACCAAGTTTCATTACTGCGCCTTTACCAAATGACTTCTCCATATTTTTAATTACTGTATCTAAAGCTTTTTGACGATCGTTATCCAATGCTGGACCTCCTAAATGAGTTTTGTCTCTGAAAATTATCTTACCCATACTATACATGTATTTTTATTTTAGTGCAAGCATTTTGCGAATATTTGTTCGCTAAAAATACTGTTCGTTTTGTCTAATATAGAACACACGTACTGTTCAAAAACAAAGATAAATATTGATTTATTGGGATTTTAAACGATTTAACAATCTAATTAATACATAATTTTGTGTTCGGTGTTTAAGTAAATTGCGTTGTTGTATCATTTTAAAATGTTGTACAGACAATTTGCCTTCCTTAAGAACGCCTAAATACACCGTATCTTTATTATATAGTAATGATATTGCAACTTCAGATTTATATAAATCCTTTACAATATTCGTTGAAATTGATAATTGTCTCTTTATATCCAAGTCATTACTTATAAATTGGTTATTATGTGGCAACATGCCTAATAAGCGATCTTCTTGGTCAAAATCTTTTAAACGAGAATATAAATCTCCATCAGTAACACCATCATATATCGCAAATGTACGTTCGATATTTTGCATCAATGCTTGTTCTAACTTAATATCGTCAGAACCATAATAGAAATCACCAATTCTCTTTAGAATCTCTGTTTTAATTGGATCAATCAAAGCTTTACAGCTTTCAACTGTTTCACCATTTGCAGTTAGTCTGATATTCACTTCATGAGTACCTGCTAAAGGTGCTATTGTAGGATTTGTTTGATTATCGATTAAATCTAATAATTCTGTTTCAACTTTAGATTCACCGATACCAGCGAAACGCAGTAATTCTGAGAAGATAATTTGTTCGCCATCTAATAAATATGGCAATAGTTCATTTTTAGCCATAGGTTGCATTTCTTTTGGTGGCCCAGGGAGTAGAATCACTTTCTTATTCTTATGTCTAACTAACATACCTGGCGCCATGCCAAATTTATTTTCTAACACTTCTGCCCCTTCTATTACAAGTGCTTGTTGACGATTATTAGGCGTCATTTCAACGTTTTGCTTGATAAAATACTGTTCAATATCTTCTAAAGCAGCACTATCTGTTACTAATTCACGACCAAGCACCTCCGCTACTGTATGCTTTGTCAAATCATCCTTTGTAGGACCTAAACCACCAGTTAGAATCACTGCATCATTGTTGTCTAGTGCTGTATTGAATACACGTTTTAAACGTTCTGGGTTATCACCAATAACTGCATGTTCCACCACACTGTGACCAATCCCATTTAATAATTGTGATAGATATTGACCATTGGTATTAGCAATTTGTCCTAATAATAATTCAGAACCCACTGCGATTATTGATATATTCAAGAAAACTCCTCCTTCATACAAGCTACACTATATTTAACATAGTTAAATTATAAAACGAAGTACAAGCAAAAACGAAATATTTCGTTTTTAATTGATAAAAAAGTATGGTTAGTCTTTTCAAATCAAAAAAAGTCAGATGATTTATCTGACTTTAGTAACTTTTAAATGCTTTCGACAGCATTTCGACATTATTTAGCTTTAAACACATCTCTACCTTTATAGAAATATTCAATTCCAGATAAGATTGTAAAGAATACACCGATATATAATAATGTTTGACCTAGTGAAAAACCAATCCAATTTGCAAGTGGATCGCCTAATAATATCCAAACAATTGCTACCATTGTAACGGCCGTTTTGATTTTTCCTAATTGTCCAGCAGCACTGACAAATCCTTGCTCAATTTGCAATAATCTTAAACCTGTGACTGCAAATTCACGTGCAATGATGATAATTGCTACAACCGAGTTTGTTAAATCAATTTGTACCAATGCTATTAATGCGCTCGACACTAGTAATTTATCTGCTAATGGGTCTAGAAATTTACCCATATTGGTAACTAACTCCCACTTTCTAGCAAGATAACCATCTACAAAGTCACTCAACGATGCAATGATAAAAATAACACCACTAATCAATAATTCAATTCTAATATCATTTCCACCGATAAAAGAAACTTTACCAAAACCAAAATCTGCTAATGCAAATACCATAAACACTGGAATTAGTATAACTCTAAAAACGGTTATCCAATTCGGTATATTCATATAAAATGCCTCATTTCTATTTATAACTTAAATTCATCTACAAGAATAATACTGCTAATACCCACAGTATAGCTGTAACAATAACTATAAAACTAACGACTACAGCAAGTTGTAGTGGTTCTTTATCTTTACTTCTATATGTTGGTTTATGCTCACCTGAAAAAGCCGCAATGACTTGATCCAAATCATAATCCGCATTGGGAATTTCTTCTTTGTGTGCTTCAATAAGTTGATCCGAATCGATATTCACTGCCTTAGCATACTTTATAATAAAGCCTTCAGCATAGTTTTGATTTTTCAGTGAAGCAAAATCATTATTTTCAATCAATGTCAGTGTTTTTCTTTTAATTTGTGTACGAGACTCTAATTCATTTAATGTCATACCTAAACGCTCTCGGCGACCTTTTAAAGTTTGACCTATTGAATTCAAAGTTGTAAAGCCTCCTTTAATAAAATGTAATTAATTTGATTATTCAAAAAAGCCAAAACCGCCACCAAAACCATCATCGCTAAAGTCTAAATTGTTTTTACTTTTAACTGTTTGTTTTTTCATTTCTTCATAATGGATTTCTTGATTTTTATTTTCTCTTAATTCAATAATATAATCAAAATCTTTCATTTCGTAATCACTTGTTTCAACAAATAAATCTGGATGCTCAACTACCTTAATAGCCGGCAAACTCATTACTTCCTTCACAAGATCCTGGTGCTTTTGACTTGATTCACGTGCTGTAACTGCACCGTCAATAATATAGACATGGTCTGAGTCATATTCACCTTTAATCAACGAACTTCTCACAGTTTGCTTGATTAAAGTAGAACTGATAAACAACCATCTTTTATGTGCACAGACACTTGCTGCAACGATAGATTCTGTCTTTCCTACCCTTGGCATACCCCTTATACCAATTAATTTATGACCATCTTCTTTAAATAATTCAGCCATAAAATCGACAAGTAACCCTAAGTCTTCACGTTCAAAACGAAATGTCTTCTTGTCATCGGCATCTTGCTCTATGTATCTACCATGACGGACAGCTAAACGATCACGCAGTTCTGGCTTTCTCAATTTAGTAATCGAAATATCATCAATTTCCATTACAATGTTTTCAAAGCGATTTACCTTTTCTAAACTATCAGTCTTGATAAGTAAACCACGTCTACTTTCTTCAATACCGTTTATAGTGACAATACTAATCCCCATCATACCAAGTAAACTTGAAATATCACCTAATAATCCAGCACGGTTCATTGTTATCTCATATTCTAAATACCATTCTTTTCTAGTAGCGACTGCCATGAAATAAACACCCCTTCGTTTCAAAACAACAGTTATTATTTATAATAGCTTTGATAAAAATAAACGTCTAGTAGAAACAATAAATTAAAATTTATTATAAATATAGAGCTATTCATTTGTTACTTTATCATTTATTGTAATCACATTATAGCACTGAATGTACATGAGTTGGATTGTTTTTTCAACAGTATTTAAATTTATAAATACCAAGCTCCATTAACTTTTTGAACAGTACCCGTGATGCTCTTGGCATAAGGATGACAAAGATAACTACATGTATGCGCAATTTCTTGAGGGTCAATCAAACGCTGTTGTGGCAATGATTCAACCATTTCTGTTAATGTATCATCATCAAATACTTGTGTCATGCGCCCACTGACAAAGCCAGGTGCAATCGCATTAACTGTAACAGTGCTTAAGGCCAATTCTTGACTCAGCGCTTTAACAAAACCGATTTGTCCAGCTTTCATTGCGGAATACACCGATTCTAAACTCGCACCAGTTTCACCCCAAATGGATGAGACTACAACAATGCGACCGTTTATACTTTGTCTCAATTGATCAATAAAGTATCGACAAATACGCATGAGTTGACGAAGATGTAACGTATAACTTTCATCAATCATCGCATCTGTCATATCTTGTAACATACCGTATAAAGCTTGCCCACTGGTGTATATCAAACAGTCTAAATTTTGAACAAAATAAAAATATTCATCTAAATTGTCTACTTTACTTAAATCACATTGTACAAATTGTACTGCTTGTCCTTGATAGTGCTCTTGTAATGATGATAAATCAGCTTGATTGTAGTGAACAATAACTTCATAGCCATCAGACAATAGGCGTTCGGTAATCGCTGTACCAATTGACCCAGAGCCACCAATCACTAATGCTTTCATGTATTATTTCATCTCCAGTCGACTGTCGACCATCTGTTCTAGATTCAGACAAGTCTTCGCTGTTTCATTCACACTTTCCAAAGTAATACTTTCTACTATGTCTAATAAATCAAATAGACTGACACCTTCAAAGTGAAGTTTTGTATATTGATTTGCTATATACTCTGGAGAATTTAATCCTGAAATAAATTCTCCTATAAATTGTTTCTTCAATAATTCAAATGCATCATTATCCTCAATATTACCTAACTTATGCTCTAATTCGGTAAGTAATAATGCTTTTAATTCACCTGGTTTTTGTGTTGCACTTGTCACGATAGAGAAACTGTATGTAGGTTCAAGTACAAATTGATATCCAAATGTCTCGTCAATTAAATCTTGATTGAGTAACGTTTGATAAAAATCTGTCTCTTCACCGAATACCATCTCGAAAAAGAGTGTCATTTCAAGGTCACGACGTACGTATGTCTCTGATGGTTCATTCTGTGGAACCTTATTTTTAAATCCAAGCATTAGACGTGGTGATTGTAATTTCATTGTCTCAGTTACAACAGCTTCACTTACTTTCTCTTGTTCAATCAGAGGATCTCTCACTATTTCAGGTTGATACTCTTTATCTCTCATATCCTCATGTTCAGCTACGACACGATAAATATGCTCAGGATCTACATCTCCAACAACGAATAGCACCATATTTGACGGATGATAAAATGTTTCATAGCAAAGATATAAATCATCTTTAGTAATTTGATAAATACTTTCAACACTACCTGCAATATCGACACGAATTGGATGTGTTTGATACATTGCTTTTAGCGTGTTAAACATTAATTTATATCCTGGCTGTTCTTGATACATTTTAATTTCTTCAGCAATAATACCTTTTTCCTTATCAACAGTTTCCTTTGTAAAGTAAGGTGTCTCTACCATAGTCAATAATCGTTTAATATTGCGATCCACGTTATCAGTCGCACTAAACAAGTAACTTGTACGGTCGAAACTCGTAAAGGCATTAACTTGTGCATTATCTTCTGCAAATGCAGTAAACAAATCTTCTTCTTCATTTTCAAATAATTTATGTTCTAAAAAGTGCGCCACACCGTCTGGTACTGTTACATATGTATCACTGCCATGAGGCTTAAACTTATTATCTAACGATCCAAATTGAGTAGTATATGTGACAAAGGTCTTTTGGAATCCTGCTTTTGGAATAATAAATACCTTCAAACCATTTTCTAATTCTGCTTCAAAGACCCGCTCATCTATTTGATCATAGTATGTTTCCTTCACGATTCACTACCTCCTTTCGTCAATATATATATCGTATCGAGCACTGTTGCTTGTGCAACCTTGATGACATCTTCTCTTGTAACATGCACTATTCCTTCAATATACATATCTTCGGTTAAATCCTCATTTAATAAAATATTATTATTTAAAATCTCAATAATACTCTTTGCTCTATCTTGTGACTCTTGTCTTTGTGAAACGATAACCTTTTTGGCTAATGCCAATTTACTATCATCAAATTGACCTGCTTGGATTTTATTAAATTCTTCAATAATGGTATCTTTTGCAACTTCATATTTATCACTCGAAACACCACTTAATACAAACATATATCCATTTTTACCATCAATTTGAGAATGAATCGAATACGCTAAACTTTGTTTTTCACGGACTTCATTGAACAGTACTGAAGAAGGGTCGCCTCCAAACATAATGTTAAATACAACCACTGCAAAATAATCTGCTTCTCCATATACTGTTGGCAGTTTAAAGCCCATATTTAACTTAGCTTGGTCTACGTCATCTTCTTCAAGGATTGTCTGAGGCAACTCATGATTCGTTAACATTGGTGTCACAGTAGTAAGTTCAAATGGTACTGTTTGAATATTAAAATATGTGTCTATTTGAGATTTTACTGTTGTTTCATCCACATTACCGACTACATAAACGGCACAAAAGTCGTCAGATAACATAGATTGATATGTATGGTATAAGGTTTCCGGTGTTATGTTGTTAATATATGAAACTTGACCAGTTGCAAGATGTCTGTATGGGTGGTCTCCAAACATATGCTTTAATAAATTTAAAAATGATATCTGTGATTTATTATCGACCATAGCTTCTAATTTCTTGGCTAATAATGTTTTTTCTTGTGCTACAAAGTTCTCATTGAACTGATTGTCATTTACGAGAGGATTCCAAACAATTTCCTTTAGTAGTTGTAATCCCTTTTCAAAAAGAGGTGTTTGATCCTTTAAGTAACGTTCATTTACGAGTTCTAAAGATATGGTAATTACATGTTTATCTTTAAATTTTGTAACGAAACTATTAACATATGCACCATATAAATTAGACAAATGACGATTAAAGTCTTTATCCGTCGGCCATTTTTTAGTTGCTCTCACTAATAATTTACTTAGTACTGACCTTGCTGTCATGGTTTCATTATCTAGTGGTGCCATAAACTTTAACGTAATGGTGGTTGTCTTAAATTTAGACGTTGGCATTACTTTGATATGTAAATCATTTTGTCGTGTGTTTTTATTCAAATTGTCATGCCTCACTTTCATAATTTTGTTATTATAATCTATTTCTAACCGTTTTGAATTTAACTAAACTACTTTTGAAATAATTAAAAGAATAAAATATTGGTTTTTCATCTTGATCATAGTGCACGAGCTTTAATAACATTAAACCTTCATGTGGTGATGCATCTAATACATCCGAAATATGCGGTTCATAACTTATCGACTCTATTTCTGTTTCAGCATATGCTATCTTTGTCGATGAATTGAGTTCGATGGCTTCTAATAATGACTCATTACTATTTTGATATTGAGCACAAGTTAGTAGTCGTGTCGGTACCTTGTCTAAACAGTAAACAACTGGTTGTTTATCTGCCGTTCGAATACGTTCGATGATTGTGACATAATCTTTTTCAGGTAAATTTAAAGTTGTCGCATCTAACGAAGTTGAAGGCTTTTCATCAAAACTAATGAATTCTGTTCCAGGTTCATAACCCTTTGCTCGAATCATTTTACTGATACTAACTAACTCACCTAATGGATAAAGGAATGGGTGCTGTGATTTAACACTCGCACCTTCCTCTAAATTATTTGATAACACTTGTTCAGTAATGAGTTCATCAATAGCATCATAAACATCGTCTGTTTTCACATTTAGCTTTCTTGCTATAGCAAGGTGACTTGGTAACTGCTCACCATATTGAAAATCACCTGATTTAATTTGCTGTATTAACCATTCTTTGACTTTATAAACTGAAGTAAGTTCCATATTTACACCTCATCACTATCTAAATCCACAAGAATTTGTCTAGGTTTACTACCTTTTTGTGGTCCGATTACTTGATTACGCTCTAAATCATCCATCAATCTAGAAGCTCTGTTATATCCGATTCTAAACTGTCTCTGTAGTAACGATGTACTTGCCTTTTGTTGTTCTAAAACGAATAAATATGCTTCATCGTAAAGTGCATCCTCACTCTTCATATCAGCTTTATCCACTGGCGCATCAGGTTCCATTTCTTTAACATAATTCGCCTTTTGTTGTTCTACAACATAGTTAACGACTTCTTGTACTTCTTGATCACTTAAGAAAGCACCTTGTACACGTGTTCTAGTTGACCCACCATTGGCTACATATAACATATCCCCTTTTCCGAGAAGTTTGTCAGCACCGCCACTATCAATAATCGTTCTTGAATCGGTTTGTGAGCTCACTGCAAATGCAATTCGAGTTGGTATATTATTCTTGATTAACCCTGTGATGACATCAACCGAAGGACGTTGAGTCGCAATAATTAGATGTATACCAGCAGCACGGGCCATCTGTGTGATACGTTGAATTGCATTTTCCACTTCTTTACCTGCTACCATCATTAAATCCGCTAATTCATCTACTATAACGACAATATATGGCAACTCTGACTGCTTTTCATCTAATTCATTATTCTGTTTACGAATCATTTCATTATAGCCTTCAATATTTCTTGTTGAACTGTGCTGGAATAAATCGTAACGACGTTCCATTTCAGCCACAACCTTTTCTAATGCTTGAGATGCCTTATGAGGATTAGTAACTACTGGAATTAATAGATGTGGTATGCCATTATATACATTTAATTCTACCATTTTTGGATCAATTAACATAAGTTTTACTTCGTGGGGTTTCGCGTTAAGTAAGATACTTGTAATAATGCCATTGATACATACTGATTTACCACTACCTGTCGAACCTGCAACTAATAAATGTGGCATTTTATTTAATTCAACTGTTATCGGACTTCCAGAAATATCTCTTCCTAATCCAACTTCCAATTTGTTTTTGGCAGGGAATTTTTCATCTAATACTTCTTTTAGAGATACAAGTGAAATCTTATCATTAGGAACCTCAATACCCACAGCAGAACGTCCAGGTATAGGTGCTTCAATGCGTACATCCTTTGCTGCTAATGCAAGGGCAATATCATTATGCAAATTAACGATTTTACTTACCTTTACACCTTGAGCTGGCTGAATTTCGTATTGTGTTACTGCTGGTCCAATCTTGATTTGAGTGACTCTGGCATCAACTCCAAAGTTTTTCAATGTTGTTTCTAGTAATTGGCCTTTTTTCTGTACTTCCGCTTTTGAAGTTGATTGTTGCTTTGCAGGTTGATTCAACAATGTTAATGGTGGTATTTTATATGCTTCATTTTCTACTTCTCCTGCTTCAGAAATCGAACCGCTATTGTCCGAAGTATTATCATGGTCACTTTCATGATCCGAATGAACATCTTCATGTGATTGATTTTCTGAGTTCTGTACTCCTGATTGATCACTTTGATTATTATCTTGATCAAATACACGTTTTGAGCGTTTCTTCGTTCTGCTCAATGTACTTGTTTCATCACTTTCACTATGACCATAGATTGGAATATCTGCTTGATTCGATGCTGACTCTGAATCTTGTACTTCAGGGAAGTTACTTACGTCTTTCATTGGTTCTTCTAATTCCAACTGTTTTTCTTGCTCAGCTTTTCTTTCTGCTTTCACTCTAGCTTTTGCGTCTTTTTTAATTTTATTTTGTTTTCTTTTTTCATGCATATTGGCAGATGCGTCTTTACTTTTACTTTTCAATTGTTCAAACATCATTTTAGAAACATCTCTGTGCTTTTGCTTTAACAATAAAATAATACTTGAAGCAATAAGTAATAATGTAATGATTATCACGCCGACTATTGAAATTAATGGGTTAAATAATGCTAATAAATAATGACCAATTAACCCTCCCCCAAAATTAGGGAAATGTGTATGTTCATATGATTTATATACAAACGATAATACTGGCTCTCGTTGCGCCTTAGTGTGATTTGTAAAATAAAAAATGATGTGCATTAAGAATAGCAAGGCGAATTGTAACACTACAGCGCCTACTGTTCTTCTAGTTTTAGGTAATGCTTTATAATATGTCATATACACCGTAGCAATTAATACTAATATATAAGTAAGAAATCGACTAGTTCCAAATAAATAATTAAAGAAACTGTCTATCATCGTTCCTACAATACCTAATTGAAAGGCTCCTAATCCTACTAATATAAAGATTGCAATAGCTAAAATATATCTTAACGGACTATCTGTCTGTTTCTTTTTCTGGCGACTTTTATTATTTCTAGTATTTGTTGATTTTTTCTTAGTTGTCGTTCTCTTTTTCGTTTGTGCCAAATTTCACACCTTCTTTTCAACTCTAATTTCGTCTATTTATGTAAGTTTGAATATGATATGTATTACTTTAAAACTCATACATATCTAACAGTACCTTTTCTCCATTCTATAACTCAAAACATTAACTTATTACATCAATATGATAACACAAAAGAGGCAAAGACTTATTCCGCTTCTGCTAGCTTTAAAGGTTGCGTCGTATTAATCATGGATTCATATCAAATCACAACTAATGACAGCAATCGACTTTTAAAATGTTAACCTAAGCGTTTGTCTTAACCTCTTTGTTTTGTTCAATTCTATTAAATTTCAGAAATAACTGGAATAATCATTGGACGACGTTTTGTATTTTCGAATAACAGTTTACTAATTTGGTCTCTCATGTTTTGTTTGATATCAGACCATTCTATTCTTTTCTCTTGTAAACCTAATTCTACAATCTCTCTTACTTTTTCTTCAGCTTCATTCAATAGCGCTTCGCTTTCTCGCACATAAACAAAGCCTCGAGATTGGATTTCAGGACCAGCTGCAATTCGTCTATTCTTAGGATCAAGTGTTACTACAGCGATAAAGATACCATCTTCAGCTAAGAGATGACGGTCACGTAACACGATATTACCTACATCACCGACACCAATTCCGTCAATCAATACATTACCAGAATTGACTTTTTCATTTAGAATCATTTCTTCACCATTGAAGTTAACAACATCGCCTTTTTCAACTAAGAAAATCTTTTCAGGTTGAACGCCTGCCTCATTAGCTAATTTAGCATGTGCAATTTGCATTTTAAACTCGCCATTAACTGGTAAGAAATACTCTGGTTTCATAATGTTAATCATCATTTTTAATTCTTCCATACATCCATGACTTGATGCATGTATCTTTTTATTATTTGGAATAATTTCTGCACCAGCTCGCACTAATTCATTAAGTGTATTTCCTACAATAACTTCCATATTTGCAGATGCCGTAATTGCCAAGAACACTGAATCTCCTGGTTCAATATTCATTATTTTATGCTTCTTCAATGCCATTTGATTTAATGCTTCCACAGGTTCACCTTGCATACCAGTAGCAATTATAATCACTTCGTTTTTAGGGTAGTTTTCAACTTCATTAATAGGTATTAATAAGTCTTTAGGTATATCGAAATAACCCATTTTACGTGCAATATTAAATGAACTTTCTAGAGAACGTCCCAAGAAAGAAACCTTTCTATTTAATTTGCTTGCAATGTTCAACACTTGTTGAATTCTAATAAAGTTTGATGCATAACACGAAACAATTAAACGCCCTTTAACTTTAGTAAATGCATCATACATATGAGATTCAATTACATTTTCAGGCGTATTATAACCTGGCTTCTCAGCTTCAGTAGAATCACTAATCAATGCAAATACACCTGATTCTCCAATTCCCGTCATTTTCTTTAAGTCTGGTGCATAATGTCCGTGTAAACTTTGGTCGAATTTAAATTCACCCGTATAAACAATTGCACCGTATGATGTATGAATACAAACGCCTAAACTATCTGGGATACTGTGTGTCGTGTTGAAAAACGTTATGTTTACACCTTTGAAACGCATGATAGATTCATTGTTTACAGTGTAATATCTAACTTTCTTGTTGACATTTCTTGCCTTCATATTCTCTTTGACTAAGCCGATCGTTAACTTCGAACCGTATACAGGTGCATCAACTTGTTCAAGCACATATGTAACTGCACCAATCGCATGCTCATGTCCATGTGTTAAGAAGATCCCTTTCAACTTGTCTTTATTTTCAATTACGTATTGAATGTCAGGAATTACTATATCTACGCCCAGCATTTCATCCTCTGGGAACATCAATCCTGCATCTAACATAAACATCTCATCGTCTACTTCAACGATATACATATTTTTCGCTATTTCTCCGACTCCGCCAAGAGGAATAATACGAATGTTATTATTATTTTTCTTTATTAAACTCAAAATGTTACCTCCTATTTGAATATCCCCGACCATATATAAACTCATAATTTATTATAAGTTAAAACAAGCTTGATGTACACTATTAAAGTAAGGTTTACATGCTTTAACACTAACTAGAATATATCAACTGATATCATTTTGAGTAACGTGTACCTACAGATTTTATGACATAGTACAATTTAATTAGACATGTTGTGATGTCATTCTTTCGCTAAAAAAAAAGAAACCAGCTTTATTGATTAGAAACTTAATCAAACGGATTTCCCGTCAACTATATTCCTAATCACAACTAGTTTCAAAATCATGCTAATATTTAAGCTTAAGATTCTTCTGATAACAATGCTTTATGTGAAGCATTGACACGACCTTGCTTATCAATTTCTGTTACTTTAATTTTAAATGTGTCTCCAACTTTCAAGACATCTTCCACTTTATCGATACGTTCATTCGCAATTTGAGAAATATGAACTAATGCATCTTTACCAGGGAACAATTCTACAAACGCACCATATTTTTCAATACGCTTAACTTTGCCGTCATAGACTTGGCCAACTTCAGCTTCACGTGTAATATCTTCAATAATACTACGTGCTTTGTCGATTGCTTCCTTATCTACAGCACCGATGACGATTGAGCCATCTTGTTCAATATCAAGTTTTACTCCTGTTGCATCGATGATTTCATTGATCTTCTTACCACCAGGACCGATGACATCTCTGATTTTTTCTGGCTTAATTTGCATTGTAACCACTTTAGGTGCATACATGCTTAACTCATTGCGTGGTGTGTCAATAGTTTGTAGCATATGATCCAAGATTGCTAAGCGACCTTCTTTTGCTTGTGCCAATGCTTCTTGAATAATTTCTTTAGTTAAACCATCAATTTTAATGTCCATTTGAATAGCCGTAATACCTTCAGCAGTTCCTGCAACTTTAAAGTCCATATCGCCTAAAGCATCTTCCATACCTTGGATATCTGTCAAAATAGTATAACTATCTTCACGAGTTACAAGTCCCATAGCAATACCAGCTACCGGCGCTTTGATTGGTACACCAGCATCCATTAATGCAAGCGTTGACCCACAAATTGAAGCTTGTGAAGAAGAACCATTTGATTCTAACACTTCACTTACCACACGTACTGTATATGGGAAATCTTGTGTATCAGGTATAATGTGACTTAATGCACGTTCACCTAATGCGCCGTGACCAATTTCACGACGTCCTGGAGAACGAACAGGACCTGTTTCACCAACTGAATAGTTAGGGAAGTTATAGTGGTGCATAAAGCGTTTTTGTTCTTCTTCTCCTAAACCATCAAGTATTTGATATTCACTTAATGAACCTAATGTAACGACAGATAACGCTTGAGTTTGACCTCTTGTAAATAGACCTGAACCGTGCGTTCTTGGCAATAAACCAACCTCTGAATCAAGCGGTCTAATTTCATCCGTTTTACGACCATCTGGACGAATTTTTTCGTCAGCAATCAAACGTCTTACTTCTTCTTTTACAAGATCATTCAAAATACTGTATACTTCTTTAATTAATGTTTCATTCTCTGGATCTGCTTCATCGATAAATTCACTTGCAACTTTTTCTTTCAATGCATCTAAATTGATGTCACGTTGCTGCTTATCAAAAGTTAACACAGTATCCTTCAATCCGTTAGCCTCAGTTAATTGTTTTACTTGTTCGATGAGTGATTCATCTTTTTCAACAGGTACAAATGTTTTCTTTTCAGGTTGAATATGATTAACGATTTCTTGTTGGAAATCAACTAGACGTTGGATCTCCTTGTGACCAAAGAAGATTGCTTCTAACATTTCTTCTTCAGTTATTTCGCTCGCGCCCGCTTCAACCATGTTTACTGCATCTTTATGACCAGCAACTTCTAAATCTAATCTAGAGATTTCCTTTTGTTCAACTGTTGGATTAATAATGTATTCTCCATCAATATAGCCTACGTTGACACCTGCGATAGGTCCTTGGAAAGGAATGTCAGATACACTTAATGCCATTGATGAACCTATCATTGCAGCCATTTCAGGTGAACAATCTGGATCCGCACTTAATACAGTATTCATAATTTGCACATCATATTTATAACCTTTCGGAAATAATGGACGTATCGGTCTATCGATCAAACGTGCTGTTAGTGTAGCTTCATCACTTGGACGACCCTCACGTTTCTTAAATCCACCTGGTATTTTACCTGCTGCATACATTTTTTCTTCATAATTTACCATAAGTGGGAAGAAGTCACCATCACGTGGTTCCTTTGATGCTACTGCTGTAGAAAGTACTACAGTATCGCCATAACGAACAAGCACTGCGCCATTCGCTTGTTTGGCAAGTTGTCCTGTTTCAATCGTTAAAGAACGATTAGCCCACTCAGTCTTGAAAACTTTTTTCTCTTGAGACATTACGAATCTCCTCTCATATTTCTAATAAGTCTATCATATCATTTCTACTATAAATTTAATATTAGTATCTTATTTTAGATTATCATTATATTAATTATAAAAAAGGGAAAGGACCTTTAAGGTTCTTTCCCTATCAATAAACGTCAAAAGATTAACGACGGATACCTAATGATTTAATTAATTCACGGTAACGTTGAATATCTTTGTTACGTAAATAGTTAAGTAAGTGTCTACGACGACCTACCATTTTTAATAAACCACGACGTGAATGGTGGTCTTTTTTGTGTGTACGTAAGTGATCGTTTAATGCACTAATTTCCGCAGTTAATACAGCGATTTGAACTTCTGGTGAGCCAGTGTCAGCTTCGTGTGTGCGGTATTCTTTAATTAATTCATTTTTTCTTTCTTGTGAAATTGCCATTGTCAATTTCCTCCTTTTATTGTTATACGCCTCAATCCGAGCTAATCGTCGGAGTTTCGAACTAGCCAAGATAAAGGTGCTTTAATGTGCTCTACACATTAGACTTAAATATTATATGATATATCGTCTCCAAAATCAACCGCTAATAAGTATTTCGCTTTTTCTTTATCTTTGTTCATCTGTTCCACAAGAGGATCGATACCATCAAATTTGATCTCAGGGCGTAAAAAATGATGCCAAAATACAGTTACTCTTTCTCCGTATATATCATCGTTGAAATCAAAGATGTTAACTTCAATAACCACTTGTGCTACAGATGGATCATGAAATGTAGGTTTAACGCCTACATTGGCTACACCACGATATACTTTATGATCCGACCCAATTTCCATGCTTACTGCATAGACACCATTTTTAGGCAAGACGTAATCATCACTCGGTTGAACATTAGCAGTAGGGAACCCAATTGTTCTACCACGCTTTTCACCTTGTACGACTGTCCCTTTAATTCGAAAACGATAGCCTAATTCTTCATTTGCTTTTTGTAAATCACCGGATTTTAAAGCCTTGCGAATTGCTGTTGTGGAAATTTTCTCAGATTCAATTTCTTGTTTACTCACAGTGGTTGTATTAAATTCTGACATTTCATCTAAAATTAACATATTCCCTTTTCCAAATTTACCAAAAGTAAAATCAAATCCGGCAACAACTTCTTTAACATGATTTTTGATAATATAATCTTCTATAAAGGATTCGGCAGTAACATCTGCGAATTTTGATGAAAAATTAATTACGATACAGTAATCAATACCAAATGTTTCAAGAATTTCAACTTTATCTTGAATTGGTGTTAAATAATCTGTACGTTTTAACTCTGGATTAAGTACAACTGATGGATGAGGGTCAAATGTCATTACAGCCTTTTTCAAATTTTTCTCTTCAGCTATTTGTGATAATGTATCGAAGACCTTTGCATGTCCCTTATGCATGCCATCAAAAAAGCCAAAAGCCATTGCAACATCTTCTTGTATATATTGTTTTTCTTGAATTGGATGTGCTACTTCAATCACTTTCATGTCTATTCTCCTTTAGTTAAAGACCTTTTTAGGTTTTATTTCATCTTGCTTTTCAGGATGTGGTTCATAAATTGCTAATACCTTTTTATCAGTCGCATTAATCATTGCAACCTGATTCGCTATTTCTACATCAAACAGTCGCTTATTAAATTTTTGACCATTCAAAATCTTCTGTTGCATAGTAGCTTCAGTAATAACAATTTGCTGTAAACCTTTTAACCCATATTCTATAGGAAATAATTTATCTTGTAACGTCTCTTGCTCAACTAATTGAGCAATTTCATGCAATTTATAACTATCTTTTAATGCAAAGCCACCACTATCAACTCTAGTCAATTGAGACATATGTGCTGGTATATTGACTTCCTTTCCAATATCAGTCGCAAGCGTTCTAATATATGTACCTTTCCCACAAGTCACAAAGATATCAAATTGACATCCACCTTGGTCAAAGGTCAAATCCGAAGTACGCTGTATATCCTTAATATTCACTGTACGTTCTGGTCTTTCAACTTCAATATTTTTACGGGCATATTCGTATAACTTCTTACCATTAACTTTGACAGAAGAATACATAGGTGGGATTTGCTTAATTTCACCATGAAATCGCTGTAATACGTCATCTATTATACTTGTATTAATATCAGAAGTTGTAACCTCAGCAACCGCTAATGTTTCACCTGTTTGATCTTCTGTTGTTGTACTTTTACCAAGATACACTGTTGCTTGATATGATTTTCCCATATCCATAATATAGTCACTGACCTTTGTCGCATTGCCGATACATACTGGTAATACCCCAGCTACTTCCGGGTCTAATGTTCCAGTATGACCTACTTTTTTTGTTTTTAATATTTTCCTTAATTTAAATACGACATCGTGACTTGTTAAACCACGCTCTTTATAAACAGGTAAAATACCGTTATACATTTATTTCGCCACCTTCAATATTACATAATACAATCATCATATATTCTAACATGTAACAGCTTTTTGTAGAGCATAAAAAAACTGAAACAAAATTACATTTCAATTTTGCTTCAGTAGTATTTACTATTTATCTTTTTTATGCAAGTCTTGAATCATTCTCTCTATTTTATTACCATAATCAATCGACTCATCGTATTCAAAGTTTAACTCTGGAACAATTCGTAATCGCATTCGTGATCCTAATTCAGATTTTATAAAGCCTTTAGCTTTTTCTAGTCCTTTGAATGTATCGTCGATTTCACGTTTGCTACCAAGCACCGTAAGATATACAGTTGCAATAGATAAATCATTTGTTAATTGCACATCAGTTATAGTTAAAAACCCAATTCTTGGATCTTTGACTTTGTTGTTAGCAATATCCATTATCTCTTGTTTCATTTGCTCTCCAACACGTTCTGCTCTCATATTCATATTCATTTCACCTCACAACGGTTTGTTTATTTTGTAATTGGCGTCATCCTTACTTAGCGATTATATGATAGTTTATTTCATAACGTCAAACAAATATTATCACTTTATAAATTCAGATTGACAAATAACACATATCAATTTAAGTTGCGCGGAATTATAAAGTGCGAAATTATTTTAACAGTTAGGCATGATTTTTATTCCTAACTGTTAATTTTTGAAACGAATATGAAATAAAATGTTATTTGTTACATTTTATATTGCCTGAACGTTTAGTTTTTATGCCTAAGTGTTTATTTTATATCACTTTTTGTTACAGAGTAGCTTGCCTTTTACATAATAAATTTATAATAAAAAAGTGTTACGCATTATATATAACAAATGGTATAATGTAAAACTAATGAACATTTTAAATGCTTATTACAAAAATTATTAGGAGCGTGCAATTTGGAAAAACCTGAACGTTTATTATATATCTACACACGTTTTTTAAATGGCAAAACATTAAATAAAGAAGCGCTAGCAGAGGCATTAAATGTTAATTTACGTACCATCCAACGAGATATCAGTGATTTAAATCACTTTATATATGAAGATGCTGAATGGCAAGGTTTAGGTGGTACGATTATTTATGATAAAAACATCGAACAACACCGTTTAAAAATTGATAAATATAAATTTGAAAGTAATCGATTATTAAATCTAGTGTTTAGAATGAAAACATTGACACCTATCATTCATGAAGATACCTATAACCTAATTAGAGGATTAAATGCCAACATTAATATGGCTGAAAAAATGCTTTCTAATAAATTATTAAATCAATTTAAACTCAACAAAGTAAAAGTTGAATCTCAACTCATTTTCAAAATTCAAATTGCTATTGAAAACTATGAATTTATTTCTTTATCAATCAATAATCAACAGCAAATAAAGGTCATACCCATTTATACACGCTATTATGATAGACATCATTGGTTTACTTATTATTATCACGGAGAAATCACCTGTGTGAATTTAGCTAATGTTAGAGACGTTACTCCTTTAAATGATCAATTCCATTTAGATATTATTAATAAAATAGAACCTGTCAAACTGCACTTTAGTACTTCTATTTGGAATGAGATACATAAACAATTTATAGTGGCACATACACAAAATGTTGAAAATGGCGTCATTGCTAACATTATAATTTCACAACAAGAATGTTTACAACTTGCTTATAAATATGCCAGTGAAATAACTATTTTAAAACCTCAAATTTATGTTGATGCCTTCAAAACTAAATTAAAACAGCTATTCAATAAATACCATTAATTTTCAAGCAATCTGTCCTAATTAACATTCTGACCACTTTTTTATTTTTTTAACAAAAATGAAACCCCTAAGCGTTAGCATTTTCATCCAACATTAGGGGTATATACTTCAAGTTATTGTTGTTGTAGTGTGCGTTGTAAATTGCGAATACGTTTATTAAAATCTGACGCCCCACCTTCACGTGCTTCTTTTTGTTGTCTATTCCATCTATAGTATTCAGGCTTGGTGAGTTCTTCTTTTTTACGTAAGCGCAATTTATGCTCTTTATAGCTTAATAGATTACCTGTCGTTATTCTTCTATTTTGTTTAGATGCCAAAACAAATAAGTTTTCCTTGATATAAGTACAAAGTTTTTCATCAGTAAAGTTTTTGAAAATAGAAATAAATAATTCTTCTTCACTGCAAATATATATTCTCTCTTTACTATCCTCTATCATTTTCAACAGCAAATTAAAATTTTCCCTTTGAGACGGTAATATATGGTTTAATGTTAAAAAATCACGTGGTATACCTGCACTATGGCCAGCTTGATAAGGAAAGAAATTCAATACCATGACTCTGTTCGGGTCAATATTAAATTGCTTCAACATAGACGAATTACTGTATAGAAATTTTACAAACCATCTATGCTTATCAATATAAGGTAGGAATAGTTTTTCATTATTGAACGTTAACTTACCTTGGATATCTAAGACAATACGCTTTCTATATTCTATAGCCGTATCATCAGAAAGATTAGTATTATAACTATTAAAATCTTTTTCAGGATGCTTTTTTAATATAACGATATCTGCTTTCTCAGGATTGCCGAAAAATGGTCTGGCCATCGCCGGATTAATTAAATTTTCATTCGAAATTACTTTTCTTCTATCTTTATTAATTGAAATTATACCATTTGCAAAGTCTATCATCTTTTTGAACCTTGGTATTTCAGCAAAATCTTCACCGAAATGCTGCTTTAAATATAATAAATCTTGTGGATGTATGAAGGCTGTTCGATCATTATTTTCGATAATTTGATTTAACGTATGGTCATCATACACGGCATCATATTGTTCTAAATATTGTTGCCAAAATTCATTGATTTCATTTAAATATCTGCTCATATGGTATAACCTCCTCTTAATAGTATTATAAATAAGTAACTGGACAGTAAGTGTCCGTCTTATAAAAAAAAGTAAATTTTCTATATATAAATTAACTAATCTTTGCCTATTAATACGAAAACGATTAATATTTTATCATATCTTTATTTTTCAATCATCTCTAACTATAATTTTCCTAATCAATATAGTTTATAAATATTCATTATATATATACTTACTTTGCTATAAAAATGGTCTGGTTTATTATTAATATTATTTAGAAAACTTCATATGCATCTCCAGTAACAATGCCGAAATATGATGTGCTAAAAATAATGTGACTTGTATTTTGATTAATTAATATAGGAAGTATAAATGAGTAATATTAATAAAGTGATTCAATATTGTTAAAGATAGAAACTTTTGAAGAATAATACAGATAATAAAATAAATTTAAGAATGATTAAAGAAATTTAAAATGCAGATTCTTTGAAGGTTAACTTATTTGAGATAGAAAAATCGTCTTCCGTAAAACTAATGATTAAATCATTTATTTTTATTCATAGTAATTTTATAAGTGTATTATACCTTTTGTGATATCCATGAAAGGTATAGCTCATATTATTAATTAATAGTTATTACATGAATTCCGAAATAAAAACCGTTAATAAATAAATGATTTTATAATTTTTACTAAATAAATTTTATAATAAATATAATTATATCATCTAGTTATATCTTTAGTACAGTAAAGTGAGTTTTGCAGCTAGAAAAAGATCATTTGACAATGGTAATGGTATCGCCCTTTTATTGCTTAATTTATTGCACTCGTATTGTTGGCGAGACTCCTGAGGGAACAGGACATGCTGAAGACTACAGGCTGAAGCTGGCCCCTAGGAACGCGAGCCAACAATACGATTATAAAACAAAAAAAGTAGTAATCCATTTCTCTTAAATGGATTACTACTTATCTATTTAATCATATATTTTTATAAATCTAAAAATCACTCAATTATCTTTTAATTTCAACCATTTCAAAGGCCTCGATAATATCGCCTTCTTTAAGGTCATTATACTTTTCAATTGTAATACCACATTCGTAACCTTGTGCAACTTCTTTTGCGTCATCTTTAAAACGTTTCAATGTATCCAATTCACCTTCAAATTGTACGATACCGTCTCTAATCACGCGCACACCAGCATTACGAGTTATTTTACCATCTATAACATAACTACCTGCGATAGTACCAACTTTAGACACTTTAAATGTTTGTCTAACTTCTGCTTGTCCGATAACTTGTTCTTCGTATTCAGGATCAAGCATACCTTTCATAGCTGATTCAATTTCTTCGATAACGTTATAAATAACACGGTGTAAACGCATATCTACACCTTCTGCTTCTGCCGCACGTTTTGCACCAGTATCAGGTCTCACATTAAAACCAATGATAATACCATTTGATGCATTAGCCAATGTTACATCTGATTCATTGATTGCACCAACTGCAGTGTGAATTATACGTACATTTACACCTTCAACATCAATCTTCATTAATGACGCTGCCAATGCTTCAACAGAACCTTGAACATCACCTTTAATAATCACATTTAAGTCTTTCATTTCACCTTGTTTCATTTGTTCAAACAAGTTATCTAATGAAACGCTTTTACTCTCTTGACGTTGTTGTAACACATTAGATTCGTGACGTGCTTCGCCTATTCTACGTGCTTGTTTTTCATCTTTAAATACAACGAATCTATCCCCAGCTTGAGGAACATCGTTGATACCAGTAATTTCAACAGGTGTAGATGGACCAGCAGTCTTAATGCGTTGACCTAAGTCATTAACCATTGCACGAATTCTACCATACGTATTACCTACAACGACTGGATCACCAACGTTTAGTGTACCGTTTTGTACTAATAATGACGCAGCTGGACCTCTAGATTTATCTAATTCAGCTTCAATAACTGTACCCACAGCACGTTGACTAGGATTTGCTTTTAATTCTTGTACTTCAGAAGTCAAGACAATCATTTCTAATAAATCATCGATACCTTCTCCACTTAAAGCAGAAAGTGGTACAAAGATTGTATCGCCACCCCAGTCTTCTGGAATTAAACCATATTCAGTTAATTCTTGCATAACGCGGTCTGGGTTTGAAGTTGGTTTGTCAATCTTATTCACAGCTACGATTGTTGGTACATCTGCTTCTTTAGCATGATTAATGGCTTCGATTGTTTGTGGCATAACACCATCATCTGCTGCAACAACTAAGATAGTAATATCTGTAACTTGTGCTCCACGCGCACGCATAGTTGTAAATGCTGCGTGACCAGGTGTGTCTAAGAATGTAATCTTCTTACCGTCATTGACGATTTGATAAGCACCGATATGTTGTGTAATTCCACCTGCTTCACCAGCAGTTACTTTTGTATTTCTTATAGAATCTAATAATGTTGTTTTACCGTGGTCTACGTGACCCATAATAGTGACAACAGCTGGTCTTTCTACTGCTTGTTCATCTTCAGATGGATCATCGAAGTATACAGATAAATCCTCTTCATCTATCACAACTTCTTTTTCAATTTCAACGCCATAATCATCAACGATTAATTCTAATGTTTCATCGTCTAATGATTGGTTGATATTTGCCATGATCCCCAATAAGAATAACTTTTTAATGATACCTGATGAATCAACATTTAATTTGTCTGCTAATTCACCAACTGTAATTCCATCTTGATAAGTAATTTTTGAAGGAGTTTCTTTAGGTTCTTCTTGTTTTGGTTGTTTCTTGTTATTTTTGTTGTTACCTTTATTATTCTTGTTGTTGCCTTTATTATTTTTCTTGTTGTTATTTTTAGGTGCTGGTTTTTGATTTGATTTTGGTTGTGATTTCTTTGAATCAGTTGATTGGCTTGCTTTGAATTTTTTATCTAATTCTTTAATTTGATCAGCTTCCAAAGCTTGCATATGATTTGAAACCTCAACGTTCATTTTCTTTAATTCATCTATAATGTCTTTACTTTTTATATTTAACTCTTTTGCATATTCGTAAATTCTTTGTTTACTCATATAGTCACTCCTTACTATATTCATCTATCATTGACAATAATTTCTTAGCAAAACCTTGATCGGTAATTCCTATGTTGACTCTTTCTGATTTTCCTAATGCTTGTCCTAGTTCAACTCGTGAAGCAAAAATGCGCATAGGCACACGATTGCTGTCGCATTTATTCTTAATCACCTTTGTAGTGTTTTCAGAAGCATCTGATGCGACAATCACGAATTTTAATTTGTTCTTTTTCAAGTCATTTAAAATAACTGATTCACCTGTTTTAACTTTTCCAGCACGCATTGCTAAGCCTAAAAAATTTATTATTTGGTCTTTGTTCATTTAGGAATCTCTTCGCGATATATAAGACGTATAATTTCTTTATAAACTGGATCTAAAGTTTCTGCATCGGCTTTGAAATATTTTTCTAGGATACCTTTTTCTTGTGCTTGTTCAACTGATTTAACATCTTTAGATACATATGCACCGCGACCCTGTTTCTTGCCAGTTGCATCAGCAAATATTTCGCCTTCTTTGTTAATTACTACACGAATCATGTCATTTTTAGGAAACATCTCATTCGAAAGTATACATTTACGCATTGGAATTTTTTTCTTTTTCATAAAGCGATCACTCCAATTAATTATTCAGCGTCTTTATCTGTTTCTGAATTTTCTGGTGCTTCAGTTATTTCAGAAATTGATTCTTCCAATTCAATGTCTTCTGTATCCTCAACTGGTTGTGCTTTTGTTTCAGCTACTGGATAAACACCTGCTTCTCTAGCATCTGATTCTGATTTAATATCGATCTTCCAACCTGTTAATTTTGCAGCTAATCTAGCATTTTGACCACGTTTACCAATTGCTAATGATAATTGGTAATCAGGTACAACAACAACAGTTGATTGATTTTCTTCATCAACGATAACTTGTAATACTTGTGAAGGACTTAAAGCATTTTTCACGAATACTTTCGGGTCTTCATCCCATTGAACGATGTCAATTTTTTCTCCACCAAGTTCTTCTACAACCGCTTCAACACGAGCACCCTTTGAACCCACACATGCGCCAACTGCATCGATGTCTGGATTATCAGAATGCACACTAATTTTAGAACGGTCGCCTGCTTCACGTGCAACTGATTTGACAATAACTGTGCCATCGAAGATTTCTGGTACTTCTTGTTCAAACAAACGTTTTAACAAACCTGGATGACTTCGTGATACATAAATTTGTGGCCCTTTCGTTGTTTGTTCCACTTTATTAACATAAACACGAATTCTTTCATTTGGAATATAACTTTCATTAGGGCTTCTTTCAGCTTCAGATAACACAGCTTCTGTACGTCCTAAATTTACATAAACATAACGATGATCTACTCTATCGATAAGTCCAGTAACAATATCGTCTTCTTTATCGATAAATTCATCGTATAAAATTTCGCGTTCAGCATCACGTAAACGTTGCATTACTGCTTGTTTCGCAGCTTGTGCGCCCACACGGCCAAAGTCACTTGGTGTAACATCCTCTTCATAAATATCACCGACTTCGTAAGCTGGGTTCTTAACCAATGCAGTACTTAAATCGATTTCGTCTCTATCATCAAAGACTTCTTCTACTACATCTTTACGTGCAATCACTTTAAATGTGCCTTGGTCCATATTTAATTCAACACGAACGCTTCTCGCACTATCATAATTTTTCTTATAAGCAGTAATTAAAGCTGCTTCAATTGCGTCGATTAATACTTCTCTAGGGATTTTTTTTTCTTTTTCTAAATATTCAGTAGCTAATAATAGTTCATTACTTGACACGATTTATCCTCCTAATCACGTTAAATCATTACAGCATGACGTGCTTTAGCGATTTTACTTCTTGGAATTTTAACTTGTTTCTTTTTAGATTTTTCCTTTACTTCCATAACAATAGTTTCATCATCAACTGATTGTAAAATACCTAGCCATTCCTTTTCGCCTTCAATAGGTGCATATAAAGAAACAAATACCGGTTTAGAAATAGCGTTTTGATAATCTTTTTCTTTTTTGATTGGTCTTTCAGCACCAGGTGATGCCACATCAAGATAATACATTTCTTGAATAGGATCTTCTTGGTCCATTACTTCACTAATCTTTTCAGATGCTAATGCACAGTCATTCAAGTCCACGCCACCATCTTTATCGATTGAAACTCTTAAGAAATGGTCTTTTCCTTCTTTAGTAAACTCAACTTCAACTAATTCAAAATTTAAGTCGTCAAGCACTGGTTGAATAATTGCTTCAACTTGCTCAGTTATTTTACTCATGCTGACCTCCTTTTTTGGCAAATAGAAAAGAGCGGGTATTATGCCCACTCTTTCTGCCTGAGTCTAATTTTTTAAGCACTATTATTATATCATATGTTATTCATGTAGACAAATAACTACATAATCACAATCCCGTGATGACAATATGACATGGCATTTGTGTTAAATTTAGACGCTTTATTTACTTTTACATAATTATTCAATTCTTTTACTTTTGAAAAAGTGGACACAACATTATGTTAAGTGATTCCTGCTTACATATCAAATATAGATAATTGCGCTTTATCGGGTAAATTTGGTAAAGAACCCAATTCATCTAGGTAATCAATAACTTTTTGTGATAATCCGGCCTTTTTGTTTAAATCTTCTTTAGATAAAAATGGTCCTTCATCTCTAGCTTCCACAATTCTTTGAGCAACGTTTTCACCTAAGCCTGGAACCGAAATGAATGGTGGAATTAATGTGTCACCTTCAATAATAAATTCAAATGCTTTACTTTTCTCTAAACTGATTGGTTGCATTCTATAGCCTCTTTGTGCCATTTCATTCATTATTTCTAATACAGTTAAGGTATCTTTTTCCTTTTTAGCTAAATCCATATAACGTGAATACATATCTTTAACAGTGTTACGGATGCTAACTTTATCTTTAATCATTGTTATTAAATCAAAATCTGACGCTCTCACTGTAAAGTAACTTGCATAATAATACAATGGGTGATGTACTTTAAAGTATGCTATACGAACAGCCATCAAAACATATGCAGCAGCATGTGCTTTCGGGAACATGTATTTAATCTTTCTACATGAATCTAAATACCAATCTGGCACTTCATTATCCACCATAGCTTCAACCATATCATCTGTTAGACCCTTACCTTTTCGGACAAATTCCATAGTCTTGAAGGCAAGCGAAGGCTCTAAGCCGTTATACATTAGATAAACCATAATATCGTCACGACAACAGATAACACTAGATAAATCACATGTGCCTGAGCGTATTAAGTCTTGTGCATTACCTAACCATACATCCGTACCATGGGACAGACCTGAAATTCTTACTAATTCTGAAAAACTAGTCGGCTTCGTGTCCTCAAGCATTTGTCGAACAAATCCAGTACCAAATTCTGGCACCCCGAATGTTCCCGTCTTACACAGAATATCATCAGCAGTTACACCTAAAGGATCTGGTGAGCTAAATATTCCCATCGTTTCTTTATCATCAACTGGAATCGTCTTAGGATCAATACCAGATAAATCTTGAAGCATTCTTATCATTGTAGGATCATCGTGTCCAAGGATATCAAGTTTCAATACATTATCATGAATAGAATGGAAATCAAAGTGCGTCGTCATCCATGATGATGATTGATCATCTGCTGGGAATTGAACCGGTGTAAAGTCATAAATATCCATATAATCTGGTACAACAATAATACCACCTGGATGTTGCCCAGTTGTCCTTTTAACACCTGTACAACCTTTAACTAATCGGTCTACTTCGGCGCCTCGTTTGTGAATTCCTTGGTCGTTTAAATAACCTTTTACAAATCCGAAGGCAGTTTTTTCAGCAACAGTACCAATTGTACCTGCACGGAATACTTTATCTTCACCAAATAATACTTTGGTATAATTGTGTGCTTCTGGTTGATATTCACCACTAAAGTTCAAGTCAATATCAGGTACTTTATCACCTTTAAATCCTAAGAACGTTTCGAAAGGTATGTCTTGTCCCTCTTTAATTAAATCACAATCACAGTGTGGACATTTTTTATCCGGTAAATCAAACCCTGAACCTACAGAACCATCATCAAAGAATTCACTTTCCTTACATTGAGGGCAAATATAGTGTGGCGGCAATGGATTTACTTCTGTAATTTCGGTCATTGTCGCAACAAAACTAGATCCAACCGAACCACGTGAACCAACTAAATAACCGTCATCTAATGATTTTTTTACCAAGCGTTGCGAAATCAAATAAATTACTGCGAAACCATTACCGATAATACTTGCCAATTCTTTTTCGAGCCTATCAATAACAATTTGTGGTAGGTCTTCACCGTAAAGTTTTTTAGCATTAGAATAACTTAGTTCACGTATTTCTTCATTGGCTCCATCCATACGTGGTGTATATAATTCATCTTTAATCGGAACTACACGTTCGATACGATCAGCTAATTCATTCGTATTTTTCACAACAATCTCATATGCTGTCTCTTCACCTAGGAAATGTAGTTCATCGAGCATTTCATCTGTTGTTCTAAAATGTGCTTCAGGTAACGTAGATCGATTTAGTGGATTCCCAGGCTGTGATGCAATCAATATTTTTCGAGCAATACTATCATGTTCAAATAGATAATGCGCATTGCCTGTAGCGATGACTGGAATTTGGTTTGTTTGACCAGCTTGTAATAAACGTTGATAAATTTCGTGTAGCGTTTCGTTGTCTCTAACCAATTCTCTATCAATTAAATCTTGGTACAATGCTGGTGGTTGTACTTCAATAAAATCATAATATTTCGCAATTCTCTCTACTTGAGATTGATCCTTTTGCATTACCGCAGTAAATACTTCACCTTCGTCACAAGCAGAACCAACAAGTATTCCTTCACGATATTCGTCTAGCAACGAACGTGGAATTCTTGGCGTTCTATAGTAATAATGGACCAATGATTCACTAACGATTTTAAAGAGATTTTTCAAACCTTGTTGGTTTTGTACAATAAGTGTTACATGGTTTGGTCGCGCTCTTTTATATGCATCTTCATTGGAGAGTGACTGATTAATATCTTTATGGTTATTAACACCTAATTCCTCTAATTGCTTTAACATTTTAATGAAGATATAAGCCGTTGCTTCTGTATCATAAATGGCTCTATGGTGTTGTGTCAGTTCAACGCCATACTTTTTAGCCAAGAAATTCAAGCCATGTTTACCATATTCTGTATTAATCGTACGTGATAACTCTAAGGTATCAATTACACCATTAGTTGACTCACCTAAACCAACATGTTCATATCCTGTATCAATGAAGCCCATATCAAATGAAGCGTTATGAGCTACAAATATTGCATCTCCAACCCATGCTTTAAATTCTGTGAGTACTTCTTCAATTTCAGGTGCATCTATTAACATATCATCCGTAATATGCGTTAGATTGATAATTGTTTCTGATAATCTTTCATGTGGATTACTGAAACGTTCAAATTTATCAATAATTTCGCCATCTTTGACTTTAACTGCAGCAAGTTCAATGATTTTATCATATTGGTTTGATAGCCCTGTTGTTTCCACGTCAAATACAACATATGTAGCAGATTTCAAGTCACAATCAAATGGTTTATAAGCAATAGGAACACCGTCGTCAACGAGCATGCCTTCCATACCATAAATCATTTTAATGCCGTTTTTTTCTGCGGCATTATGAGCGTCTGGAAATGCTTGAACAACATTATGATCTGTTACAGCAATTGCTTTATGTCCCCATTTTGCAGCTTGCTCTACATATGCAGAGATATTAGGAATACCATCCATTTGGCTCATTGATGTATGTAAATGGAATTCAACTCTTTTATCCTCAGCTTTATCTTGCTTTGGATTCTTTTTAATTTCTTCAATATCCGACATCATCATCACTAGATCACGTACGAATGTATCCTCTTCAATTCTTCCTTGTGCACGAACCCATTTTCCGACACTCAATGCTTTAAAATGATCTAAATCATCTTTATTTTTACGTGTAAACATTTTTAGTACTAATGAATCTGTGTAGTCAGTTACCTTTAGTTCTACGATATGACGACCACTCTTCAATTCTTTTAAGTTAATATCAAAGATAACACCTTCAACAGCTACTTTGAATTCTTCTTCGACTATTGATTCTATAGAACGAACATTTTCAATTTGAATTGGTTTACCAATTTGACATTTCGTTACATTACTTTCATTGTTGTCTTGTTGTTTTGCCTTTTCAGCTTTCATTTTTTCTAATTTTTCTGTTGCTTCACGCGCACTTTGCTCATCTTCTTGTTGAATATGTGCCTCGAGTGAAGCCAAATCATCTTCAGTACCAACACTATCTGTTTCAAAGATAATACCGCTGATATCAAAACCACATTGCTGATACGCTTTAATCAAACTACCGTTACATGCCTTATCAAAATGGTTACGCTCAACATCATTTTGACACATGACCTTCAAGACATCACCAGACATAATCAATTTCTTTTGCTTCAATTGTCCTTTAACTTTTGGTGATAACTTAGTTTGATCAATACAATAACTAAAATATTTAATCGCATACTCATCTTGATTTGCTTTATTTTGAATAGTAAAGTTACAACTTACTTTAGCTATAGATTTAAATTCTTCTTGAATGGCATTAATAAATAATAAATAGTTTTCTATAGATAAAAAGTACGGGAATGTAATTTGAAATATCCAAGAACGATCTGCCGTCGATACATCAACTCGATTTAATTCACTTTGCTCAAGAAATTCTGAATCTAACTGATTCGCAATCTTAATTTGATCAGCTAAGACTTTGAATTTTTCCTGATTTGTCATTGCCATGACGATTACCACCTTACTTTGTATTACACTGTTTTTATTTTTCTCTCAATGACGGTGTATGTATTTTTTATCATTCTCTATATTATAACGCATTTACCTATATTTCTAATATATAAATGCATCACTTTTAAAAATTCCCACAATTCATAAAAGTGGCGCAATGCATAGTATGAAACATAGTAATTCATAGAAAAAAGAGTGGAATCGAAATCTCTGGGTATATCAGATTTCTTAGTCCACTCCCTATTATGCATTTCTTGTGTTGAGCTAATCATAAATTAGCGTCTCAATTCAGATCTGTACGCTCATTTCTATGCCTTATAACAATTTGATTTATTATATGTTTTAAAATCTAATGCTATTTAATCGTGCATATTAATTCTAATTTCTCTATCATATAAACGGTTAAATTGACTTATTAATATGCCAAATAATTTAATTAAAGTTTCGTATATAACTCATTCACATAATTAATTAAATCATTCACATGTATCTCTTCGCTTTCACCATTGTCTCTACGTTTAACTTCAACAATACCTTCGGCAGCATTTTTACCGACAACGACTCTAATTGGTAATCCAATTAAATCTGCGTCGTTAAATTTAACACCTGCGCGTTCTTTACGATCATCATACAACACGTCGAAATGTTCAGCTAATTGTGTATATAAATCATCACCTAATTCACGCTGATCATCTTTCTTTGGATTAATCGTAATCAAATGTAAATCAAATGGAGTAACTGATTTTGGCCAAATAATACCATTTTCGTCGTTATTTTGTTCAACGATAGCACTTAACGTTCTTGATACACCAATACCATAACAACCCATTAATAATGGTTTTGCTTTACCTTGATTATCTAAAAACGTAGCATTCATTGACTCTGAATACTTGGTACCTAATTTAAAGACTTGTCCTACCTCAATACCTTCTGCGAATTTAGCAGCACCAGATCCGTCCGCTAATGCTTCACCTTCTATTATAAACCTGAAATCTCCAAAAGCAGTAACATTAAAGTCACGATCTAAATTTGCATTCAATAGGTGGTAACCATCTTCGTTTGCACCAACAACAATATTATTTAAATCTTGGATATAGTTATCTGCGTAAACTTTAATTTCTTTATCAGTAACTGGTCCTAATGAACCTGGTTTTGCCCCCAATAAATTAACAATTTCAGCTTCTGTAGCTAATTCAATATTGTCTGTCTCAAAATAAGCCTTTAATTTAATATCATTAATTTCATGGTGACCACGTACCAAGACCATGATAAATTCACCATCAACTTTAAATACCATAGATTTAGTAATTTCATCTAATGGTTTCTCAAGAAAGTCTGCCAACTCTTTTGCTGTATGAATGTTTGGCGTTTCAATTTTTGATAACGGTTGAATTTCATCATGTTTTTCATTTGGTACATAAACAACTTCAGCTTTTTCAATATTTGCGGCATAGTCACTTTGTTCACTATAGACAATCGTATCTTCACCGATTTCACTTAATGCCATAAATTCATGTGTATGACTACCACCAATTGCACCAGAGTCAGCCACTACTGGACGTGCATTGATACCAACACGTTTAAATATACGACCATAAGCATCATACATATCATTATATGATTCATCTAAAGATGCTTCATCTGCATGGAATGAATATGCATCTTTCATGATAAATTCTCGTCCACGTAATAAACCAAAGCGTGGGCGCTTTTCGTCTCTAAATTTCGATTGAATTTGGAATAACGTCAATGGTAATTGCTTATAAGATTTCAATTCATCTCTAACAATTGATGTAACAACTTCTTCGTGTGTTGGACCTAATGCAAATCCTCGTCCATTACGATCTTGTAAACGCATAAGTTCAGGACCGTATGCATCCCAGCGTCCAGACTCTTCCCAAAGTTCTGCTTGTTGTAATGCAGGCATTAAGATTTCCACTGCATCGATACGTTCCATTTCTTCTCGAACAATACTTTCTATATTATTTAATACTCTTGCTGCTAGTGGTAAATAGCTATAAATACCACTTGTACTTTGTTTAATTAACCCCGCTTTTAATAATAAACGATGGCTTAATGCTTCAGCACCAGAAGGAACTTCTTTCATCGTTGGTATAAATACTTTTGATTGTCTCATTACTTTGTTTGCTCCTCTCTAATCTACATTATAAGAAATAGCGTTGGATATCATTCCAAGTCACTAAGACCATAATTATCAATACAAATACCGCACCAATTGCAATAATTGTTGTTTCTGCCTTTTTATTAACTGGCTTTCTAAAAATTGCTTCGTAAATTACAAATAAAATTCGGCCACCATCAAGTGCAGGAATAGGTAGTAAATTCATTAAACCTAAGTTAACACTCAATAATGCAGTCCACGAAATTAAATTTATAATACCAGTTTTTACAACTGAATCCACATTGTGATATATACCCACAGGACCATTTAACATATCAAATGAAAATTGACCGGTGAAAATACTGGCAATCATACTTAAAATTGCAGTAAAGATTAATTTACCTGCAAATATTGTTCTTTCAATACCAGAGACAATTGGTTTAAATAGCGAATGTTCGGTTCCAGGTTGATAGCCAAGTATATATTTTGTCTCAGACTGTGTTTTCGTCATTTTTTGTTCTACTTTTTTAGGCTTAACTTCAACCGATTTCTCTTTCCCATCGCGTTCTACCGTAACCTTTGTTTTCTGATCTTTCACATTGGCCATCGCTTTATCTATATCATCTTTATTTTTGATATCATAGTTGGCTATTTTAGTGATTTTATCACCAGATTGTAACCCTGCTTGTTGGGCAGGTGTATGATCAAAAACTTTATCTATACTATTTGTAGGCGTACCTTGATAATAAGCCAGTCCGATAAAAATAACTAAAGTAAGTAAAAAATTAAATAATGGACCTGCAAATAAAGTTAAAAACTTTTGGTAAGGCTTTTTATATGTGAATTGACGATCTTTAGGTGCAATTTGAATCAAGCTACCATTTTCCACAAAGAAAGCTTTTTTAGCGATTTGATAATGGTGACGTTCTTGATCATGAGCTGTGACACCTTCAATGTATAAGCCTTCACTAAAATCACATTGCTTTACTTCAATTGCTTCGATTTGTTGGAATTTATGTTGATCGTCTAATATGATATGCGTTATTTCGTTATTATCATTCACTTTGATTTTAACATGCATTCCAGGTTGTACAGGTGATTCTTCTAAACCATCACCCGCCATTCGAACATAACCACCAACTGGCAATAGTCGAATTGTATATAACGTTTCATTCTTTCTGAAACTAAATATTTTGGGACCCATACCAATAGCAAATTCGGGGCACATAATTCCTGCTCTTTTGGCAAAGAACATATGTCCATATTCATGAACGGAAACCAGTACACCAAATACGATGATAAAAGATATTATTGTTACTAGAAAACTCAATTCAATACACCTCATATTTTTCGATATAAATTAATTATTGTGACGTTGTTACCATCTTTAAACATTTAATTACATATTATTGTTTCTTAAGCATTACTCAAGATTATAAAAGTATAACACAACTCTACTTTACGTTACACATAACTATACCAATTCGATATGATCTAATTTTTAACATAGATTTTCTAACCTTGTGAAAAGGAGTTAAGAAACAATTTCACCTAATTACTTAGAAATTAGGATCCATTATTCATTAACTCCTGTAAAAGATATATCTATTTTACGTGTAAATCTATAATTTAAACTTACATTTGAATAAGGAAAATATTTAATAATGGTAATACAAACATAAAGCTATCAAATCTATCGAGAATACCACCGTGACCAGGTAAAATTCGGCCGGAATCTTTCACACCAAAGTGACGTTTAAATCCAGATTCAACTAAATCACCTAACTGACCAAACATACTTAGTATCACTGTAAGAATTAATAATAACCATGTCGCAATATCAAAGTCCACAAACATAATCATAATTAATGGAACAATTAAACTACAAATCAAACCACCAATAAAACCTTCGATTGTCTTATTAGGACTAATTACAGGCCACAGCTTATGTTTACCCATTAGGCGACCAAAGATATATGCTCCTGTATCAGTTAACCATACCACTAAAAAGGCAAATAATATGTAATGTATACCTTCTGATCGTGTTTCATATAAGTACATAAATCCAATACCAACATATGCAATTGACATTAAACAGAAGGCTGCGTCCATAAAACTAAATCTATTTTTCGACAATACTGTATAACTTAATAGAATGAAACTCATTGCAATTAATGATTTAAGTTGTAAATCATTAACCCATGTACCAGCATCTTGTGGCAACATAATAATAAACACACCTAATGCACTTATTATACCTGGAATTGATAAGAACTTAATCATATTCATATTTAGCAATTCTTTTAAACCGATAAAAGCAAGTAAATATGAAAATAAAATTAAACTAAATCCACCTTTTAATAAAATTGGAAGGAAAATGATCAGCGCAATAATTGCTGTTAAAGTTCTAACTTTCATACTTTTCTCCTAACTATCTATAACCCCGCCAAATCGACGTTGGCGTGATTGATAAATTTTAATACAATTTATTAACTCTTCTTTGTCGAAGTCGGGCCACAATTTTTCATTGAAAATAAATTCACTATATGATGCTTGCCAAATTAGGAAATTACTAATTCTTTGCTCTCCTGAAGTTCTAATTAGCAATTCCGGATCTGGATAACGATGTGTCATTAGGTGTTTTTCTATCATTGCTTCATTAATCGAATCACTTGTAAGTCCCTCATTAGATAATTCATCGAATATTGTTTTCATACTCTGCACAATTTCTGCACGACCGCCATAGTTCAATGCAAAGATTAAACGTAAGCCGGTGTTGTCTTTCGTTTCTTCAATCGCTTTATTGATAGCTTTTAATGTTGAATCTGGCAAGTGTTCCATAAAACCAATTGTTTCAACTTTTACATTTTTTTCAATCAATTCTGGTAAAAATGTTTTCAAGAAATTAACAGGTAAATTCATGATATAGTTAACTTCACTTTTAGGTCTAGACCAATTTTCTGTAGAAAACGCATATAACGTTAAGTATTTAATACCTAAATCACTAGCTTCTCTAGTAATTTCTTTAACTGTTTGCATACCTTGATAATGACCCTTGATGCGAGGTAACTTTCTTTTTTTTGCCCATCGACCATTTCCGTCCATTATGATTGCAACATGTTCTGGTATATTATGTAAGTCTATTTCAGAATTTAATTGCTGTGATTGTTTCTTTTTCTGTTTATTTAACTTTTTAAACATGGTATTTCCTCCGAGCTTGCGTCTCTCTGTTTATTATAATAGGTTCACGATACATTTATCTACCATTTTATCATAATAGATAAGCACGTTGAATAAACAAATAAAAAAACTGTACCAAAGTCCTATTTGATACAGTTCAGATAAAATTATGCATTGCTATAATAATTATGATGACATGCTTACGCAATATGCTCATAACTTAGAATAAATGCATTCTTACCATGTTTATACTGACATTATATCTTTTTCTTTTTCGTCTAATAGTTCATCTACTTGTTTAATAGAATCGTCAGTTAACTTTTGAACATCCTCTGTTTGAGATCTTAAATCATCCTCAGTGATGTCGCCATCTTTTTGTTGTTTTTTAAGTTCGTCATTAGAATCACGGCGAACATTTCTAATTGCAACTTTAGCATTTTCACCGATTTTTTTAACGTCTTTAACTAATTCTTTACGACGCTCCTCAGTTAATGCTGGTACACTAATACGAATTACTTCACCATCACTTGAAGGATTAACACCAAGATTTGCAGCATTAATTGCTTTTTCAATATCAGCAACAGAAGACTTGTCATATGGAGAAATCACTAATAAACGTGCTTCTGGCACATTGATGCTTGCTAATTGTTGAACTGGTGTAGGTGCACCATAATAATCAACTGTTACTCCGTTTAATAAATTAGAATTGGCTCTACCTGCACTGATATTAGCTAATTCTCTTGATAGATTATCAATAGATTTTTTCATTTTTGACTTTGTGTCTTGAAGAATGTCACTCATTGTCATACACTCCTAATTATTTTGTAATTAAAGTTCCTATTTTTTCGCCCATTACAGCACGTTTAATATTACCTTCTTCTGTAATTGAAAATACATTTAATGGAATATTATTATCCATACAGAATGATGATGCTGTTGAGTCCATTACTTGTAAACCTTCTTGTAACATTTGAATATGAGTAAGGTGTTCATATTTGACCGCGCTTGAATCTACTTTAGGATCTGCAGAATAAACGCCATCAACGTTATTTTTACCCATCAAGATAACATCAGCTTCAACTTCCGCTGCACGTAAAGCTGCAGTTGTGTCAGTAGAAAAGTATGGATTACCTATTCCAGCTGCGAAAATTACAACACGTTTTTTCTCTAAATGTCTGATTGCACGGCGTCGAATGTATGGTTCTGCTACTTGTTTCATTTCAATTGAAGTTAAAACGCGCGTATCACATTCTAGTTGCTCTAAACTGTCTTGTAATGCTAATGCATTCATTACAGTAGCTAACATACCCATATAATCCGCTGTACCACGATCCATACCGAGGTCACTACCTGTCTTACCTCTCCAAATATTGCCGCCACCAACGATGACTGCAATTTCGCAATCCATCTTAGCAACTTCTGCCACTTGTTCAGCAACACTTTTTATAATGATTGGATTAATTCCAAAACCATCCTCACCTGCTAGTGCTTCGCCACTTAATTTTAAAACAACACGTTTGTATTTAGAAGTTTGAGCCATTGTCTTATCCTCTCTATTGTAAAAATATGTAATTGATACAAGTAAAGAAGACACAATAGGTCTTCCAATACAAAAGTAAATCTTTCATATGGAGCACAAAAGGTGTCTTCTTTCTTGTTCAAGCTATGAAAAATTATTTCATTTGTCCTTTAACTTCGTCAGCAAAGTTTTCTTCGCGTTTTTCCATTCCTTCGCCTACTTCATAACGTACGAAGTCAACAAGTTTTCCACCTTTAGATTTTAAGAAAGCTTCAACTGTTTGATCAGGATCTTTTACAAAGTTTTGGTCAACTGCACAAATTTCTTGTAAATATTTACGTAAACGACCTTCTACCATTTTTTCAACGATATTTTCTGGTTTACCTTCATTTAATGCTTGTTGTTTTAATACTTCTCTTTCGTGAGCAATTTCATCTTCACTTACTTGTTCAGATGAAACATATTTAGGATTGATTGCTGCAATGTGCATTGCTACATCTTTTGCTGCTTCAGCATCAGTAGAACCTTCTACTACTGTTAATACACCGATACGTCCACCCATGTGTAAGTATGAACCGAATGAATCGTTGTCAGTTTTTGTTCTCACAGCAAAACGACGAATGCTTAATTTCTCACCGATTGTAGAAATTGCTTCTTTCATACGTTGGTCTACTGTTTCACCACTTGGTAAAGTAGTTTCTAATAATGCTTCAACTGAATCAGCTTTAGATTCTAATACTTGGATAGCAATTTCTTTAACTAAGTTTTGGAAACCTTCGTTACGTGCAACGAAGTCAGTTTCTGAGTTGATTTCAACAATTGCTGCTTCGTTTCCTTTCTCCTCAACATGTACTAGACCTTCTGCTGCAATACGATCAGATTTTTTAGCTGCTTTTGCAATACCTTTTTCACGTAGGTAGTCAACTGCTTTATCAATATCTCCATCAGTTTCTGTTAACGCTTTTTTACAGTCCATCATACCAGCGCCAGTTTTTTCACGTAATTCTTTTACAAGTTTAGCTGAAATTGCCATTTCATATTCCTCCATTATTAATGAATTTTAATAAATTTATCTTAAAAAAAGGTGATAAGCCTATTTATCTTATCACCCATTTTACATTATTCTTAGTTTGATTCAACAGAAGTGTCTTCTTCAGTTGTTTCTGCTTCAGTAGCTTCTTTAGATTCTTCTAAATCAATGTTTTGTTCAGCTGCTACTTCTTCATTTGATACACCTTGTTGACCTTCTAAGATTGCATCTGCCATTTTACCAGTTAATAACTTAACGGCACGGATAGCATCATCGTTAGCAGGGATAACGTAATCAATTTCATCAGGATCACAGTTAGTATCCACGATACCTACGATTGGGATGTTTAATTTACGTGCTTCAGCAATTGCGTTGCGCTCTTTACGAGGATCAACAACGAATAATGCTTGAGGCATTGATTTCATATCACGAATTCCGCCTAAGAATTTAATTAAACGGTCATATTCTTTTTTAAGTTCTACAACTTCTTTTTTAGGTAATACTTCGAATAGGCCATCTTCTTCCATTTTTTCAATTTCAGAGATACGTTTAATACGTTTAGAGATTGTTTTATAGTTAGTTAAGATTCCACCCAACCATCTTTGGTTAACGTAGAATTGACCAGAACGCTCAGCTTCAGCTTTAACTGATTCTTGAGCTTGTTTCTTCGTACCAACGAATAAAACTTTACCGCCATCTTCAGAAATTTGTTTGATGAAGTTATAAGCTTCTTCTACTTTTTTCACTGTTTTTTGTAAGTCGATAATGTAAATACCGTTTCTCTCAGTGAAGATATATCTTTTCATTTTTGGGTTCCAACGGCGTGTTTGGTGACCGAAGTGAACACCTGCTTCTAGCAATTGTTTCATTGAAATTACTGCCATGATTAAATTCCTCCTATTGGTTTTCTACCTCCATAAAAAGCTCATACAAACACGATAATGAATTATCGCACCGTTTATACTTTCACTTCTTATGTGTGTATTGGCTTTATAGCCGTGAATAAATATATCACATTTGTATTTATAAAGCAACTATTTCATTAGTTGAATTATGACATAAAAAAAGAACGTGTTATAACAATGAACGAAATTTATAACACGCGTTCAACCTAGTCAATTCTCACGTTCTTTTTTTATATACAACATTAAATTCTTTTTATTTAAAACGATCTAATTCGTCTAAGAACTTATCTTTTTTAACTTTAATGAAAGTACCTTTCATACCGAGTGAACGTGACTCTATAACGCCCGCACTTTCTAATTTACGTAATGCATTAACAATAACTGATCTTGTAATGCCAACACGATCTGCAACTTTAGAAGCAATAAGTAGGCCTTCTTTTCCGCCTAACTCTTCAAAAATATGCTCGATTGCTTCACTTTCAGAATATGATAATGAGTTGATAGCCATGCTAATTGCAGCTTTATCTCGAGCTTCTTTTTCAACTTCATTATGCTTTTCTCTTAAAATTTCCATACCGATTACTGTTGCAGCATATTCACCTAATACTAGGTCATTTTCAGAGAAATCATCTTGAACTCTACCTAATACTAAAGTACCTAAACGTTCCCCACCACCTAGAATTGGGAAGATTGTCGTACGACTATCAGTAAATAGATCTTTATTTTCAGGTGGGAATACTGTGAGTACATTTTCAATGTCAATATTAGATTGTGTTTCCTTTACGTCCATTAATTGGTCTGTATACTCACTTGGGATATGACGATTTTCAAGCATTTGAATAATACGTTCATTTTTTAATAATTCGTTTAAGCTTGATCCTAAAATTTTCCCTTTTCTTGAAACGATAAATACATTTGTTACCGTTACACTACTAATCGTTTGCGCCATATCTTTGAAATCAACGGCAATTCCTTTATGCTTTTGCAAAAGTGTGTTTAATTCTCTAGTTTTCGATAATAAGCTCATATTCTTACTCCTTTGTAATTTATATTATAAAATAAATGCACTTAAATCTTTATTTGTTGAGATTGTTTTCAATTTATCATCGACATATTGTGGTGTAATATCAACCACAGCATTCGGCATATTTGGTGCTTCAAACGATAAATCTTCAAGCATTTTCTCTAAAATCGTGTGTAGTCGACGTGCACCGATATTATCCGTATCTTGATTGACTTGGAATGCAATTTCAGCTAAACGCTGAATCGCTTCGTCAGTAAAGTTCACCGTCACATCTTCTGTTTGTAACAATGCTTCATATTGTTTGATAAGTGATAATTTAGGCTCTGTTAATATGCTAACAAAATCTTCTACTGAAAGACTTTCTAATTCAACACGAATTGGAAAACGACCTTGCAACTCAGGAATTAAATCACTTGGCTTAGCAACATGGAATGCACCAGCACCAATAAACAGCATATGTTCCGTACTTACAGTACCATATTTCGTTTGAATCATGCTACCTTCAAGAATTGGTAAGATATCTCTTTGAACGCCTTGTCTTGACACATCTTGACCAGAATTTTGATTATTTGTGGCAACTTTGTCTATTTCATCAATAAAGATAATGCCCATTTGTTCTGCTAGTTCAATTGCTTCTTGGTTTGCTGATTCTTGATCGATCAATTCATCTGCAAATTCATCTGCTAATATTTTTCTCGCAGTTTTTACTGGCACTTCTCGCTCTACCTTTTTCTTAGGCAATAATTGGTTCATCATATCTTGCATTTGTTGATTTTGGTTTGTACCTAACATACCCATAGCTCCTGGGTCTTGCTCAACTTTAATGCGAACTTTTTCCTCTTCTAGTTGCCCATTTAATAATTGTTGTTTGATTTCAGAGCGTTTAGTTTTAATTTCTTCAGTTGGGGCTTCTTCCTCTTCGTCACTATTCTGTCCGAAGTTAGGCATTGCCCCTCCAAATAATGATTCCAACGGGTTGTTATTTTGGTTCGCTTTTTTCTTCATACTAGGTACTAACAACTTAACCAGTTTTTCGTTTGCTTTCTCTCTAGCTTCATCTTCAACAAGTAATTTTTTTTGTTCCTTTACTAAACGTACTGCTACATCAACTAAATCTCTAACCATGCTTTCAACATCACGACCAACGTAGCCTACTTCTGTAAATTTAGTAGCTTCCACTTTGATGAAAGGCGCACCTACAATTTTTGCCATTCTTCTAGCAATTTCTGTCTTCCCAACACCTGTTGGACCAATCATTAAAATATTTTTAGGTGCAATCTCTTGCTTTTCTTCTTCAGAGAGCAAGCTTCTGCGATATCTATTTCTAAGCGCAACTGCGACTTTACGTTTTGCATCTTCTTGTCCGACAATATATTCATTCAGACTTGAAACGATATCTTTTGGTGTTAGTTTAATACCATTCGTGTCCATATCTGTATAACCTCCATTTATGCATAATAATTAAAAAACAATAATTAAATGCCTTATCGCTATACAAGCAATTGCTTATACTTTATCCGATTTCAAATATTTTATACATTTTTATTACTATATTTAAACTATTCTGTCATTCTAATTTATAATTCCTCGACGATAATATGATCATTGGTAAACACACAAATGTCAGAAGCAACTTTCAGACTTTCATATGCCATTTCCTTTGCAGATAAATGTGTTGCATGGCGTTTCAGTGCTCTCCCTGCGCTCAATGCATAATTACCACCTGAACCAATTGCAATTAAGTCATCATCTGGTGCAATGACTTCCCCTGTTCCACTTACAACTAGTAATGATTCTTGATCCATAACGATAAGCATCGCTTCAAGTTGACGTAATTGTTTATCGCCTCTCCATTCTTGAGCAAGCTCTACAGCAGCTCTTTCCAAATTACCTCCAAATTGTTGAAGCTTTGTTTCAAATTTTTCAAATAAAGTGAAGGCATCCGCAACGCTTCCTGCAAAACCAGCTAACACTTTATCGTTGTATAAACGTCGCACTTTTCTAGCAGTATTTTTCATAATTACTTGTTCCCCAAGTGTTACCTGACCATCACCTGCCATCGCAGAATGACCATTATGTTTCACAGCATATATAGTTGTTGCATGTATAGATGTACTCATAATTTAATTCTCCTTTTTTGCACGTGGATGTGCATTTAAATAAACTTTTCTCAACTGATCATTTGTCACATGTGTATAGCGACCTGTAGTCGAAAGATTTACATGCCCTAACAGTGATTGAACTGTTCTTAAATCGGCGCCTTGATTTAACATATGCGTTGCAAATGTATGCCGCAATTTATGAGGGTGAATTTCTGTCACGCCTGCCGTTCGTTTGACAACATCATTCAACACATAACGAACGCCACGCTCTGTTATAGGCGCACCGCTCATATTTACTAACAAATAATTGTGATTTGCATTTACCTTAGGTTTAAAGCTTTCTAAATATCGTTCAATACTTTGTTTACAAAATTCGCCAAAAGGAATAAATCTTTCCTTACTGCCTTTCCCTAACACCTTAACTCCGGGTAAATTCATATCTAAGTCAGACATTTGAATATTAACTAATTCCGACACCCTTATGCCAGTTGCATATAACAGTTCTAAGATTACACGATCTCGCAATCCTTTTTTGGCATCCCTTTCAACTGTATCAAATAGCGCATCCATTTCCGCTTCATAGAAAAAATGTGGTAAGTATTGTTCCTTTTTTGGATGTACGAGCTGTACGAACGGATTAGTTACTTGATCATCTTGAGTCATCCAATATTCGTAAAAACTTCTCAGCGTAGAAATTTTACGGGAAACTGTCGTTCTTTTCAAGCCTTTTGAATATAAAAAACTCAAATAATTTCTTGCATCCTTATATTCAAAGGTTGCTAAATTTAAATATTCTTGAGATAAAAATGCATTAAACTGTTCTAAGTCATCGTGATATGAATTTAAAGTATGTTCTGAAAATTGTCTCTCAACTTTCAACATATACAGGTATGCTGTTTGGATTTCTTCCAATAAAAACCCCTCCATCAATAAGTATTCTAGCATATTGTGGAAGGGGACTGCGAAAAATAACTATTAAGTTGTGGTAAATTTTCTAAATTTTCGGAAACAAACGTTGTAAATTTATTATTATAAGGTTTGTTTGTAATTATCTAAGAATGATAATGCTCTATTAGCTAACTTTTCGTAACGTTCTTTTTTATCTTTAATTCTATTTTCAAGAGATGGCAATAAACCAAAGTTAGCATTCATAGGTTGGAAATTCTTTTCATTTTTAGCATGAGAAATATAATATGCCATACTACCAATCATAGTTTCTCTTGGGAAAATAACTTCGCCTTTACCTTGTAATTTATGAGCTAAGTTAATACCTGCTACAAGTCCACTTGCAGCACTTTCAACATAACCTTCAACACCTGTCATTTGTCCTGCAAAATAAAGTGATTCTCTTCCTTTTAATTCATAAGTCTCTGTTAAAACGTCAGGTGAATTAATAAAGGTATTTCTATGCATAACACCGTATCTTACGATATCTACATTTTCTAAACCAGGTATAAGACGTATCACGTCTTTTTGGGCACCCCATTTTAAATGCGTTTGAAAACCTACAATATTATATAGCGTACCAGCTGCATCATCTTGACGTAATTGTACTACAGCAAATGGACGTTTCCCTGTCTTTGGATCTTCTAGTCCAACTGGTTTCATCGGTCCGAATAATAACGTTTTTCTACCTCGTTCTGCCATCACTTCAAATGGCATACAACCTTCAAAATATTTTTCCTTTTCAAATTCATTAACTGGAGCAACTTCAGCTGCCAATACCGCTTCATAAAATCTATCAAATTCTTCTTCTGTCATTGGACAATTAAGGTATGCCGCCTCTCCTTTATCATAACGTGATTTTAAATAGACTTTATTCATATCGATACTATCTTTTTCGATTATCGGTGCTGCTGCATCATAGAAATAAAGTTGATCTTTACCAGTAACATCTACAATTTCTTGTGCTAGATTACTCGTAGTTAGTGGTCCAGTAGCAATAATTGTGTAGCCATCAGGTATACCATCAACCTCTTCATTCAATACAGTCACATTAGGATGATTTTTTAAAGTTTCTGTAACATAACCTGCAAAGTCATGTCTATCAACCGCTAATGCACCACCTGCAGGTACTCGCGCTTTATCGGCAGCACTGATGATTAACGAATCTAATCTTCTCATCTCTTCCTTTAAAACGCCCACAGCATTTGTTAAGGCATTACCTCGCAGTGAATTGGAACAAACTAATTCTGCAAATTTATCCGTGTGATGTGCAGGTGTTTGTTTAACCGGTCTCATCTCTATTAAATTCACTTTAATACCTCTTTGTGCGAGTTGGTATGCTGCCTCTGATCCTGCTAACCCTGCTCCAACTACATTTACCGTTTGAGTCATGATAAATCCTCCAATACATTAAAATAGCAACTACGACACGTATATAATATATTATAAAAACTGATTACCACTTTTTAAAATATGTGCCGTAAGTTGCTGTTATTATAATTTTTATTTTGCGCTAATAAGGCGCTATTATGAACATACTAATTTAATTACTTTTACTTTTGTTCTTCTTCTTTGTAATCACAGTTTGAGCAGACAACCTGACTCTTTCTACCTTGTTTCTTCTCAACAAGATAGTGTTCACATTTTGGACATGCACGTCCAACTGGTTTATCCCAACTTATGAAGTCACATTCTGGATATTTAGAACAACCATAAAACAGTCTGTTTTTCTTAGACTTTCTTTCCACGACGTCCCCTTCATTACATTTTGGGCATTTCACGCCGATTGACTTAATGATTGCTTTGGTATTACGACAATCTGGGAAATTTGAACACGCCATAAATTTACCATAACGTCCCATTTTAATTACCATTGGTGAACCGCATACTTCACAATCTTCACCAGCAGGCTCATCTTTAATTTCTATTTTTTCCATTTCTTCTTCTGCACGTTCAACATCTTGTTTAAAGCTATTGTAAAAATCAGATATAACCTTTTTCCATGCAATGTCACCTTCTGCTACTTTATCAAGTAAAGTTTCCATGTTTACAGTGAAATCGACATCAATAATTTCAGGGAAATAATCTTTGACTTGTTCATGCACAATTTCACCTAATTCAGTTGGTACAAATCGCTTACTTTCATTTTTGACGTAATTTCTTTTTTGAATTGTGTCAATTGTTGGTGCATATGTGGATGGTCTACCTATTTTTAATTCTTCTAATGTTTTAACAAGACGTGCTTCAGTATAACGTGGTGGTGGTTGGGTAAAATGTTGAGAAGGTTCAATATTTGTTGCTGTTACTTTCTCACCTTCATCAATATTCGGCAATTTATTTTCTTTACCATTCTCTTCGTCATCTTTAGCTTCGACATATAATGTCATAAAACCTTTGAACTTAATCGTCTGTCCATTAGCTCTGAACTTAATATTATTTTGTGTTAAATCCAAAGCTACTGTATCTAAAATGGCAGGTGCCATTTGACTAGCTACAAACCTTTCCCATATCAATTTATATAATCTGTGTTGATCACGCGTTAAATAATCTTTCATATCTGCTGGCGTTCTCAAAGTGCTCGAAGGTCTGATTGCCTCATGGGCATCTTGGTCGCCTTGACCTTTAGCTTTTCTATTAGATGTGTAATCATTTCCATATTTTTCTTGAATGTAACCTTTTGCTTCAGCTTTGGCTTGGTCTGAAATTCTTGTGGAGTCTGTTCTCATATATGTGATTAAACCAACAGTACCCTGTCTCTTCAGATCGATACCTTCATATAGTTGTTGTGCTAACATCATTGTTTTACGAGCTTTAAAGTTTAATTTACGCGCGGCTTCTTGTTGTAGCGTCGATGTTGTAAATGGATTTGCTGGATATCTCGTTTTTTCCTTTTTCGTGACTTTTGTAACCTCAAATTGATCACCATCTAATTCCTTAGTAATCACTTCTACGTCATCTTTGTTAGTCAATTTATAAGGTTTATTTTTATAATGTAAGAATTTCGCATTGAATTTAGATTTCTTATATCTGAACTCACCTTCAATTTTCCAGTATTCTTCTGGTTTGAAGTTTCGAATTTCATTTTCACGATCAATAACAAGTCTTAATGCAACTGATTGTACACGACCAGCTGACAAACCTTTTTTCACCTTTTTCCATAATACCGGCGAAATATTATATCCTACTAATCTATCTAATACACGTCTAGCTTGTTGTGCATCAACTAAATCCATTTCTATGCCTCTTGGATGTTTAAAACTATCTTTCACAGCATCTTTTGTTATTTCATTAAATACTACTCTATTTTCTTTTGAATCTTCTAAATTTAAAATGTTCGCTAAATGCCAAGCAATTGCTTCACCCTCACGGTCAGGGTCACTCGCTAAAAAGACTTTCTTTGCTTTTTTAGCATGCTTTTTTAATTCCTTTACAACAGGACCTTTGCCGCGTATCGTTATATATTTTGGTTCATAATCATTATCATAATCTACACCCATTTGGCTTCGTGGCAAGTCTCTAACATGCCCCATTGATGCGATTACTTTGTATTTTTTACCTAAATATTTTTCAATGGTTTTAGCTTTTGCAGGCGATTCAACTATGACTAAATTTTCTGCCAAAGTAGTTACCCCCTTGCATTTCTTAATTACAAAGATAAATGATAAACGGTGTATTTTGTTTTTGTCAATGTTTTTAATTATAGAGTTACAATTTTAAAACCTTGACCTGTTCAAATTACATCATCTATACACTCTTTTTGTGATTGAATTATTTACTCAGGTTAAACTGTACTACACTTTTACTGTTTTGAGAAATTTAAATATAATCTTCTATAATATCCATTGCATTAATCACAATTTTTGCGCCTTCCTGTGCACTTAATAAATTCCCTTTAACCATTGGATCAAATATACTTCCAGGTAAGATATAGACATTTCTATTTTGCTCTAATGCAAATTGTGTTGTAATTAATGTGCCACTTCGCTCCATAGACTCTGTAATCAAGACACCTTTAGATATACCGCTAATAATTCTGTTACGTTGAGGAAAGTAATATTTTTTTGGTGGATCATCAGGTAAATATTCGCTTATGACAATGCCATTTTGTTCTATGTATTGACGGACTTGTGCAGTTTCCTTTGGATAATGATGATTATGACCAAACCCTAAAACAGCAATAGTTGGCATTTGCCAATACATCGCACATTGATGCGCATAACAATCAGCACCCTTTGCTAACCCAGAAACAATACAAAAACGATGAGCTTGTAATGACTGAAATAACATATCTAGTGCTTGATAGGAGTATTGAGTTGCATGTCTTGAACCAATTACGGCTAATGTATGTGGAAGAGATAGTAAGTCCGTACGTCCTCTGTAGAATAATATTAATGGAGGTTGATAAATTTCGCGAAGTATAGAAGGATAGTGACATTGGTCAATACTAACAAAATGCGTTTGACTATTGTTCAAAGTTGTTAGTATTTGTGTAATTGTTTCAGTCTGAAATTTCTGCGAGATAGTCGCTGAATGAGTGATCTTTGACATAGATAAGAATCGGGATAGTAATTGATGTTGATCATTGAACGGAGCAGTTAGAAAATGAGGAAATAATTTACATAAATTGTAGATTTGTATTGTCGATAAACCTGCAAACCTTAGCTTTAAGTATAGATAACTACGTTTCATAGTTCCCTCCTTATACTTAAAATTATATACCAAGAATGTACAAATTTAATTTACAGTTTTATGTCTTATAAGTTGAAAATTTAATCTGATTTTAAAAAGTAATTTTAAATCATTTGTAAATCGACTAATCATTTACAAACAACAATTATCTCAGAGAAAACATAGTAAAAAAATCAGTTTCTACTATTATAATAGGAGAATTGTAAATTTTAGGCACTTAAAATAGCACAAACCCCGACATACTTCGGAATTTGTGCTTATTTAGTGCATTATTAAATTATTTAACTGTTAATAATTCATCATAAATGCCAGCTTCTTTTGCTGCTTCGATTAAAGTCGTACCAATTTCAGATGGTGTGTCTGCTGTTTTAACACCACAGCTATTGAGTGTTTTAATCTTTTCATCGGCAGTACCTTTACCACCAGAAATGATAGCACCAGCATGACCCATACGCTTACCTGGAGGCGCAGTTTGTCCACCTACGAAACCAACAACAGGTTTAGTCATATTAGCTTTAATCCACTCTGCAGCTTCTTCTTCCGCAGTACCACCGATTTCACCAATCATAACTACAGCTTTAGTTTCATCGTCTTCATTGAACGCTTTTAGGACATCGATAAAGTTTGTGCCATTAACAGGGTCACCACCGATACCTACTGCAGTTGTTTGGCCAATACCCTCTTCAGTTAATTGGTGTACAGCTTCATAAGTTAGTGTACCTGAACGTGATACCACACCTACATGACCTTTTTTGTGAATGTAACCTGGCATGATACCAATTTTACACTCATCAGCAGTAATAACACCTGGGCAGTTAGGACCTACAACACGTGTTTTCTTGCCTTCAGAATAACGTTTCACTTTAATCATATCCACAACTGGAATATGCTCTGTAATACAAATAGCTAAGTCTAGCTCCGCTTCGATACATTCTAAAATAGCATCTGCAGCAAATGGTGCTGGTACATAAATTACAGAAACGTTCGCACCTGTTTCTGCTTTTGCTTCTTCAACTGTATTAAATACTGGTACACCTTCTACAACTTGTCCACCTTTACCTGGCGTTACCCCTGCAACAATTTGTGTACCATATTCAAGCATTTGTTTTGTATGGAAAAGGGCAGTTGACCCTGTAATACCTTGTACAATTACTTTTGTATTTTTATCAATAAATACGCTCATCTTAGTGCTCCCATCCTTTCCTTACGCTTCTTTTACAAGTTTTACGATTTTTTGTGCGCCTTCTGCCATAGTTGCAGCTGGTTCAATTGCTAAACCTGAATCTTTAAGAATTTGTTTACCTCTTTCAACGTTTGTACCTTCTAAACGTACTACAAGTGGTAATGTAAGTTCTACTTCTTTAACTGCTGCAACAATACCTTCGGCAATAATGTCACATTTCATAATGCCACCGAAGATGTTTACAAAGATACCTTTAACATTTTCATCACCTAAGATGATTTTAAATGCTTCAGTAACCTTTTCTTTAGTTGCGCCGCCTCCTACGTCTAAGAAGTTAGCAGGATTTCCTCCAAAATGATTAATTGTATCCATAGTAGCCATTGCTAAACCAGCACCATTTACCATACAACCGATATCTCCATCTAAAGCGATGTAAGATAAATCATATTTAGAAGCTTCGATTTCTTTTGGATCTTCCTCTTCTAAGTCACGTAATTCTTGGATGTCTTTATGTCTAAATAATGCATTATCGTCAAAGTTGATTTTCGCATCCAATGCTAAGACTTCACCGTCACCAGTTGTTACTAATGGGTTGATTTCAACAATAGAACAGTCTTTTTCAATAAATACATTATAAAGCGAGATTAAAAACTTAGCTGCTTTATTAATTGATTCTTTAGGAATATTAATGTTAAATGCAATTCTTCTTGCTTGATATGGTGCTAAACCAACAACTGGATCAATTGTTTCTTTGAAAATCTTTTCAGGTGTTTTAGCAGCCACTTCTTCAATTTCAGTACCGCCTTCTTCAGAAGCCATCAAAGTGACCCTATCAGTTGCGCGGTCAATTACAAAACCTACATAATATTCTTTTTGAATATCGCAGCCTTCTTCTATGTAAAGGCGTTTAATTTCTTTCCCTTCTGGGCCAGTTTGATGCGTTACTAAAGTTTTACCTAGCAATTCATTTGCATAAGTTTCAACTTCAGAAAGTGATTTTGCAATTTTTACTCCGCCTGCTTTACCTCTACCCCCGGCGTGAATTTGTGCTTTAACCACATACACATCAGATTGTAATTCTTTTGCCTTTTCTACTGCCTCTTCAGCAGTAAATGCTACACGTCCTTCTGGGACAGCAACGCCCATAGAACGAAAAATTGCTTTACCTTGATACTCGTGGATATTCATTCTCCATCCTCCTGTTTCTTAGGTTAAGTTCATAATCAATTATAAGAAATGAAAGCGCTATTGTAAACTGATTTAGCACACTTCTTTTAATTAATTTATAAAATTGATTAATTGAAATGTGATTTAATTGGTTCAAATGATTTTCTGTGTTCACTGATAATGCCGTACTTCTTAATTCCATCAAGATGTTGTTGTGTACCATAACCTGCATTTTTTTCAAAACCGTAAACATTATATTTTTTTGAAAGTTGTTTCATATATTGATCTCTATGTTCTTTGGCCAACACACTAGCAGCAGCGATTGAAATACTTTTAGCATCTCCTTTAATAATAGAGGTTTGTGGGATATCAATGTCTAATGCCATGGCATCAATCAATAAATGGTCAGGTCGTACATCAAGTGCAGCAATAGCTCTTAGCATAGCCAATTTAGTAGCCTCGTAAATATTAAATGTGTCGATCTCTTCAACAGAAGCAGAGCCATATGCATAAGCATATACTTTAGACTTTAATTCTGTTTCTAACTCATTGCGTTTTTTGGCAGAAAGTTGCTTTGAATCATTTAAACCCGTAAATTGATGGTCTTTATTTAAGATAACAGCACAGGCAACAACTGGTCCCGCTAAAGGTCCCCTGCCTACCTCATCAATACCACAAATGAGTGCTTCACTATTCTGTTTTAAAATATCATTTTCATAGCTAGACATTTCAACATATTTATCTAACAGTGCTTGTTCTTTTTCTAATTGTTTAATTCTTCGTTTTATAGCATTTTGAACACCTTTACGCTCATCTTGATAATAAGATTGTTCTTGTATAGACGTAATAGATTGTTGATTTTTAAGTAAATTGGTAATTTCAGCAATAGTTTGTTTTATCATAATGACCTATACATCCATTTCTTTAAATATATCAAATGTATAGGTTCCAATTTTAGCGTTACGTACTTCATGTATAATCAAATCGATTACAGCTTCATAATCTATTTCATTACCACGTCTTAGTAATCCTCTTCTTCTACCAATTGCATCAAACCATTCTAATATTTCAGCATCTTTATCTACATCTACATTATAATGTTTAGTTAGCCCTTCAAAATCATGTTCCTTTAGAAATTCAAGACCATATATTGCTACTTCATCTAAATGGACAATACTATCCTTTATCGCACCTGTTATACTTAATTTTTTTCCTACAAGTTGATCTTCAAACTTCGGCCAAAGAATACCCGGTGTATCTAGCAATTGTAATGCATTTCCTACTTTAATCCATTGTTGTTGTTTAGTAACACCTGGTGTGTTACCCGTTTTAGCAATAGATTTATTAGCTAATTTATTGATTAGTGTCGATTTTCCTACGTTTGGTATGCCGACTATCATTGCTCTGATAGCTCGTGGTTTTAGTCCCTTTGCTTTTTCTCTTTCAAACTTTTCTTTTGTCGCTTTGATGGCTGCCTGCTCTACTAATTTCAAGCCTTTACCATGTTTAGCATCAATTGCTATAGGATAATATCCTTTCGATTTAAAATACGACTCCCATTTTTCTAATTCTTTAAGGTTTGCCATATCTTTCTTATTTAAGATAACAACACGTGGTTTTTGTTGAATGACTTCATCTATCATAGGATTTCTTGAACTATATGGAATTCGAGCATCAACAAGTTCGAATACAACATCCACTTTTTTAAGTTGTTCTGATACCTCTCTTTTAGCCTTAGCCATATGTCCTGGATACCATTGAATTACCATAATTATCACCTTTCTCAATTTGAAAACTTCATTAATTTCAAACATATCATTTAATGTTCATACTTTAGCTTATATTTATTTTTAAATAGACTATAAAATAATAACATGTACATGCACGCTTTAAAATGAATGACAGTATCTAAATTCATTATTAATCTTAATTTTACAATATAATTGAGTTATATACCTTATAAATCTATAAATACATAAGTTATTGAGATTTACTTACGAATTGATTGGGGTATAGCTAAAAATATATAGTATTATTAATTAAACAGTAAAATATATTTTATGTATTCAATGCTTATTATCATCGAGATTTACTTGAATCATAAATTACTTACTAAACATCGCTATAGGAGATAAAAAATGCGGCGCAAATTGTTATACATCATTTTGTTTATTAGCTTGGCTTTGATCGGTCATAGTTACATATTATATAGATTCATCGTCAATGGAGTCTTATTTACAGGCCCAAATGATGGCATGGAACAAATGGTACCGATACAGATGTTTTTATATGAAAACTGGAGCAACGGTAACTGGTTTTATTCTTCAAAATTCGGCTTAGGCGGAGATTTTTTCACAGATTTAAGTTATTACTTTTCAACCAATATTATATTTATACTTAATACTTTGGTCGTAGCACTGATTAAACTCGTTATTCCACTGCAGACAGAATCTGTTATGTTTTGGATAACCAATGATTTAATTGTATCTATTCTTAAATCGAGTTTAGCCATGTTAGCAACGTTTCTGTTTATGAAATATATTGCGCTTAATCGTAACATAGCAGTATTAACAGCGTTTGTATTTGTCATTTCTCCTTTATATTTTCGTTTCACGGTTTACTGGCCATTTTTTAGTGATATCTTCATTTTGTTACCACTGTTATTATGGTCTATTGAACGTATCTTAAAAAGGAAACAGTTTGGCTGGTTTATCGTCATTGTGACATTATCCTTAGTTAATAATTTCTATTTTGCTTACTATCAGTTACTTACTGGTTTAATTTATTTTTCTATTAGAATTATTTTTCGTCATCAACACGATATTTTATCAAGAAAAAGTACAATCAAATGTATTATCATTGCCGCATTATTGGCATTAGGAAACAGTTTATTCTTCTTTTTTCATGGAGTTCAAAGTTATTTAAATAATAGACGTATACCTTTTACAGGTACAGTCGACTGGTTTGAACATTTTGATCAAAACACGAATGTATTGTTTGATAATTATCTCATTGTAATTCTTTTTGTAACATTACAAGCTTTACTTACTTTCAAACTGTATAAACATTATTACTTTAAGTTATTTGCTTGTCTTACCATCGTATGTATCGCAGCTAATTTTTTACCATTTGTCGACCAATTATTTAATGGTTTTTCTGCACCACAAAAACGTTGGCATTACTTATTAGCATTTAATTCTGCAACAATAATTGGTTTATATGTTAAGTATTTTCGAACTTTAACAATTAAAAGCTATATTTTTCCATCAATTATAGCGTTAGCATGTATTTTTATAAGTAGTTGGTATTATCAAGAAGTCGTAGCATGGCTTTATTTTACACCTGTCGTAACGATAATTGGTCTACTTATTTTATTAGTGAAAGAGCCAGCAATCCGTGTTAAATTTACAAATTTCTATATCATCGCAGTAATGATTTTAGCTGTTTTAGTCAGCTTTGTATTTACTAGAAATCAAATATATTTTGAAGATCACGTTAACAGAGCTAACCGTTTTTATGCTACTTCTAGTCTCTATGATTCTCAGTTGCAACAACAACTTGTTAAAGCAATGAACGCGAGTAAAAAGGCAGATGAACGTATAGATTGGCGTGTAAACGAACAAGATAATACACCGATGTATCAACATTTTAAAGGTATGAGTGTGTACTCTAGTATTTTTGATCATAATATTCTAGATTACTATTACGACGATTTACAAATCAATCTAAAGAACGAATCTGTTAGTCGTTATCAATCAACGAATGGACGACAAAATATTGCGAGTTTATTTTCAGAACGATTTTTAATGTTAAAATCATATCAATCTAATGTGCCGTATTATTTTAAAAAGATAAAATCACGAGGCCAATATCAAATATATGAAAACACCTTAAACTTACCGACCGTTAGAGTGACAAACAAAGTATATCGAGCTGAAGGTTTATACAACCCTATTGATCGAGAACACGCAATGTTAGATGGTATTGTAATATCTCATAAAGGTGAAAACTATCCTCAAAAAGCTAAAAACCTTTTGAATTCAACGACAATGAGTCATAAAAACATAAAATTAAGGCAAAATCATAGGATACAACTTACTAAAGCAACTGGTTCGCTACAATTAAAAATACCTAAAAATATCAGACAACAATATAAAGATTTTTACTTATCATTAATAGTTAAACGCGGCAATCCAGACAGTAATTATCTCGTAAATGTAAATGATTATATCAATAACCGCTTGTACAATAATTCTACATATCGTACAGGTGTCGATCATCAATTATACAGAGCGACACCCGACAAAAATGGAAATATTAATATCACCTTGAGTCCAAGGGGGAATTATCAATTTCAATTAAAAGGATTGTATGGAGAGAATTATCAACATCTTAAAAAAGCATATAATGTTAAAAAAAATCATGGTTCATATAAAGATATTAAAAATGGTGTAAAGGTTAAATTACAGCCTCACAAAAAGGGTATTGCAACTATAAACATTCCATATAGAGAAGGCATGTCTGCTTATATCAATGGACACAAAGTAACACCCTTTAAAGTGAATTACATGATGACAGGCGTTAAAGTGCCTAAACATTGTGATGAAATCATTATTAAATATCGCCCAAAATGGTGGTATAGTATGATTTTTATTTCTATAATAACAATTGTTATGAGCTTTATTTGGGTGAAAAAGATTAAAAAATGATTATATTTTTGGCAGAAGGAGTTAGTTGGAGATGAGGTTTATCCATGTTTAGCAAGCTTTGGAACAAAAAACATACCAGATTTGCATGTATATTTGCTATGGGGTTGATTGTTGCATTATTTACGTTCGCCCCTTACATCTATCGTTTTTTCTCACAAGGCATTGTGTTTAGTGGTTCAGGCGATGGTTATAGACAAATGATGCCATTTCAAATGTATTTATATGAACATTTTACAAAATTCAAAAGTTTCTATGACCATTCATTTGGTTTAGGTGGTGACTATGTTAAAGGGTTATCTTACTATTACGCTACATCACCCTTTACCTTAATTAATTTCATAATCATTTGGTTATGCGATTTTGTCTTTAAAATTAATCCACATCACATTGAATTTTGGGCATATAATCAGTTGATTGTTTCGTATTTTAAAGCTGCAATTACATTTGTTTGTGCGTTTTATTTTTTTAGATACTTAAAATTTAAATTTAATCATACATTAGTTGCTGCCTTTTTATATGCAGCTTCTACAGTTGTCATTCACTTTAATTTCACTTGGTCATATTATGGAGATTTATTAATTTTTTTACCCTTATCATTATTAGCAATTGAAAGATTCTTTAAAGAAAAGAAAATAGGTTTATTTATTATTGCAATTAGCCTAACGTTATTTTCTAATTTTTACTTTAGTTATTATGAAGCAATCATTTTAATGAGTTATTATATTTATCGATGTCTATTTCCACATCCTTTAGATAAAGTGACCATCAAACAAAAGCTATGGATTATACCAATTGCAGTAATACTTAGCACTTTAGTAGGTATATGGGGATTTTATACTGGTGTTTCATCATTTCTTGCTAATGACCGAGTCAGTAACCCATATTTTAAAATACCTCTATTTACTGATTTTGCACGACAAAAACATTTTTTCTCATATGGTTTTTACATAACTGTATCACTACTTGCACTTATAGCATTGTTATCATTCAAATTATATAAGCATTATTATTATAGGTTATTTGCAATCGCGACTTGGATTATGTTGTTAGGTTCATTAACACCCTACTTTGACAGTATGTTCAATGGATTCTCAACACCAGAACGTCGTTGGATTTATATTTTCGCACTAACAACCGCAGGATTAATTGCCTTATTTATCCGTTATCTGAATGAAGTAACATTTAAATCTTTCGTTACCTCTAGCATTGTACCGTTGCTGATAATGACGACTAGCTTATATTTCAAACAAAATTTACATATCACTTGGATGTTGATATGTTTAATATTAATTGTACTAATCGCTATACTTTTAAAGTATAGACATTTACTACACAACAAGTATAGTTTTTGGATAATTGCCATATTATTAGTAATTCAGCAAGCTGTTATCTTAACTAACGATCATCATAATAATGTTAAAAGTTATGAATCAACCTTGGACGCCATGTCTGCATCTAAATACAAGAGTCCTACCTTAACTAAAAAAATAAATAAAATTAATAAAAATCACCAAGATGATCCACTTAGTAGAATAGATTATATGTCTAAATATGGATTAAATTCACCTATGTTATACCACTATAATGGTATCTCACTATACTCAAGTATCTTTGATGGATCAATATTGAACTACTATGATAAAACGATGCAAATTAATATGCCTATAGATAAAAACAGTACTTACCGTTTATTGTCCAACCGAGCAAATTTAATGGCACTTTGGAACGTTAACGATCGCATACGTCGTCCTAATGATTTAAACATTCCGTATGGGTTTAAGATACAAGATACAATTTACCATTCGAAAAATGAGCCTTTTATTCATTCAACAAATCAGATTAACTATCCAAGTGCACATTTCACTGATAAAATCTATCGCAATTCAGAGCTAAAGACACCCATCGACAAGGAACACGCTATGTTAAATGGAGTCGTGTTCTCAGATTCTAATCAAAAAGCAAACAGTCATATTACACCAAGTAAAAACCTATTGCCAGAAACAACTCATAATTTACGGAATGCCTATCGAAGTGGACATAATAAAATAACTGTCACTGAAAATAATGGCGGTATGACATACCAATTTCCAAAAGAAATCAGCGACAAATATCAAGATATGTATTTAGAAATGGATGTAGAACTATTAACACCAAGCAAAAGACATTATGTAGGTGTAAATGAATATGCACAACAACGTAACGAACTAAACTATAAATATCGTCGCTTTGTAACACCTGTAACTATGCGAGTTAAAGCCGATCAAGACTTGAAAATAAGAATGCCTAAAGGTACATATCGACTCAATGTAAAGGGCATATATGGTGAAGATTATCGTACCTTAAAGCGTGCGACGCGTTCATTAGATAAAGTGGCTGTAAAACAAACACGAAACGGCTACACGATACGACATAACACAAATAAAGATGGATATGTAGTACTACCTATTGCATATAGTAAAGGCATGCAGGCCAAATCAGGATCACAAGCGTTACCAGTCAAAAAAGGTAATGGGATTATGACCGTTATACCAGTTAATAAAGGTCAATCAACTATTAAATTAACCTATACGCCTCCACACACAATCCTATTAATAATACTTAGTATACTTGGCATTATACTTAGCATCATTTTTACTAAAATAGTATCAAAATTGAAATAAACATTTTTTGATAATTATATCGAAACAGATTAAGAGATACTTTATATTTTTTATTTAACAGACATCATCATGTAATTTAGTGCTTTTGCTTAAATTACATGATGATGTCTTTGATTTTATAGTATTTTAGCGAGACGCAGTGGAAGAACAGGTCAAATTGAAAACTATAGGCGTAATCTGCTCCCTAGGTGAACAAACTGACCATACAAAGTATTAAATAAAAATAGAGGAATCTTATACAATAACTTGTACAAGATTCCTCTATATTTTCAAGTGATACCCAATTTGGCACACCTTTTTTATTTCTTATTTGCTGATTAACGAATTTCTTTAATTCTAGCAGCTTTACCACGTAATTCACGTAAGTAGTATAATTTAGCACGACGTACTTTACCGCGACGTTTAACTTCGATTTTTTCAATCTTTGGAGTGTGTAATGGGAATGTACGTTCCACACCAACACCTGAAGAAATTTTACGTACAGTGAAAGTTTCTGAGATACCTCCACCACGGCGCTTAATTACAACACCTTCGAATACTTGGATACGCTCACGAGTACCTTCAATGATACGTACGTGTACACGTAAAGTGTCACCTGGACGGAACGTTGGTAAATCTGTGCGTAATTGTGATTGTGTTACTGCTTCGATTAATTTGTGATTACTCATTATTTATTCTCTCCTTCAACCTATGTTCTTGCCTCGACAAAATATAGCAGCGGATCATAGTGATTTTTCGTGTATTGCACACTTAAAATATATTAGCATATCGCTAATCATTTTTCAATTGCTTTTTATATCTTTCAATAATCTCGCGGTCTTTATCTGTTAACTGATAGCTTTCAAGTAAATCCGGTCGTTTTTCGTAGGTTCTAATTAGTTTTTGTTCATGACGCCACGCATCAATATGCGCATGATTTCCAGAAACTAACACGTCAGGTACGCCTAATCCTTTATAGTCTCGAGGTCGTGTGTATTGTGGAAACTCTAATAAGCCATCTTGAAATGAATCATCCTCATGTGATTGTTGATTTCCTAACACGCCTGGTATCAATCGTACAATAGCATCAGTCATGACCATTGCTGGCAATTCACCACCAGTAAGCACATAGTCACCCATAGAAATTTCATCCGTCACTAAATGTTGCCGTATACGTTCATCATACCCTTCATAGTGACCACAAATAAATACAAGATGCTCCGCTTCGCTTAATTCTTGCGCGATATCTTGGTTAAACGGACGACCTTGAGGACACATTAAAACCACACGTGTGTCTGGGGTCTTATCAATACTTTCCATTGCATTGAATACAGGTTCAGGTTTCAATACCATGCCTTGACCACCACCAAATGGATAGTCATCAACTTGACCATGTTTATTTTCAGCAAAATTTCTAAAGTTTACAGTATTTACCTGTAACACTGATTTCTCTTGAGCACGTTTTAAAATCGAATGACTCAAAACGCCCTCAAACATTTCTGGAAAAAGTGTTAAAAAATCTATTTTCATTAATCTAACAATCCTTCCATTGGTGTTATTGTGATACTTCTACCTTCCACATCGACATCTTTAACCACATCAGCAATATACGGAATAAGATATTCTTTATTACCTTTAACAACCCAAACATCGTTAGCACCAGTTTCAAATATTTCTGTCACACGTCCAATTGCAGTTCCTTCATCATCAAATACAGTACAACCTATTATATCTGAATAGAAATATTCATGTTCGGCTAATTCTATCTCATCATGATCACGTTCTTGTAATAATGTTGCACCCTTTAAATATTCTATATCATTAATATTATTAATTCCTTCAAACTTAAGCATATGCAAGCCTTTATGCATTCTGTGGCTACTAATCTTAAACGTTTCTGCTTCTTTACCCTCAGCTTGAATTATTACAGATTCTCCCGGTTGGAATCGAGTATCTGTAAAATCAGAATGTGATTTAATCTTAATTTCACCTTTAACACCATGTGTGTTTACAAATTTACCAATTTCAACTTTCATTATTTTTCCTCCGTCATCATTACAACTATCTTCATAGGTAATGAAACTAAATAAAATTCGTAATCCATTATAACATGGATTGAGATAGCTGTAATACGTTATCGTATAGAAGTAGTGTTTACTAAAATAAATAAAAATTATTCAAGTAACTCGAACAACTAATACAGTATTTCTTATTAGCAAGCCGCTAATTTCAGGCAATAAGTATTTTATTTCTAAGCTTAATATTACGGCTTAAATCACCCTATTTACCGTTTAGCCTTCAAATTCAATATTGACCAATAAAAAAAGATGATTTCTACTTTAGATAAAAGTAAAAATCATCTTCTAGACTATGTTATAACCTTCTAGTTCTAACATATTTAAAATAAATCAATACGTTCGATTTATTATTATTTTTGTTCGTCGAATTTTTTCAAGATACCTTCTCTTGATAAGATGTTACGTACAGTATCAGTTGGTTTTGCACCTTGTGATAACCATTTTAATGCTAATTCTTCGTCGATTTTAACTTCTGGTGCATTTACATTGTTAGGGTTGTAAGTACCGATTTGTTCGATGTTACGACCGTCACGTGGCGCACGAGCATCAGCTGCTACAATACGATAGAATGGATTTCTTTTTGAACCTAAACGTGTTAAACGTAATTTAACTGCCATTTATATTCTCTCCTTTATGTTCTTAATATTTTTATTTTCTACAAGAAATAATATTAACAGTTCTGTAGTACTTTGTAAAGAGTTTTTTCTTTACCAATATTGAATCTATATTTTTAAACTGTGACTTTTAGTCATACACCTGATTTGTATTTAAATTTAAACTTTTGCACAACTTGACATGGTTTATTAAAAGCTATACATTGAAGTTAAATTAAATAACGCATGCACTAGGGGTGTTTTTTAAAACTGAGATGAGCAAAACTCAAACCCTTCGAACCTGATCTAGCTAAGACTAGCGTAGGAAAGTGTTACCAATATGATAATGAAACTGATAGTCTTTTTTGACGTATTCATATACTTTTTGATACACAACTTTCCTAGAGAGGGTTGTGTATTTTTTTATTTAATAAATCAATGATGAGGTGAATATATGACTAAAACAATTTTAATCACAGGTAGTAGCAGAGGGTTAGGTGCAACGATAGCAAGAACATTAGCTACACAAGGTCATAATGTAATTATAAATTATTTTAAAAGTAAAGACTTAGCTAAACAACTCGTACGTGAAATTGGTGAATCACAGGCTATCGCTTTACCAGCAGATATTACTGATAGAAACCAAGTTGATGAAATGATTGCACATGCAACAGAACATTTTGGGCAAATAGATGCGGTGGTAAATAATGCGCTTGTAGGATTTAAATTTGATCCCACTGCACAAAAAGCATTTATAGACTTAAGTTGGGATGACTATCAACAACAACTCGACGGCACGTTAAAAGGAGCATTCAATGTGACTCAAGCAGTCATTAAACAATTTATCACAAGAGAAACAGGAACAATTGTTTCGATTGGTACAAACCTTTATCAAAATCCAGTCGTACCTTACCATGAATATACCACTGCAAAAGCAGGTTTAATAGGATTCACACGAAATATCGCCGCTGAATTAGGTCAATATGGTATTAATGCAAATGTTGTATCTGGTGGTTTACTAAAGACGACTGACGCAAGTGCAGTGACGACACAAGAAGTATTTGATCTTATTGCTCAAACCACGCCATTAAGACAAGTCACATCACCTCAAGATGTAGCAAATATGGTAAGCTACCTCATTTCTGATCAAGCTAAAGGGATAACCGGTCAGAACTTTACAGTTGATGGTGGATTAACAATGAATTAAGAAATGGAGGATGAATCATCTTATGACACAAACTCGTCAACTTAACATCGGTGTACTAATTTATGGATGCGGTCATCATCAAGCGGCTTGGCGTATGAGCAATTCAAGTGTTGAACGTATAGGAGATATCTCGTATTATCAATCATTAGCTCAAATTGCAGAACGTGGATTATTTGATGCGATATTTTTTGCAGATAATCAATCTTTTCCAGCACAATCACCAAGTGATATGCCCGCATTTTGGTTTGACCCTTTGGTCAATTTAGCTGCAATAGCCCAAGTTACGCAACACGTTGGCTTAGTTGCAACGATTTCCAGTACCTTTGCTAATCCATATACAGCAGCTAGACAACTCTTAAGTATTGATCATATGAGTAACGGACGTGCAGGTTGGAACTTAGTAACATCTATGACTGATTTAGAAGCAGCAAACCACAGTATGGAGCGTCTACCAGATCATGATACGCGCTATGAAAAAGCAGACGAATTCGCTCAAGTCATGAATCTGTTATTAGATTCGTGGACAACGGCAGATTTCTTACATAATAAAGCAGAAAATACTTTAATCAACGCTGATGCAATTCAGCCAATTCATTTTAAAGGTCATTATTTCGATGTCCAAGGACCACTAACGACACCTGGAAGTCCTCAAGGCAAACCCATTGCAATGCAAGCTGGTGCCTCAGATCAAGGTATCACACTAGCAACTAAGTATGCAGATGCTGTCTATGCAGTCGCTTGGAACCTAAAGCAAGCTACAGCATTTCGCCAAAAATTAAATAACAAATTAACATCGGTTGGAAAACCAACGAACAGCTTAAAGGTGTATCCAGGTTTAGTTACCTATGTCGGAGAAACTTATGCTGAAGCTTACGCCAAAAAACGTCAATTGGACGAGTCCTTAGCCATTGATACAGCATTAAATCAATTAAAGTTCTTTATTCGCCAAGATTGTCATAGTTGGGATTTAGACGAACCTATTCCACCATTACCACCTGTAGAGAACTTTACAGGACCCAAAGGTCGTTACCAAACTGTACTAGAAATTATCAATGATAAAAATCCTACACTGCGTGAATTATTGGGTTACCTTAGCGCTGGTGGCGGACATTTAACGTTGATAGGTACACCTACTCAAATCGTTGACGAAATGGAAAAATGGTTTAATGCTGGTGTTGCAGACGGTTTTAACTTAATGCCACCGGTGTTCCCTAATAGTTTAGAAGATTTCGTTGATTATATCGTACCTGAATTACAAAAACGAGGACTTTATCGCATTGAATATGAAGGGACTACATTTAGAGAAAATCTTGGACTTTTGTAAAAATATTTCTGTAACTTTAACACATTGAAATACAATGCATTCAATTAGTATAATTAACTATGATTACATGTAGTAGCATTACAATAACAAGTGTACTATTGTTCTTGATAACCATTAGTTTATTACTCACATTAATAGTAATAATTCCATAGATAAATCAGCAATATGAATACAAAACATAAATAAAAAACCCCTTCAAAGTTATCAAATCATTGATTACCTTGAAGGGATTTCTCTTTTTCAAATTAATAGTAATATTGCAGAATTAGGTTAGTGGATTCAACTATCATCAAGCACTAACATTGTTTATCGCACTTTATTGATTGTTAAACGGTTAAATATCTTCTAGGACTAAACTACTAAGCAAATTGAATTAGAATGGTAAGTTCATACCATTTAACATATTCTCCATTTGCTTACGTTTACCTTTTTTACCTTTTCCGCCACCAGAAAATTGTTTCATCATTTTCTTCATATCATTAAATTGTTTCATCAATCTGTTCACTTCTTGTACTGAACGTCCTGAACCTTTAGCAATACGTTTCTTACGTGATACATTTAAACTATCTGGATCATTACGTTCAGCCGGTGTCATAGATTGAATAATCGCTTTAATATGGTCGATCTGTTTCTCATCCATATTTAAGTTATTGATACCTTTCATCTTGTTCATTCCAGGAATCATTTTCATAATATCATCAAGCGGACCCAGGTTTTTGACTTGGTCTAATTGTTCCAAGAAATCCTCAAGCGTAAATGATGAAGTGCGCATTTTCTTCTCAAGATCCTTAGCTTTATCAGCATCGACATCTTGTTGAGCCTTTTCAATTAAACTTAGCACATCACCCATACCAAGTATTCTTGAAGCCATTCTTTCCGGATGGAATGGTTCCAATCCATCTAATTTTTCACTCATACCCACAAATTTAATAGGTTTTTGAGTTACAGAACGAATTGAGAGTGCTGCCCCACCACGTGTATCACCATCTAATTTAGTCAGTGTTACGCCTGTTAATTCAAGTTGCTCATCAAATGATTGCGCTACATTTACTGCGTCTTGACCTGTCATGGCATCCACAACTAACATAATTTCATTCGGTTTCGTAATTTCTTTAACATCTGTTAATTCTTGCATTAACGCTTCATCAACGTGTAAACGTCCAGCTGTATCAATAATTACAAAATCTAAATGCTCTGCTTTAGCATGTTGAATTGCATTTTCGACAATTTGTTGTGGTTTAACTTGATCTCCTTCACTATAAACAGGAATATCAATTTGCTTACCAACGGTTTGCAATTGGTCAATTGCTGCAGGTCTATAGATATCAGCTGCTACGAGCAATGGTTTTTTATTATATTTCTTTCGCATTAATAACGCTAACTTACCAGCTGTAGTTGTTTTCCCTGCACCTTGTAAACCTACCATCATAACTACTGTTGGTGGTTTATTTGCCATTGTTATCGTTGAGTTTTCCCCACCCATCAATTGAGTCAGTTCCTCTTGTACGATTTTGATTACTTGTTGACCAGGTGTTAATGACTTCATTACATCTGATCCTAAAGCTCTATCTGATACAGTTTTGATAAATTCCTTAACAACTTTAAAGTTAACATCGGCTTCTAATAACGCCAATCGCACTTCTCGCATCATAACCTTAATATCGGCTTCAGTTACTTTACCTTTGCCTCGAATCTTTTGCATTGTGTCTTGCAAGCGATCGGATAATCCTTCAAATGCCATATCAAATACCCTCCTTTTTGCTTTATATTAATTTATACTTATTCTAAATCTTCCAAAGCTTGTATATATTGTTTAATCTTCTCAGAATCATTTACATTTAATTTCATCTGTTCGTATATTTCTTGTCTTAATTCAAAATTTTTATATAAACCTAACTTTGTCTCATAATCTTCAACTAGGTCGCCAGTTCTTCTAATATTATCATACACTGCTTGTCGACTCACATCAAACGTATCAGCAATTTCACTCAACGAATAATCTTGCAAATAAAATAATTCGAGATAATTGCGTTGTTTCTTTGTTAATAGTGCTTGATAAAAATCAAACAAGTAATTCATTCTAATCGTTTTAATTAAATCATTATTTTGGCTCATCTGATCGACCTTCTACTGAACCAGTGTTAAGTTGATCAGACGTCAACTCACTATCCCCATCTTCAGACACTTCTACATTTTGTTCAATCATGTCTGCAAATAAGCCGTAAACATAACTTTCTGGGTTAAATGGTTGTAAATCATCTAATTTTTCACCTAATCCAACATATTTAACAGGTATGTGGAGCTCATTTCTAATCGCTAAGACAATACCACCTTTAGCAGTTCCGTCAAGTTTCGTTAGCACAATACCTGTCACGTTTGTAACTTCTTTGAATGATTTAGCTTGTGAAAGTGCGTTTTGACCTGTCGTTGCATCTAAGCACAACAAGACTTCATGAGGAGCATCAGGTACTGCACGACCAATGACACGTTTAACTTTTTCAAGCTCATTCATTAGGTTGGATTTATTTTGTAAACGTCCAGCTGTATCACAGATTAAGATATCGACACCCTTACTTTTGGCTGCATTAATTGCATCATACATCACTGCAGCAGGATCTGAACCTTCACTTTGGCTCGTCACTTCTACACCAACACGCTCTCCCCAAACCTTAAGTTGCTCTATTGCACCTGCTCTAAACGTATCACCTGCGGCTAGCATTACCTTTTTACCTTCAGCTTGATATCGATGTGCTAATTTACCAATTGTTGTTGTTTTACCTACACCATTGACACCAACCATTAAGATGACATTCAATCTACCATCTTCCAGATTCATGACTTCTGAATGTTCATCGTCTTGATGATAAATTTCAACAATTTTTTCAACGATAACTTCACGTAAATCTTCAGTTTCAGTGATATTTCTACGCTTTGCTTCATCGCGTAATTCTTCAACTAATTGCATTACAGTATTAAATCCGACATCTGCCGTAATTAACATTTCTTCTAATGCTTCAAAGAAGTCTTCATCTACTTTACGGTAACGCGCGATTAAGTTGTTAAGTTGTGCTTGGAAATTTTCACGAGATTTTTCTAAACCAGCTCTAAACTTAGCACCTAATTGCTGTGCTTCTATTTCTTCAAAGTCTTCAATCGAAATCAAACCATCTTCATCAAAGTCTGCTTCTTTTAACTTTTTCGGTTTCTTCTTTTCCTTTTGCTCAACTTGTTCAGCAACCTCTGAATCTTCTTGAGGCTGTCCGTCTGATTCTAATTGTTCTAATTCTTCTTGTTGCTTTGGTTCTTCACTTGAACCCGAAAATTTATCCTTTAATCGTTTGAAAAAGCTCATGCTTGTTCCTCCTCCATGACTTTATCTATCGTATTTAAATTCACGCTTACCAATTTAGAAACACCTGATTCTTGCATTGTAACACCATATAAGCAATCTGAATATTCCATCGTTCCTTTTCTATGCGTTATAACTATAAACTGTGTTTGATCTGATAAGTCTTTCAAATATTGCGCATAGCGAATAACGTTTGCCTCATCCAAAGCTGCTTCTACTTCATCTAATATTACAAATGGCGCTGAGCGTACTTGTAAGATAGCGAATAATAAGGCAATTGCACTTAGAGCACGTTCTCCACCACTAAGTAACGAGAGATGTTGTAATTTTTTACCAGGGGGCTGTACGATTATATCTACACCTGCAGTTAAATAATCATCATCTGTCAGACGCAATTCTGCTTGGCCGCCACCAAATAATGACTTGAAGACCTCAGCAAAATAACCTTGTACTGCATGGAATGTTTCTTTAAAGCGGTCTTTAACTTCCTGGTCCATCTCTTCTATTATTTGTTCTAGTGTCGTTTTAGCTGCTCTTAAATCTGTACGTTGCTCGTTTAAGAAGGTATATCTAGAGTTTATTTCTTCAAATTGTTCAATTGCATTTAAATTGACTGGTCCAAGTTCCTCAATTGACATTTTAGTTAGTTTCACCTTTTTACGAAGCGCTTCAATATCATCATCTAATTCATATAGTTCACTCGCACGTTCATAAGTTAAATGGTATGTTTCGCTTAAATGATCAATCGCATGATTAATTAGGACATCTAAACGTGACTGTTCAGATTTAATATCTTGATACCTGTTTTCTATCGATAAAATATCTTGGTTTGCTTCACTCAATTTTTGATCAGTTGTTTCAATCGTTTCATTTAACTCCAAACGTTTTTGCTTTAATGTTTCAAGTTGTTCAGTTAATTGTGCTTTGGTTTCTTTACTGTCTGTAATTTTTGTTTGAATATTGTTAAATGCCGTTTCACCTGTAACTTCATCTGAATTGAACAATTCGATTTGTTCGTCTAAACGTTGTTGTTGCTCTGAAACTTGTTGTAGTTGTTGTTTTAATTTAGCATCCGTTTGCTTTTGCGTGTTTAAACGCTCTTTGACAACGGCTAAATCTGATTTCTTTTGATGTAATTGTTGTTGTATTTGATTTGAGCTTTCCTTTCCTTCTTTGGAAAGTTTTGTAAAAACATTTATATCATTTTCTAGTTTACCTAATAAATCTTTGATTTCTTGCAAACGCTGTTTTTTATCATTTAAGGTTTGCTTACTCGTCTCACTTTGATAACCATCGTTTTTCTCAAATTGAAATTCCTCATGTTCATCTTTTAAATGCGCTTCATTTTTACGTAGTCTATCCAATTCTAATTCATAACTATGAACTTTTTGTTTAACAGTATTATATTGTTGACCTATATCAAAATATCGCTCACTGTGTTTATCTGAGTCATCTTTAATTGCTTGATATTGTTGCTCAAATTCAACAGTTTGACGTTGATAATCTTCAAGTTGTGCGCGCATTGTAGCAAGTTCATCCTTTTGAGATAGGATACTTTTAGTCTTACGATCACCGCCACCAGTCATAGAACCACCTGGATTAACAATATCTCCATCTAATGTCACAATTCTCGTACGATAACGAATTGTTCTTGCTAAATCATTTGCATGTTTCAATTCTTTAACAATAATTGTATTGCCAAGTAAATTCTGGACAACATTTTGATAAGCATCACTAGTTGATACTGCTTGAGATGCTATATTGACAAATCCTTCAGCTTTTTGTGCTGCAGATAAAATTTCTTGGCTAAGTTGTCTCGGTTGAATGACATTTAACGGCAAGAAAGTCGCACGACCCAGTCCATGTTGCTTTAAATATTGAATTGCTTGTCGTCCATCCTTTTCAGTTTCTACAATAACATGTTGTAATGATGCACCTAATGCTGTTTCAATTGCCTTAGTTAAATCAGATGGTACTTGTACTACTTCCGCAACCGCACCATGAATACCAGAAAGTTTGTCCTTCTTCGCTTTTAAAATATGTTTTACACCATTGAAAAAGTAACTATAATCTTCTTGTTGTGTTGCCAAACTATCAATTCGAGATTTTAATTTTTCATTATAGCGATATGCTTGATGTAATTTGTCTTCATATGTTGTTTGTTGTTGTTTCAGTTGCGTCAATTTACGTTCACATTGAGCAGATTCAGTTTCTAATTCCTTTAATTCCTTTTGCGCACCTTTATATTGTTCTTCTACTGCATTTATTTCTGCTTGTATCGACTTTAATTGTTCAAATGCTTCAATTAATCTTGAATCTAACCTAGATTGTTTAGATTCATTTTCTTGAATTGTATGTTCTAAAAATCGAATATCATTGTTTACATCTGATTGTTCAGACATCAATTGATAATATTCGTCTTTAATTTGTTCTAGTTTTTCATCATGTTGTTCATCAGATACGTATAATTGTGATTCTAATAATTGTATCGTCTCGTTTAATTCCTTTTGTTGCGCTTTCAATTGACTCAGTTGTGTCTTGGCCTCATGTTGTTCTGCTTCTAGTTGTTCTTTCTGACTTTCTAAACTTGCTTGTTCTTCTTCAAAACGAGCATTCGTTTCTGATTGATTTTTTTTGCGTTCTTCAAGTAAATTGAGTTGGCCAGAATACTTTTCAACATCTTCTGTCGCTTTAACTAATTGATAATTTAGTGACTCCACTGTATCATCAAGCTGCTGTCTTTCAGATTTAAATTTATTTAAAGCATTAGTATGTTGTACTTTTTCAGCATCTTTTGCTTCTTGTTGACTTTTAAGTTGATTTAAATTGTCATCTAATTCATGAATATTTTTATTATAGTTTGCAATATCATGCACCGTTACAAGAACATCACTACGTTCCATTTCTTGAGAAAGATGCTTATATTCTTTAGCTATCGCCGCTTCTTCTCTTAATGGTTCAACTCTACCTTCTAAATCATATAAAATATCTTCCACTCTAGATAAATTGTCTTCAGTTTGATTTAGTTTCTGCATCGAAGCTGCTTTACGCTTTTTATATTTTAATACACCAGCAGACTCTTCTAATATTTGCCTTCTATCTACTGGCTTAGCATTTAATATTTCATCCACTCTACCTTGTGAGATAATACTAAACGCTTCTTTTCCTAATCCTGAGTCTAAAAATAAATCCGTAATATCCTTTAATCTAGCGCGGTCATTATTCAAATAATATTCACTTTCACCACTGCGGTACAATCTGCGCGTAACTACAACATCTGTGGCATCAATTTGTAATTTACCAGCACTATTATCAAGCTTCAATTTTACTTCCGCATAATTTTGAGCCTTTCGATGTTCAGCTCCTGAGAAAATGATATCTTCCATCTTCGCCCCGCGTAACGACTTTGCAGATTGCTCTCCTAGCACCCACTTAATCGCATCGGTGATATTACTTTTCCCACTACCGTTAGGCCCTACTATCGCTGTAACACCCTCATCAAATTGTACGTTTGTGTGTTCAGCAAACGACTTAAACCCAACAGCATCTATTGATTTCAAATATACCATGCTATTCTCCTTAAAAAATTACATTGCATTGATTAAATAAACAATGTATTGATTATTCCAAACTGCTTTAATAACAAAGCTATTTAACTTTATTCTTTAATGATTTATAAGCACGTTCTGCTGCTTTTTGTTCTGATTCCTTTTTGGTTTTACCTTTACCTTCAGCTACTGCTGTTCCTTCTAGGATTACTTCTGAAGTAAATAAGCGGTGATGTGCTGGACCCTCTTCATTTATTAATCTATAAGTTACATCACCCTTATTTTGACGATGTACATACTCTTGAAATTGTGTTTTAAAGTCTACCACGCCTTCAAGTTCATCATCTTCAACAAACGGGAAGATTGTCTTTTCTGCAAATTTCCATACAGATGGCAAACCTTGATCTAGATATAACGCACCTACAAAAGCTTCGAAAGCATCAGACACGAGCGACGGTCTCGTACGACCACCCGTTTTTTCTTCACCTTTACCTAATAGAATTAAATTATTTAAGTGAATTTTTTTCGCAAATATTACAAGTGAGGGCTCACAAACAATTGTTGCACGCATCTTTGTTAAATTACCTTCTGGCAATTCTGGGTATTTATCGAACAAATAACGTGAAACCGTCAATTCTAATACCGCATCTCCTAAAAATTCTAATCTTTCATTGTGATCTAAACGATTCATATTAAAATCATTTATAAAACTAGAGTGAGAAAATGCTTGTTGATATAAATCAATTTGATTAAAATTCAAATCTAATTCTTGCATTTTTTCAGCAAACCTCGTTTGGAATGCTTGAACCATTTCCTTTTTTTTATAATTGGTCAATCTCTTTCCTCCTCAGATTTAGAGCTAATCTATTATATACCCTTACATTTTACGTGATTTGTACATAAAACTAAAGAGAAAACTGTTTTAAAAAAACGATAGTAAAACAGCCAACAACACGTCGGGTATTTTACATTGATATTCTCTAAAAATAACAATCGTTGTACTTTTTTAACAATAAAAAATCTGAGCCGTATCTTATAACGACTCAGATATGTGTTTATTATTTTTCAATGCTATTAATAAATTTAACTGCATCACCAACAGTGTTGATTTTTTCAGCTTCTTCATCAGGAATTTCAGTACCAAACTCGTCTTCTAATTCCATAACTAATTCAGCGATATCAAGTGAGTCAGCGCCTAAATCATCTTTGAAAGATGCTTCTTCAGTTACCTTTTCAGCGTCAACTCCTAATCGGTCAACGATGATATCTTTTACTTTGTCAAAGTTTTCCACGTCGATTCACCTCCTTCTAAAAGTTTACTTATAGACTTTTTTATTTTCCCATTTTATCGATTGAAATACAAGTAGTATTTCAACGCTCCAAATGGGAAGTGAATAAATTTACAAGTTAATTCACAATCATCATGCAAAAGTGTAATTAAAATTACAACTTTTTTATAACATTTTTATAAATCGGCCTTTTATTTCAACCATTGACAATTCAATGGTTTTATTCCATAAACATGCCACCATTAACATGAATTGTTTGGCCTGTGATGTATTTTGCCTTATCTGAAGCTAAGAACGCAACAGTATTGGCAATATCTTTATCTTCACCAAAACGTGCTAATGGAATTTGATCTAACATTTGCTCTTTAAGCTCATCACTTAATGCATCCGTCATATCAGAAACAATGAAACCTGGTGCAACTGCGTTTACTGTGATACTTCTAGAAGCTAATTCGCGGGCAACAGATTTCGTCATACCAATAACGCCAGCTTTTGTTGCTACGTAATTTGTTTGACCTGGATTACCAACGGCACCTACCACACTTGATAAGTTGATAATGGCACCACTTCTTTGTCTAAGCATTTGTGGTGTTACCTTTTGAATACAGTTAAATACACCTTTTAAATTTGTATCAATAACGTCGTCCCATTCTTGTTCCTTCATTCTCATAAGTAAGTTGTCACGTGTAATACCAGCATTGTTGACTAGTACGTCCACTGAGCCAAATTGACTTACAACTTCTTTAATCATTGCTTTAACTTCATCACCATTGGCAACGTTGGCTTGTATCGCAAAACTGTCTACACCTTTTGCTTTAATTTCTTCGACTACTGCGTCAGCTTTGTCTTTACTGCCCGCATAGTTCACGGCTACATTGTATCCTTCATCAGCCAATTGTAGTGCAATACTTCGACCTATACCTCTTGATGCTCCTGTTACTAATGCGCTTTTAGTCATTTTCATTCCACCCTTTTACGTCTTCTAATGTTTGAATTGAAGTTACTTTTACATCTCTGTTTATTTTTTTTATTAAACCTGATAATACTTTACCCGGTCCGATTTCTATAAAATGATCAACGCCTTGTGCGATCAACCATTCAGTCGATTCAATAAATTGAACTGGAGAATATAATTGTTTAATCATATTGGCTTTAATGATATTAGCATCTGTTTCTCCTTGTGCATGTACATTTTGAACCACTGGAAACTGTGCATCGTGCCATTCAAATTGATCTACATATTGTGCAAAGTCATCTTCAATCACTTGCATCATTGAAGAATGAAATGGCCCAGAAACTGCTAGAGGTAATACACGTTTCGCACCTCTAGATTTCCCTTCTGCTACTAATTGATCAATTAACGTTTTATGACCTGAAACCACAATTTGACCTGGCGAATTGATATTAGCAGGTTCAATAACTTCATCAGCTGTTGACAAATCTTTACAAATTGCGTTTACTTCATCAAAATCTAAACCAAGCACAGCTGCCATACTACCAACACCATCTGGAAAGGCTGCTGCCATCAATCGACCACGTTTGCGCACAATTTTCACAGCATCTTCAAATTTTAATACGCCGCTTGCAACTAAACTCACATATTCGCCTAAACTATGACCCATTGTATAGTCTGCATCAATATTTTCCAAAGCACTCAGCAAAGCTGAACTATGTGTTAATAATGCAGGTTGTGTATTTTCAGTTTGACCCAGTTTCTCATCTGAATCTGTAAACATCGTTTCTAATAAGTCAAAATCCACAGCAGATTGTGCTTCATTTAATATTGCAGTTGCCGCTTCGTTCTCATTGTATAAGTCACTTGCCATTCCGACCTTTTGTGATCCTTGACCCGGAAAAATTATAGCTGTTTTACTCATTTTCTGCACCTACCGTTTCTTTCATTGTTTGAACAATTCGTTGTTCACCAGCAATTTTTGCTTGTTTGATAGCAGAATAAAATGCCTTTGCACTAGAACTACCATGTGCTTTTACTACTGTACCATTTAAACCTAACAAGACCGAACCACCATATTCTGCATAGTCCATTTTAGTCATTAATTGATTTAAATCTTTACGTAAAATTAAAGCAGCCATTTTATTTTTAAAACTACTTAACAATGTAGATTTAAACATTTTTCCTATAGATTTAGCAACACCTTCGAGATTTTTAAGAATCATGTTACCTGTATAACCATCAGTTACTACTACGTCTGCTACATCTTGCATTAAGCCTTTCGCTTCTACATTTCCCGCAAACTTAAATACTTGTTGCTCAGCCATCAATCCGTAAGCTTTTTTTGTTAAACTATTACCTTTTGCAGCTTCAGTTCCAATATTTAACAATCCAACTGAAGGATGTTCAATGCCACGAATCTTTTGCGCATAGATATGTCCTAATTGTGCATATTGTAATAAATGTTCTGGTTTAGCTTCCGCATTCGCACCAACATCCATAAACACAAACCCTTTACCTGAAATTGTAGGTAATGTTACTACCAATGCTGGTCGTTCTACACCTTTAATTCGCCCAACAATAAACAAACCTGCAGACATGAGCGCACCAGTGTTACCTGCAGATACGCACCCTTCTGCTTCACCTGATTTAACAGCTTCTGCCATTTTTACCATTGAACTATCTTTTTTACGTTTGATTGCGCGTACTGGCTCATCTTCCATAGTAATTTCTTCTGTACAATGTCTCACTTCAACTCTTTCATGTTGAATTGTACACTGAGCTTCATCACCGAATAAAATGATTTCTAAATCACTAAAATCATTTACCGCTTTTTTTACGGCATCTAAAACGATTTGTGGTGCATCATCTCCACCCATCATATCAATAGCTAATTTAACCATCTTGCTCATCCTCACTTATATAATACATTTTAAATGTACCCTTAAATACCAATGCATCTTTTACATATGAATTTACTTGTATTATAAAGTACTTACTTGTACTTTCAATTACGTGTGCTTCTGCACGTACTGTATCATTTAATTTTACTGTTTTTAAAAATTCTACATTACTTTCTTTCGTCAACACACTTGATTTATGTATAAGTGCCACACAAAGCGAATTTGCTTGTGCAAATAATACATGACCACGTGCAATTTGGTTTCTGGTAAATACTGAATCCTCGTCAATATCGATAATAGAAGTTGCTTCACGATTTGGTTGGACATTAATGACGTCCCCAATAATTTCACTGCCGTCGATTGAACGGATACGGTCGTGATTTTTCCTAGCAACTGTCTTGATTCTCTTTCGCAATTCCGGAATATTCAAGTATGTACGGTCCAACCTGATTGTTTGAATACTCACTGAAAACAACGTACTCAAATCCAAATCAGTAATAAAGGGATTTTTTTCTATTTCTTTTTTTATAGCTTCGCGTCGTTCTTGTTTTTTTAACTTCATTTTGCTCAACCCCTACTTTTTAGTACCAAGTCTTAAACATTCCTCACATATCATAACACTTTCTATTTGTTCTACTCAACAAATATCATTATTATCTTTAATTATTTTTCACAATTACTTTTTTAGTAAAGTAGCAAGTAAATAAATTTAGTAACTTAATATTTTTTTCTAAATGATATAGCCATTTTTAACAATAGAAAAATTACAAATTTATTAATCTTTAATTATTTTTAAAATAGTTATTGATTTTAACTAATATTAATTGCATAATGATAAGCAATTCATAAATAAAATATTAATTTGCTTTTTAATAATTTCGGAGGTATTTAAATGAAAAAATTTTTACTCGCAACATTGGCATCGAGTGCAACGATTGCATTGTTAAGTAATACCGTTGACGCTAAAGAGACATCAGCAAGGCAAACGATAACTGAAAGTCAATTAAAGCATCTAGATGATATAAACGTTACAAGCAACCAAGATATTGAAAAATTACTGCAAGATAATGCACAAAAATTAATTCAGAATAAAACGAAAGCTAAAGATGAGAGTTATGTTCGTTCTGCATTTGATCAGTATCATGTCGTTAAGAAAGAAGCTGATCAATCAGGTTCAACACACTATACGCTAGAACCAAATAAAGACAACGTAACAGCGTCTGATAGCCGAATTAAAGTACATGTAAATAACGATAATAAAGTTACTTTAATTAATGGTAATTTAGATAAGCCAAAAATCGAAACAACGAATAAAGTTCAATTATCTAAAAACGATGCAGAAGATAAAGCTCTCTCAGCCTTAGGCATCGATAAAAATAAAATTAGTAATATTAAAGGATATCCTGTTATTAGTGATAATAAACTTGATATTAATAGTGATAAGAAAAAACTTGTTTACGATGTTGAGATTAACTACATACACCCTAAACTTGCACATTGGAAAGTCCAAATTGACGCAAATACAGGTGACGTAATTCGAAAACAAAACTTAATCGAACATGCTAGTGCTACAGGTAAAGGTACAGGCGTAAATGGCGATGTGAAATCACCTTTAAATATTACAAACACACTAGGTAAATATACCTTACACGATACATCTCAAGATACTGAAATCGAAACGCGTTCAGCAAATAGTACTGAATCATTATCATTACCAATTATCAATGGTTCAACTAATTTCAATAAAGATAATCAAAAAGCTGGTGTCGATGCACATTATTACGCTAATTCAGTCTATCACTATTACTTAGACAAGTTTAATCGCAAAAGTTTAGATAATAATAATAAAAAAATTGATTCTGTAGTACATTATGGAAAGCAATATAATAATGCCGCATGGACTGGTCAATATATGGTTTATGGTGATGGAGATGGCAAACAATTTGCACCTCTATCAGGTGCTAAAGATGTAGTAGCTCATGAATTAACACACGCAGTAACTGAAAATACTGCAGCACTTGAATATCATGACCAACCTGGAGCTTTAAATGAATCATTCTCAGATGTCTTTGGCTATTTCAATGATCCTGATAATTGGTTGATGGGAGAAGATGTGTATACACCAGGTAAAGATGGCGACGGATTACGTAGTCTATCAAATCCAGAGAAATATAATCAACCTGCTAATATGGCTGATTATTATAAAGGCACAGACGATGAAGGCGGCGTACATATCAATAGTGGTATCCCTAATAAAGCTGCTTATCTAACTATAAAATCAATTGGCAAATCAAAAGCAGAACAAATTTACTATTTAGCATTAACACAATACCTAACACCTAAATCACAATTCACTGATGCAAAAGCCTCATTAAAAGGGGCTGCAAATCAATTATATGGTGATAATAGTACTGAAACACAAGCAATTGAAAAAGCTTGGAATGATGTAGGCGTTACAGACTAGTAACTGACAATTTGAAACATATTTTCTAATTTAAAAATGCCACGCCCAAAGATTGAATTAATCTTTGGGCGTGGCTATATTTATATTCCTCTATTGCACTTATTTATTCACATCATAATTTCGATTAAGCACATGTTTAGCATATCCATTACATACTAAATCACTACTAGTCAAAGCTCATATATAATAGATTATCTTGAATAAATGTCCTTAATCGCTCATATTGCGGTTCAAAGAACGCACCAGATTGGATTAACTCAGCAGCTTCATCCCTTGCAACTTCAAGCATTTTATAATCTTCAACTACATTGGCTACGAGGAAATCAGGCAGTCCACTTTGCTTTACACCAAAGAAATCACCAGGACCACGCATTTCTAGGTCTCTCTCACTCAATTCAAAGCCATCTGTCGTTTGAGTCATGATATTCATTCTTTCAATTCCTGTTTCAGTTTTCGGAGAAGCAATTAACACACAATAACTTTGATGTTCACTTCTACCAACACGACCACGCAACTGATGTAATGTAGACAACCCAAAACGATCAGCATCATAGATCATCATAAACGTAGCATTGGGTACATTGACTCCTACTTCGACAACAGTAGTTGATACTAAAATATCAATCTCATGATTACTAAATCGTTGCATCACTTCATCCTTATCATCAGATGATAACTTACCATGTAAGAGCCCTACTTTTCCTTCACCATAATATTGTTCTAATGATTCATATAGTGCTACTACGTTTTGTACGTCTTCTAAATGCTCAGAACTTTCAATCAAAGGACAAATGACATAGGCTTGTCGCCCTTTTCTTAATTCAGCTGTCATTTGATTTAACACACTGTCATACGCTTCATGCTTAGACCATGAGGTAATAATTGGCTTTCTTCCTTTTGGTAACTGCTTTATTGAGGATACATCCATTTCTCCAAAGACAGATATTGCCAATGTTCTAGGTATTGGTGTGGCAGTCATAAAGAGTACATTAGTCATCGCACCCTTTTCTCTTAATAATTGTCGCTGATTCACACCAAAGCGATGTTGTTCATCCGTAATTACCAAACCAATATTATGAAATATAACATCATCCTGTATTAATGCATGTGTCCCTATAATACAATCGATTTCATTATTTTCAAGTTGTTCTAAAAGTAGTTTTCTTTTTTTCCCCTTTACCGATCCAGTAAGCAGTGCTACATTCATGCGATCACCAAATATTTCAACTAAACTTTCAGCGTGTTGTTCTGCTAAAATTTCAGTTGGCACCATCAATGCAGACTGATAACCCGCTGTTTTTAAAGCATACATACAAATAGCTGCAACCACTGTTTTACCTGATCCAACGTCTCCTTGTAGTAAACGGTGCATGCGTAATGGTGCCTTTAAGTCTCTGAAAATTTCATTCACACTATTTTTCTGAGCATCCGTTAATTCAAATGGTAAATCTTTAATGAATTGTTTGACTAATTCAATATCATAATCTACTTCGATCGCTTCATCTGATGTTTTTTCAATTCGATTCAACCACTGCATTCTCAATTCAAACATAAATAACTCAGTAAAGGCATATGTACGCCTTGCTTTAAGCAATGATTGTTTATCAGGAGCAAAATGCAACGCATGTAATGTATCATTTAATGTTTCTAATTTATATTTTGCTCTTAACTTATCTGATAGCCACTCATGAATTGTAACTTCACCCAAAACCTGTCGAATCATTTCTCTTAAAGGTTTCTGTTTGATACCTTCTTTTATTCGATATACCGGTTCAAATTGAGTCTCTGATTCACTACTTTGAGTAAAAAACATCCGCATTCCATTGATTTCTTGTTTACTACGGTTCCATTTACCTTTTACTGTAACCATACCGTGCAATTCTATTTTTTTCTTTAAATACGGTTGATTAAAAAAAGTACACTTAACCGCAATATGATTTACCATAATATGCACAGTCAATTTAGATTTATTTCTACCAAAAAAAGCGACAGTAGGCGTTGAATAAACTTCACCCACTACTGTCACTGTCGCCAGATCTTCCGCCTGATTTAAATCTATTACAGTATTATCATCATAGCGTGTCGGTAAATATAATACTAAATCTTCTACCGTATAAATATTCAATTCATTTAGTACAGCCAAACGTTTAGGTCCTAAACCCTTTATCTGTGCTAAAGGGAAAGGACTATCTATTAAGTTGATTTTCGACATTTTAATCACCAAATATTTCTTGTTTTAATCGTTGGCCTGTAGGTGTACCTGCTAGACCTCCTCTTCCAGTTTCACGCAGAGCAGATGGCATCGTTTGGCCAATCTTATACATTGCTTCAATAACTTCATCCGTAGGTATTCTTGAAGTCACGCCAGCTAATGCCATATCGGCAGACACGATTGCATTTGAAGCGCCAGCGGCATTTCTTTTTACACATGGCACTTCAACTAAACCTGCAACTGGATCACATACTAAACCTAGCATATTTTTCAAACAAATTGCAAAGGCTTCGGCAGATTGTTGTGGCGTTCCACCTGCTAATTCAACTGTTGCACCAGCCGCCATTGCAGCTGCAGAACCTACTTCAGCTTGACAACCACCAGCAGCCCCTGAAATGGATGCATTATTAGCTACGACAAAGCCGAATGCACCAGAAGTTAATAAGAAATTTAACATATCCTTTCTACTAGGTTCTAGACGAGGTTTTAAACCAAATAATACACCTGGTACAACTCCCGCAGAACCTGCAGTAGGCGTTGCACAAATTTTCCCCATAGCTGCGTTAACTTCGTTAGTTGCAACTGCTTTACTTACAGCATCTAATAACGTTGGCCCTGCCAATGACTTACCTGATTTAATGTACTCTTGTAATAAGACTGCATCTCCACCAGTTAATCCTGTTGTAGAGGTTACACCTTTTAGTCCTTCTTCTAAGGCATTTTCCATTGTTTGTAAATTTTTATCCATATGAGCATATATTTCTGCTTCTGATAATCCTGTAACTTCCATCTCTTGCTCTAACATAATTTCGTGAATTTTTTTATTTTGTGATTCACATAATGCAATTAATTCTTCCACACTTTTAAACATGTAATAACCTCCATCATGCGTCTCCCATGAGTGAAACCGTCACTACACCATCGACGTTTTTAATTTTTTCTATTATTTCATCGTTAATCGCATCATCTAACTCGCAAGTCATTAATGCTTGGTCTCCTTTTTCTTTTCTTGAAACTTGCATACTACCAACATTAATACTTGAATCTCCTAAGATATTTGCTACACGTCCGATTGTTCCAAAAGTATCCTTATGGAATACTAACAATGCAGGATAATTACCGCTAATAGCAATGTTAAATCCATTGATAGCTACAACTTCAATTTTACCTCCACCTATTGAGACACCTTCAACCGAAATTTCCTTTTCACTATCTCTCATATTAATAATCGCCGTATTTGGATGCGATCTTTCTTCAGCCATCTCAATAAAGTTAACCTTGACACCCATTTCTTCAGCCGTTTCTAAACTTGTCCGTATTCTATCATCATCTGTATCATAGCCAAGCAAACCACCGACTAATGCTACATCTGTACCATGACCTCTATATGTTTCCATAAATGAACCATATAAATAGATATCTACTTGCTTAGGTAGATAATTAAATAAATCACGCGCTACAAGTCCGATTCTAACCGCGCCTGCTGTATGAGAAGAAGATGGGCCGACCATTGTAGGACCGATAATATCAAAGACTGTTTTATACTTCATAATTTATACCCCACTCTTATTTTTAATGTTTCTAATGTGTTGCGCTTACATTTTTGAACGTTGCTATTATTATAACAACTTACTAATCGTTTATAAACCAATTCCGGTTGTAATAATCACTTAAAAACTAAAGCATATTATAGCGCACAATTAATTGTGCACTTATAAGCAAAGCCAATAGTTAATAATAATGGAATTTACTTTTGCAATCAATATGCTAACACATAAAAATATACGCAATTAGATTAATACATCTAACTACGTATATTATGTACCTTACTTTTTAATAGTCTACCTTCACTATTCTACCGAAAATAAATATGGATAAACGGGTTGATCTCCTTGATGAACATCAAGTTCAACATCTTCATAATTTGCTTCTACCCATGATACAATCGCTTCTGTTTCTGATTGATTCGCCTCCGCACCAACTATAAGTGTGACAATTTCACTATCTTCAGCAATCATCGTTTCTAATAAACTTTGCGCTGCATCAATTAACACTGGGTTGCTAGTTACAATTTTATCCTCAATCAAGCCCATAAATTCATCTTTCTTAATTTCAATGCCGTCTATTTTTGTATCACGTACAGCATATGTAATTGCACCCGATGATACCACACTAAGTGTTTCGTTCATACGCGCTTTATTATCTGACAATGAATCTGCTTCATCATAATTGAATAAAGCCGCAATACCTTGAGGTATCGATTTACTTGGTACGACTACCGCTTCAGCATCTACAATGCTAGCTGCTTGTTCGCTCGCCATCATTATATTTTTATTATTTGGTAATATAATTGCACGTTTACATTTAGATTGTTCAATTACTTTAACAATGTCCTCTGTTGATGGATTCATCGTTTGACCACCACTTATAACATGCGTTGCGCCCATTGATTTAAATAACTCAGAAATACCATCACCCATTGAGATGGTAATCACTGCCGTTTCGACTTCATGTGATGCAGTGTTGTTTGATGAATTGCTCTCTTCTTTTTTAACAACTTCTCGATGTTGTTCACGCATATTTTCCACTTTAAGCTTTATCAATTCACCATATTGTTGACCGTAATTGAATACATCACCAGGTTTTTCAGTGTGTACATGAACCTTAACAATTTCATCATCATTAATTACGAGTAAAGAATCTCCAAATGCACTCATGTCATTTCTAAATTGTTGTTCATCGAATGCTTTTTTATCTTTACCAAAGCGTACCATCATTTCTGTACAATAGCCGAATTCAATATCCTCTGTATTAATTACACCATGAAAATCATGTGCTTCATTGACTAATGTGTCTTTATCTAATTTTGTAACTTGTGCATCTATTGTTTCGCCTTTTAATGCACTTAAAAAGCCTTCATAAACAAGTACTAAACCTTTACCACCACTATCTACTACACCTACTTCTTTAAGTACAGGTAATAGATTCGGTGTATTTTCCAAAGATTTTTCGGCTTCTGCTACGATAAATGACAATAATTCTATACAATCCGTTGTTTCTGTAACTTTTGCTTGAGCTGCTGCTCCTGCATCTCTTGCCACTGTCAAGATTGTGCCTTCAACTGGCTTTAATATCGCTTTATATGCAGTATCTACCCCTGCTTGAAAGCTATCTGCTAATTGTTGTGCATTAATCACTTCTAAGTCTTCTAGCTGTTTACAAAATCCTCTGAAAATCTGAGATAAAATAACACCAGAATTACCTCTTGCCCCCATAAGTAATCCTTTAGAAAAAGTTTTACCTAATTCTCCTATATGTTGAGATAAATTTTGCTCTACTGCTTCTCTACCTGATGTCATTGTTAAATTCATATTCGTCCCTGTATCACCGTCTGGTACTGGGTAAACATTTAATGAATCAACTAAATCCGCATGATTTGATAAATTTTGCGCTCCTTGAATTATCATTTCAGCAAATAATTTACCATTAATTTCGCTAACCATTGTACGTTATCCTCCTAGTTTTTCACGCCATTATTCACTCGTACACCTTGTACAAATATATTAATTGAGTTTACTTTTACTTTTAATGTTTGTTCTACTGTATATTTTATTGTTGATTGTAAATTGCTTGCGACTTCAGAGATTTTTGTTCCGAAACTCACAATGATATACATATCTATATTTACTAAACCATTTTCTTCCTTAACAATAATTCCCTTTGCATAATTATCGTATCCTAAAATTTCTGCTATGCCATCTCTAACTTGTTGTCTAGAAGCCATGCCTACAATCCCATAACATTCTACTGCTTTACTGCCTACGACCGAAGCTATTACCTCATTTGAAATGTCTATACTACCATAATCATTCGTGATCTCTAATGTCATCTTTATAGGCCTCCTAGTAATTTGTTATTAAATCATATTTAATTTGCTTCTGATGATAATTTATTATATTTATCCACATTGTACAATTATAGCATAAATTGATTTTAACAAAAGCATTACTGTTATAAAACAGTAATTTTTTTCATGAAAATATTGCTATATAAAAATATCTATGGTACATTATTTGAGTATGTAGTAGATACGTGTATTTATATTTATTAAAGGAGGTACTTTCATGGGCAAACAATGTTTCGTAACAGGTCGTAAAGCTTCAACTGGAAACAATCGTTCACACGCTTTAAATTCTTCTAAAAGAAGATGGAATGCTAACCTTCAAAAAGTTAGAATTCTTGTAGACGGAAAACCTAAAAAAGTTTGGGTTTCTGCACGTGCTTTAAAATCTGGTAAAGTAACTAGAGTTTAATAAATATAATGCACGAAAAAGACCAGTCCTTATGTGGAGGATTGGTCTTTTTTTATTTATTTTATTGTAAAGTTATGACTTATCTCTACTACGAATCACTAATACATTGCCTTTAAAAATCTCAATCTTTCCAAAATCATCAGCTATTTCATTAGAAATCGTTAACGTAGAGCCCTTTAACAAAGTTTCATGATCTAAATTATATTTGAAATGAGTTAGTGAAATTTCAGTTGGTACTGTTGTTGGTACAAATGAGATATATGGTAACGTTGGATTGCGCTTTACAAAATGTTGCCCCGCCGACAAATAGCGAATCTCATTGCAGTCATCAATTAACGCTATTGTTAAGTCTTGCATTTCAAATTCAGGCTTTTCTAAAATTTGGATTGCACCTAAAAAATGATCTAATCTGCCACCCGTGGCACCATATATTTCAATTTCCCTATAACCATAGGCTATTGCTTGTTCCACACCCAATGCTAAATCCGTATCATCCTTTTCCGGATTCAACGGATTAAGTGTGATTTGCCGTTCAATCAAAGCACGTTCATCCTCATTTATAGAATCAAAGTCTCCTACCGCAAATTGTGGTGTGATCTTATGTTCAATTAATACTAATGTCCCACGATCAATCCCTATCCATCGCTCATTAGACTTTCTCTTTAAAATATCAATTGGTAAATTTCTATCCCCACAAAGCAAGTTGACTTTCATCTTTATCAACCTTTCAACAATTTAGTAACTTGTTTATAATCATCTTGTTTAAAGAAATAAGAGCCAGCAACTAGCATCGTTGCGCCATGTTCAATTACATTTTTAACGGTTTCATTATTTATACCACCATCTACTTCTATATCAAAATCGAGTTCCATTCTATCTTTAATAGAAGTTAATTGATCTAATTTTTCGATGCTATCACTGATAAAGCTTTGTCCTCCAAACCCAGGATTTACAGTCATCACTAAGACATAATCTACCATTCTAATAACTGGCAATATTGCATCTACAGGTGTGCCAGGGTTTAATACCACACCTGCCTTTATATTTTGCGATTTGATTTGTTCAATCACTCTATGAATATGCGGCGTTGCTTCTACATGTACAGAAATCATGTCTGCACCATGTTGTGCAAATAAATCAACATATTTCTCAGGTTCCTCTATCATTAAATGCACATCAATAGGTAATTTTGTCCCTTTTCTGACCGCATCCAAAATAGGAAGACCAATCGATATATTTGGTACAAATCGCCCATCCATAACATCGAAATGTACACCATCGACGCCTGCTGCTTCTAAATCCTTTAATTCTTGTTGTAAATTTAAAAAATCTGTTGATAATAAAGATGGATATAATTTTGCCACTAGTATCTTTCCTTTCTATTTGCTATCTCATTGAATAGTTGTACATAATGATCATATCTAAATTGTGCAATATTACCCAATTCAACTTCGGATTTTACCTGACATTTCGGTTCCTTGATATGATTACAATTTCTAAATTTGCACTGTTCACCGAATTCATTTATCTCTAAGAAATAATGTTTTACTTCGTCTTTTTGTATATGATCAAAATCCAATGCACTAAATCCAGGGGTATCAGCTATAAAGCCATTTGACCTTTCATATAATTCAACATGTCGCGTTGTATGTCTTCCTCGATTCAGTGATTTAGATATATGTTGTGTCTCTAATTCTAATTCTGGAAAATAATGATTGAGTAATGTCGATTTTCCAACTCCAGATTGTCCACTTAACACAGCTAATCCTGAACCCCATGCTTGAAACACATCATTAACATCGTCGTTAACACCTATAAATTGTGTTTTATAACCTATTGCTTCGTAAATAGCTAGATTCTGTTTAATCTGACTCGCAATAGTGTCAGTAGTTAAATCCTTTTTCGTTACTAAAATACGCGGACGCAAATGATATGAATGTGCAATAACTAAAAATCGATCTAATAATTGTGTTGAAAAATCGGGCTCCACCGCACTCATAACAATAATGAGATGATCAATATTACTTACAGGTGGCCTCTTCAATTCATTCTTTCTATCATGAACGTGGTGAATATAGCCTTCAGTTACATTCTCCACTTCAAAATCTACGACATCACCAACAATAGGTGAAAATTTATTTTTCCTAAATAATCCACGCGGCTTTGTATCATATAGTTCTCCATCTACATCTACACGATAAACGCCACTAATTGATTTTATGATGCGACCTGTCTTCACTTAGGCACCCCTCTTTTAAATACTATTACTTTATATATTATAGCAAAGCAAATTCATTTTAAATATGAATAAAGCATCTTTATAGAAAATTCATACATTTCTTTTTTAGTATGCTAAGAATTTAATCGTAAAAATTGACTATAATCATAGATTGATTACAAAAAGCATTCTCATATGGTACAACTTTCGAACTATATCACTACACAATTATACAAATACTTTAATAACTTTGTATTATCACACTAAACCATGAGCCTATTTTCATATAATTAAATACTGCTTTGAAATCACTATGACAATGAGACATATTAAACATTTTTATCTCAATAAATAACAAAAGCACCTAGAATAGTTTGATATTGAAACCAAACTGTTCTAGGTGCTTTATTTAAAGGCGATTTATATTCTAAAAATCATAAGGAATATCTTTATCTGCAACTATTTTATTATCAACACGAATTGTGTAACCTGCAGTCTTTCCTTTTTCAATCGTCATCGGAATTTTAACTGTCTTGTTATCTTTAATCTTGAAAGTTTGTGCAGCCGAAGTACCTGGATTGTCTTTATCTCTGATATATACTTTAACTTCTTGTGCTTTATCATCCTTACCTGAATATGGCACTTGATATGTCTCTGTATATTCTTTTGTTGCCTCTTCGTCTTTATCCTCAGATTTATCTTTGTCATCGTCCTTATCTTGATCATCATCTTTATCATCTGCTTTAGGAGCACCAGAAGATACTGTAAAGGCAATCGTAGAACCTTCATCTACTTCTTCAGCTTTTGGAGATTGACTAATAACATTACCTTTTTTAATCTTATCGTGTTCTTGTTCTTCATTGACTACAACTTTAAAGCCTTTACTTTCTAAAGCTGATTTTGCAGATTTAAATGATTTTTTCTCATAATTAGGAACATAAACTTGTTTCACACCTAATGATTCTATTAGTTGTATGCCACTATCTTTAATCTTCACTTTATCGCCAGGATTAATATTTTGATCTTCTATTAAACCTTTAGCAGTATTATTTTTAGTATAGCGCGTATCTACTTTCACATCATCGATACCCAGTTTTTTCAAACGATCAAGTGCTTCATCTTTAGAAACACCATACAAACTTGGCATTTCAACCATTTTCGGGCCTTTTGATAAAATGAGATCAACTTTACTATTTTGTTCAAGTCGTTCGCCCTTTTCCGGGTTTGTTTTAATGATTTTATTTTCTGGATATTTATCACTATATTCACGTGAAATCTTTCCTAGTTCTAGCTTATTGTCATTAAGTATTTTCTCTGCTTGCTTTTCTGTTTTGCCCGATAAATCTGGCGTTTCAAGATATTTATTGCCAAACATCCCCATTGCCATAAACCCAAACAAGCCAAATAGTAATAATACGAGTATCCCTGCATAGATAATCTTTTTACGTTTTGAGCGCTTTTTGGCTGGGACTGCATAAAATGGTTCTTCACTCGATTGAAACGCTTGCTGATTGACAATTGGAATTTGCATTGTTTGCTTTAAATTCTTATTTTTGTCTTCTTTTGTTTTGTTCGCCAACTCCGTTTTATCAATTGCGATGGTTTTCGTATTTGTTTCATCAGATTGATATGTCGGTTCTGATTGTCTTGACGAAGATAATGCTGTGTCTAAATCTACTTCCATTTCATTTACAGTTTGGTAGCGATCTCGTTTATCCTTTTCAGTAGCTTTTAAGACAACGTTGCTCAAGGATTGTGGCACCTCTGAACGTTGTTCTGTAGCATTCGGCATAGGATCTTGAATGTGTTTAATTGCTATACCAACTGCAGTTTCTCCTGAAAATGGTGGTTTCCCGACTAACATTTCATACAAGACTACACCTATAGAATAAATATCTGTGCCATTATCCGTCATTTCTCCACGTGCTTGTTCAGGAGAAAGGTATTGAACCGTACCTAAAACATGATTGGTTTGTGTCATCGTGGTTTCACTTAACGCTTTAGCGATACCAAAATCAAGTATTTTCAATGTTAGATCATCAGTGACAAGAATATTTTGTGGTTTAATATCCCTGTGCACAATCTGAGTTTCATGTGCATGTTTAATTCCATCAATAATCTGCTTTGTAAATGAAATAACCGTTTGTAAATCAAGCGGTTTATGCTGTTGAATATACTCTGCCAAAGTAGGACCTTTAATATATTCCATTACTAAAAAGAAATTTTCATCATTTTCTGTTACATCAAAAACGTTAACAATATTATTATGCGATAACTGACTTAAGTTATGTACTTCACGCTCAAAACGCTTGATCGTCGCTTCCTTTTCCCCAGGAGGAATTCGAATTGCTTTAATCGCAACATTTCGGTCGAGTATTGAATCTTCAGCAAGATAGACTGTACTCATTCCTCCACCACCAAGCTTCTTAATCACTTTGTAGCGTTCATTTATTAAGTTGCCTATCATACTTTATCTCCTTCAATCTCAGCCAATATTACACTAACATTATCATTAGAATCATTAGCTAAAGCTAAGTTAATTAAATTCTGTCCATGTTGCTCTAAGGTATGATCTGTCATCAATTCTTCTTGTATTGCTTGATTCAAGGTGAAATCAGTCAATCCGTCAGAATTTAACAATAGATAGTCAAAGAACTTCGTTTTTTTAACAAAGACATCAGGTGTCACTAATTTATCCGTTCCCATAACCTTAGTAATAATATTTCGTTGTGGATGGTGAAATGCTTCTTCTGGAGTGATTTGTCCCATCATCACTAAGTGATTAACAAAGGAATGGTCATTTGTTATTTGTTCAATTTCTCTACTGTTGACCAAATATGCTCTAGAATCTCCAACATTGGCCACAACGATAAAATGATCAAAAACCAATGCACAAACACATGTAGTTCCCATACCTTTGTATTCAGGATTTTCTACTGATTGTCGATACAAGTCACGATTGATTGCTTTCAAAGTAGTTCTCAACCATGTTTCAGCTTGCTCCTCTTCTATTAGGTTTTCAGCTTCAAAGCGACGTTTTAACTCATCTGTTACAAATTGACTCGCAACTTCCCCTGCTAAATGACCGCCCATACCATCACATAACACTAATAATTGTTGCTCAGTTTGATTGTAAAAAACGCCACCTGCATCTTCATTTTTATCACGATATCTTCCCATGTCAGTAAAAAAATGTGCTTTTAGCATGTCACTACCTCGTTTCTACTTTTCGTTCCTTTGCTCTAAGTTGCCCACAAGCAGCATCAATGTCTGCACCTTGTTCACGGCGAATCGTTGCATTAATACCTAATCGTTTTAATTCTTTTTCAAATTTAAAGATATCTTCTTTTGGTGTTTTAACGTAATTTCTTTCTGGCACGTGGTTTACAGGTATTAAATTGACGTGACAGTTTAACTTCTGAATTAAATGCGCTAACTCTCTCGCATGCTCCACCTGATCATTAACGCCTCCAAATAAACCATACTCAAATGTTACACGTCTATTTGTTTTTTCTTGATAATATTTAATTGCTTCCATCAGTTTTTCAACATTATAAGCTCTATTAATCGGCATTAATTGTGAACGAATTTCATCTTTAGCGCCATGTAAACTCACTGCAAAATTAATTTGTATATCTTCTTCTGCAAAATCATAAATACGTGGAATAATTCCTGAAGTAGACACGGTAATATGGCGTGCGCCAATATTTAAACCATTATCATGATTCACTATTTTCAAGAAATCCATCATTTCATCGTAGTTTTCAAACGGTTCACCAATACCCATGATAACGATTTGAGAAACACGTTCATCTGTTTCATCTAATGCCTTTTGAACAGTTAGTACCTGTGAAACGATTTCTCCAGCTTCAAGGTTACGCTTTAGACCCCCAAGTGTAGACGCACAGAATGTACATCCAATTCGACAACCTACTTGTGTTGTAACACATACAGAGTTCCCATATTCATGACGCATCAACACTGTTTCAATTGTGTAGCCATCTTGTAATTCGAAGAGGAATTTTATTGTACCATCTCGACTTTCTTGTTTAACAACAGTTGTAAGTGTCGTCATTGCAAAGTTATCTTTTAAAATTTCTCTTAATTCTTTTGATAAATTTGTCATTTCATCAATACTATTTACACGTTTTTCATATAACCATTCAAAAATTTGTTTCGCTCTAAACTTTTGTTGACCATGGTCTTGTAACCAATTTTGCATTTCGTCATATCTTAATGAATAAATGGATTGCTTTTCAAAATTGGGAAGAAACTTATTCTTTTTCTTCTTCTCTGCAGTAATCATATATTAATTTTCCTTTCTTTTAATCCTAGTTATGAAAAAGCCATCTGAGTTAAAGTCTTGAGGTAATATTTGCATGGTTTTTACTTTTTCGCCAGTTATTGGATGTTCAAATCCATCAAATTCAAAGTCTTTATTTTCTTTTAAAAATGTATAAATTACATTTTCATTTTCTAATTGTTCTATTGTACACGTAGAGTAAACTAAAGTTCCACCAGGTTTCAAATTATGTTTAACATTATTCAAAATCTCCAACTGAATCTCTACTAAAGCATTGATTCCGTTTTGCGATTGTTCATATTTAATTTCAGGTTTATGTCTTAAAACACCCAAACCACTACATGGTGCATCAACTAAAATCTTATCATACACTTTATCATATTTTTCAGTCGCATCATGTTGAAAAGCAGAAATGTTAGATAATCGTAATTTTCTAATATTAAAATCAATCAAGTCAATTTTATGTTCGTGGATATCTGTGGCATCTACATGACCCGTTTGATTTAAAACTTCTGCGATATGACATGCTTTTCCACCGGGTGCACTACACGCATCAAGCACCATATCACCTTCATTGATATCCATGAGTTCCGCAACAAACATTGAACTCTTATCTTGGATAGATACTAGACCATCTTTAAACATACGTGATTCAATAATCGGTTTTCCACTTACATGTAAACAAATATCTAAATCTCTATCTTGTTCAACAATATAGTCATCATCAACTAAGCGTCTTATCGCATCATCTATTGAAATTCTTGTTAAATTTACTCGTACAGTCTGACCTACTTTTGTTAAATAAGAGGTAGCAATCGCTTCTGTTTTTTCTATACCAAAATGTGTTGTCCAGTGATCGACTAACCATTTAGGCAAGCTATATTGCAAGGCAATACGTTTCTTATCATCAGCAATTTCACTAAAATCAGGTAACTCGCTGCGCATTACATTTCGTAATATACCATTAACAACGTTACCATTATGTGGTCCACCTTTGTATTTTGCAATATTTACGGCTTCATTTATTATGGCATGTTCAGGTATCTTATCTAAGTATACATATTGATAAATACTCATCCATAGTAATTGTCTGACCCAACCTTTTAATTTTGTTTGGACAAATGGTTTCAAGATATAATCTAAGGTATATTTTCTCTTCAATGTCCCATATACCAATTCAGTCAATAAGCCTTTATCCGCTCTAGTCATCTCATATTCAGATAAAACCTCATTGATAACAATATTACTATATGCTTTATCATTTAATATGTCTTGCAATGTCTCAAATGCTAAGCTTCTTACATTTATTTCAGATGTCATGTTAATACCTTCCCGACTAATGATGTTTGAACACCACTTAAATAGTTAGCAGCTAGCATACGTTTTTTTCCTGATACTTGGATATCAGTTAAAGCAATCGCATCATTTGATCCTGTAGCTACAATTATTGCTTTTTTAGTTGTTTCTATAATTGAACCTGGCTCGCCTGATTTCCCTTTTTCAATATGAGCGGCAAATACCTTCAAATTACCATCTTCAAATTGTGTATAGGCAACAGGCCATGGAGATAAACCTCGAATGTGATTGTAAATCGTTTCAGCAGATGCAGTCCAATCAATTTTCTCATCTTCTCTACTAATATTCGATGCGAATGTTGCTTTATTATCATCTTGTGGAATACTATCATTTGTACCATTTATAATAGAAGGCAATGTCTCTTTTAGTAAATCTGCACCTAAAAAGCTCAACTTATCATGCATTGTTCCAACATTATCTTGTGATTCAATTTCAATTTCACTCTGTGAAATAATATTACCAGCATCTAACTTTTTCACCATATACATAATTGTAATTCCTGTTGTTGGCTCACCATCAATTATAGCTTGATGTATCGGTGCACCACCTCGATATTTAGGTAATAAAGATGCATGTACATTGATAGCTCCAAGTTTAGGCGCCTTTAATAAAGACTCAGGTAATAATTGTCCGAATGCAGCTGTGACAATTAAATCTGCATTTAGGTCAATTAGAGTTTGTAAATCTTCAGAGTCTGATAATTTTTCTGGTTGATACACTGGGATACCATGTTGTACAGCAACTTCCTTAACCGGTGGTGGTGTTAGTTTACGCTTTCTTCCTACAGGTCGATCAGGCTGTGTTACAACCGCTATCACGTTATGTTCCGCAATTAACATTTCCAATACCTTTGTTGAAAAATCAGGTGTACCCATAAATATAATTTTACTCATTGTCAAAAAACGCCTCCACTTCAGCTTCAGATAATATTTTTTCTGCCTTATCCGTAAATAACTTACCTTCAAAATGATCAACCATATGGAGTATCATTCGAGCCACATCATCATATGCAGTCATTTCAACTTCATTACCTTGTTTATCGTTAGCCTTTATCACGATCATCTTGCTTCTTGTCACATTTCCATAAACATTAGGTAGACTTACAGAGCCCTCTAAATCCGTCACTTGTTCATTTGATTCATTAATTATTACTGGATTAATTAATTGCAATAAACCATCGATTTCCATATCTATAATCGCTACTTGTTGGTCAATACCAATTTGAGGTGCACAAAGTGCCGAAGCTTCCAAATCATACATTGTATCTTCCAAATCTAGTAACAATTGTTCTAATTCTGAATCAAAAGTTGTAACTGGTGCTATTTGTTTCTTTAAAATAGGATGTTGGTCACTAACAAGTCGTTTAATCGTCATCGAATCGGCTCCTTATAAAAATTCATCAAACTATTATAACTTATTTTAACTAAAAATGCATTACGCATATTCTAAACACGCAATAAATTCAATAACAATCTGCACGTTATTATTACTATTTTTTCTACGAACTATTGTCAAGTCATCATCTCATTAGTCAATCATACAAGCGAACATGTATTGTTTTATTTTTAAAAATAACTAAAGCTCGCCAGATTGAATTCTGACGAGCTTCATTATGTAGTATTAAATTCTACAGATTATTTTCATTTTTATTATCATACAGATAAGCGTTTAATCTGATTACCTTCAGCATCAAAATTTTCTAATGCTAACCAGTCTTCCATTATCATTTTGAGTGTTGGCCATTCAACATCTAACATGGAAAGCCACACGGTATTTCTATTTCTATTTTTATAAATGACATGATTTCTAAAGGTACCTTCATATTTAAAGCCTAAACGTTGTGCTGCTTTAATAGATGGTTGGTTAAGCGAATCACATTTCCATTCATATCTCCGGTACCCTAACGTTTCAAATATATAGCCTGCCAATAAATAATGGACCTCTGTTGCAATTCTAGTTCTTTTCATCTTATTGGAAAAATGGACATGTCCCACTTCAATCGAAGCATTTTTTGGATTAATACGTAATAACGATAATAAACCAAGTGCTTCATTCGTATTATGGTCGACAATTGCAAAGAAATATGGATCTGTTGAGGCAATACGTTGTTCAATATATGCTTGAAACTGTGTATAATTTTGAGGTTGCTCATCTGGTAAATATGTCCAATTCGGTAAATCTTCTGGCGTGCTGAAATGATCAAATAAATCATCTACATGTTTCATGTCTAATTTTTCCAATCTACTATACTGTCCAGTTAAAGTTTGTACATTTGGAAATTCAGGCATATTAAATTCACGTAAAGCCTCACCAATTGGTTGGTCAAATTCATTATAATTCATTTACTTATCTTTCCCCTTTTTCTTTAGGTTCAAGTAATATAGCAAAATTCAAACGAAGTCATCTCCGTTTTATATAACGCTTGATTTATAAGGAAAACTATAACCATTCGTTACCTAAACACTAAAATTAGTTCCTATAATCATTCCACCTTTAACTGTAAAGCGAAATATAAAAATAGGCAATTATTTTTGTGTTAGATCAGATCGTCTGTCGTAGTATTAAAAAATTCAGCTAAAATTTGTACTTCTTCGTTTCCTAATTTAACCTTCTTAGTCTCAATTTGTTTAATGACTTCAGGACTTAATTTGGTATTATATAATGATGCTAAACGATTCGATAATTCTTCAATACTTAATCCAATCGCTTCTCTATTACTAAGTAAACTCATAAGCACAGCCCCTCATACATATTATTTGATTGAAAATCAGTTAACATATTTATGACGTTTAATTCATTTAATATCTAAAAACCACCTTAAAAAATATGAATACAATTTATATTGTTCTCGTTAATATTTAATATAACTGTAATTACAAATAAATGCAAACTAAAATTTGATATTTTTTTTATAAATTCATAAGAAAGTTGACTTAATCCTTATAATTTTAGTCGGTTTTATTTATTTTAAAATGTATTAAAATAAATAGCAAGGTTAATTAGAAATTATTTTAAGATTTTATTACCCTCATTTTAAAATACGAGAAACAATAAAAAACAACTCACTTTTATTAAATCATTAAAGTGAGTTGTTTAAACTTAATTATATTTAATTTTCTTAAACAGTATTATCTAATAGTGATTTAGTGGATTAACTAATCATTAATTAATAATTGTAGCGTTTTTATTACTCCACTCTCATCATTATTTTTTGCAATCAAATTAGCTTGTGCTTTTAATTCCGGGTATGCGTTATCCATTGCGACTTTATATTTCGCAGCTTTAAATAGGTCAATATCATTTAATCCATCTCCAAAAGCAATCGTTTCTGAAATTTCGATGCCTAAATGTTCTTGAATTTTATTTATAGTTGTTCCTTTATTGATTCCTTGCTTCGTAATATCAATCCAACTATCTTCTGAAGCAATGATATATACATTCGCATAACCTTTCGCAAGTAGTTGTGCAGTATATTTACATTTTTGTTGTGCATCATGTACTGTAATCTTTAAAAAATCATCTTTAATTTCTTCAAAACTTTCAATAAGGGTAACATTATGATAAGAACCACGAACAATTTGTAATTCGGAAGGATTCAAGTTATTTAATACAAATGCCGTCTCATCCGTACAGGCGATAATTGTCTGTGCTTCATCTATATGTCTTAAATCATCTATTATCTTTTTCCCTAAACGATTTTCGATTGCAGCTTTATATAGTACTTGCTTGTTATATTTAATTTTAGTTGCGCTATCACCAATAATATATACATCATTCGTGTGTTCACCTATTAACGCCTCAACCCTTTCACACTGTTTTCCCGTACAAAAAACAAATTTAATATCTTTTTCTGTCATTTGATTTTTGAGCAGGTGAAAACTTTCCCTATCAAAGGTACCTTCATTATTAAGAAATGTGCCATCCATATCTGTAACGACGAGCTTTAAATTCATAGAACCCCTCCAATAATTAAATAGTTACAATTTAATTATACCGGTATAATTATCTGAACTCAAACTATTTTTTTCTTTTATAAATGTTCTAATAAAAAAGACCTAACCCTAAGTTGCACATCTTTGATATGTTTCCATAGGTTAGATCCTCTATTACCATAATTTATTTTAATTATTTCAAGTCTTTCTGTAAGTCGGCAGTTGAATGAACTGTCTGTCCTTTTTTCTGCCCTTTTTATATTTTCGTTAACTCCCAAACCCCTTATAACTACTGATAACAAAGCATTTATAACACTAAATTACATCATCATATTAGGATTTATGTCAATTTTTAAAGACAACTTTTCTTTAATATATTGGTCATGATAATAATCATCTAAATATTTTAAGGCATTATGCAAAGCAATTTCACTTTTATATTTTACTAATATTTGAAAGCGATATTCGTTATTGATACGAGCTAAGGCCGCTGGAGATGGTCCAAGGACAAATGCTTTTTCTGACAAATGTTGTAATAAAATCTGATGAATATGTTTTGATGCTTCCATTACTTTTTTCATATCCTTATGCGCAATCGTAAAATTAATTAAGAAAAAGTAAGGTGGATATTTCCCTAACTTTCTATAGTTCATTTCCTTTTCAAAAAAGGCCTGATAATCATTCGCTTGTACGTCTTTAATTGCATAATGATCTGGATTATAAGTCTGAATAATGACTTGCCCTTCTTTCTCATGTCTGCCTGCACGACCAGAAACTTGTGTCAACAATTGATACGTCCGTTCACTAGCTCTGAAATCTGGCAGATTTAACATTGTATCAGCATTTAATACACCTACCAAGGTTATATTGGGATAGTCTAAACCTTTGGCTATCATTTGTGTCCCAAGTAAGATATCTCCATTACCAGCTTCAAAATCATTTAATAGTTTTTCATGTGCCCCTTTACGTGAAGTTGTATCGACATCCATTCTTATAATCCGGGCATCATTAAAGGTATCTTGTAATAATTCCTCTACACGTTGTGTACCTGTACCAACTTGTCTAATATGTTCACTTTCACAACTCGGACAAATATGAGGTGCTGCTTCTTGATGTCCACAATAATGACATTTCAATTGATCCGTAGATTTATGATAAGTCAATGAAATATCACAATTCGGACATTGTGGCACATGACCACAATCCCTACATAACATAAACGAAGCATAACCACGTCGATTCAAAAACAATACAATTTGTTCATTGCGATCTAATCTTAACTGGATTGCTTCTTTAAGTTCTGTAGAGAACATCGAACGATTTCCAGAACTCAATTCTTCTCTCATATCTACAATATTTATTTCTGGCATAGCCTGTTGATTTACTCTATTCGGTAGTGAAAGTAGTTTATAGACATCTTTTTCAGCACGGGCAAAGCTCTCTAAACTAGGTGTTGCACTGCCTAAGACAAGTGGACATTGATGATATTGACTTCGCCATTCAGCGATATCACGTGCATGATATCTCGGATAGTCTTCTTGTTTATAAGAGGATTCATGTTCTTCATCAATAATGATCATCCCCAGTGATTTAAATGGCGCAAAAACGCTAGATCTCGCCCCTACACTTACACTTGCCTTACCGTCTCTAATCTTTTGCCATTCATCGTAACGTTCACCCTTTGACAAACCAGAATGAAGTACGGCTACCTCATCACCAAATCTACGCTTAAATCGCAATACCATTTGAGGTGTTAACGCAATTTCAGGAACAAGCATCATTGCTTGCTTTCCTGATTGTAATACCTGTTCTATTGTTTGAAGGTATACTTCTGTCTTGCCCGATCCAGTTACGCCATGTAACAAGAATGTTCGTTGCGTTCCAGATTCAATAGTTTTGGAGATGGCATCATATGCCGCTTGTTGATCTTGAGTTAGTTGTTGCTTCTTATCTTGTTCGAACACATTTGTTTCAAATGGATTACGTTCTACAATAGTTTCGAACTTTTCAATGTATCCTTTACGTACTAAAGTATCTACACTTGATTTCGAAAATCCCATCGCTTCAATATCTCTTAGTAGTACGATATGTTGACGTTCATCTGCAAGATAAGCGTATAGTTCATATTGTTTCTTAGATTTTTCTAATGTATTAAGAACGTAATCAATATCAATATCTTCGACGATACGAAGTGCTTTTTGCTTTTTCTTTTTCAAACTTTGCGATAATTCCGTGTGCTCTTGTATTACACCTTTTCTTAATAATGGCAATAATTTATCTAAATCACCATTTGCTTGTGCTGCCTTATATAAATATTGGCCGCCATCATTAAATTGTTGCTTTAAGTGTTCTGGCAATTCATTTATTCTGTCTTCATTAACAATAAAATATTTTGTATATTTTGCCTTTATCGCACTCGGTAACATGACCTCGAGCATCGAAATTCGCTTCGTTACAAAATAAGTATTAAACCAATCCGTCAACTCTATTAACTCTGGTGTTAATTCTGGCGTAATATCTTGGATTTCCTTTATTTCTTTTAACTTTGATATATCTATATCGTTATCTGGATGTTCAGTAATTGCCATAATATAACCTTGTATTGTTCTAGGACCAAATGGTACTACAACACGCATACCAATTTGAATCATCGATTGCATTCTAGAAGGCACGAGATAATCAAAGGTGAAATCTACACTTTTAGAAGGTATATCAACGATTACTTTTGCTATCATGTTACTGCCACCTTGTCTCTAAACTGTCAATTATATGTTCTGCAAGGATAACCTTTTTCTCCTTACCTAAACTTAATGCATCGCCATCTTTAAAATACATCGTATAGTCATTATCATCTGAACTAAACCCTATTGTACGGTCTCCAACGTTATTTGCAATGATGACATCAGCATTTTTATGTTGCAATTTCTTTTGAGCATATGCTTCTATATTCTGTGTTTCTGCTGCAAATCCAACTAAATATTGATGTGCTTTGTGTTCACCTAAATACTTTAATATATCTTGAGTACGCTTAAATGTTACTGATAAGGTACCATCTTGCTTTTTCAATTTATGTTCTAGTGGATCTGCAGGAGTATAATCCGAAACTGCCGCTGCTTTAAACACAATATCTTGAGCATCATAACGCGTTTTTACTGCCTGAAACATATCTTCCGCACTTTGGACAGAAACAAATGTAATACCTTCTGGTGGCGTTAAATGCGTAGGTCCTGATACCAATGTCACCTTAGCACCACGTTTAGCTAATGATTCAGCTAAAGCGTAACCAATTTTACCGGAAGAACGATTAGAGAGATACCTTACAGGATCTAATTCTTCAATAGTAGGCCCAGCTGTGATGAGCGCATGCTTTCCATTAAAACTACTGTCAATTAGTGTCTCATCAAAGAACATATTTAAACGCTCAACAATTTGCAATGGTTCTTCCATACGACCTTTTGCAACATAACCACATGCTAAAAAGCCCTCGCCTGGCTCTAAAAATTGATAACCATCTGCACGTAAAATAGACATATTATGCTGGGTTCTTTTATTTTCATACATATGCACATTCATTGCTGGTGCTACAAATTTAGGCGTTTCTGTAGCTAACAATGTAGATGTTACCATGTCATCTGCAATACCATGCGCAAGCTTTGCAATTGTGTTAGCCGTAGCTGGTGCTACAACAATTGCGTCTGCCCAATCACCTAAGGCAACATGTTGGATTTCCTCTGGATTTTGTTCAATAAATGTACTGGTATATACTGGGTTTCTACCGATAGCTTGAAAGGCCAAAGGAGTGACAAATTCTTGGGCATGGTCTGTCAACATCACCCTAACATCATAATTTGCTTGAGTTAATTTACTCGTTAAGTCAATTGCTTTATATGCTGCGATACCGCCAGTTACAGCAAGTAATATTCGTTTCATTACAACGTTCCTCCAACTTATATAAAAATTGTTCATCCATGCCTATCAAATACTTAAAACTAACTGTATTGATTTACATTGCACACATGCTCAGTTCATTACTCCATATTATACACAAATTATGGTTTAAATAAAAAAAGCACACCTTGATGCCACATGGTGTACTTTAAAAATATACAATCAATCGTTTAAAAAGCTTGTATATACGTTATTATATTCATGAATAATTTAGAAAGTGATTATTTAAATGTACCATCTGGGAAAACATCCCCATTGGCAATTTCTTCTAATGCTTTACCTACTGGTTTTTTCGCACTATATTTTTCTAATAATGATGATTCAGGATGCTCATCAATTTCTCGAGCACGTTTTGCAGCTGTTGTTGCAATTAAATATTTAGAATTAATCTTTGCAGTTAATTGGTTTAATGGTGGGTGTAACATTATTTTTTTGCCTCCAATATCATTTTTCTATATTTCGCTTCAATGCGTTCACGTTTCAAATGTTCAGCGTCAACGATAGATTGAATACGTTGCTTTGCTAATTCAACCTCATCATTCACTACAACATAATCATACAAATTCATCATTTCTACTTCTTTACGTGCTTCTTTAACACGACTTTGAATCTTCTCATCTGATTCAGTACCGCGTCCTACTAATCTTTCACGTAAATGGTCTAAACTCGGTGGAGCAAGAAAAATAAATAATGCATCCGGGAATTTTTTACGCACTTGCTTAGCGCCTTCTACTTCAATCTCTAAAAATACATCGTGGCCTTCATCCATCGTATCTTTAACATATTGCACAGGTGTCCCATAATAGTTGCCTACATATTCAGCATATTCTATAAATTGATCTTCTTTAATCAAGGCTTCAAATTCTGACTTTGATTTGAAGAAGTAATCAACACCATCAACTTCTCCCTCACGCATATTACGTGTTGTCATTGAAATAGAATATTTATAAGATGTGGATGGATCATCAAATATTTTCTTTCTAACTGTACCTTTACCTACACCTGAAGGTCCAGATAGTACTATCAATAAACCTTTCTCATTGTCCATGACTTACGACCTCTCTAAGCTATACTTCTATTATTAACACATAATACCATATAAACCAATCCGTTGTATAGCATACTTTGCCACAAACTTCGCCCATGACCAATTCTTTTTGCCATGTTACAATATACTGAATGAATAAAAATAAGGTGGCTGATAACAATGGCATATGATGGTTTATTTACAAGAAAAATGGTGGAATCATTACAATTTCTTGTAGATGGTAGAATCCACAAAATTAACCAACCTGAAAACGACACAATTATCATTGTCGTTCGCCAAAATAGAAAGAATCATCAACTATTACTTTCTATCCATCCAAGCTTTACTAGAATGCATCTCACACATAAAAAATACGACAATCCATTTGACCCACCTATGTTTGCTCGCGTATTTCGTAAACATCTTGAGGGCGGATTTATCAAAGCAATTCGACAAATAGGTAATGACCGTCGTGTAGAAATAGATGTTCAAAGTAAAGATGAAATTGGAGATACTATAAATAGAACAATCATTTTAGAAATAATGGGTAAACACAGTAATTTAATCTTAGTAGACGATACTCGAAAAATAATTGAAGGTTTTAAACACTTAACACCAAATACAAACCAATTCCGTACAGTAATGCCTGGTTTCAAATATGAAACACCTCCCACTCAAAATAAAATCAATCCTTATGATATGAGTGGTCAAGAGGTCTTGAAATACATTGATTTCAATAGTGGTAAAATTGCTAGACAATTATTAAATCATTTTGAAGGTTTTAGTCCACTCATCACTAATGAAATTGTAGATCGACGTCAATTTATGACTGCCGAAACTTTACCAGCAGCTTTTGATGAAGTTATCGCACAAACTAAATTACCAGCAACACCTGTTTTTCATAAGAATCATGAAACTGGTAAAGAAGATTTTTACTTCATGAAATTAAATCAATTTTATGACGATGTGAGTGAATATGAAACAATACATGACTTATTAGATCGTTATTATGATGCTCGAGGAGAACGAGAACGCGTTAAACAGCGCGCTAATGATTTAGTGAAATTTGTGCAGCAACAATTAAATAAATATCATAATAAATTAAATAAGCTTTATGATGAACAAGAAGGTACTAAAGAGAAAGACGAACAACAATTATATGGTGAATTAATTACTGCGAATATTTATCGAATAAAGCAGGGTGATGCTACAGTTACGGCATTAAACTATTATACTGGTGAAGATGTTACAATACCTCTAAATCCAACTAAGGCACCTGCAGTGAATGCACAATATTATTACAAACAATATAACAAATTAAAAACTCGTGAACATGAATTAAAACATCAAATAGAACTCACACAAGAAAACATTTCATATTTTGAAAGTATCGATCAACAATTAAGTCATATTTCTGTAAATGAAATTGATGATATTCGCGATGAATTAGCTGAACAAGGTTTTATGAAGCAACGTAAACAAAGTAAAAAGAAGAAAAAGCAAACCATAGAACTGCAAACCTATACTTCATCTGCTGGAGATACTATTCACGTAGGTAAAAACAATAAACAAAATGATTATTTAACGAATAAGAAGGCAGCCAAGAACCATATTTGGTTCCATACAAAAGACATCCCTGGTTCACATGTCGTTATCCTAAACGATAAACCATCCGAAGAAACAATTAAAGAAGCGGCAATGTTAGCTGGTTATTTCTCAAAAGCTGGTAATTCAGGACAAATTCCTGTAGATTATACTGAAATTAAAAATGTGCATAAGCCTTCAGGTAGTAAACCCGGTTTCGTCACATATGATAATCAAAAAACATTATATGTTACGCCTGATTATGACCATATTCAAAGTATGAAAGTTAACTAAATATTGTTTAAAAAATTTATGATTATAACGCACCATATATAAAACCTATAAAAATGCATGCCAATTTTATTTATCTAACTAAAATTGGCACGCATAAAATTTAAAGCCTTTAAGTGAACGCTCTATTTCGTTTCACTTAAAGGCTTTTCATATAGCAATTTGTCAATTTTATAATATCGATTATCCAGTCAATTAGACATAGCCTTAGCTCATTATAAAATATTGGGTAAACACAAAATAGTACCATTTATACTATTAACTATTGCTAATCATTAACTAAATCAATAGGCATTTGTGTTTAATCACTTCAAATATCAATTTGTTTTAGCCGTTATACATCATAAAATCGTATTATGCTTTACGATAATTAACAGAAAAATTAATATGTTATTTATTCTGGTAATGCAAGCTGAAAGTTAACCCCAAATTGATCTTGTACCCAAGCAAATTCTCTAAATGGTGGCATAGAGGTCTTTGGCATAAGTATCGCACCTCCACTTTTCAAACCGTTAAACAAACGCTCCATTTCCATAGCATTTTCAACAGTTACATAAAGGGACATAGCTGGGTTCATATCTACATCTACACCGTTCACATTATCGATAGCCATAAAAATTTGATCCTTCAATCTAAATATCGCATGTTGAACTTTTCCTGTTGGTGCATTATCACTTTCAGTATATTTAACTAGTGATAAAATTTCAGCATCTTCAAACAAATTAACATATAAATCAATTGCTTTTTCTGCTTGGCCATTAAACATTAAGAATGTCGTAATTTTTGGTATTGCCATAATGTTTGCCTCCTCATTTAATTTACATAAATCGTATTATCGCATTATTATTCTATAAAAATAATGCATTTATCATCTGTAAATGTTGCCGTTTTTAAGAAAGATTCATAAAGCCATTACCTAATACATCTCGCACATCATGAATCACTAAGAATGCATTTTCATCCTCTTCATTAATAAGTTTTTTCACTCTCGTCACCTGAGATTGGGGTACGACGACATAAAGCATGCTAGTTTCATTTTTACCATAACCACCTTTACCATTCAATAATGTTGAACCTCTGCCGGTAAATTGGTTAATTCTATCACTAATAATTTCATTTTTTGCCGAAATCACAGTAACCGCTTTTTTCGGATTAAATCCTTCTATTACAAAAGATGTTGCTCGTTCCGTCACAAATAACATAATAATCGTAAATAAGACATTCGTTAACGGTAATACAAATAAGAATGAAAGCACAACTAAACCATCTAATACAAATATTGCTTGTGATGTTTTAATATCTAAGTATTTATTTAACATCTTAGCAACAACAGATGTACCACCAATCACTCCTCCTGACGCAATAACTAATCCAATGCCAACGCCAACAAGCACACCACCAAATGTAGCATTAACAACAAAATGATGCACACCTGTATTCCAACTTTCCGTTAAATCTAGAAAAATTGAAATTGCAGTATTAGAAATTAATGTATATACTGCTGTTCTTAAACTTAAAAATTTCCAACCAACTAAAATGACGATTGTATTAATAATTAGAGAAGATACTGCCGGAGAAAAACCAAAGCTATACTTTAGTGCTAAGGAAATCCCAACTGTACCCCCATCTCCCAAATTGGAACCTAAAATGAAACAATTCACGGCAATCGCACTAATAAATGATCCAATTAAACATACGAAGATATTCTTAGTATGATTTTTCAATAATTGACGTAACAATTGCATAGACTCCCCCCTTTTTACTGTTACTTGTTAATATGCCCATAATTTATAAAAATATGTATTCACTACCTAAAGATATCGATGAATGGAAAATACTATCAACATCATAATAATATAAAAATTACTTTAGGCATATGATACTAGTTTTGATTGCGAGACTCTTGAGGGAACAGGACAAGCTGAAGACTACAGGCTGAAGCTGTCCCCTAGGAAAGCGAGCAATTACAAAACTACAAGATACACAAAAAATTAAAGCCTAACTCATGTGTAGATTTGTATATGCTGACCACTTTAACGTTACTAGAATAATGCTAATATGCATATACATCGATTAATATTTTGACTTTATATTCAAAGCAGTTAAAATAAATATAAACTAACTTGGAGGAATGATTCATGACTTTTTATATAATTCCCTTACTTGTAGCAGCTTTAGTCTTACTTATAGGTTACCTCATTATTAAAATTATGATCCGTTAAACACATCACAATTTCATCTTAGACAAATCGATAGAACTCATATTCATCGATTTGTCTTTTTTTAATTAAATATCTTTAAACCAATTTACATACTACCTCACAATATGAAACACATCATATCATTTCTAACAGTAACCAGATTAACCTTCTAACTACACCCATCTCACATACAAATCAAAAAACCGACAAAGACTAATGCTTTGCCGGCAATTTAACTTAATATAATTATGATTCAAAAACACTAAAATACTTATAATTCAAAACTAAATATTAAAGTTTACCCTTTTCTTTAATACTTGACTTACACTTTTTATAAATATTCTTCTCTGATGACTTAGAAAGTAATTCATTTTCTTCATCATCATATTGTTGATTTCTATAATCTTCGTCTTTTTTTAAAAATTTGTTTAAGTGTGCAAAATGATTATATGCATCATTCGGGTCCTTTGTCATAACATCCCCTCCGACTATATATTATGACAAGTTATCTCTCCATTCAACTAATGTCTCTATTTCAGATTCAGAAATTTCACCTTTTTCATTTGCCACTTCTATAAGTTCATTATAATCACTTAAAGTATAGAACGGTATACCCGCTGCCTCAAATTGTTCATCTGCTTTTTTCAAACCATAAGTGAAAATTGCCACAACACCAATCACCTCTGCACCCGCTTCTTTAAGTGCATCGACGGCAGTAATTGATGATCCACCAGTTGAAATTAAATCTTCTGCCACGACTACTTTTTTACCTTCACTCTGTGCACCTTCGATTTGGTTTTGTTTACCATGACTTTTGCTCTTAGAACGTACATAATTCATTGGTAAATTCAATGTTTCAGAAATATATGCTGCATGTGGTATACCAGCAGTTGCTGTGCCAGATATAACTTCAACTTCACCAAATTGAGTTTGAATAAGTTCTACTAAACCATCTCTGATTTCTCTTCTAACTGAAGGGTAACCTAATGTCACTCTGTTATCACAATAAATCGGTGACTTAATACCTGAACTCCATGTGAATGGATCATTTGGCGATAGTGATACTGCTTCTATTTCTAGTAATGATTGAGCGATTTGTTTTGCCATATTTAACCTAACCAACTTTCTTTAATTTTATGATAGCTTTCTACTGGATTGTCACTTTGAGTGATCGGACGGCCTACAACAATATGTGTTGAACCGAGTGCCTTTGCTTCTTGTGGTGTTGTGATACGTTTTTGATCATCTGTACTCGTATTTAATGGTCTAATTCCAGGTGTTACTTTTAAGAATGATTCACCTAATTCTGTTGCTAATAATGATGCCTCTAATGGAGAACAAACTACACCATCTAACCCTGATTCTTTTGCTAGTGTTGCATAATTCAATACTGCATCTTCGATAGAAGTTTGTATGTTTTGTTCTTGTTGTAACATTGTTTCTGTCGTTGAAGTAAGTTGCGTTACAGCAATTATTTTAATATCTTTATTATATTTTCGTATACCTTCAACAGCACGCTGCATCATTTCAGAACCCCCTGCAGCATGTACATTAACTAAATCTACGTTTAGTTTACTTAACCCTTCCATCGCTTTTCCCACAGTATTGGGAATATCATGTAACTTTAAATCCAAGAATATATCGTGACCGCGAGATTTAATTGAATTTATTAAACTTGGTCCCGTTTGATAAAAAAGTTCCATACCTACTTTCACAAAAAGTGGCTCATCAAATTGATCTAAAAACTGATTTACAGCTTTCTCAGATTCAAAATCCAAAGCAATTATTGGTAATTGGTTCATCATTTGTCCTACACCTCATTTATAAACTATGTCACTTAGAATTAAGACAAAACAACGCTATTTATTCACGCTATTTTGTCTTATTTGAAAACAAAGTTTACATATTTTTCATTGTAAATGTCATACTTTCAATTACATTTGTTAACGCCGCAGCTGTATCTAACGATGTTAAACAAGGGACACCATTTTCTACTGACGTTCTTCTAATTTGGAAACCATCTCGTTCAAATGTTTTACCTTTTGTCATAGTATTGATAACGATTTGTACTTCTCCATTTTGGATACGTGTTAATAAATCGTCTTCTCCGCCGATTTTTCCAACGATTTCTGCCGGAATATTATTTTCTGCTAACTTATGCGCTGTACCCTCTGTAGCTAAAATTTTATAACCTACTTCATTTAAACGATGCGCAATATTTAATATTTCCTCTTTATCTTTATCACTCACTGTCATTAACACTGTACCATGGTCTTTTACTTCTACACCACTTGCAGTTAACCCTTTGAATAACGCCTTTTCCATCGTTAAATCTTTACCCATGACTTCGCCAGTAGATTTCATTTCTGGTCCTAATGTGATATCAACATTTTTCAACTTATTAAAGCTAAATACCGGTGCTTTGACATATACACCTTCCGAATACGGTTGTATACCTGGTTTGTAGCCATGATCTGTTAATTTTTCACCGATAATCGCACGCATTGCAAGTTGTGCCATTTGAATATCTGTAATTTTACTTAAGAACGGCACGGTACGGCTTGAACGCGGATTAACCTCTAACACGTAAACACCATCATGTGCAATAACAAATTGGATATTAATTAATCCTACAATGTTTAAACCTTTTGCCAAACGAATTGTATAATCTTCCAATGTATCAATTTCTGACTGAGATAATGTCTGAGGTGGGTATACCGCAATCGAATCACCAGAATGGACGCCAGCACGTTCAATGTGTTCCATAATACCTGGGATAATTACTGTTTCACCATCTGAGATAGCATCTACTTCTATTTCTTTACCTGTTAAATATCTATCAACAAGTACTGGATGATCTGGACTCGCTTTTACAGCTTGATTCATATAATCTTCTAATTCTGCATCACTATTGACAATTTCCATTGCTCGACCACCAAGAACGTATGATGGACGTACAACAACTGGATAGCCAATGTTACGAGCATTTTCCAATGCGCCTTCTGGTGATGTTGCTGTTTTCCCTTTTGGTTGAGGCACATCTATAGTATGAAGTAATGCTTCAAATTCCTTTCTATCCTCTGCACGGTTTAAATCTTCTAAAGTTGTTCCTAAAATTTTAACATCATGTTTAGCTAGTTTATCAGCTAAATTGATAGCCGTTTGACCGCCAAATTGTACAACAACACCTTTAGGTTGTTCTAAATCGATGATGTTCATTACATCTTCTTCAGTTAGTGGCTCAAAGTATAATTTGTCTGAAATTGAGAAGTCTGTTGACACTGTTTCAGGATTATTATTAACAATAATAGCTTCATAGCCTGCCTGTTGAATTGCCCATACAGCATGTACTGTAGCATAATCAAATTCAACGCCTTGACCAATTCTAATTGGACCAGAACCTAATACGAGGATTTTTTCTTTTTCTGTAACAATTGATTCATTTTCTTGTTCATACGTACCATAATAATATGGCGTTGCCGATTCAAATTCTGCTGCACATGTATCAACCATTTTATAAACTGGAAGAATATCATTCTCTTTTCTGAGTTGATATACCTCTGCTTCTGACATGTCAAATCGATGTGCAATGACACGGTCACTAAATCCATAATCTTTAGCAAATTTTAAGTAATCAATATTACCTTTATTTTCTTTTAATTGTCGTTCGATATCGATTATATGTTGGAATTTATTTAAGAAGAAATAATCAATTTTAGTCATATTATGAATTTCTTCTAAAGTTGTACCACGACGAATTGCTTCACCAATAAAGAATAAACGTTCATCATCTTGATCACTAATACGTTCTTTAATATAGTCTAAATCGTATGTTTCACCGTTTGGTAAACCTAAATGATGCACACCATATTCTAAAGAACGAATTGCTTTAAGTAATGATTCTTCATACGTTCTACCAATGGCCATAACTTCACCAGTAGCTTTCATTTGAGTACCTAGGACACGCTCACCTTTTTCAAATTTATCAAATGGGAAACGTGGAATTTTTGAAATAACATAATCAAGTGCTGGTTCAAATGCTGCATATGAAGTACCTGTTACAGGGTTTAACATTTCATCTAACGTTAAGCCAACTGCAATTTTAGCTGCTAGTTTAGCAATAGGATAACCTGTCGCTTTAGATGCTAGAGCAGATGAACGTGATACACGTGGATTTACTTCAATAATATAGTAATCCATAGAATGCGGGTCCAATGCTAATTGCACATTACATCCACCCTCAATACCTAGTGCACGGATTACTTTTAGTGACACATCACGTAGCATTTGATATTCAACATCAGATAATGTTTGGCTTGGTGCGACAACGATTGAATCTCCGGTATGAATACCAACAGGGTCAATATTCTCCATATTACATACTACGATGGCATTATCGTTGTGATCTCGCATCACTTCATATTCAATTTCTTTAAAACCAGCAATTGATTTTTCGATTAAACACTGTGTTGCTGGACTATAATGTAAGCCATTTGACACAATTTCCTTTAATTCAGCATCATTATGACAGATACCTCCACCAGTACCTCCCATTGTAAAGGCTGGTCTAACTATTAATGGATAACCAACTTGCTCTTTAAACTCAAATGCTTGTTCTACAGTATTAACTATGTCACTTTCTGGTACTGCTACGTCTAAATCATTCATTAATGATCTAAATAATTCTCTATCTTCAGCTTGTTGAATTGACTCTAATTTCGTTCCTAATAACTGTACGTTATTAGCTGCTAATACACCACTATCATGTAATTGAATCGCCATATTTAAACCTGTTTGGCCACCAAGCGTTGGTAACAATGCATCAGGCTGTTCTTTACGAATAATGCGTGCGATAAAGTCATGTGTTAGTGGTTCAATATAAACCTTATCTGCGATTTCTGTATCAGTCATAATTGTCGCTGGATTTGAGTTTACTAATATGACACGGTAACCTTCTTCTTTTAAAGCTAAACAAGCTTGTGTTCCCGCATAGTCGAATTCTGCAGCTTGACCGATAATAATTGGGCCAGAGCCTATTACTAAAATTGTTTTTATATCATTACGTTTAGGCATTGGTAATTCGCTCCTTCGCTTTATATTCGTTCATCATTTCAATAAACTCATCAAATAAGTAATTTGAATCAGATGGTCCAGGGCAAGCTTCTGGGTGATATTGCACTGAAAATGCAGGTAGTGATTTGTGTTTCAATCCTTCAACTGTTCCATCATTAATTGCGATATGTGTAACTTCTAATTCAGTATTAATTAAGGAATCTTTATCGATTGCATAACCATGATTTTGACTTGTTAATGCTACTTTACCTGTCTTCAAATCTTTAACAGGATGATTTGCACCTCTATGCCCAAACTTCATTTTAAATGAAGTTGCACCTTGTGATAGGGCAAACAACTGATGACCTAAACAAATACCAAAGAATGGAATCACACCTAGAATTCCTTTAATCATTTCAACAGCAACATCTACTTCTTCTGGATCTCCTGGTCCGTTAGATAACATGACGCCATCTGGTGACATTCTGATAATTGTCTCAGCACTTGTATCGTAAGGTACAACAGTGACATTACAACCACGTTCATTTAATTCTCGCACGATATTTTGCTTTTTACCAAAGTCAACTAACACTACACTTAAGTCGTTACCTGTAGATACATAAGGTGATTTTGTAGATACTGTTGTAACTTCACTACGTGGTAAGACTGTTTCTTTCAACTTTGTTATAATGCTTTCAATTTCAGCTTTATCATCGGTAAATGCTGCTTTTAATACACCGTGTTTTCTAATTTTTCTTGTGATACTTCTTGTGTCAACACCAGCAATACCTGGAATTTCAAATTCAACTAGTACTTCATGTAATGTTTTTTGTTTACGGAAGTTACTCGGATGCATACTCGCTTCTTTAACAACGACACCATTAAGTGTTGGTACAAGAGACTCAAAATCATCTCGATTAATACCATAATTTCCAATAAGAGGATAAGTAAATGTAATAATTTGTCCAGTATAAGATGGGTCTGAAATTGTCTCTTGATAGCCTGTCATTGCTGTATTAAATACGATTTCTCCCACAGATAATTTATCTGATCCTAATTTGTAGCCTTCATAATATGAACCATCTTCTAATACAAGGTAGCGTTTTTGCAACATTATTTTTCCTCCTTAAATTTAACTTCGCCTTCTACTAAAGTTAACACTGGTGTACCGTATACTTTATAGCCGATAAATGGTGTATTATGCCCTTTTGATGCAAAATCTTCTGCTTTAATTTCAGTCTCTTTGTCCAAATTGATTACAGTCAAATCTGCAAATCCACCTTCTTCAAGTCGACCATAAGGTAAATCAAATGTTTGAGCAGGTTTAATAGTTAAGTAATCTACTAATTGTTGTAATGACCAGTCTCCATTTTTTACAAAGTGAGTATAAAGTAATGGGAAAGCTGTCTCACTACCAACAATTCCGAATGGTGCTTTTGTCATTGGCTGTGCTTTTTCGTCAGCAGCATGTGGCGCATGATCAGTAGCTATACAATCGATTGTCCCATCTAATAAACCTTCCAATAAAGCTGCTCTATCTTCTTTACTTCTCAACGGTGGGTTCATCTTAAATATAGCATCATCACCAGGAACATCATCTTCTGTGAGCAATAAATGATGCGGTGTAACCTCTGCAGTAACGTGAATGCCTGCTTTTTTAGCATCTCTAATCACACGTACACTCTCTTTAGTAGACACATGACAAACATGATAATGTGCACCAGCAGCTTCCGCCAATAATACGTCACGCGCAATTTGTACTGCTTCACAAATATTCGGAATACCTGGAATTCCTAATTCTTCACTACGTTGTCCTTCGTGCATTGCACCACCATAAATTAAACTGTTGTCTTCGCAATGTGCTACTACAGCTTTATTTACTTTTGCAGCTTGTTGCATAGCCTCATACATCATATTTGCCTGCTGTACACCTACACCATCGTCTGTAAATGCAAATGCGCCTTGATTAGCAAGAGCTTTAAAGTCTACATGTTCTTTACCAGCTTGTCTTACTGTAATCGATGCATAAGGCAATACTCTCACTTGAGCATTTTCTGCAATCAATTGATTTAAACGTTCTAAATTTTCTTCAGAATCAGGAACAGGTCGTGTATTTGGCATTGGACAAACAGTAGTAAATCCACCTCTTGCTGCCGCTTTTGTTCCTGTTTCAATCGTTTCTTTATGCTCTCCACCCGGCTCACGTAAGTGTACGTGTACATCTACTAATCCTGGCGCTACAAATTGTCCTTGTACGTCAATTACTTCTACATCTGAATCTACATCAATTTGCGGAGAAATTGCTTTAATATACTGACCTTCAATAAGAATTGATGTTGTTACGAGTTCATTGTTTTTTAATACTTTAGCATTAGTTAGTAATTTCATTTTTTTGTACCCCTTTTGTTTGTAAAATATAATCTATAACTGCCATTCGTAAATACATGCCATTTTCCATTTGCTTGAAAATGCGAGACTTCGATGCTTCAACCAAGCAATCATCAATTTCAACGCCTCTATTAACCGGTGCAGGATGCATAACAATTGCATTGTCATGCAATCTGTCGTAGCGTTCTTTAGTTAAACCAAATGCTTCGTGATAATTCTTGGATTCAAAGCTAGCTATTTCGCCTGTTTCATGTCTTTCGTGTTGTACTCTTAATAACATTACAATATCGACTTGATCGATGACTGTATCGATATCGACATAAGGCGCTCGAAGTGATTCGTCTTTCCATGCTTCAGGACTGGAGAACATAACATTTGCTCCAAGTGCTGTTAAACTTTGGTAATTGCTGCGTGCAACACGTGAGTTTTTGATATCTCCACATATTAGTATATTTAACCCTTTAAAATCATTGTATTCTTCATAGATAGTCATCAAATCGAGTAAACTTTGTGTTGGATGTTGACCACTCCCATCACCACCATTGATAATAGGAATATTTAACGTTTCTAATTCATCGTAATAGGTTGTTTGTGAATGTCTTATCACCAGAACATCTGCACCCACTTGCTCGAGTGTTTTACATGTATCATAAAGTGACTCACCTTTTTGAACAGATGATGTTGTCGTCTCAAAATCAATTAATTTCAAACCTAACTTTTGTTCAGCTACTAAAAAACTACTCTTAGTTCTCGTTGAATTTTCAAAGAATAAATTTGCTACAAATTTATCTTCGTAATTTCGAGGTTTTAAATCACCCTTTTTGATATCACTTGCGCGTTGTATCAACTCATAAATTTCATCTGTAGTAAGATGTTCCATTGATAATAGATTATCCATCATTTGCCTCCTCAAAATACAATGATTTTAGTTCGTTTCTGTTTTCTCTTTCGGTAAGATTAAATTCAAGATAATTCCTGCGAGAGCTGCGAGAGCCATTCCTTCTATTTCTAATTTCACACCTAGTCCATGTAAATTAAACACTAGGTTGCCTATGCCTATTACTAAAATGACAGATGCGATAACTAAATTTCTGTTACTTGCAAAATCTACTTCACTTTCCACTAACATTCTTAAACCACTCGCTGCAATAATACCGAATAGCAATATTGATACACCGCCCATTACGGGTGTTGGTATTGAAGACACAAGTGCAGTGAATTTTTCTACAAAGCCTAGGATAATCGCTATTACTGCAGCACCACCTATAACATAGATACTGTAAATCTTAGTAATTGCCAATACACCTATATTCTCACCATATGTTGTGCTTGGTGGACCACCAATAACACTTGCAAACATAGTTGATACACCGTCACCAATAATCGATTTATCTAATCCTGGGTCTTTAAAGAAGTTTTTACCGACAATTTTATTTATGACCATTTGATGACCAATATGTTCACTAACCGTTACAAAAACGATGGGTATCAGGACTAAGATCAACCCTATATGAATTGATGGTGTATAGTCTCTAAAGGGTAAGTATACTTCCGGTAAGTGTAACCACTTCGCTTCGACAATTGGTTTAAAGTTAACGAGCCCCATAAAGATCGATACGATGTATCCTGTGATTATTCCAATTAATACTGGAATAAGTGATAAAAACCCTTTGAAGAAACCTTGAACGAGTATCGTAACTAATAAAGTAATCATTGCTACAGCAAGGTAACTTAAGTTGTATCCTTTCATGTCTGAACTATTTTCAAACATTGCCATATTGACCGCTGTTGGTGCTAAGCTTAACCCAATAACCATGATAACTGGTCCTACTACGACTGGTGGTAACAATTTCATCAGCCAGCCTGTGCCACTAATTTTTATCGCTAAACCGATAAGCACGTACATGACGCCACTCATAAATAATGCGGTTAACATGTCGCCTAAACTATGTGAATTCAAGCCAGATATGATTGGCGTGATAAAGGCAAAGCTTGAACCTAGATAGGCTGGTATCTTGGCTTGTGTAATTAATATATATAACAATGTTCCGATTCCTGATGCTAACAGTGCAGAAGATATCGGTAATCCTGTTAAGAAAGGTACAAGTACAGTTGAACCAAACATCGCAAATAGATGTTGAGTACTTAAAAATGCCCACTGTCCTAATTTCGGTTTGTCACGTACATCTAAGACCGGTTTAACTGTCCTTTCAAACATTGTTTCATTTTCCATTGCATTTCGCTTCCTTTCATAAAAAAAATCTCTTTACATCGTATTCATGTAAAGAGACTTCGAAGGGTCTATCAGTTCAATAACCTTAGTTAGATAGTGTATTACAATTGTACTAAGGGTGCTATTGAAGATATGACGGTATAGAAAGTTGCTACTTTTAAATTAGAGTCATCACTGTTACTCTAGTTTAAAAGTTTCACACTTACTAACCTATCCTTTCTCAGTCTCTCGTACTGAATTAAAAGGTTATTATTCAATTACTACTGCATTTCTTGAATCAATCTCATCTAGATAAACTGACACCGCTTCTTCACGCGCTGTCGGTATATTCTTTCCGACAAAGTCAGCTCGAATTGGTAATTCTCGATGACCACGATCGACCAAAGTTGCTAATCCAATCTTTTTAGGTCTCGCATACTGTAATACTGCATCTAAAGATGCGCGTACAGTACGACCTGTATAAAGTACATCGTCTATTATAATTACAACTTGATTGGTAATATTAACATCGATTTCATAGGTTTCTTCATTCGATTGTGCTGTTCTATTCTCTAAATCATCTCGAAACTGCGTTATATCTATTGTTCCAGTTGGTACGACCTTTTCTTCGATGTTTTCTATCTTTTGCTGTATGCGACGTGCTAAAAATGCGCCTCGTGTCTTAATACCTAGTAAAATTAAATTATCAGTACCTTTGTTATATTCTAATATTTCATGCGCAATACGAGTAACCGTACGTTGTATCGCTGCTTCATCCATAATAACGCGTTCTGACATTTTAGGCACCTTCCTCAATTCATATTAATTTGCTTTAGCTACAAGATGATACAAAGAAAACCTCATATCTTCAATGAAGACATGAGGTTTCTCAATAATCGTATCACAAATGAAAACAGAGACATTTCTATGTTATAAGACGCTTTCTCTATCATGAATGTAAATCATTCATGTTTGATTATGCACGAATAGTTACGTTGCATAGATTCATCTGTGTACAAGTTATTAAATTCATGTCTTCGAAGCCTCTCTGGACTTTCATTTAAAGACGTACGTTCGCTTTATTAAACTGTCATTATAATATCATGATTTTATATAATGTGCAAGAACCTGTCTAAGTTGCATTGCGCCTTTTAAATGCATAAATACACTATTCTTATTATAAGTAACCTTTATTGATATCCACTTGCTTTCCAGCCACTATATGATTTAATCATTTTTACATAAAAAATAACCTCATTATCTTTTTGACTCGCGCCATTTTTATAATGAGGTAAATTCATTCATATTACTTGTTATAACCTTTATTTAAAGCATAAGTTATTGATCACTTTTTCTAATATCTGTTAATAATTGCTCAAACTCACTTGGCAATTCCGCAGTTTTCTCAATGTATTCACCTGTAACTGGATGTTCAAAACCAATAACACCTGCATGAAGTGCTTGACCTCCAATGTCTAATGTTTTCTTCGGTCCATATTTAGGGTCACCAACTAATGGGAAACCAATATATTTCATATGAACACGAATTTGGTGTGTTCTACCCGTTTCTAGCTGACATTCAACTAACGTATAATGTTTAAAGTGTTCTAAAACATTGAAATGTGTTACTGCTTCTTTACCGTCATCTACGACATCCATTGATTGTCGATCATTTTTGTTTCTACCAATTGGAGCATCAATCGTACCATAATCATGCGGAATATTTCCATGTACCAATGCAACATATTTACGATTTACAGATTTATCCACCAATTGTTCTACCAATCCACGGTGTGCAATATCATTTTTGGCAACCATCAATAAACCTGATGTATCTTTATCAATTCGGTGTACAATCCCTGGTCGAATCTCACCGTTAATACCTGATAAATCTTTCATTTGATACATTAAACCATTAACCAATGTACCACTGTAATGTCCTGCTGATGGATGTACTACCATGCCCTTAGGTTTATAAACAACTGCGACATCATCATCTTCATAATAAATATCTAAGTTTAAATTTTCTGGTTTGATATCAGTTTCTACGACTTCTTTTTCTGTTACATTTATTTGGTCATTTAATTTTACTTTATAATTTGATTTTACTACTTTACCATTGACTGTGACTAACGATAATTTTATCCAGTCTTGAATTTGAGTTCTCGACCACTCTGAATTTAATTCAGGTAATACTTTGTCTATACGCTGACCTGACAAGTCTGCTTGTTCTATTACAAACTCATGATTACTCATAATTGCAACCTCCTACACTTCTTTTTTCATATCTGTTAATAATGCGACAATAATTAGCAATACACCTATCGTCAAGCTAGCATCTGCAACATTAAATATTGGGAAATTATATCCAAAAATATATGTATCGACAAAGTCTACGACTTCACCATGTAACACACGGTCGATGAAATTACCTAATGCACCGGCAAATAATAAACTAATTGCCACTTGCATCAATAAATTGTGCTTTGCTTCTTTAATATAAAATACTATAAGTACGATAAGGATAATAATAGTAATAATATAGAAGAAACTCATCTTACCACTTAAAATACCCCACGCAGCTCCGTTATTTCTATGTGACGTAATATTTAAAAAGTTAGGAATCACTTCGAAAGAATCTCCAACTTTCATTGAACTCGCTATTATAAATTTAGTGATTTGATCTAAGATTAAAATAACAATCGTAATGAATATAGAAATACCTAAATAGTACTGACGTTTCATGCCTGTACCTCCTATTCTACTATCTGACGCTTTTACAACATCTTTCATTATAGCTTAATCAAACTTATAAAAAAAGTTACAGTTTATATCTATCACATTTATTTTTAGATATGCTTAAAATTTGTCTTTTTTGCAATAATATTTCACTATCTTTCAAACCGTTTACTTAGTTTACATAATATAATTATTTTAAATATACTTTCGTAGTTAACAATACATTGATTCACTTTGCTTTATTTTCTTTAGGATGGATGATGTAATATTTTTTTAATGCTTGTGGACTTATATCTCGCGTCGTAATTTCGAATGGATGATAAAAGTTCATTTCTTTCACTTTGATAGTGCCGTCATCAAAGACACGTTCAATATATGCCACATGTCCATATTTACCTTTAGTAGATTGTAATATACTGCCCACTTTGGGATGATGATTTACAGTATAACCATCCTGTTGCGCTTTTACTTTCCAATATTTAGCATCTCCCCAGGACCTACCAATTTTATTACCCGCATCTCTCACTCTATCAAAAACGTAATTCGTACATTGTCCTTTTACATAATTATTGTGTTTCATCGGATTCGTCGACCATAGTGTATTTTCTGGTTCTGTCATATCTCTATTATCTATACCGTCATAAGTTGCAATTCCTGTAATTATTAAGCCTAAAGTGACTAATGTAGTAATCCTTTTCTTCATGTTTTGACACTACCTTTAACTATAATAATATGCTACATCTATTGCTTGTTACACTTAGTCTTACTATGATCTTTGTTTTATTGAATCAGCTTATTTTCTATACCCTTTTTAATAAATATAATAATGTTAAAAATTTAATTTACCTGAAGTTGTGTATAGTAATTAACTGATATTGTTAGCTCATTTTCTTAAGCGACAGCCTCTGCCTGTAATCTTCGACTCGTCCTGCTTCCTCAGAAGTCTCATCTTATTACTTTCTATAAATTAATATTTAATTTACAATATTCGCTATTTTGGACGATACCATTTGATTTTTTAAAATTAAAACAATAATAGTTATTACTTTATGTCTTGGATTTCACCATATAAATCACATCACATTAAAAATGGCTACGCTCATATCATAAATATAAGGTAGCCATAAACTTAGTGTTTTTTTTGAGTCTATTTTACAGAGCGAAGTTCATTGCAGAATAGCGCTCTTATTTTAAGAATTGGAAATTATAATCCTAATGCTGCAAAATCTGGTAATCTTGTTAAAATTTTTGTCTTAATTTCACTTAAACTAGTGTCTTAACGACAGATTGACAACGTGGACATAAATGATCTAACTCGCCAACAGATCCAAGTTCATCGCTATAATTCCAGCAACGTTCACATTTTTCTCCATGTGCATGTTCAATTTTGATGTCACCATAATTATAGGTTTCACCGCTATCAACTTTATCAACAACTTCAGCTTGTGAAGTGATAAACAATTGTTGTAAATCAGTAAATTGTTGTAAGAATGACGTAGCATCAAAGTGTTCGTTACTACTAATAATTACTTTTGCCTCAAGTGATTTACCGATTACCTTTTCATTACGTGCAACTTCTAAAGCACGGTTAACGTCATCACGCAATTTCATAAATGTATTCCATTTTTCTACAAATGCACTATCAATTTCAACGCGTTCAGGCATACGTGTTAAATGTACACTTTCTTCTTCAACATGAGGTATATGCGACCAAACTTCTTCTGCTGTATGTGCTAAAATTGGAGCCAATAATTTCGTCATATCGACAACAATTTGATATAGCACTGTTTGCATACTACGGCGTTTTAATGAATCTTGTTCTTCGATATACAAGATATCTTTACCATAATCTAAGTAGAAATTACTTAGTTCTACATTAATGAAGTTTTGTAATTCTTGATAAATATCTAAATAGTCAAAGTTATCATAATGATCTAATGTACTTGTTGTAAATTCACGTAATCGATTTAATACATATTTATCAACATCTAATAATTGATCTTCAGCAACTGCGTTTGTATTTGGATTATAGTCATTTAAGTTACCTAACATAAATCTTAATGTATTTCTAATTTTACGATATACATCAGACGTTTGCTTTAAGATTTCTTCAGAAATACGTACGTCAGCTAAATAGTCCACACTACTTACCCATAAACGTGCAATGTCAGCACCTTTTTGTTTCACGATTTGATCTGGCACAATTGTATTACCTAATGATTTACTCATTTTTTTACCTTCGCCATCCATAACAAATCCGTGAGATAATAACATTTTATATGGAGATTGTCCTCTTGTAGCTACTGATGTCGTAATTGAAGAGTTAAACCAACCTCGATATTGGTCACTACCTTCAAGGTATAAGTCAGCAGGATACGATAATTCTGGTCGTTCTTCTAACACACCTCTATGAGATGAACCAGAATCAAACCAAACATCCATAATATCTGTTTCTTTTGTAAATTCACCATTCGGACTACCTGGATGTGTAAAGCCTTCAGGTAATAATGCTTTAGCATCTCTTTCAAACCAAATGTTAGAACCATGTTCTTGGAATAAATCTGCTACATGATTAACTGTTTCTTTCGTCATGATGATGTCACCATTTTCAGCATAAAATACTGGTAGTGGTACACCCCAAACACGTTGACGTGAAATAACCCATTCACCACGGTCACGAATCATATTATAGATACGTGTTTTACCCCAATCAACTTTAAATGTAGTGTCTGTAATCGCATCTAAGATATCTTGACGGACTTTATCAATAGATGCAAACCACTGCGGCGTAGCTCTAAAGATAACAGGTTTCTTTGTACGCCAATCATGAGGGTAACTATGTGTAATAAATTCTAGTTTTAATAATGCGCCTTTTTCTGTTAATAAATCAGTAATTTCTTTATTTGCTTTATCATAAAACAGTCCTGCAAACTGGCCAGCTTCTTCTGTAAAGACACCTTTATCATCTACTGGACTAATAACTGGTAAATTGTATTTTTGACCAACGATATAGTCATCTTCCCCGTGTCCAGGTGCTGTATGAACGCAACCTGTACCTGCATCTGTAGTAACGTGTAAACCGTTAATTACTAATGATGTACGATCAACAAATGGATGCTGTGCTTCAACATATTCTAATTCTTTACCTGTAAATGTTTTATCTAATTTAACATCGTTATCATCCCAACCTAAAGTTTCAGCAACACTTTGAGCTAGATCCTTACCGATGATAAATTTCTCACCATTTACTTCATATTGGCCATAAGTCAAATCAGGGTGTACTGTAATAGCTACATTTGAAGGTAATGTCCAAGGTGTAGTTGTCCAGATAATAAACTTAGCATCTTCATCCACTATGCCTTTACCATCTTTAACATCAAATGCTACAAAGATTGAAGCAGAACGCTTGTCATGATACTCAATTTCAGCTTCAGCTAGTGATGACTCACTTGAAGGTGACCAATAAACTGGCTTTTTCCCTTTATAGATTAAACCTTTATCTGCCATTTCACCGAATAAACGAATTTGAGCAGCTTCATATTCTGGTTCTAACGTAATATATGGATTGTTGAAATCACCCTTGATACCTAAACGTTTAAAGTCATTTTTCTGACCTTCGATTTGTTTTAATGCAAATGCTTCACATTTTTCTCTGAATTCTGCAACAGATAATTCTTTTCGTTTAACACCCTTTTTAGTTAACGCTTGTTCAATTGGTAAACCGTGCGTATCCCAACCTGGTACATATGGTGCATAAAAGCCTTGCATTGATTTATATCGCGTAATAATATCTTTCAAAATTTTGTTTAATGCATGTCCCATGTGTAAATTACCATTAGCATATGGTGGACCATCATGAAGAATATAAGATGGGTTTCCTTTATTTTGGTCTAATACTTTTTGATAAATATTTTTTGCTTCCCATTCTTCTTGAATTTTCGGCTCTTTATTTGGCAATCCCCCACGCATTGGGAAAGCTGTCTTTGGCATTAATAATGTTTCTTTATAATCCATTTTCTACACTCCTTAATACATTTTTCCTCTATTGTGTTTCAATTTAATAACAATAAAAAGAACTCTAAGTTCAATTAACAGGGACGATATAAACCGCGTTACCACCCTATTTAACTCAACTTAGAGTTCTCTCATTGTGCTGTATTGAACTATGGATAACAGTGATATAAGTAATATACATATAAAAGGCTCTCACTATCCCTTTCTCGCTTTGATATGCTGTATTATTACTTACGTGTCTGTTATTTCTTATCTGTACTTTCACTCGTAGCATCAGCTGATTGATTATCCGCTTCTGCTTTAGCTTTTAAAGCTTTCTCTTCTTCTGTTAATTCATTGTCATTTAAATGATTGACATTTTCTTCTGTAACTTGTTCAGCATCTAAGTCATAATTGAGTAAATAATCCCAATCTTCATTTTTTAATAGGTCTAACTGTGCTTCAACAAGCATACGGAATCTAGAACGGAAAATCTTAGATTGACGTTTCATATCTTCAGTTTGGAATGACAAACGACGCGCTTTTTCAACACCGTCATTTACAATTCGATCTGCTTCTGCTTTGGCCTTTGCAATTGTTGCCTCTGCCTCTTTATTTGCTGCAGCTTTTGTCTCTTCACCAGCCTGCTTAGCTTGAATTAAAGCATCGCTAACAGATTGATGAACATCTTTATAAGACTGAATATTCGTCTCTTTATCTTCTATAACTTTTTCTAATTGTTTTTTATCTTCTTTTAATCTTTCGATTTCATTACTTAATTGTTGTAAATAACTCTCTACTTCAGTAGGCTCAAAACCATTTTTGGCTTGAGTAAAAGTTTTATTTTTAATTTCACTAGGTGTAAAAGGCATACATTATCCTCCCTTAATCATACACTATTTTATCATTTCAATAAATACGAGAAATAGTATTCTTTGCAGTTTATTTTATATACTATACTGTAAATGTCGTACAAAAATCAACAATTATTTATTCATAACATATCGTCAACGACAAGTTAAGTATAACATTATTTGAATAAAGTTTCGTATGAAATTCTAACTTTATCCTTTTTCGTAGTACCACCAATGTCAGTAACTTTGGCACGACCAAACCCTTGGATAGATAATAGATCCCCACTTGCTAACTGAAAATCAGCTGCATCGATAATCGTATGATTCACTTTAACGCGCTTCTTATCTATTAATTGTTTGGCAATTGTTCTTGATTTACGAATCATTTCTTTCAATACAACATCAAGTCTTAATGCACTTACGGTTGTATTGAATGACTTCCATTCCTCTTTTGATTGTATCATATCTGATAACGGAATAGAATTAAGTTTAACTGTAGCACCTTTGATGCGATTTAATTCAAGTAACATGTAAGATTCTAATTGTTTTGTCAATGTAAACTGTATTTCTCCATCTATGACGATGTCACCTAACTGCTCTCTTTCAATACCTAATGACATAATTGTACCAAGTATATGTTGATGTTGTAATGTAACGAATTTTTCTGGATAATCAACTGCCATTAGTACAATTTCAAAGTCTGAATCCTCAGGTTCAAAATAAGTAGGCGCTATAATCGCTCGTTTGCGTTCCGCATGTTTACCTCCATACAAATGCACTGTTAATTCTTCGAAACTCGCTACTATTACCTCTAAAATATATTGTTCTCTTGGGTCTAAGAAATTCGTTAGTATTGGTGCATATTGCTCATTAGCTCGTTTACATTTATCCATTAAGTTATCAATAAGTTGTTGTTCTTCTTTTCTAAAATGTTGATAAATATCGATTGCATATCACTCCAAACACAATATAAAAGCACCTATCGTCATACAATGATAACGGGAGGTGCTTAATTATCGATTCATTTTACACTTAAATTCAATTTATAGTTTAGTTTTCCTTACGCAAGATGCATAATTATCATATTAAAAATACTCACTAAACCTCTTTGGAACAACACGAGAACAATAATTGCAACGATGGATGATATATCAATCATGCCTATCGGAGGAATAATCTTCCTAAATGGCTCTAAAAATGGCTCATATATTTTTTGTAAAAATTGTCCGAATTTATTTTCTCGTGCATTCGGTATCCATGACATAAAGAAATAAACAATCATGCCATAATAATAAATTTGAACTAAGAATAATATAAATTTAAATACAGTTGCAAGTAAACCTACATCCATTTATTCTTACCTCTATTCACCTTGATATTCCATGTTATCAATTTGGTCAGTTATATTGCCTGCTACTTCAACATTGTCTGGTGTACATAAAAAGATATCAGTCCCAACACGTTGAATGTCGCCACCAATTGCATAAACAGTACCGCTTAAGAAATCTATGATTCTCTTTGCAGAAACTTTATCAATGCGTTGCAAGTTTACCAAAGTAGCTCGACGATTTTTTAGTTCATCTGCAATATCTTGTGTATCTGAGAATACGCGTGGCTCAAATAAACACATTTTAGAACTTTCTTGTGCAAAGCCGAATTGATCTTGTTCTTGATTATTCATATTCACAACGTTCCTAGTATTATTATTTGATGTATTGCTAGCCATTTGATACTTCCTTTCCCCTGTAGATTGTTGTAATCTAGATGATTGTTTCTTAGGTACGGATTGTATCGCTCTTTGACGTTCATTACTCTCATTATTTGATTGTTCGTTAAAATTATTTTGAGACTGTGCTTGTTGCTTTTGATGTTGTCTATTGTCTTCTTCAGGTGGTGCTTCTAATTGGTCATCCTCTTCTTCAACCACGAAAAATCCGCTAAATAAATCTTTTAAAGCCACGGGGCTCACTCCTCTTTTCCTACAAGTTTAGTCCCAATTCTCACAAATGAGGCACCTGCTTCAGTGGCCAAATGGAAATCATTACTCATTCCCATCGACAATTCAGTACACGGTGCATAATTTAAATTGAGCGCTTTAATTTCATCTCTCTTTATTCTTAATGATTGAAACAAGTCTTTGATATACGACTCATCATCTGTTAACGGAGCCATCGTCATTAGACCGACTACTTCTATATTATCAAATTGTGCTAATTCTTCAATAAAAGTATCTAATTCATCTAATGCCACACCTTGTTTAGATGCTTCGCCTGAAACATTTACTTGTACAAAGCATTTGATTGTGTGTGTCGCTCTCTTATCAATTTCCTTTGCCAATTTAAGACGATCTAACGCATGAAAATAATCCACATCATTGATAACTTCTTTAACCTTTCTAGTTTGAAGCGCACCAATAAAGTGCATTGTCACGTCATTTGGTAAAGCTTGTTGCTTTTGTTGAAAACCCTCTACTCGGTTCTCACCAAAGTGTCTAATTCCTGCACGATATGCATCATTAGCTCGGTCTATTGTAACATACTTTGTAACGGCAATCACGTTTGGCAATGTTGAAATATTACCCTTGTCCGCTGACTGTCGTAGTTGTTGCTCGATGTCATTTAGATTTTCACTTACATTCACTGTATACACCTCTTTATTTTTGACCAATAAATGCTAACATTCTACCAGTTTGACCCTTTTCTACTCTATACGAAAAGAATAAATCCAAATCTTCGGAAGTTGCATAATTAGTAATATAAATATTTTCTTTCGGAACGCCACTATGTTGTAATAACAATGCATTAGCAACCTTTAAATCAATACCATGTCTATCTGACGCTCTCGTTTCTATATACTTTGTACTATCAATTGGCAATGCAGCAAACTTTGCTTTGATATCATCATTAATTTCATATGACATAGATGTAGCTGGTCCTATAACAACCTGTAAATCGTTTAAATTAAAGTCAATTTTATTTATCATTTCAACCACAATTTGCCCAACCGTACCACGCCAACCTGCATGTGCTAAACCTATAAAATGATGCTTTTCACTATAAAAGTATATTGGTACACAATCAGCATAACACATTGTTAATAATACATTAGATTCATAGCTGTACATGCCATCAACCCCATGTAAATCATCAGTTAGTGTATCGATATTCATGCCTTGATGCTCTTCTGTAATTTCTACGACTTTATTTTCATGTGTTTGTATCGGAAACACCCAATGCGCTCTATCAAACTTTATTAATTTAGCTAGTTTTTGTTGATGTTTAGTTATATTTTGTGGATTATCATCAATATATCGCGCCATGTTAAATGCGTGATTTGGATAATTACTAAATCCATTCTTTCGCGTTGTGATACCTAATGTAACATTTTGTAATGGGTCATCTCTATATTCTAAAATATGACTATTTTCCACAAATTTTTCTGGCATTATAAACCCTCCGCTAATTATTATTCAAAATAAATGTTATTCGATTATCCGTTTCCATTTTGATTGACTGTTACTACTTCTAATTTGAATATTGAATAGCCATAAAATAACTTCTAGAATTAAAAATCTAAAAAAGTCATCAGATCTGAGACCTGATGACATAGATACTGTTATTATTACTAACTTCAGCTTAAGTATATTTTGTTTAAGACGTACTATCCGACAAATTAACGTCTAGTTCTTCTTGAACGTCTTTCTTCTCTATTTCTGATGAAGCTTGGAATGTCATCTTCATTTGTTGTATGACTTCTGCTTTCAGTATTGCTTTCTACTGAGTGTGATGAGCTAGCAGCACTTGAACCAATTGAAGTTTCATTAGATGCTACGCTACCACTTGTTGCACTGCTACCAAAACCAGTATTTGAAGCTTTACGACCTTGAGAAGATGGTTTATCTTCAAATCCAGTAGCAATTACTGTAACTACAATCTCATCTTGTAATTCAGGATTGATTACTGTACCGAAAATCATGTTTACATCTTCATCTGCAGCGTCTTGTACAATATCAGCAGCTTCTTGTGCTTCGAATAATGATAATGACTCTCCACCAGTGATGTTCATTAACACACCTTGTGCACCTACGATTGATGTTTCTAATAATGGTGAAGAAATTGCTTTCTTAGCTGCTTCTACCGCGCGGTTTTCGCCAGAAGAAACACCAATACCCATCAATGCAGAACCTTGGTTAGACATGATTGTTTTCACGTCTGCAAAGTCAAGGTTAACTTCACCTGAAACAGCGATTAAATCAGAAATACCTTGCACACCTTGACGTAAAACATTATCTGCTTCTTTAAATGCTTCCATCATAGGCGTTGATTTGTCAACGATGTCTAATAAACGATCGTTAGGGATAACAATTAGTGTATCAACTGCAGCTTTCATTGATTCTACGCCTGCAGCAGCTTGAGTTTGACGTTTACGACCTTCAAAGCCGAATGGACGAGTAACAACACCAACTGTTAACGCTCCCATTTCTTTTGCGATTTTAGCTACGACTGGTGCAGCACCTGTACCAGTTCCGCCACCCATACCTGCAGTTACGAATACCATATCTGCACCTTGGATAGCATCTTCAATTTGTTCACGTGATTCTTCTGCAGCTTTTTTACCAATTTCTGGGTTAGCACCTGCACCTAAACCACGAGTTAATTTTTCCCCAATTTGGATTTTAGACTCAGCTTTAGATAAGTTTAAAGCTTGCCCATCCGTATTGATTGAAATAAACTCAACATTGTTCATACCATGGTCAATCATTCGGTTTACAGCGTTGTTTCCGCCGCCCCCTACACCGATGACTTTTAACGTCGCTAAATGATTAAATCCTTGTTCAAATTCTAACATTTATATTTCCTCCTAGTTTTAATGGCCAATCAATCGAATAGAGATTTCATCAGTTTTTTAAATTTACTTTCATCCTTTTGTTCGTTGTGTTGAGACTTATGTTCAACGTCGCTATCAGCGTTTACTTCTTCGTCATATGTCTCTGTCACTTGTGAATCTTCTGAAGATGAATCTGACGCTGGTGCTTCATCTTGCTTATTCGATTTTTTCTTAAACCAATCAAATCCGCTTGTTTTTGTATTATTCGTCGTCTCATCAGATTCGATAACTTCTTCTTCGAATTCTTCACTGTCATGATTACTTATTGTAACATAATCTAGCAATTCGTCGAAAGTAATGCTACTAGAAATTGTTGAAATTGCTGAAGAGAATTCAGGTTTTCTTATACCCATTTGTGACGGTGTATGAATTCTTACTTTTTCGCTAACCATATCTTGTAATAATTCTTTAACACCTAATAAGTTTGCTGAACCTCCAGTTACTACAAATCCACCATTAACTTTTGTTAATTGTAACTCTTGTAATACATCGAACACTTCAAAGAAGATATCTTCTACACGTGCTTCAATAATATCAGCTAAGTCCTTTTGAGTGAATTGTGCATCCTCTTCACTGTCTACTTGATCCACAGTGAATACATCTTGATCAGATGCTGAATCAAAGAAAGCGTGACCATATTGGTGTTTAACCTTTTCAGCTGTTTCATATGAAGTGTTTAATCCTTCAGCTATGTCTTCTGTAATGTCACGACCTGCCATTTCAATTGCATCCGCATCAACAAGTTCACCACGTTCATAGAAAGCAAGTTGAGTTAAATCTTCGCCGATGTCAATCACACAAGCACCAAGTTCTTTCTCTGTAGCAGATAAAACTGAGTTGTAGTTGTACGCATCAGAATATACATCTAATACATCTACACCACAAGATTCTACACATTTAATCATATTGATTAAGATTGATTTTTGAATCGCAATGACACCTGCATTTACTTTCAAGCTATGTCTCGCAATTAATTCCTTTGGATCAGAAACTTCATTGTCGCCATCAACTAGAAACTTAATCGGAAATGCATTAATTATTTCTGTTTCCGGTACGTTATTTTTTTCTCTGATACCTTCTAGTACATGTTCAATATGTGTACCATTTAATTCAGTATCTTCATAAAATTCTATTTCATTAGATTCATCAAACACTTCAGTGCCGACAATTGGAAGTTTAAGGAACACTTCTTTAATGTCTACACCTGAAGCAATAGAAGCTTTTTTAATTGTATCTTTGACTGCTTGTTTCGCAATATCGAAATCATCGATTTGACCATTTTTAATTCCACTCGTGTAGGTTTGTCCTGTACCTATCACATTAATTCCATTGTGAAATTTTTCGCCTACTATTGTTTTTACACTTGATGAACCGATATCTATACTTACATAATAATGCTCTTCCATAGATAGGCACCTCCTGACAATTACATAATCAAGTTCACACTATTAACAGTTTACAATACAGTTTCGCGGTTGTGAACTATAAACACATGTATTTGTCTAAATTTTTTAATTATTTTTGTCTTTTTTCTTATTTATCTTATTTAAAGCACTTTGCAGCTGATCTTTCGCTTTATCTTCTTGGTTATTTCCTTGTTCAACATTTTTATCCGTTTCTGATTTTTGATCAGAACCACTACTATATGGAATAAAGGAAGCACCAACAGATAAATCAATATAACCTGCTTTTTTCAAGTTTCCACTTTCGTCACGATCTAATGATTGTGACATTTGAGGATAATACTTCATTTTGCTACCAATTGTATTTAAGTTACCTACTACTTGAAGATTATCTGTAGTAAATAATTTCACTTGGTTTTGCATATTGGGTTGTGGATCATATTTAACTTCAGATATTAGCCCCCTAACTTTTGCTGGCATTTCAGCTAACTGTCGTATAATTTTGTCCTTTCGTTCTTTATCGAAACCATCAATAATCGGACCATCATCCAACACACTATCTTGGAAATTTTCCAATTCAGTGCCATCCTCCGTTATTGGAACATATTTATCTTTCTTTTTAATTAATGCCACAATTTGATCTTCTGTCACTTTAACCGTCATTTTATTAGGAAAATGCTTTGTTACTTTGGCATCTTTAACTAATGTGTTTTCTTTTAATTTCTTTTCAGCTTTTGAAGTACTATAAGTATACATTCTTGAATCATCTTTAACATTTATTGCTTTACTGATATCACTCTTCGATACATTATTATTACCTTTTATCTCAACACTACTTATTTTACTCAAAGGTGTGAACATATAGATAAGTATCAATAAGATAAAAAACAACAATACACCGAATACTGAATATTGAATTTGTTTCTGCCTTTTACGCCTTAATTCTCGTTTTTGCTTCAAGTATTCAGAGTCAAATTCACGTACTTTATCGGCCATATTTTTTCACATCCTTTAGAAAGATGGCAAGTGCGCTTTGAATCTATTAATGAACTTTTCTCCACGCTCTTCAAAAGTATTGTATTGATCCCAACTTGCGCATGCAGGAGACAATAGCACTACATCATTCGGTTCAATAATTTCTTGTATTTTATCTACAGCATCTTCAACATCAACTGCCTTAATCACATACTTACCTTGACTCTCACCTAAATTAACAAATTTACTTTGCGTTTCACCAAACGTTACCATCACACGCACATTTTTCATATATGGTATGAGTTCATCGAAGTCATTACCACGATCTAACCCGCCACACAACCAAATAATAGGTTGTTCAAATGAATTTAGTGCAAATTGTGTAGCTAATGTATTTGTTGCTTTGGAATCATTGTAATATTTGTTCGTTTTATTAGTTCCTATATATTGTAATCGATGTTCTATACCTGAGAATGTGGTCAAACTCTCGATGATTGCTCGTACTGAAATTCCTGCTAATAAAGCTGCTAATACAGCAGCAAGAATATTCTCTAAGTTGTGTTCACCAGGTAACACTAAATCATCTTTATGTATGATTCTGAAACCTTTAAACACGATATACCCATCTTTAACGTATATACCATCTACTTCTTGTTGTGTTGAAAAATAATATGTTTTTGCTTTTAAAGTTTCTGACTCAATCAAATGCCTTTGATGATAGTTACAAATCAAATAATCATCTGCTGTTTGATTTTCATAAATTTTTTTCTTTGCATTTTGATAATTTTCTAATGTTTCATGATAATCGATATGTGCAGAGTAAATATTAGTAATAATTGCTATATGTGGCTTATATTGATCTATTCCAAGTAATTGGAATGATGATAATTCAGTAACAAGATAATCAGTTGATGTTACTTCCTGTGCAACCTTTGAAGCAACAAAACCGATATTACCTGATATTTTGCCTGTAACTCGACTTTTTTGAAACATATCACCAATAAGAGAGGTAACTGTTGTTTTACCATTTGTACCTGTTACACCGATAATCGGCGCTTCAGATATTAAATAGCTTAGTTCAACTTCAGTTAATATCTTCAGACCTTTTTTAACAGCTGCATCAATAAGTGGTACGTGGTAAGGAATACCCGGATTCTTAATAACTACAGGATTATTATCCAATAATGACAGTGGATGTTCACCACCAATTACTGTAATACCCATATTTTCTAAATCTTTAGCATGTGAGTCATTACTTAAATCTTTTCCGTCATTGACGATTACATTGGCACCCAATTTATTTAATAATTTAGCTGCTTCATAGCCACTTTTGGCAAGTCCAACAACTAATACATCTCTATTTTCTAACCCTGTATAATTTAGCAATTTAATTCACTCCTATCCATAATCCAATAAGCCCTGAAATTAAACCTACTGTCCAAAACACTGTAACAACTTTTTTCTCGTTCCAACCTACCAATTCAAAGTGATGATGTAATGGTGACATCTTAAATATTCTTTTACCAGTTAATTTAAATGAAGTAACCTGAATCATTACAGATAACGTTTCTGCAACAAATACAAAACCTACGAATATTAATGATAATTCTTGATTTAACATAATTGAAATTGTGGCAAAGATACCACCTAATGCTAAACTTCCTGTGTCTCCCATAAATACTTTAGCAGGGTTTAAGTTAAAAGGTAAAAATCCTAATAATGCAAAAATCATAATCACACAGAATAAGCCGATTGATGTTGCGCCTTGGAAGTATGCCATCAACGCGTACATTATAAATCCAATAATTGATAATCCTGTTGCTAAACCGTCTAAACCATCAGTTAGGTTTACAGCATTAGAAAAACCAACTTGCCAAAATACAATAAAAATGACATATGCAATTGAAAGTGGTACTTCAATACCGATAAACGGAATATGAATGCCCGTTGAAAAATCAGTTAGGTTAAACACTTGACTTAATACAAAGAAAATTACAGCAATACCAATTTGTGCTAGGAATTTTTGTTTACTTGTCAAACCTTGGTTATTCTTTTTCACAACAATAATATAATCATCAATAAAACCAATTAACCCAAATCCTATTGTTACAAATAGCAATAGAATAATTGGATTTGAATTATCGATAAATATAATTGCAAGAATCGATGTAACTATGATACTGATTAAGAAAGTCAGTCCACCCATCGTCGGTGTACCTGTTTTTTTCATGTGGCTTTGTGGACCTTCTTCCCTTATGCTTTGTCCAAATTTCATTCTTTTTAAAGTTGGTATTAATACTGGGACTAAAATAAATGTGATTAAAAGTGCAATGATTGCGAGTAGATAAACCATATTATGCTCCTTTATATATTTAATTGGAATATGTTTTTGTATGTCGTCATGCAGGGTTAAAACATTATGTAAAATGAAACATGGCATATCAGTGATAAGATAATATTTTTGTTATTATCGTTCACTGATATAGCCTATCTTTCAAATTGTTATTCTGTCGTTCTCAAATTTACGAATGGTAAATAAATAACGTCTATTATTCTGATTTATCACTCGATGATTTCTCTTCTTTTTTATCTTTCTTGTCTGTTGTTGACTTATCATCAGCAGATTTTTCAGATGCTGATTTATCTTCTTTAGTTGTTTCTTCTTTTGAGTTTGAACTTGTACTTGCTTCACCATCAATTTCTTCTGATGAAAGTGTAATTTGAATTTTATCATTTTTACTAACTTTTTGACCTTTTGTTACTGATTGGCTAGATACAAAGCCACTACCCTTCATTGTCACTTTAGTATTTGTCATACGTTCAAATGCAATGACTTCTTCTTTTGACCAACCTGTCATATCTGGCATTGTAATATCACCATCAGTTAGTAGTAATACCTTATTATTAGGTAATACTTCTTTATTTGCCGTTACAGATTGACTGGTTACCTTTTCACCATTACCAATAACGATGGCATCTAGGGATTTGCCGTTGATTTTATCTTCGGCTTTCTGAGTAGCCAACCCTTCAACATCTGGAACTTTACTATATTTCACATCTGAACTATCTTTTGTATTGTTCTCTCCGACATTTAAATATTTAAGCGTGTTTGCCATAATTGGTTTGAACGCTTTACTTACACCCATTTCATATGCTTCTTGGTCATTTTGTTGCGCTAAACTCATACCAGCATAAACAATGACCTTTGGATCTTTCTTAGGTGCATCACCGATAAAGCTAACGAAATATGGATTTTCACCTTGGACATATCCTCCATTATCAGGATCAGCAACTTGCGCTGTACCAGTCTTACCAGCGATATCATAACCATCCACACGATAATTTTTAGCGTGACTGTCTTCGCTATTTACAACTTTATCCAACTCTGTACGTACCTTTTTCGCAGTATCTTTAGTAATTGGTTTGCCTGCATACTCTTTTTTACCTTTATAGTAAGTATTATTCGACACTGGATTTGTCACACTGTCGACATACCAAGGTTTAAGCATATTACCATCATTGAAGAAAGCAGATTGCGCTCTTAACATTTGTACCGGAGTAACAGTAGTAGATTGACCGAATGATGAAGTTTTTTGTTGTGCTTCATTATCCCAAGCAATTCCACCAGATGATTCACTATCAAACATGCCGTCTGTAGTTTTGCCAAAACCAAACTTCTCATACCAATGTTTCATCTTATCTGCACCAACTAAGTCTTGTAGATGCATCATTAAGGTATTTGATGAATACGTGAAACCTAATGTCATCGGGATATCTCCCCAACCTACTTTGTTCCAGTCAGAAATTTTAGACCCCATAACCGTTCTCGGTCTTGCAGTATACTCTTTATTTGGTTTGAATTTACCTTCTTGAATAGCAGCTGCTAAACCAAATGATTTAAATGTAGAACCTGGTTCATAGGTATTTTGATATAAATCATTCGCCCATTTTTTCCCGAAGTCTTTTCCTGTTTCAGGGTTAAAAGTTGGTCGTTGACTAAATGCTAATATCTCACCGGTATGCGCATCCATTACCACAGCAAATAAATCTTTTGGTTTATATCTGTCAACCATGCTATCCAACGCTTCTTCAACAAAGACTTGAATATTCGAGTCTATTGTCAGATGAACATCATCACCACGTTTAGGTGTTTTTTCTTTTTTCGTATTCGGTGCAATATAACCCCAAATATCATGAATATATGACAAGGTACCTTTTTGCCCTTTCAGATAACTATCAAAGATCTTTTCAACACCCATCGCGCCTTTAAGTTCCCCACTATCAGGGTCCTTTTGAGCAATACCTATAAGATGAGATGCAAAGTTTCCATTAGGATAAAAACGTTCAGTCTCAGGATATAATGTAATACCTGGTAAATTCATTTTTTCAATTTTTTCCTTTTCTTGATACGTTAAATCGGTACCTTTTTGACCGAATTCAACTTGAAAGGCTTTCTTGTTATTCAACTTATTTTCGATTTCTTTGGCAGACATATCTAAAACCGTTGCTAGTTTTTTTGCAGTTTTCTTTTTATCAGTAACGTTTTTAGGTTTATCGCTACCTTCACTGGCTTTTTTACTCACAATGGCTACAAGTTTATATCGTTCTACGTCTTCTGCCAATATTTTACCGTTTCGATCATAAATCTTACCACGTTCAGGCTGTTCTTGACTGTTTACCAAGTATTTTTCATTAGCTTTTAAAATCAAATCTTCTCCAGATGAGTGGCCGGTCAACATAATATATGAATATCTTAAAACCAACGTAAAAAAGAGCAGTCCGAATCCAAGAATGAGTAGGACTGCCCCTATTTTATTTTGTTTTATTGGTAATTTTGGTTTTTTAAATTTAATTCTTCGCTTCGTCATTATTACGCACTACCTTTACATTGTCGTTCTTAAGGCTCATACCTTGCTTTTTAGCCTTGTCGTAAATGCGTTCATATGATGAGTTCTTTTTAATTTCAGATTCTATTGCGCTATTCTCACTAGATTGCTTTTCTATTTTTGTATCTAAATCTGCAATTTTCCCTCGAGTATCATACGCATCCATTTTTAAAGATAGCATATATATACTGATTAAAGCAATTATTGTTATAAGTCCTATGTATAACATCTTTTCAAATTTTGTTAACTGTACTACAACTTTTCTTTTAACTGTTTTAGGTTGGGTCGAGGGTTTTGTCTCTGGAATTTGTTGTTCAATATTATCATATGGTTGATATACTTTTTCTACTGCCACTCATAATCCACTCCTTATTTCAAGATTTCGGCTACACGTAATTTAGCACTACGCGCTCGGTTATTTATCTCTAAATCATCTTCAGTCGCAATGATAGGTTTACGGTTAACTCGTTTTAATTTTGGTGTGTATGCTTCAGGTATTACAGGTAATCCTCTTGGCACTTCAGGTCCTTTTTCATATTCTTGAAACATTTGTTTACACAAACGATCTTCAAGCGAATGGAAAGTGATGACTGAAATTCGACCGTCTACTTTCACCAATTCAATTGCTTGTTCTAATGAATCTTCGAAAGCTGACAATTCATCATTCACTGCAATTCTAATCGCTTGGAATATTCTTTTAGCCGGATGGCCACCTTTACGTCGAGCTTTTGCAGGAATACCTTCTTTTATAATATCTACAAGTTCTAATGTTGTATTAATAGGTTGTTGTTCTCTGTTTTGTTCGATGCGTCTAGCAATTTGCTTTGAAAATTTTTCTTCCCCATATCTATGGAAAATACGAACCAAACTTTCAAATGACCATTCGTTAACAACTTCGTAGGCCGAAAGTGATTGTGTTTGATCCATTCTCATATCCAATTGCGCATCGTGATGGTAACTAAATCCTCTTTCAGGAACATCTAATTGTGGACTAGATACGCCCAAGTCATAGTAGATACCGTTTACTTTTTCAATATTCAAATCATTTAAAATTTCAGATAACTTTCTAAAATTACTATGTACAAAAGTCACTTTATGTAAATGATCACTCAGTACTTCTTTAGCATTCTCAATTGCATTTGTATCTTGGTCTATTGCTATTAGCCTACCATCATCACTTAATTGCTCTAATAAATAAAGGGCATGTCCAGCTCCACCTAATGTACAGTCGACATATATACCATCTTCTTTTATATTCAAGTAATCAATGGTTTCTTTAAGCATTACGCTGACATGATGAAACACTCTAATTCCTCCATTTAAAAATCAAAATCAATTAAGTCTTCAGCAATATCTTCGAAACTATCTTCAGATTCATCATAGAAATCATTCCATGTTGCTCTATCCCATATTTCAATGCGATTTGATACACCGATGACTGTACATTCTTTACTTAAATTGGCGTATTGTCTTAAATTCTGCGGAATATTAATACGCCCCTGTTTGTCTAATTCCACTTCAACAGCACCAGAGAAAAACATTCTCATAAATTTACGAGCATCTTTCTTTGTCATAGGAAGCGTCTTCATCTTCTCTTCAATAACTTGCCATTCTTCCAAAGTGTAACCAAACAAACACTTATCAAGGCCTCTAGTGATTATAAAACGCTCATTCAAGTCATAACGAAATTTGGAAGGCACTATCATACGTCCCTTTGTATCCAACTGATGTTCGTATTCACCCATGAACATTTATAATCACCTCACCTTCTTATATTTATAATTTACCACATCTCACCACTATCCTCCACTAATTATACAATTTTCACCAAAATTTGTTATAGAACATAAAAAAATGCCCGATTCATCATTCCGATGAATCGGGCTCAACCTTACTCTCTCTAAGGTTTTACAATGATATGATCAAAAGTGTAGGAAAGTGGTGGATAGGTGGAGGGCTTGAACACATCTATCCCAAATTCATTCATTATTTGGATTGGATTCCAAATTCTTTCCTGTAATCCTCCCATTGGGTGGAGCACTTCGTTAATTTCATTAAAATGTTTCATACTTATGTCATTTTCACGTTCAATATTTAATAAATATCGGTTAAGTAGATAATCATATTGCTGTTGATGAATTTCATTATTTTTATCGACTAATAGTCTATTATCATTACTATTTGAAACTTCCAATAATAAGTTTTTATATAATTCATCTTGTCGTTGCTTCATTTGCTCGACTTGTTCTAAGAATGAATCAGAGGCTTGCGCTCTAACAAATCGTTGCTTATCTTCATCTATCCCATCAACTAATACTTTGTTTAAATCAAGTTGATACTGCGATAATAATTTTTCAGTTCTTTCATTAATATAGCTAATACGCAAACGAGGTAAGACAATAGGCATCGATACGTCGACTACTTTGAACACATCACTTAACTCAGCCCAATATTTTATTTCACTCGGACCTCCAATAAATGCAACAGTATTAAACAACCACTCTTCCATTATTGGACGTGTAACAACATTATTAGAAAATCTTCCCGGTTCCTGCTCTAAAATATTTAATAACTCAGCAGTCGAATAAACCTTATCAGATTTACTAAGTTTAAATTGGCCATTTTCAAATGTTAATAACTGTCTCATATTATCTTCGTGTAAGAATAAGTGAACATTTGTATCTGTTTGTATCATTTGTTCTAGTCCACTTTCCTTAGTACGTGCTTGAGTAGCTCTAAATGCTGTGTCGACCTCATGGTGTTGTATGATTAATTGTTTTATAAAAGGCTTTTCAACTTCTCTCAAACCTTCATCATTAGCATCAATGAATAATACGCCATATGCCTTAAATATTTCATTTAATAATGCCTTAAACATATCAGTCCAATTATCGTATTGATCAATCACGTTTCTATATAGATTGATAATGGATTGAGAGTGTTGTGTCTCTGGCAATGCTTGGAAAAACTGATTCAATGTATCACGTAACTCTTCCTTATCAGGAGAATATCTAGAAACATTACTTTCTGGTGGTGTCATAGTATGATATTTAATTTTATGTAGCTTTGCTTTCTTCGAATTATAGGCAAATGTATGATTTACTTCGTCAAAATCATGATCCTCTCCTGCAATCCAAAAAATAGGAACTACTTTTTTATGATATTTTTCTTTTAATTCTTCACTTAACGTTATGATTGAAAAAATTTTATGCAAAGTGTATAGCGGTCCACCAAATAAACCAGCCTGCTGGCCACCAATTACTACTTTTGCACCCTTTTTCAAAGCATCTATATTCTCAACTTGCTCAGATGTAAGTGATAGATCACTCATATACTTTTCAATAACATTAGCTACTGCAATCTCTCTTCCATTATTCTCTAAATCAAATCTCTGCTTAAAGCTATCAGGATTCATTGCATCTAAATGGTAAAATTGCGCTAATGTATGGTCACTATTTTTTAGGTTCGTTATAAATTTATCGTTTTCATTTAGTTTCTCAGTCATACAATACATTCGAAATTCTCCTTATGCTACTCTATTCCTACCTAGTATAAAGTTTATATACTATATTGACAATTTTACGGCTTATAAAAATCCAACTTTTTCATTATCTTTTATTACCTGATTAACAAAAATAGTTTGAACTCTCATAATTAACTTTTATATGTAAACGTACCTCCACAAATTTTCAATTATAAGTAAATACATGTTTAAAACAGTCATTTTTGTGAAAAATCAATATAAATATTGTATAATAGAAATAACAAAACAAAGGGGGAAGCCGTCTATGAGTGAAGTAAAAAGTCTAGGTATCAATTATAAAACAGATGAATTATTTGAAGATTTTAGAAATTTTGGCAACGAAGATTTATATTTAGTTGATGAACTTCGTGGTGAAATGATTGATGCTAGTTCGGATTCGCCATTCTACGGCATTTACGTCGGAGATAGACTAGGTGCAAGGATGGCATTATATAGAAAAGGTGAGGTCGAAGAACAACACTTCCCTGACTTCGAAGATTATAATATCATTTGGAAATTAGAAGTTTTACGTGATTTCCAAGATCGAGGTTATGGTACAACTTTACTAGATTTCGCTAAGAAACAAGGTCTACCAATTAAAGTTATCGCAAGAAATCAATCTAAAGAATTCTTTATTAAACAAGGATTTACTGATTTAAATGAAACAAATAAAGATGGTCATGACGTTCTCGTTTGGACACCATAAACGAAACTGATTCTAGCAGTTTTGTTTAAACATTTTGATTGCGTTAGGAAGCCATTTTTAAAATCAAAACGTAACGAGATTAACTCATATTAAATTGCCGACTCAAAAGTTTGGATTTAAACTTTTGAATCGGCATTCTTTATTTTGAAAGCTTGCGTATTAATATCCAGCGCTTATCTCATATTAATATTATGCTTTAATCTTAATACTTATCTTGTTCTATTTGGCATCTCACATTAAAACCTAGTTAGTGAGGTTATTATTTAAATTATTCATCTTATGTTGCATTTACTTTTACACAGTACATTTATGCACACAAATCACTAGCTATTTATTGGTTTAAAATGATACTTGCTACATCAGACTGTTATACAGTATACATGCTGTCATTTAGTTAAATTAGCAACTAACCCAAAACGATATGTTAAACTGCAAACTATCTTGCAAACATTTCAACTAGAGAATAAGTGAAATGTCTCTCACCTATCACATATGTTTATTTGCATGCATTTAAATTAATCGAATCAATTCTTGCATATCAGTAATTGTAAAATCAGGTTCGATATCAGTAGTGTTTAATTTCTGACGTGGATTGAACCAGCAAGTTTCAATATTTGCGTTTTTTCCACCTAAAATATCAGAAGTCAATGAATCACCTATAATAATTGCATTATTACGCTTGTCCTCACCAATTTCATTAAATACAAAATCAAAGAATTCTGGCATTGGTTTTTGATAACCGGTCTGCTCTGAAACAAACACACCATCGAACCATTGACCAAAAGGCGTTTTTCCAATCCTACGTTCTTGCGTTTCTAGCACACCATTCGTAACAATATATAAGTTGTGTTGTTCTTTTAGCTTTTCTAATGTTTCTAACGTCTTGGGAAAATACTTTATCGGTGCATTGGCTAATTCATCTCTAAAGATATGGTCTGCTTCTACACCATTTACCTTTAACGCATGTAAATCGAAATACGCTTCGAAACGTTTAGATAACACTTCATCCTTAGTTAATAAATTATTCTGAAACGCTTCCCAATGTGATTGATTTACTTTCATAAATGTTTCTAAATCATGCCTAGTTGTATGTAATTGGTAATGTTTAGTTAAATTAAAGAACGCATATGCTTCTGCATCGTGAAAATCGACTAATGTATCATCAAAATCAATAAATATATTTTTACTTTCCATTTTATCCCACTACTTTCTCAATTTACTCGACCGTAATTTCTAATTAAGATAGTAACATATATCACTTAATTCAGCATATAAAATTAGACATTAAAAAATGGCCAAGGTTATCACCTTGACCATTGTCTATATCAATATTAGAATCCGAATAATTTAGAAAGTACGCCTACACCATTTTCAACGATGCTTACAATACCTGTTCCTAATTTAACGTTGTCCCCATCGATTCCTGCTTGTACTGTTTGTTTGATTGCCTCGAATAATTTTTCCATGTTAGTATCTCCTCTACTATTTTTTTATAATTTTCAACTATTAGAATCCGAATAATTTACCTAGTAAGCCAACACCGCTTGATACGATATCAACAATGCTTGAACCTAATTCTGCGTCGTTTCCTGATTTAGCTGCTTCAACTGTTTTTGCGATTGCTTCTGCTAATTTTGTCATTTAAAATCTCTCCCTTTATAATTTATATTTAAAATGTTTAAATTAGAATCCAAATAATTTAGAAAGTACACTTGCACCATTTTCAACGATGCTTACAATGCTTGTACCTAATTTAGCGTTGTCCCCATCGATTCCTGCTTGAACTGTATCTTTAATTGCTTTGAATAAATCTTCCATTAAAAACACTCCTCTATATTTTTTGAGATCTTAAAGCTTTTACAAACTTACAAAATATTTAAAACGATGTTGTGCTTTGGTTTAATAAGCTATCGTTTTGTTATCTATAATATAAAATATAATACAATTGAATTGTGCAATTTTTCCTACTCCACCATTTTTACATCAAATCTGTCTATTTTTACATTGTGAATTACAGTTTTGAAATCCTAACTGTATTATGCACTATTGAATTATATACAATTAGATACAATGATGTATTTTTACAATAATAATATTGATAACTATTTATTATATTCGTTAACTTATTTTGTATTTGTAGTGTGCTATATCATCGGCTCGCTTTCCTAAGGGACAGCTTCAGCCTGTAGTCTTCAGCTTGTCCTGTTCCTTCAGGAGTCTCGCCTTTATATATGTTTCCATTTTTATTTTGTATTAATGAATTATTTTGCTAATCATCTTAGCTTTTTATTTTTGTTGTTTGTATTGATTTAATCTTAATATTTATAAACAATAACGAGATCTAAGTTCATTAACTTATCTTGTGTTTGTAGTGTGCTATATCATCGGCTCGCTTTCCTAAGGGACTGCTTCAGCCTGTAGTCTTCAGCTCGTCCTGTTCCTTCAGGAGTCTCGCCTTTATATATGCTTCCATTTTTATTTTGTATTAATGAATTATTTTGCTAATCATCTTAGCTTTTTATTTTTATCAAGACATAAAAAATCCCCTTCAAAGTTGACGTTTTTGAGTGTCTACTTTGAAGGGAACGATCTTTAATTGTATAACTTTCGTATATAGCACATGGAATTTATGACCCAGACTCTTATGTGTTTACTACTAATAATAAAAATGACCTTTTCGATGAAATGACTAACAAAGTAATATCATTTATACCAATTTCTATATATGACGCCATGTTTGACACCATAAATGATCATTGGTTATTCACTTGAGTCATTACTCCATTGACCTATAATACTAAATGCCGATTATTTCTATTCATAACTAATTCACTCACAACGTTCTATTTACAACGCACAAGTAATGTACGTTGCTTTTTCCGAAGCAACGTACACTGAGCAAATTAATCAATTATTCTAATTCTCTTACAGTTATTTATTAAATACCACTCACGAAAAAATTAAAACATATTTTTATTTAAAATTTTATCAATTAACCAAATAATATTTTTACTCAAAAATATCTAAATAGGATAAAGGAATAGATATGACAAAATCTAATAATATTATATTTGAAAAGTTTAGTTTATTGCTTGAACGAACGATTTATTCGCAGTAATAAAAGTATCCGAATCTGTTTTTAATCTAGGCGTTCCTTTAGGTGATAGGATGACCTTTTCAATCGCTACCACACTGTCAACCTCTAATATATTTATTGTGTTTTTAAAGTTCCTTGAATCATATTCTTTACATTGCTGTAAAATTTTCACTTTTTGTGGTGCTTTATAATAATATTGGTCGTTATTATCTTTAGTGACAGCAGCAACAAACGCCCTATTTGCTGTAATCACTTTATTGTCGTCAATTAATAATCTAGGTGTTCCTTTTTTGGTATGCTCTATGCCATTCACTTCTAATATTTCCCCAACTTCCACACTACGATCGACTTGTGCTTTAAATTCAACATCATGATAAATTTTAAATTTATTAAGCACAGATACAGTTTGTGGATTAAAATGAAAGTATCTTTTCACTTCATTAGATTTTTTATTATTTTTTTCCTTTTGCATAAACTCAGCCTTAAAATTTTGTCTCTTCAAATTAATATTAGAACTCATATTAGGCAAATTCATATTCACTGTATACGGTTTATATTCGTTGTAAATTAATACAATATTAAAATTATATGCAATATCCTCTAATACAGAAGATTTGATATAAATTTTGTTATCTCGTTCAACATATTTCACTTCTTGTGCATGAGGTTCATTATGAATCTCCGTGAACAGCACCTTATCAATGGTAATATCAGGATGTTTATAGACTCTAATTTGTTCATAATGTACATCTTCATATTCGTGCGTACCTTCATATACCGCAAACATTTCTTCCGTGACCGGTATTAAATCCTGTAACTGTTCTGGCATTACGAAATGAACTTGATTATTTTTTATATAGCGATCTGCTTTACCACCTTTAATTAACAGTGCTATATAGTCATATAAATCATCATATCGATGTTCATTCAGTAATTTGAAATTATTTTTATATTTGTCTTCAATTAAATAATCTTCAATATTTTTACCATTCATACGCAACATTTCTGTTAAACGTTTAAAGTAATCGTAGAATTCTGCTTTTTGATGGCTCTTTAAAAATCGTTTTTTATTAAATAACCTGCTTATAAAATCAACTTCAACTATTCTACTAATTGCTTGAAATTCTGCTTTTTCCGGTAAATTTAATTGCAACACTTCTTCTAAAACGGTTAAGTTATCTGCAGTTTTTTCTAATATATTCGTTTCAGTAACAAGTGATTGATTTTCATTGTATCTATTCACATGATAAACCGCTGCTGAGTTCATAGAAGCAGTTTTACATCTGGAAATTGCTTCAATAAAGAATAATTTATCTTCGCCAAACTTTAAATGTTTAAACTTTAGTTTGTTAGATTTTATAACTTCTGCTTTCACAATTTTTCCCGGTGGTCCAACAGCTCTAAATATTTTATCTATTTCATACGGAATGAGACCATTTTCCACTTTAAATGATGTGAACCTTCCCAATTTACTAATTCCTCTATCGTCGTGTTTAATACTTTGTCCAAAGGCAATATCCGAATTATGTTTGTTAGCTTGCAATAGTAACTCTGGAAATCCCTCACTATCCAACCAATCATCTGCATCTAAAAAGGTAATATACTTACCTGTTGCATAATTCATGCCAACATTCCTTGGCTCTGCTGGACTCCCTGTGTTCTTATCTAACTGTATAACTTTTAAAAAATTATATTTTTGTTGATAAGATTCAATAATACTCAACGACGAATCCGTTGAGCAATCATCTACAAAAATCGCTTCAACATAATGATGATCAATATTCAATCGGTTTATTGATTCTATACAATCATGTAAAAACAATTCTTTATTATAAACAGGAACGATAATAGTTACTAATTTATCCATATTAAAACCCCTTTTGGCTGTTCAACATTGAATTACACTAAATTATTTGTATTATCATATTTATACCCAAGGCCACAGGGGTAATATGCAACTATTTTTAACATTTATCTATCATCCACTAAATTATTTAACAACGCGGTAACTTAATTATATTAATGTCGCTTACATATTCAATTTAGCTTAAACAAAAAACCCTTGCTTTTGAATGTATCTCATCACTCAATAAACAAGGGTTTATTACTGTATTACTTATTATTATTTTTATCTTTATTCAAAAACTTCATTAATTTATCTACATACTTGGAATAATCTTTACCTTTTTTCTTTTTCACTTGATCATTCACTTTATTTAATCCTTTTTCTAATTGTCCGTTTTCCACATATTTATTTAGTTGTTGCTTTAATTTTTCTTTCAACAAAATCCCCCTCTATTTATGTATTGATTATCAAACTGTTTATTTGATAATCAATCTATTTATACCTATAACATAATATATTAAACCCTAAATTACTAATTAATCGAACATCATTACATTAATTGTAATATCTGTAATAATTATTTATACTTCATACCACTACTTAAAAATTGATTAAGGGGTTAAATAACTATGGCAAATGTTATTTTTGATGGTACTATCAATGTTAATTCAATAATAAATTGGTTATTAAATCATTATGATGATCATGTATACATATTTTCTAACCAAATTCAAAATTATCAAATGAAAATTCGCCTTAATAAGCGCGTACATTTTAATTATTATGACCATTTTTCTTCATATAACAGTGATATTTTAATTAAAAATATCAAATTCACAATTACTTTAATACCAATTATAAACAACCCTCAACATTTGCGCTTTATTAATAAACATCTCTATCACCAAACGTATGATGCCTATTTAATTACTACCTCATTATGTAATCAAAGTCATAACGAAAGATCAAAAAAACTAAATAATGCGAACATAAGACACTTAAAAATCACAAAACAATCACTCCAAAATAATTTAAAATATATAGATACCACAGTAATCAACACTAGACTGATAGAAATAATTAAAAATAAAGCAAGCACGAATCTTTAGTGAAATTCATTTAAATTATTAAATTATAAAAATATAATACACCTCAAGGCCGATTGACTATATCTAATTACCTAATTAAACTATAATTAATATAAAAATTTCTAAAGGTTGTGACCCCATGAAACAAACTATCGAAGGCTTTATTTATTTAATCATTGTATGTCTATTATTCATGGCATATTTATATCCAATTGTGACATCTGTCTTTGGACTTTAATTCAAGGTAAATGTAATACAAATTTTGATTTACATACATATTTCAAATTTTAAAAGTAACAATGAAATGCTCGAGCACGACTCATATTTAAACATTTAGCGCAAAGATTACATACAATCTATGCGCTTTTTTATTACTATTGCATTTTCAAATCCTATTGCACACCTAGGGTAATGCGTTAGTAATTCGAAAAAATTCGTTACATCTATCAATCATCTAATGACGGTATCTTACATCAGTTAAAATATTGTTTATTGTTTCTTCTATAGACAGCGCTTTTGAAATTGATTTTTCCCCTGGAAAACCAAGATAATCATTAGCAACAAACCAAGACTTTAATTCGGCTAAACCAAAGTCGGTCTCTTTCTTTGAATTATGTCTTCTAACCGTTTCTTCAAATGACAAATCATAGTAGTATGCAAATACATTATCCATCCTATTATTTAAGACATTCCTCAACATGTCACCGTATTTATTTTCAGCTAAAATACCTTCTAGAATGACAAATTCACAATGTTCTATCCCAAATATCAGCATTTTTTCTATTAAAGGAATTGCTAGATTGAATGGGCGATCATGTACATTTAACATTTCCCGTCGAACTACATCTTGTGATATTAATAAATTTCCACGACCCAGTATTTCATGCAATTTGCGAGCAACTGTTGTTTTACCACTACCTGAATTTCCTCTAATAATAATTATATTCACCATAATATATCACCTTATACTAAATTATACTTATTTTAATATGCCCTATTGCTCATAAATAAATCTTTAAATTTTAGATTGTCAAAATGAATTATTAGGGCTATTATTTATATACTTTAGATTTTAGGAGTGACAAATATTGAATACTCTCGGAACTTTATATTTTTTCACTGGAAAAATGGGGGCAGGTAAATCAACAAAATCAAAAGAAATAGCACAAAGAAAAAATGCTGTACTGTTATCAGAAGATGAATGGTTAGCAGCATTATACCCACATCAAATAAAAAACTTCGATGATTATCTTAATTATTCTCAAATAATTAAACCTATATTAAAGATGCACATTCAAAGTATTTTACAAGTTGGCAGTAATGTAGTTATGAACTTCCCTGGAAACACAAGAAAACAACGCGCTTGGCTATTAAGCATTGCAAATGAAATACATGCCAATCACCAGCTCATTTATTTAAACCTTGCTGATGAACAGTGTTTAAAACAATTGAAAAAAAGAGCCGATAAAGAACCTGATAGAAACACATTTGATACGAAAGAAACCTTTGATTATGTATCCAGTTTCTTTGAAGCACCCGATAATACAGAAAAATTAAATATTATTGAAATCACTTCATAGCACATCAACTTAACTTAGTTTATAATTTATCTTAGATAATTAAATAAACTACCATTTAGCTCTTTAATTTGAACGTATTGCTAATTATTTTTTGAAAATGTTCTGATAAAGTAGCATTAAATTTGATTAACCACGATAACATCAACCAAGTTTATAGTTCTAATTACATTGAATTCATAGAATTATATCTAAAAGAAGATAAAAAGACCATTATAGTGAAAAATCATATTTATTTTTGATAGGTGGAGTATTGCTTTATCATTACAAGTTCGATATAATAATTATTGTGTTCAAAAGAGATATGTCCTGGTAGCTCAGCTGGATAGAGCAATGGCCTTCTAAGCCATCGGTCGGGGGTTCGAATCCCTCCCAGGACGCTAATAACTGAAATTTAAACACTTTTCAAAACTAAGAATCCCATAATGACGGGATTCTTTTTATTTTGTCCATCAATAATGTACTATATTAAACTAATTTTTAGGGACCCAAAGTAATATTTTTAAAGCCCACCTATTCATTTAGGTGGGCTTTTCTATATTTGTATCGTTTTCAGTTGTATATTATCATTATCCCATTTGCCTTTTCATAGTGCCGACATAACAGCTTGGCTACTCCACTATCATTAAATATCTGTTAGCTAGTTATATTGCGTTCATTGGTATTTAGAAAACGATGTTTCATAGTCTAGGTTGTTTTAATAGTGCTTATGTAATCAATAACAATGGAAATCTTGTTTCTTTAAGACTATTTTCATCAAATAACACAGGCTATGGTTCCTTTTCATTGGAAGTTTTTCCATATTTAAAGTGTTCTTAGATAACTAAATTAATTAATCACTTATACAATAATACAAAAAGTACATAAACCCATTTATATTCATTTTACTGAATACAAATGGGTTTATGTTTAAATTTCAAATTTATCTTGGTCTATAATTTCATGTTGTCGATTTCTTAATTTAAGTTCTGCTTGTCCAATTGTTTCATCAATTATTAATTCGACATAGCTTTCTTCTATGCTACTTCTAGATTGTGAAATACTTCCAGGATTAACCACATGAACACCACCAATAGTTTCATGTTTTGCCACGTGTGTATGTCCGTAAAACGCAAACTGACATTCATGTGCTTTGGCTTGTTCAGCTAACTGCATACGACTACGATTCACACTATACAGATGACCATGCGTACAAAAAGCCCTTACACCATTGGCTTGCACTACTTCTTCATTTGGAAATTCTGGATAAAAATCAGTATTGCCTTTTACTCTATAAAATTGACTTAGCTCTGTATCATCATATGAAAATTCAGAATCACCTAAATGAATTGCAACATCAACATCTTTATGATATTGTAATACATCATATAAAATACCTTGCTCTGTATGATTGTCACTAATTAATATCCATTTTGTCATTGTTATTCACCTTCTAAGTATGCTTTCAACTTATCTATTGCTCTGCCGCGATGACTGATTTCACTTTTTTCTTCTGGCGATAGTTGAGCCATTGTTTTATTTTTATCTTCTATATAAAAAATTGGATCGTAACCAAATCCATTGTCGCCAATTTTACTCAAGGTAATTTCTCCTTGTACTGTTCCTTTAAATTGCTTAGTTTCTTCGCCAGGTGCACTCATACTAATGACACATACAAATTGCGCCTTTCGATTTGTTTCAGCTTCAAGATTCGCTAGTACTTTTTCAATATTAGCATTATCATCTTTATCTAAACCAGCATATCTGGCGGAGTAAACACCTGGTTCACCGTTTAATGCAAACACTTCTAGCCCACTATCATCAGCAATTACTCTCTTATTCAATGCTTTAGCAGCAGCTTCTGACTTTAAACGAGCGTTAGCTTCAAAGGTATCACCTGTCTCTTCCACGTCGAACCCTTCAATAATTTCTGAAATACCAATAACATTATAGTCTGGGAAAATAACTTTAAAATCATTTATTTTACCTTTATTATTAGTTGCAATTACAATATCTTCCATTATTTCGACTCCTCACATGTTACTTCTATTCGTTCTACTTTCACCTTCATATTTAACCATTCTTCAATAATACGCTCAATGTGTTCTGTATCACCTGTTGCAAAAAACTTATGCTTCGGTTTTCTTTTATAACCTGCGTGTTCATTGCTAAATGTTAATAATGCACTCACTTCTCGTGCAGTTTCTAAACCAGATGAAATGACAACCTTTTCACCACCAAAATATTCATTGATTGGCTGATATAATAATGGATAATGCGTACATCCAAGAATAATCGTATCCGCATCACTATTACGCCATTGTTTAAGTGTTTGATGCATAACAATACTTGTAATAGTTGGATCCTTGTAACGCATTTTTTCTACTAAAGGTACAAATCCAGGACATGCAACACCTGAAACTTCAACATTAGGATTAATATTTTTAATATGGTGTCTATATGCTTCCGATTTTATTGTACCTTCTGTACCGAGAATTAAAACATTTTGATTCTTTGTTGTCATAATTGCAGTGCGTGCACCTGGTTCAATAACACCTATAACCGGTATTGGCAATAAACTCTGTAAATGGTTTAATGCTACAGCAGTTGCTGTGTTACACGCAATTACTAACATTTTGATATCAAATGTCATAAGTTTTTCAGCTAATTCTGTCGTGAATTTTCTAACTTCTGAACCTTCTCTTGGTCCATAAGGGCAACGTTGAATATCCCCTAGATAATAAATGGTTTCATTTGGGAGTTGGCGCATAATTTCTTTCGCAACTGTTAAACCGCCGACTCCTGAATCAATAACGCCTATTGGTTTATCCATATTTGACTTCATCCTCAATTTATTTACTTAATCTTTATTTTAGCACAGTCATAAATTCAAAATCATTTATCATGATTTAAAGTAGGTATATTTTTTAAATTATATATAATATTTCCACCAATTTTTATCTATTTTAAAATATGCTTCTTAAATGAAGTATAAAAAAAGAGACTTAACATCTGTTCAGCACAAATGTTAAGCCTTGTTTACCATAGTTTAAATATTAGTTCACTTGATGATCTGAACCAAAGAATGACTTAAACATATGGAATGAAGTTTCTCTATTTAAAGCTGCAATTGATGTAGTCAACGGAATTCCTTTAGGGCAAGCGTTAACACAGTTTTGAGAATTACCACATTCTTGTAATCCTCCACCACCCATCAATGCATCTAATCTTTCATCCTTAGTCATAGAACCTGTTGGATGTAAATTGAATAATCTAACTTGGGAAATTGCTTGCGCACCAACGAAATCATTTTTACTAGTAACGTTAGGACAAACTTCTAAACATACACCACATGTCATACATTTTGATAATTCATATGCAGTTTGACGTTTTTTCTCAGGCATACGTGGACCTGGTCCAAGATCGTAAGTACCATCAATTGGTACCCATGCTTTCATTCGTTTTAAGTTGTCAAACATTCTTGTACGATCTACTTGTAAATCACGAATAACTGGGAAAGTGCTCATAGGTTCTAATTTAATTGGTTGTTCTAATTGGTCTACGATAGCTGAACAAGACTGTCTAGCTGTACCATTGATTACCATAGAACATGCACCACAAACTTCTTCTAAACAGTTCATGTCCCAAACAACTGGTGTTGTTTTTTCACCTTTACTATTTACTGGATTACGTCTGATTTCCATCAAACATGCAATCACGTTTAAATTTTCTCTATATGGAATTTCAAATTCTTCTTCATATGGTTTAGAATCCGAGTTATCCTGACGTTTAATTATTAATTTAATCGTTTTTTGTTTGCTTTCATTATCTTTTACTGGAGCTTCATTTGCTTCTTTAATCTCTGCCATGATTATTTACCCCCTGTAGACTTAGTAGAATAATCTCGTTTACGTGGTGGAATTAAACTGATATCAACTGGTTCATAAGTGAACTTAGGTGCTTCTGATTTACCTTGATATGTCGCAAGTGTTGTTTTCAACCATTCTTCATCATTTCTATCTGGGAATTCTGGTTTGTAATGCGCACCACGAGATTCATTACGGTTATATGCACCAATCGTAATTACACGTGCTAGAACTAACATGTTCCATAATTGACGAGTAAAGAATACTGCTTGGTTACTCCAAGTTTGTGTATCTTCGATATCAATATTTTGATAGCGTTCCATCAATTCTACAATTTTCTTATCTGTTTCAAGTAATTTTTTATTATCACGTACAACTGTTACGTTAGCTGTCATGATTTCCCCTAATTCTCTATGAATCTTATAGGCATTTTCAGTACCTTTCATAGTTAATAGTTGATCAAATTTTTCTTGTTCTACTTGAACTGCTTTTTCGTACATAGCATCATCTAAGTCAGTGTATGACTTTTCAATATTTGCAATGTAATCTAAAGCGTTAGGCCCTGCAACTGTACCACCATAAATAGCAGAAAGTAATGAATTGGCACCTAATCGGTTACCACCGTGTTGTGAATAATCACATTCACCAGCTGCAAATAAACCTTTAATGTTAGTCATTTGATCATAATCTACGTATAGTCCACCCATTGAGTAGTGTACTGCTGGGAAAATCTTCATTGGTACTTTACGTGGATCGTCTCCAGTGAATTTTTCATAAATCTCAATAATACCACCGAGTTTAACATCTAATTCATGTGGATCCTTATGTGATAAGTCAAGGTAAACCATGTTTTCACCATTGATACCTAATTTTTGATTCACACATACATCAAAAATTTCACGTGTAGCGATATCACGAGGAACAAGGTTACCATAATCAGGGTATTTCTCCTCTAAGAAATACCAAGGTTTACCGTCTTTGTATGTCCAAATACGTCCACCTTCACCACGAGCTGACTCACTCATTAATCGTAATTTGTCATCTCCAGGAATCGCTGTTGGATGAATTTGAATAAATTCACCATTCGCGTACATTGCTCCTTGTTGATATACAATTGATGCTGCAGAACCAGTATTAATCATTGAGTTTGTTGTTTTACCAAAGATAATACCTGGGCCACCTGTTGCCATTATTACAGCATCCGAACCGAATGATTCAATTTCAGATGTAGTCATATTTTGAGCAACAATTCCTCTAGCCATATTATCGTCATCTTTGACTATTCCGAGGAATTCCCAACCTTCATATTTATTAACTAATCCATCTACTTCAAAGCTTCGAACTTGTTCATCCAAAGCATAAAGTAATTGTTGTCCTGTTGTCGCACCAGCATATGCAGTACGGTGATGTAATGTACCACCAAAACGTCTGAAGTCTAATAAACCTTCATTTGTTCTGTTAAACATTACGCCCATACGGTCTAATAAATGAATGATTTGTGGTGCTGCTTCTGTCATGGCTTTAACTGGTGGCTGGTTCGCCAAGAAGTCTCCACCATAAACTGTATCATCAAAGTGAACAGCCGGTGAGTCACCTTCACCTTTAGTATTAACTGCGCCGTTAATACCACCTTGTGCACACACAGAGTGTGAACGTTTAACTGGAACTAATGAGAACAAGTCCACATGTGCACCTTTTTCTGCTGCTTTAATTGTTGACATGAGACCGGCCAGTCCACCACCGACAACAATAACTTTCTTCTCTGCCATAAATTGTCACTCCCCTAAATATATAACTAAGACTTTTAAATTATAAAAATGCGAGAATAGCGCTTAAACCAATATAAGACACTACGATAAACACGATGAGTGATACCCATGTGAAAATTTGTTGTGATCTTTTAGATTGTAGTACACCCCATGTTACTAAGAATGACCATAGACCATTTGCGAAATGGAATGTTACTGATAACATACAAATGATGTAGAAAATTAACCAAAATGGATTAGACACGATATCATGTACCATATCAAAGTTAACTTCATGACCTAATGCACGTTGGATACGTGTTTGCCATAAGTGAATCGCAACAAATATGAATGTTAATATTCCAGTCAAACGTTGTAACAAGAACATCCAGTTTCTAAATCTTGAGTAATGTCCTACATTTTCCTTCGCTGTAAAAGCAATATGTACACCATAAACCGCGTGATAGAAAATCGGAATATAAATGACTACAAATTCCAATACAATTAAAAAAGGTAATGATTCCATAAAGCCTGCCGCTTTGTTAAATGCCTCCACGCCTTTAGTAGCTTGATGGTTTACTAACAAATGGACAAGTAAGAATCCACCTATTGGAATTACGCCTAACAGTGAGTGTAAGCGTCTTAAATAGAATTGATTTTTCGAATATGCCAAAAGGAAGCCCCCCTGTGAAACAAATAAATTTATTTGGTATTCTTTCATACAGTGTATAGTAAAGCGTTTACTTATTTAGTAAAGTTGATGCTAGACAACGAATAAATTTAACGGTGACATGTAAATTAAACTTATTCGTTGTACATCTAATTTAGCGTTGAAGCATATTCCTGATTTAAAATTACATAATTGCTAAAATATGATGCATAATTGATAATATTTCTCAATTATAAAACGCTTACATATACTGTTAAAAAAAAGAATCCCTGTTATTAGATATTGTAACACTAAAATATAAGATTTTGGGCATGAGAATGATTCTCATGCCATAAATTTTGTCACTTCTTGTCATCTAAAGCTTGACGAAGGTTTTGTGCAACCTTAACTGGTAAACCTGCTGCCTGTAATTCTTCAACTGATGCTTCTTTCATTTTCTTGATTGAGCCGAATGTACGTAATAATTTTGTCTTGCGCTTTGAACCTATACCTTCAACCGTATCAAGTACAGATTGAAGACCTGTCTTTTGTCTTGTTTGCCTATGGAAAGTAATCGCAAAACGGTGTACTTCATCTTGAATACGATGTAACAGATAAAATGCCTGGCTATTTTTCTTCAGTGGTATGATGTTGGCTTGTTCACCGTATAATAATTCAGATGTTTGGTGTTTATCATTCTTTTGCAATCCTGCAACAGGAATATCTAGACCAAGTTCATTTTCAAGGACATCAATTACACCATTCATATGTCCTTTACCCCCATCAACAATAATTAAATCAGGTAAAGGTGTACCTTCATTCAACACGCGAGTATATCTACGGCGCACAACCTCTCTCATTGACTTGTAATCATCAGGTCCCTCAACCGTTTTGATTTTATATTTTCGGTAACCTTTTTTATTTGGTTTACCATCTATAAATGACACCATTGCTGATACTGGATCTACACCTTGAATATTGGAATTATCAAATGCTTCGATTCGAATTGGAGTCTGTATCCCCATTCTATCTCCCAATTCTTCTATAGCCTTAATTGTGCGTGACTCATCTTTTGATATTAATTCAAATTTATTTTCTAATGTAACTTCTGCATTATGCTTTGCTAGATCAACCATTTCTTTTTTCTTACCTTTTAATGGTTGTATTATTTTAGTATCAACAACAGACTGAATAATATCCTTATCTAAATGATTAGGTATATGAACTTCTTTTGGCAATATATGTTGATTTAAATCATAAAATTGACCAATAAAGGTATAAAACTCCTCTTCTGGTGTCTGTTGTACTGGAATCATAGTTGCATCACGTTTAATCATATTCCCTTGTCTAATGAAAAACACTTGGATACACATCCAGCCCTTAGATACGCTATAACCAAATACATCTCTTATAGTATTATCGGATGAAGTTATTTTTTGCTTTTTAGTTAAATTATGAATATGTTGAATTAAGTCTCTATATTCCTTAGCTTGTTCAAAATCTAACTTTTCACTAGCGTCTAGCATCTTTTGCTCTAAATTATTTAAAATGGTCTTATCTTCTCCATTTAAGAAATCCGATATCTCTTTAGTCATTTCAGCATACTTTTCTAAATCAACAGGATAGACACAAGGCCCCATACATTGACCAATATGGTAATATAAACACAATTTATCTGGCATTTTGTCACATTTTCTAAAAGGATAAATACGATCTAATAGCTTTTTAGTTTCTTGCGCTGAATATGCATTAGGATAAGGTCCGAAATATTTACCACTATTTTTCTTTACTGTTCTCGTAACGATTAAGCGAGGATGCTTTTCTTTTGTAATTTTTATAAATGGATAACTTTTATCGTCTTTAAGCAATATATTGTAACGTGGTTGATATTGCTTTATTAGATTTAACTCTAGCAATAAAGATTCTGTCTCACTAGAAGTTACGATAAACTCAAAATTACGAATCTCACCTACAAGTCTAGTCGTTTTAGCATCATGTGCTCCTGTGAAATAAGATCTTAAACGGTTACGAAGCTTCTTAGCCTTACCAACATAGATCACTTGATCATTACGATCTTTCATTAAATAACAACCCGGTTCCATAGGAACAACTGACAATTTTTGTTTAATTTCAGCCTGATAGGTTTCCATTATGTGTCCTCCTTTCTATTATAATATTTTATTGACTGCTGAAACTTGCTCTATATTATAAAATAACAAATAACTGTCTAGCAATATATAAAATTGCTTGCAAATTGAAAACTGGGACATTAAATAAATAATGTCCCAGTTCTTCTTAGTTTGACTTATAAGTGTTTATCTAAAACTTCTGCTAAGTTTTCTTTAGGTTGGAAACCAACTACTTTATCTACTGGTTCACCATCTTTAAATACGATTAAAGTTGGGATACTCATAACTTCAAATTTAGCAGCTGTTGATGGGTTTTCATCAACATCTAATTTTAAGATATTAGCTTTACCTTCATAGTCTCCTGCTAATTCTTCTAATACTGGTGCTATCATTTTACAAGGTCCACACCAAGTTGCCCAAAAATCTACTAAATTAACTCCTGATTGAATGTTTTCATCAAAGTTTGAATCTGTTACTTTTACGATTGCCATAAATGCCAATCCTCCTTAAATTTCAAATGATGAGCAAATTATAACAGACTTTATATTATTCTGCATAGCTCTTGCTCACGTTTATTTTAATTCTGCTACGGTTACACCAAAGCCACCTTCACTCGGCATACCATTTCTATATGATGCCACACTTTTATGCTGTTTTAAATGGTTTTGAACACCTTTTTGTAAGGCACCTGTACCTTTTCCGTGTATAATGTAAACTTGTTCGTAATTGCTCAACACAGCTTGATCAAGATATTGATCAACAGCTACCATCGCCTCATCATAACGATAGCCTCTCAAATCAAGTTCCATTTTCACATCTTGTCGATTTTGTCGTCGAACCATTTTTGTAGGTTGCTCTTTTGTTTTTTTCGTTTTCTCTAAATCTTCAATTGGTAATTTCATTTTAATAATGCCCATTTGAACTACAGCTTCATTTTCGTCAATCAACTCTAATACTTCACCTTTTTGTCCATATGTTAATACTTTCACTTCATCGCCGGCTTTAATTTCATCCCACTTTTGTTTTTGAACATTTTGTTTTAGTGAAGTTGATTCATATTGATCGTCTAGTTGTTTCTTTTTATCTATAAGTTCATGCTCTTTTACATCAGCACCCTTTTTATCTCTTAATTCTCGCAATTCTTTAAGTATTTCATCCGCTTCTTTAGTTGCTGATTTCACACGTTGATTTGCTTTTTCTTTAGCTTGTTCTAACATTTGCTTTTCTTGATTTTGATAATTCTCATATTGCTTTGTTAATGATTGATGTGTTTCTTGTGCTTCTCTTAACAGTTGTTCTAATTCAATACGCTGTTCATCAACACGTTTAGAGTTATATTCGAGTGAAGCAATCATTTCATTTATTTCTTGTTCGTCTTGTCCAATCATTGATTTAGCTTTTTGTATAATTTCAATATTTAAACCTAATTTTTTAGAAATATCAAAGGCATTTGAACGACCAGGTACACCCATAAGTAATTTATATGTTGGGCTTAATGTATTTACATCAAATTCAACACTGGCGTTCATTACACCTTGTCGATTATAACTATAAGCCTTTAATTCTGGGTAATGTGTCGTAGCCATAACTAGTGAACCAATTTCATGAACATGGTCTAATATACTCATAGCTAAAGCTGCACCTTCACTTGGGTCAGTGCCTGCACCTAACTCATCAAATAATATCAAACTATTTTTCGTGGCACTTTTTAATATTTCTACAATATTTTTCATATGAGATGAGAACGTGGATAATGACTGCTCTATAGATTGTTCATCACCGATATCACAGTAAACATTTTCAAAGACACTTAATTTACTACCATCCAATGTAGGAATTAACAGACCAGATTGAGCCATCATTATAATAAGCCCCAATGTTTTTAATGTAACCGTCTTACCCCCTGTATTAGGACCTGTAATAATAACAGTTTCTATATCGCTAGCAAATTCAATCGTATTGGCAACCACTGTATCTTTGTCTAGTAATGGATGGAATGCTTTAGGTAAATATACTGTACGCTCTGCTGTAAATTCTGGTTTCGTACCCTTGATTGTTGTTGCATAGCGTGCTTTTGCCGTTAAAAAGTCAATTTGACCTATGATGGACTCTGAAACTAAACAAGCATCAGATTCTTCTGCTACTATACGTGTTAATTCCGTTAATATTCTTTCACATTCAACTTTTTCATCATTACGCAAACGACTAATTTGGTTATTCATTTCCACTATTGATGATGGTTCTATATATAATGTCTGACCTGAAGCTGATTGATCATGCACAATTCCACTAAAATCTTGGCGATATTCAGCTTTAACTGGGATAACATTGCGTTCATTTCTGACAGTAACAATTGCATCCGACAATTTTTTTTGGTTGGACTGACTTTTAACTACTTTGTCTAAATTTTGTTTGATACGTTGTGTCGTACTAGAAATTTTGCTACGAATGCCTTGTAGCTCATAACTAGCATTATCGAACAAGTCATACGCATCACATTTTTGATGAATTTCTTGAAATAAATCATTTAGTACCGGTAATTGTTCCATTCTATCGTTCAGAATTGGATATTTGATTTCTTCATCTTCTTCTAGAATCCCATTATAGAATGTTTTATATTGATTTTGAATTTGAATCAAACGTTTAATCGCATTTAATTCTCTAACATTCAAGACACCACCAATATTGGCTCTATGAAGTAATTGAGTCACTTGTGATAAACCACTTAAACTAGGCATACGATGTTTATTGTATATTTGTGCGATTTCATCTGTTTCATTCATTTGAAATTCAACAGTTTTAAAATCCGTTGCTGGACTCATTTCTGCTACTTTAGCTTTACCTATATCACTCATTGTTTCTTTTTCGACGAGTGCTTTAATTTTATCGAATTCTAAGACATTTAATGACTTCTGTCTCATACAATCCCTCTATTTCTTCATTTTAATATTGTTTTCAATCATTGATTTAAACGCATCTCTAGACATAGTATTTATTACTCTATCTTTAGCTACAAACCCTTTTTGTGCAGTTGCAACGCCATATTGCATAAACTCCAAATGATCAATATGATGTGCATCTGTATTTATAGTCAATTTAACATTAGGATGTTTTTTTAATGTTTCAGCATTTAAATCCAAACGCTTAGGATTGGCGTTAATTTCTAATATAGTATTTGTTTTTTCCGCTAATTCACATAGTTGTCCAATATCAGGTTCGTATCCAGGTCTTCTACCAATAATACGACCAGTTGGATGTGCAATATGCCTTACATAAGGGTTATTACACGCGTTTTCTAAACGACGCATAATCTCTTCTTGTGGTTGATTAAAGCTTTGATGAATTGCCGCAATAACATAATCTAATTGCGCTAAAATTTCATCTTCATAATCAAGACTCCCGTCTGGTAGGATGTCCATTTCAATGCCTGAATATATATCTATTTCTTTATATTTTTCATTCAACTTTTTAATTTCTTCATTTTGACGTAACAAACGTTCAACAGATAAACCATTTGCTACTTTTAAACTTTGGGAGTGATCTGTAATCACCATGAATTCATAGCCTTTAGCAATATTAGCTTTCACCATATCTTCAATACTAAATGCGCCATCACTATAGGTAGTATGCATATGCAAATCACCTTTAATATCACCGAGCTGTATAATATCTGTTAAGTCTTTGTCAAATTCACTACCATCTTCACGAATTGCAGGTGCAATCCAATCTACATTGAAATGTTGGTAAATTTCCGCTTCACTTTGATATTGTAATAATTCACCGTTTTCAGTCTCAATACCATATTCGCTAACTTTTTCGCCTTGTTCTTTAGCTAATTGTCTAATGCGAATATTATGATCTTTAGAACCAGTGAAATGTTGTAACGTGTGATAAAAGGCTGCAGGCTCAATTAACCTGAAATCCACACCTATAGTTTCATCATCATATTCAAGCTCTAATGATACTTTTGTAGCACCCACTGCAACTTCCTTTACTTTATTGGGAATTTGTAACAACGCTTCTTGCACCTTTAAAGGTGACTGTGTACTGATAATAAAATCTAAATCTTTACTCATTTCTTTAAAACGTCTAAAGCTACCTGCCACCTCAAATTTTTCAATTTCAGTAATTGTAGCTAAATATGCTTTAATTTCTGTGTTAAGCCCTCTCATTTGATCAATTGGATACTTTTCTTTTTTAGCACCTAGCGCTTTAACTGCTTCTAAAATATTTTGCTCAGTTTTTTTAGCGAAACCACTTAATGCACTGACTTCGCCATTTTCACATGCACGTTGTAATGACTCCTTATTATCAATATTCAACTCTTTATATAATTTGGCAATTTTTTTACTGCCTAAACCTTGAATTTTCATTAATGGGATAAGCCCTTCCGGCACTTCTTTCTTTAATGTATCTAAAGTAGAAGTTGTACCGTGTTGTCTATATTCATTAATGACTTCACCAACGCCTTTACCAATCCCTTTTAATTCAGTTACATCTTCAATCTCCTCTAATGGACGTTCATCTATTTCTAAACTTTGTGCCGCTTTTCTATAAGCAGAAACTTTAAATGTATTTTCTCCTTTTAATTCCATATAAACTGCTATTTTCTCTAATAATTGAATAATATCTTTTTTCGTCATTACCTTCACCCCATAAAAAAAGGTCAAGACAAGTTACCGTTGCTCTATCAACAGTAAATCGGTTGTGCCCTGACCTCCTATATTTTATTAATATATTATATGTTTAATTGTTGGAAAATTTATATATTGACCACAAAAGTAGATATAAATGGTATATGTGAGATTAATATTTCAGCAATAAAAGATTGCGATAACTGTGTTTGGATGATTGATAAAGGATACAATGCCATAGCATAAATTAAAGTAGTGCATATAATTATTGACGAAACAATACTTAAGAGTACACCAATCAACCGACTCAACATAAACATTTTTTTATATTTGATTATATTATCAAAGCAAACAATTATAGCATAACAAAGAACCTTCGTAATTGTAGCTACAATTAGAAATGCAACTAAATGGTCAAAACGTAACTGTAGATTATCAAATTGAAAAGCAAAATGCATATCATAAGCTCGAGTTTTTGGGAATGGTATAAAGAGCTCTAAATACTGTGACAACTTAATAAAGCACTTTTGTGCAATGTACAATGATAAAAAAGTCGCTCCTAAATGCATAATACTTAACCATACGCCTCTTCTAAACCCAATCATGCCTATGTATAAAAAAATTACTATGATTAATAAATCAATTAACATTAATCTTCACTATTTTTTAATTGCTTTATCTCTTGTTGCAAACGGTAATTTTCTTCTTCTAATTGAACTTTTTCATGCATAATATTAACAGCTGTTAATATCGCTTTTCTTGTAGTATCTAATCCTGTACTTTTTCTTCCTAGAGACTTAAGCTGTTCATCCACTAGATGTGCAACATATCGAATGTGCTCAGGATTATCTTCACCTACAATTGTATAATGTTGATCATTTATCGTTACGTTTATCCTATTTTTAAATTCGCCCATAGTATAACTCCTGACTTAATATAAATTTCCGAATAAAATAAAATTTGTCCTAACATATAACTTTCAATATTTCTAATTTAGAATATTTATCACGAACCATTATACACGACTAAATATTATTTTGTAAGAGGTGTGATTTGTTATATTTGAAAAAATTTATAGTTCGAAGATTTCAAATAATTTTAGAACAATTGAACGATTGCGATATCACAGTTATTCATGCATATTGTTGTTGGGTAGTGTGTATGTTTCATCCTATGGTATGATGAAAACTGTCAATCGAAACAGTAATTTCAAAAAAGAGAGGCAATCAAATGTCAAATGTAGTATATAAATTAACAAATCCTGAAATTCAACAATTAATGTCGAAAATTAACTGCGACACAAGCAAACTACCACAAGGTATGAAAGCCAAAGCCAAATATAAAAACACATCCATTTCCATTTACAACTCAAATAAAGTTATGTTTCAAGGCAAGGAAGCTTCAGCTGTGGCAGGTCAATTGCTACCTAATCATGCAAATACACAAACTGCATCAAAGCATAAAACTACACAATCAAAGATAAATTATAATCAATTTCAATGCATAGGCAGTGATGAAGCAGGAAGCGGAGATTATTTTGGACCACTTACAGTGTGCGCTGCCTATGTTTCAAAAAAACATGTTCAAGTTTTAAAAGAACTCGGAGTTGATGATTCAAAGAAATTAACAGATAAAAAAATCGTCGAACTTGCAGAACAAATTGTTACATTTTTACCTCATTCATTACTAACGATGCACAACACTAAATATAATGAGAAACAATTAGCTGGCTGGTCACAGGTAAAGATGAAAGCTGTATTACACAACGAAGCGATAAAAAATGTTGTAAATAAAATCGAAACAAACGAATTGGACTATATCGTTATTGATCAGTTTGCTGAACGTGGTGTTTATACGCGTTATGCATTAAGTGAGCTTCCACATAGTGACATTACTAAATTCGAGACCAAAGGTGAATCAAAATCTATTGCTATTGCGGCAGCAAGCATTATTTCACGATACGCATTTGTCAAATATATGGATCAAATTTCTGCAGAAGTTCATAGCGAAATTCCCAAAGGCGCAAGTAATAAAGTTGATTTAGCCGCTGCAAGAATTATCGAAAAGAAAGGCATTACCTATTTAGATTCTATTTCAAAGAAACACTTTGCAAATCGAAATAAAGCACAGGCACTTGTTGACAAAAAACGACATTCATAATCAAATTTACATCTCATTTAGAACCTAACATTGCAGTTGTTTATATCTTACTTCACAAATTGTATTTCACACTAAGCCTTGAGTTAACGGTTAATCGTTTGTTGCGCAAATTTATGATTACCAGATATGCTCTTCAGATTTGTATTTTTACCATATGTCAAATTAAACAGTGATAAACAAAACAAAAAGAATTACATCACCAATACTTTCGATGGGGATGTAATTCTTTTTTTGAACTATTTTTATGATTGATTTATTTATAAGTTAAACTAAATTCTTTTCCTTACAAAGTTGTTAAATTATCTAATTGTTGCACCTTGTTGTTGTAACGCTGTTAAGATATCTTCATGTACTGCATTTACCTTATCATCAGTCAATGTTTGTTCAACATCTAAGTATGATAATCTAATTGCAATTGATTTCTCATCCTCTGCAACATGTTCACCTTCATAAACATCAAATACTTGTGCATTTTGAAGTATATCTCCACCATGTGCTTCGATTTCTTTAACAAGCGTTGCGGATGGCACGTCTCGATTTATCACTAATGCAATGTCTCTTGATACTCCAGGGAAACGAGGAATTGGACGATAGTTAATATATCCAACTGAAACTGACATTAATTTATCGTAATTCAATTCAAAGACATAAGTACGTTTTAAGTCATATTCCTTTTCAACTTTTGGATGTAATTCACCAACAAAGCCTATAGTTTCACCATTTAATTTAACAATTGCAGTTCTACCTGGATGTAAGCCTGCAATTTCACCTGCTTCATAATCAAATTGAATATCTAATTTTTCTGCTATACGATCTACGATACCTTTAGCAATAAAGAAATCTATTTCTTCCTTTTTTCCTTGCCAAGTATTAACTGTGTAATCACCAGTTAAGATCCCACTTAGGTACTCAACTTCATCTGGTAATTCACCTTCACCATTACCAAAGAATACATTACCTAGTTCATAAAGTCGGACATCAGCATTTTTACGTGCAACATTATAAGCAACTGCATCAATAAGGTGAGGAATCAAACTTTGTCTCAATGTTGAATGAGCTTCACTCATTGGCATTAACAAGCCGATTGTATCACGCGTTTCTAATGCAAAGTCTTGCGCTCTCTCTTTATCGACTAAAGAATAATTAATTGCTTGGCTTAAGCCTGCACCCTCTAGTGTTTCTTTTACAATACGTGATTTAGCTTGTTTATCAGTCAAAGCACCATGTGTTACATGTTCAAATACCGGCAATGTTGAAGGTATTTCATCATAACCATAAATTCTTGCAATTTCTTCAATTAAGTCTTCCTTAATCGTAATATCTTTACGTCTAGACGGAACCTTGACAGTTAATTCATTATTATTCTTCGTCGTCTCAAAGCCAAGTTGCACAAAAATAGACTCGATTTCTTCAACAGTCAATTCAAAGCCAATTGTATTATTCACTTTATCAACTGAAATATTAATTGGTGTGACGAATGAACCTAAATCACCTTGTGCTACATTATCTGATAAAACTTGTCCATTAGCATACGTTTCTAATAAGTAACAAGCTCGATCGACTGCCTCATTTACAAATTCTGTAGCAATTCCCTTTTCAAAGCGACTAGACGCTTCACTTCTTAAATTCAATCGTCTTGAAGTATGACGAATAGATACCGGATTAAAAATAGCGCCCTCAATTACAACATGCTTTGTAGCCTCTGTTACTTCTGAAAAATCGCCACCCATTACGCCTGCAATGGCAATTGGCGTTTCGCCATTAGTTATAACTATGTCAGATGCTAGTAATGATCTTTCTTGATTATCTAAAGTAGTCATCGTTTCATTCTCATGAGCTTGACGTACTTCGATATGATTTGAACCAATTTGTTCTTGATCAAACATGTGTAAAGGTTGACCGTATTCTAATAGTACATAATTTGAAATATCAACCACATTATTGATAGGTCGAATACCAGCTTTAATTAATCTCATTTGCATCCATTCAGGTGAAGGTGCAATCGTAACATTTTTAACAATACGTGCACTGTAATATGGGACTTTATCAGAATCTTGAACAGTCACTGACAGTTCCTCAGCAGCTTGTTGTGATAATGCTTCTGTTTTAGTCTTTGGTTTATTCATTGCAACGTTGTATAATGCAGCGACTTCATATGCTGTACCCACCATACTTAATGCATCTGCTCTATTTGGTGTAAGATCAAATTCCATTACTTGGTCATCTAAATATAGTGCTTTAAGTGCATCTGTTCCTGGCTCTACCTCTGTAGAAAACACATAAATACCATCTTCAAAGGCTTTAGGCACTAAGTTGCTTGATAAACCTAATTCTTGTAACGAACAAATCATACCTTCTGAGCGTTCTCCACGTAGTTTCGCTCGCTTAATCTTGATACCACCCGGTAATCTACCACCAACTGTAGCGACGATTACTGTTTGTCCTGCATCTACATTTGGTGCGCCACAAACAATTTGCACGAGTTCACTTTCGCCAATATCTACCTGACAAATATTTAGTTTATCCGCATCTGGATGTGGTGCGATTTCTTTAATTTTACCGACAACTAATTTTTTAATTTCTTTTGTATAATCGATAATGTCATCTACTTCGATACCCGTACGTGTAATTTTTTCTGCTAATTCGTTTATTGGTTGATCAATTTCAACATATGTCTCTAACCATTCTTTAGAAATAAACATTATTTTTCACCTCTATCTTCTACTGCTTTAAATTGATTCAAGAATCTTACATCATTAGTATAGAAATGACGGATATCTTCAATTCCATATTTCAACATAGCGATTCTATCAGGCCCCATACCAAACGCAAATCCTGAATATTTATTTGAATCGAATCCAGCCTTCTCAAGTACGTTCGGGTGAACCATCCCTGCACCTAAGATTTCAATCCAACCTGTTTGTTTACATACATTACATCCTGAGCCACCACATTTGAAACATGACACATCTACTTCAACTGATGGCTCTGTGAATGGAAAATAACTTGGTCTTAGACGTATTTCACGATCTTCCCCAAACAATTGTTTAGCTAAAAGTTCTAATGTCCCTTTAAGATCACTCATCTTAATATTCTCGTCTACCACTAATCCTTCGATTTGAGTAAATTGGTGACTGTGTGTCGCATCATCAGAGTCTCGACGATACACTTTCCCTGGACATAGAATTTTAACTGGACCTTCACCATTTCGTTGTTCCATCGTTCTTGCTTGTACAGGCGATGTATGTGTACGCATCAGAATCTCGTCCGTTATATAAAAGCTATCTTGCATATCTCTTGCCGGGTGAGATTTCGGTAAATTTAAAGCTTCAAAGTTATAATAGTCCTGTTCAACTTCAAATCCTTCAACAATTTCATATCCTAATCCTAAAAATAGGTCTTCGATTTCTTCAACTGTACGTGTTAATGGATGTTTGGCACCAATAGACATTTTTCTACTTGGTAATGTCACATCGATTTTTTCAGCCTTTAATTGTCGTTCTAATTCTTCATTTGCTAGAAGTTCACGACGTGATTCTATTTCACCTTCGATTGTTTGTCTAACTTCATTAACTTGTTGTCCATATGCTGGTTTTTCCTCATTAGGTAAATCTTTCATATGTTTCATTAACCCTGTTACAGAACCCTTTTTACCTAAATATTTCACTTTTACATCTTGTAATTCTTTTTCATTTTTAGCTTCATTTATATCGACTAATGCCTGTTGCTTAATTTCAGTCATCGCTTCAGTTTGTGCCATGATTTAACCTCCATTTGTCTATTTTCTTGTTAAGTAAAACCAATAAAAATACAAAAAAGACTTTCATCCCGTTGAAACTGGGACGAAAGCCTTCCGTGGTACCACCCAAATTTATGCATAAGCATACACTTGTAATTATTGATAACGGAGTCATTTCCGACTTAAATCTCTTTAAGTAACCAAAAAGGTGAAAAAAACTAAATGTAGAGATATATCTTTCAGTCTACGGATATACTCCCTTGTGCTACTACATTATTTTAGTTTACGTCTTTTTATTGGTTCATATTCTACTGTTTAACATTACTTTTATTATATACGATTTTCATTTAAAGGGTCAACCTTTCAAATGATAAATCAAGATACTGCCAGCAATAGCAACATTTAAACTCTCTGCTTTTCCATAAATTGGAATTGTTAGGTTTTGAGTTGTTTGCGCCAATAATTGTTGCGACACACCTTCTCCTTCATTACCTAATAATAATGCAAAGTGTTCTTTCGCACTTATCTCGTGAAATGAAACAGCTTCTTCTAATGCCGTTCCGTACACTGGTCCATCAAACGAATCTATAAATGATTCTAAAGAATCAATGATAATCGGTAAATGGAACACACTACCTTGACTGGCTCTTAATACTTTGTCCTGGTATGGATCTGCAGTGCCCTTTTCTAACACAATTAAATCTATACCTGCAGCATCTGCAGTACGAATTAAAGTACCTAAGTTCCCTGGGTCTTGTATACGATCAATCAACAATACTTGCTTTGCTGTTGTTGTTTCATAATTAGGTTTTTCAATTACAGCAAAAAAACCTTGTGGTGTCACAGTTCCAGATAATGCTTCTGCAACTTTTAAATTTATTTCAAATACTTCCTCTGCATATTCAATTAAATCTGAGCTAATTCTAGAAGTATCTACTATAAATAATTGTTTTATCGTTAACTTACTTTGATAAGCTTCTTCGATAAGGTGATAGCCTTCGATAAGGGCTTGACCTGTTTTGTCTCGATCTTTTTTCTTTTTGAGTTTATTTGCATTTTTAACTTTACTATTTTGTGCGGACGTAATCATTTCCATAGCATAGCCTCTTTATTTTCATATTTTAACTTTTAAAAAGTTGTAAGATATTTGTACGTATATTTTTTATAAAGGATAACAAGAAATGTTCCTTTTCAATTAAGATGTTATTTCCTGTATAGTCTACTATATCACCTTTTTCAGGTGAAATCGTCTCTTGTAATTTGATTTTTAGCGTATGTGCTTTAGCGATATCTTTTCGATCCATAATTTGAAAATGTATATGTGGTTCTGATGTGTTACCTGAATTACCTACTTTCGCAATATGTTGTCCGCGAAAGATTTCATCTCCTACTGATACATTTAGTGAATTAGGCTTTAAATGTGCAATTAAACTATATTCATGTTTTGCATGCTTAATTATAATATAATTACCTTGTGGATGTTTTACATTAAATTCTCCAGGTACACAATCTGGAATACCATCAACAACTTCTACAACTTCACCATTAGCTGGTGCAACGACAGTTAAGTTGTAGGCATAGTAATTAGTTAATTGATTAGGGCTACCTTGATAGCTACATTGATCTTTTAACTTCACTAAATCAATAGCATGTTTGTAACGTTTATAATGGAAGTGATGATTTAATAATTCATTATCTCCGCCGGCAATAACCGTCCACGCTTCTTCAATTGGCATAGTATATTGCAGTTTGGAATACTTTGCACTATCTTGATGTTGTATAGGTAATAATGCAAAACCAATTATTTCATTATATTTATTCAATGTAACACTAACACCCGTTGTCCTCTTGTCATCGAACCACAGATATTCGTCTTGTCTGTTTATATGTATATGTTTGTAGAATGAATTCACACTTCTTTTCTCATTATATACTTTTAGTAGCTTTTCCAATTCTAATAGCGCAGATACTTCTTGAAAATCTTCGCTAAAATGATTATATATCCAGTTGACATCACTATTCTCAATTTTTTCAATAATTTTTTGCGGATTCATTGCTTCCATTGATTTCACACAACCTATCGCTCGATATCAAATTTACATCTATATAAATAAAAAATCGCTCAAAAATTATTTAGTGAATAATTAATGAACGATATTAAAAGACTTTCATCAAGTCATTAAATTAATGAAATTATTTTGATACAACTTCTTCACCATTGTATGAACCACAGTTCTTACATACGCGGTGAGATAATTTGTATTCTCCACAATTTGGGCATTCTGTCATACCAGGTACTGAAATTTTGAAATGAGTACGACGTTTGTTTTTTCTTGTTTTAGACGTTCTTCTTTTTGGTACTGCCATGATTAATCCTCCTTATATTCAAACACTAAAATAGTTATTTTCAGATTCAATAATCTATTATACTATAGATTACAAAATTCTGCTATTGCTCTTCGTCATATAATTGTTGTAGTTTTTGAAGCCTAGGATCGATTTGCTGAGACTCAGATTCTTCTGCTTCTTTCGCATTCTCAATCGCTTGCTCTTCGTCAATAACTTCCCAACCATTACCCTCACGTAACATTTGATCACTATTATCTGCGAAAACACGCATTGGCTTTTCAATGATAACTAATTCTTCAGCAATATCCTTTAGATTTATCATGCCATCTGATGCATCATGATAATGTTCATCTTCATCGTCATCACCATACTGATTATACCCTTCTAGATCAAATACTTCTTGAGATCTGATATCTAAAGGAACATCTACTGGAACTAACGTACGCGCACAAGCCATCGTATATGTTCCTGTAACATGCATATCTGCAATGACTTCATTTGATTTTACTGTCAATTCGCCATCAACATTTATTTCAGATAAATCTATTAAATCTAATGATTTTACTAAATGATCAAAATTCACCGTTTGATTGAATTCAAAAGGTTTATCTTGGAATTTTCTTAATTGCGTTATTGACCATTTCATATGGCTTCACCTCTAACAAGCACAAAATTTATTTTAACTTTATAGATATAAGTTGTCAAGATTTTTTCTTAACACAATTATATCTGTTACAATATCTATAATGAATTCTGAAAGGAAGAAATGCAAATGAAAAGCGTTGCACTAGTCACTGAATATAATCCTTTCCACAATGGTCACTTATACCATGCAGAGAAATCAAAGTCAATCACTGATTCTGAAATTTCTATAGCAATCATGAGTGGAAACTTTGTTATGCGAGGAGAACCTGCAATTTATAATAAATTTACTCGAACTCAGATGGCGCTACATGCTGTGGATTTAGTCGTAGAGCTTCCTGCTCATGCTTCACTATCAGCTGGAAGCTATTTTGGTGATGCCGCAGTACGCGTAGCTAATTATTTAAATGTCGACCACCTTGCATTTGGTAGCGAATCGGGCGATATTAATGCTTTTTTAAATCTCGCTGAACAAATGCAAAAAATTGAACAAACCTCAGCCTTTGCTCAAAAAATTAAAGAAGGCAAAAGCTACCCGCGCATACTTAGTGAATTAATTTCAGATAACCATTTATTAACTGAACCTAATAACACTTTAGGGATTTCATATGTTAAAGCCATACAAAAGCATGGCTTTAATATTAATCCAGTTACCATAAAAAGACACGCATCAAAACACCACGATAGTAAAATACAACATATGCACTTTGCAAGTGGTACATCAATCCGACAATCTCTCCAACTTGAAGATCAGGATTGGCAAAACGTAGTTCCATCTCAAATAAAACATTTATACCATTCAAATATTGTGACAACTGAGCGCACATTTAATTACTTAAAGTATGCATTATTAACTCAGAGTCCCTCAAGTTTACAAAATATCTACACAATGACTGAAGGTTTAGAACATAGGCTAAAAGATTTAATCTTGCAAGCAACTTCATTCGAATCATATATGCAGTTAATCAAGACCAAACGCTATACCTATACACATTTACAGCGTGTACTGATGAATGTATTGCTAGATTACACTTATGATGACATACCAACACAAATAGACTCTGTTCGTATACTAGGAATGAATCAACGTGGCCAAAAATACTTAAAATACCTTAAACAACAATTTCCAGACCGAAATTTTGTAACACAAATCAATAAACGTAATGCCATGACATTTAAAAACGAAATTAAGAGTACGAACATCTATAATTTATTATCCAATGATACAGCTAACGACTTTAACACACACGTCATTTTTTAGCCCCACTTCTCGATTTTATCGAGATTAGTGGGGCTTATGCATGAGGCTACTCATGTATTCCTCTATTCACTTCTCGATTTTATCGAGATTAGTCGGGCTTTTGCTTGAGGCTACTCATGTATTCCTCTATTCACTTCTCGATTTTATCGAGATTAGTCGGGCTTTTGCATGAGCACTCTCATGTATTCCTCTATCCACTTCTCGATTTTATCGAGATTAGTGGGGCTTATGCATGAGGCTACTCATGTATTCCTCTATTCACTTCTCGATTTTATCGAGATTAGTGGGGCCTTTGCTTGAGGCTACTCATGTATTCCTCTATTCACTTCTCGATTTTATCGAGATTAGTGGGGCTTATGCATGAGGCTACTCATGTATTCCTCTATTCACTTCTCGATTTTATCGAGATTAGTCGGGCTTTTGCTTGAGGCTACTCATGTATTCCTCTATTCACTTCTCGATTTTATCGAGATTAGTCGGGCTTATGCATGAGGCTACTCATGTATTCACCCTTTTATCAATTGTTCTCGCAATTAAACAGCAAAAAACACCAACCTTTGATGGCTTCATCAAATTTGTTGGTGTCACTGTATTATCTTATTTCTTGAATTTTTCATTTAATGCCTTTTCAACATGTTCAGGCACAAAATCAGATACATTTGCTTTATATGCAGCAACTTCCTTTACTACGCTAGAACTGATAAATGAATAATTAGTGCTAGTCATCATATACATTGTTTCAACATTACTATTTAACTTTTTATTCATTGAAGTTAAGCGTAATTCATATTCAAAATCACTAACAGCTCTTAATCCTCTAATGATAGTTTGAGCACCAATTTGGTCACAAAAATCTACCAATAATCCATCAAAATGATGCACCGTCACATTATCTAAATGTTTAACTGAAGCTTCTATCAAATCTATTCGTTCTTCTACAGTAAATGTACCCGCCTTACTACTATTTCTTAACACACAAATATGCAATTCATCAAAACGATCCGCACTTCTATCAATGATATCAATGTGCCCATATGTAATCGGATCGAAACTACCTGGTATGACTGCTTTAGTTCTAGACATTTTAATCTCCCTTTTCTAATAACAAAGTGTCTGTTAAACCATAATGATATTGTTTAATCTCTCGGAATGGTTCAGTTTTTATTTTTTCATGATGATTAAACTCACAAACGATAATACCATTTTCTTTTAATAAATTAAACTTTGCAATTTGCTCTAAAGCATCATCAATCAACCCTTTTTCATATGGCGGATCTAAAAATATTACATCGAATTGGATTTCACGCTTGGCTAAGGCTTTTAATGCACGTTCTGCATTATTTTTATATACCTCAGCTTGACTTGCAATATTTAAATGGTCTAAATTGCGCTTAATCACTTTAACTGCTTTAAAATTTTGATCAACAAATATTACTTTTTCCATACCGCGTGACAGTGCTTCTATACCTAAAGCACCACTACCTGCAAATAAATCTAACCCTAATCCTGAAACATCATGCAAGCTGTTAAATATCCCTTCTTTGACTTTATCCATTGTTGGTCGTGTGTTACGACCTTCGATGCTCTCTAATGGCTTGCTTTTATGTATTCCAGATATAACTCTCATTTCAACACTTCCATTCTTAAATTATATTCTTTATAATTCATAAGCAAGGAGGAACATAGCTTATGAAACAATCTTTTATTAAAATTGGTGAAGGTTTAACAGATTTATTTGAATTTAATACACTTATCGAATATAACTATGCCCGCATAGATTATATTGTTTACTTTCATACACCGACTTCCGAACACCAACGATCATCTGTAGCCATTATCATGAAACCAACAAGTGGTCGACATTTCCAAGCCATGTATATCATGATTAATGCCTTGAATTATCCATATCCAAATTCCAATAAGAAATTTGAACTAATTAATCAACAGGCTGAGCAGTACAATATAGAAATAAAGGGTGTAGATGTAAAACCACCTGAGACATTTCATGATATAGAACTATATTATAATTATTTAATTAGCGTACTAAGATTACAGCGTTGGATTCCGCCATTACAATAATGTAGCTACAAACCTATGTTTCACTGTACGCAAAGCAAATACATTAAGGCTCTTATTTATGAAAATTCATGTTGTTCCTTTTCATAATGCTTTTTTAAATATTTATAAGGAGAGCCTTCTATTTCTTTCACATACTTTAGTTTCATCAATTTAGTAACTATTTGATCTGAGTCACTTTCATTGATATACATTACAACATAACGTTGCTTTTTATTAGAACTTACGATATGACCAAATTTTCTAATTTGTCTTTCATGTTTCATATGTTTTAAATATATAATTAAACTTGTTCTAGGCACAATATTCATTTTCTTCTCACTCCATTTATTAGCCCTTTTATGATATCATTTCCTATTATTTTTATAAATAACAATTATTTTGCAGTTGAACAATCTTTTGCTATATTACTAAGTATATTTATGTACTAAGGAGGATTTGTACATGTCAAAATTTAATAAAATGTTTAAAGGATCATTCATTGGCTTAGCAGGTATAGTAGGTAGCTTGCTGTTCATTAATAAATATAAAAGAAAGCCTGAAAATTTACCGACACATCATTTTTATAGTCAAACAGCACCCTATATTCTAGCCAATCGCGGTGGATCAGCTGTTAGACCTGAAAATACTAAACTCGCATTTGATAATGCAATTGCTCATAATATAGATGGATTCGCTGTTGGTGTTACCCTGACTAAAGATGATCAAGTCATCGTTTTCAATAGCACCTCATTAGATGCAACAACAAATGGCTCAGGTACAGTGAGTGAACATACGCTTAACGAAATAAAAAAATTAGATGCAGGATACTATTTTACTGATATCAATGGTCAGACACCTTATCGTAACCATAAAGACGCTACTATATTAACCTTAACAGAATTATTAACTTATTATCCAAATGCTAAGGTAAATATTCATTTAATTAATCAATCAACACAACAACGAAACTACCTGATTTGCAAAAAAGTAAATACCATAATTAATGAATATAATTCAGATAATCGTATAGTAATCGGCAGCAATCAAGGAAAAATAATTGATTATTTCAGACACCTTAACCCGAATACAGCAATTGCTGCTAGCAAGAATGATATGATGAAGGGATTTATCCATTTTTATTTAGGTGCTGGCAATTTATTTGCTACAAAAGCACATACCTTTATTCTACCAATTGAACGAAATGGTATAAAATTTAATTCACCACGTTTTATTCACTGGTTAAATGAGCGCAATATCGTTCCTGGATATTGTCATGTTAATAATTTGGATTTGATGAATGACTTAGTCTATCATGGCGCACATACTTTAATTACTGATCGCCCAGACCTTGCAGAGCGCTTTAAACTAACTTATAAATAATCTTGGCTATTATAAAAGGTCGAAGATATAAAGTTTTCGGACAAGTAAAAAAAGGCAATTTCTATTGAAATTATATAGAAATTGCCTTTTTTAATATTCATTTAGAATGATAGCATGTGGCACTATAGTAATGTTTGAATTCATATAATTTATTTTCACGGTTTGTTTGTACACTTTTATTAACCTATCGTGACATATTATTTATAGAGATATACTGAATTTTACAACGTTAGTGTATATTGAGTCATTTCTTACTCTGCATATTTAAGACACCTTGTAAATTTAATTTAATAGTGTTTACTAAATAATACGGATAGACCTTATTTTATTAAATACTTTTTAATATAAATCAACATATTAATGCAACGTATTTTGGCGAGACTCCTGTGGGAGCAAGACAAGCTGAAGACTACAGGCTGAAGCTGTCCCCTAGGAAAGCGAGCCAATAATACTAGATATTGAATAAAACAGCACTCAGATAAATTGAATTCAATCATCTGAGTGCTGTTTTTCTGGGATTTAAGCCCAAACACTTACTTTAAATATAAAATTTTTCTATGTTCCGTTACATTATAACGAACAATTACAAGACCCGCCTGTTGAACAGCCACCAGAATCTTTTTGAAAGAAAGGATTTCCTGTTTCAATTTTTACATTTTCCGAGAATGAATAAGCAATTTTAACTATTACCTCATCAATCAAGTCTTGCAATGCAACTTCCTTTTGTTTGTAATCCATGACGACAGGTAACATTTCATATGCACGTTTTCGCTTTCTCGTTTCTAACATTACCTTTTGATAATCCGGATGATATTTACCAAACCTCATAATTTCATCATAATTTTGCTTCGACTTTAAGAAAGCTTGATATAAAAGATGTGCCTCATCATTATCTGACAATGCTTGTTGCGCCGCTTCATATGCTTTATAAATATGCGAATCCACTATTTTATCACTTAGCGCTTCAATATCATCCAATAACGTTAATGTCTCTTCAGTTATCATTCTTGGTCATCTCCTTTCTTCTTTTCACCTACAAATATGAGTGTATAATAGCCTTCCATTACTTCGCCGCCCATTTCATTATACTTTGCATTCAACATTCTAGAGCGATGCGTATCAGAATTCAACCAACTGTGTATTAACGTCGGTACGTCATTAAAGTCATACCCTACATTTTGACTACTATACGTAAATGGTACTTCCTGAGCATTTAATTGATCTCTTAATGCATCTTCAGTAAATTCAGCACTATCATCTTGTCCTGTTGCTTCGTATAAATTAAACGATGCAATGTGTGCTAATTTATTATTAATTTTTAATGGTTGTGTATTCTTTAATTTGCGCATTTCATTAGTTATTTCATAAAGCGTCATCAACTGATTAGAACTTTGAGCGTATGGCGCATTACCGTGTTTACTTTTTACTTCCTTTTCTTCTTTAGAAGTAACCATTTGATATGGTTTAAATTCAGCTAAAGCATCACTATCTAAAAATCGTACCGCAACGATATGATTCGATTGTTGATCTATATAAATTTGAGCATACATATTTTTAAATTTCACTAATGACTGCGTCTTCATGTCAGTATCAGATAATTCCAGTTCATATTTCTTACCATTGGAAGTAATCGTCGGCTCTGGATTAACGCTGAACTTCTCAAACACATGTGCAGCATTATTAGTAATATGTAATGGTTCAACATTAGCCTTTTTACCTGTTGCATAAACAGATTTAATTATGCCATCTTTGGTTGTAACTAAATAATATGCTTCTTTTTCTTTAAATACGTAGTTTTTATAATTATCTTTATATGGATACACACGATCTGCTTGTCCATATTTTTTAGTCAATTTACTTAGACTTTGACCAACCCACGTCCCTACACCATCTTTGGGCATCGGATTTTCAGCAGTATTTTTACTCTTATCAAAATCCTGAGTTTGTGTTGTTTGTGTTGTTTTCGTAGTATTTTTATTGGGATTTTCTAAAACATCAAACTTTAAACGTGGTGAGTAAAATAGATAAATCAGAAAACAAATTAATACTAAAACACCAATAACTTTAATTATCAGTTTCTTCATCGCTCACCCACCTATTAGCATGTTAGGTTCATTGTACATGGAATTTCATATAACAAGCAAGATAAGACTCTGTATTTGCAAAATCTTCATATAAACGTTATACACAATTTAAATTATGGGTATATGTGCAACAGAGGTGAAATAATAATGACGGATATTAGAATTCATGGAGCAAAACAGAACAATCTTAAAAATATATCAGTCGATATACCAAAGCACAAAATCACCGTGTTCACTGGTCGTTCTGGCTCAGGCAAATCATCTTTAGTATTTAATACCATTGCTGCAGAGTCTGAACGCTTATTAAATGAAACATATTCAACATACATTCAACACCAATTAACACAATATACTAAACCGCATGTAGATTTAATAGAAAACCTACCAGTTTCTATGGTAATCAACCAAAAAAGATTAGGTGGGCATGCACGTTCTACGGTCGGCACAATTTCAGATATATATGCTTCAGTAAGATTATTATGGTCGAGAATTGGTGAACCATTTGTGGGTTATTCAGACATCTTTTCTTTCAATAATCCTAAAGGAATGTGTCCTACATGTTCTGGCTTAGGTTATGTAGAAGATATAGACTTAAATGAACTCATTGATTTTAATAAATCATTAAATGAAGATGCGATACGTTTCCCATCATTTAGGCCAGACAGCTGGCGTGGTAAGCGATATTTATACTCTGGTTTATTTGATAATGATAAAAAGTTAAAAGATTACACAGAAGAAGAATTAAATACTTTTTTATATACTGAACCTAAAAAATTAAAAAACCCACCTTCAAATTGGCCAAAAACTGCAAAATTCGAAGGACTTATCCATCGTTTCAGACGATCTTTTTTATTAAATGATAACTTTGAGAAAAATAAATTCAAGTCTGACATCGAACGTGTTGTATCTTCAAAATCTTGCCCTACTTGTAATGGTAAGCGATTAAATCAAAAGGTATTACAATGTAAAATCAACGAATTAGATATTGCAGATTTTACTGCGCTATCTATTGATGAGGCAATTTCATTTATTGCTAAGTTAACATCTGATAAAGCTAAGACAATTATCGAACCATTATTAAAGCAACTGCAGTCGTTAAGTTATATTGGCTTAAATTATCTGACTTTATCGCGTGAAACTAAATCCTTATCAGGTGGAGAATCACAACGTATTAAACTTATTCGACATTTAAATAGTCCATTAACTGATTTAGTATATATTATTGATGAACCGAGCATTGGCCTACATCCAGAGGATATTAGACGCATAAATGAAATCATTATCTCTCTGAAAGATAAAGGTAATACTGTACTTGTTGTCGAACACGATCCAGACGTAATTTGTATTGCTGACCATATTATCGATTTAGGACCTTTAGCTGGTAAGAATGGTGGGACTATTACCTTTGAAGGTCCGTATCAGCAGTTACTAAATACTACTTCATCTAGTGGTATCGCTTTACGTAAAAATCATAAGTTAAAACCTCAACCCCGCGAATCTCAAGACTTTATCAATTTAAATCATATAACGAAAAATAATTTGATTGATGTTTCGGTCCAAATCCCTAAAAATGTAATGACTGTGGTTACAGGGGTTGCTGGTTCAGGTAAGAGCACATTAATTTCAACTGGATTGAAATATTTTGATAACAGTATTTTCATTGATCAAAAGCCTATACATGCATCTAGCCGTTCAAATCTATTAACTTATTTAAATATTTTTGATGCTGTAAGAGAATACTTTAGTGACCAAACTGGTTTAAAGAAATCATTGTTCAGCTATAATTCTGAAGGTGCTTGTCCTGAATGTCATGGTAAAGGAATTATAAAAACTGAACTAGCCTTTATGCCTGACTTCACACAAGTATGTGACGTTTGTAACGGACAACGCTATAAACCAGAAGTATTAGAAGCTAAAGTTAATAATCATTCTATCGCTGATATTTTGAATTTGACAATAGATGAAGCGCTAGCCTTCTTTGCAGAGAATATTGATATAGAGCAACCTTTACACGCTTTGAAATCTACCGGTTTGAATTATATGACACTAGGTCAAACACTCGATACGCTATCTGGAGGTGAAATTCAACGTGTAAAATTAAGTAAATATTTGACAAAACCTGTAGAGAATCAAATATTTGTATTCGACGAACCCACTACAGGATTACACGAAGATGATATTCCAATATTATTAGACTGTTTTAATAATTTAATTGCTGAGAATAATACACTTATAATTATTGAACATAATTTAACAATGATGACACAAGCTGATTGGATAGTAGATATTGGACCTTATGCAGGTGCTAACGGAGGACAGTGCTTGTATCAAGGATACCCAGCAGGTTTGCTTTCTGTCGAACAATCCCTAACAGCTAAGCATTTACAACGCTATATAAAATAAAAAAAGAGGTGTGCCTATTGGCTCACCTCTTTAGTCTTAATATTGCCCAATATAAGACTAACAATTTCATTTATTAATAGTGTTATAAACCTAATGTTGCTTTAATCAATGATGTCGTTTCTCCACCCGGATATAAAACATAGAGTAATACATAAACTGCGACACCTGTGATTGCCGTAAAGAACCAGATAATTGATGCGATTGGTCCAATTCTTCTATGGATCTTTAACTTATCCTTTAACGCAGTAATAATCTGTACTGCACCTAAGATACCACCGATTGTAGCTAAATTAATATGGAATATTAAAAAGATTGTATAATAAAGTTTTACGGAATCTGGTCCGCCAAAAGCAGTATTACCTATAAAGATTGTTCTAGAAGCATAAATAATAAAGAATGCGAGAGCAAAAAACGCTGCACATAGCATTACCTTTTTATGACTTTCTATTTCCCTTTTCCATATTTTACGCCAACCTATTGCAACAAGGATTGCACTAATAACAATAAAACTCGTACTAATTGTAGGTAAAATTGGTAAATTCATAAATTTCATCCTTATTATTAATTATTAGAACATTTGTATTAATGAGACGACAACAACAAGTACAAAGAATACCACTAAGTAATTTAGTGAATATATAAACATTTTTGTTGCCCATTTTGTTTGATCTGTGCCCTTTTTAAAACTTGTTAATCCCATGTATAACCATCCTAAATTTAATAGTGAGGCTAACACGATAAATGTAACACCTAAATTACTTAATAAAAATGGTAATGGTAATAACAATACAAGCCAGATGAACATACTTACTCTTGTTCGTTTAAAACCTTTAACTGAAGGTAACATTGGAATATTAGCTAATGAATATTCATCTTTACGTTTGATTGCTAATGCATAAAAATGAATGGGTTGCCAACAAAATACAACTAAAAATAATGCAATTGCTGCAACACTAATATTACCCTCAATAGCAGTCCATCCAATTAAAGGAGGTACAGCACCAGGAAAACTTCCAATAACCGTATTCCAAACTGTGTGGCGTTTTGACCAAATTGAATAGAATGAGACATACCCAACTATACCTAATAATCCGATAACACCAGATGGTATATTTAAGGCAAATAATAATGCTTCCCCTATCAACATCATTCCAAAGCTAAGAATTAATAAATTTCTATTTGAAATTCTATCATTGACCGTTGGTCGTTGTTGCTTACTTGGCATGATACTATCAATATCTTGATCATAATAATTGTTCACAGCACAAGCGCCGCCCATAATAAGCGTTGAGCCAACAATCATCATTAAGATTTGTGGTATTGACGAGAGAAAGGAATGATTTGCCATCACAATTGCAAGCCATGAACCAGCAAAAGCAGGAACTAAGTTACCTTGCACAAGTCCCATTTTTATAATCTGTTGCAACTCTTTAAAGGTTACACGACTTGTATTATGCGACAAAGTTTGTTCTTTGTTCATAATCCCCCTCCTATTTTTTTCATATAATACAATGATATATTAAATTAATGCCTTTTACTACATTTATAATAATTTATTTGTGACACTTTAAAGACAATAATAAATCGTCATTTTTATGACACAACTAATTAACGTTTTCTTGTTATAATAATCCTTGAGATTTATTTAACGTTAAACAAGTATGTCTTTTGGGAATATCATTTACAAACTTTTCAATCTGAATTTGTATTAACTGTGATACTAGATTTATTATCCCAATAGTTTTATTAATAAGTGGGGTGTTAATTATTGTTTAACAAGAAAAACCTGAAATGGTTATCTATACTAGCAACATTAATCATGACATGGGTACAACTTGGTGGCGCACTTGTTACTAAGACCGGATCGGAAGACGGTTGTGGTTCAGATTGGCCATTGTGTCACGGTGCATTACTTCCGCAAAATTTACCTATACAAACGATTATTGAATTAAGTCATCGTGCCGTTTCAGGGTTATCATTAATTATTGTTTTATGGTTAGTTATTGTTGCCTGGAAACATATCAGTTACATCAAAGAAGTTAAACCACTTTGTATCATTAGTGTTGGTTTCTTACTTCTTCAAGCTTTGATTGGTGCAGCAGCAGTTATGTGGCAGCAAAATGCATACGTACTCGCATTGCATTTCGGTATTTCACTCGTTTCGTTCTCATCAGTATTTGTATTAACATTGATTATTTTCGAAGTCGATCGCAAATACGAAGCTGATGAACTATTTATCAGAAAACCATTAAGAATATATACATGGTTGATGATGTTAATCGTATACTTAACTATTTATACAGGTGCATTAGTTAGACATAAAAAGGCCAGCCTCGCATACGGTCAATGGCCATTACCATTTAATGATTTAATGCCACACACAGTACAAGATTGGGTAAACTTTACTCATAGAGGCATGGCATTTATCGCATTTATTTGGATAATGTTGACATTCATTCATGCAGTTAATAATTATAGACATAATAGAACCATTAGATATGGTTATACAGCAGCGTTCATCCTTGTATTATTACAAGTCACGACTGGTGCTTTATCTATAATCACACATGTAAACTTATTTATTGCACTGCTACATGCATTATTTATTACATTGTTATTCGGCTTAATTGCTTACTTTGTAATACTCATGCTACGCACAATTCGTAGTGGCGGATAAGTTAACGGGTTCATTAAGAAATATACTTAAATCAAAACCTTAACATATCTTCTAATTAAATAAATAGAATGACGCGTGAACTTTACGATGATAACTTTTATTAACAAGAAACGTCAATTCCTAATGAAATAATAATAGGAATTGACGTTTCTTCTTTTGTTAAATTTTCTGCTGTTTCATTAATATAAAGCATTATAACCATCATATTTATCTAGAACACTAAATAAACGCTTTGATTTATAGAAACATTTCTGAATCTAAAAATCAAAGCGTTGTGTTGTTTATCTAATCGATAGCTCGGACAATAATCAACCTAATCTACTGGCTCTTTTTCAATTTCTATTAATAAATCACCTGTCTCAATGGCTTCACCACTTTGTACAGTAACTTTCTTAATGACACCATCAAATGGCGCTTGTATTGTTGTTTCCATCTTCATTGCTTCAGTTATCAATAATGCTTGACCACTTGTGACATTTTCACCTTCTGCAATTTTCACTTCTGTAACTGAACCTGGCATCTGAGCCCCAATATGATTAGGATTCAATTTATCAGCTTTTGGTTTCACACTTGCATTAGCTTTTACATTTTCATCTTGTATAAAGATACGACGAGCTTGACCATTCATATCATAGAATATAGTACGTACACCTTTTTCATCCGGTTCAGTAATAGTCTTTAATGTAATAATAAGTCGCTTACCAGTATCAATTTCAATTTCAACAGTTTCATTAGAACGCATACCAAAGAAGAAGGTTGGTGTATCTAATAATGAAACATTTCCGAATTGTTCTTGTGTCGCAATAAACTGTTCATATACTTTAGGATATAAAACATAACTTATAATATCCTGTTCAGTAACTTCACTTTGTTGTTTCTCTTCTAATTCTTTTCTTACAGCTTCAAAATCAACAGGTTCTAAATACTCCCCTGGACGGTCTGTTAAAGCAGTTTGTCCTTTTAAGATAACTTGTTGTAGCTCTTTATTAAATCCATTAACCGGTTGTCCGATATCACCTTTAAAGAAGGATACTACAGATTCAGGAAAGTCTAGTTTATGTCCATCTTTAATTACTGCTTCCTCATCTAAATCATTTTGAACCATATACAACGCCATATCGCCGACAATTTTAGAAGATGGTGTTACCTTCACCAAATCGCCAAATAAGAAATTCACTCGACGATACATGTCTTTAACTTCATTAAAGCGATTACCTAATCCTAGACTTTTCGCTTGTTGTCTAAGGTTTGAGTATTGGCCACCTGGCATTTCATGTTTATAGATTTCAGTGTTTGGTGACTTAATATCACTTTCAAAATCGCTGTAATATTGACGTACTGTACCCCAATAATGTGATAATTCTTCCATTCCTTCGATATCAGCACGTAAATTTCTATCAAAACCGTTTAATGCATAATATAATGCATTTCCACTAGGTTGACTCGTTAAACCACTCATTGATGCTACAGCTGTATCTATTACATCAACGCCAGCATCGATTGCTTCTTTATAAATCATCAAGCCATTACCACTAGTATCATGCGTGTGCAAATGAATCGGTAAGTTAACTGCAGATTTCAATTCTCCAACTAATTCATATGCTGCTTTTGGTTTCAATAACCCTGCCATATCTTTAATTGCCAAGATATGGAATCCTTCACGTTCCAATGTTTTAGCCATATTCACATAATATTCTAATGTATAGAGATCAGAGCGTTCAGGGTTTAAGATATCTCCAGTGTAACAAATTGTACCTTCTGATATTTTACCAGCTTCTTGCACCGCTTCATTTGCTACTTTCATTTGATCAACCCAGTTCAATGAATCAAAAATTCTAAATACATCTACACCAGCATCTGCACTTTCGGCAACGAATTTTTTAATCACATTATCTGGGTAATTCTTATAACCTACCGCATTTGAAGCGCGTAATAACATTTGGAATAAAACGTTTGGAATTGCCTTTCTAAGACGTTCTAAACGTTCCCAAGGGTTTTCCTTAAGGAAATTAAATGCAACATCAAACGTTGCACCACCCCATAATTCTAATGAAAAGTTATCTTTCATTACTTGAGCTGTTTTTGATGCAATATTCATCATGTCTTTCGTACGTACTCTTGTTGCCAGTAATGATTGATGTGCATCTCTAAATGTAGTATCTGTAATTAATACATCTTCTTGTTGTTTCAACCAATCAGCAACTGCTTTAGGCCCTTTTTCATCAAGTAATTGCTTTGTACCTTGAAGCTGTTCGATTTCTTTCTTTGCCACTTTTGGTATTGGTGATGTTTCATAAATCGGTTTCGGACGTTTTTCAACATTTGGAAAACCATTAATAGAAACATTTCCAATATACTCTAGTGTTTTTGTTCCACGGTCAAGCGTTGGTTGAATATCAAACAATTCAGGTGTATTCTCTATATACTTCGTTGTGTAATCGCCTGTTTTAAATTGAGGATGTCTCATCACATTTATTAAGAATGGAATATTGGTTTTAACACCACGAATTCTCATTTCTTGTAGTGATCGGTCCATCTTTTCATCAGCTTGCTTAAACGACATAGCATGTGTGGATAATTTAACCAGTAATGAGTCATAATATGGTGAAATTTCTGCACCTTGGAAGCCATCACCTGCATCAAGTCTAACTCCAAAACCACCACTTGAACGATAAGCACTAATTCTTCCTGTATCTGGCATAAAGTCGTTCGTAGGATCTTCAGTAGTGATACGACATTGAATTGCATAACCTAACGTGACAATATCCTTTTGCTCAGGCATATTGATTTCTTCATCAAATAAACTTTCTCCATCAGCTACAAGTATTTGCGTCTTAACAATATCTACACCTGTAATCATTTCTGTAATAGTATGCTCTACCTGAACACGAGGATTCACTTCAATAAAGTAAAAATCTTCACCAGACACTAGGAATTCAACTGTCCCAGCATTAACGTATTCGATATGTTTCATAAGTTGTATCGCTGTATCACAAATACGTTCTCTTAGTTCATCAGATAGTGCTACAGATGGTGCTACCTCAACTACCTTTTGATGACGACGTTGAACAGAACAATCACGTTCATATAAATGAACAATATTCCCATGTTCATCACCAATAACCTGTACTTCAATATGCTTAGGATTATCGATATATTTTTCAATATATACTTCGCTATTTCCAAATGATTTCTCTGCTTCAGATTTAGCACGGTTAAAACCATCTTCAAGCTCTTCACTTGTACGCACAATACGCATACCTTTACCGCCACCGCCACTTGTTGCTTTAATCATTAGTGGAAAACCAGCAGTTTCAGCAAATGCTACAGCAGCTTCATAATTTTCAATTGGTCCATCTGTACCAGGAATTACCCTTAAGTCTGCCTTAATTGCTGTTTCTCTAGCTTTGACTTTATCACCAAACATATCTAAATGTGATACATGTGGTCCAATAAATTTAATGCCTTCTTCGGCACATCTACGCGCAAATGTTTCATTTTCACTTAAAAAACCATACCCCGGATGAATCGCATCCACTTCAGCACGCTTTGCAACTTCAATAATTCTCTCTATATTCAAATATGAATCTGCAGGCCCTAAATCTTCACCTACTAAATAGGATTCATCAGCTTTATATCTATGTAAAGACCCCTTATCTTCATTAGAATAAATAGCAACTGTTTTAATATCTAATTCGGTTGCCGCCCTAAAAATTCTAATCGCAATTTCCCCACGATTGGCCACCATAAGTTTGTTTATTTTTTTCAAAACTTGGTCCCCCTTAAAAGTTTGAATTTTCTAAAAAGTTTGATATTGAATACATTATAGCAAAATACGAACAATGTAAACAGTAAAAAAATCTCACACTTTTTGTTGAATATGACAATTGAAATACCATTAAAGTTGTTTACACTAGTAATTAAATTAACTTTGATTGAGTGATAAACATTGTTTTAAAGCTATTTCTAGCTTATTGTATCATAACTAACAGATAATAAAAAGTTATATATTACGATAAGTTTTTGTTATCATTTATAGTCAGCGTTCTAACTTTTTCGAAATTTATGTGATAATATAAAAAAATAAGCAAACGTTTTCAATGTCTAAACATTGAAATGTTTGCTTATTTTTGTCGTATCAAATCATTTATTAAAACGATTAAATTTTCTAGGAACTTCTACGTTTTTTTGTTGTTTTCTTGCTTGCTTTCTACGATATTCTTCTATTTTAATTTGTTTCGCAGTGATTAATAATAATCCCATAGCAATACTTAAACTAATCATTGAAGAACCACCAAAGCTGATAAACGGCAATGGAACACCTGTTAGTGGGATTGTCCCAGAAATACCGCCTAAGTTTACAAAGGTTTGACTTCCTATATAACTGGCAATACCGACACAAACTAATTTATAGAAGAACGAAGGTGTTTTATTCGCTAGTTGGAAGGCCCTGTATACGATAAAGAATAATAGGCAGATGACAAACAAACCACCGATAAGTCCTAATTCTTCACAAATAATTGAAAAGATAAAATCTGTGTGTGGTTCAGGTAAATAACCTAATTTCATAATACTATTACCTAAGCCCCTACCAAACAGACCACCATTACCTATTGCAATTAATGAGTTTGAAATATGATAACCTGTTCCAGATTCTTTACTAAATGGATTTGCTAATGTACTAAAACGTGCAGTCAAGTAATCAGGTACTAGACCTAATAATAAGAATAACCCACCAATGATAACGATCCCAGTTAGTACTATCAAACCATATTTAATAGACTTTTCTACACCAATACCAGCATAAAATAAAATTGAAAAGAAAATAACTAATATAAGTAACGTTTGACCAACATCTCGTTGTAAAAATACGAGCCCAATACAAAATGATGCCAAAATAATTGGCGACATTAAAATTCTCGGCTCTTTAAACACTTGCGGTCGTTTCTTCTCAATCATATAAGGTATGTACAATATAATCGCAATCTTCAATAACTCTGATGCTTGCAAATTCATAAATCCTAAGTTAATCCAACTTTTAGAACCATTGATATTACTACCAATGACTAAGGTTGCACATAATAATAGAATGATGCCTCCCATCATCCATTGTTGAAACTTTGTCTTTTCCAAAAATTTCACGTTCATAAAGAAAGCCATAAAAAAGACGAGTATCAAACTCATAATGACATACATCAATTGTCTAGTATAAAAATATGTCCCTGATACGGAAACACCACCAGTTAAGGTCCCTTTTGTTGCAGCTACCATGCTGGCGCTATAAACCATAACCAATCCAATAAGACACAGTAATAAATATGTAATTACTAGTGGATAGTCGATATATTTAGCGTTTTTGCCTATATATCGAAAAAATTGCTTTATGTTATTCATTTGACATATCATCCAATTCTAATTTTTAATATCTTATTTTTAAATTTGCAGATTGCATTTTTATTTATTACTTTTTCTTTAAATTTAGTATCTCTATAGCACTATTTAAATTTTATTGTAGTAAGAAAGTGCGCTTTTTACATTATATCAAACATTGTCATAATTTCTCGAATAAATATATCATAAATTATAACTTTTTAATGCTTCGATTTCTAATAATTTCAGAAATAACAAAAGTGACTGCGAAGCAATCAATTATAAATTGATGTTCCAGTCACTTTGCCTGTACTTTATGTAGCTTTAATATTACTACAAAAAAATATTTATTTTAGATCTGGACTTACGCCATACCAGTTTTGAATATTACAAATTAAACATTCGTAAATGCATCATGCAATTTAGAAAGTTCTTTTTCTAATCGAAGCATTAATCCTTTGCCCGCTTCACTGTCAACTAAACCAAGTTCAACAGCGAAATCTACTTCTTTTTGTAATCCAAACATCTGAGTATCGAGTACTTCTTCATACAATGGGCATTGTGGTAATGTAAGATTGTCCATTTGTACTTTAATAAGTTGGAGAATCCTATCAGCATCTTTATTCAACTGGTCATATGCCGCATTATTTAAATCCTGACTCTTTACCATGACATACTCCCCCTATCAATTGTAACTTTATAAATAAAAGTGTATCTTACTGAATAGTAAAAAGCAAGAGTATTCAGTAATATACTAAATACGCTTATGTGTGATAAAATTATATTTAAAGTTAATTTTACATTCACAATAACTAAAGCATACTTCATAAATTGCCTTCTGCTCTAAAGTAAGCGTTTTTATTTACTAGCTTATTTTAGTAAAAGGTAATGAGCTAATGTAATAATGATAATTTTTCGTCACAAAATATTCATTTATTATCGTTGAGTCATTGTTACTCAATATTAGTACTTAATGATTCAAATGATATATTTAATATTATTAATACATAGAATAGTTCAATAGTTATTGTCGAGATTTATCAATAGGAGTGGGATTATGATTCAAATTAAGGGAGCAGTAAATTTTCAAATCACATTAGATAGTACAACTTGGATCTTTGACGACCGTAAGGTACAAATCGAAGACTTGGAAAATGGCGTTTTTGATGGTACCAAACCCATCGCTTTTGAAGACAATAGAGAATGGAATCGTGCAATATTAGAAGGTCAAACCAATCCACCGACACTGAACTCTGAGATTAAATATAAAAAAAGAGCAGTTCTTGAAGGTTCATTTGTCATTAATATGACACCATTTTTCAAAAATGCAGAAATTCAAGAAGGTGCACAACTCATTCGTCTTTCTAATAGCGACCAATCGATTGATGTACCAATTGATTTATTACCATATTTATTCTTCCAATTTTCAAAGGATGGAAAACGTTTATATGATGATAATGCTGTTGATAGCTTTGTATATATTCCAGATCAAGGTTACGATTATCAATTCGAGCATGTTACCCATATTGAGGTGATTTAAATTTGAAACAAGTTCAATGTATCATTTGTGATACGAAGGTTTTTATAGATGAAAACACACTAGAAGCAAAGAGATTGAGAAATGATCCAATGCATACCTTTATGTGTGACGAATGTAAAAGTAGATTAGACACACCTAAACAACGCAACCAAACCTATACATTTAATCATTTAGCTAAAGAGTAGTCATCACAAAACCCGAGTTATATGTTAGTAATGTAGTTAGCCTATTCATGTGATAATTCATGCTATGCACATTAACTAATATATGACTCTTTTTTATAATAAGGTACTAGTCGTTTTATCAATTTAATGAATGATGAAATTTAAAACTGTTATGTTATATGCATGTTGCAGTATAAAACGTGGATAAATTTTTATTGTTTATTAAAAATAAACTGTGCTTTTTTGTATTCTTTACCTAATTTTAAATTTAGTATTTTTTCTAAATTAAGAAGATGTAAGGTATGTATCAAGGTTATGAGGTGATGTCTCTACTCTAAGCATTCTAGCTATGTTCGCTATATTTATACGAAATATTAAAATAAAGAATGCCAACCCAAAAGATTAAAATTTAATCTTTTGGATTGGCATTTTTCAATGATTTATATCCGTAACTCCTATTGTAGTGAATAATCTAATGAGCGATTATATTTACATTTAAGAGATGAAAACTTCATTTATTCTTCTTCTTGCATCATTTGTTTTAAACGTTTAGATTCTTTTTCACGTGCTGACTTTTCTAAGATTGTTTTTCTAATACGAATACTTTCTGGCGTAACTTCTACTAATTCATCATCATTAATAAATTGTAAAGCTTCTTCAAGTGTTAATACTCTTGGACGTTTCATTGTAACTGTTTGATCTTTTGTAGCCGAACGAACGTTAGTTTGATGCTTTTCTTTTGTAATGTTTACAGTTAAATCATTTTCGCGGTTATGTTCACCAACAATCATACCTTCATATACTTCTGTACCTGGTTCCATAAAGTTTGTACCGCGATCTTCAAGTCCCATAATGGCATATGAACTAGCTTGGCCTTGATCCATTGATACTAATGCACCATTTCTACGTCCACCAATTCTACCTTTAACACGTGGTCTAAATTCTTCAAATGTATGGTTAATAATTCCATATCCACGTGTTTGTGACATGAATTCTGTTGTATAACCAATTAATCCACGAGCAGGTACCATAAAGATAATTCGCGTTAAACCATTATCTGTAGTAACCATATCCAACATTTCACCTTTACGTTGGCCTAATGATTCAATAACTGCACCTGTATATTCTTGTGGTACTTCACATTGTACACGTTCAAAAGGTTCACATTGAACGCCATCAATTTCTCTAATAATAACTTGAGGTTTAGAAACTTGTAGTTCAAACCCTTCACGACGCATATTTTCAATTAAGATTGATAAGTGTAATTCACCACGGCCAGCAACAATCCACGTATCTGGAGAGTTTGTTGGAGTAACTTTTAATGAAACATCTGTTTCTAATTGTTGATCTAATCTTTCTTGAATTTGACGTGCAGTTACGAAGTCACCTTCACGACCTGCAAATGGTGAGTTATTAACTTTAAACGTCATTTCTAAAGTAGGCTCATCAATTCTAAGGACAGGTAACGCTTCTTGGTGATCGTGCGGTGTTACAGTTTCACCTACGTTAATATCTTCCATTCCTGAAACTGCGATTAAATCACCAGCTTGTGCTTCTTTAATTTCTTCACGTTTCAAACCGAAGTAACCAAAGATTTTTGTAACACGGAAGTTTTTAACTGAACCGTCTAATTTTAATAGAGATACACTATCTCCTACACGCATTGTTCCACGGAATACACGACCTACACCAATACGTCCAACATAATCATTATAATCTAATAATGCAACTTGGAATTGTAAAGGTTCGTCTTTATTATCTACAGGTGCTGGTACATAGTCGATAATAGTTTCATACAATGATTGCATGTTTTCATCTTGCTTTTCAGCATCTAAACTTGCAGTACCATTAACTGCAGAAGCATATACAACTGGGAAATCTAATTGTTCGTCTGAAGCTTCTAATTCGATAAATAAGTCTAATACTTCATCCACAACACCTTCAGGTCTTGCTTCTGGTTTATCAATCTTATTGACTACTACTACTGGTTTTAGATTTTGTTCTAAAGCTTTTTTCAATACAAAACGTGTTTGAGGCATTGTACCTTCGTAAGCGTCAACAACTAATACAACCCCATCAACCATTTTCATAATACGTTCAACTTCGCCACCGAAGTCTGCGTGTCCTGGTGTATCTAGGATATTAATTCTTGTCCCTTTATAATCTACTGCTGTATTTTTCGCAAGAATAGTTATACCACGTTCTCTTTCTAAATCGTTTGAATCCATTGCTCTTTCATCTACATGCTCATTTTCACGAAAGATACCTGATTGTTTTAATAATTCATCAACTAGTGTTGTTTTACCATGGTCAACGTGAGCGATGATTGCTATGTTACGAACATCTTCTCTTAAATTAGTCATATTACAATTTCCTTTCTCGAGTAAATTCCCACTTTTCTTTGCAACTTTTTTATTATATCATATAATTGGTTAAAGAAAACTATAAAGGTGTGGTTGGGATGCAACAAAAAAAATCTAAAGCAATATTTTGGGTACTCGCTGTCGTAGCGATTGTATTCTTGCTTTTATTTAGCTTTAGTCTAGCAGCTACAAATGTTCCACTGATGATTTTAACACTTATATTATTCATTGCAACATTTGGTTACGGTTTCACGTTAAAAAAGAAATATCGTGAAAATGATTGGCTGTAATTCACTTTAAAAATTAACTTGTATGACAAAGATAACCATTCAAACACCTAAGAAAAAACATAAGCTTCAAATTATAATTAACAAAGCCCTTAAATGAAACATCAATTTCATTTAAGGGCTTTGTTCTTTTATAAATACACTCACTTATGACCTGTTAAACGTTGTTGAATCAACTCTATAATCTCTTTATTTTGAGGAAAGTGATGATATACAAGTTCTTCGTGAAGTTGAGGATTTGCCATAACAATTGAGTTGGCTCTGAATAAGGATAATGGTTGTCCTTGTAAATCAGTACCAACACCTTCTACTTCATTTAATATAATTAAACCACCTGCAAAATCCCAAGGTTGTAACCTAGGTGTTATATATGCTGCCAACCTTCCTGTTGCAACATGAATAATTTCTAATGCTGCCGAGCCATATGCTCTTGCACTTCTTGCTTCATCAACAATTGGCTTAAATACATCTTCTAATTTCGGCTTTGTTAACCAATTGGGATTTATACCGATAATACTTTTCTTTAATGTTGTTGATTCTATAGGTGCAAGTGGCGTTTCATTTTCAAATGCACCTTCACCTACTTTAGCGTGATACAATACATCATTCATCACATCAAAGACAAAACCTGCATATGGTTTGCCATCAGAATAAATGCCTATAGATATAGCAAAGTTCTCCTTTTGATGTACAAAATTCAGGGTACCATCGATTGGATCAACCACCCAGATAATACCTTGTGTATCAGTTAATTCATGTCCATGACCTTCTTCACCTATCACTTTGTGTTCAGGATATGTCTTTTTTATTGTATCATATATAAATAATTCAGTTGCTTTATCTACATTAGTAACTAAATCATTAGGATTAGATTTCGTTTCAATTTCTATGTCTTGTTTCATAATTTTTTTAACATTATTGCCCGCTTCTAAAATCAGACCTTTTGCAAATTCATAAACTGTCATAGTCTCAGCTCCTTAACACTTCTATTATACATTACTTATTACATAAAAAGGTAACGGACGTATTTTTATCTATTTTCTTCATTATATGTATAAGTCCTATTTGAAATTTACATCCAATATCGCTAATAATTTTGTTATACCCTATTTATTATCCCTTCACACGCGTGTTTACATTGTTTAACTTTGAAACAAACCAAATGTATGTTCTTAAATAATGTGCTACAATACAACCAAACTATGAAGTTGTACAGGAGGTTAATATGACAAAATATACTTTTAAACCTAAGGATTTTAAATCATTCCAAGTAGATGGTTTAGATGCACGTATGCAAGCACTCGACGAACATGTTCGTCCACAGCTCACTGCACTTGGAGAGTACTTCGCACAATACTTAGAGACAACTACTGGCGAGCAATTCTATCCTCATGTTGCTAAACACGCACGTCGAAGTGTTAATCCACCAAAAGATACATGGGTTGCCTTTGCTACGAATAACCGAGGCTATAAAATGTTACCACATTTTCAAATTGGCTTATTTGAAGACCAATTATTTGTAATGTATGGTGTAATGCACGAAGCTAAAGATAAAGCCCAACGTGTAGAAGTCTTCGAAGATAAATTTGATGCAATTAAACAATTACCTACAGATTATAGCGTAAGTTTAGACCATATGAATCAAACAAAGACATATATTAAAGATATGTCTGACAACGAACTACATAAAGCAATTGATCGCGTTAAAAAAGTTAAAAAAGGTGAATTCTTTATTGCTCGTACTTTAACACCACAAGCAGCAGAATTAAAATCTGACAAAGCCTTTTTAAGCTATTTAGAAGAAACATTTGAACAACTACTTACTTTCTATAGATAATTCAAATTATCTCTCTATATAAAAGCCATGAATTAAAAATGCCGAGCCTCTTCATATGGCCCGGCATTTTTTATACTTTGCTGTAACTACTACTAATAAATGTATGGATCGTCATCTTTTTTTCTTTTACGTTGTTGTGTTTCCTCATCAAAGGTATTATTGTTGCTATTTCTATTATGTTGCTGATCATTATTGTTGAATGTTTCACCATGATTGTTATTTGTGGTCTTGTTGTTTGGTCTTCTAGCGAATAACATGATACCTGCAATTAACCATAAAATTAATGCAATCAAGTTACTTGAAAAAATAGCTGTCAATGCTGCTACAATTAATAAACATGCAGCTAAAACTCGATTTTTCTTAATTAAAAATGTACCAATTACACCTAATAGCAATGAAACTAACAAATAAATTGTCAATAAAGTCAATGAGGCTTTGAACGTACCTAATGACATCTCTAATCCTTGTTGTTGATTCATTTGATTAAAGATTTCTTTAAAATCAGGTACATTAATCATGAACAAACATAGTACGATAAACAATAAATATACAATACTTAAAGCATTGGCAATCCAAGATAGTATCTTTTCTGCTTTTCTATTCATCTTACTCCTCCTCTCAATGCTTTTCTTCTATCATAGCAAATTTTCATAAGTTTAAACATTCAAGTCAACTATTAATTTTAAGCGTTCAATATAGTACAATTCAAACAATTTCCAAATATTTTAGGTTGACCTAATATTTTTTTTGGGTTAATCTGATGATTATTAAGTTTTATATTGGAGGTGAGGCAATATGTCTCAACAAAATGATACACAACAAAAAAGTATGGACGAAATAAACAATACAGTTACTGTTGTTTCAGACGGTAAGTTCAGTCAAAAGCTATTGTCATATTTAGGACCGGGACTATTGGTTGCTGTTGGCTATATGGATCCTGGGAATTGGATTACATCTATGCAAGGTGGCGCACAATTCGGATACATTTTGCTATTCGTGATTTTACTTTCAAGTTTATCAGCTATGTTATTACAAAGTATGACTGTGAGATTAGGAATAGCAACAGGTATAGATTTAGCCCAAGCTACAAAGCACTACCTCAATAAACCCATGTCCTTTATATTTTGGATAATAGCAGAACTCGCTATTATTGCGACGGATATTGCAGAAGTTATTGGAAGTGCAATTGCACTCGACTTACTGTTTGATATTCCTTTACTTGTAGGTGCTTTAATCACTGTGTTAGATGTCTTTTTACTGTTATTTATTATGCGTTTTGGATTTAGAAAAATTGAAGCGATTGTCGGTACATTGATTTTTACTGTACTGGTTATTTTTATATTTGAAGTATTTATTGCTTCGCCAGATGTTACGAGTATGTTAAATGGATTTGTTCCTCATAGTAAAATTATAACTGATAATAGTGCCTTATTTATTGCATTAGGTATCATCGGCGCAACAATTATGCCCCATAATCTATATCTACATTCATCTATCGTACAAACTAGAATGTATGATAGACATGATATGAAATCAAAAGCGCAAGCTATCAAATATGCTATTTTGGATTCCAATATACAATTATCGATTGCATTTGTAATAAATTGTCTATTACTTATCTTAGGGGCGGCACTTTTCTATGGTGTAAATACTGAAAAACTGGGTGGCTTTTATGATTTATACACTGCATTACACCATCAACCAATTTTAGGCGCATCTCTTGGAGCAATAATGAGTACTTTATTTGCTGTTGCCTTGTTAGCTTCTGGCCAAAATTCTACAATAACTGGTACTATGGCTGGACAAATAGTCATGGAAGGTTTTATTAATTTAAAAATACCAAATTGGTTGAGACGTTTAATCACTAGATTACTTGCAATACTTCCTATTATTTTCTGTTTAATCATTTTCAATAGCAATGAAGCAAAAATGGAACAATTGCTCGTCTTTTCTCAAGTATTTTTAAGTATAGCCTTACCATTTTCACTGATACCATTACAACTTGCAACAAACAATTATGGATTAATGGGTCAATTTAAAAATAAAACTTGGATCAATGTAATCTCATGGATACTTATAACAATATTAAGTATTTTAAATATTTATCTTATTGTTCAAACTTTCCAAGAATTATAACTAACACTTAGATTATATATACTAGAAATCCCCCAAAAATTCCAATGAATATTTGGAGGGATTTTTTATATCAATGTTTGTTAGCGTTATGAAACTTAAACATAAGACTTGTAACGCATCTATTTTAATATATACAATATTAAGCCACACGCATAGCGTATGCTTTATTCCATAATAAAAAGGCAATTTCTATATTATATTAATAGAAATTGCCTTTCTCCATAGTTCAGAAATTTAAATACTTACTGAAACATTTTTAGTTATTTTTCCTTATCTTGCGATTGAGAACCATCTTCTACTGAACGTTCAGCCTTTTGTTGTTTCTCATCATGTGACGTCATTTTTTTACGTTCTTCAAAATTCATTCGACGTTGGTTGGCTGCACTTGGCATTTGTTTACGTCGTTCTTTTTCACGTTGTTTTCGTTCTTTCTTTTCTTGCTTTATGCGTGCTTTTTCTTCTGCACGTTCTTGTTTTTCTCTTTCTTTACGTTGTGCTTCTTCGTATTTCAAGCGTTGTTGTTCTTCATATTCAGCTTGTCTGCGTTGAGCCTCTTCAGCCTCACGTTGTTGTCTTTCTCTTTCCAATGCTTCTTGTTGTTCACGCGTCATTTCATCTTCTTTATGCGCAGTATTATCATTTACAGCATTGCCCTCTTCATCATAAACGCTACTGACATCACCAAAATCGTCTTGTTGTTTTTTATTTTTATAATTATACTTGGCTTGTCTAGATAACACTGCTGGCTCTTCTTCTGAATCGCCATTTGAAGCATTTACCTTTTGTGCCACATCAGAAGAGTATCCACCACGACGTAGTTGATTATCTTCTGAACCTTGTTGCTCTTGAGTAGTTCCTGTGTTAGATTGCGGTTCCTCTCTTACAGGTTCTACCGGCTCACTATAATGACCTTCATTTGTTTGACGTTCAGGACGTTCGTAACGCTCATATGCATCATATGGTTCATCTGCATAATAACCAGGTACAGTTTCAACTTTATCCTTTCTCGCAAACATCATGATTGCTGTGATAAAGAATAGAATCGGTATAATGAGTGGTACAAATAGTAATACTAAAGGTAACGTTATTACAGACGCTACTAAAAATAAAATTCCAGATAATATTCTAATATTCATAGAAATTAAGGCCAAAAATGACACTAATAAACAAATAATGAAATAAACAATTACTGCCCAAATACCATTTTGTAGCCATATTACAAATTGAGTTGTATTTAGACTATTATTCGCGAGTATTTGTTGAATAAAATCATTGCCATTTAAAGATGTCTCTAACCTTTGAATCGATGTATCACTGCTAAATGAAACTAGTGCGATAAACATCGTAATGATGGTTAATAATAGTAAAAATATCCAACTTAACCATCCCAATACTTTTTCAGCTATACGACTCACAGGTCGCCTAACTTGAGTATATTGATCTCCTGACATGTAATCACAACTCCTTATAATGCTTGTCAAATAATTATATCTAATTAATCCTAAAATAACTACTATCTACAATCTATTTTAAGGACATTTTAAAATTTAAAAATCTTTCATTGTATTCACTTAATGCTTCTTTTCCTAAATCTTTATAAACTTCCAATTTAGACTGTGTTTGTTGAGAAGGATAGAAACGGTTATCATGCTTGATTTCAGCTGGTAACGAAGCTCTCGCTGCTTTATTCGGCGTTGCATATCCAACCCATTCTGTATTTTGTTTGTTATTACGTTCATCCAATAAAAAATTCATGAATTTATATGCCCCTGCTTTGTTTTGAGCAGTTTTAGGAATAACCATATTATCGAACCATAAATTTGATCCTTCTTTTGGTACGACGTAATCAAAATCATCATTTTCTTGTACAATTGGTGCTGCCACACCACTCCATACAACAGCAATATTAGCTTCGTGCTGTTCTAGCATCATCGTAACTTCATCACCTACCACACCTTTAACATTAGGACCGAGTTTCGTCAAATTGCTTTCCGCTTCTCTTAGATGTGTGTTATTCGTGTCATTTAAACTATATCCTAATTTGTTGAGTGATAATCCTATAATTTCTCTAGCTCCATCAACAAGTAATATATCATTCTTATATTGTTTGTTATATAAGCTTTGCCAAGAGTCGAATGATGCATTCGGGTAAGCTTTCTTATTATATAAAATACCTACCGTACCAAAAAAGTATGGCATTGAATATTTATTGCCTCTATCATATGGCATATTCATATAATCAGAATCTAAATTTTTAATATTAGGTATCTTTTTATGATTTAAAGGTAATAAAAGATGTTCACTTTTCATCTTTTCTACCGTGTAATCACTCGGAAAGGCCACATCATAATGTGTACCACCGTTACGGATTTTAGCTTCCATAGCTTCATTCGAATCAAATGTCTCATATACTACTTCAATGCCGGTTTCTTTTTGAAACTTTTTGATTAAACTTGGGTCAATATATTCTCCCCAATTATAAACATAAATTTTCTCACCGCTCTTAGTATGTTCTTTAGCAGTATACTTATGACTGATAAATAAACAAATCAAACCAATCAAGATAGAAACAAGTATTAGTTGTAAAAATCGTTTCATCGTTCAATACCTCGCTTCATTTGACCTCTATGTTTGATGAGATTCTGTATTAAGTAATAGCCTAAGACACCTAACAAAATAACCACAAATAGAATCGTAGATATTGCATTAATTTCCATACTAATACCTTTACGCGCCATAGCATAAACCTCAACAGATAAGACGCTGAAACCATTACCAGTAACAAAGAAACTGACAGTAAAATCATCCAATGAATAAGTTAGTGCCATAAAGAATCCTCCAATAATTGCTGGGAATAATTGTGGCAACATGACTTTATTCATAATTTGAAATTCACTTGCTCCTAAATCTCTTGCAGCATCTAGAGTATGATGATTCATTTCATATAATTTAGGTAATACGATAATAACCACAATTGGGATACAAAAGGCAATATGTGAGATTAAGACCGTTGTAAATCCTAACCCTAATCCTGTGAAATGTCCAATTGCTGTAAACATGATTAAAAATGAAGCACCAATCACTACATCAGAAGAAACCATTAATACATTATTCAAAGTAAGTAATGATACACGTATTTTCTTATTTTTTAAATGATACAGTGCAATTGCACCCATCGTACCGATAACAGTAGCAATTGAAGCTGCTAACAAAGCAACTGCAATTGTATTAAAAATGACTGCCATCAACCGATCATCTTGAAATAAATCACGATAATGATCCAGCGTGAAACCTTCAAAGTGTATCATATTACCTGCAGCATTAAATGAATAAACCATCAAAAATAGTATCGGAATATATAACAACGCAGTTAACATAAAGATATATAATTTACCATACCATTTCATGTGATTCACCCTTTTCCATTCGTAGATTTAGTATTTGTAATGATAAGTACAATAGCCATAAAGACAATTAGACATAATGCTATTGTAGAGCCCAGTCCATAGTTTTGAATCACTAAGAATTGTTCTTCTATCGCCGTACCTATATTAATCACTTTATTACCTGCAATCAGTCTAGTAATCATAAACAATGATAATGCCGGAATAAATGTAACTTGTATTCCTGTAAGTACACCTTGTTTTGTTAATGGAATAATGACCTTTCTCAATGTGGTAAATGCATTTGCTCCCAGGTCTGTAGATGCTTGTAGTACGTTATTAGGAATATCTTTCATACTGTTGAAAATTGGTAAAATCATGAATGGAATATAAATATAACTAGCAACAATTAAAAAAGCAGGTGTCGTAAATAACAAATCAGCTTTTGGTAAATGTAGCATAGTCAACACTTGATTGATAATACCATCATGACTGAATATACCAATAAATGCATAGGTCTTTAGCAGTAAATTAATCCACGTTGGTATAATAAGAATTAATAACCATAAACTTTGGTGTTTCGAAGCACGAATAAAATATGCCGCAGGATAACTGATTAGTAATGTGATTATCGTAATTGCTAGAGCATATAAAATAGAATCCCATATCATTTTAAAGTAAGTTGCTGAAAATATTTTTTTATAATTTTCAAAGCTAAAATGACCTTGTAAATCAAAAAATGAAAAATAAATCAACAGCAATACTGGCACAATAATAAACAGTATCATCCATAAAATATATGGTACAAATAAAAATTTATTAATTTGCTTCATTTTCATGCTCCTCATAACTCTCAATACGCTTATCAAATTCCTCTTCTGTTTCACCAGGCACCATAATATGTATTGCTTCTGGATCAAAATATAGTCCTACTTTACTTCCAATTTCAGCCTTTTTAGTGGAATGTATCATCCATTCATAGCCTTTACGATCAATACAGTTTATTTCATAATGGACGCCTCTAAATAACATTGTATCTACCGTGACTTCAAACAAACCTTGTTCTGCTGCTATAAGTGAAATATCTTCAGGTCTAATAACAACTTCAACATGAGTCCCTTCTTCAATTCCCATATCAACACAATCAAAGTCTTGACCGTAAATATTAACAACATAGTCTTTGACCATTTGTCCTTGTACAATATTTGACTCACCAATAAAATCTGCAACAAATCGATTTACAGGCTCATCATAAATATCAGTTGGCGTACCAAATTGTTGTATCTTACCATCTTTCATAACAAAGATATAATCGCTTAACGCTAAAGCTTCTTCTTGGTCGTGCGTTACAAAAATAAACGTAATACCTAATCTGGACTGTATTTCACGTAATTCATACTGCATCTCTGTTCTCAATTTCAAATCTAGTGCCGATAACGATTCGTCCAAAAGTAAAATTTCTGGTTCATTAACAATTGCACGTGCAATAGCTACACGCTGCTTTTGTCCACCACTCATCTCATCAATTGAGCGAGTCTCATAACCAGATAATTTCACTAATGCTAAGGCTTCTTTAACTTTTTGCTTTATTGTTCGCTTATTTAATTTCTTTAATTTTAATCCAAATGCGATATTATCATACACATTTAAATGCGGAAACAAAGCATAGTCCTGGAATACTGTATTTACTTTTCTTTTATTTGCTGGTAAATCATTTATCACTTGGTCTTTGTAAACAATTTCACCATGATCTGTTTGTTCAAATCCAGCAACCAACTTTAAGATTGTTGTTTTTCCACATCCAGAAGGTCCTAATAATGTGTAAAAATGACCCGATTCGATATCTAAATCTATGTTGTCTAAAACAGTTGACCCATCAAACGATTTGCTAACTGATTTAAATGATAATATTGGTTTCATAATTTTTATCCTCCTATAAATAAGATGCAGTAGCAACTACCATAACTCGAGCTTGTGATGTCGATGGATTAAATAGTTTATGTATTTGATTTGCCTTGAAATATAAAGCATCTCCTTGACTCGCATGATACGCTTTATCACCAAGCATCAATGAAATTTCACCTTCTAGACAATAAATAAAAGTATCTGACGGGGATGGCTTAAAGTTTTTATAAGCACTTTTACCTTTCAATGTTAACAATAATGGCTCCATTTCAAACTCATTTGATCTTGTTACAGGCCATGTTAATAAGTAACCTTTATCATATTCATCATAAGTTTTTTGCTCAGCTTGCTTATATAGCACTTTTTCTTCCACTTTAGTTTGAAAAAAATCTCCCGGATTAGTTCCTAATACCTCAAGCACATTTAGAAATGTTTCCATACTAGGTGAAGCATGACCACTTTCAATTTGAGATATATAGCCCTTAGACAAATCCGTGCGTTCTGCCAATTCTTCTTGTGTTAAATTTTTAATACGTCTTAAATCTTTTAATTTTTTACCTATTTCCATAGCGTCACCTATTTTTCAATCTTTCTCATTGCACTCTGAATTTCCAACTTTTTAAAATAGAAATTAAAAAATGCTATATTCTGTTTACTATTATCAAACATTTTGTTTAATGCTTAATAAAAATATCAGAATATAGCAATCATGACAATAGTTATTTATCATTTACACTAAAATATTTTTGTTCTGGTGAACTTTGCACTGCTTTCACTGCTTTATAGCTATTATAGCCACTATTTTTTTCGAATTCTTTGAATATTTGTTTTTCTTCAGCTTTACCTGGCACAACATTTTTAAATTTCTTATATTTATCTATGAGCTGAGTTCCTTCAACTTTTGTTTCGTAATATGCTTCAATTGCGTTAAAAAAAGAAACGACATCCATCATTTCATCATTAGACCAATCTAAATCTATAGGATATTGATATTCCATACTATTAATCCTCCATTCAACCTGACAATATATACTTATTAACCTAAATATATTTTTAAATTAAAAAAATAGCCACTAGTTTGCACCAGTGGCCATTATTCATAAATTGTGTTATAGCACAATTACTATATTACATAGTGTGGATTGGGAATCCAATAGCTTTTTCAGCTGCTTCCATAGACATTTCACCTAATGTAGGGTGAGCATGTACAGTTAACGCTAAGTCTTCAGCATTCATACCAGCTTCAATTGCTAAACCTAATTCAGAGATAATATCAGAAGCACCAGTACCAACAACTTGAGCACCAACTAATGTGTTATCTTCTTTTAATGTTAACAATTTAACGAAACCAGTTGTATCATCTAATGATAATGCACGACCGTTAGCTGCGTATGGGAATTTAGAAGCTTTTACTTCTAAACCTTCTTCTTTAGCTTGAGCTTCAGTGTAACCCACTTGTGCAAGTTCTGGCTCAGTGAAACAAACAGCAGGCATACCGATGTAGTCTACTTCTGAAGCTTCTCCAGCGATAGCTTCAGCTGCAACTTTAGCTTCATAGCTTGCTTTGTGTGCTAATGGTAAACCAGGTACGATATCACCAATAGCATAAATATTGTCAGCAGAAGTACGGCTTTGTTTATCTACTTCTAATAAACCACGATCAGCGAATTTAAGACCAAGTTCTTCTAAGCCTAATTCATCTGTATTTGGACGACGACCTACAGTTACTAATACGTAATCTGCATCAATTGTTTGTTCTTCGCCTTTAACTTCGTATGTTACTTTAACGCCATTATCAGTTTCTTCAGCTGATTTTGCCATAGCTTCAGTTACGATTTCAACGCCTTTTTCTTTCATACCTTTTTTAACAGGTTGAGTCATTTGCTTTTCGAATCCGCCAAGGATATCTTTTGCACCTTCTAAAATCGTAACTTCAGAACCGAAGTTAGCAAATGCAGTACCTAATTCAGAACCGATATAACCGCCACCAACAACGACTAATTTACCAGGAACTTCTTGTAAATTTAATGCGCCAGTTGAGTCGATAACGCGGTTACCAAATTTGAAGTTAGGGATTTCAATTGGTCTAGAACCAGTTGCAATAATCGCGTTTTTAAAGTTATAAGTTTGCGCACTTTTTTCGTCCATAACACGTAAACTGTTGTTATCAACAAAATAAGCTTCACCTTTAACGATTTCAACTTTATTACCTTTTAATAAACCTTCAACGCCACCAGTTAATTTTTTAACTACTGATTGCTTAAATTCTTGAACTTTATCAAATTTTAAAGAAACACTTTCAGCAATTACCCCTAAATTTTCTGAATGTTTTGTTTCATCATAACGATGTGAAGCGTGTAATAAAGCTTTAGAAGGAATACATCCAACGTTTAGACATACGCCACCTAATTCGCCTTTTTCAACGATTGTTACTTTTTGACCTAATTGCGCTGCACGAATTGCTGCAACGTAACCTCCTGGTCCTGCTCCAACTACAATAGTATCTGTTTCAATTGGGAAATCTCCAACTACCATGTTTTACCCCTCCATTAATAATAATTCTGGATTATTTAATAAACGTTTGATATGGTTCATAGCATTTTGTCCAGTTGCACCATCAATTTGTCTGTGGTCAAAGCTTAATGATAATGATAATACTGGTGCTGCTACAATTTCACCATCTTTAACGATTGGTTTTTGAGCAATACGACCAATACCTAAAATAGCTACTTCAGGATGGTTGATAACTGGTGTGAACCATTGTCCACCTGCTGAACCAATGTTACTGATTGTACATGTTGCACCTTTCATTTCATCAGAAGTTAATTTACCATCACGTGCTTTAACAGCTAATTCATTAATTTCATCTGAAATTGCGAACATTGACTTACGGTCAGCATTCTTAACAACAGGTACTAATAAACCTCTATCAGTATCAGCTGCGATACCAATATTCCAGTAATGTTTGTGTACAATTTCGCCAGCTTCTTCATTGAATGAAGTGTTAAGTGCTGGGTATTTTTTAAGTGCAGAAACTAAAGCTTTTACAACATAAGGTAAGAAAGTTAATTTAGTACCTTGTTCTGCTGCAACTTCTTTAAATTTCTTACGGTGATCCCATAACTCTTGAACATCAATTTCATCCATTAATGTTACATGAGGTGCAGTGTGTTTAGAGTTAACCATTGCTTTAGCAATTGCTTTACGCATTGCTGGGATTTTTTCAGTTGTTTCTGGGAATTCGCCTTCAGTAGCAACTGGTGCTGATTGTGTAGCACTTGCAGTTTCTTCAGCTTGAGGTGCTGCTGCACTTTCATTTGAAGCTGTTGCTTGTCCACCATTTAAGTAAGCATCAACGTCTTCTTTAGTAGTACGTCCGTTTTTACCTGTAGCAGCTACAGCTTTGATGTTTACACCGTTGTCACGAGCGTATTTACGAACTGAAGGCATCGCTTTAACACGTTTGCTTTCATCTACGTCTGCATCGTCAGTAGCAACTGGTGCTTCTTCTTTAGCAGTTTCTTCAGCAGCTGGTGCTTCTTCACTTGCAGATTCATCACTATCGCTACCTTTAAATTGCATATCTTCTGCATCAGGTGCATCAATTTTAACAATTGTATCACCAACAACTGCTACTGTACCTTCCTCTACAAGTACTTCTTCGACTGTACCTGAAACAGGAGATGGAATTTCTACAACTGATTTGTCATTTTGGACTTCAGCTAATACATCGTCTTCTTCAATCTGATCTCCAGCTTTTACAAACCACTTTACAATTTCACCTTCGTGGATACCTTCACCAATATCTGGTAATTTAAATTCAAATGCCACGTTATTTCCTCCTAAAAAATCATATTAAGTCAAAATAAGAAAATGAGCGAAAGACATATATGTCAAAACCTCATGCTGTTTTTTATATAAACTTGAAATGAAGTAGGATTTAGCAATAGCTAAAATCCCACTTCTTCAAGGTTATAATTAAAATTCTAATGTTTCTTTTGCTTTTTCAACGATATCATTTTTGTTTGGTAACCAAACATTTTCAGCTTGTGTAAATGGATATACAGTGTCAGCTGCTGCAACACGTGCGATTGGTGCTTCTAATGAAAGAATAGCACGCTCAGCAAGTTCAGATGCAACAGTAGCACCAACACCAGCTTGACGTTGAGCCTCTTGAACGATTACAACGCGACCAGTTTTTTCAACTGATGCTACTAATGTTTCGATATCGATTGGTTGAACAGTTCTTAAATCGATAACTTCTACTGAATAACCGTCTTTTTCAAGTTCTTCAGCAGCTTTTAGTGATTCTTGAACCATAGCACCGTAAGCGATAAGTGTAATATCTGTACCTTCTTGTTTCACACTTGCTTTACCAATTTCAATTGTATACTCTTCTTCTGGAACTTCTTCACGGAAAGAACGGTATAATTTCATGTGCTCTAAATACACGACTGGGTCATTACTTCTGATTGCAGAAATTAATAATCCTTTTGCGTCATATGGATTTGATGGAATTACAACGTGTAAACCTGGAGACTGTGCTAAGATACCCTCTAAGTTATCAGCGTGTAATTCAGGTGTATGCACACCACCACCAAAAGGAGCGCGGATTGTTACTGGTGCTTGTTTTGAGTTACCTGAACGGAAACGTGTACGTGCAATTTGACCTGCAACAGAGTCGAATACTTCAAATACGAATCCTAAGAATTGGATTTCCATTACTGGACGGTAACCTTCAGTTGTTAAACCTAGGGCTAAACCACCGATACCAGATTCTGCTAATGGTGTATCGAATACACGATCTTCACCGAATTCTTTTTGTAAGCCTTCAGTTACACGGAAAACACCACCATTAACACCCACGTCTTCACCGAAAAGTAAAACATTTTCATCGTTTTGTAATTCAGTTTTAAGCGCGTTGTTAATTGCTTGAACCATTGTCATTTGTGCCATTGGTTACTTCGACTCCTTCTCTTTATAGATTTCATATTGCTCTTGTAAATGTTGAGGCATTTCATCGTACATAATTTCCATTAAGTCAGTAACAGTTTGTTTTTCAGTGTTATCTGCTTCTTTGATAGCAGTTTTGATTTCTGCTTTTGCACGTTCGATGACTTCATTTTCTTTTTCTTCAGTCCATAATCCTTTATTTTCAAGGAATTTTCTGAAACGTACTAATGGATCTTTTTTCTCCCATTCAGAATCTTCGTCTGAAGTTCTGTATTTAGTAGGGTCATCTCCAGCCATTGTATGTGGACCATAACGGTATGTTATAGTTTCAATCAATGTAGGACCTTCACCATTAACAGCACGATCACGTGCTTCTTTAGTTGCTTGATATACAGCTAATGCATCCATACCATCAACTTGTAAACCTGGAATACCAACAGAGATAGCCTTTTGAGCTAATGTTGTAGCAGCAGTTTGTTTACTACGTGGTGTTGAAATCGCATAGTTATTATTTTGAATTACAAAAATTGCTGGTGCTTTGTAAGCAGACGCAAAGTTAATACCTTCATAGAAGTCACCTTGTGAAGAACCACCGTCACCAGTATAAGTAATTGCTACAGCTTGTTTACCACGTTTCTTCATACCTAATGCAACACCAGCAGTTTGTACATATTGTGCACCGATAATGATTTGTGGACTTAATGCATTCACACCTTCAGGCATTCTATTCCCTTTGAAGTGACCTCTTGAGAATAAGAAAGCTTCAGTTAAAGGTAAACCATGCCAAATTAATTGAGGCACATCACGGTAACCTGGTAAAATAAAGTCTTCTTTCTCTAATGCGTATTGTGAAGCTAATTGTGAAGCTTCTTGTCCAGCTGTTGGAGCATAGAAACCTAGTCTACCTTGTCTGTTTAATGAGATAGAACGTTGGTCAAGAATACGTGTCCATACCATTCTCTCCATTAGTTCAACGAGTTGTTCATCAGTTAAATCCGGTAATAAGTCTTCATTAACAACATTACCATCTTCATCCAAAATCTGGATCATTTCAAATTGAGACTCAGTATCTTTTAATACTTTCTCTGCATCGAATTGGGCTTGTAATTTCGGAGCCATTCAATTCACCATACCTTTCCCGTATAATAGAAATTCATTTTATCCTCTAGTATTGTATCACAAAACTGTTACACTGTTAAATATTTTAAAAAAGTTCTGTAATACTTAAAATGAGTACAGTTTTAGAACTGTATCATTCTTTTGCACAACTCTGTATTAGTCCTATTTATCGCAATGTTGATACATTACAAGTTACAAAATGTAAGCGCATCCAACAACTATAGTATATCGCGTCATTTTAAAATTTCAAAATATAACTCACCCATTTAACTTATCGTGTCTACTTGTTGCTTTTCATCTTTCACTTTTTTCACTGTATCTGAATATTTTTTAAATGCTTCATTCATTTTTTTGTATGATTCTGATACTTCTTTGGATTTTTTATCTATTTGTGATTGTTCCACATTATCGCCAGATGTATACTCAAACATTGCTTTTTCTTTTTTTAATACATCATCATAGGCATCGGCATATTTTTTATGTGCTTTATATTTATCAAGCTGTGCTTTGTCTAATTTTTTAACCATTTTTTGTTTCTGCTTGTTTTCAATATTATCTATATGCTTTTGACCTTTTTTGTACTGCGCTTCCGACTTATCAAATGCCTTTTCTTCTTTTTCAAATTCATCTTTTCTTTCTTTTACATTATCGACAATTTTCTCAGAAGTTTTTTGTACTTTTTCTTGATTTTTACCACTAACACTTTTAACTAATTTTTGTTTTTCTTGTTCAAGTGTATTTATTTTTTCACCTACAGAATTTACAATTTTTTCCTCATCGTTTGCTTTATCGACTTGTTTATTGTAGTTTTTTATTTCTCCTCTATCAGTTGTGCAACCTGCCATTAAAATTGTAGATGCAAGTAATACACTAACACCGTGTTTAAATTTCATAGTTTGAAATCCTCCTTTATGTGAGTGTTATGTTATATAATATTATATAACAATTCAAATTTATCACTGTATTTTAACTATTAAACTTTGGTATATTTTATATTAAGGAAGGTGTTAGAACAAATGTTAACAATGAAAGACATTATAAGAGATGGACATCCTACTCTTAGAGAAAAGGCTAAAGAAGTTGAATTACCTATATCTGAAGAAGATCGCAATACTTTAAAAGAAATGCGAGAATTTTTAATAAATAGTCAAGACGAAGAGACAGCTAATAAATATGGATTACGCTCAGGTGTTGGTTTAGCTGCACCTCAAATCAATATTTCTAAAAGAATGATTGCTGTATATTTACCTGATGATGGAGAAGGCAGAAGCTATGACCTTATGTTAGTAAATCCTAAAATTGCAAGTCATAGTATTCAAGAAGCATATCTACCAACAGGCGAGGGTTGCTTAAGCGTTGATGAAAATATTCCAGGTCTAGTTCATCGTAAAAACCGAATCACAGTTAAAGCAAAAGACATAGATGGTAACGATGTTCAAATGCGTTTAAAAGGTTATCCAGCTATTATCTTACAACACGAGATTGATCATTTGAATGGCGTGATGTTTTACGATTATATCGATAACGATAATCCACTCAAACCACACCAAGATGCTGTAGAAGTATAGATTGGATGCACTGAAATTATTGTTAAGTTAGTAATTTCTTAAATTCATTTTGAATCAAACAAACGCTTTACATTATATAAAGATGATTAAAGTTAGTATAATTTATCGTACTTTTCCAACTTCTATCACCTTTGCCAATTAATAATTCGTGACACGAGCACATTAATTAACCAGTAAATGACAGTATAATCATTTGCTGGTTATTTTATTTACAATAATTGCATTGTTGATGCACTTCCCAGGACTATGTCTCAAACATCGCCTTAAACTGTCAGGCATCATACTCTGTGGCATTCCACAAAAATACTCTATTTAAAATTTATGTACAGATTATTTTATATAAACCTACTTTCTACTATTATTATAGAATTTCATACATCATCCAAGTCTTAACGTATAACCCAATGATTTATAAATTATCCATTTTAATACAATCTTTTATCAAACCTTAAAAGCATGAACTGTGAGTTAAATTTATTATAGCTATTTTAAAATTCATTTCAGTTCGACATCCTATTTGACTAACAATACTATAGATTGTCATCTTGAAATTATGCTTACACAAAGCGTGCACGTTAAATGTATATTCTCACAACTGAAAATACTGCCAATTTAGACAAACGAATGTAAATTGACAGTATCATAATCCATATTCAGTTTAACGCAACCTGCTCTTAACATTACCAACACGTTGAAACAATGCACTGTTCCAGCCACTTAATCAAGTTAATAATCACTAAAGCCACTTTCAATTACATAAAAACATCTCTACGTTCATTAAACGGAATGTCTAATTTTTGCAATCCTTCCTTCAATTGGTTCAACTCTTGAATATCAATAAACTCAGGATCATGATTATGCTTCACGTAATACTGATTACCACTAATATTATCAACGATTTCACTATAATTAAAAAACATCAATACTTGCTCAGCGCGAATTTCAAATGTAATACCTTCAAAAATTTTATCCGTTCTTTTTTTCTCGTTCTTCACATCTTCAATTATTCTAGTTACTTGTTCCATTCCAATCACCTTCACTTATTCTTCAAACTCAATTTGCTAATTATACTTTCCTTATAATATGTATCTATACTTTATTATCATAAATAAAAATTATAACCTACTCAAGCTTTTAGTAAATTAATTTAAAATTTTCAGAAAATTTTAAGGTTTCATTGCTCTAGCTAACATTAAATTTCACATAAATAATATGGAAAACCATAACTATATTAGCTTACAACAAGATAAAACTGCTTTATTTATTCAACTACATCATGTAAAATGAGATATAACTGAAAATATAAATATATTTGTATTTTTCAAAATGAACGATAATTAAAATAATCCGAAATCATCTAGCAACCATTTGCACATGGTTTACTTATATTTAGTCAATGAAACTACCCCGTACATGATAATTCTCATGTTATTCATACAAAAGTTTGTTTTCATCATCTAAATTAAGGGATTATTTACTATAAAACATTTAATCAAGAATTAGAATCTTAGGAGGAACTATATAATGGCAGTATTTAAAGTATTTTATCAACATAACAAAGACGAAGTGATTGTACGTGAATCAACTCAAACAATTTATGTTGAAGCAGAAACAGAAGAACAAGTAAGAAGATATTTAAAGGAACGTAATTATAATATTGAATTTATTACAAAATTAGAGGGCGCACATTTAGAGTATGAAAAACAATCAGATCATTTCAATGTGGAGAAAGCTGAATAATGAAGCAAATTCATAAAAATGAAGTTGCGGTATACGCGCTTGGAGGCCTAGGTGAAATTGGTAAAAACACTTATGCCGTGGAATATCAAGATGAAATTGTAATCATCGATGCTGGTATTAAATTCCCAGATGATAACCTTTTAGGTATTGATTATGTAATTCCTGATATTACCTATTTAGAACAGAACCAAGACAAAATTGTCGGTCTGTTTATTACTCACGGTCATGAAGATCATATAGGTGGTGTGCCCTACCTACTTAAACAAATCAATGTACCTATATACGGTGGCCCATTAGCCTTAGGTTTAATCCGAAACAAATTAGAAGAGCATCATTTATTACGAACTACTGAGCTCATTGAAATCGATGAAAGTAGTGTAATCAAATCAAAGCATTTTGAAGTGTCATTCTATTTAACAACGCACAGTATCCCAGAAGCTTACGGTGTAATTGTCAATACGCCTGAAGGTAATATTGTTCACACAGGTGACTTTAAATTCGACTTTACTCCCGTTGGAGAACCAGCAAATATTGCAAAAATGGCAAGACTTGGTGAAGAAGGCGTACTGTGTTTATTATCCGATTCAACAAACTCATTAGTACCTGACTTTACGTTAAGCGAACGTGAAGTTGGCCAAAATGTTGAAAAGATTTTCCGAAATTGTTCAGGCCGTATTATATTTGCAACATTCGCTTCTAATATTTATCGCGTTCAACAAGCAGTTGAAGCAGCAATTAAATATAATAGAAAAATTGTTACATTTGGTCGTTCAATGGAAAATAACATTAAAATCGGTATGGAACTTGGCTATATTAAAGCACCACCAGAAACATTTGTTGAACCTAATAAAATAAATAGTATTCCTAAACATGAATTATTAATTTTATGTACTGGTTCTCAAGGTGAACCTATGGCAGCTTTATCAAGAATTGCAAACGGCACTCACAAACAAATTAAAATCATTCCAGATGATACAGTTGTCTTCAGTTCATCACCTATCCCAGGTAACACTAAGAGCATTAACCGTACGATTAATGCATTATACCGTGCAGGTGCAGAAGTCATTCATCATAAAGTGTCGAATATTCATACTTCAGGTCACGGTTCACAAGGTGATCAACAATTAATGTTACGATTAATTCGACCAAAATTCTTCTTACCTATTCATGGTGAATACCGTATGCTAAAAGCGCATGGTCAAACTGGTATTGATTGTGGTGTAGATCCAGACAATGTATTTATCTTTGAAATTGGTGATGTATTAGCACTAACTAAAGATTCTGCAAGAAAAGCTGGACGTATTCCATCAGGAAATGTACTCGTTGATGGTAGCGGTATTGGTGATATCGGCAATGTTGTAATTAGAGATAGAAAATTATTATCTGAAGAAGGTTTAGTAATCGTTGTTGTTAGCATCGATTTCAACACTAATACTTTACATTCAGGTCCTGATATTATTTCACGTGGTTTTGTGTACATGCGTGAATCAGGTCAATTAATATATGATGCACAACGTCGAATAAAAACTGATGTCATTTCAAAATTGAACCAAAACCCAGAAATACAATGGCATCAAATCAAGTCTTCAATTATCGAAACTTTACAACCTTACTTATATGAAAAAACAGCACGTAAACCAATGATTTTACCTGTTATCATGAAAGTTAACGAAGATGGTCAAACACCACCGCCAAGTAAACCAAAAGCAAAAGCAAATAAATCAAACAAACAAAATACAACTAAGAAAAATAATAATCAATCAGAGAAACAACAAGCTAAGTCAACAAAAGTTGCTAAATCACCAAAGAAACCTAAAGCACCTAGAAAGCCTAAACAGCAAAACACAGAATCAGCAACTACGGACGAAAAATAAACGTATCATCGAAATGGTTTCGATGAACATAAAAGACAGTATCTATTACATTGTAATAGATACTGTCTTTTTCATTATTGTTAGTTGATTGTACTATCTTAAATCTCATTCATATAAAGCCAAGTGTCAGGACAAGCTGAAGACTACAGGCTGAAGCTGGCCCCTAGGAAAGTAAGCCATTTATATTAATATTAAACACCCACTAGCATACGAGTATTGTGGATTGATGATTTATATATAAATACAAAAAGACATATTTATTTCAAAAATCCTATGACTATATAATATACAATCATCATTATTCGTGGAAGTATTTTGGCGAGACTCCTGAGGGAACAGGACAAGCTGAAGACTACAGGCTGAAGCTGGCCCCTAGGAAAGCGAGTCATTTATACTAATATTAAACACCCATTCATTTTACATCAAATTAACCCTCAAAGATATTTAATTATTATATATACAAACGGACCAATCCACATTAATGGATTAGTCCGTTTTGATATCATAAATTAACACTTACCTCTAGTATGAATCACATTACTTTAACGAACGACTTTCTTTTCAAAACGACTCAAATCGTTATCATGGCCAATCATAATTAATATATCTCCTATTTCAACACTTAAATTCGGATCTGGAGATACTAAAATTTCTCGACCTCTTTTGATAGCAATGATACTAATACCAAACTGTGCACGAATATCGAGTTGTATAATCGTCTGCCCTGCCATCTTTTCACTAGCTTTAATTTCAACAATAGAATGTTCATCAGCAAGTTCTAAATAATCAAGTACACTAGCACTTGCAACATTATGTGCGATACGTCTACCCATATCACGTTCTGGGTGTACAACCGTATCAGCACCAATTTTGTTTAAAATTTTAGCATGATAATCATTTTGCGCTTTGGCTGTTACTTTTTTAACACCTAATTCTTTCAAGATCAATGTCGTCAAAGTACTAGATTGAATATTTTCACCTATAGCGACAATTACATGATCAAAGTTTCTTATACCTAAGCTTTTCATTACTGCTTCATCTGTAGTATCAGCAACTACAGCATGCGTAGCAATGTCACTGTATTCGTTCACACGTGCTTCATTTGAATCAATCGCCATTACATCCATATCAAGTGCATTTAATTCTCTAACTATACTGCCACCGAATCGACCTAAGCCAATTACCACATATTCTTTATCCATATGCGTCCTCCAATTTAAAAATCGAGGCCATAAGCAGTTTGTTAACTATAAAACTTAGATAACAAATACTGCCTACACCTCTTTAATTAAAACTGTTATTTTTTGCCTTCGACATATTCTTTGTCAAAAACAAATAATTTCATTATTAATATTAACGATGGGATTAATAAAAGTAAAGCAAAAATAAATGCAGTGATTAACGTTATTGCCATACTTGGATTAGTCACGCCATGTTTAATATGAATATATGGGGTTAATATATATGGCAATTTACTTGCACCGTATCCAAAGAATGCGAATCCCATTTGCAACATGACAAAGATAAATGCTACACCGTGTCCTTTTTTTAGATATGTTAAAATCATTGCACCTATAAAGAAGATTAAGCTCAATAAGAACATCCACCAATAATTTGTGACTGCATTCATAAAGTGTGTCTCATTTTGCACTCTTAAAGATAAGAATACAAATATCGAAATCGCAATCATCGGCGGTCCCCAGAATAAGAACCAATATCTAAGTAAACGATATGCTTCAGTATCTCGCGCTCTTGCAGCATAAAATGTTAAGAATCCAGAAGAAATATACAATACCGAAATGACTGCTAAAAATACCACTGCCCATGCATATGGACTTAACAATAATTCCACCCAATTCAAATCGATGTTACCGGCATGCTCTTTAATAAAGCCACCTTCTGAAATTGTTAATGTCGTAGCTAATGCGGCGGGTATAAATAAACCAGCAATTCCATATAAAGCTAACCACGGTAATTTCGTATCTGGACCATAATTTTCAAATGCATAAAAGCTACCTCTAATTGAAATCAAAATAACAGCAATAGAGGCTGGCAGTAATAGCACTGAACCGAAATATTTCGCAGTGTCTGGGAAAAATCCTACCATTCCAACAAAGAAGAAAACGAAGAATACATTCGTTACTTCCCAAACAGGATTTAAGTATCTTGCAATTAAATGATTTATCTTTTTATCTTGTTTCGTTACTTTCGCGTGTAATGTAAAGAATCCTGCCCCAAAGTCAATAGAGGCAACAATAATATAGCAAAATAAGAAAAACCATAGTACTGTGATTCCTATATATGCAAATATCATGATAAATCACCTCTTTCTTGCTTTAGTTTTTCAACGTCTTTATAAGCAGGCTTATGTTTAAACATCCTAATTAATACATAAGACGAAGTAACAATAAGAACGATATATAAGAGTGCGAATAATACCGTAACTAACGTTAATCCACCAGCTTGAGTGGCTGCGTCTGCAACCTTAAGATAGCCTCTAACCATCCATGGTTGGCGTCCTTGTTCTGTTAAGAACCAACCAAATTCTATCGCTAATAATGCTGCTGGCCCTGTTAATAACGCACCATATAACATAGCTTTGGAGTAAGTGAATTTCTTCAATTTTTTAAAGACTAATGTCATTACATAGGCACCTGAAACAACCATACAGAACACACCCATAAATACCATCAAATCAAAGTAGTAATGTACTATCATAGGTGGTCTTAATTCTTTCGGGAACTCATCTAAGCCTTTCACCTTTGTATTAAAGTTATTATCTGCTAAAAAGCTTAATACGCCTGGAATTTTAATAGCACCCGAAACTTCTTGTGTTTTTTCGTCTAAAGTACCAAATAACACTAGATCTGCCTTAGACTCAGTATCAAAATGCCACTCATAGGCAGCAAGCTTCTCAGGCTGTTCTTTGTGAAGAAACTTAGCTGACATATCTCCTGCTAACATTGAGCCTAATGTAAAAATTAACCCTAATATCATCGTAAGCTTAAGTGCCTTTTTATGATATTCGGTATCCTGAGCAAATTTATTCTTTAATAGTTTAAATGCTGCTACTGCAGCTAACACGAACGCCATTGTCATCAATGCTGTCGCTACAACATGGAATGAACGTACTAAGAATGAATCATTAAACATAGCTGCCCAAGGTTCCACATTAATCATTTTGCCATTTTTCATTTCAAATCCTGCAGGTGTATTCATAAATGAGTTAACTGCAGTGATAAAGAACGCTGAAAATGAACCACCTAATATTACAGGTATACTAATCCAAAAGTGCGTCCATTTATTTTTAAATCGATCCCAAGTATATAAGTATATACTCAAGAATATTGCTTCAAAGAAGAATGCAAAAGTTTCCATAAATAATGGTAATGCAATTACGTGACCACCCATTTGCATAAATGTAGGCCACAATAGAGATAGCTGTAAACCAATAATTGTACCTGTCACAACACCGACAGCTACAGTAATGGTATAACCTTTTGACCAACGTTTTGCTAAAGTTATATATTTAGGATCATTATTTCTAATACCTAAAAATTCAGCAATTGCAAACATAAGCGGCATTCCCACACCGATTGTCGCAAAAATTATGTGCACTGCAAGCGTCATTGCAGTTAGAAATCTTGCTAATTCAACTGAATCCATATTATCACCTTTTATTTTTATTTGTGACAAAAATCACAACTTCCATCCATTATAAACCCGTTATATAATTTTTGAAATTATTTCTAACTATAAATTAGTGACAAATTGATGACTATAAGCATATAAATTACACACTTGATAAATATAATAAACTCTCTTATATTAATATAAGTGGATTCAAGAAAGGATGTCTTCAAATGAAAAGTGTCATAATTTATACACAGAATGACTGCCCTCCATGTACTTTTATTAAAAGTTACCTAACTGACAAAGGTGTGGCTTTCGAAGAAAAAAATGTTGCGAATGCACAATATAGAAATGAAATGATGGAATATGATGCATTTGCGACACCTTTTATACTCATTGATGATGAACCAATGTATCAAATTGATATGGAAAAAATTAATCGTACATTAGATATTGAAGCGTAATGAATCTTATTGAAAAAATATAATCATTTTGTACATATCTACCCTTTTTTATAAAAGTTAAATTAATTTTTCCAATCCAATGATGATTGACTGATGTTAAATATAAATAGAGGCAACGTTTCAGCATAATTGAAACGTTGCCTCTATTTATATTAATAAAAAAAGAATTGGCCAATTAACTCGACCAATCCTCCTACTATTTTATATGTTTTCATATGGATCGTTAGAAATTATATTTCTTTGCCCAATCCATAATTATTAGCATTATTTTGCATATTGATTAACTAATGTAGTAACTTCTTCAGTAGTTGCACAATTAATTGCTCTATCTGCTAATTCTTCCATTTCATTTTGACTTAAGCCTTTGATTTGACGACGCACTTTAAGAATCGATGTCGCACTCATTGAGAACTCATCTAAACCTAAACCTAATAACAATGGAATTGCTATCTCATCTCCAGCCATTTCGCCACACATACCTGTCCATTTACCTTCTTTATGAGAAGCTTCAATAACTTGTTTAACTAAACGTAAAATTGAAGGATTATATGGTTGATACAAGTATGATACACGTTCTGACATTCTATCTGCAGCCATAGTGTATTGAATTAAATCATTTGTACCGATACTAAAGAAGTCAACCTCTTTAGCAAATACATCAGCTAAAGCTGCTGTAGAAGGAATTTCTACCATGATACCTAATTCGATATCATCAGATACTTCAACACCTTCTTGTGTTAAATTGTCCTTCTCTTCAAGAAGTAATGCTTTGGCATCACGGAACTCTTGAATTGTAGCAACCATTGGGAACATGATATTTAACTTACCGAATGCAGATGCGCGTAATAATGCACGCAATTGCGGTCTGAAAATATCAGGTTGATCCAAGCATAAACGTATCGCACGATATCCTAAGAATGGATTCATTTCTTCAGGTAAATTTAAATATGGTAACTCTTTATCGCCACCAATATCTAACGTACGAACAACGACACGTTTGTCTTTCATTGTTTCTAATACTTTCTTGTAAGCTTCAAATTGCTCATCCTCAGAAGGCATTTCGTCTCTTCCCATATATAAGAACTCAGTACGATATAAACCAATACCTTCTGCACCATTTTCGATAACACCAGTTAAATCATCTGGTGTACCAATATTTGCTGCTAATTCGGCGTGCTTACCATCAATTGTTGTCGTTTCTTCATCGCGTAACTTTTGTAATTCTTTCTTATCTTCAAAGAAGCGTTCACGCTTATTTTGATAAGCAATCACTTCATCCTCAGTCGGATCAATAATTACCTCACCAGTTAAACCATCAACAATAATCATGTCGCCTTGTTTAACTTCTTGAGTAATTGATTTCGTACCAACAATCGCCGGGATTTCTAATGAACGGCTCATGATAGCAGAATGAGATGTTCTACCACCAATATTCGTTACAAATCCTTGCACAAACTCTTTGTTCAATTGAGCTGTGTCTGATGGTGTTAAATCATTCCCGATGATGACAACGCTTTCATCAATCATACTAGGATTTGGTAATTCAACTCCCAAAATATGTGCCAATACACGTTTAGAAACGTCTCTAATATCAGCAGCACGTTCTTTCATATACTCATTGTCCATTGATTCAAATATTGTGATGAATTGCCCTGTAACATCTGTTAGAGCTGTTGGAGCGTTAACTTGTTCGTTGTTAATCTTATCTTCAATCGGTTGAATTAATTCTGGATCATCTAAGACTAGTAGATGTGCATCAAAGATTGCTGCTTTATCAGCACCAAGGTTCTCTTCTGCATTATTTCTAATCTTAGTTAATTCAACTTTAGATGTATCGATAGCATTTCTGAACTTTTCAATTTCTGAATCGACATCTGTAACCTTTTCACTATTGAATGAAAGGTCTGGTTCTACTAATAAATATGCCTTGGCAATTGCTACACCATCAGATGCAGCAATACCATTAATATATTGTGACATATTAAGCAGTTAAACCTTCTTTAGATAAGATGTCTGTAATTGCAGAAATTGCATCAGCTTCATCGCTACCATCGGCATAGATTGTGATTTCCGCATCTTTACCTACACCTAAACTCATAACACCCATGATTGATTTCAAGTTAACTTTTTTACCATTATATTCTAATTGAATATCTGAATCGAATTTTGAAGCAGTTTGAACAAGCATAGTCGCTGGACGAGCGTGAATACCTGTTTCGTCAATAATTACATATGATTTTTGTTCCATAATATGATTTCTCCTTCGTATAGTTAGAATCGTTAGTTTATTATAAAACCTAGCATAGTTTTATATAATAACATTACCAAATTATAAATAGAAATTCAATTCGTTATTACCCTGATATGACAATAATCAGCAATAATTGAAGATTTTATGAAAACGCTCACGATTTAAAGTAATTCTTTAACTACTTTTTCACATTTTGCAATGTGTTCATCGCCTATTTTTTTCATAAAATAATAACTCACTGAAGCTGATATTGCTTGCCCTAAAATTGGGAACCATTTTGTTTGTTTCGCTAACACGCGTTTAGCTACATCACGAATGACTACTTTTAAGATAGCATCAGATATTTTCTTGCCAATAAATTGGCTCCCTTGTATAGCAGCTAGCGCATAGATACGTTCTCTAACACTATCTCCCATGCTATTAACTTGCTTATGGTCAAGGCCATATATTTTATTTACATCTTCTATAATATCTTTCATTAGTTTGATATCCACACCGAAGTCTAGCCCTGGAATAGGTACCACACTAACACTTGATGACAATAGCGATTTCTTTTTCACTAATGCTTGTGCGCGTTCACGTCTCTCATCTACCTCAAATAAATTAACAGGTAATTGATGTTTTTCTTTGATATCTTCTATATTTAAAACCTTATTTCCTACTTCTTTTGTAAATTTATTAGTAAATTTATTTTTCAAGCCCATCTTATACACTCCTTATAAAAAATGACCATATAAAATTTATACCCAAATTCACAAATTTTATAGTACTTTAACAAAAATTGCTTTCAAATATTTTGAAGGTTTATAATGTGCATGCGTTTTAAAATCTTTAGGTAAGCCCATTACGTCTTGTAGTTCATATGCTACACCAGCATTTTCCAAAGTTTCTTTAACTACTTTTTTAAAGGCTTTTAATGAAAAAGTACTATTGTTGGTACATAATAACATTGTGCCGTTTGGTGCTAAAATATCTAACGCTCCAAGAATCAATTTATCATAATCCTTTAATACTGAAAAAGTTTTCTTCTTATTTCTAGCGAAGCTAGGTGGATCAACAACAATTGTGTCGTAAAATAAATCATGCCTTTTCGCATAGCCATAAAAATCAAAAGTATCCATAACGTAAATATATTGTGATTTAGGATCAATGCCATTCAAACCAAAGTTCTCTTCAGTTAAAGGTCTAGAACGATTGGCTAAATCTACACTTGTCGTATTTTTGGCATTGTCTGCCGCAACAACTGAAAATGCTCCCGTATAACTAAACACATTAAGAATGTTGCGATTATCAGAATAGTGCTCTTTTAATTTTTTTCTTACTTCTTTTTGATCTAAAAATATTCCAGTCATTGGACCATCATCTAAATCTATATTATAAAAAGTAAAGTTTTCTTCGATTACAATTGGGAATTCTGGAGCTACTCCTTCTACAAAACCACCTATAATCTCAGCATCTTTGAAACGCATTTTTTCAAAAATAGAAGTATAATCAAACACTGTTTTTAATGCTTCTAATATTTGATACCTGAATTTATAAATGCCTTTAGAATACCATTGAATTAATAGATGACCATTATAGTTATCTATTGTCAATCCACCTATGCCATCACCTTCACCATTAAATAATCTAAAAGCATTTGTACCGTCTATATTATAGAAATAAGTTCTTTCTTCTTTTGCTAGTTCAAACAATCTTTCAAAAAATGGTATATTAATTTCTTCGTCTTGCTCATAACTTAATACCCAACCAAGTCCCTTATGTTGTCTTCCTACATATGCTGTAGCAATATAAATACCTTGATCGTTAACGATATAAAATAAATCCCCTTCTTTCAAATGGTCATGATCATATATATCATCCGCTTCGACTAATGGATATTGATTTAAATATTTTGTTTCTTTTCCTTTATTTAATGTGGCAGTTTTCATAATATTATGACAGCCTTTCTACTATTTAGTATGATTTTAATTTGCTTATCTATTCTATCATTTCATATACATTGTTACATTAAAAATCTAATTATATCAGTACTTTTTAGTAATGTCAGATACCGTTACTCAACTTTACTTAAATACATAAAAAAACCTACCTTCCTAAATCATATAGGAAGATAGGTAACGTCTACTCACATCATACTTTAATCATTTGCAGGTTGTCGTAACTTAATCGTAAACGCAACAATAACTGCTATTAACATGATAAATAAAATCGGTGTAATGAATATTGATAATAACAATCCATGAACCATAATATTTACAAATTCTGTTAACAATTTAAAGAATAATATGCTTACCATAAACAATTGAAGATAATAGAATCTGCCGCGTAAGAAATTTGTAAGTGTCGTTAAAATATATACAATAATAATAATCATTAGTAAGAACAATGTTACCCATTCAATTACATATTGCGTCTGTGAAATTTCCCAGTCTCCTGACACAAATAATGAATTTCTATTATTGAATTCAATTAATGTAAAGAATAGTAATACCGCACCACACATAAGTTCTACATATGCGCGCTTTAACCATTTTGGTTTCTTCATCCAATTTGGAACATCGTCCTCTTGAATATCAATTTTATTCTTCCATTTTTCGATAAACTTATCTTTCTTTTCTCTAGCCTTTTGAATATCCACACTTCTTCTTGTTTTACGTGTAAATTCTGTAGTTTTGTCTTGTAAATTTTTCCAATGTTCTTTAGTTTGATTTGATACCGAGTCTTTACTAGCTCTAGAAAGCTCTGGGGCTTCCTCACCCAATTCCTCTTTAGTTAAAGGCAGTGATCTTCTCAAGAATAAGAAGTTCCAAATTGCCATTTGACCTAACAACCACATTATTAAGAAAAATGTGTTAACACTAAGAATATCAACTGGGACAATCTCGTCACTATCAATTCTGCCATAAAGCACGATTTGCGTTAATAAATAACTAATACCATATGTGAAAATAATCCATAAATAATGGTACTTTCTATGATGCTTATTTAACTCATCCTTATACACAATGTAACCAATATGCACAGCAAAAGGAATGACAAAAATAATAGCAAAGAAACTATAAACTTGCGTCATTAAAATTAGTGTAATTAAGAAAAATAAAATTCCAATAACTAAAAAGAAGATTGAAATATCATAGTCATAACCTGTCGTTCTATACAGTGTCATACCTAATAATAGGACAACGACACCAAATAAAATAATGATTATGGCGCTTACTATTGGGAAGTTCCCTATATAGTTACTCATCACCCTAATTATTTCACTGAAAAAAGCATTAATAAAATCCCATACATTATGGATATGTAACTCTGGTTTACCTTTACCATTCAATTTATGAATTAAAGGTAAATTAACCAAAATGATGAGACCTGTGAAAAGCGAAACGATGCCTATGATATAGCTATATAGTATCTCGGCGTGTTTCTTTATAAAAGACATACCATTCACCTCAAAGTTATTATATATTAACATTTAGTTCTTGTCTTTAATAATCTAATAAATAAGTCTTTAGTATGATAGATTAGTTGTATTGTCAAAATTCCACATTACTAATGATATTAAACAATTATTTCATTAAATTCGTTAATTTTATTTTTTGTTTTAAAATTTAATGTAAAACACAGCACAATCAAGCTATGTTTATAGTTAATATTATGTGGTATACCATCTATATAATCAAACATCAATAAGGAGTGTCACATATGAGTAAAGAAGAATTAAACAAAAAAGCTGCTGAACAAGCAAAAGAAGCAGAAGAAAAATTAAAAGAACAAAAAGAGTCATCATCAGATGATGTAGAGGAAACTAAAAAGAATATTCAAGACACATTGGATTAATTTAAATAAACGTTTATAATGTCAAACATTATAAAGATTTAGGGTGATGCTTTATGCATCACCCTATTTATATGTCTATCAACCCTATTTAACACCAAAACTTCAGCTATACAAACACCAATTCATACGATTTATTAACTTGTTATTTACCCTTTTATTAAAAAAGTAACCTTGACATAATATTGAAAAAGTCATACATTATAATTAAATTTAAATATAACATTCGCACTAGGGGTGTTTTGTGACTGAGATGAGGTATACCCTCAAACCCTTTGAACCTGATCTAGATTAAACTAGCGTAGGAAAGTGTATTGCGATACTGAATAATTTATTTGAGTATCTGTATGCCAATATCTAAGCGCGCACTTTTTCTAGAAGGTTGTGCGTTTTTTTATTTGGGAGGAAAGTATTATGTCAAAAGGTTTAAAACTATCTGAAATACTTGTTACTGTATTGATTGCAGTGGTATTTGCAGTGATTTATAATCTCTGGAACTTTGTTTATAAGGCAGTTCAAATTACAGGTTTGCATCTTGAAGAATTAACGTATGGCGCTTGGTTTATGGCGGCCGTAGTTGCTTATCTCATCATTCCAAAGGCAGGTATTGCCTTACTTGCTGAATTTGCTGCAGGTGCAGGAGAAACAATTATTATGGGACGTTTCGACATTGCTACAATGATTTATGCATTAGTTCAAGGCTTAGCCTGTGAAATTATCTTTTTAATTTTTAGATATAAATCACGTAGTGCAATGGTAGCAATGTTAGCAGGATTCTTAACTGCAATTGCAACGCTACCAATTGATTTTGCATATGGTTATTTAGGAGAGATTGCAGGTTGGAACTTAGCTTTATATATAGGTTGTAGAGTAATTAGTGGAATTGTTGTAGCTGGACTCCTTTCCTATTATATCGTCAGAGCCCTCGACCAAACTGGTGTTACAAAATTATTTAGACCAGCTACGAAACATGACTACGACAATCTATAAGGAGTCACAATATTGATATCCATAAAAAATTTACGATTAAAATATCCAAATGCAGATAAAAAAATATTCAATAATTTAAACTTAAATATAAATAGTAAAGAAAAGGTACTTTTACTTGGGCCATCTGGTTCAGGTAAAAGTACTTTACTCAATGTGTTAAGTGGTATTCTACCAGAATTAGTAGACCTTCCAATGAAATATGACGACCTTCATATAGACAAAGATTGTGGGGTCATTTTCCAAGATCCAGATACACAATTTTGTATGCCTAAAGTATATGAAGAATTGGCATTTGTAATGGAAAATTTACAAGTTCCTAGAGAAGAAATGGATGAACGTATCGACAATGCTTTGGCTGCAGTTGATTTAGACGTTGATAAAAATCAATACATCAATCAATTGAGTGGTGGTATGAAACAAAAACTAGCGATAGCCGAGACTATTTTACAAGAAACAAACACACTTTTCTTAGATGAACCTACAGCAATGTTGGATGTTTATGCCACTGAAGATTTATGGCAAAAAATCAAACAAATATGGGATAACAAAACAGTGATTATTGTCGAACATAAAGTAGCGCATATATGGCAACACATTGATCGTGTCATACTCTTCAATTATGATGGTGAAATCATTGCCGATGAGACACCTGAAATCATTTTAAAGCACTATGAGTCACTATTATCCGAATATGGTGTCTGGCATCCACATGCATGGGATTACGCACCAAAGCCTTTAAATAAACACTCACAGCACTTTACAACTCAGAGCGTTGTAAATTTCCAAGATATTACGATACAACGTGGAAAAAGACGGTTATTACAAATCCCTGAATTATCAATTAAATCAGGTGAATGGATTACCATAACAGGACGTAATGGAACGGGTAAAACGACATTACTCGAATCGATGATGCAACTCCTGAAATATTCAGGTGACTTATTCATAGATAACAAAAAAATCACAAAAATTAAGCAAGCTGCGCAACACATGTACTTAGTTTATCAGAATCCTGAATCTCAATTTATTACAAACTCAGTATATGATGAAATTTATATTCAATTTAAAAATAAACAAAACACAGTTGAACAAGCCAAACAAGAAACTGAAAATATGTTAACAACATTACAACTCAATTCTGTACAAACGCAGCACCCTTTCGAACTTTCTATTGGTCAGAAAAGACGCTTAAGTGTAGCAATAGCGCTAAGTTCATCTTCAAGATTCATCTTGTTAGATGAACCTACATTTGGACTAGATAGCCATAATACATTTAATTTAATTAAACTATTCCAAAAGCGTGTTCAATCGGGCCAAACAATTATAATGGTCACACATGATAACGAGATAATCTCACGATATGCTACTCGAAAGTTTAATGTTGAAAATCAATTCTTAATAGAAGAAATAGGTGATATTAATGTTTGATCAATGGAAGAAGAAACAGTCCTTCGTAGACGATGTTAATATCATCACGAAGTTATTACTTGGTGTATTGTTATTTTTCTTCGTTATATTAATACATGAATTTGATTATATGGTTTACTTTATGTCATTAATCTTAATATTTATGCTCATATTTAACGGTATAAAATTTAAGATCACGTTACCTTTTGTATTTTTCACAGTCATCTTTAGTATCATTTCCGCCTTATTTATGATTTTCTATGGTGATGGTACACATACACTGTTTAAACTAGGTTTCATTCATATCACAACTGAAAGTTTATATAGAGGGTTGCATTTGGCAATGCGTACTTCAACTGTTGCATTTTTCGGTATTCTTATTGCTTTCACTTCACAAATTGTTATGATTTTTTACAGTCTCATGCAACATTTAAAGGTCAAACCTAAAGTTGCCTATGCATTTATGGCTGCAATTCGTATGGTTCCGCTTATGTTTAGCTCTTTAATCGAGCTAAGAAAATCAGTGAAGATGCGCTATCAAATGATAGACCGAAGCAATTACAGTGGTTTAAAACGGATGAAACATTTAATTATCCCATTATTAAGTCAAAATATTCGAAAAGCACATCAACTATCAGTTGCCATGGAGAAAAAGGGCTTTAAAGACGGAAAACGTACTTACTATTATTACGCCCCGTTTTCTTATAAAGATATTCTCTTTGTCATAATAATTATCCTAATTGCAGTTTGCGCTTATTTTTTATCAGTATTATTACCAATTACTGGTATTCAAGATATTCGAATAACAAATATTTATTAATCTCAAAATTTTCATTTCAATTTAACCAATATTAAATACCGTATCATACTAAAAGCAATTGTCTTTATTAAATAGGAAGACAATTGCTTTTTTGTACTTTAAAATATTGTGAAATTTCCTATGACCATACTTGGTTGTGGCTTGGCAGACTCTTACAGTATCAGCTCAAACCGAAGGCTACAGGCTGAGATTACACCTGTGGAAAGTGTGCCAACCAAGCACTTCAATAAACCAGACCCTAAATCCCAATTACAAAGTATTAAAAAGTTTGTGGCTATTTATAAATTATATCCCGCTTTGAGTTGTCCATTTTTCATGTGGTCGTCTTTCATTTGGCAGAGTTAATTAAGACATGTTTGAATTTTTATACACATGACCCTCGTTCATTTAATTTAGTGCTGTTTATTAAATTATACGAAAGTGTCTTGTTTTTGTAGTAATAACAGATATGAATTTCTTATTGTTTGCGACACTCTTGAGGGTGTAGTTGGGTGTTGTTGGGTGTAGAGATCAAGTCTCGACCCATATCCCCTAGGTAAGCGAGCAATAACAATACGATGTATTGATATAAATAACAAGCCCATCAAAGATTTTGATCTTTGATGGGCTTAATGCTAGGTATTTATGTACCAGTTTCTTTTTCCTATAATAAAAAAACGGATGAATATATCATCCGTTTCTTATCACATATAAATATTTATTTCATCGCCTTATCACTAATATCAGTACGATAAAATAGTGCATCACTTTCAATTTGGTCAACTGCTTTATAGGCATTTGATTTTGCAGTCGCAATATCAACACCTTCGCCCAGTGCCAAAATCACACGACCTCCAGAAGTCACAAACGCATTATCTTCTTTCTTCAATCCACTAACAAAATAACTTCCATCAAGACTAAAGCCAGAAACCTTCTCGCCCTTATCATAACTACCTGGGTACCCCTTAGATGCCAACATAACACCTACCACCGCATCTTCTTTCCACTTAAAATGCAATGGCTGTTTATTATCTAAATCAATGATATGTTGCATTAAGTCACTTTCCATACGCGTTAATAGGACCTGTGCTTCAGGATCACCAAAGCGTGCATTAAACTCAATCACCTTAGGCCCTTCTGCAGTAATGATGGCACCAATATATAACACTCCAAAAAACTGATACCCTTCATTAACAAGTGCATTAGCAATCGGTTGCGCAATTGTATCATTTGTTTGTTGTAAGATATCTTGACCAATATGCGGTACCGGACAATATGCACCCATACCACCCGTATTAGGTCCTTGATCATTGTCATAAGCTCGCTTATGATCTTGAGCGATGCAATCAAATGGTACAGCATAATCACCATTAACAAAGGTCATGAGTGAAAATTCTTCACCTTCTAAAAACTGTTCAAAGACAACAATACCCTCTTCTTCAGGATAAAGTTCCTCAATTCCAGCCAAGGCTTCATCATAATTATTGGCAATAATAACACCTTTACCAGCTGCTAAACCATCTTTTTTCAAAACGACTGGATATTCACAAGTTTGGATATAATCTATAGCGCTTTGCTTGTTAGTAATTTCTTTATATTCTGCAGTTGGAATATCATATTTCGCCATTAATTGTTTGGCGAACAATTTAGAACCTTCTATTTGAGCCGCAGCTTGATTTGGTCCAAACACCTTGATATCTTCACTGTGTAACTTATCTGCTAAACCTTCAGTCAATGGTTGTTCTGGACCTATGATTACCCAGTTGATTTGATGGTCTTTAGCAAATGCCACAATAGCTTCATGATTTGTTTCTGCAATTTCACTATGAACCTCTGCGACTGCAGTCATTGCATCGTTACCTGGAATTGCAAAAATTTCTTTTACGAGTGGTGACTGATTTAATTTATGTGCTAAGACATGCTCTCTTCCGCCTCCACCTACGACAAGTACTTTCATAATGTTATTGCCTCCATAAATTAATGTTTAAAGTGTCTTACACCTGTAGTTACCATTGCAATACCGTGTTTATTGGCCATATCAATTGAATCTTGATCTTTAATTGAACCACCTGGTTGAATTATAGCTTTAATACCGTGTTGTGCAGCTAATTCAACAGTATCATCCATTGGGAAGAAACCATCAGACACCATTACAACATCATCATTGATTTCAATCGCACGTTCAATTGCAACCTTCGCTGAACCTACACGATTCATTTGGCCTGCACCAATACCTACTGTTTGTTTAGTGTTACTTAAAATAACTGCATTACTCTTAACTGATGCTACTACTTTCCATCCCAGTAACATTGCATCCCATTGTGCTTCTGTTGGTTCAACGTCCGTAACGACTGTCATATCTTCACGTTTAGATACAACATTATCTTTATCTTGAACTAAATAACCACCCGACACTGAAACGATTTCTTGTTCGCTGTTATCAATAGTCATATCAATTTCTAACAAACGAATATTTTTCTTTTTACTTAAAACATCTAATGCATCTTGAGTAAACTTCGGTGCAATAATGACTTCTAAGAAAATACCATGTAATGATTCTGCTAATTTAGTGTCTACAGCTCTGTTTAAGGCAACAATCCCACCAAATATTGATTGGTCATCAGCTTCAAATGCGTGTTGATAAGCTTGTTCAATCGTATCAGCTACACCTACACCACAAGGGTTCATATGTTTAACTGCAACTGCTGCTGGTTGATCAAATTGTTTCACTAATGCTAATGCTGCATCTGCATCTTTAATGTTATTGTAGCTTAATTGTTTACCGTGTAATTGTTTTGCACCAGCTAATGTATGTGCTGCATTTGAAGTACGTACAAATGATGCTGTTTGTTGAGGGTTTTCACCATAGCGCAATGTTTCTTTACTATTTTTGAAAAATTCAACAATCGCTGCATCGTACTCGTTTGTATGATCAAATACTTTAACCATTAATGATTTGCGATAAGTTTCATCTAATTGATCATTTTTAATTCTATCAATTACTTCATTATAATCTGCAGGATGAACAATCGTTGTTACATGTTTAAAGTTCTTTGCGGCAGCACGTAGCATTGTAGGACCACCGATATCAATATTTTCGATTGCATCACTTTCTGTTACATCTGGGTTCGCAACTGTTTCTTTAAATGGATATAAATTAACGACTACCATATCGATTAAATCAATTTGCTGTTCCTTTAATTGCTCTAAATGCTCGGGTTTATTTCGATCAGCTAATATACCACCATGTACTGAAGGGTGTAATGTTTTAACTCGACCATCCATAATTTCCTCGAATTGTGTTAAGTCTGAAATTGATTTAACTGGTACATCCGCTTCAACTAAAGCTTTTTTTGTACCACCAGTAGAATATAATTCATAACCTAGTTCTGTTAAAGATTGCGCGAACGGCACAATTCCACTTTTATTTGAAACACTTAAAATTGCTTTTTTCATTATTATTGGCACCTCTTATTGAATAATTTTTGCAATAACTTCTGGATAAAGTTGATGTTCTATTTCCTTGATTCGCTCTTCCAATTGTTCTTTTGTATCATCTGGATAAATCTTACAAGAACGTTGTTCTATAATCTCACCAGTATCCATACCACTATCAACGTAATGCACCGTAGTACCAGTAACTGTTTCACCACTGTCGAATGCTTGTCCAATAGCGTCTTTACCTTTAAACTTCGGTAATAAAGAAGGATGGATATTCAATATACGTCGATCATAAGCATTTAAAATATGCTCACCGATTAATTTCATATAACCGGCCAGTACAATCCATTCTACTTTTTCAGCGGTTAACCACTCTATTATTTTACGTTCATAATCAGCTTTAGAATCAAAGTTTTTCAGCTCATTAATATGCACATCGAGATTAAATTTTCTAGCGCGTTCTATACAATAAGCACTCACTTGATCTGTATATAATGCTGTCACTTCAATATGAGATAAACGACCTGCTTCAATTTCTGTCATTATACTTTCAAAATTACTTCCAGAACCAGACGCGAAAATTGCTATTTTGGTCATTTTATACCCCCGTTAATTGAATCGGCTCTGTGCCTTCAACAATTTCACCAATTTTATATGCTTTAACATCATGCTCTTTTAATATTGCTAATGCTTTATCGGCATCTTGTGCTTCAACGATAATTGTAAATCCGATACCCATATTAAAAACATTATACATTTCAGCTGTTTCGATTTCGCCTTGTTGTTGCAACCAATTAAATATCGGTAATGTTGGGAATGAAGTTGTATCTACTTTTGCAGTAACACCTTCAGGCAATGCTCTAGGAATATTTTCATAGAAACCACCACCAGTGATATGTGTCATCGCATTAATTTGAATAGCTTCCTTTACAGCAAGAACTGGTTTTACATAGAGACGTGTCGGCTCTAAAAATGTTTCTAAATAAGTACGTTGAGCGTCAAATTTTTCTTGTAAATCAACGTTTGATTTTTTAATAAGGTTCCTAACTAAGCTATAGCCATTTGAATGGATACCACTAGACTCTAGACCAATAATCACTTGACCAGGTTTAACATTACTGCCATCAATATATTCGTCCTTTTCAACAGCACCTACAGCAAATCCAGCTAAATCATACTCACCTTCGTGATACATTTCACCCATTTCAGCAGTTTCACCACCAATAAGTGCAGTGTTTGTTTCCTCACATCCGTCACTAACGCCTTTAACAATTTGTTCAATAACTTCCGGTACCACTTTGTTTGTTGCAATATAATCTAGAAAATAAAGTGGTTCGGCACCTGTTGTTAAAATATCATTGACACACATTGCAACGGCATCCACACCAATCGTGTCATGCTTGTTATGATCGATAGCTAATTTTAATTTCGTACCAACACCATCTGTACCTGATACGAGTAAAGGTGCTTTCATATTTAATTGTGAAAGGTCAAATGTAGCTCCAAAGCCACCAAGTCCTCCAAGTACTTCTTTACGCATTGTTCGTTTGACGTGACTAGACATACGTTCTACTGCTTCATAACCTGCGTTTATATCAACACCTGCTTGTTGGTATGCTTTAGACATGAATATTCCCCTCTTTATCAAAATATTGTTTATTATTTTTCAAGTATGTTTTTTGGCGTTCACTTAAATGCTTTACATATTCTTCTTCATAGTCATATAATCCAGCAGGGTAGTCACCTGTAAAGCTTTCTACACATAACCCACTATATGGTACATCTTGATCAAGTCCAATAGAATCGATTAGACCATCAACACTTAAATAAGATAAAGAATCTGCACCAATATAATCTCTAATTTCTTCTGGTGATTTATTTGCTGAAATTAACTCTGCCGTTGTTGATACATCAATACCATAAAAGCTAGGAAACATAAATTCTGGTGATGCGATACGTACATGAACTTCGTTTGCACCTGCATCTTTCAACATTTGAACGATACGTCTACTCGTTGTACCACGTACAATTGAATCATCTACCAAGACAATATTCTTATCATGAACAATATCTTTAACTGCTGATAATTTAACTCTAACACCTTGTTCGCGTAATTCTTGAGTAGGTTGAATAAATGTTCTTGCAACATATTGATTCTTAACTAAGCCCATTTCATAAGGTAAACCACTTTCTTCAGCATAGCCTGATGCTGCTGATAGAGATGAGTTTGGCACACCAATGACCATATCAGCTGTAGGTGCTGGGCTCTCTGTTGCTAACTGTTTACCAGATTGCTTTCTTACTGCATGTACATTTTTTCCTGCAATTGTAGAATCTGGTCTAGCAAAATAAATGTATTCCATTGCTGAAATTGCAGTCGTTGTATGTCGTGTATATGATTCAACTCTGATACCATCGTCGTTAATGACAACATATTCTCCTGCATGAATATCTCGAACAAATTCCGCACCAAGTACATCAATTGCGCAAGTTTCACTAGCTATTATATATGCACCTGTTTTCATTTTACCAACTACAAGCGGTCTAATTGCATTTGGGTCAACAGCGCCATATAAAGCATCCTTAGTTAATAATGCAAAAGTAAATCCGCCTTTAATTTTTCTTAAACTTTCTTGTAAAGCATCTTCAAATGTTGGTGCTTTACTACGACGAATTAAATGCATAATTACTTCTGTATCTGATGACGAATGGAAAATTGAACCTTGATGCTCTAGAGATCTTCTTAAGCTTTGTGCATTTATTAAATTACCATTATGACAAACACCAACACTCATATCATAAAAGTGATATAAAAATGGTTGAATATTCTCAATTCCTTTATTTCCTGATGTAGCATAGCGAACATGTCCAATTGCATGTTGATATGATTTAAATGATTCTAATTGAGTATCAGAAATTGCTTCTGTTAATAGACCTAGGCCACGTTCACCAATGAGGTTCTCCCCATTGGAACAAACGATGCCAGCCCCTTCTTGACCACGATGTTGTAAACTATGCAATCCCATATATGTTAGTTGTGCCGCTTCTTGGTGATTCCAAATACCGAATACGCCACACTCTTCATTTAATCCACTGATGTCATACATTTAGGAATAGCTCCTTCCCATATTTCATTGAGATTTGAAACTTCTCGTGATACCTTTATGTCATTATTAGCAACATTGAATTGGCCATTATCAGTAATTGAACCAATCTCTACAGCATTATCAATATCAAGTGTTTGACCTTCTTTAGCAATTACAATATATCGACCTTGTGTTTCACTGAATAATTGTCCATTTGATAGGTTTACATTCACATCTAAACCTAAACGATAGTGTGCGCTGAATCTTGCTAAAGTTAGTAATAATCCACCTTTACCAACTGTTTGTACATGAGATGCGACACCCGAACGAATAGCCGATTTAATTGCTTCACCTTTTTTAACTTCATCTGATAAATCAATTGCTTCAAATTCATGATTTACTTCTTTATATAATAATTTCTCTATTTGACTTCCACCAAAATCATCCTTTGTATCACCAACTAAATATACCTTGTCGTTCGCTTTTGGTGTGAAATCATTTAAGAAATCAATGTCTTCAATTAATCCAACCATACCTACGACAGGTGTTGGGAATATTGAAGTGCCTCGTGTTTCGTTATATAATGACACATTCCCAGATACAACTGGAGTACTTAATACTTCACATGCTTCAGCCATACCTTTAGTTGAATCAGCTAATTGTTGATAAATTTCTTTCTTTTCAGGTGAACCATAGTTTAAACAGTCTGTCATAGCTAATGGTGTTGCACCCACCGAAATTAAATTACGATACGCTTCTGCAACGACCATTTTCCCACCTTCATATGGGTTATTGAATACATATCTTGCTTCACCGTCAATTGTAGATGCAATAGCTTTCTTCGTATTCTCAACACGCACAACAGAAGCTTGTAAGCCTGGTTTTACAATTGTATTAGCACCGACTTGTTGATCGTATTGTTCATATAAATAGCGCTTAGAAGCAATTGTTGGATGTTGTAACAGCTGCTCAAATACATGATTAACGTCTACATTACTATAGTCATTCTTTTCATTATTATACTCAGGTGCTTCACCTTCTAATACATATACTGGCGCTTCATCAGATAGTGGTTGAACTGGGATATCAGCATATACTTCTCCTTCATAAGACAATACAAAGCGATCTGTATCTGTTACTTCACCAATAACTGCACTATCTAATTCATGTTTATCAAATAATTCTAAAAATTTATCTTCCGTTCCCTTTTCAACAACTAATAACATACGTTCTTGTGTTTCAGAAAGCATCATTTCATATGGCGAGATACCTTGTTCACGTGTTGGCACCTTTTCAAGTTGTAAATGTAAGCCGCTTCCACCTTTGGCCGCCATTTCCGATGATGAAGAAGTTAAACCAGCAGCACCCATATCTTGAATACCTACAAGTTCATCAAATGTAATTGCTTCTAGTGTTGCTTCCATTAATTTTTTACCTACAAATGGATCACCGATTTGTACTGAAGGACGTTTACTCTCACTATCTTCACTCAATTCTTCAGAAGCAAATGTCGCACCATGGATACCATCTCTACCTGTTTTTAAACCTACATAGATGACTGAGTTGCCTACACCTTTAGCTGTACCTTTTTGTACCATATCGTGATCGATAATTCCGACACACATCGCATTTACTAAAGGATTACCATCATAACGATCATCAAATTCAATTTCACCAGCTGTAGTTGGAATACCGATACAGTTACCATAACCACCTATACCTGCAACAACACCACGTAATAAACGGCGATTTTGCTTTTCTGATAATTCACCAAAACGCAAACTATTAAGTAAATTAATTGGTCTTGCACCTATCGATACAATGTCTCTGATAATACCACCAACACCAGTAGCAGCACCTTGATAAGGTTCGACTGCTGAAGGATGGTTATGTGATTCAACTTTAAAAACAACTGCTTGTTCATCGCCAATATCAACTACGCCTGCACCTTCACCTGGTCCCATTAATACATGACTACCTGAAGTTGGGAATTGTGTTAAGAAAGGTTTCGAATGTTTATACGAACAATGTTCACTCCACATTACAGAAAAAATACCTATTTCAGTAAAATTTGGTTCACGACCTAGAATTTCACACACTTTATCATATTCTTTATCACTTAAACCCATATCTTGATATAGTTTTTCTAACTTAATTTCCTCTGCACTAGGTTCAATAAATTTAGACATTTTGTTCCCTCCAACTATTTACCATTGCTTCAAATAATTTTACGCCACTATCTGTACCTAAGATTGATTCAATTGCACGCTCTGGATGAGGCATCATTCCACAAACATTACCTTGTTCATTGACGATTCCTGCAATGTCATTATATGAACCATTAGGATTTTCATTATATTTTAAAATGATTTGATTATTAGCTTCTAAATCTTTATACATTGCATCAGTACAATAGTAGTGACCTTCACCATGGGCTACTGGATAAATAACATCTTCATTTTCTTCGTATAAATTAGTGAATGGTGTTTGGTTATTAACAATTTTTAACGATTCATTTCTGCTTACAAACAAATGTGAATCATTGTGCAATAAAGCGCCTGGTAACAGTCCTATTTCTGTCAAAATTTGAAACCCATTACAAACTCCTAGCACTGGCTTACCTTCATCTGCAAAGCGTTTTACTTCATTAATAATTGGAGCAACACTCGCCATTGCACCTGAACGTAAATAATCACCGAATGAGAAACCACCTGGAATTAGTACGCCGTCATATCCAGCTAATGATGTATTTCTATAATCAACGTAATCAGCCTCTACACCTGTTTTTAAAGCTGCATTATACATATCTCTGTCGCAGTTAGAGCCTGGAAATTTAAGCACTGCAAATTTCATTATGCTTTCTCTCCTTCTTCCAACACTTTATAGCTATATTCTTCAATAACTGTATTGGCAAATAATTTTTCACTTAAAGTAGTAATAACATTATGAACCGCTTCATCTGTAGCCTCATCTACTGTCATATATAAGACTTTACCTACACGAATATCATTAACTTGTTTATAACCTAAATCATGAACCGCACGATTTAAAGCTTGCCCTTGTGTATCTAATACCTGTGGTTGTAATGTGATGTGTAATTCGATAGTTTTCATTATTATAATGCCTCCAGTTTATTTAAAAATGTTTGATAAGTTTCAATAATTGAACCAGTGTCTTCACGATATACGTCTTTGTCAAAGTTAGTATCACTATTTTTATCCCAAATACGACATGTATCAGGTGAAATTTCATCTGCAAGGATCACACGTCCGTCTTGCGTTCTACCAAATTCGATTTTAAAGTCTACTAATCTCAATCCCATTTCATCCATTAATTGTACTAATTTAGCATTGATGGCTTTAGCAGATTGCTTTAAAACTTCTACTTCAGATTCACTTGCAAGATTTAATAAACCAATGTGATCTTCAGTAATAAGCGGATCATTTAAATCATCATTCTTATAGAAGAATTCAACTAAAGGTGTCTCAAATAGATGACCTTTATCAAAGCCTAAACGCTTTGTAATTGATCCAGCTGCAATATTTCTTACCACCACTTCTAACGGAATTATTTCTACAGCTTCAACAAGTTGTTCTGTTTCAGAAATTTGTTCAATAAAATGACTACCAATTCCTTCTTTTTTAATATAGTCAAATATTCTTGAAGTGATTTGGTTGTTCAGACGACCTTTACCTTCGATATGATCTTTTTTGGCACCGTTACCTGCAGTAACTTCATCTTTATACTCAACTCTTAATACATTTTCTGTATCAGTTGAATAGATACGTTTCGCTTTTCCTTCATATAACAAGGACATTAGTGATGTCTCCCTTCAAATTTGTGTAGCAAGTCTACTTCTTGTTGTTCAATATCATCTGTTAGTACGGTTAAATGACCCATCTTTCTATCTGGTTTACGTACGTTCTTACCATATATGTGGACATGCCATTCTGGGTGTTCTGAAAATTGATCCTCTAAAATATCTAAATCTCTGCCTAATAAATTCATCATAATAGCTGGCTTTAAAAGTTCGATAGACTCAGGTAATTTTTGACCAGTAATTGCCAATATATGACTATCAAATTGCGAATAATCACAAGCTTCTATTGAATAATGACCTGAGTTATGTGGTCTTGGCGCAATTTCATTAACATAGAGTTTATTGTCTGTATCGATAAAGAACTCTACTGTGAATGTACCAACAAAATGAATCTTTTCGATTATCTTGTTAACTTCATTACGCGCTTCCTGTTCTTTGTCTACACGTGCAGGAACAATTGTTTTAAATAATATTTGATTTTGATGTTCATTTTCTTGTAATGGGAAATAAGTAATTTGATTGTCATTTCCGATTGTTACTGTTAAAGAAACTTCTTTATACAAATCTAAATACTTCTCTGCAACACATTCTTGATTCGAAATGAGTTCTTGTGCTTCTTCTAAATCCATTTCATCTCTGACTAAAATTTGACCTTTACCGTCATAGCCACCAAATCGTGTCTTAACGATAAACGGATAACCAATTTCTGCTACAGCCTGAGTTATGTCATTTTTTTCCGTTAATTGTACAAACGGCGCAATTTGAGTATTTGCTTTTTGTAATGTTTCTTTTTCGGTTAATCTATCCTGTAACAATTGGATTGCTTCATAACCTTGAGGAACGTTATATTTTGAGACTAGTGTTTGTAGTTGGTTAGCTGAAATATTTTCAAATTCATAAGTGATGACATCTGATGCTTCTCCTAATGACTCCAAAGCTGCTAAATCATCATAGTTTGCATTGATAAATTGATGTGCAACATGTTGACATGGACAATCAGCATCTGGGTCTAAGACAATAACTTTATAACCCATTTTTTGTGCGGATTGTGCCATCATCTTACCTAATTGACCTCCGCCTATGATGCCAATTGTTGAGCCGAATTTTAACTTATTGAAGATCATGCTGCATTTCACTCACTTTCTCGACTAACGATTTTTCATAATTTTCCAAATTCTTTTGGATTGTTTCATTACCGATACTTAACATTCTGGCTGCAAGTATTCCGGCATTTTTCGCACCAGCTTTACCAATTGCTGTTGTAGCGACTGGGATACCACCTGGCATTTGCACGATTGAGAGTAAAGAATCCAGTCCTTTTAAACTCTTCGATTCGATAGGCACACCAATGACTGGCAATGTTGTCATAGAGGCTACCATTCCTGGTAAATGCGCTGCGCCTCCAGCACCTGCAATAATGACATCATAACCATTCGCTCTCGCTTCATTTGAAAATTCAAACATTAATTGAGGCGTACGATGTGCGGAAACTACTTTTTTATCGTACGGTATTCCAAATTGGTCTAACATTTGGCAACTCTCTTTCATTGTTTCCCAATCAGAAGAACTACCCATAATGACTACCACTTTCAAGTTGAACACCCTTTCAGATATTTGAAATAATACTGCTAATAGTTGTATATTACAGATATAGCATAACAACTAAACTATGCTTTTTCAATCAAAAATCGAACTTTATTTTAAAAAAATAACTCAATCTACGTCTTTTGGTTGAAATTTATGCTGTGTTTTATGTTAAAGTTAAGTTAAGGAAGTAAAGTGAAGTTTAAACATTCGAGGAGGACATATTTACATGGTCGCAAAAATATTAGATGGAAAACAAATTGCAAAAGATTATAGACAAGGTCTAAAAGATCAAGTCGAAACATTACAAGCGAAAGGTTTCACTCCAAAGTTATCAGTAATTCTTGTTGGTAATGATGGCGCGAGTCAAAGTTATGTTAATTCTAAAAAGAAAGCCGCAGAAAAAATTGGTATGATTTCAGAAATCGTCCATTTAGATGAAACTGCTACTGAAGCGGAAGTTCTTGGAGAACTTAAACGCTTAAACGAAGATGAAACAGTAAGTGGTATATTAGTACAAGTACCACTCCCTAAACAAGTGAGTGAACAAAAGGTTTTAGAAGCAATCAACCCAGCAAAAGACGTTGATGGATTCCATCCTGAAAATATTGGTAAACTTTATATCGATGAGCAAACTTTTGTACCTTGTACACCTTTAGGTATTATGGAAATATTAAATCATGCAGATATCGATATTGAAGGTAAAGAAGCAGTAATTATTGGACGTAGCCATATTGTTGGACAACCAGTATCAAAATTATTGCTACAAAAAAATGCGACTGTTACGATTCTTCATTCAAGAACAAAAGACATGCATAAACATTTAAAAGATGCAGATATTATTGTAAGTGCCGTTGGTAGACCTGGTCTCGTTACAAAGGATGATGTTAAAGAAGGTGCTGTTGTTATTGACGTCGGAAATACACCTGATAAAAATGGTAAATTAAAAGGCGACGTCGAATATGATGAAGTGAAAGAAATTGCCGGTGCAATCACACCAGTTCCAGGTGGCGTTGGTCCAATGACAATCACAATGGTATTAAATAATACATTAATTGCAGAAAAATTACGTAGAGGTATTGAGTAAGATAATAGTCTGGATGTTAAGATATTTATCCAGTTAAAAAGGCAATTTCTATCGAATGTGATAGAAATTGCCTTTTCCTTTTATTAATAGCTACACAGGTGTTTGGCTTTTCGAACATCATAACCTATTCGTACTAAACAAATAATGATGTTTTCACTATAAAAATGCCACCCCAAGAGATTAATTTAATCTTAGGGGTGGCATTTTTCTGAGGTTTAACTCCCAGTCACTTCTATATATCATTTTTAAAGGGGTAACTTGGTTTTAACGTTATATAAATTATACACCAACACTTAATTTTGGAATAAATGATTCAAAATGTATACGCTCTGTTGCTACTCCAATTTCTTTTAATATACTGATGATGGATTTCAAGAACTCTGTTCCACCACAAACATAAATTTCTGTATCATCTGTTAAATACTGTTTTAAATATTCAGCATCGATATAACCATTTTGGTTTTTGTCGTGAATGATATAACTAGCATTATCTTCATTATTTGCAATTTCAGATAGCTTTTCTTGGAATGGAATTTGGTCAATATCATTCGTGTTTTGAATGAATTGTGCTGTTCCTTGACTAGATACAACGTGTCTAAACATTGGAACTAATGGTGTTACACCGATTCCTGAACCGATAAACAATTGTGGTTTAGACACATGATTTAATGTAAAGTCACCAACTGGTGCAGATAAATTAATCATATCACCAACTTTGAACTCATCGTGTAAAATTGTTGAAACTTCTCCTTCATTATTCTCTGTAACATCTCTTTTAACAGCAAAACTTAATTGATCAACATTACCTTCTACAATAGAATAATGACGTTTTGCACGATATGGTAATTTCTCACTTTCAACATCAACCGTAATATATTGTCCTGGCTCAAATTGACTTAAATCTATTTCAGTTGATTTAATCGTAAATAACTTAATATTGTCAGTAACTTGCTCTATATCAATGAGTTCGAATGGTTTGAAACCACTCCATGCCATTTGTTCATATATTTCTTTTTCAACTGAGATAAACACATTTGCAATTTCACCATAAGCTTTTGTCCAAGTTTGAACGATTGGATTATCATTTTCCAAACTTAGCACATGTTCAATTGCAGCAATTAAATTTTCACCAACTATATCATAACCTGCTGGCGGTACTTGTAGCGCACAATGCTTATATGCAATCTCTTTTACTACTGGTAAAATACGCGTTAAATCTTCAATGTTTAATGCAGCAGCTAATACACTTTGAGCTAATGCTGTGGATTGAAGGCCTCTCTTTTGATTCGTTTGGTTAAACATATTTTTTAATTCTGGATGTTGATTAAACATTCTTTTGTAGAAAAATGACGTGATTTCTGTACCTTTTTCTTGTAATACTGGCACCGTTTCTTTAATAATTGCTTTTTCGTTCTCTGTTAACATGCTTGACACTCCCCTAGCCATTTATTCTTTATTTCACAAATTAGTTTAATACAATTAATTTACATTTGAAAGGTTTACGTGATAAAATTCACAAAAAGTTCAATTTACTAAATTTTAACTGAAATTTTCATTTAAATTTAAAGTCGTACGGTATATTAAGACTATAGTATGATGATTTTAAACGTAGATTACAGTATAGTTAAGTTAAATAAATCAATGGCTTTCATTCGGAGGTTAGCGTTATGAACAAATTATTACAGTCTTTATCAGCATTAGGTGTTTCCGCAACGCTTGTTACACCTAACCTAAGCGCAGAAGCTACTGATAACTCTATTCCAGAATTAAAAGGTACAAAAGATACAATTATACATAAGGGAGAAGCATATCAACCATTAAAAGGTGTCCGTGCGTTTGACAAAGAAGATGGCGACCTGACACATAAAATAACTGTAGATGGTGATATTGATACTTCAAAGCCAGGAAAATATAAAGTCGTTTATAAAGTTGAAGATTCAGATGGTGCAATTGGAAAATCAACACATTATATAGAAGTAAAATAATCAACTAAATTACGTTAAATTGCTTCCAATATACCTATATAAACAACTAAAATTATCCATTCTATTAAAATATGGCACTTTTCACAAAATGTACACATAATTTTAACAAATCTTTAAAAGCCCGTCAGACCTTGAGTCTGTTGGGCTTGTTTTAATTTTACAATAATTTTTTCCTCAGAAAGACTTGTAAATATTGCGTAATATCTTAAAATTGATGGTAAGCCCTACAATTGTAGTATTAGGAGGTCAAAAAAGTGTCAAAATTTAAGTCTTTGCTTCTACTCTTTGGCTCACTAATTTTACTTAGTGGCTGTTCCAATGTAGAAGTTTTAAACCCAAAAGGGCCGATGGCAAGTGACTCGAAGTTCTTGATTATCTATTCAATCATCTTCATGCTTGTTATTATTGCCGCGGTGCTTATCATGTTCGCTGTATTCTTATTCAAATACAGAATAGGAAATACATCAGAATCTGGTAAAATGCACCACAACTCTTTACTTGAAACAATTTGGTTTATTGTTCCTGTGATTATCGTAATTGCTTTAGCCATTCCAACGGTTAAATCACTTTACGAGTACGAAAAACCACCGGCTAAAGAAGATGACCCACTTGTTGTTTACGCTACGAGTGCTGGTTATAAATGGTTCTTTAGTTACCCTGAAGAAAAAATCGAAACAGTTAATCACTTAACTATTCCGAAAGATCGCCCGGTTATCTTTAAACTCCAATCTATGGATATGATGACTAGTTTCTGGATTCCACAATTAGGTGGTCAGAAATACGCGATGACTGGTATGACGATGGACTGGACGTTAACTGCTGATAAAGAAGGTACGTTCAGAGGTCGTAACTCAAACTTCAATGGTGAAGGTTTCGCTCGTCAAACATTTGACGTTCACTCAGTAAGTCAAAGTAAATTCAAGGATTGGGTTAAAGATGCTCAAAGTCAAAAAGTATTAGATCAAGATACATTTGACAAGCAACTTTTACCTACTACTGAAAACAAAAACTTAACTTTCAGTGGTACGCACATGGCGTTTGTTGACCCTGCTGCAGATCCTGAGTATATCTTCTATGCTTATGATCGCTATAATTACGTACAAAAAGATCCAAACTTCAACTCTGAAAAGCAAATTACAGAGGATATATTAGATAAACCGGATCAACCTGCACGTAAACCGCAGATTACAAACGCTAACTACGAACGTCATGGTATGAAAGCCATGATCTTAGGCAACAAAGAGCCATATGATGGTAAATTCAAGAAAGATGAATCACATAATATGGACGAAATGGAAAAAATCTCAAAAGGTGCTAAAGATAAAGAAGCATCTAAAATTGAGAACAAAGATCAAGAGCATGGAGGTGGACATTAATGAATTTTCCATGGGATCAATTGATCGTTCATGGTAACTGGATGATTACAATGGCACAAATTGGTGCGCCATTCTTAGTTATCGGTGTGATCGCAGTAATTACTTACTTCAAGTTATGGAAATATCTTTACAAAGAATGGTTCACATCTGTCGACCATAAGAAGATTGGTGCAATGTACCTAATCTGTGCAGTATTAATGTTCGTTCGTGGTGGTATTGACGCATTACTTATTCGTGCTCAATTAACAATTCCAGATAATAAATTCTTAGAATCAAACCACTATAACGAAATCTTTAGTACGCACGGCGTTATCATGATTATCTTTATGGCAATGCCTTTCGTATTTGGTTTATGGAACGTAGTTGTACCATTACAAATTGGTGCACGCGACGTTGCATTCCCTGTATTGAACAGTATTAGTTTCTGGTTATTCTTCGCAGGTATGATTTTATTCAACCTTTCATTTATCGTAGGTGGATCACCTGCTGCTGGTTGGACAAACTATGCTCCACTTGCCGGAGAATTTAGTCCAGGACCTGGGGTTAACTATTACCTAATAGCAATCCAGATTTCTGGTATCGGAACATTAATGACAGGTATTAACTTCTTCGTAACAATACTTAGATGTAAATCACCTACAATGAAATTTATGGAAATGCCAATGTTCACTGTAACAACTTTCATCACTGCATTGATTGTTATCTTGGCATTCCCTGTGTTAACAGTTGCTTTAGCATTATTCACTACAGACAGAATTTTTGGAACAGCATTCTTCACCGTTGCTGACGGTGGTATGCCAATGTTATGGGCTAACTTCTTCTGGGTATGGGGGCACCCTGAAGTATATATCGTTATCCTACCGGCATTTGGTATATATTCTGAAATCATTCCTACATTTGCTCGTAAACGTTTATTCGGACACCAAAGCATGGTGTGGGCAACTGCAGGTATTGCATTCTTAAGTTTCTTAGTTTGGGTTCACCATTTCTTCACAATGGGTAATGGTGCTTTGATTAACTCATTCTTCTCAATTACAACAATGTTAATTGGTATACCAACCGGTGTTAAACTATTTAACTGGTTGTTCACTTTATACCAAGGTCGTATTAGTTTTGAATCGCCAATGTTATTCTCATTAGCCTTCATCCCTAACTTCTTATTAGGTGGGGTTACTGGTGTAATGTTAGCGATGGCTGCAGCAGACTATCAATACCATAATACTTATTTCTTAGTGGCACACTTCCACTACACATTAGTTACTGGTGTTGTATTTGCCTGTCTTGGTGCTTTAATCTTCTGGTATCCTAAGATGACTGGTTATAAATTAAATGAGACATTAAACAAATGGTGTTTCTGGTTATTCATGATCGGATTTAACGTTTGTTTCTTACCACAATTCGTACTTGGATTAGATGGTATGCCTCGTCGTTTATACACTTATATGCCAGAAGATGGTTGGTGGTTATTAAACGTAATCTCAACTATCGGTGCCCTATTAATGGCATTAGGCTTCATGTTCTTAGTAGCAAGTATCGTATACAGTTTCTTCAAAGCACCACGTGAAGCAACTGGTGATAACTGGGATGGTTTAGGTCGTACTTTAGAGTGGTCTACTGCATCAGCAATTCCACCTAAATACAACTTCGCAATCACTCCAGATTGGAATGACTATGATACATTTGTTGATATGAAAGAACACGGTCGTCATTATTTAGACAACCATAATTACAAAGATATTCATATGCCTAACAACACTGCTGTTGGTTTATGGATGGGTATCTTTATGACGATTGGTGGTTTCTTCTTAATATTTGAAACTATCATTCCAGCAATTCTTTGCTTAATTGGTATCTTCGGAACAATGATTTACCGCAGTTTCCAAGTCGACCACGGTTACCATATCCATGCAGAAGAAGTTGCTGAAACTGAAAAACGTTTACGTGAAGCACGTATAAAAGAAAGGGAGGCTGTAAGTCATGAGTCATGATGCTAACACAATAGATTCTCGTTCGCATGAAGGTAATTTGAATAAACTTGGCTTTTGGATTTTCCTTACAGCAGAATTCTCATTATTTGGTACGTTATTTGCAGCTTTACTGACATTACAACATGGTGGCGACTATGCTGGTAAAATGACTACTGAGTTATTTGAATTACCACTTGTATTAATAATGACATTCTCGTTATTAATTAGTTCTTATACTTGTGGTATTGCAATTTACTACATGAGACAAGAAAAGCAAAAACTAATGATGATTTGGATGATTATCACTGTATTGCTTGGTGTAGTGTTCGTTGGTTTTGAAATCTATGAATTTGCTCACTATGCACATGAAGGTGTTAATCCAACTATTGGTTCTTATTGGTCTAGTTTCTTTATTCTATTAGGAACACATGGTGCCCACGTTTCATTAGGTATTGTTTGGATTACATGTTTATTAATCCAAATTGCAATGCGAGGGTTAAATAAAGATAATGCTCCTAAATTATTTATAGTAAGTTTATACTGGCACTTTTTAGATGTTGTGTGGATTTTCATCTTCACTGCCGTATATATGATAGGGATGGTGTATAGCGGATGAATACAATAGTAAAACACACTGTAGGCTTTATCGCTTCTATCGTTCTAACTATCTTAGCAATATTCGTAACATTGTATACTTCAATGTCATTGAACGCTAAGATTACAATAATTTTCGGATTTGCTTTCATTCAAGCAGCTGTTCAATTATTAATGTTCATGCACTTAACTGAAGGTAAAGACGGTAACGTCCAAGGATTCAAAGTAGTATTTGCGATTATCATTACTTTAATCACTGTTATTGGTACGTACTGGGTTATGCAAGGTGGACACTCAAGTCACTTATAATCCAAAGTAAAAGACTTCTCTTCGGAGAAGTCTTTTTTTATTGTTATGATTTAAAGTGCTTCACAACATTTATTCTTTATTTCATTGTAAAATAATATTATAAGCAAAGTATTTTATTCTTATTATAGGAGGCTATTTATAATGTCTAATAAATTACCAATTATTATTGATACTGATCCAGGTATAGATGATGCTGCTGCCATTAGCATTGCGCTGAACCATCCTGAATTAGATGTAAAAATGATTACCACAGTTAATGGAAATGTAGGAATTGATAAAACTACTGCAAATGCTTTGAAACTCAAACAATTTTTCAATAGCGATGTACCGGTTTATCAAGGCGCTGCACATCCATTGTTAACAGATATCGTTGATGCAAGTGTTGTCCATGGTGAGTCTGGCATGAATGGTTATGACTTCCCTGCTATTGATCAATCGGCCATAAGTGATGTTCATGCTGTAGAAGCAATGAAAACATTACTGTTACAAAGTGACACCCCTATCACACTTGTACCTATTGGACCACTTACGAATATTGCACTACTACTCTCTACATATCCAGAAGTAAAACAACATATCCGTCAAATCGTGCTCATGGGCGGCAGTGCTGGTCGAGGAAATATTACACCATTAGCAGAATTTAATATATTCTGTGACCCTGAGGCTGCACAAATTGTCTTTAATTCAAACCTACCCATTACTATGGTTGGTCTAGATGTTGCTAGAAGTTCTACACTCAGTCATGCTACTGTTAATCAATTAAATCAGTTAAATCAAACTGGCAAAATGTTACATCAATTATTCAGACATTATCGTGGCGATGATTTTGAGAAAGGTACAAACGTTTATGATGCTTATACCATTCTCTATTTATTACATCCTGACAAATTTGAAACAGCTCAAGCAAATGTACAAATAGAAGTATCAGGCCAATTAACTAAAGGTGCAACTGTGACTGATTTTAAATCACCACAGCCAAATTGTACTGTTGTATTATCAATTGATCCTGAAATTTTCAAAAATTTATTTATAGATTCCCTCCAACATTGCATCTAATATACTAATCATATACAAAAAGGTTAAGACAATTTTATCTCATTGTCTTAACCTTTTGTTTTGTTTCATCATAAATACTTACATAAAGTTATTGATTGCCCACTTGATAAGGAACACCCACCTCATTATAAGTACCGATCTGATTCAAAATATTTTTGTATATATATTCTAATAAATTTTCATTTTTAAAATCAAATGTCTCATAGTTAGAACCTAATACAATGATATAACGATTATTAAAATATACTGTGAACGTCTGTCCAAAAAACTTACCATTTATCCTATTCTTATCAGCAAAAGTATAAAAACCATATCTATATGGAATTGGATACGACTTTGTGTAGCTTTCATGAATTAATGGCCCTGTCACTTGGCTATTGAAAAATTGATTGTTTTGTAAACCATAGACTAATTTACACATATCTAGTGGCGTCATATAAAGATTACCAGCACCATAATAATGATTTAAATATTTCGTACGTTGTGCATGTGGTTGCTCACTACCTTCATTCAATTTATAACCCGTTGCCATTTTAAACTTGAAATTTGGATTATTATAGAATGCAGTATGTTGTAAATGTAATGGTTTTAACAAACGTTGATCAAAATTCTCCTCGAAAGATTTACCAGTGATCGCTTCGATAATTTGTGCAAGCACTAAATAATTCGCATCATTATAACGATACTTATTATAATAAGCCTCATCTATGCCTTGTTTGTGGATTGCAGTGACAGCATCATCTAACTTTTTGTATTTTAAGTTAGGTTTATATTTTGCTAAACCACTCTTATGAAAAATTAACTGTTTGACGGTAATTGGTTTATCTGTTTTAAACCATGGTATATACGTTTCGATAGATTGATTTATATCAACTTTATGTTCTTCTTCAAGTTGCTTAATCATTATACCAGTTGTTAGTTTTTGTACAGAGCCAGTTAAATACATTGTGTCGGGCTTATTCGTCCGATTTTTTGTAAAGTTTTGCAAACCGTAACCTTTGTTTAACTTCAATTGGCCATTTTCATATATTGCTGCCGTTCCGTTATATTCATTTTCACTCAAATAATGATCAATATCCTTAATTTGCGGAGAATTACTCATAACTGTCGGAAGCTTTAAGGTTATATGTGATTCATTATTTTTTCTATCTAAATTCTGTTGCTGATTATTCGTGATGCGTGTTTCATTTTTGTTGTGAAATACCTGTATGCTTGTGTAATAAGCCATTAGGAAAATGCCATTGATCAAAAAAACTGCAATAATTGTACGTATAATTGTTCTTGTTGTCATTCATGTTGCCTCTATACGTCTTATTTTATTGAATCAATATATTGATTCACAAATTCAGTTGATATTTTATCGATATCTTCTACATTTAAAGAGAAATAAATTTTCATTTTTGGTTCTGTACCTGATGGTCTTAATGCAATGAATCCTTCATCAAAAACAAATCTGATTAAATTAGCTTTAGGAAGTGTTAATGATTCTGTTGTTCCCTTTACTTTATCTGTTAAATATCCTGATTCATAATCTTCAACCTTTTTAACTTCTAAACCACATAAAGTTGAAAGTTCATTACTTCTAAAGTAATTCATAATACGATTAATTTTTTCGACACCTTCTCTCCCTTCAAAAGATGGCGCCAGTGTTCTATCCTTAAATGCACCAATATTTTTATAAATATCTTCCATCTCATCTTTGAATGTCAAACCATTATTAGCAAGCAAATTCTTATACTTAATTAATAGAGGTACAATCTGAATTGCATCTTTATCTCTTGAAATCGTTTGTGCTAAGTAACCATGACTTTCTTCAAATGCTAGTAATAGTTGTTGTTCATTTTTATTTTCCTTCTCTTCTAAAAGATGAGATATAAATTTAAAGCCAGTTAAGACATTATTTACTTCAACATCTAATGCAAGCGCTAATCTCTCTGCTAATTCACTTGTAACTATTGATTTAATAATAAATTGAGACTTGTTTGCATCAGCTAAATCTTGAAATCTTAATTTCATTAATAACAAGCCAATTTCATTACCATTGAAATAACGATAATTATGATTATCATATCGTTCAATAAATCCAAGGCGATCAGCATCTGGATCTGTTGCAATAATCATTTGTGCATCAGTTTCATTTGCCAATGCTAAACCACGCTCAAACGCTGCTTCATCTTCAGGATTCGCAATTGCAACAGTTGGAAAATTACCATCCGGTAACGATTGTTCTGTCTCTATAACATAATTATTGTATTCAAGTTCTGATAATATCTCGGATACAACTGGTAAACTTGTACCATGTAGACTGGTTAAAACAACTTTAGAATCTTTAATATCGATTGAACCAACAAGTTGCTTTACATTTTCTTTATAGGCATTGGTCAAATCTTCATTAATATATAAAATTTTCTCTTGCTCGACTTGTTGTTCGAAGTCACCTTTTTCAATTTCTAAAGGAGATTGTATACGATTTATGTATGAGCTGAGTTCTTCTGATTGTTCCGGTAACAACTGGCCACCTTTTGCGTCATATATTTTAATACCATTATAATTTTTAGGATTATGGCTCGCTGTAATCATTACGCCTGCATCAGCCTTTAAATGTCTAACTGCAAATGATAATTCAGGCGTTGACTTATAATCTTTTGCTAATATTGGCGTTACACCATTCTGAGCTAAGACACTGGCCATTTCTTGTGAAAATGCCTTAGATAATAATCTAGTATCAAAGTGAATGACTACATTCGCACCTGTTACCTGCTCATTTAAGTACTGTGCAAGTCCCAAAGCAACTTTACGCACTGTAAATGCATTAAGTCTAGCAGGACCTAATCCAAATGTACTTCTTATGCCAGCAGTACCAAACGTTAAGTCACCTTCAAATGCTGCAGCTCTTTCTGTTTCAGTTTGTTCATTATAAAATGGTTTAACTAAACTCTCATCTAATTTATCTAACCATAGTTGTTTCATTCTCTGAGTTCCTCCTTATATCAATCACACAAGGTTAATAATAATTTTCATATTTTAATATTAATATATTTATCATTATATCGTATGTCTTTAAAGAAATCATTTTTCAGACGTGCCATCAATTATTTAACAATAAATCTTAGTTGTGCAAAATTATTGTTTACCCCTATTTTTTAACTTAAACAAAATTCCTTAAATTTACGACTATATTCTTAGTTGAATTTTTTTAATGTTAGTTATAAAATTATAAGTTATAGTACATTTTCTTCTTTACAATAATTTAACAAAGTTAAAAAGAACTATAACTTTCAGAAAAATATAGTAATATGTACAAATCATATGCATGGGGAGCTTCAAACATGAATAAATTTTTTAAATATTTTTTAATATTTCTATCTTTAATTCTTGTAGTTGTTCCAGTAATATTTGCTGTTATTTTATTAAAATCATCCCAAGGTGCTTTTGAAAATTCATTTAACAATGGAGATTCTTCGCGACAATCCAATATTCGTAGCGAAAAGGTGAATCCTTCAAAAGACCCGGTTTCTATTTTATTTTTAGGTATCGATGAAAATAGTGGGCGTGAGAAAAATGGGCAAACTACTGAACATTCAAGAACAGACGCAATGATTTTATCCACTTTTAATGCAGATAAAAACCAAATCAGAATGCTAAGCATTCCTCGAGACACAATTAGTTATATTCCAAAAGTCGGATTCTACGATAAAATTACACATGCGCACGCATACGGTGGCCCTACTGCTTCAATGGACTCAGTAGAAGCAACACTAAACGTTCCAGTTGATTATTACGTTAGAATTAATATGGAAGCATTCGTAGATGCAGTCAATGAACTTGGTGGTATTTACTATAAAGTACCATACGATATAAATGAACCAAACACGAATGATACAGGAAAGATTAAAGTCAAGAAAGGCTACCAAAAATTAAATGGTGATCAAGCGCTAGCTGTAGCTAGAACAAGACACCATGACTCTGATTTAAAACGTGGTCAAAGACAAATGGACTTATTGAAGATATTATTCGCAAAAGCTCAAAAATTAGATTCATTTGATAAATTAGACGATGTCATTCAAATCGTCGGAGATAATTCGAAGCACAATTTTAGTTCCAAAGAAGTAAAGGCATTAGCAACTAAATATTTACAAAATGATATCGATATTAAAAGTAAGCAACTTAAAGGTGAAGATGATTATTTAGATGGTATTTATTATTATAATCCTAGCCTTAAAAGTATTATGAGTACATCCAACTTATTAAGAAAAGACTTAGGTTTACCAAAAATTAAAGATAAAGATGACTTTTTAAATAAACGTGTGAAAGATTTTTATGGTACACTCGTACCACAGACAGAAATTGATAAGAGCTTATTGCGTAAAAATCAAAACGATAGCTCAGATGATAGTGACAATCAACAAGATTCAACATCTACCGAACAAAATAATTCTACTGAGTCGCCTGATTCAACACAAGACAATACCAGCCAACAATATGACTCAAGTCAAGATCAATCAAATTCTCAACAAAGTGACGTTGATCAACAACAAGACGCTAACCAACAACAGCAAAACGATGTAAATCAACAGCAGGCACCATCCGCAGAACCTTCACAACAAGCGCCTACCGGAGACGTGCCTACTAACCAATATTAATCTGTAGAAAGGAGCTCAAATGATGTCGCGAAAAACATATGAAAAACTTGCACACGTTAATGGGATGTTCAATGTTTTAGAACAACAATTGATTCACAGTAAAGATATGGCATTATTTAGAAATGAATTTTTCTATGTAAACCATGAACATCGTGAAAATTATGAAGCATTGCGTATTTACTATAAAGATAGTGATGAAAATCCAGTTGTTGACGGTGCATGTTACATTGTTGCCCTTCCAGAAATATTTGATAAAGTAGATGTGTTTGAATCTGAATTGCCATTTACATGGGTTTATGATCAAAACGGTATTACAGAAACAATGAAACAAATCAGTATACCTATCCAATATTTAATTGCAGCTGCTTTAGAAGTAACAGATGTCCATCTTTTCAAACCATCAGGTTATACAATGGGAATGAATAATTGGAATATTGCACAAATGCGTATTTTTTGGCAATATACTGCAATCGTTAGAAAAAATGCACAGTAAGCTACTACCCTATCGTATAAACGGTAGGGTTTTTTTAATAATCACAAGTCAGGAGATAAAAATATGTTTGAAATTGTAAGAAACGAGAAAATGATGAATGATGCGTTAGACATTAGAAAAGAAGTTTTTGTAGAAGAACAAGGCGTACCTATTGATAATGAAATAGATGAATTTGAAACCATCGCCACACATATTATTGGATACGACCAACACGGAACCCCTTTTGCGACAGCTCGCTTTAGAAATGTAGATAATGTGGCGAAGATAGAACGTGTAGCTATTCTAAAGCAGTACCGTAAACACGGGTATGGCAAACAACTCATGCAAGCCATAGAACATGCCACTGTTGATGAAGGTTACGATACAGTTAAACTTAATGCACAATGTCACGCTCAAGCATTTTATGAATCAATAGGTTATCTTTCATATGGTTCAGTATTTTTGGAAGAAGGTATTGAACATATCGCCATGAAAAAATCTATAAAATAAACTTAATCTAAGAATTACATTTAAACTTCATTTATCATTTGTAATATTTAATATAGTGTAATTTTATAACAATATATTATTAAAGCGTTATAACGCTTTAATTAATATTTTCTTAATTATCCGACATTGAATAAGATTAATTTTATATTACAAAATGATGAAATTAAACAACTCATACTTTAGACGTATTATAATGACACTAAATAATTTTGTTAAAGGGGCAGTTTAATGATTAATAAAAAGTTTACTTATAAAGTACCATCAATTGTAGCACTTACGTTTGCAGGTACTGCTTTGACAACTCATCATGCTCATGCAGCAGAAAATACACAAGATCAAACAAAAAATAAAAATGTGTTAAACGATGAGCAAACTCAACAACAAGGTAAGCAAATTCAAGCAGAAATTAGTAAACCAACAACTAATATTTCTGGAACACAGGCCTACCAAGACCCTACGCAAGTTAAGTCACAAGATGCTGATCAAGTATCTAATTATGATGCACTTCTAGATGATTTAAACAGCGACTCAACAGAAGAAGCAAATACATACACAAATGAAACAGCTTCAAATTCAGAAACTGATGCTGTTACAACTCAACAATCAGATGCGACAGCTGATCAACAAAATTCTGAAGCTAACGACGAGAGCTCAACTCAAGAAGATATGTCTTCTAAAGATGAAACAACAACTGATCAACAAAATTCTAAAGTTAACGATGAAAGCTCAACTCAAGAAGATATGTCTTCTAAAGATGTAACAACAGCTGATCATACAACCACTCAAGAGAATTCATCTGCTGAATCTCAAGATATGAAGTCTCAAGACTCAAATGCAACTGAAGATGCGACAACTAACAGCAATACTTCAGAAAGCTCAGTTAATGAACAACAAAGTGCAACTTCAGAACAACAAAGTACTGAAGATACAACTAAACAGTCAGCACAACTTGATACAAATAACACTAATGTTGAAGCAACACAACAAGACGAAGCTCCAACTACATCAAACAGTAATGTTGCAACACAAGAGAATGATGCTAATTCTGATCAAGCTTCTACTTCAACAAATGAAGTGAAATCAGATGATAATGAAGAGGATACATCAGCAAAGAAACAAGATGAAAATACTACTGATGAGCAAATTTCTAGTGATTCAACAGTAAGCGCGAAGCAAGTTAATGACAGTGCTGATTCAACAGTTTCAACTCAAGACACTAATGATAACAACAGTGCATTAGAAACTAATCATGAAGATGGCGCTGTTGCAGTAGCTACTAAATCAGATTCAACAGACAATGCTTTAGAGTCAAATGAGCAAACTACAACTACTGAACCAGTTGCAAGAAAGGTAGCAGTAACATCAAACAACGACACAGATGAAGACACTACATCTGATGTAACACCTATGTTAAGAACTGCTAATTACACTGCGAATACTTCACAAGCTACAACTACACGTGCTGCAGTTAAAAAAGAAGCAACTACTAAGTCAACATTGCAAAGATATACACCACAAGTCAATTCATCAATCAATAATTATATCCGTAAAAATAACTTTACGGCACCAAATTATGAACAAGATATTGCTAGTTATTTACCACAATATAACTATCGCTATGGTAAACCTGAAGGAATCGTTATGCATGATACAGCAAATGATAATTCAACAATTACTGGCGAAGTTAACTATATGAAGAATAATTACAATAGTGCTTTCGTTCATGCGTATGTTGACGGTAATAGAATTATTGAAACTGCGAATACAGATTATTTAGCTTGGGGTGCAGGTGCTCCTGCTAACGAACGTTTCATTCATGTTGAATTAGTACACACACATGATTATGATTCATTTGCGCGCTCTATCAATAACTATGCTGATTATGCCGCAACTAATTTACGTTACTATGGTTTGAAACCTGATAGCGCTGAATATGATGGTGCTGGAACAGTGTGGACACACAAAGCTGTAAGTACTTATTTAGGTGGCACGGATCACAGTGACCCTCATGGTTATTTAGCAGCGCACAATTACAGTTATGATGAATTATATGATTTAATATATGAAAAGTATTTAATCCAAACTGGTCAAGCTGCGGATTGGGGTACTACATCATCAAATAATAGTGGTAGTACGAACACAGATGACACACCTAAAACAGGACAATTATCCGTTAAGACAAATAGCGGTGTAGGACGTATCAATAGTAAAAACAATGGCGTCTACACAACTGTATATGACAAAAATGGTAAAGCAACAAACCGTACAAACCAAACCTTAAAAGTTACAAAAACAGCTACTCTAGGCCAAGAAAAATACTATTTAGTATCAGATTATAATAAAGGTAATTTAATTGGTTGGGTTAAACAAAATGATGTGAATTATAACACTGCAAAATCAGTTGCTAAAATTAATAAGAGCTACAAGATAAAACCAGGCGAAGTTCTTTACAGCGTACCTTGGGGAACAAGTTCACAAAAGGTAGGCACAGTATCTGGTAAATCTGCACAAACATTTAAAGCAACGAAACAACAACAAATTGGCAAAACAAACTACCTTTATGGCACAGTTAATAAAGTATCTGGATGGGTAAGTTTAAGTAAATTAACATCAAACAGTACTACAACCCCTTCTACTGATACAAATAAATTAATTGTAACTAACCTAACAAACCAACAAGGTACAGTTAATAAAACAAATAGCGGTGTTTATACATCTGTTTATGATAAGCAAGGTGTACAAAAATCATACGTTAATGGTAAAACATTTAAACTAAGTAAAAAAGCTGCACTAGGTAGTAAACAATTTTACTTAATTACAGATAATAAGACGAATACAAATATGGGTTGGATGCTTACTAAAGATATCCAAGTTAAAGAAGCTACAAAAGCAAACAACACTGTAAATAAAACAACAAATGTAAGCAAAATTGGTCAATTAAATACGCAAAATTCTGGAATCAAGACAACAGTATTTGATGAGCAAGGTAAAGATGCTTCTAAATTCTCAGGTAAGACATACACGATTTCAAAGCAACGTACTCAAGGCGATAATACGTATGTATTAATTCAGAATACAAACCAAAAAACACCTATCGGTTGGGTTAACACTAAAGATATTAATACGCGTAATTTAACTAAGGCAGAAGCTAAAAAAGGTCAATATACAATTAAACCTACAAACAATGGTCTATATGCGATTCCTTGGGGTACAAAGGCACAACAAATTGATACTTTAAACAAAGTTGGTAACAATAAATTTAATGCATCGAAATCATTATTTGTTGATAAAGATGAATATATTTATGGAAATGTAAACAACAAGACAGGCTGGATTGCTGCTAAAGATTTAAACCAAGCAACAACTCAAAGCAACCCTACACCACTCAAATATGACTACATTATCTATAATGAAAATGGCCAATATTACTTAGACCCTACTGCTACTAAAGGTGCTGGTTCATTAAGAGACTTCTATGAAGGTATCTTTGATGTATTTGAACAACAAACAATTAATGGTATTACTTGGTATCATGGTAAGTTATCGAATGGTAAAACGGTATGGATTAAAGCAGCTGATTTACGCAAAGAACTTGTAAAATACTATGCAACTGGAATGACTTTAGATCAAGCTGTTGCGCTACAAAAAGGTCTAAATACAAAACCACAAATCCAACGCATACCAGGTAAATGGGAAGATGCAACTTCTGCTGAAATCAAATCAGCGATGGATTCAAACAAATTAGTTAAAGATGCAACTCAAAAATACCAATTCTTACGTTTAGATAAAGCTCAAAATATTAATGCAACAGATTTAAATAAACTATTAGTTGGTAAAGGTATCTTAGAAGGTCAAGGTGCTGCATTTAGTCAAGCTGCTAAAGAAAATAATATCAATGAAGTGTATTTAATTTCACATGCCTTATTAGAAACTGGTAACGGTACATCTACCCTAGCTAATGGTGGCAACGTCGTGAATAATAAAGTAGTTACAAACCAACCTACTAAATATTATAATATGTTTGGTATTGGCGCTGTTGATCACGATGCTGTTAAGCAAGGCTTTATTACTGCTAAAAATAACGGTTGGGACTCAGTTAAGAAAGCGATTGTCGGTGGTGCACAATTTATCGCAAGCTCTTATATCAATCAAGGACAAAACACATTATATAAAATGCGTTGGAACCCTGATAATCCTGGTGTACACCAATATGCAACAGACGTTGCTTGGGCCAAACATAATGCTACAAGAATTAAATCATTCTATGATTCAATGGACAAAGTAGGTAAATACTTTGATGTAAACACTTATAAATAAAGCTTCAATTTCATAAAATTTATGACAAACTAAATAAAGAGAACATGTATCCTTGTAGTAGGATACATGTTCTCTTTAATTTTTAATTTAAGACTTATTACAAATAGATCAACTAAATATGAGCATGATGGACATTTAACTTATTGAGTAATGCATTTAAATTTTCTATATCCACTGCTGTTAAGTTTTGACAACGTGCTTCTATTAAAGCAACGCGTACTTCATTGATTTGTCGTACTAATGCTTTAGCTTCATCCGTTAACGTTAAATCTTTACATCTTAAATCACGACTTGATTGTTTACTAGTAATATAACCCATATTACATAACTTCTTTATCCATCTCGATACAATGGATTGTTCTTTGTTAATTTTCATCGTAAGATCATATTGCGATAATACATCATAACTATATAAGATTCTTAACATTTCTAATTGCTCTGATGTTAAATCTGTACGCTGACCAAAGCGTCTACTTACCAAGTTTAAATCATTGCTTGTTAATGTGATTAATTGTTCTAGCTGTTTATACATGTTGTTTCATCTCCACTATTTAGTTGTTATCTATCTATATATTTAATTATTTTATTCTATAATATTATAATGTTATTCGGGTATATATACAATAAAAATCTACAATGTGACCTATTTCGTTGCATAACCCATTCATTTTATAATAAATTAGTAACAGTAGTATTTAATTTCTACAGAGTAAACAAAAGGAGAATCATGATGAATCAATTAAAAAACAGGGATTACTTCTTTGACAATGCAAGAGCGTTATTGATTTTCCTCGTCGTATTCGGTCATTTATTACAACCATATTCTGGTGAAAGTCGTTTTTTATCATCTTTATATCTGACAATATATAGCTTCCATATGCCTGGTTTTTTATTTATATCAGGATACTTTGCCAAAAAAGCTGGTGAAGGTAGATATATTGAAAAAGTATCAAAAAAACTATTAATTCCATACTTTATATTCTTTGCATTCTTTTCGATATATTACTTTTTAACTGGCAAAGAAGACAGTGTTAGTATGGATCCATTTGATCCAGTATTTGCATTATGGTTCTTGCTCACACTATTTTTCTTCCATGTTATTTTAGTAATAGTAAAGGAATATAAATCATACATTGTTTTACCGATAGCAATTATTGTATCTCTATTTGCCGGATACTCAGACGATATTGATACGTATTTGAGTTTTTCAAGAACAATTATGTTCTTCCCAATTTTCTATTTGGGCTACTTATTTAAATTTGAACATACTAAACTATTTAGAAATAAAAAATTCATACCAATAGCGTTACTTGTATTGGCTGGGTTCTTTACAATTTATTACCTTCACCCTATCAATTCTGATTGGTTACTCGGAGATTCACCATATATCTCTTTGGAAGGTAAGCAAGATTTATATAGTCCAGTTAAAAGATTGCTTTTATACTTTGTAATATTAATTACAATGTTTTCATTTTTAATATTAGTACCTAAAACAAAAAGATTCTTTACATACATAGGTAAAAGAACCATGTATATTTACTTACTACATGGTTTAGTTATAGGCGTTCTACGTGGATACAAAATATATCCATTTAAAGATGATATTTCAACACTTACTTATGTATATTTAGTCTTAGTTACAACACTTATAGTTTTTATATTATCTACGCGGTTTGTAACAAAATGGACGAACCCAATAATCAATTTACAATCCCCTTCTAACTTTAAGGGTTAATTTTAAAATACTGAATTGTAATTATTTCAAATATGTTATGATAGATATACTTTACAATGTATCGACAATCATACATATGATTACAATTCGGTATTTTTTCTTGAGGTGGAATATAAATGAAATTATCTTTAAATGAAAACTCAAAATTTTTAAAGGCACCAAGTATACGTCAATTCTCAAATCGCATGAAACATATCGATGATTGTATTAACTTAACCATTGGCCAACCTGACTTTCCAATGCCAAAAGTAGTTAAGGATGCCTATATTAATGCAATTAAAGAGAATAAGACGACTTATTCGCACAATAAAGGATTACTAGAAACTCGAACGAGTGTTAGTAAATATTTCGAACAACGTTATCATTTTACATATGATTCAGAGGAAATAATTATTACAAATGGTGCTAGTGAAGCTTTAGATACGGCATTAAGAAGCATTATAAATCAAGGGGATGAAATTTTAATTCCTGGTCCTGTATATGCTGGTTACATACCATTAATTCAAACTTTAGGCGGTATTCCGGTCTTTATTGATACTACGGAAAGTAGCTTCAAATTAACTCCAGAATTAATAGAATCACATATAACCCAAAATACAAAAGCCATTTTGCTAAATTATCCAACCAATCCAACTGGTGTCACATTAAGTTATAATGAAGTGGAAGCTTTAGCTCAGTCCTTACAAGACAAGGAAATATTTATAATTAGTGATGAAATTTATGCTGAAAATACATTTTCTGGAGAACATACATCATTTGCTCAATTCACCCAATTACGCGACCAATTATTATTAATTGGTGGCCTGAGTAAGTCACACTCAGCAACAGGTATTCGTATAGGCTTTTTAATTGGCCCAGAATATTTAATTGAAAAGCTAACATTTATGCACGCATATAATTGTATTTGTGCAAATGTGCCTGCTCAAATAGCATGCATTGCTGCTTTAAACGAAGGACTAGAAGCGCCACAATATATGAATGAAGCATATATTGAACGTCGTGACTATTTAATCGAACGTCTTGAAGCATTAGGCTTTGAATTAGACGCAAAACCTGAAGGCGCATTCTATATATTCCCTAGCATCAAGCAATTCACTGACAATGACTTTGATTTTTGTGTAGATGTCTTGGAAAAGGCACATGTTGCCATGGTTCCTGGATCTTCGTTTACTGATATTGGACAAGGCTATGTTCGTATCTCATATGCATATGAATTAGATGCGTTAAAAGAAGGTATGCGTAGATTAGAAAGTTATATTAATCAATATTACAAGTAATTATTTTTAAACAGCACAACATTTCAATAAATCAAAAAGACACCATGTTTACATTATTCGTAAATGTGGTGTCTTTAATATGTATATGCTTTTTAATAAATGCACGATCTGTTTATCTCTTTTCTATATTATAAATATTACGCTCTGCAAAGTTTCTTAACATGTCATGATACGCAAAAGACTCATCATCATTCATATTAAACTGACTAATTACATCTTCACTAATTTGGTTAAAATGTTCCTTTAATTCTATACCTTTATCAGTTAATTGTACCTTTACTCTACGTTCATCATCTTCATTTCTCATACGTTTGATCAATGATTTCTTCTCTAGTCTTTTAATTATAGGACTAATTGTACCTGAGTCTAGATATAATTCATCACATAATGTTTTAATATATATTGGTTTATCATTTTCAATATATAGTAATACAATGTAATTTGGAAAGCTAATATCATACTGCTTTAAATATCTATTAAAACGATTAACAACTTCTTTACTAGTTATATAAAACAGATAACACATTTCTTTTCGCATTTTATTATCTACAGTTGATGTCATTGTTCTCTCCTCAATCCTTTTATTATAATATTAATATATAGTTTAAATTTAGTCAAATATAATAATAAATAGGAAAAGAAGTTTATAAAACTCAATTTACACAAGCAATTCAATCCTACAAAGTCTAATTTAAGAAATTAATTAATATATTTTTGATATATCATAAAAAAAGATTAATCCAGTTATGGATTAATCTTTTTCAATATTATGGGAATTTAGGGAATTGATCGAAATCTGGATCGCGTTTTTCTTTAAAGGCATCTCTACCTTCTTTAGCTTCATCAGTTGTGTAGTATAGTAATGTTGCATCTCCAGCCATTTGTTGTAAACCTGCTAATCCATCTGTATCAGCATTCATTGCTGCTTTAAGGAATCTTAATGCAGTTGGAGAATGTTTCATGATATCTTGACACCATTTTACTGTTTCATCTTCAACATCTGCTAAAGGTACAACAGTATTTACAAGACCCATATCTAAGGCTTCTTGTGCATTATATTGGCGACATAAATACCAAATTTCACGCGCTTTTTTATGGCCAACGATTCGAGCTAAGTACCCAGAACCATACCCAGCATCAAATGACCCCACTTTTGGTCCAGTTTGACCAAAGATTGCATTGTCTGCAGCAATCGTTAAATCACAAACAACATTTAATACGTTACCGCCACCAATTGCGTAACCTCTTACCATTGCAATGACTGGTTTTGGTATAACACGTATTAATCTTTGTAAATCTAATACGTTTAAACGAGGAATTTGGTCGTCACCAACATAGCCACCATGGCCGCGCACTTTTTGGTCTCCACCTGAACAAAATGCTTTGTCACCTTCACCAGTTAAAATAATCACTGAAATACGTTGATCATCTCTAGCTCTAGAAAATGCATCCATCATTTCTTGTACAGTATTTGGTGTGAAGGCATTTCTTCTTTCAGGACGATTAATCGTAACCTTTGCAATACCTTCAAAAAATTCATATTTAATCTCTTTATATTCTTTTAATGTTTCCCACTGTCTAGTCATTTTGCTCCTCCTTATGAATAAAACCTAATACTATTTTATCAAATTCTTGCTGTTGTTCCACATGAACTGTATGACCACTCTTAGAAATATCATAGATATCACTCTGTGGAATCAATTGTTTCATAGACTCAGCTATCTTACAAAACTTTTTATCTAATTCACCAACTATTATACAAGTAGGTGTTGTAATTTGTGAAATCATTGGCCATAAATTTGGCATTACTCCTGTGCCATAATCTCGCAATGCTTTGGCTAAACGATTTGGGTCTTGGCTTAAACGCATCTTTCTAATACGTTTTTTTAGTTCCTTATCTAAATCATATTGTGTATAAAATAATGGTAACTTTTCCCAATCATTTACAAATATTTCCAATCCGGCAATATCCAGTACCTTGGCTCTAGCAAAATCAACTTGCTGACGTTCTGTTCTTGCTGCATCTTCTTGTAATCCTGATGAAGTACTTTCCAACAGTAATCCTTGAAGCTTAACTACACCATTTAAAGCATAATACAGTGCAATTCTGCCTCCCATTGAGTAACCGTGCAAATATATTTGATAATCTGTAAAATTTGCCAATGTATCATTTAATTCATTACAAATAAAGTCAAAATCCCACACTTTATCTTTATCAGATGCATCTTGACCATGTCCTGGTAAATCAACGGTCAAGATATTAACAGCTTCTGACATGGTCTCTAAATGCTCATCAAACGTACTCTGATCACTTATGAAGCCATGTAACATAATTAATAGCTTTTTCGAATCTTGTTGTGATTGATGAAATTTATAATGTAACATTGATAATATCACTCAACTTTTTATATAATTTTTGATGTTGTTCTAAATTATCCTGTCTATCCGTTATAATTTCATAAATATGTGCGCCAAAATTTGAGAGAGCAGCATATTTAAATGACTCTATACTTTCAAACCTTTCAAATGTAAAGTCATAAAGTAATGCCGTATGTTCAAAGTTTAGACCAGTTGGCGTTCCAAATAGACGTTCGAAATACTGATCAGCTGCATCCTTCTGAGGTAAATAAGAGAAGATGCCACCACCGTCATTATTTAATAAAATAATATTTAGACTTATATCATTTAACTTAGACATTAATAAGCCATTCATGTCATGATAAAATGCCAAATCACCTATTAAGAGTGTCGTCTTTTTATGGACTGCCATACCTAAAGCCGTTGATATCACACCATCTATACCGTTTGCTCCTCTATTAGCATAGATATTTGCTTCACAAGTCATAAATAAATTATCTATATCTCTAATAGGCATACTATTACTCACAAATAAAGCGTCTTCGTTAGTCAATTTATCTAATACATTTCCTACAAAGGCAGCCTCATCTGTTGCAGATTTAATGTAATCCTTAACCTCAACTTGAGCTTGCTTTTCAAGGGTTTGCCATTTTTCTAACCAACGCTTACGTTCGACTGTCGCTGTTTCAGACAATTGTCTAAAAAAGTCATTGGCTGACATTTCAAATGATATGCTAGGTGGAATAGGAAAAGCATCTGGAACATCATTATTTTGTACCAATATTTGAAATGCATCCGTTTGTTTCAACCATTGATTTAACTTTTTAGAAATCACAGGCTTGCCAACACGAATAATGAAATCCGGATCAACATCTAAACCTGATCTATACAACAAGTCATACGTTGTAACTACATTCGGATGATGTTCCTTTCTAAGTTGACTTAATGGATCAGCCAATATGGGCACATCATGAATAGTCGAATATGTTAGGACTTGTGTAACATCTTGATGTTGTGTATCACCGACAATAATCAAGCCTTTACGTTTTTGTACAATATTTAAAATGTTATCTAAACTAGTCGTTTTTTGATAATGCGGTAATTGTTTCGTTTCAGTTGTTAATAAATAATCTTTGTCTAAATCAGGTGTTAATGGCTCTCTAAATGGTAAGTTAAAATGAATTGGCCCTCGATGTGGTCCAAATAAATATTGACTTGCCTTCTGCATTTGAAATTGTATCGTTTGAATCATATGATTAGCAGTATCACCTGAATCCGCTATTGGTAAATCAAATTGATAGTTAACAAAGTTCTCAAACATATTCGTTTGATTAATAGCTTGAGGTGCCCCAATGCCTCTCAACTCATGAGGACGATCGCTCGTTAATACAATTAGTGGCAAATGGCTTAATTGGCTCTCTGAGACAGCTGCAGTATAGTTAGCAGCAGCACTCCCAGAAGTGCATAAAATCGCAACAGGTTTCTCACTACCCTTTATCAATCCAAGCGCAAAAAATGCCGCACTACGTTCATCTGGATGAACCCAAGACTTCATTAACGGATGCGCCTCAATTGCTATTGCTAGCGGTGTCGAGCGTGATCCAGGACTAATTACTACTTCTCGCACACCATATGCATATAATTCTGAAACAAAAGTAAATACTTGATCGGTTAAAGCTGCAATATGCTTACTCATAATCATCGACTCCTAAAGCCTTCATCATAGGATTAAATTTGACCGCTGTTTCTTCAACTTCACTATCGGCATCCGAATCAAATACAATACCGCAACCAGCATATAATGTAGCTTGGTTCTTTTTAATAAGCATCGAACGAATCGCGACAATAAATTCACAGTTATCATACATATCAATATAACCAGCTGGTGCGCCATACAAACCTCGTGTACCGAATTCATTTTGTTCAATATACTCAATGGCTTCTTTCTTTGGAAAGCCACCTAACGCAGGGGTTGGATGCAAACTATCCAACAAACCAATATACGACTCATCAATTAATTGTCCCTTGATTTTTGTATATAAATGATACAAATGATCATTAGTTAAAATTTGTGGTTCTTTATTAAATTCAATATGTTCAACATATGGTTTAATATCATGCAATATACTTTCAACAACAAAACGATGTTCATTTAAGTTCTTTTCATCATTTAAGAATGCATCAATATTTGCTTTATCGATTGCATCTTCATGCGTGCGCTTAATCGTCCCTGCAACAGCTTTAGTTGATAATACATCGTCATTCACTTCCATTAATTGTTCTGGAGTTTGTGAGAAAAATACACTTCCTTGTGATTCCAGAACAAATAAATAGCTATTTCGTTCACCTTGTATTGCTTGTTTTAATATATAGGGGATGTTTATATCTTTATCAAATTGAATCATTCGCTTACGCGCAAGTACAATTTTTTTATTTTCGTCTAAAATATCGATTGTATCTTTAACTAAATCACGCCACTCATCTTTATATATATCTTCGATGCGTTTAATCTCTCCACGTTCAAAATCTGGTGAAATATTCGGTTGAGTTAATTTCTCAATAATTGCTAAAAATGTTTCAATTTCAAATTTATCTGTCTCAACAGTATAAGTGATATATGATTTCCCGTGTTCCATTGTTACCAACACTTCAGGTAAAATAAAGTGATTGATACCAAATTCACGCCATTCATCTCCCGATTTATGAGAAGAAAATTGAAATCCTCCACATATCTTAAGATGATGCTTTGTAGAACTCGGATGTATTAAAGCAATGTCATTTTTATATTTTTCCCATTCTCTGAAAATAGACTGTTTATTTTCAAAGTCATTTTTAAACCTCTTAATAGCATGATAGCCAAAGAATGAAGTTTCGTTGTCATTTTTTCTAAAATAAAAACGGTCACCTGCACTATCTTCTGTTATATGAAATAATTCAGTCGGGTCTAATTCATAGTCCAATGTTGCTTCAACTGAAACCCAAGTATGCTTACTCTCATATACCGCTTCGACAATTTCACTTTCCTTGACGTCCAATGTCATCTATTTCACTTCTTTCATTTATCAGTTTTCACTCATTATAATATTGTACCACTTTTCACAATGTGTGTACGGATATGAGCTTAATTCGTTTGTACTAATTTTACGTTATTTGACCTAAATAACATCTTCTATTAAAATTGATTTGATAAAATATTATTAATTTAAAGGATAAGAGGTATTTACACTATGGCATCTCAATATCAACAATATTCAACTGTCAAAAAATATTGGCACTTGATGAGACCACATACATTAACAGCAGCTGTCGTTCCAGTGCTCGTAGGTACTGCTACTGCAAAGATTTTCTTATTAGGCAGCGAAGACCATCTCAGCCTTAGTCTATTCTTAGCGATGTTACTTGCTTGTTTATTAATTCAAGCGGCAACTAATATGTTTAATGAATACTATGATTTCAAAAAAGGGCTAGACGATCATACTTCCGTGGGAATCGGTGGTGCGATTGTACGCAACGGAATGACGCCAAAGCGTGTAATGAATTTAGCTATTGCATTTTATATCATTGCCGCATTACTAGGTATATTCATTGCAATGAATAGTTCATTCTGGTTATTACCTATTGGTCTCGTTTGTATGGCCGTTGGTTATTTATATACGGGTGGACCATTCCCTATTTCATGGACTCCATTCGGCGAACTATTTTCTGGTGTGTTTATGGGTATGTTTATTATTTTAATTTCATTCTTTATTCAAACAGAAAATATTCAGAGTTTAGCGATTTGGATCAGTATTCCAATTGTTATAACGATTGGTTTAATTAATATGGCCAATAATATCCGAGATCGTGTTAAAGACAAAGAAAGCGGTCGTAAAACGTTACCTATTCTTTTAGGCAAACGCTTCTCGATTTATTTCTTAGCATTTATGTATATCGTCGCATATGTTCTAGTAATCTATATAACATTTTTCAAACCTGGTGGCTCTATTTTCTTCTTATTAGCGTTGCTTTCATTCCCTTTACCAATAAAGGCTGTTCGACGTTTCAAAAAATATGACACGCCAGAATCAATGATGCCTGCAATGGCAGCAACAGGTAAAACCAACACATTTTTCGGTGTTTTATATGCACTAGGTATTTATATCAGCGCATTACTGGGTGGTATTTAATTTTAGAGTTCCATCTCACTTAACTCATAATACAAGCGATACAACAACTTAATACGAGTTATTTAGCAGTCGGTACCTTTAGTCAATAGGCCGGCTGCTTTTATATTATTGCGTATAAATCATATGGTGATGCATATGACCATACAAGTCTATTTGACGCTCACTTGCAAAACCCAACTTACTATATACACTCAAAGCAATAGAATTATTTAAATCACAATTTAAACTCCATTTTTGGTCAGGTGCTGTATTGATTACATGTTTAATCAATTGTGTAGCAACTCCTTGACCTCTGTATTCTGCAAATGTTGCCACTGTTTCAATGTACCACTCATCATCGCTTGCTTCTTTAGTTGGCATTGGCGTCCCCAAACGTGAGACATCTTCATCCAATTCTAGCTCGAGCCAAGCATTTTCATATGCTAATTCCTTATCACCTGGATAAGCAATTAAACATCCTGCAACTGCTCCATCTATTTCATAAACCCAAATATTGTCTATATGTCCCCTATAAGGTACCTCAATCATACTGCGCTCTATAATTTGCAACAAACGCTCCTTTTGCACATGACGTACCAACGGAATTTCTAGTTCTTCCCATATGATATAACATAATTGCGCTAACTGTTGTCTATCTTTAGGTTGTGCCTTTCTAATCATAATTGCTCTCCTCATTTACACATTTAATCACCTATTATTATATCTGAAATTATTTTAAAATTCGAAGTTCTTACTTACAATGTCACTAATTTTCACACTTAATAGTTTTTAATTGTTGTTTATACTAATTTATAAGATAATTTATTTATTATTATTCAAAGAGAGGTAAGAGATCGTGAAAGTTAACAAAGTGATATATGTTGTATTATGCTTCTTTCTTGGCTGGATAGGCGTTCACAAATTTTATTCCAATCAATTGTTACAAGGTATGCTCCATTTAGTGTTCTTTTGGACAGGGATTCCATATATTATCGCAATTATAAGTGGGATTATTACTATATTTTTCAAAAAAGCTGATGATAATGGCTTAATTTCATTTGAAAAATAAATCATAATATACTAGTTAAAATAACAAAAAACGGGTATGTACTTTTATATATAACATTTTGAATAAATTGCATAATTGTTAAGGGGGTACTACCTATGGGAAATATTATCAAACGTGTATTTAGAGCTATTGCTGTAAGTTATATAGTAAAGGCGATAAAGAATTTAATAAGTAAAAAATAAACCAACCATTATATATCATAAATCATAAAAACACCGAGTGAGGCACTATAAATGTCTCATCCGGTGTTTTGTATTTTTATATATATGCAACTAACTAATTAATAAGTAAACACACATTTAAGTTAAAAAGATAGCTAATTTTAATTTAAAATGCAATTTGAACACTATACTAACTATTTTCTAATTTGAATTGTTGAATTCTATCTCCTATTTCATCACGTACGCTTTGAAATTTTGTCCAATCCTGTCCAGCTGGATCATCAAATCCCCAATGTTGCTTAGTCACATGCTTAGGTAATACAGGACAATTGTTATCAGCATCACTGCATAACGTAACAACTAAATCAGCCTGGTTCAATATTTCACTATCAATTAAATCCGAGGTATGATTTGAAATATCGATACCTACCTCTAACATAGCTTCTACTGCTTTCGGATTAACACCATGTGTCTCAATTCCTGCAGAATAAACATTCCAATTATCACCTAAAATTTTATGTGCCCATCCTTCTGCCATTTGACTTCTACAAGCATTACCTGTACATATAAAATAGATCGTTTTCTTATTCATTTTATTTCTCCTTTAAAATATAATAAGTGTTAAATATAATCCTAATAACGTAAAAAACAACACTGGGATTGTTATTACAATACCTGTTTTAAAATATGTTCCCCAAGATATTTTGACACCTTTTTGTGATAATACATGTAACCAAAGCAATGTAGCCAAAGAACCAATAGGCGTAATCTTTGGACCTAAGTCAGAACCAATGACATTTGCATATATCATGCCATCCTTTAACACTCCTGTTACATTTGATTGCCCTATCGCAATAGCATCAATCAGTACCGTTGGCAAATTATTCATAACAGATGAAAGTATTGCAGAAATAAAGCCCATTCCCATTACACTACCAAATAAGCCATAATGAGCAATATCATTTAACAAACTACTTAATAACGTTGTTATGCCAACATTTTTCAAACCATATACTACTAAATACATTCCTACTGAAAAAACAACGATATTCCAAGGTGCTCCCTTAATTACCGTCGCAGTATTCACTGCAGCTGAACGTCTGGCTAATAATATAAATAATAAAGCACACACACCAGCTATAATTGAAACTGGTATTTGAATAAATTCACTTATTAAATAACCAATCAATAATATAATCAGGACAACCCATGAAAATTTAAATAATTTCATATCTTTTATTACCGTTACAGGTTCTGCAATATGTTTCGTTTCAAATGAATTTGGAATTGATTTGTTAAAATATAACCACAGAACGATGATACTTGCTATCAATGCAAAGCAATTTGGGATTATCATTCGTGCCATGTATTCCACAAAACCAATATCAAAATAATCCGCCGATACTATATTCACTAAATTACTAACTATCAGTGGTAACGATGTAGTATCTGCTATGAAACCACTTGCGATAATAAATGGGAAAATAACTTTTTTATTAAAACCTAGTGTCCGAACCATTGCTAACACAATCGGTGTTAATATCAACGCTGCCCCATCATTAGCGAAAAATGCTGCGACGACCGCCCCTAATACCATTATATAAATAAACATCTTTAGACCATTACCATTCGATGCCCGGACCATATGTAATGCTGCCCATTCAAAGAAACCTATTTCATCAAGTATTAGAGAAATTAATATTACTGCGACAAAAGTTAACGTCGCATTCCAAACAATTCCAGTCACCTCAAATACATCTGAGAAACTCACTACACCTGTTATAATGGCAATTATTGCACCGATCATCGCCGTAATACCAATATCTAACCCTTTAGGTTGCCAAATTACAAAAAATAAAGTCACTAAAAACAAGACAATTGCAAACACAGTCATGAACTACACTCACCTTTATCGATATCATTACAAATACAACGTACATGATTCGTGTTTATATTATCCAAATGCTCAGTCACTTCAGTCATCAACTTATGATTTAATTGATACATCCGTTTATTGCCTAGTTTACGCATTGTTATTAGTTCAGAATCTAATAACGCCTTCATATGATGACTCAATGTAGGTTGAGAAAATTGAAAATGCCCTAATAAATCATGTGCACAAAGCTCATCACATGATAATAAATCTAATATCTCGAGTCTATTTGGATCTGCTAATACCTTTAACAGCCTTGCAATTTTTTGATATGCCAATCATAGCACCTCCATACTTCTATATAGATTATCATCTATATAGATATCTGTCTATATACTTTTTAAATTAATAGATCACTAGAACTGATATTAAAATTATTTTTAATAAAAAAGTCACCTAATTATTATATTTCTTAATTTTATGGGTAATGTATTTTAACAACATTAAATTGTGATTCAAATTCAATAACTGCTTGATTTATATAAGTAACTTTATTAATTAACAGATAGATTATGGTATCAATGCAAATAGCTATTATTCACAATTATAGGAGTGACACGATGAAAGGAATATTTACATACATTCTGATATTCGTAATAACTTGTTGGATGTTTATCAGCTTGTTAATCAATCATCAACGACAACAAATTGATTTTATAGCTGTAGGTGATAATTTAATACATCCAGTTGTCTATCAAGATGCTAATAACGGAAAAGATTCATATAATTTCCAAAAAATGTACCGACCTATTGCTCCTTACATACAAGACAAAGACCTTGCATATATTAATCAAGAATCACCTCTAGGTGGTGATGATCGCCCATTTTCAGGTTTTAAAAGATTTAATACCCCTTCTGTAGTCGCAAAAGCTGTAATTGATACTGGATTTAATCTCATTAATGGTTCAAACAACCATTCCTTAGATCAAGGCACTAGTGGTATCAATAACAGTTTATCAACATGGCATAAATACCAAGATAAAGCACTATTCACTGGTATGTTTAAAAGTAAGGACGATTATAATAAAACACCTACCATAAACATCAAAAATACTAAAGTATCCATGTTAAGTTATACATTTGGCACAAATAATTTAACACCCAAATTGCCCTATCAAATAAAATATATTAACAAGAAACAAATCAAAAGAGATATAAAAAAAGCAAAACAACATAGTGATTTTATTGTCATTTCTATGCATTGGGGTAAGGAAGGCAGCCACAAGCCAAGTAAAAAACAAAAGGAATATGCTAAATTCTTAGCCAAACAAAATGTCGACGTCGTTATAGGTATGCATCCACATGTAATACAACCTGTTGAATGGGTTAAAGGTACCCAAAACCATAAGACATTAGTCGCTTATTCTCTCGGCAACTTTTTAAATGGCCAAGAAACAGGGACTGAAAGTAATCATTTAGGAGGCAGTATTCAATTTAAAATTGCAAATAATCATAACGACACTAAAATCTCCGACGTAAAATGGCGCTCAATCGTTAATCATTATGAAATGACTGCTCCATATAATGATGACAGTAGGCATCACTTCAAAGTTTATATGTTAAATGATTATCCTAATAAATTAGCTAATCAACATGGTTTGCAATATCAAAGAAATGCTAATATGTCTAAATCACAATTACAACAAATTACGACAAATGTTATTGATAAACGTTTTTTAGACAATAGCAGCTATTAGCATTATGAACGTATTGTTAGTGTAAAGGTTAATTATCTCTATTAACGATATTTATCCAAACACAACAAAAAACCCGTTAAATCAACGTTTAATTACGTCAACTTAACGGGAATTATCTATCTTACGGAAACGGAGGACTTTTCCAAACGCCTATTTTATAGCGTTTAAACGATTTTGTTGTCCGTTTATCGTCCGCTTATTAAAACACCCACCCATTCATTTAGGTGGTTTTTATAAATAGAATGCTATAGAATTAAAAACAACATTATATATCACACTTTTAATTATATATTCAAAACCATTTTGTTTATAATGCAATATTTAAATTTATGTTATAAATATAAAAGGAGTGATTTTTTCGTGAAATATAAATATTCAAGTAATAAAGGGTTGAAATACCCTAAAACAAAAAAATGTTTTGATATTCTGGTGGTAATTGGATTATTGTTACTTTTAATCAAGTTTGGTTTGTTTGTTTATGTCAAAATAAGTGGCAATGAAATAGGATTCCTAAATAGTGACGTCATTTATTCTTTACTTCCATTATTAATTATGATTATAGGAGTGGCAGGCTCGGAAGTGTTAACCAGAAAATCTAAATAGCAAAAACCCACCTATTCATTTAGGTGGGTTTTTGCGTATTCTTGGAATGCAAATAAATTGCTTTATTGTAATTTTACACTTATAGTTAAATGTAATCCTTTTAATTATATATAAACCCCTCACCTAATAATATACATATCTTTATTAAAGGAGGGCCAGATTATGTTTAAAATTGAATATTCGTCAAAGAAAGAGCTTTTAGAAGATATAGATATAATGTTAGAACTAACAGAAATAGCTATGAAAGAGAAAAATTTCAGCAAAGCTTTAATTTTAAAAGGCAAGTTATTTGATAGATTAATATATATTGATAACTTAGATTATAAAAATATGGGCGCTAGTTATTTTAAACAATACTGCATAACTATAAATAGAGCTATAGATAAATCAGGCTTAAAATGGCAAGAATACTCCAAAGATCCTTATGAACATTATATATATAAATTAGATGAAATTAGAATTGAATTAGATTACCATATTTCCTTTTCATAAAAATAATACCTCAAATTCATTTAGCTAATATTTCATATCATCGGATAAAATTTTAAATTTTTATTATAACACTCGAAAAATTAATAAAGATGCTTCTTGTTTTATATAAAGGGGAGATTGTATGAACTTTTTAGCAATTCTTATTATATGTGGAATTATAGGCGGCTTAGTAGGGAAAATTTTAAATTATGAAGTTCCTGATAGTGTGGCAGGTTGCATTATTGCAAGTTGCATAGGCGCTGCACTTGGATATGAGTTTTTACCTCGTTTTGGACCAAGTGTCTTAGGCATAGCCATATCACCTGCATTAGTTGGATCTATCATTTGCATTACTATTATTTCATTAATATTGATTTTTCGTAAAAAAAAGAAAGAGAAGCATCATTCTAAATAAAAAATTAAGGAAGTTGGTATAAAATGAGCCTAGAAAAATGTAGAAAAGAAATAGGATTAAATACATTCGAATTATCGAAACGTTTAAAGTCTATTTATAAAGATACAGATTTAACTTCGGATAAAATTAAAAAAATTGAAAACAACGAAACTAAAGGGACTAAAGAAAACAATCAAGATTTATCAGAATTTTTCAATACTTCTAAGAAAAATATTTGAAAATGCAATAAAATACACCCGCCAAATTGACGGGTGTCCTCTTCTAAACCGTAATCTTAAGAGTAGCCAACATTGTTACTTACCTAAAAAGGCTTGGTAACTATTGATAAGTTTTTTGTATACACGGAATTTGTATGGTTCCCCTAACCGTAGTCCTGAGATATGAGCTTTTTGTAAGGTTAAGCTTAGGTTTTTGCTAGCACGGAATTTAAAATTTGATTTCTATGTACACTTCCCAATTATAGGGCAGCTTCAAATAAATCAAAAACTAATTATAACTCTCTTTCACTATTAGTTAACATATTCCCCTTCTAAATAATTTCAAACTAATAATTAAAAGAAGTAGGCACAGAAATTGCGCCCACCCCTCGAGATGATATAGAATGCCCATACTAAAATTAAGGGGCAAGCTCATGGATTAGTAGCCTGCCCCCATAACACACAGCATGGAAACTGATTTTGTACCAATTAAGTCTTGGGGAAAATTGGTACATTTACACTATAACACTATTATATAAAAAGTACATTAAATATCACTTATAGATTTTAATTATTAAAAAACCACCCAGTAACATGTATGGGTGGTAAAAATACTCTTAGATATGTATTAACTTTCTATTTAGGTTGAACGCTTTGTATACCGTCATATATTTCTTTGATTTTATAGTCTTCTGCATTACCAACGCCATTATTTATATTCTGCATTGCAGTGGATATAACACCATCATAAATAACTTTTTGGTCATCAGGTAAATCTTGACGTGGTACGCTCATAAGAGCATAGGCTTTTTGAGTGTCATGTAAATTATTAACACGGCCTGGTTTCCCATTATTTACAACACCATTTTGTTGTGTACTCTCATTATCATCAGTATTTTCAGTAGATTGTGCAACATTATCATCATTATTTTGATATGATTCTTCTTGTGATTGTTGTACATCTTTAGAACTCTGTGAATCACTTTGTGTGTGGTCATTAAAGTAAAGATCATATGCGAAATATCCTGCAAAACATGCTAAGCCTATAAATATAAGTGTAAATATTGTCCCAAAAAATATTTTCATGATTTTTATTCCTTTCACTTTTATCATCTTAATATTACTAGAAACATATACTTTACTCAATACAGTTTTGTATCGAGTATTGAAGTGATTGGAGTTTAATTTTAAATAAAAAACAACCGCTGTTACACGGTTGCATAATAGACTTCATCATCAATACAGAGAACTATTTATAATTTACCAAATACTTCATATTTTAAACATAAAAATAACCATGCCTTCCCAAGCATGGTTAAAAAAACAAAATTATTATCGTTAGAGATTAGAAAGTGTGTAGTAATTATATATCCTTATACCTTGAAAATAAACATTAAAACAGCCAAATTAATGGCTGCTCAGGGAAAAATCTCATGTCATGGGAGTTGAGTTATAAAATAACTCGCATGACATATACCTTTTTAAATAGCATTTAAACATAAAAAAACAGCCAAATTAATGGCTGCTATAAAGGCTTATCATCATGAAAATTATTGTATAAGGAATTGCCATTACCAGGCTACTTATATATAACCACTTTCATTATATTTAAACATAAAAAAGCAACCAAATTAATGGCTGCTAAAGGCGATCAATCACTATAAAGTATTAAGTAGGGAAGAAATGGGTCTGACTTCCCTATTAGTATATAACCACTTTCATAATACTTAAACATAAGAAAACAGGCACATTATATGCACCTGTTTAGAGGAGTGTATTTTATAATAACAGAATTCAATTAGCTATTTAGTTACTACCCTAAATATTTTAATTAAAACATAAAAAAACAGTCGAATTAACGGCTGCTTCTCATCCTTTATATTAAGGATGACCATGTCAATTTTAAAAGAAAACAAGTATATGTGACTAAAACTTCTCCCACACAAAATGTATATTATCATATTTACCGCAATTTTAAAACGGACATAAATAATAGTTCTAGCCAAATAAAAAAGCAGATACTTTAAGTACCTTCTTTTAAGTGTATATATAATGATCATTTAACAAGTAATCTTATGAATAAGATAGACAGACATTGTATAAGTAAATGAAAAATTTTAAATTAAAATGCGCTATAGACTTGAGTCGTAAAGTATAATAAATTTAATATATATCAAACAGTTATCTGTTTAATATTTTATATTTACATACACTAAAAAGGAGATACATAATAATGAAAAACTTTTTTCTTGCGATAGTTACGCTATTGTTAATTGCACTTTTAGGAACTGCGATATACATTTATAATAATCCTAAAACTGTGCCAAAAATAACTGGGGAAAAAAAGCAAGTTGAGAAGCGAGATTCTAATGATGAAGAAACTACGCACAATACAGATACAAACTCTAATAATACAAACGAGGAAGGATACAATAAAGCAAAGTCAATAAGTGAGATGACCCAAGATGAATACGATAGCTATTTACTTACTCAAACTAGAAGTTATTTAACTAAAGAACAACAAGACCGATATGATTATTTAATGGACAAGTATGGCATTACACCTGGTGATAATGCTTATCACCAACAACACAAAGCTCCTACTCATTCAACTGAAGACCAAAATGTATCAGGCAATAACTCTGAAACCAAATTAAACAAAACGAAAGACAATGAGAAGATAGAGAATAACAATCCGGCAGATCAGCAACAAGTGCAGCAAGCACCTAGACAAGAAATACAGCAAAAATTAGAGGTACCACAAACTCAAAAATCGCAGCAAGATAATAGTCCTAATAAACAAGAAGTAAAAGAAAAAAACGAAGAATAATAGACCTAGATTAATTTCTAGGTCTTTTTATGTATAAAAATAACCGCACTTTCCCAAGCACATTTAAAAAATAAAATAGGGCAAGCACATAAGTGCCTACCCTGTGTAGTATGATATCTAATTTAATTATTGCATAAAAAATACCACCCATAAGGATGGCAGTGAATAATTAAACGTGATAGTAGAAGTGCTCTTACTAGAGCATATTTATATTACCAAATTAAATATCTATATTCAATATAAAAAAGAGCAGACACGGGACATGTGTCTGCATCATTGAAAGCGAGTATGTATATATGTTATCAAAAAATATAAATTATTTCTATATGTTATAAACAAAAAACCACTCCGAAGAGTGGGCGTACAATAATATAAGCGTTTCGTGCAAATAAATTATAACTTATTTAGTAAGCGTTTACAATAATAAAATAAAAAAAGGCGCCGAAGCGCCATTTAAGTGTTTAACGAGGTGATCGTTATACTTAGATTACAATGTCAGTCAATCTCTACTGGAAAGAGACAAAAATATATTATCAAAGTTTTGATTTTTATTCAATACAGAAAGTCGCTACCTATATCATTATAAGTAGCAACTTCCTAACAAGAATTTAATATATTAGATGAAGTGGAGTGGAGATCTTTAATCATATACTCACTTCTAGTTTTTATTTATCCATAAAATTCTAAAATAAACATGAAAAAGCACCTCAAAGGAGATGCTTTCCAGGGTTTGCTCACCCTAATTGTAATGATAAATATTAACAGGACTGCTCTTTCAAAATAACGGGTATGAAAGAGACAAAAACATACTATCAAATTTTAATAAAATTTACAATAATAAAAACCACTCAGAAGAGTGGTAAGTAATTTTTACAAGTATATTTAAATGAGAAGGTATAAAACTTCTTAGTTATAAAATAAAGAGTAAGCTGTCTGAAGACTTACTCTAAAAAGATAGTTATATCTGTAAATCAATAATAATACTTTATATTAAAGTTGTCTACTTTAATTTTTATATAATTTACTTTTTATATTTCAACTAATCACTCCCCATAAATCTCCTAATCCATAGCTCGAACTATTTGGACTTGCTCCGTTCCATGTTCTTATTGGTAAATAGTAACGATATCCATTCCAGTTATAACCAACCCACACATGACCATCTTGTAAGCATACTTCATCATAATTCACATAACCGCCAGGTTGGAAGTTATAGCCGAATTGTGCAGTTGTAAATGGAGAACCAACTCTTGTGATAATTGGTTGATTGCCATTCGTAAATGTTGCACTCTCTACTTTATACCATGTGCCGTATTGGTTTTGTTTCCAATCCGTGTTTGTGGCATTTGTAGAACCCTTAGAGCTTGGTTTTGAACTTCCTTTATCAGTTGAACCTTTTGGAATTTCACCGTTATAATACGCTTTAATTTGGCTTATAAAGTAGTCTTTCGTTTTCTTCTTAACACTATCCGGTGCCATTTGACTAGAAGAATATCCAACATGTAATTTCATACTTCTATGAGGACATTGTGTACTAGAGAGTTGATTGTGTAAGATAACTGTATCGCTATTAACTGGAAGGTTCCATTTCTTCAACAGTCTAGCTGCTTCTTGGAATGCTGCCTGTTCATTCGCCAAAAAGTCTTTATCGCTAGCACTCATTGACTGACAAATTTCAATACCGTAGTAATTTCTATTTCCATAAGTATTTGCCGTATGCCACGCGATATAACTTTCAGGTAATGCTTGCCATACACGATTGCCACTGATATATGAATGTGCAATACCAGCTTCAAGACGTTGTTCACTCGCATTAACCAATTGATCGTGATAGTTCATAGCTGTTCCACTACCTGCATCATTGTGTAATACAATACCTTTAGGCTTATATCCACGTTTACCAAGTATGCTTGCTCTTACTACTGTATCACGGTTGTATATCAACTTCTTAGGTTTTTGTTTAGATGGTTTATTAGGTTTTGTTCCTTTATACAATGGACGGATAAACCACATAGGGAAATCGTAATTGTGTACAACTCTTGTTGCAGTTTCCCAACCTTTCCCACCTTGTTCAGGTCCAGAAGTCCATCCTCCACCTTGCCAATTGTTATCTAATGATACAAATTGCATATAGTTACCATCATAATTCCCGTTTAATACAACAGCCACATGACCATATCCTGCTCCATAGTTACTGTTGAATACAACAATATCGCCTTCCTCTGCTTTGAAATCAACAGTGTTTTCGTACACAGTGGCTAAACCAGCAAAATTATTATCTGTCGGTATGTCTTTCGCACCTTCACCTTTTAATGTACCGTTGCTAATATAAGACCAGTAGAAGTTTGCCAAATCTACACATTGAGCTCCATACCAACCATCATAATCTAAATATTTTCCTTCTAATGACTTGAGATACGAGACTGCTTCTTTTTTAGTCTTTGTAATCGTCATTATTGTATGCCCCCATTATCTTTACTATCGTGGAAAATTTTACCATCTTTATTATCTTGCGTCGCATCTACTGTTGGTGTTGTCCCTTGCTTTTTATCAAGTTTCTTTTGTTTCATTTCAATATTTGCTTCATGACCTTCTTTAGTCACTGGATTATCTTTATAAGCTGTATATAACGCTACGATAGTTAATAAGATTGAACTGATACTATCTTCATCTACTGGTATAGGACTGATGTTTTTAGTCGCTAACCATTGGTTAATAATTGCTAAAATTAATACGATAAATCTTACTGCTGCACCGATTGTCATTTTCATAAATTTAACCTCCAAAATAAAAAGCCGACGCTATGCGCCGACCTTTAGAATTTAATTATTTACATTTCCCAAACCAAAAACATTCCCAAAAACTTGCACCGAAAACTAACGTTTCATTTAAGAAGTTAAGCATTATAATCACTCCTTTCAAAGTTACCAACCGACCAACATCTTAATAGATGTCCATATTAACGAACTAAGTATGGAGAAAAAAGTCCCAATGATTAACCACTTAAGTTGTTGAAATTGCTTTTTATTTTCTTCTCGATTTTCCTTTTCAATTTCTCGTTCTCGGTTAATTGAATCTAATGTGTAATTCATTTTTACATTAATTATTTCTTGTGTATGTTGACCTTTTTCAATTTCTTTTAATGAGTTATGAAGTTTTTCTATAGACTCATTGATTTCTTTTCTATCTTCTTTCATTGTGTTTTCTATATTTCTTAAGCGTTTGTCGTTATATCTGTCTTTATCTTCCAAAATACCGACGCGACGCTCAATATCTTGATTTCCTTCACTACTCACTCTGTCACCTACTTATTCCAAAATAAAAACCCCAAGTTTATGCTTGAGGTTCTGGGTAATCTTCACCCGTTATTTCTTTGTATTGTTCTTTAGTGATACAACCTAATTGAACGTATGTTGCAATGTCCTCGTTTGTATAACAGTTGATATCGTAAAACCATTCGATAGATTTGAATGATGGATACATATTATATTTCCCCTTTCAATTTAGCGATTTCCAACATAGCTTGTGCTTGTTGCTCTTCTAACTTTTTTATACGTTCATCCTTTTTCGTACCTTCCAACACACAGTTAGCTAATTCTTGTTGTGATTTTTGGACTTGTGCCACTGTTTTCGCTAATTGCATTTGTGTTTGTGCTAGCTGCATTTGAATTGCTGTAGGTTCATAGGGTGGCTTATTTGCTTCCCATTCTTCTTTTGTACTACCAATCCATTCATTTCCATTAAAATAAAAAGGTTCATATATTCCTTCAGGTGGCGGTGTTTCCGTCCATGCTTCCTTAGGGTAATCATATTCACCTTCTTCATTTAATTCAGCTAGATATGGTGTGCCATCGTATAAATAAACTACTTTCATAAACTCATCTCCCTCTAATCTTTCCAAGACATTTCACCGTAAGCGTAATCCGTAGATATCCACGCGCTAGAATCACCATTGATATAAAATTTAACGTTACCTGATGGTTCGATAACTAAGTAGCCACCTGCATATTTAGTTGGTATACGAACTGGGAAAGTTTGGGCATTTTTACAAAAGTTACTTGGTAAGTTTGCGATTGTTTGACCAGGTACAATGTTAGATCCATTGATTCTCAAACAACGTTCTGTAACACTACCATTTACAATTGTTCTATATGCACATTTAAAGCCGTTTCTATCACTGTATTCTGTGTTGGTAGATGCACCGTTGATTAAGTTAAATTCAACCCAACCTGTGTCGGTTAATGTACTATCAACACGCTCCCAATCTGACCAAGTATTATAGAACCGTTTAACCCATGCTTGTTTAGAATTATAAGGTCTAAACGTAATTTTTCTGACAACATTTTCACGTTTTTCAACAGTCGTAAAACCAGCTGTCGAACTTGCTCCAGTAATTGGAACAGATGTTGTATAGAAATTCCCTGCAGGCAAATTGTATAAGTTATCTAAATTATCACCTATTGCAATAACCTGGTAACTACCATCATCATTTGTTAACTTATATTTTTGCCAATTAAGGCTATTAACATTAGTGTCCAACTGTTCCGGTGTAACGAAACCATTATCTTCAACCGTTTTATTAAATTCTGCCACTTTTGCATTAACATGTGTGATAGCTTGGTCACTCGTTGCTTTAACACTTTCATTGGCAGTATCTGCAGTGTTTTGTATAGCTGTTTTCGTATTATTAGATAGCGTTGTGATATCTTCAATACTTTGTGAAACTGTCCCATCTATATCTGTCTTAGATTGTGTGATGAGTGTATTAATGTCTGCTTTACCATCAACCACAATCTTATTAAGTGCGTCTTTTCCTTGTTGTAACACTGTTTTCATTTCTGCTACATAATCGGCACCGTTAGCGATGGCTGCTTCGATGTCCTTAACTTCTTGTTCAATACGTTGTTTCAATTGTGAAAACATGCGAATATATTCAATTTTAGTCGTTGAAGTAATTTTATTAATTAATGCGTCTGCAACTTCAAATTTAAATTCTCTAAATACGGCAACCTCATTATATTGTGGATTGCCATCTACATTATTAACGCCAATGTAAACTTGACCAGTAACCGTTGTGTTTGTACAAGCATGTAAAAAAGCACTGTCTAATGTGATCGTGACAATGCCTTGAAACTCATCTTCAATTTCTAATTCAATTACATCTGATACGCTACCATTTGTTGATTCAAAGTAAGCATATGCAGTTAAATTGTTTTTACTAATCAGTAATGGTCCCTTATCGTTACTCAATTGAAATCTTAATATTGCAGTATTTTCATCTAAATTATAAAAGCCAAACCCTAAATCAGATATTGGCTTTAAATAAGGTTCAGATGCAAGTTTGAATAACGCTTTTTTGTCTATTCCGTTTGTCATCTTATCACTCCTATTATTTAATTAAGCAAACGGCAACGCCGTAACCTTTTTCAGTATCAAATGGTGTAGTGATTTCCAACACACGATAGAAACCATTGTTATTATCTTTAGTACCAATCCCTTTATTAGGTTTGATATAATCATTCACCCCTACCGTGTTATCAATCCGAGTGAATACTTGACCCACAAGTCCAACCACATTCCATTCTGGACGTTCACCGCGTGATAGATATTCTTCTTCGTCATTTTCTTTGAAGTCTGGATTGAGTATTGGTACTTCGATTTCTTCTGAATACCAATTACCTTCGTCATCGTGCCATTCTTTTTTCTCTATTTGCGTTTGTGTTACGCCGAACTCATCTTTTAAATATTTATCTTTGTGATGGAACATTTGGTCACCTAATACCACACCAGCAGTGCCCGAAATAACACCAATAGGTGTATCATTTGAGTTTGCCTTTCGAATATATCGACCATCTAACGTTACAATATAACCATTCGGTATTTCTTGACCTGATTGTGATTCAAAATACTCTGCATAGTCTCCAAAGTTTTGTCCGGCTTGAATTGTACCTTTTGATTTAATATTTCCTGATACACTTCGTATTTCTACTGAAGTATTAGCACGTGAAATACTATCGGCATTATATCCCCATAACGTTACGTAGTTATCAAGCGCTTCTACTCCTCGACTATTAACAATCAATTGACCGTATTTACCTTGTGTTGTTTTAGACTCAAGTGAATTGATGATACCGGAACGCGAACCCCAAGCATGTGAGTTCATACCTGCACCTAATAACCAAGAACGGTCAGAATGTGCATATGAATCACCTGTTGTAGCGATTACTGCAGAACGTCTTGATAATGCACCTGACCCTGTCGAGCCACCCATAAATCCCCCGCGTACTGCAGTCGGTACATCTTTGTAAACTTGTTTAAACAATACTGCACCGTTTGTATAACCTTCATGTTGTACACCGATAATTGTCGTAGTAGTGTTATACATTTCAATTGCATTACCTGTACCGTTACCGATTAAGTTTGCACCAATAATTTTGGTGTCATAAACGCCTGCACCACCGGCAATACCGATATTGTTAGATGAATGATGAATATTAATATTACTGAATGTAACTTTTTTCGGTCTGTTTGCACCACCGTAAATTTTGATGTCGGCAATTGCATTTTTGAAACCTCTGATATTGATATTGTTCAACTGAACATTTTCTGCCATAAACTGAACTGCAATAGCTGGACTAGTTGAATCAAATGTACCATCACCAATAGCAGTAAAGTTATTGACCGATACATTTGTGTAAGCACTGATTGAAAGGGCTCTAGGTGTCCAACCTGGATATACTTCGTTTTTATATGGAAATAGTGAGACAATATTTGAAAAAGTGACATCTTTTGCCGTTTTAGATTTAGGGTCAGTTGCTGCTCTATGATGACCAATATGTCTAGCTACATATGAACGGTTGTCTTTATGTGAGATGTGTCCATCAACCACAACCATAGATGCTGCTGATGAAGTTTCATGTGCTTTGATTTCAATACCACATTGGTTATTAAACGTAATGTTATTTGATACCATAACGTTTTGTGAGCCGTCATCAATTTCAATACCATTACTATTACCGTGATAGTTTTTAGGATCATGTGAAACGTTATTCGTAATATTGATAAATCTACTGTGATGCGTTGTAATACCGTCATCACCATGACCAACTGATTCACAATTATTAATACGAATGAATTTACTTTCTAATTCTTCATTAACCCTTGCGCCGTCACCACCGTAATAGTAATCGTCACTAGCATAAGTAATATCGAAACCATGTAATAAAGCATCAATGGATTTAATATCTTCGATATAACCATACTTAACGCCTGCAAATCTAACGTTAGATGATAACGAACCACCACTAGGAGCTGGATGATTGAATTGAATACCCTGACTCACATTCTTTTCATCAAATCTTGCTTTATTACCGTCCACTGAATAACCTTTTGTGCCAATATATTCAGCTGTACCATCCATATCTTTATTTGTGACTGCCAATGTTTCTCTCGGTGCGTCATCTGCAAGTTTAATAATGGTAATACCTTTACCTTCACCCGAAAGAATAGACCTACTCGGCAACTTAATACCATTCTTAATTTTGTATGTTCCCGCCGTCATATGGACATGAACATTACCCGAACCTAATGCTTTTTTAAATGCTTCGTCAGAGTTTGTTTCTCCTGTTGGGTCTGCACCGTAATCGTTCACATTAACAATGCGTTCAATCTTTTTATTTAACTTCTCGTAATTCTCATCAAGTTTTTTCTCAATGCGTGAAAAGTCATAAAATAAACGGTCAGATAATACATTAAATGGTGTACCATCGACCGCTACTCTACTATCTTTTAATTCGTTTATACCGTCACCATTATGACCAATGACTAATTCCCTTACTTTTGCATTTAAATAATTTAGAAAAGTTTCAACACTTACATTTTCATAATCTATTTGTCTTGCATGGTGTGCGTGTTTTTCTTCTGTACGATGATATTTCATGTTACTTGTAATATCTTGATAGAAATTACTTAGCATTTTGAAATTATCAATCGTTTTGTATCGCCATTCTCTACCTATATCAATAGGATAATCCAAATGTAAATTCATATTCCTATCACCCTTTCTATTCTATCCATGTGTGTGATCCATATATATAATCTGTTTCTGTCCATGTCTCTGTGTCTTGTTTATTGAAAACAAGTGTTAATTTACCATTTGGTCGTAATGAGACGATAGCTGGTAAATGAGTGTTTGGCGTTCTAATTGGCCAAGATTGCGATTCAGACACAAAATTTTCTGGCAGATTAGCGATTGTCATACCATTTTGTACATTAGATAAATTAATTCTTACACTTTTTATTTTTACAATGCCTAAAACATTTATTTCTCTGTAGGAACAGTTAAATCCATTGTCACCCTCTGCTTTAAATTCAGTGTTAGGTTTTCCACTTAACGGCGTAAATTCAATCCAATCTGTAGAATCTTTTAATATATCTTCGATATTTTGAATCGCTTTAAAATGTGTTGCAGCATAGTAAGGGTCGCCATAATCATCAAATGGATATTTAATTTCTGTAGGGTTATCCATCTACTAACACACTCCCTATTGAATCTGACGCTAATTTCGGCATAGAAAAAGACGATTCACCAAGTGAGCCGCCTTGCGTTAGATTATTCATTTTTTTAATGTTTCTATTTAAGTTCTGTTGTATTTTAATAATATCAGTTGGAGAATTACTGAAATCTACTTCAACTGGTTTCTGCAACATTGGATGTGATTCCGTTAATTTCACAACTTCTAAATCCAAATTATATCCTAATGGTTTATTGATAAATCTTACTATATTATTTTCTTTAATGTCTCCATTACTAATATATTTTTTGTCATCAACACTTCCTAGATAATTTGTAGTGACTTCTACCGTTGGTTGATCATTGAGTTCTGCTTTTAACTTTTCGTACAGTTCGCCCTTATCTAGAGCTGTATCATCATAAATAGTTGGCGCTTCTGCAAAACCAAAACTATCGATATACGGTGATTTATACTCAGCATATGCATGATAAACATCTGTTCCTTTTAAAACTGCCGTTAAATTTAAAATAGTGGATTTTTCCGTGCCTACATACATGCAAGGTTTAGATTTTTTATAATCAACACCTTTTATACCACCGTTAAAAACCGCTTTAAATGTATGACTTCCTTTCGCTAATCTTTGAGCAATAACTATTTTTTCTGTCGTAGCTGTCTTGCTATAGCATTGATAACTTCCTATTTTTTCGTCATCTAAATAAATATCTAACTTTCCGCCTTTAGACATTTTTTTGAGTGTCCATTCAAGCGTTTCATTTCCCCATTTACATTCAAAAGTTTTTTCATAAGTAGCCCCTAGTTCCTCGGTTCTCCAAGTTCCATCTTTTATAAAAGTCCCTTTGTAACTAAGTTTAGGCGGTTTTATTGGATTATAATTTTTAGTTTCTGCTTTTGTTTTTTTCTTTCCATAACCTTGAATATACGTTTTTACTTCAGTGGTTGTAATAGTAGCTTGTGATTCACTTGAATTATAAGTGTATATAATAGGAATATCAGCCATTTTATAAAAGTCTTTTGGATTGTATATATAAAACTTTTTGTTATCAGCAAAGTAGATATAATCAAATAATTCTGCACCTTCTGTTATAAACTCCATTCCATTTTTATCGCCTAAATCATCTATAGGAACACGTTTATCAAAGTCACCTACAATTTCATATGAGAAACCAAGTTTGTTTCCTGTGAACCCAAAGTTTAAATATTGCTGTAAAGTCATTGTCGGTTTATTGTCGTCTGCAGAATCTTCATTGTTCATTTCTTCGTTTTCGATATCTTTAGGTATATAGTGATTTTGAAATTCCATAAAAATATGTTTAGCTACTATTTCATTTGATAGCATATTTCCGTCATATTTACTTGCCGTTGATTTAATAGTATATTGTTGATTTTTCCATTCTAAAACCATTTCATTTATCAATGCATCGTAAATGTCAGCGTTATTGCTTGTTTTATAAATAGTAAAACTAATAGATCTTTCGTTATTCTTCTCGTATTCATATTTAAATGACCCGAAATCAAAATCAGTTAGAATTTCACCATAAGTTCCTTTTCTGTTTTTTAAAACTAATGCATCCAAATAATTCACCTACCTATATATAAATGGGAAAATCCATTGTGTTGTTGGATTATTGATATTTTCACCTGCAATTTCTATTTCATTAAATCCTGGAGCTAACGTAATCCATTGCCAATTGGTATAAGCTCCCACACGCTTATTATCAATTGTAGGATGAACACCATTTAATACTAACTTTTGACTCTTTTTAATCGCCTTATTATATTTAAAAACATCACCCGTTGTATTGTTAGTGAGTGTAAAACCTTTAGGCGCATCAATATTAATTAATAATCTAAATTTATGTCGGATGTGTGGGTCTATCGTGTCAGTAGAACCGTTATAAATCTTAAATCCTGTAGTGTTGTGTTTATATTTAATATCATCTACCGATAACACGCCAGTTTCAAATTGCCATTCACCACTTGATAAACTAAACTTATCAGTTTCTCTTAATGATTCCGAATAACCTTTAAAAACTACAAAATTTATTTTGAAAGTAGCAAATGAATTAGTTAAATCTTCATTTTCGTTAGCATCACAATAAACAGCATACTTTTTACCTGGTGCATCTGAATGCCAAATAAAATAAGGTTTTCTTTGATAAACAATCTGTCTAAGTTTTTGCTTATATAACCTTAAATCCTTTGTATCTATACCTTTGAAAGAGAAATTGAGTATCAAATTAAAAGGACCGAACGTAGTCGGTCCCATAATCACACCATCAGTTCCACTGATTTCGGTTGTATTAGCTCTCACTTCCACATCATCTTCGATGTAATCTAAAAATTTCAACCTTGGTATATCTGTTAACTTTATATCAATATCTTCATTAAACAATCTAACTTCCTTTTTCAAATTAGAAAGCACCTCCAACGTTATACGCCATCATTTTCGCTTTTTTACCTTGAGCATGGCTCACGTCACGCTCACTAAACCCCATTTCCTTCTGTTCGAGACGTTGATTACTAGCTACTAATTGAGTTAGCAACTCTACCTGTCTTTGAGTAGCTTCTAATTGTTGAGCCATAAAGTTAAGCATTTCATTATCGCTATTACTAGTTGTAGAAGGTGTTCGCATCTGATTAGGACGCTTGTTTTTCTTTTTACCTTCTATATCTTGAGAAGCTAAAGCTAATAATTTCATCGCATCACTTGCTCTACTTGGATCAGTTGGGATTATCCATTCTCCATAACCTTCTTCGGCTAAGTTGTATAGACCAGATGAATTTATAAATCCTCCAGTAGCGTATCCATGACCTTTGCCAATAGCTGATAGCATACCTTTCGCACCATAACGCGCTTTAGCATATCTCATACCTGCTATTAAGTTGTCTAATCCGTTCCAAATATTACCGTGACCAGGTAGTTTATAAGCGTTGAATGTCCCAGGCTTAACCTGTACTAAACCTTTTGCTCTACCGTCTGCTAATCCATCAGTACCACCTAAAGCCTTGGGATTACCTCCAGATTCGGTTTGAATTTGTTTCTTCCATGCGTTAATATATGCTGAAGTAGTAGGTAAACCAGCTAGTTTAAGAGCTTTTTTTACATCACCGCTCCATTTACCTGATTTTCCGCCTCCACCGTCGTTTTGTTTCAACCATTTTAATGGGTCAATTGGCACACCATTTTTTTGTACTTCAAAATGTAGATGCGGTCCAGAAGAACGTCCCGTATTACCCGAAACCCCTAAATAATCACCAGGTTTAACATTTTTACTGCCACTAAACGCATGCTTGCTCATATGGCCGTATATAACCTTTAAATTTCCTTTAACTATATCAACCATATTACCAAAACCGCCATTCCAACCAGAACGAGCAGTCGCTTTACCATTCAATACGCTATATAGTTTGTCATATTTATAATTTAAATCTACACCCATATGTGGACCTGCGAAAGGATAACCAGGCGCTTTTCCATTAGGGCTAAATGGGAAGTTAATACCTTTTGAAAGGTCTATATAGCCACCATCTCCACCTTCTTGCTCATCAAACCATGATTTGAAGGTTTCTATCGCTGCGTTTTTTAATTTACCAAACATACCTTTCATCATATCAAAAGGTAAGCTTGCAGCTTTGTCAATTCCGAAGGCGTTCATATTAACTCCAAATCCTTCTAAAACCTTTTCTAATAATTTCCCTGGTTTTTCTATCCAATCCATCACATCGCCGACTTTATCTTTTAACCAATCTTTGCCCTTGCTAGCCGTTTCTAATGCCTTTCCTACAACTGCTTTTCCACCATCAACTACTTTGCCAGCTAATGCTTTTCCACCTTCGATAACATCTCCTACTATGTTATCTTTCTCTTTATGTTTCTTTGGTTTTTTATTTGATAATGTTCCTTTAGAAAATTGTGGCATTCCACTCAACATAGAATGTGTTTGTGCACCATTCATTACCGAAGAACCTTTAGGTAAGAATGCTGTAGTATCTCTGTTAGGTGTAATAGCTGTTTTACCATTAGGGTAACGAATCATTTCATGTCGGAATCCGCCTGGACCATTTCCTTTTCCTTTGTCTCCAACTGTCGCAAATGTATCACGAGCTATTTTCCCGTTTTTAACAACATTAGTAGTTGTATTAGTATGTTCAGTACCTGTGTGTAACTTAATTTTAGGCAGTTTGTCCATACCTAGTTTTCCTGCTACCCAATTAACACCTTCAATAAGTTTATTTAGACCTTTTTTGACAGAGTCTACCATGCCATTGATAAAACCTTTAATTTTACCAATGATATTTTCTAGACCATCTTTCATTTTGTTAAATGTCTTTTTAACTCCACTCCACAAGCCTGATGCAATCCCGGTAACCTTATCTTTTATAGTATTCCACACTTTAATAGCATTATTTTTCACACTGTTAAAGATTCCAGAAACGCCTTTCTTTAGGGAGTTAAATGTATTTCTAACGCCGTTCCATAGCGCTTTAGCTCTTGAGATAACGCCATTTTTTACATTTGTCCACAATTTTAAGGTAAAGCTTTTAACCGCATTAAAAATGTTCGAAATACCTTTTTTAAGTGAATTAAAAACATTTGTAACACCATTCTTTAAACTTCTTACAATTTTTATAACGCCATTCTTAATAGCATTCCATACTTTAATAGAAAATGACTTTATAGCGTTGAATATAGTTGTAACAATACGCTTAACCAAGTTGAAGTTAGATCTAACCTGTTTAACATAAGCTACAATTATTGCAACTACAGCTTTTTTGAGAGCATTCCATATTTTTATAGCGGCATTTTTCATACCGTTCCATAAAGTACTTAAAACAGATTTTAAGGCTTGTATTGGATGTTGAACAGCATATTTAATACCATTCCATGTGGTAGTTGCTACCTTTTTTAGTGTATTCCATACTGCTATAGAAGAATTTTTAATAGCATTCCAAATATTTATGATATAAGGTTTTAAAAAGCCGAATACAGAAATAGCAGTATTTTTAATAGCAGTCCAAGCTGATATAACTATATTTCTAAAAGTACTATTAGTTTTCCATAAATATATAATACCGCCGACTAAAGCTGTGATTGCAGTTATTACTATGCCTATTGGTCCTGTCATAAACTTAATAGCTAAGCCTAAACCTTTAGTCGCTAAAGTAGCTGCTTTTGTAACACCAGTCCATACAACTGTTGCAGCTGCAGCAATTTTAGACTTGATAGCTTGAGCTGTTTGTGAAGTAGTTAAAGCGGCGATAGCATATCTATAACCGTTAGCTATGCCTTTGGCAGTGGCTGTAACTCCATTCCATATCGCTTGTGATGCTGTAGAAATTTTAGTAACTGCATTATGTCTAATAAAAAAGCTTATCAATCCAGATAAGCCACTAAACATTCCACCAATAAGCCTTGTAAATTTACCAAATATAGTTAGTACTGGCCCCATCGTCACTAATGTAATTCCTAACCATTTAACTATTCCGCCTAATGTCTTTTGCGTACCACCATCTAAACTTTGATACCACTTTATAACGGAATTAATACCACCAACAACTTTGTTGAATGCATTTCCTAATGAGACTCCCCATTGTTCTGCTTGTGGTCCCATTTTATCAATAGTATCAGTAAGGTTGTTCATTAAAGGTTTAAGTTTAGAGAAGAAACCTCCACCTTTGCCACCAGCATCTAAAAATGCAGCGCCTAGACGCCCTACAGCAGCCCACATATTTTGAATTGAAGCACTAAATGATTTAGCACCCATTTCTTTTGCAGCACCGCCTATATTCTTTCTAACTGCATCTTGTAACATCTTACTTGATATTTCGCCTTTCGATGCCATTTCAGTAACTTCTTCACCTGTAACGTTAGCCTCTTTTGCTAACCATTGGTAAATAGGTAAACCTCTGTCAGATAATTCTTGTAATTCTCCGTTATACGCTTTGTTTTGTGTTTGAACTTTGTTAAATATACGTCCCATTTCTGACATATCAGAACCTGCAACGGCAGCAGCATCCCCAGTTGTAGTTAAATATTGAGTTAACTCTTTTCCTGGTTTTATTCCTGCTGCAACAGCATTAGCTGCAGTCGTAGCCGCTTCACCCATACCGAATGACGTTCCTTTAACTGAAGCCATCGCATTATCCATTATCTCAGTAGTATCTTTCGCACTATTTCCTAATGCGGATAATTTGGCCTTTGCAGTATCAATTTCAACTAATCTCGACCAACCTTTTGCAATTGCAATGCCACCAAGAGCCGCACCAGCAGCTAAAGCAGGTTTGGTTATTTTACTAGTTAAAGATTGTCCAACATTTTGAGCTCTACTACCTACTTCTTGCATGTTAGTGCTTACTGATTTAAATTTATTACTTAACTGCCCCATAGAAGTAAAGTTCTCTTTATAATACTGATCTAATCTTCCATACTCATCTTTTAGAGCGTTAATCGAATTAGCTTGTTTATTATATTCTGTTTGCAATCGAACCGCTTTAGCACTATTAGCGCCTTGTTCTTGAGACACTTTTTTATACTGTTGTTCTAATTCAGTTAAATTAGATGTTCCAATTTTTATAGCCTTATCTAATTCACCCATTCGACTTTTATATGATTCAGCACTCTTTTCGCCGTATTTAAAGTTATTGCCTGATAACTTTAGGCTAGAGTTTAGTGATTTAAATTCTCTTTTAATTCCTGCTAAAGTTTTACTAATTCCTGTATCTCTCATGGATAAGTCTATTTGTAACCCTTTAATTCTTTCTGCCATCATCTCACCTCTTTTCCTGATAGAATCAATTACATGAAGGCATCAATCATACTTTCAGTTTTCTTAACGTTTTTCTTGCTTTCGTCTTGAACAATTTCCATAAAAAAAGAGAAAGGCATATCCATTAAATTATTAATGTCTTTGCCTTCCTTCATCATCTTTTTAACAAATTTTTTCATGTTATCTCTAGCGTCTTCCCATGAATTCAAATTGTTAATTTTATTATTTTGTTTTCCTTCTTGAACTTCGAAACCTTGACCAGAGGCAATAAATGTTATTTGCTCTATTAACTCTATGTTTCTAGTTACTGCATCTAAACCCTCTAGCAATTCTTTTTTTGTAAATTGGTTATCGTATATCCTTATAACTAAATCGGATATAGTATGTACATCAACTTCTGAATCTCCTTTTTCGATTCGAGTTAAAATATCCATACATTCATATACCAATTCCAATTTTGTATTTATGCGTGAAACATATACTTCCGAATCAAGTACATTTCCGTCAGAGTCAAAATCTTTAACGAGTTCAATTTTGTTAGATTTCATTGGCAACGCCGCCTATTATTTTAGTAACTCTTTTAATCGTCTTTCGTTTTCTTCGTTAACAAAACCATCAGAGATAAATTGAATTTGATTTTTCATAGTGTCTATTACCTCTGGCGCATTGGTACCTTCTAAAAATTCATCTGCTGTAAATTGTTTTTTGTAAAAATCAACTACAATCTCAACCATATACATAATTGCTTCTTTTTCTGTTTTAAAGTCTCCTTTTTCAACTTTAGCAATTCTATCTTGTAGTTCTAATAAAACTGGTCCAGGCGTAAATGGTGGAGTTAAAAATGTTCTTGATTTAGTTACTTCCCCTTTATCATTTACCTCTTGAATTAATTCAACAAAATTTCTTTTAGTTTTTTTGACCATGTTTAATTTCTCCTTTAAATTTAATTTTTATTTGCAAATAAAAAGAGGGCTTTAAGCCCTCGTTATTGATTACTCTTCAATTTCTTTGATTAACACTTTACCTCGTTTGTTGTCACTTGTAGTCAAATCTAATATACGGTCATGCGAAACCTTTTTATTAGCTGGTTTAGGGTAAGTGTCGCCAGCATTATAAATTTTATTTTTATCTTCTAGATCAATAAATTTGTGCAACACTTTATATTTCTTTTTAGCCATTTAAATTCCTCCTAAGTTATTATGCTCCTAATTCTTCCTCTGGAGTCGTTTCACCGCTATTTCCACCGTCACCTGTGTTACTTTCAGAAGAAGTACCAAATACTGCTTCCCAAATAGCGTCTTTCATAACTGTTGAACCTTTAGCGTCATGGCCCATTAACATAGCTTTTTCTTCTTCGAACCCTTTAACTGGCGCTTGCATAAATTCAGCTGTAGTAGAATCAGAGCTGAATTCCACACCATCTTCTTTGGTGTTGCCTTCAACTTCAGGGAAAGTAAATAAACCTTTAGGTAAGCCAACATATTCACGTGAACCATCTTCCATAGTTTTGGCGAACATAACTGCTACGTATGGTGGAGTATCATTACCAACCGATACAATACCTGACTCTGATTTTTCTAAACCAAATAAAGCCACTCTGTCTTCTAATGGTAATTTATGGAATCCAGCTTCAACCTCAATAGTTCCATTTGCTACTGCCATCTCTGCTACTTGGTTATCACCGTACGCCTTCTCAATATCTTGGTCTTTTGAAACTGAAATTTCTTGTAAATATTTGATACGTTCTGGATCTTTGACCACTTGGATATCTTCTCCGTGCACTTTGTAATAAAATTCTGTTAATCCTGTAAATGAACGATAGCTTTTCTCTGCCATATATAAACACTCCTATAATTTGTAATATTGTTTTCCTTCAAATCGTTTTGCTTGGTGATATAACTTGAACTCCTTGATGTATTCAGGCTTTATAGATGAAGCCTCACCAAATCCAAGTTCATCCCACATAATTCTTTGCAATAAAAAAACGAGCCTATCTGATAGGACTCGTCCGTTAATGCCTGTATTTTGTTTTACGAATACATCTATTTGATAAAGGTACTCATATGTCATATTGTCGTTGTCTGCGAAATCAGCGGGTGTCGGAGTCCCTAAAGGGTCTATGACAATACATGTGTTTTTGATTTCTTGCGCATTTGGATAATCATAAAATTTTATATCGTTTTTATTAACGTTTTTCATAATTTCTTCATTATCTATAATTGCGTTATATATCTTCATTGTTATGTCTTCCACGCCTACACCCGCTTTCTTATCTCATCTTTTACAGTTTTAAAATAAGTTTCTCTGCCTTCACGCATCGCTTTTTCTATCACACCTTTTCCTGATGTGTTCACCCATTTACCAGAACGGTCGAAATGACCGTACTCATTAAGATGGATAATGCGATAACGTTGTTTTGGACCTTTCCAATGAACCTTAACTGTCCTTACGCCACCGATTGTCATCGGCTTAGATAAAGAAGTCTCAGATACAGATTCTCCTGTATCTTCAAACGACTTCATATTATTTTTGATAATTTGCACTACTTTTTGCCCGCCTTTAGTTAACGCGTAATCCGTAATGCGTTTAGTTGCTGATTTTCCAAATTTCTTTTCTAAATATGCGATTATTTCTTTATCACCTTTAACTGTCACAGTCATTCTTCTTCACCAACCACTTTTATATAGTTAGGCGTTTTTGCAGGAGCCACATTTTTGACATTAAAAAACAACCCTGAATATATACCGTTCTTAACTTCAAACGTTTGATTAACGTTCGGTATAAATTGTGGTTGCGGGTTTCTAATATTTAACGTGACTGACCTTTTGCTAAGCTCTAAATTACCTAACTGTACATCCTTTTGCGTCGGTTCATACAAACCGCCAAAACAACTATATACTTCAGTTAATTCACTCATACCAGCCTCTGGGCCATCATTAACATAATCATAAAAAGCAACTCTGTAATCAAGTTGATTAAGATTCATCGGTTGTCACCTCGTCCTTCTCTATGCGCCATTTAACTAAATCACTACGTAGAGTTTGTATAAGAGCCATAGAAGATGCTGGAACATCGAAGGATTGTTCATTTGTTGTTATTGAACGATTGTCATTGTGATGTGCGACAATGTTTAAAACAGCTAAATTGAATAATGGATTATTTTCATAAAACGCCTCATCTTCATCATCCAATGACACAGCTGTTTTAACTTCATTTATCGCTCCAGGCAAATAAACTTCCATAATTAAGTCATCATCAAAATCATGGTCAACACGAATCGCCTTTTTTACTGATTCAACGCTATCTAATTTAAACATTGAAATCACCTACTTTACTTATGCTCCTAATTCACCTTCTGGCTGTTGTCCAGCATCTTCAAATGTTACGAAGAAGCCAGCGTTTTCATCAGCTTGTTTAACATCAAAACGGAAAGCACCCATCAAGTATTTACCGTAGATTTGGTTTTCAATCCATTGAACTGATACGTCAGTACGATCTGCGAAGAATACGCCACGCTTGATATCTCCGATAAATGCTTTTGCATCACCATTAGCACCAAGTAAGTCATCACGAACAACTGTGACATTCATGCCTAACACCGTATTACCAGCTGTGTTAATAATGCTATCTTGTAATAAATAACGACCGTTACCATCTTTCAAAGTGTCTAGTTTTTGGTAGAAACTTTGTGTACAGATGATTTGACGGTCGTATCCTGGGTCTAATTTGACGTTAATAATTGATTTTAAGTCATCGACATTCGAAACTGTTGTTGGATTAAATGATTTTAATACAGTCCCGATTCTTTCGTTTAAAGTATTGATTTTTTGCTCGTTGATATTTTCAGATACAATAGATGTTAAATTAGCAACTGAATCGTCCAATGCTTCTTGCGAGATTGGAATAGATCCACGATAAGTTTGTACTTTCCATTCAATTGATTTGAATTCTGGTTTAGCTAACTCTGGGTTCGCTTCTAATTCTGCAACTGTACTAAATTTAGCATTAGCACGTTTCAAAATAGGATATTCACCACTAGGGCCTTTAACACTTTCTTTTGTTACTAATTGCGATAAGTCTTGTACCGTATTAACTTCTTTTTCTGGAATATATTTAATATCATGCGGAATTGTTACACCTGCATCATCAGATTTAACATTATCGCGTTTTGCTCCTTTAGATTTCATATATTGTTCGAAAGCTAAGACTTCCTCGTTAGTTTCTTGATTTTGATTTAATTTCGCCATAGATCGTTTCGCTCCCTCTTTTTTCTTTTTGTCTTTTTCTTCTTCCAATTTTTCTTCTGTAGGTTCTGCTACTTTTTCAATAGTTGTAGAAGTTTCTTCTGATTTATCATCAGCTGCACCACTATCAATTGGTGAATCTGTTTTTTTATCTTCTGTTTTTTCTTTATCGGCACTCGTTTCGTTATCCGATTTATCTGGTGTAGGTTCTTCTTTTTGGTTGTCAACTTCTTTTGAGCCTTCATCAGTTGGCGGTTCTTCGTCTTGTTTAGGTGCTGATGATTCAATTTCTTGTGATAACTGTTCTAATTCTTCATATTCTTTTTTCTGTGCATCAATATCAGCTTTTAAATTTCTAGCAGTTTCTAAATCACCTTTTTCAACTGCTTCTTGCGCTTTAGAAATTAAATTAGTGATTTCCTTTTTGCGCTCGTCTAAATTTGCCATTCACTCTCACTCCTTAAATTTGGGCATAAAAAATAGCCTTACGTATCAAAACGAAGGCTTTCTATATCTAACGCTATTTTCATTTGTTCAAGTTCTTTTACATGAGTAAGGTCTTCTGAACGTTGAGCTACTATAACCGATGTATCATCATACGCGGGCATAGTTACAACACTTATTTCTCTAAGCTCCGAAATTTGATGGACTACATGAACATAGTCCTCATCTTGCATTTCCCAATGTCTACTACCTTCGTTCTTTTGTGGCAGTGTATAAAAGAAACTACATTCATCTATGTTTCCTAACTTGATGTTTTCGTATATATCACGCCCTGTTGATGTATTAGGTAGATAACATTTAAACTTCAATCCTTTTTCATCAACGTTTATCTCTAACGTGCCTGATTTCGTCCTACCGATAAGCTGTCCCCAATCATGGTCTACTAAGCATTTAACATCTGATACATCAACCCCATCAAATGCAGTTGGCATTATCTTTTCCCTGTAACCATTAGGAGTCATCTTACTAACAGAATTAAAGATTACTGCATACCCTTCGATGACCATATCTTTATAGGCGTCAACGTTGCTATTCGTCATATTCATCACCCCTTTCTACGGAGTTCTTTTCGACTTCTTTGTTTATTTTCGACTCTTGATAATTTTGCAATGTTGATAGTGGTGCTCTATTTAAGTCAACAAGTGGTTCGTTACCACGTTCAATAGGTTGATATCCAAACACACTTCGCGCCTCATCAGTTGATATAATACCTTTACCATGCAACTCAGTAATTCTTTGTAATTGTAACTCGGGGTCTATATCAATAAGTCGTGATGAATCAAATTCCAATTCATAACCAGAATCAATAAACTTAAATACTTTCGTTTCCAATTCTGCAATCATCATCTTGAAAATAGGATCTAATGTACTTTGTAAATACTCAAGATTAGCTTGTGTTATTGAAGTGTTTACCGTTTCGATACCTAGTTTAGATACCGGCAAACCAAAAGCTTTAGCAACCTGAGTTGTACTAAACTTATAACTGTTCAAAAAGTTCAGCACCTCTGTAGGTATTTGTAATCTGTTGAAATCCATAGTGTCATCAATAGCGACTAACCCGCCATTATTTTTAAGTTGGCTGTCAGCAAAGCTTTTTTTCAAATCACTTAATTGTTCTGAATTTATCTGGCCTTTCTTGTATTTAAGTACAGATGTAGATGTTCCTCCATTATCAAAAAAGTTACGTAAGAAACCTTTTGAACCTTGAGAAATCCCTATCTCATGAGCCAGTGCATACAACGGACTGTATCCCACATAACCATCTAACGTGATATATCTAAAATGCAATATATCATCACTAGTGATTTTTACTGCATTACCATCTACATCTTCGCTGACGTTATAGATTACCTCTCCATCTTTTTCTTCTAACCCTACTAAGTCATTGTGTAAAAAATGAAATCCTGTAGGAAAGTTGTTTCCATCTCTTATAATTTCAACAAATGATTGACCATTAAGTAGCATGTTTGCAATGATAATAAATTTAAAGTGCCATCCAGGTAAATCTGAATTTGGGTTTTTATTAAAATATTCCAACACCTGATTCATTACCGTATTTGTTTCGTGGCCTTTCACTTTTAATTTAGTACTTGCTATATCAGCGGAAATTATACGAGTTGCAGTAAATACATCACTATTACGCAAAGCATTTATACCTGTGTAGCTTGCATGAGTACCATGTTCTTGCCAATATAGTATTCTTTCTAAATCTCTATTAATTTTGTCTTGCTTACTTGTGAAACCTAAATCAAGTAACGGCATTTTTATTTCTCACCCCTTTCTGAGGTGTTATCGTATGCTTGGTTTAAGATTGTTGACAAAATAATTAAAAACAATCCACCAATTATATACGCTAACGGTTGCCAAATCATAAATAGCCCGTAAACAAAGCTACTAATACCTACAAGTAACAGTAGCAGCAGGATTATTGCATATACAGTTTTATTCATTAAATCACCTCTTTTTATATGAATAATGGTAGGATTGTTTCCACATCCCACTCATGCTCACTTGCTATTACGTAAGCAAATATAGTCGCCATTAAAGGGTCTATTTTTTGCCTGTTCATTTTCTTTTCTATCATGATTGAGTCATTTACATTTTTAGCAACTGCGTTTTTGATTGCTATGTCTAACAATGGGTTTGTGTGGTGTTTTATATCGCCATTTATCACATTCAACCTAAATTCAAGATTAGGATTGGAAAGCGTTTGTGGTCCTTGCCTAATCTCATATAAATCATAAAACCATTCTCGACGTTCAATCTCTGCTAGCACCCCATGTATAGAGTAAGGATCATAACAAATAGCTTGTACATCTAGATTGTATTTTTTAACGTAATTTTCAATATAATCTAATACTTGATTAGTGTTTATAATTCCGCTAGATAAATCAGTAATAGTGCAATAACCATCACTTGCCAACTGTCGATAATCTATAAGGTCACGCTCAATCTTCCCTTGTAGTCCACCTTTAGTCCCTACAAAAGAGTGAGAAGTTATATAATATTGTTTCTTTATTTCATCTAAATGAATAAAAGATACTGCGGTTAAGTCATCAGCTCTAGATAAATCAAGACCGATATATACTTTAGTATCACTAACATCAAAATCCGCTTCATTCTTCTTCCAATCGTTAAAATCAAGATATGACTCTTCGCTTGCTTGCATCCAATAATTAAAATTTTTCACTAAAACTCTAAACATTGAACCTTTTTTAGTTGCTTCTGCCACGCGTTTTTCAAGAAAATCTTCGATTTGTTCTTTCAACTCATCAGATTCATTAATTAATGGATTAGATTTTGCCCACATGTCTTTGTTTTGCCATTCATCTTCTTTATCTTGCTCGAATATCATCGCAAAGTATTCATCATCTTCATATTTATCGTCCAATATATCTTTAGAATATGGCCATTCATCTGTGTACATAGGAGCGTTTAAATTAAAACCAGCTGTAGAAATAATAAATATCATTGATTGCAGTAAATTACCTTGCCCAGATTCTATTAGTTCTATCATTTCATTTGTTTTAGCTGCATGGTATTCATCTATAACGGCTAAAAACGGTTCGAAACCATCAACCGCTCCAGTATCTCGAGATAACGGTCTTATATATGAACCGTCTTTTGTGTGAGTTAGTAATTCTCGAACCTTCTTTACATCTTTTTTAAGCTCAGGTACTTTCGAAACAAAATACATTAATTGTTTAGCTACCATATTAAAAACGATACTCGCCTGCGACTTATCGTTAGCTGCAGTGAACATTTGCCTCCCTTCTTTTGGTTCTCTGTCGAATAAGAAGGCATATAAAACGAGACCAGACACCAAAATTGATTTACCATTCTTTCTAGACATCGATATGAAGGCTTTTCTAAAACGCAACATATCTGTATCTTTAGTAAACCAACCTCGAACACTTGCAATTATGAACTTTTGAAACAATCCAAGTTTATTAATATTCCCTTTTGTATCAGGTAACGCCTCAACGAATTTAATGACCTTTTTAGCACGATTAGGCTTATAGGTAATAATTCCATTCAGAATCGTTTATCGCTTTGTGTATATCTTTTAAATGTCGTATACAAGCAAATCTAGTATCCTTACACGTTATGTACTCTCCGGTAAGTACTTTCACACAATATTTATAAGCATCATCTTTATACTCTATAGGAATATCCAATAATTCTTCGTGAGTTTTAGGTGTTATTGTATTAGTCATCATCATCAACTCCAAACTCATCGTATATAGATTGCTTTTGTTCATCAGGTGTCGGTACTACTAACCTCATTCGAGAGTCAATAGTCATCCCTAATTGCCCGCAAATAGAACGTAACTCTTTCAATGACTCCATATATGCCATGAAAGCTCCTGTTTTACGATTAGTTTCTGGGTCAACCATACCTTCAATACCATGTTTCTGACTTATAGCACGATATAATGTGTCGTTTTGATCTAACACTTCGCAATATTTTTTTATGAGTGAATAATCTAATTCGGCTATCGGCAATTGTTCAAGCAATGGTACAACCCTCAACCATTCTTTAGCAGCATTTTCAGTTAAACCTTCTGGTACAGTTTCAACATCTATTTTTGCGAACTGCTTTAACCCGTTTTCTTTAAGTTCCGATTGTTCTAATTCTTCTTTCGTTCTATTTCCTAGCTTATTTGCATTTAATTTCGGTTTTCTTCCTGCCATATCAGCACCTCCAGACTTTGTATGACTTTGTGAAAGTTTTCATTTTGGGAATTTGGGCACAAAAAAGGTCGGCTCGTTGTTTCGCCACCCCAGTAGTGACGGGGGTTTTTCTTCGCCCCAAAAAATTTTAGATTATTTTTCATGAATCTTATTATGACAACTTGTACATACCGCCTCTAAATTATCCATATCCAGTCTTTTCGACCAATCCCGTTTCAATTCAACCTTATGGTGAACGATTAAATCTTTGTCATTCACAATACCTTGAGTTAAACAGTGCTGACACAAGTAATTATCTCTAATCAGTACTTGTAATCGTAATTTACGCCATTGAGTACTGTTATAGAACTCTGTATAGTCCTTGTTATACTTATTGTGCCTAACGCTTTGGTTATAACGCTTAGTATTGGCTTTCCTATAGTCTTGCAACTCGGTTTGAGTATATGACTTATTACCAAGTCGAACCTTTGGTTGAACAAACAAATGAATCAACTTCTTTCATTTGAATTTTTATATTTAAATTTAAAATTTATTTTGTTAAATAAAAAAAGACAAAACGAAATTGAATTAATCAAATCATTTTGTCTTTCAACTTTAGAATTGTTTATCAATCAACAACAAATTAATCATCAAACTTTATAATCAATAAACATTTCGTTGTTAAATTATTTAAACAATAAACTTATCATCATAATTATTTCTTGTTTCAATCTATCTCTTAAACTGATTAAACCTTTATCAATAAAAGTCTATTGTTCTAGATCACATACAATATGGTAGTTGTTAGCATATGACCCTTATTGCCTATGACTTAAACAGTCCACCTTAACAAGTAGTATCCTTTTGTATGTGCGTTCTTATTATGTGGCTCTTTAATCTGTAGCATATAAAAAGACACGCTACATAAAGTAACGTGCCGTAATATAATATAGTATCTATATATAGTACCTATCCCTTAACATTCGGGTACAATATCATAATATCGTTATTTCAAGCGCAATTCACTAACACGGTAATTGCGGTTAATCAAAGTGTATCCATCCTATTCTTTCTGCTGTCATTCTCATTATCTGATTACGCATTCTGATAACTGAATACTGACTAATGATCTTATCGTCTTTCCTTTTCTTAGTTAACTCGTGCGCTATATCTTGCCACTCATATATCAATAAGTCTTGTTCCCAATATCTGTGCTCTATAATAAACTTTTGTTCTGGTGTTGCCTTGTTATATACATCTTCTATCGCTTGTATAGTGGCTTGTAAGTTACAATACTTAATATCTTTATGGAGCTTTACTATCTCATTTTCCACTGGACTACTTGGAAGATTAGATTTACCACCACCAATATTTGAATCAGACGGTTGGTATAACAGTTCATATCTTCTATATGCTAACTGTCCTTTTAAATTGTTATACTTTCTGAAAAACTGTTCCAACTTTGGAATATCTTCTTTACCTAAATTCATCCAATACCTCCAGTTACTTCTTATCAATATATGCCTGAATATAATTCTTTAAGTACGCGTTCTCATATCTAAGTGTAGATATTAAATCACTCTTTATACTATTTGATATGATTGATATAAGCGCTATTAATCCTAATACCATTGCTGTTATAAACCAGAACATATTAAAACCCTCCATGCTTATAAGCTCCAAGTTGTGCACGTTTACCTTGTGACTTTGCAATAGACTTAGTTATTTCATAATCCTTAGGGTATTTATCCACCATGTCATTTGCTTGTTTACGACAAATAATTTCGTATGTGATTTCTTTTGATAGCTCGTATAAAAATATAATTAATAGTGTTTTTAATATTCTCATTGGTCGTCCTCCGTTTCCATACTCGCTTTAAGCTTAAATTTATTAAGTTCTTTCATAGCTACTCGTAATTCTTTCGCGGCACGTTCTACTCTCTTAGTTAACAAAGTAAGTTCGTTCATATTTTCTATTTTTAATGTTGCGTTCGTTTTATGTTTAGTCATTAATTGTCCTCCTTGAATTGCCATTTACTTATAACTTCTCCACACGTGTTACATTTATATTTAGCTGATAATGGATAATCTACAATTTCTCGTACATACCATGATTCATACTTTTCTGCTTTATATTTATAATCTGTATCAATATCTAAATCCTCACCATGACATTGTGCACATCTTCCGTGTTTACTTTCGTACAGACGTTTCCAATCATTGTATTGTTTCCAGTGGTTTTGTTTACGTTCTTTTTTATACTTATCAATAAGTGGTTGAGCGTATTCTAAAGTTTCTTCTAATGTAGTGATACGGTTATCGGTTTTATATGAAGTGTATTCACTTAGTGGTCTACTTGATATGAATCTTGTGTTTTCTTTATTTCGACTCACACGCCATATTGAAAATGTATTAATTATTATTGCTAATGCTAATATTGCTATTGCTATTGTCGTTATCATATTCACTCACTATCCTTTCTTTCATTTAATATACGTTCCGCCTCTTCCTTACTCTCTGCCTCAACAACAGTGAACGTTTCATTCTCTCGTGCTTTAGTTACATGAGTGAATGCGTGACCGGTTGAATCTGTTAAGGTGCGTATTAGGAATTGCATATAATCACCAACCAATTCGTTCCATTTTCTTATTTATATATGGTAAACGGTCATAAAATTCTCTTGCTTCAGTTTTCCAATAAAAGTATTCTTTATGCGACTTACCTTCATCATCGACCCACAGTACATTCCATTCGCTCATACTGAATGTATCTGTAATATCTTTAATTAGACCTAACATCCACACTCACTCCTTATTAAGTAACTCTTTAACTTTTTGTAGTATGTCCTTAGTATCCTGTACTTCCAAACCCTTTTTCTCCTCTTGCTGTTTCATTGCTAAACTCCTTAACTGTCTCTAACTCTGGTGTCCATATAGGTACGATAACTAACTGTGCTAGTCGGTCGCCTTGATGAATTGTGTAATTAGTATTAACGTATTCATTGACATATCCATGTTCAAATTTGTTTTGAATATTAAAATAAGCATCATCTTCTGTATCGAACTCTTGACTATCATTCTTAACATTAATCTTCATATGACCTTGAAACCCTGCATCAATCTTCCCTGTCTCAACTACAAGATGTGTCTTACTACTCACACCACTTCTGCTTGTTAGTAATCCCACATAGCCTTCAGGAATATTCACTGCTAGATCAGTTGCAATTAACGCTTTCTGTTGTGGTTCGAGTATCACTGTTTCTGCTGCGTATATGTCATAACCAGCGCTTAAATCATCTGCTCGTTTTGGTAATGTTGCGTTATCGCTTAGTAGTTTGATTTCTAGTGTGTTATTAATGTATTTTCCATATCCTAATGCCGTTTTATACATGTTAGCCATTTTGTTTGTCCTCCATAAAATAATCAATTACTTTCTGCGTTTCTCTTTCTATGTCGTCCTCTGTATTTACAGTAATCTTTACACGCTCTCTAACTTCTGCAATATAGTTATCCCACGCCTTTGCTTTGCCGTAGACTTCTTGTAATTCTTCAACTGATTCATTTGTAGCTAATCCTGAATACACGTTAGCCTTTATATTTCTATGTTCATACTCATACGCCATATACTCACGCTCCTTATATAAATAGACCTACAACAATACCTATACAAATACCAACAAGTAATCCAGCTAATGACATTTCATATACAAATCGTCTAGAAATTTTGATGAATTCATTTGTGAATTGATTGTTAATTCTTTCTAAACCATCAGAATAGCGTTCGAATATTTCGGTGTAAGTCATTTCATCAAGTTCTCTAACGTTTTTATTTTCCATTTAACTCTCTCCCTTTTCCAACCTATCAATGTAGTTAACCAACGCAATATATCGACTTACACTAGGATTAGCTTCTGCTTTTTGGCGAATGTGGTCGGTTAGGGCGGTATATAATTGTTTCCAATACCTCACTTCTCCATCACAAGCCATTAACTCGTCGTGTTGGATTTGACCATTCAAATCCATATTTCTCGCCCTATTATTTAGATTTTCATTAGTAGCTTTTAATTTCTCATTCTCACGTTCTAACCTTTCGTTTTCTGCTTTGTATTGGTCACGTTCACTTCTAAATCGGTCTACTTCAGTTCTCAATGCAACTATCGTTTCACCTAAATTTATTAATCCCACTCGCCATCACTCCTTAATCTAATATAAATATGGGTCTGCAACTCAAGAAGTTATCTATTGATTCACAAACATCCCAAAACTCTTGAAAGGTTAACTCTGTTGCTTCTTCTGGATTTTTTGTACCAAAAACTGCATGTTTTCCAATCATACCTTTGTAAAAATAAGGTTCTCTTTTTTCAGGGTGTATCTGCAATAACATCATCTACTCCACCAGCTTTCCGTCACGCCAAATTAACACTAGTTCTCTGTCGTCGTTTTCAATGTAAAAATGAGTTACCTCTACGCTTTCGGGGTTTGCAAATAAAACTCTATTAATACTCTTATCATCATGTCCTACATAACGAGATGCTTCGTCTCCCTTATCATCGTGTTTCCATCGTTCTATTAATTTAGGTAATACAGTATCTTCCGTAATTTCATCCGCTACTTCGACTGTGAAGTAGTCATCTGAACTAAATTGATGTACACTACTAAATTCTGCACGACCCGAAGTGTTAAAATGCACGTTTTCCATTCCAGTCTCACGAGCATAGAATGTTTCACCTTTTATCCCGTTCTCCCACGCGTATTCAATCAACTGTGGTAAGTTTAGTTGTTTCTTAGTTTTGATTTTCATATTACTTTTCCTCCATCTTTTGCAAGATATAAGGTGACTGTTTGCAATAAGTAAAATCAACTTTCACAAAACCTATTAACCTAACCCTTTTAAATTGCTTTAACATTTCAATATCTTTTTCACTAACGCCATCTACAAATAAGATGTCACCCTCTTTTAACAAACCGTCTTTACAAAGAATTTGTCTTATTGAATAAGCTTTCACATTTGGGTCTATACGTTTAACTATTTTATTAAAATATCTATTAGGACCTACATAATATCCGTTATGCTTTTTAGCTAAATTGATTAAATTTACCGTTTTACCACTTTTTCTTTTAAAAAAATGGTCAGGTATTAACGTATTAATATCACTGCCTTCTGTTGCTTTCACACATCTATCTAATTTTTTATATTGTTTTTGAAATTTCATTTTATATTCTCCTTAATATTTTTAATTATCATTTTATTTTTCTTAATATCCTCACGTGATACTGCAACAATCACACTACGTTCATTCACATACTTTAGGAATCCGTTTACTCGGTTTTCTTTTAACATCCTTGCAACTTCAACAGTGCTCATACCGTTTGTGTTTATTTTGTATTTAACATCTACTGTGTTGGATAGCTGCATTATTTATCCCAATTCTCAAATGCACGCTCGATATACCACTTAGCTTTAGCTACATCTTCTTTACCATTCTTATGTGGACTACGTGCAAGGTACTTAATCGCATTCCCAATGTGATAAGCTACGTTAGGATTGTAGTGTTTTGTTACCTGCTCTATAAAATCAATTACTTCTATATCACCGTAGTTATAATGTGATGGGTGATTGACTGTGTCGTTTGTTTCGTTGTTATACAATGAATCGACTATTGCTTTTGCTATGTTTTGCGTATCTTTAAACTTACGTTGTTGTAAGTCGTTAGATTGCTTTTGGTCGTTCAATATTACTTTTGTAGTAGCACTCAATCTTTCTTCACCACTCACACTTTCAGTAATACTTTCCATATGATCCTGCCAGTCATCAAAATAGTTTTCATCTGTAACTGTGTATAGATTACCGACCGAATCAATCACTGCCTTATTTTTATCATCGTCATCAAATTCTAATTCAATTACTTTACCTACAACTGCCATACCTTCGCTATATTCACTCTTGCCTAAGTCATACACAATGATGTTTTCACCTTTGTTCAAGTCTCTGATTTTCATTTAATGCACCGCCTTCGGGTAAATGCTCGTTTTCATTAAATACTCACACCATTTACTACGTTCATGTTTTTGAGGTGTACCATCGTATAACCATGGACGTTCGTTCATCTGTTTTTCTTCCAACAGATTGCCATACGCATTTTTATGTCGTTCTTCCCTTTCTAGCTCTCGTACCAAGTGTCTATATTCGGCTAATTTCATCCCCTCAGGCGCAAAACACGCCTCTTTGATTGTCCACCCTTTGTTACGCACCAATCTTTCATATACGCGTTGCCTACTTACACCATTAAGTTCAGCTTGTTTCATGTATTCATCTGGTATCTCGTATAATTGCCCTCTAATTCTCATCGTATTTTCCATCAGCTATATCTCCAATCCATAATTTTTACTTTGTCAAATTCAATAAATTGTCCGTCTAGATAATCATTCTTATACAATTCCATATCTCTATCGATTGCTTCTTCTATATCGTGATTTTCGTAATGATCATACACGGGTATTTCTACTTGTCGTTCAAACATTGCGTCGTAACGGATTGTTATTGTTTCCATTTTCATTATTCATCACCTTCAAGTGGCGTACTAAGTTTTTCTGCCGGTATCAATTCTGGGTTTTCATGGATATTGCCAATAATTTCCAAATCAATATTCTCTATATTAAATCCAGCGTGGAACTCTCTCCATTTCACTATTTTGTTTCTATAACTTTTGACTCCGTTTATACTTGCATACACTTCACGAACAATATCATCTTCGTAAATATCTTTTCCGTTAATATCAGTTAAGCCAGTGAATTGCATTAAAATGTAATCACTATATGGTGTTCCACTTCCTTCACCGTTTTGGAGATTATAATAGTTAACTTTTCCATCGTAAGTAGTTGTTAATTCATCATGTTGATCTTCTCCCACAATATGCATTGGACTTGTACAACTTTCTTTATCAAAAACTCTAAATTTAATTTTTCTCATTGTTCATCACCCTTTAGCTTTCTTTCTCTCTCGTCTTGCTATTATCAATTCTTCGTAAGTTATCCAGTCTTTACCTGTGTATTTAGGCGCTTTACATATCCAAGTGAGTTTCACATCGGGATATAGATATCTAAATAACTTCGCCTTTAACTTTGCTGTTTCTGTTGCCATGCCTTTAACGTCTATGACTTCAATTAATTTGTCGTTATCCCACAGTGCAAAGTCTGCAATATATTCGGCCTTACGTTGTTTCCCGTTCTTAGGTATCAACTCATATCTCGGTTGTATCTCGATATGATCATATCCACCTACATGTAATCTTTGTTCTAAATATTGGTAGTAGTCGCATTCTACTTTGCTATCGAATGTGATACCTTTATACTCAACTTTCTTTGCGTTATATTTACTCATTCAGCCACTCCTACAAGAAATCAAATATGCTTGTTTCTTCAATTCGGTTTAGTTTGTGTTCTGATTTAAAATTCTCTAGCTCGTTATCATTCATTCGCAGAATATCTTTTTTAAACCAAACGATATTCTCACCATCACCTAACGGCTTTACTGAACCAACATCTTTGCCTTTGGTATCGACCAATCTATATTCGTCCATCTGTCTGACCACTCCATCTCATTGAATATCAATTCTTTGTTATCGTCGTATGCGTCAAATGGCGTTATAAGTCTTTTATTAATCAATCTCTCTGTCGCCCAACCTAATTCAAGTAAGTTAGCTCGAATGACTTTATCGTCCTTGTATGTCTCTCTGTATAGGTATCCTAGTAAGGTTTGGAACTGTGCTATATTCATCCGTAAAACCTCTGTGATTTCTTATAAAATTCAAGCTCAACTGTTCCTGTTTCACCGTCTTTGTTTTTAGCAACGTTAAACTCTATATCAGATTTTCCAGTTTCATGATCTTGCATTGATTGGTCATAGTAATCATCACGGTATAGAAGGAAAATCATATTAGCGTCTTGCTCTATGCCACCTGCTTCTCTTAAATCACTCATCATCGGACGTTTGTTATTCCTAGATTCAACACCTCTACTTAATTGAGAAAGGGCTATGATGACGCACCCTGTTTCTTTAGCAATGATTTTTAAATCTCTTGATATCTTTTCAACTTCAAGTCGTCTATCTTTCATTTGCACATCAGATTGCATGAGCGTTAGATAGTCGATAAATATTACATGTGGTTTATCTGATTGCGTCATTGCTCGTTCTCTTATATCTTGTGGTGTAATCTGTGCAGTATCTTCAATTCTTAAATTGCCATGCTTTTTGATTTGGTCGATAGCATCCATCACTTTACTAGTATCATCATCGCTTAACCCGTCTGCTTGTTTAACCTTGTGCAGCGGTATGTTTGTAATGCTAGATACAAGACGTTCAACGATATTATTTCCTCCAGTTTCTAAACTAAAAAACGTTGTCGGATAACCTTTTAAAACGATATTCCACATAATATTCAATGCTAGAGCTGTTTTACCTGTACTAGGACGACCAGCTAATACATTCAACTGACCTTTTTCAAACCCCATTATCTTGTTATCAATTGATTTAATACCAGTTTTGATAAAGTCTTTAGGTTTGTCAGATAAGATGTTATCCATTACTTCCATTAAGTAATTATCTGTTGGGTTCTCTTTATCTATCTTCATATCATCCAATATCTTTAGTTGCTCCATGAGATGTTTAAAATTACTCTTACTAGGCATTGATTGATATTCTGACGCATGTCTTATCGATTCTCTTAGTACATAGCTTTCTAGCAAGTTAAGTTGATCTTGCATAAAGAACATTTTGTCTGTACCGTTCGAACTGTATATCTTGCTTAGCCTGTCTGTAGAAATGAATGTTTTATCTTCTCGGCTTTTGTAGTAGATGTCAGTTACATCAATCTTTCCTGTATCTAACGCATACTGTATAAAGCCTTGAATATATTCATCCGTAAACATTTGAGGTTTCAGCTTTAGTTTCCCTAATAGAGATGGATGGTGCATAAGATTAGAGACGATTGCTTCTTCGGTATTTAATACATCTATATTAGTCATCGTCATTCATCCACTCACTTTTCATCTTTTGCCATTTCTTTTTTAACTGCTCACGATTCTTCGCATATTCAGGATCATGTTTCATTCTGTATTCGTGCGTTTCTTCTTCGGGTATTAGTGATTCATTAACTAGTGTTGGCTTACTATCCATAACTTCCGATAATGATGGCTTATACTTCTGTTCACGAATGTACTTTTTTGTTTTGTGTAGTGTTCTGTCATAGTCTGCATACATCATTAGTTGTTCAAGCCATAATTTGGTTTTTAGGTCATCATTAGCAAAATTCATATTGAAGGCTGAATCAATGAGACTAAGTATTGTGACTGCCTCTTTTTTAGTCATAGTCATTTGTCTAGCCCTCCTCGTTCATCAACTTGTCAAAGAAACTGTTATTATTATTTTCTTGTTTCATTTCTTGATTAAGATATTTATCAAACTTATTACCAAATAATGTAGTAGGTTGTAAGTATGGTTTCATATCGTCAATGTTTATCCATTCATCTGTTTTAATGTCTATTACTCTAATAAAGTCGTCTTTTGTATATCCTTCATTCATACGTGCTTTTATTAGTTTCTGATTCGCTTTTGATTTATGACTGTATCTTTTACCAATCTTACTATTTAAATAATCAATAATTTCTTTGTAAGGAATAAAGTCGACTCTACTATCATTCTTAGTTAAATCATTATTAGTAAAGTCATTATTAGTAGTGTCCGATTTCGCGAATACCATTTTCGCGTCTTCCATTTTCACGTCTTCCATTTTTCGAACCCCATGCTTTATTGGGTATTCATGCAGTGTGTAATCATAGCCATCAAAGTCCCCGTTAGCCTTTCGGCGTTTTTCTCTCGTCATATAACCTTTGTCTAACAATTCATTGATAGTGGTTCTGACACTAGCTTTTCCATCTGTAGAGACTTTTTCTAATTGAGTTTGATAGATTTGCCAATCATCAGGTTTTGAAAACAAATAACTCATTATGCCTTTAGCTTTCCATGAGAGTGTTTCATCTTCGACATAGAATTTACTAGCTATAAAAAACTTCCCTGTAGTTTTTTCTGTTCTAATAATTCCCATCAACTTTTACTCCTTTCAGCATTTTGTTTAATCTCTCGTCAACGTCCACCCATGAATTTTCAAGATGATACTTCTTATTGAAACTATCCATGCCCATGTCGTGTTGCTCTTTATGATGAAAGGAACATAGTCCTAATACTTTGTTATTAAAATGTTCTATCTTGCGTCTATTGCGTCCACGACCTACTGCTTGATAATGTGCTAGCTCTGCATGTTTTCCGCATATAACGCACTTTCTCTTGATAGTAGCCATGTATAAAAACGTTCTGTCATTCTTGATTAGATCACTTGTTTTATATCTGAGCGGGATGTTGTTCTCGAATATCCATTCAATTGCAACATCTATAATTTGACTTGCTACTTTCCTAGAACAATCAGCTAGTGATATGCGCTCATCGTAGCCATATAGCACACGTACATATTCTTGGAATACATTTCTCATATAATCTTGTGGAGTGCCTGTATGAGCTTCTAGGTCGTTCACAAGAGCAAAGATTTTTCGGCGTTGCTTATCTGTTATTTTATATGGGTCAATGACTACTACATCGCATTCAACTTCAAGCCCATTGTCTAGCAATAAGAAATCTTTGTTATTAAGTGTCACACCCTCGATGACAGCAGTAATAGTGCCGTCATCTTGTTGGATGTAGTTTTTTATTACCGCCATATGACCACCTCTTAGAACGGTAACGAATCACTGTCTAAGTTTATGTCGTTATTACTGAATGGGTTATCATTGCTTGAACGTTGGTTATTTGCGCCTGTCTGTTGTACTTTAGAGGTGTTGTTTGCCTGTCCGTTGTTTTTTGGTTCTAAGAATTGAACACTGTCTGCGACAACTTCAGTAACGAACACTCGTTTACCTTCATTATTTTCATAACTTCTTGACTGTATACGACCATCAACGCCAGCCAAATTACCTTTTGATAAGTAATTATTTACGTCCTCTGCTTGCTTTTTAAATACGACTACGTTTATAAAATCAGCTTCACGTTCTCCTTGAGCATTTGTAAATGTTCTATTAATAGCTAGGGTGAAGTTAGCAATACTTATGCCAGATGGCGTCGTTCTAAATTCTGGCTCTTTCGTTAATCGTCCTACTAATACAACTCTGTTTATCATAATTATTCGTTCTCCTTGTCTAATTGTTTTAATCCTGCATCTAGTTTTGCGTTTGCTGTTGCCAAGCCTTTGCCACTTAATTTATTAATATTTTCAACGCCTAGCCAACGCATTGTTTTTTCAAGTGTGGCGTCTCTTCCTTTTTCTTGTGAAATGCGTACAAATTCAGCTATCTTAGCTTCAAGTTCTTGTGCATCTTCACTACTAGCATTCGGTAATTCTTCGCCATTATAGATATATAGACCTAAACCATGTAATGCTGCTGCTTTTACAAAACAACGTTTTTGAGCCTTGTTGATATCGAATGTAGTAGCTTGACCTTTAGATAGTGGTTTATTTTTAAAATCTAATACTGGTAGCCATTCTGATTCAGTCACACCTTTCAATGTGATTGATACTTTTACGAAATAGCCTTCCGGAGTTGCTAGATAAGGTACGAATACTTGGTCATTTACTATATCCGGGTGTGGAAACTCATGTATCTTTATTTCATAGTTAGGGTCAACATTTTTAAGTTGTTCATGTGCATGTGTCCAAGCTAGATAGTTAAAACCATTCTTCTTTTCAACATGATCAGTTACGTTAATTGTGTTTAACTGTTCAAATAATGTTTTTTCACTCATAATCTAACTCCTCATATTTATCTTCTTCTATATGTGTATGTTTAATCGCCATGTGATATGACATATCAATTGTCACTTCATCTAAACCGTTAAACTCTCTTGCTCTACTAAACTGCGTTGAGTAACTAATTTCAGGGTTACTATCACTAGGTTTATTAGTGACGTATATTGGCATTTCTCTGTGTCTGATTAAATATGTCACTGTTTCTTTTGTCATTGACGAAACACCTCTATCCGTGTATATTTAAGTTGTGAAATTTACTAAATCTTGGACTGTTAAGCGTTGGCGCGCTTAGCGGTCTTTTTTTCTGCATAATATGTGTTCCAAAATGCGTAACTACCAATGTAGCTTGAGATTGCGAATACGACACTGTAATGAAAATCAAAAGTTATCATTGAGAAAATCATTGTGCTTAGTATTGCAGTTGACCATGCTAAAATATGTTTCATGTTATCTCTCCTTAAAATTTTCTTTTAGCTCTCTCTTTAATTTCTTCATCATAATCTTCTAAAAATTGACGCATTTTCTTTCTGTTAAATAAATATTTACCTTTTCCATCTGGATTTGGAAATTGTGAAAACGGTGCTATCTTTCTTTTGAAATAATCGTCTTTAATGATGTTGTCGACTATCCATGCTTTTGTAGTAAGATACGTTTCTGCTACTTCTGTTAATGTCATGTTAATAGGTTTATTATCGATAAGTTCTTGGTATTCTACTTTAGAAATGATTATGTGCGTTTCCGGTATTGGTACAGTCACGTTAATTGTTTGTAAATCACTCATTCCATTTCCTCCAATGCTTCGTTATCTATTAAGTCGAACTCATTTTTGTATTTTGCATAACTTCTACTATTTTTGCTGAATGATATACCTGATTTATTTTCATCAACTTCATTAGTAGGAATTATCCAAAATGATGCTTTCTCTCCTTCCAAACCAACGAATATGAAATAATCAGCTGTATTTCTGTATATTTTCTTAGTACGACCACATTCGAGTATTCTTCGATTCTCAGATGCAATGTTCCCGTTCTCTGGTCTTTCAGATAATGCGAAATTAAATCTTTTATCTTTTCTTAACTTCGATGTTTTCACTTCTATTCTTATTTCATCATTAATAAGTAAATCGTATTCTGCTAACTTTGATTCATCGTTCATGTCAACAACATCAAAACCTAAATCTGTTAATTTAAAAATTGCTTTTAATTCACCTTTACGACCTGTTGTGATTGGTGTTTTAATACCATGATATTTCCTATACTGCGTTATAGTTGAACGCGTCACTTTGAATATGCCTGCTATCTCTTTGTCCGTCTTATCTAATTCGTAAAAGAGGTATTTAATCATAGTTTTTTTGATAAAAAATCATCCTTTCTTTTTATTTAACTTTAAAAGTTCAACTATTTTGAACTTCAAAGTTAAAAAAATATATTTGTAGCTCTTCTAAAGGAATGGATAGTAATTCGCATGCTTTAACTATTTCTGTTTGTTTCCAACCTACTTTGTCATTTAATTTCAATGACAGGCTTCTTTCCGATAACCCCATCGCATATGAAAAAGCATATTGACTCCCAAACTTTTCTACTATCTTTCCATTAAGAGCTGAATAATTAAATTGCATCATTTTCACCTCTTTCTAAGTTCAACAACTTTGAACTACAAATAATTTAACACAGGCATTTACCAATTACAACAATTATGTTCAAAAAAATTGAACTTTTCTATTGAACTTTTGTTCAATCAGTCTTATAATGTAACTATATTAATGAAGGAGATAAAGCCTATGAATTCTAACTTTAGTAATCGTTTAAAAGAAGCAATGATCACTTCAAACTTAAAACAAGTTGATATTGTAGAAAAATCAAAGAAATATTTTGAAGATACTGGTGTAAAAATTTCAAAAACCGATTTAAGCCAATATGTAAATGGGAAAGTTAAACCTGGTCAAAATAAACTTTACGTTCTTGCTAAAGTATTAGATGTAAGTGAAGCTTGGCTGTTAGGTTTTGATGTTCCTAAAAATCGTATTCCTGATAAAAAGAGAAATGAAGTGAATAACCAATCTTTAAATGTAGCAGCGCATATAGATGGTGATTTCACTGAAGAAGAAGTTCAAAAAATCATTGAATACGCTGAAGAAGTTAGACGAAAACGTTTAGAACAGCAAAATTCAGATAAGGGGGAATAAAATGTATAGATATGAAGAAATGGTTATGACATTTGATGGGATGGACGGAATATTTATTGATGATTGTAAAAGTTTGGACGGGGATTTTGAGGGGTTTTATTGTAATGGTACGTTGTTAATAGATAAAAATTTATCACAAGAACGTAAACTGGAGGTTTTAGCAGAAGAAATAGCACACCATTATTTTACATATGGCGATATTTTAAACCAAAGGATTTTTATAAATAGAAAATTTGAAACATACGCAAGACGTAAAGCTTATGAAATCCTTATTCCCTTAGAAAAAATTAATACTTTATATGAATTTGGCATTATAACTGTACATGAAATGGCAGTACATTTTGAAGTGACTGACGAATTTATAGTGGGAGCATGTAATCATTATAGGTTAAAAAAAGGTGTATCTTTGTTACCAGAATTAGAAGATATATTTTTTTGACACAAAATAGAACATACGTTCTGAAAAAGGAGAAATTAAAATGAATTTAAAAGAGTTTCAAGAACATATCGAAGATAGATTGCCTGCACTAGATAGTTTTTATGATAGAGCAATTAATTATCAATTAGATAAAGATAAAAGAAGACCACCCAAAAAACGATGGTCAGAAGCTAAAATCGAGAGAGCTGCTGATAATATGTATAAAGATTTAATAAAAAGCATATATGAAAAAGTTAAATCAGTAGTTGAAGAACATGAGAAGAAACCTGCAAATGTATGGATTGATTATTTAGAAAAATATGAAATGTATGAACAGATTAATGAATCGCTTTATGAAATTGAATTTGAATAAATAAAAAATATCTAAACTTTCATTGCAACCTATATTATAATAAAAACAGTATTATATTTATTATTAAGGAGAATGTTATATGGCACACGACAAGAAAAAACCAAACAATGCCATTGGTTGCATTGGTGCATTAGTTATAGCTGTAATAGTTGTAATTATAGTATTAATCACATCATTATTCGGAGGAGATGATAGCAAAAAAGAAACGAATAATGAAGATAACAAAGTAACAGTAAGTAAAAATGCTTCACCTAAAGAGAAGCTTTCCGCTAACATCAAAAATTCTATTGGGAAAAATCATTTTAAATCAATTAAGTTAAATGAAAGCGAAGATAAAATAATTATCTTTTTGAAAGATTATGATGGAGTTACTAATAAAAATCGTATCAAATCAATGGATACTGGAATAGTTAAATCATTACTAGAACTCAAAAAATCTGACATTAATGTTAGCGATATTGAAGTAACAGTTATGCAAAAAGTTGAAACACAAAAAATGAAAGAAATAGAAGCTGTTCAACTTAGAACAAAATGGGATGCTGAAACTGTTAGAAACTTAAATAGTGAAAATAAATCTAACGTTATGAATAATACTAAAGATTATGCAGAAGAATATCATTTAAATAAAAACATCAAGTAAAATTCGGGCAGTTCCGTACTGCCCTATATATTTTTATCTTTTTTAGGAGGAATTAGAATATGAATGTAAAAAAAGTAGGAAAAACATGGGAATACGATTTTAGATACGATAAAAAACGATATAGAAAACGTGGATTTAAAACGAAAAAAGAAGCAACTATTGCGATGAATGAAATATATAATGAAGTCACTAATAGTACAACAATTACTTCGGATATTTCTTTCATAGATTATTTTGATAATTGGATTAAAGTCAATAAAGAAAATCGTGTATCACAATCAACACTTAATAGGTATACGAATGCACTAAATATTTTCGATGAAAAATTTGGAAACATTAAAATCAAAGATATTACACAATTAAAATATCGTGAAATGTTAAAAGAATACGCTGAAGGTCAATTTGTAGGCGGACGAAAAGAAGGAAGAACAAAGCAGAGTGTAATGAAACTTAATAATTGTTATTCACAAGCTTTTAAAGACGCACTTAATGATGGACTTATACAACGTGATCCAACTTGGAACGCACCTATATATGAAAAGAAAGCTACTAAAAATGAAGAAGCTAAATTTTTAAACTTAACAAGTTACAAGAATTTAAAGGCATTTTCTAAAAGTAAAAATGAATTATCATATTTGGCGATTTTTATATTAATTGCTACTGGTGCTAGATTTGGAGAAGTACAAAAATTAAAATATGAAGATTTGAATAAAAAAGATTCGACAATACATTTAAAAGGTACAAAAACAAAATCATCAGATCGAATTGTTACGATTACAGATAAAGATATGCAACACATCCAAAATGTATTAAATGAAAGACCTTTACCCATAGACAGAACAGCATATATTTTTAATACAGGTGCAAATTTAATCAGTAATAAAGCAGTTACCAATACTTTTAGAAAGTTTCTTTTAGATGCTGGTGTAGGAAATTATACATTACACGCATTAAGACACACCCACGCGTCTATGCTTTTAAGCAAAGGATTAACAATACAATATATTAGCAAAAGATTGGGTCATGCAAATATTGAAATAACATGGCGGGTTTATAGCCATCTATTAGAAGAAACCAAAGCTGAAGAAGATAACAAATTGAATCAAGTTGTTGATTTTTAGGTTAAAAAACAAGGTGGACAACTAAACGGACAACATTTAAATATAAATGGTCATATTGTCCGTTCGATGACCAAAATTTTAAAAACAGACTTTTATATATTTTTGACAAAAATAAAAAGAACGCTGTAATGACAACGTTCTTCGTGTATTCTGCTTAACAGAATTTCATGTATTTTTAACTATGTACGGAAACGGAGGGATTCGAACCCTCGCGCCGCTCTCGCGACCTACACCCTTAGCAGGGGCGCCTCTTCAGCCAACTTGAGTACGTTTCCATGGCTCCACAGGTAGGACTCGAACCTACGACCGATCGGTTAACAGCCGATAGCTCTACCACTGAGCTACTGTGGATTAATGTGTTCTCTTATCAAGCACAAATATAATTATATCAATAACAGCAGATTTTTCAAGTATAAATGTTAAAAAAATATGCGGAATATTTACACTAATTTAATATAATATTCCACATACTTTATCTTTTACATTTAAAATTCATTTTCGTTAGCTATTTGTGCTCGAATAAAGAGTATTTGGCTAATGCTTCATAAATATTTAATTGTGGTTTTGTATAATCAATTGGGGAATCAGGATCAAATGTAGCTACTCTAGCTGCTCTATCCATCATGTAGTAATAATATATACCATTCAAGTATTGATGATGCATACTGTGAGCAGAGATATTAACTGTTATCGTTTGATCATCTACAAAGATAACTTTACATTTTTTATCCTTTAGTGGCTTTATTTGTTCAACATAGTGAATGTTAATCCATGTGTTTTCGTCTTTTCTATCAGAGTGAGTTGGGAAAAAATAAGTGGGAAATAATGGAGTAAATAGAAGTGGTGGTTTACTACTAATGCCTGTAATTCGCATTGTATCCTCTTTTTTAAAATTATAACTACTACCGTAAAACCTACATGACCGATCAATAATTTTAGGTGTTCGATCTTTGATTACTGTACATTCATCCTTATATTTAAACACCCGGGTACCTTCTAACAAACCAAATGACACATTACAAGGTTGCAATGCCATATCACCTTTTTTAATTACATAATGCAAATTCATAATTGATGCCTCCTTACACTTTGGTGATAAGCAAATAATATAACATTAAGAATTTAAAATCAATAAAATAATATAAAATTCTTTCTTAATTACCATCAACTTAAATTTCGTAAAAAAGTTTTTGCCATTTTTTATTTTTTGAAAGTTGCATTTTACACTTATTTTTTCGGAATAGTCAGAATATTTGTTGATTTCAATATAAAAAAACTGTATACTACATGTAAATATATAGAAAGGCAGTGGTTAAAATGAAACATAACACACATGTTAAATATAATACATTAGAGTCCTTTGTATCTACTATCAATGATTTGGGTATCGAACTAATAATTGATGAATCACTACGTAACGTTCGTAAGCATGAGTTAGAACATTTAATAGACGATGCTCTAAAAAATAAAAACGAGAATGATTTCAAACGCTATACAGATGAATACAAAAACTTGGAGGAATTTCTCGTTGGATAATTTAATCGATTGCCATTTAAAATAAGGTCTATCCCTACTTATCAGTTGATATTGTCGGTGGATAGACCTTTTCGTATTTTATATATTCATTTGTATGAATTATTTGTTCAATTATTAAGACATTAATCTAATTAATTCGTTTCTATCAATTGCACCAAAGTAATGGTGTATATCGTAATCAGCTAACGCTTCTTCTATACTATTAAAATCATGTAAAGTGCCTTCTAGAGCTGCTTCTAATTCTGTTATATCACCTTCACCAAAGAAATCACCGAATATTCTCGCATGTTCAATTCTACCTTTTTTAACATCTAGCTTAATTTGAACAAAACCTTTTTCAAATTTTTCCTCACGCTCAAAGTTATATTTTGGATTCTTGCCATAATTCCAATCCCAAGTGCGATATTTTTCATTGCTTAATTGTTCAATATTCGCCCAATCTTCATCAGTTAGTTTATATTCTTCAACTTGATTTGTTTCACCGAAAATTGTTTTTAAAATAATTTCTTTGAAGGTATCAATATCAATAGGTTCATCTAAAAATTCAACAATATTAGCTACTCTACTGCGGACAGATTTAATTCCTTTAGATTTGATTTTTGCTGGATTTACTCTTAAGGCATTTTGTACTTCATCCAGTTCACTATTTAAAATAAGTGTACCATGGCTAAACATACGTTCTTTCACCTTGACCATTGCATTTCCCGAAATTTTTGCATTCCCTACTTGTATATCATTTCTTCCACTAAGTTCAGCCTCAACGCCTAAACTTTTTAAGGCTTCAACAATTGGTTCTGTGAACTTTTTAAAATTATGGAAACTATTGCCATCATCATCTGTGATAAAACTAAAGTTTAAATTGCCCGTATCATGATATACAGCGCCCCCACCAGAAATTCGTCGCACCACATCTATACCATGTTCATCAATGTATGGTTGATTGACCTCTTCGATTGTATTTTGATTTTTACCAATTATAATAGATGGTCTATTTACATAAAATAAAAAATAGCTATCATCATTGGGCATATGTTTCAAAACATACTCTTCCATTGCTAAATTAAGTGTTGGATCTGTGATGTCATTGTTGCTAATAAATTTCATTTGTTCCACTCCTTTTCCCATAAATACGCCCTTATAATATTTATGCTACATTTTCACTTAAAATGCCAATCATTCACTCCAAAATTTCAAATAAATTTAAAATCACTTTATGAACATGCAATTTAATGGTTTTTTGTTTATTTGTAGATGATTTTTTTGTATAATACTATCTAGTTAGCATTTCTAGGGAGGATTAAAGATGACTGTTGCAGAAGTTGGAAATATAGTAGAATTTTATGACGGATTAAAAGGCCGCGTAGAAAAAATTAATGATAATTCAGTAATTGTTGATCTAACAATTATGGAGAACTTCAATGATCTAGACTTGCCAGAGAAGACTGTCATTAATCATAAACGATACAAAATCGTTGAACAAGAAGGTTAAGCTCAATGAATAAAATGTCAAAAGCTTTAATATGGTTTGTAATAAGCTTTATTATCTTTCACGTCATCTTGTATGTTATGTGGGGTGAAAAGCAAGTATATTGGTATCTGTACACAGGCATTATGTTAATTGCAGGCATAAGTTATGTTTTTTACCAAAGAGATATTGAATCCAAGCGCCTCCTTACATCACTAGGTATAGGGATATTAGTTGGTGTGGTACTCATTCTCATACAGCTTATTACATCGGCAATGGTTGCTGATTTGAAATACTCAGAATTAATTAAAGAATTGACAAGAACTGGTGTATATTTTAAATGGCAAATGTTAGTAACATTAGTTTTTGTTATACCGTGTCATGAACTTTATATGAGAACGGTTTTGCAAAAGGAATTACTTAAATTAAATATCCCAGGCTGGATAGGTGTAATTATTTCGGCATTATGTTCGGCTTCATTATTTTTCTATCTAGATAAGATGTGGATTGTATTTTTCGTATTCTTAGTTCAAATCGTTCTTTCAATAAGTTATCTTTATACACGAAGAATTGCAACGTCTGTAGTAGCTCAAATTGTTGCTGTTGTAATTCTTCTATTATTCCACGCATAGTTTAATAATTAAGATAAAAAGCAGGTTACCGCTCTAATGCATAGTAACCTGCTTTTTTGTATTCTCAAACATTTTATGTTACCCAATGCCTAGCTGCTTTCGTTATGTGAGGACATTAAATGTTTGCTGTTGTTTAATGGTATATGTTTCATCTTTTAAATTTTTTGATATTAACTCAAACATAGTAACATCACCTGTATCATGTATGACGGCATTTTCTAAATATTGGCGGTAATTTCTATAACAATAGTCTGTCATACTTACTCTATAGACATGATCCAATTTAATATTATTTAACGTAACCCTATCAAAAGGTTTTGCGTTCATATCTATAGTATAATCTACACCTTGCCAAAATGTACAAAGCGTTTCATCAATAATAGTCAGGCTCAATTTTCCATCGCTAAATTCAATATGTGAATATCCATATTCAAGTATATCTTTAATATGCTGACCTTTTAATGTTAAATCTACTGGTACATCTGGGTGAGGATATGCATAATACAAGGAGCCATTTGTCACACTTTCTGTTAAGCCACTTTCTCCATTTGTAGGTAAATGAACACAGGAAATATCATAATTATATTTCAATCTAATACTATCATGTAGTAGTTGCGTAAATTTGTGTGGTTTACATATAACATCGGCCAAACCATCAACAGTGACATTTACCCCTTGATTGGTTAGCGTCTCTGTTGACCAATATTCAACAGCTTTACGGTCATAATGTGTTAAATGCAATAAATGTTCATCTTCTTCGTACTCATTTAAATCGACAATATGTGAGTCAACATTTTCCAATTCATACGAACTTGTGCGTTTTTTAAAATTAATATTCACATGAATTAATTGCTCTGCATTTTGTCCTGCTTGTACATATAGTGTTTGATCATCTCTACCTATAAAGGTTTGATGTTGGTGCCCTGTAATAAGTAAATCAATAACACCAAGCGTTTGCATGATTTTTTCCGCTTCATTTACCTTTTCTTCGCGTTCTTTACCGGACTTATTCAATTGATTCAAGCCACCATGATAAATAACAATAAGAAAGTCTGGCATTTCCGTCTCATGAATATAACGAATCCAGCGTTTAGAAGAAAGTAATGTTTTCTCTATCTGAACGTCTTCTTCCATTTCAAAATGCTCGCGTTCCATCAATCCGTCTGAAGTTAAACCGACTATGGCTATCTTAACCCCTTCTATTTGTTTAATTGTATAAGGGGTTGAAAAATATGGCTCGCGTGTTTGTTGGTATTCGATATTTGCTGATAACCATGGAAATCTAGACAACGCAATAGATCTCGAGAAAAAGGACAGTCCAAATTTGAATTCATTGGGACTAATTCCACTCGCATCATACTGCATTGCATTCATCAATTTAATCATTGGATGCCTTTTATAAGGAGCTACCAAAGCATAATAAAATGCACCTAATGATCCTGCCAAACTGCCGCCACTATCTAATAAAATAACATGCTTGTTTTCATTTCTTACTTTATTTACATATGTGCCTGCTCGATAGATATTCGAGCCATTATCGCCATTAAGGAAATGACTGTGCATATCTGAAGTTGTGATAACATCAATCGCTATTTTTTCACTTTGTTTCATAAGCCTCTCTCCTCATTAACAACAGTTTAACATGATATATTTTTTGTTGACACTAATTTCAACACTAATAAAAATTTTCTAATATGCTTATTATTTTAAGCAATAAAAAAGATAGACACAACGTTTTCATTAGAAATAATTCTAATACCGTTATGCCTATCCTATCAATATTTAAACTGAATATAAATTAACGTATCTATCCGATTTGAACGCGTTCCTTTGGATAATGGAATTTATCGGGTTCTCTTCGGCCACCAATCATAATGATGAAGCTTATCAAACCGACACGACCGATAAACATCAATAACATTAATATCAGCTTCGTCGTACTACTCACATCACCAGTTATTCCTAATGATAAACCACAAGTACCAAAGGCTGACATGACCTCAAAGAATGCTTGTAAAAAACTTAGTTTTCCATTTTCCACTACTAGTATAACAATCATGCTCGTAAAGGTTAATATTGAAGCCATTGTAAAAACTGCAAATGATCGTTGAACATCTGTAGCATGAATCTCTCTATTAAATGCCTTTATTGATGTACGTTCCGCAGTATTACTAAAGTTAAGTAAAAATAGTATCAATATCGCAAATGTTGTGGTTCTTATTCCCCCACCTACTGAACTTGGAGAAGAACCAATAAACATCAGAATACTCATAATTACGTTCGTACCTTCACCAAATTGACTGACATCTATAGTTTGCAAACCTGCACTTCTTGTGGATGCAGATTGAAACAGTGCGTAGAATAATGACTTATGCCATGACATATGGTTAAATGAATGATTATGTTCTAATAACAAGATAATAATCGTTCCAAAGACAAATAATGCCAAATAAGTAACTGTTGTTATCTTTGCAAAAAGTGAAAATCTAAAGTTTGGAATTCTGTTTTTTATATATGCTTTAACTTCTAATAACACAGGAAAACCTATAGAACCCAATACAATTAAAAACATCACTATAGTTTGCACAAAGTAATCACTAGCATAAGGAATCAAAGATTGACCCGTAATATCTAATCCGCCATTAGTAGTTGCTGAAACAGCAACAAACACACCTTGCATGATGGCATATTGTAAATCAGGTGTATCTCGATAAAAATAAAAAGTTAACAATGCTGCACCAATAAGCTCAATCATTAAGATTGTTTTCACAATTTCTAAAATCAGCTTAACTGTACCACTCATTGTATCTTTATTATTATCTAACATGATTAATCTACGCTCGCGCATACCAATATGTTTGCCCAACACAACCCATAGCATTGTACCAATTGCCATGACACCAATACCACCAATATTTAATATAATCATAATGATGATTTGTCCAAATGTACTATATGTATTAGCAATATTGATTGGTGTAAGCCCTGTAACACTAACGCCCGATACGGCCACAAATAAAGAATCAACCGGGTCGACATGTACGCCCGGTTTATGAACAAATGGCAAATTAAGCAATAAGAACGCTACGATAATCGCAACAAGATAATATAATACAATCCCTTGTTGTGGGCTAGATTTCTTTAATAATTGATTGAAAATGGACAATCTATATTCACCCCAACGTTATTTCAATTTAATGTTGATATCTTTAACCTTACCATCTCTATATATTTTTGCTGGCAATGTCTTTAAATCATCTTTATGCGCAAAAATGATCTGTCTATATCTTAGATTATCTTCAACATCTTTACCATCTAATTCTACTATGACATCATTTTTTTGCAAGCCAGATTTATCACCAAGAGAATCTTTTTTAATATCGGCTACGACTATACCCTTATTTACATCATTTGGCAAGTTTATTGTAGAACGAGCAGCATCATCAAGATCTGCAACATTTACAATTTTAACACCCGTATTTGGATAGTTCACCTTACCTTTAGTTTCCAATTGCTTTGCGATAGATTGTGCATCATTAATTGGAATTGCAAAGGCCATACCTTCCACATTATCCATATCTATTTTTAACGATGCAATACCAACAAGTTTCCCATTTCTATCAATAACAGCCCCACCTGAATTACCAGGGTTAACCGGAGCGTCCATTTGAAATGCATTCATCAGCACGTCATATTGATTGTCTTTATCAATATCTACCGGAACATGTCTATTTAACCCGGATATAATACCATCAGATACACTACCTTTAAAGTCATTTCCTAGTGGATTGCCGACAACAATAATAGGTTCACCTAGTACAAGTGTACTTGAATCACCCAATTTCATCGGTTTTACATCTTGATTACCCTTCACTTTTGCTTTGATTACTGCAATATCTGAAAATTTATCAGAACCGATTACTTTACCAATTGTAATCTTATCATTACCATATGTAATTTTTTGCTCTTTTTTATTTCCAACAACATGCGCATTGGTTAAAACATAAATAGAGTCGTCCACTTTTTTGTAGACGACACCTGAACCAAGTTCATTTTGTTTATCCGCTTCCTGTGTTTCCTTATCTGCAGATGAGTCTCCACTTGATGTATCGTTATCTACTGTTACTACCGAATGAATTGCATTATTGGCATTTTTCATTGTTGCTGTATAAGTTTTATTATCATCTTTATTACTTTGGAATATACTATCTTTCGTCTTACCACTTTGATCAACATTATAGAATATTGCATTTATTAATGTAAGTACAAGTATAACTGCAACTACAATTAATATTTGAGCCCAATATGTTTTAAAGAAATGTTTAATCTTTGTTGACGCATTCTGATGTTGTTTGCCTTCATCTCTTTGTGATGTATTTTGAGCTGAATTGTAACGATAGTCTTTCTCATCATCAACATATTTATTCACGCGATGTTTTTGTGCTTCTTCCGAATAGAAATAATCTTGCTGTTTATCTGTAGCAATAGCTGCACTTTCTTTTTTATTATCTGTTGTTGTATAATCAGTTTTTGCTTTATTAGTTGTTGTTTTATCATGTGTTGTTTTATCATGTGCAGTTGTCTCTGGTTGATCCTTTTCTTTACCATCACGCTCTGCATCATTATATTGAGCTTTAGAATGATGTGGTTGTTGATTTCCATTTGACATTAAATGTTCTTCTTTAGGATTTTTATTCGTCTTTCCGTCATGAATATTTTTATCAGTTCTTAATTTCTGCTGTTTCTCATTTGAAGACTGCGCTTTAGACTCTGATGCTAGTTGCTCAGAAGATTTATTTTTTGCATCTTCTTCCTGCTTTGAAGGCATATCTATATCCTTTGCGTCAGCTTGAGTTTCATTCTGCTTAGCAGCTGCTATTGCTTGTTGTTGCTGAATTTCTTCTTGAGTTAACTTCTCAATTCTTGCTTTCCTTAAATTATCTTTCACGCGCTCTTCATTATTTTTGGCAAGCTTTTGTTCCTTCGCTGCCTGTTCCTTTTGCTCTTGCCGTTCTTGTTGAAGACGTTGTTCCCGCTCTTCATTGTGAAAGTATTCCCTTCTTTTCCGACCATATTTGGCTTTTGGGATGACATGTTTTTTATTGTTCGCCATCATAATTCCCCCTAAAACTACATATACCTTATCTTTCTATTATGCCATATTAAAATTAATATTTCTTCTTTATTTTGTTTTATAAAAGTAGATTTAATTTGATTATAATCACTTTCGGCATAATTTTCTAACTAAGTGAACATAATTTTAAAAATAACGTTAATTTCTATACCCTACATGCTTACCACTTTGTTCATCTAATTATGTATTATTTTTATAAAATTTCATCCTGGATACTCCAACTATAGATAAATCTAACATTGTGAATTCTATTTATAAAATCCACGGCTATATTCTTGTGTATTTGTCATAAATTGTATCGATTGTATATTATTGAGAAACGCCTATGTACAACATATAAAATTTAGAACCTCTATACAAAGTATATGATGATTGTTACAAAATATTGTCCTAAGTTTCCCAACAAACTAGTTATTAATAAAAAAACAACCCAAAAGAATACATCTCTTGGGTTGACACTTTACTAGTGCGATACTCTATATCCACCATTATTATATTAGTTGTTTTTTTTGTTTTTTCTTAATGAAGTTAACCAACCGATAATTACCAATAGAATCATGACACTCCAGAAAATAGATTGCCATAATGCTGTATGTGGAAACTCTTCTGGCAAGATTTTTATATCAGGATGTGATAAGACCATGATAACTAATTTAATACCTACCCAGCCTACGATGGCAAAGGCAGCACCTTCTAAACCAGGATATTTATTCAACAAGTTAACAAACCATGATGCTGCAAATCTCATAATTACAACACCGATCATACCACCTAAGAACATAACGATGAATTGACCTAAATCAAGCCCGCCAAAATGAATACCAACCTTTGGTAATGTAACAGCAATTGCAAGGGCTGCTAACATCGAATCAATCGCAAAGGCAATATCAGCAAATTCAACTTTAAGTACTGTACCCCAGAATTCCTTTGGACTGGCTTTCTTTTCCTCACCATCTTCATCATAATGATGATCGTCGCCACCTTCTTGTTCGTGACTATCTTTAGCTTTAAAGAAGGCGACTAAATTCTTAATTGACATGTAGATTAAGTAAATTGCGCCTAGTGCTTGTATCCACCAGAAGTGAGCAATAATACTGATTAAGAATAATGAAATAAAACGGAAAATCAATGCACCTAATAAACCATAAAATAATGCTTTCTTTCTTTGTTCAGGCGGTAAATGCTTTACCATCACAGCCATAACTACGGCATTATCCGCAGCCAACAAGCCTTCTAAGAAGACTAATACGATTAATACCCACGAATATTGTAAAATCAAACTCGCATCCATCTTTGTACAACTCCCTTTTAAATTTAAGCATAAAAATAGAGACCTAAGCTAAGTCAGTGCAAATCCCAAGATATTAATTGTTTATTTTAAAATAAAAAATAGCACAAAAAATAAAAACGATTTCACTTATAGCAAAGGTCTCACTCGACAACAGCTGTTGCCCACCTTACCGGAAAATTAAACTGACTTAACATTATACAGTCGTTTATATGATACATGCTCATTTATCCATAACATATATCTACGACACTATACCAATAACTGAATGAGTTACGGTTCAATGCTAAACCAATCATCTTCGTAATGACGATAAGATGACTCTATTTATAAACAGGTTAACAATATTCACCAATAATAGACGAAATATCATTAATTAAGCTGTTTAAATATAACAGTTGAGTTACTCCCCTCTGACCACAAAGTCATAGGTATTCTATTGATAAACGTATTATACACAAATTTTAGAATTATAACAAACTATATAATTTTACATCTGGGAACTTTTCTTCAAACCATCTAGTTGCAAATTCATTTTCAAATAAAAATACAAAATTATCATAAATGTCTTTTACTAAAATTGAACGAGAAGTACTCATATTATCTTTGATGGCATCTTCATTTTCAATCCAACGTGCAATCTTCTGACCAACTGGTTCCATTACAACATCAACATTATATTCATTCTTCAATCGATGTTCGAAAACTTCAAATTGCAATTGACCAACAGCACCTATAATAATTTGATTAGTGTGTAATGCTTTATAGTATTGTATCGCACCTTCTTGAACTAACTGCTCAATTCCCTTATGGAAGTGCTTCTGCTTCATGACATTTTTCGCCGAAACTTTCATAAATAATTCAGGTGTAAATTGTGGTAAGTCTTGGAAGCTGAATTTTTGATTGCCGCCCACAATAGTATCTCCGATTTGGTAGTTACCAGTATCATACAAACCGATAATATCTCCTGCGACAGCATGATTTACTGTTTCTTTATCATCTGCCATAAATGAAGTTGAACGCGTTATCTTTTGCTTCTTCTTCGTTCTTTGCAATGTGACATCCATACCACGCTCAAACGCACCACTGACAACGCGCATAAATGCAATTCTATCACGGTGTTTTGGGTCCATGTTAGCTTGGATTTTGAAGATAAATCCTGCAAAATCTTTATCAAATGGACTTACTTCAACATCTTCGTTTGTTTGACGTGCATTTGGCATAGGTGCATGATCTACATAAGCATTCAAGAAATTTTGAACACCGAAATTAGCCAAAGCTGAGCCAAAGAACACCGGTGTTAAGTCACCCTTTAATAACGCTTCATTATCAAACGTTTCTCCTGCTTCTTCGACTAACATCAATTCTTCAATCGCTTGTTCGAAGGCACTATCATTAGTGATTGCATGGTCTTCTTCAAGTTCATAATCATCGTTTAAATGTAAGATATTTTCTTCATCTCTAAATGGTTCAATTGTACGTGATTCACGATCGATAATACCAAAGAAGTTTTGCCCCATTCCCACAGGCCAATTCATTGGATATGTTTCAATATTTAATGTAGATTCAATTTCGTCTAGTAATTCAAATGGTTCTTTACCGACACGGTCTAATTTATTGATAAAAGTAAAAATAGGAATACCACGCATTTTACAAACTTTAAATAACTTTAGCGTTTGTGGTTCAATCCCTTTCGCACAGTCAATTACCATGACTGCACTATCCACTGCCATAAGTGTTCTGTACGTATCTTCTGAAAAATCTTCGTGACCAGGTGTATCTAAGATATTAATCTTGTAATGATCATAGTCAAATTGCATTACTGAACTTGTTACCGAAATTCCACGTTCTTGCTCTACTTTCATCCAGTCACTTGTTGCAAACTTCCCACTTTTTTTACCTTTAACTGTTCCAGCTTCTCTAATCGCGCCACCGAATAACAATAATTTCTCAGTCAACGTTGTTTTACCAGCATCTGGATGAGAAATGATTGCAAAGGTTTTTCTTGATTCAACTTCTTCCTTAATACTCATTTATAATCTCCTTTAATTCTCAATTATCCATTGAATAAGGTCATCAGCAATACGACTCGCCGTCTCCTCATCTAATAACGTAAATAAGTGTATCACAATTTCTTCCTTTAATTCATCCTCATTTAAAGACATATCTATCTCTAGAGACCAATTTAAATCAGGCAACGCAATCATGTAACATTGCCCGACTTTATTATCATATATATAGACATGTGATTTTATGTCATTATATTGTATATTTTTAACCTTCAACAGGTCCACCACCAAATTTTTTATACGCTGCTTCTAAACCAATTAAATCATCACGATGTGGTACTTTAACATGTCCAGGCATAATTTGATATGGTTCACGTCCTTTAGATGCTAGTACTACTGTGTCACCTGGTTCTGCAATTTCAATCGCATGTCGAATACCTTCTGCTCTGTCTTCAAATTCAATATAATTATTGTGTGTTGCACCCTTTGCTAACTCAGCGGTTAATTTTTTAGGGTCATCGTTTGCTGGATTATCCGGTGTGAAGATGACATAATCAGCACGGCAAGCAACACGGCCCATTTCTGGTGTCTTTGTCATATCTCGTTCACCGGCCATGCCACATAAAAAGATTAATCTTTGCTTAGCAAATGGTTTAACAGCATCAATTAATTTATCCATACCATCAGCTGTATGTGCATAATCAATGATTAAATCAATTGGTAGTTCTGGATCTAGAACTTCTAAACGACCTTCAACAGGTTCTAAATTTTCAACTGCTTCAATAATGTCTTGCATCGCAATACCTTTACTCCATACAGCGATAATTGCAGCCATAATATTTGAAACATTAAAGCGACCCACATATGGCGATTTTACAACTTTAGTTCCCTCAGGTGTTACAAAGTCAAAAGTCACACCTTGTAATGATTCGATAATATTTTGTGCTTTAAACTGTGCATCATTTTCAATACCATAAGTAAATGTTTCAAATGGTGTTACAGTTCTCAAATAATCTGAGAATGTATCATCATTATTCAAGATTGCAAATTTTTCTCTGGATAAATCCTCACCTAATTGACTAAATAATAAAGATTTAGCGTGACCATATGCTTCCATCGTACCGTGAAAGTCTAAATGGTCTTGTGTTAAATTTGAAAAGATAGCAACATCAAAATCTACACCACTTAAACGTCCAAGTGATAATCCATGACTTGAAACTTCTAAAGTCATTGCTTCAGCACTTTTTTCAACCGCTTCGTTTATCTTTTTTGTTAGTGCAACAGTTTCGGGAGTCGTATTTGCACCTTTCGTTTTATCTTCATTAATTTGAAAGCCATTGGTACCTAAATAAGCACTGTTTTTTCCAAGCTTTCTATAAATATGATGAATCATTGTTGCTATAGAAGTCTTACCATTTGTACCCGTCACACCATAGGTAACAAGTTGCTTACTTGGATATTGATACAATAAATTAACCAATAAACTTGCAACTCTTAACGTATCTGGAACTACCACTTGTGTTACATCACCTGATAAATCTAAAGTTCTATTTACCACAACAATTTGGCAGCCATTATCAACAACATCTTGACAAAATTTATGACTATCGACTGTATAACCCTTGGAAGCTACAAATATACTACCTGTTGTTGCAGTTCTTGAATCTGTAGTAATATCATCTACCGCTCTATTTAATGTTCCTTTGACTTGTTTTACTTTAATTTTTTCAAATAACACATTCGCGTCCAACTTTAATCGCTCCTTTATTTCCAATACTACTATTATACACATTTTCGTTTTATTTTATAGAATCTAATAGTTACTCTCTTAAAGTTAAAATATAATGCTAATAATTATCGTTCACAATATTCAATTGATTCTATAGATTGAATTTGTACGATATACTAATAATATTAACTTTGTATGTTATCCATGTTAATTTTTCTTATAATATTTCTTAATTCCACTTATACATGGCATATAATCTCACTTTAGTGGTATGGGTAATGTATAAAACAATATAATTTCTATGCTATATAAACTCATGATTCAGTATGAATTATTTCATATCGTAAAGTAAAATGATATAATCTTTAATTATTGTGTTTTTTCTTTCGCATGATAAAAAAATGCGTTAAACTTAGCATGAGATAAATTATACTATTGGAGGGTGGCTATTAATGGTTACTCAAAATAAAAAAATATTGATTATTACTGGCTCATTTGGTAATGGTCATTTACAGGTGACGCAAAGTGTCGTAAATCAATTTAATGAAATGAATCTAGACAATTTAACTGTTATTGAACACGATTTATTTTTAGAAGCTCACCCAATTCTGACTTCTATATGTAAGAAATGGTACATTAATAGCTTTAAATATTTCAGAAAAATGTACAAGGCATTTTACTATAGTCGCCCAGACCAAATAGATAAATGTTTCTATAAGTATTATGGACTAAATAAATTGATTAACCTGTTATTAAAGGAAAAACCTGATTTAATCTTATTAACTTTTCCTACACCAGTCATGTCAGTACTCACAGAACAATTCGATATGAATATTCCTATCGCAACTGTTATGACTGATTATCGCTTACAGAAGAACTGGATTACCCCACATTCACAAAGATACTACGTAGCAACAGATGAGTTGAAGAGTGAATTTATGGATATTGGTGTTCCAAGAGAACAAATTAAAGTTACAGGTATTCCGATTTCAGATAAATTTGAACAAGATATTGATAAAGCAACTTGGTTACGTCAGAACAACTTAGATCCAGATAAACCAACAATCTTAATGTCGGCAGGTGCATTTGGTGTATCTAAAGGTTTTGATCAAATGATTCAAGAAATACTTGAAAGCAGTCCTCATTCACAAGTCGTGATGATTTGTGGTAAGAGTAAAGAACTTAAACGTTCATTATCAGCAATATTTAAAGATTATGATAATGTTTTAATTCTTGGTTATACCAAACATATGAATGAATGGATGGCTTCGAGTCAACTTATGATTACTAAGCCAGGTGGCATTACGATTTCTGAAGCATTAACACGACAAATTCCAATGATTTTCTTAAATCCAGCACCAGGTCAAGAACTAGAGAATGCACTCTACTTTGAGCAAAAGGGATACGGCCGCATTGCAGATACGCCTGAAGAAGCGATTAAACAAGTTGCAGCTTTAACTAATACACCTACAGCTTTAGCTTCAATGTCGCAAGCAATGAATGATTCACGTATACCTTATTCTACGTATAAATTATGTATAGATTTATTAGACTTAATTGACCATTCATCTCGTTATGAGGATGTTTACGGAAAGGTTCCTTTATATGCAAAGCTCTTCGTTAAATAAAAATGGCATTTCTAAAAATTTCATAATTATGTTAATCATTCTATTTTTGATGGAATTTGCGAGAGGTATGTACGTGTTAAGTTACCTATCGCTGTTGCCAACAGCAACGTCAATAGCGGTAGGTATAACATCTACTGCTATTTCTATTCATTTTATTGCTGATGCTGCAACCAATTTTGTGATAGGATTTCTCTTAAAGCGTTTAGGTGCAAAGCTCGTATTAACACTAGGCTTTTTATTAGCCTTTGTTAGCTTATTCTTAGTTATATGGTTCCCTACTGCTCCAATTGTATTAATACTTAGTGCTGTTTTACTCGGTATTGCGGTCAGTCCAATCTGGGTGATTATGTTGGCTAGTGTAGATGAGAACCATCGCGGTAAACAGATGGGTTATGTATACTTTTCATGGTTATTAGGTTTACTTGTCGGAATGGTTGGAATGAATATTATATTTAAATTCCACCCTACACAATTCGCCTTTTTAATGTCATTTGTCGTATTAATCGCTTGGATTCTATATTATTTTGTAAAAATCAGATTAACAAACTATAATACGCGTCCTGTAAAGCAACAAGTTGGTCAAATTGTAAATGTAACCAAGAGACATTTACTACTATTTCCTGGTATTTTATTACAAGGTGCGTCAATTACGGCGTTAGTACCAATCTTACCTACATATGCAACTAAAGTGGTAGGCGTTTCTACTGTTGAATATACTTTAGCTATCGTCTTTGGTGGTATTGCTTGTGCATTTTCAATGTTGTTTTTATCAAAGATTATTGATAATAATGGACACAAATTTATGTATAGCATGATCTTTGGTGGATTTTTACTTTATACATTGATGATATTTGCACTATCTTTAATTACAAATATTTACCTTGTATGGATTTTAGCAGTATTTATTGGTTTAATGTATGGTTTATTGTTACCAGCTTGGAATACATTTATGGCAAGTCACATTCATCAGGAAGAACAAGAGGAAACATGGGGTGTATTTAATAGTATTCAAGGTTTCGGCTCTATGATTGGTCCAATTGTCGGTGGATTGATTACAGAATTCACTAAATCTGTTAATAACACATTTTATTTCTCAGCGTTCGTCTTTTTATTCCTAGCCATTTTCTATGGTGTTTACTTTATTAAAGTTAGAAAAGCACAGCGTGATTAAATATAGCTTGGATTATCACAATCCATTTTCCACATAAGAGTTAGTTCGCATATTGCGGATTAACTCTATTTTTTATATTAATAACTAGCATATTGTTATTCGCTCCATTTATTAATTGTATTTACTTCGAAAATCTAATTTTCGAAAATGGATTATACTTCTACTTTCAATATTTTGATTTTAATTATTGAATAAAATCAAAAAAAGATGGCCCCTATCTATATAACAATAGAGACCATCAGTCATTGAGCACCATAATATATTAACTGGTACTATTTTTAATTCCTAAATATAACAAGTAAACGTTGATTAACAATTAATGGGCTTTAGCTTAAGCTAAATTAAAGCTTTCTAGTAACTTCCATTTTTCTTCTTTTTCCTCATAATAAACTAAAGAAAGTTGTTCAATCGTTTCTTTATAATCAATTCCCGCAAGTTTTAATTGACCGTAAATATCTTCAAATTCTTGGCTTGTAAGTCCTTGAGCAATCGTAAAGTGAGGCACAAATGGATGATCTGCTACACCATAAAAATCGCCTTTATTAAACTGATTGAATAATTTTTCAAGCGCTTCTGTTTTTTGTACTTTAAAATAAATGACATTCGTTGTAGGAGCAAAACTAGATGCCTTTGTAGCATGTACCTCTACAGCTGGAATACCTTCAAGTCTAGATTTAATGACATCCTTTACAGACTCTAATTCACTATCGTCTATTTCAAATTGCCCCTTAATCGTAATATGCGGCATAATTGTCGCATAATGGTTATCATAACGTTTACGATATGCATTTACCTCATCTTGAAATGCTTTCGACGGAATTAATGCCAATCCTAAAATCATTTAAATTCCTCCTTTGTTTAACATACTTTCATTATATCAAATTTTCTAAAAATTCGTTACTTTAAACTAAATTTACTTCAGATAATTAAAAAGAAATATTATCTGATAAAAAATAAATTAGTAAATCGTCTAAGTAATGCTTCCACGATTTCCATCTATGGCCGCCATCGAATTCGAAATAATGATATGTAACACCAGATGTTGCAATAAGTTGATTTAATTCACGGTTCGGCGTTAAAAAATCAGCTCGCTTACCAGTTGTTGGTAATTCAAAATCATCTTCCTCAAGCCCTACAATGTGCCATATAGTAAGCTGTTCTTGAAATTGACAACGGTCAAACATTGTAGTTATAACCTCATCATGTTGCGGACTTAACATACCTACTTGACTAAATACCCTAGGATACGATAATGCAGTCATCAATGCGACACTTCCAGCTAAACTATCGCCTAATAATATGCGACTATTACCCACTTTAAATGTCGGAAATGTTCGATCTATAAATGGCAATATTTCATTTGCAACAGCTTTCACAGTTAATGGCGTTCTAGCACCTTGTGGATGAAATTCAGCACGGCGTTTGTCCACATCTTCATAATGAAAACCAACAAATATAGCACGTTCAACTTTATTTTCTGCTCTTAATTGCTCATATGTTCGATGAATTCTACCAAAACTAAAAAAGTCCAAACCATCAAAACAAAATACAACCTTATATTTAAAAAGTTCAGTAAAGTCCTTAGGTAAATAAATCGATAACGTGACATCTCTTTCTAATATTTCACTTGGAAATTCTATTTTATTAATGTTTCCCGGTTGAAATTCATACATAAATTAAGCGCCCCCTAGTTGTCTTAATGACATTGTACCAAGAGACGCAATTTTTTAAAATAATTCGCTTTATATTTTATTAGTATTACTTCTATGACTTAATATTCTCTTCTTCTTTCAAGCGTTTCGGATAATCATGCAACCAAAATGTAGCTTGCGGTAACTTTTTAGGGTCAGGTTTATAAATTGCCATTTTGCCTGAACCCAGTTGTTTTTTCTGTTGTTCATAGTCTTTAAGTGCATTGATAGCAGGTTTATGCAATATCCAAATCGCAATGATATTCAACCATGCCATCATTCCGACACCTAAATCCCCCATCATCCATGCAATATCTGCCGTTTTAACTGCACCATAAATCGTTGCAACAATCAGTACAATTCTTGTGACATTAATCCAGAAGAAACTAAAGTTTTTTGAACGCTTTCTAGTCAAATATGAAATATTAGTTTCAGCAATATAGTAATATGCCAAAATTGTCGTAAATGCAAAGAAGAACAATGCACAAGCAATAAAATATGAACCTATACCTGAGAATGCTGGATCGAAGTGATAACTACCACCTTGGAATGCTTTATCGATACCAGCTTGTGCATACATTGCAGTTCCTGAGTAATCCTTATCTCCATTAGACATTTCAACAAAAATACCATTATCTTTAATTAAATTAGACTTATCTGTTGTCTCACCATTATTACTAGATACATTATACGTGCCAGATAACAAAATAATTAATGCAGTAGCTGTACATACAAATAATGTATCAACATATACTGAGAATGCCTGAACTAATCCTTGTTTAGCTGGATGCGATACTTCCGCAGCTGCTGCCGCATGTGGGCCAGTACCTTGACCAGCTTCGTTAGAATAAAGTCCCCTTTTAACACCAATTTCAATCATTGCTCCAAAAATTCCACCAAATGCTGCTTGTAAACCAAATGCTGATTTAAAGATAAGTGCAAATAACGCTGGAACTTGCTCTATGTTTAAAAAGATAATAATAACTGCCATTAAAATATAAGCTATTGCCATAAAAGGTACGATTGCTGTTGCTGCATTCGCAATCCATTTTATTCCACCAAATATAATGAGACCTAAAATAATTGCAAGCGCGATAGCTATAATCCAAGGTTGGATATTAAATGCATTCTTCATCGAACTAGCTATTGCATTGGATTGTACACCCGGTAAAAGTAAACCAACGGATACAACCGTTACAACAGCAAATATTAAACCATATATTTTGCCCATTTTCCCCTTAATCCCTGATTCAATATAAAATGCTGGACCTCCACGGTATTGGCCCTTTTCTTCGCGTTTATAAATTTGACCTAACGTTGATTCAATAAAGGCACTACTCGCACCTAAGAACGCCGTAGCCCACATCCAAAACACTGCACCTGGACCACCTATAAATATAGCTGTCGATACCCCAACGATGTTACCTGTTCCGACACGTCCAGCTAGTGATAATGCAATCGCTTGGAAACTTGAAATACCCGTTGGTGATTTCTCACCATGAAACATCAATCTAATCATTTCCTTAAAGTGGCGCACTTGGAAAAAGCGCATCATCAAAGAAAAAATAATCCCCGTTAATAATAATCCGTAAACTAATGGCTTACTCCACACAATATCATAAATCCAAGTAAGAAAACTTTCGAACATAATGTATCCCCCTTATTGTACAATATGTAAAATGATATATTTTTACTCATTATACACGTGAGAAAAGTTCCTCGCAATGAATTTCTAAAGTTATTTTTTAATTATCTATAAAGTTAATAAACACTAATTTATAAACATTTTATCGTATTATAGTGTTAACGTAATACTGCTATAAAGAAAGGTTGAAGTAATTGTAATTAAATCTTTAAATAAAGACTATACTGTAGCTTATCTTCTTTATTTACTATTAAGTTTTATCTTTTGTTCTCTCTATTTATGATATATACTGAAAAGTACTTCAATTAAAGTTAAATTTAGGAGGAACTGCCCCATGCTAAATAAAGTATGGTTTAGAACAGGTATCGCGCTATTAATCCTGTTTCTACTTATTAAACTAGCAATGGAAGTCCATAGCGTCTTTACTCCATTTATTGTGATTATTCAGTCAGTATTGATTCCATTCTTACTGAGTGGATTTCTATTCTATGTTTGTTTACCATTTCAAAAGTTATTGGAAAAATACAAAGTCCCTCGATGGGGAAGCATTTTAATCATCTTTATTGGTTTAATCATTATTATTAGTATTATTGTAGGTATCGTTGGTCCATTATTAATGGAGCAAATAGAGAATTTAATTAATCAAATTCCTACGTTACAACATGAGGTACAACATATTATTAATTTCTCTCTTGATCAGATGGAGAGACTACCATCAGATGTGACTGATCGAATCAATAAAATGGTACAAAATATGAGTGATAGCGTTGCAGATATCCTTTCAAACTCATTCACTTATATTACATCATTCATTTCTACATTATTCTTACTCATAATGGTACCGTTTTTCTTAATCTATATGTTAAAAGATCACGAGAAATTCATTCCATTTATCGCAAAATTATTTAAATCTAATAGAAAGATTTTTGTTGTAGAATTGTTAAAAGATTTAGATAACACACTTAAATCTTATATCCAAGGTCAAGTTACCGTAAGTATTATCTTAGGAATCATTTTATACATCGGTTACACAATTGTTGGTTTAAATTACACATTACTATTAGTTATGTTTGCTTGTATTGCTAATATGATTCCTTTCTTAGGACCATGGATGGCATTTGCACCAGCAGCTATTATTGCTATCATCCAAAGTCCAGCAACATTTATTTGGGTTTGTATTATTACATTAATTGCTCAACAGTTAGAAGGTAATGTTATTACACCAAATGTTATGGGGAAATCATTAAACATTCATCCACTCACAATCATTGTAGTAATCCTTGCTGCAGGTAATTTAGGTGGCTTCACTTTAATCCTTGTAGCCGTACCACTTTACGCAGTGATTAAAACGATAGTCAGAAATATTTATAACTATAGACAACAAATCATCGATAAAGCAAACAGTGATGTCAAAGATTAACATTATGCTAAATCATTAAGTAATAAAGCTTTAATATTAAATAAGAGAGCTAACCCGTATGATTCAATACGGATTAGCTCTCTATTTTTTTAGATTTTTAGACTATGATGACAGTCGATATATCCACTAATAAAAATATTCTATTAATTTTATATATTCAACCTTTGACTGTAACTCAATCTATTCTATGAAATTCTTTACTGCATCAAATTAAGCATAAAAAAACTACTACCGAAGTAACAACACTTCAGTAGTAGTTTATTATTGTTCAATCTTATATATTATTTAATACAGTGGAATCCGCTATCGACATGAATATTTTCACCAGTTACACCGCTAGATAAATCACTTAATAGATATGCAGCTGTTTTACCAACTTCTTCTTGATCTACGTTACGTTTTAATGGTGCACGTTCTTCAATTTCTTTTAAAATTGTGTTAAATCCGCCAACGCCTTTAGCACTTAACGTACGAATTGGACCTGCAGAAATGGCATTTACTCGGATGTTATCTTCACCTAAGTCTAATGCTAAATAGCGTACGTTTGCTTCTAAACTTGCTTTAGCTACACCCATTACATTATAATTTTGTACTGCAAATTCGCCACCTAAGTAAGTTGTAGCAACGATACTACCACCTTCAGGCATCAATTTCTTAGCTTCACGTGCAACAATTGTTAATGAATATGAACTGATGTCTTGTGCTAATAAGAAACCGTCACGAGAAGTTTCAGTGAAACGACCACGTAAGTCTTCCATATTAGCAAATGCAATTGAGTGATACACGCCATCAATATGACCTACTTCATCACCAATTTTTGAGAAACCATTAATAACATCTTCATCATTTTGAACATCAATTTGGAAGATATGATGTTCTTTTTGATTTAATTGATCAACAAGTTTTTCTAACTCTTTACGGCTACGTTCTTTTCGATATGTAAATACTAATTTCGCACCAAGTTGATCTAATACTTTAGCTACACCAAAACCGATACTACGCTTATTAGCGATACCCATAATAACATATGTTTTATTTTCTAAATTAAACATGATATAACTCCTTTTGAAAATATTCAATTTAAACTGGTTCGAGATAATGAAAAATGGTGCCCACTCGATACCAATTTCAATACTCTTTATTTTAACATTGGTTATATTATTTGAACAATTTATTTTACTAACATTGTGCTTAGATATACTTAAATTATTTCACCACATAAAAAAACAATGACCTAAAGCAATTGCTTTAGGTCATTGTCTTCTATCATTAGTAATATAATTCTAATTCTCGTTTCAATTCATCTACATATTCTTTAGAACCTGTAACGATTAATCTATCTCTATAACGTAATTGTGTATCTCCATGTGGAACAATTGATTCATTGTTACGTATAATGCGCACGAAGATAATATCGCCATCGAATGGGAAATTACGTAATTGGATTTGATCGTATTGATGATTTAACATGGCAATTTCATATAATGATGTCTCAACATTACTTAAGAGATTAAGCATGTTAGGCGTTTCAATTAAACCTTTTAAGAGAATCTTATTACTCATATAACTACTAAAGACTTCGATACCTTGTTTCTGTAATGTTTCATCTTCAGAACTTGACTCTAGACGACAAATTACACGTTTGACACCTTTCGCTTTAGCCATTAATGCTACTTTACGGTTAATGGCATCATCATTTGTCGAACAAACAACGATATTACGAGAGAATAGACCTAGTCGCTCTAATAATTCTTCCTCATAATCTGCAATTTCTATCATAGATATTGCATCAGATAGTTTACGCTTATCGCTAAGGTCGTTTCTATAATAAAGCGAAACTTGATATAGCTGTGATGATAAATTTTGAGCAATTGGAATCGTCAGTTGGTTCTTACCAATTAAGCTCACTTCAATTTGTCTTGTCGCTTCATCTGGTATTGGGAACATCTTTTTAAATACTATTGGCACAAATACACATGTAATTACTGCACTTAGTATTAAAATACCTGAAATTTCAGGAGAAATTGTTCCTAGTTGTTCTGCAATTTTAGCAGATGCAATAACCAATGATAACGTAGATGTGAGTAAGAAGGCAGATGAAATTGTCGTCTTCATATCAAACCATCTACGTATATAAAATACTGGAATCAGCTTAGAAATTAAGAACGCTATTATTAAAAATGGAATAATTAATAATAATGACGGTTCTTTGATTAAAGTTGGGATATTTAAATCAACCCCGACCATGATAAAGAATATAGGAATAAAGAAACCATAACCAAATGAATCTAGCTTTTCAACCATATCTTCATCAGGTCCTAATAGTGATACGACGACACCTGCAAGAAATGCACCAAGAATGTTTTCTGCGCCAACACCTTCTGCTAATGCTACAAGCATAATGATCAATGCAAACACTGCACGTATACCAATTTGTGTCGTACCGTCCATTAATTTTTGCAAGAATTGGGCCTTCTTAAAGATACCACCCAATAAGTAAAAGATAATTGTAAATACAACCAAGCTACCTATTAACCAAAGTGAAGTGCTACCAGACGCATGTAAGGTACCATAGGCTGTAAGTAATATCATGGTTACTAAATCTGCTAAGACTGCAACGAGCAAAATAAATTGTCCAATTGTCGTTCTCATGATATTCATTTCTTTTAATGTTGGAACTACCACGCCAAGTGATATCGTTGAAATAATGATGACCATTAATAAGACATCATCAATCAATCCAAACCATTTAAACATGTATGCAAAAACAATTGAAATAATCATGATAAACATAAATACTACAAGTGCTAATTGTAAATGCCCCGGTTCTTTCTTTTTGCGTGTTCCTTCTTCTTGCTGTTCTCCACTTTTATCCTTTTTAAAAGCTTTAAAATCTATTTCCAATCCACTTAAAAACATTAAAAATATAAATCCTAATGTTGATAATATATTTAGCATTTCGTCACGTTCTACTAAATTTAAAAATGAGTGACCAATAACGATACCCATTAATATTTCTGCAACGACGACGGGTATAAATGTAATTCTAAGTCGATTTACTAAAATAGGTGTTAAAAATGCTGCTAAAACTACTACAACAAGTGATACGAATTCCATATAACCCCCCTATGTTAAATAAGACATAAATGATGTAGCTAATCCAAAATAGATTAACATACTAACAATATCATTAATTGTTGTTATAAATGGTCCACTAGCAACGGCTGGATCTATCTTCAATTTATTCATTACTAAAGGAATCATTGAACCAACTAATGTACCTACTGTCATTGCAATTGTCAAGCTTGATCCGACAATTATTGCTAAAATTGGTTGTCCATAAATAATCACAATGATAATACAGAGTAATATTGCACAAACCAAGCCACTTAAAAAGCCACTCCCTGCTTCACGTAAAGCAACCTTAAATTTACTTTCCTCATCAATTTCACCTGTTGAAATATTACGTACTGATACGGCTAATGATTGTGTCCCTGAATTCCCTGACATCCCGCTAATAATAGGAATAAATGCTGCTAGTAATGCAACCTTCGCTAATGTATCTTCAAATGAACCTAATATTGTTGCTGTAATCATACCTAAGAACGTCAAGATGATTAACCATGGCAAACGTTTCGTTGCTGTTTTCAAAATAGAATCATTTGTCGCATCGACATCTGATACACCGGCTAAACGAGAGTAGTCTTCACTTGCTTCTTCATCCATAACGTCTAAGATATCATCGATAGTGATAATCCCTAACAAATGATCTTGGTAGTCGACAACTGGCATTGCGATAAAGTCATAGTCTCGCATCTTCTGTGCTACATCCTCTTGGTCGTCGGCAGCATTAGCACTAATGACACGTTCACTCATAATGTCTTCGATATAAGCATCATTTTCTGCAACAATCAAATCTCTCAGTGATAACACACCAGCTAATTGTTTATCATCATTGACAGTAAATATAACGTAAATTGTTTCAGCATCTGGAGCTTGTTCTTTAACATGCATCAATGCTTCCTTTACTGGCATTGTTGCTTTAAGCGAAATATACTCGGTAGTCATGATACCACCGGCAGTATCTTCTTCATAATGTAATAACGCTTTGATTTCCTTAGCGTCCTCACGATTCATCAATGTCAGTAAACTGACGACCTTTTGCTTAGACAATTGGTTCATAATATCAACGGCGTTATCATATGACATATCCTCTAACACTTTACTCGCATATGTAGCATCCATCGTATCAAACAATGCCTCATAATCTTCTTCATCAATTTCTAGTTGTTCGAAGAAATCTGCAACCTCTTCTGGCGATAATACTTCATAGATTCGTTGACGAATATCATCATCACTGTCTTCAAAATATTCACTTTGTTCATAGTTGTGCATTGATAAAAATTCTTCTCTAAACGCGTCAATCTGATTCTCATGTAGTAATCGATCGAGTAAATCTTTATCATATACCTGTTCGTCCTCTAAAGTGATTGAATCTCTTTCATTTGCCATATTTCACACCTCCATGAATGATTAAATTATAGCATATTAAATTTTGTTTCTATTGTGTCATATTGATCAATTACTTCAATTTTTTGGTTTGTTATTGGATGTATAAATGTGACTTTTTTACATCCCAATAATTGATGATTATATATATCCTGTTTTCCACCATACAAATCATCACCGACTAACGGATGTCCTATATACTGAAAATGAACACGAATTTGGTGCGTTCTACCAGTTAACAATTGGACCTCACATAAGCTATATTGTGATTTAACCTTTAATCTTTGAAACATTGTTTGTGCATACTTTCCAGAATCATGAACATGACGTTGAATGATACTATCTGGGTGCCTCGCAATGGGCGCTTCTATCATGCCCTGTTGTTTCACTTTCCCATGACAAACACAAATATATCGTTTATCTATAGACGTTTGCGACATTAAATGATGAATATAACCGTGTTTAGCAATAATTACAATGCCTGAAGTATTTCGGTCTAAACGTGTGACTATATGTGGTGTTAACTCGAGGGAATGTTGTTGAAAATAGCTCAACACTTGTTCTACCAAACTTTTATGTTTATGGTCTCTAGAAGGCGCACAATTTTGCTCTGTTGGTTTAGATATAATAAGCAAATATTCGTCTTCATACAAAACAGTAAGTGCTTTATCATAAGGCACTAAATTAGCACTAGGTTGCTCTTTGGGTAATTGAATGCATAAGCTATCACCTTCCAAGAGTTTGTGTCTAACGGTTACTGGTTGTCCATTAACTAATAAAGCGCCATTACGTTTAATGGCGCTTATACTTTTCTTTGAAAAATCATTATTTTGTAAAAAAGCTTTAACTGTTTCGTGATGATGAATATGAAAGTTAAATTCCATTATTCATCTTCTCCACTAGAAATAAATGAATCATGAACCCTTTTCCAAAATGGGAAAGGTCTAAATCTTGCAAATCTTACCTTTTCATTAGCAACTCGAAATTGTATTGCATTTACATTTTTATGTTTGATACTCACATGATCAATAGACGTCAATATTGTATCGTGATTAACTGGTGTAATTAAACAAGTATGATGCTTTGGCAATACTAAAGGTGAACCTACTGTTCTAAACACTCTATTGTTAATAGAAGCAATTTCGGCAATTTGCATTGCTTCTAATGACGGGTGGATTAATGCACCACCTAAAGCTTTGTTATAAGCTGTTGAACCTGATGGCGTTGACACACATAAACCATCACCTCTAAAGCGTTCAAATTGATTACCACGTATATTAACGTCTACAACTAAAGTAGAGCCATTTTCAGTCTTCATCGTTGCTTCATTCAATGCTAAATAACGTGTTTCATATCCGTTATCATTATAACGTACGATAATCTCGAGCAATGGATATTCTATCACTTGGAATTCAGAATTGTTTATTTCTATGATTAACTTTTCAACCTCGTGAGGAAGCCAATCAGCGTAAAAGCCTAAATGTCCAGTATGTACACCGACAAAGGCACATCGAGACAACATATGGCTATATTGATGGAATGCTTGAAGTAAAGTCCCATCACCACCAACTGAAATAACAATTTCAGGATTATCTGGATCTTCAACCATTTGGAAATCTTTCATATGATTAATCATTTTATGCTTTAATGCATTTGATTTCGAATCACCTTTAGATAAAATTGTATATCGCAAGATTGCACCTCTCTAGTTATCATTTTGCTTTTTTGCGCGCTTTTTAGAATAATATTTTTGCGCTTCTTGAATTTCTTCTTTGATTTCTGACATTTCTTCATCTAGTAAAAATGCTGCCTCGGCTGCTCTCTCTAATCGATGTTGGATTTCAGGTGGATAATCACCATCATATTTATAACGCAAGGTATGTTCTATCGTTGCCCAAAAATTCATCGCCAATGTTCTAATTTGAATTTCCGCTAAAATCTTTTTCTCCCCTTGTAAAGTTTCAATCGGATATTCAATTATGACATGAAATGAACGATAACCACTTTGCTTTGTATTACTAATGTAATCACGCTCTTCTACGACTTTAAAGTCTTGTCGTTGTCTCAATAAATTGACTACGACATCAATGTCATCGACAAATTGGCACATTAAGCGCAAACCAGCAATGTCATACATTTCCTCATGCAATCGATCAAAAGGAATGCCACGTTTATTTGCTTTATCAATGATACTTGTCATTGGTTTGACTCTACCTGTGACAAATTCAATTGGCGATGCATTATCATCAACCTCATATTGTTTTCTAAGGCCCTTTAGTTTCACTTTCAATTCATCGACTGCTTGTTTATAGGGCGACAAAAATTGATCCCATTGATTCATTGTGCCTCACTCCGCTTCACTCTAATTCGAAAGTCTCTTCAACAACGGAAACAAACTCCTTACCATAATTTGAATTACCTTGGATATTATCCAATATGTAATTGAATTCTCTTTCGAAATGTTCTAATTCTAAATCATCATTAACTATAATCTTTTTACCCTTATTTTCATGTAACATCGACCAAGTTTCTTGTACAAAGATTAGATAGGAATACGATTGCCCATCATCTAAAATATACGCAAAACTATAATTATCACTGTCAACAAGCATTTGTCCAGCTTCCTGTAAACCTTCTGTTGACGCTTCTGTATAACAATTTATACTATCCTCTGTTACTTTAATCTCATTTACATATATACGCATGCTTGTTCCTCCTTATTCCCCACTATTTTAACATAATTTGAAGTTACATAACACGTTACATGACTACTCAAATATCATCAACCGATGTTCGCTATTAAATTATTTTTCAAAATAATGCACTTCAATTTAAATTATTCGCTCTGTAGTTTAAAATTAATACATTAATTGCCTAAACTTAGGAGTGTATATATTGTCAACGAATAATGAAATTGAATTTAAACAACTTTTGTCGCAAACAGAATATCAACAAATTTACGACACGTATTTTAAAGGAATTATTCCTTTTAGCCAAACGAATTATTATATTGATACCCCAGATTTCCAATTAAAAGCACATAAATCTGCCTTAAGAATTCGTGTTAAAGCCGATTATAACGAAATGACTTTAAAGGTCCCAGCAGAAGTTGGTTTAATGGAGTATAACTTTGAGACCTCTATTGTCCCACAGCTAGATAAAGTTATAACTCCAGATACAATACCACCAGACATTATAGAGCAACTTAAACAGATGGATATAACCTTAGATGAATTAACTATCTTAGGAGCACTTACAACGAATCGTGTTGAAAGTAAGGTGTCAGATAATTTACTTGTACTTGATCACAGTAGCTATTTAGACCAAGAGGATTATGAATTGGAATATGAAGTGAGCGATTATAATCAAGGACTACAGAACTTCAAATCATTGTTAGAACAATTCAATATCCAACACCAAACACCTGATAATAAAGTCCAAAGATTCTTCTCACGCAAAGCAAAACTCAACGAAAAATAGTCAACACAATTGCCTAAAAGTCGAATTACTTCCAAATGTAAATATTCATGTTATATTAGTATTATATTAAGAGAACATGGTGATACTATGACGCAAACACCTTATGAAATTATAGGACAAGATGCCTTATATAACATGATTGATTACTTTTATTCACTCGTAGAAAAGGATGATAGGATTAACCATCTTTTTCCGGGAGATTTTAGTGAAACAAGTCGAAAGCAAAAGCAGTTTTTGACGCAGTTTTTAGGTGGACCGCCATTATATTCAGAAGAACATGGTCACCCTATGTTAAAAAGACGTCATTTAGATTTTAAAATTTCAAATTATGAGCGTGACGCTTGGCTCGAAAATATGTATAGTGCAATACAACATGCACAATTGCCAGCAGGTGTCGGAGATTATTTATTTGAAAGATTACGTTTAACAGCAAACCATATGGTAAATTCCGAAATTTAATTGTAGGTGAAAAAAACATGACTGAAGAACTAAAATTGATACATGCTAATAGTCGTGAAGATGCAAATCTTTCACCTGTGAGTAAAATAGAAATTTATTCATTTTTCGATCCATTTAGTAAAGAATGTTTTAAACTATCTGCAATACTCTCAAAACTGAGAATTGAATATAAGCAATATGTCAGCATTAGGCATATACTTAACCCTTCATTACGTGTTTTGACAAAGTGCCAAGCACAAAGTACATCAGACTTAGACAATATTGCACTATCTTATAAAGCTGCCGAATTACAAGGTAGATTACGTGCAGAACGCTTTATTCATCTTGTACAAAATGAAATCATCCCTAAGCGAGACATCATCACAGAATCTATGGTTAATAATTGCATTACCAATGCCGGCCTCGACTATGAGGTATTTAAGGAAGACTTACACAATAGTTGTCTTAAAGAAAGCTTACAAGTTGATTTGCATATTGCTAGAGAAATGGATATCGAAGAGGCGCCTACTCTTGTATTCTTTAATGAAGATGTACATGAAGAAGGTTTGAAAGTTGAAGGTCTATATCCGTATCACATTTATACGTATATCATAAATGAACTCATTGGTACTACAATTGAAAAAGAATTACCACCAAGTTTAGAAGATTACATCAAACAACAACAATTAGTAACTAAAGAGGAATTATTAACTATTTATGAGTGGCCTGAAAAACTGATGAATAAAGAACTTAAAAAATTAGCATTGCAACAAAAAATTGAAAAATTGCAATCTCCAGAGGGCAAATTTTGGAGATCAAAAATTTGAAACACGCTTTTTATGTTTGATAAAAAACATATTAAACTTAGCTATGAAGAAATCTATTATGATAGATATTTTCATAGCTATTTTTTGTTATAGAACTTAAGTCCCTTAAATTCAACATAACTAGTACTTAGATGCATGAATTCAATTTATATGAATAGCTATTTTCAATACTTTAGTATGATTGACTCGTTTTCTAAGCATGCTGTCTCACCCTTTGTCATCGACTGGCATAACTTCAACAAGTGTCTCACCAATATACAACTCTAAAACATTATAGAATGCACTCAAATACTCAGCCAGAATTTATGATTTTATATACAAAAAAGAGCTACTCCTTCAAGGATTAGCTCTCTTTTGTATGATTCTATTTGATGTCATAAACACTCTATTTTTGTAATAAATTATTACGCAACGTATAATTAGATAACTATTATTACCATTTATATACAATACCTATGGGATTGCATTTTCTAATATTACTTAAGATGAAACTATTTATATTACTAACTTTAATTAAATATTTACTTACAACTACTGCTAAAGCAAGTTATTTTGATTACTACTTACTAAATACAGCGAATCTTTTTTGAATATGATTACCTTCTATTGCCTCATCAACCATTGCAATTGCATAATCAGCATAACTTACACTAGTACCAATTACTTCATCATCACTAATTTGATATTCACCAGTTCTTTCACCATCAACTTGAAAATCAGGTGCTGGGCTAATAAATGTCCATAATACGTCATTGCGTTCTTGTATTTCATTTAATGTTTTAGTTTGTGCCAATGCAGTTTTCTTAAACATTTCTGGGAAATCAGGTGAATCTACTAATCGCATAGTGTGTGCTTCATCCACAAATAAACTTCCTGCTCCTCCAATAATCAACAAACGTTGGTCACTATGACTCACTAAGTCACTTAATAATGCTAATGATTTACTATGCTGATCCAATTTATCCTGATCTGGTTGACCAAATGCATCAATAATTACATCAAATTCTGCAATATCCTCTTTTGTTAAATCGAATAAATCTTTTTGAATGACTTGTGTGGCTTTTGTTTTATTTTCACTACGCACTATAGCTGTTACATCAAGACCTCTTTCTACCGCTTCATTTGTTATTAATTTACCTGCTTTACCATTCGCTGCTACGACTGCTATTTTCATAATTAACCAACTCCTACATGTATTAATTTTAGATACAAGTTAATTATAGTTACTTCTCTTTATGATGTCAAATATATGTTCCTGTGAAATACAAGTGAGATATTATTTAAAAAAGAGCATAAAAAAAACGCCGTGTCTGATTACACGGCGCTAAACAAAGGGGATGGGAGAAATTTTTTCACTTCAAACAAAGGGGTATGTTTGTTATGTGATTAATTTCATGTTTATAATATAACACGGTCAAATGACCCTTTCAAGCATTTAAATTAAATAAATGCACTTTGTCACAAACTTGTCATATTGAAAACGAATTCATTCATACTAAGCTTTCATAAGCTTTTCAAATGCATCCAATTTCTCTTCAAATACTTTACATGCTTGCTCAATTGGTTCAGGAGTTGTCATGTCCACACCAGCATTTTTTAATATTTCAATAGGATAATTTGAACTACCTTTTTTCAAGAATTCATTAATATAACGTTCTACAGCTGGTTGACCTTCAGTCAAAATTTGATGACTCAAACTTTGTGCTGCACTATAACCTGTAGCATATTGATAAACATAATAATTCATATAGAAGTGAGGAATTCTAGACCATTCTTTGCTAATGTTTTCATCCGTTTCAACAGAATCACCGAAATATTGCTTATTTAATTTAGCATATTCTTCGTTCATTCTATTAGCAGTTAATGGTTCACCTGCTTCTTCAATTTGGTGAATCTTATGTTCAAATTCTGCAAACATTGTTTGTCTGAATAATGTTGCTCTAAAGCGTTCTAATTCTTGATTTAGTAATAACAAACGTCTATCATCATCTAAATGTTGATCCATATAATGACTTAATAGAGCTTCATTGCATGTAGATGCAACCTCAGCCACAAAGATAGTGTAATCACTTGAATTTGAAGGTTGGTGCTTTCTACTGAAATAACTATGTGCAGAATGGCCAAATTCATGTACTAATGTATATAAATCAGATACTGTATCAGACCAATTTAATAAGATAAATGGGTTTGTTAAATGCGCACCAGATGAATAGCCACCAGAGCGTTTACCTTTATTCTCAAATACATCTACCCAACGATTATTCAAGCCTTCTTCGACGACCTTCATATACTCTTCACCCATTGGTTGTAGTGCCTTAATCATCCAATCTTTTGCTTCTTCGTATGGCATTTCAAATTTTACATCTTTAACTAATGGTGTATATAAATCATACATTTTCATATCATCTAATCCCAATAGTGACTTACGTAACTCTGTGTAACGATGTAGTAATGGTAAATAATCATGAACTGTTTTAATAAGGTTATCATAAACAGTTTCTGGTATATGATTAGAACTTAGTGCTGCTTCACGAGCACTTTTATAATTGTGTGATCTTGCGTTAAATACATTTTTCTTAACTTCACCAGCTAATGTTGAACCTAATGTATTATTAAATGCACCGTATGCTTTATATAAATTTTCAAATGCTGATTTACGTAATACACGGTCATCTGATTCTAAACATTTAATAAATGTGCCTTGTGTTAATGAATGTGCATTACCGTCTTTATCAATTGCATCTTCAAACTCTAAATCTGCATTGCTAAACATACCATAAACATTATCCGCAGTAGATAAGGCATCTTGTGCTTCTGTTAATAATTTTTCCTTATCTGCACTCAATACATGTGGACGCTTTTCGTTAATCAATTTAAGATCAAATGCATATCGTTTCAATGCTTCATTTGAATCTACAAATTCTTGAATGGTAGATTCGTCAATTTGTAAAATTTCAGGTATTAAAAAGCTCCAACTAGAACTAAATTTGATAATCAGTTGATATGCTCGTGATTCAAGTCCTTTATATTTATCATTTGCTGTATCTTGATCCTGCTTTAGATGCGCATAAACATAAATTTTTTCAAGTTTAGAACCAAGTTCATCTTCTAAAGCTAAGGCATGGTATAGCTTTTCAGAACTATCACCTAAGTGTCCTTTAAACTGTTCCTCTTTACCTAATTCACCTTCTACTTCCTTAAAGGCAGCTTCAAATGCTTCGTCATTTTCAAATATAGTTGATAAATCCCATGTATATTCTGGATATTTACGTTCTTGTTCTTCTCTTGTTAATTGTTGACTCATAATATGCTGTAAACCTCCTATATAATTCCTTATCTTTAATTTTCTCATTTCAGCGGTTTTTTTGCACGTTATTACAATTGAAAATACGATAATATAATTTAAATTGATTTACAATTGATTGTACAATCTCTGTTTGATTCATATCATTTAAATAAAATGTATTAAATTTGAGTAATTCTTTAAAGCTGTCTAAAGTATAAGTCCCTGTATAGAATAAATAATACAGTTGTAACTGCCAATAAACTGGATGTGATTGAATAAATAACTGCTCCTTCAATATCAAACCAAAGCAATTACACACATCATTGATTTGTAATCTTAAATTGTAAATGACGCTTAATGTTGGTTCTAACACTGAGTGACGATGCTGACACTGGTTTATGTATTGCTTTACTTTGCTATAGCTCAACTTATATAACTTTATATCTTCTGAAATTTGATTTGTTAAAATAATTTCAACTGGCGAAATCACCTTACATTGCGCCCTAAATGACTTACCACCTAAAAATTGAATATTATAATACAACAATAGTTTCTGATTTACCCAGTCCCAAGCAAACAATGTTCTATTACGTGGATTAATAAATGCCCGTTGAAAACGAGTCAAGAACAATAAATATTTACGTTTATTATAATTAGGATTCTTTATAATCCATATTACATTTAAATTATTTAATGTTAGACCATTTGTTCTTTTCAACACGAAATCACAATTAATTTGAGAAAATTGAATTTCAATGGCATATCTTTGTTCAACTACAATATCAGGATACTGCAATGCTGATTTAATATAAGGTTCAATACTTACCGCATATCCGTGAACTTTATAATATTCTGCTAATTTATATTTTAATAAGTAATGTTCAGCACCTTCACCTTTATTACAATACGCGTCAGCCTGTTTATAATGTGCGAAATGTGCAATCTTTTTTGTCCCGTTGCGCAAATACACTTTACGCGAACAATGTGGACACCAATAAGTAATCTGTCTGTTGGCCCTACGTGCATCAATGAGTTGGTGTAATTGATCAATTGCATATATCATTTTCTCACCTCATAAATATACACGTTGCAGAAAGGATTATTACTCTTTTTATATAAAAAATTAAAAAAACCTATCAAAGTAATACTTCGATAGGTCTATCTATTGATGCTTTCATTAAAGCTTGCTTTATTCTGATGTGCTTGGGAAATATCGACGAACTTGTGCTGCAACATTATGGCTCATAATAATTTTTGCATAGTCATTTAGATAAACTTCTGTCTTATCTGTTGGATATGCGAATTCAAGTAATTGACTATAACTATCATTAATTGTTTCTTGATCCACTGTTGCATCAAAATGAACAGCATAGTAATAAACATTGTTAAAACTATATAATAAATCTTCAAATTCGTCTGTCTTAGGATCATTATGGTAAGCAAATTCGATTACTTCTTCTAAATCATCAAACTTAACAATAACAGTGCGAACATCTTGTGGTTTGCGTTCTTTACGACCTTTAGGTTGCTCATTAGTCTTTTGTTGTTGTCTTTGATCGAATAGCTCTTCTAAGCTATCATCTTGTTCAAATGTTTGTGATAATAATTCATTAACTTGATAATCAAATTGTTCATTTTCATCATCGTCATCTGACATATTAACCAAGTCTTCATTCTTAGATTTAGAAATTGTAACTTCTACGCCCTTTTCAAACGCATGCACTTGAATCCAAAGTGGGCCTTCAACGACAAAATCTTCTTCTTCATTTATTTCTTCCATCATATTCCAAAAGAATTCTTCCCCACGCTTACGATTTGTCCATAAATCTTCACGCTTAAATCCTCTTGCTTCAATATCACTATATGTTATAAATAATTTAACAGTAGTATCGTCAACTCGCTCTATTCTCATATCATCTCACTCCTTACAGTCGATGAATAGTACTCATTATTGTATTAGAATATATAAAAAATTACAATTCTTTTGTTTGATTAAATTTCACCTTTTTCTATCCGGTTACTTATATTAACATATACCCTGACATAAGCCAAAAAAACAGCACGCTTTAAACTATAATTATAACGCATAAAACAATTGAAAATCAGATGAGTTGACCTAGTACGGTAGTTATCTGTTATGGTACAAAAAAGAAACCATAAAGCAACACTATGCAATGCTACTTTATGGCTCAATCTTTGATTTGTTATGTGTTGATTAGTCAACCATACGTTGCGCTTCTTGTAATTGGAACGTACGCACTTTTCTAGGTAAAAAACGTCTAATTTCATCTTCGTTATATCCAACTTGTAAACGCTTGTCATCTAAAATGATTGGACGGCGTAATAAACCTGGATTGTCTTGTATAATAGAATATAAGTCTTGAAGTGGTAATGCATCAATATCTACATTTAATTTTTGATAAGTCTTAGAACGTGTAGAAATGATTTCGTCTGTTCCATCTTCAGTCATTTTTAAAATTTGTTTGATTTCGTCAATTGTTAAGTGTTCTGAAAAAATGTTACGCTCCGTATACGGAATGTCATGTTCTTGTAACCATGCTTTCGCTTTACGGCAAGATGTGCAACTTGGTGAAGTAAATAATGTTACCATACATCTCACTCTCCTATTTTTCATGAATAAAATTCATTTGATTTCATTATTTATATGATTAAGAAATACTAAGTATCTTCCTCTTCCTAACCTTACAATACACAGTATACCCTTCTAACATTAAAATTAAATGAGAATTTCTTAATTATTTAAAATTTTTTTCATAACTAAGCAATTCTTGTTCAATTTTTTGTTAAAAATATTGATATATGTTTAGTCTAACATAACTTACAAATGAAAGAAATACTGTTATACTATACGTAATATGCATAAAATAATAATTTAGAAAGTAGGCATCATAAAATGGAAACATTATTTTCAGGTATCCAGCCAAGCGGAATTCCAACACTTGGTAATTACATTGGTGCATTGAAACAATTTCGTGAAGTCCAAGACGATTACGATTGTTTCTTTTGCATCGTCGATCAACACGCAATCACAATGCCACAAGACCGCTTAAAATTGCGTAAACAAACACGACAACTTGCAGCAATATATTTAGCAGCAGGCATAGACCCAGATAAATCTACATTATTTATACAATCTGAGGTTCCTGCACACGTTCAAGCAAGTTGGATGTTAACGACGATATCTTCAATTGGCGAATTAGAACGCATGACACAGTTCAAAGATAAATCAGCGAAACAATCATCTGAAGGTGTTCCAGCAGGATTACTAACATATCCTCCTTTAATGGCAGCAGACATCGTGATTTACAATACAAATATCGTTCCAGTAGGAGATGATCAGAAGCAACATTTAGAGTTAACTCGTAACTTAGTTGATCGTTTCAATTCACGTTATAATGATATTTTAGTGAAACCAGAAATAAGAATGCCAAAAGTTGGCGGACGTGTGATGAGTTTACAAGATCCTACTAAAAAAATGAGTAAAAGCGATGACAATCAAAAAAACTTTATCTCATTATTAGATGAACCAAACGTGGCAGCTAAGAAAATAAAAAGTGCTGTAACTGATTCTGATGGCGTTATTAAATTCGATAGAGAAAATAAACCAGGTATCTCAAACTTATTATCTATTTATTCAAGCTTAACTGACGAATCAATAGATGCACTCGTTGAAAAATATAAAGATTCTAATTATGGTGTATTTAAAACAGACCTTGCTGAAATCGTTAAAACATTCTTAACAGACTTCCAAGAAAAATACGAAGGCTACTTCAATTCTTCAGAGTTAGATGATATTTTAGATAAAGGTCGCGACAAAGCTCAAAAAGTTTCATTTAAAACATTGAAAAAAATGGAAAAAGCTATGGGTCTTGGACGCAAAAGATAAATATTATTTATAAAAACTGTCAACAAACGGTGATGTTTGGTGACAGTTTTTTCAGTTTCAAAAACGACCTAACCTTGAGTAAAGGTTAGGTCATTAAATTTAAATTATTTATCTTTCTTTTTTCCAGTTTCTCTATCGATGGATTTGTCTATTTTCACATGTTTCAACGTTGTATCTCCACCAATTTGGTGATATATCAGTCCTTTAACTTGAGGGTTTGTTAAGTGTGCTTCACCTTTTTGATAAATGGGTGCAACTGGTGCATCACTTAACATTAATTCCTCAGCTTTTTTCATTGCTGCATTACGTTCGTCAGGTTTAGTCAATAATTTGCCATTAGCATCTTTAACTAATTTATCGTATTCTTTGTTACCCCAACCAGTGTTGTTTGATGCATTACCTGTTGTCATAATACTTAAATATGTTAATGGATCTGGATAATCCGGTCCCCAACCAGATAATGATGCTTCAAATGTTTCTGCATGTTCTTGGTTAATTCTTTGTTTAAAAGGAAGTTGTTTGATTTTCAATGTAACACCAGGCAAATTCTTTTCTACCTGTGATTTGATGAACTCTGCTGATACTTTTGCATCTGCCGTATCTTCAGTATTCATCGTGAATGTAACTTGATTCACACCAAGCTCCTTTTTAGCCTTTTCTAAGTGTGCTTTTGCTGACTTAGGATTGTATGTCAGTGGTGAATCTATAGTTTCTGAGAAGTCTTTACCATCAGGTGTTTTAGCTGTCATCTTAGATGTAAAGCCATCCATACCCGTAGAACCATTATTTTTCACTGAGTTAACATATCCTTCTTTATCAATAGCTTGTGAAATTGCAAGACGTAAGTTTTTATTTTTAAATTCCGGTACATTTTTTTGGTTTAATTTAATATAGAATGTACTTGCCAACAAACGTTTTTTCAAACCTGGATTGTCCTTATATTTATCTACTTGGTCAGCTGTAATAACAGTATCATCTACTGAACCAGTATCAAATAACGAAGCTCCGGCTTGTTGGTCTTTCAACACCTTATAATTCACACGATCTAAATGAACTGCCTTTTTATCCCAATAGTCTTTATTCTTAGAAAGTTGAAGTTTATCTTCGACTTTCCAATCATTCAATTTAAATGGTCCATTATATACTGTTTTTTGTGCTGTTGTACCATACTGTTCACCGTATTTTTTTACTATTTTTTCATTTTGAGGCATAAATGTAGCGAAGGCTAGCATTTCATTAATATACGGAATAGGTTTTGTTAACTTCACTTGTAACGTATAATCATCTAGTGCTTTAACCCCTAGTTGATCAACTTTCTTTTTACCCATATTGATTTCTTCAGCATTTTTAATATCATACATTATGTATGCATATTCAGATGCAGTATTTGGATTTACTACACGTCGCCATGCATATACAAAATCTTGTGCTGTCACAGGATCTCCATTAGACCATTTAGCATTTTTTCGTAATTTTATAGTTAATGTTTTGCCACCATCGCTCTTCTTAGGCATTGATTTGGCAACACCAGGTACTGCTTTATCATCTTTATCTAAAGTATATAATCCCTCATAAATTTGGTTATATAAATCAAATGACACTGTATCTGTAGCTAAAGCCGTATCAAGAGATGAAATATCTTGAGGTAACACCTTTCTAAATACTTGTCCCTTATCAGAATATACACCCTCTGCACTACTACAGCCTGCTGTGATTACAGTTAAAGCTAACAGTACAATAAATAATTTTATCCTTTTCATAGAAATCCCCCTTTCCCTCTATACTATTGTCTGCTTAAATTGATTTTTGAGATTTTCTGCTTCTTCTTCAGTAGTAAACACGTAATGACTAGGAGTGATTTCGTGTAATGTTCTTCGACTATTATTAGCAGAATCTTCCGTATAAACTGTTCTTTTTCGTACGCGCTCACTTTCAGGATCAGGTTGTGGCACAGCTGAAAGTAACGATTTAGTATATGGATGCATAGGGTGATTATAAATTTCATCGGCAGAACCTAACTCTACGATTTTCCCAAAATGCATGACCGCAATTCTATCCGAAATGTATTTCACCATGGATAAATCATGTGCAATAAATAGGAAAGTAATTCCTTTTTCTCTTTGTAATTTTAATAGTAAATTAACGACTTGTGCCTGAATCGATACATCTAATGCAGAAATCGGTTCATCGGCAATTATAAATTCTGGCTCTACTGCAAGGGCTCTAGCGATGCCAATGCGTTGACGTTGGCCACCAGAGAATTCATGTGGATATCTATTGGCATGTTCTTTACTTAAACCTACAGTTTCTAATAAATCATATACACGTTTTTTACGATCTCTCGTACTCGTTGCGAGTTTATGTATATCTATGCCTTCTGCAACGATATCCATAACTTTTAGTCTAGGATTTAAAGATGCATATGGATCTTGGAATATCATTTGCATTTTTTTATTAAATTTCAAAGAATCTTTACGGTTTTTAATCTTTTGAATATCGATACCTTCATATAAGATTTCACCATCTGTAATATCATTTAATTTAATAATCGCTTTACCCGTAGTAGATTTACCACACCCAGATTCACCAACTAAACCAAATGTTTCACCTTTATAAATATCAAAGGAAATATTTTCTATAGCCCTCACTTCATTATGTTTACCTTCGTTAAAATACTGTTTTAAGTTTTTAACTTGTAATAACACTTCATTATTTTGCTTCATTAAACGACACCCTTTCTACTTGTTGAGGTTTGTCGAAATTATTAGGCATACTACGCAAACGTTTTTGTACCATTTCTGGTGGTTCAACCTTTGGTGCACGCTCATCTAACAACCATGATTTCACGAAATGCGTCGGTGACACTTGATACCATGGCGGTGGTGATTTAAAGTCAATTTCCAGCGCATATGTACTACGTTCAGCAAAAGCATCACCTATTGGTGGATGTAGTAAATCAGGTGGTGTACCAGGAATTGCCAATAACTCTGTATCTGTACCAGTTGTTAAATCTGGCATTGATGATAATAGTCCCCATGTATAAGGGTGCTTAGGATCATAGAATATTTCATCTACATCTCCTGTTTCAATCATTTGGCCACCATACATTACAGCAACTCTATCAGCAACATTTGCCACTACACCTAAATCATGTGTAATAAAGATGATTGATGTGCTAATTTTATCTTGTAATTTCTTCATTAAATCTAAAATTTGAGCTTGCATCGTAACATCTAATGCTGTTGTAGGTTCGTCAGCAATTAATACTTTGGGCTCACATGCTAACGCAGTTGCGATGACGATTCTTTGTCTTTGTCCACCTGAAAATTGATGTGGATATGCATTAAACCTTTTTTCCGCATTAGGTAAACCGACAAGATTTAGAATTTCTAATGCTCTTTCTTTAGCCTTAGACTTACTATAATTTTTATGCTTCATTAATGGTTCCATTACTTGTTTGCCAATTTTCATTGTTGGATTTAGAGATGTCATGGGATCTTGGAATATCATTGAGATATCTCTACCTCTTAATTTTATTAATTCCTTTTCTGACTTCTTAGACAAATCTTCTCCTAAGAAGATGATTTCGCCCTGTTTAATTCTGCCAGTGTCACCTTGGAATAACTTTGTTATCGCTTTAGTGGTAACGGATTTCCCAGATCCAGACTCACCTACAATCGCCAAAGTCTCTCCCTTATTCAAATAAAAATCAACACCTCTTACTGCTTGCACTTCCCCTGCGTCGATATCAAAGGAAACATGCAAATCGTTTACTTCTAATATTCTTTCTGACATAATGTTGCCCCCTTTTATTATCTACGCATTTTCGGATCAAATGCATCACGTAATCCATCACTAAATAAATAGAAGAATAATATTAATAAGCTTAATACTATCGCTGGAATAAATAATTCGTGTGGATGGATTAATAACATCGCTCTACCATCATTCACAAGTGAACCTAAAGATGTTTTAGGTGCTGGTACTCCTATACCGATAAAGCTTAAGAACGCTTCGAAGAATATTGCATTAGGTACAGTGAACATAGATGTAACTACGATAGGACCTAATGTATTAGGTAGAATATGTTTGAATATCAACTTAAATTTCGAAGCACCTAATGTTCTCGATGCCATTACAAATTCTTGGTTTTTCAATTTTAAAAATTCACCACGTACGACACGACTCATGCCTATCCAACCAGTAATCGCCATAGCTAGAATAATTGTCCAAATAGATGGTTCAAATATTAGTACAAATAAAATAACAACAATTAAATTCGGAATCGAGGCAATAATTTCAATAATACGTTGCATGATATTATCAACTCTACCTCCGAAGAACCCAGATATCGCACCATAAACAACACCGATAAAGATATCTAGTAATGCTGCTACAACACCAATAAATAATGATACCTGAGCACCTTGCCAAGTTCTAGACCACAAGTCGCGGCCTAATTGGTCTGTCCCAAACCAATAATTATCATCAGCGCCAGCTTCTTTATAAGCACTCTTGCCATCAACGCCCTCACCATCGAAAGGTAAGAATGGTATTTTATCAAGTACAGGTATTTTTGCAGGTAAATTACGTTCTTCAACATTTTGCTCTGCATAGTCATGTTTTGTAACGACAGGTCCAATTAAAGCAAGAATAATGATGATAATAAGTCCTATCATTCCGACAATTGCAAGTTTATTTCTTTTTAATTGAGTCCATGCATCTTGCCAAAAGTTTTTACTTTCACGTTGCATTTCTGGTTCTTTTTCAATATCTTGCTTTGCTGCAACAAAATCAGAAGCTGCAATTGCATCCGATGTATGAGTCATTACTGCATTAGAATAATCACCATTTAATTTTTCATCTCTTTTATCAGCCATTATTTCTTACCTCCTTGTACACGAATACGTGGATCAATAATGCCATATAAAATATCTACAAGGAATATAGAAACAATGAATAACGTACTAAATAGTATTGTAGTTGCCATAATCACAGGAAAGTCGTTTGTTGTAATAGATCTCACAAATTGATCCCCGAGACCTGGAACACCAAAGATATTTTCAATTGTTAATGTTCCCGTTAAGATACTTGCTAACATTGGTACTATAATAGTGATTACTGGTATTAATGCATTTCGTAATGCATGTCCAAATAACACACGCATCGTTGAATTACCCTTTGCTCTAGCTAGCAAGATGTAATCCGAACTTAACACTTCTATCATTTCCGCCCTTATGTATCTTGTTACAGTTGCTAAAACAGCTGCAGACAGAGCCAATGAAGGTAACACAGCTGTATCTATGCCCTCCCAACCAGCTACTGGGAACCATTGTAATCTGACAGAAAATACATATTGTAATAATACTGCCAGTACAAATGATGGCACTGAAACTGCAATTACTGATATAACAGTTGCTGTATAATCAACCCAACTATTTTGCCGTACTGCTGCAATAACTCCCAATATTAGTCCTAATATAACTCCAATAACCATCGCTGTTAGTCCCATTTCTAGTGATGGAATCAACCTCGGTTTTATCAATTCCCAGACAGGTTGATTATCGTATTGGAACGAGTTCCCAAAATCACCTGTAACGACATTTTTCAAATAACTTACATATTGTACAGGTACCGGATCATTCAAGCCATATTTTTCATTTAAGATGTGTTTTTGTTCAGGACTTAATTTCTCATCATTAAATGGTGATCCTGGCATTAATTTCATTAGGAAAAATGTTATCGAGATAATGATGAATAACGATAAAACCATGTATCCTAATCGTTTTAATACATATTTAAACATAACTAATCCCCCTTTAGTAACAGAATAAACATTTCTTTCTAAATTTTCAGAAATATTTAATAACTATTATATATTCCCTTCATCTTTTAGGCAATATTGTTTTGCTTTACATTAATAAAGAATTGTTAATCAAAAATATTTATAAACTCATTAATCCTTTGATATAAAAGGTTAATTAATTTTAAATATTCATTTTTTAGTTCTATTAAGTTACAATTAATTTAATAAATAATGGAGGCAATCAAATGAGACAAAAGCAAACTTTACTAATATGGTTACTATTAACACCTTTGATTTCACTCATTTTATGGCTTTTTGGTACACATCATTTTACTCATTTTGTTAATATACTTTTTTATATTGCTACTATATTAACCATTATTCTATTTGTGTTAATAGTTGTTCAGGAAGGTATATTAGACCCAACGAGTTATGGCTTTCGTAGATTAAAATATCAACTTTCAAATAAAAAGAAACGACAAGCATTAGATGAAGATGAATTCTTCAAACCAAAACAGGTAAAGAGAGAACAATATATCGTTGAAACGTGGGTTATTAGCGGTTTTATCATTAATTTAATCTATTTTATTCTCAGTATTATTCTCGCATTTACAATATAAAAGAGGATGCATCTATTAACGGATACATCCTCTTTTATATTATTTATTAATCAGTAAACTTTTTGAATATTAACACTGCGTTATGACCACCAAAGCCTAAACTATTACTCATTGCATAAGTAATATCTAAATCGATTGCTTTGTTTGGTACAATATCAAGATCACATTCTGGATCTGGACTTTCAGCGTGAATTGTTGGTGCAACTTTACTATCTCTGATTGATAATGCAGAGAAGATTGCTTCTATACCACCAGTGGCACCAAGTAAGTGACCTGTCATAGATTTAGTTGAACTTAGTTTAAGTGATTGTGCTGCTTCACCGAATGTATTTTTAATCGCTTGAATTTCAGTCAAATCACCTACAGGCGTACTTGTACCATGTACGTTAATATATTGAATATCACTAGGTTCAATACCAGCATCATCCAATGCTGCTTGCATCGCACGTGCACCACCTTCTCCTTCTGGAGCTGGCGCAGTAATGTGGTATGCATCTCCTGTTGAACCATATCCAACAACTTCTGCATAAATTTCTGCACCACGTGCTTGTGCAGATTCTAATGATTCAAGTACGACAATACCAGCACCTTCACCCATAACAAATCCATCTCTACCAGTTTGGAATGGTCGACATGCAGTTTCTTTATCGTCGTTTGTAGACAATGCACGACTAGCGCTAAATCCAGCAATGGCCATATGTGCAATTGGAGCTTCAGAACCACCTGTAATCATAGCGTCTGCATCACCACGTTGGATAATTTTAAATGCATCACCGATTGAGTTTGTACCTGTTGCACAAGCAGTAACTGTGGCACCGTTAGGACCTTTTGCACCTAAATCTATTGATACTTGACCAGTTGCCATATCAGCAATTAACATAGGTACGAAAAATGGGCTAACACGTCTTGGTCCACGTTCTAATAATTGGGTATGTGCAATTTCAAATGTTTCCATGCCACCAATACCTGAACCAATCCACACACCAATGTTATTCGCATTGTCTTCGTTGATATCTAATTTAGCATCTTTGACTGCTTCACGAGCTGCTACAACTGCATATTGTGTGAATCTATCCATACGGCGTGCTTCTTTTTTATCAATATGGTCTTCTATATTAAAATCTTTTAATTCTCCAGCTAAATGAACATTGTAATCTTTAGTATCTATTCTAGTAATTGTATCAATACCATTTACTCCGTTTAACGCATTGTCCCAACTAGTTTTTGCATCGTTTCCTAGAGGTGATAATGCGCCAACTCCTGTAATCACTACACGTTGTTCTTTGCTCATATTTTATCCTCCTATTTTCCCCATCTTAGTGTGACAGCACCCCATGTTAGGCCGCCACCAAATCCAACTAACACTAAGACATCATCGTCTTTAATCTTTCCATTTTCTAATTCTTGAGCAATACTCAAAGGAATTGAAGCAGCTGAAGTATTACCATACTTATCAACTGACACACTCATTTTTTCCTTTGGAATACCTAAGCGTTCTCGTGCAGATTCCATGATTCGAATATTTGCTTGATGTGGTACAAACATATCAACATCTTCTGGTTGAAGATTTGCTTTAGCAACTGCATTTGTAGAAGCTTCGCCCATAATTCTTACAGCAAATTTAAATACTTCACGACCATTCATAAAGATTTTGCCGTTTTCAGGGTTTAAGTATAAATATTTTCCGCCAGAACCATCTGAACCAAGTTCATAGCTTAAAATACCTCGCCCTTCCGATACTTCACCAATAATAGCAGCGCCTGCGCCATCACCAAATAAAATAGCAGTCGAACGATCAGTTAAATCTGTAATTTTTGATAATTTGTCGACACCGACAACTAATACGTTTTTATAATCACCGGATTGTACAAATTGCTTTGCATTGATCATTGAATACATAAATCCACTACATGCTGCTAATTGATCCATTGATGCTACTTTTCCGGTACCTAATTTTTCTTGTAACATATTGGCAACGGTTGGAAACGGATAGTCTCCTGTCGATGTTGCCACTAAAATCATATCAATATCAGATGCTTCAATACCTGCATCCTCAATTGCTTTTAAACTTGCTTTATAAGCTAAATCCGATGTTTCTTCATCTTCACTAGCCCATCGTCTTTCTTTAATTCCTGTCATTTTTGAAATCCATTCATCGGATGTTTCTAAAAATGTTTCAAAATAGGCATTATCTACAACATTTTCTGGAGCGTATGCACCGAAACCTTTAATACCCACGTTCATAGTTGAACACCTTCTTAATTATAATTTTAATACCAGGTATTAATTTAACATAATACACATTTGAAATACAAGAACTATGACTAATATGTAGGTGAAATACCTATTTTATTATAAATTAAAGAAAATCTTTGTACAATGCAAATGAATATATTCTGCTGATAAATACTATACAAATAGCGCTTTCTTATTTATAATGTAACTATATATATTAAATTGGAGGCATTACATAATGAAATACCTCGCAGTGTTATTTTGGGCTGTTCTATTATTAGAGATGGTTAATTTTGTATTAAACAGTTTAGATGGTGGCGGTGCATTAAATTTAATTACACCAATCATTGCAGCAGTCGTATTTACAATTCTGATTGCATTATTTGATTTGGTTGTAAAACCTTCTACCAAACAATCTAAAGAATCATAAAGTATTTTGACAAGCCAGTACAAAGGCTTGTCTTTTTTTGTTATTGCATGATTAATTAAGCTAATCATATGTATCAATAAGTTGGATGTTAATGTGGTGAATATTTTTTGTAGCATTTATATTTTGTATGATGCACAGTCTTTCTTAACAAGATATAACAACTACATTTATCATGTGTGGTCAATACCTGAAAATTTCATTTAATAACAACATAGGGTCTGAGACATTATTCTTTCAGACTAAAATAGTTGATTTGTGATTTTATTTAAATCTTCGTCTCTTAACCTGTTATTCATTTCTTGTTTTACCTCAGGGATAATTTCTGTTTCAATTAATTCATTATAAAGTGTCTAATTTTTTGTAGTGCTAACATATAAGAACTGCGTATTGTTTGCGAGACAACTGAGGGAGTAAGATGCGTGGCGCGATAAATGCTCGACCCAGCCCCCTTGGTAAGCAAGTAATAACAATACGCAGTATTGATAGAAATAACAAGCCCATCAAAGATTTTTGATCTTTGATGGGCTTAATGCTGGGTATTTAGATCCCAGACTTTATTCCTAAGATTATTGTATTGTTTGTGGTTTGTGTTCTTCGAATGTTAAACCATCTTCAGATAAATCAATGCTGATTGTTGTGCCTTCTGGGAAGTTTTCTCGTATCATTTTTCGTGCTAATGGTGTTTCAATTTGACGTTGTACAAATCGTTTCAATGGTCTTGCACCGAATTGTGGTTCGTATGCTTCTTCGCCTAACCATTGTTTTGCTGCATCTGACACTTCTATTGAAATACGTTGTTCCATCAAACGAATGTTTAAGTGTGTTAAAATTTTGTCTACGATTAAACTCATATCATTAACTGTTAATGGTTTGAATAAGACAATATCATCCATACGATTAATGATTTCTGGTTTGAAATATTGATTTAAATTATTCATAACTGCTTTTTCAGTATTCTCTGTAATCACACCGGCGTCTTTAACATTTTCAAGTAAAATCTGAGAACCAATGTTACTAGTCATGATAATAATTGTATTTTTAAAGTCTACTGCTCTACCTTTAGAATCAGTTAAACGTCCTTCTTCTAGTATTTGTAGCAACACATTAAATACATCAGAATGTGCTTTTTCGATTTCATCTAACAGAATAACTGAATATGGATTACGTCTAACCGCTTCTGTGAGTTGACCACCCTCATCATGACCAACATAACCTGGAGGCGCACCAATTAATCTTGAAACGGAATGTTTCTCCATATATTCGCTCATATCAATTCGAATCATATGTTTTTCAGAGTCAAATAAAGTAGACGCTAACGATTTAGCTAGCTCTGTCTTACCTACACCAGTTGGACCTAAGAATAAGAAACTGCCTATTGGTCTGTTAGGATCTTTAATCCCTGCTCTTGCTCTTACTACAGCATCAGCTACTAAATCTACTGCTTTATCTTGGCCTACGACACGTTCATGTAGTATATCTGCAAGATTTAGTAATTTTTCTCTTTCAGTTTCTACTAATTTAGAAACAGGAATACCTGTCCATGAGCTAACGATATCACCTATTTCTTCATCTGTAACAATTTCTCTGATAATACGGTCGCTATCTCCATTTTGCTCATATTGGAATGCAGCTTCCATTTCTTGTAATTCTTTTTCAAGTTCTGGTATTTTACCATGTTGTAATTCTGCTGCTTTTTCTAAGTTATAGTTGTTCTCAGCATCTTCTAATGCTTTTCTACTTTCATCTAATTCAGTGCGTTTCTCTTGAAGCTTAGCAATTTTACCTTTTTCTTCTTCAACACGTGATTGAATTGCATTTTGCTTTTCTTTTTCATTAGATAATTCTTCTTGTAACTCTTGTAGACGTTGTTTACTTGCATTATCTGATTCATTCTTCAATGCAGACTCTTCAATTTCTAACTGCATTACTCTTCTATTAACTTGATCTAATTCAGTTGGATTTGAACCCATTTCTGTTCTAATCGTAGCACAAGCTTGGTCGACTAAATCTATTGCTTTATCAGGTAAGAATCGATCCGTAATATAGCGATTTGATAATTCTGCAGCTGCAACAAGTGCTCTATCTTGAATTCTAACACCATGATATACCTCATAGCGTTCTTTTAAACCACGTAAAATAGAAATTGTATCTTCTACATCAGGCTCTGATACATTTACTTTCTGGAAACGACGTTCTAATGCAGAATCTTTTTCAATATATTCTCTATATTCATTAAGTGTTGTTGCACCAATACAATGTAATTCACCACGTGCTAACATGGGTTTCAACATGTTTCCTGCATCCATTGCGCCCTCAGTTTTACCTGCGCCTACTAACATGTGGATTTCATCAATAAATAAAATGATTTTTCCATCTGACTCTTTAACTTCTTTCAATACGGCTTTTAAGCGTTCTTCAAACTCGCCACGGTATTTCGCACCTGCAACAAGTGCACTTAAATCAAGCTCGAATATTGTTTTGTCTAATAGTGACTCTGGTACGTCCTTTTTCACAATTCTTTGTGCTAATCCTTCTACGATTGCTGTTTTACCTACACCCGGTTCACCAATTAGCACAGGATTATTTTTTGTCTTTCTACTTAAAATTCGAATCGCATTACGAATTTCTTCGTCACGTCCAATGACTGGATCCATATTACCTTGACGTACTTCCTCTACTAAATCACGACCATATTTCTCTAACGCCTCATAATTAACTTCAGGGTTTTGTGATGTCACATGATTTCCTCCTCTTATTTTTTTAATTATTTCCGTTATTACTTCTTTTTTATTGCCGACAAATTGTGCTGTCGTTGTATCTATGTCTATTGCTGATAATATTAAGTGTTCCATTGATATAAATTCATCTTCATATGATTTCATATAATCTTCAGCTTTAGTAAATAATTCATTTGCTTTTGCACTGATATACTGCCCGTATTGAACGTTGTCACCTTGAACAGTTGGATATTGTTTTAATTTATTATTATAAGTTGTTAATAATTCGTTTGTATCAATATTGGCACGTTCAAGTACACTATTAAATAAACTTTCATCTTCATTTAATGCAGCGGCTAATATTGCTTCAATTTCTATATTTTGATTTTCATATGTTTTAGCTAATTCCATTGCCTTTTGTAAGGCTGATTGAACTTTATAGGTCATTTGATTAATATCCAATATGATTCACCTCACCATTGAGTGTTTGATCAAACCAAAGTTAATTTGACTTTGACTTTCTTTGACCTTAATTTAATTATAGTCCCTCTTTCATGATTTATCAACCATTATGATTTATTTTAATCATAATTTTTTAAGCGTTTATAGAAAATAATACGCTCAAAATAAATTGCTCAATCAAACGTTTATCGTTTTCATGCCAAATGTTAATTAGAATTATGTCATTATCCTTTTAACAATATTTTATACATATTTTTTATATTACCAATACTTATTTGTTTAAACTTATCGTAGCAAGTTATAACACTGTCATTAATAAATGATCTATTTATAAAACTGTCTATCGGTTCAGCAAACTTACGCTCACATATCAGCAACTTATTGTAATTATATTCAACTTATATCGAACTATGACGCCACAAAAAATAATGGTAATCCTTGTTAGATATTTAACAAAGAATTACCATCATTTAATAGATATTATTGAGTTATTTGTTTCGTAATTTCATCTGATAAGGCTCTGACTCCTGATGGTTGTAAATGAATGCCATCAGAAGCAAAGTATTCAGTATGTCCTTTCGAACGTTTATACCAATCAACAACCTTCACATTTTTATGTTCTTTTGCTGCGTCTGCAATCAATTTATTTACATGTGATTCATAACCTCTCGGAACACGTGTATTGACGAGATAAATATCTGCCTTATCAAATTGACTTATTAATTCATTTAATTGTGCTTTAGAAAAGTCACCATTAGTTCCCAATTCTAATACAACTTTATTACCAGCTTTATTGTAACTTTCATATTTTTGTTGAATCAATGGCGTTGCTTCGTATAAATTACGACCAACTTTACCATCAATTTCTGCATTTGGTACACGCTCTGTAAAATACTCTCCGATATCTACCATAACAGAATCACCAATAAGCAATGGCTTGATATCTTTATAGACTTTGTTAGATGTACTATCTTCTTTATGTTTCGCATCATCTTTACTGTTATTTGCTGTTTTACTTTTGCCGTCCTTTTTTTGTGAAGAAAAGCTTGTTGGTTTGTGTTGTTGTTGATCCTTCCCTAATTGATCAAATGCACCAGCAAATATAAACACTGTTGGTACTAAAATAATAGATAATGCGACTGTCCTAACAAAGGACACCCGTTTAAATCGATTGAGTGAGAAAGCTTTAAAGCTATATTTTCTAAATGGTGTCTCGATGTATCTATATGATAATTCTGCCAAGATTAATGTAGTTATGATATCCAATACATACACATAAATTGGTATTTGCCCTTCCACATAATAGGAATGGATAAAGCTTATTACCGGAAAATGCCATAAATATAAACTATAAGAACGTTTGCCAATATATACAAATAGCGGATTACCAATTACCTTTGCAAAATATGCTGATGGGTGGACAACACTCAATATCACAAAAAGAGTCAACACTGATATAACATAGAATCCACCGTTGTAAATCCAATCACTATTGTCATCAACAAAAATAAATAACATGATAATAACCACTGTACTGACAATTCCTAATCCATCAATTGTATGTGACAAGATACGAGGTGGATTAGCTTTCAATTTAAATGGTGGCCATAAAAATGCGAGTAGGACACCAAGCAACATCGTTTGTAGTCTAGTATCAGTACCGAAGTATACTCTAGAATGTTCCATATGAGGTTCAGAAATTAATACCATTAACAACAATGAAACTAATGAAACAATCCAAAAAATCAAGGTTATATTTCTATATTTCTTAACTGTTAATAGTAATGTGATCAGGACTATTGGAAAAATTATGTAAAACTGCTCTTCTATCGCTAGTGACCACAAATGTTTTAATGGCATAAATGCAAACTGTTCAAAGTAGTTTACATCAGTCATAATATACCACCAATTGGATACATAAAATATTGCTGCAAATGCATCATGCTTAATATTTACGATTTGATCTGGTTTTAAAATCAGTGTCATCATAGATACTACGCCTACCAACACAAAAACGGCAGGTATGAGTCGTTTCATTCTACGTAACCAGAATTGCTTTAAATTGATACTTCCAGTTTCTTCAAACTCTTTCAGTAATAGACTAGTAATTAAATAACCAGAAATAACAAAGAAAGTATCTACACCTAAAAAACCACCCGTTAGCCACTGTTTATTAAGATGGTAAATAATAATTGCTAAGACCGCAATCGCTCTTAAACCATCAAGGCCAGGCATATAACGTGTATGACGGTGTTTGTTCATTCCCAAATTTGAATCTCTATTCATTTAAAATCAAACCTTCATACTCAAATTTTAAATCTATTTATGCATATTTCATCCATTTTACTAAGTTATTGTAATACTTTTGTAATGTAACTGCAATTAATTTAATAATTTTGCACGATAATAATATTTAATATTTTTGTAGTTATAGATTATAATTCGCATTTTAAATAAACTCAAACATTTTCATTCTTTCACTGAACAGTGGCAAATCGTAACTATATTCACTACGAAATATACTTAACTCAAACTACTCACCCCACTAAATAGAATAAAAAAAGACCAACTAACACACCTTTAAAAATCTAAGATGTGCTAATTAGTCTCAAACAAGATATTTATTCACTTCTTTATTAGCCAATGCCTAACGCAATTTTAGCGTAGCGAGACATCATATCTTTGTCCCATGGTGGACTCCAAACAATATTAACCTCTGTATCTGAAATCTCAGGTATTTCAGCTAATACCATTTTAACTTGGTTCATAATTTGCGGTCCTAGAGGACATCCCATTGAAGTCAATGTCATTTCAACCGTACATAAACCGTCATCATCCACGTCGACATTATATACTAAACCTAAGTTTACAATATCAATTCCTAACTCAGGGTCAATTACCATTTCGAGTGCATTAAGTATGCTATCCTTTAATCCTTCATCCATTCGTCTCACCTCTTCGTTATTAATGATATTAACAATATATCAAATATCTTACAAAACGCCAATAAAATGCTATGATATTCATACACTATTATTATAACTTAAGGAGATTTTAATGAAACCTTTTTTAATATGTTTAGACTTAGATGGCACATTGTTAAATGATGATAAAGAAATTTCACCTTATACAAAGGAAGTACTAAAAACGTTACAAGCGCAAGGACATAAGCTTATGATAGCTACCGGTCGTCCATATCGAGCTAGTCAAATTTATTATCATGAACTTAATATGGATACACCTGTCGTTAATTTTAATGGTGCTTTCGTCCATCACCCTAAAGATAATAACTTTAAAACAGTACACGAGGTATTAGATTTGGACTTGTCTAAGAGCATTATCCAATCTCTAAATGACTATGGTGTATCTAATATTATTGCTGAAGTTAAAGATCATGTATTTATTAATAACTTTGATCAAAAATTATTCGATGGCTTCTCTATGGGAACACCAAAAGTAGAAACAGGCGATTTACTAACAGCATTAACTGAATCACCTACATCAATACTTGTGGAAGCAGAAGAAGTAATGATTCCACGTGTTAAACAAATGTTAACAAGATTCTATGCAGAGAATATCGAGCACCGTCGTTGGGGATCACCGTTCCCAGTTATTGAAATTGTCAAACAAGGTATCAGCAAGGCAAAAGGTATTGACTATGTAAAACATCATCTAGACATAGATCGTAATCAAATTATTGCCTTTGGCGATGAAGATAATGATTTAGAAATGATTAAATATGCGAAATATGGCATTGCAATGAACAATGGCCTTGATGAACTAAAGCATGTTGCCAATGAAGTTACTTATTCTAACAATGAAGATGGCATCGGTAGATACCTTAATACATTCTTTGAATTAAATATCCCGTATGAAGCAACAATTAAATCTAAAATATAATGCATTATTTTTGCTTAAAGGAGGTTGTTGACTGTGTCTAAAATAGTCGTTGTAGGTGCTGTAGCTGGAGGCGCGACGGTCGCAAGTCAAATAAGAAGATTAGATAAAGAAAGTGAAATCATTGTCTTTGAAAAAGATAGAGACATGAGTTTCGCTAATTGCGCATTGCCGTATTATATTGGTAATGTTGTCACTTCAAGAGACCTCGTTTTAGAAGCAACACCTGAACAATTTTATGATAGTAAGCAAATCACGGTAAAACCCTATCACGAAGTCACTGCAGTAGATACAGCTGAAAATAAAGTCATTGTTTACGATAAAAAGGCTGAACAATCCTATACAGTTGAATATGATAAGCTCGTATTAAGTCCTGGTTGCAGTGCTAATCATCTCAATTTAAATAGTCCAATTGCCTTTACTTTACGTAATATGGAGGATACTGATGCTATTTACCAATTTATTGAACATCATCAAGTACAAAATGCATTAGTTATTGGTGCTGGTTACATCAGTTTAGAGATATTAGATAATTTATACGAACGCAATATTCAACCGATGTTAATTCATCGTTCTGAACATATTAATAAATTAATGGATTCCGACATGAATGAACCGATTATTGAAGAAATGGATAGACGCGGTATTCCATACCGTTTAAATGAAGAAGTCGTAAAAGTCGAAGGTAACGAAGTACATTTTAAATCAGGTGCTGTAAAAACGTTTGATTTAATTATTGAAGGTGTTGGGGTTAAGCCAAATTCAGCATTTTTACAATCATCTTCAATTCACTTAGATGAACATGGTTACATTCCAGTTAATAATAAATTCGAAACTAATATTCCTAACGTTTATGCTTTGGGTGATATTATTACTTCACATTATCGCCATGTGGACTTACCTGCACATGTGCCTTTAGCATGGGGAGCACATCGAGCTGCAAGTATCATCGCCGAACAACTAGCTGGTAATAAGAAGATACAATTCAAAGGCTATTTAGGTTCAAATATTGTTAAATTTTTTGACTATACCTTTGCAAGTGTTGGTGTTTCACCATCTGAATTAACTCACTTTAATTATAAAATGGTAGAAGTTTATCAAAATGACCACGCCGGTTACTATCCTAATAACCATAAATTACATTTACGTGTTTACTTTGATAGTAATACTCGACAAATATTGAGAGCTGCTGCAGTAGGTAAAAGTGGCGTAGACAAACGAATCGATGTCTTGTCTATGGCAATGATGCATCAGTCTACTATAGATGATTTAACAGATTTTGAAGTGGCATATGCTCCACCATATAGTAGACCGAAAGATATTATCAATATGATTGGTTATAAAGCACGTAATCTATAATTTATTGTTCGTCATTTGTACTTAAATCACTCGTAGCATGGTTCAACTACCACATCATTTTTTATATAACCATGGACCTTAAGAAAAATTGAATAAGTCATACTAAAAAGTACTCATCCTAATCGATTATTTAAGCAACTCCTTACAACGACAGTCAGTGTAACTGAGACGTATTGGCTTGCTCATAATCAATGGATAAGTACTTTTTTGTTTAGGTTATGTTAAATCAATTGCATTAGGTTACTCTACTTATAATGCGATTAATTTAAAGTCCAAACATTTTAGTAATAGGACCTTGAGGTAAAATGACTCCAATTACCATAGTAATAATGATTAATACAATCGTTGTCCACATCATACCATGACTTGGTTGTCCTTTTTTCCTTTTGGCAATTGTTACTTCCATTAGTGCCACAACAGCAACACCACATAACATTTTTAAAGTAAGTAACATATGGCCACCTGCGTTGTCTGCACCAAATGCTTGAATCCAAATCCAAAATCCTGAAATTAAAACAAATACCATAATCAATCTCAAGAACATATGGATCGGTTTAAAATAAGGCGTTGGACCTTGTTTCTCTGAAAAATTAAAATATGCTGCAAAAAACAAGATAATAGCAAGTACCCATGATGTAATATGAATATGTAACATAAAATCCCCCCACATGTGATTTAATTTGATTCATATCATGCAACAGTGAACTTTTTTATATTAAAAATCACTGCATCAATTTGTTCAGTAAACAAAAATATGCTATCTATATCATACGCAATACAGATGTATTTTTCAAAAGGTAATTTCGTTGACAATAATTTTAAAAATAAACTTTACAAAATTCACTATCAACATAGACGCAATTATACAGATTAAGAGATAGTATTCGTATGATATGGTTAGCACAAAATCAGACGCTTTCTTATAGAACCATTAATCGCTTTAGAGTGAACCCAATTATGAAGCAATTGATCAAGTCACATTTTATAAATTTCAGAAACACATTAATGCTATAATCAGTGAAAAATTGATAAAGAACCTGTTTTTGGATGCTTGAAGGCTATTTTAGGATTCACTCGCATATCACTTCGAGGAATAACAAGGTCAAAACATGAACTTGGACTAGCATTAATGGCTATCAATATAAGAAAATAACAGCACTTAAGTGCTAATCAATTTGATAATAATAGAAAAATCGATGATTTCTACTATTTCACAGTAAAAATCATCGATTCTATTTTAGTCTGAAAGACTAATCTCCAGACTCTATTTTTCTGGAATTTATATCTAAAATGCTTACTAAATTATTTAGCGATAAAGTTCGTTAATGTACCAATATTATCGATTGTAACTTTGACTTCATCCCCTGGTTGTAAGAATTGTGGCGGATTCATACCTGCACCAACACCAGCTGGCGTACCAGTTGCAATAATATCCCCTGGGTGTAATGCCACGTATTTTGAAATTTCTTCTATAAGTTCGTCTATTTTAAGAATCATTTGACCCGTATTTCCATCTTGACGAATTTCATTGTTTACTTTAGTCACAATATTCACGTCTTCAGGTGTTGGCAATTCATCTTTCGTAACAATGTATGGTCCAATTGGGCAACCACCTGTTAAACTCTTAGATAGGAATGCTTGGTCTTGCGCGTTTTGCGCTTTACGATCTGTAATATCATTGATAATTGTATAACCATATACATAATCTAATGCTAAACCTTTAGGTATCTTTTCACCTGATTTACCAATAACGATACCAAGTTCACCTTCGTAATCTAGTTGATCTGTAATGTCTTGGTGATTTGGTATTGTGCTGTTATCTCCTGTCAATGACGATGCCGCTTTTGTAAATACATATAAACGCTGTACTTCATGGTTTAATTCATTAGCATGTGCTTGATAATTGCGACCAAATGCAATGACATTGTTCGTTGGTGTAACTGGTGGCAAGAACTCTATATCTGAAAATTTAACTTTATATGCATCACCATTTCCACTGTCTTCCGCAGCCACTACAGCTTTACGTACTTGTTCTTGGAAATCTACGACTTGGTTTTGTTGTAAGCCATTTAATAATGTTTTAGGATGAAACTCTCCTTCAGCAAAATCAGCAAAGACTTTCTTTAAATCCCATGCCGCTTCTTCACGCTTTACTTTCACACCATAAGATGTCTGTTCATTATGTCTGAATGATAGGAATTTCATTCAATATCAGCTCCTCATCTTTATCTTATTACATATTATAACTATATTTACCTCTTAATAACAAATAAATACCCAGTTCTTGTAAAAAAAATCAGTACGCTTACATTTATGCAACCTTTACTTTAAATATGTTACCTTTCGCCATAACCATTCGATTGGGCCCTGCTTATACTGCTTAAGGTAGAAATAGCACATAATAAGTTGTATCGCATAAACAACGACAACTATGAGATAGGACTGATAAAGTGCTAATTTATTAAATAATCCCAGTCCAAATCCCATATAAATTAAAGTAAAGATAATACTTTGACTTAAATATATCGACAGACTGAGTCTGCCCGGATATTTAAAGACACTTAAAATTTGTGCTGAACGACCATATTGACATAGTACAATAAAGATTAAGATATAACCGGCTGCTACGATAGGTCCACCAACCATAGAACTCACATTAATTAGTGCATTATTCCCATAGTCGATTGCATGTGGTAACTTAATTAAATAGCCACAAACAACCAAAATACTTGCTCTGTAAACCATTTTTGATTTATTTTGCCTTACTTTAGCTATTAAATCCGACTTTTGTGCTGCAATACCCAATAAAATATACGGTAAAAACTCAAAGTAAGATGAAGTGGTAACCACATCTAATATACGGAAAATATATTCTTTAATATTAATACCTAAAAATGCAGAATAACCACCACTTTGGCGTATATTTATTAATTGTCCTAATGTCTTACCAGTAAAATTAGTTACCCCATAAGGATCTGTAAACCAAGTTATTAATGAAAATGGAATAACCAATAAGATGACCTTTAAGCTAAATAGAATAATAGCTAACTTAACCAATTTTCTTGGACGCCATTTTATGAATAATACAGCTATCATTCCAGTAAATGCATATCCAAATAATATGTCACCTGAAAATATAAACAAACCATGAACTAAACCTAATATAAGTAAAAATGACAAACGCCGATAAATAAATGGGTAATATCTTAAATCTTTTGTTTCACTATTGGCATACATTATTGCTAAACCATAACCAAATAAAAATGTAAAAATAGGATAAAACGAGCTGATTACAACTAAGGTAATCAATCTCAAAATCCATTCATCTAGGCCTTTATTAATGATATCTGGTAAAAATGCTTGTTCATAAGGTAAGCTAAAACTTAAAATATTCATCAATATAATACCTAATAAACTAAAGCCTCTGAGAGCATCTAATTCAAATAATCTTTTACGTGATGACAATTTCATAAGCTCCTTTAAGTTATTATCATTAGTCGATTGAAAGCTGACCAAATTTGAAGAAATATAGGTAGCCTTTTACATTAGTATTCAATATTGTTTCCAAAGTATTTCGATAATACGTCATTTGTACTTTATAACGAGACTTTAATTGTTCACCAATTTCCTCATCTGACATACTACGTCGTCTATTAAACGCATCAGTCTTGTAATCCACGAAATAATATTGACCATCCTTTTCAAAAATCAAATCAATCATCCCTTGGATAATCGATGCATCCTCATCTCTTATTTGTTCATGGTCAACCTCGCGTTGATTAACTACAAATGGTAATTCTCTATATATGGCATCACTATTTGTTATCATGCAATATAAATCACTGTTGATAAAGTGCAAAATGTCAGCCATTTGAATATCTTTTTTAGCATCTTCAGGAATGATATTTTTAGCAATCAAACTATCGATATAGTCATTTAATGCTGTTTCATCTAGGCCTTCTTGTTTAAATGGAAGATGTTGCATCACTGTATGCATTAAGGTACCAATTTCATTTGCTTTACGCTTTTTATTATGACTTAAAAATGCTGGACGTTCATATGATAATGAGCCTATCTTATATTTTCTCACTCGATCATAATTGGTATCTGTTTGCTCTGTTTCTAATTGACGTTTCAATTCAGATACAGACTGCTTAGATGGTTTATGAACTGCATGTGGGTGTGCATATTCATATGTCATTTGATGTCTTATTTGATCTTGTAAACCGGTATAATCATTGTTCATTTGATAAATATCAGTAACCGTTCGCTGTTCAGTAACATCTTCAACAATTTCAGATGCAATATCTTCATAGAATTCCGTATTTAATTGGACATACGGTTTCATAGCCTCATCCACATCATCAATATTCGCCTCAAAGCGTAAATCTTTTGGTAATGATGTAGATTGATATTTTGCTAAAATTGGATAAATTAAATCAAGTGGTTTTTGTGCAGTAAGTCTATAACTAACAGGTAGATGACTACCAGAAACAGAAACTTCTTCGTATTTCGTAATATCTTTTTCATCCTTTACGCGACCGATTAAATATAGTTGTTCTTTAGCACGTGTTAAAGCAACGTAAATCAAACGCATTTCTTCTGATATTAATTCCTTTTCAGCAATGGCCTTATATGTCACTGAAGATAAAGATGGGTACGCAATGTGTTGTTGTACATCATAATAACTCATCCCCAAGCCATAGCTTTGATTTAAAATCGTAGCCTTCTGTAAATCCTTTCGCGTGAATTTTCGTGATAATCCGGAATAAATAACAAATGGAAATTCTAAACCTTTACTACTATGAATCGTCATCATTCTAACTACGTCATCATTAGGTCCGATGACATTTTCCTCACCAAAGTCTTTTCCTCTGTCGATCAATTCATCAATAAAGCGAATGAATTGGTATAAACCTCGAAAACTTGAATTTTCAAATTCTACTGCTTTATTAAATAAACCATGTAAATTCGCTCTTCTACCTTTACCACCAATCATTCCACTAAAATACTGAATAACATAATGGTCATTATAAAATTTATCAATTAATTGATATACCGGATGGTGTTGGCTATAGTTTTGATACATTGCTAAATCTGCTAAAAATGCATTTAGTTTTTCTACTAATTTACTATCCGCATGCTCACTATTAAGATATTGTTGTATAGATTGATAAAAATAGTCATCGTTCGGACTTTCAATACGAATATTGGCTAATTCATCTTCAGTAAATTGATATATGACTGACCGCATTAAACCAACCAAATAGATATCCTGTAATGGATTGTCTACAGTTCTTAAAAATGACAAAATGAGTTGGACTTCAGATTGTTCGAAATAACCTTCCTTACTGTTTACATGGAATGGGATATTGTGATCTTTAAATGCTTGTTGAATTTTTCGTGCTTGTCCATAAGATCGTTCTAAAATAACAATATCTTTATAATTTGGCTTGCGATAACGTCCAGTTTTTATATCATATATCTCTTGTTCAGTCATTATATTTTCAACTTGTTGCACAATATATTCCGCTTCTTGTTCAGCTGCACTTAAATCTGACCCTTTATCTTCAATTAACATATTCATTTGTATATGATGTGAAGTCTCATCAAATGGTGCTCCATAATAAAGTTGTGCAGCATCATCATAAACGATTTCCCCTACCGCTTCATCCATCATATGTTTGAATAAATAATTCGTCGTTGTTAGCACTTCTTTACGAGAACGGAAATTTTGAGATAAATCTATGCGCAAACCATGTTCCGAACCATCAACCGTAAAGCGATTGTATTTATCGATAAATAGACTTGGATCTGCCTGTCTAAATTTGTAAATCGATTGCTTTACATCACCAACCATAAATAAATTCCCATCGGCTTCATTGCCACGTTTGATACAAGAAATAATTTTTTCTTGTACTCGGTTCGTATCTTGATATTCATCTACCAATATTTCCTCAAATTGTTGGCGATACATTTCCGCTATTTCAGAAGGTGTTCCATCTTCAGTTAACAATATTTTCAATGCAAAATGTTCATAATCAGAGAAATCAAGTAAATTTCTACTACGCTTTTTCGCATTAAATTGCTCGATAACATCTGCGGTCACTTCAGCTAAATAAGCCACTCTTGGCGCTAATTGTTGCATATCATACATTAACTCATCTGCAGTTCTCGTATAGTAGTCTAATTTCACCTTAGAAACTAATTCTTTATAATGATCATAATGCTTCTTACCGTCGTCATAAGCATCTAACATCATTTCGTTTGCTTCTTTAACTTTCTTTGTTTTCGATGGGAAACGTGGTTCAAATTGATGGTTACTGATTACTTCTGTATTTAATATGCCGCCTTCTATCGCTGCAGACATAAATTTACGTTCTCTCTCAATAATATCAACTTGTTTATCCACTTCCTCTAACATTGAAAATAGATCATAACTTTTATTTAGCGCTTCTAATGCTGATTTCATAAATATCATTGCCACATGGTTTAAAAGTTCTAATAATTTTTCTTGTTCATTCTTATTCTCGTATGGTTCAGATAAATTTTGTAACCACTCAAAAGGATTGGGGTTAGCTACACTAAAAAAGTACATATCTTTAATTGTTTGACGCAATTGATTATCATTTCTGTCGGAAGATAATTGTTCAGTTAAATCAACAAAACTAGGATTCAACACATCATAATGTTGCTCTAGCACTTCATCAATCGTTTGCTCTAATAATAAAATGTTTTCTGCTTCACTACTTGTTCTGAAGTTTGGATCAATATCAAGTACATCATAATGATTTTGAATTAATTTCAGACAAAAACTATGTAGTGTTGAAATTTGAGCTTGATGAATTTTAATTCTTTGGTTTTTTAAATGACTATTATTCGGATCCTCAAGCGATGCTTCTTGGATACGTTGATCCACACGTTGCTTCATTTCTCTTGCACTGGCATTTGTAAATGTCACAACTAATAATTTATCAACATCTATATTGTCATTTAATATTCGCTGTATGATACGTTCTACTAACACTGCAGTCTTTCCAGATCCTGCAGCGGCAGCAATCAAAATATCTTGACCTTTGGCATAGATACTTTTCCATTGATTATCAGTCCATCGCGTATCCGCTGGTTTTACTGGGATTGGATTCATTCAAACTCACCTTCTTCTAGTTCAACATTTTGCACTTCTTCTAATGGATTTATCGTTTCGTCAACAGTTCTATAACGTTTACTATCAATCATGCCATCCACATGACACACAGACTTATAATTACAGAAGTCACAAGGTAATGTTTGATTATACTTAAGTGGCGCTACTTCGGTATGACCGTCCATGATGTCAGTTGCTGTTTTAACAAAATTAGCTTTATTATGCTTGATTAACTTATAAATTGTATCAGAATCCGCTACTTTACTACCGCTTCTATAACCGCCATCCTTTTTCATTGCAACAGGAATAATATCAGAAGTATAGTTTGGTTCCATTCGATTATCGAACGCTTCTATTACAGAAGTGTCGTTATTAACTAAACCACTTAATTTAAATGAGTTGATAAACTTTTCATTGCGTTTATCTTCATCTAATTCATTCCATGCTAATTGGAGACGCGGTTCGTGCACGTGGAAATATAGTAATCCCCCTGGTTGTGTCAGAGGATTTAAACCTAAGCGTTGTTTATTTTGTAATACAATATCCATATATGTCATCATTTGCATTTGCATGCCATAGTATACTTTCGTCAAATCCAAAGTACCACTATACTTAGATGACTTATAATCAATAATGTTTACAAAACTTTCATTATCGTGATTATACGTATCAATACGATCAATTTGCCCACGAATATTGATTGGAATGCCTTGCTCCGTAATTAATGGCATCGCTTGTAAATCTTCCGGATTTCTAGGATTCTTTCTAAAGCTCGCTTCAAACCTTTGAGGCTTGAATTCACTGTAACTACCTTGATATTTAAGTGCAGTTAACGTTGTTTCAACAATAGCACCTATTCTTTGTGATAGATAACGATAATATGCGGTTGAATTTAAAAGATTGAACTGTACCTCAGGCAGTATTTCAGTCAAACCATCATGTGTTAACTTTCTAATTTGTGTTAAATTTAAATTCTTAAAATCACCATTAATTTTCTCAGATATGAGCTTTAATACTTGATGGAAAATATCACCTAAATCAAAGTTTTCTAATTTGTATTTTGTACGTTCATTTAGTCTTAAACCATGTGATGTGAAGTGTTTAAATGGACATGCTTGATAACCTTCAAATCTAGATACACTTGCATTAATTTGCTTTCCATACAAAGCTTTAGCTTGTTGTTGATTGAGTTGCACTGTTTCATTATCAAAGGTGAGTGCCGAAACTAAGTAAGCTAGTCCATCATTGAGTCGTTCATCATCCCTCATAACTTGATATGTATCTAACCAAGTATCAGCGACAATTTCATCATCTAGCCAAGCCTTTAATGATTCAAACAAGGCAATTTTAGTTTGATGCGGATGTTCCATTAATGTTAACGGTTGGGCTTGATGCATGTGATGAATATTTGTCACTTCTAAATTATGGTATAACTCCATGATTTGATCGATAAACGGGCTTCGTTCCTTTTGATCTCCACTTGCTCCCATCAAGGCATAAGAAAATGTGATTTTCGCTCTACTTCTCGTCATGGCAATATAACAAACAAATGCTTCATCCATTTGTAAAATGTCAGCTGTAGGACTTAATTCTAGATTAGACTGTGCTTGAAAATACTTCTTCTCATCATCAGTGATCAGACTTGATGATGCTACAGTTTGTGGCATAGTCCCATCATTTACACCGACCATATAGACATGTGCCTTATTATCTACTTTTGCTAAGTCCATTGTTCCTATACTAACTTGATCAATCGTTTGAGGTATCATCACAAACTCCAATTGATCTAAACCGACATCCAATAATTCTAAAAAGCGTGATTGTGTCAACGTATTATTACCAAATACTGTGACTAAATCGTCTAACGTCTGAATCAACCCATTCCATAGTTGATCAATTTCTTCTGCCTTTCTATGTTCCTCGTTCGCGTCAAACTGATCTCTCTCAGTCATTAAATCACTCGGTAAATCAAATGCTTCCATTGCTTCATAAAATGCAGTTGCAAACTCTAGCGCTGTGTTCGCCTGGCTTAAACGTTGCTCAAACAATAGAATTTTATCCATTACATAAGATTTTAATTGAATCACACGTTCAAATGTCTCTCGTTCACTATCAGTCAATGGTTGACGTTTCAATCCCATTTTCCTAAATTGTTCAACTTGGAAATAACTATCATCCATCCAACGTTTTCCATAAATTCCTCGTTCAAGTACGAAATTTTCCAATATATCAATAAGATAACTACTATCTTTATATTGCTTTGTTAATACATTTGTTTTTAGCAAACGCATAATCGGCTCAAAATTCCAATTCGTTTGAATGACTTCAATGAGTGAACGAATCATTTCCATAATTGGGTGATGCGTCATTGACGGTTTAATATCAATATTAAATGGAATATCAAATTGCGGTAGAATAGATTCCAATAAATAAGCATAACTATCATCTCTATAAAGTATGGCTATATCTTGAAAGCGAAGTCCTTCTTCTCTAGTTTCCTTTAATATGCTTCTTGCAATTTCATTAATTTCTTCTCGCATAATTGACGCTTCTAATATTTCAACATTATCCGCTACATTTTTAGGTTCGAATTGCAAAGCATTAAAATGATGCTCTAAATGCGCTAAGTCTTCATTTTGAAAACGATGTTGTTGCGTGAAGCGTTGAATATTTAAAGGTATATTAAGTTCGTTTGCTATATCTTCAAGATGCGTCAAGGATTCCGATGGCTTTCTAAATAAACTAAATGGATCTTTATCACCATCAGTTGTTAATAATACGGTTACCTTTTTAGCATGCTTAACTAACCCTTTAATAATTTGATATTCTAAAGTGGAAAAGTTATGGAACCCATCTATGTATATTTCAGTACGTTTCAACCTTTCAGACTGGTCCATTAATGTTATAAATCGATTTAAACAGTCCTCAGTTGAGACAAATTCACCGCTAATTCTATTTTCTAAATGTTTATAGATTAACGCTATATCTTCTAATTTATGTCGCGTTCGTGTTTGTAATGTATTTTCTGAGATGTATGTTTCAAGTTGTTCAGGTGAGACGCTATATTTTTTAAAGTCTTGAATTTGTTCATATAACTTTTCACTAAAGCCATAATACTTAACCTGTGAACGATATAATTTCAATTCTGCCTGATGCTGTTGAATAATGTCATAAATCATCATTTCAGTACCAGTTTTTGTTAATTGTTGTTCCATTAGTCCCCCAACTTCTTGGAACACACGATAACTTAATCTTTCAAAGTGCAATACTTCAGTTCTCAAACTACCATTAAGTTCTGGATCATTTACAAAGGCTTGTTCAAGTTGGAAGGTATTTTGTGTTGGTGCAATTAATACAATTGGATCACCTAGTGGACGTTCTTTCATCTCTTGGCGAATTTCTTGTAACATTTTATATGATTTTCCCGTTCCCGCTCTTCCAATAAAGGCATTAAATTCCATGACATATCCCACTCCTTTGACCATATTTTAACATATAATATATTGTGTATCGTTTATCTTTTTAATAATTACTCCAATTGCTATAATGTTTAATTTGAAGCTATAACTTAATAATCATTATCTATAGAACAAAGTTCATTATATGATCAGTCATTCAACAATCATAATTTAACTTACTAATTTAAACTTCAAAGTCTCTCTCAATTAAATATTGAATGAAAGGACAAGCATTTGCTAGGTACTTGTATGTAACAGTTTGATTATCGATGTGTAAAATAACAGTGCCTTGAATTATAAAGTTAGCAACATATGACAATCACTTTTACATTTGTAGAGATAGAAAAAGACAATTTCTATCTAAATTCAATAGAAATTGCCTCTTCACATTATTTATCATAATTTGTATCTGGATCAAATCCAAATTTCATTTCATTTAATGGCCAGAAACTAAATGAAACCTTTCCTACCACTTGGTCTTTATCAATTAAACCAAATGAACGACTATCTTTACTTACTTCTCTGTTATCACCTAAGACAAGTAATTTATCTTTTGGAATGGTATTTTTCTGGTTAACTTGATTTAAATCTTTAGTTTTAAATGAACCTGTAATATAGTTATATTGCTTATGCTTTTCATTGTAGTCTAAATATGGTTCATCCACTTTTTTACCATTTACGTATAATTTATCTTTCTTATACTCAACGTTATCACCAGCTGTACCAATTACACGTTTTACATAATCACTATCTTTTGTTGCATGGAATACAACGACATTACCTTTTTTAATATCGCCAAACTTATATCCGAATAAGTTTACTACGACACGCTCACCATCTTTAAGTGTCGGGTCCATAGAATCACCCTTAACAGTATATGGTTTCGCAACAAAGTTCATGATAAGCAATACTAATGCTACTGCAACGACAATCGATACGAACCATTCCATTATCTCTTTTCTCAATGTTTACACCTCATCCATTTAGTTAAAATCTACTGTGAATTTATTAAAAGGATAAAACCTCAAACTCACATTTCCAATAATATCTTTGCTTGATATCAAGCCATATGTTCGTGAATCTTGTTTATCTGTTCTTTGATCATTTAGGACAAAGTAAGCATTCGGCGGTACAATATCACCTTCTGAATGTTTTATATGCCTTAATGATAAGGATTCTATCTGCTGGCCTTTACTATAAGATTCATTTACTTTTCTATCATCTCTATATAACGTTTCATTTTTATAAGCAATGGATTGACCAGGCTTTCCAATAATTCTACTTATTTCTATATGATTTCCGTTACGGTACATAATAATATCATTATTTTCTAATAAATTAAAAGTGCTTTTAATCTTATTTACAATAATTCTATCACCTTTGTTTAAATTCGGAGACATCCGATCATCCTTTACAACAAAGCCTGTAACAAGTAACGCTTGGATTAATATTACAATCATAATCGCAATGATAATTAAAATCAAATGTTTTAGTATCCGTTGCATGTTGTCACTCCTCTGACGAATGCATAAAATGTTTCTCAATACGATGACCTATAAACCACATCAGTACAATGATTAAGATTACAATAATTAATCTAAATGGATTCGTAAACAGTGTGGTAATATCGCTACCTAACCACCCAATAAGTCCTATCATGATTAACTTAGATGCAAATAACACATATAAATACACATGTGCTTTTATATGCGACAAGCTAGCAACAATATTGACAAGCGCACTCGGCGTAAATGGAAAGCATAATAATATAAATATGGGTATCACACCATGTCTATCTATAAAATGAATTAAGCGCTGTACCGATTTACGATTTTGTATTTTTTGCATATATTTTGTATGTGTTAACCTTCTGAATATTAAAAAGACAATATAACTCCCAATCACAGTACCTAACCAAGCTAATAACGTACCAATTAATAAACCATAAGCATTTACATTCACAATTACAAACACGATTATCGGTAAAATTGGTATAAATGCTTCTATAAAAGGTAATAAAAATCCGACAATATAACCTAAATCCCCAAATAGATCAAACCAATGTTGGACTTGCTCTTGTGTCATGACCACCATTCCCTAAAGTTTACTGTACTTAATAATTATAAGTTTATATGCTGTTTTTTAAAACAATTATGTCCCCTTTTTACAATAAATCAGTCTCAAGTACTATAAATTTTTTAATATTATAAAAGCTAGTATCATTCATAATGTGTAACACACGCTTTACAATCTTTCGAATAATGATATTGGCAAAAAAAGGCAATTTCTATCTAACGTAAATAGAAATTGCCTGTCTTATAATTTAAAGTTATTTAATTTTCTATAAGATATTGATTCACCAAACAGTATTCTACTATTATAGGCGTTCTTCTAATTCTTTTTTCTTATCTTCAAAACCTGGTTTACCTAATAACGCAAACATGTTTTGTTTATAAGCTTCAACACCAGGTTGGTTAAATGGATTAACGCCTAATTGATATCCACTCATTGCACAAGCTAATTCAAAGAAGTATACAACATAGCCGAAAGTTTCTTCGTCTAGACGTGGAATATTAACAACTACATTTGGAACACCACCGTCAGTATGAGCTAATAATGTACCTTCGAATGCTTTCGTATTAACTTCGTCGATTGTTTTACCAGCTAAATAGTTTAAACCATCTAAGTCATCTGGATCCGCTTCGATTGTAATGTTGTGTTTTGGATTATTTACTTTAACTACAGTTTCAAATAAGAAACGACGTCCTTCTTGTACATATTGACCTAATGAGTGTAAGTCTGTTGTATAGTTAGCGCTTGAAGGATAAATACCTTTGAAATCTTTACCTTCAGATTCACCAAATAATTGTTTCCACCACTCATTGAAATATTGCATTGATGGTTCATAGTTAATTAACATTTCTGTGTCATAACCTTTGGCATATAGAATATTTCTCATTGTTGCATATTGGTATGCAATGTTATCCTCTAAATTATCTGAAGATAATTCTTCTCTTGCTTTAGCAGCACCATTCATCATTGCTTCAATATCAATTCCTGCAGCTGCAATTGGTAATAAACCTACAGCAGTTAATACAGAATAGCGGCCACCTACATCATCTGGAACGACAAATGTTTCATAACCTTCATTTGTAGCAAGTTGTTTTAGGGCACCCTTTTCTTTATCAGTTGTTGCAAAAATACGTTGCTTCGCTTCTTCTTTACCATATTTGTCTTCTAACAACTGTTTAAATAATCTAAATGCTACTGCTGGTTCAGTAGTAGTACCAGACTTAGAAATTACGTTTACTGAATAGTCCTTTCCATCTAAATAATCAATTAATTCTTGAGTATAAGATGAAGATAAGTGATTACCTACGAATACGATTTCAGGATAATCATTATTATTTCTGAAAGATGATGTTAGCATTTCAATCGCAGCACGTGCACCTAAATAAGATCCACCAATTCCGATTACTACTAATACATCTGAGTTTGCTTTAACACGTTTTGAAGCTTCTAAAATTCGTGAGAATTCCTCTTTATCATAATTAACAGGTAGGTCAATCCAACCTAAGAAATCACTGCCAGCACCTGTACCTTCATGTATTGTTTTATGAATTGTTTTAACAATATCTTTTTGTTGTTCTAATTCATGCTCGCCAAAAAATTCTAAAGTCTTGCCATAATCTAATTGAATATGAGTCATTTATTTTGCCTCCAGTGTTTTTGATTTCAAAATCATTTTACTAAGTTTATTTTTACTATTCAAACAACTAGCCTATTTATTGCGATAATTGTGACAATTAATTCATCTAAGCAATAATTCCCATATCATTATATTCACATTTATATACATTTACAATTATATCTATAAAAAGCGATATACTTTATTATTAAAGGTCATATGATATAAAAGTTTCTACTCACAATTTTCATAAAAATGTATATTTATGTATAAAAGTGGTTTTATTTTCATTATCTTTCTGTTATACTGATTTTATCAAATAAACAAAGTTAAAAAATAATTAGCAAATTTTAAACCGAGGTGGAAATAATGAAGGAAAAAATAGTATTAGCATATTCAGGTGGATTAGATACAAGTGTTGCAGTGAAATGGTTAATCGACAAAGGTTATGATGTTGTAGCATGTTGTTTAGATGTTGGTGAAGGTAAAGATTTAGAATTAGTACACCAAAAAGCATTAGACATGGGTGCAATCGAATGTCATATCATTGATGCAACTGAAGAGTTCAGTGAAGATTTCGTTTCATATGCAATCAAAGGTAATTTAATGTATGAAGGCACTTACCCTCTTGTCTCAGCATTATCAAGACCTCTAATTTCAAAAAAATTAGTTGAAATTGCAGATAAAACAAATGCTGTAGGTATTGCACATGGTTGTACTGGTAAAGGTAATGACCAAGTACGTTTCGAAGTGGCAATCAAAGCATTAGATCCTGAATTAAAAGTATTTGCTCCAGTTAGAGAATGGGCATGGAGTCGTGAAGAAGAAATTGATTACGCTATTAAACATAACATTCCAGTACCTATTCAACATGACTCTCCATATTCAATTGACCAAAATTTATGGGGTAGAAGTAACGAATGCGGTATCTTAGAAGATCCTTATGCTGCGCCTCCAAAGGATGCATATGATTTAACTCAAGAATTAGAAGATGCACCTGATGAAGCGGATGAAATTGTCTTAACTTTTGAACAAGGTATCCCTACTGCGTTAGACGGCAAATCTTATAAATTAAGTGAATTAATTTTATATTTAAATAAATTAGCTGGTAAGCATGGAATCGGCAGAATCGACCATGTTGAAAATAGATTAGTTGGTATTAAATCAAGAGAAGTATATGAAACACCAGCTGCAGAAGTTATTGTTAATGCACATAAATCATTAGAAACGATTACATTGACGAAAGATGTTGCTCATTTTAAACCAATTATTGAAAAGCAATTTGCAGAACAAATTTATAACGGCTTATGGTTCTCACCTTTAACTGACAGTTTAAAATTATTTGTCGACAGTACACAAAAGTATGTTTCTGGTGAAGTACGTGTCAAATTATATAAAGGTAATGCAATTGTAAATGGTAGAAAATCACCTCATACTTTATACAATGAAAAATTAGCGACGTATACTAAGGAAGATGCATTCAATCAAGAATCAGCAGTCGGCTTTATCGATATCTTTGGCTTACCTACACAAGTAAATTCAATGTTACATGGTGGTTATCACGATGAGCAATAAAGCTTGGGGTGGTAGATTTAGTGAACAACCGGAAGCATGGGTCGATGAATTCAATGCTTCCATCCACTTCGATAAAGCATTAATTGAATACGATGTGCAAGGAAGTATTGCTCATGCCACTATGTTAGCAAATCAAGGTATTATTTCTAATTCGGATTGTGAGCAAATTAAACAAGGATTAAACGATATACTCGCTGATTATAAACAAAATAAATTAGATTTAGATGTTTCATTAGAAGACATTCACCTTAATATTGAACATGAACTCATCAAACGTATTGGTGACGCTGGTGGTAGATTGCATACTGGTCGTAGTAGAAATGATCAAGTTGCGACGGATATGCACTTATATACGAAATCAGAAGTAACTGAACTAATCGCTTTAATTGAATCATTTCAAGCAACCATCGTTTCTGTAGCAGAGGATAATATTGATACAATCATGCCAGGTTATACACACTTACAAAGAGCACAACCTATCTCATTTGCGCATCACATCTTAACTTATTATTGGATGTTAGAGCGTGATAAATCACGTTTCCAAGATAGTATTAAGCGTATTGATATTTCACCATTAGGCGCAGCAGCTTTAAGTGGTACGACATACCCTATCGATCGCCATGAAACACAATCATTATTAGACTTTGGTTCTTTATATGAAAATAGTATGGATGCTGTTAGTGATAGAGATTACATTGTTGAAACATTGCATAATATTTCGTTAACAATGGTTCACTTATCACGTTTTGCAGAGGAAATCATCTTCTGGTCTTCTGCAGAAGCCAATTTTATTACCTTATCAGATGCATTCTCAACTGGATCATCAATTATGCCACAAAAGAAAAATCCAGATATGGCTGAATTGATTAGAGGTAAAGTAGGTAGAACTACTGGTCATTTAATGAGCATGTTGATGACTTTGAAGGGCTTACCGTTAGCATACAATAAAGATATGCAAGAGGATAAAGAAGGTCTATTTGATGCAGTGCATACGCTTAAAGGTTCGTTAAGAATATTTGAAGGTATGGTTGATACGATGACTATTAATGTTGAACAGTTACAATCAACTGTCTACAATGATTTCTCTAATGCAACTGAACTAGCAGATTATTTAGTAAACAAAGGTGTACCATTCAGAAATGCGCATGAAATTGTCGGTAAAATTGTGCTATGGTCTATACAAAATAATGTATACCTCCTAGATGTACCGTTAACTGAATATCAACAAGCACACCCAAGTATAGAAGCTGATATTTATGATTATCTTAAACCTGAAAATTGTGTGAGCCGTCGAATTAGTTATGGCTCGACTGGTCAAGCAGCGGTTAAAGAGCAACTTAAAGTTATAAAAAGTAAAAATAAAGAATAACACTATACAATTAAGGATAACTCTGGGACATTAGTCTTCTAGACTTAAATAAAATGGATAATTTGCGATTTTATTTAAATATTCGTCACTTAATTCGTTATTCATTTCTTGTTGTATCTCAGAGATAATTGCTGTTTCAATTAATTCATTATAAAGTGTCTTATTTATTGGAGTAATAACATTTAAGAACTGCGTTTTGTTTACGAAATACCTATGGGAGTAGGATGCGTGTCGAGACCAAGGCTCGATCCAGCCTCTAGTTAAGCGAGCAATAACAATATGTAGTATTGATATAAATAACAAGCCCATCAAAGATTTTTGATCTTTGATGGGCTTAATGCTGGGGATTTATGTTCTAGCATTATCCTTATTATTTTCATTCTATTGATACTAAATATTACTATTACCTATTTATAAATTGTGCCTCATCACCCTAAATACACCACTTTTATTCTTAAACATTTAATTTATTAAACTATAATTAATTTTTTATACTTAAAATAAAGAAAATGTAAATAGTGTTTAAACAATTAAATTCTAAGGTAAGTACAGTGTACAGTTCATTTTAAGGAGTGAAGCACTTATGAAAAATGCAAAAAGAATTATGGTAACCAGTATGACAGCTTTATCTTTATCTTTACTAGCTTCTACAGCAATGGCTAAAGCAGATGAAAATACGGATTCAACACAAAAGCAAAATACAATACAATCACCTAATGATTCTACACAGCAAACACAAGACAACACTCAAGAACAAACACAAAGTGCTACCAATTCAACTACAGAAACTACTAATCCATCCCCTGAACAATCAGACACAACTGCTAATACCAAGCAACAAACTGACAATCAATCACAACAGAAATCACAACATGCGAATCAAAACCATTCAGAATCTGATAACCAAGAACAAAATACACCCACACCACAAGACAAAGTAAATAAATCACCTCAAAATAACACAACTACTAATAAAAATGAAAATAGTTCAACTTCTGCGAGACCACTTTCAGAAGCAACAGAAAAAAGTGCAAAAAACAAGGAAATACATAATTTAACAGGAGAAAAGTTTACAACAATCGCCCATAGAGGCGCTAGTGGCTATGCACCTGAACACACTTTATATTCTTATGATAAGAGTCATAATGAATTAGGTGCATCTTACATCGAAATTGATTTACAAATGACAAAAGACGGGCACCTTGTAGCAATGCATGATGAAACAGTCGATAGAACGACTAATGGTACAGGTCGAGTTGACTCTTATACATTAGAGGAACTGAAAAAATTAGACGCTGGCAGTAAATTCAATGAGCAACATCCTGAATACGCAGATGAGCAATATAAAGGTGCAGAAGTGCCAACACTAGATGAAATTTTAGACAGATATGGTACAGATGCAAACTATTATATCGAAACAAAATCACCTGATGTGTATCCTGGTATGGAAGAAAAATTATTAGATACTTTAGATAAACATCACATGTTAACAAATCAATCTTTAAAAAATGGACATGTTATGATTCAATCATTTTCACAAGCAAGTCTAGAAAAAATGCATAATCTAAATTCTGACGTACCACTTGTAAGATTATTAGACAAAGGTGAATTACCTAATCTTACAGATCAAGATTTAGAAAGTATTAAAAACACAGCAATTGGTGTAGGTCCCGAATATTCTGACTTAACTAAAGATAACGTACAACACTTAAAGGAAATGGGATTCTTAGTTCATCCATTTACAGTAAACAATAAAGCCGATATGGAGCGTCTTAATAGCTATGGTGTAGACGGTGTTTTCACTAACTATGCAGATGTATACAAACAAGTTGTAGATGAAAGTAAATAAATAATTCAATAACAATACGATCACTATTGCCAATCTGCCAATCTATGAGATTAATGTAATCTTTTAGGTTGGCTTTTTAGATTACATATTAAACTATACAATTAGAAAAATTCAGTGCTGAATTTTGATATAAAAAAGGAACAACTTCTATTAAATTACAATAGAAATTGTCCCTTGCTTTAATTACAAATATTTATGACTGTACTTTAGTCTAAATTATCTTTACAGCTAATCATACCGAGATAATGATTAAGCCCAACCACGATAACGTGCAGCCTCTGCAGTACGTTTGATACCTACAATATACGCAGCTAAACGCATGTCAATCTTACGGTTTTGTGATAATTCATAAATTGTATCAAAAGCTGTTGTAAGCTTTTCACGAAGTTTCGTATTAACCTCTTCTTCAGTCCAATAATAACCTTGGTTATTTTGTACCCATTCGAAGTAAGAAACTGTTACACCACCAGCACTTGCTAATACATCAGGTACTAATAAGATACCGCGTTCAGTTAAAATACGTGTACCTTCTGGTGTTGTTGGTCCATTAGCTGCTTCAACCACTACATCTGCTTTAATATCATGTGCATTATCTGCAGTAATTTGGTTAGCAATTGCTGCAGGTACTAATACATCACAATCAATTTCGAATAATTCTTTATTTGAAATCGTATCTTCAAATAGGTTTGTTACTGTACCGAAACTGTCTCTTCTATCTAATAAGTAATCGATATCTAAGCCTTCAGGATCGTGTAACGCACCATAAGCATCAGAAATACCGACAATTTTAGCGCCCATATCAAATAAGAATTTCGCTAAGAAACTACCAGCGTTACCGAAACCTTGGATTACAATACGTGAACCTTTGATTTCTAAACCTCTACGTTTAGCAGCTTGCTCAATCGCAATAACTACACCTAATGCAGTAGAACGGTCACGTCCTTGTGAGCCTCCTAATACAATCGGTTTACCAGTGATAAAACCTGGAGAGTTAAATTTATCCAATGAACTATATTCGTCCATCATCCATGCCATAATTTGAGAGTTTGTGAAAACATCTGGTGCAGGAATATCCTTTGTTGGTCCAACAAATTGAGAAATTGCACGAACATAGCCTCTAGAAAGACGCTCTACCTCGTGAATACTCATTTGACGTGGATCACAAATAATACCACCTTTACCACCACCATATGGTAAGTCCACAATGCCACATTTCAATGTCATCCACATTGACAATGCTTTAACTTCTTCTTCATCAACATCAGGGTGGAATCTGACGCCACCTTTTGTTGGTCCTACAGCATCATTGTGTTGTGCACGATAACCCGTAAAGGTCTTAACTGTACCATCGTCCATACGTACTGGAATTCTTACTTGTAAGAATCTTAATGGCTCCTTTACTAAATCATACATGCCATCGTCAAAACCTAATTTATGCAATGCTTCTTTAATAATTTGTTGCGTAGAAGTAACTAAATTATTATTCTCAGTCATGATCCATTTCGCCTCTTTTTCGTTACTAATGATTTCGCTTTCATGCTAATTGTAACATAAGATTTTTCTTTTTAAAGTGTTTTAAATACTTATATTACATAACGCTAATTATTCGAATACACTTCTCACTTTTTCTAGTGCAAAGTCCAATTCTTCCTTAGAAATTATCAATGGTGGCGCAAATCTTATTACCGTATCATGTGTCTCTTTACACAATAAACCTTTTTCCTTTAATGCTTCACAATATGGTCTAGCATTTTCAGTTAATTCAATTCCGATAAATAATCCTTTACCACGTACTTCTTTAATAGATGGATGATTTATCTTTTGTAATTCTGATTTGAAGTATTCACCTAACTCTAATGAACGACCTGGTAAATCCTCATCTACAATTACATCCAAAGCAGCATTTGAAACGGCACAAGCAAGTGGATTTCCACCAAATGTAGAACCGTGTGAACCAGGTGTAAACACGCCTAATACTTCTTCATCTGCTAATACAACAGAAATTGGCAATACGCCACCACCTAATGCTTTACCTAAAATGTAAACATCTGGTTTTACATTGTCCCAATCTGTTGCGAACAATTTACCTGAACGACCTAATCCTGCTTGAATTTCATCTGCTATAAATAAAATATTATGCTCATCACATAACTCTCTAATCGCTTTTAAGTATCCTTCTGGTGGAACGTTAATTCCTGCTTCCCCTTGAATTGGTTCAATTAAAATAGCGGCAGTATTTTCATTTACAGCGGCTTTAATTGCTTCAATATCACCGAAATCAACCTTTCTAAATCCATCCAATAAAGGACCATATCCTCTTTGATACTCTGCTTCCGAAGACAATGATACTGGCGCCATTGTACGACCATGGAAGTTACCATTGAATGCAATGATTTCTGCTTTATTAGGTTCAATGTTTTTTACATCATAAGCCCAACGACGTGCAGCTTTTAACGCTGTTTCAACAGCTTCTGCACCAGTGTTCATTGGTAAAGCCTTTTCTTTACCAGAAAGCTTACAAATTTTTTCGTACCATTCACCTAAATTATCACTATGAAACGCACGAGAAACTAAAGTAACTTTATCTGCTTGATCTTTTAACGCTTGAATAATCTTTGGGTGTCTATGACCTTGGTTTACAGCTGAATATGCTGATAACATATCCATATACTTGTTACCTTCAGGATCTTTAACCCATACGCCTTCAGCTTCCGAAATAACGATTGGAAGTGGCACATAGTTTGATGCTCCATAATGGTTTGTTAACTCAATGATTTCTTCTGATCTTGACATGATATCTCCCCTTAGTTTAAATTTAAGAGCCTTTTTTGACTCTTTAACAATACTTACTCCTAGCATAACGTATTTAAACGTAAACTGAAACTATTTTCAAAAAGAGTTATTGCATCTCAGTTCGCTAGATGAATATTTAGGAAAAAGCTTTGACAAGTACTGTTGTAATCAGTTCAATTCAATGAAAGCCCTTACATATATAATGACACAACCTTTACGCTTAACACAAGACCATAATATTAAATTCTCAAATAAATTTTCCACTTACTTTTCTTGCAATTTATTGCATTATTAATCATTCAAATAATAGTAAATTCTAATGATTATTAAACTTAAAATTTATTTAAATACTAATTTCCATTGATTAAGTAATTGCTTGTATTCATTTTTATGTTTTATACCTTGATATAACTTATGTCGTTTATGAATCAATGTTACAACTGTCTTTGTATATAATGCTTGTTTCATATGCTTCCAACACCTCATCATTATAATTTACTGTGCTTGATTATATACTTTTACAGAACTTTGTCATCAAGCTATGGTTGGATGATATGCTACAACTTTAGTTAACAATATTAAAAACAGGTGCAGCTATTCATAATCTACTAACGTTTCTTCTACAGTATTGAAACACTGCTTAAAAATCGTCAAAATTATAAATATTGCACCTGTCTTATTATAAATATTGAATAGCTATGATATTAATTCATATTATTTCCCATCTGTTCTTGGTAAAGGATAAAATGCATTATTAAATTGAGTCCATAATTTAATAGGTAATTCATGTTTATCCGCTCTTGTACCATCAAATTGTGAAATGATTTCATCTTCCTTACCTTCTACTATCTTACTTACAAAATTGTGATCAAGTAATATTTCACGGCCTAAAGCAATAAGATCTGCATCTGTATTTTCAATTGCATCTAATGCTTGTTGTGCTGTAAAGATTGATCCTATACCAATTAATGGCATACGTCCATCAATCCATTCATGTAATAATTCAACTCGTTGTTGATCTTTATATTTACCTTCACGTGTCGTTGAGTAAATATCCATCAATGAAACGTGTAGATAGTCTAATGGTTTATCAATTAAATGTTTCACTAATTCTTCCGTGATTTCCATGCTGATACCAGGAGATTCTGCTTCTTCAGGAGAAAAACGATATCCTACAATAAATGATTCATCCGCATGTGTCTTTACAGTAGATGTAACTTCATCTACTACGGATAAAGCAAATTTAAGTCGATCTTGTCCCCACTCATCTTCACGTCGATTATAGTAAGGTGAAACAAATTGATGAATTAAATAATGATTGGCGCCATGTATTTCCACACCATCAAAACCTGCTTCAATAACACGTCGAGTTGCTTCGCCAAATGCTTTAATAGATTCATGAATTTCTTCAACTGTAATTTCTCGAGCATCATGTGCCTCTTGTTCACCAAAGCTTTTCATGGAAATAGGACTTGGTGCAGCAACATCACCATTCGGTGTTAAATTAGGTAATGCTTGCGCACCGCCATGATGAATTTGCACGACCGCTTTCGCACCATTCTTCTTCATTACTTTAGCTAAACGTTTCAAACCTTCTAAATCTGAATCATGTGCTACTGATGGTTGCCCTGGGAATGCTTTACCCAAGTCTGTAACATTACTAGCCGCTGAAATAGCTAAACCTACATCCTTTGAACGCTGTTCCATATAAACTAATTCTTCTTCAGAAATTGTACCATCATCATTCGAAGAAACATGTGTTAACGGTGCTAATACAAATCTATTTTTTAATTCTACTTTATTTGGTAAAGTTAATGACTCAAATAAAGGTTGAAATTTTGATTCCATTCTTAAAAATCCTCCTAATATGTTATTAAATATAATAACTCTTTTTTAATACTACCTAATTCTAACTATTTTCAACCTCAAATGAAAACAATATGCTTGCGCATGTATATATTTAAATTTAATTATTTATCAATCCCTGTACATTAGGTTTATATACCGTTTGCATCAATAAATTATATAGCTTAGCTTTAACATTCAACTTAATTCATTAACCTTCAACACTACATAAAAAAACGCTAAACACTCATTCAAGTGTTAGCGTTCTGAAGATGATTACTCATCTTTAATCGCGTTTTTGGACTGTTTAATCCAAACCGGTAAGCGTTCTTTAATTGTTTGAAACCCATATTTTTCGGTTTCTTTAATTTCATCTAATACTGATTGCTTTTCCTTTTTACGTTCATAATTTTTAAAATAATCATTATCCTTTAAAGAGAAGTTAATCTTCCCCTCTTCATCAATTGAAATTACCTTAGCTCTTACAATTTGACCTTCTGATAAAAACTTTTTCAAATTATGGACGTAATCATCCATGATTTCAGAAATATGGATTAAACCTTCAGTATTATCAGGGGTTTCTACAAAAGCGCCATACGGTTGAATACCAGTCACACGAACTTTTACATGTTGACCTACTTTATAGTGATTATTCAACGTGATAACCCCTTATTTCGTATTACTTAACACTATTATAATAGCATAAAATACTTACAGGCACTAACATTAATATAGAAAAATTTCACGATTTGTTGATTTAAGTATCTAAAAGTAAGTTCACAACCCTATATACTTTGCATAAAGTAACCCATGGCATGAATAATGATCAAAAAAACAGGTTGGACATCTATCATGTCTCAACCTGTTCTTCACACGTCTATTATGAAGTGTTGAATTGAAAAACATAAAATCTAACTTTATCAACACACTTAATATTGCTTAATTATTATCCTTCAACATCAATTGAATCAATTGTAATGTCATGTACTGGCTTATCTTGTGCACCGACTTTAGTAGCTGCGATATCTTCTAATGTACTTTCACCTTCGATTAATTGACCAAATACTGTATGTTTTTGATCTAACCATGGTGTTCCACCCTTTTCACCATAAGCTTTTACGATTGGCTCTGGCCAGCCTCCATCAGCCAATTGACTTAACATTGACTCTGGAACCTCTTTCATTTGTACTACAAAGAATTGTGAACCGTTTGTGTTTGGTCCTGAATTCGCCATTGAAAGTGCACCGTAAAGATTAAACGCTTCTAAAGAGAATTCATCTTCAAATGGTCCACCATAAATACTTTCACCGCCCATACCACTTGCAGTAGGGTCTCCACCTTGTACCATAAAGTCATTGATAACGCGATGGAACGTTACACCATTGTAGTAACCATTTTTTGCATGTGTCACAAAATTTTCTACAGTCTTTGGTGCGATATCAGGGAATAATTTAAAAGTCATGTCACCTTTATTTGTGTGCATAACTAATTTAATTTCATTACCATTAATTTCTGTGTTTAATTGAGGATAGTTCGTCATTTAAATTCTCCATTTCATGTTAAGATGATATATGTATTCTAACATATTTGAAAGGGTGAAATGAATTATGTTATATCGATTTGCACATAAAACTGGAAGTTATGGTGTATCCATAGTTGAAGAGAATGACAATCAAGTCTTAGTACAAGTGGAACAAGTAATTAAGCATCCTAAACAAGGTGATTTACATAATCCAACGTCAACAGAAAATGTCTTTTTTCATGAGCGTAAAGCATTGAGTCAATTTGAAAAACGTTATGCATCTCGTTCTCAACTTAGACCATTTAATGTTGAACCCATGACGTATACAGCTTCTTTACAACAAGCAATCACAGAGTTAGAACAAAAATTGGCTAAACAAAATAATTTGCATTCACAAATGTCATTAGACAATTTACAACGTTTAAAGAAGGATTACAGCCTTCAATATAAACAAAATTTTGAATAAAAATACCTTGTTTCTTCTTATTTAACAAGGACATTCAGCATAGTTATTTCAAGGGCTGGGACGTTTTTCAGAATAGTCTAATTCATGTATAATAAACTTATACTTAAATGTAAAAGGAGGATAAAATAATGAGCTGGTTACATTTAGCGGTACTCCTCCCGTTAATATTTGCACTCATTATTCCATTTGTATATCGCATTCATAAGCGTATACATATCGGATGGTTTGTCATACCCATCCCTGTCGTCTTATTTATATACTTCCTATCATATATTCCGACAACAATGTCGGGCGATACAGTAATGCGAACTTTGAAATGGATGCCTCATTTTGGTATGAATTTCAATTTATATATTGATGGTCTAGGACTGTTATTTAGCTTACTGATCACAGGTATTGGTAGTCTTATTGTCCTGTATTCTATTAGTTATTTAAGTCGACAAGAGCAGTTGGGAAACTTTTATTGTTATTTACTGCTCTTTATGGGTGCAATGTTAGGGGTTGTATTATCAGATAATTTAATTATCTTATACTTATTTTGGGAATTAACTTCATTTTCTAGTTTTTTACTTATTTCATTTTGGAGAGAAAAGCCAGCATCACTATATGGCGCACAGAAATCTATGCTCGTCACAGTGTTTGGTGGTCTATCGCTGTTAGGAGGACTCATCCTCTTAATTTTAGCTAGTGGCACTACAAGTGTTCAACAAATCATTAAACATGTGGATGATATTCAAACAAGTCCATTCTTTATTTTAGCCATGGTACTGGTATTAGTTGGCGCAATGACTAAATCTGCCCAGTTTCCATTTTACATTTGGTTACCAGATGCAATGGAAGCCCCTACTCCAGTAAGTGCATACTTGCATTCAGCTACAATGGTTAAAGCCGGACTTTACTTAGTCGCACGTATGACACCGATTTTCGCAGTGTCTCAGGGGTGGATTTGGACTGTAACGGCTGTTGGTTTAATCACCCTATTTTGGGCATCATTAAATGCGACAAAGCAGCAAGATTTAAAGGGCATTTTAGCATTTTCTACTGTTTCACAATTAGGGATGATTATGGCTATGCTTGGTATAGGCGCTGTAAGTTATCATTTTGAAGGATCAGACAGTCAACTGTATGTTGCAGCCTTTACGGCAGCAGTCTTTCATTTGATTAACCATGCAACATTTAAAGCAGCATTATTCATGATTACAGGTGCTGTAGATCATGCTACGGGTACACGTGATGTTCATAAGCTAGGTGGCTTACTAACGATAATGCCCATTTCATTTACAATTACAATTATAAGTTCGTTAAGTATGGCTGGTGTTCCACCTTTCAACGGTTTCTTATCAAAGGAAAAGTTTTTAGAAAGTATGATTGACGTTACACATGCTAATGTCTTTAATTTAAATTCACTAGGTATACTGATACCGATAGTTGCGATTTTAGGTAGTGTATTTACATTTGTATATGCAGTGCGTTTGATTGGTCAGGTCTTTTTAGGTAGCTATAAACCTGATGCCTTACCTAACAAGCCACATGAAGCATCTCCATTAATGTTAATTGCACCTATTATATTGGCTATCTTAGTAATTACTTTCGGTTTGTTTCCAGCAATGCTTACCGATTCAATTATCGAACCGGCTGTAAATGCAATGAGTTCAACGCAAACAACTCATATTGAGTTTCATATGTTCCATGGTTTCACGCCAGCCTTTTTATCAACACTATTTATTTATGGTGTCGGTATTATTTTAATTTTAAGTTTTAGTTATTGGATTAAGTTACTAAAATCACACCCAACTAAGTTAACTATTAACTATTGGTATGACAAATTAGGTAACGTTACACCTGATATTTCTAAACATATAACAAATTCATATGTCACTGGATTTACACGTAACAACTTGGTGATTATTTTTATCTCACTGATTGCAATTACGGTTGTGACACTCATCGTGACACCTTTCAGTATTAACTTTAAAGATGTCAGTGAAATCAGACCGTTTGAATTAATTATTGTCGTGCTTATCATAACGGCAGCATCAATGATTATATTTGCACATTCAAGATTATTTAGCATCATTATGGCAAGTGCTGTAGGCTATTGTGTAGCAATTTTCTTCATTTTCTTTGGTGCTCCAGATTTAGCACTTACACAATTTGTTGTTGAGTCAATTTCAACGGCACTATTTTTACTTTGTTTCTATCATTTACCTAATTTAAATAGACACCAAGAAACGCAACCTTTCAAATGGATCAATGTCATCATATCTATTGGGGCTGGTGCAGTTGTTACTATACTTGGCTTAATTGCATATGGAAATAGACACTTTGGATCTATTGGTTCATTTTATAAAACACACGTATACGATTTAGCACACGGTACAAATATGGTTAACGTCATTCTTGTTGATTTCCGTGGTACCGATACATTATTCGAATCATCTGTATTAGGTATTGCAGGCTTAGGTGTCTATACCATGATTAAATTACGTTACAATAACAAAGCTAAAAATAAGGGAGGTCATGACATTGAACAGACAAAAGAATAATCTGATCTTTCAATATTCTGCAGTCATCATCTTTTTCCTCATTGTGATGTTCGGACTATCATTATTTTTAGCTGGTCACTATACACCTGGTGGTGGTTTCGTTGGTGGTTTATTACTATCTAGTGCACTGGTTATTATTGCAGTTGCCTTTGATATAAAGACAATGCGGAAGATATTTCCATGGGACTTCAAGATATTAATTAGCATTGGCTTAACATTTTGTTTAGCTACACCAATGGCGAGTTGGTTTTATGGTAAAAATTTCTTCACGCACAAACCTTTTGAAATACCTTTAATCATACTAAAGCCGATGCAATTACACACTGCAACATTCTTCGATTTAGGCGTGTTATTTGCAGTTGTAGGCACAGTAATGACTATAATTTTATCGATTGGAGAGAATGAGTAATGGAAATAGTGATGATTTTTGTTTGTGGTATTCTCACAGCAATGAGCGTCTATCTCATTCTTTCTAAAAGTTTGATACGAATCATTATTGGGACTACTTTACAAACACATACGGCAAATTTATTTTTAATCACAATGGGTGGCCTGAAAAAAGGCGATGTACCTATATATGAAAAAGGAATAGCATCCTACGTTGATCCTATTCCTCAAGCATTGATATTAACAGCTATTGTAATATCTTTTTCAGTAACTGCTTTCTTCTTAGTGCTCGCATTTAGAAGTTATAAAGAGCTAGGTACTGATAATGTAGAAAGTATGAAAGGAGTGATTGAAGATGATAGAGAGTAACCTCATCGTTTCTTTATTAATCATTCCTATGCTAACAGCAATTATATTAGTATTTATTGGGAAGCGCCCTACTATCAAACGCTATGTTGCGTTAATTGGTACCTCAATTACATTGATATTTGCATTTATTAATTTGCACAATGTACTGAAAGATGGACCAATCAAATTAGAATTAGGTTCTTGGGCTGCGCCATACAGTATTGTTTTTGTACTAGATATTTTTAGTGTATTACTCGTAATCACAACATTGATTGTTACTATGCTTGTTATCTTATACTCATATCAATCAGTTGGACTAGAACGTGAAACATATTATTACTATTTTTCAATTATGTTTATGCTGACTGGTGTTATTGGTTCCTTTATAACTGGTGATATCTTTAACTTGTTTGTATTTTTCGAAGTCTTCTTAATGTCTTCATATATATTACTGGTTATTGGTGGTACAAAGGTTCAACTAAGCGAAACGATAAAGTATGTCTTAGTTAATGTGACTTCTTCTGCATTTTTCGTTATTGCAGTAGCCATGCTTTATTCAGTAGTTGGTACGCTTAATTTAGCAGATATCAGTCAGAAATTAAGTGAATTGTCAGCACATGACAAAGGCATGGTAAGTATCATCTTTATCATGTTCATCTTTGTCTTTGCAACAAAGGCTGGCGTATTCCCTATGTATATATGGTTACCAGGTGCATATTACGCACCTCCTGTAGCAATCATCGCTTTCTTTGGTGCTTTATTAACAAAGGTCGGCGTTTATGCAATAGCTAGAACGGCTAGCTTATTCTTCAGAGATACAGGTAATTTTTCTTTTTACACCATTTTATTCTTAGCACTTCTAACAATTATATTTGGTTGTGTCGGAGCTGTTAGTTATTATGATACGAAAAAGATTATTATCTATAATATTATGATTGCTATTGGTGTCATATTAGTTGGTGTAGCAATGATGAACCAAAGTGGTATGATGGGCGCTATTTATTACACTTTACATGATATGTTAATTAAGGCAGCATTATTTTTCTTAATTGGAATCATGTATAAGATTACAAAGACACATGATTTACGCAAATATGGCGGTTTAATCAAGCATTACCCTGTGCTTGGATGGACATTCTTTATAGCAGCACTTAGTTTAGCTGGTATACCGCCATTTAGTGGATTTTATGGAAAGTTTTATATCGTTCAGGCAACATTTGAAAAAGGATTCTATATTAGCGGTATTGTTATACTGTTATCTAGTTTGATTGTCCTTTACTCGGTTATTCGAATATTCCTGTTAGGATTCTTTGGCGAAACTCGAGGATTTACTGTAAATCATAAATTAAGATATAAAGGCTTGTTAGTCGTGGCCATTATCGCTGTAGTACTTTCAGTCATATTTGGATTATCAGCAGATATCTTACATCCAATAATCAAAGATGCTGCAGAACCATTCTATAATCCTAATGTTTATATCGAAAGTGTATTGGGGGGACAATAATATGGCAGTTCAAATACTCGTTAATTTACTACTCGCAGTATTTTGGTTATTTGTTACTGGAAGCTATACATTTAATAACTTTATTTTAGGTTACCTGTTCGCTTTATTATTAGTCTACTTAATGCGTGGTGTGTTACCGGGTCGATTTTATATGATTACTGTCTATAAGATCATCAAACTCTTGGTAGTCTTCATCATTGAGTTAATTAAAGCTAATATAGATGTAATTAGAATCATTATTAAACCAACAATTAAGAATGAACCTGCGTTTTTTATTTATCAGACAGATTTAAAAAAGGACTGGCAAATCGTCTTATTATCTAATCTGATTACCCTAACACCAGGTACAATTGTACTTGGAATTAGCGATGACCGAACTAAAATTTATATTCATGCAATTGATTTTAGTACTAAAAAAGAGGAAACTGAGGGTATAAAGTCATCTCTAGAAAAAGTTGTGAGAGAGGTGGGCGAATAATGATAAATTACAATATAATTCTTATCATTGCGCTAATTATTGTTGCCCTATCAATGTTGGCCATGTTAATCCGTGTAATTATTGGACCTTCACTAGCTGATCGTGTCGTAGCTTTAGATGCAATGGGGATACAGTTAATGGCTATCATCGCCTTATTCAGTATCTTTTTAGGTACCAAATACTTAATTGTTGCAATCTTAATGATAGGTATTTTGGCATTTTTAGGCACTGCAGTATTTGCGAAATATATGGATAAAGGTAAGGTGATTGAGCATGACCGGAACGATAATCATTAGTATTGCCTTAATACTTGTTGTCCTAGGATCAATTATTAGTGCATTAGCTGCAATTGGACTAGTTCGATTAGATGATGTATATGCGCGCTCTCATGCAGCAGGAAAGGCAGCAACGTTAGGGGCGATGCTACTTTTAAGTGGTGTCTTCCTATTCTTTATAGGTCGAGATGGTTACGTAAATATGCAATTAGTAATTGGTATATTATTTATTCTCATTACTGGACCACTTTCCAGTCACTTAATCATAAAGGCAGCCTATAATTTAAATACCCCTGCTTCCAAACGAACTAAATTAGACGATATTAAAAAAGATTTAAAGGATACTAAACTTTAATTAGCATCATGCGCAATTTGTTTGTAACATGTGAGGATTCCAATTTCTTATAATTAATAAAAAAAGGTACAAACCCTAAATCGAGTCTAGGACATAAATACCTAGCATTAAGCCCATCAAAGATTTTTGATCTTTGATGGGCTTGTTATTTGTATCAATACTGCATATTGTTATTGCTCGTTTACCTAGGGGTGCCTGGGTCGATCCTCGATCTCGACACGCATCCTACTCCCTCAGGTGTCTCGCAAACAGTACGCAGTTCTTATATGTTATTACTACAAAAAATAAGACACCTAATAATAAATGAATTGAAACAGCACTGATCCATGAGATAAATAAAGAAATGAATAACGAATTAAGTGATGAAGCATTAAATAAGATCGCAAATCATTTATCAACTCAAATCAATGTTCTTTACATTTCATAGTAAAATTCATTGATTTTATTTTAGTCTGCAAGGGTAATGGACTAGACTGTTTATTACTGATCACTCTTTTTAGCTTTATCATAAGTCTTACCGTCCGTCGATTGTTAGTATTTAATTATAGTCGAAAATAAGTATTTATAGACTGAAATGACGTATGGTATAAAGTCATATTTTTCAAAAGACAATACACCTTTAATCATTTGTATTACTTCAGCAATCATGTTATATTAAATCGTAATTATTACGATTTAAGGAGGTAATATTATGTTTAAATGGACAATTATTGGTGGAGGTATCCAGGCAGTTACAATTGCACTTAAACTACGCACACAAGGATTAGCTACAAATGATTTGTGTATAATAGATCCTCATACTAGCTTATGCGAACAATTTAATAGATATACATCCACTATCGATATGCCCTACTTACGTTCACCTTGTGTTCATCATGTTCATCCAGATCCTTTTCATCTTAAGCAATTTGCAAAACATAGACAATATACCAATGCTTCTTACGGACGATATCAAAGACCTAATAGAGAGATGTTTATGGCTCATACGCATATGTTAATACATGAATTAAATTTAAATCATAGTCATGTGCAAGCTAGCGCAACTTCTATCACTAAACAAGATAATCTATGGTTTGTTCAATGTAATAATTCAGAAGCATTTTCGACCGAAAACCTTATCATTGCCTTTGGATGTAACCATCAAATTAACTTTCCAAAAGCATATAAAAATCAACCCGATGTCACACACATCTTTGATGGTTCATACAAATCATATTCTCAATCGTCACATGTGATAGGTAGTGGTATTTCTGCAGCTCACTTAACACTTAAGTTGATTAAACATAATCCACAACAAATTCATTTATGGACAAATAAACCCTTAGCAGTGCATGATTTTGATGCTGATCCAGGTTGGCTCGGTCCTAAATATATGACACGCTTTAAGCAAATTACAACTACTGAGGAAAAGCAACAAGTTATTCTGAATGAAAGACACAAAGGCTCAATGCCAAAAGAATTAGAATTAAGGCTGAAAAAATATGTAAAGCAAGGTAAATTAGTAATACATACAAACGAATTACAAGCCATTTCAAATCATCAAATCATTACAGAACATAAGGCAATAACCTATGACCATATTATTTTAGCAACTGGATTTGAAGAAACGATAATGAAACAACCAATTATTAAACAATTAATCCACCAACATCATGCCCCACTATGTAGTTGTGGTTTTCCAAATATTTCATCAGAATTGGAGTGGTTACCACATTTATATGTTGCTGGAGGCTTAGCAGATTTAGAATTAGGGCCCTTTGCAAGAAATATCATGGGTGGTAGAGAAGCTGCCACAAGAATCTCGAATGCTTTTTCAAAAGAAACTACGGTATCAAGTATATAAGTAAAATACATTATGTTGAACATACAAAAACACGCTCAATACTCTATAGAAACGCCGAAATGCGTCTGAGTATCAAGCGTGTTTATTATTTGCGTGGTTTAATCGCAATTGTACCTCTCATGATGCTAATCAATCTATCAACATCATCTTTTATTTCAATGTTCCAAACTTGTGTTGTTTTACCTTCGTGTACGATAGTAGCAGTAGCATAAACTGTACCTTCAGTCGTTGAGCTAATATGGTTAGCATTCATTTCTAAACCTAATGGAATAAATTTTTCAGTATCAATGATGTGTGCCGCACCAATTGAGCAAGCTGTTTCACCCAAAGCAAGATTTGCACCACCATGTAAATAACCAAAAGGTTGTTTCACCTTATCTGTAACAGGCATCGACATTACAATCTTACCGTGTGCTTCACTTTCTACTTTCATTTCTAAAGTCTCTATCATATTTGTCATTTTCGACACCTCATTCACTACTTAGTATTACTATAATACCATAGCGGCAATTGTACCAAAAATGATTAACGGAATATTATAAAATATAAAGTTTGGAATACACGTGTCTCTAATATGATCGTGCTGACCATCCACATCCAAACCAGCTGTAGGTCCTAATGTAGAGTCACTAGCTGGTGAACCAGAATCACCTAAGGCACTCGCAGTACCAATTAAAGCGATTAATGCCATTGTATCTAATCCTAATGACTCTCCTAATGGAATGAATAAAGTTGCGATAATAGGAATTGTTGCAAAAGAAGATCCAATACCCAAAGTAACAATAAGTCCAATAATGTACATAACAATAATACTAATGAGTTTATTATCCCCTGTAACACCACTTAAACTATGTACTAATTTAGTAATATCTCCCGTTTCATTCATTACGCCAGCAAAGCCATTTGCAGATAATATCACTACACCAATAAATGACATAATCTTAATACCTTCAACGAAGTTCTTATCCAACTCAGTCCATTTAAATGCTCTTGAAACAAAGAATATCAAGACTCCGGCAAGTGCACCGAAAATCATTGAATCAGTTAATGTCTGTACGACAAATGTTGCGATAATCGATACGATTGTAACAACTAAGACATAAGGTTTGAGTTCAATAGTTTCATTATTTCTATCTTCATTTCGATCATTATATTCTCTAGGCTTTCTGTAATAGAACACACCCAAAATCAATCCAACAATATACCCTAAAGAAGGAATAATCATAGCTTTCCAAATCATGCTCATCTCTATTGGGTGATGTGCTTTGGTGAAACCATTATCAATAATTTGGTGGAAAATTTGACCAAAACCAAATGGTAAAAGAACATATGGCCAACAAAGACCAAATCCAATAATAATACCAATTTGTCTACGATCTATCTTCAAGTCATTAAATAAACTAATTAAAGGTGGTATAACAATTGGTATAAATGCAATATGAACCGGAATTAAGTTTTGACTCATTATACTTAATACTAATAAAGCAATGATAATAATTACTTTTACCTTTACTCGAGACATCTTGCTATTTTCAGCGTGGATACTGTTAATAATCTTATTTACTAAATAATCCGTAATTCCACTATATGAAATCAGTGCCGCAAAGCCTCCCAATAAGGCATAACTTAGTGCAACTTCTGCACCATCGACAATATTCTTACCAAACACAGACACGATTTCAGGTATACTCATACCTGCAACCAGCCCGCCTACTAATGCACTGACAAATAAACTGATTACTACATTAAGTCTACATAAGCAAAGTATAATCATCAGCACAACTGCTATAACAACTGCATTAATCACAAAACATAACTCCTTTATCACATTATCGAACTAAAGTATCACGAGAATAATCGTAACAATTTCAATTATAAATGTCAATGCTATGTTACAGCTTAAATGTATCATCCATGAGGTTAAACTATATCATCTAACATTTCCGTTTACTTAAACTATATAATTTATGCGCGAGTTATACAATTCCAACTCACGCATATATTTATTGATTATTGATTTGATAACCATTCAACAATAGTCGTTACTAAAAATGCTGTTGGTCCTTTAGGTCCTTTATAACTAGCATGATTCGTAGTTGCTGGACCAGCTATATCAAAATGCATATGTGGTACATCACCTGCAAAGTGATTTATAAAGGTAGCTGCAAATAATGCTTTACCTTGTCCATTTGTATGATTGACAAGATCTGCCACATCACTTTTTCTAATTAACTTTCTTTCTGTATCAGTCATAGGTAATTCAAATACATATTCTCCTTGTCGTTCGGCAATTGACAGTATATCTGCAAGTTGTGTCGAAGCATGATTATTGAATACTGCAGCTTTATCCTCACCTAATGCAACAATTGCTGCCCCTGTTAAAGTGGCAAAATCTAAAATCAGTTCCGGTTGAAATTGTGTTGCATAGAATACAGCATCACCTAGGACTAAACGACCTTCTGCATCAGTGTTCAAGACTTCTACAGACTCACTGCTGAGTGCCGTATAAACATCATCAGGTTTCATTGCTAATTCATTAACCATATTTTCTGCAGCAGCAATTACACCCACAATATTAATGTTAAGGTTTAGCTGTCTCGCAGCTTCTATCATAGCAATTACATTAGCTGAGCCACACATATCAAACTTCATAGTTTGCATACCTGTTTTTGATTTTATTGAATAGCCACCTGAATCATAGGTAATCCCTTTACCTACAAGTGCTATCGGCGCTTTGTCTTTATTAGCACCTTGATAAGTTAAAGTAATTAATCGTGGTGTATGCTTAGACCCTTTACCTACAGCATGTATTAATCCAAAACCTTCACGCTGTAATGTCTCTCCATCTTTCACATCTACAGATACTGAACTTCCTTTAAAGTGATTAGTAATCAATTCTGCATAATAAGCCGGCGTTAATATATTGGGTGGGATATTACTATAATCTCGTGCTAAATTGATGGCACGAGCTAACGCTATCCCCTTATCGATTGCTGCATTTATTTGAGTTTGATCTTGTATCGTATGTAGATTCAATGTTAATTCATATGGCGCACCTTTATTTGTCTTGTATCCGTCAAATTGGTAGACAGACGCTTCACTTTGTTGACCTAGTAATGTAGCAATATTTAAGAAATCAAAATCTTTCGCTTTAAAGCTCTCGAAAAATATGTCCCCTTCTACGATTCGCTCTTGCTTCAAATATTGGAATAATGAGCCAAACACAGATAAATACTGTAATTGTGTCGTTGACTTCAAATTACCTAGACCAACAGCAATTAACTTTATGAGTTGATTATCTACTGTAAAATGTGTAGCAGTTACTTTACCAACATTACTACTAATAATATGTGCCTTTTTTAATGATGCTAGATTTTCATTAATAACTTCACCGTTTATCTTTATGTCTTCCAACTGATTTAAATGATCCGGTATCCCTATGATTAATGTTTCAAATAATAATTTATCAGTAGATTGTAAAAATGCTTTCATTTAAAATCCCTCACTTTGGTATTGAAATAATTTAATCATTTAGATTTAAGAAAAAGACCTATCTTATTGAAAGACAGGTCTTTTTGCTTAATGATTCACATGCATAATGCCTATGTGATTTATTAATTTAAATCTTAAAATTTACCTTTTTTGAATGCTAATCCGATACCACCAAGTTTGAATACAGCACGTGTATCAATAACTTTCTTCATGAAAGCAGCTTTTTTACCTTGGATATCTTTACCGTAAACAACACCAACACCGTCTCCAGAACCTAATGAACATACTGTTCCACGATCAACGTATGTGAACTCTTGAGTTGGTTGACCTTCTAAAATGTTTTTAATGTTTTTAGCTGTATGTTCACCTTCTTGCATAGCGATTTGAGCAGTTGTTGGTAATGGACGCTCTTCACCAGCAGGAATAAATGCTGAAACATCACCGATTACGAAAATGTTGTCATAACCTTCGATAGTTAAATCTTGTTTAGTTACGATACGACCACGTTTAACGCCTTCGAATGAAGCTTCCATTAATTGGCTACCGCGTACACCAGCTGCCCAAACAGCAGTGTTTGCTTCTAATTGTTGTTCTTCATCGTTAACTTTAACAACGAAACCTTTTTCGTTAGCAGCAACGATTGGCGTAGCAATCTTGAATTCTACACCTTTACTTTCTAAGTAGCTAACTGCATGGTTAACTAATTCATCAGAGAATTGTGGTAACATTTTAGGAGCAGCTTCAACACAAGTAACTTTAACTTTACTTTGTTCTACGCCATATTTGTTACATAATTCTGGAATTCGATCAGCTAATTCACCTAAGAATTCAACACCAGTGAAACCTGCGCCACCAACTAAGATAGCTAAGTCATTGTCGTCTTTTTCTTTAGAAGATGCATAGTTTGCAAATTTATCTTCGATGTGACGAGATAATTTACGAGCAGTTAATACATTTTCAATTTGGAAAGCATGTTCTTTCATACCTTTAATACCAAATGTTTCGCTTTCAAAGCCTAATGCTACAACTAAGATATCAAAATCAAAGATTCCAGCGTCAGTTTCAACTTTTTTAGCATTACGGTCAATTTTAGTAACCTCAGCTTTAACAAAGTTTACTTTGTCTTTATTTAAAACACTTTCAACTGGATATAGTAAATCTTCATAGCTAATTGTACCTGCTGATGCTTCATGTAACCATGTAGCTTCATAGTGGTAATCATTTTTATTAATTAACGTAATTTCAGCTTCATCTGCTGAAATTTGCTTTTGTAATTTTGTAATAGTTTGTAAACCTGCGTAACCAGCGCCTAAAACTAATACCTTTTTACGATCTTGAGCCATTTCATTCACCTAAGCTTTCATATATTATTTGTTGCATAAGTCTTTTTCTATACCCTAATTATACATATGTAAGTCACAAAAAAGACATTTTTCATCCAATACTAATTTTATAGTTTTTATGCTTGATTTTCAAGCGCTAACGCACATATTGTTTATTTTTTCACATAAACTATTAAAAGGCTATAGTTTATCATTCAATCGATAAAACTATAACCTTTTATTTATTAACAATCTTCAGGTGTTCCTGCCACCTTTGCAGTTCTAAATGAGCTTCCACAACCACATGATGCAATCGCATTTGGATTGTCTATTTGGAATCCGCCACCCATAAGAGATTGTTTAAAATCTATTGTTGTACCTTGTAGTACCGGTACATCCATTTTATCTACTAATACCTTAAGACCGTGAAATTCATACACTTCATCATTGTCACCAGGCTCAGCTTCAGCAGACATACCATAAGTTAAACCAGTACATCCACCACCGTTAACCTTGACCTTTAAATAGCCATCTGCCATTTCATTTTGCTCTAACATATCTTTAACTTCATATGCTGCCGCTTCTGTAACGTTAATTACTGCCATTATGATTACCTCCCTAAAAAATCCACGTTTCTTCTATATGCGCATAAATATTTTGTAATAAATCATCTGGCGATTCACCCTCAACAATATCACCATTCACTAATGCATACAAGCCACTAGAACATAAGCCACAATTTTGTAAACAACCGTATTCTAATACATCTATACCAGGATCATTCTCCAGTTGATTGTATACATAGTCTCCACCTTTCGCTAAGTTCGAAATGCAGAACTCTACTATTGGATTCATAATACACCCTCTCATTAATTATCAGTCATATAATTATAACAAACACAACTATGTTTTAACACATACGTGCTTATATTTAAGAAAGTATCATTTTAAATTTAATCGTCTTTTTACAATAAATTTTTTTGTGTAATTTAACATCCTTATATAAAAATCTATGAACTATGCATTACTTAGCCAATAGTTAGGTTTACTTACTACTTTAATTGATTGTTAAAACGATTTCATGATAACCCTTTATTACCATAACTTATTTGTAGAACGATACAAAAAAGCATATAATGTATTTAAGTAAGCTGTTTATAGAAAATTGGTATATCAATATAAGCGAAATATGATTTAACCACATTATATTTAATAACTTACATTGATGCATAATTGATAAAAACACAATGCTTTTCACAGCTCAACTCGCAATGTTTTATCAAATGTTCAATACAATTTTTACTAGAGGGGTATCTAATAATGAAAAATTTAGTTCTTTTAGGTGGCGGATACGGAAATATGCGCATTATGTCACACATTTTACCAAATGCGCTTCCGGAAAATTATAACATTACACTAATCGATCGTATGCCTTATCATGGGTTAAAACCAGAGTTCTATGAGTTAGCTGCAGGTACGAAATCTGATAAAGATATTCGTATGAACTTTCCAAACTCTGACCGTTTAAACAATGTTTACGGAGAAATTAATGATATTAATCTCGACGATCAAATTGTTTCAGTTGGGAATACAAAAGTAGACTACGATGAATTAGTTATTGGTCTTGGTTGTGAAGATAAATATCACAATGTGCCTGGTGCTGAAGAGTATACACACAGTATTCAGACATTGTCGAAATCTCGAGAAACATTCCATCACATTAGCGAACTTCCAAATGGAGCGAAGGTCGGTATTGTTGGCGCTGGCTTAAGTGGCATTGAGCTTGCTAGTGAATTACGTGAAAGTCGTGAAGACTTAGAAATCTACTTATATGACAGAGGTGAACGCATCCTAAGTCGTTTCCCTGAAAAATTAAGTACTTATATTGAAAAATGGTTCAAAAAGAATAACGTAAAGGTTATCCCTAATTCAGATGTCAATCGTGTAGAGCCTGGGCGTATTTACAACAACGATGTACCAGAAGAATTAGACTTAATCGTTTGGACTGCTGGTATTCAACCAGTTGAATTAGTGAGAAACTTACCTATTGATATTAGTAAGAGTGGTCGAGTTATCTTGAATCAATATCATCAAGTTCCAACATATCCAAATGTCTATGTCGTGGGTGACTGTGCTGAATTACCACATGCACCTAGTGCACAACTCGCTGAAGCACAGGGTGATCAAATTGCCGATGTCATGAAATTACAATGGCAAAATAAACCTCTACCAGAAAAAATGCCTGAAATTAAAATTCAAGGTTTCTTAGGCTCATTAGGTGATAAGAAAGGTTTCGCCTATATCATGGACAGAACTGTGACAGGCCGCTTAGCATCAATCTTGAAATCCGGAGTACTTTGGTTATACAAATATCACAACGGCTAATCATTTCAAGGAGTCGTATCAATGGTATTAATTGAGATGTACTATAATTCCTATTGAAATATACTAAACATAGCTATGAAGCTATCGATAATGATAGACTTTCCATAGTTATGTTTTTATTGTTATAGCATTTAGTAGGACTAAAATCCAAGTAAAAAACCAGTAAATGACGATTATCATCATTTACTGGTTTTTCATATTGATGGCTCAGTCTTTCTTAAATGTATCTTAGCCTTTTGTTAAAAATAGTAATGTTACATACCTCTTACCCAAATTGATCCATAAACTTTGTTAACGTATTCAATTGAATATAACCATCTGCAACGTATTCATCGTTGATTGTCACTAAAGGATAAAACAATTCATCCTCTTGAATACGTTCTATAAATTGTTGATCATGGTCAGTTAAATTTTCGGTATCTTTTTCTATATCAATATAAGTAAATTCAAACGAAATTTCTGGATACTTTCTTTTTAACAATGGTTGTAACCAGTCAAACGTATTACGAGAAGTCGGTGCATTAACACAACTTGCACACACGATATCGGCGCCATAAACAACTACACTCGCTTTATTCATATTTTACTATCCCCTTTTGTTTTCATTTATAGATTTTTCAACACATTTCTATTATAATAAAAAGATAAGTATAACATGAAATTATTTACTTGGAAGGGAGGCATTTCCATGCCAACTGAAAACGCAACGATGTTTGATCAAGTAGCAGAGGTTATCGAAAGATTGCGTCCATTCTTACTACGTGATGGTGGTGACTGCTCACTCGTAGATGTAGAAGATGGAATTGTTAAGTTACAATTACATGGTGCTTGTGGTACATGCCCTAGTTCTACAATCACATTAAAAGCGGGTATTGAGCGTGCTTTACACGAAGAGGTACCTGGCGTTATCGAAGTAGAACAAGTTTTCTAACAACATATATGTTAAGACCATCACATGCACATCAATAATAGACATGAGTTAGTTTTCTATCATCTAGAATTATCTCATGATAATTTATGACAAAGACTGTTATCCGACAATGGATAGCAGTTTTTTTATAGAAAAAAAGACAACCATTCAATAAAAATGGATTGTCTTTTACTTTGATTTATTAAATAATATTTAGCTTACACTTGGTGCTTTATTGTTATGCTGAACTGGTGCATTATCGTCTGGTTTATGATGTTTATGATGATGCGTTTCACCTTTCATATGATGTGCAATTTGTTCGCTAATATAGACCCAACCTTTCCAGCCTACATGAACAGCATCGCTTATTACATATGGTTCATAATCTTTATCGGTCATATTATAAACACTACCACCTCGTTGTGTGATTGTGTTATTAATCTTATCGTACACCTTTTGCCGGCGTTCTTGCTTAATACCGATACGATCATACCACTTACCATTTGATGGTAAAATAATGTACTGCACATCTGCACCTGCTTCATTCATTGTATCCACAAAGAGTGCTAAATCTTGAAACTCTGGAGAATTTACATTAAATTCGTAATCACGATTAATTTTTCTCTTATGACTATTGATCAACTTCCAATATTCATCTCTAATTCCGTATTTATTAGTTTTAGTACTGTCTTTTCCAAGCTTTTCCGCTTCTTTAGATAAATCTTTCCATGATTTATTTTTACTATCTATAGGCTTAACTTGTGACAAAGGAGATGGTTTTGCTGGAAAGATTGACTTGATCGCTTCTATCTTCATTAATTGTTGTGCTTTAAATGATGATAAATAATTATCCTTAACCTTGTTAGGATGTTTCTTCATTTCCTTTAAATAGTACTTATTCTTGACATCTTTAAATTTGGATAATCGATCCGCATATCGTTGTTTCAATTTATCGCTCATCCCAGATTGTTGAAATAATTGGTTCACTTGAGCATCTGAAATACGCGCTTTAAAGTTTACATTTGTTAAACCATTATTTGTAAACCATTGAGGTGATATAATAAATGCCATTTTTTTCCCTTTTAAATTCTGAAATTGTGATGCGGCTTCAACTGCATTGACAAGATCAGTAGAACCTCCTGTTCCAATTAGAAACGGTTGCATTGGCGCCTTTTTCTTATCATCTAACAATAAACCTGGATTAAACGGATCATCTTTTCCAAGTTCACTTGAACCGTATATAGGATAGTATTTATCAGATTTATACATTTTATCTTGTATTTGTGTACCCTTTAGCACTTGATCAGTTATATTTAGTCGTTGTTCTTGAAGTGTTTTATTATTGATTAAACCTGTAAACCAACTAGCTGGTAATATAAGAAATACACCAAATAGAATGAGACTTACAATGATAGGAATAAATGCTTTTAACTTCATCTTAATGTTTCTAATACCGTAATAATCTTATTCGGTGTTGCCCATTCATCTCTATCAAAATCCATAATTGAAACTTCAATATCTAATTTATTTTGAATTTCTAATAATAAACCAACAGTTTGGAATGAATCAATAATACCTTCTTCAAACAGCGCAATATCGGGATTTTCCTTTACAATGTTATTTTCAGTAACTTCCTCTAATAAATCTAATACTTGTGTTTTAAATTCCATACTTTTAAATTCCTCCTATGTTTTAATACAGTTTCCCTGAAAAGATTAAAAATCCAAATGCTACGAAATGGAACGTTATGATAATACTCATTACAGTTGTAAATTGATTTTGCCAACGTGGTGGATGTTGTTTACGCCATCTTTCGTAATAACCATAACCTATAAATAATGCAGCATGATACATGCCATACAAAATATAATAGCTTTCGATACCATGCCAAATTCCCATGATAATAAAATTTAAAGAAAATGCGATATTAGACATCGCAAATTGACTCTTTAATAATCTTTTCTTAGACATAAAGAATAATGCTCTCATATAAATACAATCTCTAAACCAAAATGATAATGACATATGCCATCTGTTCCAAAAGTCTTTAATATTTTTGGCTTTAAATGGCTGATTAAAGTTTTGCGGAGATTTAATACCATATAAATAGCTAAATGCAATCGCAAACAATGTATAACCTGCAAAGTCAAAGAACAGATATAAACTATAAGCATACATATATAACCATTTTGCAGTAAATCCTGTTAAATCCATTAATAACGGGGTAATTGCGTATACGTGAAGTAAGTGTGCAATAATAAATTTATATAAAAAGCCAAGCATAATATAATGAATCGCTTTTTCCACTAATGCTCTATACGCCTCACCACTTGGTGCTACACGATCATCTTTGACAAAGCGTTTATATCGATCAATTGGCCCAGATGAAATCGTTGGGAAGAATGTAATAAATTGGACAACTTTCCAATGATCAATTTCTTTAATTGAGCCATCTCTGATTTCCATTAATAATTGGACACTTTTAAATGTCACATAAGAAATACCTAAGAAACCTATTAATTCGACTACCTTACTTTCATGAAATTTAATTTGTGCAGTACCTAATAATGAACTTTGCATTACTTTAACAATAATCAATGGCAAGATTGACAGTGTTATCACCATAAAGAATTTGCTAAATGTATTTTTAACAAAACGTGATTTCCAATAATACATAATGATTAATACTTGCCAGACGACATATATAATAAAGTTAACAAAAGCTACACTTAACAATGGTTGATCAAAGAAATTATGTTTTGTCGATGAGAAAATAAGTTCAATCATAAATAATGTGCTCAGACCATTATAAATATGACTTCTCTTACCTAAAAACCCTAATATTATAACCGGTAATAATACGATGAATGCAATGAGAAAGAACGTAAATGTGCCATATGGTGTCATTATGTAAAGTCCTCAGCAATCTGTTTACGGTCTAACTTACCATTATGAGTCAATGGTAAACGGTCAGTAAACATAATCTTTTTAGGTATCATATATTCAGGCAGGTGTTGCTTTAATTCCGCTTTAATTTCATGAATAAATGCCTGCTCATCAGTCATCTGAGTTATGGTATCCGCTGTAATTATAACGGCATTGATATGCGTGACTTTATTGTCACGATAGTTCGGAACAACCACTGCCTCTTGTATAGAAGGTGATTGTCTTAACTGAAACTCAATTTCTTCTATCTCCATTCGATAGCCATTTAATTTAATTTGAAAATCTAATCGACCATTGATAAACCATTGATTATCTTTGTACTCAGCTTTATCACCTGTGTAATAATTACGAATTTCATTGTCATATCTAAATACGGCATCTGTTTTTACTTTGTCTTCTAGGTAACCTTTACTTAGAGCATTCCCTGAAATAATTAACTCTTGTTCAGAAGTTAAATGTAACTGTGTACCTGGTCTAGATTGACCAGCTGGTAATGGATTGTACTTGGCTAGTACTTCCTCGTTTATCAAAATGCTTGTGACAGCAACAGTGGCTTCTGTTGGACCATAAGTATTATAAATATATGCATCAGGAAACTTTTTAGATAACATTTTTGCTGTTCTATGTGCCAAAATTTCACCACAGAAGAAGAATTCTTTTAGGCTTGGATATTGTTGTTGGTCTAACATTGGTAACATTAAACACATTTCCATAAACGAAGGGGTCGACACCCACACATTAATAGTGGCTTGTTGCAACATATCATTTAATAGCTTTGGTTTATTTATCATTGCTTTATCTACTAAATTTAATGTTCCTGTAGTAGCTAAACATGGATAAATAGCCATTACTGATAAATCAAAGGAGAATGGCGCCTGATTGAGCCATTGCTGTTTAACCCCTAACTGATTTAGTTCCACCATCCACTGTGTAAACTCATTTAAGCTATCGTATGAAATTTGCACGCCCTTCGGTTCTCCCGTCGAACCTGATGTAAAAATAGTATAAACGACATCATTGGGCTGCATTTTACATTCAAATTCACTGACCTCTTCGTGATCAATAATGCATTGAACATCAAATATCGTTATATCGGAAAATGGCAGTATCGCTTCAGATGTATTAAGTATAAATTCTGGCTGAACCTTATTTACAATTGCCTCTACCCTATCTTGAGGTATAGAAATATCTATTGGTACATAACCACATCCTGCCTTAATAGCTCCAATCATACCGACAATCATAAAAGGTGACATATGACCATAAATCACTACAGGTCGACTTGATTTAGCAATCATATCTGCACATTTATTTGAATAATGATTTAATTCACCGTAAGTTAATGATTCATCATTATATTTAATCGCTATTTGATTCGCATCGTTTTTATTATTTTCAATTAATGATTGAATAATGTCTTTCATAGTTGTCTCCTTCATTAAAATTCATTATAAATAAAGTTATTTTGCGTATCTCCAGTTCCATAAATCAAATAAAGCGCAATAAATATTACTACGTATAAGATAGTAAGCAACCATGGTTTAATTTTTTCAATGGTGTGCTTTTTATCATGATTCATATGTCTGAGCCTCCTTTATAACACGTGCAAAATACTATATTCTATTTATCTGTTTTCTAATATATTTTAACACATATATAATTAAAATATTTTTTATTTACTGTTCATAATTATACAATCAATTTCCCATCTTTACAATTAAATCCATATTTCTTCAGCTAACAAAAATGTTATATTAAATGCTTTGCGTTTAGTTTTATTATCTATAATTCATATATCTATTGTTATTTTGAAGTTAGAAACAACATAAATATTAGTCTTTTATGGATATATATACATACTTATCCAAGATAACTTCCACTTATATATTGCTTATTTTTATTGTATTTTTAGTTTAGCAATTGTTTTTGAAATATTATTGATAAAAAGCTAATCACTTTTCTGATTTTTATAGACATGCAATACTTGATTTTATTTATCCACTCGTAATATAGTCTTTTTCACATAAAAAAAGCCAGCAGAGTTTAAGTAACTCTGCCAGCAATATTTAAAGATAGTATAATACAAAAAATAATTTATTATTTAATTGGTGTTTTCGCATCTTTGCCACTTAAGACTAGTCTAATATTATCAATACACAACTGTATCATACGGTTTCTAGTGATGACTGATGCGCTACCAATATGTGGTAAGACGAGTGCATTTTTCATAGATAATAATGGGTGTGACATATCAATAGGTTCTTTTCGTAATACATCTAAGCCACATGCAGCAATCTCACCATCTTGTAATGCTGCAACTAATGCTGTTTCATCAACGACTGCACCTCGTCCAATATTGATAAAAATAGCATCATTTTTCATCTTTTTAAATGCTGCCTCATTAAACTTGTCGCGTGTTTCCTCAGTCAACGGTGCTGTACAAACAACGAAGTCACTATGTTCTAATAATGTATCAAACGATACATAAAGCGCACCCAAACTTTCTTCTGCCTCTACCTGTCTGCTACGATTATGGTACATAATATTAACATTAAAGCCCTTTAAACGTCTTGCAAATGCCTTACCAATATCTCCCATGCCAAAAATACCTACTTTAGCATTATATAGATCTTTACCTGCAAGTAAATAAGGTCCCCAGCTTTGCCATTCGCCATTTTGAACATACTGTTCCGCTTCAATGATACGTCTTGCTACAGTCAACATTAAAGTAAAGCCTAATTCTGCGGTAGTTTCAGTTAGAACTTCAGGCGTATTAGTTGCTACTATCCCCTTACTGCGAACAAGTTGCACATCTATATTATCGAAACCAACTGCCATATTTGCAATAACCTTTAATTTTGGCGCGTGTGCAATAACTTCTTCATCTATCGTTTCACTTAATGTAATAAAGCAAGCTGTCGCATCATTCAATGCCTCTAAAAATTTTTCTCGTGGCATTGGTGTGTAGGATTCATTCCATACCTCTACATCTGCAAATAATTCTAACTGATCTATAAATGGTTGCGGAATCTTTCTTGTTACGATTACTTTTTCCATCTAATCACCCCTATTGTTCTAGCTCATTAATAACCTCATTTAAATCTTTAAAGCTATATGTTGGTGGTACATCTTTTTGTTCAATTTCAGCTTTAGTTGTTACGCCCGTTTGAACATGAATCGTGTCGATACTAACATTAATGCCTGACAGTATATCCGTGTCATATAAGTCACCCACCATGGCAACATCATCAGGCTTAATTCCTAATGATTCCAATTGTTCTAGTGCTTTATGCATAATAATTGGTTCTGGCTTTCCAATAAATGTTGGTTGGACGCCAGTAGATACTGAAACCACACTTGTAATCGCGCCATTACCCGGTAAGAAACCACGTTCTTTCGGAATAGAAACGTCTTTATTCGTCGAAATAAATGTTGCCCCATTACGCACACCTAATGTTGCTGTAGCTAATTTTTCATAAGTCACCGCTTCATCTAAACCAATAACAACATAATCAACAAATTCATCATTTTTCAATTGTAAACCATGACTCGTTAATGCTTTTTTCAAACCTGTGCCACCTAACATATATACTGATGCTCCTGGTGAAGCTTCTGAAATATATTCGGCAGTCGCAAGTGCAGAAGTAACCACCTCAGTAGCTTTGGCATCTAAGCCCATTGACGATAATTTTGTCGCTACTTCTTCTGGTTCTTTCGTTGAATTATTTGTTACATATAAATGCGGTATTTGATGCTGATTTAAATATGATATAAAGGCCTTAGCGCCATCTATTGTTTCATTACCTTTATATAAAGTTCCATCTAAGTCAATTAGATATGCTTTGTAATTTTTCATTTCTATTTATTCTCCTTTTTGACCAAATGCAGTAATTGGTACATTCTCGTTCTCTAAAAATTGCAATACTTCAGTAATAAATTGCTGATAGTACTGTACTGACTTATCAAAAATTGGAATAAGTTCTGTAGTATTCAGTTCATCATAGTAATGAACAAATTGCTTTCTAACTTCAACAGTTTCATTAATATGTTGTTGTGTGTCCTTTGAAATGACACCTTCTAATTCTAAGATATCAATAACATCTTTATAATTACCTGGATCTCTCAAAATAAATCCATCAATAATCATATTACCTATATCCACTGATGATTCAATCAACATTTGAGCTATGCGTTCAAATGCATAATGATTATGTTTCTGCTGTGGATAATCGCTAAGTAATTGTTGTAAGTAATTTAATTTAGCATTTAATTGTTCTTTGTTTACGAAATACATACTCGTCACCCCTATCTTGTTCATCATACCATAACTTTACAGGTTAATTCATTTCCAGTTATACTAATTATTAACGCTTTATTAAACTTAAAAATATTAACTTTAATAAATACACCTTAAGGAGCGAATATAAATGATAGATATGTATTTATATGATGATGACGAATCAGCACAAGTACAATTTGTCGGGTTTGTGGGCGAACACAGCCGCTATGATTTAATGTTAGTACAAACCAATCGTCATTATGGTAAAACGATTGTCTTGAATATGCAAACGAATAAATTTGGCATTATCGGTACGGATGATTTAGAAGAGGAAGGTTATATCGCACATATCCTCGGTGTATCAGAAGAAGAAGGAAATGAAATTTCTGAATATCTCAACGAAGTCATTCAATAAATCAGCGATTTGATTTTAAACACAAACTTCGTAGGAGTAAGATTCATTAATACATTAAATAACATTAATAAAAAAACCAAGCGTCAATTGACATACTTCATACAAAGTAGACATTTAAAAATGAAAACCTTGAATGAAGCAGTTCAAATTATAGACACTTGGTTCTTTTATTTTTCAGGTTGTTGGATGCTAGGTTGAATCTTGACGTCTTGAAGTTTATTACTTTCAATAATTTCATCTTCCTGTTGTTGCTGAGCTAACTTATCTTTGATTTCTTTTTCTGGTATGTGTCTCAAGATGAAATAAGGACAACCAAAATTGCAATATTCCAATAAATAATCTTGAATCGTTGAGAAACGTTTACTAAGTTCTGCCTTTTTATTGTGATCACTATAAAAACCTTTGAGTCTCAATTGTTCATATCCAAAATCACCAACAACATAATCATACTTATCTAATATATCTGAGTAACGGTTGGCAAATATTTCTTCATCAAAACAGTCCCTATAATCTTCAACAATTTCAAAATGTTGTTCATTTACCTTTATCATTGTACTCACCTAATCTATCGCGCTCTCCATTATAATATGATTGGAATAGCTTAAAGTTTTAATAAAGACTTAGCTCATTTAATGTAACATTGTCGGCATACATTAAAATTGAACTAAGTCTTTGCATTAATTATTTAGTTATTTTGTAGTTGCGTCTTGCTTAAGTTGTTCTTCACCTAAACGTTGTCTTTCTTTTGCCGCTTCATTAACTTGTTCATCGGCATGATAAGAACTACGTACTAATGGACCAGCTTGACAATGTTTGAAACCTTTATCCATTGCAATTTTTCTTAATTTACCAAATTCTAATGGTGTGTAATACTTTTCAACTTTCAAATGCTTACGTGATGGTTGTAAATATTGACCAATAGTTAAGATATCTACATCATTAGCACGTAAATCATCCATAGTTTCAAGTATTTCTTCATGCGTTTCACCTAAACCAACCATTAAACTTGATTTAGTAGGGATATCTGGTTGTAATTCTTTAGAGCGACGCAAGAATTCTAATGTACGATCATAAGTTGCACGCGCACGAACTCTTGGTGTTAAACGACGCACTGTTTCAATATTGTGGTTTAAAATATCTGGTTTAGAAGCCATAAGCGTTTCTAATGCTTCATAGTCGCCACCCATATCAGATGGTAAAATTTCAATAGATGTATATGGATTACGTTCTCTTACTTTGCGGACTGTTTCTGCATATACATTTGAACCAGCATCTCTTAAATCATCACGCGCAACAGCTGTAATTACAACGTGCTTTAAGTTCATTAATTCAACTGATTCTGCCACGCGTTCTGGCTCTTCTAAATCTAATTCGTTTGGTAATCCTGTCTTAACCGCACAAAAACGGCAAGCTCTAGTACATACTGCACCTAAAATCATAAAAGTAGCAGTACGTCTTTCTCCCCAACACTCATGTATATTCGGACATTTTGCTTCTTCGCAAACTGTGTGTAAATTCTTTTCACGCATCATTTTCTTAAGACCAGTGTAGTTTTCGTTTGTGTTTAACTTTATCTTCAACCAATCCGGTTTACGTAAAATTTCTTCATTTTTAGTAGCCATAAACGCACAATCCTCCTGAATTGAAATCTGTATATATTATAACGAAATTCGGGGCAAATTTAAATGTATATTGTCCATCTTTTAATATTCCAAAAGTTTCTCTTTAAATATATCACGTAGAAACTCAGGCATTAAATATTCAATTGCATGTTCCTTTAATGTTGGGAAATAACGACCAAATGTATACATATCGACGGTGCCTAGTGTATATGTTGTATCGTCATCAATTTCCTCCCCATTTATAAAGAAACGAGATTCAGATTGAATGATGCCAATATTAAATAAAATATAACCACCAAATATATCTCCTCTAAAACCTAATCCTTGTGCAAATTCATTGATATACTCTTGCTTTTGACTTTTGATGATGACTTGCTTTAATTCCTGTCCAGTTAATCTAATGCGCACCAAATTAATCGGATGTGGAAGCATTTGGTGTATGTCATACTCTGTAACTTGATCCGCTTCAATGCCTTTTACGATTAATCCCGCATTAATAATCGTACAATCCGCATTGGTAAATTCAAATACACTCTCTGCTAACAAATATGCTGATTGCGTGATTACATCTGTTCTTCTAGGTAAATATACTGGATGATCAACAACTGGGTCACTCAAGAGTAAGCGCCCTTCTTCTTCATAGTTGGTTTCAACTTTTGGTAATTGTGTCACTGGATATAACGTTGCTTTTTTATTTATAATACGCTTATCTTCTATATCTAAAGTAACTTCACCAAGATAGTAGCCATACTTTCCTGCGGCCGCCATCAACACCCCATTATTCATCTTTCCATTTAAAAAGTGATGATGTGTATGACTGCCTAAAATAAGATCTATTTCTGGGATTTCTTGACATAATTTTTCATCAAAAAACACACCAACATGACTCATAATTATAAGTATATCATAGGCACCTTCATTTGCACTGATTTCATCTTTAATAGCCTCTAATGGATCTGTAACAACCCAATCTAGAGCACGATAAAACGGCGTGAATTGTGCAGTTGCAGCCACAAATAGAATTCTAACACCTTCAATTTCTTTAATGTAAGAAGACTGAATATGATTTGGTAGATTACCTTGTTCGTCGAATACATTCGCACAGGTAATTGGAAATTGAGCATCATTATATAATGCATTTAATGCATCATGTGAAATTGTCATTCCTTCATTATTGCCAACCGTAGCTAAATCACAATGTGCTTGATTCAATAATTCAACATTCTTTGTCCCCATAGTTGCTTCAGTCACAGGTGCTGATAAATCAACATGGTCACCGATATCAAGATAGAGTGAGGGATGATTTAATTTAGGTCTTTCTTCATTCAAATATGCTGATATGTTTGCATATTCTTGAAGGTGACTATGTATATCATTCGTATGATAGATTGTTAACTGCATCGCTATTCCCCTCCTCAAGTATTATAAAAATGACTTAATTATTAGATATATACCCATTATTAACATAACTGTGCGTAATAATGTTACAACTGTATCTGATTTAATTGAATGATTAATCTTAACTCCTAACTTAGCACCAAAGTAACTTGAAATAATCAATACAATAGAGTAAATCCAGGCTACATGACCTAAAGCAATGTGTCCTGCAGAACTCATCACACTTGAAAAGAAAATCATCATCATACTTGTTCCAACTGCCACATGTGGTGGAAATCTAAATACAATTAACATTAACGGCGTCATTAATGCACCACCACCGATACCAAACAAACCTGTTAGGACACCTATAAATAGTGTTGCAATAAATGCCACGACCGGTGGCACACTATAATGAAACGTCTTACCTGTACCATCCACATATGTTTTTTCATATTTTGGTTTATTAAATATTTTTAGTGGCTTAATATTATTTCTAACCATTAATAATATTGAAACAAAGATTAAAAATATCCCAAAATATAAATTAAATGACTCTAACGTTAAATAACGGCTTAAGATAGAACCAATTAACGAACCAGGTAATAAACCAAATAAAAATATAGAACCATTTTTCACATCCACTTGTTTAGTCTTTAAATACCCTAACGTAGATGATAATCCCGTTACAATCAAGATTACTGACGAAGTACCTATTGCAATTTGTGGTGTAATACCATGTAAAATATCATTATCCACGCCTAAATAAACAAGCGTTGGCACAATAATTATTCCACCACCTATGCCTACCAACGATCCTAAAATAGCTGATAATGCACCAATTAATACCAATAACACTATAGTTAACATCAAATCTCTCCTAAAATAATTTCAATTGCTTTGGTGCGAGTCCTTCATAATCTATTCCTAATAATTGTTGATATTGCTTAGCATTATTTGCTGCATGACCACCAGAATTATTATTAAACACAACATAAATCCTTTTAGCTTTATGCTCTAAAACTTTAACTTTATTAACTAATTCCATCAATTCTTTATCACTGTAATCATAAAGATATCTAACATCTCTCCACGCTTCATCTGTCATATCCTTTTTCGTCCAACCATTAGTATTACGCCCATGATATCGTACAAATGCAGTTTCATGCGTAATACGATTAATTAAAGGTATAGAACCTTGGCCTACTTGCGGTTCATCACAAACTGCATGAATCAGTTCATGGTCAGTCAAAAATGCTAATGTTTGCTCTTTATACTCCTCATTAAACCAAGACTGATGTCTAAATTCTACACATACTGGAAATGACTTTAATTGTTCTCGAACATAACGGATGTATGCAATATTTTTAGCAGTACAATCAAACCAAGGTGGAAATTGAACTAATACCATTGCTAATTTGTTAACCTCTTGCAAAGGTTTAATCATAGCAATAAACTGATCAAACAATGCTTGTCTCGTTTCTGCAAAATCATGATAATCAGCATGTAACGTTAATGCCTGGTGAATTTTCACAATGAATTCAAATCTTTTAGGCGTTTCTCTTATCCACTTATTAATATTTCTCTCCGGCTGTATTGCATAATATGAAGCATCTAATTCTACTATTGGAAAATGACTCGCATATGTAAGTAATTTATCTGATTTTCTTTGCAAGTCTACATAGAGTGAATCGTGATCTCCCCAACCAGTTAATCCTATATTTATCATAATATCACCACATTAATGATACCATATCTGAATTAAGGTAATCACTTGATAAATTCTAAATCATCATAACTTTACAATGTAAACAGAATAACATTTAATCTGCAGTTGTTTTTGAATTTAGTTAAAAAGAAAAGAGCAATCGCTCCTCTGTTTAGTAAAGTTAATACTAACCCTAATGCATACAATGCAATTGAATCATTGTAATAACAATCACTTTCAATTTTATTGTATTTGAGTGCTTTGCTCTTTTACAAATATATTCAGTTATAGTCTATAAAATTCACTTTAAATCAAAGTTTCTGTGTGTCGGATGATTTGTTGCATCAATGTAGATGCCGAAACTGCACGCGCCAATCTTGGCGACTGACCACTCCATAAATGCGTCCATTTTGTATCACCATTTTGTGCCGATGCCTTTCTTATAGCATTTGTAAGTTGATTCTGAATTGGATAATCCGGGATGTCATCATCATATCTATTCATATTATGAATGAAATCATTATCAATACCTCGCGCTGGCTTACCACTAAAGACCTTGGTAACTACCGTATCCGTTTCTTTACTTTCTTGTATCGCATTTTTATATAACGTTGAAGCTCCACTTTCTTCAGTAGTTAAAAACGCTGTACCTAATTGGGCACCTTTAGCCCCTAAAACCATGCTCGCAATTAATCCTCGCGCATCCATTATTCCACCAGCAGCAATCACTGGAATATTAACAGCATCTACAATTTGTGGCACCAATGACATTGTACCAACCAAGGGTACTTGATCACCTGCAACATATGTAAATGACCCCCTATGACCACCAGCTTCACTACCTTGTGCAATCACCATATCCATCCCTGCTTGTTCATTCGCAATAGCTTCTTCAACTGAAGTCGCAGTACCAATTAATTTCATATGATTTTGCTTTAATTTATCAATAATTGCACCATCAGGTATACCAAAGGTAAACGAAACAATAGGTACATTTTTTTCTATTAATAATTCTATTGCAGTATTAAATTGTTCTTCTTCACTAATATTAACTGTAGGTTCTTCAAGGTTCAACGCCCGTCGATAAGGTCGTAACCAAGCATTCATTTTTTCAACCTTTTCAGGTAAATATAACTTATCACTTGGCACAAATAAATTCACTGCGAATGGTAAGTCTGTTAATTCTTGGACGTGTGTAATTTCTTGATCTAATTTATCCGTTGTAAAGTAACCAGCACCTATCGTGCCTAACCCTCCACTATTACTCACCGTTGCTACTAACTCAGGCGTTGTACTCCCTGCCATACCAGCTTGGATAATTGGATAACGAATACCTAATTTCTCTGTGACATCATTTGTTAATTTCATGAAAAAACACCCCTTTAAAGATCTCCACAACGATTATTAATCTAGCACTTATTTTTTATAATATGCAGTGAGTTGCTGTTTCAGTTTTTCTCTTTCTTCTTCATCCATCTCATCTTCGATTTCCATACCTAACATTTCCTCAATCAAATCCTCATGTGAAACGATAGCATCCGTTCCTCCATATTCATCTAATACAATTGCTAAGTGCTTACGAGACACTGTCATTTTTCTCAACACCCATTCCGCTCTATTATGTTCATTGACGAATAATGGCTCTGAAATATAGTTAGAAATATCATCTGAAGTCTTTCTACTCCAAGCTAACAAATATTTTGAGTGAAAGACACCAATAATATGATCAATATCTTCATCGTATACCGGATATCGTGTATACGGATTGGAAACTACAGTTTCATATGCCTCTTCATAAGAAATATCAGAAGGAAACGCAGTAACATTTATCCTAGGTGTTGTATCAATATCTGTAATCTTTAACTTTTCAAAATTCATGACACCTTGTATGCGATTTTTCTCAACTTCATTAAACGCACCTTGACTCTCTGCAATCGTAACGATTTGTCTAATTTCTTCCTTAGAAAAACGCTGCTCTTCCTGTGAATGATTCGGCACCATATTTTTAATTATCTTAGTTAATTGATTTAAAATGATAATGAGAGGCTTTATTACAAAAATATAACCTACAAGTATCGGATAAATCCATCGTGTGGTCTTCTCTGGATAAGCCTCAGCAAAAGCCCTTGGAACAACCTCACAAATAATAATGACGCCTATAATAGCAAGTAATATCGTTAATATCATGTTAAATTCCCGGTTCTCAGACCACAAAGTTACCAAAGAAATTAAAATAATATTAGCAACATTTTTACCGATAACAATAGCTGTTAAATAGACACTTGGTTTATTTAATAGCTGATAAATTTTATTTGCTTTATTTTCCCCTTGTTCAGCTTTTGACTGTAGCTTCATCCTATTTACAGCAGATAAAGCTGTCTCGCTGATTGAAAAGAAGATTGACGCAAACAAAAGTATGATTATGGCTATAATCATCTATGCATTTCTCCTTTTTAATTTAACAAAATGTTATTTTCTTTTAAACATATATTCCCATCATACACTTTTACTAAACGCTTAGCTATAGGCATACAATCAAATTTAGCATGACGGTTATAAATGACTTCATAGTATAAATTGATACAAAAAACACGAGACCATACTATGAATTCAATACCATTTCGACAATGGGTATCAAATGTGTATGCCTCGTGTTTTTCTTTAAATTATAAGTGTTAAATGTGGAGATACAATCCTATCCGATTGATCCTTCCATTTCAAATTTGATTAAACGGTTCATTTCAACTGCATATTCCATTGGAAGTTCTTTTGTAAATGGTTCAATGAAGCCCATTACAATCATTTCAGTTGCTTCTTCTTCAGAAATACCTCTACTCATTAAGTAGAACAATTGCTCTTCAGAAACTTTAGAAACCTTCGCTTCGTGTTCTAATGAAATATTATCGTTAAATACTTCATTATATGGAATTGTATCAGAAGTTGACTCATTATCTAAAATTAATGTGTCACATTCGATATTTGAACGCGCACCTTTTGCTTTACGGCCAAAGTGAACGATACCTCTATAAACAACTTTACCGCCATCTTTAGAAATAGATTTAGAGACGATTGTAGAAGAAGTGTTAGGCGCTTTATGAATCATCTTCGCACCAGCATCTTGCACTTGTCCTTTACCAGCAAATGCGATAGATAATGTGCTACCTTTAGCACCTTCACCCATTAATACACAGTTTGGATATTTCATAGTTAACTTAGAACCCAAGTTACCATCTACCCATTCCATATTTCCGTTTTCATAAACTAATGTACGTTTAGTAACTAGGTTATAAACATTATTAGCCCAGTTTTGAATTGTAGTATATCGTACATGTGCATCTTTGTGTACGATGATTTCAACAACTGCTGAGTGTAGTGAACTTGTTGTATAAACAGGCGCAGTACAACCCTCAACATAGTTTACTGATGCACCTTCATCAGCAATGATTAAAGTACGTTCGAATTGTCCCATATTTTCAGAATTAATACGGAAATAAGCTTGTAATGGTGTATCTAATTTAATGTTTTTTGGAACATAAATAAATGATCCACCAGACCATACAGCTGAGTTTAATGCCGCAAATTTATTATCTGCTGCCGGAACAACCGTTGAGAAATATTGTTTGAATAGTTCTTCATTTTCTCTTAATGCACTGTCAGTATCTTTAAATATAATACCTTTTTCTTCAAGTTCTTTTTCCATATTATGGTAAACAACTTCTGATTCATATTGAGCTGAAACACCAGCTAAATATTTTTGTTCAGCTTCTGGAATACCTAATTTATCAAACGTACGCTTGATTTCTTCTGGTACTTCATCCCAAGAACGTTCAGTATTTTCAGATGGTTTTACATAATAAGTGATATCATCAAAATCTAATTCTGATAAGTCTCCACCCCACTGTGGCATTGGCATCTTATAGAATTGCTTTAATGATTTCAATCTGTAATTAAGCATCCATTCTGGTTCATCTTTCATATTTGAGATTTCTCGAACGATATTTTCTGTTAATCCTCGTTCTGATCTAAAAATGGAAACATCTTCATCGTGGAAACCATATTGATAATCTCCAACATCAGGTGCTTTTTTAGCCATTTCAATCACTCCTTTTATATATTTAAAACGACTTCTATTGCAAACGCTCGTCTATTCTAAGCATGTATTATAACTTGTCTGTTCATTTTCTAATTTTAAGTCTTGCTGTTACCCTTAGTGTGAATGGAATTTTACACAATGTCAACGTGTTGTGCTTAATTATTCCTCATTACCTTCTTTTTCGACTGTGCCTTTTTCTAATGCTTTCCAAGCTAGTGTGGCACACTTGATTCTTGCAGGGAATTGAGAAACACCTTGTAATGCTTCAATATCTCCCATATCTTCAGTAATTTCATAATCTTCGCCCAACATCATTTTTGTAAATTCTTGACTCATCTTCATTGCTTCTGCAAGTGAATGACCTTTTACCGCTTCAGTCATCATTGAAGCACTAGACATTGAAATCGAACATCCTTCACCATCAAATTTCGCATCCTTAATGAAGCCATCTTCTATATCAAATGTCAGATGAATACGGTCACCACATGTTGGATTATTCATATCTACCGTCATCGAACCATTATCTAATTTCCCTTTGTTTCTTGGGCTCTTATAGTGGTCCATAATTACAGAACGATACAATTGATTTAAATTATTAAAATTCATACGAGAAAAACTCCTTCGTCTGTTTCAATGCTTCAACCATTTGATCAACGTCTTCTTTCGTATTATAGATATAAAAGCTAGCACGGGCAGTTGAAGATTGATTCAACCATTTCATTAACGGTTGTGCACAGTGATGGCCCGCTCTTACAGCAACACCTTCTGTATCTACTGCTGTAGCCACATCATGCGCATGTACGTCACCTAAATTAAAGGTAATAACACCTGCACGACGTTCTTTCGGAGGACCATAAATTTCAATATTCTCGACTTCTAACATTCTATCGTAAGCATATTGCGTTAACGTTGCCTCATGCTCATGAATCGCGTCAAAGCCGATACTTTCCAAGTAACGAATCGCCTCAGCTAAACCGATTGCTTGTGCAATTAAAGGCGTTCCCGCTTCGAATTTAGTTGGTAAATCTGCCCATGATGCATCATACTTACCGACGAAATCTATCATGTCACCGCCAAATTCAGTAGGTTCCATTTGATTTAACAACTGTCGTTTGCCATAAAGTACGCCGATACCTGTTGGTCCAAGCATTTTATGTCCACTAAAGCTATAGAAATCAACATCTAAGTCTTGCATATCTAAATCCATATGCGGTGCCGCTTGCGCACCATCTACACTGATAACTGCACCATGTGCATGTGCCACTTCAGTGATTGCTTTAATATCATTAATAGTACCAAGAACGTTAGAAATATGAGCAATTGCTACAATTTTAGTATTGTCATTAATTGTAGCCTTAACATCTTCAATGTTTAATTCTCCAGTTTCTGTCATTGGTATAAATTTTAAAGAAGCATTTTTACGTTTAGCTAATTGTTGCCATGGCACAATGTTTGCATGATGTTCCATCTCTGTAACCACAATCTCGTCACCTTCAGAAACATTAGCATCGCCATAACTATGCGCTACTAGATTAATGCTAGCAGTTGTACCTCTCGTAAAAATAATTTCCTCAAAGTATTTGGCATTAATGAAATTTCTAACTGTCTCTCGTGCATTTTCATAACCGTCTGTCGCAAGTGAACCTAAAGTATGAACACCACGATGAACATTAGAATTATAACGTTTATAATAATCGTCAATCGCTTCTATAACTTGAATTGGCGTTTGACTTGTCGCTGTTGAATCTAAGTATGCCAATCGCTTACCATTTACTTGTTGGTCAAGAATTGGAAAGTCTTTTATAATTTCATTCACATTTAATAATTCGGTCAAATTATCCTCAGACCTTTCTTTATTAAGAATCTATAATCAGTCCTTAGTTAAGGCGAAACATCATTATGCTAAAGCAATCCTTTACTACAGCATAATCGTTTCTTTCATGACTATTGTCCTAACATTACTCTGATTGCTTAACTATTTATTATTTGTTTACTTTTAATTCAATAACTTCACGTAATTGACGCTTAACGTCCTCAATAGGTAATTCACGAACAACAGGGTCTAAGAAACCATGAATAACAAGTCTTTCAGCTTCTTCACGTGAGATACCACGACTCATTAAATAATACAATTGTTCAGGGTCAACACGTCCAACTGATGCTGCGTGACCAGCTTCCACATCATCTTCATCGATAAGTAAGATTGGGTTCGCATCGCCACGTGCATTTTCAGAAAGCATCAATACACGAGATTCTTGGTTCGCAATTGATCTTGTACCACCATGTTTGATATAGCCAATACCATTGAATACAGTAGAAGCATTTTCTCTCATTACACCGTGTTTCAAGATATAACCATTCGTATCTTTACCATATTGTACAATCTTAGAAGTTAAGTTGATTTTTTGGTCTCCAGTACCAACAACAACTGATTTCAAGGCACTTTCTGAACGGTCACCAATTAAATTAGTTGAATTATCAATAATTTGGCTACCTTCGTTCATTAAACCTAACGCCCAGTTAATCGTTGCATCTTCAGCTGTGATACCACGTCGAATAATGTGTCCAGTGAATCCTTTATCTAAATAATCCACAGAACCATAAGTGATTGTAGAATTCTTTCCAGCATTTACCTCTGAAATGATGTTAATTTGATTACCTTCACCACTTGCAGTAGATAAATAGTTCTCAACGTAAGTTACTTCAGCACTTTCTTCAGTAGCGATAATAACATGATTGTATAGACTAGCATTAGCATCGTCATGTAATACAACATATTGTATAGGGTTTTCTACTACAACATTTTTCGGTACGTATACAAACACACCACCGTTAATTAATGCAGTATGCAAAGCAGTTAATCTATGTTCATCGAGAGCAACTGTTTCTGTCATTAAATATTGTTTAACTAGCTCTGGGTGATTTACCAAGGCTTCTGATAGACCTTCAACGACTACACCATCTTTTGTAGCTGATTCAGATACTTTTGAAAAAGCTAATGTATTATTGTGTTGAATAATTAGATTATCAGAATTTTCTACATCTATAATTTCTTTTACTGCATTTGGTAATTCTTCTAATGACTGGAATACACTTCCAGTTGTTTCATGTTGTTTAAATGAGTCGAAGTCCCATCTATTAATTTTCGTTTTATCTGGTTTTGGCATTTCTAAAGTTTCAGTTAATTTCAACGCTTCTTTACGTAATTCTGTCATCCAAGCTGGCTCATTATGGGCTTGTGAATACTCAACAAGTTGCGCTTCAGAAATGTTTAAAGTTTCAGTCGTCATACTTTTTTCCTCCCATTTGATGATCGTATGATTTAAATCCTTTGGCAATAATGAATGCCTTAAATCTTCATCTTATTTTTTGCATAAAAGTTCAGATTTATTCTGTAGCACCGTACTCTTCTTTAACCCATTCATAGCCTTCTTCTTCAAGACGTTTTGCTAATTCAGGACCGCCTGAAGTTACAACTTTACCACCGAACATTACGTGTACGTGATCTGGTGTAATATAGTTTAATAGACGTTGATAGTGAGTGATGATTAATGAACCAAACTCATCTCCACGCATTTGGTTAATACCTTTTGAAACTACTTTAAGTGCGTCGATATCAAGACCTGAGTCGATTTCATCTAAAATAGCAAATTTAGGTTCTAACATCATTAATTGTAAGATTTCGTTACGTTTTTTCTCCCCACCAGAGAAACCTTCGTTAAGATAACGTTGTGCCATATCTTGATCGATATCTAAGAAATCCATTTCTTTGTCTAATTTTTTAATGAATTGCATTAAGTTGATTTCTTCGCCTTCTTCACGTTTTGCATTAATAGCTGAACGCATGAAATCTGCATTTGTTACACCTGTGATTTCAGATGGATATTGCATAGCTAGGAATAATCCTGCTTTTGCACGTTCATCAACTTCTAATTCTAAAATGTTAACACCGTCTAATAATACTTCACCTTGAGTTACTTCGTAGCTTGGGTGTCCCATGATAGCTGATGATAATGTTGATTTACCAGTACCGTTTGGCCCCATGATTGCATGTATTTCACCAGTGTTGATTGTTAAGTTAACACCTTTTAAAATCTCTTTATCTTCAATAGACACATGTAGGTCTTTAATTTCTAATGTAGATGGCATACATATTCCCTCCGTAATATATGATATGTTTTTCCTTACTAGTTTATAATAATTTTAATCTACAGTCAAAAGACTAAAATCATATTACAACTAATAATTATAACGTAGTTACATCCGAATATAAACCTTTTCAAGCGCTAAATTAAAATAGTTCTTAAAACACAATGATTTTTGATAATGATACTAAGAATTGATTAACTGATAAAATATGAAGTAATGTTCTCAATACTATAATTTAGACATATAAATCAAAATATGCGCTTATCATAGAATCAATACACACTCATTAATAGAATGTAATAATTGAATTTACTCATTTAATTTTTGTGTATTTTAACTATAAAATTCATTCTTTACATTAGACTTTTATTTTTGATTTATTTATAATAATAGTTCAATCAATATGATTGAACTTAATTATTTAGGAGGAATTAATTCTTTATTGGGAACCTTATTTAGTTTATTGACTTTTATCATTTTATTAGCATTAACAGCATTTTTCGTAGCGACCGAGTTTGCTATCGTAAAGGTGAGATCATCACGCATTAACACACTCGCAAAACAGAATAACAAGCGAGCACGTGCTGCACAACAAGTCGTGTCCAATCTCGACGAATATTTAGCTGCCTGTCAATTGGGTATCACGATAACGGCTCTAGGTATCGGTATGGTTGGTGAATCGACATTCGAATTCATACTACATCCATTGTTCAGTAGTTTAGGACTTTCAGACACTTTGATACATGTTTTCACACTTATCGGTGCATTTGTTATTGCAACTTATTTACACGTTGCAATTGGTGAGATGGCACCAAAGACAATCGCTATCCAAAAAGCCGAACAAATTACTTTATTAATCGCAAAACCTATTATCTTGTTTTCTAAATTATTTTATCCATTTATTTTTATACTTAACGGTTCAGCGACATTAATATTAAAGTTATTTGGTATGACGCCTGCAAAGGAAAGTGAAATATATCATTCAGAGGAAGAAATCAAGTTACTATTAAAAGAAAGTCATGCTGGTGGAGAAATTTCGCAAAACGAATTAACGCATATCAACAGAGCGTTTGCCTTTGACGAAATGAAACTTCAAGATGGGTATGTAGCAATGGCAGATGTAGCTGTGATTAATGTACAAGATAGTTATGATGACACAAAGTCTTATATTAGCAAGGCACATTACACAAGATTCCCTGTGTATAAAGGAGAAAAAAGTAATATTATCGGCTATATTCATGCCAAAGATTTACTCAAAGATAATGTTACTTCACTCGAGACAATTACCAATTCAATTCTTAAATTAAAGCCCGACACAAAAGCACATCACGCTTTAGAACAAATGAAAGCACATCAAATTCATATTGCGTTAATTGAAGATGACAAGCAACAACCACTTGGTATCGTAACTATGGAAAACATCTTAGAAAAAATCGTTGGCGACATCAAAGATGAGCACGATCGTGTTTAACTTATAAGTTAAGTAATTGAATATTCTTTTAAAGGAACAGACACCTCATTTATTGAGTGTTTGTTCTTTTTTATTTACGATACTTATTAATAGGCAGATTGCGTTCAACTGACCACTACACACTTCAACACATCCTGTTCAAATCGACCTTATAACTTGACCATTTGCTTTCATACACCCCACTACGCTATAACACAATGTTAATACAACAGCTCTTGCACACAATTAATATGACTCAAACTTCCAAACTTCTATACGGCAGGAACTATTTTTTCTTCTTTTCATTTATTGAAATAATTACTGGCAATAACCCACAACAGATAACTATTACTAATATCAGTCCAACATTCATAAGTACGTACCTCATTTGTATCTATTATTATCACTTATTACATGATTTTAAGTAGCAATATAATATAATTAATCGCCCTTTAATATTAATGTATACACTTTAATTTATATTTAAACATTTACTGAGGAATCGTATTTCTTCCATAACTATTTATAGTTATTTGAGTGTCATTATTTAAACTCCTTAATATAAAAAATCCCCCACTAACCATTACGGCTAGAGAGGGATGGACTATATTCAATATTATTTTGCTGGTACTACTGCACCATCATATTTTTTATTAATGTAGTCTTTGATTTCTTTAGAATGTAATACTTCCATTAATGCTTTGATTTTCTTATCGTCTTTGTGTCCTTCTTTAACTGCGATTAGGTTAGCATATGGATTATCTTTTGCTTTCTCAACAACAATTGAATCTTTTTGTGGACTTAATTTTTGATCAATAGCAAAGTTAGAGTTAATAATTACAGCATCTGCTTTTTGGTTTTGATAAATCTTAGGTAAGTATTCTGCAGATTGTTTGTTGTTAAATTTGATATCTTTTTTGTTTTCAGTGATATCTTTAAATGTAGCATCTTCAGGTTTTACACCTTTTTTCAATTTGATTAAGCCTTCATCAACGAAGAATTTTAAGAATCTACCTTCTTCAGCTGGGTTGTTTGATACGTAAACTGTTGCACCTTTTGGTAAGTCTTTTAAGCTTTTATATTTTTTAGAATATACAGCCATTGGTTCTAAGTGTACGTTACCAGCAGATTCAATTTTATAACCTTTGTCTTTTTTATCTGTTTTTAAATATGGTGTATGTTGGAAGAAGTTTGCATCCAATTCACCTTTATTTAATAATTTATTTGGCGTAGTGTAGTCGTTAATTGTTTTAATCTTTAAGTTATAACCTTTGTCTTTAAGTAATGGTTTAGCCTTTTCCAAAATTTCTGCATGTGGCGCTGGTGATGCTCCAACTGTAATGGTCTTATCTTTCCCGCCGCCATTACCACAAGCTGCTAAAACAAGTGCAAGAACTAAAACCGAAGCAAAACTAAATAATTTTTTCATATCGTTAAGTCTCCTTTTAATTTTATCTCTTATCTATCTTATTTGTAGCCCAATCACCAATAAATTGAATGATAAAGACAATAATAAGTATTAAAATAGTTGAAACTAAAATGACATCATTTTGGTTTCGGGTAAATCCAGTTAAATATGCCAAGTTACCTAACCCACCTGCACCAATAACTCCGGCAATTGCCGTTGAACCAACTAATGCGATGGCAGTAACCGTAATACCTGAGATTAATGCTGGCATTGCTTCAGGAATTAATACCTTTTTAACTACAGTCCAAGTATTTGCACCCATTGACCATGCTGCCTCGATAACACCTTTATCGATTTCTTTAAATGCAATTTCGACTAATCGTGCATAGAATGGTGCAGCACCGATAATTAGTGCTGGTAAAGCACCAGTAGGACCACTAATTGTTCCAAGTACTAAGCTTGTAAAAGGAATTAATAGCAATATCAAGATAATGAATGGTATCGCTCTGAACAAGTTAACAATGAACGATACAATATTATAAAATATTCTAGCTGCCTTCGAATCACTTTTAGCAGATAAGAATAATAACACACCTAAAATTAAACCAAAGATAAATGCAAATATCGTAGAAACAATTGTCATATACAATGTCTCGTATGTTGCAATCCAAACCTCACTCCATTGAACATTTGGCATTGTAATCATTTCTTGGAGTATGTCACTAAATGAATTACCCATGCTTTAACACCTCCAATGAAACATGTTGCGCTTCTAAATCATTTTTGAACTTTTCGAACTTTTCTGAATCTAATGATGGTAAATGTAATACCAAGAATCCGATGGAACCGTCTTTAGAATGTTTGATATTCGCTTCTAATATGTTCACATCAATATCATGTGTTTTTGTAATATATGAAATAAGTGGTTCAGTCGTATTATTACCTGTAAAGTTTAAACGTACGATATACGAATTATCATCAATATGTACTAAATCAGTAATAGACTCATCAAAATCATCATTTAAATCATCTTTGACAAAACGTTTTGTCACATCGTGTTGTGGGTTTTCAAAGACAGATGTGACTGCACCTTGTTCAATGACTCGGCCATTTTCCATCACGGCTACTTCATCACATATGCGTCTAATAACTTGCATTTCGTGTGTAATGATCACAATTGTTAAATTACGTTGTTCCTTGATTTTCAACAGCAAATCTAAGATTTCATCCGTTGTTTGTGGGTCAAGGGCACTCGTTGCTTCATCACATAGTAATACATTCGGCTCATTAGCCAATGCTCTTGCAATACCGACACGTTGTTTCTGACCACCAGATAGTTCTGACGGATAAGCGTCCTCTCTACCTTTCAATCCTACTAGCTCCACTAGTTCTAGTGCACGTTGTTTCGCTTCTGATCTTGAAACACCTGCAATTTCTAATGGAAACGTAATATTATTTAAAACCGTTCTTGACCATAGTAAGTTAAAATGTTGAAATATCATGCTCACTTTTTGACGTTTTTTACGTAATTCTGATTTTGATAGTTTCCCTATAGTATCGCCATCAATGATAACGTCTCCTGAAGTAGGCTGTTCGAGATTATTTAAGAGTCTGATTAAAGTACTCTTTCCTGCACCAGAAAAACCAACTACCCCAAAGATTGAGCCTGATTGAATGCTTAAATCAACATGATCTACAGCAAGTACGTCTTGTTTCTTAGTTTTGTACCTTTTCACTATTTGATTTAACTCAATCATCATAGTTGCCTCCTTGTATTGCTCTATCAATTAAAAAATGCTTTCCCTTGTTCACCGAAGAATAGAGAAAGCATTTGCCGCTTCTCTCATCTCCAAAAGTCCAACAAGACTTTTTGTGAATTGGCACCATTTCTGTTACAGACGGTTGCCGGGCTTCGTAGGGCACATCCCTCCACCTCTCGTGATAAGAGTTTCATTTATTTAATTATCAATAATCCTACCATCGCACTAGAGATTCGTCAATAACTATTTTAAATTTTCTAATAAATAAGGTACCGACTGAAATGCGTAAATACGCTTTATCTCTTGACCTTTTGACATGACTATTAGTACGGGTACAGATTGAATTTCGTGCTTTTGGCTATATTCTGGATAAAAATTCAAATCCACTTTCGTAATTGGTAATTGTAAGATTTCATTAGCGATGTCTAACATTCGTTCAGATATTTTACATGTTCCACACGTAGGTGTATAGCCAAACACCAGTGATTTCTCTTTATCATCGTGTTCATGTATATCGACACGCGTTTCTTTTGCTACGTTCATGTTAATAAACTAACCCTTTCAGCTATATAATCTATTTGAGCCTTTGCCATGCTCTCTTCATCCTTTACTTTAAATCCATTTTTTTCTAGAACTCGTGAGAGATATGGCTTTGGACATTTTGCAACTTCACAATATTGTTTATCAATTCTAATATGATGACTTTCACTTAAATAACGTTTAAACCATTTACGGATTTTTTCACCTTCATTATCTGAATCAACAAGTATATGCACTTGTTTTCCATATAATGATTCAATCATTGCATCTAATTTATCAACGCCCATTGTACCATTCGTACAAATAATTTCAATTGGCTGATCTATAACTTGCTTTACCCTCTTCTTGTCGGACTTCCCCTCGACAATGATTACTTGGTTCAGTATCGTCATGATATCCACCCTCTAAATGTTGATAGTTATTCTCTTCTATTAAGTTTTTCACATTAGTTAATAAGCATAAACATTATTTACATTTTTATCATGTAACCTTTGCACACTCTAGATAAATTTGACTATAACTTAATTGTTCACATATAGTTATTGCATCTATTTTATGCATTACCACAGCATATAACATCTTATTTTTATATTGTTAAAGATTATTCATCCGCTTAATATAATTTGCACTATTTTTACATATAAAATAAAACTCCCAGATTCAAAGGATCAAGGAGTTTCAGTCATGTTTATTCACCAATCATTTCAGAATATTGTTCTGCTGATAATAAATCTTCTAATTGGCTTTCATCACTTAATTCAATTTTAATCATCCATGCTTTTTCATATGGTGATTCATTTACAAACTCAGGGCTATCCTCTAACTCATCATTTGAGCTAAGTACTTTACCTGAAAGTGGTGCATATAATTCAGAAACAGTTTTTACAGATTCAACACTACCAAAAGTGTCGCCTTCATTAATTTCATCATCAACTTCTGGTAATTCAACGAATACGATATCTCCTAATTCGTTCTGAGCGTATTCAGTAATACCAATTGTTGCTGTATTTCCTTCGACTTTTACCCATTCATGTTCTTTAGAATATTTTAATTCGTTTGGTACTGCCACGAGTATCCCCTCCTAAATGTTATTACATATTCATGATGCCATATGAAAGGTATTAGGGCAACTATAAAGTGGGATAACATTGCACCTTCAACCGTTTTTCGCTCATTTTTATAAAGCGTTTTCATTTTTTGTAAATTTATTATGCTTTACTTGATTGCCATGATTAATATTGTCTTATAACCAAACTTGTTTATATTCGTCTTCTTTAAAGCCAACAGTCACTTTATCACCAGATACAGCAAGTGGTCGTTTAACTAGCATACCGTTTGAAGCTAGTAAATCTAGTTTTTCATCATCTGTTAAATCATTTATCTTATCTTTGAGACCTAACTCTCTGTATTTTGCGCCATGCGTATTGAAAAGTTTATTAATTTCAATATCTGTTCCAGCTAAAATTTCTTTAAATTCACTCTTAGTAGGTGTGTGTTGTACAATATCAATTGGTTCAAAGCTAACGCCATAGTCTTTTAAGAATTTTGCTGCTTTTTTACATGTTGTACAATTAGGATACTGGTAAAATTTTATCATTATTCTGTACCTCCTATGTCTAGTTATCACTAATATATCAAATTTATTCATAAAACGCTCTAATTATTAAGCTAATTTTTTTTATTAGAATTATAATTTCGCTATAATAGTATTACTAATCTATCAAAAAGGAGAATTAATTATGCAACCTATTAATACAACTGATCAATTTAAAGAGACAATTCAAAGTGATCAACCAGTCATTGTTAAATTCGAAGCAGGCTGGTGCCCTGATTGTAAAGCTATGGATATGTGGATTGATCCAATAACTGAAAAATATAATGATTACCAATGGTTTACAGTTAACAGAGATGAATTAGAAGATGTAGCTGCAGACAATGAAGTGATGGGAATTCCAAGTCTACTCGTATTTAAAGATGGAAATAAATTAGCACACTTACATTCTGCAAATGCTAAATCACCAGAACAAGTTGAATCTTTCTTAGCAGAAACATTTAAATAATAAATTAAGGAGTGAGACTAAAATCTATTGATATAGACTTCTTGGTCTCACTCCTTTTTTAATGGGCTAAAACTTTTCAATTATATTTTCAGTATGTCGTGGTCTATAATTCATTTTATCTTCTAAGTCAGTTAAATATAAAAATCCTAGTAAACGTTCGTTTTCTTTAATATTAAATAGAGCTTGGACTTCTTTGTCAAAAATATAAGGCGGCGTCTTCCAACATGTACCTATTCCTGCTTCATGCAACAATAGCATCAAATTTTGTACATAAGCACCAAACGCCAAATGATCTTCTAAACCTTCTAATTGATGAGGGTCTTCCTTTAAAATCAAGACCAACATACCACCTAAATTAGTAACGACTTGATAGTGATCTTCTTGCTTTTTCGGTTTATCATGAAACGCAATTTGAGTTAGTTGTTTACTCATATTTCCCAATCTATCTTTAGCAACGTGAATCACTCTCCACGGTTCCCTGTGTCCATGGTTAGGTGCATCAGCAGCCTTTTTAATCGCATCATATAATGCATCTTCATCTATAGTCATATCTCTCTTAAAGATTTTTACACTTCTACGTTGTGAAATAGCCTCTTGCAGTTCCATAGTTATATCGCCCTTTCTCTATTGATAACTATTATCAATTATAATGTAGAATGACGATATTTTCAAATTACTCATATAGATTCAACTGTGCTCTCAATGTTTCAACATGAATTTGACCAGGTGCTTTCGGTGTATCCAAACAACCATAAGAAACTACTCCACCAAATACACCTTGCGCAGTCCTTGAAACAATACCTAATTTAGACATTGATATGCCAATCACTTTTTCTGATACTGTATCAGCGGTTTCAGAAACCACTTCTAACAAGCGTAGCACATCCATCTTGTCATGTGGCATCACAGCAACCTTGATATAGCTTGGTGACAATTGGTGCATTTTAAAATATAAATGCTTTAATTCTTCTATAGGCGGCGTTTGTTTGAAATCATGATATGACAATACAGTTTCCACACCTTGTGACTCCACATCATTTACAAGTGCTATGAATAAATCTCTGTTAACAGACTTGTCAAATTCAATATCTAGTAAATCAACACCATTGACATTGCTAATATTGAATAACAATTGTCTATAATTATCATCTTCAAGTGTTCCTGCACCACCTTGTGATTGCGTTCTATAGGTCACCAATAATCGCTTATTGATATTCAACTCTTTTATTGACTCAATAGTTTGCTCCAATAATTCATTATTGTACGCTTGCCACTGATCTATGCGCAATTCAATAATTTCAAATGAGTCACTATACAATTTTAATTGTTGTAGTGTTTCTTCAGTTATTTTATTTTCTGGAGCTATCGTCACAGCAATATCGACTTTTGTCATTATATGTACTCCCTTTATAAGATAATTAAAATTATTGTATAACAAATTTTGAAAATAACACAATGCCAAGTTATTATTTTCAGCAGAATCAGCAATACATAACACATTTACTGCGCTATTCATTTCATACCACGATAAAGTTATTTATTACAACTAGTCCCGTTACATAACCTGAGTCATTTCTGCCTATAATACACTCCAATTTGATGGTATATGCATATTGCATCAACCATATTAAAATTTATTTTATAATGAAAACGAATTCCTATGGTTTAAATTTTATACAATGGGTAGACATAAGAATAAAGACCTAAAGGAGGTATTTTAAATGGCAGTAAAATATGAAACGAAAGCAACAAATACAGGTGGACGTAATGGACACGTTCAAACTGATGACAAAGCAATTGACGTAGCGGTAATTCCACCAGCTCAAGCTGATGCTGAAAAGGGTACAAATCCTGAACAATTATTCGCAGCAGGTTATGCGTCATGCTTTAATGGTGCATTTGATTTAATTTTAAAACAAAATAAAGTTCGTGGTGCAGAACCAGAAGTAACTTTAACAGTCCGTTTAGAAGACGATCCTGAAGCAGAAAGTCCAAAATTAAGCGTCTCAATAGATGCAAAAGTGAAAGATGTATTATCACAAGAAGATGCTGAAAAGTATTTACAAGATGCACACGACTTTTGCCCATATTCAAAAGCAACACGTGGCAATATTGATGTAGATTTAAGTGTTGAAGTAGTAAAATAAGCACTTAATATAAAATCAAAAGCGTCTAAGAAACAAATTTCTTGGACAACGATAAGAAGGCAATTTCTATTGAAATCATATAGAAATTGCCTTTTTAATATTCATTTAGAATGATAAGACATCGTTCCATGATGATGTTTGAATTCATTTGTTTTATTGTCAGAGATTATTTCAATGATTGTATTAACATAGCATGACATATCATTTAAAGAAATATGTATTGAAATTGCCATTGGCAGCATAAGTTGAAAAATGTCATAATCTTTATATTTAAGACACCTCGTTAAATTAACTTAGTAGTGATTATCAAATTATATGAAAAGGCCTTATTTTATTAAGTATATTTTAACGTGAATTTTTTATTAAATCGACGTATTTTGGCGAGACTCCTGTGGGAACAGGACAAGCTGAAGACTACAGGCTGAAGCTGTCCCCTAGGAAAGCGAGCCTATAATTTATAATATTGAACATAAAACAGTAGATAAGAAAAATGGATATTTCATGATTTACATTCTTATAAAAGTTTAACATTTGTATTTCAATATAAAACATTATTTTTTGCAGTATGTTGGCGAGACTCCTGTGGGAACAGGACAAGCTGAAGACTACAGGCTGAAGCTGTCCCCTAGGAAAGCGAGCCAACAATATGTAATATTAAAATAGCACTCAGATAAATTTAATTCATTCATCTGAGTGCTATTTTTCTAGGATTTTTGTCCCAAAATCTTTTTTGTTCAAATCTTGATTTCTTTTTATAAACCATCAAATAAATATTAGAATCTGTCATCTTTATCATTTAAGATAAAATAAGTAATTAAAACCAAAAAAGCAATCAGGACAAGAACGATTAGCGAAACAACTATTGTGATAATTGACGTCACAATCTTTGCCCTCTCTTTCAAATATGTATCTCACCACATTATATCATAATTTTTATATATAAATGAGTTCTAAAAAAATTCAACTAATTACATTTACACATTTTATAATTGATAGATTATTTTATATTCAAATTAAACGTACTACTAACTTTTCATAAAAAATCAAAAATAGTATTGCTCAAATAAATTTTTTCCTTTAATATTATAATAAAATTATCAAAATATTGATTTAAGTTTTTACTTCAAATATTTAGGGGGCCTTTTAATGAGAAACGTTCGTTATTTGACAGTTGAAGATTTATCGATTTATTATTCGCTTTTATTGCAAGGCATCCATAAAAAACTTGAAGTATACGCGTGGAAATACCAGAATGAACACTGCATATCAAAAAATGTACTCACCGATATTCTAGATATAAATAACAATCATCATAACGTAATTGGTGTGTTTGAAGGTAGTGAATTAGTTGGTGCCGCGACTTTAATTCATGATCAATCTTATGGATTAACTCACAAAGCTATCATAGAAAATTTATGCGCTAACGGCTCAGATCATGAAGAAAAAGAGCAAATCGCAGAAATATTGATGGAACATTTATTTCAAATTTGTAGAGAAAAGAAAATTGAAATATTATTAACTTCTTTAATTTCTAACAATATTAGTGGCAAAGTATTTTTTAGCCAGTTGAATTTTGAAACACTTGTACTAGAACATCATGCTAGAAAATATGGTGAGCGTTATGTTGATGAACATTGGCTAATCTATAATTTTTTAGAGAACGAACAAGAATAATTTAGCAATTGAACCGTACTACATTGTTGTATCGTATGAAATTTATATAATTTATGGAAATTGACGTCTTTTTCTGTATTGAGCAGTTTAAATGATCCTACATACATTTCAAACCTTTTATAAAACTTTTTTATAATTACTTGCAATTACATTTAGAACCAAATATCATTTTTAGTGAGTACGTATAACACTTTTATTTAAGTTGAAATTGAGTAGATATTTTCATTCATCTTTTAAATATTGAGAGGACTGAACAAGTTGAAATATGCAACAACATTATTGTCATTATTTTTATCATTAATTACACTTGCAACACCATTACTCGTTGTAAATAAAATATTAGATGGTAATTTATCAATCATTGCAGGCGGTTTATTTATATTAGGTGTATTGTTAATCAATATTTACGCATGTTTACGTGGTGATCGTATTGCTAACATATTTGCAATGTGTGTGAGTATTTTCTCTTTCATATTATTGTCATTCCCATTATGGAATTCGTTAATTTAATAATTAACACAGTTTCATATATTTAATACATAATGTATTCATATCAAAATAAAACCTGACATTTTTAATAGCATAAAACAAAAATTCAAGAAGAACGCCAATCCTTTACAATGATTCAATCAATCTATAGGGTTGGCTTTTTCTATATTAATAACGGCATAATGTATCATTCGCTAATATAAAGAGATAGCTCAATTCCCCTTGCCCTTAATACTCCTTCTACTCTCTTTGGTATTTTAAATATTGTTAAACATTCATCTGCGCTGATTATAGAAATATGCTACCTCCATATAATTCTATTGGTTTTAATCCATTTATCATCAGCTATAAATTGAATGGTGCCTCCCCTATTAGCTGTCTATAACTAATGTTCACAACTACTTATTAAAAATTAGTTTTATTGAATTATCCCTCAAGCAAACCATCTAAATAGCATAACTTTAACTAATAATTATTTTTGAAATACTGTAGTTATATTAACAATTCTTAATTTAAATAAATTTTTTCAATTTTATAGCAATTTTAATTTTAAAAATATTCTGAAAGCGCTATAATGATAAAAATAAGGGGGATTAATATATGAATTTAGCTATTTTAGGTTTCGTCATGATTATTATCTTTATGATTCTTATTATGACACGTAAAATGTCAGCCTTAATTGCGTTAATTGTTATTCCAACAATTTTTGCACTTATCGGCGGATTCTATGCGGGCATAGGCAAGTTCATGCTTGAAGGAATAGAAACAGTAGCACCAACTGGTATTATGCTTACTTTTGCTATTTTGTATTTCGGGGTTATGATTGATGCTGGTTTATTTGAACCTGTTATTAATCAAATTATAAAAGTTGTTAAGGGGGATCCTGTAAAAATTGCATTTGGAACCGTCATACTTGCTTCAATGGTTGCATTAGATGGCGATGGAACTACAACTTTTATTATAACCGTTACCGCAATGATGCCTTTATATAAGAAAATTGGCATGAGTCTTTACACACTTTCGACTTTAGCACTGTTATCAATCGGTGTTATGAATATGTTACCTTGGGGTGGACCTACTGCGAGAGCAATTTCTTCATTACAAGTAACAACGGAAGAAGTATTTATACCTATTATTCCAGCTATGGTTGCAGGTATAGTCTTTGCCTTTATTGTCGCTTATATTTTAGGTAAACGTTCAAGAAAATTTATCACATCTTATACTGACATCGATTTAGATGATGTCACTAAAACTGATACTAAAGAAGAATCATTACTAAAAAGACCAAAAATGATTATTCCCAACGCTATTCTTACAATTTCATTAATTATCTGTTTAATTATTGGATTATTACCAATTCCAGTATTATTCATGCTTTGGTTTGGCGTAGCTTTATTAGTAAACTATCCAAATTTAAGTATTCAAAATTCAGTAGTCAAAAAACATGCTGGCGATGTACTTGCAGTAATCAGTTTAGTATTCGCTTCAGGTATTTTTACAGGAGTTATGAATGGTACGAAAATGGTAAATGAAATGGCAAATGCCTTAGTACATATCATTCCGGATGCAATGGGTAATCACTTCGCATTAATCACAGCTATTCTGAGTGGGCCATTTACATACTTTATGGCAAATGATCCATTCTACTATGGTGTCCTACCAATTTTAGCAGAATCAGCACAGCAATTTGGTATTTCAAAAGTTGCAATGGCTAGAGCATCAGTGCTTGGTCAACCACTTCATGTGCTAAGTCCTTTATATGCTGCTGGCTATTTACTTGTAGGTATGCTAGATATCGAATATGGACAAAACCAACGTATTGTAATTAAATGGGCTATTGGTTCTAGCTTATTTATGATACTAGTCGCTTGTATACTCGGTATCATTCCTTGGTAATTTAATATGAAACCTAATAAAACCTGAAACAGCAAATTAGCTATTTCAGGTTTTATTTTTATGTGTCATGGAAATATAATAAATAATAGTTTTACGTTTCTTGAAAAATATAAATAATTGATGATATCGTTCAAAAATACATTTTATAATAATTCTATTATAAAAACAGTTTTAATTTGTAAACACTTGGGTAAAACTTAACGTACAATTTACATTATTAAGGAGTGTTTATTTATGGAACCGCTTGGTGAATGTAATTATATTAACCCTTCTACTATTTCGCTTGATTGGGAATGCTTTGTAATAAGTAAAAGTGATATGGAATTAGATGGATTGCCTCAAGAACTTATTAATAGTTGGATGGCTCAAAATATAATTAAACCGTTCTCTATCAGAAATAACGAAATTAATTTCAAAACAACTGATATAAAAAACGCTTTAGAACAACAAAACTGGTATTATGCACCAAATTAAATAATGATTATGCACGATTAAGATTTGAATTATACAAACTTAGTGCTCTGTTAGCAGTTGCTAAAAGTTGTTGATCGATATAGTTACGATAAAAATAAGCATGCAATTCATTGTAACAAGTCGCTTGTTTTGGAAAGTTTTTATCTCCAATTATATTGTGTGCTAAGAATCCTAAAGGTGTATTATCTTCTTCAAAGCTAATTACAAAATCATAGAAAGTCATATGCCATACCTCATCAATCTAATATATTTTATATCGTTTTTATATAAATCTTTCGTTCATCATATCAAAATATTCAAATTTGTCTATCGTGTATAAATTACCAAATTTTGATTTTAAAGCCATTCAACCTTTATGTTACGCCATTTTAAATGTAACTGTTAATTTTGTTAAAATTAGTTATAATTTTAGTTAACATAACTAACTATAACGCCAACTGATTTATCGTTGGCGTTTTTTGGCCTTTAAATTTATATTAATACTATTTAGACACTTGCTTATTAATGTCTCATCATGCTTTAATGACTACGTATTGACAGGAATATAAATATTACGAACTTAATTAGCTAGAATAGTAATCTCTGTCCAATTATAACTTATCAAATTAAAAGAGGACTCATCTCCACAATAAATGGATGAGCCCTCTAGTTTAGACTATGAAGTTTATAACCTGTATTTGTTTATTAAAATGACAAATTTACCTTCCATACTTAAGCGAATGATTAATTAAATAAGCATTTTTTATTAAACTAAAACATTTCCATTTTGATCAGCAGGTTTAAATACAGTAATTATTGCACCAATAATTGCAAGTACATGTGGCACGCCAGTCCAACAGAATACCAAGAATAATAAGCCCATTCCCGTTTTTCTAGCATAAAATTTATGAACTCCGAAACCACCTAAAAATAACGCTAAGACAATATAAATAACTTTGTTTACTTCATTCATAATAAATGCTCCTAACATAAAATTGATATTTTTATTATATATCATCATGCTTAATTAATTAAATATTTAACATCGCATTACATAAAATAACTATGCATCATTTTAGTAGTGAGTATTAATTACGATTGTGGTCTTCAATTATTTAAAGTGCGTTAAAAGGTTAATACGATATATATTATAAAACAGTGAACATTTCAAAATGACACTATTGTAACAATGTATTTAGTGATAAGATGAATTTGTTAAAAAATATTGAAATAACCATTTTAGGCGTCATACTCAAAATATACGTCTATCAAAACTTGATTTTTATACAAATAGAGGAGGTTTTGAGTTTTGACTCTACATTTTATGATTGTATTTTGGCTTTCAGTTATCTTTCTAGTTAGTGGTATAGCTTCACTTATAGCATACAAAGTGCGTGGATCAAAAGAAGCAAAAGAATCACTATTAGGATTAACAGTTATTTTGCTTGTCTTTGGTGTTGTAGGCATCCTTTTTGTTTTAATTTTTGGTCATTAATAATAACGCTAATATTCTAATAATCATCATAATATTAATGGTGATTGTTAGAATATTTTTTTATTTTATCAACCTATATATTTAAATTTAGTTATTAGTACAACCTCGTTATTTCGTTTATAATGTAAATAAGTAGAAATCAAAACGGACATAAGGAGGTTTACACTTGAAGTTAACCTATTTACCACAGTGGAAAGTTCAAAATAACAGTAAAAAACAATTCGTTATTCAAGAGGATGAAACTTCTATTTCAATAGTTAGTCCAATTAATGAATACGCCATGGGAATTTTGAGTCAAGTAACATTTTCCACAACAAATGGCGTGGTCACCGAAACAACTGTTGAGAATAACAGCCCCGGACTATTTGTATCAGTTAACCAAGAAAATAAGATAATCACTATAGACGATCAAAACGAAAATTAACATATCAAATTTATTCAACACAATGGTTTTATTTATTTTTATTCCAATATATTTTGTGCCATAACTAAAGATAGGTGCGTGATGACAATGAAATTAATAAAAAATCTTTTATTACTCGTAACAGGTATTTTAATCATAAGAGCACTCTTGTTAAGTATCGATAATTCAAATAACGATTCTATAGAAAATAAAGTTATGGTACAAGACAAAAAGAAATAAAAGGTCAGTTAAGCACACAACGTTCAAAATGATAAATTGATAGTTGTGTGTTTTGTTTTTAATTTAAGGAGTTAAAATATGAAAAATTTTATAGAACAACGTCAAATTTATATCTATCTATTATCACTTGTATTCGCTGCTTTACTAGGATTATATATTCCAAATTTTACAAAATCATTTGAACCTGCGATTTCAATATTATTGACGCTACTTATGTTTTTCATGTTTTCTCAAATCCCCTTTTTTAAGTTTAAGGGCAGATTAATTTCTTTTAAATTTATAATTGCACTTATTTTCTCAAATTTTATATTAATACCCATATTTGTTTTTTGTTTAATTTCTGTATTCCATATTACGCATACAGGTATATTAATAGGACTTTATTTAGTATTACTTGCGCCATGTATTGATTATGTGATTGTGTTTACTGCATTAGGTAAGGGTAATGCGCAATACATGTTAATGTCTACACCTATATTACTTATATTACAAATTATCTTCTTGCCTATTTATTTAACTATATTTTTAAATCATATAACTATACCATCGATTACGTTACAACCATTTTTACATACTTTCATAGCCTATATTTTAATACCACTAATCTTAGCTTTGATATTACAATGGACTAGTATAAAAAGTACTAAAGCACAAAAGTGCTTACACATTACTAATTGGTTTCCTGAAATAATTATGGCACTAGTCTTATTCGTAATAGTAAGTTCACAAATCCAAAAAATCACATCGCATCTAACTATTATATATATGATTATTCCTATTTATATTATATATCTGTTAATCGCCCCATTACTTGGATATTTAAGCGGAAAACTTTTCAACTTAGAAATTAATACCAATCGCACTTTAGCATTTAGTTCTGGAACCAGAAATGCACTTGTGGTCTTACCAATAACCTTTGCACTACCTAATAATATTTCGAATGTCGCAACAATTGTAGTTGTTACACAAACATTAGTAGAACTATTAGGAGAAATAATCTATATCAAATTCATACCAAAGTTAATCCGTCAATAAAATTAAGCGCAATTCAAATTCTATCCATAAAATATATATAGTTTTAAACATATATAAAAATATACCTAGAACAACCTTTTTTGGTATAATTATCTCAACGCATATCAAGCAAAGGAGATTATATAATGAAAAGGTTCTTGTTAATGTTATTAGGTGTCGGTTCACTATTCCTATTAGTTAAATTGGCAGCTACTATTAGTTTTATTCCTGAAGATGACTTAGAAGAAGATGAAATAGAGAGTAATGCAAACCTATAAAGTACATTTCCAAAAATTATTATATTCTTTCAAACACTTAGCTAAATAAGGCTATATACAACATCCAGCTATTTTAAGGTTCTGTGTATGCTTTGCTAAGTGTTTTTATTTTGTTACTTCATTCACCTATTTAATAAATCATTTTTCCATAGCAAATCTAAGTATTTAGCGCTATTTTGAAAACGTATCATTACCAATTTTTACTAAAATACTATAGAATAGAATGAAGATGAAATTTTACACTTACCTCAATACCGTATAGTTGTCGCTTGAATCACTTTGCAGATAAGTTGATAGTAAAATGAGGTGATATTATGCATATCTTAAGAAAAATATATGAAGATGAAACACCGATTTTTTATATAAAAACCGATCTAGGATTAATAATAAAGGTGAAATCACATAACCACCTTTCCGAAGAAGAGACTACTCAATTATTAAAAGATGTTGCACTAAATATGGATGAGAAATTAAAAAATAATATAGAATAATCAATGAGATAACTATCATTTCAACGTTAATCATTAAAACTTACGGAATTACACAGTTTGCATTTATGAAAAGTGTTCAGTCTGTCGTTTAGTTAACACCAACTGAATATATAATAAATTACAAATTCAAATAACTTGGTAGAAATTAAATTGTTATACTATCGTAGTACTTCCAAAGAAACATTTAATTAAACAAATTGAAGCAACGCATTACAGTTTATAAAAAATTATGAAAACGTCAATTACTATAGGTTATATCCCTGTGTATTAGTAATTGACGTTTAATATTTATGGGATTATTTCTACTAAATGATTTACAATTTATGCGGTATCATTTTCAGGTATAAGTATTCCAGTTTGCATTGGTAGAGTAAATTGAGACATGTAATAATTTTTATACTTAAGATAACTCGTTAATATAGTTTAGTGGAGTTTATTAAATTATACGAAAAAGTGTCTTATTTTTTGTAGTAATAACATATATGAACTTCGTATTGTTTGTGAAACACCTGAGGGCGTGGGATGATTGTCGAGACCAAGGACCGACACATCTCTTTAGGTAAGCGAGCTATAACAATACGGAGTATTGATATAAATAAAAAGCCCATCAAAGATTTTAATCCTTGATGGGCTTAATGCTGGGCATTTATGTCCAGACACTTTTTAAGAAAATATAATTCACACAAAAGTTTGGAGGACTTCTAGTGCTTAATATAAATTTACCCATTTTCATATTATAAAAACACAAATATATGCATTTAATCAAAAAAAGATTTCCGTTTTATTAATTAACCGTTTGAAAATTTAATTAATATGATATAAAAATATAATCCTACTCAAAAAAACTAATAATTCAATACATACTGTTGGAAAAGAATTAACTAAAAAGTTATCCTATAAGAGAGACATTAATAGTTTGTTTTATTTAATGTATGATTTAAGCAATTCGTATCATTATCTTATGACACATTAATCATGATTGATTTGACATAAGATTGAGATAAAAAAGGGATGATGGAATGGAAATACTACGTAAAGTATATAAAGACGACGAGCCGGTTTATCACGTTAAGACAGACAAAGGATCTGTAATTCGAATTAAAGGGTCAGACGATCTAACAGAAGAGGAAACACAAGAGTTACTTACATTAGTTTCCCAAGATATAGATAAAATGACAAAATAATTCTATACAGTTTCTTAATAAATTAACGACTCATATAAACATAAACTACGTCTCACAAAAATAGCTTTTACAATTTAAGGGGGATAAAGTATTTTACTTTATCAAAAATAATTACTATTAATTTAGTCTTAATAACTATTAACTTTTACAAAAACAAGCCACCTATTGTCATTCATTTCAATGAATATCAACTAGGCGGTTTTTATTTTTTATTCAATTAGAATGTGAGTTCTAACGAAACATGAGGAATACCATCTTCTAAATAGCATTCTGACACACATTTAAACCCAAATGATTCATAAAAATTTTGTAAATGTGCTTGTCCCGAAATTTTAATTATGCCACTTTTATACCGCTTCTTGATTTCATCAATTGTTTGACGAACAATCTGTTTACCATATTGTTGCTTTCTATATTTTTCAGTTACGAGTACGCGACCAAAACTAATATCATTCTCACGCTCAATAATTCTAGTATACGCAACTAGCTTATTTTGATCTTTTAACATAACATGAAGTGCATTTTCATCTTCCTCATCAACTTCTTGATAGGGACAGTTTTGTTCAACTACAAACACCTTGATTCGTTCCCTCATCATATCTATGAGTTCAATTGTTGATAAATGTTGTGTATTTACAATTTTATATTCCATAAGGTTACTCCTAACAAAAAGTACTAAGTCATTGTTTAAAAGTTAACTTAGTACTTTCTACATGTTATTAATTTCACTACATCTTATTGTTCAATGATTTGAATTAAGTTTCCACAAGTATCATTAAAAATTGCCATTTTTATTTGATCAACTTCCTTTACTTCTGTGTGAAATTGAACATCTTTGTCCTTTAAATCTCGTTGGACTGCTTCAATATCATCTACACCAAACATAGTGACAGGTATCCCCGCATTAAACAATCCTTCTTGATAATTCTTAGCAATTGGACTTGCATTAGGCTCCAAAACAACCTCTACGGGATTTGATGAGTTTGCTTCTTTAACCGTTAACCATCTATAACCCCCGCCTACATCCATATCATTAACGAGTTCAAATCCTAATTTTTCTGTATAAAATTGCTTAGCTGCATCTTGGTTTTCTACAAAAATACTAGTCGCTATTATTTTCACAATTATCCATCCTTATATCAGTATATTTATATTTAACATATATCCATTATGCATAGCTTAACACTTCATTTAAATCATTTTATAAAAATAGTTATTTAAATTTTAAAGTATATACATCAATTTAAGTTATACTCTAAATTAAGACTTAAATACAATCGTAATAAAGTAGTCTACACCTTCCACACTATTCGTCACTAACGGCGTAACACTTATAATTTCAGCTGTATCTGAAGTTAATATACGTTCTATATATTGGTTCACACGTTCATCAAACGCCTCAAAGCTTTCCTCATATTGATTATATAATGTCTTTATTTTCAATAAAAACACCTTCCCTTTATGATTTAATTTAACACTTAAATGAAGCTCATTATGATTACAATTTGCTATTTAACCAATCAACAATTTCTGCAAATATACTTAAATTATATGAACTTTCATTAAATATTTCATGCTGTAATCCCTCATATATATGAATGGACTTTTGTTCAGTACCTATTTCTGCAAATAATTCAAGGGAATCTTGATAACTTACTAAACCGTCTTCTTTCCCATGTAAAATTAATATTGGATATTTAAATTCACTTGCATGTTGTTTCAAATAATCCACACCATCTAATAATGTATAGATTAATCCCATAGAAATTTGTTTAGCATTTAAATCATCATCTTTATATTTTTCTATAACTGTAGTATCTGAGCACACACCTTCACCTAATTCATTGGCAATATATGTTCTAGTATTCAATTGGCGATCAGGTTGACCAAATAGTGGTAAATTATATCGCGTCAAAGCACCTGATGTAATGATACCATCAACTTTATTTGCTTCTTTCGTTCCAAATAAAGTGACACTATAACCACCCATACTATGCCCAATTAAATAGACTTTCTCTTTAAAATGTTGCTTCACATAATCCACTACTGCAGATAAATCTTCAATAATTTCATCAATTCTACTATAAAATGTTGGTTCTCCACCAGATCTACCATGTCCACGTTGATCAAATCGTATAACATTAAAATTTTGTTCATTTAAATAATTCGTCAGTTCATCATATCTGTCCAAATGTTCTGCTAAACCATGAACGAGAATAACATTAGCTTTCGCTCTTGGTACATCATTAACCTTTGTATAGATATTAGTGCCATCTTTTGACTTGAGATATTTTATATAATTCATTTTTTCCTCTCCTTTCTTTATTTTTTGCTATTGTAATAAAAATAAATGATGCTACTTCTGTTTCATCCTTTATTTACCATTACAACAGATTATTAAACAGTTGACTTTATTTATTTTTTATATTTATATAGTTTATAACAATATAAATATTTGTATGTAAAAGGGAGCGATTCAATTGGCTAAAGTTAAACTTTGTCAAAGTTGTGGAATACCATTAGATGATAAAACACCAGCAGGTACTGAAAAAGACGGTTCATTATCCGAAAAATATTGTCATCACTGTTATCAAAATGGTGAATGGACTTTAAATTTAAGTTTTGACGAAATGTATGAACATAATCTAAAAAAATTTCAAGAATCAGATATGAATAAATTCCAAAAGTTTATTTTAAATAAAATGTATACCAAAAAATTCATGAAAAAATTAGAACGTTGGCAATAATTAACAAATACATTTTTATCTTCACGCTTTTAACCGTATGATGTTTCTCAACACTTCATACGGTATTTTTCATTCCTTATATGCCCCTTATATTCTGCTCATAGCATTAACTTATACACAATTTCAATACTACGTTAAAGATTTCATCCAGTTACTTTGTAATATAAAGAAGATGTATTTTATATTTTAAAACTTTTAATAAGAACTATTTACATCACATATTTGTAATTTGCATTGTATATTTAGACAAAATAATATTCTAAATTTTCAGAATTTTACAATTTAATTTATACAATTCCATGCTACAATAAATTTATTTTATATATACAAAGGGGTTGTATAGTTATTGGTTAAACAAAAAAATAATACAGAACGAATAACAAAGAAAGCTAAAAAATTTAATATGCCGCATATTTATGTCATTTTATTTATCTTTGGTGTTATCGCAACAATCTCAACATATTTCATTCCTTCTGGACAGTTTAAAAGAATAAAAGGACCTGAAGGACGAGAGATGGTTGACGCAGATTCATTTCATTTTATTTCCTCTAAACCAGTAGGAATAGTTGATTTCATTTCTATAATTCCAAAAGGTTTAATAGAAGCCGGTGAAATTGTCTTTTTCACTTTAATTATAGGTGGCATGTTTATGGTGTTAAGGAAAACAGGTATTATCGAAATTGCAGTAGATAAATTAGCACGTCGTTTTATCAATCAAAGTGTGTTAATTATACCAGTACTAACTACTGTATTTGCGATTGTTGCTACACTTATTGGAACTGCCGAACTCTCTCTCGTATACATACCGGTTATAATTCCATTGATTATTGCATTAGGTTACGACTCAATCACAGCAACTGCCATCGCTTTGTGTGGTACAGTGGTTGGATTTACAGTTGGCGTGTTAAATCCGATTAATACTGGCTTAGCACAAAAACTTTCAGGAATTCCTGTATTTTCTGGAATCGGACTAAGAATTATATTATTTATCGTAGTATTAGCAGTCACAATTATGTTTATCATGCGATACGCACAAAAAATTAAAAATAAACCAACTTTAAGTTCTGTTTATCACGCAGATATTGAAAAACGTGATCTTTACCAAAACATTACTAATCAAGAACCAATAGAAGCTACAAATAGACAAAAATGGGGTATCGCAGTCGTCCTTCTCTTTTTTGTTATTTTAGTGTACGGTGTTATTTCACAAGGTTGGTTTATGATCGAAATGGCTGGCTTATTTATCATTATGGGAATCATTGTAGGATTAGTGACTGGTCTTAGTACACAGGCTATATGTGAGGCATTTAACGAAGGGTTTAAAGATGTACTGATGGGCGCAATCATCGTTGGCCTAGCCCGCTCCATCGCAGTTGTTTTAGAAGATGGCAAAATAATGGACACTATTGTTCATGGACTGGGATCAGTAATTGATGGTGCTACACCAACAATTGCAGTAGTCGGCATGTATGCTGTACAAGTAGCAATTAACTTTATTATTTCTTCAGGTAGTGGTCAAGCATTGGTAACTATGCCTATTATGGCCCCTTTAGCAGATATGTTAGGTATTACAAGACAAACCGCCGTTCTTGCATTCCAACTTGGCGATGGTTTCACACATATATTTTACCCAACGAGTGGTTACTTCATGGCCGCTTTAGCTATAGGTGGCGTATCATATACTAAATGGATTCGCTTTTTCTTTCCATTATTTATAATTTGGGGTGTCATTTCAATTATCACATTAATAATTGCCCAATTGACAGGGTGGTCGTAATAAAGAGGACAGTTTACCAAGAGAAATTTTAAAAATAAATATAAAAATATGACCAGTAAATCTGTGCTATGCTTCCTTCAAAGTAAGTACAAAAATATGAAATTATTAAGGAAACATATGATTTATAAAGCAGTTTACCGGTCATTTTACTTATAAATGTTAACGCAGATTGCTCACAATTACTATGCTATAACCAAGTCTATTGTTGCCACCCAAATGCTTTTATATAATATTCACTTGCATACTCCATAGTTATATATCCTTATACATGTTATTTTTAAAACGTGATTTTTAGTAAAATCCTTATCTCATACTTTTAAAAGCATTGCTTTATATATTTAAAATAAATAAAAAGCGCTTTCACAAAATAATTTCCTACTATTTCAATATAATTTATCATATAATATTAAATTATAAAAAGGAGGTCAATGTAATATGAGATTTGGAATGTTACTTATAAGGTTAATGTTAGGATTAACATTTATCATACATGGTAGCCAAAAGGTATTCAGTGGTTTTGGTGAACCAATGCATATGATGCAAGGATTAGGATTACCAGCATTTCTCGGTATACTCTTAGCTTTATTTGAATTTATTGGTGGTATTCTTATCATTTTAGGAATTCTAACAAACTATATTGCTCTAGGATTCATTGTAATCATGTTAGGCGCATTATTTACAGTTCATTTATCACAAGGATATATGGCATCAGAATTTGTCATTACATTATTAATAATGAGTATTGCAGTAGCTACTTCATATAATTGGAAAAAGTTCTTCCAATTTTATTAATTCACCTGATATAAAATAAAAAGAGCTATGAAGAAATCTATGTTGATAGACTTCTCTATAGCTCTTTTACAGTTAAAAAATGTCTTATCTAGATTCAAGTTCGCTACCGATCATCCATTTATGATTTCTTATCCATTTATCATCAGTTGTTGACTTATAATCTATAACATAAGCAGTTGTTTTTTTAACATTATCAATTTCTGCTATCGCACCCTTCATTCCAGCCATATGATCCGCTTCTAATTTCACAGAATCACCTTTTTCAAACCCATGTTGTTTTGCATTTTCTATTTCTTCATTAACAACCCATTTATGGTTTTTCACTTCTTTTTTCCCATCTTTTGGTTTATAAGTTACTTCATAGACATGCGTTTTATAAGCAGCTTTAACTACTCCTTTAGCACCTTTCATTCCTTTCATGTGATCACTGTTAACTGTGACTTTATCACCTTTTTTAAATTTAGCTTTATCTGTAGTCTGCATACCATCTGGCAAATCACCTGCACTACTTTTATGTGAAGTATGCTGTGATTCCTTTGTTTCATCTGCTTGATCATTACCTGTAGAACATGATGACAGCAATATAGCTGCAGTAAAAGATACTGTAAGTAATTTTTTTATCAAATCAATACCACCTTTCATAGTTTTCATTATGTTAACATCATACAACACATACCCCTCTATGGTATACTCAAACATTAAATGTATGACTATATTCACACTAGAATAAAATAATAAAAAAATAGTCCAACGCATAGACTAGCTATGAAATGGACCATTAAGCAATAATATATTATTAAATAACCTCTTTTTTTAATTATCATGTTGTTTACATTCTTACTTTTGATAATGTGGACGGATAAACCACATCTCAGATTCATAATCATGGACGACTTTATGTGCAACCTCAGTCTTATCAGCTCCTCCACCTTCCCAATTTTGATCTAATGATTCAAATTTCATATAATTACCATCATAATTGGCATCCGTAACAATTGCTGTATGCCCTGCTCCATTGCCATAATTTTCATTAAATACAACTATATCACCAGGTTTAGCTTTAAAATCATATGTATTTTTATATACCGTAGCTTCACCTTCAAAATTATTTTCTGTAGGAATATCTTTTGCATAATCCCCTTTCAATCCATGACCAAATAAGTAGTCCCACTGCTCATTCACCAAATCAAAACACTGCCAACCATATTCATTATCATAATCCCAACCCTTACCCTCAAGTGATTGAGTATAATTCATTGATTCATCATGTGACATTGTCGTTCCAGCTGATGCTGTGTGTATATTAAATATAAAAAATATCGACGTTGCTAACATAAAATATGTAAAAAACTTTAAAATATATTTTGTCATTATTTGTCCTTTCATATCTTTGCAAATTACTACAGAAATAGAGTGCATCCATCTCACAAAAAATTAAAATGAATATTATTATTTCTATTTCTACAATAATATATCATATGAATTTTTCTACGATATTACACTTACGTGAATTTCATTTTAATTATTTTTATATTTTTGTAATATAATTATCAATACTTAATTAATAATTATTAAATTATTTTAACTATTCAATTAACAGTCATTATATCGAATAACAATCAAAAGACGGGACGCAATCCGTTGATTGCACCCCGCCTATTAATTATTTATTTACAAATTGTAATTCATAGATACTTTTATTTGAATATGTGTTAAACGTACTTAGTTTGCCTTGTAATATTAAATATTTTTGCTTTCTACTTACATTGTGATAATAGGATAACTTAATATTAATATCAGATTCATAACCATTATTTTGGATTGTACTTTCTAATTCATCAAATACATCCTTATTGATTGGTAACAGATAACCTTCTTTGCTCGGTAAAATATTAACAAATTTTTCCTGAATAACGTGTTCTTCTCCTAACACAATCTTTATATTAATATGCTTTGCAGCACCACCACCAAGATTGTACAACTTTAAATAATCTTGATGATCTGATTCAGTCGTAGTCGTATTTTGCATAGATAATTCATTATTATGATTTAGCGTTAGGAAAACTTGATTAAATCCTAATACTGGAATAAAGCCAATTCTCATTTGATATAATTGAAGTGAAACAGATACAAAATAAAATAAAGCCATAATAAATGTTCCAATAGAACCTATTGCAGAAATAATATTTATCATTAAATTGCTCCTTCTAAATTAATATTGGGAGACAGAAGTAGGACAATTATATTAACATATCTAAATTTATAATAAAATAATTAATATTGAATCCACTCTTAAAGTTTATTTAGCTTAAATCTCAATTTATCTAGTGTAACTAATTCGTATTCATACCGTTACCCTCTAACGCATATTTAATATGCTGTTTAACCGTGCTATTAAATAACAAACTAATATGGTCGATTTTAGTTAATATAATATTTTTCCCACCTATTAAATATGATAATTGATTGGGCACTACGCCATCTGTTCGACTATAAATAGAGGTATACAAAATCTTATGTTGCGAATCTGTTCCAGGTATTGCAGTATTTGTTGTTAAGCCATTAGCACCACCCAACGTAACAACATTAGCTACATTTTTGCCCCCATCCAAATTCTTTATGTAGTACATGATATTCTTTCCACCTAGACTATGACCTACTAAATCAACTTTATTAGCTCCTGTCTCATGTTGTACTTGTTTAACATATTTTGAAATTTGAGGTCCATTAACCTTATTATCACCAGATTTACTATTTAAATTGATTGAGTAAAATTGATTCCTATTCCAGCCTTGAGTGTATAAATAATTTTGTATACTATGAAAGTTATATTGTGTTCCCCCAAATCCATGAACAAACACAATTGGATTATGATGTGTCTTTGCCTCTACCGAAGTCATTTTACTCATAATGCCAAACATAAAAACACTTACTATAAGTAACATAACTAATTTAAATTTTTTCATACTATTCTCCTATTAGCTTTTAACATGAATTTAAATAAAAGGGCAACTACACAATGTGCATGCCCTAAATACTTATTAAAGATAATATACCTTAATAATTTATATACCCATTCATCCTATTTCAATGCAATATATAATTAATCAAATATAAATTGAATAATTAATTATCACTTAACGAATGCGAACTAATATTAAAACTAATAAAGTTAAAAAATGAAACTATACCTTTTTGCGTTCTTTTACTATTCAATTTTAAATTGGTGTTTACGCCGTCTCCATTTAACCCCTGCTTGATATAACTTTTAACTTTTGAATTATTGAGCAATCCTAAATGACTGATACCAGAAACTTGGATATTTTTTCCTCCTGCCAAATAAGACAATTGTGAATCTACAACACAATCCGTTGAGCTATATATAGAGGTATATAAGATTTTATGTCGTGCATCAGTGCCTGTATATGCAGTATTAGTCGTTAAACCATTAGCACCACCTAATGTTATGACATTATCTACTTTATTACCGCCACCTAAATGCTTTATATAATTTAACGTAGTTGCACCACCCATACTATGTGCCACTATATCTACTTTTTGCGAACCCGATTTTTGTAATACTTGATCTACAAATCTTTTCAACTGAGGACTATCCTTTGAAATATATCCCTCATTATTTTGAAAATTTATACCATAAAACTGATGCTTGTCCCAACCATTTGCCGCTAAATAACTTTCAATTTTATCAAAATTATTAGACGCACCTCCAATTCCATGTACAAAGACAACAGGATTGTGATGCGTACTTGCTTTAACATTACGATTGCCACCAGGAAATATAGTAAAGATAAGTCCAAAAATCATTGCTAAAATAATAATTTTCTTCTTCATACTTTGTTACTCCTGAAATGATATATACAAATATTACACTAATTTTTTTATACAATCAATAGTGATTTCTTTATTATTATTAACTTTTTTAATTTAAAATACTTTAATTAAATTATTGTTACAATTTTTACAATAAAATTTATTCAACTGTAATAATTCTTAGTAACATTTCAAGTTTATTTCAATTTTCAAAATCTAAATCACAATCTCAAATTAACTATTCATACAAATACTTAGTAATAAAAAATCCCAAATTATCAATTGTCATATCAATAATTTGAGATTACTTTAATTATTAGAAATAGTATATTACTGTTTTATTTTTTTCATAATATCATTTGGAACATCATTAATTTTTACAGGTTCAATTTTTAAAATAACACCTTTATTATCTCGATATTGAACTTTCAAAATATCTCCATCTTTTGCTTTTTTCCATTCAGTTATTTCATTTAATGTCGTAAGATAACGATCATCTTTAGAATATAACCAAACTTTTGATTTTGATTTATCTACTTTTCCGTAATATGTCTCTGTTTTGTTGAAGAGCATAATGATACATGCAAAATATGCAACTATAAAGATTATTATGCTAGATAAGATAATGAATAACCATTTTTTCAATTTTATCAACTCCACTATTTCTTTTAGTAAATGAATTGATAGTATAATTAAAATATTTAACAATGTCATAGTGCTATAGACCTAATAAAATAAAAGTAAAAGCTTTTATAGATATAGTCGTATAACACTTAATAATTGCAAAAAATTAAGTTGCACACATAATTAAATTAGGATATATTATAGCTAGGCTCGTCAAAAGCCTACAACATAACACCTGCCTCTAGTAATTACTAGAGGCAACCCTTGTAACGAATATTGTCACTAGAGTCCTTGCTCTAGTGTTTTTTTTACAAATAATTTATATTACCGCTTATTGATTTTCTTTTTTATTAAAACGCAATTTCTTCAATGTGTAAGTAAAAACAGTTAATATGGATAATATAGTAGATTATAAATTTGAATGAGGTTGTAAAAATGGAAAAATTTGGTTTATGGATTAGAAGAATCGCTATCTTAGCATTAACATGTTTACTCATACAAGGCGTAATACGCATGATTATGCAATACTTTGGCTGGCCACCCTATGATAAGCCTTTACTCATTGTCGGTGCAGCTATGGTTTTATTAAGCGAACTTATAAAAAACAAAAATCTAAACCTACTCGTATTTGCCATTGGCTTTATACTCGTAATCATTGCATAAACATAATTATCCCCAGGCTAATAGTGCAGCCTGGGGAGATTTTTTAAATTACTGATTCTCATTTTTAAGTTTGGCTATTTGCTAAAATCTATACATAACTCACTTCAATAATAAACCTATTGTTCCGTGATTATTTTATTATTTTTAATATAATTTATAAAAATATAACGAACTAACGGCCCCATAATTATTATTTGTAAAGGTAACGCAAATATTACATTTTTCGAAAATACACTCAGATAATCTAAAATTACAGCATTAGAGTGAATGCCATTATGGATATAATCTGAAATCAACCCATAAATTGACATACAACCTGCCATACCCAAAACCATACATATGGAAATTGCTAAAATTTTATAAATCTTTTTATCTGATTTTGCAGTTAAATACAACGCCACCTTCTTTGCACTAGGCCCTACAATAAACAAATCTAAAATATAAGCTAAAACAAACGCAATTATAAAATTATATACAACCTCTAGAAAACTAACTTTTGTGATAGTTTCACTTATACATAAATTATATATTGTCATCAAAAAAACCATACCAAAACACATTATAAAGCCAAACTGTAAACTCTCTTTTTTTGTCGTTGGCATATTAATCATCCTTTCTTAGTCACATGTACTCAGTATAGTGACTAAGAAAATGCTTCGTAAGTGAACATTTTGTGAATAAATCAATTAGATGCATAGACTAAAAAATCTACTATGACTGCATAATATACTCCATTTTTCTACTTCAAGGTCAAATCTAATTTCTTATCTTTATTAAGTATACTGAATGTAAAAGTAGTCAAACATTCAATAGATAATAGTTATTCTTAGGGTATAAAAACGTCAATTTCACTATAATTTGGATAATAATAGCCATTAGGAATTGACTGTAATTCAATAAGTAAATTCCAATTTGTTTTTAAATAAACACTACTACTTTCATCACTATCCTCATATCTTGAGTTATCATGTTTTTCAGATAAAGGTATAGCACCAGCATCACGCGCATCATTTATAGCTTTATCCATATTTTCTACAAATAGAGAAATATGATTAAAACCTAAATCCACTAATTTTAAAGGCCCGTCTTGCAAATCACTTACTATTTCAAACATTTCAATATTTGCACTATTACCTATTACAATCATTCTTTGCTTTACAATTTTACTGCCTTTAGACAATCCTAACATTCTTTCAACCTCTTCTCCCTGTCTTGGATCATCATCATAACTCAATCCATCATATGCAATCTTTGCACCAAATGCATTTTAAAAAAACTCAGTAGCTTCTTCTATATTGGGTACAGTCAGTCCCACATGATTAATACCTTTAATATTATTTGCCATAATTAACACCCCATTCATTATCATAAAATAAATCCGGTCTTAAACAACTACTCCTCATGTCGATCAGGTTATTTTTAAAAATATTCATTAAACCCTTTTTTAATATCATTTATCAATGATTCGATACCCATTAAATTAGAAAATGTACTCATAACAAATCTAGTTATATTGATTAATATATCCATAAATTCTACTCCTTTATATTTTGATTACTGGAGTTTAAAAGTACAAAAATCTTTTCAACTTATTTTAGATTTTCTGAATTGTTGTTTTTTCAAAATTAAATGCATATTTTAAACCAAAACCAAAAGCTCTATCCATGCTAATGTGAGCTAACCAAATCAAAGCTATTTGCAATATCAATGCTTCTTGAACCAAAAAGAAAATTAAAGTTATAAAAATAGGAACGATATAAGTATGACCAATATTATAAATTCTACTCCCTATTTCTTTATTTATTAAATAACCAAACATAAAAACATCTGGAACGAGCAATAACAAAAGAAAAATTAACAAGGAATAATCAAAAATTAAATAAACACAGAGCGTTACTAAAAATACAGCTGCATTTTCTAACCTAATAAAATTGCTCAACAAATCATCTCCTTTTTAATATATTGCCCTAAATATATTAAATTATTCTTAATGTTTCCTAAATAATAAATAAGACATTCGCATTATGTAAATAATTTGATGTTTCAAAAAAATTAAGCACCCAACCATAAGTTGGTTGAGTGCTTTTTAATGGAAGTGGTGAGAATCATTATAGTTATAATTAAAATATTAAAAATCAATTCGAAACATCGGAAATTGTGTATAATTTTATCACTTATATATTTATTGATAAGTATTTATTATCACACTTCAAGTTAGAATATAGTACAATTTAATTGTAGTTTTAAAAAATCACTCAATTATATTAATTAGTATTCTTACTAAAACATTATTTGAAGAATATCTAATACATTTTTCTCGCCAACGTGTATTTGAAACATAAAAATTTAGATATTGGTTGGTTCGAAAACTATACGTTATACACAAATAATTACAAAAAAGGAGATATACTTATGAACTACAATTTGAAGGAAAAACTGTCACAAAAGGAATTATTAATTTTAAATAGTGAAATGGAGAAAAAACGAAAAAGCAAAGGCGCTGCAGTTGCTTTATGGTTTTTCACTGGTGGGATTGGCGGTCACAGATACTACATGGGTGATATTGGTTACGCTTTAGGAATGACTTTCACATTAGGTGGGTTCGGACTTTGGACATTAATAGATGTATTTTTATTCCCTCAAAGAGTCGACCAAATTAATGATCAAATTGAGCGAGATATCGCTATAAATCTTGGATTAGGTAGAGATTAATATAACTAGTATTTAATACTAATTTCAAGGGCAGTCCCAACTGCCCTATATTTTTTATCTTGTTTAGGAGGAAAAATTATTGCTATAACCATTAATTTTTGCAAATAGTAAGACACGTATAACTAAGCAGTGTTGTAAATTTATATAGACGTTATCAATATGTCAATCATTCATACATAAATCGTTAAATTTACATTTGCACTGTCCTCTATAGTTAGGTGCTAAATTTGTAGGTAAAAAACACCAACAAACACAGAGATACAAAGAATCATTAAAAATTTTAAATCAGACATAAATTACTCCCATTTTTTAGATTAATAAAAATTATTGCTTTGTCTAACTTTTGTCAATACATTTAGCACTCCAAAATATAAAAATCAAGGATAAAACCGTGAAGATAATAAACCAAGTATCTAGATGATTTTGATTCATTTGCTTATAAGCAAATAATGCTAAAAAAATACCTAAAATTATTTGTATGATAGCCAAAAACCACTTCAAAACAACCATTCCTTTTCAAAAAATATTATTATTATCGCTTTATTGATGTTAAATTTCGTAATCCTTAACCCTCAATAAAGTTCATCGCCATAAATGCATCGTCTACTTTTTGTTTCTGACCATTTTTAATACAAATACATATAGAGTCATATGTATTACAAAAAAACCACCCTGTGACATACGTAGATGGTTCAATATTTAATAACAAGACAAGAAGAAACTTGTCTTCAAAAAATTCCTAAATCCCAAAAGTAAAATCCTATTTCTAAATAAAATAAAGTATTAAAACTATGATTATAGAAATTGGAATTATTACTTTATCAGCATTTATCATAGATTCAGATAATCTTTTAAATTCTTTATCTGATGATTTATTTATTTTTAACTCAATATACTTTTTCCCAAAATAAAAAGCTGGAAAAGTATAAACTAATAAAAAGATTATTAGTATCGTTAAAAGCATATAAGAATCTCCTTCAAGCTCAATAAATTTTCTCTGTATATATGTGTGGTCTAATCAAAGAAATTCATTACGGTCATAATAAAGGTTAATAAACAAGCAATTAATATGACTAACTCACCTTTTTCCGTCTTTTCATTCCCTTGTCTGTATTCTCTCATTACAAATAACCAAGAAAGAATAACTAAAATTCCTAAAATAATACTTATAATTTTCATTAATTCAGTCACTCCTTTTTTGGAAACTTTATCATATTAATTGTCGCTTTTCAGGTCTGTTTTTAGTCGTTGAAATTTACAATTAAATTTTAACATAAAAAAATAGGGTAGGCATATGCCCATCCCTTTCATAATATGGTATTGATTATTTCTCACATTGTCTATAAACATTATATATATCTACCATTCAAGGTAGCTTTTCCAATAGTTCATCGAATATTTGCCTTATGTGTTCCCAGCTGAAATTGAATATCCTACCAACATCTTCATATGTTCGCCCTTCACTAATAAACCAAAAGGTAAGATATTTTTTTTCGTTTACTATTGATGATATTAATATGTCTAATTAGTTAAAATATATTGTGTCATCTACCGAACAATCTCAACATCATTGTCTTGACTTTGCAAGCTAAAGAAATCATCAAAGTTACTATCTTCTACCACATTGATAACATCATTTTATCTTTATTTTGCTTAATTAATACTTTAACCTCTTTTTTGTCGAAACGTTTCATATCCAACCTATCTCATTAACTAATTGTTTGATAATAGCTCTACGCCCTTAATTAAGTGCATTCTTACCTATATTAAGTAGCTGGTGTGATTACTTCATCAATTTGATCATCTTTCCACCATGATAGCTCGATAATATGCTGTTTTAGTATAGAAGTTTCATTAAGTACTGTCGTTATACCTTTGATAAGTTTATATAAATTATGATGATACAAATCATCAGGGACGATGTTCAATGATTGATAATACCTTAACATTTTATGATAATTTTTGAAGTGTACTTTTAATATGTGTGATCCTATTCCTTGATCCTTTTATTATTTTTCGGGCTCAAATATAATTTATTAAAAACACAATTTAAATAAAGATAGTGTTTTTTATTCGCTGAAGCAATACTGTGGCAACAAAAATAAAAATCCCTCAACCACAAGGATTGAGAGCTGTATAGTGGAGACGGCGGGATTTGAACCCGCGTCCAGAGGTCCTGATACTAACCTTTCTACGTGTGTAGTCTATCAATCAATTTCGCATGATGGTAGGAGATAGACAACCAACATCATACTAGTTTGATTCATCTCTTCTAGACAGACTTCAAACGGCAGTGTCTAGCGTATCCTACTTAAGGTTGAATCGCGTTAACTGCACATAGGAGATGCAGTTAGGCGATGCAGAGTGCTATTAGGCAGCTACTGCGAAATTATTGTTTGATTTGCCAGTTATTATTAACTGTGTGTGTTGTTGCGGAGACAACCCTCCGACACGCTTAATTAGCTCGGGGGACCCCTGTCGAATCCAAGAACGTCCCCTTAATATGAAATTAATGTACTTTCTGATGTGTTAACACTGTGTTTACATTTCAGAAAGCACATTTAATATTACCAAAGATGGAGACCTTTGGCAATATTTTCGCTTAATAACGGGCTTTCATTGCTCTATCTATATCACGTTTTACTGCTTTTTCTTTCAATGCTTGGCGTTTGTCATATTTTTTCTTACCTCTTGCAACACCAAGTAAGACTTTACAGTGGCCATGTTTTAAATAAAGTTTTAATGGGATGATTGAGTAACCCACTTCTCTTGTTTGGTCACCAAGTTTGTTAATTTCACGTTTGTGAAGAAGTAGCTTACGTGAACGACGTGGATCATGGTTAAATCTATTACCTTCTTCATATGGTGCAATATGCATATTCTGAAGGTAGATTTCACCGCGATTGACTTGCGCGTAACTATCTTTCAAGTTTGCACTGCCACGACGAATGGATTTAATCTCTGTCCCTTGTAACACAATGCCCGCTTCAATCGTGTCCTCAATAATATAATCATGTCTCGCTTTACGATTTTCAGCTAATGTTCCAGGTGATTTTTTCTTTGGCATTGAGTTTCACCTCTTTGTTGATTTATTTTTTCTTTTTACGTGCTTTTCTTTTAACTTTCTTGTCTTTGTAGAAAGGTTTGTGTTTGGTATTACCATCACTATGTTTCTCTTTGTTACGACGGTTTTTACCTTTACGTTGGTTTTGCTTTTTGCCCTTTTGGTCTTTAGAGCTGTCTAGTGATTTACCACGTGTTTTTGCTTGTATTGTCTTACCACGCGCTGGTCTTTGACTAGCGCGATCGTTATTTTTAGGTAATGGCATACCTACAATTTGGAAATCTATCATGCGTTCATCTACATCAACGTTTATGACCTTGATCTTAACTGGGTCACCGATGCGGAATACTTTAGCTTGGCGTTCTCCAATCATTGCCATTTGACGTTCATCAAAGTGATAGTAGTCATCTGTCATGTTAGACACGTGGACCATACCCTCAATTGTGTTTGGCAATTCGATAAACATACCAAAATTGGCAACTGAACTGATGATACCTTCGTATTCTTCACCTAAATGTTGAATCATATACTCTGCTTTTTTCAGTTCATCTGTATCGCGTTCTGCTTCAATGGCACGACGCTCACGTTGTGAAGTATGTTCTGCAATTTCTGGCAGCATATCTTCCCATTTATTTAAAGTCTTATTATCCATAGATTTTTCTATAAGGTATTTACGGATTAATCTATGCACGATTAAATCAGGGTAACGACGGATTGGTGAAGTGAAGTGTGTATAGTATTCAGCTGATAATCCAAAGTGACCTAAATTGATATCATCGTATTTAGCTTGTTGCATTGAGCGTAGCATCATTGTTGAGATAACCATTTGTTCGGGTTGACCTTCAACTTCTTGTTGAATTTTCTGTAATGTTGAAGGATGGATATCTTCTCCAGTACCTTTAATCATAAGTCCGAAATTAGTTATAAAATCAAAGAATTGACGTAAACGATCTGATTTTGGTTGTTCATGTACACGATAAATAAACGGAACGTCTAATTTGTTAAAGTGTTCTGCAATCGTTTCATTGGCTGCAAGCATAAATGATTCAATTAATCTTTCGCCTTCTCCGCGTTGTCTTAATTGAACTTCAGTTGGAATACCATCTTTATCAACTAATACTTTTGCTTCATTAATATCAAAGTCAATTTCTCCACGACGTCTACGCATGTTAATTAATCGATTTGATAAATCTTGTGCGAGATCGAGCATTGGTGTAACTTCTGCATAATGATTGCGTGTAGCTGCATTCTGATCGGTAATAATTTCATTCACTTCATCGTAAGTCATTCGATAATTAGAGTGGATAACACTATCAAATATTTCGTGTTTCACAACTTCTCCGCGTTCATTCAATTCCATTTGACAACTTAGAGTTAATCGGTCTACATCAGGATTTAATGAACAGATTCCGTTACTTAAACGATGTGGAATCATTGGAATAACACGGTCTACAAGGTATACACTAGTTGCTCGACTATAGGCTTCTTCATCTAATGCAGAGCCTTCTTGAACGTAGTAGCTTACGTCAGCAATACTTACAGTCAATTGTGTGTGACCATTGTTTAACTTTTTAATGCTTATTGCATCATCCAGGTCCTTTGCATCCGCGCCATCAATGGTAATTGTAAGTTCATCACGTAAATCTCTGCGACCTTCTATTTCATTTGGATTGATTTCTTCTGGTACAGCTTTTGCCTCAGCTAACACATTATCTGGAAACTCTATTTCGATACCATGTTGATAAATAATAGATAAGATATCTACGCCTGGGTCATTTTTATGACCGAGTATTGCTGAAATATGACCTTCAGGATTGTCTGTACCATCTGCATATTTAGTAATTTGTACTAATACTTTATGGCCATCAACTGCACCTAAATTTTGACCTTTAGGAATAAAGATATCTTGCATGATACGTTTGTCATCTGGTAATACGAATCCGAAGTGGCGTGCTTCACTGTATGTTCCAACAACTTGCTTTACAGAGTGGTCTTCAATGGATTTTACTTCGCCTTCTACTTTACCTTTATGCTCACCTTTCGAATTCTGGATTTCAACAGTTACGGTGTCGCCATCCATAGCACGATTAATCTTGGTTGGTGGGATGAAAATATCTTCCATATCCTCATCTTCAGGACGTAAGAATGCAAATCCTTTTTTGTTTTGACTCAATTTTCCTCGAATCAATTTAGTTTCTTTTGACTTAGCAGATGCTTTACGTTGATATCTATCTGTCTTCGTACGTTCAATTAGACCAACTTGTTCTAGTTCAACAAGTACTTTAATTAAATCTCTAAATGAATCTGCACTGCTTAAGCCTAAGGCATCTTGAAAATCAGACACTGACATCGGTTCATAATCTGGTTGTTTGATTATTTCTTCAATGGATTGTTTTAAATTCATTATGCCCCTCCTTTCTATATTTTCTACGTTTATATTTTAATTTGACCAATCTAATGATTCTAAAAATTGATATACATCTTCAAATACTAATTCCTTTTCTTTATCTATTGTAATTACATGTCCAGAATTAGCATACCATTTAATTGCTTTATCATCAGATTCGCTCTCGTTGTATATAATGTTTGCAGAATCTGTATTTATCATTTTATCTTGTTCAGCTTGAATCACTAATAGAGGATCCATAACTTCATCTATATGATCACGTACATCTTGTATTTGACCTTGTAATTCTTTTAATGTGTCAGTTGGATGAAAGGCAGCCATTTCTGACTCAATTGTGTCTTGGTCTTTGCCTTCGTATTTTTTAAAATTACGTGCATAGTCTAAGACGCCTTCAAACATAGCACCTTCTGTCTTAATATACATAGGTGAACACATGGTTACAATACCCTTTACATCTCTATTTAAGCTTAATTTCAACGCAAAACAGCCGCCTAAAGATAAACCTACTACAACAATTTCTTCGTAGCCCTTTTCAACTAAAAAGTCATAGCCATCTAATGCATCTTTATACCACACATGTGGGCTAGATTCGAGAATTTCTTCAGGTGGTGCGGCATGGCCTTCATATTGTGGCGCATAGCTCGTATAGCCCTTCTTCTGTAAAAATCGACCTAATTGACGGACATCTGCAGAATTCCCAGTAAAACCATGTAACAATAACACAGCTCGAGGACCTTCTTCAAAGAAGAACGGTTTTGGTAGTTTGATTTGCATTGTGATTCAATCCTTTCGCATATGCTTGTATCAATATTACTTTAATAATTATTAATTTACTAAACCAAATCAATATAGAGTCCTACTCTATACATTATAAATAAAAAAGCCCGACTTTTACATTGTCGGACCTTATATACCCAAATAACTTATGCCTAACATTAACAAGAAGAAAATGACAGACAATACAATTGTTAATCTATGCAAGAATAAATCGATGCCGCGTTGCTTTTGTTTTCCAAATAACTGTTCGGCGCCACCACTGATTGCACCTGAAAGTCCATTACTTTTACCTTCTTGGAGTAACACAACAGTTATTAATGCAATACAATCTATAATTAAAAGTATGATGAATAATGTATGCATGAAAATTGTCCTCCATTCATTATATACGAATCGCATTATATCACACGTTCGTTGAATTTAGCAAACTTCTATCTATTAAATGTACTTTTACGCTTTACTGAAACGACAAACATATAAATTGCTAATAATAATGACATCACTAACACTATCGTTAATGGGAAAATGTTGATTGTTCCCTTAACATCTAAGATAGCACCATAAACTGAGCCTATATTAATTAAGTTGTATAATATTTGTGATGTAAATACTGCAAACATAAACCACCATAAATATGTGTGTCTATTCCAAATTGCAATCACACCAGCTAAATTAGCTAATATATACATTACGCCAGTAAATTGAAAGCTATTTCTAATTGTACCAATCGCATTCTCTGATGGCTGTTGACCACTATTAGCTAACATTTGTTTAACTACACTATCGTCTAATATCACAAATAAATGTATTGCATAAAGTATTGCGATAATTAAAGAACAGTAAGCAATCATATGAGCAGTCTTGGTTTCCCTTGATTTTGCTTTTGCCTCCATAATAAGTTCGTGCTCCTTCTTTATATTACATCTTTAATTATATCAGTTTCAGACCAAAATATGAATAAATTAAATAGCATATATAACTTCAATTGAAAGTGATATCAGTTCTATATAAATAATGAAATAAAGTGATTGACCTATAAATACGACATAATGCATAAACACACAATAATCTATTTGTATTCGACTTCGTATCACCAAAAATAAAGAGAGCCGATTGAAATCCTTAAATTTCAATCGACCCTCTATTGTCTAAGATTTAAATCTTAAATTTAAGCGCGTGAACTCTCATTTATGAAATCTTAGCTTTATTATTTAGATAAGTTATAGAAAGATTTAAGCCCGTCAAACTTGCCTGTTTCGTATAATTCATCTTCGATACGTAATAATTGGTTGTATTTTGCAATACGGTCAGTTCTTGATAATGAACCAGTTTTGATTTGTCCAGCATTTGTTGCCACTGCAATATCAGAGATTGTAGTGTCTTCTGTTTCACCTGAACGGTGAGATACAACTGCTGTGTAACCAGCTTTTTGAGCCATTTCAATAGCATCAAATGTTTCAGTTAATGTACCGATTTGGTTAACTTTGATTAAGATTGAGTTACCGATACCTTTTTCGATACCTTCAGATAATTTAACAGTGTTTGTAACGAATAAATCGTCACCTACTAATTGAACACGATCGCCGATACGGTCAGTTAATACTTTCCAACCATCCCAGTCGTTTTCATCCATACCATCTTCGATTGTGATGATTGGATATTTGTTAACTAATTCTTCTAAATAGTCAACTTGTTCTTCGGCAGTACGTTTTGCACCATTTTCACCTTCGAATTTAGCATAGTTGTATACGCCATCTTCGTAGAATTCAGAAGAAGCACAGTCAAATCCTAAGAATACATCTTTACCTGGCTCTAAACCTACAGCTTTGATTGCTTCTAAGATTGTTTCAACAGCGTCTTCAGTACCTTCGAATTTAGGAGCGAATCCACCTTCGTCACCTACTGCTGTTTCTAAACCACGGTTTTTAAGGATTGATTTTAAGTTGTGGAAGATTTCAGCTCCCCAACGTAATGATTCTTTGAATGATTCAGCGCCTACTGGCAATACCATAAACTCTTGGAATGCGATAGGAGCATCTGAGTGAGAACCACCATTAACGATGTTCATCATTGGAACTGGTAATTGTTTACCATTGAATCCACCTAAATATTTATAAAGTGGTTGTCCTAATAAATCAGCTGCTGCACGAGCTACGGCGATTGATACACCAAGGATAGCGTTAGCACCTAATTTACCTTTATTTTCTGTACCGTCTAATTGAATCATCATTTTATCAATAGAAACTTGTTCTAATACTGAGAATTCACCTTCTACGATTTCTGGTGCGATGATTTCGTTAACATTTTCAACAGCTTTAGTAACACCTTTACCTAAATAACGTGATTTGTCTCCGTCACGTAATTCAACTGCTTCATGTTCACCAGTTGAAGCACCTGATGGAACTAATGCGCGACCAAATGCGCCACTTTCAGTTAACACTTCAACTTCAACTGTTGGGTTACCACGTGAGTCTAAGACTTCGCGAGCGTAAACATCTGTAATAATTGGCATGTTTATAATCTCCTTTTTTGTAAGTAGTTTAGAAATATTAAATTTCATCTTCATTATAGCTATTAAAGCCATAAATACAAGTAATTTAATTGTCTATAAATTTAGCAAGATGTCCTATTCCTCAATCTATTTTTTAAAATAAAATTAAAGTCACAGAACATCTTGAAATTTCTATAAGTTAGTCCTGTTAATTATTCATGGTTAATTAGTGATTCACCAGTCATATCTTCTGGTTGCTCAACATTTAATAAGTCTAATAATGTTGGGGCCAAATCTCCTAATCTTCCCGTTTCTCTCAATGTTAATCCTTCTTTAGTAACGATGACTGGTACCGGATTTGTTGTATGGGTAGTCATTGGTTGATCATCATCTGTTAGGACCATATCTGAGTTACCATGGTCTGCAGTAATAATCGCTTGTCCACCCATTTCGATAATTTTATCTACAACTTCTCCAAGACATTCATCAACAGCTTCAATCGCTTTGATTGTTGGTTCTAGCATTCCACTATGACCTACCATGTCAGGGTTAGCAAAGTTTAAAAGAATTAAATCTAAATCACCTTTAGCTAATTCTTCTAATAATGCATCTTTAACTTCATAAGCACTCATTTCTGGTTTTAAATCATAAGTTGCTACTTTTGGAGAATCGATTAAACGACGTCTCTCACCTTCGAACTCATCATTTCTACCACCACTCATAAAGTAAGTTACATGTGGGAATTTCTCTGTTTCAGCAATACGTAATTGCTTTAAGCCATTGTTCTGCGCAACTTCGCCAATCGTATTTGTTAGATCAACTTTTTCAAACACAATTTCAGCGTCTACATTATCATTGTATTTAGTGAAAGTCGCATAGTATAAGTCATTTACACGGTCAACTTTGAATCCATCAAATGCCTTATCTGTGAAAATTTCAGAAAGTTGTCCTGCTCTATCTGGTCTGAAGTTGAAGAAGATAACTGCATCTCCGTCATTCACACCATCATTTTGATCAGCTACAACGAATGGTTCAACAAATTCATCTGTTAAATCTTTAGCATAGTTTGCTTCTACACCTGCTTTAGCAGAATCGAATTTTTCACCACCAAAGTTGCGAATAGCATTGTAAGCTTTTTCTTCTCTATCCCAACGTTTATCACGGTCCATTGCGTAATAACGACCTGAGATAGAAGCGAATTGACCAACGCCAATTTCTTTGAATTTAGCTTCTGTTTCTTCAATATATTTCAAGGCAGATTTTTGATCTACGTCACGTCCATCTAAGAAACCGTGAACATAAACTTTTTCTACACCTTGTTGTTTCGCTAATTCTAAAATAGCAAATAAATGTTTATAGTGACTGTGAACTCCACCGTCTGATAATAAACCAAAGACATGTAGTCCTGAATTATTATCATTAACATGTTGCATTGCATTATTTAATACGCCATTGTCAAAGAAATCGCCGTCTTCAATTGATTTATTGATACGAGTTAAACTTTGATAAACAACACGTCCAGCACCAATATTCATGTGTCCAACTTCTGAATTACCCATTTGTCCTTCTGGAAGACCAACATCTAAGCCACTTGCTTCGATTTGAGTTGTTGGGTAGTTACTGTAGTAACGGTCAAAATTGGGTTTGTTAGCTAGTTTTACGGCATTGCCATGCTCACTTTCTCTATTTGCAAAACCATCTAAAATAATTAATGCAGTTGGTTGTTTTGCCATATTATTTTGCACCTTCCAACAATTGTACATAATCATCTACTTTAAGAGATGCGCCTCCAACTAAAGCACCATCGATATCTGATTCAGCCATGTATTCTTTGATGTTGTTTGGTTTCACACTACCACCATATTGGATTCGAGTTGCATCTGCTACTTCTTGGCTAGCTACATCAGCAACTGTAGTTCTAACGAATGCACACATTTCGTTTGCATCTTTAGCTGTTGATGATTTACCAGTACCGATAGCCCAAATTGGTTCATATGCAATTACAACTTGTTTCAATTGTTCTTCAGATAAACCAGCTACTGCTTTCTTAACTTGTTCTCCAACAACTTCATTTGCTTTACCGCTTTCGCGTTCTTCGTCAGTTTCACCAACACAAATGATAGGTGTCATACCATGATTAAATACAGCATGTGCTTTTTTGTTGATTTCTTCATCTGTTTCATGGAAAATTTCACGACGCTCAGAGTGTCCAATAACAACATATTTAACACCTAAATCAGCTAATGCTACAGGTGATGTTTCACCAGTAAATGCACCATTATCTTCAAAATAAGTGTTTTGAGCACCGATTTGTAGTCCTTGTGCTTTACCATCATTAACTGCTGATACTAATGCATCTAATTGAATAGTTGGTGCACAAATAACAGATTCTACTTCATTTGTATCAGGTAAAGTTGGTAATGCATCGATAAAATCTTTTGCTTCTTGAACAGTTTTGTTCATTTTCCAGTTACCTGCGATAATTGGTTTTCTCATTATATTACACTCCTATTAGTTAAATTATGATTAAATCTGTAACAGCCCTTTAATCAAAGTTTCTCAGTTATGAGTTGCGTGTATTATTTATCAGCGATTGCTACTACGCCAGGTAATTCTTTACCTTCTAGATATTCTAATGATGCACCGCCACCTGTTGAAATGTGACTGAAATCATCAGCATAACCTAAAGAAATCGCAGCTGCAGCTGAATCGCCACCACCAATGATTGTATTAGCATCTTTAAGTCCTGCAATTGCTTCACAAACACCAATTGTACCTTTAGCGAAATTACTTAATTCAAACACTCCCATAGGTCCATTCCATACAACTGTATGTGCGCCTAGAAGTTGTTCTTTAAATAGTTCAACTGTTTTAGGTCCAACATCCATCGCTTCTTGATCTGCAGGGATGTCATCAACTGAAACTTCTGTAATTTCAGCATCGTTTGAGAATTCTTTTGCGACTTTACAATCTACTGGTAATACAATTTGATCTCCAGCACGTTCTAATAAGTCTTTTGCAAAGTCAACTTTGTCTTCTTCTAATAAAGATAAACCAATTTCTTTACCTTGTGCTTTGAAGAATGTATATGACATACCGCCACCAATAAGTACTTTATCTGCAATGTTTAATAGATTAGTGATGACACCAATTTTATCAGAAACTTTAGCTCCACCAAGAATAGCTACTACTGGCTTCTCAGGATTTTCGACTACGCCGCCGATATATTTAATTTCTTTCTCCATTAAGAATCCTGCAACTGTTTCTAAATTAGATGCAATACCTACGTTTGAGGCATGTTCACGGTGAGCTGTACCAAATGCATCATTTACAAAAACATCACCAAGTGAAGCCCAATATTTACCTAGTTCAGGATCATTTTTAGATTCTTTTTTGCCATCAACATCTTCGAAACGTGTATTTTCTACTAATAATACATCGCCTTCTTTAAGATTGTTCACAGCTTGTTCAAGTTGTTCGCCGCGTGTTTCTGGTACAAACACAACGTCTTTACCTAATTTTTCTGTTAAAGCTTCTGCAACAGGTTTTAAAGTTAATTCGGCTTTATCGCTTTCTTCTTTCACTTTTCCTAAGTGAGAGAACAATACAACTTTTCCACCTTCATCAATAATATACTTGATAGTTGATAATGCTTGAACGATACGGTTGTCGTTTGTGATTTTTCCGTCTTTCATCGGCACGTTAAAATCAGCGCGGACAAGTACAGTTTTACCTTTTAATTCTAAGTCAGATACAATTTTTTTAGCCATCTAAACTTCCTCCTCTTAATGGAACAATAAAGTAAAATAAGCGGAGAAGCGTTTGTGCTCCCCGCTTACTCCTAAGCCTATTGCTAAAATTTAATACAGCACACTGGGCTTGCTAAATTAATTTGACATTAATTATTATTTAGCTTGAGTTGCTAAATGTTCTAATGTACGTACTAATTGTGAAGTGTAAGACATTTCGTTATCGTACCAAGCTGCAACTTTAACTAATTGACGATCGCCAACAGTCATTACACGAGTTTGTGTTGCATCGAATAATGAACCGTAAGTGATACCAACTACGTCAGAAGATACGATTTCGTCTTCAGTGTAACCGAATGATTCGTTTGAAGCGTTTTTCATTGCATTGTTAACGTCTTCAACGCTTACGTCTTTTTCTAATACAACTGTTAATTCAGTTAAAGAACCAGTAGCAACTGGTACACGTTGCGCACCACCGTCTAATTTGCCGTCAATTTCAGGGATAACTTTACCGATTGCTTTAGCAGCACCAGTTGAGTTAGGGATGATATTTTCAGCAGCTGCACGAGCACGGCGTTTGTCACCTTTAGCATGTGGAGCATCTTGTGTATTTTGGTCACCAGTGTAAGCGTGAATTGTAGTCATAAGACCTTCAACTAAACCAAAGTCATCATTTAATACTTTAGCTACTGGAGCTAATGAGTTAGTAGTACATGAAGCACCTGAAACAACTGTTTCTGTACCATCTAATTCGTTATGGTTAGTGTTGAAAACGATTGTTTTCAAGTCACCAGTTGCTGGAGCTGAGATTAATACTTTTTTAGCACCTGCATTGATGTGAGCTTCTGCTTTAGTTTTGTCAGCGAAGAAACCAGTACATTCTAATACTACATCGATGTCTAAGTCACCCCATGGTAATTTACTTGGGTCTGGCTCAGAGAATGATTTAACTTCTTGACCGTTAACACGGAAACCGTCTTTTTCAACTTCAACTTCTCCAGTGAAGCGACCTTGCATAGTATCATATTTTAATAAGTGAGCTAACATTTCGTCATCTGTTAAGTCATTTACTGCTACTACGTCGATTCCTTCAACGTTTTGAATTCTTCTGAATGCTAAACGACCAATTCTACCAAAACCATTAATTGCTACTTTTACTGCCATTAAAATGGCCTCCTTTAAAAATGATATTTAAAAAGTGAAATCACTTTTTAGTACTATTGTTTGCAATAACTCTAGCCGCACCTTCATCTGTAATTAATACAGTGTTTTTAGGAGCAATTGATAGGTAAGCTTTAATTGCTTCTCCTTTTGATTTACCCCCTGCTACGGCAAAAATAAACTTCTTCGACTCAAGATCTTCTAATTGTAGTCCAATCGTTTTCACTTTATGAACCACATCGCCTTGATCATCGAAATAATATCCAAATGCTTCTCCTGAGGCATTGTGATGTTGAAGTTTATTTATAACTTCACTAGGTGATTGACGTCTACGCGCCATCTTCAGCGCATCACCAATGCCGTGGATTGTAATATTGGATTCTTTAATCTTTTCAAGTGTATGGATGACTGAAGGTTCTAACATAAGTGTGTTATAAGTTGTCTCACTTACATTATCAGGAACGTATAATGTCGTATAATCCCCGCCGGTTTGTTGCGCCATACTTGCCGCAATTGTATTGGCTTGATAAACAACATTTTCGCCTAACCCCCCACGCGCTGGCACGAAAAACACATCAAATGGTTGATCATGCATCGCTTCACTTACATAAGCCATCGTTGACCCACCCGTAACGGCAACAATCGCTTGTTCATAGAGAACATCTTCAACAAGTTGACCTGCCTGTCTCGATAATTCAATCTTAACAGTCTTATCTGTATCAGAATCTCCAGGTATTACATAGACATCTTTGATATCATATGCGTCTTTGATTACTTGAGCCAAATGATGATCATCCGAATAACTATTGAAATAACTATTCAACTGTCGAATCGTTGCTTCTCCTTCGTCAGTAATCTCCATACCTGTTGGTTTCACTTTAACAAGCTCTTGCTTCTTTAATGCATCTGTTTCCGACCTTAACACACGTTCAGTTAAATCCATATATTCACTTAAACTACGTCGACCTACTGGTTGATACTTTGAGATAGTAGTGAGGATTGAAAAACGCCGATACATTTTTTCAACAATTTCAGGAACTAACTTCTGTTGAATTTTTATCAAGTCTTTCACTACTATCCTCCTCCTTATCAATTTAAAGGGTCAAGTTCTAACCATAGATTGACTTTTTACGTCCCTGGCGGGACAAAAAAATATAACCTTTTATAGTTGCAATACTACTACTATATATTCGAAATTGCAAGGGAAATACAACGTTAAAAATTAATGATAACACTTACATTTCGTTACTCATTTATTAATAGGCTTTACAATTTACAAATTACCCTTTTATGTACAATCTTAATCATTAAATTGCACTTTATATTTATATTATTGTAATAATTCGAGTCATAAGTCAAATTTCATAACTTGCTACCTTTATTTTGCCTAGAGGGAGCTTAAAAGTTAAACTAAAAGTAACTTTACTTACAAGGGGGTCGTGTTATGTCCAGCAATGAAAAACCTAAAGTTTTAACGCCTGGTGATGGTCAATATAAAGATGATAGCTATTTTAAGCATCATCGACATAGCAACAATAATCATGATGCCAAAGGCTACAGTCGCCATTATCATTATGGTACGAGAATTGGATGTGGTCCTTTCGGTTGTTTAGGCGGTTGTTTGACTTTAATACTACTACCAATAATTATAATTTATTTCTTACAATTATTCTTTTGATTTTTCCATTGAAAATATAAAAAGACACGCCACGTAACTTTAGTATTGTTGTACCCCTATTAAGTAAGTTGAGATTATGCATACTTACTATTAGATGTACCACACTCGTCAATCGTGTCGTGCCTTATTTTAAATTAATATGTTAGTCTTCATCTGAAGATTGGCTACTCTTTTCTGAGCTGTTATTACCTTGGCTACTTGAACTAGATGATCCTTGACCTGAATTCTGAGTTGATTTTTGTTGTGTTGATGGTTGTTCTGTGGATTTTGGTTCAGTTGTCTTTTTTTGCTGTGTTGATGGTTGCTCTGTTGTTTTCTCTTCGGTTGATGGCTCTTCAGTAGTCTTTTCTTCAGTTGATGGTTCTTCTGTTGTTTTCTCTTCAGTTGATGGTTCCTCAGTAGTCTTTTCTTCAGTTGACTTCTCTTCGGTTGAAGGTTTTTCCTTAGTTTTCTGCTCTTGTGTAGTATTACGTTCTACTGTTGCTGGTTGTTGGGTCTGTTGCTGTGTTTGTTGCGTTTGTTGCGTTTGCTGAGTCTGCTGGGTTTGTTGCATTGTTTGTTGCGTTTCTTCAGTTGATTTGTTTTTTTTCTTTTTTTCTTCCTTAGTTTTCTCTTTTTTCTTTTCTTTTTCTTCTTGCTTTTGGTCACTTAAGCGTTCATTCGCTCTATTAGAATGATCTACAAAAGCAAAGATTGCGAAAACAAGGCCGAATAAAAGTAGGAATACTATAACCCCACTAACGATTTTGGCAAACAAGCTCATCTTCTTTTTACCACGACCATCAAAATCATTATTTTGATTATGCTTTGGCATATGCTTCCCTCACTTTAATTTTATATCTATTTAATCGTAAGCTCTGTTAAATTACAATTTACTATTGTCAAAAATATATTTTACAACATTTCAAAGTTGATTAAAACTTATTACCACTTTTTTCACTAGTTAATATTGAAATTACATTTACAATTGTAGAATAAAAACACAAAATATCTTATTATTTATTGTAAATCCATTTTAAGTTAAAAGAAGTCACCCTTTCAATAAAACAAATGAAAACATAAGTTTTTTAATAAATTATAGCTCGAGTAAGGATGTGTCATAATAAGTGGAAAATAGTGATTTATTCAAAAATTCAAACGATCCACAACAATTTAAGCAGCATGGTATACGACAAATGATGAAAGAAAATGATGAATATGAATCAACAGATAATGATAAGTCTAATCACAAAATAATACCAATCACTTTGGCTTTACTGATTATTATAGCTATTACTCTAATTACCTTTTTTATATTTTTATAACCATAAATGATTATGTATTATTCTCTTAGTATGATTAATTCATTTTTCAAAGTTATCAAAATTCAAAAAGATAATTTTACAACAATAATTGAGATAACATAAAAAAGGTCTATACTATAATGTATAGACCTATACTAAAGGGAGTCAAAATTTTACCTTCATTGTATATTATGGGGTATACTCGAATAATTAAGAAAAGATTAATTATTATTGAAGGTACTTTTATTATAACTTATACAATATGAATATAAAGGCTTCTAAAGGTTAGTTAATGACATATTAATGAACAATTTTTGAAAAAATTATGACCTTCTATTTTAAAGTAACTAAGAAGATGAATAATTAAAATGAAATGCAATTTATTCTAGAGGTGATACGATGAAACAGTATTTAATCACAGGTGGCACTGGTATGGTTGGCAGTCAATTAATTGATGCAATCGTGGAAAGTGATGCGCATATTACTGTATTAACAAGACAAAACAAAATCAATTCACACCCAAAAATTTCCTATGTGAATTGGACTGAATCTGATTGGGAAAGTAAAGTTCCAGATATAGATATTGTGATAAATCTAGCTGGTGCAAGTCTTAACCATAGATGGACTAAGCAACATAAACAACAAATTATGTTAAGTCGTATTCAAGCAACTCAAACATTATATGAATTGTTTAAATCAAGAACAAAACGCCCAGACGTATTTTTCAATGCAAGTGCCGTTGGGTATTATAGACCTGATTATAACCGTACCTATACAGAATTATATAAATCGTTACCTTTTGACTTTCTTTCTGAGGTCGTCTATCAATGGGAACGACGCGCAAAACAATTCGAAACATTAGGTTCACGCGTAGTCATCGGTAGATTTGGTATGGTGTTATCAGACAAAGGTGGCGCATTACCATTAATGAAACAAAGTTACGACTATTATGTTGGTGGCAAACTAGGTTCTGGCCGCCAATGGTATTCATGGATTCATATCGATGATTTAGTTAGAGCCGTTCTATATACAATCAATGACGAAAATGCAAAAGGGGCATTTAACTTCACTGCGCCAATTGTAGAACGTCAAAACTTATTTGGTTATACATTAGCTCGTATTACTCATCGCCCTCACTATACATGGGTGCCGTCACTAGCTTTGAGATTAGTACTAGGACAAATGTCCACTGTTGTTTTAGATACGCAAAAAGTCATTCCAAACAAACTTCAAGCACTAGACTTTAAATTTAAATATCCTGACTTGAAAATTGCACTTGAAGATTTGGTACATTAATTTAAATATAATGAGAGGAGATATACATGAAGCAAGATAGTGTTACTCATATCCTTTTATTAATTGCAGGCATACTTATATTTATTAATGGCATATTTGCATTTGAAAATTCTGTACCGATGATTATTGTTTCTAGTTTTTTCATTGTAATAGGAAGTATTTGCACAGTTTTTGCCAGTCTACTTATATTTAAAAAGTATAAGTCATAACCTTATTCATATAAAAAGTTTGAATCATAAATTCCACAAACATAGCGCTCAGATAAATGAATTCAATTTATCTGAGTGTTTTTTTGTTTTAATTACGTATTGTTGGCTCGCTTTCCTAGGGGACAGCTTCAGCCTGTAGTCTTCAGCTTGTCCTGCTCCCTCAGGAGTCTCGCCAAAATACGTTGAAATTATTTATGTCTTTTAAATTACTGTATATTCAATTCTTATATTCAATTTGTCTTGTTTATGTTGGTATATCAATCATTAAATACTTAATACCTTATCTACTAGATTTTCATTCATAGTACGTTTTGTTGACTCGCCTTCCTATAAGAACAGCTTCAGCCTGTAGTCTTCAGCTTGTCCTGCTCCCTCAGGAGGCCCGCCAAAATTGTGTCCCAAAATTATAAAAAAGGCAACTTCTATATGATTTCAATAGAAATTGCCTTCTAATAATTGTACTAAAACTTTATGTCTTAGAGACTTTATTTCATTGTATCCTTTGAAAATTAATCTTCAGGATTCATAACGTGGTCTACTAAACCGTATTCTTTCGCTTCTTCAGCTGATAAGAAGTTGTCACGATCAGTATCTTTTTCAATTTTTTCAATTGATTGACCAGTACGATCTGCTAAAATTTGATTTAATTTAGCACGTGTTTTTAAAATATGGTTAGCAGCAATTTCGATTTCAGTTGCTTGACCTTGCGCTCCACCTAATGGTTGGTGAATCATTACTTCTGCATTTGGTAATACATAACGTTTACCTTTCGCACCAGCAGCAAGTAAGAATGAACCCATTGAAGCTGCCATACCAATACAAATTGTTTGAACATCAGGTTTGATATGTTGGATTGTATCATAAATAGCAAAACCAGCAGTCACACTTCCACCTGGTGAGTTGATATAAAGATAAATATCTTTCTCAGCATCTTGTGCTTGTAGGAATAATAATTGTGATACGATAGAGTTTGCTACGTTATCATCGATTTGTGAACCTAACATGATAATACGATCTTTTAATAAACGTGAGTAAATGTCATAAGCGCGTTCCCCACGGTTTGTAGTTTCAATTACTGTAGGTATTAAATTCATTAATATTGCCTCCTTATTTCTAACTGATAAACTTATTTTAACCTAAAAGTCAAACATGGTCAAAAAATAAAGCTCAAAATATTTAACCATTTTTATTTCATTCTTGTTGACCCTTACAAATAACATTTGTAAACTAATATTATTGTTATATTTACCCCTCGTAGTGTAATGGATAACACATAAGATTCCGGTTCTTAGAATAGGGGTTCGATTCCCTTCGAGGGGACTTATAAGATATAATTACACACTTTTCAAAATCAAGAATGTTGTAATGACGGCATTCTTTCCACATGGTATTACCATTACTAACTATATAAAACTAAATTTTAGGGACTTTTAAGGGACCCGAATGACAAAACACCCCACCTATTCATTTAGGTGGGGTGTTGCATAAAAACAACCGCTATTACACGGTTGTAATTATAACTTTTAAATTAAGAAAAAATTTGAATGAGAGTATATAAAATAATTACCCTCTTATTGCAAAAACAAACATAAAAAGCGCATCCTTTTTATTAGAATGCGCAGTAACTGTAACTGTATAATATATTTTACGATTGGTTTGTGCTCAACGAACACATTCATATTGTAACACACTTAAATTGTTTATAGAACAGCAAATAGAGATAGGTCTGTAACATACCTATCTCTTCCTGTTGATTGATTTTATTCAGAAGTCATGACATCTGCCACTTGTTCTCATTACCCTTAAGATTTATAAAATAAACATAAAAAAGCAACCAAATTAATGGCTGCTAAAGGCGATCAATCACTATAAAGTATTAATCAGGGAAGAAATGGGTCTAACTTCCCTTTTAATATATAACCACTTTCATAATACTTAAACATAAGAAAACAGGCACATTGTATGCACCTGTTTAGAAGAGTGTATTTTACATTATCAAATTTCATTAGCTATTTTGCTAATACCCACTGATAACTCTATTAAAACATAAAAAAACAGCCGAATTAACGGCTGCTTCTCATCCTTTATATTAAGGATGACCATGTCAATTTTAAAAGAAAACAAGTATATGTGACTAAAACTTCTCCCACACAAAATGTATATTATCATATTTACCGCAATTTTAAAACGGACATAAATAATAGTTCTAGTCAAATAAAAAAGCAGATACTTTAAGTACCTGCTTTTAAGTGTATATATAATGATCATTTAACAAGTCATCTTATGAATAAGATAGACAGACATTGTATAAGTAAATGAAAAAATTTAAATTAAAATGCGCTATAGACTTGAGTCGTAAAGTATAATAAATTTAATATTTTATATTTACATACACTAAAAAGGAGATACATAATAATGAAAAACTTTTTTCTTGCGATAGTTACGCTATTGCTAATCGCACTTTTAGGAACTGCGATATACATTTATAACAATCCTAAAGTGATAGAAAAAATTACTAGTCAAGATAAAAATGGTAAGGTTAAATCAAATGAGGAGGAAAAAGATACATCTACGCAAGATGACAACACAGATACCTATCCTAAACAAACTGAAGAAGGCACAAATGAATTGTCTAACACACCACAACAAACAGAAGAACATGATAGCGAAGGACTTACACAAGAGGATAGAGATAGGATAGCAACTGAACAAGCAACTCAGCAATCACCTAAACCACCTAATGGTTTAACAGATGATGAATATGCTGAATGGGAAAAACAAACTTATCCTCCTCAAGAACATAATACAGCAGGAGAAAATAATTACAAATATGCTAAAGAGCACGGCTTAATACCTGAAGAAGATAAATGATAAAAAAATTGATCTAGATTATTTTCTAGATCTTTTTTATTAATAAAACACCCACCAGTTGGTGAGTTTTTATTTATGATACTTATGATTTAAATCTAATCTTAATATATTAAAATAACCTTTATCGTCATAAAAACCATGTATTCTAAATTGTTTACGATCTTTGCCATAATGAAGTATTTCAATATTATTTTTCATCTCTTTTACTGGCCCCTTTTTTCTCAAAAAAAGGTTATCCACTTCTGTAATAGTGAGTCCTTTATAAACTGTTTCTTTAATGAAATTATGCAATTCTTTCGTTAAATCTTTAGGTTTATTAGTATCAAAACAATATTTAGGCTCTAATTCTGTACCAATCGCTAATTTAAAAACTCTGCTTTTCAAATTAGTTAACTTCGTACCTTTTGCAGTATGTTCACTTTTTAATTTCGTTAACTTAGTCACCGCTATAAATACTCCAATAATAATTTTTCATATCTTCAAATCTAATAATATTATTAGAAGATTCGGTCTCTCCTAAACCTTTACGTTGGTTCAACCATGGTGCCTCTTCGTGAGTGATAGCTTCCAGTTCATTCCCACTTAGATGTCCATATGTTTCTAAAACAGAATCCAAAATTTCCTTTTCTTTATTAGAAAAACTATATTCCACATCTTTTGCTGGTTCATTTATTTCATTCCAACCATAATTTTTATATTCTTGATAAAGTTCAGGCGATACTGGGCCATGAACCCACGCTTCAAAATGAGTATCATCGACTAACTTTTCATTTAATAATGCATTGCACCAAGCTTCTGCATAATAAGAAAGTTTTTGTAGTTTTTTGGGAGTAATATCTTCACCATTTTCAATAATATACTTGGCTACTTCATGTATACTAATCATCGCAATCCCTCCTTTAATTACATCATATATTATAAACAATACTTTTTGTACAGTATTTTAAACATTTCATACGTAAATACAGAGCAAGCACATAAGTGCCTACCCTATAATCATTTGACTAGTGGGGATATCAAAATCTGAGTTACTTACATTATTGATATTTATCCAATCTTTTCATTGCTTCAAATCTTGCAGTTAAATCCCTTAGACGCTCACTTTCATCAGGTGACATTGTAGTTTTACCTTCCATTGCGTCAGTTTTTTTAAGTTGTAATTGTTGAAGTTCATTCTTTTCAGCGTCCGTCAAATAAACTGATTGCTCTGCTGTTGGTTTATTAGGAGACGTTTGTTTGATTGAATCGTTTTTCTCGCTTGTTTCTTCATCAGTTTGTTGTGATGGCGTTTCATTTAATTGATTATCCGTTTGTGGGCTAGATTGTGTGGTAGTATCGTTATTTTGATATGATTCTTCTCCTTGTGTTTGTTGTGTCTCTTTCGAACTCTGAAAATCACTTTGTGTGTGATCATTAAAGTAAAGATTATATGCGAAATATCCTGCAAAACATGCTAAGCCTATAAATATAAGTGTAAATATTGTCCCAAAAAATATTTTCATGATTTTTATTCCTTTCACTTTTATCATCTTAATATTACTAGAAACATATGCTTTACTCAATACAGTTTTGTATCGAAAATTGAAATGATTGCAGTTTAATTTTAAATAAAAAAACAACCGCTGTTACACGGTTGTATAATAGACTTCATCATCAATACAGAGAACTATTTATATTTTACCAAATACTTCATATTTTAAACATAAAAATAGCAACCAAATTAATGGCTGCTATAAAGGATTATCATCATGAAAAACTATTGCATAAGGAATTGCCATTACCATGCTACTATATATATAACCACTTACATTATATTTAAACATTAAAAAACAGCTGAATTAATAGCTGTCTTTTAACTAGTAGTAAATGTTTAGGATATTAAAATTAACAAGAAAATAAGCGTATTGTTTAATCACTTATAAACAATACTTACAATCTATCATTTTTATTAGGCTTATAAAAGGTCATTTACAAAAAAACAACTATCTTTACAAATTTTTAAAATAACGATTTTTCAATATTTGAACATAAAAATTTACTTCTGAAATTTGTCAATCTATATTTTCTTTAATTTTCTCATTATTTTATTTATATATTTTGAATAATCTTTTCCTTTTTTCATTTTTATTTTACCGTTTATTTTATATAAAACATTTTCGATTTTTCCATTTTCTACATATTTCCTAAGTATTTTTTTAATTTTATATTTCATAATAAACCCCCTACCTTCAAATCTATATTTTCTTAAATATACATTAAAATTGTAAATATAGTGTGAGCATTTATTAAATTTTATGTAAATAAAAACAGCCGAATTAACGGCTGTACTTAATATATAAATTTTAATGGAAGGCGAGGAATTTTCCATAATCTTATATTACCCGTCGAAAATATAAACAAAACAAGTCGCAATTCATTTAGACGATATTTTGCATAAAAAACAACCGCTATTACACGGTTGTAATTATAACTTTTAAATTAAGAAAAAATTTGAATGAGAGTATATAAAATAATTACCCTCTTATTGCAAAAACAAACATAAAAAGCGCATCCTTTTTATTAGAATGCGCAGTAACTGTATAACATCTATTATACGATTGGTTTGTGCTCAACGAACACATTCATATTGTAACACACCTAAATTGTTTATAGAACAACAAATAGAGATAGGTCTGTAACATACCTATCTCTTACTGTTGATTGATTTTATTCAGAAGCCGTGACATTTGACCCTCTTTTTCATTACCCTTAATATTTATAAAATAAACATAAAAGACAGCCAAGTTAATGGCTGCTAAAGGCGATCAATCACTATAAAGTATTAAGTAGGGAAGAAATGGGTCTGACTTCCCTATTAGTATATAACCATTCTTATCATACTTAAACATAAAAACAGGCACATATTATGCACCTGTAAAAAAAGAGTGTATTTTACATTATCAAATTTCATTAGCTATTTAAGTAATACCCTGAATATTTTAATTTAAACATAAAAAAACAGCCGAATTAACGGCTGCTATATCATAACTTTTAGAAGGAGTGGAGCTACCACAATCTTATATTACCCAATGATCATAAAATAAAACACCCACCAGTTGGTGAGTGGTAATTGATGAGTTTTAATATTATCTTTTGTTCTGTATATACAAATTGTACAATAGTATTAATTACTTAATATATAAGATAGGAATTTTGCAAAGCGGAGTGTATTTGAGGTTAACTGTTGCGACGGTCGCCTCTTTTTTTATATAAAAATAGGGAAAGCACATAAGTGCTTACCCTGTGTAGTATGATATCTGATTTAATCATAGCATAAAAAAGAGCAACCATAGAGAAAGCTGCTCAATATAGTGTGAAAGGAGTTGACCCACTACATTTTATGTTTCCCACAATAAATTATAATTAAACAAAAAAGCCACTCAAAAGAGTGGTTAAATCATTAAATTATGATAGTAGAAGTGCTCATTTATAGAGCTTATCTATTTTACCAAATTAAATATCTATATTCAATATAAAAAGAGCAGACACGGGACATGTGTCTGCATCATTGAAAGCGAGTATGTATATATGTTATCAAAAAATATAAATTATTTCTATATGTTATAAACAAAAAACCACTCCGAAGAGTGGGCGTACAATAATATAAGCGTTTCGTGCAAATAAATTATAACTCATTTAGTAAGCGTTTACAATAATAAAATAAAAAAAGGCGCCGAAGCGCCATTTAAGTGTCTAACGAGGTGATCGTTATACTTAGATTACAATGTCAGTCAGTCTCTACTGGAAAGAGACAAAAATATATTATCAAAGTTTTGCTTTTTATTCAATATAAAAAAGAGCAGGCACGGGACATGTGCCTACTCAGAAAAGATAGATCTTTGCCGAGTTTTTGTCTATTTATTTTGGGAGAAAAATAGACGTTTAAATTGTATCAAACATAAAATCATTTTACAACACTAATTTTATTTAATATCTCTGCATAAATTATCCACCCTATACAGTGCAATATCTAGTTATATTAGATAATAAAAAGAGCAGACACTGGTCAGGTGCCTGCATTATGAAGAAAACAATATTAACAACAACTTTAGTTAGTTTGATTTTACCCCTTTATTATCAATATAAACATAAAAAAACCACTCCGAAGAGTGGTTTATCTGAGAGTTTGTCTGGTCACGCCCTAAGGCATATACAAGACCTACTCTATCCGCAACACCTTAAGGCGTGCAAAATTATTATATAATAAAATGCAATTAATGTAAATTTAAATTCTATTTCCTGAAAACAAATTACTTGTAAATATTTATAAATTAACAAATAAGGCGCCGAAGCGCCTCTAATAAATAAACACAAAGGGATACTCCAAATGAATTTAGAGTAATTTTACAGTATCAAAAGTTTTAAGTTTTCGCAAATATATTATTATCTTCCTAACTTATTACTCCCCACAAATCATCCACCCTCAATATCTAGTTATATCAGATCATAAAAAGAGCAGACACTGGTCAGGTGTCTGCATTATGAAGAAAACAATATTAACATCAACTTTAGCTAGTTTAATTTTACCCCTTCATTGTTTATATAAACATTTATTTAATAGATTGAATTTACGATAATAAAAAACACTCTCGTAAGCTACAACGAGAGTGTGAAAATAGCGAAATACTTTTAGCATTTCTTATTAGCAGAGGCTTGTTATATCGAAGCCTATATCCGTTATATAAAAATCATCCGCAACGGGATATCTTTATATATACTTATAATAACATACTATTTTGAAATTTAAATAAAATATTTTGAAAAAACAAAATCATTTCCACTTAATACTTCCCCAATATTTCTCGTGTTTAATACGCTCTTTCTTATCTTTAATCTTACATACTGCACAGTAGAAATAACCTGCACTTGGGTTTGTTGGATATTTAAATTTAATCCACCAATAACCATCCTTTTTAGTTACACTGTCAAAGTCTACCCAAACATTTTTGTTATACAACCATGAACCTTTGTCTACGACCGCACCTTTCAAACCTGGTTTTCGACGTACCTTAATCGCTGTATTTGGTGTAAAAAGCCCTTTCCAATGCCACGTAATTTGCTTTTTACCTGCTGCTGTACCAGTTATCGGTTTACCATTGATAGCCCCTGCCAGCTCTTTGCTGAATGTATCGTAATTCTTTTTGAGATATTTCATATCGTTTTTATTTGTAATGAATCCCATTTCAACTAGTCTATAGTTTACATTTAACCTACCAGCTACATTTGCATTTAACAAATCGTTTCTTGGGTCAATATCTCTAATTGTGCCAACAGTAGCTTTTAATGCATTGTTAATGTTTTTGTCGATACTATCTGCTGGCCATTGATTAGATATGATAACATGTCCACCTGTTGCACTTACGCCTGCTGCATCAAGATGTAACTCAACTACTACATCATATTTCTGTTGTTTCACCCAGTATATGCCATAATTTTTAGTATCTCCAAGACGTTCACCATATTGTGTATCAACAAATAAGTTTTGGTCTTGCTTACTGCCACCGTATAAATCTACTGTGTGACCAGCTTGTTTTAAATACTTTTGAATATTAGGTGCAATATATTTACGAATAAAATCACGTTCATTTGTGCCGTTCCCTACTGCTCCAGGATCATTATATCCATGGCCTGCTGCAATTAAAATTTTCTTACCTTTTGATTTAGATGTGCTAGGTTTAGTAACTTTATCTTTAGCTTTAGATAATACGCTTGCTTTAGCTTTATAATATGGTCGAATGAAATACATATTCATATCATAAGTGTGAGTGACAAGTTGAGCTACCTCTGTTTTATATCTTCCTCCCCCATACCAATTTTGTTCTAACCCTACGAAAGTGTTTAAGTTAGCGCTCCAAACAATACCAGTATGTCCAGCACCACCGCCATATTTACCATCCATTACAAATATATCTCCAACTTCTGGTAAAAAGGATGGCGTATTTTTATAGACAATTGCTAAACCGTTAAAATTGTTTTCAAAAGGTATGTCCTTAGCATAATAACCATATAACTTACCACCGGTTAAATAGTTCCACTGCATGTTACTTAGATCAAAACATTGCCATCCAAATGCTTTATCAAAATCCCAACCTTTTCCTTTAAGGGATTTCATATAAGCTATTGCCTGCGCTTTAGTTTTATTTACAGTCATTTAAACACTCCCTTAAATTTGGCCTTCGTTATCTTGTATGTCGATAGGTGCTTTCCCATTTGCCCCTTGCTTTTTATCGAGTTTCTTTTGTTTCATTTCAATATTTGCTTGATGACCTTCTTTAGTCACTGGATTATCTTTATAAGCTGTATATAGCGCTACGATAGTTAATAAAATTGAACTGATGCCATCTTCATCTACTGGTATAGGACTGATATTTTTAGTCGCTAACCATTGATTAATTAATGCTAAAATTAATACGATAAATCTTGCTGCTGCACCGATTGTCATTTTCATAATTTAACCTCCAAAATAAAAAGCCGACGCTATGCGCCGACCTTTAGAATTTAATTATTTACATTTTCCGAACCAAAAACATTCCCAAAAACTTGCGCCGAAAACTAACGTTTCATTTAAGAAGTTAAGCATTATAATCACCCCTTTCAAAGTTACCAACCGACCAACATCTTAATAGATGTCCATATTAAAGAACCAAGTATGGAGAAAATAGTCCCAATGATTAACCACTTAAGTTGTTGGAATTGCTTTTTATTTTCTTCTCGATTTTCCTTTTCAATTTCACGTTCTCGGTTGATTGAATCTAATGTGTAATTCATTTTCACATTAGTTATTTCTTGTGTATGTTGACCTTTTTCAATTTCTTTTAATGAGTTATGAAGTTTTTCTATAGACTCATTGATTTCTTTTCTATCTTCTTTCATTGTGTTTTCTATATTTCTTAAGCGTTTGTCGTTATATCTGTCTTTATCTTCCAAAATACCGACGCGACGCTCAATATCTTGATTTCCTTCACTACTCACTCTGTCACCTACTTATTCCAAAATAAAAACCCCAAGCTTATGCTTGAGGTTCTGTGTAATCTTCACCAGTTAATTCGGTAAAATATTCTGGTGAAATCCAATCATTATTAACAAATGTTTTCATTTGTTCAATTGTATATAAGTGGAAATTCCAATATCTTGTAATTAATTCTTTTTTGAATTCTTTTGTCATTTGGTTCCCTCCGCAATCTGTAATGTTAGTTGAGATACATCTTTTTGTAATTGATCAATCACAGATTTCAATTGTGCGTTTTCAAACAATATCTGTGCATTAATTAAATCTTGTTCTAATGCTTGTGGCGTAGGTTGCTGTGATTCCATTTCTTTTTCCCAAACATCCTTAGGTGTTCCAACCCATTCACCATCAATGAATTTTATTGGTTGATACAACTCATTATTCGGTTTGATTTCTGTATATTTTTCTTTGTCATACAAATCATCATCTGAAAATAATAGCGTACTTTGTCCATTTGCTTTATTGTATATAATTTTCATTTTCACCCTCCTACAAAATGAAAGTTTCGTTGATTGGCAACCAATCACTTGCTGTAATGTATCTAGCGTCTATAGAAGAACCATAGAAATAAATGTTTCCATCTTTACCTACAGCTAATCTATTCGTTGGGAATATATCTAATTTAGTAGCCGCAGGCTTTGTATATTGCAGTGGTTGATCTATTAAATTTGATACGTTGGTTGGTAAAGTTCCTAGAACTACACCAAATTTATCAACATTAGTTACCGCGCCTTTTAATGCTAGTATTTTTGTATTGCCAATTGATAACAACTTATATTTAGGCTTTTGTTCTGCATTCCAAGGAACTACGCCATTTAATAACGGTATATCAATCCATCCCGTATCAATGCTTGTAACTAATTCCCAATCACTCCATGTTTGATAAAATCTTTTAACAAATAATTGTGATGAATTAAAAGGGGAGAAAGTAATATGTTTGACTGTTCCATCAGATCGAGTAGAAACTTTAGTGAATCCTGCTGAAGAAGTTGCATTTCCATTTCCCGTTGTAATAGGCGTACTAGTAGTGTAGTAACTTCCAGGTTTTAAGTTATGCAAGGAATCAATATTGTTGGCTAAAGAAACTACTTGAGAACCGCCATCATCTAAAGTAAGTTTATACTTTTGCCAATTTGTAGTATCTGGTGTTACCCCATCTTTACCCGCAGGACCTTGTGGACCTGTTTCGCCTATATCTCCTTTTTCACCTTTCGGTCCTTGAATACCTTGCGGGCCAGTTGCTCCTATAGGTCCGGCAGGGCCTGTCTTTCCTGTGGCCCCTGTTTCTCCTTGTGGACCTTGTAATCCTATAGGACCTTGTGGGCCGGTCGCACCTATAGGACCATCTTCACCTTGTGGTCCAATTGGTCCTACAGGACCAATGTCTCCTTTATCCCCTTTTTCACCTTTAAACAGCTCACTGTTTGTTAGGGTATAGTTTTTTAAATCAGTTTCAACCTTTTCAAGAAAGGTTTCATCTAATAATCCCAAGGCATTTTCTTTCATTATTTTTCTGACACTATCTTCTACTAATGTAACTTTGATTTCTTTTTCTACTGCGTCTTCTACGCCACTATCATAGATAGTAAATGAGAAATTAGAAACATGTACACTGCTAGTACTATTTTCAAGGAATAATTTAGCTTTAACACTTCCAACATGTTTAATAACATTCTTTGAAATAAGATATTGAAGCATGCCATTTTCAGGACTTAGTATTTCAACATTTTCTTTCATAAATATAGAACCATCCGCACAAAACAGATCTAATACTGGAACCATATCAGTCGTTGTTAAATCATATGGTTTATTATTGAATTCAATATTGATATTCAATACTGCGGTATTTTCGTCCTCTGTGTAAAATGCTCCCCCTATATCACCGATATTAATATCATCACTATTGATATTAGCGGATACGTCCTTGTGTTTATATATCATATAAAAACCTCCGAATTATTTATAAGTATCTCTAACATAATAAAGGCCTTTTGCCCCTACTTTTTTATAAAGGTTAGATATAGTAGTTGCTTGGTGTTGGCACCAACGAATATCCGTTGCGTATTGGTGTGTTGCCGGTTTTTTAGGATTCCAACGCATTCTATATAACGTATTCTGACCTACCCCAATAAAGTCTTTTCTAACAAACTTAGCACCGCCAATGATAGCTTTAGCAGGCGATGTCCAACCTTGATTTTTGGCATAAGTAATCGCGTAATCAGGATTACTGTCATAAGCCCCAATCCCAAAGAAGTTATACATACCATATCGACCACTCGCATAGTTACTTGTTCCATTTCCACTTTCTAATAAAGCGTGAGCGATAAGGTATATTTCATTAATATCATGCTTTTTACATCCTTCTGCGAAAGCTTTACCTTGTCCAGATAAAGTTCCTTTGCCTTTAAGAATTTTGTTCAATTTACTAATAGAAATACCTTGATACTTACCAAGGTTAAGCATTTGATATCTTTGCACACTACTATTCCAAATAGTTTTAGGGTTCATAGCACTGCTAGTTTGAGTACGACTTGCGCTATACCAGTAATATCCATTTGATATTTGCGGATTAACCGCCATTTGCTTAGATAATGCCTGACTAAATGTGTATTTGCTTTTAGAATTCGTTATTTTAGGTGTTGATGATTTTGGTTTATTAGTAGTATTGCTAGAATTAGATTTACTACTAGAAGTATTGTTGGTACTAGAACTTTCATTGTATTTAGGGTTCTTAACTTTAATTACTGTGGTAGTTTTTGTTGTTGTAATCGTTTCTTTGAATATTTCTTCTCGTTTATTATAGTATTCGATAAGTTTATCTCGTAATTTGTTATATTCTTCTTGAGATGGTTTACCATTCATAATCATGTCATAACCAGTTGCATCTTTCATAGCTCGCCAAATATTATCATCGACTTTCAAAACTTTTTCGGATAATTCTAAGTCATTCCAATTCAACATTTGAATACCATATATAACAGCCCTCAATTGGTTTAATAAATAACCTCGTTTATTTTCTGTATTTGCGCCACAAACTTCTAATACAATGTAATCTGGATTAGATGGTACAATCGTTGAAGTGTGTCTACAGTGCCATGCAAGCTCTCTATCTACATATGCATGAGGGTATTCATTTACAGATAAATATTTATTCCTTTGTCTATAAATTTCTTGGGTATCTCTAAAATCAGAACTTTCCTTAACATAAATACCTTTTGGTTTTTCTGTCCTACTATCACCAGGTGCTACATATTGTGTTAACTCGTCAAAAGTATCATCTTCTTCATTAAATGAAGTGTATTGAATTTTAGTAACTTTTTTATTAACGTATTTCGGCTTTTTCTTTTCAATTTTCTTCTTTTCATCTTCTGGTGTAGGTTTAGGTTCTATATTTTCTTCTTTACCATCATTATCTTTTTTCTCTGGAAAATATGCAGGTCTAACAAACTTAGATATACCATTATATGAGTGTTTTTCCTTTGAAGCAGGTGAACCAGAATAGCTATTTGAGTTTCTCCAATTCTGGTCTATACTAGTAAAATATGTTTTTGTTGATGGACCCACAACAATGGCTACATGACCTACACCATTATTAAATGAACCCGTTCCCCAAACCACGATATCCCCTGGCTTAGGTACAAAATTAGGCGTGTTATTATATTTCTTAAATCCTTTTGGATAGTTATACCACCCCATTGCAATTGCATTACCTGGTGTAGTAAATCCCCAATACCTCTTTAACAAATAGTTAGGTAAATCCCAACATTGCGAACCATACCAACCGTCCACATCTAATCGTTTTCCTATTCTACTTTTGGCCCAAGAAACTACTTCACTCGCTCTAGGTTTTCTATCTTTTGGTAACGCCATTAAAACACCTCACTAAAAAACCCCAACGCATCGCGTTGAGGTAAGTAATCTATAACATTTGTTGCCATGAACTTCTTGTATTTCCAATCCATTGGTTACCATCAAAATAGAAAGGTTGATATATACCAGTAGGCGGCTTGATTTCTGTGTACTTCTCTTTCGGATAAATATATTCATTATCCTCGTTTTTATAAACGATTACGGGATTCCCGCTTTTCCATAAATAAACTATTTTCATTTAATCACTCTCTTTTATATAGTGAATTCTAATTGACCATATATCCAATTAGTTTGAGTTACTTTCCAATTAGCTATATTAGGAACTGGTATATTAATATTGATTTGACCGTTTGTTCTTACAGTAGCTATGGCAAAACCATTTTCATTTGCAGTAGATAAAAAACCTTTTTGTTGAGAAGGAACTGTTCCACTTGGTATTTGAGCGATGATTTGTCCAGGTTGAATATTAGATCCATTTAAGCGTAATAATAGTTTTTTTACTCCTTTATCTTCCATGATTCTATATGCTGAAACAAATCCGGTGTCATCTCCATCGATTTTAGCGTTATTAACAACAGCTCCATTAATAAAGTCTAATAAAATCCAATCTGTATCAGATGTGTTACTATCTATGCGTTGCCAACCGCCCCACGTATCATAAAAACGATTTTGCCATATTTCTGTACTATTATACGGACGGAATTCTATATGTTTTACTACATCATCTGAACGTTTGATTACTTTTACAAAACCACTACTAGATGATACCGGGGCATCAATTGTTATACGGATCACATAGTACAATCCAACATCTAAAGCTAATAAATCTGCTTCTGTTTTATCTTCAAAAGATAAATAAACAGCGCCACCATTACTTTCTGTTAATTTGTATTTCTGCCAATTCATACCATCTAGAGTTTGAGTTAAATTTTCATTTGTCACAAAATTATTCTTAGCTAGATTGTCATTGAATTCAGTCATTTTATCGTCTATAACTTGATTAGCTCCAGATGTAGTTTTATTAAATTCTGTCGTAACATCTTCTGCATTAACATTAAACTTACTTAAAGCAACGTCGTAAGCACTACTTACATCACTTTCTTTTGCTATCAAATCATTTAATGCGCTATCTCTAGTAGTTTGAATATAAGAGATAGATGAAGTAGTTACTGTGTTTATTTCGGTTATTCCATCATTTTTAGTTTTTGTTATTGTAGTGTTAGCTTGTTCCCCTACATCTTGAACACTTTCTACAATTTCGTTAATATTTTCAACATCAGTTTTTAAAGATTGGATTTTTTCTTTAATTTCATCGTTTAAATCATCAAACATTCTAATATATCTAACTTTTATATCGCTTTCTATTTTATTAACCAACGCATCTTTAACACTAAATGAAAATCTTCCTAAAACTACTGTGTCATCTTGACCACTTCCACTAGCATCATTAAGCGACAAATACAATTCCCCGTAAACCATTGAATCAGTAGAAGCTTTTAAAAAGTAATTAGGTAACGTAACACCTAAAACACCTTTTAAAGGTTGCAAGAATTCTAATTCTAGGACACCAGACGTAGAACCATTTGAAGATTTAAAAAAAGCGTACCCTTTCACATTCTCTTTAGAGACCAGTAAGGGACGCTTCCTATTAGTTACTAAGAATTGGAACTTAGCAGTATTTTTATCTAAATTGTAAAATGCTATATTTTTATTACTGATTGCAGTATCAATTGGTTGTTTATCTAAATCTATATTCACTACTTTTTCTAATTCCATTATCTAACCCCCCACAGTACTAACGCGATTGCATGGCCACGTTCTTCAGTATATGGTGTCGTAATAGCCATCACTATTCCTCTACCATTATCATAGTCTTTGTAACCTATACCAGCACGACCACTTACAAAATCTCCAACAACAACGTCTTTTTCTACATTAGTAAAAATTTGTCCTAGCATACCGACGACATTCCATTCTGGTCGTTCTGAACGAGGTTCATAAACTAAGTCAGGATCATAATCTGGATTTTCTATTGGAACATCTCGTATTTCTGATTGTATTACTCCATCATCATCCATATATGAAACTTCTTTTGATTCTGTCATAGTTACACCATATTCGTCTTTCAAATATCTGTCTTTGTGATGGAAAGATTTATCATTTGATACTAATGAGGCTGTTCCAGATATTACTCCAATTGGGAAATCTCCTTGTTGTGCCTTTCTTATTTTATCTCCATCTAAAGCTACAATCATGCCCATTTCAATTGCTTCTCCACTCTGACTTTCCATTAATTCCGCGATATCAGCATTATCTTGTGTTAACTTCCCACTTAAAGTCATGTTTCCACTATAGGTACTTAAATCAAATTTAATATTCTTTTCAGAAGGTCCACCACTGCTAGCATACCCACCAACTATATGATAGTTTTTCGTAGCTTTCACTCGGTTACTATTTAGTACCATTTGAGTATGACCACCTGCTGATGTTTCTGATTGCAGTGAGTTTTGAACACTAGAACGTGAACCTCGAGCTTTCGAACTGACACCAGAACCTAACACATAACTTCTTGAATCGTAAGCACGTGATTCGCCTGTTGAAGCAATAACTGCACTTTGTTCAGAAATAGCAGCAGAACCTGTAGAACCTGCGCTAAATCCACCTTTAAGTGATGTCGGTACAACTTTATATTTTTCTTTAGCGATATAAGCAGCATTCGCATACCCATCGGCACTAACGCCAATAATTTCAACTAAATTATTATATAATTCAATCCCGTTTCCTGTGCCATTACCTTTTAAATTGCCGCCGATAATTTTCATTCCTTTGACTTGAGACCCACCGGCAATACCTATATGATTACTACTTTGATAAGTGTTGATATTGTTTAAAGTAATGTTATGCCCTTTATTTGTACCACCAAATACCTTAACATCTGCTAATGCATTTCTGAATCCATTTACAGATATATTGTTCAACGTTACGTTGCTGCACATGAATTGAATCGCAATTGCAGGTACGCCACTTGGGAAGTTGTCATCACCTACCGCAATAAAGTTGTTTACAGTAATGTTATTGTAAGCAGAAATAACTAACGCTCTAGGCGTATAACCTGGATAAACATTATTAGCGTATGGGAATAAAGAAATACAGTTATTTAAAACCACATTTTTAGCAGTTAATGATTTGTCATCACTTGCTGCTCTATGATGTCCAATATGTCTTGGGTTAAATGAACGACAATCTTTAATACTCATATGATTATTAACTAACACACCTGCAGCCGCAGAACTATCACCATGAGCTTTTATTTCTAATCCACCGTAACATTTGTATGAAATATTGTTATTCATAAATACGTATTGTGACCCGTCATCTATTTCAAATCCATTTGCGTTACCGTGGAAATTTTTTGGGTCGTGAGAGTAACAATTATCGATAACAATAAATCTTGAATGATGAGTGGTAACCCCATCGTCACCAAATCCATATGTCTCGCAATTTTCAATCCAGATATACATACTTTCCAATGCTATAGGTACACGTTTCCCGTCACCTTCGTTATAGTAAGGATCACTAGCATAAGTTATATCAATACCGTGTAACATCGCGTCATAAGATTTAACATTTTTAACAAAAGCTTTCTTAACGCCCGCATATCTTATATTACTTGATAAACTCCCACCACTTGGTGTTTCATAATCATAAGAAGCTCCAGCGCCTGTTGTAGTTTTCCCAGGAAATCTTTCTTTTTTATTTCCATTTACCGCTAAATCTTCTATACTAATACATCTTGCTTCTCCACTCATTTTCAAGTTAGTTAATGCAATGGTTTCTCTTGGCGCTTTAGTTGATAACTTGATAGTCGAAATATCTTGTCCTTGTCCTACTAACCGTGTATAGTTAGGAAGTTTTAAACCTTTATCAAGTAAATATGTTCCAGCTGATAGTGTAACCATAACGCCACCATTACCAAATGCTTTTTCAAACGCTGCTGAACTATCTTTTTGTCCGGTTGGGTCAGCGCCAAAATCATCTACATTAACTATCCTTTCGATTTTTGATTTCAATTCTTTGTCTGCAGCTTCTCGTTGGTTCTTTTCATTTAAGAAATCATGATATAACCTATTACTAAGGTCTCCGAATCCTTTAGCATCCATAGATGTACGGGCAGCTTTTAATTCGTTTATCCCGTTTCCATTTCTACCCAAAACAATTTCTTCAATTTGTTGTCTTTGATACTTTAATTCATCCGATGTAGTGGTTTCTAAACCATCCACCATTTTATGAAGAATTTGAGTGGTATCATGAGCTTTTTTCTGTTCTTTATTATGGTAATTTTTATAATTCTCATTATCCTCTACGTATTTTTCTATATCTTCAAAATTGCTTTCAACTTGATTAACAAATTTACGCCCAAATATTGAATGAAGTTTTTTAATTAAACTAAACGCCATGTTATACCTCCGCAATCTTCATTTCACTATTATCTATAGTGATTTTGTAATTCTTACCATCTGTTCCTTTCATAACTAAACTGTCTATTTTTATGTTTTCTAATTTCTTTTTGTCTTCTGAACTCATAAGACCATCAGTAGTAGTTGTTGCTTTTGGTATAGCTTTCGTATTCAAACCATTTTCATCCGCTATTAACAATGGCTCTTTACCATCTATGCCTGTATTTACATATAATCCATCTTTATTTAATGCAACACCGCCTTTACCGCCTTTTGTTGAAATACCATTCATATTAAAATTCAATGATGAAGTGCTATCTATAATATTGGCTGTTGCTTTTGAATTAGCACCGATTTTTTCAGATGTTAATCTACTGTTTTTAGTAGCGTTAGAAGTGTTTAAACCACCTAATCCATTTACATACTTAGCTGCATTATTTAAGTTCTTCATGTATTTTTCGCGTAACCTAAAATCACCAAACACAACTTCCTGTTTGGTGATTTTCCCGAATGGATCTCGTTCAGTTTTAACTTCCACTATTCTCGCATCATCATTTAATCCAGTTAAATTATCTCTAACTCTAACAATATCTCCTGGTTTAGGTTCAGCTTCTTTATAATGTTCTGGCAATGTTACGAAATCTAAAGACAATGACGTTTTAATGCTTTCGTTTATAGTTGATTTCAACATAGCGTCCATTGTCTTTTGTTTTTTAACTTGTCCATCCATTACTGGTGGTGCTTCTCTCTTGCCTAATACATTAGCTAGAGGATGTGTGTATTCCATAATTAATCCTGCTGTACTATATCCGCCATCATCCTCATAATCGCCGTATCCTTTAATATACGTATAAGCTTGTGTCGCATCTTCTTCTATCTTTATGTTATTTGCATTCACTCTACTATCAATAAAGTATTTAGCGTTATTACCAATCGAGGTTTGTAACGTGAATGTTTTTGTTTTTTCGTCATATTCATATTCTAATGTGTAACGATCCAATCCTTTTTTGAACAACTCCAAACGTGTATCACCTTCGCCTACGTTTTCAAAGCTACTAGCGTTCACTTTATCTTTCAATTTATATTTATAACCACTTTTGTGAAAGACCATGTCAAAATACTTTTTGCCAGTAAAGCTGCCGGAATAGGTTTCATAAATACGTTGTATGCTTAAATCATCAATTTCACGCTCTTTAGCTTTGACATGTAATGTTTGCACCTGTCCTATAGAAGATTTGTCTAACATTACAATCCGATATTCTCTAATATCATTCGTCCCACCAACTCTTGTAACCGTCCACATTTTTGTTATGCTATTTAATAGATCATAGTTGCTTGGGTTTTCAATGATATCGAATTCTAATGTTCCTTCTTCGGATATTTTTTGGGTTAAGGTTGTTTTTGTACTAAGCGGGTAACCTCTTCCTTGTAAACTTTTTATGATTATTGCCAAAATATCCCACCTATCTAAAATACAACTTATGTTTAAAATAAATACTCTGAACTTCTTGATTGAAGTGGAAGTTGTTTGCTCCAGGTTCCAATACTGGTTGCGCACCTGTTGTGTTTGAATCTATGGAAATTCCGTTTTTAAATGTTTGTAATCCGTTATATCGTATCTTGTCTCCAGCTTTCATATTCAAGCCAGTTATACGCATCAAATCATGACTTCCAATGTAAAATGTGAAATCTTTAGTGTCTTTGCCTAAAACAATTTCAACATAATAATCTTGATTGAATTGGTCTATGGTTACATCGCCTAAATAATAGTAATAACCATCTTGAATGTTATAAAATTTATTTCTTCTATAATCATCATTTTCGTTCCAAGCAACATCATCTTCTAAACCCCAAAATTCTAAATTAGGGTTCTTTGATAATTCGGTGTTATATGCAATACTTTCAAAATAAGGCAATTCTAAAGTTTCGAAAGTTAATTCTATATCTCCCGAAGTTTGAGTACTATCAAATGAAATTGCATCAGAAAGGCCAACATAAATTTGTCGGCCATCTGTGTAATCCATATCAAATTGTTTATCAGGATCATTGAAACTCAAAAATTCAATCGTATTATCACTAGATGATAGTTCTCTCAAATAAAATTGACCACTAAACAACTTTTGTATTTCACTTTTTAAGTGTGATACATAAACCGGTCTCGATACTGAATATCTTAATTTCATGTTAACAACTTTCTTTTCTTCTGTGGTCGCATTGAGAAAACGGCCATTCAAACGTTCAACAGTGTTAAATTCTCTGTTATAGCCTGCGCCTTGTACATCGTAGCTTGTTACTATAATATCGTTTAAAGTAAAAGGATTGTCACTAACACGATATTTTTTATTATTTTTCACGACTTCTATATCGTATGTGATTGGCAAATTTACGTCCCTCCTTAATATCTCAATGCATTTTCTCGTGAATTCATATCGTCAATCGTTGATTTAATAAATCCAATATCTCCTTCATTTTTAACCGTTACATACACATTTGGTTTGGTGTTTTCTTTCATACTATGACGTACATCACTAGTTAAATGACTATCAACATTACCATCAAAATTCGAAGCGTAATTATCAGTTAAATCACTATTTAAATTCTTTTTAAAAGCGTCTGTAACAGAATTTGCAGCTTTAGATGCGTCAGTAATCACACTACCTTGACCACCTGCTATACCATTTGACATACCTTGCATCATATAGCCACCTATACCTCTGAACACACGAGAAGGAGAATGTATACCTAGAACTGATTTAGCAGCATTGACTGCTTTTTTAGCAACATTAGCGGCAGCATCAACAACCCATTGAACTCCATTTTGAATACCTTGAACCAGTCCACTTATTAAATGGCCACCTGCACTTATCATTTCACTAAAGAAACTTCTAACTTTCGCTACACCTTGACTTACTCCGTTACCAATTTCACTCACTACATTTACAAATCCAGAAACTATCTTCCCTACAAAACTCGCCATTCCGGATATTGCATTACTTACCATTCTTGAAAATCCAGATGCAACTTTTCCTACCCATTGACTAACAAATCCAGCGATAGATCCAACCAAAGCGCTAAATTTACTAGTTATGGTATTCCATATATTCTGAACTTTTGAACGAACGGTAGAACTCATATTCTCCCATACCGTTGAAAAATAACCTTTTATCGAATTCCATACTCCAGACAAATAACCTTTTATAGTATTCCAAATACTAATTAGATAGTCTCGTATCGTATTGTTTACATTTGTAATCATATTTTGCAATGTCTGCCATGCACCACTGAAATCTCCGGACAAAAATTGGATTAGTGCAGTAAATAATCCAACTACTAATTGAACAAATACGGAAATAACCATTCCAATTGTTTGGAATACTATAGATACAACGGTCCAAAGTGTTTGAAAAGCGATAGATAAACCAGTAATTATTGCCATAACCGTTGTCCCTAATGATTGAACAAATATTTGTCCTATTTGTTGCAATAACGGCATGATTGGAGCTAATGTCGATTGAATATTGGACCATAATTGTTGGAACCATCCAATGATACCTTGAATTGCACCACTGATAGTACTAACTAAACCATTCCAAATGTCTGTCATAGCATTTCTAAAGCTTTCGTTAGTATTCCACATATAAACTATTACTCCTACTAAGGCAGTTATAATAGCTATTACAATACCAATAGGCCCTGTTAAAACTTCAAAGGCTGTTCCTAAAGCTGGTAATAATCCTGCTAAATTTTTAATAGGATTTAATAAAAAGCCGAATACACCTTTCAATACATTCATAAGACCACTAAATATCTTACTAGCCCCTCCTGCAGTGACAAACTTGCCGACTAATTTAAGTAATGAAGTCCCGAACAGCCCTAAGAAACTATTAACTGCCATTAAAGGAACAGCTAACGCCCAAATTGCCCCTAATAACATAGCAGCTACACCTGCTACTCTTGCAATCCAAGGATGATTCTCCATTAACGCAGCAGTGAATCCAACTATTTTAGTTACTACATTAAATATTGCGCTTGCTATAGGAGCCATCGCAGTACCAAAAGCTACCAACGCTCGTACTATATTACCGATTAATTGCATTATTACTGGTCCGTTTTGTTGCATGTAATCAACAAACTTTTTAAATCCCGGAGAATTACCAACTGTTTCTGACCATTCTCTGAACTTAGCACTCATTTGTTCTAAATACTTAAAAATATTTGTTGAATTCTGACCAAATGCTTTCATTAAATTACCTATACCGGCAAATACATTTTTAAATATGTTTCCTATAATTGGTAAGTTAGTTTTTGTATATTCCATAAATTGTTTGATACTATTCTGTCCTGCGGCACTATTAGCCCAATTACTAAATGATTTTCCTAATCTATCTAACCAATTAGCAGACCATTGGAATAAAGGACCTAATTGTGTGAATACATTTACTAAACCATCGCCGAAATGTCCTGCAGCACTTAATAGTTTATTAAATACTGATACACCAGTTGTATTTAACATATTAAAGAATTTTTTAGCCACTGCACTCGTTCTTGTCCATTTGAGTAACGAGGCACTTGCTTTCTCTACACCTTTAGCCACGCCCGCAAAAAATGGAGTTAGTGATTTCAACCCAGACTTCATAGCATTTAAACCATTAGCCATTGACTGAAATATCTTATTAGCATTACTCTTCACAATATCTTGCCATTGTGATTTAACTCCTTCTAACGCGCTCTCATACGCTCTTGTTTGCTTTGTAGCTTTTATCGTTCCATCTTCTAGCATTTTAATAGCTATAATAGCCATACCTGCATAAGCTGCAAAACCGGCAAAACCAATAGCTCCTGCACCGGCAAGTGCAACCACACCACCAGAAGCAGCTTTAGCAGCATTTAATACAGAAAATAAGACTGGTACCAATCCGGCTATTACTGGAATTAAACCTTGAACAGACGTAAGCATTACACCTTTAAATGTTTGAGAAAAGACCGTTCCAAATGATCTAATATCACTAGCTAATCTATCTACTTTATTTTGGAAATCATTAACTTGTGTTTCTATAGCCCTAAAGGCACGTTGAATTTTAGAGGTTCCTGTTGTATCAACATCAATTTTAACTGTATGTTTTCTTAATGTAGCGAGAGTAGCCTTAGCTTTAGCTATCGCTCTAGTAAGCGGGCTACTATTTCCATCTATTTTCACTTCATGTTCTCGCCATTTTTGAGCTAGAGCTTTTGCTTTTTGCAATGCTCGTTGGAATTTATTTATGTTTGCATCAACATTTGTATTGATTTCATTAGGGACAGAAGTTTGTGCTAATCGTTGTGCTTTATGCACATTTCTTTCAAAGTTTTTTATATTAGCAAATATCTTGGCCATAAAATTTTTATTTTCCAACTTATCACCTCACTTTAATCAAATTTGGAAAGCATCTTACGTGTTCCTCGTTTGAATGCTTCACGATCTGCATAACGTTTTCTACGTTCCATTTCTTTTTTACGTTTATATTCTTGTAATTGGTTTCTAATTTCATATCGTTTTTGCTCAATTTCTTTATGCATACCAACTAGACGTTTTCCACCTTGGACCATGCCATGAGCTACTGCAGAATGTAGATTGTTTTCTCTGATGTCTAGAAGTTTATCTTGCCCTCCTATAATCCAATCTTTCCACTCATGTGGTGTCATACTATATAGTTCTTGTTCAGGTATATAACCAATGTAACGTGCAGTAAGCTGCCTTATTTCACTGAAGTTAATAATGGTTCTACGCCCATGATGTCTTTGTAATTCTCTACCATCATTTCGTGACCGATTTTGGCTTGCTCTTTCTCCTCTTTCTTCGCCATCTTTTCTCCATTCGACACGTTCATCCAATATTGGCGTGTCTTTTGTTTGAAAAAACCACTATTTGTCATTACATCTAAAGCGCCTGCTAATAACTCTTTAGTATCTTGCTTTTCTTCAATTACATTTTGAATAGCATTGAAAATATCTTCTTTTGAAGGCTTATCTGCTAAATGCGATGTAGCACATTGCCAAAAATCCAAAATACCCTCATTATCTTTATTGATTAATTTGTTATAAATCACATTGAAGCCAGGAACAGTATTCTCTTTATCTTTCTCACTGAATTTCTTCGCTTCAATATCAAACATAAGTGAGCCTTTAGCTTCTACTTCTTTACCGTTAACCGTTAATGTTTTAATCATTTCTACCATGTTAAATTCCTCCATTTATAAACTAATAAAAGGGGTATTACACCCCTTAATAAATTATTTATGCACCTGTATCTGGTGCAGTTGCTCCTGCTAATTCCTTTTGATTTTCATATGTTCCGTATTTTTCGCCGAATTGTTCGAATTCAACAACTTCCGCTGCAGCTGATGGATTCAACCATTCTTCTGGTAATGAATCAAAACCGCCTTCTGCACTATTCCATTTAACTTTTAAAGTCAATTCGATAGTGTCATCTTCATCGTCGAAACTCATTTCATAAGATTCGGCTTGTACATATGCAAATAAAGCGTTGTATTTATTGTTACGTTTTTTAGTTTCAATAACCCATACTCTAAGTTGTTCACCATTCTTAATAGCTTTCTTTACTTGTTCCTGTCCAGGATCACCTAGTACATGACCAACTGTTAACTTAATTTCTTCGGAAGTACTGTTCACACCATAATCTACTTTCCCTGCACGAACAATTTCTGCTAAATCAGCTTCAATAGTGTGTCCGCCTTCTTGCAAATCAGCTAACAATAAACCTTCGCCGTTATCTAATTTATCAATCGCAGGACGAACAACAGAAATGTAATTCTTTTGAGCCATTACTTTCACTCCTTAATATTTAGTAGTATGTCTGTATTTAAAAAGAAGTCGTATAATGCCATGTTTGGTGTACTGGTCAATATCAGTTATCACCTGTTGGTCATCTATGCGACTTCTTATAAATTCATAATTATTTAGTTTTATTTCTCTGTTTAATATCAATCCCAGAAACTTTATTAGTTCTCTAGTTTCATGAGCATTTACTGCCTGACTATATACATGTAAGGTAAGCCCTACATCTTCAGTCATGCTAACACTTGATTCGTTATTTGTGACGTTGGTCTCACCCACAACGATATATGGGTATACAGCGTCTTTTTGAACAGAATCAAAAACCCTACCATCCAATTGATTCTGAACGATAGGGTTACTTTTTAATTTGTTATAAATACTATTAAATAAATCATCTTCCACTGATACCCACATACCATAACCACCTTATGAAAAATACTTATTGAATACCTTGCGCCCTGCATCTATTGCCGGATTCCAAAAGGGTTGTGCATGCATACCGTAAGTAGTATGCCATTCTCCATCATCGTCTTTATAAGCCCATGGGAGTTTTTTAGCTCTACTACCTCCAGGACCAGTAGCATAAATACCCGTACCAAATTCTACATATATAGCATATTCAGCACCTACACTTATAATTCCGGTAAAACCGCCATCTTTATAAATGAAGTCTATAGATTCTTTTAAATAACCTAAATCAACTGGTGCTAGTGATACCGCAGTGTTGTATATGGTATTAACTGTTTTTGTTATACCTTTTTTCACCCATTGTTCCATATCTTTTTTGTAATCTTCCAATTCAGCTACTAATTCCAAATTACCATATTTTACTTTCGCCATTAGGTACCTCTCTTAATTTAGTTAGATTGATTTCATGTTGTCCGCCTTGATCTACAGAATTACCGTTACACTCATAGAGTTTACCCTCGTATTTAAATATAGTTTTATTAGGATTAATTGGTAGTTCATATGGTGTATATAAGTTTCTGTCGAAATCATTACTCATTTGATGGAATTGGAGCCTTTCGCTTGATGTAGGAGTATCCATAAAACCATTTATAATTTTCTCGCTTTCATAGCGCTCTTTTTCATTTGGATACTGTCCAACTATCTCGATTACTCCCATATCAATCGAATGAGGGAATTCATCAAATGGATTAAACATTATAACCACTCCATCTTAATTTTCTGTATGGTTTCAACGGCTTATACATGCTATCTGGAATATCAGTAACGAAAGAATAGCTAACTGTACCCATGGAACGACTGGCTAAATTACCATTCGAACCATATTTGATACAATCAGCTATAAATTTCTTAACACCACTAGGAAGATTGTTAGAATCGAATTCTTGATTGCAATAATCGTCTGCTAAAGGCTTGTATAATTCAATAAGTTTCAAAAAAGTATCGTCATGTTCAGTATTATTTAGTGGTAATTGATTTAGTAGTTTGACGTCTTGTGCGTCCATTATTTACCACCCTCTAATACCTCTATGAGTTCTGCTTTCTTCATATCACTATAGCCATGAATATCACGTTCTTTTGCAATTTCTTTAAGTTCTGATACTTTCATACCAGAATAATCTAAATGCTCTTGAACGTTCTCTATTAACGGCTTAGATTGACGGTTATTTTTAGTAGATAATTCAGTTAATCTTTCCTCACTAACTTTCAATCCATCACGAGGGAACATATCTCCTACGTTATATTCGTGATTATCATCTTGCAAGTCAGTGAAATAATTAATAACTTTATACGTCACTATAAATCACTCCTATGCTCCTCTATTATCGCCTGCAGGTTCAGTTGCACCATCAGAGAAAGTACCTTTGACAACGCCAGTATCATCTTTCAAGTTAACACCGTAGTGGTAGTTAGTTGATAAAATGTGTTCACGTTTTAGAATATCGAAGTCTGTATATGCTTCTGGTTTTTTCTTATTAACAATTTCCATTGCACCTTTACGTTGTAAGAAGAATTCACCTTCTGCCGTACGCTTAGTTTTTTGGATATCAGATACTCCAACTAATTCTGCAACTTGACCTGATGTGATTGCACGATCTTGTACAGAACCTCCAACTTTAAATAATGATTTAACTAACTTGTTATAATCTTTAGGGTGAATATGCAATACATAGTTTTCATCATCTTCTGAATCAAACACTTCAATCGCATCTAAAATACCTGCAGCTGAATGTGGTACAGTAGCAGTTAATTTAGCTGTTTTTAATTCATCGATGTAATCAATTTCTACTTTGTCTGCTAAAGACATAGCCAATTGGCGACCTGCTTCTGCAAGCGTACCATTGATGTTTGTAATTACTGCTGTTTGTGTAACTGACACTGCTTTACCAGTTTCCTTAACAGTTACTTGTGTAGTAGTCATGCTCATTTTTTCAGTGTCCATTGCTACGCCTTCTTGTAAATCTTCGGCCGGACCAATATAAGCATATTTAGGACGAGTGATTGTATCACCTGGTTGTCCAACTAATGTATTATCTACATCAGCGTATGGTGTAAAACGAATAGCGTTCTCTAACTTAGCTACAACTACATTAGCTAATACCTCTGGATTGATTAAATCTACTTTTTTAGTTTGTGCCATTAATTAACACTCCTTATTCTGATAATTGTCTGTATAAATCTGGGTCTGTATTGAGCAAATTCACTTGCTCTGTGTAATCCATATTCTTAAATTGTTCCTTAGTGATACTATCGTTTTGTGTAGCACTAGTACCATCAATCGGTGCATTGCCAGTCGGTTTATTTTCTGAAAACAAGTATGGTTTTGCTTCTTTCAATGCCTTCCCCGCATCTTCTAAACCTTTAACTTTGCCATCTTCCTGCAATTCCAAATTTTCTTTATTTATGAATGCAAGAACATCGTTAGGATCATTTGCATCTTTGGCAAAATGTACCTTGATAGCATTATTCAGTTGTACTTCTTCCAACTTCTGTTCATAATCGGCGTTTGCTTGTTTATATGCTTCTAATTGTTTGTTTAGCTCTTCGTTATCACCGCTTTGTTCTTGAAGTTGAATGATTTGGTTATCTCGTTCTTTGATTTCATTGTTAGCTGTTTCTAATTCGTTCTGTAGAGAATCTACCTTGTCAGCTTTTTCTCTATATTCACGAACAGAATCATGATGTTCATCTAAAATCTTTTTGATATGCTCTTCCTCGACACCTAAACCACGTAAAAATTCTCTTTTCATTTGTATTGCTCCTCACATTTTTTATTACGGTGGTTATGACCACCACGAGATCTTGCATCTTTTAACGTCATAAGCATTTTTGGACATAAAAAATAGCCACTACTTATTAAGTAGCAGCTAAATACATTTTCGAACTCTTGTTTCTTTTCTTCCATTTGAATGAATTATAATAACCCTGTCTTTTAGAAAATATAATTTTATTAAGTTGTTTGTTTTCATGCTATCAGCTCTTCCGTTTCTCTTTCTCCCATTCTCTATAACTCATATACGGGAGAACTTCGTTTACATTATTTTCATTTCTAACTTTCATTATACTCGGTAATTCATCTTCATCAATATAATAAAATAATTTACATCTACAATTTATATTTTCTTTTGCACTATTTACCCCTACGAATAACTTAGGTGCTTGACCAATACAACCACTAGAATGGAAGTTTTCATCTATCCCTATAGCTTTGCCATCTAAATGACGATGAGTGTCACGCGTTCTTGAATCTCGCGTTGCATGCCATTTCTTCTTAATATCTAATCCGTTGTCTTTAGCTACATTTGCACTATCCAATCCTGCTTGTGACATAGCTCTACCTGCTTCAGTACGCGCTACACGTAATGATTGAGCTTTAGTCATACCAATATCATCACGTAACGCTTTAGCTATCTTAGAATAACCTTCGCCACTCATAATACCTTGAGTAATATTAATGCGAATCTTCTTTAATACCTCATCACGATGCTTCTGTAATGTTGGCACTAATCTAATAAACTCAATAGGTTGTTCAATAGCACTTTTAATAGTAGCTGCATTAGGTACATCAAATGTCATAGATGATTGACTTGCCATTTCATACAAATAAAGGCTCATAAGATACTTTTCAATATAGGCATCTTGTTGTAATTTCTGAATAGTCTTGGCGACTTCTCTATAATCATCAGTTAACATTGTTCCTATACGTGTAAGTTCCTTATTAAGCCTGTTGTATTTATTAAATTCGGTCCATGTAACATGAACATCATCGTTTTGATAACGTTCGAACATATCTGCAATCTCTTGTTTTATAACCTTTAACCTATTAGCAAACAACACTTCTATTTCTTTTTCTGCTTGCTTGATTAAGCATTCGATATAGTTATCAATATCATCTTGGGTCATTATTTTCGGATTGTTGTTCACCATTCAATCCCTCCTCAACAGAAGGTAATTGTTGATTGTATTCCATTTGTTCAGAATCAATACGCTCTATTTCGGCGTGTGGATCAGTAACCCACGGATGATTAGTAACTAATGTTTCTTTTGATAAGTATTGAGATTGAGCGCCAATTTGAGACTGTTCAAGTTCATTCATCATACGGTTATAGTTAAATGTAATTTCTATGTCCTTCACTTTTATATTCAACTTAAAATGCTGTATTACAAATTCAAGCAACTCTTGTATTGCTACTTGTGTTTTATTACGTAACTTATTAGCCTTCAAATCTAAATTGCCGTATAAGAATTTAAGTGCAATACCACTTGGACTATTACCAAATTTATCAGTTTGAAAATCTACTGCTTGACCAAACTCCATTAAGTATGCGCGCATCATTTCCAAATAATTTTTCGTACTAGCAACTGGTACTTCTACTTGAATAGTATCTACGCCACCTTCTGAATCAACGTTAATGGCTTTGTAATACTTTAAGTTACCCATAAACTCTTTTAAATCTTCACCGTTATAACCTTGTAGTATATAAATGAGTTCTGCCGATTCATCAAACATATTCTGTGTGTCTGAAAGTCGTTTGTCTATTGCATCTATTATCTTCTTATACATGAATATATCGCTTACTTCTTCGGGATTATTCTTAAATGGTATAAATGGTACCTTTCCCCAGTTTCCACCATTAAAATGGCTTTGTATATTGTTTTCACCATGGTAATAATCAGGTATTAACTGTTCATCTTCTATTACGTAATAAGTAACGTCCCTATCAGTCCAATACTCTACTTTTAATTCATCATTTAATTTGTAATAGCGTATAAATGCTTGTAACTTCTCACGCTCTTTATCAGTCCAAATAGGAATAGCTTGTTCTGCCGGTACTCTAAACAGCTTAAAATCCCCGTTTTCATTAATATACGGTTGTAACCACTCAATACCTTTATTAGATGCAGCAGTAAGTATATCAATCAGTTTATTGTCCCAATGATTATCGAATATCTCGTGTAGTTGATTAGTAACTTCCTCATTATCACAAGATAGTGTTACCGGATTACCTACCGTATAACCAACTTTTTGATCTACTAAGTTTTGATGAAAATTCGTAGTAATTCGCCAATCCGGCTTTTCTATATCTAATTCGCCATTTGCGTCTAACTTAGCTTTATATTTTAATATGTCCGACTGTTTATCATAATATCTTTGACCTGTTGTTATATCTTTAATCCTAGATTTATGTTCATTAACCAACCTAATAATTAATTCTTCTTGTGTTTCAAACCTTGGCTTAATAGCTTCAACAATCCGTTCACCATATGGCTTTTCATTTGGCATATATATGTTAATCACCTTCTTATTTAAGTATAGATAATGCGTTTTGTTTCATATCTTGCGATAAGGCATATCTAGTTGCATCAATACTATGATTATCTTTATCTTCTAACCTTGGCTTAATATTGCCATCTTTATCTGTTTCATAATCTATATTTTCGAACTCTTTAGCTATGTTAGGTGTTCGTTTAGGGTCTATAATAATAGCGTCTAAATCATCAAGCCATTGCTCTCCATATTCAACACTATCTGGTCCTTTCTTAACGCCTTTTATACGTTTGATACCATGTTCTTTTTTGAGTTCATCTATACTCTTAGGTTCTGCGCTATCTGCGTATATTTCGTCAGATTGATAACCTTGCTTCCATAACCATTTAGCAAATTCTCTATTGCTTATTTGTACGCCATAGTGTTCATCTATCGCATAGATAATACGTTTCTTCTTATCATAATGCCAACGTACAAAGGCTAATGGATCAGATGCATAACCAAAATCAACTGCATTACGTATATTATCGAAATCATCAATCATTTCTTGTGGAATAGTTTCTATTTTCAAATTGTTAAATGGTACAACACCACTACCAATTGCTTCTCCCATATACTCCCATCTATACCTCAATTCATTTCGTTCTTTAGCAACTTCTGCTTCTTGTATGAATTGTTTTGATATGAATGGATTATCTAAATATGTGGAATGATGGACAAATGTATTGTCTGGTTGAAATGATGTTTCATATTTCTTATTAACCCATGACTGTTTTCGTTTAGGTGGGTTGTAAGTGAAGAAAAACTTATAAAAAAGACCATTATCAAGTTCACCACGTAATAGTGAATTGGTAATGGTCGTAACTTCATCTTCTGTTTTAAACTCTGCTAATTCCTCAATCCAAGCTATTGTAAATGGGAATTTGCTATCTTTTAAAGACTTTAATCGTTCTGGATTCTGCGCACCTCTGAATATTATCCTGTTACCTCTAGGCTTATATATAACCTCCATAGGTGACTTTATAATTTGAAACAAATGTGATAAATGATTTTGTTCTATCGCCCACTTAATTTGTTCGAATACAGATGTAGCAAGTGTATTATCTGTCTTACGTATAACTACTGCGTTTACTGGCATCATCACAATAAGCCTTACAATCATTATTGATACATCAGAAGATTTACCACTACCACGTCCACCCTTACCTACTATATTCAAAGTATTAGGATTCTTGGCATGTCTCCAAATATCATGAAAATGTTCCGGGATAATCTCTGATATCTTAACTTGTTTCATCAATGAACATCATCTACCAATTGGACTACACCTTCATGGTTAAGCACCTGCTTATCAGTCCACATAGTATAACGTTTGCCTAACAATTCGGCTGCTTTTGTCCTAGCACTAGTATCAGAACGTTTCTCAAGCTCTTCTACTTCCATTTCACCACGTCCAACTTGAATTGGAATTAATTCTTGGTCAGTGATTTCTCCACGCATAACCGAAGTTAAATATTGTAGTATCTCGTCTTGGTCTGCTATTGACTGTTTTTTATGTTCTTCCATACGCTCGTCCAACGCTTGTTTCAGTCTAGGTTTAACTAGGGCTTTATGAACGTCTACTTTAGCGTAACTTTCACTATAACCAGCCTTAATAGCAGCTTGATATGCATTGCCTGTTTTAATATATTCATCTACTAACTTCTGTTGTTTCCATGTAAGTTTCATCGTATACTATCACCTTCTTATCGCTAATTGCTTATTAAATTTATGCATAAAAAAAGAACATCAATAACGATGCCCTTTTATCACGTCTAATACACTAAGTATTTTTTCTTCTTTTATTTTTTGATTCTCATCAATCACTTTTAAGTCGGATTCTAATTCTTTTTTCACTCTATCAAAATTTCTATTATTACGGTTATATACCCCCTCTGGTCCTATAAAAGTTACTAAACCCTTTTCTTTTACAATCCCTTTATTAATCATAAGCTCATTTCCATGAGTGATATCGTTTCTATATTTTCGCGTCAATCTATTGTTTACATCTGGTAATTGAGGATATCCAGCTTTAGTTAATTTTTCTGTTTCAATCTCATTCCTAAATGGTTGTATCGTCTTACTTTCGAACTTTGGAGTTGGTAAGCCTAATTTATTCTGTTTATAAACTAAGTATGTATATAAACTTATTTTGATTAATATATCATCTACAGTAGCTAACATACGTATATACATATTCATATCATATAATACATCAATAGACTTGCTAAAAGAATCGTTTTGGCCTTCGCTATTTTTAAACTTTTTAAGAGATTCTTTGAACCTTTCGTTGGCTTTCATAGTGATGAAATAATTATCGTCATATATACCTAACAATTTATATAACTTTCCCTCATTGTCATCTGATATCATATGTTCTTTAAAAAAATCATTGTATTTCAATAAAAATTGACCATTATTCATTAATCTTCCTCCTAATTCCGTTATATATAGTGTACAACAAAAAAGGCACCCATTTATTAGTGAATGCCATAAACATATATTCAGGAGGAATAGAATGTTTTCGGGTTGAGGTAAAACCTCTATAATCATTATATAAAATATATCTACTAACTCAAAATACTGTCATTTCAGTCATTTTCGTCATTTTTGTCACTGTAACAAATATATTTTTTCTGCTAATTCATCACGTCTTGCCAAGAAGTTATTACGATTTAATTTAGAATTAGGAAGGTTCTTAATTATATCATCACGTCTATATCCTTTTTTTAACAATTCTAAGAAGCAAAAGTCTACGTGGCCTAGTTTTTGTTGTGATTTATTAATGAACTCAACTTCTTCTAACATTTGAGCGTATCGCTTATTCGTTTTCTCTAACCTTAGCACAACATCCTCTACCTTACTACTGTTCCCTCCTTGAGGTTTAGGCATAGTAGATTGCACACCATACTGCGCTATGGAATTACTATCATATTCTGGCACTACATCTGCTAACACGTTACTTTTCATCATATGCGTACCAATCATATTTACTATCGATTCTTTTGAGTACATCTACTTAGTCACCTCGTTTAAATGTGTATGATCATATATACTAAAATCTCTAGGAGCATCCACATCATCATTTGCTTGTAGTCTGATAATCACTTGCTCAGTTATATATTTACTTAATTCATATAAAGCTATGATTGTTAATGTTTTAATTATTCTCATTCACTCACTGTCCTTTCTTTCATTAAATATACATTCCGCCTCTTCCTTACTCTCTGCCTCAACCACAGTAAATGTTTCGTTCTCACGTGCTTTAGTTACATGAGTGAATGCGTGACCGGTTGAATCTGTTAAGGTGCGTATTAGGTATTGCATTTAATCACTGTCCTTCTAACAATATTGTTATGTTATCTAAATTATATTTACTTAGTTATGTTTGTTTGATAATCTTCTTGTTAATAAAATGAACAAGGAGGTATACTATATGTCGAATCAATCAACTCAATCAGAAAAATTGTTAGCTGCTTTATCATATTTCAGTGTATTTTTTGCACCAATCTTATTTCCTATTATTGTATGGATATTAGCAAACAAACCTGTTTCTACTCATGCTAAAAAATCATTAGCTTATCACATTTTGCCTTACATTTTAATGTTTATAGGTGCAGGTTTAATTGGTTTAACTGAATCTACACCTAGCCAAGGATTAAGCATAACTTTCATTGTTATAACTGTTATTGCTTTTATCGGTGCAGTTTATTACGTTATATATAATTTATATTGCGGTATTAAAGTTCTGTTAAAAGATAATCTATAATATCTAGCCCCTGAATAGGGGCTTTTTATTTTTTTAACACCTCTTTAACTTTTTGTAGTATGTCTTTATTACAAGTCTGACTCTTTGATGAACGTTCCATTGATTGTCTTTCCTTTTCTTCCTTTGATTTCGTCATACGCGTACTGTAAACACTCCTCTAATGTCATTCCATGTTGTTGTGCCAATATAATTAATGTAACGACTGTATCGCCTATACCGTCTTTTAAATCGTCTAGTTTGTTGCGTGATAAAGCTGCACCAACTTCGCCAGCTTCTTCATAGAATTTCAATGCTTGTCTATCTGAATTACCTTTATCTAGGTTTTTGTCTATACTCCATTGTTCTACTTGTTTAATTAATTCATTCATATTAATTGTCCTCTCTAAATTTATTCTTATTCTCTCTCATAAGCTTTTTGTTAGTTATATACGTTGAACATTATTGATTTTAATTAATTTTAATTCAGTAAATATTGATACCTTTATCTTTTAACCTCTCTAATACTCCAATCTGATATAATTAATTTATCTATATGAAGGGAGTTGTAAATAAATGGATCCATTCTTATTCAATGGAGTAAACAAATTCATTGAAGGTGCCACAGAAGGTCCTATAAAAACATTTAATAAAACATGGGAACTTGTTTTCGGAGGGTTTCACCTTTACACCGATAAGATTCAATTCAAAAGAGAAAGAAGTTTTGAAATATTTAAAAAGCAATTTAAAGATGAAATCTCATTTGTACCAGAAGAAAATTTACAAGAACCACAAATATCTTTATTAGGCCCAGCTCTTGAAGCATCAAAATTTTATATTGAAGAAGAAAGTTTAAGTAAAATGTTCGCTAAATTAATAGCATCTTCAATGGATAATAGAAAAGATTATGTTACTCATCATTCGTTCGTAGAAATTATAAAGCAATTTTCTCCAAATGACGCTATACTTCTAAAACACTTAAGTTATAATCCTGTTCATCCTGCAGCTAAATTTAAAGCTGTAATCAACAAAGATAGTGATGCAATAAATCTTTCTGACTCGTTAATCAAAGATTCACCATTAGACATTCATTCAACTGAATTATCTATAAATAATTTAGTAAGATTAGGCTTACTAAAAGAAAATTTCGGTTTATTATCACTTACTAAACCTGGTATTTATGATGAATTTTACAAATCTACTTTTTATACTTATTTTTCTAATAAAATAAAATCAGAAAAAGAGAGTCCTTATCTAAATGGTGTAAAACAACTATTAAAAGAAAACCTAAATATTGAACAGGTGTGTTCTAGAATTAATGTTGAATATACTAATCTATTAAGCGTTCTTCAACCATGGGTTCTAGACTTTGACAAGGGATCTGTTAATTTGACTGCTTATGGAAAATCATTTATTCGAGCATGTATAGATTAACTAAAAGGTGACGAAAAATAATTTTTATCTTTTTTTGTCTTATATGCACTCTTAATTTCTTCCGTCAAGGTAACAATTAGGAGTGTTATTTTTAATGCTTGATTTAAGTTCATTTCGATTCCTCCAATCTATCAAAATAGTTTTCATCTGTAACTGTGTATAGATTACCGACCGAATCAATCACTGCCTTATTTTTATCATCGTCATCAAATTCTAATTCAATTACTTTACCTACAACTGCCATACCTTCGCTATATTCACTCTTGCCTAAGTCATACACAATGATGTGTTCACCTTTGTTCAAGTCTTTGATTTTCATTTAATGCACCGCCTTCGGGTAAATACTTGTTTTCATTAAGTACTCACACCATTTACTACGTTCATGTTTTTGAGGTGTACCATCGTATAGCCATGGACGCTCACTCTGCTGCTTTTCTTCCAACAGATTGCCATACGCATTTCTTTCTCGTTCTTCTCTTTCTCGTTCTTGCACCATAAATCTATAATCGTCTAACTTCATACCTTGAGGGACATAGCAAGCCTCTTTTACTGTCCAATTATATTCAAGTCGTTTTCGTATTTGAGACTTACTAATACCATTTAGATTAGCCTGCTCCATATATTCATCTGGAAACTCATATACCTTCTCTCTAATTCTCATCGTATTTTCCATCAGCTATATCTCCAATCCATAATTTTTACTTTGTCAAATTCAATAAATTGTCCGTCTAGATAATCATTCTTATGCAATTCCATATCTCTATCGATTGCTTCTTCTATATTGTGATTTTCGTAATAATCATACACGGGTATTTCTACTTGTCGTTCAAACGTTGCGTCATAACGGATTGTGATTGTTTCCATTTTCATCGTTCATCACCTTTAGCTTTCTTCCTCTCACGTCTTGCCACTTTCAATTCTTCGTAAGTTATCCAGTCTTTACCTGTGTACTTAGGTGCTTTACATATCCAAGTAAGTTTTACATCGGGATATAGATATCTAAATAACTTTGCTTTTAACTTTGCTGTTTCAGTAGCCATGCCTTTAACGTCTATAACCTCGATTAGCTTTCCATCATTCCACAATGCAAAGTCTGCAATATATTCTGTCTTACGTTGCTTTTTAGTCTTAGGAATCAACTCGTAACGTGGTTGTAATTCGATATGATCATATCCACCTACATGTAATCTTTGTTCTAAATATTGGTAGTAGTCGCATTCAACTTTGCTATCGAACGTTATACCTTTATACTCAACTTTCTTTGCATTGTATTTACTCATTCAGCCACTCCTACAAGAAATCAAATATATTCGTTTGATCTGCTCTTACTAAGTTGTATTCTTGTTTAATTTCTTCTAATCTTTCGTTTGTAATTGTGTATTCATCTAAACTAAAATGCTTATTTAATCCAAATACTCTGTTGTTATTTCCGTTCAATGGGATAACATCTATCTTTTTATTTGTATTAGCTTGCTTCAATTGATATTCAGTACTTAATCCCATTTATTTCACCTCACGTATAGCAGGTCTTGTATGACGTTCATTTAATTTTTGGATAAATAGATAGTACGCTTTCTTTTCGTCTCCATTTGCCCACTCTATAATTTTCTTAGCGTATATATCAGAACACTCAAGATTTTGTTTAATAAATTCTACAGTTATCAAAATTTGATACCTCGCATTCGGTAATCTTCACCGTCCATTTTGACTAATGTTGTATTCGACATCATACGACTGAATATACGTTGAGCGTCTTTGTTTTTACTTAACTCTTGCGCATTCAAATTCGTTGTATAAATGTTGTGCTTGCCTACTCTTGATTCAATCAGCTCAAACATCTTACTTGTCGCAAATTCGTTCATATTAATACCGAAGTCATCGAATACCATTAAATCAACATCACTGATTACTTGATTTAATTCTTGTTCCGTTAAATTACTGTCTTTGTTGTATGTGCCTTTTATTGTTGAAATAAGTTGTGGTACATTCATATAAAGCACTGAATAACCTTTATCTTTCACAGTTTTCACTATCGACATACTTAAATGTGATTTACCTGTTCCGAATGATCCTTGTAACAATAACGATTGTTTATTATCTAATGTGAAGTTATTTGCATATCTCTCACATAACGCTTTCGCTCTCGCTAAATCTTCATTTGTTGCTTTATAGTTATCAAAAGCGCAGTTAGCTAAATCATCGTTTATAATTGATTTCTTAAATATATTGTTAGCTTTTTGTGACTTATGATGTTGTTCAAACGCTGCTTTTCTTTCTTTCGCTAGCTTTATCATTTCGCAATCACAACCATCTTTAACTACATAACCTGTATCAAATTCATAGTAGTCATAAGTACGTCCACATTTATCACACTTCAAACCGTATTCTTGTTTAACTAATTCATTTTTAAATCCTACTTTACTTGCTATGCTTTCAAAGTGATTCATTTAATCACTCCCTAAAATAAGTTGGCATATGGGTTGTTGCTTGTTCCATCATCACTTGTTTGTTGATTAAGGTAACTTTCAAACTTGGTCCCAAATAGTGTTTCCGGTCTAAGATACTTCTCCATATCTGTGCCTTTCCATTCAGCTACTTTATTATTAATAACAGTTAGGAATTCCTGTTCGTTAAACCCTTCATTAAATCTAGCTTTAATTAAGTCTTTAGTTTTCCTAGTTGTCGATTTATAATGCTTACCTGTATTTTGATTAAGATGTTCAATAATTGAATCGTAAGGATACATAGTCGAGGAACTCGACATAGTATTACCATAATTATTAGTATTGTTATTATTAGTTAAATCATTATTAGTACTATTATTATTAGTAGTATGCCTTTGACGGTTTTCCGTTTGCCCGTTTTCCGCCAAACCGTTTTCCGTTTGCCCGTTTTCCGCGAAAGGCATTTCGGTTGGAATCTCATAAACTAGGTATTCATAGCCTTTGAATGTTCCTTTTTCACTTCTTTTTAATGTCCTTTTGATGTAACCAGCATCCATCAGTTCTTTTACTGCACTATTTACTGACTTAATACCGTCTATCATGTGTTTCTGTATTTCACTTGTATAAATTTGCCAGTCATTAGGTCTACTAAGTAAATAAAGTAATATCCCTTTAGCTCTAGCTGACAATTTAGAATCGTATATAAATTGCTTGTGTACTAGTACGAAATCGCCATCTTGTTTAACTGTTCTAAACGTTGCCATCTTTCTCACCTTCTCCATACAGCAACCAATTCACTGTAGTATCATAGTCCTTTGCTATTCGTCTTAATCTGTCTAATGTAGGAATATTATCCCCGCGTTCCCATTTACTAACAACACTTTTACTTGCGTTATACGGTGCGCCAAATTCACCTTGTATTTGTCCTGACTTTGCTCTAAGTGATGCAATCCTGTAACCAATACTTTTTCTATCAGTTACTCTAATTGCTTTAGCTATCATTGTTTTTCACCTCGTAACATGCGATTTAATTTTTCATCTACTTTAATCCAGCTATCCTTAAGTGCATATCTTTCGTTGAATGTATCCTTACCTATTTGATGTTGTTCCGTATGATGTTTTCTACATAGAGCTAACACTTCATTTCCGTAATGATCTATTTCATTTCTGTTCCTTCCTCTACCTACTGCGTATCTATGTGCTAAATCGCTATTAGGAGTGCCACAAATGACACAAATACGATTGATGGTAGATTTATATAAAAAGTAATTATCATTGCTTAAAAGGTCACTGGTAGCCTTATTCATTGGAACGTTATGAGTAAATACAAAGTCGATTATTAATTGGATTAATTCACTTGCCTGTCGTCTACTACAGTTACTTAATGAAATTGGTTCATATCCGTTTAAGAATTCTAATTGCTTTTGGAACATATATCGCAAGTAGTCCATTGGCTGTCCGTAATGGTTGTATATATCTCGTATCATTGCGAATATTTTACGACGTTGTTTATCGGTAATCTTATACGGATCATTCACTACAACATCACATTCAACTTCTAATCCATTATCCAAAAGTAAGAAGTCTTTTCCAGATAGTGTTACACCCTTGACAACGACCGTAATTTCGCCGTTGTCTTGTTGGATGTAGCTTTTTATAACTGCCATCTAATCACGTCCTAGAATGGTAAATCATCATCATCTATATCAATAGAATTATTGTTATTTTCAAATGGGTTACTATTATTTTGGCTATTATTATTGTTATTCTTTTTCGGCTCTATAAATTGAACATTATCTGCTACTACCTCAGTAACAAAAACTTTATTACCTTCATTATTTTCATAGTTACGAGTTTGAATTCTTCCATCCACACCAGCTAAGAAACCTTTATTTAGAAAATTATTTACATTGTCAGCTTGCTTACGAAACGTCACACAATTAATAAAGTCCGCCTCACGTTCACCTTGAGCATTAGTAAATGTACGGTTAACTGCTAATGTGAATTTTGTTACACTTACTCCATTTGGTGTCACTCGATGTTCTGGGTCTTTTGTTAATCTGCCAACTAATATTGTTCTATTTATCATTGTTCAATCTCCTTTAAATATTTATTAATCACGTTATGCGTTTGAGCTATTTCTCTTACAGTTAATTCATCTATTTGGGCATTTTGTAATCTGGTGATTGTTTCTTTATATTCCTCAGATCGTCCATTTTCTACTACTACACCAATAAAGGTTTCAATAGCTTTTCTCAATTCATCTTTTTGTGTCTTTGTCGGTGAATTTGTTTTCGCTTGCGTTGCTTTTGGTTTGCCATTTACTCCGCTTGCATAATTTCCATCATCATCTTGATCACTAGTAATACCAAAAACTGCAGATAAGGAATATCGTTTTAAATAACTTATTAATGCACCAGCTCCTTGAGCAGTTTCTTTATCTGCTTTCATAAATACAGGGTCAAATTCAATAAATTCTCCACTTTCGTGTAATACCATTGTTGATACTCCAACTCTTCCATTAGCATCATTTGATGCCCATTGTGTAAAAGAAAGCCCTAAAGATGGTGCAACATCATCAATTGCCTCAACTACATTTTCAAGTGGGACATATTTACTTTTAAAAAAAGGATTATTTGCATCTTTCATCGGTTGCTTAACTTTTTTGTGAAACTCTACTAACGCCTTATTAATTTCTACAATAGATTCTGATTTGTTCATCTATCTCACCCTCAGACTTCTTGTTTGTTTAATTGCTACACCTGGTACATCGCTATTTTCTTTCAAGAACTTTAATAGTGATTTTCTATCTAATTTAGGTGCTTGGGATAACCAAAATTCTTTCGGTATATCCTTTTCTTCAGTAACTTCTAAACTTGGCGGATTGTTTTGGATATTATAACAATTCAATGCTGTTTTGAATTTAGTCTTACCTGTTGCTTCCATTGCTTCTTTTAACGATTCTTTCAAGCGATCAATACCGTTTTTATTTGTTGCTTTACGTTGCTGCAATCTTTTAATTTCTTCATCGATTGTTTTATTATCACTCTCTAATGATTTGATAACTGATACATAGCCATCTGCTTTATCTTCTAATGCATCGTTAATACTTGCTAAGGTGTCATTTAAAACATCTTCATCACCTTGTTCAGCTATTAAGTCGTAAACTTGTTTGTAATTATCGGTTAAATTAAATAATGTACTCATTTAAATTCCTCCTACCATGCCATCACCGCAGTTATTATATTGTCGGCTTCGTCAGTGTTTTCTTCTAACCAGTTGAATACAGCTTGCCCTAAATAATCACGAGCATAATCAAAACCTGTCATCTCATCAATGTTGATTTCATCTATTACTTCATGTTGTAACGTTTCGATAGATATATTAACTTCGAATTGTGTTATCTTCTTAACTCTCAATGTGAAATGGAATCCTTGTATGTTAACCACTTTCTTAGTTTCTTCATTTATTTCGTAATACATTGACGAAACACCTCATTCCATGTATATTTATGTTGTATATTTTGTAAAACTTCTGACTGTTAAGCGTTGGCGCGCTTAGCGGTCTTTTTTTCTGCGTAATATGTGTTCCAAAATGCGTAACTACCTATATAGCTTGCGATTGCAAATACTACGCTGTAATAAAAATCAAAAGTTATCATAGAAAAAATCATTGTGCTTAGTACTGCAGTTGACCATGCTAAAATGTGTCTCATGTCATCACTCCTTTCCATGTATAGATTCAAAGTTTTCATTAATAAAACGGTTCATCTTTCTAGCATTAAACCTCCAACGATTAAACTCGCTGTTTGGATAATGTGCTATACCTTCTTTTCTTAATATTTTTTCAAATTTAGGATTGTACAATAACTTGTCTTTGATAGTGTCTACTGACGACATTTTCAATTTTTGTTTTAAATCGTTCATATCCCATACCGGATTAAGCGTTAATTCAATTAACTTTTGGAATTCTTCTTTCTCAACTAACATGTGTGTTTCTGGTACTGGTACCGTTACTTGAAATGTTTGTGACATTCATACCACCCCCCTATTGTTCGATTATTGGTAGTACATTATTTTCTTTTAAAAGTTCGTATATGAACAATCGACCTTTTTGCGTCCACTTCGTATTCATTCGTACTGATGTGCTGCCATCTTTGTGTTCGATTTCCTTAGTTGAAGAATGTGTATAACCTTCACCATGAATATTTGAATAAAGTAACCACTGTCCAGATTGTTTGTATTGCACTTTTAAATCATGCAGCAGTTTATTTAACGATTGCGCTGACATGCCGTAATCTTTAGCGATTTGACCAACTGTTACTAAACTCTTGTTTTGTAGTATTGAATCTAAGTAAGATGCTTTAGGTTCATATTCTGCAATTTTTTGTTTATTCATATTATTTTCAAGTTGTAATTGCTCATTGTTTTCTAATGTTTCAAGTAATTGAGCTACTGCTTCTTTGTATGAACCAGGAAGTCTGTTTTGTAATTGATTTTCCATTTCGTTAAACTTATTAATGTAAGCTAGTTTAAAATCGTTATGCCCTTGAATATTGAACATGTACAAAGTGAAACCGTCTTTAGTTAGTAGGTATTCTCTATTGCGTTTACCGTTACTAGCTTTATATTGATTTGAAATTAATAGAGCCGAAATGTCGGCTGTACTATTTTTAATCATTTCGTCGATACCTTCTAAAACGTGCTTGTGTTGTCTCCCTAATTCTTTTGCGACCGTTCTACTTGAAACTACTAACCCTAATTTTGAATTGTTCTCAATTTCAATAGATGCTAAATTATTCATACTTCTTCCTCCTGAGCTTCACCACTTCACTTTCAACTACACTTAAAGTGAAGTATGGTTTAAAATTTTTTTGGTAGCCTTAGAAAATCGGCATCCATTCCATATATATATGCCAATGCATAAACCACCATGTGTTTAGGTACTACATTTCCTTTTTCCCAATCAATGTAAGATCGCTTGCTTACGCCTAACTTATCGGCTATTTGCTCTTGCGTATAACCCTTTTCTACACGAGCGCCTTTCAATGATAAGGTTTCTATATATGTTTTCATTAATTCACCTCCATAGCTCAACCGTTTTTGTTTAATCAAGCTATGCCACTATATTAGTACACTAAAAGTGAAGTGTCAATACTTTAAGTGCAATTAAATTAAATAATATCTTTTTAGTGAAGTTACTTTACTTTTTGTGAAGTTGGTGTTAATATATTTTATATAAGAAGCGTTTCGAAATTCGAGGAGGAAAGCACATGGCAAAAGAAATATTAGCTCAAAATTTAAAAGCTTTATTGGATAGAAAAGGTAAAACTCAAACTGAAATGGCAAAAGATTTAAATTTAAGAGAATCTACTGTAAGTAGTTGGGTTAATGGTGTTAAATATCCTAGACGCGATAAAATAGAAATGTTAGCGGACTATTTTAATGTTAATCCGTCAGATATTACTGAAGATCAATCTATATCCAATAAAAATAATAATATTTCAGAAATCATTGCTGCTCACATCGATGATGATGCTTCAGAAGAAGAAATTGAAGAAATATTAGCTTATATTGAGACGAAAAGAATGATGAGAAGAAACCGTAAGAAATAAGGGGAATGTATATGCAATTAAGAGAAGTATTACTAGATACCAACCCAGAAGTGCTATTAGATGTCGATTACGATTTACCTGCTAAAGCTGGTGGCTATTACTTAAGAGATGAAGTAGATCCAAATGGTTTGATTACAATTACAGGTAAACTAGATTATTATGTACAAAATGGAATATTGGCAGAAGAACTAGGGCATCACGAAACAACAACCAGTAATATTTTAAATGCTTACACTCATTCCGATGGAGTTAATGTTATAAGTTAAAAAGAAGAGTTAAAAGCTCGAAGACGTGGTTACGAATTAGCAGTACCTTTACAAAAATTAATTGATTGTTATGAGAGAGGCGTTTGGGGAAATGTCTATGAAATGTGTCTGTCAATGGGAATAGACAGATCGTATTTCAAACAAGTTATAGAGGATTATAAAGTTAGGTATGGCCCATTTGTCAAACACAATGATTATGTGATTAATTTTGAACCATTGGATATCGAAAAATTGGATTAGCTATATTTTTTTGCCGTTTTTTAAGTAGTTATACAACATAGTTGTATATCCACTTATTTTAATTAGATAAAATAACATAAGGTGGTGATACTATGAATGCAGAAGAGAAAGAACTTAAAAGACGAAAAAAAGAAAACCTATTTTGGTTCATAATGGGAAATGTGACTATGCTATTTCTAATTATGATAATAGTTACAGCAGTATTAGCAGCGAATTAACAGTTTCAAAGAGTTATAAATATTGGAGATCTTAGAAAGAAAAGAAACAAAACACATGCTTCATTTCACTATTAAAACCCAAATGGCAATATTTTTAGGCATAGTGTACCTGTAACACATTCTAATTATATTATTGAGAAAGAATTATATCAATTAGAACAAAAGGTTGATAAATAACTTAAATTCGGGCAGTCCTTACTGCCCTATATATTTTTATCTTTTTTAGGAGGGATAGTATGCAAACACGTTGTTATGACGGTAAAAAATGGCAATATGAGTTTAAATATGAGGGTAAACGATACCGTAAAAAAGGGTTTAGAACTAAACGTGAAGCAAATTCTGCGGGTATAGACAAATTAAGTGAATTAAAAAAAGGTTATAATTTCGATAATACATTAACTTTAGAAGAATTTTTTAAAAATTGGTGTGAAACATACAAAGAACCGGTAGTATCTCCTTCTACTTATCGTCATTACATGTTTACGTTACAACATATCCAAAACAGTAAAATAGGTAAGGTAGAACTATCAAGTTTGAATAGGCAAATGTATCAAAAATTTATTAACGATTTTTCAAAAAAACATGCAAAAGAAACTATACGCAAAACAAATGGTGCTATTCGTTCAGCATTAAATGATGCTATGTATGATGGTTTAATCAATAAAAATCCCACCTATAAAGTAAGTTATAAAGCTGGAAATGAAAGCAAAAATGAAAGCGAAAAATATATATCATTAACTGAATATGAAAAATTAAAAGAGTATTTTAAAAATAAAAATACTCGTTCCGGGTTAGCTCTATATGTCATGATTTGTACTGGTTGTAGAATTAGTGGGGTTAAATATATGAAAATGGAATATATAGATCAAGTTAATAACCAATTATATATAGACGAACACAAAACAGATTCGTCTCCTAGACATGTAAACATAGCGAAATCAGACATGAAACACATATTAAAAGTTATTGAAAGTAACCCTATAAGTTTTGATGGCTATATCTTTAAAGAAGCAGGTTCTATTATTACCTCTAACGCTATTAATAAAACACTAAAAAAAGCATGCGATAAATTAGGTATTCCTACCATAACATCACATGCTATACGTCATACCCATTGTTCATATCTTTTAGCAAAAGGTGTATCAATTTATTATATTTCAAAACGATTAGGTCACAAAAATATATCCATAACCACTTCAATTTATTCTCATTTATTAGAAGAAAAATATAAAGAAGAAAATGATAAAGCTATAAGTATTTTAGATGCAATGTAGTTTTAGGGACCCATTAGGGACTTAAAACACCTTAAATACTGGCAGTGCAAGCTTCGAACATTCCCTTCGAGGGGATACCTAACCCATAATTACATACAATTTAAGATAAAGAACCCCATAATGATGGGGTTCTTTTTATATTATCTATCAATAATGTACTATATTCTACAATATTTCAGAGACTTTTTGGGATTCAATAATTAATATTAATGTTATATAATAACAAGTAATAATTTCTGAATTTTCAGTCATTTACACAGGAGGAAAAACATGTCTATAGAAAAACAACTTTTTGAAGCTGCTAAGTCTTTAATCGAACTTAGATATCCGAATGGTTGGGGTGGTGCGGCAGCTATGTATTCACTAAATGGCAATATCTACACTTCAATAGCACCTGAAGTTATAAATGCATCTACGAATTTATGTATTGAAACTGGTGCCATTTTGGAAGCACATAAAAATAATGATCCAATCACACATACAATTTGTGTTGTAAGAGATGATGAACAAAGTCAGTTTAAGATTCTTACACCTTGTGGTACTTGTCAAGAGCGCTTAAAATATTGGGGTAGTGAAATTAAAGCAGCTGTTACTGACAAAAACTTTACTCTAACATTTGTTACACTTAAAGAATTACAACCTTATCATTGGTCACAAGCATATTACGATTAAATATTTAATTAATGCATTTAGATAGGAGATTTTTAAAATGAGTTTAACCGTAAATTTATATTATACTGGTAAAAATGGAAGCGCAAAACGCTTTATCGAAGCTATGATTAATGAAGGAATTGTAGCAAGAATTAAAGCGCAACCTGGTAATTTAAAATATGATTATTTCTTATCTTATGAAGATCCTGAAACTGTGTTACTGATAGATAGTTGGATAAATCAAGAAGCATTGGATAAGCATCATGCTTCAGATATGATGAAAGAAATTGCTGCATTACGAGATAAATATGATTTACATATGAAAATGGAATGTTACAAAGAAGATAATAGTTCACAGAATGATGATCATTTTTTAAGAAAGTAATCGTAACTTTACGCAAAAGTGACTTACCGCAAAAAATCATCATATACATCAACTTCATTGATTGACTGCGCATTTCGCGACTTCTAATGGCAGTATTAAGAGGTGCGTTCTGAACTACATCTTATCCTAAACATGCAAGCAACAATAAGACAAAGTGTTAACTTAATGATTATCACTTTGTCTTTTTTAATATGATTTTATAATGCTATTTTTTTAATTATTTTCAACAAAAATATCAGTCCGACTTTCACAACTTATATCAGTTTGATAATAGTAAACTTTTTACAGCATAAACTATCAATTTCATTTTCTAATTATTATGGTTATAATTCTGTGTTATGTTATAGCTCAACTTTTTCATTACCTCTTATTGTAATTTTCATCATAGTATGCGCATTTTTTTGAAATTCATAATCAACTTTAATCAGTTCTGTCTCATGACCTAAATCTGAAATATAGCTCAAAATCTCAGATAGATATTGGTATTGCTCACCTTTTAAATCAACTATAGGAAAAATTCTAATTTCATTCTTTGACACTCGAAGCATTTCATTAATGCAAGCACGATGAAATTCATAATCTAACTGGTCAGCGTACATAAATAAAAAATGTGCAGATAATAAAATATCAAAACTATGATCTGCAAATGGCAGAACAGGCAACTTCGCGGCTATATAATCTTCCTTATTAATGACCATATCCGAATAACAATTCTCTAATGCTTGGATGCGCGAATTTTTTAATTCTTGTGTATTCTTAAAATATGTCCAATTATAAAGATGCTTTGCTTTCTCTATATTTTCTATCGCATGTTCAATATCTTGTTGCCCTTTCTTATATAATGATTGTTTATCAAAATAATAAGCTATGTCACATGATTTAATATTTATTGAAGACGATTTCATTTGAGACCCAAAAGCACATGCACCTGCTGGACAATCAAGTATATTCTTCCCCTTTAATTCTGACGCATTTAAATTAAACATTTTCATATATTCATCAAACGTACGTCCAATAAATATAATTCTATCTAGACTTAACCGATCTGTATTTACGCTCAAACAAAACACATCCTTCACAAAATTGATTTCATATATCCATCTTTTAACTTAACATTTATTAGAATATTCTGAAATAAGTGATTAAATAAAAAAGAGTTCACTTATTAATGAGTGAACTCTAAATTTATACTGTTGTTAGTTTATAATAATTTCTTTAAAAGTTTCATACATATCTACTATTTCAATTCTAATGGTTCTCCGCTTCGAATTTTATCAGCCATTTCGTTTAATTTTCTTAAGCGGTGATTCACACCTGATTTTGAAATCGTACCTGTAGACATCATTTCACCTAATTCCTTTAAAGATACATCTTGATGTTCTACTCTTAATTTAGCAATCTCTCTTAATCTTTCTGGCAAATTATCCAGCCCAATTTCCTCATCAATCAGCTGTATGCTTTCAACTTGTTTCATTGCAGCACTTACAGTTTTATTTAAATTAGCTGTTTCACAGTTAACTAAACGATTTACTGAATTTCTCATATCTCTGACGATACGGACATCCTCAAATTTTAATAATGCTTGGAATCCTCCGATTAGGCTTAGGAAATCAGATATTTTTTCTGCTTCTTTTAAATAGGCAATGCTACCCTTTTTACGTTCTAAATGTTTCGCATTCAATTCATAATTATTCATTAATTGTGTTAAGCCTTCTGAATGATCTTCATATAATGAAAAAATTTCTAAATGATATGAAGACGTTTCTGGATTATTTACAGAGCCTCCTGCTAAAAAGGCCCCTCTTAAATAACTGCGTTTCATTTCATCATCTTGAATCATAGACTCATCAATTTCTCTAGTAAATACGCCATCCTTTAAGATACCTAAATCATTCAATATCTCTCTAGATTGTGATTTGATACGACAAATATAAATGTTATTCTTCTTTAGCTTCATTTTTTTTCTAACAAGTAGTTCTACTTCAACACCGAATACCTTTTTAATTAAAGAATAAATACGGCGTGCCGTCGTGGCATTTTCTGTTTGAACATTTATGACAAATTGCTGATTGGCAAGACTGAGCGCACCATTCATACGAATAAGTGCACTGAGCTCTGCTTTTGCATTCGCTTCATCAACTTCTATTCTCGTGAGTTCATTTTTCATATCGGATGCAAAGCTCATTGTTTATCAGTCCTTTCCTTACTAAATCACTTTAGTAATATTTATTTAGTCTTTTCATCTCTATTAAATTCAATTGTTTCTGTTTCGTTAATTGCGATTTCATAAATCATTTTAGCTAAAATTTCATAATTATGTCGTACATAATTTTGAGTTGAAATTTCAATTAAATCTGGGTGTGTCATCACTTTGATACCTAATTTTTCCATTTCTTGAATATCGCAATGTACAGGTTTAGCATTTTCCTCCCTGTAACGTCTCAACACTTCTTCATTATAGGTTTGTGGCCCACAAATTGCATAATCAATGCATCTTTTACCAATGTGTTCATGTATCGCTTTAACATGATCTTCTGCAGTGTAACCTGTTGTTTCACCAGGTTGTGTCATCACATTAGATACATATAATTTTGGTGCTTCACTTTGTAATAAAGCTTTACTAATACCTTTGACACATAGATTGGAAATCACGCTCGTATACAGCGAACCAGGACCAAGTACAATTAAATCAGCATCTTCTAATGCCCTAACCGCTTCTTCCATAGGCTCTACATCTTCAGGCTCTAAAAATACACGCTTAATCCTTTTATTCTTTTTTGGTATTTCTGACTCACCATAAACAACTTCACCATCCTCCATCACTGCATTTAAACGTACACTGGTATTCGTAGACGGAATCACTCGACCCTTTATATTTAAAATTTCACTCAATAACTTTACCGCATGACCAAAATCATCAGTAATATTTGTCAAAGCAGCAATAATTAAATTACCCAATGCATGTCCTTCGACTTGATTCTCTTTAAAACGATATTGAAATAGTTGATTTAACGTTGTTTCTGTTTCGCTTAATGCTGAAATTACATTTCGAATATCTCCAGGCGCAGGAATATCCATTTCATTTCTAATCTTACCTGTACTACCACCATCATCAGCTACAGTTACTATCGTAGTTATATCAATTTGGTAATCTCTTAAGCCACGTGCTAGTACGGATAAACCTGTGCCACCTCCGATGAGTACAAGTTTAATTTTTCTCATTTTTATTTCTCACGCCACTTTCAACATGTGCATCACGATGGTGCACATAGACATTATAGTCAAAGCTATCTTGCAAATCTGCTCCTATACGCTTTGCTAAAGCAACAGACCTATGTTGACCACCTGTACAACCAATTGCGATAACTAATTGTGATTTCCCTTCCTTTTTATAGCCAGGGATCATAAATTTTAGTAAATCCATTAATTTCTCAAAGAAAATATTTGTCTCTTTCCATTTCATCACATAATTGTATACAGGCTCATCTTCACCAGTAAGCGGTCTGAGTTCGTCAACATAATGAGGATTAGGTAGGAAACGTACGTCAAAGACTAAGTCTGCATCCATTTGAATACCATGCTTAAATCCAAAACTTGTCACACTGATATTAAAGGTATCTATATCATTGCGATTAAAGTAGTCTTCAACCCTTTTACGCAGTTCCTTTGGCTTCATATAAGATGTATCTATCGTATAATTAGCTAAACTTTTTATTTCATTTAAAAGATATCGCTCTTCATCTATAGATTCTATGAGTGAACGTTGTCCATTTTCATTTAATGGATGAGCTCTGCGTGTTTCTTTGTATCGAGAAATTAGCTTTTCATTTGAAGCTTCTAAGAATATTAAATCGACAATTAAATTAGTATTGCTCTTTATTTGATCTATTTCTTGAATCAATGATTTAAAAAGTTCTTTTCCTCTCAAATCAATTGCTATTGCAACCTTTTGTAATGATGGATTTCCCTGTTCCATCAATTCAACAAATTTTGGTAACAAAATGGGTGGCAAATTATCAACACAAAAATATCCAATATCTTCTAAACTTTGTATAACGACTGATTTACCAGCACCTGATAAGCCTGTTACAACCAATAATTCACTTTTAATTGTTTCCTTTTCTCCATGTTGCATATCTTCACACCATCCGTTACATATTTTCTATTACACTTCACTATAGATGACAATCTTATCAACCATATTGTCGTTGTATAAAATCAACTAATATTAATCATGCTATCATATTATATTTTACATTAAAAACCACATAGGTAATAGTTTATTATCTTAATTATTAAACCACATTTTAACGACTCCGTCTTTATGTACTTATCATTTTTTAAATAATATGTTTTTGTGTGAAAAATCTTATGCTATTTCTTTTCCCAAATAACTTTAAAGATAACAATAATAAACTTTTTATTAACCTCTTTCATATCTCTATATACATGCGTAAAAAAGCTAGAATGTTATATTCACCATTAATTCTATGTGATAAACATTCTAGCTATGACTGAATTATTATTTTATTGTTCGTGTACTGCGAATTATATTAATTATGCTTCAATTGTATCCATTAAGTGTTCGATATATGCAATGGCACTTTGTGCAGCAATACTACCGTCGCCAGTTGCAGTAACGATTTGACGTAAACCTTTATCACGAACATCTCCTGCTGCATAAACACCAGGAATGCTTGTACTCATATCTTCATTTGTTACGATATATCCAACTTCGTTTGTAATGCCTAAATTTTCAAATGGCGCAGTTAGTGGTTTCATACCGATATAAACAAACACACCGTCTGCGTCTAATGTTTGTTCAGCACCATCTTTAGTTGATTCTAATGTTACTGACCCTACTTTACCATCTTTTTCATTGATTGTTTTCAGTGTGTGACTCCAGATAAAGTCAATTTTGTCGTTTTTAAATGCACGATCTTGTAAGATTTTTTGTGCGCGTAGTTCATCTCTACGGTGAACGATTGTCACACTATCTGCAAATTTAGTTAAGAAAGTACCTTCCTCAACTGCTGAGTCACCGCCACCGATAACGAATAATTTTTTGCCTTTGAAAAATGCACCATCACATACGGCACAATAACTTACACCGCGGCCACCTAATTCTTGTTCGCCAGGAACACCGATTTTCTTATATTCTGCACCTGTTGAAATAATAACAGCACGTGCTGTAATTTCGCTATTACCTAAATTGATGACTTTATAGTCGCCTTTATCTTCAATTGATTTAATATCGCCATATTGGTATTTTGCACCAAATTTTTTAGCATGTTCGAACATTTTTGTTGATAAATCTGGTCCAGTTACCATTTCGAAACCTGGGAAATTTTCAACTTCTTCCGTATTCGCCATTTGTCCACCTGGCATACCACGCTCTATCATAACAGTGCTTAAATTTGCACGAGATGCATAAACTGCTGCAGTCATACCTGCTGGTCCAGCACCAATAATTGCAACATCAAAATCCACTTGTTCAGCCATTTAAATTGCCTCCTGTTTATTAATTCATTATGCGCATTATATATGATTTCTTGATTTTATTAAACTTATATGCTCAATAAATAATCTATGGTTTTATTTAATTTATAATTAGAAATTTCAAACCAGTCACAGACTTGTTGCTTTGTGACCTTTTGCTCAGAAGCTCTATAATGCATATACACATAAGCTGCAACATAAGCATTTACGTCTGTTAAATCTGATTGTTCGGCAATAATTGCTTCTGCTTGGTCAATCCAAATAATAAATAACATTTCATTATTTTTTAATGCTTCCACATTGTACATCATCAGTAGGCCTTTGTGAATGAAATCTAATTTAGTTAATTTTAAATCTTGAATTAAATAAGTTAGATATAACTTCTCATAATCATTCATTGTTTCTAATACAGACCAAATTTCTTCGGTCATAAATACTTCCTTACCCCTTAATTGATTCAATAAAAAAATACCATATAATCTATGGTGATTATCATCATTCATTAACAGTGGTAAAATTTGTTCATCAAAATATACTTTACTTTCGGCAATGACCCACGGTGCATAGCCAACGTCAACTTGTGCAATATCTTGTAATTTTGACCAAAAATATTTACTTTCTTCAATATTATTTAAATGGTAATAATTAAAACTGAGTGCATTATACATTTGAATTGAAAGAAATTTGCCTTTTTTATATAGAGGTAAGAGCACACTTTGCGAAGCTTCGTATTGCTTTAAATAACAAAGAACGATACCGAGTTTAAACGATTCATCTTCATTCATCGGTGCGACTTTATTCAATAAATTTAAATAGCGTTCATACTTTTCTACATCATTTGTATTGTACAGTAACAACGTGTAATGGCAGAGTGCGTGTACATCGGTGTTATCTTCAGCTAGTAATTGTTCAAACATTTCCCGTGCCGTATCATATTTATTGAGATATAAATAGCACATTGCAAGTAAATTACGTAGTACTCGATGTGCTTGAAGTGTGTCACTTTGCCTTAACAAATATTTCTGAGCATCTACTAAACGTCCATGTGAAAATAAATATTGGAAAATTAATTGTATGGCAAATAATTGACTCTCAATTTCTATTTTCTCTGGAGAATGATAAGATACTTCGAACATCTCTTCTAATTCTTCTTGATAATCTTCATCCTCAGCAAGAATAACGTAATTCATTCCAAATAAGAAGGCCTTATTAGGATCATTTTTTATAATATTTAACTGACTTAATTCGTAATAACTATCAGCAACGTCTTCATCTTGTGCAATGCTTTCATAATAAAGCTGTTCTGCTTTATTACTTAATCCCAATTTCACAAGACTTTCTGCATACTTTACTTTGCTCTCAAAATCATGGGGTGACATATCAAGCACTTTTCCGAAGTATTCTGCAGCCTTTTTATAATCTTGATGTTGAAATTTTTGTTCAGCTAATCGCTTATAAAAATGACTATCTAATTTCATTTGTATCACTTTATTGTTTTGCGCCATCTATGTTCACCTCCTAGTTACATGTTTCATTATTTAATTTGCATTGGATTGCCGTATGCGACAGCATAATCTGGAATATCCTTTGCAACGACCGTTCCAGCACCTACTTTGACATTACTACCTATCGTCACACCAGCTAAAATTGTAACATTTGCACCAATTAATGTGTTGTCACCAATCTGAACTGGTCCAGTGCGATATTCATCAACTAAAAATTCATGCGTTAAAATAGTTGTATTGTAGCCTATTACACAATTATTGCCAATAGTAATAAGTTCCGGCTTAATGATATCTGGAACAACCTTAAATGCAAAGGCTGTATTCGTACCTATCTTCATCTTTAATATATGCTGATATATCCATCGCTTAACCTTTAAGTTTGGCATATAGCGACATAGTTCTATGACTATCGTTTGCTTAAATACTTTAACGGCTTTGACATATCGATACATTTGCCAAAGGGGATTAGACCCCTTGGATGGCAACTTTGTTAACTTACGCATAAACAATCATCACTTCACCTTTTTAGTTGGCCAAGCTAAAGGTCCGACAGCTTTATACTGTGGCGCCTTATATTTCACTCTACGTATTACCATTATCACGATACCGACGATAATAAGTACTACGGACATCACTTGTGCAACTCTAATATGTTCTGTCAACATAAGACTATCCGTACGTAATCCTTCAACGAAAAATCTACCGATCGAATACCATATTAAATAGAGACACAACGTATCTCCAACACGTAAATGCTTTCTAATAAAGATTAACACAATAAAACCAATAATATCCCAAAGTGATTCGTATAAAAATGTCGGATGATAGTACTTACCATTTATATGCATATTCTCAATAATAAAATTTGGTATATGTAGGTTCTCTAAGAAACTCTTAGCAACAGGACCACCATGTGCTTCATGATTCATAAAGTTACCCCAACGACCTATACCTTGACCTAATATCATACTTGGTGCAATCACATCACCAGTTTGAAATGGATTGAGATTCTTATGTCTACACACAAAGATACCGGTAATAAATCCGCCTATTAAACCACCGTGTATTGCGATACCCCCATGCCAAATCATAGGGATTTCTATTGGATTCTGTGCATAATATGGCCATTGAAATATTACAAAGTAAATACGTGCAACGATAAATCCTACAATAGCACTCCAAAAAATAATATCTACTAGCGTATCTTTATCATGACCAATTCGCTTCACACTAGCCTGTGCAATAAAATAGCCAAGTAATATACCAGTAGCGATAATTATGCCATACCAACGTACTGAAATTGGTCCTAATTCAAATGCAATAGGATCAATATAATTTAAACTCATCATCAATTAGTTCTCCTCACTGTGGTGTCCATTTCTCATAATTTCAGCATTGAGACGATCATTGAATTCTTCAGCAGTGTTGATACCCATAATATTTAAACGATAATTCATCGCTGCTACTTCAATGATAACGGCCACGTTACGTCCAGGTCTGACTGGAATCGTCTTCTTCGTGATTTCATTATCTAGGATTTTTAACTTTTCCTCATTTAAACCAACACGGTCATACAATTTATCTTTGTGCCAATTTTCTAAATGAATATTTAAACGTAGTCTTTTTTCAGTTAAAATTGACCCCGCACCAAATAGCGTCATTACATTGATGATACCTAAACCTCTAATTTCAAGTAAATGTTCGATTAACTTTGGCGCTTTACCAATGAGTTCGTCTTTACTCACTTCTCGAATTTCGACATTATCATCTGCAACGAGTCGATGACCACGTTTAACAAGTTCTAATGCTGTTTCACTCTTACCGATACCAGAATCACCAGTAATTAAGACACCTACACCATAAACGTCAACTAACACACCATGTAATGAAGTCGTTCTAGCTAATTCATGTTCTAAAAACGTTGTCAAACGACCCATTAATTGTGTTGTCGCAATCGTTGATGTAATCAATGGTGTTTCAAGCTCAGTTGCAGCTTGTATCAACTCTTCAGGTGGTTCTAAATCACGCGTTACAATGATAGCTGGTGTTTCGGGGCGACATAGCTTTCTCATTCTACCCTTTCGCTCTTCATCTGGCAACAAGTTATAAAAAGATAATTCCGTTGTTCCCAATAACTGAATACGGTCAGAGGCATAATGAGAAAAATAACCTGCCATTTCTAAACCAGGTCTTGAAATATCAGTATTTTTAATTTGCTTATTTAAACCCGCTTCACCTGCAATAATTTCAAGTTCAAAGCGTTCGACTAAGCTTTTCGTAGTTAACATAGCTTCACCTCTATCAATATTTCTCCTACATTTGCGATATGTATTTATCATATCAAAAAGCATTGATAATCCATATTAAAAAGTGTAGTAGTTAATAAAATAATTCATACAATACTATTCTACCTTACATTTCTGTTTAGCGATATTACGATATTAAGTCTCTATAATCATGCTTTATCGCTAAATTTCAGCCTAAACTTATAATGCTTTATAGTAGTTAAATGAAATCTATTCGTTATGTATTGAACCAATAAATTAAAGCATAAAGCTCACGCCTTTAAATTTAAGTTCTTCGTCGATTCCGACTGTTACGAATAATTTATCAGCAGTCTAACTTATTATAGAACCAAAATTTAATAGCTCAATATAATTAAAGGCCGATTGGATAATTATAATCCAATCGACCTCATATGAATACACGATAAATTAATATCACTGATATATGCTACTATTGTTGAACTAAGATGTGATTGTATCTCTTTCTAATACTGGCTTTAAGTATCGACCTGTATAGCTTGCTTCAACATTCGCAATCTCTTCAGGCGTACCTGTGGCAACAATTGTACCGCCACCATCTCCACCTTCAGGACCTAAATCAATAATATGATCTGCCATTTTAATCACATCCAAGTTATGTTCAATAATAACGACAGAGTCACCATTTTCTACTAGTTTATTCAATACTTTAAGCAATCTACTAATGTCATCAACATGTAAACCAGTTGTCGGTTCATCTAAAATATAAATGGATTTACCTGTTGAACGTTTGTGTAATTCTGAAGCTAATTTAACACGTTGCGCTTCTCCACCTGATAATGTCGTTGCAGGTTGCCCTAAGGTTACATATCCTAGGCCAACATCGACTAATGTTTTTAATTTACGATGTATTTTAGGTACATTTTCAAAGAAATTAGTCGCATCTTCAGCAGTCATCGCTAAGATATCAGCAATATTTTTCCCTTTATAAGTTACTTCTAACGTTTCACGATTATATCTTGTACCACCACATACTTCACATGGAACATACACATCTGGCAAGAAATGCATTTCGATTTTGATAATTCCATCACCTTTACAAGCTTCACAACGGCCACCTTTAACATTAAAGCTAAAGCGTCCTTTAGAATAGCCACGAACCTTGGCTTCATTTGTTTGTGCAAATATATCTCGAATATTGTCAAATACACCAGTATATGTTGCTGGATTTGATCTTGGCGTTCTACCAATTGGTGATTGATCAATATCAATAATTCGTTCTAGTTGATCAATACCTGTGACCTCGTCACAATCACCAGGTTTAACTTTAGATTTATTAATTTCTTTTGCTAATGATTTATATAATACCTCATTAACTAGTGAACTTTTACCGGAACCGGATACACCAGTGACTACTGTCATTGTAGATAGTGGAAATGACACGTTTACACCCTTTAAGTTATTGCTACGTGCACCTTTAACTTCTATCTTTCTGTCAGTAACTTCACGACGTTGTTCTGGTACTTCAATACGTTTCTTACCACTTAAATACTGACCTGTTAGTGATTTTTTATTATTCATAACTTGCTTTGGTGTGCCACTTGCAACAATTTGACCACCATGTTCTCCGGCACCAGGTCCTACGTCCACTAGATAATCAGCAGCTCTCATCGTATCATCATCATGTTCAACAACGATTAATGTATTACCTAAATCTCTCATTTCTTTTAACGTGTTAATCAAGCGATCATTATCACGTTGATGCAATCCAATAGATGGTTCATCGAGTACATAGAGTACTCCAGATAATCTAGAACCAATCTGTGTGGCTAAACGAATTCGTTGCGCTTCTCCACCAGATAGTGAACCTGACGCTCGATTTAAAGTTAAATATTCTAACCCAACATTATATAAAAATTCTAATCGCGAAATAATTTCCTTTAGGATTTGATCGGCAATTTTTTGATCTTGCTCTGATAAATCGATATGTTGATATAAATGTAATGCGTTTTTAATAGAATTCTCTACTATTTCACCAATATTATGACCTGCTACATAAACTGATAGCGCTTCTCTACTCAATCGTTTACCATGACATGTTTCACATGGTAGCTCAGTCATATACTTACTCATCATTTCTCTCACTAGTTCTGATGGTGACTCATGATAGCGACGATTAATATTTGGAATTACACCCTCAAACTCCATTGTACGTTTACGTGTTTGACCATTACGTTGTTTAAAGGTAAATTCGATTTCCTTACCTTTAGAACCATATAAGATGATGTCCTTTTGTCTATCTGTTAATTTTTTATAAGGTTTATCCATATTTATTTTAAAGACTTCGCAAACACGTTTTAACAATGTTGGATAATATTCCGAACTTGTTGGTTCCCAAGGGATGATTGCACCTTCATTCAGTGTTTTGTTTGGATCAGGAACAACTAAGTCTAAGTCTACTTTTAACTTTTGACCTAAACCATCACAAGTTGGACACGCTCCAAAGGGACTGTTAAAACTAAACATACGTGGCTCTAGTTCTCCAATAGAAAACCCACAAATTGGACAGGCGTGATTTTCAGAGAACTTTAACTCCTCACCATCGATAATATCTACGACGAGGTTGCCATCTGCAAGTTGTAATCCTGTCTCAATTGAGTCTGCTAGACGTGTTTCGATACCATCTTTCACAACTAATCTGTCGACTACGACTTCGATAGTATGATTTTTATTCTTATCTAATTCTGGCACTTCATTAATATCAGTAATTTCACCATCTACTCGTACACGAACATAACCTTTCTTACCAATATCATCAATCAACTTCTCATGAGATCCCTTTCTATGAGAAACGACGGGTGCTAACAATTGAATTTTAGTACGGTCTTCCAACTCCATAACACGATCGACCATCTGTTGCACTGTTTGTGATTCAATTTCAATGCCATGATTTGGGCATATTGGTTTCCCTACACGTGCATATAATAAACGGATGTAATCATAAATCTCTGTAACTGTTGCTACCGTCGAACGTGGGTTCTTACTTGTTGTCTTCTGATCAATAGATATTGCAGGTGATAAACCTTCAATTGTATCAACATCGGGTTTATCCATTTGACCTAAAAATTGTCTTGCATATGCACTTAATGACTCTACATAGCGACGTTGTCCTTCGGCATATATAGTATCAAACGCTAGTGACGATTTACCGGACCCTGAAAGTCCTGTCATCACAATCAACTTATCTTTAGGTATTTCGATATCTACATCTTTTAAATTATGGGCACGAGCGCCTTTAACTACAATAGATGGTTGTTTCATATACTTCACCCTTCTGCTTTTAATTCAAATAACATATCTCTCAATTCTGTCGCCTTCTCGAAATCTAAATCTTTGGCGGCTTGTTTCATTTCCTTTTCTATATTGGCAATTGTTTTTTCGCGTTCTTTCTTCGTTAATTTCTTAGGTACTTCTGTTTGTTGTTTTTCATTTGTGTCATCATTTTCTACTGTCGCGCTAATAACGTCATGGATTTGTTTATTAATGGTCGTTGGTGTAATACCATGTTTTTCATTGTATGCCATTTGAATATTACGACGACGTTCTGTCTCATCAATCGCATATCTCATAGAATCCGTAATTTTATCTCCATACATGATTACTTCACCTTTACTATTACGCGCAGCACGTCCAATTGTTTGAACTAATGAACGCTCTGATCTTAAGAAACCTTCTTTATCAGCATCTAAAATTACAACAAGTGATACTTCTGGTATATCTATACCTTCTCTAAGCAAATTAATCCCGACGATTACATCATAGGTACCCATTCGTAAATCTCTAATAATTTCAATTCGTTCTAATGTCTTTATTTCCGAATGTAAGTAGTTAACCTTAATTCCTGCTTCTTTCATATATGTCGTTAAGTCTTCACTCATTTTCTTCGTCAATGTCGTAACTAGTACACGTTCATTTCGGTCTATTCGTTCTTGAATTTCGCCAAGTAAATCATCAATTTGATTTTCCGTAGGTCGGACCTCAATCTTAGGATCAAGCAAGCCAGTTGGTCGAATAATTTGTTGTACCATTTCGTCTGTGTGCTCTAGTTCATAAGGTCCTGGTGTTGCAGAAACGTAGACCAGCTGATTTGTTTTTTCTTCAAATTCTTCAAACTTAAGCGGTCTGTTATCCAGAGCACTTGGCAAACGGAATCCGTGATCAACTAAGACTTGCTTTCGTGCACGGTCACCATTGTACATACCACGAATTTGTGGCAATGTCACATGAGATTCATCAATCATAACCAGCCAATCGTCACCAAAATAATCAAGTAAGGTATATGGTGTCGAGCCCATTGGTCTCAATGTTAAATGAACGGAATAGTTTTCTATACCAGAACAAAAGCCCATTTCTCGCATCATTTCTAAATCATAATTCGTACGTTGCTCTAACCGCTGCGCTTCTAGTAGTTTATTTTCCGCTCTCAATTCTTCCAAACGTTCTGCTAATTCATTTTCAATTCTTTGTATTGCAGATTTCATCTTTTCCTCACGTGTTACGAAGTGGGATGCCGGGAAAATTGCAAAATGTTCGCGCTCTCTCAATACTTCTCCAGTTAAATAATTGACTTCGCGTATACGATCAATCTCATCACCGAAAAATTCAACTCGAATACACATTTCCTCACGAGAAGCAGGAAAAATTTCAACAACATCACCGCGTACTCTAAAGGTACCTCTTCGGAAATCAATGTCGTTTCTAGTATATTGGACGTCAACTAACTTTCTCAGTAACTCACTTCTATCCATTTCCATACCTACACGTACACTTACAACTAAATCTCTATATTCTTCCGGATTACCTAAACCATAAATACAGCTCACACTGGCAATTATGATGACATCATCTCGTTCAAACAAAGCACTTGTAGCAGAATGTCGTAGTTGATCAATTTCATCATTGATTGATGCATCCTTTTCAATGAAAGTATCTGTAGATGGTACATATGCTTCCGGCTGATAATAGTCATAGTAACTTACGAAATACTCTACTCTATTTTCAGGGAAAAATGTCTTAAATTCACTATATAATTGACCTGCTAATGTCTTATTGTGTGCTATGATTAACGTCGGTTTGCCGACTTCTTTGATAACATTACTCATCGTAAATGTCTTACCAGTTCCCGTCGCACCAAGTAATGTTTGATGACGTTTCCCTTCATTTACACCTTTGACAATTTCTTTAATCGCTTCTGGTTGATCACCTTGTGGCTCGAAATTGGATTGTAGTTTAAATGGATAGTGTTCCATGTTGACACACGCCTCCTATATATTTTCTTATGTGACAAATGTAACGCAAAGTTCTATGCTTTAATATTGATTTGTCTACTAAATTGTAAATTATTGTGTATAGTGTATAACCTTATTCTATATTTTAACAGATTTATGCACAAAAAGACAAACGTTTGTTCGTTATTTTAACATGTGTAAACAACAAAAAACAAACATAGTATCTTACCATGTTTGCCTTAATTTATTGCTTTATTTATTTTAAGAAGGTAATTATTTTATAGTTTACAAGTCATTTTTACAACTAGATTGCTTGTAACTTATCATTAATCACCATCATGCTTATGAAATTCGAGTTGATCGATAATAATATATCCCGCTAATAATGACACGACATCAATAAATATGATCCATTCATTATGAAAAAAGCCTTTGGCAACAGATGCCCCAATTAAGATGAGTGTCAAAATAGTGCCGACCCATTTATTTCTCGTCAGCACACTAAATAGTACGACTAATATGCATGGAAAAAATGCCGCAAGCATATACCAAATCATCTATGTCACCCATTTCTATTATTTAGGATTGTCATCGTTGTTTCTCTCAGTTCGGCACGTGGAATAAAGTTCTCAGTTAACATCTCTGGAATAATATTATCTATAAAATCTTGCACGGAACTTAAATGATCAAATTGCATAATTGTTTCTAAAGACATCTCATAAATTTCAAAAAACAATGGTTCCGGGTTACGTTTTTGTATTTCTCCAAATGTTTCATATAATAAGTCAATTTTATCTGCTACCGATAAGATTTGACCCTCTAAGGAATCATCCTTACCTTCTTGTAACCTTTCACGATAGATATCTTGGTATGCTTCAGGAATTTCTTCGTTAATAAAATGATCTACCATTTCTTCTTCAACCTGTGAGAATAGTTTTTTTAATTCTCCACTCGCATATTTAACTGGTGTCTTAATATCACCTGTAAACACTTCAGCAAAGTCATGGTTTAGTGCTTTCTCATATAAACTTTTCCAATTCACTTCATTGCCATGATATTCTTCGACAGTTCCAAGATATTGAGCAATTTTAGTTACTTTAAATGAATGTGCAGCAACATTATGTTCAAAGTATTTGAATTGGCCTGGTAATCGAATTAATTTTTCTAAATCAGATAAACGTTTAAAGTATTGATGTACGCCCATGATATCGCCTCCTAAGTTTATTTAATGAATGATTATACTTGCTTTTATAATATCATTCAACAATCAAAATGTCTTATCAAATAGCTGTTAAACAAATAATTAGCAATTTAGAATTTCTATCTTTTCAGTTTATTAAGATTTCATATAAATTTTTATCGTTAAAATAAAGCCACACCGTAATATAACAGTATGGCTTTATCTCATATTAGAAATTATTTTTAAATTGTTACTAGTGAATATAGTTATACGCACTAGGTTGTTGTATCGTACGATATGATTTCTGTCCGACGCCTTGCCAATTCATTTCAGAAACAACAATGGATCCATCGGTATTTTTATGTTCTACCACACCAACATGTCCATTTGGACCAGATGTACTTTGCATAATTGCCCCTACTTCTGGCGTATGATTAACTTCATAACCACTTTGTCTAGCTGCATTTGCCCATTGATTGGCATTACCCCATAAATTGCTTACAGGCTTACCTAATTGACTACGTCTATCAAATGCGTAACTTGTACACTGACCATTATCATAGTAATTAGTGCCACCACTACGGCCAATACTTTGTTGTCCACTGTAATAATGATTGGCGTCATATTGATAAGCATTGGAATAATTACTATTTACATCATTATTCCACGATTGATAGTTAGAAAATTGAGTTGGTTGAGCCACATCATTCTGAGGATAATTCGGTGTCAATATTTGCGAATCACTTTCATCTGTTGGTTGTTGTAATGTATCTGGTGTCCCCCAGCTTGCTTTATCATCATTATATAAATGCTTTGAACCTGCTTCCGATATAGCAATAAGTTGCCCCGGATGAATCGTTTCTGTAATCTGTGGATTCAATTTAAATAAGTCATCTAATGATATCTCATGCTTATTGGCGATATTTGTAAGTGTGTCGCCACTTAATACTTCTACGATATCACGATCAGGCACGACCACTTTTGTTCCAGTCGCAATAGAAGTCACACTATCATCCAAATTGTTTAGCGCCTTAATTTCATCGATATTGGTAGCAAATCTTTCAGCAATTTGCGTAAGTTCCATCTCCGAAGATGTTGTATGTATTTGTTCCGCTGACGCTATATGATTCACACCTAAAAACAGTGCCGTCGTCGATGCAGTAACTATTAAACCTTTCTTCATTGCTATGTTCATTCCTTTGCTGTCTTATTATTATACAAATTTAATATAGCACAAAAACTTTTGCCATATTGAACTGTTAACAGACTGTAATACAATGGTTATTTAGTCCTATATGCAGTAAAATAAAATCTCTTAAGAAAGCTATGGTATAACTAGCTTTACTAGCTTAATATTACTAAAATTGCACCCTTCATATATAAGCTCATGTAATATAACTAGATGATAGAAGCATATAATTAGAACATCATATCAATTTCTGCATAAATTATTGTACTATTGCTGACAACAATGCCACCTCTATATAATAAAAATGCCTTATAAGACAGTTGCAAGATGCACAACTGTATATAAGGCATAAAATGATTTATTAAACTATTGCATTATGAATGATCCATTTGACTACGTAAGTATGCTTCAATAAATGGCCCAATTTCACCATCCATTACTGCATCAGTCTTACCGGTTTCTTCATTCGTTCTATGATCTTTGACCATTGCATATGGATGGAACACATAAGATCTAATCTGGCTACCCCAGCCAATCTCTTTTTGTTCACCACGTATTTCTGCCATTTCTTGTTCTTGCTCTTCTAATTTTAATTGATATAGTTTAGATTTCAATGTCTTCATGGCAGCTTCTCTGTTCTTAATTTGTGAGCGTTCATTTTGGTTGTTAACAACAATTCCAGACGGATGATGGGTAATTCTAATTGCAGATTCTGTTTTGTTAATATGTTGACCACCAGCACCTGATGCTCTAAATGTATCTACTGTGATATCGTCTGGATTTATATCGATTTCAATATCCGCATTGTTAAATTCAGGAATAACATCACAAGATGCAAAGGACGTATGCCTTCTTCCAGATGAGTCAAATGGCGAAATACGAACTAATCTGTGTACACCCTTTTCAGCCTTTAAATACCCATATGCATTGTGACCTTTCACAGCAAATGTCACACTTTTAACTCCAGCTTCATCACCTGGTAAATAATCCATAATCTCTACTTTAAAGCCTTGTTGTTCACAATAACGTTGGTACATACGTAATAACATGTTTGTCCAATCTTGTGATTCTGTACCACCAGCACCTGGATGTAACTCGACGATGGCATTGTTTGCATCATATGGTCCATCTAATAAGAGCTGTAATTCAAATTGGTCCAAATTATCTTTGAATTGTTGGACTGACGTTTCTAAATCAGCTTTCATCGTTGCATCCTCTTCTTCGAGTAATAATTCTCTTGTCGTTTCCATATCTTCAATTTGTGCTTCTAGATCACGATATGCATTAACAATACTTTTCAAAGCGTTATTTTTATCAATTATTTCTTGTGCTTTATCTTGATTGTCCCAAAATGTTGGATCAGCCATCATTTCTTCATATTCTTGAATATTCGTCTCTTTTTCTTCTAAGTCAAAGAGACCCCCTAAGTTGCTCTAATTTTTCATTATAACTCTCTATATTTCTTTTTATTTCCGATAATTCCATCTAAACATCGCTCCTATTATAATTGAAAATTTACTTACTATTACATAACAATTGATTGAAGAAAAGCTAACTAAAGCTACATAAATGGTTCACTCCGTTTCAATAGTATACGAGCATCATGGTTATTATATGTTAAACTCACACTCATTTTCAAAACAAAACCGGAAGTTGATAATCACAAATCAATGCTTCCGGTTTCATACTGTCACGCTTAAATCACCTAAGCACCATGACAGTTTTTATATTTTTTACCGCTGCCACAAGGACAAGGATCATTTCTACCAATATGCTCATCTTTAACGTAAGGTTGAGCCTTTACCTTTTCTTTACCATCTTCAGCATTTGCTGATACGTGTTCAGCTTTACCGAAATCAGTCGTTTTGTCACGTTCAATATCATCTTCAACAGTAATGACAGATTTCAAGATATATTTACTTACATCTTCTTCTATTGTTTCCATCATTGTATCAAATAATTGGTGACCTTCATTTTGATAATCACGTAATGGATTTTGTTGTGCATAAGAACGTAAATGAATACCTTGTCTCAACTGATCCATTGTATCGATATGGTCTGTCCAATGATCATCTATAGATCTTAATAGAATCATGCGCTCAAATTCTGCGAATTGACTGCCTATTTTTTCCTTTTGATCTTTAAATGCAACTTCGACTTTTGCCCATACAATTTCAAAGATATCATCATTATCTTTACCTTTTATTTCTGATTCTTTCAAAGCACCTTCGCTTAAGAATACATCATCCACATAGTTGATAAATGGTTCGTAATCTGGTTCGTCCTCTTCGTCATTTACATAGTAACGTACACTGCGTTCTAAAGTAGCACGCATCATTGCTTCGACTAATTCACCACTAGAATCACTATCAATAATACTATTACGCTCTGTATAGATGATTTCACGTTGTTTACGTAATACATCATCATATTCAAGTACACGTTTACGTGCATCAAAGTTGTTACCTTCAACACGTTTTTGGGCAGATTCTACAGCACGTGACACCATTTTTGATTCTATTGGTGTTGAATCATCCATGCCTAAACGGTTCATCATATTTTGTAAACGTTCAGAACCGAAACGCACCATTAATTCATCTTGTAGTGATAAGTAGAAACGACTATCACCTTTGTCACCTTGTCGACCAGAACGTCCACGTAATTGATCATCAATTCTTCGTGACTCATGACGTTCGGTACCAATAACAGCAAGACCACCAAGTTCTTCAACGCCATCGCCTAGTTTAATATCCGTACCACGACCAGCCATGTTTGTAGCGATTGTTACAGCACCCTTTTGACCTGCGCCTGCTACAATTTCTGCTTCTCGTTCATGGTTTTTAGCGTTTAATACATCGTGTCGAATACCTTTTTTCTTTAATAAGTCTGAAATATATTCACTCGTTTCAACTGCTACTGTACCTAATAGTACCGGTTGACCCTGTTTGTGCTTTTCAATGACATCTTCAACGACTGCATCGAATTTACCTTTTTGACTAATATAAATTAAATCCGGTTTATCTTGACGTTGTACAGGTTTATTGGTAGGAATTTGTGTTACCGTCATATTATAAATATTGCGGAACTCTTCTTCTTCCGTCTTAGCCGTACCTGTCATACCAGATAGTTTATTGTACATTCTGAAGTAGTTTTGGAATGTAATTGAGGCCATGGTTTTGGATTCGTTTTGAATCGTCACACCTTCTTTAGCTTCAATGGCTTGGTGCAGACCTTCTGAGAAACGTCGACCAGGCATTGTACGTCCAGTAAATTGATCGACGATTAATACTTCGCCGTTATTTACCATGTAATCTACGTCTTTTTGCAGTGTCACATGTGCGCGCAATGCTGTATTGATATGACTAATGATTTCTACGTTTTTAACATCATAGAGGTTATCGATTTTGAACATACGCTCTGCTTTATCGATACCTTGTTCTGTTAATTGAACTGCCTTTGTTTTTTCGTCATAATTATAATCATCTTCATTTTTTAACATCTTAGCGAAAACGTTAGCTTGTGTATATAATGAAGTAGATTTTTCCGCTTCACCAGAAATAATCAATGGCGTACGTGCTTCATCGATTAAGATTGAGTCTACCTCATCAATGATGGCATAGTTTAAAGGTTTCATTACACGCTCTTCAGCATAATTCACCATGTTATCACGTAAATAATCGAAACCAAGTTCATTATTGGTACTATAAGTGATATCACTTGCATAAGCGTCACGTTTTTCTTCGGTAGACTTACTATTTAAGTTCAAACCAACCGTCAAACCAAGGAACTCATACAATTCCGCCATTTCTTGACTTTGACTACTTGCTAAATATTCATTGACAGTAATAACGTGTACCCCACGACCTGTTAACGCATTGAGGTAGGTTGGCATCGTTGCTGTTAAAGTTTTACCTTCACCGGTTCTCATTTCAGAGATATCACCATTATGAATCGCGATACCACCCATAACTTGAACTTTATATGGACTCATATTAAAGACACGCTTTGCACCTTCTCTTACTAATGCAAATGCTTCCGGTAGAATTTCGTCTAATATTTTATTTTGTTTCTTAATGTCCTCTTCACCACGCAATCTTTCTTGATATGATTGCGTTTTTTGTTTAATTTCATCGTCTGTTAATATCGATATATCCTCTTCTAATGCAAGGACTTTATCGGCTAATTTGCCAAGGCGTTTTATTTCTTTTTTATTGCCATCTGCAATTTTTGATAAAAAACCCATTTTGTTCGCTCCTTTAGCTTAATAACTCTTAGCTTACAACAATTTATGATATCATTTATAAGCCTAAATTTACACTTATAGACCTCTCTATTTCCTACTTTATTAACATATATGTGTCAATTCATTAATATCATTGTATTGCCTTAATTAAATACTACCCATTGATATAACTTTGCATGTACTATTATATTTCACTTTCAAATTATTTCATAGTAACATAACAAAAATTGGGCGTCCACGATTTAACATAATCATGAACGCCCTGCGTACAAATCATTTATAGAAAGTACAAAGATTAATCAGTAGTTTCAATCAATCCATATTTCCCATCTTTTCGTTTGTATACGATGCTAGTTCCATCAGTTTCACGATCTGTGAAAATAAAGAAATCATGCCCTAAAAGATCCATTTGTAATACTGCCTCTTCTGAATCCATAGGTTTCAAACTGAAGTTCTTTGCACGGATAATTTCGATATCACCGTCACCATCATTTTCAATTGGCTCGGCTTCTAATTGTTCAGCTTCATTTTCTTCTGGTAGTGAAGCGAACACTTCTTGTTCACCGCGATTACGCTTTTTGCGGTTAACACGTGTTTTATATTTTCTTACTTGTCTTTCAAGTTTATTATTGATTAAATCAATGCCAGCGTATAAATCATCGTGGCGTTCTTCAGCTCTCAAAGTAACATTTTTCAATGGAATAGTTACTTCAATCTTAGTAGCTGAATTTTGATATGTTTTTACTTTAACGTGCGCAGTTGCGTTTGGCACATCGTTAAAATAGCGTTCTAATTTACCAATTTTCTCCTCAATATAGTTGCGAATCGCATCAGTAATAGTGAGGTTCTCTCCGTGAATTTCAAATCTAATCATAGTAATCGACTCCTTTAAAACCTCTATATTGGTAATATTGCTTACTCATATAATACCACGTTTATGCTACCGTGCAAACGTAAACACATCGAATTTTCTGATTTTTCTAATAAAAAGTTTTTCCGCAGCTTGATGCACCGTTAATCCAGTCGTATAAATATCATCTACCAACAATACTTGTGCATGAGTTAAATCAATATCGTCTATGACATGGAATGGATTACGCGCATTAATTCGATTACTTTTTGGCAAATTCGCCTGTTTCTCTCTATAATCCATCGTAAGCACTGCTTTATATTGTATACGCATTTGTGACAGTACCATCCTAATAGGATTAAAGGTTCTTTGATAATCGCGTTGCTTGGGTGATGGTATCGGTATAATTAAATCATAGTGTTGCTTTGGTAAGTTCATCATTGATGCGAATTGTTCACACAAGGCAACATCTTTATCAAATTTATATCGCTTTATCAAATCCTTCATTACGCCATCATATTGAAATTGACAATATAATTGATCCATTAACGTATAATTGCTTTCTAAGTATTTACAGTCTAAACATGTCTGTTCTTCTGTACTTAAATACTTTAAACATCTCGAACAACGCTTTATATTATCTTTTATTTTCACTTTTTCCCAAAGTTTTGTGCATTGTTTACAAAATAGTGTAGCTGGTTTGAACAATGTAACTGCATTTAATGGTTCGGTAAAGTAACCTCTACAATGGAGGCATTTAATCATGAATCCACCCCTTTTTACGTGCGAGTTTATTCATCTGCACAATTGTGCTTCGTGCTTTAATCATCTTAAATGTAATACCTTGATGACAGAACATGACTAAACCAGTTGGTGATGCCATTTTTCTACCAACCCGCCCAGCTATTTGTATTAATGCACTACTTGAAAATTTATGACTGTCTACAACAATTACATCTAAGTTAGCCATCGTGAATCCACGCTCTAAAATTGTCGTTGTAAATACAACACGATATTGTCCGCTTCTTAATGCCTCAACTTTATCCAACCGATATGGATCTTGACTATGTACAGTCGTAAGCGTTTCAATATCTTTGTGATAAATTTGATACATATATTCCATTATTTCAATATTATGAAAGAATACAAGTGTATACCGTTTAGCTTGTATTTGTTGGGTTAATAAACTTAAAAACTTAAATTGCTTTTTATGAGGGATAATTCGAAAGTATTTAAAAATAGGTACTGGCAAGGGGTATTGGTGAAATCTCGCTGGCAATCTAATGATGTGTGATTTATCAAATTGTTTGATTAACCATGGTGTTGGTGTAGCAGTCATATAAACTGCACTACCATCTTCATTTTGAGCAGCAGTAATGACTGACATCAGTGTAGGGTCCATTGATAATGGAAATGCATCAACCTCATCCACAATAATAAAGTCGAAATGACCTTTAAAGCGCATTAATTGATGCACAGTAGCAATAACAAAATGTCCATCGTATTTTTGCCTTTGTCCTTGATACAACACATCGATTTGTTCATCGTGAAAGGCCTCTCGTATTCTGATTTGCAGTTCAATTATCACATCGACACGTGGAGATACGATAGCTACATTTAAACCTTGTTTTCTTGCTTGATGAATCGCCTCAAATATCATTTCAGTTTTACCAGCACCTGTGACAGCATATAGTAATAGCGCTTGACGTTTCATTAATGCCGTCACAATTGCAGCAGAGGCATAATGTTGTTGGGGAGATAACTTGAAAGGTAAATCATAAGCTGCTTCACTCTTTTTATGCCCTGTTACAGTGATATAAACTTGATGATGACTATCCATTTTTCCAAGAGAAATACAGTTTCGACAATAAACAATTGCTTTATTTAGACAATCCGACCGATACGTATAAAAGTGTTGCTGAACTGTTGTTTCACATTGTTTACAATGCCACTGACCTCCAATGTCACATACACCTGTAGTTACTTCATGAATCGTTTCTGTCGTTAATAACTTGCGATCTGTTACTAACCTTCCATAATAATGTATATTAAATCTACCTCCTTTAATTAAAAAAAGACATCACATTACCGAAGCATGTCATGTCTTTATCTCTATATGTTCTTAATCTAAGCGAATATTTCTACCAACGTACCCTACTGCTATGCCACCAGAACCTAAATGTGCAGCGACAACAGGTCCAAAATATGATTTGTGAATTTTATGTTGTGGGAATGTCTTTTGCACTTCATTGTACAACCACTCACCATCTTCTTCGATGTCACCCACGACAACATGTAAGGTCACTTCATCAAAGCCTTGAATATGTTCATTTACTTTTTCAATAATTTTTTTCAATGCACGCTTTTTAGTTCTTACCTTTTCATCTGGAACAATTAAACCGTCATCGAATTTTAGAACAGGCTTCATTTTTAACATTGTACCAATCCATGCTTGCGCACCTGTAATTCGTCCACTCTTTTGTAAATTTTTCAGATCATCTACCATCAGAATGGCACCCGTAACATCAATCATGCGATTTAATTCTTCGAGAATCTGATCAGGTTGATTTCCCTGTTCAACCATTTCGATAGCACGCAAGACGTAACTGCCTTCAATCATAGCTGCTAACTTCGAATCAAAGGTATGTACGTTGATGCCTTCAATCATTTCACCAGCTTGTGTAGCAGTTTGATAACAACCACTAATACCAGATGATAAGAAGATACAGATGACGTCGGTATACCCTTCTCCACGTAATGCTTCAAAATGCTCTATAAAAGTACCAATAGCAGGTTGACTTGTTGTTGGTATAGTTTTAGATGTCTTCATCTTGTCATAAAATTCTAATCTAGAAATAGATTCATTTTCAACGAAATTTTCCCCAGTATCAAACGTAACACTTAAAGGGGCAACTCTTATATTATATTTATCAATTAATGTTTGTGATAGATAGCTTGTAGAATCTGTCAAAACAGCAATTTTCATCATAATCCTCCTTCATTATACTCACAACAATAATACATTATTTTTAGTTAAAAGAAAATTTATTTTTAAACATTTAATACAGGCTTCATTTCAGTGTATACTATATATAAATTGACTAACACGTATAATAAATAACATATATAATTTACGTCGTTTTTATTGGAGGGCAAAATATTGGGAGAATCAATTATTACAATTAAACGTGCACATACAATAGAGAATGTAATTAACAAATCACGTTTTATTGCACATATTCAACCTGTTGCTTCCGAACAAGAAGCAAAGGACTTTATTGAACATATCAAGAAAGAACATAAAGAAGCGACACACAACTGTTCAGCTTATACCGTTGGTGATCAGATGAATATACAAAAGGCCAACGATGACGGTGAACCAAGTGGTACAGCAGGTGTACCAATGTTAGAAATCTTAAAAAAATTAGACATACACAATGCCTGTGTTGTGGTTACACGCTATTTTGGTGGTATAAAACTCGGTGGTGGCGGTTTAATCCGCGCATATAGTGGTGCCGTTAGAGATGTGATTTATGATGTAGGACGTGTACAATTAAGGCCAGCCATCCCAACTACGGTCAGTATTGGTTACGATTTAACTGGTAAATTTGAGTATGAACTTGAAACGACTCCCTTCTTCTTGAGAGATACTGTCTATACAGACAAGGTGAGTTATCAAATCGATGTAGTAGCTACCGATTATGATGACTTTATCGCCTTTTTAAACCGCAATACATCTGGTAATTATGATTTAACACAGGATGATATCGTACTTTTACCATTTGATATCGAAACTGCGTAGCCTCAATACTTTACTAGACATACAATCAACATCAGCAAATTCGTCTATTTGTATACAAATAGACGAATTTTAATATTTATATTGTCCTTCGTCATGTAGTCTATTAAAGAGAAAACATTTCAAAGAGTAGCGTCATATGGCATTGCTCGTTTTCAACCAGTCTTATAGTTATATTAGCTCGATTACAAACACTTAATAATTTATTTCTTATTAAATACTCAAAGATATTCATTCTATTTTAACTTACTACAATGCTAAAAATAAGACCTATTCGACTTAGCCGAATAGGTCTTATTTGATCAGCAATTAATCATGCTTTTCCTTATTTTCTATTAATTTCAATAATGGTCTATAATCATCGTCTATCAATCCCGTAAACTCTACAATTAATTCTATTGTTATCAGTATCAAGATTAACATCATCAAGACACCCCATGGTTGAGATAGATACAAGATGATGCTCGACAAACTGAACAATAATGCTATCGAATAAATTAACATGACAGTTTGTCGATGTGTGTATCCTAAATTCAATAATTTGTGATGTAAGTGCGATTTATCAGCTTGCATAATATGTTGACCCTTTTTCACACGTCTAATCATCGCAAATAATGTATCGATAAATGGTACTGCTAATATAACAATTGGGAAGAATAGCGATACAAATGTAATGTTTTTAAAACCAAGTAGTGACAAGAACCCAACTATAAATCCAATTAACAAGGCACCACTATCTCCTAAGAATATTTTTGCAGGATGGAAATTAAAACATAAAAATCCGAGCAGTGAACCAATTAAGACACTACAAATCATAATAATAAAAACATTTGCCTGCAAAATTGCTATAAAACCTATTGTAATTAATGCAATCATCGAAACACCTGATGCCAAACCATCAAGACCATCAATTAAATTAATCGCATTTGTAATTGCGACTATCCAAATCACCGTAATTGGAATAGCTAAGATTCCGAAATGAATGGTCGGACCAATTGGCAATGAAATAAAATCAATTGTCACACCATAATATACTACTACTAATGCTGCAATAATTTGACCTAACAATTTCAATACCGGCTTCAAATCGTAGATGTCGTCTATCAATCCTACTAAATACATTAACACTGCACCAATAACCAAAGGTTTAACTTCCGTTTCAATTGGGTGCCCTAACCATATTCCTAATAAAAAAGATAACAAGATTGTAGTTCCGCCAAGAACAGAAACAGGTTTTGTATGAATCTTTCTGAAATTAGGTTTATCTACAATACCTAATTTATGGGACACCTTTATGATAATTGGTGTGAGTATTAAACTGACAATCATTGAAAAAATGATTAATAATAACGTATACATCAGTTCACCTTCAATAAAATAATTCAAAATTATTTAGATTTAAATTTTAGTAAATGAGTTATTCTTTATAATAATAAATTCACTAGTTCATTATGTATTCAACGTATAATATATTTATAACAGCATAATGTATTGAGCAAATTATATTCTCTATAAATCACTTAACTCTATCATACATGATTCGCTTTTACATATACAAATGGTAATGAGATAATGACTACTAAATGTACAAAATAGTTAATATTTTTATATAATAAGCGAATTATTATTTAGTTATTTCCTCAAACAAATATTTTAACATGAAATTATAGTGATTGTTATAACTTTCTGTTTACATATTGATGACAAAATGTAAGTTTTCACTTACAATAACTAAGGGTTATTCAAAAGGAGCGTAAAATAAAATGTTCGAAGCAATTATTTACAATATTTCAGTTATTGTAGCAGGAATCTATTTGTTCCATCGATTACAATATTCCGAAAATCGAAACATGGTGTTTTCTAAAGAATATGTAACTGTATTAATGACAATTGTTGCATTATTATTATCGGCCTATCCAGTAACGATCTTTAATGAATATTCGTTGTACTTAACATTTGTTCCTATTTTATTTCTAGGACGCTTTACGAACACTTTCTACACTGTGTTATCAGCAATTATCGTGGCATTGATTAATGTCTTATTAGGCAATGATACGGTGATAGCTGCAGTTATACTTGTGGTCATAGCTATTATTGTAGGCGCAGTTGGTCCATTTTTAAAGCAAAATGATATTATATCCATTCAAATTTTGAATGCGATTGCTTTAATTATTTTTGCAATATTGTCGTTAATAAGTCCATATTATGAATTTAAAGAAGTGCTTTATCTTATTCCGCTATCTTATGTGTTATCAATTGCCTCTTCATTTACTTTTGTAGATATGTGGCATTTCTTCTCGTTAGTTAATCGCTATGAGAATGAAGATAAGCTAGATTACTTAACTGGCTTAGGCAATGTAAAGGAATTTGATAGACATTTAAACGAAGTGACACGTATTGCCGAAACAAATAACGAAAGCCTAGGATTATTGTTAATCGATATTGATGGCTTTAAAGATGTTAATGATACTTATTCACATCAATCTGGTGATGCTGTCCTTAGACAAATAGCACAGCTATTGAAAAACTATGTCCCTCAACAATTTAATATTTTTCGTAATGGTGGCGAAGAATTTTCAATTGTCTTAAACGACTATACCTTGGATCAATGTGTAAAGTTAGGTGAAAGTATACGTGCAGGCGTAGAACAATCCACATTCCATTTACCAAATAAAGAAGTTATTAAATTGTCTGTCTCAATTGGTGTTGGTTATTTAACACAAGAAGATTATAAGTCACAACGCAAGGTCTTTAAAGTTGCAGACGATATGTTACACATGGCTAAGAATGAAGGCAGAAATCAAGTCATGTTTAACCCTATTGTAAAACTTTAATACAACCTATTTAATCATGTAGTACTGTTCGTACTATTCAAATTTAATTGCAACAAGTCTTATTACTTTTATTCAATAACATTAGGACACATCTATATAAGATGATTACTGACGTATTAAACGCAGTGATCATCTTTTTTATTGCGCGTCGTTGACTTTATAATATGATATAAGACACAGTTGTCATCATTTTAAAAATAGCCAGCTAATAAATGACACTAACATTATTACTTAAAATAGAGCATCACCTATTTTAGTAACATTACAGCAAATAGTTTATGGTGATTGCACAATTATTTATATTTCAGCCTATTTATTACGTTCTTAATTAATAAGAAATATTAAAAAATGATGACGGAATAATCATTGCTATTGAAAGTTCTAATTGTACACTGTAAACTTTCAATTGTTCTATATACTACAATTATGGGGGTGAATCATCTATGTCAGAGTCGATTACAATCATTGATGAAGATAAAGTCATCGATGTCGTACTCATAGCTGGGAGAATATTATTGGAGAGTGGCGCTGAAACTTATCGCGTAGAAGATACGATGAATCGTATTGCTGCAAGTTATGGATTAGATGATACATATAGTTTTGTCACTTCCACAGCTATTATATTTTCACTAAACAATCGTACTAATACGCGACTCATACGTATTCGTGAGCGTACGACGGATTTGGAGAAAATTGCATTAACCAATAGTCTCTCACGTAAAATTGCTAGCAAACAACTGGATATCGATGAAGCAAAGTCAGAACTCATTCACTTACACCATGCTTCGTTACAATTTTCATCTATAACAAAATTCTTTGCTGCAGCAATTGCTTGTGGATTCTTTCTCTTTATGTTTGGAGGCGTTATGCATGACTTTATTTATGCAATATTGGCAGGAGCCGGTGCTTTCTTGACCTTTGACTTCGTGCAACGCTTTATTCAAATCAAGTTCTTTTCAGAATTTATTAGTGCCGCAGTAGTTATAACAATTGCAGCATTTTTTACACATATAGGGTGGGCACAAAACCAAGATATTATCACTATTGCTGGTGTTATGCCATTAGTACCAGGAATATTAATTACGAATGCCATTCGTGACTTAATGGCTGGTGAGTTACTTGCCGGGATGTCTCGTGGCGTCGAAGCTGCCCTCACATCTTTTGCAATTGGTGCAGGCGTTGCAATTGTCCTATTATTATTTTAAGAAAGGAGCAGTAAAATGGTCTTGATATATTATCTTCTCCAATTTGTTATTAGTTATTTAGCTACAATGCTTTTTTCTATTATCTTTAATGCACCACGACGCTTATTGTTAGCATGTGGTTTTGTTGGCGCTATGGGATGGTTTATTTACAAATTAACGGTTGATTTAGATTTAGGTAAAGTTATGGCGTCATTTTTAGGTAGCTTTATCTTAGCCTTAATGAGTCATGTGATGAGTCGACGTTATAAGAGACCTGTCATTATCTTTATTGTTCCAGGTATCATCCCACTTGTGCCTGGTGGATTAGCATATGAAGCGACACGCTTTTTAGTCAGTAATCAATACACACACGCAGTTAACACATTCCTAGAAGTGACATTAATTTCAGGTGCCATTGCCTTTGGAATATTATGTGCTGAAATAATTTATTATCTCTATACACGCATCAAACAATATTTTGGTAAAATGAATGGTAAGATATATAAAAAATCTTATAATATGAACAACAGAGCTTAAGAGGTGTTAACTATGAAAAAAGATATAATCGATCGTTTAACAAAATACGTCATTATTGATACACAATCTGATCCTGAATCAAATACAACACCATCTACTGAAAAGCAGTGGAATCTATTAAATTTATTACAACAAGAGTTAACAGATTTAGGTTTAGAAACTGAATTAGATGACAATGGTTATTTATTTGCAACCTTAGCAAGTAATGTTGAAGCGGATTTACCGACCGTAGGCTTTTTAGCACATGTTGATACGTCACCAGATTTTAATGCTACAAATGTAAATCCACAAATAATCGAAAATTATGATGGCAATACTATTAAATTGGGCGATACAACACGTGAATTATCACAAGATGTCTTCCCTGGCTTAAAGCAAGTCGAAGGACATACATTGATGATAACTGACGGTACATCTTTATTAGGTGCAGATGATAAAGCTGGTGTTGTGGAAATTATGGAAGCAGTAAAATACCTTACTGAACATCCAGAAATCAAACACGGTGATATTCGTATCGCCTTTACTCCTGATGAAGAAATCGGTAAGGGACCTCACGCATTTGATGTGGAACGTTTCAATGCTGATTTCGCTTATACGATGGATGGTAGTGAGTATGGAGAATTACAATATGAAAGTTTTAATGCAGCAGAAGCGAAGATCACATGTCATGGTGTGAACGTACACCCTGGTTCTGCCAAAAACACCCTTATTAATGCTATATTACTCGGCCAACAATTCAATGCCTTATTACCACAACAAGAAGTCCCTGAACGTACAGAAGGTTATGAAGGATTTTATCATTTGATGAAATTTAATGGTGATGTAGAGAAAACAACGTTACAATATATTATTCGAGATCATGATCGCGAACAATTTGAATTACGTAAAAAACGCCTGCTCGAAATTAAAGAAGATATCAACACACATTATCAAAATGATCCAATCGAAATAGAAATCAATGATCAATATTATAATATGGGTGAAAAAATTGCCGAAAACCCACACGTTATCGATATCCCAAAACGTGTTTTCGCAAATCTTGGTATCGAGCCTAATACAGAACCTATACGTGGCGGTACAGATGGATCACAACTCTCGTATATGGGTTTACCAACACCTAATATTTTTACTGGTTGTGCTAACTTCCATGGCCCATATGAATATGCCTCAATTGATGTTATGGAAAAGGCAATCGATGTAATAATTGGTATTGTACAAGAAGTCGTTAACACATACGAACAATAATTTATCTAGGAGTATTCAGGTCAATCGTTAGGCCATTATGATTATCACTTAACACATTCGATAGAGAAAACAAAGAATGTAGCTAGTCGTAAAAGATTATGGACAGAAAAATCGATGATTTTTACATTTTCACAGTAAAAATCATCGATTTTATTTTTTAGTCTGAAAGACTAAAGTCCCGGATTCATATACTATTTATTAATAATATGCTGAATTAATCACATTCTACGAACATAACATAAAATTTATTCTAATTTATTTTGTCGAATCAAAATCTGTTTTTAATAGCTTAATAGCTTGAACAGCATAATGTCTGATTTGAATTCCCATTTTAAAATCAGTAAAATACTTTGGCATTTGAATAAACGTATTAAACATAGATGTAACACCCATTGATTCAAATAAATCAAACTTATCGTCAGTCGCACATATCGCAATTGATGGTTTATGATGCTTCGTCGCTAATTCCGCAATACGAATCGTCGTCGTTTCTAATAAACGGTCTTCTTCACTTACACCCTCGCCAAATATTACTAAATCAGCTTGTGCTATCAGCGATTCCAAGTGCGTAATTTGGTCAACCAACTCATGACTAGTCATAATCTCGGCATCATATAAAGCATGAAGTACAGCTGCAATACCGCCACCTGCACCACCTTTAGCAATAGGACCAAGCGCGAGTTTCATTTCACTTTTAAATATTTCACTTAAATACCAAATCAAGTTATCAATTTCTGCCGCATCGTTTCGCTCAAGACCTAATTGCTCGTGAAGTTGAATAATTTCACTTTCCTTACCATACAATTTACTGTCAAAATCTGACATCAATTGTAACCTGACATCTTTAAGTTGTGGATGTAACCCAGAAGCGTCTATTTTTCGAATATATTTCAATACACGCGTTCCTTCAGTGACATCGACTTCATTTGCTTCATCATCGTAAAACTTCATACCTAGTGCTTGCAACATACCCGCACCACCATCAAAACTATCAATACCACCTAATGAAATAATGATATGTTTAGCATGATTTTCCAAAGCATCTACGATGAGCTCTCCTAAACCATAACTCGTACGTTGATTGATTGGTTTAGTCCCTTTTAAAAATAAATTCCCTTCAATGACAGTTACATCATTATCCGTAATACCATAAACAGCTTCTACTTTATTCATATCTGCATCATGTGTCATAATTCTGTATTTCGTTCCCGATTGCCATAAAAATACAGAATCCATTAACTCATGACGACCATTAAATAATGGTACTTGAACGATATCTGCACGTTCAATCTGGCTCGCTACCGCTTCTTCCACATATCTATTCGCTTGGTAACTTGAAATAATACCATTAAATTCATCCATCGCCACTAATACTTTCATCTTGTCACCTCAAAATATTTATATTAACAACAATTACTATATACTAATTTAAGCATTATTTATTTCAATACATAGTACAATTCAAAAATAGTTAGTGAGTCACAAACGACTTAATGTCGTCACTACATGCTGATTTTATACACATGTGGCACGCTTCCCACTCACGAAATGATATAGCTACAAAATTTAAGTGCTATAATTTGGCGCACTATCATATCGCAAGCTATAATTTCCCATTCATTTTTACATTATACATGTCATTATCATTTTTTTCACATTAAAAGATAAAATAAGCGCTTGTGATAGGTTTCCATATTAGAAACATACTACAAGCGCTTGTGCTAATTTTTAAGTTTATTATTCTTCAGCATTTGCTAAAGAACTTACATTGATATTTTCGTGATCTGCATTCCAAACCGCTTGTCCCTTCACAAAGTAAAATGCTTGTGGCGATTCGTGCTTTACATTTGTCTTCTCTTCAATATAGTTAGATAATTCACGTTCTTGTTGAACGACTAAATAGTATCCATCCATATCTCGTTCATATAAAAATTTGTTAAATTGATCAAATGCATCTGCTGAAATAGGACAAGTTTCACTATGTTTCAGTACAAATACATAACTATTTTCTTCAATAACTTGTTCAAACTGGTCAATCGAACTCAGCTTTATAGCCATTCTATTCACCTCTAAAAATATTTAACACACAATAAGTTCCAAATTGTGTGAAAGTGCCACGATATTAACATATCATCGTTTCCAATTATACACAATTACCTTTTTGTTGTTAACCGTTTATTTAAATTCTTATAACTAATCAAAAATATTATCTCGTTTTAACTATCTTTAATTTTTTTATACTTCTTGTTAAACGCTTTATCATAACGTTCTAGGTCTTTCCCCTCTTTAGGTAATGCATCGATATCCATTTTCTCTATTTTTTCACTTATTTCTATCGTTTCTTCTCTTGTTTCATAATAATTTTGTAAACTATAGTACATTTCTATTGCATTTTTACGCGCATCATTGACGTAGCCACTAGTGATTTCTGTTTTATTTAAATCTCTAATTTCCTTAGTAATCAGCGGCATAATATCATCGTTAATTAATTTTTTTACCTTTTGAGGATCCGAAGAATCAAAACCATCATCTACAGTTGATTTTAATGCTTTATTATTTTCTTCTAATTTTTCCTCAAAATATTTCACATCTGATGTTGCGCCAGCTTTTTTAGCTTTTTTCATATTTGCCTCAACCTGCGAACGATTCTTCTCAAATAATTTCGTATAATCTAATATGTCTTCATTAGCCTTTATAGATTGATTATATAAATCGACAAACTTTTTTGTTTGATTTAGTGCTTTTTTCTTATCTTGAACAACCTCTAGGTATTCAGATTTAAGCGCTTTGGTTTCAGCAGATTTAGCAGGTAAATGTTTCGCTGCCTTTTCATATGCATCCATTTTAGGAATAACCTTACTATTTATTTTATTTTGTAAATCATTAAACTCTTGCTTATTCTTATCAGTGGTGTCTGTTTTACTTAAATCATCCAAACGTTTAAGTTGGATACTGTCCATTGCTTCTTCTACATTCTTCCCTTTATTTTTAACATCATTCAATGATTTGTTAAAATCTCTAAATTCAGAAGACCATTTATGACTACATGACGTCAATATGATTGATATACTAAGTAATAAAACGATGCAAAGTATTCTTTTCATTTCTGCACTCCTTATTATTCCGTATTATACAGAAACTTATTTAACTTGAAAATGATATGTGATATATTATTTCAGAATTTACAGTTTAACAAGAATAAAATCAGAATAAAAGGAGCGCTCAACTTAATGTATTCTCAAGTACAAAATTTTATCATTGAGGATAAAAACATTGATTTTGCACAGCAGTATGAAACGCTTAGTACAACTTTATTTAACCTTTTAGATACGCCCGTAAAATCAACGCACCATATTGGTGGTACGAAACATTTTAATTATCCTACCGAACCTATCTTAGACATTCTTGTAGGAGTAGATAATTTACATGACATAACATCTTTAGATGAAAAACGACTGAATTATGCTGGCTTCTATCGTTTACATCATCCATATAAAAAGAAAGTGGTCATGGCTCAATTTAATAACCTTATTGATTTAAAGCAAATCGCCCGTCTACATATTATCCAAAAGGATTCTACGCTGTATAATGATTACTTATTAAGTACAAAGTATTTAGAAAATAATCCATCAGCAGCGCAAACTTTTGGAAATGCTAAACAAAATATTGCTCAACATGCACCTACAATTCGTGCATATGAGAATCAAAAGCAACAGTTATTCTCTAAATTATTAAAGCAAATACATACAGATTAATTTGAATCGGTTTTTACGTTCACTTTTCATACAGACATGGTATAATCAACTCAAATTTTAATAGATGTATAAGTTTTGTGATTAACTAGCATACTATTTAGCAAATACCCACAAATATTGCTATAATGTATAAATGAATTCACTAGGAAAGGACGTACAATACATTGCATAAAGATGACATCTTAAAGGAATTAGAAGCAATTGTACCTAAAGATATAATAAAGATTGATGAACCTTTAAAGCGCTATACATATACAGAAACTGGTGGTCAAGCAGATTACTACTTATCACCAACCACACATCAACAAGTGCAAGCGATTGTGCACTTTGCTTATTCCAATGATATTCCTGTTACTTATTTAGGTAATGGATCAAATATTATTATTCGTGAAGGCGGCATAAGAGGTATTGTTATCAGCTTACTTTCACTCGATTATATTGAAGTTTCAGATGATGCTATTATTTCTGGAAGTGGTGCTGCAATCATTGATGTTTCACGCACTGCAAGGGATTATAGTTTAACTGGTTTAGAGTTTGCATGCGGCATTCCGGGTTCTATTGGTGGTGCTGTATTTATGAATGCGGGCGCCTATGGAGGCGAAGTAAAGGATTGTATTGATTATGCTCTTTGTGTAAACGAAAAGGGAGAATTAATCACCTTAACTAAGCATGAATTAGAATTAGATTATCGAAATAGTATTGTTCAGAAACAACACCTTGTAGTTTTGGAAGCTGCTTTTACACTTGAACCGGGTCATAAAGAAGACATTCAATCGAAGATGGATGATTTAACTGAACGCCGAGAAACAAAACAACCATTAGAATATCCTTCATGTGGTAGTGTATTCCAACGCCCACCTGGACACTTTGCAGGAAAACTAATACAAGATTCAGACTTACAAGGTCATCGCATTGGTGGAGTTGAGGTTTCAACAAAGCATGCTGGCTTTATGGTTAATGTTGATAAAGGTACAGCCACAGACTACGAAGATTTAATACATTATGTACAAAAGGTCGTTAAAGAAAAATTCGATGTGGAGTTACATCCAGAAGTACGAATTATCGGAGAGCATCCGCAAGACTAGTTAGGAGACAGATACAATGGTTAATATTTATGGTCCAACGGTAGATAGCGAAGGCAGATGCACACATTATCAAACGCCTTTAGACATTATTTCAATTAAATTTAAATGTTGCGATAAATACTATCCATGCTATAAATGCCATAACGAAAGCGAATCACATCCTATAAAGCGATGGGAATCAGATGAATTTAATGAACGTGCAATTTTGTGTGGTGTTTGTAAACACGAAATGACAATTAACGAATATATGATGATTGAGGCTTGTCCAGAATGTAATGCGCATTTTAACAACCGTTGTAAATATCACTATCATCTTTACTTTGCTATTTAATGCATAATAAAAACCAGACCTTTTCAAATCCCGGAAAGGTCTGGTTTCTTAATATGAATATTTCATTCTTCTTAATTATTTATGAAGGCATTTGTGACTTAACATAATCCACAAAAGTTTGGATATCACCCTTTTGTAGTTCTTTTATTGGCATTGGTCCCACATTAAAGACAAATTGAATACTATCGTCGTGTGCTTCAATCTGTTCAATTTCATTATAAGCAATACTTCTATAATAAAATTCACCATTCATATCTACATTTAAAATCAATCGCTCATTTGTCGCAATAAAGGCACCTTCGAATTCTGAAGTACCATGCATATTATACTCAATCGTCCCTAATACAGTAGGGCCTTGCTCTTCTGTTGGATATAAATCATTAGGATTCACTTTATCTAATATCATCATTGCACCTCTGTTCTAATGTAATTACTCAGTTTCCTTTTAACATTAAAGCTAAAAACGTCACCTTAATTTAGTGTTTATAAACCATTTACCCTTTCCATTTCTAAAATAACACAATTCTACTTTAATCCCAGGTTATTTAAAAGACACTATATTTACGTATGTTTGTTGCAAAATACCTAAATAAACATTGTCATTCTTATGTCTAGATTCAGATGATCTTATCAATAATACAAAGTACAGTAACGAACCTAGAACATAAATACCTAGCATTAAACCCAGTAAAGATTTTTGATGAGCTTGTTATTGTTATCGATACTCAGTATTGTTATTGCTCGCTTACCTAGGGGGATGGGTCGAGCCTTGGTCTCGACACTCACCCTACTCCCTCAGGTGTCTCGCAAACAATACTGTAAAATTATAAGCAGTAAATATCAAGACAACGATTTTAATATAATTCAATTTCCTTACACACACGCTAGCATACTAGGTAAAAGGAGATATTCTATCTATCTTTCTGATTCGTATTGCTCACTTACCTAGGGGGATGGCTCAATCCTTGATGTCGACACTCACCCTACTCACTCAAGTGTCTCGCAAACAATACGAAGTTCTTATATATAATTACTACAAAAATAATGACTATGATTTTAAAAGAGGTTTCAAATTAGACGAATGTGATGATTGTTCAGGGTGTCCACACCCCAACCGATATAGCAAACATAATTCGGAGACTAATAAAAAAGTTTTGAGGAATTATAATTGGGAATCTTTCAAAACTAAAATAAATCAACAGCTTTCAGAACCAGAAATACAAAGATTCTACAATCAAAATAAAATTGAGATAGAAGCTGTTTTTGTATTATTAAAGGCTATTTGTGGATTTACTCGTATGTCACTTCGAGAAATAACAAGGATAAAACATGAACTCGGATTAGCATTATTAGCTATCAATATAAGTAAAATAATAACACTAAGTGATAATCAATTTGATAATAATAGAAAAATCGATAATTTTTACATTTTCACAGTAAAAATTATCGATTTCATTTTAGTCTGAATACTAATGTTCCAGACTCTTTCATTCTAGGATCTAAATCCCAACCTTTTAGGTCTTATGATTATCTACAATCAAATTCGATACGTATAGAATACATTCAGTTACTTTATTAACAGTACGAATTTCATATCTAGACAATGCATTTACATCATTTTAACTAACATTTCCCCACTCTAGATGTTAATTATTTTTTGTCTAATGCTTTTTCAACTTCATCCATTTGTTTAATGGCAGTTGTAGTAGAACCACTTGCAAAGTACCATAATTTAGGATCTAGTTCATAGACTTTATTATGTTTTACTGCATCTACATTTTTAATTACATCATTGCCTAAAGCTTGTTTCGCTGTTGATTTACCACCGATTGCTTGTCCGCGGTCCATTGCAAAGATAATTGCTGGATTTTTCTCAGCAATATATTCATTTGTTACGTTTTGTCCGTGTGTACTTCCTTTAATATTATCATCAGCAGCAGTGAAGCCCATTGTATTGAAGATTAATGAACCAAAACGATCACCAGCACCATAAGTAGATAATTCACCTTCATTAACTAGTAAGAACATCGCTTTTTCATCTTTCATGTCTTTCGTTTTATCTTTTACTTCAGCGATTTTATCATCTAATTTTTTATTTAAAGATTTAACTTCGCTTTCTTTATCGTAAATTTTACCAAGTTTTTCAGCATTTTCTTTTAATGAATTAACTTCATTTTTGTTATCTACACCTACATAAACCACTTTTGCATCTGGTGCTGCTTTCTTAAATTCATCTAAGTTTTTCTGATTAGCCGTACGACCAGATATGTATATAACGTCAGGTTTAGCAGCAGCTACTTTATCATAATTAACTTCTTTCAGACTACCAGTATTTAAGTATTTTTCATCTTTAAAATCACTTAAGAAATCTGGTAATGATTTACCACCTTCACCTTTAGGCACAGCTTTAACTTTGTCTGCTAAGCCAAGTTCTTTCATTGTGTCTAAAGTTCCATAGTCAAAAACTACAGCCTTTTTAGGATTCTTCGGTACTTCTACAGTTTCTTTTACCGTTTTAGCATCGCTACCATCTCGTTTTTCGCCACTTGCTTTATAATTATTTTCAATTTTCACTGTATCTTTAGTGTCCTTGCTTTCTGATTTTTTATCATCAGATCCAGACCCACTATTACCACATGCTGCTAATAAAAACATTAAACCTATAACTAAGACTAAAGCATATTTTTTCATGGTGTTTCATTCCTCCAATTTTTGTTTAATACCCAATCTATCCCACGTTTTAAAAGTAACGCTACGTTTGCATCACTCCCTTCAATGTTTAGGACAAAGACATCTTAGATTTAAATGGATTCTACTAAAGACAGTGCTTCTTCCTCTGTAGACTCATCGAAGTAAACACAGATCCGTTGTCCACGTATTTCTTCGATTTTCACATCCATATCATAAAGTTGTCGTAACACATCCGTTTGAATGACTTCGTCCTTATCACTCGCTTTCACTAATTCACCATGTTTTAACGCGATGATGTCATCTGAGTAACAAGATGCAAAATTAATATCATGTATCACAATGACAATGGTCTTATTCAACTTTTTAGCAAGTTGACGTAACGTTTGCATGATTTGAACAGAGTGCTTCATATCGAGGTTGTTTAATGGTTCATCCAACAAGATATAATCTGTATCTTGTGCAATTGTCATTGCGACATATGCACGTTGTCGTTGTCCACCTGAAAGTGTCTTAAGATAACGATGTCTAATTTCCTGTAATTGAAGTAATTCTAATGCATATTCAACTTGATCCTTATCTTCCTTTTTCAAGTGGCCCTTACAATGCGGAAATCTACCAAAGTTAACTAACTGCTCAACAGTAATATTCAACTCTGTATGATTACTTTGCTTTAAAATAGATAGTTTCTTGGCAAGTTCATTACTTTTAAAATCATTAATCGAACGCCCTTCTATCTCTATCTGTCCTTCTTCAAAGTCCATCAATCGTGTAATCGCACCTAATAAAGTACTCTTACCAGCACCATTTGGTCCAATCATCGATGTGAGCTTCCCTTTTTGGATATCAACATTGATATTCTTTAAAATAGGCTTATCTTGAATTGTTTTATTAAGTCCTGACACACGTATCAATTTGCATTCCTCCTTTTAATTAATAAGTAAATAAAGTAACTACCACCAATTAAATCGATAATAATACTTACTTGTGTTGTCGCTTCAAAGAGATTTTCGACTACTGCTTGCGCAATAAATAAACTCAACCAACTAATACAGATTGTTGCCGGTAAAATATATTTATGTTCATACGTTCTCATCATTTCATGTGCTAAGTTGACTGTTAACAAACCAAGAAATGTAATTGGTCCTACAAGTGCTGTTGAAATTGATACGAGAATAGCAACAAGGATTAACAGTAATCGTGTTAATGTTTTATAAGATACACCAAGATTAATGGCTTGATCTCTACCTAATAACAATACGTCTAGATATGGAATTAATAGTACAGTGACAATAATTAAGACAATAAGTATAATGCCACAAAGGGTGACAAGCTTACTATTTGATGCGTCAAAATTAGCAAACATCGCACTTTGAACCGCTAAATAGTCCTCTGGATTAATAATTAATTCAAGAAATCCTGTGATACTTTTGAAAAATGTCCCTAAAATCACACCTACTAATAATATAAAATAAACTGAAACGTCTCCAATTTTAAATATACCTTGGAAAAGTAGTAACGAAAATACCACCATGACGACCAAAGTAATTATAAAATTGAGATACAGATTCGTAACTAATACAGATTGCACACCAAAAGCAAAAACTAACAGCACCTTAACAAACATATAAACCGCATCTAACCCCATAATCGAGGGCGTTAACAACCGATTGGTCGTAATGGCTTGAAAGATGACTACTGAAGCAGCAATTGCTCCACCGACAAGTATCATCAAGATTAACTTCCTTAATCTACTTGAGAATTGATATTGAAAAATTTCAAAATCAATGCCTACGATTGAATAAATGACGCCCACAATCACAGTTAAAGCAATAAGTATCAATAATTTATTCTTTGCACTAATTTGCATGTTGGTGTCTTCCTTTCATTAGCAAGATTAAGAATATAACAGTGCCGAATACACCAATCGTTAAACCAATATTGATTTCATACGGATAGACGACAATTCTGCCAATAATATCTGAAAACATCACAAATATTGCTCCTAACATTGCTGTATGTGGAAGTGCATTTTTCAAATGATCCCCTCTAAAGATAGAAACGATATTAGGAACGATAAGTCCCAAAAATGGTAATGTACCAACCGTCACAACAACTAATGCAGTAATAGTCGCAGTAATAAATAAACCGATGTTGATTATTTTTTCATAATTCACACCTAAATTATTACTAAAATCCTTCCCCATGCCTGCAATCGTAAAATGATTTGCAAAGATATATGTAAGTAACAGTAGCGGAATGCTTAAGTATAATATTTCATACCTTCCTGTTGTTATAATTGCAAAATTGCCGTTTAACCAGTTGCCAATACTTTGAACAGCATTTGTTCTAAGCGCAATAAAAGTTGAAAAACTTGATACTATACCACCGAGCATAATACCTAACAACGGAATAAAAATGACATCCTTAAATTGTATTAATTGAACTAATTTAACAAACATAAAAGTACCTAAAATACTAAGTACGACAGCAAAAGATAATTTAATTAAAATATTCTCTTGCGGGAAAAAAATCAATGATATCAAAATTCCTAACTTCGCCCACTCCATTGTTCCTGCAGTTGTAGGAGAAACAAATTTATTTTGCATCATTTGTTGCATAATTAAACCTGCAAGCGCTAATGTACTTCCAGATATTAAAATACTCACTGTCCTAGGTATTCTACTTGAAACAATGATATTCTTTTGCTCATTTGTTAAATGAAAAATATCAGTTATCGAAACTTTGCTGACACCTATAAACAAAGAAAGGATGGTTAAAATAACTAAAACAGTAAACAACACTGTACCTTTAAGTAAAAATTTCATAATGCCTTCCCTAAATCCCTTCTATTTAATTGCTCCCAATTCTTATTGGTTATGATAATCATTATCACTGTATATATAAAAATTTTACCACGTTCCTAGTTAAATTCAATAGCAATCGAAAATTTTACTTATTTGTTAAAATAATTTATAGAGCTAAACATAATAATTTATTATTTTCATTTGATTATATTTAAATTAAGTGGCTAGGTTTATTTATACATTAGTTGTTGCAAGAGTAGATAATAATTGTCACTATCTTTAGCAAGTGAATACAGTAACTCCACACTGTTAAGCGAATACAAAAAATTAGACAACCTATTTCCTGTACAATACAGAATACGTGTAGTCTAATCGAGTGTTTTTATATAGTTTACAATTAAAGGGTTTAGCATCTTTGTATACTGCTTTTTATAGAGTATTTCTCTAGATTATCCTTTATGGTTTTTGCGACAGTGTTTTGGCGGACTCCCGAGGGAACAGGACAAACTGAAGACCATAGGCTGAATCTGTCCTCTAAGAAAGTAAGCCAACAATACGAAGTAATAACTAAAAAAGCTTCACTCTACTTAGAGCGAAGCTTTTTTCTTAATATTTTACTATAACAATAATTATCTTAAACACATCGCCACTTCAATAACAATATGCATCGATAATTACTGATATATTTAATTACTTAGCAAAAAAGATTAATCCTCAAAGATAAAATCTTCATCTGTCAACGCTTCAACATTCAATGCAAGTGTGTAACCATCACCTTTAACAGAGAAGAAATCATGGTTTTTAGTTGATGTATCTAAAGCATTCTCGATAATTGGATTGAACTCTCTTTCTTCAAAGTATGGTTCAAATCCAAGATTTGATAATGCTTTATTACCGTTGTATCGAACATAATTCAATACATCTTCAGATAAACCAATTTCATCATATAGTGAATGTGTATAAGACACTTCATTTTTATATAAATCATCTAATAATTTATACATTTCTTGATCAGCTTGTTGCTTTTCACTTTCTGATAACTCGTTTCTTAAACTTTGTGCATCCATTCCAGTAAACACACCATGTATTGATTCATCAAGTAAGATTTTACGAATAATTTCACCAGACGTTGTCATTCTACCTTGCCCAGCAAGATATAGTGGATAATAGAAACCTGAGTAGAATAAGAATGTTTCTAAGAATACACTTGATACACGTGCAATATATTGATCATAGATTGAAGCTTCTTTGCCCCATAATTTATGGTAGTTTTCGATAATTTTATCTGATTTATATTTTAAATGAGGTTCTTCAATAACCCATTTATCTAATAAGTAGTTTGTTTCGCTTGAGGGAAGTAATGTCGTAAAAATATGAGAATAACTTTTAGCATGAATTTGTTCCATCATTGCCATGAAAGAATATACAGCTTTTTTACGTAAATCTGTTGTATGTAACATGATAAGTGGCATACCATCATCTGCTTGATGTGTATCCAAACCAGTTAAACCAGCTAACGCTTTTTTAAAAGCATTTTTTTCTGCATCTGTTAACGTCTTCCAACTTGCTATATCTTTAGAAACTTTGAATTCCGTTTCTACCCACATTTGTGAAATATTTTGTCGCCAAAACATATTTGTCATGTCTTCTTGAGTATTCCAATTGACTGCTTTCATTTAGATAATGTCTCCTATTCCAGTATAAATTTATTTAAATAGCGATTATTTACAGTGACAACATAAGCACACAAAGTTAACAGCTAAATCGTTAATATATTAAGACCCTCTTACCGCCCTAATATTAAAGTTACGATTCGCTGTTAACGATGGGTTTCTTATTCATTGATGTAAATATTAAACTGTTGTGTTCACTTACGTTAATAATCACTTTCGTCGTGTTTCACTAAAACTAGATCGAGCAACTTGTACATTCTTCAACACTTAATAATTTATTTCTAGTGTAGTATAAAGACTTTAATCCTTTATGATGTGCATAGACATAGAGTCTAGACAATTCACGTGTAGATATTTCTGAATTCACATATAGAATTGTTGAGATACCTTGATCCACATGTGTTTGAATTGTAGAAATTAAATCGATTAATTTCATTTGGTCAGTATTAAATGCTGATTTATAGTACCACATTGTTTCTGGTGATAAGAATGGCATTGGATAAAATGTTTCCGCATTACCATAAGTACGTCTCTCAATTTGATCAACAATTGGCATAACAGAGCTTGTAGCATTTTGTACATAAGAAATACTTTGTGTTGGTGCAATTGCTAAGCGATACGCATGGAATAAACCATGTGTTTCAACTTGTTGTTGCAATGCTTTCCAATCCTCAGGTGTTGGAATTTCTAAACCATCAAACAATTTACGTACTTTCTCGTATTGTGGTGCAAATGTTTGTGACGTATAGAAGTCAAAATATTTTCCATTAGCATAGTCCGACTTTTCGAAACCTACATATGTTTCTTGACGCTCTTTAGCTATTTCCATTGAACGTTCTATTGAATAGTAATTCATCATCATGAAGAAGATATTAGCAAAATCTTTCGCTTCTTCAGATTCATATCCAATTTTGTTTTTAGCTAGATAACCGTGCAAGTTCATAACACCAAGTCCAACTGAATGCAGTTCACTGTTAGCTTTTTTAACACCAGGTGCATTCTGAATATCTGCTTCGTCACTTACCACTGTCAATGCATCCATACCTGTGTGAACAGAATCTTTAAATTTACCTGATTCCATTACATTCACAATATTTAATGAACCTAAGTTACATGAAATATCACGTTTAATTTCATCTTCTGTACCATAGTCATTGATGATTGATGTTTCTTGTAATTGGAAGATTTCCGTACACAAGTTACTCATTTTAATTTGGCCGATATCTGAGTTAGCATGTACTTTATTCGCATTATCCTTAAACATTAAATATGGATAACCTGATTGTAATTGTGTTTGAGCAATCATATTCAACATTTCACGTGCATCTTTTTTCTTCTTATCAATGTTTGGATTAGCTACTAATTCATCATAATAAGCTTCTAAATCAATATCATCCAAAGTTACCCCATACTCTTTATATACTGTATGTGGTGCAAACATGTGGAAATCCTTGCCTTCCTTAGCTAAATCAAAGAACTTTGAAGGTACGATTAAACCAGTAGAAATCGTAGATAAACGTAAATCTTCATCAGCATTAACCTTCTTAGTATCTAAAAACTCTTCAACATCATAGTGGAAGATATTTAAATATACAGCACCAGCGCCTGGGCGTTGTCCTAATTGGTCTGCGTAGCTAAATCCACCTTCTAATGACTTAGCAACTGGAAGTACACCCTTTGCAACACCTTTAATGCCTTTAATCGCTTCACCACGTGCACGTAATTTAGATAAATTAATCGCTACACCGCCACCAATTTTACTTAATTGTTTAGCTGTTGCATCGATAAAGTTAATTGAATTTAAACTATCATCTACTTCTAATAAGAAACATGATACTAATTCACCACGACGAGCACGTCCTGCATTTAAGAATGTAGGTGTCGCCGGTTGGTAACGTTGTTCAATCATAGCTGAGATAAATTGCTTAGCTGTTGCCTTATGACCATTAGCAAGATAAAGTGCAACAATTACAACGTGCTGTTTATAATCTTCTAGATATTGACTCTTGTCATTTGTTTTTAATGCATAATCTTTAAAGAATTTACTAGCTGACATGTAACTTGCAAAATTGAATTCAATTTGCTTAGCAAAATCAGTAATTTCTTGAAGATCTGCTTCTGAATAAACTTCAAAAACATCAAAATAGAAGTCGTTGTCGACGAGGTAGTGTAGGCGTTCTAGCTCACTATCAAAGTAAATTGTCTTGTCTTGGATTTCTTCTAAATATACTGTTAACGCCTCTTGGTCCTTTTCTAAATTGAAAAAACCATTGTCTTTACGCTTGGTAACTTCGTTATTTAATTCAATATGATTGTATTTCTTCTCGTCTATTATCTTCATTAAAATGCCCCACCTTATCTTTAAATTCGCTAATGTCTTCCTTTGTGCCTTGAACTTCAAACTTCATTAATAATGGAACGTTATATTGTTCCGAAATAGCGCGTCCAGCTTTGGCGAAATTTTGTCCCCAATTTCGATTACCACTTGCTGCTACCGCTCTAATCAAATCATGATTAACCTCTAAAAATGCTTGTACAGGTTGTGGAATTTCACCAAAACCAATTGTACCAGTGACCATAATGAACGGTTCATCCAATCTTTCCGTGCAATTATTCTGCGTAATTTCCATCGTATTCTTCAATTCTGCTCTGGTAATAAAGCGTCGCACATTACCGGAAAATGAAAAATAAACAACCTTCATCGGCACACCTACTTTCTATCTTTGATCTATCCATTAAATATGGAAAATCATATTATTCCACTAATCTATTCACCTAATTTCAATCGTGTAATGCCCCATAGAAAATCATATTATTTAAAAACACAATATATAGTGATCATGTCATCTACATATAGTGATGCAAAAATACATTTTTGAAGTATTACTACTATATTTGTCATGATTAAGTGGCTAAACCAGTGTGATTTTACTTGAAATTTGGTTTATTATATATAAAGTGACTTGAAACCGAAACACAATATATAGTGTTTCGGTTCTGTCGTTAATACTATATTATGTGTTTCATTATACATAAGTCCGAAGACGATTAAAAGCCTTTTTATTTTAGGAAACTGTGGACAAATTTTGAAAACGGAATGAAAATGGCACCAATTCAACTTTAAATTGAACTCTTAACTTTAAAAAAATTTTTTTACTAAAATTCCGTTCATTTTATTTGATTTTTCTAAAAGTTATACAAAGCGCTATATACCGTTGTTTTGCACATTGCGCCAATTATGTTGTATAAAATATTCAAAAAATTTGCTTTACTTTTTCTAGAATTTAATTTGAACAAAGTCCAAGATAAAAGGGAACATTTGTTCGTATTTATATGATATTATATTACTTCCCTAATTTCAACCATATATACATGTTTTAAATATTTATGCTAATATAGATACGTCAAATTTTTAAAATTGAGGCGATACTATTGAATCCTAAAGTTAAAGGTATCATCGCTATTTTAATTTCTGCTATTGGCTTTAGCTTTATGTCAGTATTCTTTCGCTTAGCAGGCGATTTACCTGTATTTCAAAAGTCATTAGCCAGAAACTTAGTAGCTATGTTTATACCTCTCTATTTCATATTTAAATACAAGCAACCTCTATTTGGTAAACTAAGTAGTCAGCCATTACTTATCTCTAGATCAACCTTTGGTTTAATTGGTGTATTACTTAATATTTATGCCATTGATCATATGATATTAAGCGACGCAGATACATTGATGAAATTAAATCCATTTTGGACTATTTTACTTAGCTTATTATTCTTAAATGAAAAAGTACGCAACTATCAATTTATAGCTATGATTGTGGCGATCTTCGGTATGCTCTTTGTAGTTAAACCTGAGTTCTCTTCGTCAGTGATTCCTGCTATCGGTGGTTTGTTCTCTGGTATTTTTGCCGCAGCAGCTTATACATGTGTACGCGCTCTAAGTTCTAGAGAAGCACCATATACAATTGTATTTTACTTTTCATTCTTTTCAATCATCGTGTTAATTCCATTCACGATTTTTACATTTGAACCTATGTCGTGGTTACAGTGTCTCTATTTATTAGGCGCCGGATTAGCTGCAGCCATTGGTCAGATTGGTATCACACTTGCCTATAGCTTTGCACCAGCAAAAGACATTTCGATATTCACCTATGCATCCATTGTATTTACTGCATTATTTGGCTTTATTCTCTTTGGAGAGTCACCAGATCTATATGCAATTTTAGGTTATATCATTATTATAGGATCTAGTTACTACATGTTTGAAAAAGCACGCCGACAACCCATTGACATACAGAAATAAATGTTAAAAATATATCTTAAAAGGAGCGATTTATATGGCTGAAGGCCGCAACAAAGATGAATTACAAGATATTACACTATTAGGTAACCAAAATAATCAATATGATTTTGATTACCGCCCAGACGTACTCGAGTCATTCGATAATAAACACCAAGGTAGAGATTATTTCGTTAAATTCAACTGTCCTGAATTTACATCTTTATGTCCGATCACAGGTCAACCTGATTTTGCGACGATTTATATCTCTTATATCCCTAATATTAAAATGGTAGAATCTAAATCATTAAAACTTTACTTATTCAGCTTTAGAAATCATGGAGATTTCCATGAAGACTGTATGAATATAATAATGAATGATCTTATCGAGTTAATGGATCCACATTATATAGAAGTATGGGGCAAATTCACGCCACGTGGTGGGATTTCAATTGATCCATATACCAATTATGGTCGTCCTAATTCTAAATATGAAAAAATGGCAGAGCACAGATTAATGAATCATGACCTCTACCCTGAAAAAATAGACAACCGTTAAACATTTCTTATAATTATAAAGAGCATCATCAGTGACGAAAACATCTGTTTTCGTCACTTTTTTAATAAATAAACAGTACAAAAGTTCAATCAAATCATTCAGCATTTAATATTGTACAAATAATACATACACTTGTCATTTTTATAAAAACAGTATAAAATTAATCCAACTATAATTGGGGAGGGAATTTATGAGAAAGGTTAATTATACGCACGAAGAAATTATGGAAAGTACACCACGTACAGGTTTCTTCGGACATCCAAAAGGACTAAGCACGTTATTCTTCACTGAATTTTGGGAGAGATTCAGTTACTATGGTATGAAAGCCATATTAATCTATTATTTATACTATACCGTTGCTAAAGGTGGTTTCGGTTTAGATGAAGCAGTCGCACTGCAAATTGTTTCCATCTACGGAACATTGATTTATATGTCGGGTGTAATTGGTGGTTGGATTGCTGATAGAATTACCGGCACTCAAAATGCTGTTTTCTATGGTGGATTCTTAATTATGATCGGACATATCTTATTGTCACTACCAAACAATCTAACTTTGGTAATGATTGCATTGGCCGTAATCATAGCAGGTACAGGCCTATTAAAACCAAACATTTCCACAACAGTTGGTGAACTTTACGATCGTAATGATGTACGTCGTGATGCTGCCTTTACATTATTCTATATGGGGATTAACTTAGGTAGTTTATTGGCACCATTAATCACTGGTTATTTACAAACAAGAGTGAGTTTCCATGCTGGTTTCTTAGCTGCAGCTATTGGGATGTTCTGTGGCTTAGTTGTCTATGCTATCAAACGCAAAAAGAATTTAGGTTTAGCGGGACGCAATGTACCGAACCCATTAACTAAACCGGAAATTAAAAAGTTTGTATTTATCACACTTGTCGTAATCGTATTATTTTTACTATATTTATTTTTACTACATTTAAATAATGCATTATCATTAGAAAACTTTAGTTTATTAGTAACAATATTAGGTATCGTATTACCAATTTACATTTTCTTGAATATGATATTAAGTAAGGATGTTACCAAAGAAGAACGTTCTAGAATCTACAGTTACATACCACTTTATATTACGTCAGTTGCATTTTGGATGATTCAAGAACAAGGTTCTACAGTTTTGGCAAGTTTTGCTGACAAAAAAACACAACTTGAAATGTCTGTCTTAACAGGCGGTTTAATTGATTTCTCTATCCCAGCATCTTGGGCACAATCATTAAATCCTATCTTTATCGTTTTATTAGCACCTGTCTTTGCAACATTATGGTTGAAACTCGGTAAGCATAATCCTCCAACTGTGCATAAATTTGCATACGGTGTAATTGTCGCTGGTTTATCATATCTTGTAATGATCATTCCGCTAGCATCTGGTCAATCACTAGTTAATCCATTATGGCTCGTATTAAGTTTCTTCTTAATCACGATTGGCGAATTATGTATCTCACCTGTTGGATTATCAACAACGACTAAATTAGCACCAATTGCGTTTACAGCTAGAATGATGAGCTTATGGATGCTAAGTAACGCTACTGCACAAGGACTAAATTCACAACTCGTAGTGGTATATACAAAGATAAATCAAAGTGATTATTTCATGTATTCAGGACTTGTAGCAGTTGTTATCGGTATTGTATTGTTAGTTATTTCACCTATTGTTAAACGTGCTATGAAAGGTGTTTATTAACATTAGTCCATAATATCAAAGCAATTCAGTGGTGTATTTATGCACCACTGTTTTTTTATGTCTTTTTTATAAGTGTTATTTTACAATAATTATATTTTGTACACCTTTATGATATCCTATTCTATCAATTAATTATGCGAATATTCGGAATATTGTTATTTTAAGAATATTATTGAAATTCAATAATATTAGGAGTAAAATCTTTTTTATACATTTTTTTATTGGGATCAAGAAAGGACGGGGAATGTTTTATGCAAAATCAAACAACAACCCATGAGCAAGACGTGCAGTCTATCCCACAAAAAGGCTTTTTCGGTCATCCAAAAGGACTTGGCGTATTATTTTTCGTAGAATTTTGGGAACGATTTAGCTACTATGGCATGCGCGCACTACTCATTTTTTATATGTATTTCGCTATTAAAGATGGCGGTCTCGGTATGGACAAAGCCACTGCACAGTCAGTAATGGCAGTTTATGGTGCATTGATTTATATGACTTCAGTACTTGGTGGTTGGATTGCTGATAGAGTTACGGGGACACGTTCAGCAACACTAATCGGTGGTATATTAATCATTATTGGTCATATCTTCTTAAGTTTACCCCTTGATATTATAGGTTTATTTATCTCTATGTTCTTCATCATTGTAGGTTCTGGTCTAATGAAACCAAATATTTCAAATATTGTTGGTAGACTTTACCCTGAAAATGACGTAAGACTAGATGCAGGGTTTGTAATCTTCTATATGTCAGTTAATATGGGCGGATTAATCTCACCATTAATTTTAAATCATTTCGTTGGTACAGGTAATTTCCATGGTGGATTCTTAATCGCAGCAATTGGTATGGCATTAGGATTAGTATGGTATGTATTATTTAACAAGAAGAATCTAGGTACAATTGGAACGAAAGCGTCAAACCCACTAAGCGCTAGTGAGAAAAAGAAATACGGTATATTATTCACTATTGCGATCATAATTATTGCTGCTGTATTAATTATCACTGGCTTGACTGGTACCCTATCATTCAACATTATCAGTACTGCAGTACTCGTGTTAGGCGTAGCATTACCAATCATTTACTTCACGATTATGATTCGAAGTAAAGATGTGACAGATGATGAACGCTCAAGAGTTATAGCATTTATTCCATTGTTTATTCTTGGTGTCCTCTTCTGGTCAATCCAAGAACAAGGTGCCAACGTACTTAATTTATATGCATTTGAAAGCAGTGATATGAAGTTAAATCTCTTCGGATGGAAATCAGATTTTGGTCCAGCATTATTCCAATCAATCAACCCATTGTTCATTGTGCTATTAGCACCAGTGGTTTCAATGATTTGGGCTAAAATGGCACGACGTCAACCAAGTCTACCAACTAAATTTGTTTTGGGAGCATTTTTAGCAGGGGCATCATATATTATGATTGGTTTAATTGGTCATTCTGCAGGCGCTTCACATATTAGTGTTAACTGGGTCATCTTATCGTATATTATCTGTGTTATTGGTGAATTATGTCTGTCACCTACTGGTAATAGTGCTGCTGTTAAGTTAGCTCCAAAAGCATTTAACGCACAAATGATGAGTTTATGGTTATTAACAAATGCCTGTGCACAAGCAATCAATGGATCACTCGTCCACTTAATTGAGCCACTTGGTTATAAGAACTATTTCTTATTCTTAGGTGCTGTAGCAATTATTGTCAGTGTGATTATTTTAGCTTTTGTACCGAAGATTGTTAAAGGTATGCGAGGAATTAAATAATTGTTAAACTTAACTATGGTGAACTGAATGGTTCATCATAGTTTTTTTATTGTTATAAAAGGTATAATAAATAAGTAGGTATTGCTAAACATAAATAAAGAGAAGTATGGTGAATATATTGACTAACAAAAAATATAATCATGGTGTCTTATTTTACCATGAACATTCTGGTATCAAAGATATTTATCGAGGATTAGGTGACGTTACTGCTGCATTGACAACATTTTGTAAACACCTATCTATTCAACTAAGTGAAAATGAAGGCGATATTATTGAATATTGTAAGAAAATCAAATCAAAGTCATATAGTGATGATGTAGATATTGTCTTTATATTGGGTGGAGACGGAACGGTCAATGAATTAATCAATGGAATCATGCACAGTGAACTCGATATCCCTATCGGTATTATTCCTGGTGGAACCTTTAATGACTTTGTCAAAACGCTAAACCTAAGTCCGCGTCATAAAGCAGCTAGCCAACAATTAATAGAGGCCGAGTTGCAACCCTATGATGTAATGAAGATTAATAACCAGTACGCATTAAACTTTGTCGGATTAGGTTTAATTGTACAAAATGCCGAAAACGTTCAAAACGGAAACAAAGATGTATTTGGTAAATTGAGTTATGTTGGTTCGACCGTTAAGACCTTGCTAAATCCTGAATACTTTAACTATAAAGTCACTGTAGACGATAAAGAAATAAATGGTAAGACGTCTATGCTAGTCGTTGCAAATGGACCTTTCATTGGTGGTAGTCGTATCCCATTAACTGATTTATCTCCAAGTGACGGTTATTTGAATTCATTTATATTTAAAGAACAAAATACTCGAGTTTTAAATGATATTTTCAAACAACGTGATAGTATGAATTGGAATCATATGACTGAAGGTATTCAACACATTTTAGCCAAAAAGATTTCGATAACAACTGACCCCGTAGTCAAAGTAGATATCGATGGTGAAATTGCATTAGAAACACCATTAGAGATAGAAATCATTCCAAACGCTGTTCAAATCCTAACACTAAATAATACAGTATCAAATAACAATACAACAGCGGATGAAGAAATCGAATCGTAGTTAATATCGCTATTATTATTACTAAATAGTCATATGCTGATAGCACGCTTTAACCATCGAAAAAATAATGACTTTGTTCAATTGTTTATTGTTATAGAAGTAAACTATTTACTTGCGCATGTGCGGGCGAGACGCCTGAGGGAACAGGACAAGCTGAAGACTACAGGCTGAAGCTGTCACCTAGGAAAGCGTTGCCCTTTACATACGCTTAAAAAACAAAAAAATTAGCCATTAAATGAATCAATAATAACTTCATTTAATGGCTATTTCTATTTATCGTGCAGATTATTTACTCTATATTTTCAACAATAGAATAAATCTACCTAAATTTGATATGATTTATCTCCTAAGAAATAAGCTTCCACATCTTGCCAATTATTAACACGTGTGAAACGATCATCATTAATATTATGAGACGCTGTATACATAATAGGCTTACCTGTAAAAATACTCAACTGCCTTGGATTATCATCAATTAAATAATCCGCATGTACAATATTTTTTCTACCACAAAAAACAAACTGTTGTGGATCTAAAAATGGAAAATACTCCCTTAACCATTCATATTTATCGTGAAAAGAAGTTGGTACATCCATCGCAGCTGTCGCAATATACACATCATAATGCTCAGTTAGTTTCTTCACAACTGCTTGCGCATCAGCCATAACCTCTAATTTCCTAAAGAAACCTGGTTCACGAAGGATTTCAGTCAGTAGTCCATCATGTTCTGGCATTGCATGTCGTAATTTCATACCATCCAACATATCATATGAAATACCTAAATCCGTTCGTTTATTAACGTCTTCAATTAATGCACCTACTGTATCTGCTAATACTTCATCCATATCAATTGCAATAGATTGTCGTGTCATTTAATACTCTACTCCCTTTTTAATAACATCATTCATTTCAAACATCACTAAGCTATCTTTCCCTTGCTACTATCCCTACTACATCTTGTAAAATGGAACGTTTCCTACATCATCATAAATGTATCAACCATTAAGCATAATTGGACTATTTTTTATTTTTATTTTATAACTCAAAGTCCTTTAGTACCTCAATCATTTTATCATTTTGTTCTGGGAAGCCAATCGTAATTCTTACACCATTTGGAAATTCTCGCGTTATACAACCAACATTTAACAATGCTTCATATAACTCATGTGGTTTGGAAGTATTTACAAAGACGAAATTGGTTTGGCTATCAAAGAATGCATCACGTTTATCAATTGCGAAGAATTTTTCTCGTTCTTCCGCATTACGTTCACGAATAAACGTTAAATAGTCTTGATCTTCTAACGCCGCTAGTGCAGCGTATTCTGATAAGCGTCCCACATTAAATGGTGGGCGAATAATATTCCATTGTTCTATCGCTTCTTGTGCAGCAACAACATAGCCTATACGCATGCCTGCTAAGCCATATGCTTTTGAAAATGTACGTAATAAAAATGCATTGCTAAATTGTTGCTGTAATGCTAAAGTATCAGGAAAATCTTGTGCAGTGACAAATTCTACATATGCTTCATCTACAATTACTGGAATATGACTTGGTACTTGTTCTAAGAAACCTTTAAGTTCTTCATGCGTAAAATATGTCCCAGTCGGATTATTCGGATTACATAGCCATACTAACTTTGTTTCGTCGTCAATTTCATTAAGTATTCCATTTAAATCAAAGTAGCCATCTTTCAATGGTACTTGTACTACTGTTGCCGCTTCAACTACTGCGTTGTGATAATACTGACCAAATGTCATTTCACTTGTCACTATTTTATCACCAGCAGTCAACACCGCACGAGAAATCATCAGGATGACTTCATCTAAACCCGCTCCAAACAGGATACGTGATGGTTCGACATCTAGATGTTTACTAATTGCTTCTTTAATCATTGGAGAACCCGTTTCCGGATAAAAATTCAACTCTTCTAAATGACTTTGAATTGCTTCTTTAACCTTTGGTGATGGTCCATATAAATTTTCATTTGATGCTAATTTATATAATTCACCTTCAATGCCGTAAGTCTCTTTTAATGCACGAGGCGATAACCCCGGTTCATATGCTGATAATTGTTCTATTTGTTTTTTCATGGTTGCTTCGGTCCTCCTTAATTTTACAGAAATTTCAAAACTTAGTAACTATTATAAACCTTATATGATGGGAAAATCAATGTGTCCCCTAGACAGAAGAAATACTCTGATATACAAAAAGAGAGTTTTAAATGTAAAATACATAAAAAACTCTCTTATTATTCCAATTTATTTTAAAATGTGTTCGCGTTCCAAATAATCCTTTGCAACTTGATATGGGTCCTTTTTCTTCACGGTTACATCATAATTCATTTGTTGCATGTCTTCATCAGAAATTTTATTAGCTAATTGATTTAATGGTTTTTTAATTTCAGGATGTTCTTTAAGGTACTTTTCTTTAAACATCGGTGCACCTTGATATGGTGGGAATACATGTTTATCATCTTTTAATACAACCATATCATATTGCTTTAATTCCGCGTCCGTTGAATAGGCATCTATTAAATTAATGTCACCACTTTTGATTGCTTGATAACGTAATTTAGGCTCCATTGTCTTCGGCTTAGATATGTCTAAATTATATGCTTTTTTTACTGCAGGGTAACCATCTGAACGATCATTAAATTCCAATGTAAAACCTGGCTTAATTTGATCACTTACTTTATTTAAATCACCAATTGTTTTAATATTATGCTTTTTAGCAAAGTCTCGTTTAACCGCTAAGGCATAAGTATTATTGTATTTCATAGGTTTCAGCATGGTCATATCGTATTTTTTCTCTAAGCTATCTTTAGCTTGTTGATAAACTTTATCTTCTTGTTTTGATTTTAAGTCTTCTTTCGTTAATTCTCCAAGCACAGTGCCAGTAAATTCTAAATAACCATCGATATCGTCAGACTTTAAGGCATTAAATAAGAATGATGTCTTACCCATGCCATCTTTAACTTCTACCGTATCGTCAGTCTCTTTTTCTATCAATATCTTATACATATTCGTAATAACTGATGGTTCTGATCCTAATTTACCAGCTAACGTTACTTTTTCACCCTTCTGAGCTAATAAAGGTGCGATAATAACTAATAATAATACAATTACGATAATTGTTAATGAAATAATCAATTTTTTGTATGATAAACCTTGCATATAACGTAAGGCTAAATCAAATAATATCGCTAACAACGCAGCAGGTATTGCACCAATAAGAATAAGTGAACTATCATTTCTATCAATACCTAATAGAATTAAATCCCCTAATCCCCCTGCTCCAATAAGTGCAGCAAGCGTAGCGGTACCAATAATCAATACCATAGCAGTTCTAATACCAGCCATTATTACTGGCATTGCAATAGGTAACTCGACCTTTGTTAGTCTACGTCCTGGTTTCATACCAATACCCTTTGCCGCTTCTACAAGAGAAGGGTCTACTTCTGCTATACCTGTATATGTATTTCTTAGAATAGGTAGTAAGGCATAAACTACAAGTGCGATAACGGCTGGCACTTTACCAATACCAAACAATGGAATCATTAATCCTAATAGTGCTAATGATGGAATAGTCTGGAGTATCGCAGCGATATTCATAACAATTTCAGATAATTTTTTAGTTTTTGTTAATAAAATACCTAAGGGTACTCCAATTAACGCCGCAATAAGTAATGCAATAAATGAAATTTGTATATGTTCAAATACCGTCGTCAGTAGTTGACCGCGTCTATCTGAAAGTGTCTGTAATATTTCAGTCATCTAAGACACTCCTTTCACTTCAGCGAACAATTTAAACACATCTTGTCTGTACATCAAATAGCGTTGGGCATTAGCTTTATCATCTATGATTACTGCATCATGTGTAACAAAATGCGAATATACATCCTTGACCAATTGACCACTGTCTACTAATGGATACGTCTGCACTTCCTGTGACTCATTAATTAATGTTAACTGTTCTGTTAACTCTGATAATTTCACATCATTTAATGAGCGTTGTACCTTATTGCCTAAAAATTGTTCTACAAATGCATTATTAGGTCTTGTAGCAAATCCCTCTGGTGTATCAATTTGTTCAATATGACCTTCATTCAATAAACATATTCTGTCACCTAATTTCATTGCTTCTTCAATATCATGTGTGACAAAAACAATCGTCTTCTTAATTTGTTGTTGGAGTTGAATTAAATCATCTTGTAGTTTTTCTCTGCTAATCGGATCTAATGCACTAAATGGCTCGTCCATGAGTATAACGGGTGGATCTGCAGCAAGCGCCCTTACTACCCCAACACGTTGTCGTTGCCCACCAGATAATTCATCAGGTTTACGTTCTTTGTATACAGTGGGATCTAAACCAACCATATTTAATAATTCATCGATTCGCGTTTCAATATCTTGCTCTTTCCACTTCTTCATCTGTGGTACTTGGGCAATATTTTCTTTAATTGTCATATGTGGAAACAGTGCAATCTGCTGTAACACATAACCAATATCCCAGCGCATCTCATATACAGGATAGTCACTTATTGGTTTGTCTTTAAAGTAAATATAACCTTCAGTTAGAGCAATCAATCGATTAATCATTTTCAGAGTAGTCGTTTTGCCACAACCTGATGGACCAATTAAGACAAAAAACTCTCCTTCTTTAATATTAAAACTTACATGATCGACCGCCGTCTTATCCCCATATTTCTTTACAACATCTTTAAATTCTATCACATTGTCACCTTCAGTCTTTTATATACACTAATATACAATTAATTGTAGTGTCCGTATTCCCTTTTAATTAAATGTATATGTAAATATCATTAATTTATCCAAAAAAAATACACACTTACAAAATTAAATACCACAAAATCTATTTAATACTCAAAAAATAAAGTTAATTTTAATAACCAATCAAAATAATGCCTATACAAGACTTATTTCGACATGTTGTTAAAATTAACTTTGAGATAATTTATAAATTGCCCATTGTTGTACAATGGTTATCAACACTACATATGCATTTTCCGCATAGTCAATTTAAATTTGTGCTTTATAAGATTGAATAGTCTCTAAGAACATTGGACAGTAATGCTTTAATTTATAACTTCCTACACCATCAATAGAGATCATATCTTGTTTAGATTCTGGCTTTCTTTTTGCAAATTCTTCTAAGGTATAATCTGAGAAAATACTTACCGGCGCAATATCCAAATCTTCACTCAATTTCTTACGGACTGCAATCAATTCATCAAATAATGCACGATCAACACCTTCGACGGTATTGATATTCACAATTTCTTTCGATTTACGTTTAAATGGAGTTGTAAAGATTGTCACTTCATCCGTCAACAATTGTTTGACTGAATTATCACACGTCAAAATTTCATCGTGTTCGTTTAAATATCCCTTAAATCTAAGTTCATCGATTAAATGACTAAGATCTGAGGTTGTATATTGCTTCATTATGCCGTGTGTAGATAATTTATTATATTCACAATAACGGATATAATCAGTATCTTCACCTCGTAGAACTTGAATAATAACACTATAGCTTTCTTTTTGTTTCATTCTCGCGATACAACTTACAATCATTTTTGCTTCATTAGTCATGTCATACGTCTTGTTCTCTCGCGTACAATTACTACATTGCTCACACTCTTCTAGCTTTTCATTTGGTTCAAAGTAATGGACTAACGTTGCTTCCAAACACTTCTTCGTTTTTGTATAAAGAATCATCTTTGTTAGTTTTTCACCCATTTTATCTTTGTAATCATCATCTGCTTTTGAAGCAGAAATGAAGTACTGATGCAAACCGATATCGCGTTCACTAAAGAGTAAGATACAATCACTTTTCAGACCATCACGGCCAGCACGACCTGCCTCTTGATAATATGACTCTAAATCACCTGGCATATTATAATGTATCACAAAACGCACATTCGACTTATCAATCCCCATACCAAATGCATTCGTTGCAATTACTACACGCACACGATCATAGACGAAATCATTTTGCGCAGCTTCTCTGTCTTTGTTAGATAACCCTGCATGATAAATCGTACTGCTGATTTCATGATCTTCTAATGCTTCTTGCAACTCTTCAACCTGTTTACGCGTAGAACAATAAACAATGCCAGCTTCATTTGCATGTGATTTCACATATTCAAGTACAAATTTTTGGCGTTGATAAGTTGGGTTGACTTGAAAGACTAAATTACGACGTTTCGTACTTGTTTTAACTTCATCGTGTTTATTAATATTTAGTCTTTCCATGATATCTTTTTGCACTTCAGTCGTGGCAGTTGCAGTCAAAGCTACAATTGTAAAGTCTTGTGGTAAAGCAAATACCTTATGAATCACTTCTTGATAACTTGGTCTAAAATCATGCCCCCATTTAGAAATACAGTGTGCTTCATCAAATGCTACTAAATGGATAGGTAGACGTTGTAATAACGCCATAAAATAATCATTATTAAAACGTTCTGGAGCAACATAAAGAAACTGTATGTCACCATTTTTCAATTGCGCTTCAATCGCCTTTTGTTCTTTCTGCGTTAAACTACTGTTTAAATATGCTGCGCGAATACCAGCAGCCTTCAATTGATCGACTTGGTCCTTCATTAATGAAATTAATGGACTAATGACAATTGTCGTACCACCTAGCATTAAACCTGGCACTTGATAACAAATCGATTTACCACCACCAGTTGGTAACACCCCTAATACATTACGTTGATCCATTACTTTTGAAATTATTTCCTTTTGGCCAGGACGAAACGTGTCATAACCAAAATAATGCGATAAAGTTGATTCCATGTTATAAGATCCCTCATTGTTCTTTTAGTTCTTCAAGTTCACTCCATCTAGCAATATCATCTTCATAAGTTTGATTTAGTTCTTGTTGCTCTTCACTTAATGCTTTAATCTTTGCGTAGTCTGAACTTGCATTTATCATTTCTTCTTCTATCTCTTCTAGCCTTTGTTCAGTCGTTTCTATGCGCTCGATAATTAATTCGTATTCTTGTTTTTCTTTATAACTCAAACCTTTTTTCCTTTTTTGAGTAGGCTGAGGTTTCACTTTTTGTTGTTGTTTTTCTATTTCCCGTTGTTTATCTTGTTCTTTTTTATAAGCTTCATAATCGTCAAATGAACCAATAATACGCTCCATTATACCATCATGAATATACCAAAACTCTTTAGCAACTTTATTTAAGAAATATCTATCGTGACTGACGGTAATTACTGTACCACCAAATGTATCGATATATGATTCTAATATCGTTAACGTCTCAGTATCTAAATCATTGGTTGGTTCGTCGAGTAATAGGACGTTCGGTTGATGTACTAATAATTTCAATAAATACAAACGTTTCTGTTCTCCTCCAGAAAGTTTATAGACTTTCTTTCCATGTGTTGCACTCGGGAATAAAAATCGCTCTAATAGTTGCGTAATTGACACTGATGTGCCATCTTTTTCCTTTGCAACTTCACTTTCTTCTCTAAGATAGTCAATCATACGAATATCTCTGTCTAAACGCTCTTCTGTCTGTTTAAAGTATGCGACTTTGACGGTTTGTCCAACCTTTAAGGTCCCTTCAAATGCACTATCTTCACCACTTAAAATATTCAATAACGTTGTTTTACCGACACCGTTAGGTCCGACAATACCGATTTGTTGACCATTTTGTATAATTTGCGTAATATCTGCAAACAATGTTCTATCTGGAATACGTTTTGTTAATTGTTCTAATTCAAACACTTGCTTGCCTAAACGTGAATACGCTAAGTTGAGCGAAGCTTGATCTTGTTGCTGTTGTTGCTTTACTTCTTGTTCTAAATCACTAAATCTATTCTTCCTTGCTTGTTGTTTGGTAGTTCGTGCCTTAACTCCTGCACGCATCCATGCTAATTCTTGTTTATACAGTGAGCGTTGCTTAGCTTGTTGCTTTTGCTCAATGATTTCGTTCTCAGCTCTTTGCTCAATATATGCCTCATAATTCCCTGGATACGTTTTTAATTTTCCTTGTGTTAATTCAATGATTCTGGACGAAACTTCATTTAGAAAATAACGATCATGCGTTACAAACAAAACAGTATGAGGATATTGTTTCACATAGTTTATTAACCAATTTATAGATTCAAAATCTAAATGGTTGGTAGGTTCATCTAATAATAGTAAATCAGGTTGCTCGATTAATGTTTTAGCGAGGCCGACACGCTTTTGTTGGCCTCCTGATAATTGATTTACAGGCTTCGTCGTATCATTAATGCCTAGCTTAGATAATATTGTCTTGATTTCAGAACTGTAATCCCAAGCTTGATTGGCATCCATTGCTTCTTGAGCTTGCATCATTTTCTGAAAATGTGCATCAGTTTGTTCTGCACTATATTGATTCACAGCAAACTCATAATCACGTATGACTTGTAGTGTCTTTGTCTCCGAAGTTAATACTGCCTCAAAAACAGTTAAATCTTCATCAAATTCTTGCTTTTGAGAAGAATAACGGATGCGATAGGAGTTGGGATGCGTGATTTCTGCATCGTAATCTTCGTCTATACCTGCTATTACCTTTAATAAAGTACTCTTTCCAGTACCATTAATACCTACGAGACCAATTTTTTCACCATTGGATATCGAGAGTTGTAAATCATCAAAGATAACTTTATCGGCATAGGATTTATGTAAATGTTCTATTTTGTAAGCTTCCATAATCCAACATCCTTTTTAAATATCGATAAATATAGTTAATTCTGTTAAAATTAATTTCAGTTCCATACATTATACACCTTTTTGGGTTCAAATGATACAAAGGAGACAAGCTTATGACGGAATTTTTCCAAGCATTACCTCCTTATATCCAAGCACTAATAGCTGGAATTATCACTTGGCTATTAACAGCACTAGGAGCTGCAGCAGTATTCATATTTAAACGTGTAAATGATAAGATTTTAAACTCAATGCAGGGTTTCGCCGCAGGGATTATGATTGCTGCAAGTTTTTGGTCTTTATTACAACCTGCCATCGATTATGGTAAGGACTCCTCATTTGCATGGTTACCAGCTGCTATCGGATTTTTATTGGGTGGGCTATTTATTCGTGCCTTAGATTTAGTTATACCTCATATCCATCCCAATACATCCGATGAGAATCAGTTCCATGAAGGTGTTGGCACTAAGAAACTCAACAAGAATACTTTACTAGTCTTAGCAATCACGTTACACAATATACCCGAAGGCCTCTCAATTGGTGTTGCTTTCGGTGGTATTGTTTCGGGTAATGGTCAAGCGACATTATTAGGGGCATTAAGTTTAGCTATAGGTATAGGTATACAGAATATACCTGAAGGGGCAGCACTATCTATGCCTATTCGAGCAGCGGGGGCATCTCGATGGAAGGCTTTCAACTATGGACAAGCATCAGCAATTGTAGAGCCAATATTTGCTACAATTGGTGCAGCTGCAGTATTAGTCATTACACCTATGTTACCGTATGCATTGGCATTTGCTGCAGGTGCGATGATATTTGTTGTTGTTGAAGAATTAATCCCAGATTCACAAGCTAGTAATAACACCGACCTTGCCACACTCAGTCTAATGTTAGGATTCACCATAATGATGATTCTTGACGTTGCACTTGGATAAGGACGATAGCATTACTTATTAATATCTGATTTACAACAAAGCGTTTAGCATATGATTTATAAATGATGACATTACGGTAATATTGTTTGCGATGACTAAGCATCAATCTCATATCATACCGAGTGACTTATTGTTCATTTATATCATATCGTCATTAAACGCTTTTTTGTTTTATATATAGATTCCTCATGTATGCACAAATAAGGCAACATAACGCTTGTGAAGTTAGAGTATTTGCACTAGATATACAATTTTTTAATACAGCGGTAAAACCACACTGTACCATGCGCATAGCGTAAGGTTTTTTAATACAAAAAAGAAGGTAACGCTCTGTTTCATCGAGCGTTACCTTCTTGCTATTGATCATTATTTTTACATTAAAGTTAAAGTCTCTTCTAATTTTTTTCTTGTCCTTTTGGACCTGTTTTATATTCATATTTAGAAGGATTTATTTTATCGAAATCAGGGTTCTTATAGAATCTGAATAAGTCACCGTTTAAGACATTGTCACTCATTTCTAAGTCTTTTTCAGCTTGTTGTTTACGTTTTTCAAAGTCTTTCGGTGTTTTTGTTACAGGTTCATTTGTCTTATTATCATAAATTCTACCATTAACATATTTATAGTCTTTAGTAATAAAGTCACCATTTCTGAATGGTACTGTATCATTATGATCTTTAGATAATAAGTCTGTACCCATCATCAAGTAATTCTTAGTATCAATACCCATTAAGTGTAAGATTGTAGGCATTACATCGACTTGACCAGCATATGTCTTATCGACTGTACCTTCTTTACCAGGAATCTTCAACCATAAACCTGTACGGTTTAAGTCTGTAAATTTAGCTGGAGTAATGTCTTCACCTAATAGTTTTTCCATGGCTTTATTATGGTTTTCTGAGATACCGTAATGGTCACCATAGATCATGATAACTGAATCGTCATATAGACCTTTTTTCTTCAATTCATTAACAAATTGTTCTAATGATTCATCTAAGTATCTCGCAGTTTGAATATAACCATCAACTGTAGAATCACCCGTATTTGGTCTATCTATTGTTGCATCTTCAGATGACAACGTAAATGGATAGTGGTTTGTTAATGTAATTAAATGTGTATAGAATGGTTCTTTTTCTTTTGCTAAGTAATCAGTTGATTCTTTAAAGAACTCTTTATCTTTAAGTCCAAGGTTTTCGATATTATCTGGTGACATATCGAAGTATGTTGCATCATAGAACTTATCGATACCAAAGTGTTTGTACACTTGATCACGGTTCCAGAAAGTTTTGTAGTCACCATGCATAACGCTTGATGTATAACCTTGTTGTTGATCAAGGATAGCTGGTAATGATTGGAAGGTATTATCACCTTTCAATGAATAAGCTGACCCTTGTGGTAGACCATATAAACTGTTATCCATCGTAAACTCAGCGTCAGATGTTTTACCTTGGCCAGTTTGATGGAAGAAGTTTGGATAATATCTATATCCTTCTTTACCAGTTGACAGTTTATTTAAGAATGGTGTTACCTCTTGACCGTTAACCTTTTTATTAATTAAGAAAGTTTGGAAACTTTCTAAGTGAATTTTGATAATGTTTTTCTTCTTAGCTGCACCAAAATATTCTTTATTTGGTTCAACTTGCTTTTGCTTTGTATAATTTAACACTTTTGTTAAATCATCTTCGTTTGCTAGCGCTTTTTGCTGTTTGTTTTGAATTGTTTTTACGCCATCATACACTGTGAAGTTATATGGTCCTAAATATTTAACTAAATATTTATGGTCAAATGTACGTGTTAACAATTGTGGACGATCAGATTCTGCAAATGCTAAGTTTAAGAAGAATAACGCGACTGATGCTGCCATGATGACTGGAACAAATTTTTTGCTAAATACGCGTTTATCAATCCATTTTTGTTTAAAGATTAAAATAAATAAGTAAATAATCGTATCAAGGAAATAAATGAAATCGTACCATTTAAATGAAGCTGTTACTGCTCCACCCATCGAATCGACGTTACCCACTTGATTTAACGTACTGAACGTTAAGAAGTCAGAGAAGAATCTGAAATACACAACGTTAGCATACAATAGGAAACTTAAGATAAAGCCTCCAATAAAGATAAACCAAAAAGCTTTCTTACCTTTAAAGAATAAGAAGACACTTAAAATTAAAGCCACTAAACTGTATGGATTCATTAATAAGATTAAGTTTTGAACTAATCCTTTAACACCTAAAGAAAAATCAACATAATATGAAAAATACGTCTTCAACGTGACAGTAATCACCGTCAGTATAAAAAACGCAAAAAGAGTCAATTTCTTTTTGTGTAAACTCATGTTTGTTTCCCCCGTTATAAATTAATATAGGCTGGTTATTATCCATACCTAGAAAAAATTGGCAAAGTTACTGTAATGATGTCCTGTTTGCGATAATCATATTGCTTAGTAATTCATTAAATCGTTATTTGCAAAAATACAATCCTTCAGGCTTTAAAGTCATTAAGAAACACATCAGTTATGTTGGCGATTTTACTTCTTTTTAATTTAAAATTTGAGTTCAATTCATTGTTTTTAATATCAATATGCATATCATAGTTATCAATTGTACCAACACATAATATTAATAATTTGCTATCAAATTTAATTATGTAAAGGCAAGATTTACATTCTGCCTATTTTTGTAATACAACTGTAACAAAACGCATACAGTTCAATTAATTAATATAAAGCAATTCAAGTCAAATTTCAAGTAAAAACACACTTTTTGAGGTGAATAAACTTATAAAAATCCTTTTATTAAGGACTTATTAATGACATATTAACAATCTATTAAGGAACAAGATACGTTTTAATTATACGCACTATCTCTGATATATTAATCAGACTATAGTCCTATATATAAAATAAGAAACAATTATAATATGTATAAATTTCTTATATTTTTTTAATAATATCAAACAATCATCCGTCAATTCAAACTAAAAACGAAAGAAATCACGTTAAAGCAAACGTGATTTCTTTCCGTATTATCTCAATTATTATTAATGAGTACAAACTATATCTGCACGCAACATGATAAGAATATCATATTGTTATATAATTCCACTTTTTTTTGCTATTTCAGCATTTCTAATTGCATTCTATACTCAATGCCATGAAATAATTGATTTAGCCAGTTAGAATATTTCACAAGATTTTTCTCAGCAGTTTCAACATCTATAAATTGGAATTTTAATTTAGTACCTTGATGTTTTTGACCTAATTTAGTTAAATGATAGCTCGCAATTGTTCCTAGTTGGGGGTAACTTCCTAACGTATAATGATCATTGAGTAGGATAATCGGTGTACCGTCACGCTTTACTTGAATTGTGCCTCGTTGGACAGATTGATGTGCTGGCATATCCTCATAATATGCTTTTACAGACGGTCCTTCAACGAGCATGCCAACTCTATTTGCCTTACTTGAGACCTTATATTCACCAAGTGTGAAACGATTCAGTGCATTCTTTTTAAAGTCTTCTGTACCTTTATTTTTGATGACATGAATTACATCTGACATATAGTTAAATGATAATGCATAGCCATCTATACCCCAGTCTGTTTCTCGGCGTTCTTCAAGATTTTCAAATAGTTTATGATGACGTTCTGTATAATCACGTTTCATATTTATCTCGTCGCCTTTTTTTAATTTGCGACCATGAAAACCACCAATTTGAGATTTAAAGTCTGTAGACGTAGAACCAAGCCATTCGTCTAATTCAAAACCGCCACCGATTGCTAAATAGACACGAGACGTTCGCTTTGTTTCCGTAAAAGCAAGTACATCCCCTTTTTCCATTAAATATAATTTATTAGGCAATACCTTCATATGCTCTGTTGCAGCTTTAAAATTCCCACCACTTAAAGCAATAAGTGTTGGTTCGGTAAAGCGGATACGTGCCATATTATTAGTCATTTCTAATGTTGCTTCACGTTTATCATTTGCGACGAGCCTATTTGCAATTTCATGTGCTAATGGATCTAATGCGCCACCAGGTATAACACCATTATGTTCATATCCTTGACGTCCAAAATCTTGAAAGCTTGAAAATAGCCCCGCATCTTCAATTATAATTGACATGGTTTAAAGCCTCCTAAGTCAAGTTCTTGTTCTGTAACAGGTTTGAATTGCACATTATCTCCTAACTTTAATTTAGCAAAATCAACTTTGTTAGGATTAAATAGCTCAACCGGAGTATAACCAACAACCAACCAGTCACCATAAGTATCCGTTGTTGTTATGCCACACTTTTTACCTTCAATAATAACTGATCCTGCAGGAATAAAGGTCTTTTCATCACCAGTATGATTGACAAACAAACGTTTTTCCATACCTGTTAAATAAGGAAAACCAGGCGTGTAGCCCATCATTGACACAAAGTAATTAGGCTTCGTATGTAATTTAACAAATTTATCCATTGTTAATTTATAATATTTTAATAAAGCTTCTAAGTCTGGACCATATTGCCCACCATAAATGACAGGGATTTCTATAGCTGGTGCCGCTTCATCGACATGTGTAATTTCTAGTTGTATGGATTGTAACAATGCTTTCATATACAGAAATGGCGAGCGAATATTATGATGTTTAATCATGTCTCTTGCATCATAACAAATCATCATGTCTGATTCTGTTGGAACAATTTCTGTAATAAAAGAAAAGTTTTTGCTTGATAAATAAGACTTTAACGCCAATAAATCTTCTGTTAAATCTCTTGAGACTTCTTTTTCTATAGAGACCACAATTGCCTGATCTCCCTGGCTATAAATCTTCATAAATTCACCTCATAAATAGTTACCTTGCTTAATGGTAGAATACACGCAATCCTTGAACTAAGTGATGTATAAGTTCAATCATAAAAAAGTAAATAAAGATAATTTGGACAATACAAGATATAGTAACTATGATTTGCGCACGTATAACCGCGTGTTGCTTTAATAATTGATTCGTCCATAACTTTGTTAACATCGCTAAAATGATAATCGCTACTGCCCAAATCCATATCATCCATCTTGCCTCACTAACTCATTATTTTTATTTAAACTGTACCTACTCAACGACATATTAATCTAAGTTATTACTTAAAGTTCATTGTGGAAACGATTATTTTATCGTCATTTACTTTGTAATAAAGTATCACTGTTGTACTTAAGCTTTATTTTAAAGATAAAACCTAACCTCGGCAACCTCTCTTAAACTATTTATCAGAAAAACCTCAATCTCTCCACGAATCAATTTATCTTTGAACACGTCTATCGAATAATCTCGCTCTATTAATTTACCTTCTTCAATGAGTTCCTCTCGCATACAACCTTTCAAGAAATCCCCATTATACTCCGGCGTATAATATTGATCATCTTCCTTTATCATGACATTACCGATATCAAATTCTAATAACTTGCCAGATGCATCATATAATAATATCAAATCTGTCGAATGATCGTGTGCCAAATGGTCGCGATGCGTTGTCTTATAAATGACTTGATCTTTGTTAGTTGGCCATTTCAATTGTACTAGTCGTGCCGTAAAATAACTTTTACTTGGTAAATCAGCTATGACATGTTCCATCTGTCCTTGCTCATCAACCAAGACCTTTAAGCGGAACGTCCCATAATGATAAGTTGAACTAACTTCTTTGATAATATCCTCAAATGTTTGTTGTTGAAATTTAATATCGAGATTTTCACATGCACTACGCATTCTTTTAATATGATAATTCAACCTGTTTACTGTTCCATTCTCTAACTTCATTGTTTCAAATAATTGCATTATAATCTCTCCAATATACGCGTCTTATCTTTAAATTCTTGAATTTCTAATTCTGGATTTGAATCAATTGTAATCCCAGCACCAACACCATATACCGCTTTATCATTGATATATTGAATGGTTCTAATAGGCACATTAAAGATAGACTTGCCATTCGGTAAGAGTAAACCTATTGAGCCACAATAAATATAACGCGGTGTTTGTTCTAATGCTTTGATATATTTCATCGTATTTAGCTTGGGCGCTCCAGTTATAGAGCCACATGGAAATAGTGCCTTTAATACATTGACTAGTGACATTGTGTGATTGACTTTACCCGTCACCATTGTCGTCATCTGATAAACGGTCGTGTATGCTTCTATATTAAAAAGTTGATAGACATGGACTGATCCTGATTGTGCAATTCTACCTATATCATTACGTAATAAATCTACTATCATTACATTTTCAGCTTTATCCTTTGCTGAATGACGCAATGTTTCTAAATTTCGACGATCTTCTTCAGGCGTCCGACCTCTCGCTATGGTCCCCTTCATCGGTTTACTGACGACAACATCCTCATCGTCTTTAAATGGCCCCCTCTGAAAGAATAATTCAGGTGATATTGATGCCACTTTCAGTTCTGATGTATCGATTAAAGCAGAATAAAAGCCATTATTTCCTTTTAATAATATTTCATATAATGCCGCAATCGGATAATGAATATCATCTATTAAACGTGTTGTGTAATTTACTTGATACGTATTCCCCTCAATTATTGCCTGTTGAACTGACTTTATATGATCCATCATCGTCGTATGACTTAATTGAAATTGAAAATTGCATCGTTGACTATGCCCTTCATATTTCGGAGGTTCTGTCATATCATAGCTTTCAAAAACATAGGCCGCAGCATAAAGGTTACATTCAGAAATTGAGACGGTTGCCATTTCTGGATTAAAATAGCTTGCCGCTTCATATGATAAATATAATGCGACATAATACCCCATTTTTTGCTTAGTCTCTGCAAAGTTAACCACGTCACCTACATCTTGCAATTGATAGGCAAGCCTTTGCTCAATACTATTTGTAAAGTTATACTGATGTGTTTCATGTTCTATTTCATCCTTTAAATAGCGATAATTAAACTGGATTTGCATGTTTTGTCACCATAATTTCTATAAATAATTTCAATTGTTCAATGCCAAATTCACTTAATATGGATTCCGGATGGTATTGTACGCCGTATATAGGGAGGCTTTGATGTTCAATTGCCATAATAATTGCTTCATCATTACGTGCAGTAACCTTTAATTGCGATGGCATTGTATCTTGTTGTGCCATCAATGAATGATATCGCATTACTTTAAATGACTGTGGTAAGTCCTTAAATATACCTTCGCCAGTATGCTCAATAACTGTCGTATGACCATGAATTGGGCGATAACTTTTAACAATGTCGCCACCATAGTATGTAATAATATGTTGAAATCCCAAACACACTCCTAAAATTGGCACTTGTTGTGCAAATTCGTCCATTACTTCCGTTAGTATTGGATAATCCTCAGGTGTTCCCGGCCCCGGAGAAATCACAATGCCTTTTGGTTGAATTTGTTGTATCTTCTCAATCGACAACGCTGTAACATCAATAACACAAACACCATCTTTGTAGATTTGCTTAATATAATCTACAATGTTGTATGTGAATGAATCTTTATTATCAATCATTAGTATCATGCGTTCACCTCTTTTTAATAGATATTCTATAATATGATATTAACCCTATTATCACAAATATCACCTTGATTTTACAACGTAAATATATTATTCTATATCACGGCATAAGTGAATACAAAGAGGTTCCTAGCTGATACCCTCTATAAAAAACTAGACACTCAAAAACGTCTGTCTTTTTATAGAGACAGACGTTTTTTTGCGTCATTTTTAATTTAAAAAGCTAGTATGAAATTAATAAGGAGTGTACAATACTATGACGCAACAAACATTAAATAATGATAAAGCCATTGTCGTCTTTAGCGGGGGTCAAGACAGTACTACCTGTTTATTCTGGGCTAAGAAACATTTCTCAGAAGTTGAACTCGTAACCTTTCAATACGGGCAGCGTCACGACACAGAAATAAAAGTAGCTCAACAAATAGCTGAAGAACAAAACGTCAAACATCACTTGTTAGATATGTCATTATTATCACAGCTAACTCCAAATGCATTAACACAACATGACATGGATATCGAAGAGACAGAAGATGGTGTACCTAATACATTTGTCCCTGCAAGAAACTTATTGTTTCTTTCATTTGCAGGTGCATTAGCTTATCAAATAAATGCTAAACATATTATAACGGGTGTTTGTGAAACGGATTTTTCAGGGTATCCAGATTGTAGAGATAGTTTCATAAAATCTATGAATGTAACACTGTCACTTTCAATGGATAAAGACTTTGTCATTCACACACCTTTGATGTGGCTAGACAAAAAAGCAACATGGGCCCTAAGCGATGACTTAGGCGTACTTGATTATATAAGAACAAAAACACTTACCTGCTACAACGGCATCATCGGCGAAGGTTGTGGGAAGTGTCCGGCTTGTCATTTACGTGCACGCGGTTTAAATGCATATTTAGAAGAAAAAGGAGCGCGATAATATGTTCCAACAAAATTATCCAAGTGTACAACACGATTATCAATTTGAATTAAATAAAGATTTCAATTTTTCAGCAGCACATTACATTCCTAGTGAAGATGCTGGAAAATGTATGAGAACACACGGTCATACTTATTTCGTCAACCTAACGATTGCTGGGGATACATTAGATCATAATGGATTTCTTGTGAATTTTAGTGAATTAAAAAAAATAGTACATGGTCAATTTGATCATCAATTACTAAATGAACTACCACAATTTACAGGTAAGAGTCCATCTACTGAAGTTGTGGCACAAACAATTTATGAAATGGTACAAAGTGCATTAGATGAACGCCAGAATAAGCCACAGTGCTTACAAGTATATGTAAGAGAAACGCCAACAAGTTATGTTGTCTTTAGACCTAAGGAGACTTCACATGAGTAAGATACCTGTTCTAGAAATTTTTGGTCCAACCATTCAAGGTGAAGGTCGTGTTATCGGCCGTAAGACGATGTTTGTCAGAACAGCTGGATGTGATTATAGATGTAGTTGGTGTGATTCGAGCTTTACTTGGGACGGAAGTGCAAAAGAAGATATTCAGTTAATGACTGCTGAAGAAATATACGATAAATTATATGAAATCGCCGGTGATTCCTTTAATCATGTAACTATTTCAGGAGGTAATCCTGCATTGATTAAAGGGATTCAATCTTTAGTTGATTTATTCGACAGTAAAAATATCCAAAGCGCTTTAGAAACACAAGGAAGTAAATTCCAACCTTGGATGACACAAATTGATGACTTAACAATTAGTCCCAAACCACCAAGTTCTAAAATGAAACCTAATCTACCTATACTTGATGACGTAATAGCGAAATGTGTTCCAGAAACACTTAACCTTAAGGTTGTTATATTCGATGATGAAGACTATCAATTTGCTAAAATGATTCATCATCGTTATCCAGAGATACCATTTTATTTGCAAGTTGGTAATCCATACTTAGATGGAGAATATGTTGAATCACATACTGAAAGATTATTAACATTATATGAAACCTTGGTTGATCGTGTTATGGCGAGTCCCGATATGAATAATGTTTATGTTTTACCTCAATTACACACACTACTTTGGAGTAATAAAAAAGGTGTTTAAATTGAGATTTTACTGTGATGCGTTGTATAATGCTCTTTGTCCTAACAACGCATCACTTTTTTATGATAAAATTTAGCATTATTAAATAAAATCATAAATTACTGTTAAGCCAATTATTAAATTGAATTTGAAACCCTGTCATTCAAGCTTAACAACCATTACGTTTATTAACTGATTAACAAGTATTTAATAAATGCTATAATAAATAAAACTTACTTAATCATTTAATAGGACAGTTACACTGCTTATTATTAAATATAATTTATTTGAAAAATAATACTAAAATAAAACATTTGAATAAATGATTTTAAACACGTGACATTGCATGTTTTCGTATGAATAAATTTATCTTAATTGATATAATATTGCAGTGAAGTATCTAGGTTAGGAGAGCACCATGCTAATTAATATAATCATAAATATAGCTACGGTATTAGTCATCCTCGGCATTGATTTATATCGTCAGAATTATAAACAACTCAAGTTTAGCTCTATACTCATTGCATTAACCATTTCTAGCTTTATCAATTTAATTATCGTCGGCAAGTATGACTTCATTTCACTTTATACCAATATACAATTGATATTATGGACAATCTTACAGCTTTACTTAAATAGAAAGGTACATACGTATGTAATTTCACAACAAAAATTCATTGCCTTTATTATTACAAGTATATTGAGCACTTCGTTAATCCTAACGTATAGTACAAGTAATGATTCATACTATATGTCAGTACCTTATTTAGCACCAACAGTATTTATGTTCGGGGCAATCATCGTATTTTATACTACCTTTTCACCAAGTGAAAAGGAGAAATTCGGATTTATACATCGTATTAAACATCCGATTCTTGTAGGACAAATACTAATGATTATTGCTACTACATTAATGACATTACTCACACCTTATTGGTACATGTTTATTATAATCCATGCCATTTTTATCGCTTTTATTATTTGGCAAAATATATTTTTACATAAACGTGATTAATCCAATTCAAATTGTGGTAATTATTAATATCGTAGAAATTAATTATAAGGAGGTTATATTATGGGATTTATATTAATGCTTATCGTCGGCGGTTTAATCGGTTGGATTGCTGGTGGCATCGTCGGTAAAGATATTCCAGGCGGTATCTTAGGTAATATTATTGCCGGTATCGTTGGTTCTGCTCTAGGTAGTTGGCTACTTGGAGATTGGGGTTGGCATTTAGGTGGCATCGCCATTTTCCCTGCGTTAATCGGTACAATTATATTAGTTGCAGTTGTATCATTTGTAGTAGGTAGACTACGTAAGAAAAATTCAAAATAATATAACCAATTAAAATTGTTTGCAGTCAAAATGTTATCAAATGAAACATTTTGACTGCTTTTTTATAATAAAAAGCTTCGTAATCTCAGTATATTTACTGCACATTACGAAGCTTTTATTGAAATGATTCAAAGCAATCAACTTAGTATAATTATCACTATCTCTGGATAATCATTGTGGAACTATTTACTTTGAATTTTTTATAAATTAACGATGATTAACTAACTCTTTATCTTTTCTATAGTGTCTCTTATATTTGAAATGATTGCTATTCAAATCCTCTGTAGTCACATTTGAATCTAAATCATGACTTAAATTCGACTTCACTTTATCATTACTTAAATTAGAAGCTTGCACTATATATTTAGGTCGCGCTTTAACTTCATAATAGATACGTCCAATATATTCACCGACAACACCTATAGAAATGAGTTGAATACCACCAAGTAGTAATATAGCTGCTATAGTTGAAAAGTATCCTGGCGTATTAACTCCATTTAATATAATACCTGCGAAAATAAATGTAATGTAAAGTATACTAACAAAGAATACAAATAATCCAAGATAAATCATTGCACGCAGTGGCTTTGTATTAAATGATAACAATCCATCAATACCATAATTTAACAATTTACCAAATGACCATTTGGACTCGCCATCTTCTCTTTCAACATTTTCATAGGTAAACACTTTAGTATTATAACCAATCCACTCGTATAAACCTTTAGAGAAACGATTGCATTCCTCCAACTCTGTAAGTGAATTAACTGCACGTTGACTTAACAATCTAAAATCACCAACGCCATCTTCCAATTCAATGTCTTCGACAAAGCGATTGATTACTTTGTAATAAATGCGTGTCATAATTTTACGTGATTGTTTTTCACCTGTTCTATCTCTTTTTGCTACAACTTGATCATAACCATCCATGTAGCCTTCAATCATTTTAGGGATTAATTCTGGTGGATGTTGCAAGTCAGCATCTATCATAATTACTGCATCACAGTCTTTACTATGCTGATAACCAGCTATCATAGCTGATTCTTTACCGAAGTTTCTACTAAATGAGATGAATTTTACGTGTTGATCTTTAGTAGCTGCTTCTTGAATATAGTTAATTGTTTTATCTTTACTTCCATCATCAACAAATAATAAATCATATTCATATTGATGATGCGCACTATCTTTTGATAATATCTCCGATAAACGTTGATAAGTTTTTAATATTACTTCACCTTCATTAAAGCAAGGCACAATTACTCTTATTTGCATACCTTAACACCTTCATTTCAGTTACTTCTATTCCTACTTTATCAATATTAATCATCTTTATGCTAACTTAATCCTTTGAATTTACACAATCTTTATACTCTGTTAATATTCACGTGTAAAACTTAATCTTTTTAAAATTATAATTGCTTTTTTGATTAGATTTCATTATAAATCTAATAACGGATGGACGTCATTTGTTTGATATATTCAATAATATAATAGTCTAAAACTAATACGCATAAAAATTATAATTAGTTTCAAGTCTTTAAATTATTCCCCTTTTTTAATAATAAAAACAAATTCACTTTATATTTAATACATAAAAGCACTTATTCTAATCGCTCATTAACTCATTTTATTATTTACAGTATTCTGTATTACTGGCTCGCTTTCCTAGGGGACAGCTTCAGCCTGTTGTCTTCAGCTTGTCCTGTTCCCTCAGGAGTCTCGCCTGAATACTTATATAATTTTTGATGTTATTTTAATGCCTTTTTACATTATGATCTTCTGCTTTAATTTGTGTTGGTTGTAATCTTTTATAATTAATCAGTAACTATATCAAAACGCACTAACTCATTTTATTATTTACAGTATTTTGTATTATTGGCTCGCTTTCCTAGGGGACAGCTTCAGCCTGTAGTCTTCAGCTCGTCCTGTTCCCTCAGGAGTCTCGCCTGAATACTTATATAATTTTTGATGTTATTTTAATGCCTTTTTACATTATGGTCTGCTGCTTTAATTTGTGTTGGTTGTAATCTTTTATAATTAATCAGTAACTATATCAAAACGCACTAACTCATTTTATTATTTACAGTATTTTGTATTATTGGCTCGCTTTCTTAGGGGACAGCTTCAGCCTGTAGTCTTCAGCTCGTCCTGTTCCCTCAGGAGTCTCGCCTGAATACTAAGCAATGTATTATAGTTCCACATTAGTTTTAGACATTGATGACTTAGTATTAAACTTAATTTGAAAGTATTTTATTACAAGATAATGCTTATTTTTTCTATAATAATCAGTCATTTGTAACGATTCATACACAAAATGACACAATAGGTAAAAATGATGCGTTTGAAATTATAAACTCAAATCTATTTATCTTAAGCTATGACAAAGATATACGTTCATAATTATAGCGTTTAAATATAAAAGAGAGTTAATCCTTTACGGAATAACTCTCTTATTTTGCGAATGGAGATTTAGCCCCTACTCCATTTGTTATATCTTATATTTGCCAATCTGTTATTTTAAAGTGCCTATCGCTACTTTATCAGGATCTTTACCTTGTCTTTCATTCACATTTAAATTATCAATTTGAGCAATATCTGTTAATTCCAAATTGAAATCAAAAATATCAATATTTTCTCTAATGCGGTCTGGTGTTTTAGATTTAGGAATAATGAGTCTATTATGTGCAAGGTGCCAACGTAACACAATTTGTGCTGGTGTCTTATCATATCGTTTCGCAATATCAGTAATTATTGGATTATCTAGTAGTCCTTGATTTCTCATCAACGGCATCCATGCGGTTACTGCTATATCATGCTTGTCGCAAAAATCTTGCAACTCTTGTTGGTTAAAGTAAGGATGTACTTCAATTTGATTAACTGCTGGTACCACATCTGTCTCTTCCATCAACCTTTCCAAATGGTGTTGTTTGAAGTTGCAAACACCAATCGCACGTACCCAACCTTCTTCATACAATTTTTCCATTGCTTTATAGCTTTCAATAAATAAATCATTTTCTTCACATGGCCAATGAATAAGGAATAAATCTAAGTAATCTGTGCCAAGGTTTTCAATAGACTTGGTAAAATATTCGATTGTTTTATCATAACCTTGATAATCATTCCATAATTTTGAAGTAATAAATAAATCTTCGCGAGGTATATCTGAATGTTTGAGTGCATTACCAAGTGCAATTTCATTTTTATAAAAATATGCAGTATCAAATGCTCTATAACCAGCTGCTAATGCCGCTTCAATAGATGTCTCCATTTCTTCTTCTGTAATTTTATATACACCGAGACCAACCTTAGGCATTGGGTAACTATTATTTAAATAATAAACGTCTTCAATCATGATGCAAATCCCCTTTCAATAACTTAAATCATTGTTCATTACATTTTAATATACACTGCCATAAAAATATACTAACAGCGCTTATAATTGATTTTCATCCTAATATCAACTCATAAAAAAACCAGCTAAGCCTTTACATAGGCTCAACTGGTTAATTAATTATGACAAGTTCAGAATCAAAAATTAATCTTTTTCTTCTTCGTCTTCTTCATCCTCTGGTGTTGGACGTGTTTCATTAAATTCATATTTTAATATAACACTAATGATTTGATGATTATCAATTTCTGAAATAACCCAACGATCGTATTCAGTATCGACATAATCATTCTGTTGTAAATTGGTATTGTGTGCTTGTAACCATCCACCAATTGTATCAATATCATCCGAATCAACAAATTCAATACCAAATTGATCATTTAAATCATCAAGTAATACTCGACCATTAATTTGATATTTATTGTCAGCTAATTTAACTACATCGTTCACTTCATCATCATCAAATTCGTCTCGGATCTCACCAACAATTTCTTCTAATATATCTTCCATTGTTAAAATACCTGCTGTACCACCATATTCATCAATAATAAGACTCATATGTACATGCTCACGTTGCATACGAATTAAAGCATCACTGATACGTGTTGTTTCAGAAATCATTGGTAAATCATGGATATAATTACTTACTTTAATTGGCTTACCAGATGCATATTCTGTTAAAAATTCTTTAACATTTACGAAGCCTTTCACATGGTCTTTATCACCATCTTCAGTAATAGGATAACGTGTAAATTGATGTTCTTTAATCGTCTCTAATAATTCATCGACATTAAACGGTTCATTTAACGTTATCATTTGTGTACGTGGTACCATGATATCCTTTGCGTGGCGTTCATCAAATGAGAAGATATTTTGCATATAAGCTAACTCAGTTTGATTAATTTCTCCGCCATTATAACTGTTGTTTATTATGATTTTAATTTCTTCTTCAGACATTGCATCGTTATTAGCGTCTGGATCAACTCCAAACAATCGAATAATCATTCTCGCTGATCCATTCATTAACCAAATTAATGGTTTCATTACTGTTCCAAAGTAATACAATGGTCTAGCATAGATTAAAGCTAGTTTCTCCGTATATTGAATGGCCAAAGTCTTAGGCGCCAATTCACCAAGTACCACATGTAAATATGTCACTACAATAAATGCTACGATAAATGAAATGGTTGTAGTCAAAGCCTCTGGTAAGTGAATCAATTCAAACAATGGATGCAATAATTTATCAAATGTCGGCTCACCAAGCCACCCAAGTCCTAAAGATGTAACAGTTATACCTAACTGACATGCTGATAAATAATAGTCTAAATTCTTAATCATCTTCTTCACGACTCGAGCGCTACCATTGCCCTCTGACGCAAGTTGTTCTATTCTTGTCGTTCTTACTTTAACAAGTGCAAACTCCGATCCGACGAATACCGTCGTCAATGCTATTAAAAGAAAAAATATAACTAAGTTCATTATGGTCACAGTTTCCAATTAGTTCCCTATTTCTAGGGATTCACCTCCAAAATTTCGTGTCACAATAGGTGACCGTTCATAAAATTGTTTATCTGGTACTACTATTAAATTAATTACTAAATCCTTCCCATTGTAACACCTCCCTAAAAATACGCATTTCCTTTATTTTATCATAATGTAATCTTGCAATCTAATTTATACTACAAAATTTTATTTGTTCAACTAGACATTTAAACGCAAAAATTTGTTTGAGTCAACTTTCTAATTTTTCTTTTTATTTTATCTTTTAAAATAATCTTTTAACAAATTGGTGTATTTCACCTTCTTTAATCGTTGCACAAACTTGTTGATCGTCATCTAAAATAACTATATCTGCATCTTTCCCCACAGATAAGCTACCTTTTTGATGATCAATATTTAATGCTATTGCTTGATTGAGACTTGTGACACGCCAAACTTTCTCAAGTGGTTCGCCTGTATATTTCAATAAATTATTTAGGCCTTCATTCATTTTTAAAATACTGCCAGCTAAAGCTCCTGAAGCTAATCTTGCCTCAGCACCTTGTACATGCACATTTTGACCACCTAAATCATATTCACCATCTGGCATACCTTTAGCTCTCATAGCATCAGTAATTAAGAAAAATTGCTCATTACCTTTTTGTTTAAAGGCAATCTTTACAGCAGCAGGATGCGAATGAATACCATCAACAATCAGTTCAGTACTCAATGCGTCATTCGTCCATGCAGCGCCAAACACACCAGGCTCTCTATGTTCAAATGCAGTGCCAGCATTATATAAGTGCGTTACATGTTTAGCACCTTGTGATACGGCTTTATTTACCTCATCATACGTTGCAACAGTATGACCTATTGAGAATTTAATTTTGTCATGGAATGCATTTAATGTTTCTTCGGCTCCAGTCACTTCAGGAGCAAAGGTTATCACTTTAATTTGACCATTCGCAATGCTTTGAAATTGTCGTACTTTTTCAATCGAAGGTCGTTGAACAAATTCTGGATTCTGTGCGCCTACTTTATGTTCAGAAATAAATGGCCCTTCTAGATGGATTCCAACTATGTCTGCTGCTTGGTATTTATCATGTTTACTTTGATAGCTCACAATTGTTTTCAAAGCTTTCGTAATATTATCATCTGATTGTGTCATTGTCGTTGCTAAAAAGCTCGTTGTTCCTTCAGATAATAACGATTTTGCAAGATGTTGTAATCCGTCTTCAGATGCATCCATTGCATCTTCACCATATCCTCCGTGAATATGAATATCAATAAAACCTGGTAATACGTGATGACCTTGTGCGTCATATGTAGTCAGTTCACCTTCATATTTTCCTTTACCTACACCGGCAATCTTACCAGCTTTGATGATTAAATAACCCTTTTCTATTGTTTCATACTCTGTATAAATTCGACCATTTTCAATTACATACTCTGCCATGCCTATCTACCTTCTTTACGTTATTTTACTCATTTCACACACTGACGCTTTTCTCCCATTTTACCAAAATTATTTACCATATTATAATCTTAAGTTTATTTCATATAAAATAAAAAATTCAGTAGAAATACGTTAGCAACGCCTTTCTACTGAATTAATTTAATATATCACATCTTATTCATTCATTGCTTCTGAAGCACGGATTTCTTCTTTTCCAAGTTTAGGCTTCAAGATACCATATAAAATCGCTGCAACGATTGAACCAATAACAATTGCTATTAACGATTGTAATACGTGACCAAAGTCTGTACCAACGATAACGAAGATACCACCATGTGGCGCTTGAATTGAAGAACCTAAACCAAGTGCAATCGCACCTGCAACACCTGAACCAACCATCATAGATGGAATAACACGTATAGGGTCAGCTGCTGCGAATGGAATCGCGCCCTCTGTAATAAATGATAGACCCATTACATAGTTTGGTACTATAGAACCTCGTTGTTCTTTAGTAAATTTCTTCTTAAAGATTAACATTGCTGTAGCAATAGCAATTGGAGGAACCATACCACCAATCATTGCTGCTGTAATTGGAGCCGCATTACCTTCAGTTAGTGCCGCTGTTGCGAATACATATGCTGCCTTATTGAAAGGACCACCCATGTCAATCGCCATCATTGCACCAATAACTAATCCTAGTAACATAATATTTGTGCCTGATAAACTTTGTAAACCATTAAGTAATAAATTATTCAACCAAGATGCTGGTGGATTTAATACATAGATCATTAGTAAACCAGTAATTGCTACAGAGAATACTGGATAAATCAATGTTGGTTTTAAACCTTCAAGTGCTTGTGGTAAACCACTGACCACCTTTTTAATACCTTGTGTTAAGTAACCTGCTAAGAAACCTGCTAAAATACCGCCAATAAATCCTGAATCACCAGAAACTGCTAGCATACCACCGACTAAACCTGCTGCGAAACCTGGTTTATCTGCAATACTACGTGCGATATATCCAGCTAATATCGGAATAATTAAAGCAAAGGCACTATTCTTACCGATATTCCATAATTGCTCTGCAAAGGCATTATGTTCTGAACTTTTTGGATCAAATGAGTTTGGTCCAAATAAAAAGACGATTGCCATCAAGATACCACCAGCAATAACAAGTGGTAACATATTAGAAACACCGTTCATTAAGTGTTTATAAATTGTCTTACCGACACTTTGTTTCTCATTCGAACTTTCTGATTTACTACTATTTCCTCTTGCTACAAATGGCGTTCTTGAAGTATCTTGAGCCATATCAATTAACTCTTTAGGTCGCTTGATACCATCAGCAACTGGTACTTCAATTACATTTTTACCATCGAAGCGATCCGTTTCAACATGAACATCAGCCGCAACGATAATTCCTTGAGCACGTTCAATATCTTCTGCTGTTAGATGGTTTTTAATTCCGCCTGAACCATTTGTTTCAACTTTAATATTGACGCCCATTTTTTCCGCTTGTTTCTTCAATGCATCACGTGCCATATACGTATGTGCGATACCTGTCGGACATGCTGTAACAGCTAATACATATGGTTCATTGCTATCAGCAGATGTTGTTGCTGATGCTGCAGCTGCTTCTGAAGCTTCCTCTTCTTCGGTTGCCTCATCATCAGCTCTATCAATAATATTCAATACTTCTTTTTCAGATGATGCGTTTAATAAATCCTTTCGAACATCTTCATCCATTAAGATACCTGATAATTTTGCTAATGCATCTAAATGCGTTTGTGCGCCGCCTTCCGGTGCTGCAATCATAAAGAATAAATGCGCTGGTTGCATATCTAAACTTTGATAATCGACACCTGCTTTAGATTTCCCAAACGCAATTGCTGGTGTGTCCACTGCTGCAACCTTAGCGTGCGGTATTGCTATTCCTTCCCCAATTCCCGTCGTGCTTTGTGATTCTCTATTATGAATTGCTTCTTTAAAGGCTGTAACATCATTTAATTTACCAGCTTTGTTTAATTGATTAACTAATTCATCAATTACTCCATTTTTATCGTTTGAAGAAAGGTCCATCGCTATCGTGTCTTTTGTTAATAACTCAGTAATTCTCATAGTTATACACTCCCATCTAGTGTCTTAATTTCAACTTGTGACTGGATGTCTGATATAGCATCACGCGTCGCTAAATCTTCGCTAAACGCTGTTGCAGTCCCTGCTGATACTGCTTGTTTAAATGCTTCTCCCACAGATAATCCATTTTCTAAACCGGCAACCATACCTGCCACTGTGCTATCACCTGAACCAACAGTATTAATAACTTGGCCATTTGGGACAATAGCTTTAAAGCTTTGTTTGCGATCAACATAAATCGCTCCATCTCCACCAAGTGAAATAATGACTGACACTGCACCCTTATTTAAAATTTCATGTGCATACTTAATCACTTGTTTATCAGTTGTAATCTCTGTATTAAACATAACCTCTAATTCATCTTTGTTCGGCTTGATAAATAGCGGATTATACTTCAACACACTTTCTACTAAATCTTTCTCAGCATCTACTACAAGCTTTGCACCTGTTTCACTAGTAATCTTTGCAATTTGTTCATAAGCATCCGCTGGTACACTTTTTGGAATGCTACCCGCAACGATAACTGTGTCTTGGGGAGTCGTTGATTCTATTTGCTGTAATAAATCTGAAAATTGAGTCTCTGAAATAGTAGGTCCTGGTGCATTAATTTCTGTTTCTTTCCCAGTCTTTAATTTCACATTGATTCTGGTATCCTCGTCTACCTTTACAAAATGAGTTGCAATATCTGCTTGCTCTAATGTATCTTCGATAAACTGTCCAGGAAATCCTCCTGCAAAGCCTAATGCAGTTGACGAAACGTCTAAAGTCTTTAATACTCTTGATACATTAATTCCCTTTCCTCCTGCAAATTTATATGTTTCTGTAGCACGGTTTAAACCATCTAGTTCGAAACCTTGTGCAAACATTATATAATCGATAGAAGGGTTAAAAGTTACTGTGTAAATCATAATGTTCCCCCGATAAAATTGTATTTTTCTGAAAAATATTGAAACGTCGTACCTTCTATTGCTTTCTTAGATGTAACTAATGTCACTTCATCAGAGAGTGGCACATGTGCAAAATACACTTTGTTAAATTTTGAATGGTCTACTAACACAAAATTTCGTGTTGCTAAGCCCATCGCTTTATTCTTAATAATGGCTTCTTGGTCATCTGGAGTCGTCAATCCATATTTCAAATCAATACCATTCATACCGAGAAATGCCTTATCAAAGCGATAACGATCCAGTGTTTCAACCGCGCTAACTCCGACAGTTGCAAATGTCGTAGATTTCACTTCTCCACCAATAATCAATGTACGTATACCTTGCTTTAACAGCTCTTCAACATGGGTTAAACCATTTGTCACAACAATAATATCTTGCGCTTGTATATACGGAATCATTTCCAGTGTTGTCGAACCAGCATCTAAATAGATACAATCATTATCTTCAATTTGCTGTGCTGCTAATCTTCCTATTTCTTGCTTTTCTCTATGGTTAGTACTGCGCTTATCTGCTAAATTAGGTTCTAATAGAGATGATTGGTTGAGTGTTGCGCCACCATGAACTCTTTTCAGTTTACCTAGTTGCTGAAGTTTAGATAAATCTCTTCTAATTGTTGAAGCACTACATTCAGTTCTATCAATCAATTCCTGTAACGTTAGAAAGTCTTTTTTTGACAGTTCAGTCAAAATTAACTCATGGCGTTTTTCCGTAATCATCATTTCACCTCATCTCAAAGATATTATAATGTTTCCGCTTTCTTTTTTCAATCACATTTTATCAAAAACAATCAAAAACAATCATTATTTCTGAAATTTTTCAACTTTTTGTCACTTTTTGCCCATTCATTTCGAAAACAACAAAAAAAGATGCACAAACGATCAAATACTTTACTCGTTTATACATCTCTGTAACTTCATTGTATATAATGTTAATCAGCTAACTTTCAATAATTGAGGTAACTTGTGCTTTAGTTTGTGTTATTAAATCTGTTACTTTAATCTGAATTTGGGTACCTCTCTCACCACCACTTACATAAACAGCGTCTAATCGTTCAGACTGACTATCTATGACTGTTGGGAAAAGTTTTTTCATTCCTATTGGCGAACAACCACCTCGCACATAACCAGTCACCCGCTTCAAATCATCAAGTGGCATTAAATGAAGTTTCTTTTCCTTTACTGACTTTGCTGCTAGTTTCATATTTAAAGTTGCATTAACAGGAATGATAAATACAAAATGCTCGTGTTGTGCATTTTCTAATACTAAGGTCTTAAATACCTCATCTACACTCACTCCGACGAGTTGCGCTACACGAGTACCGTCCATATGTGCTTCAGTAACAGGATAGTTGTTAACTTTATAGTCTATATGATTACGATCAAGCATCCGCATTGCATTTGTTTTTTTGGATTTCACGTTAAATACACCTCATCTACTTCTCTTTAAATCAATTGTACGCCTCTTATTATGATTAAACTAGCTAATCGCTTACTTTACCTATTATAATTTATTTCAAAAATCAATAACGCTAAAAAAATAACTGACTATTAGACTACAATCAATTCATACGCGACTGTAGTATAATCAGTTTCGATGTTTATTTTAGTGCAGGTTGTTGAATAACATCTCCCGCCTTAGTAATAACTACTCTGCATTCATTTTCTGTTTTAGAGTCTATGAATGTATAATACATGCCCTCTTTAGCTTCCTTAACTTGTTTAAGGCTCGCATTCGCACCTAAATGATCTGCTGCATACTTTTGGGCTATGACTTCAGATTCTTGTGGTGATATACATGGTGCATTTTGTGATGGGTTATCTGTTACTCGGTATGATTTATCAAAGATTTCTGCATTACTGTGGGTATTAACAGTGACTCTATAATAAGATCCTGGATTCTTGTCATTTTTAAAGGTGAAAATATAATAGTATACACCTTGACACGTGCTATCTATACCATAATCATTATATTGGTTATTACTATGATTATCGTTATTCACCTTTTTTTGTGCAATAGCTAAGGCTTTACTAAATTCAGGTAAATTAGCTTTGCCAACTGCATTATTTTCTAAGTTATGTGTAGAATTCTGTGCAATCGGAACAAAATTCTTGGCGTTATGCGGCTTTTCGTTTTCATCCTTTTTCATTGATGCTTCAATAATTCCCTCATGCTTATCGTTCTGCGCTTTATCTTGTTTATGTGCTTGCTTTGATTTATCTTTAGCTTCAACCACACTTTCAACACCTGAATAACTTGAAATCTTTTCATGCACTTTAACTAATGCGTTTTGATGTGTTGCTAAAAATAACAACAAGACTAAGCAACTAGCTAATACCATCGCTGACAAAGCCAAAGTTATATTTTTCATACTCATTTATATAGATACCCACATTTCTTTTAACATTTCTCTACATATTAGCACATAAAATTAACAAAAAACTTATATAGACCACAATTTAAAACAAATGTAATATCTGTAACAATAGTATTACGCAATATGATTCAATTTAATACAATTGTCATGTTTACTTCACTCCACTAAATCCAATATTCAGCTATTGATCTCTACTATATCTGCAATTGTTTCTCATTTTACTCCCATATAAAAACAGTGTTTAAACCGTTATGAACTTATTGACTAATTGAACTAATAAAAAAGAGAATGATTAGAATTGAGTTATCCTAATCATTCTCTGCCTATAATTTAAATAGCATATTGTTTAATTGTTCATTTTTAGTTTTAAGCCTTATTAAACTTCTTTCTGATAGACTTTTCTACAAAAATCACAAAAATACCTAATAGCATAACCAATACTGCCATATATAATGGAAATTCATAGTTTACATCATATAGTCCTCCAGCTACAAGTGGACCAATAAAGTTCCCCATACTTGTAAACGTTGAGTTGAGACCACCAGCAAATCCTTGACGATCTGCTGCAATATTTGAAAAATAATTTGTAATTGCTGGACGTATCATGTCAAAACCAATAAATACAACAAAACTGATAATCATAATTGACCAATAGCTATGCACTAGAGTCAATCCAAGTAAAATTAACGCTGAATATATCAGTGCATATGTGATAAATGTCAATTCTTTAAAGTATTTCATGAATTTATCGAAGAAAAATACTTGGAAGATAGCACCAAAGATGCCTCCACCTGTAATTGCAAATGAAATATCTAATGGTGAATAATGTGCTTTATCAGCAGTATATAACGGGAACAATGTCTCAAATGCTGATAGACCAAATGCTAATACCAAAGTTAGAACAATAGGTGTTATAAACACTTTCCAATTAATTTTAGACAATAATTCTGGCTGATATTTTGTAAAACCATCTTGCGTTTCATTCTTAGGATTTTTAATTAATATCACAGATAATACCAAGGCTAAACAGCCACTACCACCTGCAACAAAGAATGGTAATCTATGTGAGAATTCTGCTAAAAATCCACCTAGCCCAGGTCCTAAAATAAAGCCAGAGTTAATAATTGCAGACATATATCCAAAATTTTTGGCTTTGTCTTTTCCTGGTGAAATGTCGGCAATCATACCTGTTACACCAGGCATAACCATCCCTGCACTAAATCCACCTAATATTCTTGAAATAATTAGCAAACTAAATGAATGACTTACCGCAAATAAAAATTCAGATATCGCAAATAGTGCCAATCCAATACAAATGATTAACTTTTTACCAAGTTTATCTGCTAACGTCCCTCCAAAAGGCGATATGACCATTTGAGCAAGTGCAAATGCTGCTACTAGCACTCCAAGATCACTACCATTAAGCCCTAAGTCTTTAAGATAAACTGGTAGTACCGGTACAATTAAGCCAATACCTAAAAAGACTAGAAAAATATTAAAATATAAAATTACAAATTGCTTATTCACATGGCTCCCTCCATTCTATTGCTTTGGATAGAGTAAGTACGATTTACATTTTCAAATTGAAGTTCACAGATGTTTAACCTATTTAACAAATAAAGACTATAATTTTTAATTAAGATAAAATTTTATTAACTCACATTTTTTAAACTATAAATACCTTATACCCTATTCCCTATATAATTGTCGCAAACATAATATTAGAACATTCTATAACATATAGACTATAAAACACAATAGAAGAATTTTATTTTTTACTGTAAATTATGAAATATGCGTTATTACAGTATATAATAATGGGTAAAGAGTGATAGGACGGTGATTGAGAATGGTATATCAAGAAGATAATAATACAATCGTACTAGTGTTAGAACAAGGAGAAGATATCGTAGAAGCAGTAACGGATATCGCTCGTGACAAAAATGGAAAATTTGGAACTGTGAGCGGTATTGGCGCTTGTTCTGAAGTCGAATTAAACTTCTATAATCTAGAAACTAAAACTTATGAGAAAAAACTGATACAAGAGCCTTTAGAATTAACAAGCTTATTAGGTAACATTTCACATATTGATGATCAACCGTTTGCACATCTACATGCGACGTTTGGCACGAACAAATATGAAACTTATAGTGGTCACTTATCGAAAGCAACTGTTTCTGCTACAGCAGAAATTGTTATCACAATGACAAATTTAGATATTAACCGAAAGTTCAATGATGAAATAGGTCTTAACCTACTCAATCTATAGTAAAAAATCATATATCGATTAACTCAAGAGCGTATGACAAAGCGTATTGTTATGTACTTGATCATCGACAGTAATTATGTTGCTATTTAACTTGGAATTTAGCAGAACTATATACAGATTAATTACTGCACACGATTTTCTGAATACATTCAATACTATTGTCCTAGGCTCTTTCTTCTTTACATGAGATTTTTGATACTGAGTGCTTTTAACACTTACACCACTTATACCACGTATTTATATCACACAATCGATTGCACATTAACCTTAATTATATTTCAACATTAATACTGCAAAAAATTAGCAATTATTGATTTTTATTTTTACAACTTGTATTATGTATATTTGTATTTCAAAAATGTGGAACTACATTTTTTTATTATCTCTGGGAATTACGTGCAATACTTCCGAGGTTAAATATTTTAAAATTTATTATTTAATATAATTAAAAGGTAGGTGTGAATATGCGCGCACGTTATATTGCTAGAACTGTTTTTCTTATTTTAATGATTGTATCTATATTCTTTAATAGTTTTTATAAATTTATGACACTCAACTTATTTCTAGCCTATGTACCATTTGAGCTTTGTTTGTTACTCAATTTATTTAAACCCAAATTTAAATTTGAATGGCCACTTTTTATTATTTTTTCACTTATTTTCTTATTGATGGTCCCGAACACATTGTACATGGTTACAGACCTAATACATTTAAATCAATTTTCATTTAATTTTTATCAGGGCTTGATACTAATTGAATGGGCGTATTTTACTTTTCTTGTATCAGCAGTCATATTTGCGCTATACCTCTTAACTATTATGTTTTTAGAAATGGAACGATTCACACATTACAAATGGTTAAATTATGTGCTGATTGTCATAATGATGTTCTTAAATGGATTCGGGATATTTATCGGTCGCTTTTTAAGATTACATTCCGTGTATCTGATTAATGAACCGATGCGAATATTTAAAGAGGTCGTATTACGCACTGATATAAATGCATTTGGTTTTATTCTATTATTAGTCGTGCTACAAGTCTTATTATTTTCATTCACGAAAGGAGTGCGAGCTATCAAATGACGTTTAATATTATACTCCTAGTGATTGTATTAATTATCGCTCAACTTATCATTGGTCATTTGTTACATGATATTGGCTTTAGTTACAAAAAAAGTATTATCTTAATGTGCTTTCCCCTTGGTATTGGTCTATTTTATTTACAACTCTTCTACTATGAACGCCGATATCATAAATGGGATGTTCCAATACAAGCCAAGTTAAGACTAAAATATATGTATATCTTAACCTTTTTCGAATATGTAGCAGTCTATATCTGTTTATTTAAAATGTAATAACATATATGAACTTCGTATTGCTTGCGAGACACCTAAGGGCGTAAGGTGAATGTCGAGAGCAAGGCTCGCCCCCCCCAAGATAAACAAGCAATAACAATACGGAATATTGATATAAATAACAAGCCCATCAAAGATTTTTGTTCTTTGATGGGCTTAATGCTGGGTGTTTATGTTCCAAACGCTTTATAAATAACTATTATTAATAGTAGTCTTTTATTTATTTGTTAATGATTGTTTTACTTCAGTCACCGAATCAGCTGAAATTTGCAATTGTTGTTGTTCATCTTCTGATAATTGTAACTCGACAACTTGTTCAATTCCATTTGCTCCTAAAATAGTTGGAACGCCTAAACAAATATCAGTAAAACCATATTCACCTTCTAATAGTGCAATACTTGGTAATAATCTCTTTTGATCCTTTAAAATTGCCGCAATCATACTATAAATTGCTGAAGCAGGTGCATAATATGCTGAACCATTGCCTAATAATTCAACAATTTCTGCTCCTCCCTTTCTAGTACGTTCAACAATTTTTTTAATTGTATCACTATCCAACATCTTACTTAAAGGTATGCCGTTGACATTTGTTGAATCTACTAAAGGTACCATTGTGTCACCATGACCACCTAAGACCAAGCCTCTAATATCCTTTACAGATACATTAAGTGCCTCCGCAATAAATGTCTGATATCTTGCTGTATCTAAGATTCCAGATTGACCAATCACTCGTGATTTAGGGAACCCAGATGCCTTTATTACTGAATATGTCATCGCATCAACCGGATTAGTCAAGACAATGATTGTACAATCAGGTGAATATTTAACAATATTTGTTGTAACATCATGCATGACGGATTCATTTACTTGAACTAAGTCATCTCTACTCATTCCAGGCTTTCGTGGAACCCCTGCAGTAATTACCACGATGTCAGAATCTGCAGTATCTGCATAATCGATAGAGCCTTTCACATCAACATCAAAGCCATAAACAGGACTACTTTCTAAAATGTCTAAAGCTTTACCTTTAACTTGACCTTCGTTGTGTGGTCGGTCAATCATTACAACATCTGCAAGTTCTTGCTGTGCGATAATGAACGCCAATGTTGCTCCTGTATTACCTGCTCCTATAATTGAAACCTTTCTATTTGCCATAATATCCCTTCAATCATTAATTTATTATCTTTATTATAACATCAGAAATAAATATATTGTCTCAGCACAAATAAAATAGTGATTCATTTTAGTTAACTAGGTTTATCAGCTTTACTTATTCTTTTTAGAACGTTTTAACCATTTCCAAATAACGAAAATGATTAGAATAGCTAAAATGATATAGATAATACGTGAATATATATCCATATAATGTACAATCGTATGCCAATTACCACCGACAGCTTGCCCTAAATAAATTAATACAATATTCCAAATCAGAGTACCTATCGTGGTAAAAATTATAAATAATGGCATGTTCATTCTTGTTAAGCCTGCTGGAATTGAAATCAAACTTCTTAATAATGGTACAAAACGACAGAAAAATATCGTCCAATAGCCATACTTTTCAAACCAACCAATTGTTTTATCTAAATCTTGGGTCTTTACACGTAATATTTTCCCATAGCGATTAACAAAACGATATAGATTTCGTTCACCTATCCAAGCGCCGATACCATATAATACAATAGCACCTAACACTGAGCCAATCGTTGATGTGATAGTAACGCCAAGAAAACTCAAATCAGATTTCGTAGTCATAAATCCACCAAAGGTTAATATAATTTCTGAAGGAATTGGTGGAAACACATTTTCTAAAAAGATTAGAAACGCGATTCCCCAATAACCAAATTTCTCCATAAAGTGTGTAATCCAGACTTCCATTCATTTCCCCCTATAATCGTATTATCTATTTTATGATTATAATTCCCAATTCTTAGCCTAGCTAAAATAGAAAATATTATATTAAATTGTTTGCTGCTGCGTATAAATAAAGTGATAAACCGAATAATGTTAATGATAAGATGGTTAATATTAATGACAAAATTGTAGTTCGTTTATAATGTTTTATAAATGATACGAACAAAATGCCGCCATTATATAAGAAAAATAATCCAAATAATGTCATCATTATATTTATATCCGGAAAGCTTAGATTTAATATCGCAATAATTAATGCAAATGCTAAAAATGGAATATTAATAAAGTTACGTTCAAATTTAAGTTGCTTTCTACGATGTGTTTCATTTTGGTTATTCATTACTTTTACTCCTCTTACAAATAAATTACGCTATGTCATGTCCTAAAGATGCCGTATAAATATCAAACCATTCTTGATCCGTCAATGTTAATCCAAAGCCATCTATTGCTTCATCTATTCTATTAATATTATGTGTACCTAATACTGGCATAATAGATGCAGGATGCTTATTTAACCAAGCCACAATAATACTATTTGTAGATACATTATATTTTTCTGTTAATGGTGTTATTACAGTCATGATGCGTTGTGACCTTTCGTCTTTCGGATCAAACAATTTACCACCAGCCATAGGACTCCATGCCATTATTTTAACATCATCTTTAAACATATGGTTGATAATACCATCATCAAGCGCATCTAAGGTATATGGTGAAACCTCCAATTGATTGACAGTAATATGTAGTTTGTCGCAAACCAAACTACGATTTATTAAATCATATTGAGATTTGTTAAAGTTCGACACACCAAAGGACTTGACCTTACCTTCCGTAACCAACACCTTTAACGCGTCTGTAATTTCTTCAGGATCCATTAATGGTGATGGCCTATGGATGAGTAGTGAATCTAAATATTCCACGTTCAACTCTTGAAGAGAGCGTTCAACTGAACGTTTAATATGTTGACTACTGTGATCATAGCGATGACCATCTGCATTTGGTATGCGGTCTGTCGGCAAAACAATGCCACATTTCGACACTATTTCTAACTGTTCACGCAATTGCGGTGATAACTTTAACGCCTCTCCAAAGATACCTTCACAACTATAATTGCCATAAATATCGGCATGATCCATTGTAGTGATTCCTCTATCATGTAATTCGTTGATATATCTATTTAATTCTTGCGCCGTCCAATTCCAGTCTTTCGCCCTCCAAAATCCTTGTATGAGTTTAGAGAAAGATACGTGTTGATTAATTTTAACTTTTTCCATAATTGCACCACACCTCTACCTTTTTAATTATGTGAATTGTAATCCGTCTAATTTATTGCGTAATCGATTGATGTCAAGTTGTTCGCCAATTAATACAATCTTTAATTCCATTGCCTCATCAATAACATGGTAATCTGGCAATCCATTTGCATATTGAAATTCATAAGTATCCATCGGTGCATCTCGAAACTTAACATATCCCTTTAATCTTAGAACATTATCAGGCAACCGTAAAATAAATTGATAAAATAGTTGTCTATCAATCGGACTAGTAAAGGTATAAACTAAACTATTAATACCATGATGATGTCCATATTTAACTCCAGTCATTGATGGTGTGGCAATATTTGCCTCATTAAGTAGTTCCTCAATATCACATTCTGTATATGTTGTGTATGTAATTGCAGCATGAGGATTTAACTCTTTTAATACTTTCAAATTTTCTTTTGCTTCATTGTCAATTAAATCCATTTTGTTAACAATAATTGCGTGACACACTTTTAACTGTTCTTCCATTAAATCTTTTGTATTATTTGTATACAACTTTCTTTTTAAAAATTGTGGCCCATCAACTAAGCCGATAACAGTAGGCACATCAGTATATTCAGCAATTTCTGGATCTTGACATGCAGCTATAATTTCTATGGGATGGGCAATGCCAGTTGCTTCAATTATTATATGGTGCATTGCACTTTCGTTAATAAAATGTTTTAATTGTTTTATTAAATCTAGTTGCGAATCACAGCATACGCAACCATTTAATATAGATGCGACCTCTACTTGATTACCGAGCGCATAGCTATCAACATCTAAATTCCCGTATTCATTAACAATAACTTGTGGCTTTTCTTGGTTGTTTAATAGGTAACTTACATATTTATTTAAAAATGTAGTTTTCCCACTACCTAGAAACCCCGTTAAGATTGTGATAGAAATTTTTCGATTTTTAATATTTTTCAAAATTATCACTCATTTCCAATAAATGTTTGCATAAGAGTTTAAATACTTATATAATTAGGTCTTTATTTGATACAATATTAAAAGACTTCCGAATTTTTGTACAGGTTTTATTTTAGCATGGCAAAGCACAAAAGTATTCAGGAGGTAGTATCGCACAACATTAGACGGATTCAGTCCGATACAGAGAGAACAAAACGGATAGAATGTCTGGAGGAGAACTTTATGTCTGAAGAACTTAATTTAAAGGAACAACTTTGTTTCAGTTTGTATAATGCTCAAAGACAAGTAAATCGCTACTACTCAAACAATGTCTTTAAGAAATACAAACTTACTTACCCACAATTTTTAGTTTTAACAATTTTATGGTCTGAGTCACCCGTAAATGTTAAAAAGGTCGTAACAGAGTTGGCACTTGATACAGGTACTGTATCACCACTACTTAAAAGAATGGAACAGGTTGATTTAATTAAGCGTGAACGTTCTGAAGTAGACCAAAGAGAAGTATTTATTCACTTAACTGAGAAGAGCGAAGAAATTCGTCCTGAGTTAGACACTGCATGCCAAGACGTCGCTGTGGCATCGTCATTAAGCTCAGATGAGTCAGATGAATTAAATCGCCTATTAAGTAAAGTAATTAATGCTTTTACTGAAGAAAAAGCAAAATAATTTTTTCTTAAGTTAAAGTTAAACAATCAAATTATAAATTTTGTAATATTGAGAGCTCAAACACAAACGTATTTGAGCCCTCTTTTTTTATTCACTTCTATTGATTTGTAACATTTGATATAAGTAACCTTTATTAGCTATCAGTGTATGATAATCTCCAGATTCTACAATATGACCTTCTATCATAACAATAATTTTATCGAAGTGTGGTAACAATCTTAAATCATGCGTAGCCACGATTAATGTTTCTGCCACTGTATGAATCTTTTCCATGATTGCATCTGTATGCGTAATATCTAATGCAGTCGTTGGTTCATCTAATATCCATAACGGAGCCTGTTTCAACAATAATCTTGCTAAGCCTAATCTCTGTATTTCTCCTCCAGATAAAGTGTTTCCACTTAATGTTATTTCTCTATCTAATTCAATATGTTGTAATCCTAAATCATTAAATACTTGTCGAATTGACTTATCATCTTTGTCCGTAAACAAATTTTCTCTGACAGTACCGTCAAATAATTGTTGAGCTTGTAATAATGCATTTATATATTGATATTTGGACTGATCTTCGACCTCAATTATGTCTTGTCCCTTTAGCTTCAGTTGTCCAGTCTCACTTTGATAAAGTCCTAGCATCAATTGTAGTAGCGTACTCTTACCAGAACCAGACGGTCCTATTACCGCTATTTGTTCACCTTCATGGATTGTTAAATTTATATTTTCCAGCACGTTTTGTGATTGATTCCAATATTTAAAGGCTACATTTTCAAGTTCAAGCAAAGGTTGTTGCTCAGACTGGTCTAACGCATGTGTACCTTGCTTAACTGGGTGTGCAATCACTTCATTTAAACTCGCTAGTGATTCATCCGTATCTGCTTTATAGTAGGCAACATTACTCATTGGTATCGCTTGTTCAAATAACGTTAACATCATTAAAACAATACTCGTCAAATACACGACATCTAATTCGTGGTGCTGAACTTGAAAGGCCCCTAAAGCTAAAGTTCCAAATAATGCGATCATGGAGACAATATTCAAACTATACTCATATAGCGTCAAGAAATTTTGCTCTCTCGCCTGAGCCTGTTTAAATGTAGTTAACTTTTGTAGTAATCCCGTTTTAAATTGGTCTACTTGGTTGAATCGCACGAGTTCTTCATAACCTTCTTTATAATCATAAAATGTACTGAGTAAGGCACTTTGTTCACGATCCACCTTTATTTTCAACTGACGGGCACGTTTACCACTTAACCATGGAATAACTAGTAATGTTAATAGCATACTTAAACATATGATTATTGCATGTATATACGAAAAATAAATCATTACAATTCCAGCAACTATTGCTGTTATACCTATTACAACAGGCGGATAATACACTCTTAGATAGATATTTTGTAATGCTTCTACCCGATCTACCATTTTTGAAATTAAATCACTTGAATTATATTTCCGATAAATATCTGGCACCACTGGAATCAATTTTTTAAAAAATTGAACTCTTACATTACGTAACATTGTAAATGTAGTCCGATGTGACAATAAACGTTCAATATAACGCGCAATGGCACGTAAAAATCCAAACATTTTCACCGATACAATGAGTACCATTAATGCAAATAACGGTGCCCCCAGTGCACTTTGGGTAACCATATATCCACTTAAAAAGAACATTCCTAGCGCTACAAGACTACCTACCACACCTACGACGATTGAAAGTATTAAGTCTCTATCTGCTTTAAATTTAATATGGGATTTCATCGTCTTTCACCATCCTTGTATGATTGAACAGGTTGCGTTGTGCGTTGTGATTGCACACAACCATTGTTCATCTCAATACATTTATTCGCATTTTTAATCGTATGGGCACGATGTGCAATAGTAATCATTGTTGTTTTCCGGAATGATGTGAGCAAGACCTCTTGAATAATATGTTCTGTCTTAACATCAAGCCCCGTCGCTGGCTCATCAAAGATCAATAAATCAGGTCTCAGTAATAAGATTCGTGCAAGTTCAATACGTCTCATTTGTCCACCTGATAACATTTCTCCACCTTCACCTATCACCGCATGAATACCATTTTTCAATGCTAGAACCTGTTGCTTAAGTCCTACATCATCTAGCACTTTAATAATTGTCTCATCCGGTACATCATCAAACATAGCAATATTTTCTTTAATTGAGCTACTAAATATATAGGGTGATTGACTTAGAAAGCCAATCTTTAAATCTTTATATTTAAAGGAGACACTACCCTCTATTGGTCGAAATCGTTGAGCGATAACTTGTGCTAATGTTGATTTACCTGCACCGCTTGACCCAACTAAAGCAATATTATCACCTTCATTGATATCAAGATTAATGTTATTTAATGCATTTTGTGTCGCATCTTTGTATCGATAAGTAACATTACGTAATTGTACAAGTGGGATTTGATTGATATTGACGTTATATTGTCTTTCCTCTGGTACAGTAGATTGATCAAGTAATTCAAACACTGCGTCACTGGCACCTTCACTCTGCTTTCCTGTATGGAAGGATTGACCTAAATCTTTGATTGCATTATAAAATTCAGGAGCTAAGATTATTGCTATCGCTGCTGTCTTAAAATCAATATTATGAAATAGAATAAGTCCTAAACCAGCCTCTAATGCAACTAATCCGATACCTAACATACTAATAAATTCCAACATTAAACCTGATAAAAAAGCACTTTTTAATATTTTCATAGTTAGATCTCTGAAAGTTGTACTCTCATTATATAATTCTTGTTCAGTTACTGATGTTTTATTAAACAGTTTTAATGTAATTAATCCCTTCACCTTATTCAAAAATTGTTGGCTAAATTGATTTAGATACATCATTTTATCTTTAGATTCATCCCGCGTTTTTAAACCGAAAATGATGTAAAACAAAGGAATAAATGGTGCGGTAACAATCATTATTAATGCAGTATTTAAATGGATAAAGCACATCGCCACAATAATAAAGATTGGAATCATCATAGATTTAAATACTTGTGGCAAATAACCATTAAAAAACGATGTTATTCCGTCGATATTTTGAGTTAATGTATTTAATTGTGCGCCAATTGGTGCTGCAGATTGTTTTGATATTAATTGTTGTCGCAGATCATATTTAACAACCTGAGCTAATCTATCACCCATGAGTTGATTTAATGTATTGAAGGTCGCTCTAGCTAATAATATAAATAATGTAATCGTGATTATGACGACGACATCTTGATTTGTTTTTAGCAGTAACCTATTCAATATTTCTGCGATTGAAACATTCTGTATTACAACCGTAATTGCTAATAAAATACTAAATATAAACATTAGTATTGGATAAATTTTATATTGTAAAACCATATTTGTTAATCTTTTCACAAAATATCACCTGTCACATATTATAAACTTATTCTATGAAAGTTGAATTAATTCGCATTAAATTTTAGTGGAAAATTTATGGTGGTTTCATATTTCTGTCATATTTATATTTTTTAATATTAATAGTTAAAATACCCATCAATATATAGAATATTACTACAATTTAATCTTTCTCTTAAATTCACAGATATATGTGGTAAATCATATTTTTGTTATGCTATGATTAAAAAATGAACAGCACCATATTATTGAACAAAAAGACAGAAAGTAGGTAAAATATGTTAATACTTGAATTAATAAAAGGTATTATCTTAGGTATTGTAGAAGGCTTAACTGAATTTGCCCCTGTTTCATCTACAGGTCATATGATATTAATTGATGACATGTGGTTGAAATCAAGTGAGTTCCTCGGCTCTCAGTCCGCTTTCACTTTTAAAATTGTAATTCAACTCGGCTCTGTTTTTGCCGGTGCATGGGTATTCAGAGAACGTTATTTTGAAATGTTACACATTGGTAAATATAAATCAGAACCCATCGACGGTATTGGCCAAAAGCCTAAACGTTTGAATTTATTACATATCTTAGTAGGTATGATTCCTGCAGGTATTTTAGGCGTATTATTTGATGACGTAATTGAAAAATATTTATTTAGTGTTCCAACAGTTATGATTGGGTTGTTTATAGGTGCAATTTACATGATAGTTGCAGACATCTATAGCAAAAAAGTTACTAACCCTAAAACTGTAGACCAAATCAACTACTTCCAAGCCTTTGTCATTGGCTTATCACAAGCTGTAGCGATGTGGCCAGGTTTCAGTAGATCAGGGTCAACAATTTCAACTGGGGTATTAATGAAGATGAACCATAAAGCAGCCTCTGATTTTACATTTATTATGGCTGTCCCAGTTATGCTAGCAGCAAGTGCACTATCTTTAGTCAAAAATATGGAATATATTCACATCAGTGATATCGGATTCTATATTTTAGGTTTCTTAGCTGCATTTATTGTTGGTTTAATCGCAATTAAGACGTTCCTATTCTTAATCAGTAAAGTAAAGCTGATTCCATTTGCAATTTACCGAATTATTTTAGTTATTATCATTGCAATTCTTTACTTTGGTTTTGGTATTGGACAAGGCATCACAAATGCATAATTATAATATACTTTAAGATTGGACACATGCGTCGCATGTGCCCAATCTTTTTTTGCACCAAGAGCATATATCTCGAGGATTTAAATGCGTAGCGCGCTATTTATTTATTTTTAATAAGCCTTTTATAAAACTGTAATTACAGTTTATTTTCATGTATCATAGGGTAATATGAAGATAGTATAAATTAAATGGAGGCAACGAGTATGGACAAAAAACAATTAATCAAAACAATCATCACAGTAGCTCCTGTGTTTTTAGTACCTCTAATTGTTGAGCGAAAAAAAATAAAAGATCATCCAGATGTTAAAAAGGCTACAGATAAAACTGTAAGTGCTTCAAAAACAGTAGCAGGTAAATCAGTTCAATTTAAAGATGCAGTTGTTGATAAATCATCTACTGCAAAAGACTATGTCGTCGAGAAAAAACATGACCGAGATCAAAAACGTGAATTAAAGCGTATTGCTAAAGAACATGACCCTGCTTATATCGAGAAAAAAGGCGAGAAATTAGCTAAAGAAAATCGTAAAGAAGCTAGTAAAATGGATAAAATTTTACAAAAAAACATCGAAAAGCGTCATAAACAAGAAGATAAATTACGCGAAGAAAACAAAAAGCAACGTATTAAAGACATGAAAAAAGCCAACAAACATATGGAAAAAGTTGGTCTTACACCTGGAAAGCTTGACGCTACTACAGAGAAAAAAGGCGAGAAGTTAGAAAAAGATAACCGTAAAGATATCAATAAATTAGATAAAATTCTACAAAAAAATATTGATAAACGCCATAAACAAGAAGAAAAAGAACAAGAGCAGAATAAAAAAGCTAGATTAGCTGAATTTAAAAAATATAAAAACTACGTTGCAAAAAGTGTCGTAAAACAAAACAACGAAGAAAAAGGCAAATAATTTCATGACACGAGTCATAATAGATGGAGATGCTTGTCCTGTAACCAATTCAGTTATTGAATTGACCAAAGGGACAGGCATTTTTGTTATAATAGTACGTAGTTTTAGTCACTTTTCTACTGTAATACAGCCTGCTCATGTAGATACTAAATATGTTGATGATGGACCAGACGCCGTTGATTATCGTATTGTGCAACTCGCCAAATCAAATGACATTGTGATTACACAAGACTATGGTTTAGCCAGTTTACTAATCAACAAGGTACATACTGTACTCCACCACAAAGGATTTCGTTATGATGCACAAAATATTAATACATTATTAGAACAGCGCCATGTCAGCGCACAGTTTCGAAAAAGTGGCGGTCGGACAAAAGGACCTGCTCCCTTTACAAATCAAGATATTAAAGTTTTTGAGTCAAAATTTATAACGTTAATTCAAGAATTGTTATAAACAAAGGAGGATATGAATATGAAACGCATTGCTGTTTATTGTGGTGCAAGTAAAGGAAACAATGAAACATATATGAAAGAAGCATATCAATTAGGTAAAAGTATGGCAGAACAAGGCTATGAACTTGTGTTTGGCGCTGGTTCTGTTGGTATTATGGGCGCAATTCAAGATGGTGTGTTAGACCATGGTGGACGCGCTATCGGTGTTATGCCTAACATGTTAAATGAACGCGAAATCACTAGTCAAAAATTAACAGAACTTATACTAGTTGATTCAATGCATGAACGAAAGTATAAAATGGCAGAGCTTGCAGATGCCTTCGTTATGGCTCCAGGTGGTGCTGGATCATTAGAAGAGTTTTTCGAAATGTATAGTTGGGCACAAATAGGTATTCATGAAAAACCAATCGCAATTTATAATATCAATCATTTCTATGACCCATTAAATACTATGATTCATCATATGATTGAGGAAGGTTTTATCGATGATAAATATAAATCACTGGCCCCATTGTGCGAAACGCCCGAACAGCTATTTGAAACAATTAATACCTACCAACCATTAGGTATTAGAACATATGACTAATCGTCACTATCATTAAAACGTATTAGATTTACTTTCATCTTTGTTAGTTGCTTACCAAAGCACTCTGTTCCATCCTAAAGTAATAGTTTTCATATACAATAAAAATGCTATTCTTCTCTACGTTATGAGAGGAATAGCATTTTTTATTACATATTTTTAAATCATATTACCGTCTGGTGCATGTTTTGCCTTTTAAACCTTATTATTAAAGTTTCACGTCAAACATTAACCGCTTATTTAAATAATTGAATAAGTTGTTTAATAATAATAAATACCACAACTAAGATAATAATACTTGATATTTTATTAAGTAATACAATCCATTTGCCTCTCTTATCTATGTGATGTAAAGTTTTTCCCAATATTGCAAGCAAGACAAACCATATCCATGAAACCAATATAGTAGCAATAGTAAATGCCACCTTATCCTCACCATGATACAGTGTTGCATTGGTCCCTATTACACCTACTGTGTCCATAACAGCGTGTGGATTTAATAGAGAAACTGACATTGCAAAAGTAATTTGTTTTTTGACTGACAATGCCGACTGTTGCGACACCTTTCCAACTTGTTCATTCCATAATGTCCAAGCCATATATAGTAAAAATACTAACCCAATTACATATATGATTACTTGTAACATTGGTAGCGAATAAAAGATTAGCGACACACCTAATACTGCTAATAGTATAAGAAACGTATCACAACACCCTGCCGCAATAATAACTGGCGCGACACTTTTCAAACCATTATAGTTGGCACCCTGGTTAAAAATAAAAATATTCTGTGCTCCTAATGGTAGGATTAAGCCTAGTGCTAAAATAAATCCATGTATAATAGCTTCTATCAACGAACGTCCCTCCAAATTAGCTTCTCTTAAAATGCTATGGCACAACCCATAATCGTAAGAATTAATATAAATCTATAATCATTATGCTATAATAAAATTCAAATATTTTGACCAACCACGACATAATTTATAACCCAACCAATCATGAGGAGTCGTTTGCTAATGGGAAAAGCAAAATACCAACAAATTATCGATGATATCCTTCTCCAAATTCAAAATGGCTCACTTGAAACTGGTATGAAATTACCAACTCAACGTGAACTAGCCACAATGTATCAAGTGAATCGCTCAACTGTGATACAAGCTTTGGATATATTACAAAGCTATGGCACTATTGAAAGTAAACCAAGAAAAGGATTATTTATTGCCGATAACAAATGGAATACTTATATCAAAGATAATATTCAATGGCAAACTTATATGAGTCACAGTACTTCTAAAAATAATCAGTATTTTATACAACGAATCAATGAATTAGAATTTCGTTCAGATTTATATAGGCTCAGTACCGGAGAGTTAAGTCCAAGTTTAATCCCTAACCAACAATTCAAAGAAATACTAGCACAGAGTAATGATATTCCGTTAACATCAAATTATGAATACCCGTTAGGGAGTTTGAGTTTAAGAAGCGCTATTGTCGAGCATGTGAAACAATGGGGAATTGACTGCACGGTAGATCAAATATGCATTACTTCAGGGGCATTACAAGGATTGAAATTAATTGCTGATGGTTTACTGGTACCACAATCACATATCATTATTGAATCGCCTTCATATATTCATTCCATTCGAACATGGCACAATATACATGCTGAATTAAAGTCACTACCAATTTCAACAATTAAACGTAATATCAATCATATATTTAATCATTCACAACGTTTTAGACATAGTCTATTCTATACTATCCCAACCTGTCATAATCCGACACAACATAGCTATAGTATAGAAGAACGCAAAAAAATCGTTCACCAATGCCAACTACATGGTATTCCAATTGTTGAAGATGACGTATATGGCGAGCTCTACTTTAATAGGCCTAGACCACGCCCATTAAAGTCACTGGATCATAACGACAACATTCTTTATTTAGGTAGTCTATCAAAATCTGTAAGCCCTGGATTAAGAATAGGTTGGATTATTGGTAAATCAACTGTAGTTTCACACTTAGCAGATTTAAAAATGCAAAATGATTATGGAGCAAGCTCAATTTCTCAATATATTGCTACACAATGGCTTACAAATCCACAGTATCACCAATGGCATATTCAAAATTTAAAGCATGAATTATTAATAAAAAGAGACCAATTCTTACAATCATTAACAAGTTATTTTTCAAATTTAGGAACATGGCATATTCCTGAAGGTTCGTTTTACATTTGGTTTGAGCTCTATCATCCGATTGATATGAAAGCACTTTTCGATTTAGCCATCAGTCATCACATATTGATCAATCCAGGTGAAATCTATAGTGAACAAGCCAATCGCGCTATCAGATTCTCATATTCCTATATAGATGTATCAGACATAGACAACGCATTAAAACAACTAAGTCAATTGATTATTCAATTACAGTAACAAACTCATTCATTCGTTTGTCACTCCTATCCTTTGTTTAACAGCGCAATAAACATCAAAATAACAGGCTGAGATATTAAACTAAACATATCTCAGCCTGTTGCATTATTCATTCATTAATAACTTATTAAAAACATTTGATTTTAAATTGTTTCCACTGTATTGATACTTCTTTAAAGTATATGTGTATATATTATTGTTGCGCCCATAGTTGAATCTCCCAACGACAATAATATATAAAATTAAGTAAGCTTAATATGATATCGTACACACGATTTCAATTCATGATAAGGGCTCAATTCTGGATACTCAAAATGATCATAAAAGGTCATTCCAATCTTTTCCATAACTTTACGTGATGGTATATTATTTTCAGTTGAAAATGCATATACTTCAGATATCCCTTTTTGTTTAGCGTATTGTAATACTGCTTCTGCACCTTCTGTAGCAAATCCATTGCCCCACACTTCAGGTATTAAACGCCAACCAATTTCATAAAATGGCAATTCATCAAATTTATATTTACTATCACTTGTTATGTAATTTACACCAATAAAACCAAGCCAGCCATTTGTCTCCTTTAGTTCCACTGCAAATAGCCCAATACCTTCTTGATTAATTGCTTTATTCATTTTATTCATATCGCTTTTTGAACGTTGGTAACTTAATAAACTTGGAAAATATCTTCGAACTTGCGGATTGGCATTCATTTGTTGAAATAGCAGTAGATCATTTTCCTCCCAGTCACGTAACCTTAAACGTTCAGTTTCAATATAAACTGTCATTTGTTACACCTCGATACTGGTTAATTACTCCCTATACAAAAGTAACGCGTTATGACTAATCATAGCGCGCTACTCACCTAACATCAAAATTCACTAAGCTCTTGAAATATAACTAATTAATTCTACGTGAACCGGTATTTCTTTCAAACGATTACGCTCACTTTTCGGAGCAGTAAATGTTGCATCAATGAAATCATTTTGATGATTCAATTGATAAGTAGCTACGAATGTATCCGTATCTGATTCAAAATTCGGTAAATGTGCGATAACACGTTTGATTTCTCCTGTAGAATCTTTTATTTGTCTACCAGTAATATTTTCTATTTCTCTACCTAATTCAGGTAGCGTTATTGATCGACCTTCTAATAAATTAAAATCTTGTTCATGCATAATAATTACCTCTCTCCTTATATAGGATAATCATTCATTTGTTTTAACCTTAGTTTAAATGTCCCTATAAAACAAATGTAAAACAACATAACTATCCAGTAAGCCAATTCTTTTTTTATATTTTCAATTAATACACATATACTAAACTGCATTTATCATTAATGATACCCATTATAACAAGTAGCAAAACCATATTACAATAATTTCCTAGGAAATAAACGACAAAATAATAGTATATTTAATTAAACCGCATATGCTTGATTTACGAATCATTTATATACTGAGCAGTCATTTCGTTCGATTTTAGAAATTTTCTTAAACAATTACTCTCACTATATTTCTATTATTTTTCTTATGCTTGTTACGTATCTGCGTTAATTTCTTTTTCTAAATCTTTTGACTTGTCTTTTAGTTTATCATGTTGCTTTTGTAATTTTTCTTTTTGTTCTTTTAAAGATTTATTATCTTTTTCAAGCTTTTTAACATCTTTCTCTAATGCTGCTTTCTCATCGCTTTTTCCACATGCAGTCAGCGCCAAAGTAGACGCTAATATTAAAGCTAAACATTTTTTCATTTGGGAGCTCCTTTTTCATACTTTATCACAATTATCTTATCATTTATCCTTGTTGTGTTCATTATTTAACGGTAATTTTTTGGTCATTATTACTTTACTCACTTGGTAACCTTTTTGTTGATTCAACTGTTGCATCATTATATTATGAGCATCAACTGTGCCTTGTATTTCCTCAGCTCCCTGTTCTATCGCCCATTGCTCTATTTCATCTTTCAACTTGGATGCTATACCTTGTTGTCTATACCTCAAAGCGACATATAGAAATTCAATGATGACCTTCTGTTCATGCTTTAAATAGCGTCCCCAAATTACTCCTATTAATGTATCATCTACAATATGTGTAATTAGGACATCCGTTCCGTGGTATAACCCATTTAAGAGCATCTCTTCGCGTAACGCGACCGACAAAGTTGTCTGTTGATAATCTTGATTCTGCCTTTCAAGTTCACTTTCATGAAGCTGTGCTATTTGTGAAATAATATGCTTATCTTCGTATGTTATATATCGCATGTAGCCCCCTATAAAAAAGTTATATTGATTTCTCTTATTATATTCGTCATAATAAGCCTATCATTAATATTTTATAAAAAGGAATGCGAAATTCAAATGAAATCTACTGAAAAATTGATGCGCGAAAATAATGTTAAATCTTTACGCCTAAATAATACGGATAGAGAAATTTTCGAAAATTATATGACATATGTACGTGCTGATTTAAGTGTGAATCCTCATGATTCTGAAAAAATGTTGAATCGCATTTTAAATCAACTTTTTAAAGCTGAAAGTAATGGCACTTTAGCTATGGATTTCTTTGACCATGATCCAAAAGCACATGCCAAAAAAGAGTTAAAAAAATTGCCTAATGAAACACTGTACAATATTTTTAAATACATCGTTCAACATCTATTATTATTTTTTGGTATCTTTTGTTTTTTAAAGGGCTTTATAGGTTTCTTCATTGGCGCGAATCGTCTATATTTATATACATTCCCAATCATGATACTCATTGGCATTTTCATCATCTTTTTGTTTATTTGGATGGCTTTTAAAACAGTACAGATGCAGTGCTTTACAAAATCACATTGGACTTGGATAATTACATATATAGTAATATTGCTCCTATTATCAGCAATATTTTATGTATTTTTTATTCCACAATCTAGCTTAGCTTTTGGACCCTATATCTTTGTTGGTAATTGGACATTTATCATTATCTCATTCATCGTGTTACCCATTGCCTTGTATATAGATCACAAATTCATTAAAAAGGAAACAACTACTTCCTTATAAAACACATTTTTATAAAATAACGAGTCTGAAACATAAAGTTTTGGATCTGTATAAACAGGCAATTTCTATTGAAATAATATAGAAATTGCCTATTTCAATATTATTTGGAGTGATATGTTTTACAACTATGCTAACATTTAAATTCATCAAATTTATTTCCAGGCCTTATTTCAACGATTTCATTAACTTAACGCGATATAACATTTGATCACATACGTACTGAAGTTACCTTTGGTAGTCTAGCTGAGTCATGTTACAGTCTTTATACTTAAAATATTTCGGTATTTTATTTTATAAGTGGTTATTAAATGAGAGGATCTTAACTTTTTCTTTCAATAGTATACTAATCTGACTTTACACATAGACACATTGTATATAGGTGAGACTCCAAAGAAGCAATGACAGTTGAAGACCAAAAACGAGAAGGCAAATAGGAAAGCGAGACAACAATACGAAATATCGAAAAAAATAAATAGATAAGTTATCTGTGCATTTGATGATTTATATCTCAACACAAACACTATACATTCAATATGGGTACCCTAAAGTATTTCAATATGAAATCATAATTTCTTACAACGTATTTTGGCGAGACTCCTGTGGGAACAGGACAAGCTGAAGACTACAGGCTGAAGCTGTCCCCTAGGAAAGCGAGACAACAATACGTAATATTTAAATATTAAAAAAGCACACAGATAAATTGATAATTTATCTGTGTGCTTTATTGTATGTCCTTGAGACGCTTTATTTTAAACACAAGTAGTAAATTCATTATTTATATGGCATATACTACATCAAACACATGAAACAATAACATTTAACTATGAATGAGATACTAGTGTATCTTCCTTACGTTCAACAGCTATACTGATAAATAAGAATATTAAACCGATAACAGTTAAAATAGGTGCAATTAAACTTAATGATGCAAGTGGTAAGTTTGTAACCACAACACCACCAATAAAGGCACCTAATGCATTACCTAAATTAAATGCAGATTGATTTAAAGTACTTGCTAAAGTTGGTGCATCTTTAGAAATTAACGTACTCTTAAATTGTAAAGATGGACTCATACTAAAGCCGATTAAACCAAAGAAGAAAATACCTGCTACCATAAGAATACCGCTTGTCTGTACAAAATATAATAAAATGAAATACAAAATAAACACAACAAAGATAATTTTAAGTGCTTTATTTAGATTCCAGTCTGCAAGTTTACCACCTACAATATTACCTAATGTCACACCCACCCCGAAAATGATTAATAAATAAGAAATCAAGTTTTCCGGTACATGTGAAACATCTGTTAACGTCGAAGAAATGTATGTGAAGTAAGCAAAAACGCTACTAAAACCAAACAATGTTACTGCTAACGTTAACCACAAACGCTTTTCTTTTAATATCTTTAATTCTTTGAGTACTGATGATTTCACAGTTTCACGACGCATAGGAACAAATATAATAATTCCTATTAACGCAAGTACACCAATAATTGAAATAATGATAAAGGTCATTTGCCAACCAAAATTTTGTCCTACTAATGTACCGAATGGCACGCCTAAGATATTACTTAAACTCAATCCCATAAACATAAGTGCCATTGCACTTGCACGTTTTTCAGGATTAACCATACTTGCTGCAAGAATAGAACCAATCCCAAAGAAAGAACCATGTGCTAAAGAAGTAATAATTCTACTTGTCATCATTAAGCCATAATTAGGACTTAGTGAAACGGCAATATTTCCCAAAATAAATATTCCCATTAGTACGAGCAGTAGATACTTTCTATTCCATTTGATTGTTAACATTACTAGTATAGGACCACCAATCGCTACACCTAATGCATAGCCGGTAATCAGTTGTCCTGCTTGACTGACTGTTACATCAAAATCACGTGCAATATTGGGTAACAAACCCATAATTACAAATTCTGACATCCCTATCGCAAATGCACCAATCGCAAGCATCCATATAGCTACTGGATATTTCATATGTGGTTCCCTCCGTTTTCAATTTTTTTCAAACATGTTTGTGATTATACTAAAAATTGCTTAGTGAAAACAAGAGGGTTGCTTAAATTTAATTAATTTTTATAAATAATACGCTTTCATTAAATTTTTAATTACACAATTTGACATAACTATATATATTGAATGATTAAAGTTAATAAAAATAAAATAGAGTTAACACATGCAGCACCAATATTATTTGAAATATCGACACTACATTCTGTTAACTCTTTCGATTACTCACTAATGATTTAATTAATTAATAAAGCATCAACAAAGAACCAAATTACCATGATAAGCATTACAATTGCTTGCGCAACTGAACTTGCTAAGAAAGCAATAACTGAGCCGAAGCTTGCCTTCAATGCTTGTGAAAGGTTAGGTTCTTGAATTAATTCTACTATTAATACTGCTACAAAAGGAATGATAATAATACCAAATGGAGGAAATACAAAGCACCCAATAATCACACCAACTAGAGCTGCATATTCACTTAACTTTGAACCTCCAAATTTATTAACAAAATATTTATTCATTAAGAAATCTGCCAATAAAATAAATACCGTAAATAATATCATTGAAACATAGAACACCCATGTTAAATGATGATTATGAAAACCAAATTGATAAATTAAAAACCCTATCCATAAAACTAATACTGATGGGATAATCGGTTTAATCAAACCAATAAAAGCCACCACAAATGCTAAAATAATTAGTATCCATAAGATTAGAGACAATCTAGTTCACCGTACTTTCTTCTGTGAATTTTTGATCTTTAGTAAAGAAAATGAGTACCATACCAATAAATATAGACAATGCTGATACAAAGAAAACATTTCCTAAGCCAACCCATTGACTCATAATACCTCCGAGCAAATTACCACACAACTGCCCGATAACCATGGCATTAGCAAAAAGCGTGGAAGCATATCCCGGAAAGTCAGGTAAAATATCTTGGAAGTAGCTAATACCTAATCCCAATAAAATTGCTAAGAAGATTGCTAAGAATACCTGACCAACAAACATCATAACTAAACTATCAAACACACCAATGCTAAAGTAGAATAATCCTCCAAACAAACCACCTAACATCAATAATGTTCTAGTTGCTAACTTTGCCGACAACACACCTAACAACACCATAAATGGTACTTCTAATCCTGCACAAAGGCTGGCAAGTCCACCTACATAGCCTTCTGGTTCCTTTAAATACTTTGTAACAAATAATGGCATGTTGAGTGTATACATCCACTGTCCAATATGTAATAAAATAAAGGCAGCAAATGGCACGAATAAACGTTTATCACGTAACATGTTAGGCGCTTCCGCTTCCACATGTGTAACATCAGAAACACTTTTCTTGGTTTTAATATCTTTAAAGAAAAATACTTGCAATATGAGTGTGAACAAAATAATCGAAATAGTTCCTGCAAATAAGCCTGAATAACCATTCATTTGCAATAATAAAGCTCCAATCAATGGCCCAAATAAAAATCCAAATGAAAACATTGAACGTAATACTGCATTAGCAAACTTTGCTCTATCTCTAGAGGCAGAAGCATTAATAGATTCACGTGCTGATGCATACATTTGTGGCATTGCAGGTGCAAAGCAACCTTGGAATATTGCATAAATAGCGATAAACAACCATATTTCATGGATGTAGAAATAAATAGAAAAACTTACTGCTCCCATAAATAGCGCACAGACTATAATTAATTTTCTGTTAATATCATGTGTATCTGAAAAACGCGCTACAATCGTATTCATTATAAATTGACTTATCGCAGCTAAAGCCAATAATAAACCATACTGTGACGATGTCATGCCTAATTCATTTGTAGCAAATAAAATGAGGTATGGTACTGTTATTGCAATGCCCATACCTAACAACATCATATTCACCACAAATAATTTATAGTTTTTAATATGTAGTAATGCTCCAAACATCGATTTAACCTCAATTCTTTGTAAAATAGGTTTGAATACATCCATCCAATTATATTCACATGAATAATTGAATTTACATGCCTTATTTTTTATTTATGATTCGACATATTCCATCATTAAGTTAATAAATGAATCCACTTGAGGCAATTGCAACATACTTGCATCATAACTCATATAAGTCGATCTAATAAGTGGTTTCTCATCGATGTTAACGCGTTTAAATTCAAACTGCTCTTCGTCTAAATGACGCATCATAATCTCTGGTAAAATCGTTACCCCTACACCGTTGAGTAGCATTTCTTTACATGTTGCGACTTGATCCACTGTTATCATCGCACGATAATCTTGTCCAATTTGGCTACTATACCATTCTTTGATTTGATTAATATAAATCGGATCTGCCTGAAATTCAATAAATGGTAATTTATCAACTTCATCAAAGCGATTTTTTGGATGAATAAAGTAATGTTCATCGTTAAAAAGATGTGTGTTACTTAAATTCATAATTTTGTTACCACGAATAATGATTACATGGTAGTCTCTATGATTCGCCTTTATTTGTTCACTTGATCCTACTTGAACTTGAATTTCTACATTTGGAAATTGTCTTGTATATAAATTTAAAACCTCTGGTAACAATGTTTGACCAATTAACGACGAACAACCTATTGAAATTGTCCCATTCACTTCGCCTATATGCGCTTGCATTTTATCGAGGAATAGTCTTTCTCTATTTAACATATCTCTAGCATGTTCTATAATCATAGTTCCTTCAGTTGTCGTAATCAGTTGCTTTTTCGTACGTATAAAGATTTCCACACCAAAAGCATTTTCAATGGTTTTCAAACGTTGTGTTACCGCTGGTTGTGATATATAGAGTATTTCAGCAGCTTTTCGTAGTGTTTTCGTTTCGTCTAAAGTAGTTAACAAGCGATAATCATCAATCTTCATATTATCCCCCTATATGCTCAAAAAAACTGACATTCTATTGTTCATTTAATAATCAATGCATTTATCATTAATTTAACTATATATGCAATGTGTCGATGGTTTAACTTGAGTCTCTGATACTCTTATTTGTTTCTTAACCATAATAATTACTATAACATGATTATACCTATACCGATATAATGATTCATATCCTTTTTGATAGATTCTTAGCTATTGATACAACAGGCATTTAAATGTGATTATCTCTAAATCTATACCGCTATAATGGGTAAATAACTTTAATTCTGCTCTTTTGAGTCAATTTGTTTATTTTGTGTGTTTGAAACATAATTAGGATGTTGCTTATGTTTTGTATGCTTTGGTTTATGCCCATGGTGGTTACGCTCATTCTTTTTATGTTTGGGATGTTTATATGGCTTTTTCGCTTTAGGTTTATGCTTTATCTTATGATAGCAATACATAATCTTATCTTGCATTGTCTTGAAATCTTCATCTATCTTAATCATGAGTTGATGTGCAATAACATATGCTTCATGGTACTGCTTTCTAGTAATTTGCCCTTGATCTAATGCACGTTGCAAATCATCTTCGTCCACCAATTCATACTTACCATTCGGTAACACCAACACATCTAAACATAAATCAATCGTACGAGCATTTCCTTTTTGTGTTACATTTTTTATATTTATATCGAAGTAATACTCTAATGGATTGCCCTTGTCATCTAACATCACTGTGATACTATAACGTTTCTTTTCAGGTAAAATTTGTAGCCACTGATAATTATCATCAGCTACGACGATATTTTGTCCAACGACGCTCACCTCTAATGGTTCACGTACTTTCTTCATCGTTACTAAGCCGATAATCCCTTTGTATTTATTATTATTCACCTTAACTTCTGTATACTCTCTATCAATGATGCGACGCCAGTGACGCTTATCAATATATTTTACTTTCACTGCCATCAACTCCTTGTCATTATTATATATAACTGACTTCTATGTGTCATCTGTTGTTATGCCATTTCAACGTCCAAAATAACTTTGCACAATTTATTTAGTACTATTGTACTATATTTCATAGCCCAAAAGCGAAATTGACATTACTTTTGAATTCTGTTAAATTTTATTTATATTTTTCTGAAAATTCTTAATAAAAGGAGATAGAGACATGGCAATAACACATAGACCTTTCAGAGCGGATCATGTCGGCAGTTTGTTACGCCCTCAACGTTTAAAAGACGCCCGCGCTGATTATCAAAATAACGTCATCGATGCTAATAAATTAAAGCAAATCGAAGATGAAGAAATTGAACATATTATCGAAAAGCAATTAGAAGTAGGTTTACATAGTATCACAGATGGCGAATTTCGCAGAAGTTGGTGGCATTTTGACTTCTTAGAAAATTTAGCAGGTGTTGAAGGTTATACTTCTGAAAAAGGTTTATCTTTCGAAGGTGTAGAAACGCGTAATCATAATGTCAAAGTAGTAGACAAAGTAGCATTCAATGCTGAACATCCTCATTTTGAACATTTTAAATTTTTACATGATAAAGTAAATGGCCGCGCAACAGCAAAAGTTTCCATCCCAAGTCCTAATCAACTCTTCCATCCAAATATTTTAAACGAAGATATATACCCAGATATTGAAGATTTTGCAAAAGATGTATCTAAAGCATATCATGATAGTTTACTTAAATTTTATGAATTGGGTGCTCGTTATATACAATTGGATGATGTTTACTGGGCAAATTTAACATCTGGTACTCAAAAGACACGTGGTAGAGATCGTTCAGAAGAAGAAAAAGAAGTAGCAAGACAATTGGCTTACCGTGTCGTCAATGATGCTGTACAAGATTTACCAGAAGATTTATTAATTACTACTCACATTTGCCGCGGTAATTATAAATCAACATGGGCTATTTCTGGTGGTTATGAACCCGTCGCACCTTATTTATTCAAGGAAAACTTAGGTGGTTTCTTCCTAGAATATGATGACGAACGTTCAGGTGATTTTGAGCCATTAAGATTCTTCCCTAAAGAGCAATCGGCTGCTGTACTTGGATTGTTCACTTCGAAAAAAGGTGACTTAGAAGATAAAGCAACCGTACTAAAACGCATCGAAGAAGCACAGGCTTATATAGATTTAGATCAAATTTGTTTAAGTCCACAATGTGGCTTTGCTTCTACAGAAGAAGGAAATAACTTAACTGAAGAACAACAATGGCAAAAGCTAGCTTATGTAGTAGAAATTGCCAAAGAAGTATTTGGAACAGCTAAATAATAAAAAAGAATGTTATCACACCACGCAATTCGCATGTGATAACATTCTTTTTTTATGTGTTAATATGATTGATTAATCTCAGATTCTGATAATGCATATCTTTTATTAATTTCAGTTAAGTGTGGATAATCCTTATTAAGCCTTTCAACACTCAACATTTCAAAGTGATTAAATTCAAAGGCTGGCTGACACATACAACCTACTAAAGCATAACCTTGTCCACCTTCAATTGACGATGCAAATATCGTTCCTTTCGGTACAACATACTGTAAGACATCACCTTTATCAATGTTATTACCAATAGTGACATATTTATATGTACCGTCTGGCTGAATCATGTGTACAGTCAAAGAATCTCCAGCATGGTAATACCAAATTTCATCTACATCAATGCGATGAAAGTGGGAAATATTATCATGGGTTAACAAGAAATAGATACTCGAATAACTTGCACGAGATGTTGTTTCGTCCCATTCTCCTTTAATTATTTCTTTATAATAACCACCCTCTGGATGTGGTGTTAATTCTAGTTGTTTTACCCAGTTATTCACTATATGTTTCATATTATTTCAAATCCACGTTGTGGAAAACATTTTGTACGTCTTCTAAGTCTTCTAACGCATCAATTAAACCTTCAAACGTAGCTTGATCTTCTGCAGATAATTCAATATCTGTTTGAGGTAACATTTCAAATTCAGCTACTTTAAATTCTTCCACACCAAATGCTTTTAATGCATCTTGTACTTGAGCAAATTGATCAGGTTCTGCATAAACAATTGTCAGACCATCTTCATCAATCACATCTCGTACATCAACATCTTGTTCCATTAATGATTCTAATGTATCGTCGACAGATTTACCTTCAATACCAAACACAGCAGTATGATCAAACATGTAAGCTACTGAACCAGAAACACCCATATTGCCGCCATTTTTACCAAATGCAGAACGTACATCTGATGCTGTTCTATTTACATTATTTGTCAACGCGTCGACAATAATCATTGAACCACTAGGACCGAAACCTTCATATCTCAATTCATCAAAGTTTTCATCGCCAGCGCCCTTTGCTTTCTCAATTGCTCTATCAATAATATGATTAGGTACTGAATATGTTTTAGCTCGTTCTAACGTTAAACGTAACGCTTGGTTAGACTCTGGATTTGGTTCACCAGATTTAGCTGCAACATAGATTTCCTTACCAAATTTCGCATAAATTCGACTTGTATTTTTATCTTTTTGGGCCTTTTTCTCTTTAATGTTATTCCATTTACGTCCCATACTGTCATCTCACTTTCTCGATAAATACTTTAACTACCATGATATATTATACAATATTTTCTATTTATAACATAGATGCACGCATAGTTAATCTATTTACGCCTCGTTACAAACAAACACACACTTAATATTTTATTAATCAAGTGTGTGTTTAGCTTGGCAAAGTTGCCCTATTTAATTATGACATTTAGCGTTTAAATCTATTAGCTAAGTTCAATACATATTTAATAATGTGTAATAAATTGATAAACAAATTAAAGCCCATTTCTCGCGGTGAGAACTGTCCGCGTTTCATACGGTTAAAGTCATACAACGTATATAATAGGAACAATAACAAACCTACTACCGTTATCACTGTGTGAAATATAGGATTGTGTATAAACATACCTATTAAACTAGCAACAATTAATGCAATTAAAGTGACAAATAAATATTTACCCATACTCGCAGCATTGCCGATGAGGAAGTATCCTATCAATCCAAATACAATAAATGCTGCAATTGCAAGAATCACATTTTTATAAAAAACTTCTGGTCCTAAATTTTGTAAATAAGCAGTAAAGGTAGCGTATGATAATAGTCCTACGACAATTGCATATATATGAGAAATGACGATACCATAACGTCTCGCACGGTTAAACAGAACTGTAATCAGTACTAAGACAAGTAACACAATAGATAATGGCCGACGCCATTCTAAAGGTAGATATTGTCCAAAATAACAACCTATGCCAAAAATAATCCAATAATATACAAAGAATAACCATACTTTGCCATATGTTCGGGCTTGTGACTTGTTATTAGATTGGCGGTGTTGCTTCTTTGTGCTATGTGCTGTTTCAGCCATATTGTTCACTCCTCTAATTAACAACTACTCAGTTGCGTGGTTCACTGATGCGTGATATCTCACTGTTTATTCTTGTGATAAAAATATTACTTCACATACATTTTCACTAAAATGAGTCACTACAAACATCAATATAACATCTTTAAACAGCAAACCATATAAAGTATATGAATTTTGACCTTATTTTTTAATAATTAAAATTGCTTTCAGTTAATCCTATTGTTACATATTGATTTATAAATTAATATTACAAATGTGAAAATTAACTATTACATTAAATCAATATTATTAGTTTTAAATACGGCTGTAAGGGTATTCAACGTGCATAGGATTATTTGCCTTAAAATGTTAATAATATTACAACTTTATAACAACGGACACAAAGGTTGTGATTTTTGTTAATATGGAAATTGTATTTAGATTATTACTATAAACTATATGCTCTTATAACTTCGGGACATATATAAGGTATCAGAGGAGGAGTTCTTTTGAAAAAATTAGCATTTGCAGTAACCGCTGCTTCTGGAGCAGCAGCATTTTTAGCTAATCATGACGCTGAAGCATCGACACAACATACAGTACAGTCGGGTGAGTCACTTTGGACTATTTCACAACAATATGGTGTTTCTGTAGAGGAAATTAAGCAAAATAATAATATCAATAACAATATGGTATTTCCGGGACAAGTTATTGAAATTGGTGGAAGTGGATCACAAAGTCAAAGCAGTAACTCTAACACTTCTCAACAATCAGCAGGTGGCAATACACACACAGTACAATCTGGTGAGTCATTAGACATTATTGCAAGTAAATATGGTGTTTCTGTAGAAGACATCATGTCTGCAAACAACTTAAATAGTTATATTATACAACCAAATCAAACATTAACAATTCCTGGAGGAACAGGAGTAGGCGGTTCAGGTGGTACAGCTACGGGATCAACTACAACTTCAAATACAGGTTCAACAGCAAGCGATGCTAACTTATACGACTGGGGACAATGTACTTGGCACGTATTTAATCGCAGAGCTGAAACTGGACAACCTATCAGTACATACTGGTGGAACGCTGATCACTGGGCAAACAATGCCGCAGCTGATGGTTATACAGTAAACAATACACCAAGTGCTGGTTCTATTTTACAAACATATGCAGGTGCTGTAGGACACGTAGCATATGTTGAACGTGTTAACCCTGATGGTAGTATCTTAATTTCAGAAATGAATTATAATACACCTCCAGGTACAGTTGACTATCGTACTATCCCAGCTTCAGAAGTATCAAGCTACAATTACATTCATTAATTGATTAAATAAAGTAACCGATACGCCATTTGGTAATCTCACCAAAGGCATATCGGTTTTTTATTTATTATATGATGCATTATGAATGGATTTAATCTTACATCTAATGAATATAGATATAGCGTATTTCTGACAGTATACGACAATGACCATAGATATCATATGACTATAGTTGCCTTCCCTCATTAAATGTATTGAACCGCTTTAGATTTCATAGTTCTATAGTCATAATTTAAACTACAAAATGCTGCATGTGTTTGTAAGACAACTACTCAGACGAATAATCGTCGAGAACAAGCATTGTCTATATTTATAGGTTGAACGATTAATAACCATTTCCAACATGAATATAATTTCAAAAAAAGAAGCAATCTATGCGATATAAGCACAGATTGCTTCTTTAAGTATAGGCTATTTCATAGTCTTAAACTATCATTCAACCATTTACAAGAAAATATTAATGATATAATAAATAATTGCTGCTACAAGCGCTGAAATTGGTAATGTGATTACCCAAGTGATAATCATACGTTGCGCAGTGTTCCATTTAACACCTTTAATACGGTTTGCTGAACCAACACCAAGAATAGATGATGATACAACATGTGTTGTAGATAATGGGAAATGTAGTGATGATGCTACAAAGATTGTTAGTGCTGATGATAAGTCAGCTGCTGCCCCATTAGCTGGGCGAATTTTCATAATGTTACCACCAACTGTTTTGATGATTTTCCAACCACCAACTGCAGTACCAAGACCCATCGCTGTCGCACAGGCAACTTTTACCCATAATTGTGGCTCAACACTAGTACCTTGCTGAACATTAGCTACGATAAGTGCTAAAGTGATAATACCCATTGATTTTTGCGCATCGTTTGTACCATGTGAAAATGATTGTAATGACGCTGTGAAAATTTGGAAAAATCTAAAGTTTCTATTTGCTTTTGTAAGATTAGCATTTTTAAATACGACTTTAACAATCGAATAAATAATAAACCCTACTGCAAAAGCAATTACAGGTGATAATAGTAATACGATGATTATTTTTGTAAATCCTTGATAATGCAATACGGCAAATGAACCTTGAGATGCAATCGCTGCACCTGCAATAGAACCGATTAATGCATGTGATGATGAACTAGGAATTCCATAATACCAAGTAATCAAGTTCCAAAGAATCGCAGAAATAATCGCCGCTAAAACTACGACAAGTCCATTTTCTAATTTAAATGGATCGACAATATCTTTTGTAATTGTGCCCGCTACTCCAGTAAATGTTAATGCACCAATAAAGTTCATAACAGCTGCTAATAGAATCGCAGTTCTAGGAGTTAATGCACGCGTTGAAACAGCAGTAGCAACAGCATTGGCTGTATCATGGAAACCATTGATAAAGTCAAATGCAAGTGAAAAAATAACGATAGCTACTGTGATAATCATAATGTATTCCATAAAATTAAGACTCCTTAGCTATTTTTCATAATTATAGTTTCAAAATTATTCGCTACTGCCTGACATTTATCAGCAATTTCTTCCATGCTTTCATATATATCTTTTACTTTAATTAATGTGATTGGATCTGTTTCACTATTAAATATGTGTTTAATTGATTGACGTAATATACCATCACAATTTGTTTCAAATTCTTTAATGTTAATAGAGTGTATACGCATATGTGATAATTTCTTATCAACAAGTAAGCCCACTGCTAATTTCATTTCTGCAACAGCCTTCTGTATATTATCTACAAATTCAGCCATATATTCATCTGTGTATTCGATTGAATACATTTCAAACATTGCTGAAGTTTCTTCCATTGCATCTAATACATCATCAATTGCGTTACATAAAGAGAGGATATCCTCACGTTCAATTGGTGTAATAAAAGTTTGGTTTAAATCTGAAATCACTTGGTGCATCAACTCATCACCATGAGATTCGTAGGTTTTAATATTATCTGAATAAGCTTTAAGGTCTAAATGTGTATTAAAATCCATCTTCCCAAATTCAATTGCTGCTCGGTCTAAGTTGAATACCATTTCCTCTAGTTGCACCATGAACTTATCTTTTTTCTTGTTTAACATCCAAAAAATCCTCCATTTACAGCGACTGTCACCAATCACCTTCAATAAATTTAAAAAATTAATAATTACTTCCTGACAAACTGAGCATGCGCAGATTTACAATAAACTCATTTTTTTGACTTTTCAAACAGTTTTGTAAAAATAGTGTAAATGAATTTTTGCTCTAATCGTTTTAAAAAATCTCACAATTCTCTATTTGTCCTTTATTGAAAATAGCATAAAATTTACAATCCTACAATTAGATTTACAAATTCTTAACATTACATTTTCATAAAATTAATAAAGTTGTTCACATCTACACTGACAAGACGTTTCAAGATTTTTAATTTTTAGATTATTAAAGTAATCTAATCAAAAAACATTTTTCACGCTTATATTTTCATAATTATTTCATTTTTTCAACTCATAACGTTCAACTTAATTCAGTCATTATTATTTAGTATCAAAAAAAATAAAAGTTGAAGTGACCGATATGGCGTTACTTCAACTTTATCATTATTCCGATATTCTTTTCACTAACTCATTTTGTGTTGGGAAAATAAAGGTAACTTCTGTCCCATGACCTTCATCAGAAACCACTTCAACTTGAATACCTAAATTTTGTTTTACTGTATTCACTAAATATAATCCAATACCTGAGGAAGTCGTTTCATTTCTATAATTCGTCGAGGTGAAACCTTTATCAAAAATTCGCGGTAAATCCTTTTTACTAATACCACGGCCTTCATCCTTAATTTGAACTTGGACTTGTTCATTGATAAGTGATGATTTTACATAAATCGTCCCATTTTCACTATACTTAATTGCATTTGAGAATATTTGTCGAATCATCATTCTACACCATTTTGAATCAGTATAAACATGATGACTTTCATCTAAATCTAATTCATAACCAATACCTTTAGCTTGGCTAAGATAACGAGTCAGTTGAATCTCTTCTATAATCAGTCTTTTCAAAGGGACATATTCAAAATACATATCATTATTTTGTGATTCTATACGTGTTAAATACAATTGCTTGTCTAACATATCATTGATACGAGTCCATTCGAACAACAATGCACGTTTTTTATCCATGTCCGCTTCTTTTTCAATCATCAATTTCATAGCTGTAACTGGTGTCTTAATATCATGAACAAAATCTGTCAACGAAGCTTCTGTAGATTGAATTTTCATTCTTTGCTTGGTCACAATTAACTTTTGACTTGTAATTTGATTATATAAGTATTCGACCATTTTTTGTTGGAACGGTGTATCAGCAAGGCCTTTATGCTTTAATTCTTCAGGCTCTATATTATCGTTTAAATGTATAAAAAACTTAATTTCCTTCACATATGTAAATACTAAGAACAATGAAGTTAAACCTAAATTTAAAATAATAATATAATAAATGCTTCCCACACTTATATCATAGTCAATATACGCAATACCTAGAAAAATTAGATGCAACAACATTATCCATAAAATCCAACTAATACGTGTTCTTAAAAATAAGAAAAACCATTTAAGATGCTCCATGTGCCATGTAACCTTTACCAATTTTTGTCTCAATCGCATCTTTCATATCAATCTCGGCTAATTTTTTACGTAAACGGTTCACATTAACTGTCAGAGTATTATCACTTACAAACGCTTCATCATCCCAGAGCGCTGTGATAATTGTATCTCTATTGACGATTTGGTCTTGTTTTTTCACTAGCATTTCTAAAATAATCATTTCAGTTTTAGATAAATAAATAATTGTATCATCCTTATTGATACTATCCTTTGCTAAATCAAGTGTCGCCTTTTGCCATTGAATAACTCTTTTCTCATCTTTACTAAATTCATATACACGTCGATAAATAGCTTGAATTTTAGCTATTAATATACTGGTATTAAAGGGTTTTTGTACAAAATCATCTGCTCCTAATTCCATGCTCATCACTTGATCCATAGGATTATCCCTAGAGGACAAGAACAATATTGGTGTATTAGACACTTCTCTAATCTTTCGCGTCCAATAAAAACCATCATATTTAGGTAGCTTAACATCCATAATCACGATTGCAGGGTTAATCTGTTCAAATAAACTCAACACATCGCCAAAATCATCGACACCCTTAACTATAAAATCCCACTGCTCCAGCTCTGTACTCAATTCATTAAATAATGTCATATCATCTTCTACTAATAATATTTCCACATTATAATCTCCCAACTTATTTGGTATATTTAATATCTTCTCCTGATTGAATACGACGATTAAAATGTCGAATACGGCACTCTATTTCAAATCCTCTCATCATCAAACTTTGAAATGGAGATTGAACCATATAATAAATCGGCCACACTAATTTTGGTATATAATCATATAAATGCACCATTACCGTCTGAGTACCTGCTAATTTTCTAAACTCAAGTTTACCTTGTTTCTGTACCTTCTTATTCATCAATCTTCCACCAACAATAAATAACGTAATCAAATCATCATCTGTCAGTTCTTTCTTCAAGACTAACAACGGCTTATTGGCATCTTTAATATATATAATATAGTAATCTTGATCCATTTTTGTGTGTAGCAATGTTCCATTAGTTTCATTCAACCAATTAAAATAATAGTTTACAAGTTGTTCAAGTGTCAACTTCAATGGTTGTTGCATACTTAAGGCACTGCGCACATCATCATATTTCGAAACTTGTAGTTCAACTGCTACATGAGGTCTCGGCACAATATTATCTGTCTGTTCAACAGGCGTACCATAAGCTTTCAATCTTGCTATAGATTCATTGTCAAAACGTCCCCCACTAATATATATAATCTTGCTTATATTTTGTTTTGCTGCCGCTCTGCCAAAATTATCTGCAGCCAATAAATTCATATCGCGTGCACTAGCCTTCGTAAGCTTTGCAGAATGTTTGGTAGGATCTAAGTAAAAGATAGCAATATCCATACCTTCCATTGCGTCTACAACATCTCTATAATTAAAAATATCTTTCTTTAACCACTGCACATCTCGTAAATCCTGTTCCTTAGGATACTTTGATAATGTATATAAATGCGCTACATTTTTTATTTGAGGCACCAAGTTCTTTCCTATATAACCTGTTGCACCAGCTAGTAATATATTAGGCTTCATAAAACATACTTCCTTTATAATGATTTATTAAAAATTAATATTGTCTAGTAAAATAATGATTTTGATGTTAAATTATATTATGATTAAATATATGTAAAATTCAAACAAGGAGTGGAAATGAATGGTTCATCAAATCCGAGAAATTAGTATAAAAGATATCGACCCATTTATTAAACTATTAACCACGATTTATGATGAGTCAGACTACCTCATCTATAACCCAGGCGAATATGCACCTTCTACTACAGATGCTATTTCTAATTTAGAACATTTTATCACATCACCCTCTAACGCAATATTTGTAGCCGAAAACAATGGTGAACTCGTCGGCTTTGCTACTGTGACAACAGAAGATTATGAGCGTGCACGCCACGAAGCTAAATTCTCAATGGGCGTAATTAGACATTACCGTGAAAAGGGGTTAGGTCAATCACTCATAAACGCTGTAGAAGCTTGGTCTTTAAACCATGATATCAGACGTATTGAAGTATTAGTCGTTCCCGAAAATGAAACAGCAGTTTCATTATTCAAAGCTGCCAATTATCAAATCGAAGGTGAGTTACGTGATAAACTCTATATCGATGGTCGTTATTACAATAAATATATCTTGGCAAAGCTATTACTATAATCTACCTCTATCACTAAAGAATAAACTATTATAAATGTTATTTAATTTCGGTCAAAACATATGTATCTTTACATATAACAATGAGCAAAAATAATTATTTTAAATATGATACCTTGACTCATCGTAGGAAACAGTCTGGGACATAAATACACAGCATTAAGCCCATCAAAGATTTTTGATCTTTGATGGGCTTGTTATTGATATCAATACTGCGTATTGTAATTACTCGCATACCTAAGTGGGCAGTTTCGAGTCTCGGTCTCGATACTCATTCTACTCCCTCAGGTGTGTCGCAAACAATACGCAGTTCTTATATGTTATTACTACATCAACCTATTAATATGCCTTATCCATACTAGATACCACTGCAATGGGACTCTTCAGCTCATTTAATAGGGATTTAGTTCAACACCATTTGGATTTGAATCTTCTGGATTTAATTTTGCTTCGACACCTGAAGAATTAGTATTTCTACTTAAGAATCTTAAGACATCTTTCATATTTTGTTGAGATTCAGGTTTATCTAAATGGAATTGGTATTGATGTCTCAAATGATGAGAACCATCATAGAATAGTTTATCTACTGGGACATCTTTAGATTTAAGTTTTTTATAAAATGAAATATTTTGACTATAGAACGGGTCCGCATCACCTACTGATAAAAAAGTTGGCGGATATTCTTTGGTCACTTGGTTAATTGTCGACATTTCACTAATATATTTAAACTGTTGCTCCCAATTACGCTTTCCTGTGTAACTTTCCATAAATAGTTGGATTCTTGGGAATTCAGTTTGTCGCACCGTCTTCATATCATAAAAGCCTCCGAAAAAGATTGCAGCTTTGATTTGATCAGGTTTGAACTGTTGTTTGAAATGCATATCTTCTCTTAAAGATTTATTCGTTTGTATTGCTGTATATTGACTAGAAAGCTGTGCACCAGCAGAATCACCACCAAATACAACTTGATCGAAATTAATTGGCAGTTCATGTTGATTATGTTTAATAAACCTAACTGCTCGATCAATTTGTTTCAATTGTGTTGGATATTTTGAGTCTGGCGCTAATGCATAGTTAATATTTACTACAATATATCCTTGTTCTGCAATTTTAGAGAGTAACGGGTTCTTGTATTGCTTATCACCTGCAATGTAACCTCCACCATGCATCCAAAATATGACCGGTAATTTGTTGTCACTATCTAATTCAGTTGGCGTCAGTATATCTAGACGACTATTAGGAATCCCTTTACTATAGGTAATATTCGTAAATGCATTGACATTTTTATTGTTGATTTGTACTTTTTCTTTAACTTCTTTCGTGTGTTGACGGTCAAAATGTTGCTTAAGCAATAATCCAGTAATGATCGCAACCACTATGAACACAATGATTGTTATTAAAGTCCATTTATGTTTTTTCTTCATAGTTACCGTTCCTTTCGGAAGCATTGTATCATAATTGTTATTTTGACAATAGTAATTGCAAATTATATGAAAAATGATAAAAGATAAAACCTCAGCCTTCACAAAATTGAAAAGCTGAGATTTCTATAAATACTTATAATTATTTTTTTACTAAATTAAGCGATATGCTTTTTGTTTTGATTTTTACGTAAATAGTATTTAATCAAAACAGCTACAACGACTATAAGTCCAATAATACCCATTACTGGATATAAGAAATTGATCAAACTTGTAAATCCTACAAAACTTAAAGCAAATGCAATAAGTACCATTAATACAATAAAGATATGATATTTCTTACTATATGGTTCAGTAAATCGAGCTGCAAATGAATACATTAACCCAAGAATTGTATTATACATTACCGCTAACATAATAATTGATAAAGCAAAACCAATCCATGGATGAATATCGTTTGCCAATGTTAATGTTGGAATTGAGGCACTTTTGATTTTTGGATATTCTGCTTGTAGTGCAAAGTTTATCAATGCTAATAACACTGTATAAATCACACCACCAAATAATGCACCAGAACCGGCTACCTTCCTTTTCGATGCATCGCCACCAATTGCCACAATCGTACTAAATCCAACTGCAAAAGCAAGTCCACCATAATTAATCCCGAAAATGATTGCTTTCCATAAACTTGTTTTTGGTACTGTACTATTTACTTCATTAAGTGCAACACTACCATTAAATAAATAATAAATTGCGATTATAACTACAAAGACAATTAAGAATGGTGTAACAACCCCTAAAGCTCTTACAATTTTATTAAAATCCATTAGTAGTGTTATATAAATCGCAATGACCATAATTAAAGCACCAAGCCATGTTGGAACCCCAAAACTTTCTTGGAATGTTGATCCGGCTCCTGCAATCATTGTTACAGATATACCGAATAAGAAAAATATTAATAAATAATCGATAATCTTGCTAAAGATATCACTAAATAAATAGTCTAACGTCGATTCATGGTTCTGTGCATCAAAGGCACTACCTATTTTAGCTACTTGTCTGCCTATAAAACCTAATATTAAACCTGATAGGATGACACCAATATACGACCATAGACCATAAGATGTAAAGAATTGCATAACTTCTTGTCCAGTCGAGAATCCAGCACCTACCACGATTCCGACATAAGCAAAACCAATTTTTACAGCTTCTTTATTCAACCCCATGTATATTACAACCTCCTAATTGTTTACACATTGAGATATTATACCTTATCAACTATATTTTGCAACACACAAAAAAACTTTCTTAAAATGTTAATCAATTCATTTTTTATTTACAGTAATATAATTTAAAGTTCAAAGTATTCTAATAACCATTTATATAGAATAAAATTACATATCAATTATTTTCCCGATTAAACAACAAAAAAACCGAAATTCTCACTATCATAAAATGAGTATTTCGGTTTAATTATTATTCAAATCTAATAATAGCTTAAAAAACAGACGTTCTTATCTGTTAGTTTCTAATGAGCATCCTTAAATCGATTTAATTCATTGAAATCTACAACAACGTTATCCATACGTTTTGCAGTTTCCTTTAGCACATTACGCGCAACGCTATTAGCTGGATCTAACTTAAGAATTTGACGCGCTACATCGAAAGCTTTCTTATCAGAAATGACTGGTTCAGGCACTGCATGTAATAATAACATTTGCAATAAACTCTTTACTTCTTTGCCTTCAGTGAGCTTTATGGAAGTTTGCGCATGATAAAAGGCAGAGTCAAGTGCACCTTCTAGTTCACTTAATGGATAAACAAGTAGTAAAAAGGCTAAGTCGTGCAATTCAGCAGTTTCTTCCTCTTTCATCATGTCTAAGATACAAGTATAAAACATGACGCTTTCCACTTCGTGGGCACTTGAAATATAAGCTTCTTCAAATTCCATAAAATCTGACTGGGACATTAATCGCTTGACTGACTCGAACTCACCGTTTAAGACATGCTTTTGGATTAAATCTTTCATGGCAATGTCCTCCTAGTATCCAGATTCCTAATTATAGTTAGCTTTTATTTTATCATATTTCAAAAATTAATTCATATAAAAATAAACTGTTTAGGACTATTTATTCTAAAAACGTCATTATACTGTTATTAAACACTTGTATCAATCGCTTTTTCATTTATATTCTTAAATTAAAAGTTCTGTTTAATTTCATTAAGCGTTTCATCATAGGATCCACCCACAGACAATTTAACGGCAGCAGTAAAGCTACCCTCTACAATTGGCGCATCCACCTTTTCAATACGGTAATCGCCTGTATACATTTCTATAGCCAAATCTAAATTCATTTCAGCTGACCCAATATCATAAAAACATATTGCATCATCCGATAATTCATTGATCATGTCTTGAATTTGGTCATAAGATGTACCAATACGTCCTTCTGCGCCACCTTGTGCAATCACATTAACATCACCAGCCATTTGCTCTAATAAGGCTTGTGTTCCATTTGCAATATCCTCACTATGGCTCACTATCACTATTGATGTCATATTAATCCTCTCCAATCAATGCATTCAATATATATACGCTACTTTGTGCCCCTGGATCAACAAAGCCAACCGAGTCAGCTTTGAAATAAGACGCTCTACCTTTTGTTGCTTCAATATCCTTTGTCGCATTTGCGAAGGATTGCAATTTCTCCATATCAACCTTTTCACCATTTCGAACCGCTTCATTAGCACGTTCTATCACGTCATACATAGTTTTCTCATTTAAACTCACTTTCCCTCTTTGGGCTATCGCTTCAGAAAAGGCCTGCAGTAACGCTTTAACATTTTCATTATCTATGTCATCCTCAACTACTTGTGACATTTTAACAAAGCTAAATCCATACAACGGTCCAGATGCACCACCTATATTTGACATTAATGTCATACCCGTAGATTTGAATAAATTTTGCATGGAACTATCATCGATATGATCAGGTAAAGCTTTGAATCCTCTAACCATGTTCACACCATGATCGCCATCACCAATGGCTCTGTCTAATTCAGTAAGTTCACTTTCCTTGTCCTCAAATACAGACACTAACTCAAGTAATCTATCTTTCATCGCTTTGACATCCATTATTATTACACTCCTTTAGTTAATCTAGACCAAATTAAAATAACTGCTACTTGTTTCTGCAACAATAGCTTGCGATAATTCGTCATTAACAGGTACAAAGGTCAACGATACACCTTGCATATCTAATGCAGTCATATAGTCACCAACTAGCCAGTGTGCTACTGTGATATTTTTACCTTTTAAATATTCAGCTAAATACTTCGCTACAATATTTAATTCAGATAAAGGTGTGCCACCCATACCATTTACCATCACGATTATATGGTTTGCGTCTACTTGCTTTAACAATTCATCACTAAGGCGAGCAACGATTTGGTCGACTGTGGTTATTTTTTCCCTGGACAATCCTTTTTCCCCATGAATCCCAACGCCAATCTCTATCTCATCATCAGCGATATCGAAACCATATTGCCCAGTAGTCGGTACCATTGGCGCTGTAACAGCCATGCCTATTGATTTAATAGTTGGTAATACTTGGTCCAAACGTGCTTTAATGTCATCTAATTTGACTCCTTGTTCAGCAAGGTACCCTGCATACTTATGAACTAATACGGTACCTGCAACGCCTCTTTGTTTATCCTCATCACTAACTGCAATATCATCTTTCACTACAATAGATGCAACTTTGATATCTTCCATTTCGGCCATTTCTTGAGCCATTTCAAAGTTCATGACATCTCCGGCATAGTTTTTAATTACTAATAATACGCCATCTCCATTATCAACCGCTTTAATCGCACTTAATATTTTATCTGGAGTTGGAGAGGTAAAGACTTCACCACACACTGCAGCGTCTAACATACCTTGTGCCACATATCCTGCATGTGCAGGTTCGTGTCCACTGCCACCGCCTGAAACAATAGCAACACCTTCTTCTTTCTTGTCTTTTCTCACAATGACTGAATCGGCAATGAGCTCAATATTTTTATTTACTTCTAACATGCCATCAAGCATATCAGATAAGAACTGAGTTTTATCTTTAATTAGTTTTTTCATTTTTGTGGCCTCCTGTTCATAATATCCATATATCCATTTACAGTATACATCACACACAATTGTAAACGCTAACATAATTCATCAGGCTATTTTTCCATTCTAATTGCTTAACAATGATTTAGTTTTAATTTTAATAAAAAAAAATACCACAACCTAGCGTGTTGCTAAGTTGTGGTAGGAAAACATCTATGATGCACTTAAATATTCACATCTTTAAACTGATTTAGTTTTATACATTAAATATAAGAAATATGGTGCCCCAATAATTGCTACAACAATACCTGCTGGAATACCTGAAGGCTGTAGTATCACCTTACCTAACGTATCTGAAACAACAAGTAGTAAAGCACCAATCAATATGGAGATTGGCAAGAATAATTGATGTCTAGGACCGACGATTGATTTGGCGATATGAGGGCCCATTAGTCCAATAAAGCCAATAGCACCAGCTACAGACACTGCCGCAGAGGACAATATAACCGCCACTAGCAGTAGGACAATACGCTCTTTGCCTATTTTCACTCCGACACCTTGCGCAATATGTTGATGTGTATTTAATAAATTTAAGACATTCGATTTAAATAATAGATATGGCACCAGAATAATCACCCATGGTAAGAAAGCAATAACAAAGGTCCATTCATCGCCCCAAATATTACCAGCAAACCATGATGCCATAAACTCAGACTGATCTTTATCAAAAGTAGACATCAATGTTAACGAACCACCACTTAAAGCTGCTGCCATACCGACACCAACTAATACCATGCTCGCCGGAGAAATACCTTCACCTCTGTTATAACTAAATGAAAATATAATAATTGCTGTTAATATACCGCCTATCATACTAATAATTGGCAAAACATAGACAAAGTTTTCAGCATTCACCTGACCAATTACAATAAATAAGGCAATGACAAAACCACTACCTGCATTGATACCCAGTATCCCTGGTTCTGCTAATGGATTGCGTGTAACACTTTGCAAGATAGCACCGCTCATAGCTAAGGCTGCTCCAGCAAGAATAGTGATAAGCATACGTGGCAACCTAAATTCCATTAATATTAAGGTGTCTGTATACTCACCTTGCCCAAACAAAGTCTTAAAGAATGTGCCTACAGACATCTTATATTCACCAGATGTCATACTCCAAGCACATGCTAATAATATCAAGACGATCAAGACAATCATTGTAACCCACTGTTTATATCTCAGTTTTGGATCTATCATGAGAATCGGCCCCCTCTTTTAACTAAATATAAAAAGTAAGGTACGCCGATAAATGAAATAATAGCGCCAACTGGTGCCTCACCTAACATACGTGCTACTGTATCAGCGACCAACATGAGCAAGCCACCAACAATTGCCGTTAATGGTATCACGCGTGCATAGTCAGTACCAACCAAATAACGAACAATATGAGGTACCATTAAACCAACAAATGCAATTTGACCCACCATTGCAACTGCAATGCCGGCTAACACCATCGATAATACTAATGATATACCACGTGTCATACTTACATTTTGTCCAAGTCCTTTAGCCAAGGTTTCACCTAAATTAAGAATCGTTAACTGTTTACTCATTGCAATAATAATCGTTAAAGCAATAATAATAAATGGCGCTGCCCAAACAAGTTGATGCCAAGTCGTTCCAGAAACACCACCAGCACTCCAAAATGTCAAACTCTGATTCAGACGGAACAATAGCGCTACACCTTGGCTTAATGCAGTCAATAAAGCACTTACTGCTGCACCAGCTAATATGATACGCATTGGATTAAATCCATCACTTCTCGATCTCCCAATCATTAAGACTATAAATCCGCCCATTAATGCACCAAGGAAACCGGCAAACATCATTACTAAAAAGGGTGCTGATGGATAAAATGCAAACGTCATCGCTAACATAAAGGACGCACCTGAGTTTAATCCAATTAAACTTGGATCTGCTAAACCGTTTTTAGTCACACCCTGTATCACTGCCCCTGAAGTTGCTAATGCCACACCAACCAGCATTGCTCCTACATCTCTAGGTATTCTAATTTCACTAATAATGTTATGTTGTTGATTATGTTTATCATAGTTGAAAATTGCATCAAAAATCGTAGAAAGGTGAATCTTTGCATCACCTAATAATATGGAGACTAGCAATGCTGCCACCAATAAACAGATACTGATAATCAGCACTGTTGGAAAGTTCATCTTGCCTTTTCTATTTGTCGACATAATTTAACTCCTACACTTGCGAATAGCTCTTCTTACACAAATCATACGTTACAAGCATTGGTTTACCTGTACGTGGATCAGTGCTGATTTCAACATCAATATTGAATACACGTTCTAATATATCCTTCGTCAACACACTTTCTGTGTCGCCATCTGCAATAATATTTCCATCTTTCATTGTAATTAAATGATCGGAAAAACGAACTGCTTGGTTAATGTCATGTAACACCATAATAATTGTACAACCTTGTTCTTGATTCAAACGGGTAATCAACTCTAATATTTCTAATTGATGTGAAATATCTAAATAAGTTGTAGGTTCATCTAAAAATATAATATCTGTTCTTTGTGCTAAGGCCATAGCAATCCATACACGTTGTCTTTGTCCACCACTTAAATCGTTAATTGAACGATGTTTAAAGTCATACGTTCCCGTTACCGTCATTGCCCAATCGATTTCCTTTTTATCTTCTGCAGATAAACGTCCGAAGCCCTTTTGGTGCGGAAAACGACCATAAGAAACTAATTCGCCAACAGTTAAACCATCTGCGACTTCCGGTGACTGAGGTAAAATTGCAATCTTCTTAGCTACCTCTTTTGTCGATTGTGCATGCAAGCTTTCCCCATCTAACTTGATTTCACCATCTTTAATAGGTAACAATCTAGATAGTGCCTTTAGTAAGGTTGATTTCCCACAACCATTCGGTCCAATAATCGATGTAATCTTCCCATCTGGAATTTGCACGTCTAAACTATTAACGATAACATTATCTCCATAACCGATTGTTACTTGTTCTCCATTTAAGCGAGTCATAAGTTCCCTTCTTCCTATAAAATAAGCTTAAGTCTCTATTTATATTAACCAGTAATTTATCAAATTTTGTCGATTATCACGTTAATGATAATCATTATCATAAGTGATATTATATCATCTTTGAATTCTATTGACTATGAAATTTTACCATTGCTTGTAGATACCGAGATGAATTAAATAGCATTACATGATAAGTTCAGTCGTCAAATCTTTACCGACAATCATCATCAAACTTCATAGTAGAATAAAAAAAGACTTGTCGCTAGATGCTGTTTCCATCCATAGACAAGTCTCATTTTTATAACACTACTTTAAAGCGATTAATGTTCATCAATTAAAAAGCCATTTCCATAAACATCACGTACATCGTGAATAACTAAAAATGCATTATCATCAATCTTCTTAATTAATCGCTTTGCCTTCGTCACTTGCGTCTTAGTAATAACTACATACAAAACGTCTTTATCTTCTCTAGAGAAATAACCTCTACCGTTTAAAATAGTTAGCCCACGACCTACTTGTTCATCAATCACTTTAGCAATTTCATCTGGTTTACTAGAAATAATAGTCATTGCTTTTTTCGTATTTAAACCTTCTATTACGTAATCCATTACTTTAGTACCGATATATAAAGAAATTACAGTTACTAATGCACTCGCAATCGGAATAACAGACAATGAAATTGCCACAACAATCAAGTCAAAGAATAATAGCGCATATGGCGTACTGACATCGAGATACTTGTTTGCAATACGCGCAAGAATCGTTGTTCCTGCAGTAGTTCCACCAGCAAGTACAATCACACCAATACCAAGCCCAACACACGTTCCACCAAATACTGCATTGACTAAGATATTGCCTGTTTCAATTTCCCAACTTTTCGTTACTTCCAAGAATAATGATATAAGTACTGTTGCCACTATTGTTAAATACATGCTACGTTTACTTAAAAATTTATAACCAATCGCTATAAGAATCGCATTCAAGACAAAGTTTGTAATACCGGGCGAGATGTGAAAGGCATAATAGAGTACGATCGCTAATCCGGTTACGCCTCCCTCACCTAAATCCGCAGATATTATAAAGGTATTGACGCCAGCAGCAAAAATAAACGAACCGATAACGATTAATATTAAATCACGTACTGTTTTATTCATCCACATAACCCCCTCTTATTTAGTTCAATCAATTGAATGTTAGCAAATATTCTTTCACATCACAACACTATCTCCAAAAAAAGTTATTAAAATTAACATCTAAAAAATGCCATAATGACGGCACTTGTAAAAATTATTTATTCATAATTTTAAAAATTCTGAATTTTCGATTTACTTATGCACTTCTGTTTGCTATAATAATATCTATCTTCTTATTGATAGCCAATAAGAAGCCATCTCCTTTGTGTTGTTTATAGTAACAAACAAAACAAATTTTTGCTCGAGTGTATTAATAGTACCTAGTCCTTACTATTGATATACAATTAATTCATTTCCCGTAAAAGCCAAGTAATGATGAATGTGTCTCCTCACTTCATTCACTTGGCTTTATTTTTTTATCTCATATATCAGAACATTCTAATCTTATTATCAATTTTATACTGTAAAAAAAATAGACTAGGCGAAATATAACTTCACCTAGTCTAAGAAATGTAATATTTAATTCATTACCACGCAAATAGACCTACAAATCCTGCAGTCATTAATGATACTAAGATACCTGCTAATAACATCATCGGCACGTATTTAGAAACAAAGTCAGATGTTTTTTGATCAACTATTCCTTTTAACGTACCAACAATCATACCGATTGTTGAGAAGTTGGCAAATGAAATTAAGAACGTCGTAATAACTGCTCTTCTATGTGGAGAGTATGACGCAACGACATCTTTAATTTGACCCATCACTACAAATTCATTTGTCACAATCTTCTTAGCCATTTGTTGAGCAACTACCCAAGCTTCATCAAATGGTAGACCTAATAATAAGGCAAATGGATACATTACAGTACCAAGCATTTGGTCTAAGCCAAAACTACCTTTCACACCAATCCATCCACCAATAATTCCAGTGAATAAATTAATTAACCTATCTAATAAATCTGATAATGCTACAAAACTGATGACAAACGCAATAATGATTAGAACTAACTTTCCAGCATTCAAAACGGAATCACCTAAGAATGAGAAGAATGGTTGACGTTCAACTTCATTATTCTTAATGCTGTAAATGATGTCTTCTTTTTCTTCAACACTTACCGGATTTAAAATACAGGCTACAATAATTGCATTAATAATATTTAACGGAATGGCTGTAAGTACTAATTCACCCGGTACCATAGTTACATAAGCACCAACAATTGCTCCTGATACAGAACTCATAGACATCATCGCAATTGTTAATACGCGTGTCTCATTCATTCTTTTTAACTGTTCATTTGATACAGCTAAAGCTTCAGTATTTCCTAAAAACATCATCTCAATACCAAAGAATGATTCAAACTTAGGTTGACGTGTAATTTTCGCTAAAACCCAACCAATTGCTCCAATAAGCTTTGGCAAAACATTTAAATACATTAAAATATCAAATAACGGTACTACAAGTAAAATTGGAAACAGTGCGCTCACTGCCATATCCATCGCACCTGGTTTCACCCAACTTGCAAAGGCAAACCCAGTCCCTGCATGCGCGGAATTAATCATCCAAGCAATACCATTCGCTAATCCTTGAACCCCTGCTCTTCCCCAAGGGAAATAAATAAAGAACCATGCTAACACTAAATTTAATAGTACTAATATCCCAATTGATGTCCATTGTATGTTTTTTCTATTTCTAGAAAATAAGACTGCTATGCCTAAGAAAACGAACAATCCAATTATGTTAATAACTAAAAACATAATACACCTACCATTTCAATTTTATATAAAGATACGATATAAATCCTTAAACCACATGCTATGTAAAACAAATAAAAGGTAAACACCTATAGCTATAAGTTTGATAAGAACGAAGTCATATCTTGTACAGTAACTATGTGTGTTCACCTTCATTAACCTCATTTATTATCTTATTCTCTCTATAACTTATTATAAATGCCATTTTAATTTACATTGCATCCTTATAATTCAAAACAATTATAGCATGTATGTACTTTATAGAAAATAAGAATTTTAAAGTTCGATTTATTGGTGCTATTCAACTACTAACACCCATTAATATTCGGTTTACGTGATGAAAACGTATTCATATTAGTGGGATATTTTGTATTTTGTATTTTCTCTCATTTTAATCTGCTAAATTTTGTGTATTTACAAATGCTTGATATTTCTCATGCGTCGCCATAAGTTCTTGATGTGTGCCTTTGCCCGTAACTACTCCTCCATCTAAAAAGATGATTTGTTCTGCTTTTTTGATTGTCGATAATCTATGGGCAATCACAACGGTTGTTCTATTTTCCATCAATACTTCTAATGCTTCTTGTATCTTTCTTTCACTTTCACTGTCTAAATTTGCAGTTGCTTCATCTAATAGTAATATGTCAGGATTTTTCACAAAGCTTCTTGCGATATCAATACGTTGTCGTTGACCACCAGACAATTTCAAACCTCTTTCACCAACCAAAGTATCATAACCATCTTCAAACTGTTCTATAAACTCATGACAATTTGCCATTTTCGCATAATGTATCAATTCTTCGTCAGTCACCTGTCGATTTATACCATAAAGAATATTATCTCTAATCGTGCCACTCATTAAAGAATTAGACTGCATGACATAACCGATTTTTGCTCTCCAATCTGCCAATGATAAATCATAAATAGATGTACTTCCATAAGTAATTTCGCCTTGTTCTATATCATACATACGCTCAATAATATTAAATATTGTACTTTTACCTGAACCTGAGGGTCCAACAAATGCTGTCACTTTACTATATGGAATTTCAAATGACACATCCTTTAAGATGGGCTTTACAGCATATTTAAAATTCACATCCGCAAATGTTAAGTTACCATCCGGAATCGTCAATTGATCATTAAATTCAATTGTTTCAATTGGTTCTTCCATAATTTCATGAATTCTGCTACTTGCACCAATTGCCTTTTTATAATCGGTTACTAACGTAGATAAATTAACCAATGGTGTTGATAATTGAATCACGTAAAATATCATCGCAATCAACGTACCTGCAGTAATCGCTCCTGTAGATATGCGTATTGCACCAAAGCCTAGGATAACTGCAATCGTTAATAACATGATTACACCCGTAATCGGTTGAATTATTGCTGTAATTTTCGCTTGCTTTAAACCTAAAAAATATATTTCTTTTAGATTTTTATGTGCGTTATCTAGCTCTTCACGCTCAGTATTAGATACCTTGACCAATCTCATTTCTGTTAATACACGACCTAATAAACCACTAAAATTGGCAATTTCTGACTGAGTTTTCTTAGAAATAGTTTGCATTATTTTACCAAGTGGTATCATGATTGCTACAAAAATAGGAATCGTAATAAATGTTAATAGCGTCATTTTCCAATCCATAATAAAAAGCATGATTAAAGAACCGATAATAGTTAATACGGATGGTAATAAATTAGGTAACTTTTGCGAGATAAATTCATTAATCACCTTAGTATCATCTGTTAAACGACTCATCAATTGACCACTTTCATTTTGGTCAAAGAATGGCATTTTCAAATGAATAATATGACGCCACAATAGCGAGCGTATCGCATAAATAATCTTCTCACCTATCTTACTTAGTAAATAAAGCCCAATGCCACTAAGCAGAGCGTTCAAGATAAATATGCCGACGAATGCAATTAGGAAGTTCCAGTTGAAGTTTGTAAATGAAAACTTATCAACAAGTTTACCTGTAAAGAATGGAACAACAAGTCCTGTGATACTCCCTAAAGATGATATACACACGGCAATAACAATTAATCCAACAGGCCATGTTAACTTTTTGAATAAATAGAACAATGGATTCTCTTGTTTCATTTTTCCTACCTCTTCTGAAATTTTGTTATGTATATATTTTTAAAAGTGCAAAAATACATGCGATAAATTATATGTGTTTATTGATATTAATTTTCTAATAAAAACATGCGCAAAACAATATTCCGCCCCATTTTTAGCAATGCAATAGTTTTGCTAACAACATACAATATGCTAAACTAGGTCTATTATTAAAAAAAACTGAATATGTTAGAGGGTATGTTATGTTTAAAAGATTAATTTTGACAATTATCGCTTTATTTTGCGTCAACGTAATTATAACACCTTTTGCCGATGCGGAAACAGTAACACCTACTCAAGCGGCAAATCAATATGGTTATAATGTATCCGACGCTTATCAGCCAGAAGGTGCTATGAATATCGCTCAATCTGGACAAATTTTATATCAATACAATGCAAACCAGAAATGGTACCCAGCATCAATGACTAAACTGATGACTATGTACCTAACACTTGAAGCAGTAAAAAAAGGTGATCTCTCTTTAAAGGACAAAGTGAAAATTACGCAAGATCACTATCGTATGTCTACACTTCCAGAGTTGAGTAACACTAAACTTTATCCTGGTGAAACATACACAATCAAAGAATTACTACAAATTACTGTTTCAAACTCAAGTAATGCTGCTGCACTTATTTTAGCTAATGAAGTCTCTGACAACACTTCAGACTTCACCGATAAAATGAATGAAAAAGCAAAAGAAATTGGCATGAAAGATACACATTTCGTAAACCCAACTGGTGCCGAAAACAAACAATTAAAAGACTTTGCTCCTAAAAAGTATAAAAATGAGGATAATTCTACTTCGACTGCAAAAGACTACGACATTCTATCCCAACGTGTGATTCAAGATACACCTAAAATTTTATACTTTACAAAACAGTTAGCACCAACCCAACATGGTGTAACCTATTATACATTTAACCATTCACTTGAAGGTGCTGATATGAGCTTAAAAGGTACCGATGGATTGAAGACTGGTTCAAGTGACCAAGCTGACTACAATCATACTATAACAACGAAACGTAATGGTTTTAGAATTGTACAAACAATCATGGGTGCTGGTAATTACAAATCATTAGGTGGCGAAAAGCAACGTAATATGATGGGTAATGCATTAATGAACATGTCGTTTGACCAGTACAAATACGAAAAAATTCTATCTAAAGGCGAACATAAAATTAACGGTCATACATATTATGTAGAAAAGGACCTCTATGATGTTTTACCAAAAGATTTTGATAAAGATGATTATAAAATAGTCGTAAAGGACGATAAGGTACACATCGAATATGATCGTGAATTTATTTCTAGTAAATATGGTCCACCTTCTGTAGAAGTGAACAAACCACTCGTGCACAAAGCTACGACTGTTGTTAAATCTACATGGGATGACCATCCAATTCTAACTTTATTAGGTATGTTATTGATTATTGCAGCCATTGCAATTGTGATTTATCTCATCATTGAAGCAATTCGAAAGAAATCATCTAAAAAATAATCTTTGCTTTAGTTAAACTACAATGCTGTAACTTGTTGTAGCATACTAATAATTTATGCATTACAGCACAATCTATCACTACAATCGAAAAATAGTCTTGGCCATATAGTAAAGCCACTGTAGAAGATTAAATGCATCTTTTGCAGTGGCTTTTCATATTTTTATAAGTATTACTCGCTTTCATAGTGTATGCGTTGCTCCTTAGCCTTGAAATCTTCCTATCCCTATATAGCTATCACACACAATGCTTCAAGCAGAGAAATTACGATCACCTAATTTAATCCATATCGTTCTGTAAGTTTATGAGTTGCCTAATCTTTATGCTATTTTATACGTCGACTTCTGTAGGAATAGTACAAGCCGTAGACTACTGGATAAAGCTCCACCAACAGAAAGTGTGCATAAAAATATGCCAACAAGTATTTTAACTTGTTAGCATTAAATGAATGTTATGACAAATATTAAAAAATATCGATACACTCAGTAATCAACATTAACAGCACGAATCAAAGCAAGCACATGTATCATTAATATACATCTCGCTTAAATTATTTAGCTGAATCACCATATAATTCTTTCTTAATTTTAGTCGTTGAAATACCTTCAGTACGATTTAAATAAATCACTTCACATTTATCTTTCAAGAAGTCAAACTCGCCTTCCCAATCATGGCCCATTACAAATTTATCAATTTCATAACGGTCAACATCGATTTCCTTTTGACCCCATCCACTTTCAGGAATAACAAGGTCCACATAACGAATAGATTCTAACATCATTTTTCGTTGTTCAAAATTATAATATGATTTCTTGTTTTTCACACGGTTAAATTCGTCAGTTGATAATGCCACGACTAGATAATCGCCCATTTCTCTCGCTCTTCTTAATAGTTCTATATGTCCGTAATGTAACAAATCATATGTTCCATAAGTAATTACACGTTTCATTCGCTTAATCTCCTTAACATAAAATTAAATTAAAATTTACATTTTTAAGAATTATAGCATAACAAACTTAAGTTTACGAATATTCGAAGAATTTAGCGATTTAGGTATTGTTTCAATTTTTGCTTTCCTCTAAATGTTGTACGCTTCGGTAATACTTCAACTTTAAATCTCAAATAATTTGGGCGACCAATGCCACATCTTAATAATGCTGATCTCCACTGCTCATACAATGCTTTATTCCACTTTGTACTACCCTGTTCAACTACGTTGACAATTCTAAATAATGCTTCACCAGAATAATCAGTCCTTTGCATATCATCAAGATAATTGATTACAACATCTAATAAGCTTTGATTAAGTTCACTATTCTGAGTTAGATATGCTTGTATTAAATAACTGACAATTAACTCGTCCATTCGATAGCTATAATAGATACGTTGGTTTCTCAACGGTAACAAGGGCATTACTCTAGCTCTAGCTTCCCTAGCATCAGACATATAGGCAAGAAATTCTGTTGCTCTACGTTGCGTAACCGATCCTTCGACTTCATGATAACCATAGACAATTTCTGATAGCACTTGAATATCCTTAGCCTTACGATAGGCTTGAATAATAAAGGAATGCTCCTCACAAAATACAATATCCTCATCAAAGCGCAATGATTTAAAGTCTGCACTAAATAATTTTGCTCCTGGTCCGATTGATTGCATAATTTCAGGACTTTGAGCTAAACTTACTTTCATATCCTTGCACATCGCTTCATGCGTCGGTACTGGCTTCCACTCTCCAGATACACCTCGTCCTATTTGACCAATGACAATTTCAACATTGCTATCCTTCTGATAACAGTTAGCCATCAAATCTATTCTACCTGGCAAGAATATATCATCCGCATCTATAAACATAAATACATCGCCACTTATATTAGTTAATCCGACATTTCTACTGGCAGCCGCACCCTTATTCTCTTGATTAATCACTTGTATATGCTTATATTCCTTTTGCAATTGCTTCAGTACGTCTTGTGTATCATCTGTAGATCCATCATTAACACAAATCACTTCAAAATCATGTTTAGTATCTATAGATGCAATTGTACGCCTAATTGTACTTGCTGCATTATAAACTGGAATAATTATTGAAATTTTCATACTTTCACCATTTCTTCTATAGTTTCTATAACTTTCGTTAAACTTTGTGTCACATTATACTCATGCCAAGATTTAAACAACGGTTGTAAGTCACTTTCATACTTTTTGATATTTTGAATCAATTCACCTTCATTATATACCTTATACATGTCGGGAATCTCATAATAAAAAGTATTCAACCCTCGCTCAGTTTCATATTGTTGTTCATCATAAACATAAAGTAAAGTCGGTTTATTCAATAAACTTGCCTCAATTGCCAATGAGCTATAATCACTAATAATGATATCAGCCATAATCATTAAAGATTGTAAATTGATTTCTGTATGTTGTTCATTGACTATAGATGGGTGCAATTTACTAAATAAAGTATAGTTCGGTAATGCAGTTTCAAATTTATGTTTATCTATCGTTCTATTCGCTTGGTGATGTTCTCGATAAGTCGGCACGTATAGTGCAATTTTACCTTTAATACCATATTGTTTTTTTAATTCTCGTTGTCGTTGTGTAATATCAACCGTACGATACGGTACTAATCTTGGCAAACCTGTTCTAAGCATCTGTGCATCTGTTGCTCCAAATGATTCTTTAAAGCATGTTACCATTGGTTCACCACCAACAATGTATTTATCTGTCGCATTATAAACTTGTCGATATTGTTCAACCATTTTGTTATTATTCAAATCAACTTGGTGATCTGTTAATCCGAAATTTTTTAAAGCTCCTGCAGCATGCCAAGTTTGAATAACTGTTTGCCCCTCTTTCTTGAGAAAGCCACCCATGAGTAAATAGTATGTGTCGATAATAATAACCTTTGCTGTACTCAAATATTTCAAATGTCTATAAAGCTGTTTATTGCCTGCCAACACATAAGTTACATGTTCCAAATGCTGGGTATATTTTCTATGCACATCCTTACCAATTACTGTAATTTGATAATCCCCTTTTCGATTGAGCCCTTCAATAATGGGTAACATATCCTCTGGAAATGTCATCAAAATAACAATACTTTGTTGTTTCACCTTTTTCTTACTGAAAAGTATATTTAAAAATTTTGTCATAAATATATATAGTGCTTTTATCACTTGCCTCAAATTATTCACCGCCAAATGGATTATATTTCATCAGTCCTTTTATTATATCTATCTTAAAGTAAAATTTATAGAAAAATCCTTTGACGACATTACTTGCCATCAAAGGACCATTGAACTCACTATATTCAACTTTTATTGTCTATTTGTCATTTTACATAAAGTCTGCAAAGTGATCTCTATAACGCATATGCAAAATAGAACCAATCATAAATAAGAACAGTATAATAAATAAATTATATAACGTTAATTCCCAGTGCGTAATAAAGTACCATTCTTTATGCAACACTGCAGAACGATATGCTTCTGCAAGATAGTAAATCGGATTCAATTGCATTACCTGTTTAACAATACCTTCAGGCGGCACAATAAGAATTGAAGATGCAAAGAATACCATTCGCATCAGTGCTTGAATCGCTTGTTGTGTATCCTTTACTAACACACCTAACGTTGAAGTGAAAAGTGCTATTGTTGTCGTTAATATCAATGCAAAAGGCACATATAATAATAATTGCAATGTATAAATAGTAGGATAAAAACCAGATATCGTACACAATAATATCACTACAACCAATAAGGCAAGGTGCCCATAAAATCTACTCATAACAATGTAAGACGGAATAATGGATAACGGAAAATTCATCTTCGCAACATGATTATACTTTGTAGCAATGGCTTTAGTTCCTTCTAACACACCTTGGTTAACAAAGAACCACATACTAATACCGACAAGCAACCAATAAATAAATGGCACACCATCAACATCACTATTACTTCTGATACCCAGACCAAATACAAACCAATAAACCATGATTTGTAAAGCTGGGTTGATTAACTCCCAAGCCATACCTAGATAATTATTCGTGTTTGAAATTTTCAATTGGAATTGGGCTAATCTTTGAATTAGATAAAAATTCTTAATATGTTCTTTAAATACAACCCACACAGCATTCATTTAAATAAACCACACTTTCAATCGATTTGACAATATTGTATTTCTTTTTCACTTTGGTTAAACAATATACTGCGAAACTTTTATAAATATCATAACAATTTCTTTGCTAAGTTTTAATAGTATAATTTTTTATACGCTAGCCAAATCAGCAGTAACTTCATAACAAATACAATTGTAATTTTTAAAACAAACAAAAAAACATTAATTTCTTTTTTCTTAATAGTTGATTTTATGCCAATTATTAAGTAAACTTTAACAACTGTATAAGTCTAATAATAGTAAAATAGTACTCACTTACTTTACAATAGGTTAATAAATTTAACAACCAATATAATATATAATATACTTGAAGTAACTGTAAATAAGGAAGGTAAAAATATGAATGTATCAGTTAGCATTGAAAATGTAACTAAAGAGTACCGTATTTATCGCAACAATAAAGAACGGTTAAAGGATGTTATCATACCTTTTCACAAAAATAAAACTTTCTACGCACTTAACGATTTATCTATCACTGCTTATGAAGGTGATGTCATCGGACTTGTTGGCATAAATGGATCGGGTAAGTCTACATTAAGCAATATGATTGGTGGTTCATTATCTCCTACCGAAGGACATATCGAGCGCAATGGCGATGTCAGTGTTATTGCGATAAGTGCAGGATTAAATGGTCAATTAACAGGCATTGAAAACATTGAATTTAAAATGCTATGCATGGGTTTCACACGTAAAGAAATTAAAGCACTGACGCCACAAGTCATTGAATTTAGTGAATTAGGCGAATTTATCTATCAACCTGTTAAAAAATATTCTAGTGGTATGAGAGCTAAACTTGGTTTTTCTATCAATATTACAACCAATCCGGACATTTTAGTTATTGACGAAGCATTATCAGTTGGTGACCAAACATTCGCTCAAAAATGTCTCGATAAAATTTATGAATATAAAGCACAAGGCAAAACAATTTTCTTTGTCAGCCACAATATGAAACAAGTACGTGAATTTTGTACTAAAATCGCTTGGATTGAAGGCGGAAAATTAAAAGAATATGGTGAACTCGATGAAGTATTACCGAAATACGAAAAGTTCTTAAGTGGATTTAAAAAACGTTCTAAAAAAGAACAAAAACAATTCAGAGAAGAATTAGATGCATCAAGATTCGAAGTAAAATAACTAATAAAATTTAATAATACAAAAATAAGACGTAACAAGCTGTTAAATTAAAGCGCATTGTTGCGTCTTATTTTTGAGCGTCATAACTGTCGTTTTCGATTCAACAGTAAACTCATGAATTTATGTGTATCGGAAATACATTCCAATCGTCAAAATAAAAGAGCTATTCCTTGATGGATTAGCTCTTTCCACAAATATCATACACGTTATTTTATGTCTGTTTTTTTATGTAGCATCACAATTTTTTGGACGTATTTTGGTGAGACTCCTGAGGGAACAGGACAAGCTGAAGACTACAGGCTGAAGCTGTCCCCTAGGAAAGCGAACCAACAGTACCAAATTTTAAATAAAAAGCCAGTTTATAAAGTATTAAGCAATTCTTAAATTCATAATTGATGTTATATTTCGACACAAATTTAAAAAGAAGTCCGTAGTGTGTTTTTTATGTAGCATCACAATTTTTTGGACGTATTTTGGTGAGACTCCTGAGGGAACAGGACAAGCTGAAGACTACAGGCTGAAGCTGTCCCCTAGGAAAGCGAACCAACAATACATAACTCTTGATAATATTAAATATTCACCTACTAAATAACATCTATTTTAAACATTTTTACGCTTAAACTTCATTTTCAAAACATTTACAATAAATTTCGGTATTGCTTTCGTTCTGCCTATGCGCTTCCAATCTATAATCACACGATAAACCCACTCTAAATTTAACTTTCTAAATAGTTTCGGAGCACGTTTCTTAGTACCACTAAATACTTCAATCGATCCACCTACGCCCATAAGCAAAGTTTGTTCAAATTGATTAGCATGCTGTTCAATCCAAGACTCTTGACGTGGATATCCCATACCAACAAATATATAATCTGGATTAAATGCTTTAATTTGCTTTACCACCTTATTATCTGACAGTTCAAAGAATCCATGGTGAAAATCAAATTTAACGTTAGGAAACTGAGCTTTCAATCTTGCATATGCTGCTTTTACAACCCCATTTTCTGCACCTAATAAAAATACTTTCTGATGTTGCTCATTTGCTATATTCAGACAAACTTCCATTAATTCAATACCCGGGACTCTTTCTTTTAACGGGGTTTGTAATAATTTAGATGCCATAACAACACCTGTACCATCCGCAACAACATAGTCAGCAGAATTTACCAATGCTCTATATTCAGTGTCTTGTTGGGCATAATCTACGATTTCAGGATTGGCTGTAACGATAAATAAATTGTGTTGTGTTTGTTTTTCGAAAAAATATATAATGTTTTGTTTCATATCAGCTAAAGTTACATTATCAAAAAATACTGACAATACATTTATACGTCGTACTTGCTTAGTTTCATTCATTTATTCAATTCTCCTATCTCCATGATTCCATTCTACTTTATACTTATTTTACTGTCATATTAACACAATCATTATAGTCAACATATTATAATATAATACGTCCATTGTTAAAGATACATCAAAAGTCCGTATCCTTTATCCTGTGATATCCTATATAATTTATCTTATAGTTACTCTAAACTATAAATCATTTACATAAATTATCCATTTCATCTATGTCATCCCATCAAAGACGTGATAGTTTTTGATTCATAGTTTTATGGTACTTATAGCATCAATGAAATTTAAAATCGAGGTAGTATTAATGACTTATATACATGATTTTTTCAGCTCCACCATACAATTGAATATATTTTCGGTCATCGTTGTTGCTTTACTTTATATTGTCATACACAACTATCGCCATAAACCATTTAATCGCTTTTTAGATATATATTTAAATTATATCCCTGTTCTAACTCATGAATTTGGACATATACTTTTTAATAAATTGAGTAATGGTAAGGCTAAAGATTTAGTCATCGTCGCCTCACCTAGAGAGCGCGCTGAAACTTCGCAACAAGGTTATGCTATCACTCAATCGACAAGTCGTATTGGTCAAGCAATCACTACATTCGGTGGCTATATTATGCCTCCTTTAATGCTACTTATCGGGTTTGCAGCAATTAAATCGACTTACCCTAGTTTATTTATAGCAGCTTATCTAGTCATATTCATTTATTTTGTTATTTTAACATCTAGAAAATTATTACCGACACTCATCATCTTAGTGCTCATCATTGTATTATATTGCTTATTTCATAGTGATAATCAACTCATGATGACATATGTCGTTACTTTTACGTATCACTTTATTATCGCCGTCTTATTAGGCGAAGTCTTACAATCATCATGGACGATTGCTCGATTGACTTTTTCTGGACATTCCGTAACTTGGGATGGTAGTACATTGAAAGACTTAACCCATATTCCAACAGTAATATTTAGTTTGATTTGGATTGGTATCAATCTTTTTGTCGTCTATCTTTTCATCACAAACTATTTATTTAATGGGTAGCATTTTAATATCATATAGACACTTTAAAGACTCGATCGATGCCTTTTAAACACTGCATCAATCGAGTCTTTATTGCCTATAGTCATACTGGCATTCCCATTTTTTATAAACTAAAAAACAGACCACTGCATGACTTGCATCTCGTCGTACAGTAATCTGTAATCTATCCGTATCTATATTATTATGTAGCTATAAACACTACAATATCTGCTCCACTTACCTAGCGTCTCAGCTTGTAATATCCTCACAGTCTATCCTTTATTTCTCAGCATAAATATGCTCGGCATTATCATAGCTCAATATCGTAATATTATCTTCTTTCTGCACAATAATTACTTTATTCGTATCATCTTTATTAACTATTGAAACCTCTTCATCGATCAGTATATCTTTGCTCGTTAGATATACTAAAAGTTCTGTTCTATCTCTCACACGCTTAATCGTTACCTTGTCCCCTGCCTCAAATGATAACAAATTATTTGTATATAGTTCTTTATATTGATTATTTCTCGGAATGACACCGCCATGTGGGCAAGTAATCGGATATTCTAATAATTTGTCTAATCGTTCGACAAATAAATGTGATACTCGATGCTCCAATACCTCAGCTTCTTGGTGCACTTCTTCCCAATTATACTGCAACACTTTAATTAAAAATAATTCTAGTAATCGGTGCCTCTTAATTATATCTAAAGTATATGTTAAACCTTGTTCAGAAAGTTGGACGCCTTTATATGGTTTAGTAGTAACATAACCAGATTTTTCGAGTCGACTAACCATCTCACTGACTGAAGGTGGCTTAATGTTTAAATACTGTGACAAAGTCTTATTTGAAACGAATGAACGGTCGCCGTCATGCGTTAAAATTGCTTTTAAGTAATCCTCTTTTTCTTCAGTTAGCATTCTCTCACCTCTCAAATCATTCACTTTATTGTACCACGAATCTACTTGACACGCTAAAAGTTCGTAGTATATTATAATATAAATTAGGTTAACCTAAAATTTTATTTAAGGAGGGCTAACGTGTTAAAAATTCAAAATTTAAATCTTACTTTAGGGAATAAAAGTGTGTTAAAAAATATAGATTTAGACATACCTATCTCCGGGGAAATAATTGGCATTATGGGACCAAACGGTGCAGGGAAATCATCGTTATTGAAGTCGATTATTGGTGAATTCAAATCGACTGGTGTAGCCAATTTAGAAGAACGTCCTGTCCAAAGTGCGCTTAAAGACATTACGTACATTCCTCAAAAAGCGCATATTGATTTAGATTTTCCAATCAAAGTTGAAGATGTTATCTTATCTGGAGCTTATAAAGACATCGGTTGGTTTAAATGGGTCAACGGCGATACGCGCTTGAGATTAAACCAATTGTTGCAAACTTTGGAACTACAGGAATTGCGACATCGTCAAATATCTGCTTTAAGTGGTGGTCAATTACAACGTGTACTTGTAGCCCGTGCACTGATGACTGAAAGTAAATTATACTTACTCGACGAACCATTTGTTGGGATTGATTTTCATAGTGAGCAAATCATTATGACACAATTACGCCAGTTGAAAGATGAAGGCAAGTTATTACTTATCGTCCATCATGATCTATCTAAGGCCGAAGAATACTTTGATCGTGTAATTCTATTAAATAAAACACTTCGCTATTTTGGAGATAGCAGCACAGCAATGCAACCCGATTATTTAAATCGTACATTCCTAAGTGCTACTGCTGAAGATGATAGCGAAGTAACACAGTAGAAAGGACGTAACTGATATGGATTTTATTCAACATTTATTTGACTATTTGTTCCTTAGAAATGCCTTAATCATTTCCATTGTCGTAGGTATCGTCTGTGGTACTGTGGGATGTTTAATCGTTTTAAGAGGACTATCACTTATGGGTGATGCAATGAGTCACGCAGTTCTACCTGGCGTAGCACTATCATTCTTCTTCCAAATTCCTATGTTTATAGGTGCCTTAGTCACAGGTATGATTGCCAGTATCTTTATTGGATTCATCACTAAGAGTAGTAAGACTAAACCTGATGCTGCAATCGGTATAAGTTTCACTGCATTTCTAGCAACAGGTATCATTTTGATCAGCGTCATCAATAGTACGACAGATTTGTACCATATCTTATTTGGTAACATACTTGCCGTAACACATGCTACGTTCTGGTCAACTATCATCGTCGGCATTATCGTAATGATTCTCATCATTGCATTCTATCGACCATTGATGGTTTCTACATTTGATCCTACATTCAGTAGAATGAGCGGGTTAAATACGACACTAATTCATTATTTTGTAATGCTATTACTGTCTCTTGTTACAGTTGCTAGCATTCAAACAGTTGGTATTATCTTAGTTGTTGCACTATTAATCACTCCTGCCTCTGCAGCATTTTTAATAGCGAAAAAATTGCGTACTATGATGATTATTTCTAGCTGTATCAGCACAATCAGTTCAATTGTTGGACTATACTTCAGCTATGTATATAACTTGCCAAGTGGTGCAATGATTGTTTTATGTGCATTCTTTATTTATATTTTAGTGTTTATTGGTAGTAAACTTAATTTCTTTAAAAGGGAAGGAACAACTGTATGAAAAAAATAATTTCAATCGCTCTTATTTTCTTATTATTCCTAGCCGCGTGTGGCAATGGAAAAAGCGGTACAAGTTCAAATGAAAAATTAAAAATCGTAACAACTAACTCAATTTTATATGACATGGTTAAAAATACAGCAAGTAAAGATGTCGAAATACATAGTATTGTACCTGTAGGTCAAGACCCTCATGAATACGAAGTAAAGCCTAAAGACATTAAAGCACTTACAGATGCAGATGTCGTGTTCTATAATGGTTTGAACTTAGAAACTGGTAATGGATGGTTTAAAAAAGCACTTTCACAAGCTAATAAATCATTAGACGACGACAAAGTAATTAAAGTATCAAAAAATGTAAAACCAAACTATCTTCATGGCGCTAAAGAAGGAGACGAATCAAAGCAAGACCCTCATGCATGGTTAAGCTTATCTAACGGTATCAAATACGTTGAAACAATTAGAGACACATTGTTAGAACGCGATAAAGGTCACAAAGATGAAATCAGCAAAAATAGTAAAGCCTATATCGATAAACTTACAGAACTAAAAAATTCTAGCCAAGAAAAGTTCAATGATATTCCTAAAGCAGAAAGAAATATGATTACTAGTGAAGGGGCATTCAATTACTTCTCACAACAATATGACATAAAACCTGGTTATATTTGGGAAATCAACACTGAGAAACAAGGTACTCCTGAACAAATGAAACAAGCAATTGATTTCGTAAGAAAGAATAACCTTAAACATTTACTAGTTGAAACTAGTGTAGATCATAAGAGTATGGAAAGCTTAAGTGAAGAAACTGGCCGCGATATCTACGGTGAAGTATTCACAGATTCTATCGGTAAAAAAGGATCTAAAGGTGATTCTTATTATAATATGATGAAAGAAAATATCGAAACAATCCATGGTAGCATGAAGTAATCATAGATTTGGGCTATTAACCTCATTGAGGTGAATAGTCCCATACCGTACGTTACCCTCCTAAAAACGTACGGTATGGTGGTATTCAAGCCTTAAATAATCTCCCAAAAATCATAAATGGTAGGCTCCTCCCCCATTTATGACATGTAGCAGCTAGGTTATACACCTAGAAAAAAATCACTTGAAGCCTATCTCATTTAATTGAGTAGATAGGCTTCATTTTTTTATGTATTTTAAATATAAAAATAAAAGAGACAGGATTGTAGTCATGTATAGATAGCTAAGTGCGTACCATTATACAAGCGTCAATCGTGTCTCTTTTTATTATTAATCTGTTAAACTATCTACGATGATCATTTCGTCATAGTTTATCGCTTCCCTAATTTTTAAAGCTGTCGCTTCACTTACTTCTTCTTCTTCAATCAATTGATTTAGAATTCGGCGTTGTTCCTTTAAAGCGACTAACTTAATTTTAGTTATTGAGTTTTCATTTTTAGGATTAAAGAAGTTCGATGGTGTTAAGTTATCAGTTCGTAGTAAATAACTATCACATACCATACCTACTTCTAATTTATTATCCTCTGTCGTTTCCTTTGCTAATCTACTAACGACTCTATAATGTACTGTTCTCATTACATTAGAAATTTCTCTTAAATTGTCTACAACTGATAGTGATGATGCAGCATTCGTTTTAACTTTGTTTTTGATTCGACGTTTTAAAATCATCGCTCTCAACTCCACTTTAATACGTTGTATTAATGAAGCTTGTTTATAAACTTGTGTACGTTCGGAGTAGCGCATATAATTGTCTAAAACATTGGTAGTGATGTCTCCATTTTCTACTAACCCATTCAATGTTTCATTCTCTACGTCGAATGCAATTTTTTGTAATCTTTGTAGTTCTTTTGTATTTTCATCTTCATTTTCTACCGTTCTAATAAAGGCAAGTTTATCGTGATAATCCTTGATTACATTACCATACTGGAAGCTTGAATCCACCGTAGACATTTGATTTAAACTATCTATTACCTTTTCTAAAATAAATACACGGGCCTGCTTAAAGTTCATTCCTTTAATCTTCGGCGATTCCGCATTTGGCGTTGCAAATGGCAATATCAATTGGGCCACAATTAAACTAATTAAGACCATTCCAGATGCTACAAATAATAAATCATCTCTAAACGCAAATGAATGGTGATTCGCCAACATGTACGGTAATGTCAGTGCGATTGCTAATGAAATTGTTCCATGTACACCACATAACGTCATAATAAAGGCATACATACTACGCTTAGGCGGTGCTTCTGTAGATTTTTCTTCATCTTGATTATAGGAAATCATTTTTTGGAAGGGACTAACTGGTAAATAAAAATAAGGATATAACACGAACACCCATAAAAATCTAAACAGATAAATCGCTAATGCGACTAAGAACGTCACCACGATTAAAAATACCAAGTTATGCGGTTCATTTTCTATAATTCTTCCGACAACTTCTGGTACTAAAAATCCTAAGATAGTAAACACAAATCCATTTAATGCATAACCTAGGATATTCCAAGTATGGTTATAACTCATTTGCAAACGCGTACGTGCTTGTGCAATTCTATCTCTTTCAAACCCATGAACAAGACCTGCTACAACTGCTGCAATAATGCCTGAAGCGTGGAACATTTCGGCAACCAAATAAGTTACAAATGGTGTGACGAGTTGAATAAATGTAAACATGTTAATATTTTCAATACCACGTCGTGTAAGTGTAACTCTAAATCGTACTAATGCAACACCGATAATGATTCCGACAATAAATCCACCAATGGAAGAAATTAAAAATTGAGCAATTGCATTAGTAACAGAAAATGCACCCGTAACCAGTGCTGCTACAGCAATTTTAAAAGATATGATACCCGCTGCATCATTTAACAAAGATTCACCTTCTAAAATTGTCATAGACCCCTTCGGTAAGACTTTCCCATTTGTAATAGCTTGTACAGCTACGGCATCAGTAGGACATAGGATGGCTGCTAGTGCGAATGCTGCCGCCATAGGTAGATCCGGCCAAATCCAGTGGATAAATAAACCTACTACGATTACCGTTGTAACTACTAAACCTAATGCCATCATCAGTACGGGTTTAATATAACGTCTCAAGTGCACCCTTGAAACCTTAACCCCTTCCACAAATAGCAATGGTGCAATTAATGCAACCATAAACAGTTCCGTGTCAAATTGAAATTCTACTGGTATCGGTGTGACATATAAAAGCATTCCCAAAATGATTTGAATGAAGGCAAGTGGTACCTTTGGAAGAAATGTATGTACAAATGAACTAGCGATAACAAGTGCTAAAAAGATAAGTATCGTTTCAAATATTTGCAAGGTTTCACCTCTTTTCTATTTGAGATTTACTGTTCATAATTGTTGAGGTTGAAACATAAAATCAATTTTCCCGTGAATTAATTACATGTATTATTCATAGTTAATAACCGATGAATAAGCGCTTCTTGATTCACCTTGTGATTAATATTTTCAAAATTAACACAATTACAAATATATATTATTTTATCATTTTTTTGCTCATTGCTTAAATGTATTGCACTCATTTTGTAATATTTCCTTTACAAAGCGATTTAATCTTTTAAAATTAGTCTACTTACTCAGATATATGACAATACTATTTAACTATATATAAAATAAACTGCGTATCGATCAATATATTGTTAAACATTTTACCCTAAATATAATCCACAGTTAATAAACACCATGCGCTCAATACCCGTATCTAAATTTCAAATTGACCATTTCATATAAATATAGACGTAAAAAAACAGAGCTAGCCCAATATCATGGCTTAGCCCTGTCTCTCATGAATCACACATTATATGATTAAAAATCATGTTCCTGTTCATAAGTTTTACGTCTTTTTGCTTCTCGTGCTTCTGCACGTTTTTTTAGTTGTTCAAAGGTATTATTCTCACTACCACTTAATAATATACTCGACTGCCTAGGTGCATCACTTTTCCTATACATATAAGCTCCAGTACGATATGCCGCACGTGAAATTAAGTGACCACCTACTGGCGCAGTCAAATTAATAAATACAAGTGCAAGTATCATCCTAACACTGAGATAACCTTGTGACGAGATAAAATATATAATGACTCCAACAAGTGTTAAGAGTACAGACAATGTTGAACTTTTAGTTGAAGCATGACTACGTAAGAATACATCTTGGAACTTAATTAAACCTATTGCACTGATAAGTGCGATAATACTTCCTAGAAACATCATAAAGGCGGCAATTAAGTTAATAATTTCGCTTGTTATTTGCATTAAACACATGACCCCCTTCTATAAATCTAGAAATAGAGACTGAGCTTACAAATGAAATAATAGCTATAAGTAAAATCGAATCTAAGAATGAAAACGTTCCAAATATAATACTCAGTACACCCACTACAGACATCAAGATGGCACTAGCCGTATCAAATGCCACAACTCTATCTGCAGTGGTTGGTCCCTTAATAATTCTGAATAAGGTAAGTAACAGTGCAATACCAAATATAATAAGTGAACTCGTTATAAAAAAGTTTATAAGTGTATTGATCATTCTGTCACCTCCAAGATAAGCCCCTCGTACTGCTGGATACTTTTTAATAATTTTTTCTTTTCTTTTTCAGAAACATCTATCGCATGAATAAAGAACTTTTGTTTCTTCTTAGAAATTCTAATCACCGTGGAACCAGGTGTAATGATAATTAGAATTGTTAAGAAGGAAACTTCCCAATCACTAGCTAACTTTGTTTCGTACGTAACTAAACCTGGATTCATTTCTTTTGTTTTAAATAATATATAGTTAATTGTTGTCATACTCGATGTGATTAATTGATATAAATACACTGCTAAAAATTTAATAGCAACCCATACTTTTCTCAAGTAGAATTGTTGTCCGAAAAAGCGATGTAAAATATATATAACGATTAATCCAATGAGATAACCTGCAAAGAAAGTTGAAATCTTAAATGATTCTTCGTCTTGAAATAGTACCCATAAAAAGGCGATAACAATATTTAGTACGACTTGTCTCATTTTTCAACCTCCTTTTTAAGGTTAGGATTAACTGATTTTTCGTAATGACCATCGTCCATGTTTAAATGTGTAGCATTTTCTGTGACTTGGAAAATCACAGGTGCCGCGATACCCAGAGCTAACACTACGGCCACTAATATGCCAATCAATCCCTTTCTATAACCAGGAATCTCTTTAAATTCCACTTCTTCACCTGTTTTATCGTTACCGAGATACATTGTAAAAAATACTCTAAATAAGCTAAACATAGCTATGAGACTCGTTAATATCATCAATGTTAAACCAATGTAATTCCCATTTTCTATTGCACCTTTAAAAATAAACAATTTACCTGGAAAACCACTAAACGGTGGCACACCACCAATTGCTAATATCATAACAATAAACGCGACACCAAAGAATGGCTGTTTCTTCGCTAAACCTGTTAAATATTTATAGTGACGATAACCTGTAATATAAACAAGACTACCTATAATAAAGAAGAGTAATGTTTTAACTACAATATCATTTGCGAGATAAAATATTGCACCATTCACTCCTGCAAAGGTCTGCGTACCTAAACCAAAAATAATAAATCCAATTGATAAGATAACTTGATATGCTGCTATCTTTTTAATATCTCTATAAGCCAACACACCGAATGCACCAATAATCATCGTAATGCACGCTAAAAATACGAATAATGGATGCGTAATCGACTCATGTTCATCGAAGATTAACGTAAAGAAACGAATTAACGCATACGCCCCAACCTTAGTCATTAGTGAAGCAAACAATGCTGCAAGTTCCGTATTTAATACTGCATAAGCCTTAGGTAACCACATAAATAATACCAATGCTGCCTTAGCACCAAATGCAACTAAAAATACCATTGAAATAATAACGATTGAACTTTCATCTTTCATCGTTTCCAATCTTGATGCAACAAGCGCAAAATTTAATGTCCCCGTTAACTTATAAAGCATACCAATACCAATTAAGAGTAACCAAGAGCCAATAATATTCAATACGACATATATAATTGCTGCACGTAATTGCTCAACCGATTGTCCAAGTGTTATCAATACAAAGGATGCTAACAGCATAACTTCAAACATCACATAAACATTAAATAAATCAGCAGTTAAAAAAGAACCGATAACGCCAACAGTTAAAAATAAAATAAAACTAGGTAAGTAATAACGAATTGCTCTTTTTTCTGCTCTACCAAATCCATAAGCCATTATAAGCGTTACAACAAAGCTCGAAACAGTAACCATTAATAAGCTTAATGAATCGCCAACAAATTGAATACCAAATGGGGCCTGCCAACCACCAAAATCTAATTTAATTGGGCCATGTACCATTACTGAAATTAACAACATCAATGAAATAATTGTCGTTAATGCCATCGTTCCAATTGAGAAGATGCGTGACAATCTACTTTGTGTACGTATAAAGACCAGTAATAATGCACATACAGCTGGTAACAATAATGGGAATATTAGTAAATTACTCATCGTTGTCATCATCTCCTCTCAGTACATCTATTTCATCTTCTTTCGTTACACGATATGTTCTATACACGAGTACTAAGAGAAAGGCTGTCATCGCGAAGCCAATAACTATGGCAGTTAACACAATAGCTTGCAATAATGGATCGACGAACGCTTTACTACCATCACCGATTAACGGCTCTACCATATCTTTGCCATATTTACCCATACTCATAATGATTAAGTTACCAGCATGTGTGTAGATTGAAATTCCGATTACAATTCTGATTAAATTGACTGATAATATCATATACGTCCCAATAAATATTAAAAAGCCAATCACTAATAGTAAGATAAGATTCATGAGCGACCACCACTAATAGATAACATAACAGTGACCACAACACCGACTACTGCTAACACAATTCCCGCTTCAAATACAGTAATTGTCGTTAGATGTACCTCTCCTAAAATAGGTAACGTCACGTATGCCTCAGCTTGGTAAAGGAACGGTTTACCAAAAAACATGGGTATAATCGCCATCGTAAATGACACTAATGAACCAATTATCATCAATATTCTAAAATCTATCGGCAATGATACTAATACTTGCTTAACATCGAACGCTAGGAACATCAACAAGAATGCCGAACTAAAAATCAAGCCACCAATAAAGCCACCACCTGGATTATTATGACCTGCTAAAAACAGATAAAACCCAAATGTTAATAAGATAAAGACTACAATTTTCGTGACTGTACGTAATACCACATCATTCTCTTTCATCTTGTCCCCTCCGATCTTTAAAGTTAAGTAATGTATAAATGCCTAAACCAGCGATAATTAATACGAGACCTTCAAATAATGTATCCAGCGCTCTAAAGTCTCCAAGTATAGCATTAACAATATTTTTGCCACCTGTCAGTTTATACGCATCATGATAAAATGTTGAAATCGTAGGCATCGCGTTACTTTGTTGTGCAATAAACACTAATGTAACTACAATAATCGCCATTAATAATGATACGACGATTTTGACAGCTTCACGCTTCTTATGAACTTTCGTTCTAGGTACGTTAGGCAACCTTGAAAAGCTCACAATAAATAGAATTGTAGTAATCGTCTCAACCACTAATTGTGTCAACGCTAAATCTGGTGCCTTCATTAAGATAAAGAATATCGTTACACAATAACCAATAATACCATTTAGGATAACCATCGTTAGTCGCTGTCTGATAAATGTCAAAGCAATACCTAGTACAAAAACTACGATAAGTGTAATAACCTCTAATGGACCAAACTCACTGACATGAATTTGATGTACCTTAGGAAATCCTGCCTGAATAATGCCATACGTAACAATCATAATAAAGATAATTAATGTAATTGTGATATAGTGATTTAATCTATTGTTCATCAACGAGCGAATACTATATCCTGAATAATATTCAAATTGTTTATATGTACCTAGGTACATGTCAGATATAGATGTTGCTTTAATTTGCTGTGTGTGCTTTTTCCAATCAATCTTCAATGCTGCTGTAATACCTACTATAAATACAATTACGCTTAAAATTAACGGCAAATTCACACCATGCCATTGAGAAATATGTGGCGCCAATTGATCTGCTTTACTACCAATTGAAATATTTCTAAATGCAGGTAATATAATGTAGTGCGCAAATAGATTTGGTACGAAAAAGATAATAGGTAATAAGAGCATCATAATTAATGAGGGTACTGTAAATAAGAATGGCTCATGAACATGTTGTTTAGGTAACTGAGCCTTGGAATAATCTCCCCAGAACACTTCTTTAATCATGTAAACCGCATAAATCAAAGTAAATATACTTGCCACAACACCAACTGCATCTAACAATAATGTGAGCCATATATTAAATTGAGTTAATTCGTGTGCGCTAACTAACCCTTCAAAAAACATTTCCTTACTGAGGAAACCATTTAAAAATGGTATCCCTCCCATTGCTAAAGCCGAAACTAACATCACTACGTGTGTAATTGGTAATACCTTACGCAAACCTGAAAGCTTTCGTATATCACGCGTACCTGTCTCATGATCAATAATACCTACACCCATAAACAATGCGCCTTTGTACAATGCGTGATTCATCAAGTGAAATAACGCGCCAAATAACACTAAACTATATACCTTTGCCATTTCGCCAGTCGGCTGTTGAACAACACCCCCACCAATACCTACCATTGAAACAATCATACCGAGTTGACTAATTGTAGAATATGCCAAGATACCCTTTAAGTCGAACTGACGTATAGCATTAATTGCACCAAAAATCATGGTGATTAATCCTACAAATGTTACACAATAAATATAAAAATCACTTAATCCTAAAATAGGCGTAAATCTAAATAGCAAGAAAATACCTGCTTTAACCATTGTGGCAGAATGTAGATATGCACTCACCGGTGTTGGTGCTACCATAGCTTTAGGTAGCCAAATATGAAATGGAAACTGCGCAGATTTTGTAAAAGCCCCAATCAATAACATAATAATAATCGGTATAAATAACGGACTATTTGCAATGCTATGACTATCATTAATTATGTCAGTAATGGTATTTGAACCCGTAACGGTATATATCATTATGAAACCTGTCAGCATTGCCAAACCACCGAGCACCGTAATCATAAATGATTGTAGTGCGCCAAATTGACTATCTCGGTTACCATACCAATATGCGATAAGCAAGAATGAAGAAACACTTGTTAATTCCCAAAATACATACAGTAAAATAGTATTATTTGCAGTAACTACACCCAACATACTAATCATGAATAATAATAAATATATATAAAAACGGGGTAAATCATCATGATCTTTAGACATATAGCGTGTAGCATAATAAAATACTGCCACTCCAATTAGTGATATTAACAAACTGAAGAATAGACTTAAGCCATCTAATCTAAAGTCAATATTGATATCTAAAGATGGCAACCATGGTAACCTAATCGCTACATAATGCCCAGCAAATACACTCGGAATTTGCCATAAAAAATATAATGCTGAAACAATCGGTGCTATCATTACAATTGTGCCAGATACATTTTGTAACTTCTGGTGCGTGTATGTAAATAACAACAATATCATCAGCACAATTAATACACTGAATAGAATAACTAAACTCATACGGTCCCTCCTTCATCTCTATTTATAAAGTTAATGCGATCGTGGTATTGCTTTTCTTAGTCGATATACCGATAAATTTCATTGTCTCAAAGGTCGTTTGATGACCTAAATATTTTTGAATAATTGAAATAGAAATACCTGATTGATAAGCATGATAAGCAAATGTCTTTCGTAGCGTTGTCAATCCAATATGCAACATGCCCAACTCATCTGCTGCTGCATGAATAATTCGATACGCCTGTTGTCTCGATAAACCTTTCAGTGTTCTATTAGATTGAAATAATAATTCATCATCTTGTATATTATGTGTTTCAATATAGTGCGATAATTCTCGTCTAAGCACTTCAGGTAAACGGATATGGATATTTGGTGCATGGTCTTCTAACCAATACATTTTTATATCCTCCTGCTCACTTCTTACATCTGCCACACTCAGATTTAACAATGCCGATAGTTTAATTCCTGTATGGATTGCAAATTTAAATAGTAAGTAATCTCTATCTGATTTGCGCTTTAACACTTCATACATTGCCTTTATCTCTTTAATATCCCTTATCGGATCAACTTGATTCATATAGCCACCTCTATCACTAATAAATGTTTCATATTTAATGATATATGATATTTAAGTAACATTAAAGTTTTTTTACTTAATTTTTTAAAAAAATTTTGACCAATTCCCTGTGACAGTTCGATATATAGAGTGAAAGGAGGTTCACAACCATGAACAATATAAACCAATTAGCTCTAAACATGGCACGCACTTTGTACGATAAAGATGGCAAAGCTAAGATTGTTAAACGGCACTTTTCAAATTTAAATACTGCTGCAACGAACGAACAATTATTAGCCTTTAAAACGATTATCGAACAAATCACTGGGGAACGTTTCGATTCACTCGAAGTTATTAAAACAGAAGCAATTAAATAAGGAGGTTACAAGCAATGACACAAACATTAGAATTGGTATTTAACGACGCTGTAAATAAAGCGATAAAGATTCAATTACCTAATATCGAACGTTTTGTTAACGAATCTGCAGTTAAAGAAGGCATGAAAAAGATACTCGATTTGGACTTACTTCGTCCTAAGGCAGGTATCCCAACTAAAGTGGCTTCAGCACATATCATCGACAAAACAACTAAAGTTATTTTTGATAATTAATCGTTATCAATACAACACAAAAATATAATAAGTTATAGCATATTATAGGTAATGAGTGGCTAAGTAGGATGCATAATCTTGTTAATAATCAACCCAACATTTAATATAGTAGAAATTGAAATATATGATGTTATATATTAATGAACGAACAAGATAAACTACTTAGCCATTTTTTATTAACAAAGCAGCTACCGAACGCTATATAACTTAACTATAAAGTACCTAGTTCTTCAATTATATAAAAACATAACACCATTGATTCTTTCATCGGTACCTTTCCTTGCTATAACCATAAAAAACCACTTTGACTAAAGGAATATTTAATGTATCCTCCATATCAAAGTGGCTTATTTATTCTAAAAATATAACAGTGCTATATTAATGCATATGCGGCAATTTTTACTACGCTATATTTTTTTAACTATTCATATTTATATTTTTATAAACTTTCATCTACAGGTGCTTCACTATTATTATTTATAGGTCTCAGTCTAACAGTATCACCAAAAAAGATTTTTTTCTTTCCTAGTTTTTTACAAAGCGTATACTGATCAAAAACATCAATAACTTGAGCTAAGTTTTTATATGAGCGTTTGGGATTTAGTACTTCTATAAATTGTTGCTGCTTAATCCCGTCATTAATACCAGCATCAACAAAAAATGTTTCTTCGTCTAACAGACGAATAATTGATAATTGTTTCAATATAATTTTCCACCAATTCCACTAATCTCAATCATGATAAATATATGAAGTTTTTGGTTACATTACTTTACTAATTGATAACTTTACATTTATCAGTTGTTTAAAACATAAAAAATAACTAACGCCATTCTATAACATTTTTTGTATTGTGTACATGAATGTAGTGATAAATTATATAATTCTTATCTGAAATATAAAGATATGAAATCTAACTACTTTGCTATATAATGATAAAGATAACTTTATAAGAAAGAGTGATTTTATGTTTCTTTTATATATCGTCGGAATTATAGCTGGAATGGTGGTCCCATTTCAAACTTCTATTAACTCAAGACTCAGCATTTACACGAAATCTTCATTTTATGCATCTACTATCTCTTTTGGTACTGGCACAATCTTTTTAATTATTATCAACCTTATTGTGAATCCACACGTTTTCACTTTAGCTTTTTACGATAATCAATCTCTAAGTTATGTTTGGTATGTGGGTGGTATGTTAGGGGTCATCTTCCTCACTGGAAACTTAGTTTTATTACCACGGTTAGGCGCTTCATTAACTGTTGTGATGACTGTAGCAGGACAAATCATAATGGGTGTCCTTATCGATACATTTGGTTGGTTTGGTGCAGAACATGAACCTTTCACACTATTTAAAGTATTAGGTGTAATATTATTGATATTCGGAATTATTTTAATGAACTACGTTCGGAATACCAATAATACAAGTAAAACACATCCTACATTTTATATTTGGATTATCGTTGGCTTTATTTTTGGATTTTGTCCCCCAATACAAACTGCAATTAACAGCGCACTAGGACAACAAATTCACTCTTCAGTAATGGCAGCCCTTGTATCATTTACAGTTGGAACTATTGTACTGTTCATTCTTACACTAATCTTTAATCGAAGCTTAAAATTAACTACATATGACAATAAACAAGGTAAATTGAAACCATTATATTTTATTGGCGGTACATTAGGTGTCATCTTTGTAACAACGAATATCATACTTATGCCCCATTTAGGTGCAGCATTAACTACAATTATTGGTATGCTCGGTCAAATGTTAATGGGTATTATTATCGATCACTTTGGCTTACTTGGGACAAATAAAAATAGAATAACACCTCGCAAAGTTATTGGTATTGTCTCAATTATGATAGGTATTATATTGTTACGTCTTTTCTAATACTTACTCATATGTAAACAACTAGCAGCCTACAACACATATTAAATTATCGTGTTGTAGGCTGCTTTATTTTGTCTAATATCCACTAACCTTCAGTTGTGGCATTTGAACTAAACCACATATACATAGCAACAGAACATATTTATAAACTAAATATTTATCAAATATGTTCACAATTTATAAACCACTTATTTGGTATCGAAATAGCCTCCACAAAATTAATTGTACTTTTATATTTTTAGGGTTATATTACATAAAATTTTTAGGAATTTAGTATATATTTACTTCCCAAAACTCCTCCTTTGCGTTAGCATATTAAAGGGTATTTTCTTAATTATAATAATTAAAATTTAAAAAATAACAATATGTAATGAGCAACTTGTTATAAATCGAAGAATTAAAAAATTTATTAAACGGGTTATTATTTAAGGAAATATGGGTAATAAAAATTATGTATAAACTTTTTCAATAGTAAATTCATTGGTTTTTCTTTTGAATTATTGGCACAATGCGGTCTAAATTTCAGATGTGTACATTATAATTGATTAGCATTATAAAATTTAAATTATTTTTGTTTCAAATTTATCAAATGACGATAAATTGAAATATAACAGAATAAATTTAATTTACACTAATGGTTTGGAAATAATTGTATTAATAACAGAAAACATTAATGTAACGCTTAAACAGATTTTTGTTTACTTTCTATTTTTATTTAGTTATAATAAACTAAATAAAAGAGGGTTTATTATATATTATCCAAATATAATAAAGCAATAAATTATGATAACCCTTTGAATTTAACTTTGAATTAAGACAGATAATTATACAAAAACAAATTTAATATGTATACTAAATTGGGCATTTAAAACTAGGGAGGAAATTAGGATGGCTATCACAAAAATCAATGATTGTTTTGAATTATTGGCAATGGTAACATATGCTGATAAATTAAAAGGTATTATCAAGAAGGAATTCTCAGTAAGTTTCGAGGAATTCGCTGTATTAACATATATTAGTGAGCATGAAAGTGAAGAATATTATTTAAAAGATATTATCAATCACTTAAACTATAAACAACCACAAGTTGTTAAAGCAGTTAAAAACTTATCACAAGAAGATTATTTTGATAAAAAGCGTAACGAACACGATGAAAGAACTGTTTTAATTTTAGTTAACACTAAACAACGTAAAAAAATTAATGAATTATTATCACGTGTAAACCAACGTATTAAAGAAGCTAACGACGATAACGAAGTATAAATCGCTACAGACTTAAACCCTAAAAACCAGTAAATGATTTTATAGTCATTTACTGGTTTTTTATTTATAATACTACCTTACTTCTCTAGTACACTAATTCAATCTTGCGCTTCAATTGATATCTTGAATTCCTTAGGAATGCCCTCAAAATATTTCGCAAAATTTAAAAGAGGGCCAATCCATTCAACATGGTTTAGCCCTCTTTATATTTAACACCAAATTATTTTAATTATTCATTCTTACTTTTACTTTAAAAAGTAAGTACTATTTCTATTATTAAGTTAATAAGACTTTATTTTTGAAATTCTAGCGAGCCAACAAAATTTAAATACACATTTAGAAAATAGTTAGGTTCCTCTATATGCGGCGCATGTCCAGATTGTTCAAATTTGAAAGTTTTTAATGATTTAAATGCCCCACGATATTGTTCAAAATTTTCCATTTCTACTAAAGGATCATATATACCATTAACAATTAAAGTTGGTACATTTACTTTTTGAATAATAATTTCTTCATTTAGTACTGGGAAGTTCAATAAAGCTCTTGTAGCTATAGCACTTGCTTCAGGTGATTGCCTGCTATAAATCAATTGATTTTGAAACCATTTTTTCGCTTTTTCTTGCTTTTTGTATAAATACGGGAATAAGATGATCAAAGCCTCTGACTTATCAAAACCTTCTATTTCGTCTTGATGTTCGACCATTAATTTGTTTAATCCATGTACACTTTGTATTAAATTAGACGCAATTAATGTCAAAGATCTAACTTTGCATTCATATTTATTAGTAAATTGTTTGGCGATGACGCCTCCCATATCATGCCCTATGAGATGCGCTGAATTTATTTCTAGCTTGTCCATCAAACATTTTAAATCCTCAACATGATCATCTAAGTGAAATGAAGTTGGTTTAGATGATTTGCCATGACCTCTCACATCATAAACAATGACATCATATTTATCTTTCAATTCATCTTTCAGACTATACAATGATGCCATATTACTATCTAGTCCATGAATTAAGATAACAGGAAAACCACGACCCTCACGGATGTATGCAATCTCGGTGTTAAAACTCGTCTCTATTTTTTTCATCATGGGTCACCTCCCTTTACAAATGTAATATACCCGAATTTGCTGTGCTCTACGCTACATTTCCAATTAATAATATTGTATTTTTCTACAATTCGATAGTTATTAAAGTGCATAAAAAAGCCTCTTTAAGCTATTTGTGTCTTTATACACTGACACCTTAAAGAGGCCTTTCTTTACCTTTACGATAATTCAATTTCTAGATGATATACGTATCGTATAATAAATAATTACTATTAGTAATAATACCCAGATAACTATTGAAGCTATTTGTGCAATGCTTGCACTACTTATCATTGCATCAATGGTTTTTTGACAAAATAATAAGCCTATGCCAGTAAATTCTAATCGTCTAAAATATATACCACAAATACTAAATATGATTCCTACAAAAAACATAAATTGGTGGGCATACATTGATACTGCCACAATACCTAAGTTTAAATCTAGTGCATGTACAATAACTAAGAAAAATGAAATACCTGCTATACCAATTCCTATTATCCGTTCAAATTTATTGCTATATAGATAGTTCTTCCAACCAATTCTTAAATAAATAAAGATAGATATTGGTAAGATGACTAGACAGTAAAAGATGGATAAACCTGAAGCAGCTTGGAAAGTCACATAATGTTTATCATATAAGTATGAAAGTAAAATAAAATTCACAATAAAAAATACGATTGGATTTAACTGTAATGTAAATAAATTTCGTTGGATTGTTAAGATAATTTCTGCTGGCGACTTACTTCTATACTCAATATAATCTTGATCTTGAGCTTCTGATTTATGAAAATCCCTTTTTAATTTATCTTTGATATCGTCAATGAGATTTGGAGATAGACCTTTATGAGTGAAGTAATCATTTATGTTTTCTAATAATACTTTGTCATTAACTCGCATGAAATACTCCTTTAGTAAATTTTAACAGTTGCTTAACAGTTCATATTTCTATGACGCTTGCTTATTCTAATACACTTTTAATATATTATCTCTCATATTAATACATTTTAACAATTAAATAACCGACAAGCATTAAATACACACTTGCCGGTTATTCTATAACTTTAAACATTAAAACATATTATTCACTAATATCAATTCGATATAATTTAATGTTCTTATCACTTGGAGATGAAGAACTGAATTGGTAAGATACGTCATTATCTTGAACGTATCCAAAGTTACCAGTTACATTATTGTAATGTTCACGCGTAATGGCACTACTACTTACTTCGTTCTTTACAGCTTTATATGTTGGACCAGAAGTATCGTTATAACTCATTGAAATACGTGTGATTTCACCTTGATTCTTCTTACCATTTGCTGTTACAACTAATACACCATCATCAAGTTTGAACTCGTAATAATGTTCTTTATTGTCAGTACTATGTGAATAAATCGGTTTGCTATTGTTCTTTAATACAGTTTGAATTGAGTCACCTAGTTTAGCACCTTCTAAAGTTGTATCTCCTTGTTGTAATTGTTTAACATTTTGGATAGTGTTACCAGAAGCTGCTGACGCACTTCCTGCACTTACCCCAGAAAACGCCAAACCTGAAACTAATGCCGCTACTAATATCTTTTTCATAGCATTTCTCTCCTTTATTACGTTTTCCGTATTTTTATTGTACTATAAACATTACTAAATTAACAGTAATGTTACAATATTATTACAGAGAAATTATTTTTGTAATTCGGAAGCACTAGAAAACACTACATTCTACACCTATCGTATCATTTATCTCACACAATGGTAATTCTTTTTTACAAATGATTTTACCTCAGCTATAAATTTAGCTTTCTCCTCAATGAATGGATAAAGACCTGATTCAGCAAATACTTCAAACAGAGAACCTGCAATCATGTCACTAACCTCTTTAGCTTCGAGTACCGTCGTTCTTTCACCGTGTTTGCCGACTATTATTTGTGTCGGGACATCCATTTTATCTAAATAATACATAATATTATTATCATTAAATGAACGTCGTACTGCTGATAATTCTGCTTTTGTAGCCATATCATTGGTATTTTCAACTTGCTTTAAAAACTTTTTAACTTTAAATTTTGAATGATATAAATGCTTTGCAAAGAATTTTTGTTGTTCATCTTTATCCCAACTGCGAATCTTATAGGCGTATTTTTTAAATAAACGTTCTGATGGATCCATATCATTGAGTAATGTTGGATTAACTAAAGTTAATGCACTAACCATTTCTGGATGCTCGGCTGCAAACCCAACCGCAATCGACGCTCCCATCTCGTGTCCTATCAACGCGCATTGATCCACATATAAATAATCTAATAATGCTTTAATATCTTCAATATAATCTGTAAAAGCAATGTCTAATGGTTTATCTGAATAGCCATGACCACGTAAATCTACTAAAATGACTTGATAATCTGAATTAAATTTATCTTCAATCGGATGAAACACAGATAAATTATCAAATGATGTATGCAACATCACAATGACTTTACCTTCACCACTAGAACTATAGTTTAATGCTACACCATCATTTGTTTTAAATAATTTCATTTTCTAATTCCCCTTCTTTCCAATAGGCAAAATAGACAATAATTCTTCTAATGTCGTAATTGTATAGTCAACTTCTTCAGGTAAAGGTTCTAACTCTGCATCTTCTTCTTTAAACCATACACTGACCATACCCATAGCACGAGCTGGTGCAACATCATTTAAAGGATCATCGCCTACATACATGGTTTCTTCAGGCTTTGTACCTAACTGTTCTAATATACTTTCAAAAATTTTAGGATGTGGCTTTCTATAACCTACTGTCTCTGAGGTCGTCAAATAGTTTATCGCATCCTCAATACCTAAGGCATGGAGTCTAAATTGTTTAATTTTTGACTTTCCATTTGCAATGACTCCAGTTAAATAACCATAATTCGATAATTTTTCTAACGTATACAACGTATCATAATATGGAAATACATAACGATAGAAGTGCATTTCAAAGTCATTAAACAAATCTTTCCAAGTGAGTCGGTCGACATGAAAGTCTTTAATTAATGCCTTATAAAGCTCTGGCTTATCATGGTCTTCGTCATCATCCAGTTCGATAAATTTTTTACGAAAATCGGCAAGTTGAATGCGTACGAGATAATCATGAAATCGTTCATATTGTTCTTCTATAAATTTATCTCTTGATTTTTTTCTATCTAAGAGTGTCCCTTCCAAATCAAATACGATTGCTTTTATTTCTGTTAAGTCCATTTTCATACCCTCTTTAATTCAAACATTTCATAAAATTGATCATTCATTTAATTAATTATCTTTTTGTTTGCCAAGTACCCCATTTTCACATAATTACTCGTTCAAGCGTGGCTCAGTTACCATAATGTAAAACAACACTGGAATACCAAGTAATGCAAGGACAATACTAGCTGGTATTTGATAAGGATTAATAACAATACTCCCTAGCCAATCGGCAATAACCATAACCGTGCCACCAATTAGCATGTTTAACATAAAATGTTGTCCTAAATTAAACTGTTTATAATGGCGACGCACTAGTTGGGGAATGACCATACCAATAAAGCCTATCACACCAACATATGCCACAATAACGGCAGTCACAATTGAAGCGAGAATCAATACACTATATGTTACTAAACGTACATGTAAACCAAGTGATTGCGCCCTCAACTCTCCTAGTTGTAATATTTTTATACTTGAAATCATACTTAATAATATACTAATAGCTATCACCAAAACAATAGCAATATAGATTACTTTATAATATTCTGCCGATGCAAAGCCACCGAACATATAATTGACAATGCTATTTAACTTTTTAGGGTTAAATTCAATTAATAAATACAGTAATGCATTAAACAATGCTCCAATCATAATACCCGATAATATTAATGTGCGTACCGGATATCCTCGCGACATTACGGCCGTTAAGCTAAGTACGATTGCTAATGTTATTAAACTACTGATTATTGACATTAAAGGTATCCAAATCAATGACATTCCTAACGCCACTGCGAAACCTGACCCCAATGTTGCACCACTTGCTAAACCTAACGTATAACTATCCGCAAGTGGGTTATTTAATAACGTTTGGAACATATGTCCTGCGATTGTTAAGCCTATACCTGCAAGAACAGCTTCTAACATTCTAGGTATCCGAACTTCTAATAAAATCGTTTGTGTAAGACTATGGTTAATTGAGGTTAAGCCCCACAACAAACTCAGTGTGATAGTGAGACATAACATAAACATCCATATCATCACAATTTTATAATATTTCATAATTGTTGCCACGCTTTCAGTTTGTTTTATCAAATTAACCTTATCATCTGTTGTTATTTATCTCTATGATTAATTATAAATATCATTTTTTGATTGCAACCACAAGATCCATTTTCAGTTAACCAAGACTATAAATAATCGTTTCTATGATGTTGATAAATAGATAAAGCACACGCTTAATATCTATAATAATGTTCAATTGATGAATTATAAAAAATACAGCAGTTTCCAAATTACAACTCAGAAACTACTGTATCAAATATATTATTTATTGTAGATTGCTTCTTTCAATTCCTTTAAACCATCGTCTAAACGTGGCCCTGGTCTAGAAATTTCGTCTCCATTGACCGCCTTTAATTTATCATTTTTCACTGCGTTAATCTTATCAAAACCGCCTCTTTGTTTCACCTTTTTGGCATAAGTTTTTTCTGTTTCTCCCATTGTTGAAATCATTATATCTGGATTCTTTTTAATTATGTCTTCTTTACTAACCTTTTGCCAACCATTTACATCCTCAAAACTATTTTTCGCATGTAGTGTTTTTAGCATATCATTGAAGAACGTATGATTTCCTGATGTATAAATCTCAGGTTCTGACGAAACTTCCATAAAGACTTTTTGTGATTTAGCATCCTTTGGTACAGAATCTTTAATCTTTTTAATATTTTGCTTCGTTTCCTTTACCAATACATTTGCTTGCTTCTCTTTTCCGGTTACTTTCCCGATTTGTTTGAAGGTATCATACATTTCAGATATTGATTGTGCGTCTTTAACATAAACAACTTTAACACCGCTCTTTGACAGTGATTTCAATACATCACCAGCAGTAGATTTCTGTGATTCATGCGCTAGAATCAAGTCAGGGTTAGCCTTTAATAACGCCTCTTTGTTTAACTTCATAGCGTCGAATTGTTTTTTATCTTTTACTACCTTTGGGTAGTCATCTACAGTAGATACACCGATAACCTTTTTACCTAAACCAAGTTCGTAAAGCGTTTCAGTATTACTTGGCATCAAAGAAATAATTCTGTTATATTTTGCTTTTTCTGCATGTTCTGTTTCATTTTGACCTGTACTACAAGCCGTTAACAAGACAACAAATATAGCAACAAGAGAAATAAATTTAATAGACTTGTTCATGATTGTGCTCCTAATTAATATTTTTCTTTAATTTTATCAAAAATATCACTATTTTATAATATTATTTGACAAAATATTTTTCTAAAAATTGAAAATCGCCATTATTTTTACTATTGAAATATGCTTTACCAAAATTATCTAATAGTGCGTGTAATTCATTGGCATCTTGGTTCGTAAAGTCCTGAGGTAAATCTATTTTCTGTTTTAATTTGTGATATCGTTCTGTTCCACTATAACCCAACTTGCTAAATATTCTACGTGTATAACTATCTGGTATAAACTCAATACCATCAAAGACATACACCATTAGTACATCAGCTGTTTCTTCACCTATACCTTTCAATTCAAGTAGAGACTTTCTCAGTTGTTTACCATAATGTGCTTGAATGCCTGCATAATCAAAGTCAAAGCGATTTAACCAAGTCAATATTGTTAAAATTGTTTGTGCCTTAGCCTTATAAAAGCCGCTCGATTTAATCAATAATTGCAAGTCTTCTAACTTGGTATTTAATATCTGATGGGGTTCCAATTCCGTATTTTCAGTTAAACTTTCTAGTGCATAAGCCGCATTTCTCCAATTCGTATTTTGTACTAAAATTGCACCTAAGATGATTTCGATTTTCGAATCTGCTGGCCACCAATTTTGAGGACCCATATGTTGTAACAATATTCGATATAACTGATTAACCTCTAGCAATGATTTTCCCTCCAAACAAAAAGAGTGCCACGAACTCATTTGAAGTTCACTCAATAGATACTCATATCCATTGATGAACCAAAGTTTCGCGCACTCTGTGCTCTTCATTAAAAGAATTGATTTATAATTTCATTACATTGATTCAGGTGCAGTAACACCAACTAAGTTCAATGCATTATGCAATGTTATCTTAACTGCATCAATAAGTGCTATATGCGCTTTTGTCTTTTCAGTATCGTCAGTTAATACCTTTTCAGCGTTATAGAATCTATGGAAATGTGCTGCCAAATCTTGAATATAATTTGTAATACGATGTGGCGCACGTTGCTCTGCTGCACTTTGAATTGCTGATTCAAATTCAGCTACTTTCTTCAATAGTTCAAATGCCTTTTCATTATTGATCAATTTGAAGTTCACATCTGTCGATGGCGTAATGCCTCTTTCTGCTGCTTGTTTCAATATTGAACAAATTCTAGCATGAGCGTATTGTGCATAATAAACTGGATTATCTTGGGATTCTTGCTTTGCTAATTCCATATCAAAGTCGAAATGAGTATCTGGACTACGCATTGTTAAGAAGTATCTCGCAGCATCGACTCCGACTTCATCCATAATTTCACGTAAAGTAATTGCATTACCTGTACGTTTACTCATCTTAACTTCTTCACCATCTTGCATTAAACGAACCATTTGCATAATTTGAATTTCTAATCGGTTACTATCAACACCAAATGTTTCTAGTGAGGCTTTCAAACGATTAATATAACCATGGTGATCAGCACCGAATAAGTTAATTAAAATATCATTTCCACGCTCAATCTTGTCAAAATGATAAGCAATATCTGGTAAGAAATAAGTATAATTGCCATCTTTTTTAATTAACACACGATCTTTATCATCTTTAAAATCTGTTGTACGCAACCACGTAGCACCGTCTTCTTCATACGTATAACCAAGTTCCGTCATTTTCTCTAACACTGCATCGATTTCACCTTTTTCATAAAGTGAAGTCTCACTAAACCAATTGTCATAATGCGTATTGAAGTCTGCTAAATCCTTACGTAACTTCGTCATTTCATAATCTACACCTAATTGTCTAAAGGTCTTAATACGTTCATCTTGGGACAAGTCTTTAAGTTCTGGTTGCTTTTCAGCTAAATCTTTACCAATATTGATGATATCTTTACCATGGTAACCATCTTCAGGCATTGAGACTGTGTTGTCACCTAACGCTTCAAAGTAACGTGCTTCAATTGAGCGCGCTAAATTTGTAATTTGATTACCTGCGTCATTAATATAATATTCACGTGTCACATTAAAGCCAGCTGCAGTTAAGATATTTGCTAATGTATCACCTACAGCAGCATTACGTGCATGTCCGATATGTAAATCACCTGTAGGATTTGCAGAAACATATTCTAACAGGACATTTTTACCGTTTGGTGTATCAGTATAACCAAATTCATCACCTTTTTGGATGGCTTGTACAATAATTTCAGTTAGATATGCATTATCTAAGTAAAAGTTAATAAAACCAGGACCTGCAATGTCGACTTTTTCAACATTAGCTGCTGTCGTATCTAAATTATCTACGATTGCTTGAGCAATTTCTCGAGGATTACGTTTCGCAATTTTAGTCAGTACCATCGCGATATTCGATGAGTAATCTCCATTTTTATTATCTTTAGGAATTTCTATTTTAATTTCTGGAATTTGCTCTGCGTCCGCCAATTGCGCTTTTTGAATACTATTATTAATTTCATCGATTAATGTCTGTTTCACTTGTTCAATGATATTCATTTCGCTATCTCCTTGTATATTATTTCATATTGATACGTTCCCATTTTTTCTTCATCTTGTATTAAATCATAATGTACCTTCAATTTACCACCATCTGCTGTGACAAACTGTATAATTGAATGCGTTCTTACAGTTAGTGGAATTCGACCACCAGTGATTTCATAGAGTGTTATCGTGTCTTCACCTTCAACAAAATGGAGATTCATCTTGATATCACCTTTGCGAATAATCTTAACACCACTATCTTCTATCTTAACTGTGACTTGTACTTGTGCCTCATCAATTTGTTCATTATAACGTATAAATTCTGCATTCCTTTTTTGCCATGAACCTTGAGTAGAATGGGAAAATTTTTCTTTGTTCCCGTGTTGTTTAACGACTTGTTTCGTCTGGATATTCACATTGTTTTCCAACGGATGATTCACCCTACTTTTTAAAATAATACACACTATTATAGCATATTTAATTTGTCGGTTACAGTTCGTATGACATTTTATCAACGTCAATTATCCTTTACCACTATGATGTATATGGTTACCTATATAAAAAAGGAATCAAACGATATAAAGTTTGATTCCTGATAAATTTAAATATGTTATTGTAAAGCCTCATGTAACGCTTTATCTGAATTATTCCACATATCCTGATCATGTTCCATTAAAAATGCTTTAAGCACCGCTTTATTTTCCTCACCAATATGGTCAATTTCGATTTGACGTTTCATTGACTTATCCATCATATTGACATGCTCTGGCATACTTTTATAACCTCGACGAATTGATTTATTAACTAAGAGATAACAAGCCGTCAAGCCTGCATAATAGGGGCCGTTTTCTCCTCGTTCTGTAGTTACCCAACAAAGCCAATATTCTTTCGCTTCATCACCTTCTACAGCAGCTTTATCATCAATCCATTTTACACCCTTTTCAACACTTGCTCGTGCATGCATGCCGCCAATATCTATAAAAGCATCTTTATTCTCAACATCAATAAAGACTGGCGCTATATTATCTAAACTAATGGACCCAATATTCGTACCTTTATGACCGTCTAGTGGATCATTCTTAACAATGTTAAATTTAAAGCCCTTTTTATCTGCCACCAGAAAGTACCTCCTATCCATCATTACTATTATTCAAATTATTTATTATACATAAGTAATTTCTACAAGTGTATTCTACTACCTCGAAGACCTATTTCTCAACCAAAGCAGCAGCAATATTCACACATTAGTTCAATTCATTTAAAATACCAATAATCGCATTTCTTACATCATCGTCTTCAATTTCTGTGATGAGTTCTTTAGGGTAATATAATTTATAGTCTTCTCTATTTATCCCTGTGATACTTGAAATGACTAATGACTGACTGCTTATTTCCTTTATCTTGCCATTCCGTCGTAATAAATGAATTGGCTGCCTATTTGAACCCGGACGATCATAATCATATGGTAAATCTGAAAATGACTCACTTACAAAATAATAATTAGGATCGATATCAGCTTGAATAAATAAATCCGTCAACTCTGTTATCGTAATAATCGAACCATCAAATGGCATATGTTTAAATAAATCTCTATTTATAAAACGACGTGATAAATCACTCAGTATTTCATCATCTTCTCGAACCCATGCCTTCAAATAGTAGACTACAACCGCTTCATCTAATTCAATGTATTGCTCAATTGTCATAGTGCCTTCAAAGAATGGTATAAAATCTGTCGGTTCCATCTTAAAATGATAACCTTCATCGTATAATTGCTTTGCACGCTTTAAACAATTATTGAGTAATACCTCTCCACCACGACTTACTGGGTGAAAATAAATCTGCCAATACATTTGATAACGGCTCATGATAAAGTTCTCTACGGCGTGCATGCCGCTCTCTTTAATCAATACTTCATCTTTAGAGGGTCTCATTAATCTTAAGATTCTTTCCATATCGAACTGACCATATGAGACACCAGTAAAGTAGGCATCACGCTGTAAGTAATCCATTCTGTCCGCATCAATTTGCGACGAAATCATAGAAATAACGAGTTTATTTTTATGTGTTTTGTTGATTACATCAGCAACTTGTTGTGGAAAGTCATCTGATACACGACTTAAAACTTCGTTCACTTCAGTTGGTCCAGTAATAATCGCTTGTGTAAAAGCTTCATGATCTGTATTAAAGATCTTTTCAAAGCTATGTGAAAATGGACCATGCCCCAAATCATGTAACAAAGCAGCACATAGCGCGAGCGGTCTATCATCATTATTCCATGCTTCACGACCATTAAATGAATCATCTATAATTCGGCGTACTATCTCGTAAACACCTAATGAGTGTCCAAACCTACTATGTTCCGCCGTATGAAATGATAAATATAAAGTACCTACCTGCTTAATTCTTCTCAAACGCTGGAATTCCTTTGTCTTTATCAAATCCCAAATCACTTGGTCTTTAACGTGAATATATCTATGAATCGGATCCTTAAACACTTTTTCTTCGGGTAATTTCTGAGTAGCATATGTTGTAAATGTCAATTTAGTCCTCCTCTCCATTCACTAATCCTTTATTGAAATTATTTTAAGGTTTTTTTCATTAAAGCTAAGTCCATTTCTTCCCCATACATTACATGTTTATATGAACGTACTATTTCGAAACCTTTTTTATTATAAAATGATACCGCATCATCATTTTTATTATCTACTTCAAGATAAATTGCCTCATAATTATCAAAGTAACCCAAACCTTCTTTCAATAACTCTGAACCATAACCATGATGTTTCCAAGAAGGTCGCACATAATGTGCAGATAAATATAATTCTGTTCCACTAATAAAATTAGCAAAACCAATAATTTCATTGTCTTCTTCAACGACTAAAAAGAGTTGCTCATCTAATCGCTTTAATAAATGTTGTTCATTATAAGAAGCAGCCAACAGTTCATTTACCGTCTTTGCTGCATAAATATTTAAATACGTATTATACCAAGCTTTTGTTGCGACATCTCTGATACCTACAACATCATCTGCTGTTGCTTTTCTTACTTTATGCATGTTGCACTCCCCTTATTTCTAATCGGTCTTAACAGTCTAATTATACCATATTTCCAATAGTCAAAATACTTATCCTTAAAGATAAAAATAGTTTGAACGATGCGTACATCATTCAAACTAAAGTTTAGCTATTTATTTATTAGCACTTAATGTTTCTTGCCATTCTTCTGCTCTATTTAATGCGTAGACATCTTTTTCAATATCACCAGGTCTTTCAGCCGTTCCAATAATGTAACCAGATAAGCTAGCACCTAAAAATTCTAAACTATATTTCACTTGTGTGATACATGGTTTCGCCTTTACTTTAGGGCAGTCACCACCAACGATAATCAAGCGGAAATCTTTCTCTGCCATCTTAGCTTTAAAATCTTTATAATTAGGGTCCACAAGTGTTTCTGACCAATGATCAAAAAATGCTTTCATTGACGCAGATAAGCTATACCAATAAATTGGTGAAGCGATGATTACCGTGTCACTCGCTAATACTTTATCAATAATCTGTTTATAGTCATCATCATAAGTTTCAATAGTCGTATTGTCATGTCTTACATCTCGAACTGGGTTTAATTGGTATTTTGTTAAGTCAATCCACTCATAGTCATATCCTTCAACGGCCATCTTAGTTAAATAAGCTGTGTTACCCTCTGGGCGACTTCCTCCGAATAAAACTGTAATCATAATAAACTCCTTCTACTATCTTTAATGATTTACACATTAAAAATTATCAATATACATTGCATATCAATGCACCAAACTTAATTAATAATCCTACACTAAATTGCTCAGTTATTAAACAGTTTAATTAAAATACATTAATATATTAAGTTATTTGCTCATAAATCATCAAATTTTTTATATATTAAAATGTATATTCCCTAATTTTTCGTTTTTAAATATTTAAATTGTTACGATTTTAAGAACTTAAATAAATTGAATAACATCCATTTATTTATCGTGTTGTTACACAACTTAAAGCGCATGTAAATTTTATAATACAACCTGAGCAAAATTCATTTCTATAATTGTGTGTATCATTGGTGAATATACTAAAACAAAACAAGCAGGCAGTTTCAAATTATGCATTTGAAACTGCCTGCTTCCTATTTCACATTTATTCAAAATGGCTATGCCTTATTTTTCAACAGGAAAAATCGACTCAATATGCTTAATCTCTTCATCAGTTAATGTCACATCTAATGTTTGTAAGTTATCTACTACTTGATCAGCACGTTTGGCACCTGGAATAACCACATCTAGTGAAGGTCTCGTTAAATAAAATGCTAAGACCACATGTGCCACATCGACACCATGATTATTTGCAATTCCTCTCAATTCATCTACTTTTTTAAGGTTTTCTTTAAATTTTTCACCTTGGAATTCTGGATTTTCAGAGCGTAAATCATCAAATGTACTATTTTCATTATACTTACCTGCTAAGATACCTGACACTAGTGGGAAATATGGAATAAAGGTAATATTATTTTCCGCAGTATAATCGAATATTGCTTCATTTTCTCTATTTAGTAAATTATATTCCATTTGAACAACATCAACATATCCATCTTTATTCGCTTCTTTCAATTGTTCTAAACTAAAGTTAGAAACACCAATCGCTTTTATCTTTCCAGCATCTTTCAATTCTTTCAATGCTGCCACCGCTTTATCTTTAGGTGTGTTTTCATCAGGGAAATGAATATAATATAAATCAATATAATCTAATTGCAAGCGCTCTAAACTTTTTTCAACTTGTTCTTTTAAAAATTCTGGGTCATTACTTTGTTGTACGTTACCTTCTTCATCAAAGTAATGTGAACCTTTTGTAGCAATAGCATATTCATCACGAGAAAATTCTTTCACCGTTTCTCCTACCAATTCTTCAGAACGTTCAGGTCCATAGATATACGCAGTATCTAACAAGTTAATGCCATTTCTTATAGCTGTTCGAACCACTTCTTTACCTTGTTCTTCATCTAGGTTGTTATATAAGTTATGTCCTCCCACTGCATTAGTCCCTAACGCAATTGGATTTACTTTAACATCTGATTTACCTAATTGTACTTTTTCAGTCATATGTTACCCACTCCTCATCTTAAATGTCATTACAATTTGTTGCGGTATACATTCACTGATTCTCATATTTCTAAACATCCTTTTCTCAATCACTTTATTAGTAAAAGGCATGTTAAATATATACGCTAGTTAAAACTTAGCATGAATAATGACCAATATTAAAATAAACTGCTTACAAAGCTGACATGTTTTATATGTTATTTATAAAGTATGCCAATATATGAGGCACTGAAATTTTATACCATATCCCTAAAAAAATAGTTTCTAATTAGCATGATCCAACAATAAAATACGGCAGTTTAGTAACACCGATTCACAGTGAATCTCTGTCTAATTTAGAAACTATATAGTTACGAATTAGGTTATTCAGTTATTTTTATGAAAAGTTCAATTTTAACGTAGTTCTTGAACATTTTATATTCTGCAATAACAATTTGACTCAAATTACTTTTCAGCATCGTACTGCTATTGCTTACTTTTCGCTTTGCGTTGAGCCAATTTTTCCTTTAATTTTCGGTCTTGTTCTTCTTTACGGCGTTTACGCTCTTCATTGCGCAATCTCAAACGTTCTTCTTCTTCAGGATCCCTTGGCTTTTGCAATTGTTTCGTAACCTTTTCCATAAGTTCATCTTCGGTTAAGGCTGCTAAAGGTCGGTTGTTTACAAAGGCAAACGTCTTTCTTCTACCCGGACCACAATAGGACTGACAACCTATTTCAATTTCAGCGTCTGGATCTAACTTAGTTAATTTTTTTTCTAATGATTTACAATTAACACCTTGGCAATCATCACAAATTAAAAATTTATTTTGCATTTCCGCCCTCACCTTTCTCCTAAGATTGACTTTGATATCACTTTACAACAATTGCTAGTTATTATTTATATTACCGTTAAACGTAGCATACGCTCAACAATCATATACGCTATTTACAACTCTAATTATTTTACTCTTTTTGGTGAAAAATTCAAGCTTTAATTCTATGATGTCATAATTACATTATTAATCTTTAACGTTTTATACTCCTAGCTTTACTATCATTTCTTAATATTTCATAAGTAGTACGCCTTATTTACATACTATGCGTTGCAATACGCATAAAAGCAATCGATATTTTCTTATTACCGATTGCTTTTATGATAATTTAATTAATAGATTGACAGCTTGAGCAATAATACATTTTACGTCCACCATAAATCTGGTGCTGGTTGTGTAATATTGACTGATTTTAAATTTTGAACAGCTTTATTAAAACCTTCTTCTATCGACATAATTGGATCTTCGTGTTCTATACTCATCACATAATCGTAACCATTCATACGTAATGCACTAATCATTTCTCCCCATTCATGAGGATTGTGACCATAACCGACAGTTCGGAAAGTCCAAGCTCTGGTCTTCACATTAGCGTATGGCTGCATATCTGTTAATCCGTACATATTGACATTATCTTGATCAATATACGTATCTTTAGCATGAAAGTGATGTATCGCATTTGCTTGTCCAAGGATTTTAATGGCTGCTATAGGATCAATACCTTGCCACCATAGATGACTAGGATCTAAATTCGCACCTATCGCGTCCCCAGTTGCCTCTCTTAGTTTCAGTAAAGTATAAGGTGTATGTACTAAGAATCCAGCATGTAATTCTATACCTATCTTCACATTTTGCGATGCTGCATAATTTGCAACTTCTTTCCAATATGGAATGAGTTTTTCATGCCATTGCCAGTCATAAATTTCAGAATATACTGTTGGCCATGGTGTTACAGGCCAATTAGGATGTTTCGCTTCATCATCAGCACCAGCAATCCCTGAGAATGTATTCACCACCGGAACATCTAACAGTGCGGCTAATTTGATTGTTTTATATAACGTATCATGCGCGGTATCCGCTTCTTGTTGGTTAGGGGAAATCGGATTATTATGACAACTTAACGCACTAATCTCCAAACCACGACTTGTTATTTTATTTAAATATGCCTTTCTTGCCTGTTCATCATTTAACAATTCATCAAGTGGGCAAAATTGGTTGCCCGGATTACCACCTGTCCCAATCTCAATCATTTCGACACCTGCATTAGCTACATAGTCCAACATTTCTTCAAATGATTTATCTTGAAATAGAACTGAAAAAATACCTACTTTCATTATAATCACTCCACCCTAATTAATTTAGTCGTATACTCTTTCCTTCTGCGTCACTGCGATAAATCGCATCAATCAATTTGTTAACCATTTGAGCTTGCTCAGGTTGAACAACTAACGTTTCTTGGCCCAAACAACTACGTATGAAATTACGTGTCTGCCGTTGTGCCGCTATTTGTTCATCATGCTCAGCTGTGGCTTGTTCTACAAAGAATGTACCAAAGCGCGGTTGATAAATTTCAAATGGATATAAGTTAATCCCACCGTTAGCTCCAGAAATACTTAACATTCTCGTATCTTCTTTGATATTAGCAGACCAAGAACATTCAAATTGCATTGATGAACCATCTTCAAATGTGATGTAACTTGTAACATGGTCGTCAACTTCAAATTGTTCATAGTCAAATGGTCCCCAATCATTAATTTGGGATGGATTTTGACTTAAACGATTATATGTTTTACCGATTACTTCTACAGGCGCTATGTCATTTAATAACCAAAGTGACAAGTCTAATAAATGACAGCCATAGTCAATCAAGCTACCACCACCTTGTAGTGCTTTATTGGTGAAGACTCCCCATCCAGGTACCTTTCTACGTCTCAACGCCTGAACTCTCGTTACCAATGGATCTCCTACTACACCCTCCTCAATTGCTTGTTTAGCTGTTTGTGCAGCATCCGTAAAACGATAGTGATAACCAATAGCTAAACATTTACCAGAACGATTTTTTGCATCAATCATTTGTTGACATTCATGTTGATTCATCGCCATAGGTTTTTCACAAAAGACATGAACACCTGCATCTAAAGCCGCTATAGCAATTTCCGCATGAAACTTATTGGGTGTACATATCATGATTGCATCAACCAAGGGAAACAATTCCTGATAATCTGTTACAATATGTTTGATTTCAAATTCATCAGCTACAGCTTTCGCCACTTCCATATTGATGTCCTGTACAGCGGTAATTGTAACATCATCGCTCAGTGCTTTTAGTGTCGGCAAATGCCTGTCTCGCGCAATTCCGCCACAACCAATCACACCTATCGCTAATTTAGACATAGGGACGCTCCTCTCATTACATTATTTTTTCTTGATTGTCTCTAATGGTCGTGCATTACCATATTCAGGTGTAGGTGTTTCAATTGGACGCGCCCAGTTCACTCCATTTTTTATGACTTGTTGAATTTGTGGGTGATAATACGTTGGATAACTTTCATGACCAGGTCTAAAGTAAAAGACTTTACCTTTACCTCTCTTATAGGTCACACCACTTCTGAATACTTCCCCACCTTCAAACCAGCTAATAAATATCGTCTCATCAGGTGTTGGAATATCAAAATGCTCACCATACATTTCTTCTTGTGTTAATTCAATATAACTCGGTAATGATTCCGTAATTGGATGTGTTGGATCTACTACCCATAAGCGTTCTTTATCATCACTTTCGCGCCACTTTAAATCACAAGACGTGCCCATCAATGATTTGAAAATTTTAGAAAAATGTCCAGAATGCAATACAATAAGCCCCATACCTTGTAACACACGTTGTCTAACCTTTTCTACTACTTCATCATTGACTTCATCATGGGCTTTATGTCCCCACCAAATAAGGACATCAGTCTTATTGAGACGCTCATCCGTTAAACCATGTTCGGGTTCGTCTAACGTAGCAGTTGACACATTGTGTTCTGAACTTAGGCAATCAGCAATCACTTGATGAATACCATCTGGATAGATTTGCTTAATTGTTTCATTCTCTTGTTCATGTCTATATTCATTCCAAATTGTAATATTCATAAATTAATACCCCCTATTTATCTTGATTAAGATATACCGCCTTGCCAGTCTTTGCAGAGTGATAAATTGCTTCTAATATTTGCGTCACTACCAACGCTTCTTCAGGTTTAACAATAGGTTCTGTATCATCGATAATACACTGCACCCATGCTCGCGCCTCTTCTTCAGCTTCGTCAATTGACTCACTATCAAAGAAATCCACCCCAGGATTATCAATTTCAATTTGAGATGTATAGAGTGTGCCTAAGTCTTCACCATGAATACGTAGCCCATCTTTCATATCGGCACCACCTTGAGTACCTGATAATGAACATTTCGCTTCATCTACTTCAAGAGAGTTAAGCGCCCAACTAGATTCTAAAATGATTGTCGCGCCATTTTTCATTTTTATAAATCCAAATGCAGAATCTTCAACATTAAACTGTTTTGGATCCCATGATCCCCATGCATTAGCAGCATTTTCTTGCTGTCCTAACTTATGAAACGTAGAACCCATGACAGATTCTGGCTCATAATTATCCATCATCCATAGTGTTAAATCTAAGGCATGTGTTCCGATATCAATTAATGGACCTCCACCTTGTTTCTCTTCATCAAGGAATACTCCCCATGTTGGTACAGCACGTCTACGTATTGCATGTGCTTTACTGAAGTAAATTTCACCTAGGTCACCTCGTTGAGTAACTTTACGTAAATATTGACTATCACCACGAAATCTATTTTGATAACCAATTGTTAATTTTTTCTTATTACGTTTTGCTGCGTTTATCATTTCACGTGCTTCATCTGTAGTCTTGGCCATTGGTTTTTCACACATGACATGCTTTCCAGCATTTAAAGCATCCACTGTGATGGATTTATGCGTATTATTTGGCGTACAAATATGAACTATATCTATCGTCTTATCCGCCAATAAATCACGATAGTCTTCATATACCTTTGAATCATCACTTCCATATGTTTCGGCAGCTAACTGCGCTTTTGCTTTATCAATATCACAAAACGCTACTAAAGAAGCTTCTGAAATCTTCTCTAAACTAGGTAAATGTTTGCCATTAGCTATACCACCACAACCAATGATTCCTATGTTCAACTTCATACACTCATCCCCTTATCATTATTCCTTTTATATAAAGTAAACGCTTACAAAATATTGCGTGTAATTTAAAATTGTTTACTAAATAAAGGTTCTTTTATTTCATATTAAATTATTACCTTAAACTCACCAATAAGTTTGACGTATTTAGAATTTATATATTAACATTAGAATATATTTTCAAATTCCGGAAATTTTTCCAACGAATAGGTGGCATCGTATTTATGGTTCTTGATCATCTGATTAATGAAAACTTTGAACAATTAACTGAAAATGATTTACATATAATGAGTATTATTCATCAGCATATCGATGAAATGACATCTATGAAAATTCACGATTTAAGTCTACTGACTCATACATCTATTTCAACGATTCATAGACTCGTAAAGAAATTAGGTTTTGAAGGCTATAGTGATTTTAAATTTTATTTAAAAATGGAAAATCATAGTACGCCTACTGATACTATCAATACAACACCAATAGTAGAAGATATCCAACGTACTGTTGAGCACTTGCAAATGTTTGATTATCAGCCATTAAACGAATTTATTGATGCCGCTTCATTTATTTATATTTATGGTACAGGCATGGCACAACAAAATGTTGCTCGAGAAGCACAACGTCATATGCTCTCAATTTCTAAGAAAGGCATTGTACTCAATGACGAAAGTGAATTTCGCTTAGCCATTCAACAAATGACACAAGATGATTTACTATTTATCATCTCATTATCTGGCGAAACTGAAAATTTAAAGGCGCCTATTCAGCTATTGAAATCTCGAAATTACAAATACGTCTCCATTACCACACTACACGATAATTATATAGCTAAAAATGCTGCCTTTAATATTTACGTCAACAGTGCGCCTATTCAGTTCTTTAATAATACTGAGTACTATAGTTTCACGCCATATTATGTTGTTTTTGACTTTATTGCTAGAACTTACCATAATTACAAAGTCGCTCAACATAAATCAGACACAAGGTAATTGATCCAAATCATTCGTTCGCTTCATAATTATTATTAAATGTAATTTACATCGACTGTGCTAAACTATTGTGGTTCAGTCGATTGTGTTTGTCTATGAATTATTTGCTCAACAGCTTCTCGCACTTGAGGTACTGACAAGCCAACTATCACTTGTACATTGCCGCCACTTTTAACTAAGCCATGTGCGCCTCCATTTGCTTTAAAATAATCCACCGACTCAACCTTATTAGGTTCTTGCACGGTCACCCTTAATCTGGTAGCACAATTTGTGACATCAATGATATTATCTACACCACCTAAACCTTGTAAATACGCAGCTGCTTTTTCTTCGTATTCTGTAGTCATTGTCCCTTGCATCGCTTTATCTTGTTTGGACGCTTGGTAATCTTTTTTAGTGTACAATTTAGTATTTGTAGATGCTTCACTTTCTCTACCTGGCATAGGTATATCAAATTTCAGTATGATAAATCTGAATAAGAAATAGTATATAAAAATAAAGATAAAACCAATGATAAATTGGGCAATATAGATACTCCAATGATTACCAAATAATGGCACCCAATTTGTAGCTGCAATTTCGATTAATCCCCCACCTAAATTACCGACAAGTCCAAAGGCGTGCATAATCGTTACCATTGTGGCACCTAATAGCGCATGAATTAAGAATAAAAATGGTGCAATAAATATAAACGTAAACTCTAAAGGTTCTGTAATACCTGCAAACACCGCTGTCAATGTTGCTGCAATTAACAATGCTCCAACTTCTTTTTTCTTCTCAGGCTTTGCTGTTGAATAAATCGCCAGAGCAATACCGATGGAGCCAAACATTTTAATGTTGCCTTGTAAAAGGAATCCACCTCCTGGGTATATATCTTTCAATGATTGCGTCGTATTAGAATAATCATTCAAATGAGAAATCCAGTATGATTTGATTCCACCATTTACTACTGCAGGACCATATTCAAACGGTGTGTAAATAAAGTGATGGAGACCAGTTGGTATTAAAATGCGCTCTAAAAAATGGAACAACCAAACACCGACATAACCTGATGATGCTAAGAATACTTGCAAAGAAGCAATCCAACCTTGAACTATTGGCCAACCCCAACTTGTTAAAAATGCTAGAGGTATCATGACAAAAAAGGCACTCATAATCACGAAAGGTGAGCCTTGGAATATGCCAATAGACTCGGGTAATTTCTTGTCATAATAACGATTGTGTAACCAAATTGCGATACCTGAGATGATTAAAGCACCGATAATATTTGTATCTAATGTCTTGATGCCAACTAATTCAGTCAAACCTGTTCCGGCACCTGCTTTTTCATCAAAATTCACACCAAACGATTTACCCCACATCGATAAAATACTGTTGATAAAATAATTAAACATCATATAAGTTACAACAGAAGACATTACGGCATGTCCAGCTGACTTTTTTGCCAATGAAATAGGTAAACCAATGACAAAAATCAATTCAATATTTTCAAATACTGTCCACCCACCATTTTCAATCAATGTCCAAATTTGGAACCACAGACTATCAGGCTTTGCCATATGCCCCATAATGGCTTCATTCTTAAATAGCGTGGCAATACCTATAATAATTCCGAAAAAAGGAAATAATAATACAGGTACAATCATGGCGCCGCCAAACCGACGAATTGCATTTCCAAAATTTTGCCCAAATTTCATAGCCATCACTCTCCTAATTATATGTAAGCGCTTTCTTTTGCTTAAAGGTGATGATAGACCTTTATCTTCCACGATACAAGCCTATTTAGATATTTAGATAATAGATAGCAAGCAAAGGTTGTGTTTTCATTTTGAGGTAAATTTTCCAGAGTCTTGAATATTTATTTCAGGCACATAAACTAACAGTCGCTATAACACATAAAAATAAGACAACACCACGCTTAATTTTGAGCATGGGCTGTCTTCATTTATTATTGACCATTATAAATATTAAATTCTAACGGTTTCACATCATTTTCGAGCCATTCTTTGTATATAGCTTGTTTATTGATATCATTTTTAATAATTGTAATACCACAATCTCCACCACCAGCACCTGATGTTTTAGCTGCGCCGCCATGCTTTTCAGCAATAGAGCACAATATCTTTAAATGTGCTGTTTCAATGTCTATCGTTGCTTCTTTATCCATAGATTGAATAATTTCACGATTTAAACGAATCATTTGTTGAACACCTTTAATATGATTGGTCTTAAAGGCATGAATTAATTTTTCTACACATAAATGCGAACGCTCTAAAAATTTACCGTAGAATGTTGGATCTGATTTCAATCTTTTAACTTCACTGACTAAATGTGGTGACGAAGCTGGCGAGCCTGTCCAACCAATTAATACTTCCATGTTTTCAGGAGCTTGTAATGGTTCAATATGTAGACCTGGCCAGTTTTTCTTTAATACATCATTTACAGAGGTATCTTCGATTTGTTGAGACACCCATTCATGATCAAATGTACTATACGCTAACCAACCTGTATAAACACTTACCGCAATATCACCACATGAACTTAAATTTTGTAATTTCATATTGGCTATAACTGCCAATTTGTATATAAATAAGTTTGATAAATGCATATTGTAAAATTCATTTAAAGCTTTTACCACAGAAACTAATACTGCTGCACTAGAGCCAAGACCATATTTATGTCCATTTGCATCATCTAAATTACTATCTATCGTCAAATGAAAATGCTTTAATTTCGTATTGTTCGTACGGGCATATTGTTCAAATACCTCTATGGCTGTAATAACATATTTTAATTGTTTGGCAGCATGTACATCAGAGACTACAATTTCGTCTTGATTTCTTTGAAATGTGACTGGTTCATGATGTAATGTCTTAGAATGGATCGTACCTTCTACAGCATTAGATTCTTCAATCGTAGCTGTTACAAATCGATCTACTGCTATTAGTACAGATTTATACCCAGGCTCAGTAACCGCATATTCACCAGCTATATAGAGTTTTCCGGGTGCTTTAACTTGAATCATGTTATCTCTTCCTTATTTAATAATTTCGACGCCTTTATTTGTAATATCACTCATAATCACTTGTGTTTCATCAAATGATTTACGCAGTGCATCCACGACTGCAGCTTTATTCTTCTGTTCTACTAAAATCTTCACATTTGGGCCAGCATCCATCGTAAAGTAACATGGATAGCCTGCTTCACGACATTCATGAACAATTTCCATAACGCGATAACTTTCATCGACCATATATGTAAACGGCGGTTGTGCACCTAAGTTCGTCGCATGCATACGCAATCCATTTGCTTCAAAAACCTCACCCAAATGTTTAAAATCTTGGTTATTTATGGCATGTTTAACTTCCGCTATGTCTTCATCTACGTGATCTAGCCAATATTGATAAAAACGAGACGTATCACGTGTATGAGACATACCGGCACGACTTGAAACTTTTTTCGATTGATTATTGATAACTACGAAAATCATAGCTAAATCAGATTCCCAATCATTCGCTTCAATTGGATGGCTATAAGATGTACTATCATCATGCCCTTTTTCCCATTCAACGAAACCACCGTATATACTTCTTGACGCAGAACCTGAACCTCTTCGAGCTAATCTAGATAAATCTTTACCCGATAATTCTAGTCCTAATGCCTCATTACATGCCGCTGCTAGTGCTGCATATGCACTTGCAGACGAAGCAAGGCCCGCTGCAGTGGGAACAAAGTTATCACTTTCAATATATGCATGAGCTGTTGTGCCACTTATTTCACGTACAACATCCATAAAGCGCTGTATCTTCACTGTTTCTTTAGCGTCTACTTCTTTACCATTTAACACTAGGGTATCTTTACTATACTGTGTGTCAAATGTAACTTTAGTCTCAGTGTAAAAACGATCTAACGTTACAGATAAGCTATTATTCATCGGAATAATTAATGCTTCATCTGCTTTCCCCCAATATTTTATGAGTGCAATATTTGTGTGTGCACGTGCTTTGCCACTTTTAACCAAAACGCTTAACCTCCTAAATATTCTATCCATGTATGATGTGCACCTAGTGCTTCAGCAGTTTTAGCTATACGCTCTGCTATTTCAATAGTAGTTGCAAGGACAATCATACTACCACCACGACCGCCACCAGTTAATTTACCAGCGATTGCACCTTCATTTTTACTTGCTTCTAATAGCGCTTCAATTTTGTCGTGACTTACCGTTAATGTTCTTAAATTTTCTTGGCATAAATTAAAAATCGAGGCTAACTGTTCAAAATTACGATGATTTATGGCATCACTTGCTTCAAATACTAATTGGCCAATATGCTCAACATATTGTAGATAAGCCGCATCTTCTTTGCACAAATTATGGACATCCTCTACAGCTTGTTTCGTTGAACCTCGTACACCTGTATCAATGACAACCATATAGCCCTTTAGTTCTAAGGGCTTTAAATTCTGAACTTCTCCCTTTTGAAACCAAACCGGCTTATTCGAAACAATGGTTTGTGTATCAATACCACTTGGTTTACCGTGTGCAATACGTTCAGCCCAATTCGCTTCTTCGATAAGTTGTTCATCTGATAATGGTTTATTTAAATAATCGAAACTCGCACGTACAAAAGCAACCGCCATAGCTGCACTAGAACCAAGTCCACGAGAAGCAGGTAAGTTTGTATCGATCGTTACTTTAATTGGATTATCAATTTGATATAAGTCTATAAAGCGTCTAATTACTGCTTTTAAGTGTTCGGGTGCGTATATTAACGCGCCATCATAAACATCACTTTTTATATATGAGGTCTCTGTGTCACTTAATGCCTCAATTGTTGCTCTAACTTTGCCGGTAGTAAATGGAATGGCTATTGCCGGCTCACCGAACGTAACCGCATGTTCACCTATTAAGATTACTTTCCCATTTGCTTCCCCGTATCCATGTTGTGCCATATTTTCAATCACCTTTAGCTATTCTTTAATTTTATGATTTAAGTTCTCAATCTTACTATAGACAAAATAATTACACAGTTCCTCATACTAACCTAAAATATTATACAAAATTTCCCAGGAAATTTAAGTTAAATTATTTTGGGCAAGTCATTTCAAATCACATTACGATTATTAACATTTTGCTACTATCGTTTTAGTATTTGCTTAATCACATTTCTATTTATTATCTCACAGTTTATAAATTATGATATACAACTATAGTCATACTTATGAAATATAACGTTATTCATTCACAGTTCATAAAAAACTTATTACCTGCTACTAATTATATACAATACGCTATTATTATAAATCGTTCACCAGCATATTCAAAATATAAACCGCTATACATCTTCACTTTTACTATATTACTTTTTTAGCTTACATAATTCAACAATTAGAAAATTGTAGTCGCTTGTTTTTATATTTTTTGTGTTATTGAATCATATAGAATGCTTTAATCTCTTCAAATAAAATATCACTTGTCATTGTTATTTAATTTGAACATTACTTTTATATTGAATGTAATAAGCTATACTTTCATTTATTCTATTTACCACAATATAACCACTTTAAATAGAATAACATAATAAAAAAGCACATAAAAAAGAAGCGTATGAGACAAAGCATAACTAAATGCAAGGTTATAACCGCATTTAATAAGACCAAAATTGGTACTTTGTGCTTCATACACTTCTCAAATTATATTTTCAACTCACGCTTGAACTAATTCATTTTTTGATTAATTTTAGCGTTACGCTCAATCATTTTATCAAAATAACCATCATAACGTGTATATTCTTCGTCGGTAATTGGTTCCATATTAAGACGGCTACCCAAATCCTTCAGCGCATATAATAATTGAAACATTACGTCTTGCACAGTAATTTCTCTACCAAGCAATGTTTCTAGTGATGCCATACACTGTGGGTCAATATCCGGATATTTAAATTTAGTTGCAGCTCCATTTAAGGCATGCGCATAAAAGTCCTTCATCATGCTCGCACGTTCACTACCATCACCTTCGACACATAAATACACTTGTACTGCTATGCCACCTCGTACACGACGTTGTGAAATACCTGCAAACTTTTTCCCGTTAATACTTAAGTCAAATTTTCCTGGACAATATGATTGTTCTATCTCATGAGTTTCAATTTCTACATCTTCATCTTCAAACATCTTGGCAATCAATAAATACATCACCGTAAATGCCTCATCAATCGTCACTTCATTTTTCCCTTTAAAAATCAAGGAAATATTCAGAATACCTTGGTCCAATACCACACCAAGTCCACCAGAATTTCTAACGATAGCATTATATCCACGCACATCAGTCAAGTAACGAATGCCTTCATGTAAAAATGGCAATCTAGAATCATGAATCCCCAGAATCACAGTATGCTGATGAATCCAAGTTCGCACCACATTACTTGATGCACCATTACCTACACTTTCTGAAAACGTATCATCAAACGCAAAGGACTGCATCGGTTCTAAACCAGATGAATGATCAATATAGCGCCAATCGATACCATTAAAATATTTGCTTGTTAAATCCATTATTGTAATGTTTGAGCAGCAGTGATGATTGATAAGTTATAAACATCTTCAGTAGAACAACCTCTTGATAAATCGTTCACTGGTGAATTTAGTCCTTGTAATACTGGACCTACTGCGTCAAATCCTCCTAGACGTTGTGCAATCTTATAACCAATATTACCTGCTTCTAAGCTTGGGAATACGAATACATTTGCATCACCTTGAATTTGAGCTCCTGGTGCTTTTTTGGCAGCAACTTCAGGTACAATTGCAGCGTCAAATTGGAATTCACCGTCTACAACGATATCTTCTAAATTATCAGCTTTAATCTTTTCTTGAGCTAAACTTACAGCATTCGAAACTTTTTCAACGTCATCTGATTTTGCTGAACCTTTAGTAGAGAAGCTCAACATTGCAACACGTGGTGACATGCCAAAGCTTTGTGCAGATTTTGCACTTTCGATAGCAATCTCTGCTAAATCTTGTGCTTCAAGTGTTGGATTAATCGCACAGTCTCCAAAGATATATTGTTGATCATCTTTAATCATAAAGAAGATACCTGATGTTTTTGATACGCCTGGTTTTGTTTTGATGATTTGTAATGCAGGACGCACTGTATCTCCAGTTGAATGCGCTGCTCCACTTACTAGGCCTTCCGCTTTACCTGTGTAAACAAGCATTGTTCCAAAGTAGTTGACATCTTTCAACATTTGTTCAGCTTGTTCTTGTGTAGCTTTACCTTTACGACGTTCCACGAAAGCTTCAACGAGTTCAGCTTTTAATTCACTCGTTTCAGGGTCGATAATTTCTAAATTTGAAAGATCTAAACCTTTTTCAGTAGCTAAAGCTTCAACATTTGCTTTGTTACCTAATAATACAGGTGTTACATAATCTGTAGCTTGTAGTTGTGTTGCTGCTGTTAATACACGTTCATCTTCTCCCTCAGGCAATACGATTTTAACATTTTTTCCTGAAAGTTTTTCTTGTAATACATCTAATAAAGACATAATGGCCTCCTCGAGTTTTTTATATTCACTTTTCACAATCATTATACGCCATTTTTTTATAGAATTCCATGTCACTAATTTGTAATCATTTACTTATGTTATACCACTACCTTTATGGTAAAATTTTTAAGTGTAGACAAGAATTTATAAAGGAGCGATTAAGATGCCACAAGCACCAGAAACGTTAGATGGATGGTATAGTTTACATTTATTATATGCTATTGATTGGACAGGTTTACGTTTAGTTCCAAATGAAGAGCGACAAGCGCTTGTTGAAGAATTACAATCATTTTTAAACAAGCATGAATCAGCACGTACAAACAATACTGGTGATCATGCATTTTATAATATTACCGGTCAAAAGGCGGACATTTTATTATGGGCACTACGTCCAGAAATGAAAGATTTAAATGCCTTTGAAAATGAATTTAACAAATTAAAGATTACGGATTACTTAATTCCAACTTATTCATTTGTTTCTATCATTGAATTAGGAAATTATCTTGCAGGGAAATCCGATGAAGATCCATATGAGAATCCACATATTAAACCACGTTTATTCCCTGAATTACCAAGATCAGAATATATCTGTTTCTATCCAATGGATAAACGACGTAATGAAACTTATAACTGGTATATGTTACCTCTAGAAGAAAGACAAGAACTTATGTATAACCATGGTAAGATTGGTCGCAAATATGCAGGAAAAATCAAACAATTTATCACTGGTTCTGTTGGTTTCGATGACTATGAATGGGGTGTAACACTTTTTGCTGACGACCCATTACAATTCAAGAAAATAGTATACGAAATGCGCTTCGATGAAACAACAGCACGCTATGGTGATTTTGGTAGTTTCTATGTAGGTCATGTAGTTACAAAAGACGAATTACAAGATTTATTCAACGTATAAACTACTTCGAATCGTAATTTATGATAGCCAAAGACGCCCTCAAATGATGAGGTCGTCTTTTTTGTTGTCTTCTATTGTATTAACTAAAGTTTCTTAAATGCCAACCCATTCATTTCAATTTGTAATTATAAGTTCTAACGATAGATAAGCACTAACTGACATACAATAGCTACAAAAAAAGAGGGCCCGTTGAAACATTCAGTTCAATGGGCTCTCTTTTTACTAGGATACTCACCCTAGCCTGTTTTGTGTAGTGTGTTTGGGAGAACTTTAATCACTACTTAATTTAATTATTAACTGCTAAACAAACTGTGAGATTGTCGCTACTCAATATCAAGTTGTAACAGTTAACTAATATTATATTAACCTATTTGCAATAATTGAAACATATTTGACTTTCTAGAGTTGCACTAAATATAATAGCTCTAAATTTTATAAACAAAACAAGCATAAATTTATGCTTATTTATCATAGATATCGTGTTAGAATAAACGTAATCTTAGTAATTTCTATTTCCAAGCTATTTAGGAATTAAACATCGCGCAATTACAAAATCTTACTTACTGGTGATCTAATGACAAATTATTCTCAAACTATTGACAGTTATGATGAAAAGCTGGCCAAAGATATTATCGTCTTGGCTGGTAGAATATTGCTTGAATCTGGCGCTGAGGGATCTCGTGTCGAAGATACAATGACCTATATTGCTCATACACTTGGTTATACCGAAAGTAATAGTTTCGTCACAAATACTGTTATAAACTTTATGCTACATGATGAAACCTATCCAAGAATTTTCAGGATAAAAACAAGAGATACAAATTTACATAGAATATCTGAAACCAATAGAATTTCTAGACGTTTAGCCAGTGGCGATATATCAGCTGAAGATGCTTATCAAGCACTAGGTAAAATTCGTACATCACAAAGCATTAACCATGATTTGCTTTTCAAATTTATCGCTGCCGCAATCATATCGGTAAGTTTCTTATATTTACAAGGAGGCCACTTTGTCGATGTAATTACAGCGCTGGTTGCAGGTGCTTTTGGCTATTTAGTTGTTGAAGTGTTAGACCGTAAATTACAGGCACAATTTATTCCAGAATTTGCTGGTGCTATGGTTATTGGATTAATAACCGTTATAGGACGTGAATTATTCCCCGGTGGTTCCGGTGCAACAATCATAATTGCTGCTGTGATGCCAATCGTTCCAGGTGTATTGATAACCAATGCAATTCAAGATTTATTTGGTGGACATATGTTAATGTTTACGACCAAATCACTTGAAGCACTGGTCACTGCATTTGGTATCGGTGCGGGTGTTGGTACGATTCTCATAATTTTTTAGGAGTAATGTCTATGTTTTGGATATTAAATTTAGTATTTAGCTATACTGCTTCATTGTTTTTTGGAGTCATTTTCGATGTGCCGAAGCGCTTGTATAACACGGTCGGCTTCGTTGGTGCAAGTGGTTGGATGATTTACACATTATTCTATGAAACCTTTGAATTACATACTATTTATTCTAGTTTCTTCGGCAGCTTAGTCTTAGGAATTCTCAGTCATATTATGGCACGAGTTAAAAAGGAACCAGTGATTCTCTTTATGATTCCTGGTATCATCCCTCTCGTTCCAGGAGGCTTGGCATTCGATGCAACGAAAAACCTTGTATTATTAGAATTTAGTAAAGCCATCAATACGATGTTAGAAGTTACGTTAATCGCTGGTGCCATTGCACTTGGTTTATTATTTGCAGATCACTTCTTTAAACTGATATTATCTGACAAATACAAACTCAGTCGCCATCGTAAACCTTAATACTTATACTCGCTTTCTAAATAGCGTTCATCGCTCACATGTGCCAGATTATATAATAGTTATTAACCTATAAATGTTTGAACTATAATTTCCAATTTCAATAATAGAAAACTATGTCTTGTTGGAATAATTCTCTTTTTATATAAAATCATAATTTTTCAATAGCTATTTTGGCAAGACAGCTACGATAAAAATACTAGTCAAATAGCAAAGGTACAACGCCTTATCAATAAAGAAAACCAACTATAAAAATATTATCTATTCTATGACCCATAAATGCGTTTATTTTCATTTATGGGTTATTTTTCAAGATTTATTTACAGTATATGTTTTCACATTATGTGTTGCTATTCTCTTTTACACCTTCAATCATCCATGTCGGTATAAAGAGCAATAGGAATAGTACAAATGTTACGAAGAAAGCAACATGAAATGCTTGTAATTGATTTTGCAATAGTTGAGACATACTACTTACTAATGTTGATAAGATGGCAGCTCCGAAGCTCGCGCCCACATTCTCAATCATACTAATACCTACACCTGCTTCAGATAACTGGTGATCCTCCAAACCTTGGTAAGCATTTGTTGTAAAGGGCAACATAATACCGCCTACACATAATCCGCGAATGAATAATGCCACTTCAAAATAAATCATCGGTGTGTTTACAGACATAACAACAAACGGAATCGTAGACACAATAGAACAAACCAGGCTAATCATTAAAATTACTTTAACTCCATATTTATCAGCTAAGATACCAATAAACGGTCTAGCAATTAACATACCTAATCCTTGTGGAATCAATGCAATAGAAATACCAACTGTATTGTAATCATTTAAATTGGCAATAAATAATGGAAATATGATCATCGGACCTAAAATGGCACAATTAGCAATAAATAACCCCATTGTCGAGCTTAAAAAATTACGTTTTTTAAACAAAGTTGTAGGTAAAATGGTCTGATAATTTCTAACTTTATTGTAATAACCATAACTCCATATCAGTATGATAGTTATTAGTGCAAATATAATAGTCACTCGGTTGATTAAACTATGCTGGTTTGTTGCTTGTGTTATACATAACATAGTAGACAAACAAATCAATGTTAATAATAATATGCCTATCTTATCAAACCCTTTTTCTTTATTAAAAGGTTCAAAGTTAGGCAAAAAATAAATTAAAATGGGCACAATGACGACCATAATATATATATTAATATAAAAAATCCACTGCCAGTTTGCATATTCAACAATCATACCTCCTAATATTGGACCTAGCATAGGACCTAAAATCATTGGTGTCGTTACTATTGCAATGATTCTGTTTAAATAGGATTGATCAGTAACTTTCACTAAAAGTGTCATCATTAAGGTAGAAATAATGCCTCCGCTTAATCCTTGGAATACTCTAAATAGAATAAATAGTTGAACCGTCCCACTTAATGCCACACATAATGACATCACAGCAAATACAATTAATGCATATATATAAATCCACTTACTATTAAATTGATTCATTAACCATCCTGCAATAGGTACTGCTATTCCAATTGCGAGTGTATAGCCAGTAATCCCCCATTGTATAGTCTTGAGCGTTGCATTAAAGTCGTGTGTTAAGTCTGAAATAGCAATGTTTATCATAGTAGCATCAAGCATTGGTGCAATGGCACCTAATACGATCAACCAAGCCATTAACATCATATGTCGTGGTATCTTATTTAATGATTGCGTCATCCTGCAACCTCCTTATTGTTTCTCAGGAAACAATATACCTCGATTTTGTTTCCTAGTCAACAATAAGTGTAAATAAAATGAACTCAATCATTGTTCAATTGAGTTCCTAACCTTAATTTATTAATTTCTGTTGTTTATTTCTTTCGTTAAATGCGCATTATATTTACTTAAAAAATCTAACATTACATCATACGCTTCATCAGTTACGGTATCAAATACTGGTTTATCACGTTCTCTAAATTTATTATGTAATGATGCATGAAGCACAGCCACTTCTTGTCCTTTATCAGTTAATTGAAAATAAATTTCTTTTTTATTCTGTGTTTCTCTAAAACTTTCTATAGCACCTTTGTCGATTAATTTTTTAGTCAATTTACTAATCGCTCCACGTGTCATAAAAAGCTTTTTCGATAATTTACTTACATTAGGCTTATTCAACTTATCAATCGCATCAATACAATGCACTTCAGTTGGTGTATAACCCTTTAAATGTTCTTCCATAACAGGTTTATTAAGCCACACAATCTTATCATATACTTCCTTGATATCATTTAATAACTGTTCTGACTTATCCATGATATCACTCCTTTTCTACTCTACATAAACGCTCACCACTAGCTTACTCACAATATATCATATCATATACCTCAAACATAAAAATCCTCACATCACTTTGATTGATGTAAGGATTTTTATGATTCGCCAAATAGACAAATAAAATAATGTAATTTGCATTTATTATAACTAAAAAATATTATTGATTTGCTTTAGTTGACTTATTTTCATTAATTAAATCTACCAACTCGTCTTCAGTTCGATTCAAAATAAGTTGACTCAATTTGTCATTATCCATCTGTTTCAATTTAGGATAACGAACAAAGAAGAAAATCAAACCAATGACCAACCAACCGGCTAAAGCAATATATGAAGGTATCGATAATGATGCCGGTGAGCCTGGAATCAATAATAAACATAAGAATATAAATGAAACAATCGTTCCTAAAATAGCAAAGGTCTTGTAAACCGGCCCATAAGTGTTGCTCGCCTTGTTATAGCTAAATAACTTAGCAGCTGATAAACAAGTTATAAAATATGCTATAGAAACACCTGTTGAAGACATATCTACAATCCATGTTAAAGCTGTTCTACCCAACCATGGTGCAATTAAAGTAATTGTTACTAAAAAGATAATTGCTACATATGGTGTTTTAAAACGTGGATGCAGTTTACTAAACACAGTTGGCATGATACCTGCACGTCCCATTGAGAAGAGCAATCGACTTGAACTCATTAAGAATCCATTAAGTCCTGTAAAGATCCCCATTATAATGGCGATTGCAAGTACTGCTAAGCCAATATAACCAAAGGCCTCTTGTGTTACTGCGCCTGTTAACCATAAATTACCGTTTAAACTTTTACTTGATGTACTTAACCATCCAGTAAAGAAAATCATTACAACATAAGTGATTGCAGCAGCTAACAAGCTGTAGACAATTAATTTAAATGTCTTGTTTGGAGAGAAATTAAATTCTTCAGCCGTCTGTGGTATGTTGTCAAATCCTACATATGCCCATGGCGCAACTGCTACGATTGCAACAATCGATGTTAACCACCCTGAATGCTCGTTAGTAAGTGGCTGTAAATTCTCTAATGAAAAATTACTGCCAAAGAAAGAGCCGAAGAATAATAATAAAATTGTGATAACCATTGCAACACAGAAATAATATTGTAGCGATCCTGATACGCTAGCACCTACAATAGCTATAAACATAAACACAATTAATAATAGTGATGCGATAATAATTTCAGTTATGTAAACATCCCACCCAGCTACCGTATAAAGCTTGCCCGTTTTCAATACATCAGGCAATAGGAATTTAATTAATAAGCTAAAGGCTGTCGCATTTAAGGCAACAACACAGATATAACCAAAGGTTAAGAACCATGATGAGAAGAAACTAACATATCTACCAAATCCTAAAAAACTAAAGGCAAATGCACCACCAGAAACAGGAAATCGTTCTACTAAAGCACCATAACTAACTGCAATAAGTATCATCAGTAATGCACCAATGACTAAACCAATCGCACTAGACATAGGACCAGATTTAGCAATCCAATCTCCTGGTAGGATAAATGCACCCCAACCTATACAAGAACCGTAAGCAATTGCCCAAACAAATTTTTCAGACAAGTTCTGCTTTAAGTCCCCTCTATCTACTTGCACATCTTTTTTATCCATAAATAAAATTCACCTCATGGAATGTATTTAACCACAAGATGAATTCTTAAACAATTATAATTTAACTGTTGCAATAATTAACATTAACCAACCTACTATAAACAATACGCCACCAATTGGAGTAATTGCACCTAATATACGTATTTGCGTCAATGCTAATATATATAATGAGCCACTGAAAAATACAATACCGAAGAACATCAACCAACCAGCCCAATTAACGTTAATTGAAGTCGTACCACTTATAATACCAATCGCTAATAATCCTAAACCGTGATACATTTGATACGTTGTAGCCTTCTCCCAAACTGACATATATTTAGCTGACAATTTGTTTTCCAATCCATGGGCTCCAAATGCCCCCGTACCAACTGCCATCATCGCATTTAAAGCACCTAATATAATAAATAATTTCATCATGTTTGCTATATCCCTTCTATATTAAAAGTCAAAAATAGATTCGCCATTACCTAATTCATCATCAGTAACCATTCGATTTCCTGACACAGCGTTATCACTTGTCGTCGTTTGTTGCTTTGATGGTACATGACCACCCATCGCCTTCAACTCAGCCATTGATATTTCATCGCTCTTCGGTTGATTCGTTGTTACCGATGTATTTGATTGTGATAATCCTTGTGAATGTGCAGATTTAGATAATACCTGTCGTTGCTCATAGAATGATACATTGTTCGAATCACTTGTTACAAGTTCTGTCAATGTACGTATTGCATAGATATGTTTTTCAAATTCAACTTTACTACTCGCTTCATCAGCTTGCACAAGCTCTTGTTCAATAAGTTGAATTACTTTTTCCTTTTCCATATATTATTCCTCACCTTCACACCAGTTAACTGGACTAATTCCATGTGACTCAAGGTATGCGTTCACTTGTGAATATGGTTTCGAGCCAAAGAATCCTCTATATGCTGATAATGGACTCGGATGGGGCGCTGTGATTACATGATGTTTCTCTGTATCAATTAGTTTGATCTTTTGTTGTGCAGGTTTCCCCCACAATACGAATACTACGTTCGATAAATAGTGAGATACTGCCGCTATTACTTCATCCGTAAATACTTCCCAACCAATATCTTTATGTGAATGCGCTTCGCCTTGGCGAACTGTTAATACCGTATTTAATAATAATACACCCTCTCTCGCCCAATCTTGTAAGTGCGGAGAGTTTCTGTGACAGCCAATATCATCTTCTAATTCTTTATACATATTTCTCAACGATGGTGGAAATTTAGCATTGGGTTGTACTGAAAAAGCTAACCCGTGTGCTTGATTTGGTCCATGATAAGGATCTTGACCTAAAATAACTACCTTTACTCGCTCAAAAGGTGTTAAATCAAAGGCTTGGTATATGTCTTTTCTATCTGGATAAACGATTTGTGTCGTATATTCATTTTCCAAAAAATCATGCATCGCTTGAAAGTCGTGTTTTGTCGTAATTTCATGAAATATATCGGACCATTCCATATAGTGAATCACCTCATTGTATATATTAACATATAGCAAACTTCTACGTTACTACTACATCTATTAAACTCATTTAAACAATCCATAGATTATATAAATTCTCATTATTTAGAATAGTCGACAATCGTGGTATGATATTATCATATAAAAATATAGGGAGTGAACTTCAATGGCTTTAAAGAAAACACTAACAATTGCTGGTTCTGATACAAGCGCTGGTGCAGGTATGCAAGCAGACTTGAAAACATTTCAAGAGTTAGATACTTATGGCATGGTGGCGTTGACTTCTATCGTGACTATGGATACAAAAACATGGTCTCATGATGTTACACCATTGCCATTTGATGTATTTGAAAAGCAACTTGCAACTGCTATCTCTATTGGACCTGATGCAGTCAAAACAGGGATGTTAGGAACTGAAGAAATTATCAAACGTGCCGGTGAAGCATTTGTTGAATCAGGTGCTGACTATTTTGTCGTAGATCCAGTTATGGTTTGTAAAGGGGAAAATGAAGTACTAAATCCTGGGAATACAGATGCAATGATTAAGTACTTGTTACCAAAGGCAACTGTAGTGACACCAAACTTATTTGAAGCGGGTCAATTAGCCAACTTAGGTACATTGACTTCGATCGAGGACATGAAAGAAGCAGCTAAAATTATTCATGACCACGGAGCACAACACGTTATCATCAAAGGTGGTAAGGCTTTAGATCAAGATAAATCTTATGATTTATACTTTGATGGCGATAAATTCTATCAATTATCTACAGATATGTTCCAACAAAGTTACAATCATGGGGCTGGTTGTACTTTTGCTGCAGCAACAACTGCTTATTTAGCAAATGGCAAATCACCTCGTGAAGCAGTTATCGCTGCTAAAGCATTTGTAGCATCTGCAATTAAACATGGTTGGAAGATGAATGAATTCGTCGGACCTGTAGATCATGGTGCTTATAACCGTATCGAACATATTGATATCGATGTAACTGAAGTTTAAAGTCGCTTTAGAACGATATACAATCTCTCAAAGGTAGTCGCATACTCGCTATGCAACTACCTTTTTTGTTTGTGTCCATATTCCTTCCAACTCATGGCTGCATTATTATATAGAAGGAATTCATTCTAATTATTTCTCATAAACACTAAATTTGTTGTTTTAAATTCTTGCTTAAATGCGATCAATGTTAGTGTCTGACATACCTTAAATATAGTTAACATGAGCTTAACATTCTAGTACGACAATAGTCTGAATTAAAGTTGATACTACAGACTCATGATAAATATAACGTATTATATTACTATATTAAGTGTAGAGAGACAAAGGAGGGAATTACAACATGATTATCTACAAACAGACAATCGAAAATGGAAACCCAATTTATGAAATTATCACCAAGACCTTTAAATCGATAACTGTTAAATTTGATGAGAACTTTAGTAAAAACGAATTATATAAGTTACTCTCTCTACTTGAAGGTGATGTTGATAGTATGAAATTAAGCTATTAATCACATGATTGAACGAACATCAAAGACTAAACAGATAAAGCTCGATGAACAAATTCAGAAGAACATAAATAACTACCCCCAAAAAATATGAAGTTAAAACTCAAAAGTATGATTAAAGTTGTCCCCTTTAGTCTACTTTGCATAAAACATTCCTAAAAACACTCACCCTAATTGGCATAACGCCCATTCGACCAAAGATTGTCCCCTTTGTCACTTGGAGAGCAACTCGAAGTATTGTCGTTAACACGTGTTATGCCAATAGAACAAGGAGGTTGTCATATGACAGCCTCCTTGTTTTTTGCTCTTTAGTTAATTTAAATAAATATTCGTTACGTTCGACACCTTATACTTCAAATAACTCGATTTATCAAAGTATCTATCATACACATTTCAACTTACAATCGAAAGAGAATCGGTTATTCTATTCCTTTCGGTCTGACATCTATACCACACATATCTACTTAAATTAGAAAACCGTTTCTAAGAAACCAAGCTCATAAAACATAGTACAGCATAAAAAACACTCAGATAAATTGGATGAATTCATCTGAGTGCTATAGTTCTGAAATTTACAATCCAGAATCTCTTTTATTCAATATAGTGCGATATTCCATGCACTTATTTTTCATTCTAAATATTTCAATGTCCTAGACATGAAACAATTAACAGTATTTATTATTCCAATACTATTTTTTCTAGTAATTAAACACGTTTGTCTTTAGCCCACCATAATGCTTTTTCTGGGTTGTTGGCATAATATTCATATTCTTTATCATTTTGTACGTTTGGATAAGAACCTTTTAATGATTTACCTGCCGTACTTACATGTAATAATGAAATTACAATTATTCCAACGACACTCATTGCCGCTAAATAATAAGCTGGAGATAATGGATCTCCCGTTTTCGCTACTAATGAAGAAGCGATTAATGGCGTTGTACCACCAAATAATGATACAGATACGTTAAACGTTACAGCTAAAGTTCTATATCTAATATGTGTATAGAACATTGTCGGTAAAGAACCAGGCATCGTCGCTTCATACGTAGATAAGAAGAAACCTAGAATAAAGATACCGATGATAATCAATACTAATGATTTAGATTGGAAGAATGAGAACGATACAACACTAAACAATGCTGTTCCGATTAATCCAATTAAGAATACTTTCTTTTCACCAATCTTATCTGCAACTCTACCAAACATTAACGCTAATGGAATCATAATCGCCATTACAATCGTAATTAAAAATGAAACAGTTGTGCTATCTAGTTTAATTATTTCTTGTAAATATGAAGGCATATATGAAGTTACCATATAGTTAGTACAGTTGAAGAATGCAACTGCTACAAAACAAACAAGAATATCTTTATAGTAATATCTTAAGATTGTAAAGAAACGAATGTTGTCTCTTTTCGGTTGTGTCGCAACATCATTTTCATATACCGGCGACTCTTCTAATCGTCTTCTTAAATAGAAACCAAAGATACCTAAGAATAGTCCAAGTATAAATGGAATTCTCCAACCCCAAGATGCCATTTGTTGATCATCTAAGAAGAAGAATAATAAACCACTTAAAATCGAAGCTGCTATGTAACCAGATAAAGTACCAATTTCTAGTCCACAACCAAGTGTATTTCTTTTATTATCAGGTGAAGATTCCGCTACGTACACCATCGCACCTGCATATTCTCCACCAGTTGAAAATCCTTGTAACACCCTACCAAATAGCAGTAGTATAGGTGCCCAAACACCAATTTGATCATATGTAGGTAATAATCCGATTAACAATGTTGAAAATGCCATCATGATAATCGTGGTTGTTAATACTACCTTTCTACCATACTTATCCCCGATAATACCAAAGATGATACCACCAACAGGTCTAAGTAAAAATGCAATTGCAAACGTTGCAAAGGTAAAAATAGTTTTGAGTTGATCATTTTCTACCGAACTGAAAAAGTTTTGTCCGATTATAACTGCTAAATAAGAATATAAACCAAAGTCAAACCACTCCATCGCATTACCAATACCAGTGGCAAATACCGTTTTTTTAGCTGCTTTAGGATCTACCTTATTTATGTTACTTTTATCAAAATCCTTATCATAATCCATGAACATGTCACTCCCCTTAACATGTTATATTATTATACGTAGTTAATCTATTTTGTCAAATTGAATACAATTCTCTAATTTCCTATTTTTTATTTTTATTCATTTTGCAATAAATCAAAAAAACAAGACAGAAGAATTTTACAATTTTTGAAAACCACTTTTTTAACTACATACAATTTATATACATACCTTTAAATTTTAAGGATGTGGATTTTTACCCTTTTATCCGAATTTGAAACAATGATATGACCTACTTCAGCAAGTTCAAACTGGATGAATTCATTTATTTCAACAGGTTCAACATATTTAATTTTATAATTTGTCCATGAAATATTAAGGCTTAATTTCGCTATTTCTACAACCAACTGACCTGGCACAAGTTGTTGATGGATTGGATTTTTATCATGAACAAGTTGCAAATAATCTAACACTTCATTTTTTGCTATTCGAATCATTACGTCACCTTTCTCAAAAACACTTGAGTGATATTAATACACTTTTCAGAATTTTTATTCATTTCTAACTTGTAGCTATATTGGATGAATTGTTTGATTTTTCTTTGCTTTATCATTGTTAATTTTGCTGTATATTGATTTCCAACATAGATATCTTCAAATTGTTCAATTATTGTTTCTTGTAATAACAAAGTTTCTTGCTCAAATTTATGAAACATTTTAAACTTTGGCCAAATTCGTGCACATTGCAAAGGTGGTACTATATTGTTTATGGGTTGTTTAAAAAAGCTATAATATTGAGCAACTTCCTCTTGAGAAAAGTTAATCTCTAACGTTTCCTCTCCATCGTTCAAATAAGACTGCATTCCCCATTCCACCTCCAATGCCCATTGTCGCAATCGTTCGTTGTTTGTTATTCATATAAAATAAACGTGTAACTAATGCTGCGCCACTCGCACCATAGGGATGTCCCATTGCTAGCGCACCTCCATATATATTTAATTTATCATCTGGTATTTTTAGAGCGTGTTGACTGGCGATGACTTGAGAGGCAAAGGCTTCATTTAACTCTACAGCATCAATATCAGCCATTGTGAATTCTGCATCAGTTAATAAACTTGTAACAGCCGGTACTGGACCTATGCCTAAAACTTCAGGTGAAACACCCTTAGTCTTGCTATGTTTAAATAGTAAACCTTGATCAAATCCATGATGTTTTGCTAATTCACGTTCCATAACTATAAGTAATACTGCTCCATCATTTTTCATACAACTATTTCCAACTGTAACTGTTCCTTGTTCTAATAATGGCTTAAAACGATTTAAAGTATGTTCTGTTAAGTTAGGCTTGATACTTTCATCCTCATCAAATTGTTGACCTCTAATTTTCAAAGGAATTATTTCATTTGGTATAATGCCATCAGTGTAAGCTTGTATTACTTTTTGATGACTTTGCCATGCAAATGCATCCTGTTGCTCGCGAGACACTGCATATAATTTGGCAACATTTTCTGCCGCTTCAATCATCGATGGATCGATATGCTCAGGAGCAAATGATGCGCGCTCAAAAAATTCCGGAAGCTGTGTATCATAGACTGACTGAGGACGTTTAATCTTCCATGGCGAGCGGCTAACGCTTTCCACCCCTCCGGCAATATAGATATCACCTGCACCCGCTTGAATCATACGACAAGCATGAATGACAGACTCTAATCCTGAGCCACATTGTCTATCGATTGTAAGTCCAGGAATTTCATCACTTAAATGAGCTTCTAACAAAGCCTTACGTGCAATATTACCGCCATTTCCGACAACATTACCTAGCACTACATCATCTATTTCCCCCATAATAAATGGGTAAGTTTGTTTAAAATAATTGAATAAAGGGGCTAACAACTGCTCTGGTTCCAAATGGCGTAATTGCCCCCCGTACTTTCCAAATGCTGTTCGTTTAGCTGCGACAATAACTGGTTCTCTCATCCCTTATCCCCACTCTCTCTATACCATTGTTTCATCTTATGACGTGCTATTTTCCCACTTACAGTATATTCAAATTGTTCAACTCTGATTAATTTTGATGGAATCTGATATCTTGGAATTTGCTGTGATAAGTAGCACTTTAAGTCAATGTAGTCTATTGATGTTGGGGCTTTGTACAATAGAATAGCTATCTCTCCAAATTTAGGATGTGCTTGTCCAATAACTAACACTTCATCAAACCATCCCGTACCTTTAATTGCTTCCTCAACTTCAGATGGATAGACATTCCTACCACCAATAATCAAACGGTCATGTTCTCGACCATGTAAATAGAGATAGCCCGCATCATCCATAGATGCAAAGTCTCCAGTGCGAATCCATTCATCTTGTTGAAATCCTTGATCTACGTATCCACTAAACACCATATTACTATTAATATTAAGTGTGCCAATCTGATTATGATCTTGGTTATCGAAACGAACAAATACATTATCAAATAATTTACCTACCGAGTTAGTAGGCGCCTGATTATTGTAATTGTAACTAATAAAACTCGCTTCAGATGTTCCGAAAAATTCTACAACAATTGCCTTAGGAAACATGAGTGACACTTTTTCCCTAATGTGTGGTGCTAATTTATCTCCACTACTAAATATAAAATGTTGCCCATTTAGTTGCTGATAACCTGTGAGGCATGCAATTAACATCGTAGGCACTAAAAATAGAGCAACTTGCTGTTGTACTGCTGTAATTTGATCTATAAATAATGCTGCACTAAATGTTTGCTGTCCTATAAATGTTCTCCCGCTATATAATGCATAAATACATGCATATAGCGATAATGAGTGAGATAAGGGACCAGGCGCTAGTATTGTCGATATTGTTGTTGTTAGTAGTTTTTCATTTTCTACATAAGAATTTATCCAAGATGGTTCATCTCTATAATATGCCTTTGGTAAACCTGTCGTACCAGATGTAAAACCAATATGTAATAACTGTAACTCCGTATTATCATATGTATCTTGTTGTGAATAACCCGTAGTAATAACAGTTAATTTATCATCCATAACATATGGAATTTGATAATGAGCTAATATCTGCTTACGTTGTTTATTCGTCCATCGAAAATCACATACGCATGGTATATTACCTTCACTTAAAACAGCTAGATAGTTAACAATCAGTAATAGAGGTTGTTGCATCGTTAATGCCACAATATTATTTGACTCCAACTTTGAAATTGGCTGTCTTGCTCGATTAATTTCAGCTTGTAATTGTGCATATGTTAATTGCTTTCCATCAAAATCAAGGGCAATCTGCGATCCTTGTTGTTCAGCATATTTTGCTATCTTATTTAGTAGTTGCATCATATCCACTCTCTTTGTAAACTTTTATATTTTATATATTAACATTTTATAGTCACTTTATGCTTTTGAAAAAAATACAAATAGGGTGACCGATGACATATTAATCCCTATTTTCAGACTCAACACTAGCAATTCATTATTGAAACAACAATATATTCAAGGATTTTGCTATAAAAGTGGTATAGTTTCCCATTTATGTCGAGTAAATACACCTTGCATAAAAAAATAACGCTAAACCACCAACTTAATCGTCGATGATTTAGCGTCACCTATTTCTTCTTATTTAAATAATATATAAGTCATTACTACAATGCAATTTTACATTTGTAACTTACTCTAAGTTTGCATGATTTTGTTGCATTGTTTCTTCGTCAACTTTCAATGCACTCATTAAGTCTAAGACAATACTGTCTAAGAAAATTTGTGCCGCTTGTTCAAATAAACTTCCTAAAGGTTGTGCTGAACCTTCTGCATCATACTTTGTACCTGCTGGAAGTTCAATAATCGCATTTGCTAAGTCACCAATTGGAGATGATGGTTTTGTTGTTAATAATACAACTTCTGCACCGACAGATTTCGCTTTATCTGCTAATAATCTTAAATGTTCTGTAGAACCAGAACCCGAAATAATAACAAATATATCTTTGTCAGTAATAGAAGGTGTCGTTGACTCACCAACAACATGTGCTACCTTACCCAATTGATTTAATCTCATTGCAAAGCTATTCGCTACAAACCCTGAACGACCTTTTCCAGATACAAATACCTGTTCTGCTTTAATGATTTGCTTTAAAAATGTCTCCGCTTCACTATCTTTCACATGCGATAATGTGTTATCAAGTTCATCAAGTATTAAACGGTAGTTTGTAATTTCAGTCATTATTATTTTCCTTCAATAGCCGCTTTACATTGTTTTGCAGCTTCAACAGGGTCATCAGCATTTGCAATGCCGCCACCAACAATAATTAGGTCAGGATCTTCAGCCACGATATCTTTAATTGTTTCTGGCTTAATTCCACCTGCTACAGCTACTTTTGAATTGCTAATTACTGATTTAACTTGACGTAAACTATCTAACGGAGAAACACCTTCTGCTTGTAAATCATAACCAGTATGGACAGCGATATAATCTGCACCTAGTGCATCAAGTTCTTTCGCACGTTTTTGTAAATCTTGTACCGCAATCATATCTACTAATAATTGTTTACCATGTTTGTGTGCTTCCTCAACAGCTGCTTTGATTGAAGCGTCTTCAGCTACACCAAGAATTGTAACTACATCTGCACCATATTTAACCGCTTGGCTCACTTCATAATCTGCAGCATCCATAATTTTTAAGTCAGCTAGAACTTTCACACCATCAATATTATCGCTTAAATGTTTTACAGCTGGTAAACCTTCATTAATTACAATAGGTGTACCAATTTCTACGATATCCACATGATCTTTAACTTTATTTGCTAATTCTGCAGCATCCTCTTTATTTAATAAATCAATTGCTAGTTGTAATTCCAATATAATCATCCCTTCTATTGTAATAAATGTGTTTATCTACTTACACATTACATTTAAACATTAATTATCTAACTTTACACATCATCTGTTTACCCTTAGTTATTTCTATTAAACGACCGGTTCAATTCTCGGTGCTGAATCATCATCTACATATATTTCTACATTAGGATGTGCATGTAAGATAGTTGCTGGTACCTCTGGGTCTACTTCATTGTTAGTTAATGCCTCAATGGCTGCCCTTTTTTTCTCACCAAAAGCAATTAAAATAATTCTCTTAGCCTTGAGAATCGTTGCTAAACCCATCGAAATTGCTTGTTTAGGTACTTCATTCTCATCAGCAAAGTATCTACTATTAGCTTGTATGGTGCTTTCTGTTAGATTGACGATATGTGTTGGACTATTAATATCTGTTCCAGGTTCATTAAATCCAATATGACCATTCTCTCCTATGCCTAGTATTTGAATATCAATTGGTCCTTGTTGATTTATCAAATTTTCATACCTAGTTGCTTCTATTGTTAAATCGGATGCATCTCCTTGTGGAATATGGATCAATGATGCATCGAAGTGAGGATATCGACTAAATAATTGATCCCTCATGTATGTGTGATAACTTTCTTTATGTTTAGCATCTAGTCCGACATATTCATCCAAATTAAATGTTTCAATCTGTGAAACGTCTAACTGATTCTTGTGTAATAAATCGACTAAATATTGATAAATTTGAACCATTGTCCCTCCCGTTGCTAAACCAAGTTTACTGTGGGGATGTTGACTCATTTGTTTATATAATTCACACGCTACGTAAAATGATGCATATGAACGCGTACCTAAATTTGTAATTTTCATACCAATTCCCTCCATTAAAATGCTATATCATTCTGCAACAAATTAAGAAGCACTTGTCGATTCCTATACTATAGAATATTGTTGATTTTTAACAGAATAAGCACTTTTTCACAGATTATCATTAAAAACTTAAAATTCTTTGCGAATAATTGAGCAGAGAGTTACATTTCTGTTACTGTTTTTAGTAAAATAGGAAGATAATCATTAATAAAGTAGGATTGTTAGAGATAAAATTCACATTACTAGTAGAAAATGTATACAAGTCCGTTTACACTAGAAGATATACTTCTATATTCTAAATTATTTTGCAATACGCAATGACTATAATTGAATTTTGTAATGTCCGTTTCTAATGGCAAGGAGGCAAAATTTTGGAACAAATTAATGTTGAACAAGTACAGACGCTACTTTCATCATATGAAAATAAACCAGTATATATACATGTAGAAACGACGAACGGTGCTTATGCTGCACATTTCGATCAACGTGTATTTAACGCAGGAACATTTTTACGTAATATACAAGTGACTTATGAACATGCACAACTTAAAGGCGGAGAAAAGGATCCATACAGAGTTGGATTAAAGCTCGTTAACAACGGTTGGGTTTATGTTCAAGGATTAACGCATTATGAAGTAAATGACAATGGTGAATTTCTATTAGCAGGCTTTAACTATGAAGGGCAACTCGCTGCTGCATTAGAAATTAGTACACAACCATTTGAAGTTTAAGGAGGGCGAATCATGACAGAGGAAAGCCACGTATTAGTAATCTTCCCACATCCAGATGATGAATCATTCTCATCTGCTGGGACACTAGCACGTTATATAGACAATGGCATCCCAGTTACTTACGCATGCTTGACATTAGGACAAATGGGGCGTAACTTAGGGAATCCACCTTTTGCAACACGAGAATCATTACCACATATTAGGGAAAAAGAATTAGAAAATGCAATGGCAGCAATTGGGATTACCGATTTACGAAAAATGGGATTACGCGATAAAACAGTGGAATTCGAACCACACGATGAGATGGATACCATGGTAAAATCTTTAATAGATGAATTACAACCATCCGTAATTATCTCATTCTATCCTAAATTTGCTGTGCATCCAGATCATGAAGCTACTGCAGAAGCGGTAGTTAGAACTGTAGGACGTATGGCAAAAGAAGATCGACCACGCTTACAACTCGTAGCATTTAGCAATGACGCAAAAGAAAAACTTGGTGAACCTGACATTCTAAATGAGATCAGTGATTATAAAGAGGTAAAACTACGCGCATTTGAAGCACACGCATCACAAACAGGTCCATTCTTAGAGCAACTTGCAACACCTGATGTATCTGGACAAGTAAAGAGCTTCTTAGAAGTAGAACCTTATTGGACTTATAACTTTGAATCTTAAGTGGAGGAAATAGCATGACTGAATTTGACTTATCAACGAGAGAGGGTCGATGGAAACACTTTGGTTCTGTCGATCCTGTCGAAGGTACTAAACCAACCGTTAAAGAAAAAATGAAAGACTTACAAAGTACGCATAAAGATTTCTTGTTTGAAATAGAAGAAGTAGGCATTAAGAATTTAGTTTATCCCGTTCACGTGGACCGTTTCCAAACTGCTGGAAACTTCAGCTTTTCAACAAGCTTAAACCAAGATGAAAAAGGCATTAACATGAGCCGTATATTGGAAAGTGTGGAAAAGCATTATCACAATGGTATTGAGTTGAATTTTGATACTTTATATCATGTATTACGTAGCTTACAAGAAAGCATGAATCAATCTTCAGCCGGATTAGATGTTTCTGCAAAATGGTTCTTCGACCGTTATAGCCCAGTTACACAAATTAAAGCTGTAGGTCATGCTGATGTAACGTATGGTATCGCTATTGATGAAAAGGACGTTACACGTAAAGAAATTACGATTGAAGCTGCAGTAACAACACTTTGCCCTTGCTCAAAGGAAATCAGTGAATACTCAGCTCACAACCAAAGAGGTATTGTTACTGTAAAAGCGTATCTAAATAAAGATGTCATATTAAATGACGATTTCAAAGATGTAATCTTAGATGCAATGGAAGCAAATGCGAGTTCAATTCTCTATCCAATCTTGAAACGTCCTGACGAAAAAAGCGTTACCGAACGCGCTTATGAAAATCCTCGCTTTGTAGAAGATTTAATTCGTCTTATCGCAGCAGATTTAGTTGGTTTTGATTGGTTAGATGGCTTTGATATTGAATGTCGTAATGAAGAATCAATTCATCAACACGATGCATTTGCAAAGCTTAAATATAGAAAGTAATCTGTTATCACGCTTTAATTAATATGTGTCATAAATAAATGACAGATAATAACTATATTAACTCGTTAAATAATCGACGCAGTTTACAGGCCAAATATAAAGCAACACTTTCGTTACACTCATTAACTGAGCATGTATACGGAAGTGTTTTTTTATTCCTTTAATTTAAGAGATATGACATCAATCAACATACACAATATATATAAACGAATTATTTATGCAAACCATACCGCTTCAACTACCTCTATTTAGAATTGTTAACATTTATTCAATCCACACCGATACCGACTATAATTAATAAAAACCATTAACTTTGAATAAACAGCACCTCGTTTTTTAAGAATCCACTCCCCCTTATTGCTTAATAAGTCAATTTTTTTACAAATCCTGTTTAAATATTGCTACAAACCGTAGCATATTAACATTAAATATTAAAAAAACATGTGTCACTTTTTAAATTTTTTCGATGTTCAATATACGTCTTCCATATTAAAATTTAACTAATCTAATTCCGGAATATTTATAAATAGGAGTGAGTAAAAGATTTCAGACATTGACTTTCAAATACATTATTTCAATAACAAAGAACTACCAAGTAAAGATTTGCGTACACTATATTTTGTAAATATTTATTATTTATTAGATGGCAATTTAACTATTTTAAACGACACTTGTTTAATAAAATATCAGGAGAAGGAATTATTTTGGGTCCATGATTACGACAATTTTAAGTTAATTGACTTTACTGGCACATTAGTGCGTTTGACTTTTAACAATTTCTATTATCATGAAGTAACTCGTAATTTGAACTTAGAACAAATCGTCAAGCAACCTCCACCGTCACCTAATACAATTGAGCAACAATTCAATACAGTTGTAACTGCTGAAATTGCACATCATTCAACGATGATTCAAACTGCTTTGAACCAATTGATTCAGTATATTTTCCATGTAGATGTACATCATAAAGCTGCCGATGTTACAACTTCAAATAGTGCTATTATTGAAGCAATCGTCAAGCACATTAATCAATGTTCAACTGATAAACATAGTTGTCTTTGGTTTGCACAACGCTATTACTTAAACTATAGTTACCTATCGCGTGAATTTTCAACATTTATGTCCTGCCCACTATCTGAGTATATTTTAGGCTGTAAAATACATGCCTCGACATGCGAATTATCTAGAGGACGCCCTTCAGAACAACTTTGGGAAAAGTATAATTTCAAATCACATCAAGATTACATTGCTCATTTCCAAAGATTTCATCACTGTTCCCCTCATGAAATTGTTCGCCCTGTAACTGATAGATAAATATAACTTCATTGCATCATACATAGCAATATAACTATTTTAATATTGAGGTGTTGAATATGAATTTCATTAATTACGAAGAAAGAAGAAAACTTATCAAAAAAATTATTAAACAAAATCTTCAACTTACATTCGCAGATATCATTATTCTAGACAAGTTATATCAGTTAAATAAAACACAACTAGATTCCACAGAATTAAAGCAAATCTTATTCAATCGTAATATGCCCTTCTCAGTACAATTGAATCATTTAATCAACTCTGGATATTTAACAAAAGTCCGTAATGATTCAGATGAGCGACTTATTATATTAAATGATATTAATTTAACTAAAATTAAACAGACACTCGAACAATACCACTATATCGTGCAGTCTATACTTGCAGATAATTAAAAATCAACGATGTACAAACATCATTACTAAACATACTCATCATCTTGATAACTATAATTTTAAAATACAATTATTTACATCAAAAAAAACACTTCCGTTTTGATACATTGTCTTAAAATGTATTTAACGGAAGTGCTTTTAATTATTTTCGTTAATACGTGTCACTTAGCAAATTTATGCTTGCTCGTCATCTATTAACACATTAAATAAGTCATCAGTTTGTATGATTTATTTTAAATGTTCGTATGGACTATTTTTAACAAATGAAATAATTTGATCAACGAATAATTTAGATCTTAATTGGAATTCACTATTATCTAAATAAAGTGTACCATTATCTAATTTATTATAATCTGTATCATGCGTTGCAATTTGAGTAGGTACTGCAATTCCCAATAATGTACGAACGATTAATCTTAAATGTGACAATGGTTCAGAACTTACGATACCGCCACTATTACCAATTAATCCAACAGGTTTCATCTTAAAGTCATCCATAGTTAAATGATCTAATGCATTCTTTAAGATACCTGAATATGAACCATGATAGTTCGGAGTACCTAAGACGAAAAAGTCTGCTTCTCTTGCCTTACTTTGTAAGTCTTGTAAATTCTGTTTATAGTCTTCACTTGGATTTGATGCACCTGATACGTCTAATTGATGGATTGGACGCTCAGCTAAATCGAATATTTCTGCTTCAAAATCATGTTCTTCGAAATGTCCCTTTAAAAAATGAGCTAAAGCTGTAGTATGAGAACCTATTTTTGCACTTCCTACAATAATTAAACCTTTCATTGATTCATTCACCTCTATATTATTTCTCGTTATTTTCTTGTATTAATTTCATAATGGCTTTACCTACACCACTTTGTTCATTTGTTTCTGTTACATATTTAGCCACTTGTTTAACTTCTTCTGTTGCATTATCCATAGCTACTGGATAGCCAACACGTTCTAACATTGACACATCATTTAAATTGTCACCAATAGCCATTACATTCTGCATATCGATGTTGAGACGCTCTGCAATAGTCTCCAAAGCAATTCCTTTTTGTGCATCAGAGTGTGTAATTTCAATATTGCCTCTTGAAGATGAAGAAACAGCCAAACTACCTGATTCAGCTAATTTACGACTGACACGTTCAATTTTTGATAAATCACTATCGAACGCTAATATTTTCATGACAATTTCACCCGGTGTTTTTTCAATCTTGTCATAATTCTCTACTACCTTTAACGTACCGTTATCAATACGTTTTTGTATGCCTTGCTTAATCTTTTCAACATCAGCAGTTTGACCAGCTCGCTCTGCAATATCAATATATATATCTAAATCTTTTTGGGGATTTTCAGTATAAATACCCAAGTTCGTGTAAACTTGATAATAAACATCCTCATGATTTAATTCTTCAGTAATTCTGTTTATCAATTCACGGTTTAAATTAGATGTACTCATTATATTAAATGATTCGTCTCTAACTTCCGCGCCATTCAAACAAATATATGGCACCTTTAAATCCGTCTGGTTCACAGGCGTATTCGCTTCATAAAACGCTCTACCAGTCGCTATAACAACTGTAATACCTAACGATTGTGCGTATTTAATGGCTTGAATATTTTCCTCTGAAATTTCATGTGCCGCATTTAATAATGTACCATCCATATCTGTTGCAATTAGATTTATCATTCGTTTTCCTCATTTCCCTCTATTATCATTACTACAAATTTAACTACACACTCAATTTTTTAGACATAATTTTGTAACATAATTATATTCTAACAAAAGTTTAACTATTTGTATTATCCGCCGATTGGTCTATTTTTTTCTTATTTCTTAATTGCTTGAAAAATTGCTTCAATAACGTGCCACATTGCTCCTCTAAAATACCAGCAGTAACGCTCGCTCTGTGATTAAATCGCGCTTCTTGTAATAAATCCATCAAACTGCCAGCACACCCTCCTTTAGGATCACTTGCTCCATATACTACGCGAGGAATTCGGCTCATTACGATTGCTCCAGAACACATCACGCATGGTTCCAAAGTTACATACAATGTACAATCTTCTAATCTCCAACTTCCTATTTGGGCAGCCGCTTGTTCTATAGCTATGTGTTCAGCATGAGCAGTCGGCATTTGTGCTTGCTCTCTTAAATTATGGGCACGCGCAATAATTTCATCATTATAAACAATAATTGCTCCTATGGGTACTTCTCCCATTGCCCCCGCTTTTTCAGCCTCTGTAATTGCGAAATTCATATAATATTCATCAGTTGTCATGTGTCACACACCTTATATATGGTACAATACTTATTGTCTATTTTAACATTGGAGCGGTAAATATGAAAAAACCTTTTATAGCTATTGAAGGGCCAATCGGTGTTGGCAAATCATCATTAGCACACAAACTTAGTCAGTCACTTAATTATTACGAAGAAAAAGAAATCATTTCTGAAAACCCGTTTCTTTCTGATTTTTATGAAGATATCTCAAAATGGAGTTTCCAAACTGAAATGTTCTTTCTATGTAATCGCTACAAACAATTTCAGGATATTGCCAAAATGCATTCCGGTATCGTTAGCGATTATCACATTCACAAAAATAAAATATTTGCGAGCAATACACTAACAACAAAAGAGTTTGAAAAGTTTTCTCGTATCTATGATATATTAACTGAAGATTTGGAGATGCCAAACGTCATTATCTTTTTAGATGCTAAATTAGAAACATTAAAATCGCGCATCGCTCATCGTAACAGAAGCTTTGAACATCAAATAGAAGATAATTATTTAATTAACTTAAAGCGTGATTACCAAGATTATTACGAATCGTTGAAAGCTGAAGGTCAACGTGTAATTCGCATCGACACTACTGATTTGGATTTTGTTAATTACAATGAGCACTATCAATATATATTAGAAATGATTGAACCATTGATTGGAGGAACAAATAATGAATAATTACGGAATCCCTCAAGATGCCGTCATCACAATTGCAGGTACAGTTGGTGTGGGTAAATCTACTTTAACAACAGCATTAGCTGAACGTCTCAACTTTAGAACATCATTTGAAAATGTAGATCAAAATCCATACTTAGATAAATTTTACAACGATTTTGAACGTTGGAGTTTCCATTTACAAATTTACTTTTTAGCAGAACGCTTTAAAGAACAAAAGCGCATGTTTGAATATGGTGGCGGATTTATACAAGACCGTTCCATATATGAAGATGTAGATATTTTCGCAAAAATGCACGAAGAACAAGGTACGATGAGTCCGGAAGATTTCAATACCTACTCAGAATTATTTAATGCTATGGTTATGACACCATACTTTCCAAAACCAGACGTACTCATTTACTTAGAATGTGATTACGACGAGGTCATCGAACGAATTGAACGTCGTGGTCGTCAAATGGAGATTGAGACAGATCATGCCTATTGGCAAAAGCTCTTTAAACGTTATGACGACTGGATTAATGAGTTCAATGCATGTCCTGTTGTGCGTGTAAATATCAATGAATACGATTTACACGAGTCACCTGATACGTTAGATCCAATTATTGATAAGATACGCAATGCAATCGAAGCTTATCGCAAAGTTGACCAACGTTAAATATCGTTTAGAAAAATATATCGAAGCATACGGCAAGTGATATGATGTCGTCATGCTTCGATTTTTTTATTATTCAATATGACTACGGTAAATAATTTTCTCGATTTCTTCTTCTGTTACATATTTACTAAAATAATCCGTATCCGTTTTAGTTAAACCAAATGTACTTGCTTTATCTTCATCTTCTGTGCCGATATAATAATCGCCCTCTGTATCTTGATAGAGATCAAATACTGAGCCCTCATAACGTGCTTCTTGAAATAACTCATATAATTCATCCAAGTCTGTTCTCGGCACTTGTTTAAAGTACAATGTATGATTTGAGTGATGCGTAGTTTGTGCTTCAAAACCATGCTCTACTGCATGATTATCTTCTGTTACTAGTACGACTTCTTGACTGATAATTTCTACAACTTTATATGTCTCGCCTTTGTAGTCAGCATACTTACCATCTATCATCCTACCACCCCTATTATTCAAATATGCTTTAAATAAAAAAGCCATAATATACGTTGAGTATATTATGACATAATTTAAGTACGGCGCCTATCGATTTATTAAGTTTATAATTTCATTAGCATTATCTACGATATAATCCGCTTGTGTTAATTCTTCTTTCAAACCAACACCTGTCAATACTGCAACTTTCAATCCTAGCTTCGCATTAATACCAGTTTGAATATCATTCGCATTATCTCCAACAATCGCAACATTTTCTGGCTTTACATCATATCTATAGAATAAAGGGTTTAGTACTTCAGGATTTGGTTTTTCAACTGCATCTGCTTCCGTTGAAATAATCAAATCGAAAAAGCGATCAAATTTTGTTACTTCTAAAAATTGATCAACACCAATCTTCGAATCACTTGTGACAATACCTAACTTATATCCACGTTGCTTTAGCGTCTCAAGTGTCTGTTCGATCCCTTCAACTAATTCATTTTCTGGCACACGTTGATCCACCAATGTTTGGCTGCGTTGTTGCGCCCATGTTGATACATCTTGGCCAGCGATTTCGCAGAATGCATCAATCATTTCATCCAAAGCGCCTGATGCCATAACAGTTCCAGGTTGTATCTCACCATCAATAACACCTAATGATTCGTAAGCTGTATCAACATCAGCAATATCAGCTTTATATGTTGTCAAAAAATCATCGACTAATTGTAAACCGATTTTCATCCAACTTTTATCAAAATATATCAAAGTACCATCTTTATCGAATAATATCCATTCCATCTCGTTAACAGCTCCTGTATTTTTAACTCTTAATACCAACGCTTACTATTTTAATATATTTTTCACTAATGAAACAAATGTTGAATTTGAAATAATAAAATAATTGCAGCTAATTCTATACTTTGTTATAAAAAAGACTTGCTCGAGTCATACACACCCGAGCAAGCCTTCATATTATAATTCATATTAATATCTTGGAACTACAACTCTCCAACCTTCTGGATCATCTAATTTACCACTTTGGATACCAATATAGTTTTCATATAATTTTTGCGTAATTTCACCAGTCTCATTATTATTAATCACAATTTCAGTATCTTCATACTTTAATTGACCTACTGGTGAGATTACAGCTGCTGTACCTGTACCAAATACTTCTGTTAAAGCACCACTATTATGGGCTTCAATAAGTTCGTCAATTGATACACGACGCTCTTCAACTTCATAGCCTAACTTTTTAGCCAATTCGATAATTGTCTTACGTGTAATACCAGGTAAGATACTACCATTTAATTCTGGCGTAACTAACTTACCATTCTCAACAAAGAAAATGTTCATACTTCCAACTTCTTCAACATATTTCTGTTCAACACCATCCAACCAAAGTACTTGGTCATAACCTTGATCTGCAGCATTTGTTTGTGCGAGTAAACTCGCTGCATAGTTACCAGCCACTTTGGCATGTCCGACGCCACCTCTTACGGCACGCACATATTCATCTTCAACATAAATCTTAGTTGGTTGTAATGAAGCGCCACCATAATATGAACCTGATGGAGATAATAAGATTAATAATTTATAAGAATAAGAAGGACGTACGCCTAAGATACCCTCTGTTGCAAATACAAATGGACGAATATATAATGATTGTCCTTCACCTTCTGGTACCCAGTCTCTTTCTACGTCTACCAATTGCTTTAATCCTTCAAGTAATAATGCTTCATCAATTTCAGGCATATCTAAACGAGCCAATGAATGATTGATACGCTTAAAGTTCTCTGAAGGTCGGAATAAATCTACCTCTCCCTCATGCTTATAGGCTTTTAATCCTTCAAACACTGCTTGTCCATAATGAAGCACTTGTGCTGCTGGTGAAATTTCTATTGGCCCATAAGGCACAATCTGTAAATCATGCCATCCTTGATCAATATCATAGTCGAAACTTAACATATAATCAGTGAAGTATTTCCCAAAACCTAAATCACTAGGATCCGGTTTCTCTTTTAAGTTTTCACGTTGTACAAATTTAATTTTTTCTGACATGATTCTTTCCTCCCAATGCTCATTTAAAGTATTTATACTAAATTATACCAATAGCAGATACGCTGTTCAATAATTTTCAAAAAATTTAAAATATATCAATTATTAATAAATAAAAATCAATTCAATTGTATGTAGCAATTTTAATATATCAAAGCAAGATATAACAATTTTTATTAAAAGAAAAAGAACAGGCTGAAACATTAAAAATGTCTCAACCTGTGTCCAATTTACTAAGTAACTGAAATATCCATTACATCGTACTTGTATCTATTACGAAGCGATACTTAACATCTGATGCCAATACTCTTTCATATGCGTTATCAATATCATCCGCTGTAATTAACTCAATTTGTGGTTCTATTTGATGTTGTGCACAAAAATCAAGCATTTCTTGTGTTTCTCTAATACCACCAATTGCTGAACCAGCAAATGATCGGCGATGACCAATTAAGTTAGCAACACGTAATGAAATTGGTTCAGCAGGCGCACCAACATTAACAATAGTACCGTCCAATGCTAATAAACGTAGATATTCATCTAAATTTAAATTTGCACTAACTGTATTAATAATTAAATCAAATGAACTTGCAAGTTTCTCAAAGGTCGCTGTATCATTTGTCGCATAGTAGTGTGTAGCACCTAATTTCAAGCCATCCTCTTTTTTATTTAAGGTTTGAGATAAAACAGTCACTTCTGCCCCCATTGCATGTGCAATTTGAACAGCCATATGACCAAGACCACCCATACCAATTACTGCTACCTTTTTATCTGAATTTGCATTCCAATGATTTAGTGGTGAATACGTTGTAATACCTGCACATAATAATGGCGCTGCAACATCCAGACCAATATTATCTGGTATTCTCAAGACAAAGTCTTCATGGACTACGATATGAGTTGAATAACCACCTTGAGTAGGTTCTCCATATCTATCTGTTCCCGCGTATGTGCCAACATTGCCTTTTAAGCAGTATTGTTCTTCACCATTTCGACAATGTTCACATTCGCCACAGGAATCTACCATACAACCTACACCCACACGGTCATCAACTTGATATTTACTTACTTCAGTACCTACTGCTTTAACAATACCTGCGATTTCATGACCAGGCACTAGCGGATAATGTACAGGTCCCCATTCTCCGTGTGCAGTATGAATGTCAGAATGACATATACCAGCATATTTTATTTCTATTAATACATCATGTGTATCAAGGTCTCTTCTTTCAATTTCAGTTGCGTAAAAATTAGAATCCGGACCACTTACCGCTCTTGCTTTAGCATTTATCATATTTTAATTCCTCCAGTGCTTAAACAATAGAATATCTCAATCATATTCTTCATTTACTATGATATGTCCTGGAGTGAACTCTAGGTCAATTAAAGTGACTTTGATTATGCTATGAATTTTGTATTTTATTACACTATACAGCACTTATTTAAAAGGATTCGAAAAATAACTCATATGAGATATGTTACATATAAAAGAAATTGATAATATTCAAATCGTACCTCTATTCATTACAACAAGAATAAAATACAAAAACGTCAATCTCTATAACTAGAATAGAAATTGACGTTCATTCGCTAATTTGAGACACAATGTCCCTCATACTTTCTACGTATTCATAACCTTATATACGCAGTGATATCATCTGACTTTAATACTATTTTAAAGTTGTACATTATTATTTAAAGTTAATAAACCTTATTGACTTACTTTTTCTTTTTTCTCAATCGCTTCTAACATAATCTCAGTCATTTTTTGTAAATCATGCTTAGGATTGAACCCCCACTCAGCACGTGCACAACTTACATCTATACTGTTTGGCCAACTATCAGCAATACTTTGACGCACAGGGTCCACATCATAATCTAATGTGAATTCAGGTTTATATTCTTGAATAGCTGCTTTAACCATTTCTGGTTCAATACTCATCGCGCTTAAATTATAAGCATTACGGTTGATTAATTTCACACCATCAGCTTCCATCAACTGAATAATTGCATCAATGGCATCGTCCATAAACATCATATCCATATATGTGTCTTTCGCAATATAACTAGTGTAGTGTCCTTCACGCACAGCTTTAAAATAAATATCAACCGCGTAGTCAGTCGTACCGCCACCAGGTTCTTTAATATGTGAAATTAGCCCTGGGAATCTAACACTACGTGTATCAACATTAAATTTATCAAAGTAATACTGACATAACAATTCACCTGCAACTTTATTCACACCATACATTGAAGTTGGACGTTGAATAGTAACTTGTGGTGTATTTACCTTTGGAGTCGATGGTCCAAACGCTCCAATAGAACTAGGTGTAAAGAATTGTAATTGATATTCACGAGCCGCTTCTAATGCATTCATTAAACCACCCATATTAAGTTCCCACGCAAATAATGGATTTTGCTCTGCAGTCGCAGAAAGTAATGCCGCCATATGCATGAACGTATCAGGTTGAAAAGACTCCACTAATTGATACATACGCGTTTTATCTGTAACATCTAAAATTTCGAATGGTCCATCCATAATTGGTGAGCCAGCTTCTGGTTCTCTGATATCAGTTGCCAATACATTATCGTTTCCATATAACGCTCTACATTTCACAACAAGTTCCGTCCCTATCTGACCTAAAGCCCCAGTAATCATAATTTTTTTCATAGTAATTATCTCCCTTGTATATTACAGAAATTGTAATGTATTCTCCATGTGTACAAAACAGTTATTATTAACCTCATTATAGTATATATGAATGATTTTGTATACTATGAGTGTACAAAAGTTATGGATTTTAGTGAAATATTACTCATTACTTAAATTACCACTTTTCTATTTTTTGAACCTAATTTTCACCATAAAGAAACCGTCAACAGCCATTCAAAGCAAATGGATTTTGACGGTTTCAAAATTCTTATATCTAGCTATAGCTTATCATTTCTTGACTTTAAGTTAAGTTAGAACGTTTTATTTTTCAAAATTATACTTTCTTGAAATCAGGATGGCCATGCACCTACAAACGCCAACAGTTTGTTAAACGACAAATCTGTTCATATTGCTTTTAAAAGTACTTTGTTAACTAAATAATTTAATTTCGACCTATCAATACTTTAAATATTCAATAAATGTTTGAATCGTTTTTTTATGATTATTCTCTTTATTAGACAACGCGACAAAATAGATAAAATAATCAAACGGTGAACCCATTGGTAACTGTTCAATTAATTCATGCTCAATGTATGGATCATCTTCTAACATTAAGCTAGAAACGATACTAATACCTAAGCCTTCTGACACTGTTTTAATTAAAACACTAGGATTATTGGTCCTAAAAACAATTTTTAAAGGACCGTTTTCCTCTTCAAATTCCTTTAAGTTATCGTGATAAAAATTACGATCATAAAGTACAAAAGGATATTGTTGTAAAACTGTCAAATCAATATTGTCTTTCAACGATAATTTTGATTTTTTAGGTACAATGAGTCTAAAATCAGTTGATAAATTAAGGGGGTATATTTTTAACCCTTTGCTAAATGTCTCATTCTCTCTCTTTCCAACTAGTCCTATATCGACCTCATTATTATTTACCATAGTAATAATATTAGCTCTGTCACTTTCTATGACTTCAATCTCTATATGTGGGTAATCATTTTTAAACGCCGAGAGCGCTTTTGGAATTATTTTATTAAAAAGTGTAGGTATTGTAGCAATTTTCAAAGAGCCGGTTAATTTACTATTCAATGCATCAATCTCACCCTTTAAATCATCCCGCGCATCTAGAATATCTATAATAAATGGAATTAATCGTTTTCCAACCTCCGTGGGAAATGTTCCCTTTCTAGAACGTTCAAATAATTTATAACCTAGCTCTATTTCCAAATTTGCAATAGATTGGCTCATTGCCGATTGACTAATATGCAATGCTTGAGCTGCATGAATAATAGATTCGACTTCATAAATTTTCTTTACGTATACCAACTGTTCAAAGTTCATTTCATCACCTCAATATAAGTGGAACTTATATAAATATCACAAATTCTAATTATACATTAGTTATTGTGATTCATATAATTATAGATGTAGGAAAAATTTAATACAAATAAAAGGAAGGTCTTTCTATGTATAACAAACTATGGTCAAAAGATTTCATCCTTATAACAATTGTAAACTTTTTAATGTATTTGATTCATTATACTCTCATTGTGACTGTGACAAAATTCGCAATTAATCAATACCATGCCTCTGAAAGCATGGGAGGTTTAGCTGCGGGTATTTTTATTATAGGTATGTTGTTCGGACGATTGTTTTCTGGAAGAATCATAGATAATTTGCCGCCGAAACGCATTCTATTTGGTGGTATTATTTTCTCAATTATCGCAGTCGGTCTTTACTATACAATTCAAAGTTTATCACTATTAATGATAATTCGACTTGTACATGGTATTGCCTTTGGTATCGCCTCAACTGCTACAGGCACTATTTCTTCAAGAATTATTCCAGACGATAGAAAAGGTGAAGGTATTGGTTACTATGCATTAAGTGTAACGTTAGCATCTGCAATCGGTCCATTTTGTGGTATTGTCCTTAATCAGCACTTTGGTTTTGAATCTATCTTCAATGTAAGCCTTATTGCTATTTTACTTGCTTTAATTGCTACAATTTTTATAAAAAGTTTAAGTAAATCAGAAAATCAAAATTCTTATAACCAAGAAACAAAAGGCATTTCGGCCTATTTACAAATAGAAGCATTACCTATTTCAATTTTTGTCGTTTTTGTAGGCATTGCATATTCTAGTGTATTATCTTTCTTATCTGTCTATACAGAACAGTTGAATCTAGCAAACATCTCCAGTTTCTTCTTTGTCGTTTATGCATTGAGTACCTTTGTTACTAGACCCTTTACTGGGAAAATATATGATCATTTTGGTGAAAATAAAGTGATGTACCCAGTGCTAATCAGTTTTATTATCGGTTTACTATTATTAGGTGGTACTACAACCGGTATAATGTTGCTCATATCCGCTGTCTTTATTGGCATTGGCTATGGCACCATCATTCCTAGCGCTCAAGCAATTGCAGTGCAACAATCACCTAAAGATAAAGTAGGTCTAGCTACTTCGACATTCTTTATGTTTGCAGATTTCGGTGCCGGTATTGGTCCATTTATTTTAGGCGTTATAATTCCTTATGTCGGATACAGTAATTTATATCTTATTATGGCTCTTGTTGTTCTAGCTTCTGTCTTACTTTATTATGGTTTACACGGTAGAAAGTCACATCCTCAGAAATCACAAACATCTCAATAGATAGAAATGATAAACAGCCAATCACCTTATCAAGCATAAATAAACTTAAAGTTAGCACAACGTTTAGTATGATTGGCATTTAATTAGAATGAAAAATATTGTATCTGAATTATAAATTCCAGAACAAAGCACTCAGATGAATGAATTCAATTTATCTGAGTGCTTTTTATATTCATAATTCATATTTTTGGCTCGCTTTCCTAAGGGACAGCTTCAGCCTGTAGTCTTCAGCTTGTCCTGCTCCCTCAGGAGTCTCGCCAAAATACGTTGAATTTATAAGTGATTTTTACAGTAACATCCACTTAAAATCACATACTAAATTTGACTTGTTAGTGTTGCTATATCAATCAGTAAATGCACAATATATTATCTACTAGCCTTTTATTTAATATTTGGTATTATGAGTTTACTTTCTTAGGAGACAAATGCTTCTATTTATAAACGTAATTTTTGTGCAATTTCTTGTTGGTTTGTTTCAAAATCAAAGTCTGACTGTGCTAAAATCTCACCTTGCTCGATTAAGTTTTTCAAACTGTGCATTTGATATTGCCAACCAGAAAAATCAAGCGTAATGTGTGGAAATTCATACGGCAAATATTCTTTTAGTGTCAACAATGTTTGACCTTGTTGCTCGCTTAACTGAAATTTCACGGTACCAATATCCCAAGTGAATTCAAAGGTATTCGGTTCATCAAATTGTAAAATTTCCATTCTTAAATCTTCATCATCTTCAATATGGAAATATAAGTTTCCGTGTTCACTTCTTTCCTCAACATATAATTGAGGAAACCATTGTTGAATACCCTCTGTCGTAGATAAATAATTAAAAATAATACTCGGTTTTTCATTAATTAAAACATCTATTGTTTGATAAACACCTTTATCATTCTTAATATAATTGACTTCCATAGCAATACCCTCCTCAATATAAACAAACCAGAAATAGCAGTAAGATAGTATCTCAAGACACTTTAAACGCTATTTCTGGCTCATGTATTTATACTCTACCCGTTTTCTTTATTAGGTAGCTGAATATTCTGTTTTGAAGCTCTACTTTCATTTGATTTTTGCAAACGCCAATATAATATACCTAAAATGATAAACCAAATAGGTGATAATACGACACCCATACGTGTGTCTGGCATAATGAATAGTACAACAAGGACAAATACAAAGAATAGTTGCACTAGTCTTGCAGCATGCAAGCCACCTGGTAATTTATAAATACTTTCTTTATGTGCATTTGGATTCCTTTTAGTGTACATTGCATAAGCATGCATAATAAACATCCAAACAATTATTAATAGAATTGTCGATATTGCAGTCACATAGAAAAATACTTGTGTCGCATTAGGAATAAAATAGTTCATAATTACCGTAACCGACAATAAGATGCAAGTTACAATAATCGCTATATATGGTACACCGCGTTTATTAGTCTTCATCATCAACGGATGCGTTTGTTCCTTTTCAGATAAGCCAAAAAGAATTCTACTATTAGCAAATATACCACTATTACATGCCGAAGAAGCTGCAGTTAATAATACAAAGTTTATTAATCCAGCGGCAAACGGTACACCTATCAATGCAAATAAGCTCACAAATGGACTATCATCCGCTTTGATATTTTGCCATGGAATAATGGACATCATTACAACTAATGCTCCAACATAAAAGAGCAAAATTCTAATTGGTACACTATTAATCGCCTTTGGAATTGTCTTTTCAGGATTCTTGGTTTCACCTGCTGTAATACCTAATATTTCAATACCAGTAAATGAAAATACAACCATCTGGAACGACATTAAAAATCCATTAGCACCATTAGGGAAGAAACCTTCTTTGGTTACCATATTGCCAAGTCCAGTATGTCCAAAAGGTGTCTTCACTGCAAATACAATCATTACAATACCAACTACAATTAGAGCAACTATCGTTAATACTTTAATAATCGCAAACCAGAATTCCAATTCTCCAAACATTTTTGTACTTGTTAAATTAAATGCCATCAAGAGTAAGATACAAGCTAGCGACGTAATCCAATTGGGTAAATCAGGCACCCAATATTCCACATACTTTGCTACAGCTGTTATTTCTGCCATACCAGATGTTATCCAAGTTAACCAATATGTCCAACCGGTCATAAATCCTGCCAATGGACTGATTTGGTCATGTGCAATATCAGCAAAAGTTTTATACTCTGTATTAGCTAATAATAACTCTCCCATCGCACGCATAAACATAAATAATACGAAACCTACAATAATATAAGTGAGTAGAATCGATGGACCCGTTAAACTAATAGACTGGCCAGCCCCTAAAAATAAGCCAGTCCCTATAGCTCCACCAATCGCAATAAGTTGAATATGTCTATTACTCAACTCTCTGCTTAATGAATTCGACATAACAATTTGCTCCCATTCATTTGGTTTAAAGCATAATCAACATAAAAAATTGATTCACATACCCCTTTGTTTTTATGTAATAATCAATAAATTTAGATAAAAATGTAATTTTCAAGTATAGTGACGAGCGATATTTATGGTTGCACTCACGCATATTCCACTTTACTTAATTATGTTAAAAACAGCTCAACCACGCCTTTCTCAAGTCTTTAATTGATCATTATATTGCTATCTAAATTAAATCTTGATAATGCTTGGTTGTATAATATTCCTTTTATCAGAAAATTACAACTAATTATGCAAAAAAATTTAAATAATATTGCACTCTTTAATTAATTGCCATTTTAACGCAATAAATTAATTATATAAGAAAAAATACACTAAAATAATTAAATATGCATAATTTGTAATATAAATGTATTTTATATTTGGATACAATATTTGTTTTCCACTTAAAATAGCGTTATTTTGCAATTAAATCAGTTAATTTACACTATTCTTCAACTAACTTTTGTAATAGTAACCACTTTTATATACAATTGATTCATTGCTTTGTAATTAAACATATTAATTTATATTACTTAGCACAGAAAGTATGGTGAATATGGAAGCAGAAAAAAAGAAATTATTACGCAAGATGGTTAAACCTTTCGAGAAGACAAGTTATACGAAAAGTACGATTCAAATTATAAATACATTATTACCATTGTTGGCACTATTAATAGCAAGTGGATTACTATATCAACTTCATTGGTCATTAGCCATTTTATGTAGTGCTGTTGCAGCAATATTTTTAATTCGTACATTTATAATCTTTCATGATGCTTGTCATGGATCTTATCTCAAGAAACAAAAGCATAACGATTTATTAGGCAATGTCACTGGATTCTTAACATTTTTCCCTTATAGAAAATGGCGAAGAGAACATTTAATCCATCATGCAGGTAGTGGAAATCTTGAAAAGCGTGGAATTGGTGATATTTGGGTTATGACAGTAACTGAATATAAATGCGCATCAACAACAAAGCGCTGTCTCTATAAAATCTATCGTAATCCTTTTGTCATGTTTGTCTTGGGGCCCTTTTTCTTGGTACTTATATCTAATAGATTTAACGCAAAGGATGCAAAATTGGGCGAAAAAAGAAATACTTGGTTGAACAATATTGTCCTTATCATATTATATGGCAGTCTTATCTACTTATTAGGTGCAGGACAATTTTTCGCAATTTTCGCACCAATGGTCTTTATTGCTGGTATGATCGGCATTTGGTTATTTTATATACAACATACCTTTGAAGATTCATATTTTGAAGAACCATCTGAGTGGGATTATGTAAAGGCAGCAATTGAAGGTAGCTCGTATTATAAATTACCTAAATTAATCCATTGGATTACTGGAAATATTGGTTATCATCATGTACACCATCTCAATCCCAGAATCCCAAATTACGCCTTAGAAGCGACCCATAAAAATGTAAAACCGTTACATCATGCAACATCTATTACCTTGATAGAAAGTTTGTCATCGTTAAAATTCAAATTATATGATGAACAGAAAAAATGTTTCATCACATTTAAAGAATTTTCACTACGTTATAAGATGGCATAATCTAAGAAAATATAATAAATGTCTGTAGTACAGTAACATTTGAATAAGCCTCCCAAAAGATAAAAGTTATCTTTTGGGAGGCTATCTTTATACAAGTCCTTCAACTTAATCAAATTCTCTTTACAATTGAATATATGTCGATGCTCAGTCTCAATGACTCAACTTGTTACCTTTGCTATCTCACTTCAATCATTAAACTATATAAATTAAGACAAATGCACTTAGTAAAAAATTATCGTCGCTGATTTCTTCAAAGCAAGTCTTTCCAATCCTTTATTATTCATTAATTAACTTAGCTATTTGTTTAATATCTTCAGGTGTTGTTTGACAACAACCACCAATAATTGTTACCCCTTTGCTAATCCAAGTTGGTATACTTTCTAATATTGCGCTTGTATCACCTTCATCTTGCCATATTTTCTCATTGGCATCATAGATTGCACCACCATTAGGATACAAAGCAAGCGTTTGTGGTAAATCCTGTAAACCTTTGTCCATTGCTTTATTTACAGCACTAACATGAGAACAATTGATACCAAAAACCGGTACTTCATTATGATGCAACGCAATATATTCACAAACTTTATCAAAAGGTGTGCCATCGGACAAATCACCTTCTGCATTGACCGTCACCGATATCCAAAATGTACATGTTGGATACTTCGGTATGATAAATTCCACCAATGCCTTGATTTCATTAAAATTAGGCACTGTTTCAAATACAAAATCTACGATTCCTTTTTCGACTAGACGATCAATACGTGTTTGATGAAATTGATAATAATCTATATTACTTAAATTATAATCACCTGTATATTCTGAACCATCACTTAAATACGAACCATACGGTCCCAGACTACCCACTATCACTTGTTGCGTTGTAGTTGCATGATAAACCGTTTCTGTCGCAGTATTATAAATATGGTCAATATCTTCAATTGTTAAGCCAATATCTAAAAAGGTCGCTGTACTTGCTTGATAGGTACTAGTTAATATAATTTCAGCTCCAGCATCTACAAATGCTTGATGTGCTTTATAAATCTCTTCGGGCTGTTGTCTCAACACTTCACTAGACCATAGCGTTGAATTTAAATTGCACCCTGCTTGCTCTAAAGTAGTAGCTAAACCACCATCTAACACAATTGCCTTTGAATCTGTGTGTTTGATTTTTTCTAATAGTCGCATTTAAATTGCCCCTTTTTTATTGTATTTAATAAAATAATAAATGAGTGCAATCAGCGCAAATGGCACTCCAAAATATAGTGCTGGCGCTTGATTAGGATCAAATATCATCCCAACACACGATACAAAACATAAACAAAATCCTGTTACCGGTACCCATTGTTGTATCTTTAACGATTTATCGCGACGCTTAGCATTAAAATATGCTAGACAAATACTCATCCACACAATTACAACTGCTAACCCTGCTATTGATACCAACACAACATATAATGAATCTGCAGCATAAACACTTGATAGCAATGCCAACAGACCACCCAACATACTAAATAATGTTGCACGAACAGGCATTTTAAATTTATTTAACTTACCAAACCATACTGGGAATAGCCCTTCATTTGATAAACTCCAAATCATTCTACTAGCTGCATACAATCCAGAATTTGCCGCTGAAAGCAATGCTGTTATAATTACAAGGTTCATTAAGTCGCCCGCATATGGAATACCCATTCTTTGAAATATAACTACAAAAGGACTCTCTAATGACTTACCTTGGTAACTTGGAATTAATATAGAGATAATAACCATCGTTCCAATAAAGAAAATAACTAGACGCCAAAGTGTTGCTTTGATTGCCTTAGGAATAACTTGTTCAGGATTTTTAGTTTCACCTGCAGCAATACCTATTAATTCTGTACCACTGAATGCGTAATTCACTGCCAACATTGTTAAGAATACTGAACCTAAACCATGTGGGAATGTTGGATCTGTATAACGATGCTTAATCGTCTCAATACCTTGATAACCATTATAATGTAGTAAACCAACAATAACTAAAGCTCCCAACGCTATAAACACAAATATCGTCACAACTTTGATTAATGAAAAGTAAAACTCAACCTCTGCATAAAAACGTGTTGATACAATATTAAACACTAGAATTAACAGGATTGCTAACGTAGCGAATACATAAACTGGAATATGCGGGAACCATTTTTGCATTAATAATCCAACAGCAGTAAATTCAGATCCTAAAGCTACTGTCCATGTTAACCAATAGAACCAAGCTACAATATAACCAATTGCTGGATGAATATATTGATTTGCATAAATATGAAAACCTCCCGTTTCAGGATGTTTCATCGCAAGTTGCCCCAAACATAACATCACTAAATATACTAATAACGAACCAATTACATAAGACAATACAGTTCCTAATGGTCCCGCTTGCTGCAATGTATAACCAGAACTTAAAAACAACCCAGTACCAATGACGCCTCCAAAACTAAGTAACATTAAATGCCGTTGCTTCATCGCTCGTTTGAATCTCACTTGTTCCATACTTTCACCTGATCTCTATGTAATTTTGTGCACTATCCTTTTATGTATAATTAAACATTTTATTAATGTCTGAAAATTTAGTCAATGACAAATCAATAAGATTACTCAGGAATAAAAGTAAAAATACTAAATTGATGTTAAATTTTTACTATTTAAGTTATAACGCCTATCAAACACTTATTTTATATATATTTAATAACCCACATCAATTTGTATAATTGCATCGATCAATTACACAAATATCACTAAATATCGTATTTTGGCGAGACTCCTGAGGGAACAGGACAAGCTGAAGACTACAGGCTGAAGCTGTCCCCTAGGAAAGCGAGACAACAATACTAAAATATTTAATAAAAAGCATGTTGATGAAGTATTCTGCAATTAATGATTTATTTCAACATAAACAACTCAATTTTAATACGAGTATTTTAATCTATGTTTCTGTGTTTCTGTAAAAAATACGAAATGAATGCTTCGTATTTGGGCGAGACTCCTGAGGGAACAGGACAAGCGGAAGACTACAGGCTGAAGCTGTCCCCTAGGAAAGCGAGACAACAATACTAAAATATTTAATAAAAAGAAACCCTAAGATAAATGAATTATTCATCTTAGGGTTATTTTTTTCAGGATTAATATCCTAGACGCTTAAAATATAAAATAATAAATTATTGCTATTTATCTTTCATAACTATTATTTATAGGTGTCCATTAACACCTTAATTTAATTTTGTTTCATTGCTTATCGTTTTATAAGCCAACCTTAAGTCAGCATTATTTTGTTGACTTATTAAATTCAACACAACATTAAAGTCATTAATAATATAACTCAATTTTTTAAATATAGGTTTCATATCAACAGTAGTATGTTGTTTCAATCCAAGACAAAATATAAGTTGCACTTCCTTAGTCTCCCACTTTATCGGTTTATCCAGTTTAATTACATATATAAATGACTGTTTGGCTTGAGGTGTGACTGGATGTGGCACTGCAATTAAATTTCCATATGCTGTTGTTGCTACTGCCTCTCTTTCATACACCTGTTTCAAAAAATTGGGTTCGATGTAATCTAATTGCTTTAAATCACTTTCTATTGCGGTTAATAATGTTTCTTTAGAATTGATACCATTTTTCAAATCAAATATTTCTATCAGTTGCTCATTCTCATTTTTATCGTAATTGTTTATAAAATGATTTAATTGCAAAATATCCTCTTGAGTTAAAATTGTATTAACAGTGATAACTGGCACATCATATTCCCTTGATAGTGGTACTGTAGCAATGATTAAATCTGTATTTTTAAGTGTTTCTTTACTCAATTCATACATTTGTTGAGAATCTGTCATAGTTAATGCATTTCCAAAATTCTCAAGTAATTTATACTTTATTAATTCTGAACTTGCCATGCCAGAAGCACAGACGATAGTCGCTCTGATTTTTTCTGTTACTGATTGCGCTTTTTGTAATACTAATTGAAAATGTAATGCTAAAAACCCAATCTCGCTCTCTGAAATTTTTATCTTAAATGCTTCTTCAATAACCTTTCCTCCAACTAAAGCAATATCAAATGCATAGGGATAATTCTTCTTTATCTCAGTTAAAATAGGGTTTCTAATATTCATCTTATACTTATAACGATTGATTGAAGTAGATAAGTGTAATGCCAAATTTTTCTTTAATTCTAATTCATTATCCAAATTAATTTGAAAAACATCCTGAATTTTATTAAACATTTGATGAATTAAATCGTTAATTTCTTTACGATCTATGAGTTCATATTTTTTTGAAACTATTCCAGATGCCGCAATATGTGCTTTAATATATTGTTTTTCTTCAATTGGCAATATAACATCATAACGTTGTTCGAGCAGACCTACAATTGCTTGAAAGAAATGTTTCAATTCAGCATCGTAATATTCAAAATTCTGAAATATATTATCTTTATCGGCTATCATAAATTTATTTTCAACTCTGAACATGGCAATATAAATATGAATTACCAAATTTTCAAGTTTAACGTCTGGAATTGTAATTTGAAATTGATTGATTAACTTAATCAGTTGTTCTTTTAAATCATTGATTTTATCTATATCAAATGTGTGATTGTGATAAGGTTTATCGAGCAACATATTTGCAATGGCATATCTTTTTTGAAATTCAGAACCTTCTATTTTCAAACCATAGTACGGACTGGATATCAGTTGTAATTCATATTTATCAAGTTCGTTTCTAATAACCTTTAAGTCCTTTTTCACTGTCGTGTCACTGACATACATACGTTCACTCAAACGTTCTATTTTGACGTAATTATCTAATATGAGTAATTTACTCAATATAAAATGCACTCTGCTTTCCTGATTATTAAAATTCAACAACTCATCTTTAAGATATTGATTATTAATGAATAAATTGAATTTGCTTTTATCCTTTATATCGATTTTGTAACCAGCGGATTTTTTTGATTCAATATAAAAACCATGCGTTGCTGCGATGCCGTTGATCATTTTTATATCATTTCTAATTGTCCTTGGTGAAACGCTTAAACTTTTAGCTATAAATGCTCCTGAAACATAACAATTTGTGTGGTTATATAATAGCCTGATAGTTTCTAATGCCCTTTTATTCATGCGCTCACTTCCATTATCTTTATCGTTTTAAAGGGACTATACTTGATAATCAAATTGGTTCGTTTCAGCTAAATCTTTAAACCAATAACCACTTTTCTTAATTGTTCTTTTTTGATTTTCTAAATCTACTGAAATAAACCCATATCTATTTTTATAAGCATTCATCCATGACCAATTATCCATAAATGTCCACATGTGATAACCATGACAATTAGCGCCTTCATCAAGTGCTCGATGTAACCAATATAAATGATCCTGTAAAAAACGAATACGATAATCATCTTCAATACGCCCATCTTTTAAAAAGCGCTGTTCATTTTCTACTCCCATACCATTTTCAGAAATAAATGATTTGATATTACTATAATTTTGTTTCAAGTTAATCATTATATCGTATATCCCTTTAGGATAAATTTCCCAACCTCGATATGGGTTCATCTTTCGACCAGGCATTTCATAATTATCAAAATAGTATTCCGGTTTAAAAGGTGCATTCGGGTTTGGTAAATTATCTTTTGCTTTGATTCTTCTTGGTTGATAATAATTTACGCCTAGTAAATCAATCGTATTTTGCTTTATCACCTGTAAGTCTTTCGCTTCACACTCAGGTAACAAATCATGCTGTTCTAATATTTCTATTAAGCCACTAGGGAATTCTCCTTTTGTAACAGGATCTAAAAAGCTTCTATTAAAAAATAAATCTGCAATTTCGGCAGCTCTAACATCAGCATGGTTATTACTTCTTGGATATGAAGGTGTCAAATTTAATATAATGCCTATTTCACCTTGATAACCTCGTGATTTAAACAGCTCAATTACTTTAGCATTTGCTAAAATGGTATGAAACGCAAATTGAATACCTCTTTTAGCGTCGTTCACGTCTGGATAGTGAAAATTATAAAAATAACCACCTTCTACTGGAACGATTGGTTCGTTAAACGTAAACCATTTCGTTACTCTATCTCCAAACAATTCAAAGCATGTTTGTGCATAATCTAGGTAATGTTTCACCACGACTTTGGATTCAAATCCACCTTGTTCTTGCTGTTTCAATGGCATATCAAAGTGATATAAATTAACAAATGGTTCAATATCATTACTAATTAATTCGTCAATTACTTTATTATAAAAATCTACTGCCGCTTCGTTTACATCACCTGTCTCTTGATTAATCAATCTAGTCCATGAAATTGATAACCTAAATGAATTATGGCCAGTCGCTTTCATCAATTGAATATCATCTTTATAGGTATAATAAAAATTAGATGCTACATCCGGACCGACCTGATCAAAAAAGCGATTTGGTTCTTGTTGATACCAATAATCCCAATTTGTTTGATCATCTATATTTTGTGTCCCTTCAGTTTGTGTTGCACTAGCTGCACTTCCCCACCAAAAATGTTTTGGAAATGAAATATTCATCCTATCACCTATCCCTTTTCATTAATATATTGGTACAAATCGATAAATTCATTGGCCATGTCTTTAATCGTTATTGCATTCATTAAGTGATCTTGTGAATGAATCAAGATTAAATTAAGTTCATAGTTCTTTCCTTGTGCTTCCGCTTGTAAAAGTTTGGTTTGGAAGTTGTGGGCCTTATTTATTTCTGATGCTGCTTCTGCTAATTTTTCTTGTGCAGCATTGAAGTCATTGTCCTTTGCAAATTGTATTGCTTCCATAGCGCTTGATCTACCATTTCCCGCAAGCAAGATGATTTGAAAAGCCATTTCTGTATTATTCTCCATAAAGCATTACTCCTCATTCTGTTTATTTTTCTGCTCTTGTTTAAAGTAACCATTATCTAGTACCTTAAAGAATGGTAACCAAATGATAAAAGTAACTAATAAATTGACTAATTGTAATACAGCACCTTGCCATGCATTTCCTGTTGCTAAATAACCGCTTATAAATATTGGTGTCGTCCACGGAACTATAACTCCAGAAGGTTTAGGTACTAGCCCTAATTGCATTGAAAAATAGGTGATTAAAGTTACAACAATGGGTGCAATAACCCATGGTATAACTATGATTGGATTCATTATGATAGGTAGTCCAAACAATATCGGTTCGTTTACATTAAATATAGAAGAAGGTGCACCAAGCTTACCTATTTCTTTATTTTGTTGACTACGTGCAATAATATAAATTAATAAAATTACTGCCATTGTGCCACCAGTACCACCCATACCTACTAAAAATGTATCAATAAATTGCTTTGTTATAATATTTGGCAGTTCTTGATGTGCTTTAAATGCTTCTAAATTCTCATTATTTAAGGAGTACCAAATCGGATCGAAAACAGTATTGACAATGATTTGACCATGTAACCCGAAAAACCAAAATACTTGTATCAATAACACTGCAACAATTGTTGCAGGTAATCCACTACCTAATGCTGTCAATGGCTGCTGTAATACTGTATATATAAGATTTTGTAAAGTTTCAAATGGTGTAAATGAAACTATAATTCTAATCAATAACACTATTGTTAAAGTAGCAGAAATAGGTATCAATGCACTAAATGACTTTGATACTTGCTCCGGTACACCATTTGGCATTTTAATCGTAATTTCTTTTTTACATAAGTAGCTATATATTTCACAACTCAACATCGATACGATTAATCCTAAGAACATTCCCTTTGCACCTAGAATTTCAACAGGTATCACACCCTGTGTTTTCCCTACAATTTGTGGCGTCAAAATCAGCACACTACTTAAAGCAGTGACTGCTCCATATATTCCTTCAAACCCATTTTTTTCGGTTAATTTATATCCAATACCGATAATGACAAATAGTCCCATTATTGATAATGTTGATTCTGATGCTGGACCTACGAGTTGTTGCCATGTAGCAAATTGCTGTTTGGATAAAATTTTATCTAAAAATGGAAAATTTGAAATTACAATGAAAATTGATCCAAATATGATTAATGGTAAAGCCACCATAAAACCATCACGTAAACTTGAAAGGTACTTATTATTATTTAATTTATCGGCTATTGGTAATAAAATATCTTCCAATTTTTCCATAAATTTACTTTCCATACTTTCATCCCCTTATTACTCAATTAAATTCAGTGCTTGTTTTAGCACTCCAGCACCATCAATGCGTCCATAAGCAACCGTATCTATAACATCAATAGGAATACTAATATTTTGTTCTTTGACATGTTTTTCAAATTTTCTCTTCATAAATCGCATTTGTGGACCAATTAATAAGACGTCATAACTATTTAACATTGAGAAAGCATTGTCACTAGACACCGCATCAATTTGAACTGATAAACTTTGCTCTTCTGCTACCTCTTTCATTTTTGAAACTAACAAGCTTGTAGACATACCTGCCGAACAGGATAGTAATATTTTTTTCATCATTCATCATCCCTTTCTTTATGTTGAACCCATCATACAATGTATACGCTTACATATTAATGATTACTTTTTCCACTATTAACGGCAATTTTGTTTACCGCTTAAAATGCCTATATCATTCAACAGCTAAACTATACTTTTATTTAACGCTATAACGATGTAAATTAAATCTAGGTACTGACTTATATCCAAGAACATCATCACTTAATAAACGGACACATCAAAAAACCTTTCAATGAAATAATTTCATCGAAAGGTTTTGAGTTTATTTTTGGTTACATCTATTGTTAATTGCTATTTTGTAGCATAGGCTTTAGCCATTATGCGTGCCATTTTGATAATTAATTTTTACACCTTTTTGTGTATTAGACACCCACACATTTATATTTACTGTTTGGCCTTCGTCATTAACAGAATAAGCTCTTACGTGTGAACCCCTAGGAAGTAACTCACTGCCTTGATAAACTGGTGTCACTTTATAATACACTTTAGTTTGTGGATGTTCGTGAATCGCATTACGAATTTGTGTTTCAGCATAACCCATTCCTCCACCATTACGGTCTCGATTAGTACCAACATTTTGTGCGCGTGTACCTAAGGTAAGATTATGTGTTTCCATATCTCCTCCAAGTGACCAAGCTAATGAATGTGATTTATTATAAATATAACCTCGATAACCATTTAACTGCAAAATTTCGTTATTAGATTCTTCTCCCTTCCACGCTTGCTTTTCAGGATTGTATACACCGTCTTTATATTCACCAGCAATATGCACACCATAATCAAACGCTGGTCGTTTTCTAACCTTTGAAGAATGACTTTCCACAGACTGCTGCGTTACTAATGCAGTAACAGTTCCAGCCCTACCATATTGATCTAATTTCGGATAAATTACCCAGAACTTTTCACGACTATATTTATCAAGTAACTTATTATCTGCTGTTGTTAAATTTGTTTTATTATCATTAATATAGGCATAATTTTCACTATTAGTATTAGCGTTAATCAGATCAATATCTGCCTTTGTAACCTCAGGCTTGGATGTATCGTCTGAGTCTTGTTGTAAATGCTTAGTTAAGGTTTCTAATCCTTGCTCTACCTTATCAAAATCTGATTGTGTAAAGTTCCCATCACTATCACATGCGGTTAATAATGTTGTCGTTAATATAATAAGGGCAATTACTTTAAGTATTTTCATGATAGTTGAACTCCTGCTTCAATTTAATTTATAACACGATTTAAATTAACTCTATTCGCTTACTTACTTCAATGATAAAGGCTATAACTGATTTTAAAAGAGGCATAATTACATCAATTATGTGTAACAAACAATTTTAAGGTACATTTATTGTTTTTTCACAACAAGACATTCATATGAAATTCATTTTTTAATAATTTCATTATATATTAAGCCATCATATCTTGATTCCTTTCAATAACCTCAATGCATTCAAGACAACTAATACTGCAGCCCCTGTATCACTTAAAATGGCTAACCACAGCGTGAGCCATCCAGGAAAGACAAGCATAAAAGCAATTAATTTTATAATAATAGAAAAATAAATGTTTTGTTTGATAATTGCAGTCGTTCGTTTACTTAATTGTATCGCGTAATGAACATACTCCAATTTATCTGTCATTAACACTACATCTGCAGTTTCCATTGCTGTATCTGTACCGATACCACCCATAGCAATACCAATATTACTCGTTGCTAATGCAGGCGCGTCATTTATGCCATCTCCTATCATACCGACAACTTTACCTTGCTGTTGAATCATTTCTATTTGGCGCAATTTATCTTCTGGTAATAACTCAGCATAGTATGATTTTATGCCAGAACTTCGCGCAATATTTTTCGCGGAACCTTTATTATCCCCTGTTAACATTATCGTTTCTTCAATACCACAACGTTTTAACTTCAGCATAGTTTCCTGTGTTCCTTCACGTACTTTATCACTCAAAGTAATATAGCCAAGTAATTGTGATTGATTAGCAATAACGACTACGGTTTCGCCTTGAGTCATATGATTTAAAATAGCATGCTGATATTGAGTAACTTTGTCATTTATGCTAGCTACAAATGACATATTACCTGCGAAATATCTTTCACCCTTTATAACAGCACTAATACCTTTGCCAGGTATATTCTCAAATGTTTCAGGTTGCATTGAAGTTAAATTATTCTGCGGATCAGTATAATTTAATATTGCTTGTCCAATCGGATGAGATGATTGCGATTCAAGGACTTGTGCTATTGCAATCAACTGCTGTTTGTCACTATCAATTTCTACAACTGATCGAACCGTTGGCTCCCCTGTAGTCAATGTACCTGTCTTGTCGAACGCCAGAACATTAAGTGAGCTAAGCTGTTCTAGATAACTGCCCCCTTTAATTAGAATCCCGTTTTTAGCAGCATTACCTATAGCAGTCACAATTGCGACAGGTGTTGAAATCACTAACGCACATGGGCATGCGATAACCAGTAATTCCAATCCTTTATAAATCCAGCTCCCCCATGTACCAAAGGCAAATAGTGGAGGCACTATCATAACAAGTAGAGCCAATACAAACACTACAGGTGTATATATTTCTGCAAACCTATCAATAAAACTCTGTGTTGGTGCCTGTTGTTCTTGTGCAGTTTCAACTAAATCAATAATGTGTGCCAGCATGGTTTGTTGTTCTGTTTTAGTCACTTCAATTACTAATGTATTATCCTCATTAATAGTACCAGCATAGACCTCATCACCCATACTTTTATTTACAGGAATAGACTCACCTGTTATTGGAGCTTGGTTTATCGCTGATGTACCTTCTATTATCACACCATCTAATGGCACACGATCACCCGGTCTAATTTGAATTATGTTTCCAACAGCAATACTGGCAACGCTTTGTTCTGACCAACCATCTTCTTGTTTAACTCGTGCTACTTGTGGTGTTAGATTCATAAGTGATTGGATAGTCGCCCGGGTCTTTTCTATGGAAGCTTGTTGTAAACTTGTGCCTATTACAAATAATAAGATAACCATTGTCGCTTCAAAGTATTCTCCAAGTAACACAGCACCTATAATAGCAACTGACATCAATACATTCATATCTAATCGTTTAGCCTTCAAGGCAAAAATGCCACTTTTTACCGTTTTAAATGCGCAAATGATAATTGCAGTTAGTAGCAATGTATTAACTAAAATATCTGACATACTAAAGTAAGTGAATAACCAAGCACACAACAGTAATATTAACGATATCAATGGCAATTTAAATAAAGTCAGTATCGACTGTTGTTGGGTTTGTTCATTTGATAGCGTCGCACTATATCCCAACTTAGATACTTCTTTAATAACCTGTTTGGGCTGTCCATTATATTGTAAAGCTAACTTTCCAGTTGCAAAATTAACGCTCGCTCGATCTACATAATCTAATTGAGTCATATGCTGTTCTATCGTTTTGGCACAATCACTACAATCCATACCCTGAATCTTAAATACTGTTTCAGTACCAGCATTACTAAGCACACTCACACCATAGCCTAACTGTTCAATCGTTTGTATGACTTGCTGTATATCTTCCTTGCAATTAACATTCAAATGTAATTTTCCAGTTGCAAAACTAATACGCGCATCTTGAACAACATTTAACTTTAGTACTGATTGTTCAATGGTCTTAGCGCAATTATTACAATCCATACCTGTTATTTTAAGAATATAATAAGTTTCTGCTGATTGTTTAACTGTTTGAGAGTCAGTTTCACTGTTATTACTATGATCATTCACTTCATGTGAATTTATTGTGCAACAATGATTATCGTGCGCTTCTACTGCCTTATCATGATGCCCTTGTAAATTGTTGCCTCTATACTGTTGACGACTCACTCATATCAACTTCTTTCTTTACTAATACTAATTATTTAATATGATGCTGACATTTTTTTGTATCATCTTGCGTTTCTATAATCACTGTATCAATAAGTGTTAACAATGTTTTCACACTATTCGTTGTGAGCTTATAATACACATACTTACCTGCTTGTCTAGAAGTAACTAAACCACAGCCTTTGAGGCAAGCTAAATGTTGCGACACGCTAGATTGACTAATTCGAGTTGCTGACACAATTTGATTTACAGTACATTCACAATCTTTGATCAATTCTAATATTTGTAGACGTATAGGATTGGATAAACCATGAACAAAATCTGCCCTCTCCTCAATTGTTATAAAATCCAAATCTCCACCTCATATTATTTCTATTTAATATGTTTCATATTATCATTTTCTAATATGAATTACAAATACTGTCATGACGCGATCTTCATAAATTTTCCAAAAATATTTTCTGAATTTTTCGATAAATATATAAAATTTTATTGATTTTAATTCTCAATAAGGCTAATATTTGTATTTCAAGTATGTATAAATATAGAAGATATTTAATAAAGGGGTTATATTATGACGGAAGAAAGTAATTTAGTGTTATCAACGCAACAAGTAACTAAAGCTGCTTTACATAAATTAGGTTTTGATGAGGGGATGTACGAATTAATCAAGGAACCATTACGATTTCTCGAAGTACGTATCCCTATTCGTATGGATGACGGAACAATGAAGACATTTACCGGATACCGTGCGCAACATAACGATGCAGTTGGTCCAACTAAGGGTGGTATTCGTTTCCATCCGGATGTTAATAAAGATGAAGTAAAGGCACTATCAATGTGGATGACATTGAAATGTGGTATTACCAATTTACCATATGGCGGTGGTAAAGGCGGTATCATTTGTGACCCAAGACAATTGAGTCAACAAGAATTAGAACGCTTATCTCGTGGATATGTAAGAGCAGTGTCACAGTTCGTTGGCCCTTCTAGTGATATTCCTGCACCAGATGTATATACAAACCCACAGATTATGTCGTGGATGATGGATGAATACAGTAAGATCAACCGTTCTAATGCTTTTGCGTTTATAACTGGTAAACCATTGGCACTCGGAGGCTCATTAGGCAGAAATCGTGCTACTGCATTAGGTGCTGTAATAACTATTGAAGAAGCTACAAAACGTAAAAATATTAATATCTCAGAATCACGTGTTGCAATTCAAGGTTTCGGGAATGCTGGTAGCTTTATTGCTAAAATTTTACATGAAATGGGAGCAAAAATTGTTGCAATTTCAGAAAGCTATGGTGCCCTGTATAATCCAGATGGGTTAGACATTGAACATTTAGTGGAATTAAAGGAACAACACGGTCGCGTAACACATTTATTTGACGATGTGATTCCAAATTCAGATTTACTTGAGTTAGATTGTGACATTCTAGTACCTGCCGCACTATCTAATCAAATTACAGCTGACAATGCACCAAATATTAAGGCAACCATTATTGCAGAAGCTGCTAATGGTCCAACAACACAAGAAGCAACTGCAATATTAAACCAACGTGGTGTACTATTAATTCCCGACGTTCTTGCTAGTGCAGGTGGCGTAACTGTATCTTATTTTGAATGGGTACAAAATAAGCAAGGTTATTATTGGTCTGAAGATGAAGTAGAATCAAAGCTACGTGACAAAATGGTCGAAGCATTCAACACAATTTATGATTTAGCTGAAGATAGAAAAATGGATATGCGTTTGGCAGCTTATGTATTAGGTATCAAACGCACTGCTGAAGCATCTCGTTTCCGTGGTTGGGCATAATACAACCTTTTGATACTACTTCACGTTCCATAACACTTCGCTATTACATCACTGCGGTACAATGCTTAAATCTTCGCAAAATTACGTTCCCTATTCGCCTTTAAACTAAGCTGAGTTTCTAACTTTCCCAGGTAATATAAATTATATAAGTAATCGAGTATTTACATTCATTTGAAATACAAAACAATAATTTATATAATTATTTACAACAAAGGGGAGGAATTACATTATGAAAAATAATATATATGGCAATATACCTTGTTTTTTAAATAGTAAGAACCTAACTAAGTCACAAACATTAGATACGGATGTCATCATTTATGGTGCACCATTTGAAGGTGAAAGTACTTGGGGAGATTATACAGGTGTCGAATTAGGACCTAAACAAATTAGATCTAGTTCAGCACGTTATAGTCAGTATTTACCGGAATTGAATCACATCAATATTAGTAATCATTTATCACTGGGTGATGTAGGCGATGTCCCATTTGTAGCCCATGACAATAAGCAAAGTTATGAAAATATTGAAGACTTTGTAAAGCCTTTATGGGAAAGTGGCAAATTTCTTGTCGGCTTTGGCGGTGAGCATGGTGTTACATATCCAATTTTAAAATCCTTAACAGAAACTACAGGAAAAAAAGTTGGTATTATACATTTAGATGCACATTACGATAATATGCCAGATTATGAGGGTGAAATTTACGCGCGTAACACACCATTTATGCACTTATATCATACTGATGGTATCAGAAATGAAAGTATTATTCATACCGGTATTCATGGCCCTAGAAATAAACCTGAAACCGGAAAATACGCAAATGAAGCTGGCGCAGTTACAATTACTATAAACGATATTCGTGCTGCAACTAACTTAAAACAATTCGCAAGAGACATATATAAGCAAGCAAGCAAAGATGTCGATGTCGTGTACTTAACTATTTGTAGTGATGTTTTAGACTTTGCCTTTAATCCTGGTGGACCAGTTGATGGTAATGGCATGACCTCATATGAATTACTAACGATGATATACGAATTCGGCACACTCGGATTATGTGGTATGGATTATGTTGAGGTTTATCCAATGAATGATCCGAACCAAAATTCAGCTCATTTTGTATCTACTGCCGTACTGTATGTACTTGCTGGACACGTTGCCTATTTAAATAAAACTAAATAACTGAGGAGTGGTGTAGATGTTTAAGGATGCAAAGAAACTATTTAAGTCTATTGGTCCTGGAATGATAATCACAGCCTCATTTATCGGTCCTGGTACTGTCACAACAATGACCCAAGGTGGCGCAGGATTTGGTTATAGTTTATTATGGGCGGTTGTCTTTTCAATTGTAGCAACAATTGTTTTACAAGAAATGATTATTCGTTTAAGCCTTGTTACACGAGAAGGTTTAGGCGAAGCGATTCAAGATTTATTCGCCAATAAGATAGGTAAATTAATCATCGTTTGGTTTACATTAATTGCCGTAACACTGGGGTGTGCCGCATATATAAGTGGTGATTTAATTGGTACTTCACTGGGTGCTGCTTATTTATTACATTTGCCTGAAAATGCAGTAGCACCTGTCATTGGTGTAATTATTTTATTAATTGGTCTGTTTGGTAACTATCGTTTTTTAGAGAAAATCATGATATTCCTAATGGTAATCATGGGCATTATATTTATTACAACAATGATTGTCATCAAACCGGATATTATTGGAATCTTAAAGGGTATCTTTGTGCCGACTATTCCTAACGGCTCAATTATAACTATTATCGCATTAATTGGTACCACAGTCGTTCCTTATAATTTCTTTATCCATTCTACTGCAGTACATGAACGCTTTGGTAATATCAAAGAATTAAAATTTGCACGTTGGGATACAATTATATCAATTTCTATAGGTGGTATTATTTCAGCTGCTATTCTTATCGCAGCAGCCACTTTAATCAAAGGTAAAGAAGTTACTAGTATCATCCAACTCGCCGGTCCATTAGAACCCGTATTAGGCAATGCCGCACCATTTGCTATAAGTATTGGTTTATTTGCAGCTGGATTATCTTCAGCAATTGCCTCACCAACTGGTGCAGCTGCTACCATCAGTAGTTTACTCGGTTGGCAAGGTGGCATGGAAAGTAAAAAATACAAATTTGTATTCACATGTATCATTATTATTGGTATTATTACATCCGCATTAGGATTCGAACCATTGCAAGTATTACTTGTTGCACAAGCACTAAACGGTATCATCTTACCAACAGTGGCGATTCTGATATTTATTGTAATTAATAAAAGGAATTTAATGGGCAACTATGTCAATACTGTGTGGCTTAATATCATCGGTGGTATCGTCGTAATCGTCGTGACATTCTTAGGTGTATACAGTCTTATTGATGCAATTAATAGCTTTATACAACGTTAATATAAAGTTATAGTTCAAAATGTAATTTAACTTATTCTGCTATTTCGTTGCATATCTAATATTTATCAGCACCTAATTTTAACGAGCAACGCCATTAAATGAATTGGAAAATTCATTTAATGGCGTTTTTTGGCTCTATAATATTTATGTCAATCTTTCTAAATTACAACTATTACGATGAATGAATAGTAAATCATATTAATACAAATACTCGGTCTCATGTCTAAACTTTATAATACTTAACAATATTTTAAATCGATCCCGCTTCCTTTAAATTCATACTTTTTGTTTCTGGTGCCATAAAAGCCGATATTACGAAGCCAATCATTAATAAGAATGCAGCAATATACATCGTTATACTAACACCAAAATTATCTAAGATAACTGGGAAGAAGAAAGTGCTAATCGCTGAAGCAATACGACTAATCGTTGTCGTAAATCCACCACCAGTCCCTCTTACATGGGTCGGAAATAATTCATATGGATAAATCCATTGATGACTTCCCATACCTGTATTAAAAATGCCATATATAATAAATATTAAGATAATAAATATAAATGGTGTCGAGCCTGCAGACAATACGCCCAAACTAAACAATGCAATAGCTGTAATTAGGAAAGGCCAAATTAATGTTGGACGACGACCATATTTTTCAACTAAATAAAGCGCAGGAAAAATACCTATTAAATAAAATAAATTGATAATTGCTGATCCTAAATACTTTTGAGAACCATCTTGAAAACCAAACTGACCTAGTATTTCAGGGATGTATGTACCTATAGCAAATGTAGTCATTACTTGTAAGGACCAAAATGTAGATACAAAAAATGTTCTTTTACCATAACCATTTTTAAAAATATCAACTAAACTGGTCTTTTTAGCTTCCTGCTCCTCATGAGATACTACCACACCTTGACCAAAGACCTTTTCAACTATTGTATTAGCTTCTTTATGTCTACCTTGTTTAATCAACCAATGTGGCGATTCAGGCATGTTTAGACGCGCTAATAATAACAGAACAATTGGTAATGCACCACTAATCAACATCCATCTCCAACTGCCTTGACCTAATGGCAATAAAAAATAACCAATTAAATAGGAAATCGCATAGCCAATAAACCAAAATGCATTAATTCCCCCTAGTAACGCACCTCTATGCTTACTAGGAGCAAATTCACTCATTAACGAACCTGCAATCGGATAATCTGTCCCTAATGCAATGCCTATTAAAAACCTTAATACAACTAATTGTGTTGGGTCTGTCACAAAAAATTGCAATGTAGTAAATATGCCTAATAACAGCATATCGATGATAAACATTTTCTTTCTGCCTAATATATCGGTGAAGTAACCTCCGACTAAACCACCAATGACCATGCCACCTAAAGTTCCCATACCTAATAGACCAATCATGGTTACGGACATGTCGAAATCACTTTGCATCACTGACAAAGCAATAGCAATAATTCCTAAACTGTAGCCATCTACAAATGAACTTCCGCTTGCATAAGCGAAAATTTTCATGTGAAATTTACAAAGGGGCATATCTTCCATTTCTCTCTTTTTCATGGCAAAAGCCTCCGCTCTTTATTGTAAACGCTTACAAAATATTTTGCATTTCTTCCATTTTATTAAAACCTAATAGGCTGTTAATATTTTGTGCTGCTGTAAAACCTGTTTGAATTGCAGTTTCTGTATAAAATGTACCTAAATAATCGCCAGCAAGGAATAAACGACCATCTGGCTCAGTTAATGTAGCTTGAATTTGACCACGTCCTGGATAAACATATGCAGAGCCATAAGGAAATTTATTAACTTTTGCTTCGACTACTAAATTTCTAAATCCTGGAAACATCTCTTCTAAATCAGTTAAATAAATTTCTAAGATTTCTGCTTCACTTTTATCTATCAATGCTTTTCCTCTATTTGCAGGAGAAAAAGTCATAAAACTACTCCCTTGCTCTCTTTTATTATGCATGGCATGTACTACATTTGAATTGTGTATTAATATATCAAATGATTTTTTAGGTGTTGCAAATGCATATACGTCATCCCAAACTTGTTCACTCGTTTCATTTGTTAAAAATGATGCACTTACGTGCGGACCATATTTAACTTGCTTTAATGCATGTTCTAATTTTGGACTTAAATTTTTAGCGATTTTTTGTGTTATTGGGGCTGGTGTAGCTAAAATGACATATTTGGCCGTTTCAGTATATTCCGTATCTCCTATCTTATATCTGACAGTAACAAAGTCATTATTTTTGATAACTTCAGAAACCTGTGCATTTAATTTAATCTGCTCTTTTAAACGACAAGCAATAGTATTGGTCAATGTTGATGGACCTCCCATAATATTTTGAGATAGCCCTCCTTCTTTATTCCAAATCATATGGAAATAGCCAATACCAGCTCCTGCTGAAATCTGTTCTGGTTCACCAGTTGAACGACTAACTGTCGGTCTAAATATAGCGTCTGCATCAACTGGTAATGCTCCAGTAAAGTCGGTAAACGTCTTATTATTCATAAAGTCTAATATTCGCTGTTGTCTAACACTGTAATCTTCATGCTCGAGTTGCTTTGCAACTTTGCCATATTTAATCACTGCAGCTCTTACCTTAGCTCCTGCTTTAAGTAACGACAATCTAGACTTCCACGACATTGGTACTCTAAATGGATATAATTCAACCCTACCGTTTAATAATAGTTTTCCATTTAAATGCATTGCCGATAACTTTCCAGGAACCGGTAATGCTTTTACACCTACAGACTTCAGTAATTCATCAGTAGCAGAACCTTTACCTGCATACACATGACCTCCCCAGTTCATCCAATAGTTACCTCTTCTTTCAGACATTACACGTCCACCGACTCTATTTTCAGACTCTAGCAATAAGATGTCATGATTCTTTAATCTCCATGCAGCTGATAAACCAGCCAATCCACCGCCTATAATAATTACATCTTTCATAGTAAGCACCTTCTCACATTTTAATTTAACTTAATTTAGGTACGCTTTAATCTTAGCTTCAAATTCAGATGAGGCAGGCTTCAATGGTGATCTACATGTTGTGTTTGCAATGCCTAAAGCCTTGAGACCAGCTTTCACAGTTCCAGGAACAGTTTCTTCTTCTAACAATTGATATAGTGGTAACAATGTTTGATTCAATGCTGCTGCTTCTTGAATTTTATCTTCTTGAATTAACTCATAGAGCTTTGCAATTTTGTCTGGAACCAGATTATGCACTAGACCAATTGCACCTGCGCCCCCTAACGCTAAAGTTGGTAAGAATAAATCCTCAAACCCTGTTAACAATGCAAAATCTGGGTCATCCTTTACAAGTGCGAATAATTTAGATGTATGAATGCCGTCTGCAGTATTTTTAATACCAATGATTCCTTCTATTTTACTAATCTCATGAATTAACTCAGGTGCCAATTCAACTCCTGTCGCGTCTGGGTAATGATAAATTACAATTCCAACATTCGTATTATTAGCAACTTGTTGGTAATGTTCAATGATACCTTCATCACTTGTCACCAAATAATAAGGATTGATAACTAAAGCGCTATCTACGCCTACACTTTCAGCATATTGCGTTAACTCAATCGTATCCTTAGTTCTATGACATCCAGTACCAGCCATCACTTGAACACGCTTATTTACAGTTTCTGTAACGAATTTAATAATTTCCTTACGCTCTTCAAACGTCATTAACGAATATTCGCCAGTACTACCTCCAACTAATACACCATGAATACCACCACTTATCACATGTTCAATCAATTTGCTATATGATTCATAGTCTATTTCACCACTCTCTAACATTGGTGTTGGTAATGCTGATATCATTCCGTATGGTTTATACATATAATTACCTCCATTAATTAATATTTATCATTACGCTCTTAACTTCTGTGTAGCTTTGAATACCGTATTCGCCACCCATTTCACGACCAATACCAGACTGCTTGTAACCACCAAAAGGCATTGTTTCCAATTCAAGTCCAACTGTATTAATCCAAACCGTACCTGCCTTTAACTTTTTAGAAATATAATGACCATGCTTAATATTTTGAGTCCAAACACTTGATGCCAAACCATAATCACTATCGTTAGCTCTCGTAATGACTTCATCAATATCATCAAATACAAATACTGACATTACCGGACCAAAGATTTCTTCACGTGCAATCGTCATATCATCTTGGACATCAGCAAATATTGTAGGCTCTACATAATAGCCCTTATCAAATTTGCGATTGCCTCCCACAATCAAACGTGCGCCTTCATCTTTACCTTTACTGATATATTCTAATACCTTCTCTTGCTGACGTTTCGAAATTAATGGCCCCATATCCGTTGTTTCATCTAAACTTGGTCCAATTGTCACTTCTTCAGCACGTTGCTTTAATCCAGCAATTACATCGTCATAAATGGCTCTTTGTACATAGACTCTTGTACAAGCACTACAGTTTTGACCATGGTTATACATGGTTCCATTAAATGCACCCTCAATTGCTTCATTTAAATCAGCATCTTTTAAAATAATCGCTGGAGATTTACCACCTAATTCAAGTGTGACATTCTTAATCTGATCAGCTGCACCTTTCATTACTGATTTTCCTACACCAGTAGAACCAGTGAACGCAACCTTATCTATCTTGTCGTGAGCTACAATTGATTCTCCAACTGTGCGCCCAGGTCCTGGGATAATATTCACAACACCATCAGGGAAGCCAGCTTCTTTAAATAATTTCGCAGCATATAATAACGATAACGGCGTTTCCGTTGCAGGCTTAATCACAATCGTACAACCTACCGCTAAAGCCGCTCCTAATTTCCATGCCGCCATTAATAATGGGAAGTTCCAAGGGATAATTTGTCCTACTACACCTATAGGTTCATGCACTGTATAACTAACCAAATCATTAGAAATTTGCGTTGTTTTACCATTTATCTTTGTAGCAAAACCAGCATAATATTCAAATTGTTGAATTGTTCCATCAATATCATCAGCTAATGCAACTTCATAAGGTTTTCCACTATCTATGGATTCTAACTGAGCTAATGCTTCCCTATTCTCTTTAAGTAATCTAGCAAATTCATAAATGATATTCGCTCTTGTATGCGCTTCCATTTTTGTCCATAAACCATTATCAAATGCTTCTCTTGCAGCATTTACCGCTTTATCTACATCTTCTTCATTCGCTTCATGGACCTTAGCTATTAATGATTCATCTGAAGGGTCTACTACTTCAAATACTTCATTTTTGCTTGATGCTAGAAATTCGCCATTAATATACAATGGAATTTCATTTTCTAAAAACTCTAGAACTTCCTGTTTCAATTCATTTCTTTTTACATTCAACACTTCCTGCCCCCTTTTGAGTATTTAATGGCATATTATCACCTAAATGAACAAATGTAAATCATTTTAATTTAAGAAGGATTATTTATGTTCATTTTCAGAATTTTTATTCTTTCTAGTTCTTTGATATGATATAGAAAATAATGTTGATGACGAGTAAAGGGGCAAACGAAAGTTATGAATCAAACTTTTGATTTAAAAGCTAAAATTGTAAGTACCAAAAAAACACTTCCAAAAAAACAGCAAAAGCTATGCGATTACATTTTGAAACACTTTGAAGATTTAGGATTAGTGACTATCAAAGAATTAGCAAAAGATGCTGAAGTCGGTATTTCCACAGTTATGCGTACCATACACGCTTTAGATTATGACAATTTCAATGACTTTCGCAGAGATATCTACAATAGCGCAATGCCAAACGATTCCAAATTTTCTCTTAAAAATGCATTTATCGAAAGTGGCAAAGTAAAATCCCATACATTGACACACGTATGGGATAAAAGTGTCTCGTTGCTAAATCAATCACTGAAACCTGATTTAATTTCATCATTTGACCAAGCAATCAATTTAATTGAACAAGCAAACAATATTTATGTATTAGGTACACGACCTTATAAAACAACAGCACTCTACTTAGAACATTTATTAAATGAATTTAATTTAAGTATCCAGCAACTGAGCTATGATACAGATGCCATATTTGATAAAACTAAAAAAATGACTAACAGTGACTTGCTTATTGCATTTTCATTCGAACCTTATACTTATTCAGTAATAAACGCTGTCAAAGAAACCAAACAACAGGGAAACGACATCATCTTAATTACCGATCATGACACATCACCATTAATTGAATTTAGCAATGTTACATTAAAACTATCTGTAAGAAAGGATCATTTTTCTATTTTGCCAATCATCGCCTTAATTGATGCCATCGTATTAGAGTTAGGAAAAAGAACCTCCGAAACATCCCTTAAACATTTAGAAAAACTAGAAGAAGTATTGAATAGAAATCACGTCACTTACAATACTTCTAATAACTAGTTAATTCTCTTGATAAATTAACTAGTTAAGACGTAAACACTAAAAAATCCAGTAAATGATTATTGATAATCATTTACTGGATTCTATTATTATGATTCAACATATATTTGACCTTTTCGTTGGTTTAATTAAATATATTGTCGTTTTATTTTCACACCACAATTTATACACACCCTAACTGCACGATGAGAATGCATCATTTTCGATACTTCAGTTTGTAAGGTTAAAGTGTACTATAATTAATCAGCACCTATATTCATATAAACTATATGTGTATGAAGATATTCTTCTAATCCATGTTTACCATCAGCGCCACCAATACCAGAATTTTTAATACCTGCATGAAATCCTTGCATTGCTTCAAAATTTTCTCTATTTATATATGTTTCTCCAAATTCCAAATTATCAACTAATTTAAATATTTTTTTATTATCGTTTGAATAAATAGATGAAGTCAAGCCATATTTACTATCATTAGCTAGTGAAATCACTTCATCAATTGTTTCAAAGGTAACAATAGGTAAGACAGGACCAAATACTTCTTCTTGAACGATATCCATATCGTTTGTACAATTTGTTATAACAGTCGCAGGATAAAAACTCCCTTTATCATTTGGTAATTCTCCGCCACATTCTAATATGGCACCATCTTTTATAGCTCTTTGCACATGTCTGTGTACATTTTCTTGTGCTTTTTTGTTGATTAGCGGTCCCATATCATAATCACCATCTAATGTGTTACCATAGGTAACACTGCTCATTTTTTGAACTAATTTTTCTATAAATTGCTCTTCAATTGATTTTTGTACATATAATCTTTCTACACAATTACACACTTGACCAGTATTTATGATGCGAGAATCTATTACATACTGTACAGCTTTGTCTATATCTGCATCTTCAAGAACGATTGCAGGTGCTTTGCCACCAAGTTCCAAATTAACCTTTGTTATATTAGTACTTGCTGCTTCCATTACTTTTTTACCAGCATCTTCACTTCCAGTAATAGATACAAGCTCAATATCTTTATTCCTAGCAAGCTCATCTCCTACTATTTCACCCGAACCATTAACTAAGTTAAAAACTCCACTCGGTAAGCCCACAGTATCTAATATTTCTGTAAATATATATGCATTAATAGGAGTTTCTTCTGAAGGTTTCATGATAATTGTATTTCCTGTTACTAAAGCAGGTGCCATTTTTCTTGCAACTAAGAAGAATGGGAAATTCCAAGGAAGTATACCCGATGTAACTCCTAAAGGTTTTTTATAAAGTAAAATATGTTCATTTTTACGATCGCTTTGGATAATTTCTCCCTCATAACGTCTAGCCCATTCTGCCATGTATTCTAAATAATCTGCAGTAAAGTATACTTCTGTACTAGCAAGTTCTCTAGTTTTACCTCCTTCTTTAATAATAATTTCTGTTAATTCTTCGCCACGCTCTCGAATCCCTTTAGCAATTTTCTTTAAGTATTGAGCTCTTTCAATTGCTGGGGTTTCACTCCATGCTTTTTGAGCTTCTTTAGCACATTGTATCGCTTGTTGTGTGTAGTTCTTTGTTCCGTTGTAGGTATGAGCAATGATTTCTTCAGTAGCTGGGTTCAATACGTTTACAATTTCTAAATCTGTTCTTTCAACAAACTCTCCATTAACATAATCCTTAATTTGATACATAATCTTAATCCCTCACTTCATTTAATTTATTTATCTCAGTAGATAATAATTGTGTATTTGGACTTTCTCCATACCTTTCTTTTTCAATTTGGCTTAATGTTTTTCCTTGCGTTTTAGGTGTTAAAACAATTCCTATTATTGAATGAATAATTAAGAAAATAATCATAATAATACCAGTCATTTTGAAACCTAATGTTGCAAGTATTGTTGGTAATATGAATGAATATATCGAAATTCCTGTACGGACAATAAAATACATTAATCCTTGTGCTCCAGCTCTATATCTAGTTGGGAACAATTCGCTTGTCCATAAAGCATAAAATGCTTGAGCACCGATTCCTGCTGCTGATCCCCATAAGACTACAAATAAAATGAGCGACACCCAATTCATTGGTATAAATGTTATAATAATCCAAGCAAGAATCCCCATTGCTGCTCCAATACCAAATAACAATCTTTGATTTAACTTATCTCCTAATTTCATAAATCCAAAATAAGTAGTTATAACAGTTAAAAACCATAATATAGCTTGTAATATATTAGCTTGTGCGCTTGATAAACCTCCTATACTTTCGTATATGAAAGGCATAAAGTATCCCATCGCCCCTGAAGTTAAATTCCAAAAAAGATAAATTCCAATTAAAAGTAGCATTGCTTTTAAATTAACTAGATTTGTAAACAGTTCTTTAACTACAGAAGTCTTTTTAACATCTTGTAATAATTCTTTTCTTTCTTTTTCTTTTTCAGCTTCCCAAATTTCAGATTCGTTCATTCCTTGTCTAATCCACCATGTGATACCTGCAATAATAAATAAATGCACAAATATAATACGTGACCCTAATAAACCCATTGGTGATACAATAACAGCCAGTAAAAATGTAATAGTTGGTCCAATTGACCATGCAAGTTGAGCAGTGCCTATTCTTTTAGCTCGTTCTTTTTCAGGCGCTTCTTCAGCAATGTAGGTCCATGCTACCGGAACACCGATACCTACCGCTATACCAATTACAATTGTTCCAATTAATAACATTGAAAAATTAAATGAACATATCAGAACAAGCATACCTATCATATATAGTATTAGGTCATATTTAAAAATGAATTTTCTACCAAGTTTATCAGTAATTGGTCCACCTATAAGAGCCCCTATCGCAGCACCTAATGCATTAGCACTTAAAGCCCCCAATAAACCAATCTGAACATTATTTAGATTTAAGTATGATTGCCATAAAGACAAACTACTTGCTGCTGCAATTATAGATCCTGCTTCAATATAGTTAGCCATTGCAATAGCTATCGTTGCTACCCATCCTTTTGTTTTCTTGACTTTTAAGTTCATTTCCCTATCCCCTTATTATTTTATTCTAGGAAAAACACTTCTTTTAATAATTGGTACTTAGGACTATTATCAGAATTTACATACATAATATCTGCCATATAATCCCACCATTCTTGACATATTTTGTGATTAGCTATTTCAGAATATAACGATTGGTTTTCAATATCTAAGACTGTAAATAATTCGCCGTTTTTTTCATTCAAGTATATATGATAATTGCTAACACCATGATTTTTTAACATTTCTTTCATTTCTGGCCATATTAGGTCATGTCTTTTTTTATATTCTTCATAACATCCTTTTTTAACATACATAACGTTAGCTATTTTATTCACATTACACACCAACCTCTAAATAACCTGATTTTGGTACTACATTAAATCCTTTTGCTAATTTTAGTAAATCTTCATCGGTAATATCTTGTTTTATACCACCTTGAGATTGAACATGCGTATAGACTTCAGCTGATTTTTCAATAGTTTCTATTAATCCAAAAGTCTCATCTAAATCCGTACCTGCGCCGAATATTCCATGGAAAGGCCATATGACACTTCTATAGTCTTTCATTTTTTCTGCAGTTAACTGACCTATTTCTTCAGTACCTGGAACAACCCAAGGTATAATACCAAGTCCATCTGGAAAGACAACTAAACATTCAGTACACATCTTCCATAATGTTTTTGTAAAATCTTTTTCATCTAACTTATGAGAGAAAGTCATCGCTATTGTATGAGTTGCATGACAATGCATGATGACTCTATGTTCTTTATCGACTTCTAACCTTTGAATATGATTCATAAGATGTGTCGGTAATTCACTTGTTGCAACTGCCCCATTTACAAACCCCCATAAAATTTCGTAATATGATCCATCCTTAGCTATTTTAATTAATCCTATCGAGTCTTGAGGATTCTTTATAATATTCTTAAAATATTTACCAGTTCCTGTTACTAATAAATATTTATTAGCTAATTCTTGTACATTGAAAGGTAACTTTATCTGTCTAACATTTTCTATATTCTTAGTTAAATAAGGGGTGATTTTTTCTTCATCAATAATACATGAAATATTACCTCCATTACGCTCATCCCAACCTTTGTTGTACATTAACTTTGTTATTTCACAAAACTCTTTAACCGTAGATGATTCGATAAACTTTTCCAATTAGATCCCTCTTTCTTCAAGTATATTTTTTTCATAGTCTTTAATAGCATCGTACCAATCTAAACCTGGTTCAACATTATTTCTAATGCAAAATTCATTCCAAATAGGGCCAAATAAATATGTCTTTACTTCCTCTTGAATAGCTAGACGTTGTGTAAAATCCCTATTTTTTTCTGCTTCTTTTAATTGGGCTATAGGATCTAACATTGCTTTTAGTAGGGCTTTTTGCATATTTCTAGTACCAATTACCCATGCTGCTACGCGATTAATAGATGCATCAAAGAAATCAAGTCCTACAGTTGTATCTTTAATTAAATTGTTATAAATTAGCTCTTTAGCAATATCATTCAATTCATCATCTAATATCACGACATGATCGCTATCCCATCTAACTGGTCTTGAAACATGTAAACTAAGACCATTAGTAAATAATGAGAGTGCTGATAATTTGTTTGATACTACCTCAGTTGGATGAAAGTGACCAGCATCTAATAAAATACGCTTATTTCTAGATAATCCATAACCCATATAAAATTCATGTGATCCTACAACATAACTTTCTGATCCAATACCAAACAATTTACTTTCTAGAGTATCAATATTATATTTTTCATCAATTTCTTCTTTAAATATCTCATCTAAACTATTCATTAATCGTCTACGTGGTTCTAAACGATCTACAGGTGTATCTTTAAAGCCATCGGGAATCCAAATATTAGTTATTGAAGGTTGGCCTAATTCTCTACCGAAATATTCTCCAATTTTTCTTGAACGTTTACAGTGTTCAATCCAAAAATCTCTAATATCTTTATTTGGATGGGCTAACGTAAATCCTTCTTCTGATTTTTCATGACTAAAACATGTAGGATTAAAATCTAGTCCCAAATTATTTTTTTTTGCCCACTCAACCCAATTATGAAAATGTTTAGGTTCAATCTCATTTAAATCAATACTTTCATTTGTCTCTGCATATATTGCATGTAAATTAATCTTATGATTGCCCGGTATATGCTTTAAAGCCTCTTCCAAATCATTACGTAATTCTTCACCATTACGAGCTTTTCCTGGATAATTACCAGTAACAGATATACCTCCGGTTAAATCTTGATTAAATAAAAATCCTTCGACATCGTCACCCTGCCAACAATGAATAGATATCTTTATATTTTTAATTGACTCTAAAGCTTCTTCTACATTAATTCCTAACGACTCATATTGATTTTTCGCCAATTCATATGCTTGTTTATGTTCTGTATTCATATTGCGTGACCTCCTTAAATTTCTCTATATCTTTTTGTACTTCTGAAAAATTCCTTGTCTTTTTAAATCTTATTATATTATTAGATTTGCCAATAGATTCTCTCACTTCTTCCACTGTCTCAAATTGTTTTGTAGCAATCATAGTAGCTGCTAAATTACCAAATACTGTGGCTTCAATTGGGCCAACAATTACTTCACAATTTGTATATTGTGACGTTAATTCATTTAAATAGTTATTATTAGAACCTCCTCCTACAATATTTAGTATTTCAATATTAGACTTTGTGATATCTTTTAAATCTTCTATTGAAATTGCATAGATAATTGCTAAATTCAAATATATAACTTGTGCTATTTCACCAATCGTCTTAGGAATTTTTTGATTTGTTTCTTTACAATACCTCTGAATTTCTTCAATCATATTTTTAGGATTTATAAAACGTTCATCATTAAAATCTATAAAAGCTTTAAAATCCTTGTTTTTCTTAGCTTCTTCTACTATTTCAGGAAATGTGTAATTTTCAGGCCAATCTTTACGTACTCTTTGAACAATCCACATTCCTATGATATTTTTTAAAAATCTATATGTGCCTGCAAATCCTCTTTCATTAGAATAACCTTTATTTAATGCGTTTTTAGAGATAATTGGTTTATTTAACTCTTGACCGATTAATGACCATGTACCACTTGAAAGAAAAGCCCATTTTTTCTTTCTATCGCCAACAGCACCGAGGACTGCAGAAGCCGTATCATGTGATGTAGTAGCATAAACATGCGTAATTGGTAAATCATATTTTTCAGTTAAATATAAAGTGATCTCTCCTAGATAAGTTCCTGCTTCAACAATTTCTGGAAATACTTGTTGACTTATATCTAATAATTTAAGAAGTTGTTGATCTAATTCAGATTTATATACATTTATTAACTGTGTTGTACTTAAATTCGTAATTTCATTTTTGGAAACTCCTGTTAATAGATAGTTTAAGTAATCTGGAACGAGTAATATAGTAGATGCTTGTTTCTTTAAACTTGAACTCTCTTCGTATAACTGATATAACGTATTAAAACTTAAAAATTGGATACCTGTTTTTTTATAAATTTCTTCTTTTGAGATTTTTTCAAACACTTTATCCATAGTATTATTTGTTCTTGAATCTCTATAGGAAACAACCTCTTGTAAGCGCTTACCTTTTTGATCCAAAAATATATAGTCTACTCCCCATGTATCAATACTTAAATAACACGACTCTATACCTAGTAACTTTGCTTTATTTAGAGACATTAATATTTGTTCAAATAAGTAATCAATATCCCACACATTCTGTCTATTTTTTCTCGTGAATCCATTAGCAAATCGATTAATCTCTTTGATTTTGATTTTACCATCATCCACATAAGATGCTACGGCTCTTCCACTGGAAGCCCCTATATCTATAGCTATATAGTTATTCATTTTTTCACCTCTTTAGAAAAGTATTATAAACTTAAAAACCACACAAATCAACATTATTTGTAAAATATATTTATTTATGTGGTTTCTTATCAGAGAGTTATATACTCTTATATGATACAATTGACCTAAAAATATAGGAGTAAATAATTATGAAAGCTTTTGAAAGAAAGAAAAAATTACTAAATGAATTGTATTTTAATAAAGTTGTCTATGTTAATGAACTAGCAAAAGAGTTTAAAGTATCGGAAGAAACGATACGTAGAGATTTAGAAAAATTAGAAAAAGAAGGTATCGTAGAACGAAATTATGGCGGAGCCAGATTGTTAAAAACTGAAGATTTACCATATTTAGTTAGAAATACACACAACAAGGAAAGTAAGCTAAATATCGCTAAGAAAATCGACACTTTTATTTGTAATGATATCAGTCTTTTTGCAGATTCAAGTTCTACAGTAGTTGAAACATTAAAAAGATTTGCAGTATCTGATAAAAAGTTACATGTTATAACAAATGCAGTAAATGCATTATACGATTTAAATCAATCTTCTTTAGAAATTAATTCTACTGGAGGCAAATTACTAAAACAATCATACGCATTTATAGGTAGTCAAACAATTGAATCTATTAACAAGTTTAATCCAGATTTTGCAATTATAAGCTGCAAAGCCTTAAATAGAGACGGAATTATTACAGATTCTAATGAGGAAGAAGCTTATATTAAGCAAATTATGATGAATAAAGCTAAAAAAACTATTTTAGCTTTAGATTCCTCAAAATTAGATAAAACCAGTCTTATCACTTTTGGATCTCTGTCAAACATAGATTATATTGTTTCTGACAATGACTTCGATGCAAAATTTATAGAACTCTTACAAAAAAAATCCGTTAAAATTATAAATTAAAAATACTCTATTTAAAAACCATATAAACCAAACAAAAACCACAATAAACAAAAAATATGTTGTTTATTGTGGTTTTTGGTGTTATAATCCCATTTAAATGTAAGCGGTTTCTTTATTTCGTTTATATAATCAATAAAGGAGGATACAAAATGAAAAAAACTGTATCTATAGTTTTAATCGGAATCAACGGTTATGGAAGAAACTATTTAGAAGAATTGTTGTTCAAAAAAAATGAATCGATTATCTTGAACGGAGTTGTGGATATAAATGCAGAATCTTCAGAGTTTTATGATGAGTTAATCAAAAGAAATATATCAATTTATAACTCCATTGAGAGATTCTATGAGAATAATACTGCAGATTTATCCATTATATCTACTCCAATACATTTACATAAGTACCACGCTTGCTTGTGTATGAATAACAACAGTCATGTATTATGCGAAAAGCCTGTAACTGCTAATTATGATGATATACATGAAATGGAGCGAATAAGAGACAAAACTGGTAAATTTTTGGCAATAGGATTTAACTGGTCATTTATAAATTCAATTTTAGAATTAAAAAAAGATATTATTGATAAGAAATTTGGAAAACCTATACGTGTAAAGAGTATGGTTCAATGGCCAAGAAATGAGATTTATTATAATCGTTCTTCTTGGGCAGGAAAAAAATTCAGTTCCGATAATTCAATGATATTCGATAGCGTAGCTAATAATGCAACTGCACATTTTTTGCATAATTTATTTTATTTAAATGGTGATCATATAAATACTAGTGTCTCCTTAAACACAATAGAATATGAGCTTTATCGTGTAAACAATATAGAAACATTTGATACATGTGCATTACATATAAAAAGCAAAAAAAATATTGATATATTTTTTTATGCTTCTCATGCCACTAAAAATGTTAGAAATCCTTGTTTTGAACTAGAATTCGAAAAAGCCACAATAAAATATGACCCTGATAAAGGATATGAAAATATAACAGCATTTTTTAAAGATGGTCTTCAAAAAACTTACATGAATCCAGAGGCCAAAAGTCACTTAACAAAATTATATGTTTGTATAGATGCTATTTTAACTAATAACTATCGTATTCCTTGTGGTTTAGAAGCCGCGACTCCACACGTTTTATGTATTAAGACATTACATGGGTCCTTTTCTAAAATAAATTTATTTCCAAAAAGTTTAATTCGCTACAGTGAGCAACAAAAACAATATTGGGTTAATAATTTAGATAAAGATTTAGAATATTGTTATTCTCATTGGATTTTACCAAATGATGCCGATATAAAATGGTCAAAGAAAAATAATAAAGTCAATGATGTTTTTTCTTAAAACAATTAAATTTAACTAAGGAGGATGAAGAAATTTGGGAGATGCTTCAAGAAAATTTAATTATAAAGACAAATTAGCTTATTTATATGGGGACTTAGCAAATACTATAATACTAGGCTTAGTAAATAGTTTTTTGATGATTTATTTCACTAATGTTTTAGGTATAACTGGATATATAGTAGGTATATTATTTTTCACTACTAGAATTATAGATGCTTTTGTTGATGTTTTAATTGGAAGGTTATGTGATAATTCCAAAGTTAGTAAAGAAGGAAGATTTAGACCTTGGATTCGGAAGATGAAATATCCTTTTTGTATCAGTACAATTATTTTATTTCTACCATTTATTAATGATTTTTCTATGAATTTAAAGATTATTTACGCTTTTATATCATACTTATTATTCGGGATTTTATTGTCTGCCATAAACATACCTTATGGATCAATGGCATCAACTATAACTAGTGATGTTAAAAACAGAGCTTCACTATCTACTTTTCGTAGTATTGGTGCTGCTATTGGTGGAAGTTCAACCGGTTTACTAATTCCTTTATTCGTATATATAAATTTACCTAATGGACATCAAATTGTTTCTGGAAATAGATTTTTTATTGTATCTATAATTTGTGCTATTATTGCATTCTTTTTTTATAAATTGACTTACAAAAATACCGTAGAAAGAATTCAATTCACTAAAAAAGAAATTGAACCTATTAATAAAATTTTTATTAGTTTATTTAAAAATAAAGCTTTAATTGCTTTGGTTATAGTTGATATATTCATTGTAATCAATCAAATATTGACAAGTACAAATATAACTTATTTGTTTCATGATTTTTATCACAATAAAACAGCAATGTCTATAGCTTTATTTTTAAATTATGGAACAGTTATATTATTAGCACCTTTTTCAACTTTATTAGCTACTAAATATGGGAAAAAGGAAGTTAGTATTATTGCTCTTTTATTTTCCAGTGTATTGTATTTAACTTTATATTTCTTAAATATTCAAAACGTATGGTTATATTTATTTTTAATGTTTCTTGCAACTTTAGGGGCATCATTATTTAATTTGATGATATGGGCATTTATTTCAGATGTAATTGATTATCATCAATATACTACTTATTTAAGAGAAGATGGTACTATATATGCGGTAAATTCGTTTGCTAGAAAAATTGGGCAATCTTTGGCTGGCGGATTGGGGGGAATCCTATTAAGTATAATCGGGTACAATTCTTCTAAGAATAGTACAACAACACAAACTGATGAGGTTATGCAAAGAATATATGATATGTCTAATTTATCTCCTTCTATATTATTGTTTATATCATTTATAATTTTAGCTTTGTTTTATCCACTTAATAAGAGTACCGTCACTAAAATATCAAATGTATTAAATGTACGTAATAACAAAAATCAATAGAACATTATTTAAGAGAATTTCACTTAATATGATTGATTATATAAAATAAGGAGATATATAACTTGAAAAATTTATTAAAACAAAAAAATAGTAAGAATTTTAAATTTGTATTTGCTGCCGTGGCATTAAATCATGACCATATTTATGGTATGTGCGAAGGACTGATAGAAGCTGGTGCTACATTAAAGTGGGTTTTTGATTCAAATCCCAAAAGAATTAAAGAATTTACTTACAAATTTCCTGAAGTAAAAATTGCAAATTCACTTCATGAAATTTTAAATGATAAAGAGGTTCAACTAGTTGCCGCAGCAGATATACCAGCTAAAAGAAGTGATTTAGGAAATAAAGTAATGAAGGCTGGTAAAGATTATTTTACAGACAAAACACCATTTACTTCTCTACCACAGTTAGAAGAAACAAGAAAAATTGTTCAAGAAACAAAACAAAAATATATGGTTTATTTTAGTGAACGGTTACATGTAGAAAGTGCAGTATTTGCTGAAGAACTTATTAAAAATGAAGAAATTGGTGAAGTAGTTCAAATCACTGGTTTCGGACCACACCGTTTAAATAAAACTACACGTCCTAACTGGTTTTTTGAAAAAAAACAATATGGTGGCATATTATGCGATATTGGTAGTCATCAAATAGAACAATTTCTACACTTCAGTAATAATAAAGATGCCAAAGTGTTACATAGTAAGGTTGGCAATTATAATAACCCTGATTATCCAGAATTTGAAGACTACGGTGATGCTACTTTAGTTGGTGAGAATGGAGTAACATTTTATTTCAAGGTCGATTGGTTAACTCCAGATGGTTTAAGTAATTGGGGTGATGGACGATTGTTTATAACAGGAACTAAAGGAACTATAGAAATTCGTAAATTTATTGATTTGACTCGATCGAGTTCTGGAGAACATTTATTTTTAGTTAATGAACATGGGGAAAAATATTTTCATCTTCAAAATAAAATTGGCTTTCCTTTTTTTGAAAAAATGATATTAGATTGTTTAAATAGAACAGAAAATTCAATGACACAAAAACATATTTTTAAAGCCGCTGAATTATGTCTAATTGCCCAAGAAAAAGCTATAAAACTAACAAAATTAAATTGATCTCAATTGACTATATTATATAGAAAGGAGTACTATGTATTGCTTATAACAAAGTTACAAAGGTACGCCTTATTTTTGCTCAGTATTTTTATAATGGGGATGGGGATATCTTTAGTTACCTTATCTCATTTAGGAACCACACCAATTACAAGCCCCCCTTTTATATTGAGTTTATCTCAACCAATAAGCTTTGGCGTATTAACTATGTGTACAAATATCATTTTTGTACTATTTGAAATCATAATCTTAGGGAAACAATTTCCCAAAGAACAATATTTACAATTAATAGTTGGCCCTATTTTAGGGATCTCAATTGATTTATGGTCTTTAGTTATTATATATATACCTAAACCATTTTACATTATAAAACTATTAATGGTACTAGTTGGTTGTACTATTATTGCTTACAGTACTATCTTACAATTAAAAGCTAAAGTAGTTAATAATCCTGCTGAAGGTGTTGTTAAAGCTTTATCAAAAAAAACAGCAAAAAGTTTTGGAACTATTAAGTTATATTTTGATATAACTTTGGTTGTTATTGCTATTCTAATATCTTTACTGACTATAGGTACTATTGAAGGTGTACGTGAAGGAACTATTATTTCCGCATTAATTGTTGGCTTAATAATTAAAAAATTACAATTTATAGAACAGAAATACTCTTCACGTTTAATAAACAAATAATTTTTTTCTATAAATGCTATCTTTTTCCTTACTAAAGTCATTTTTAGCAGTATTTGTTTTTGCATTCCTAACCGCTATGGCGTTATAATACAATTAACAAAGATATCTGCATTTTATGCACCAATCCCCTCACTACCGCAAATAGTGAGGGGATTTTTTCCGTATGATTAGTCGCCTATTCGTCACGCTTGCTTAGCCAATACGTAAATAGCGTAACGAGACAAACACTTGTTTAGTTACTTCAATATATTGCGTTTTAAATTTAAAAGGTATCTATCTCATGAAATTGGGATAAATAAAGCTGTTTATAAGGACCATCATGTTGCATCAGTACCTCATGACTACCTTCTTCTAATATTTGCCCATCTTTTACAAAGACAATGCGATCTACATCCTTAATTGTTGATAAACGGTGTGCAATGATGAGTGATGTACGATTTTCAGACAATTTTTTAAAGGCAGCTTGAATTTTGTTTTCAGTCTCAATATCAAGTGCGCTAGTGGCTTCATCTAATATAATGATTGAAGGGTCCTTTAAGAACATACGTGCAATCGCGATACGTTGTTTCTGTCCACCGGATAATTTCGTACCTCTTTCTCCTACCATCGTACTTAATCCTTCAGGTAAACTCATTACAAATTCTTCTAGCTGTGCCTGTCTAATTGCTTTAAACAACAATTCTTCACTTGTATCTAAATTACCGTATATAATATTTTCTCGTAATGTGCCGGAAAATAAAAAGACGTCTTGTTGTACAACACCAATTTCTGAACGAAGTGAACGCAGTTGTATATTTTTTATATTTTCACCATCAATCATGATAGCCCCACTATCCACCTCATAAAATCTTGGCAATAGTGCACTAATAGTGGTCTTACCGCTACCACTAGGTCCAACGAGTGCAATTTTCTCACCATGTTGTACCTTTAAATTTAGTCCATTTAGAATCTTATCTTCTCCATAACCAAAGGTCACATCTTGATATTCAATCTCTCGAAGCGCCTTGGGCATTTGTACCGCATTTGGTTCATCCTTAATTTCAGGGTCAACTAATAATATTTCTCTAAAATTCTTAAATCCAGCAATAGCCTTGGGAAAGAGTTCAATAATCATATTGATTTGTTCGAGTGGCTTAAATAGTACATTTGTAATCATAATAAATGCAACAATACCACCATAAGATAAGTCTCCATGTAACACAAAGTAACTACCGACAATTAATACAACAATCAAGGTGATTTTTTGTGCAATATGACTAATCGTAATGTTCCAAGACATATAGTTATATGCCTTTAACTTAGTCGCTCTAAAGTTATCGTTAATATTACGGAATTTATCATTCTCATAACGTTCATTAGTAAATGCTTGAACCAAACGAATACCACCTACATTATCGGCTATCAACTCATTAAATCGAGATACATTAGCGAATAATTTTTTAAAAGCGCGTGACATTTTTTGGCTAAAGAAAATAGCTAACACAAAGACAATCGGCACCACACAGAATGTTATCAATGCTAATTTCACATCAATAGTTAGCATGATGACAAAGGCACCTATAAGTGTCATTATTGATAAAAAGACATCCTCGGGTCCATGATGTGCCGCCTCACCAATATCCATCAAATCATTAGTTAACCTACCAATTAACTTGCCTGACTTTTGATTATCAAAGTATTTGAAATTCAATTTTTGAATATGCCCATATAAATCATTACGCATATCTCGTTCAATATTGGTTCCTAATTTATGACCCCAATATGTGACGATAAATTTGAGTACTGCTTCAACTGCAAAAACAAATAATAATAACAATCCGAACAAAACAATTAAATTCCAATGATTTGTTGGTAATAATTTATCTATATAAACACTTGTTATTAATGGAAAAATTAATTCTAATAATCCTACAAAAATTGCAGAACTAAAATCTAAGAAAAACAATCCTTTATAAGGTTTGTAATATTTAAAGAATTCTCTCACGCTAATTCACCTATTTTCTCTATCTATCTTAATCAATCCCTTACATTATGTATTAAATAATTTTTATTTTCAATAAAATAATAAAATATTTAATTGAAGTTGATAATTTCAGTCTAAAGAAAATAGTTAAGTTGTTCAATTTATATAATATTAATTATACAATTGACTTCTATTTCGTAATTTTTTTGCTATTTGTTCAGGCAAATTCACTATGGTTATATCTTGTCCTAAAAATAAAATCCAGTTTATCAATTCATCTAATGTCTTATCATCTTGAAGATTGACTGACATTTTTAAGACGCCTGTTGTTTGAAAGGGATCCATATAAGCAATTGACACCTTAATTGGATGATATTTTTGATATTGTGCAATTCCCTCAGGACCTAATATGATTTCAACATTCGTTTCTGGTTGCGCGCGTGCAATCATTTTTAATATTTTTGGTTTCGTCCATTTTTCTGAAGGTTGAAAGGCTTCTACATGTGTGGCTTTATCAAGTGCAAATACCATTAACACTTTATTGTTTAAGTCAAACCCCTCTACCATCCATAAATGCTTTTCTCTATATAAATGTAGAACAAATACTGGATAACTTTGTTCTGCGCCATTACTAATTACCGTAATTTTTATAAATTGACTATATAAATATATTTGTATCAGCTGCTCTAATAATGGATGTGCAATATCCGATAACTCCAATAAGTCAGGATTCTGTACATTGGTTCTCTCAAAAATAAGAAAATCATTTAATGAAACAAGCACTTCTTGTTGATGCTCAGGTATCAAACCTAATAATTTTTCCGCTATTGATTGTCTACTTTCCAAAAATGGCAATTGTTGGTTGCGCGATGCCATAAAAGCAATAAATAATGCTTTTACCTCATCATCTGTAAATTGAATAGGTGGCAACATTGAATTATTCATTACGATGAACCCACCGCTTCGCCCTACTTCTGATATGAGTGGCATACCCATACTTTCTATTTCCTTTATATCTCGAAAGGCAGTCGACCTTGAAATGTCGAATTCCTTCATTATTTCAGTAATTGTGAAAAATGATCTATTATTCATATAACGCATCATTGTATTTATACGTTCAACTTTTTTCATGTTACCTCCTAAACATAGTCATTTTTTGACATGATTAAATGTTAATATAAATTTAGCAAAAGATAAATGGGTATGACTTATATTAAAGGAGGAACTTATGATGACAAACTATTCATTAGAAACAAAAGAAAATTTTACAGTGTTAGGTATTGGAACAGAATTAAAAAGTGATTATACAGATTATGCTGGTATTAATAATGAAAAGACTACCTTTTGGAATGATATGGTTAACAAAGGTATTATAGATAAATTAAAATCTATAGCTACAAATGATTATCTTTTTATCGTTAATGAGGCAGTAAATAGTAAAATGATGCATTATGTTGGCGTAATGACTAATGAGACACTTCCTGAAGCAACGCGTCAAATTGAATTTCCGTCAAGTGAGTATTTAGTCGTTGAAGGAGAAGCTCAAAGTGAAAAGGAACTCAGTGATTTACTAACTGGGCGCGCTTTTGGTGAATTGTTACCTTCAAATTCTGATATTTCCTATGTAGGCGGACCAAACACTGCTGTTATCAAAGGAAATAATGAGGATCTAGTATACGGAGAAATGTGGATTCCTATTGTGAAAAAGAATTAAATCGTCGAAAAAGTGTGATAAATGCCTATGTCATAGACACATTTGAACGATGTTAATAACCGTTGAAACATCATAATTAGAACCAGTAATAAAACCCACGACTAAGACATTGTTAAGTATGTACTATAACCATTGGACTACAATCCAATATTTATTGGTACATGTGCTTTAACAGACTTTATCGTGGGTTTTTAATGTTTCAAACTTTAACTTACTGCAATTATACTGTACAAATACTGTGGATTAAACGCCAGAATACGAATTAAATCCTCCATCAACAGGTACGACGATTCCTGTCACAAAGCTACTCGCGTTATAATCCATCAACCAATATAATGTACCTAGAATTTCTTCTGGTTCACCAAATCGATTCATTGGTGTTTGAGATAATATTTTGTTTGCTCTATCAGAATAGGAACCATCGCCATTCCTTAATAGCCCTTTGTTTTGATTGGTTTCAAAGAATCCAGGAGCAATCGCATTAACTCGAACCTTACCTGAGAAATAAGTGCTTAACCATTCAGTGAAATTACTCACTGCCGCCTTAGCTCCACTATATGCTGGAATCTTTGTCAGTGGTGTAAAAGCATTCATCGATGAAATATTAATAATCGAACCTTGCTTTGAGGTTACAATATCTTGCGCAAACACTTGTGATGGCAGAAACGTTCCAACATAGTTCAATTTAAATACTGCATCAACACCGGGTTCTGTTAAATCAAAAAATGTGTTAGTTCCTTGAGCATCATAAAATTCATCACTGGTAGTTGCGTTCGGATGATTGCCACCTGCACCATTAATCAGAATATCAATCGTACCAAATGTTTCATTAAATCTTTGTTTTGCTCGTTCTAATTCTACTTTATCTAATACATCGGCTACTAAATCCACTGTTTGTACTTTAGCTTCACCTAATTCATTCTGCAATGCAGTAATTTTTTCTTCTGAGCGACCTAATAAACCGACATTCGCACCTTTGGCAACCAATCCTTTTACAAAGGTACTGCCAATCACACCAGTGGCACCTGTAATAATGACATTTACTCCTTTAAATTGAGCATCCATTAATCACTCACCCCTTCGATTAAACCATTAATATATGTTGCACCAAGCGCTCTATCAAACAGACCATAACCTGCTTTACCAGTTTCACCCCATATCATACGACCATGATCAGGGCGGATTGTTCCCTTATAGTTAATAGCCAACAACGCTTGTGTTACAGCTTTCATATCTACAGAACCTGTTTCAGACAAATGACCCGTTTCGACAAATGACTGCGCATCTAATCTTTTCACATTACGCATATGCACAAAATGGATATGTTTGCCAAATTCTTTAATCAGCTCGGGTAAATTATTTTCAGCTAAGGAACCTAACGAACCTGTACAGAAACAAATGCCGTTATTTGAAGCTGAATTAATCTTAGTTAATCTTAAGTAACTTTCTCTATTTTTAATAATTCGAGGTATACCAAAAATAGACCAAGGTGGATCGTCTGGATGAATAGCTAGATTTACATCATGCTCTATAGCCGTTGGAAGCACAGCATCTAAGAAATATTGCAGATTATCCCACAATTGATCCTCTGACATTTCACGATATTTCAAAATGAGTTTATTCATTTCGTCACGTGTATAACTTTCATCCCAACCAGGTAAGTTTAAATCGGTCGTTAACGGATCAATATCCTTAATTTGCTTGTGATCATATATTAGCGTATTAGAACCATCCTCAAGTTGATAGTCTAATTGTGATCTAGTCCAATCAAATACAGGCATAAAGTTATAGGTAACTGTCTTAATGCCACACTCAGCTAAATTTTTCAGTGATGTTTTATAATTTTCAATCAATGCATCACGTTTCTCAGTTCCTAACTTGATATCTTCACTAACTGGTAAACTTTCAACCACTTCAAAGTTAAGTCCTGCTTCGGTAATTGTGTTTTTAAGTTGTTGAATACGTTCTTTCTCCCAAATTTCACCAACTGGTACATCATATATAGCAGAAACAATATGTTTCATATTGGGAATTTGTCTAATATTATCCAACGTTACAGGGTCATCCTGTCCATACCAACGAAATGAAAGTTTCATCATTATACCTCCTTAATTCCTTCTATTTTAAATAATTTAACTGCATTGTTATAACAAATATCCTTTAACATTTGTTCAATCGTTGTATTAGATAATGCAATTTCACCACGTTCTATCTTTTCACCAATAAAGTTACAAAGAATTCTTCTAAAGTATTCATGTCTTGTATATGAAATCATACTTCTAGAGTCTGTTAACATACCGACAAATTTAGATAATAAGCCAACAGTTGCGTAGTCTACTAGGTGACGTTCCATACCTTCTTTTGTATCATTAAACCACCATGCTGCTCCAAGTTGTACTTTATGCGCACTGTTACTAAAGTTACCTGAAGTCGCTTGTACCATTAAATGATCATTACCATTATTCGGATAAATAATCGTATCAGATAATGCATCATTTAATTCTAAGTGATTCAACATTGCATTTAATGTCTTTGCATTGAGCTGGTTACCCACACTATCAAATCCACTATCTGTTCCTGCAATGTTTAGCATTTTCGTATTATTATTTCTGATTGGACCTAAGTGGAATTGTACGACCCATCCGAGAGAATGATAAACTTTACTAATTTCAGTTAAAATATATCCTGCTAATTCGTACTGTTCTGTTTCAGAAACAGCATGACCTGCTGCTAACTGGTTATAAATGGCTTGTGCTTCCTCAGTTGTTGCTGTCATTAATGGCACCTTTTCAAAGCTTTGATCCGAACTTTTAGCTCCTTGGCGATCAAAATAATATACACGTGCTTTCAAGGCATTAATATATGAATTTAAATCAGTGATTGTCCCATCAGTAACTGCATCTAGTTTTTCTACTTTCTCTTCGAACGACTGCTCATTTAACAGCACATAACTATCTGGTCTAAATGTAGGACATACTTTAAATGTTACATTGTCATCTTGACTTAATAATTTATGATATTTTAAATCATCACATGGATCATCTGTTGTACATACCACAGAAACTTGGCTTGCTTTAATTAATGATTGAGGGGTGTGTGTTGATTTAGCTAATTTTTTATTTAAAGTCTTATATAATTTTTTAATATTCACCTTATCTAAATCAGTGTCCTCGTTAAAGTATCGGTTGAGTTCTAATGCACACCAGTGATACATCGGATTCATAGCAGCATACGGTAACATCTCCATAAATGCTTGGAATTTTTCAAAATCATCTGCGTCACCTGTGATATAGGCTTCATCAATACCAAATGCACGCATTAAGCGCCATTTATAGTGATCTCCAGATAACCATAATTGTGTAATTGTTTCATATTTATTATTTTCATATATTTCTTTAGGATCTAAATGGCAATGAAAGTCATAAATTGGTAAATCTTTTACTTTCTGATAAAGTTTAATCGCTGTCTTGTTGTTCAATAAAAAATTGTCATGAATTAATGTCATACTTTAACCTCTTTTCTGTATCGTACATTACAAACTATTTGTAATAAGTCACCTTTACAATAAGGATTACAGTTACAAAACCATCTGTATCCGCTTACAAATATTGTTAAAAATTTTTCATAGTTCTAACTAACGTTTTAACGAACCTGCATATTGTGCTAAATTGAGCACCTCTTCTACTTAGCATGACAATGCATCTTCCTTTGTCGTGTGCTGTAATACGGCGCATTTTGTAGCAAAATCTAGTGTATCTTCTATCGGATATTGCTCAATTAATCCGTGTATGATACCTGACATAAATGCATCACCTGCACCAATACGATTTAATACTTGGTAAGGATATATCTCGCCTGTTATAAACGTATCCCCTTGCAATATAACCCCTTGTAAAGTACTGGCCGCAATATCTCTATTACTAGAAGCGAGCATTGGAATATGATAGTGATCCTGAATTGTTCGCGCGCAAGTTTCCATGCTATCAATTTCTGAATTTAAATTTAATAAATGTGTAGCATCCATCTTGCCAAAGAGCAACACATCAACTAATGGAAGTATCGATTCAACAGTTGCCTTTGCCACTTCCTTATCCCAAAGATTACTTCGATAATTAATATCAAATACAATGTATGCACCACGTGCTTTGATCTGCGTTAACAATGAAATAATATTATTACGTAACATTGAATTCACTGCTAAAGTAATACCTGTTATCACAAAATAATCTCCAGCTTGCATTTGTTCTATATCAAACAATGTTGTTTCAAATTCTGCAAATGTTGAATGTTGCCTATCGTAAATAACCTTGCTACTACGAAAACCAAAACTTTCTTCTAAGTAATAAGTACCTAAGCGCCCTTCACGATATTTAATATTGCGCGTGCCGATCTTTGTCTGTGCCATTTTCTGTAATGGAATTTTTGCTAATTCATGCTCAGGCAACACTGTAATCATTTCGGTATTATGATCAAAGCTTGACAATGATATGAGTGTATTTAATTCAGCACCTCCAACTTGCACATCAAATGTATGTGCATTTTTCAGTAAACTATAATCGGGTGGCGTATACCGTAACATGACCTCTCCTAAACCATAGATAGTCATTCATTACACCTCACTTTTTAAATCAACAATATATTGTTCCAGTGCTGCTCTACCTTGCTCTTGATATACTTTCGTTATTTCACTACCAATGCCTACAGCAAAGCTGCCAGCATTTAACCACGCTTTATGATTGGCTTTGCCGATACCTCCAGTTGGTACAATTTCTATTTGTGGTAACGGCCCTTTAAAATCATTAATTGACTTTGGTGAGAATTGCGTTGCCGGGAATAGTTTCAACAATTTACAGCCATACTTTAAAGACTCTACCATTTCCTTTACTGTCATACAGCCTGGAATATAAGGGACATCGTAAAGGTTTGCTACTTTTGCAGTTTCCACATCAAATGAAGGACTGACTATAAATTTGGCACCATTTAATATGGCATTTCGAGCCGACACACTATCAAGGACTGTTCCAGCACCTATCAATGCATCATCTCTTTCAGATAACTTACTAATAATATTTAATGCTTGAGGCGTTGTTAATGTGACCTCTATAATCGTTAATCCATTATCGATAATTGTCTGTGCGATTTCTATAAATGTATTGGGTTCATTCGTTCGCATAACAGCGATGTGCTTACCTTTATTTATTGCCTTTAAAATTTCGACGGAATTCATAATTACAGCCCCTTATCAGAGAAATTTATCCTTTACTTAAAAATAACAACGTTGTTATTTTTGTTCAAAAAAATATTGTAACGCTTACCTCTATGTTATAATTAATTCTATCTTAAATCAAATACTTTCAAGGAGACGTTCTATGGCTGTAACTTTAAAAGATGTCGCCGAAGCCTGTGGCGTCAGTTATTCTACAGTAAGTAAAGCATTGAAAAATTCACATTTGGTAAAGCCAAAAACAAAGCAAATGATACAACAAAAAGCACTAGAAATGAATTACATAGCCAACCAATCTGCCAGATCGTTAGTCTCAAAAAAGAGTGGCACAATTGGTTTAATATGGCCTTCTGTTGACAGAATAGCTGTAACGCACCTCATTTCTGAAATTAATCACGCTATCAAATCTTATGGTTATGCAATGTTTGTATCTATAGATGATGTCTCTACTGCGTCCAAAAAGTTTGTTGAATTTGGATGCGATGGTATCGTTATCTTTGATGAAGGTGAACATACTAATCTACCACCTGAGATTTATCATAATATTTCAGTCGTCGCTTATGGTGCGGATAGAAATACACCTTACCCAATTATTAATGTCAATCATGCAGAAGCAATGGTTATGGCTATTCAAGCATTACAAGAAAAGGGCATTGAATCCATTGATTATATCGGTGATACGGACACCAATGATGTGCGTCAAATCACCAAAAAGCGTGCCATTGAAACATATTGCACTGCGCACAATATTGACTATCGCCTTATCAATTCCAAAGGATTAAATTCCATTGAATCAGAAACTTCTATCAAGAAATTTCTACAGACAAACAGCTTAGCGCCAGGCGTAATTTGTGGTAGTTATGATATAACAGTGGGCACCATTAATGCTTTAGATGAAACACAGCAACCTATTATTTACTCATATGATAACATTCCACAAATAAAAAAATTAGATTATCCAGTAAACGCAATTGGTGTACCAACATCACAAATCGCAGAACAAATCGTTGCAATACTAAACAAAATTATTAACGGCGAAGATACAGAAGCATCCTATGACTTACATCCAGAACTTCAAAATAATATGTAACATTCATATACAAAGAATAAAACGCCTAAAGTACATTGGACAGGTGTAACTTTAGGCGTTTTACTTGAGAGAGATAGTTATCTAGAGGGTCAGAATAGTTTCATTATTTCAACGAATCGCTATATACTAATGTCTTAACAACAACACATTGAAACAAAGGTACGATACAACAATCGAACGTAACGGCTCAAAATACTTCGACTCACGTAATCTCATTCACTTAGCACCATACTAATGATTACGCTTACATTTTATAAATCATACCTTCGAAAATGCGATGCTTAACATAGCATAATTAAGTTATGAGTTCTGACTAATTAACATAAGTCATCGTAATACTTAGGTGTATCAACTTTTGAATAGTTTGAAACTGACTTATTGATGAATCATCGTGAATAAATTATCATTACTCACAACCCTCTACACCCTTATTATATAACCTGTTGAACCATGATTAAAATACATAGTTGGAATACAAACCATTCCTCAAAGGAATACTTAAGACAAAATGGCACGCTTTTTCTCATTCTATACGTGTCATATTCGTTTGTTACCTTGCGCTATCTCTACCTACTTGTACAAAGCAATCCATTCATCATTATATTTTCCAGTATAACAGTAGTGACTCATCTAGTGTGTGTATACCTTGTTAAGCACATTATTACCTCTTATGGTTTATTGAATATTTGAAATAAACTTAATCCATTCATTTGTAACATAGTTCATATAACTGTCTTTTTTCCATACAATACCTAAATTCCATGCAACGTCAGCCTCATCCAACTCAATACCAACCACTTCATTACTTAGGACATTAACTATACTTTCTGGTAAAATACTTACTCCTATGCCATCACGTATCATATTTTCAATAAAGGTAATTTGAGACATTTTGGCTACCGTTTTGGGATGAAAGCCAACCTTTCGACAGCTTTCTATTATTTGATCTTTCAAATAATAATCATCGTGGAACATAATAAAGCTTTCTCGTTTTAAATCACCCAAATGCACGACAGTTTCTGTAGCAAAGGGGGATTGTTTATCAACAACGAGCAACAGTTTCTCTTTATATAAAGGTACAGCATGATAAATATCATTATCTACAGGTAAGGTTGTAATACCAACATCAATATCATCATTATTTAAATAGAATTCAACTGCCTTTCCCCCACCTTCAATGACCTCATAAGTCACATTTGGAAATTGTTGATGGAATCTGTTTAAACTCTCTGTAAATAATCTGACATTCATAATAGCGGATATACCAATTCGAATATGACCGCGTTCAAGATTGGTAACATCCCCCATTTGTAAAGATAAATCGTCTATGACCGCCAAGGCCTCTATGCATTTTTCGTAAAAAATGGCTCCCACATCTGTTAAGACAATATGCTTTTTCGTTCGATCAAATAATTGAATATTAAATTCGCTTTCCAAGCTCTTAATATTTTTACTAATCGTAGACTGCGCAATAAATAAATGTTCTGATGCTTGCGTCATTCCACCATGTTTCACTACCTCAACAAAGTATTTCATCTGCTTAATTTCCATATCGCACTTCCTTAATCTCATTCCAATTTACTTTCATTCTATATTCTAAAATTGAGATGAATTGAAGTATACTCACATCTTCAATCCATCTATACTAAAGAACGATTCACAATAATTTAATGCTTCAAATACTTAATCGCAATTTCAGCTGTCTTTGCTATAACTTCATCGTTAGGTTTCGCATTTTTATCACTTTGCTTGGTATAAATCGCTAATATAATTGGTTTTGATTGCCCCTTTGGATAAATAAATGCTAAGTCATTACGCGTTGCATAAGTAATACCTTGTCCGCTCTTATCACCAACGATATCATCTTTAGCAGCACCTGCTTTGATTAAGCTATCTCCTGTTTCATTTTTAATCATTAGCTCTTTTAAGAACTGTAAATTGCCCTTATGCATATTAGAATGAGTTAAAATGTAATTAAGTGTCGTAGCTGCAGCACGCGGTGTTGTCGTATCAGCAATTTTCTTAGGATCATAATTATTCAAATCCGGCTCTAACCTTTGCGGTTCTGATACACAATCACCTAGCTGACGTAACTCTGATTTAAATGCATTCACACCACCTATTGCTTGAATTACTTTATTATTTGCAGTGTTATCACTTTTCAACATCGACGCTTCAATGAGTTGTCTAAGCGTCATCGTCTTACCAATATATTTTTCTGTAACCGGTGAGTATGTAACAATATCTGATTTATTAATTGTTACCTTTTGATTCAAATCTTGTGGTGAAAGTTGATTCAATAATATGCCACTTGCAATAGCCTTGTAAGTCGAAGCAAAAGCAAAACGTTCATTCGCACGATGCTCAATTTGTTTACCATCTTGCGTATTTATCCCATAAACACCTATAGTCGTATCATAAGTTGCTTCTAAATCTTTTATTGATTTACTTTCGCTGGCATCCACACTTTGTGCCTTTATAACTAACGTTATCAATCCAACTAACACCATAATAGTAATTCGTTTCATAACTATCCCCTTTTTTATACAATTTATATACAAAATCGTTCTATTATATTTATTATAATTCTCTAAAAATTATAAGACAATGATTTAAGATATACATTATATGAAAAAGAACCCCTATTATAATAATTACAATAGAGGTTCGCTACTCCTATCAAATCAATATAGCCTTATATTTAATTCAATTTATTGTCCAATTGTAATTTCCATTAACTTATCATTTTGGTCAAAGAATGCTGTATATGAGCCGTCATTTGTTCCATATTTAACAAATGTACCGTCGCCATTACCTAATTTTCCTTCATCTACAATTTCATTTGAGCTGTGTGCATCTTTGAATGTTGCTTTAGATACAGCATCTGGTTTCGTAAAGAATGTAATTTGAACTACTTCATCATCGCTATTAAATTCAACCGATGTATCATAAAGTTTTTTAGTATGATCAAATTCAGCCTTTGCATCTGTATCTACTTTATAACCATTAATAGTTACGTTGTCATATTTTAAAGCTCTAACAAAGTTATAATCTTGTGTGAAATCTGCATCATATGATGTATAACCTTCATATTTATACCATGGGAGTTCTGCTTTAGCTGACACACCACTTGTTCCATAACCCCATGTTGCTTCTTTACTTGCCTTCGCTTGAATCTCAGGTCCATTAGCCGTTAGATATACTGTAGACGTCCCTAATACCAATGCAGATACGATTGCTGTGGAAGATAACATTTTATTTATTTTCCGCATAATAAACACTCCTCGTATTAAAATTACGCTATTGGCAAGATATAAAACTACTTTATTCGCATTATAGATACGTCATTATGTTGAGCTATATCTTACATGCGAAAGTGACATGTAACACATAGCACCAAGTCTTAAGATAGCGAATCAACACGAGTGGCAAGTTAACGAACTTATAACAATGCGGGAGATCCAATACTTGAAATCAAAGTGGCATAGTATAGAAATGATTCACCTAACTTTAAACTCACTCCTTCTTTAAGTCCCTAATTCAAAGTGTAATTATTCACCTTTTATCTTACTCCGATTTTAGCTAAATTCAAGTAATAAACTTTAACTTTATTTTTATAAAAATTTTTTCAATGTTTAAACTTCGAAAACGTTTTCTCTAAACATTTATATATTAGGATTAAAATATCTTTTATGGTTGTATATAGTATTGATTCTTTAAAAAATTAATTGTATTCATCAACCTTCAAACAAGGGGGGCATTGTTATGACATCGCATGATTATCAATTATTAATCATTACGGTAGTAAGTATTCTATTATTAATCTTTTTAATAACTTCCAAATTACGCTTTCATCCACTATTAGCTTTACTCTTAACTGCTATTTTTGTTGGATTTACTTCTGGATTAGACATCGATAAAATCGTTAAATCTATTGAAACGGGGGCCGGTTCAACATTAGGTGAAACTGGTGTTACCATTGCGCTCGGAGCAATGGTAGGCAAGATACTTTCTGATTCAGGTACAAGCGATCGTATTGCAACTGCTATATTAAAAAATGCGACACCTCAACGTTTACCATGGCTCATGGCACTTGCAGCATTTATCACCGGCATTCCAATGTTCTTTGAAGTAGGACTCATCATGCTCTTACCACTCATATTTACCATTGCTAGAAAACTTGAAGACAGTAATACTATAAAGGGCTCTGCATACATAGCAATTGGTGTACCTGTAATTGCCGCATTATGTACGATGCACGGTATGGTACCACCTCACCCTGGTCCACTGATTTCTGTGAACCAATTTGGTGCTAATATTGGTTTAACTATGATTTATGGTATGATTTGTGCCATCCCTACCATCATCATTGCCGGTCCTTTATACGGTAAATTTATTACTCCTCGTTTATCAGTAAAACCGAGTGACGATTTGTTGCAACAATATACCAATGACTCAAATCTTACAACACGTCAACCCATCTCAACAGCACTTGCCTTTTCAACTATACTCGTTCCTGTTGTAATGATGCTCTTACATGCTATTGCCGGTGTTTGTTTTAGAGAACAATCACTTCAATACAAAGTATTCGAATTTTTAGGCAGTCCAATTATTGCAATGTTCATCGGTGTACTTTATGCATTGCTTACCCTAGGTTATCTTAGAGGACAAGACACTCAACAGTTAAGAGACGCATTAGGCAGCAGCTTAAAACCAATTGCAGGTATCATGTTGATTATTGCAGGTGGGGGTGCATTCGGACAAGTACTTGAAGACTCTGGTGTAGGTACTTCAATTGTACATTTAGCTGATCAATTTTCACTCTCTGCATTATTGATGGGCTGGATTGTTGCAGCGCTGCTTTCTATTTCAACTGGTTCTGCAACAGTGGGTATTGTTGGAGCTACAAATTTATTATTTCCATTAATTCAAGCCGACTCCTCTATCAATGTCGAGTTGCTGACGATTGCCATTGGATCAGGCTCTTTATTCTTTAATTACGTTAACCATGGTGGATTTTGGTTAGTTAAAGAATCTTTCGGGATGTCCATGGGAGAAACCTTTAAGACTATTACAATCGTACAATCCATAGTCGGATTATGTGGATTAGTCATGGTGTTACTACTAAATGCAGTTATCAATTTATTCTAAATTTCAATATTTAAAAGGTGTCATATGTACAATTCGATACTGTACATACGACACCTTTATTTTATGATTGCAATTTAGCCATTTCAGCAGCAAATGTTTCAAAGTTAATCTCACTCTTTGAAAATGATTCAACTAACTGATACATTTGTTCATTTTTCGTATATTCCGTTTTATATAATAGCGTGTCTGCGTGTTCTTCCTCTAATAATGGTTCAGGAATATGCGTTCGTTGATTAAATGCTGCAAAATAACGCATTCCTAATAAACGTTGTGATGCTGCATCAATGTGAATGCCATCTGGGTTAGCCTGCAATCCAGAACCTGTAACGTAATAGCAATGCTCTACATCATTTGCCACATCTCTTAAGCATTGATTGATTTGACTATATTCATTAGCACTTAAACCAAATCCTGATTTTCCGAGATAATCTCCGAGCTCACCTATAATAAATGGTAACTGCGGCAATGCTAATTCAGAGCGGTATACCTCAATCAATTGTTGTAACTTAGAAGCGTATGTTCGATATTTCCCACCAGAACTATCACTTTCACCTTGATGCCATAAGATACCGATTAATTCACTCGTTTCTAACGCAAAGCGAGTTTCCATTAATGCATGACGTGTTAACACGCCATCCTTTGACCACTCATCAATCTCTGTACCTCCATCAGCACAAGGAATTAAACCAAGCGTTTCACCAGGATGTGCATCAACCCACATTTTAGCAAATGAAGCTGCTGGACCAATACCCGCAACAGATCTGTCACCATGAATAGGTTCAGCCATCATTTGCCAACGACCATTTTTCAATACTTTGATGCGCTCATCAATAATCGGAGATACGCTATCTATAAAGCCACGTCCAGCCATATTAGATTGACCAATTAATAATATTGATTTCATTTTTCTTAACCACCTTATACGCATTTAACTTCTATTCACCATTTACTAGTCATATGATATTGGATTATTGTCACATTTTAGTGGCTCTACCTGCAACTATTAATTGCTATTTGTTGTTTGACCTTGCTTAATTGCACTTGTTTCAGGGTCAAAATATTGGATAGACTGCTTACGTAATTGATCCTTTTTAGCATCAGATTGACTGAAGTCATTATTATATAGCACTGATTCCCAACTACCATACATTGGATTAGGGAAAATAATATACTTCTTACCAAAATCTTTTTGGTGTTTATTTACTAATTGTTCACGTGAAGCTTGTGTCGGTTGTTGCGGATCATCAAAGTCCAATAAATTATCACCAAATAACATAACTAATTTATGATTTTTTCTAACTTTATCGCGACGCTCTGCTTTGTTTTTGTCATTCTTACCTTTTAACATAATATGTTGATCTGTTGCTTGTGGTAATCCTTGCGCTATTAAATTTTCTTTAGTTGCTTTAAAATCTTTGTCCTTATCGCGATCAGAAATATAATAAATATCTACACCTTTTTTATCAGCATATTGCAAGAAATCTTTAGCACCATAAACTGGTTTAGCTTTAGCTGCTTGAATCCATTCATGCCAACCTTCTGGATATGATTTATTATGTAATGCAGAATAACCTTGATAAGGCGAATTATCCAATACTGTTTCATCAATATCTAATGCAATCGCTAATTTCTTATGTCCATTATTCTTTTTATGTTTTTTCAATTCTTGATCTAAATTCGTCTTTGCTGTGTTATACCCCTGTAAATATAAAGCCTTAGCTTCAGCAGAATTTTGATACCATGAAACTGCCATGATATTCTCAGCACCTAGATTAACCTGTTGCTCAGTTGATGCTTGTTGCTTTACTTCCGATTGTTTCGTTGCTGTAGTAGTGTTTGCATCTGCAGTCACCGTTGTCGATAAAGTCATAGTACTTGCTAAAGAAAAAACTGTTAAATACTTTGCGATTTTATTCAATTACGCCACCCCTAATTATTATGTATATTTCTTATCACTATCTTACTATGCTATAAATTAATTTTAAACATTAATTTGTTTACACAATAAAGTTTTTATATATTAAAAAAAGAGGCCCCATCGCTGTTATGACACTTTTAATATTGCATTCGCAAACTAAAGCACACCAATGGTCAACCTCTTATGATAGATTACTATTATGCATTTAACTTTTTACGATAAAAATAATTTGCAACCACAATATCTACTATAGCAACGCCTACAGATTTAAATACCGTAATTTCGTCATCTGAAACTCTGCCTTCCAAGCGTTTTGCCACGATATGTCCCAATTCGCCATGCAAATCATTAGCAGTAAATTCACCTTCTGATATAGGTGTAAGCAAATCGCCTGTTTCTTCTAAAGCAGCAGATTCAGCTTCTACAACTACCTTATCCGCGTTCGCGATTAATTGAGATGGCAACTCTTGCATGTCTGGTTTAAATGAGCCTACCGCATTAACATGTACCCCAGGCTCTAACATTTGGTCAAACACTGGTGTCTGAGCATTGGTTGCAGTAACAATCACATCAGCACCAGCAATAGCATGCTCTACTCGCTCATATACTTCAACCTCTAGTTCTTTATGTTGTTGCTGTACCATCTCAGCAAATTTCACAGCTTTGTCATACGTACGATTAAAGCACTGAATTCGCTTAATATCTCTCACTGCAAGTACCGCTTCAATGAGTCCTTGAGCTTGGTCACCTGTACCAATAACACATAAAGTCGATGCATCATTACGCGCAAGATACTGAGTGGCTACACCAGAAATTGCACCCGTACGAATTTTAGTTAAATAAGAACCTTCTAGAACAGCCAACGTTTCACCAGTTTCATAGTCTGATAAAATAACCGAACCAACAATTGTATTCTTACCTTGTTTTGAATTATTAGGTGCAACCGTCACAGTTTTCAAGCCAACTATTTTTAATTCATCTGATAATGCCGGCATTACTAAATAGCGATTATCCTCATTAAATGGTAATACGTAACGCAACGGCGTATCCGTCTTGCCTTCAGAATAAGCACGCAATGATTGTGCAACCGCATCAACGACTTCTTCCATATTTAACAATTTCTCTTGTTCCTCTGCATTAATATAAAGCATAAAACACCCCTACTGTTCATGATTATCACTAAAAACAAATGAGCGTTTACCCAAGATACTTGTAATAAATATTAGCAGGCAAATCACTCCCACAATACATGCTATAACTACAATATTTACTGGCCACTTCCAAAATAAAATCGTATAAATTATACCTACAATACACATCATAAATATTATGTAAAAAGTAAAGGCCAACCACAAATCTGCCTTCACCGTTATAAACACCGGTTGCCTTGTATGTCGATAATTATCAATAGCCTGTTCCGTAGTAATAAACTTTCTAATTACTACGTACCCTAAAACAATTAAATATAGTGTCATTAACACTAAATGATATGACGATTTATCTATAAAGTTTGATAATAAGACCAGAATAACTGGTACTAATATAGTAAGCATTTCTGAAAATTGCGCATCATACCGCTTCATGTTTATTACACCTTATCTGAATACTATTTCTTCAAACATAACATAAAACATGACAACTCTAAATCACACATATTTATAATAATTATTGTGCAGTATAACCACCATCAATTAATATAGATTGACCTGTCACACTTTTTCCACCATCACTGCATAAGAACAACGCATAATTCGCAACATCAGCAATATCAACCAAACGCTTTTGTGGAATCAATGGGTATAATACATCCTCAAGTACCGCTTCCACACTCACACCTCTATGCTTAGCTAAATCAGCCATCTGATTTCTAACTAATGGTGTATCTATATAACCAGGACAAATCGCATTCACAGTAATACCATCTGTAGCCGTTTCCAATGCTGTTACTTTCGTCAAACCAATAATGCCATGTTTCGCACTATTATAAGCTGCCTTTCCAGAAAATCCTATCACACCATTAATTGAAGCCATATTTAAGATTCTGCCACTTTGTTGCGCCTTCATAATTGGTAAAGCATATTTCGTACCAATAAAGCTTCCCGTCAACATAATATCAATCATTTGTCTAAATTTATCTGTTGGAAATGACTCTATCGCTTCAACATGCTGAAGGCCCGCATTATTAAACAATACATCCAAACGACCATATTTCTCTACGGTCTGGTCTATCATTTGTTGAACAGCCATTTCATCTGTGACATCTACTTGAATTGCCATACAATCATACCCCAATGCAATTAACTGCTCTACCTCACTAGTTAATTTCTCTTTATTCATGTCAGCCAATACGACCTTTGCTCCATGTTCAAGAAATACCTTTGCAATGCCAAGACCAATACCACTTGCCGCACCCGTAATTATCGTCACTTTATCTTTGACCATTGTTCACACCTACTTTAAATGATTTTCAAAGTACGCGTCAGTACTTGCTTCAACTTGCTCTAACGTCGCACCCTCTTGTAGTTCTATTAACTGCATCACTCCATGTTCAAATTGAAATACTGCCAAATCAGTAATTAATGTATCCACCACTTGCGCACCAGTTAACGGTAACTCACACTGTGCCTTAATTTTAGACTCTCCATGCTTATTCATATGATCCATTATCACAACCACTTTCTTTGCGCCAACGACTAAATCCATGGCGCCACCCATACCTTTGACTAATTTCCCTGGAATCATATAATTTGCCAGATCACCCTTCTCAGAAACTTCCATACCACCTAGAATGGCCAAATCGATATGACCACCTCTAATCATGGCAAAGGACTCTGCGTTATCAAAGAATGATGCACCTTTAGCAGCAGTAACCGTCTCCTTACCCGCATTGATTATATCAGCATCTACTTCATCCTCCGTTGGATAAGGTCCAATACCTAATAAACCATTTTCAGATTGGAAGTAAACATTCTGCACATGATCATTAAGCTCATTGGCAACTAATGTCGGCATACCGATACCAAGATTAATAACCATATTACTTTCAATTTCTTTCGCTGCACGTTGAATAATCCTTTGCCTTTGGATTTGTTTACTCATGATTAGCCTCCTTTACAGTGCGTTTCTCTATTCTCTTTTCAAAATGCTTCCCTAAATAAATATAATCCACATATACACCAGACAAATGTACCTCATCTGGGTTAATTTCACCAATTTCTACTAATTCCTCAACCTCAACAACTGTAGTCGTTGCAGCCATGGCACATAGCGGATTAAAATTACGCGCAGTCTTCTCAAAGACTAAATTACCAAAAGTATCCGCCTTTTTCGCCTTAACAATGCCATAATCCCCTGTTATTGCTCGCTCCATAAGAAATGTTTCACCATCAAAGTCACGCGTTTCCTTACCTTCAGCGACAAGCGTACCGACACCCGTCTTCGTATAAAATGCTGGAATACCAGCACCACCTGCACGCAATTTCTCAGCTAATGTACCTTGTGGCGTTAATTCCACATCCAATTCACCATTAATTAACTGTTGCTCAAAGATTTTATTTTCACCTACATAAGAACTAACCATCTTATCAATTTGCTTATTTTCCAGTAATCTACCTAAACCAAAATCATCTACTCCACAATTATTACTCACCACTGTTAAACCCTTCGTCCCCTTAGCACGAATTGCTTCAATTGAATGCTCCGGTATACCACATAACCCAAATCCACCTGCTAATATCGACATGCCATCCGTTAAGCCCTCAAATGCAGATTCTAAATTTTGAATTACTTTAGACATCATATCCCTCATTTCTATCGTTGATAATTACATATTTCATTTAGCTATTTAGCACCTAGTACTAATATTTATTATACTTTATCTTCAGTTGAAAGTCTTTTTATAGCAGTTCGTATACTGAGAAGGAATCATAAATGGTATTCTAGTTAAATATTGCACTGCCATTCCGCACACAGTAACTGCGCTAATTATTAATTGTTTGCTTTAACAACAGTTAAAGATATTAATTTGACTTTTTAAGGTGAAAAAACAGGCTAAAACATTGTTACTTAATGTTTTAGCCTGTTACGAAATTCAGTGATAAATCACTATTATAAAATGACAGAACATCAACAACTATACTTAATTCAGTATAAATTGTTATTACTAATTTTATTATTTTAGTTCTTTGATTATAGCAACGACTTTATCTTGTTGTGCTTCAGTCATATCTGATCCAGATGGCAGACAGACACCATGATCAAATAGGAATTTAGCATTATCGTCATGATCAAAAATAAAATCATAATCTTTATATAGTGGTTGTAAATGCATAGGTTTCCATACTGGTCGCGCCTCAATATTTGCTTCATCTAATTTATGAATTATGTCATTTGCAGAGAAACCAGCCTTACTTTCATCAATAGTCAACGCTGTAAGCCATCGATTTGATTTGGAATCTTTTAGTTCAGGTTGGAATTCGAGCCCTTCGATATCACTTAGTTCACGTTGATATTTATCAAAGATTGCTCTTCTTCTTTCAACTCGCTTATCTAATACTTTCATTTGTCCTCTACCAATTCCCGCTGAAATGTTACTTAATCTATAGTTATAACCTAACTCACTGTGTTGATAATGTAACGCTTTATCTCGAGCTTGTGTAGATAAGAACAATGCATGATCTCTATTAGATTTACTGTGAGTTACTAACATTCCTCCACCACTTGTTGTGATGATCTTGTTGCCATTAAATGAAAATATTCCATAATCTCCTAAGCTACCACTCATTGCACCTTGATACTCAGATCCTAACGATTCAGCCGCATCTTCAATCAATATCACCTTATATCGGTCACAAAGTGCTTTTATTTTATCTAATTGTGCAGATTGACCATATAAATTAACTACAATCACAGCTTTAGGCAATTGACCTTTTGCTGCGTATTTTTCAAAAGCTTTTTCAAGTGCATTTGGAGACATATTCCAAGAATCTAATTCAGAATCGATAAGTACGGGTATTGCACCTTGATATAAAATAGGATTAGACGTTGCACAAAATGTTAATGATGAACAAAATACAATATCTCCTACACCAACTTCACTTTCTATCAAAGCTAAATGAATCGCAGCTGTTCCACTACTTACTGCTAAAGCCTCATTCACACCAACATACGCTTTTATATCATTTTCAAATCCAGTAACATTTTCTCCTAATGGAGCAATCCAGTTTTGTTCAAATGCTTGGTTGATAAAATCTAGTTCGTCTCCGCCCATATGCGGTCTAGACAAGAATACTCTTTCATTTTCCAATTATATTCACTCCTTAGATATTGCAGGTGTCCCTACAACCGTTTGATACGATTCAATATCATTAATAACAGTAGCACCTGCACCGATGACACAATCTTGGCCTATATTAATTTGCGGTATGACTTTGGCGCCTATAGCTACATGTGTTTGCCTCCCCACTGAAACACCACCAGCTAGCATTGCTCCAGGTGAAATATGAACATAATCTCCTATACGATTATCATGTTCTACAACAGCACTCGTATTTATAATGACATGTTCACCTATAACCGTATCTGCGTTAACAACAGCATTCGGCATTACCACTGTTCCATAGCCTATCTCACTATAAGGACTGATGATTGCAGTAGGATGAATCACTTTCGCGAACTGCTTAATCGCTATATTACTTTGCTCAAAAATTTGTGCCCTTACTTTATTATTACCAATGGCAATAATAAAGTAATAATCATTACGATAGCGCTCTAAATGTGATAAATTATCATAAAAGCATCCACTTTCTTCATAATAATTATCAATGTTATTGTCTAAATAACCAGCCAAGATAAATTCACCCTGTGCATTAATAACATCCTTTATGACTTTGGCATGACCGCCATTACCAATGATTACAACCTTTTTCATCATAAATTACCTCTAAATTTCTCTGTTGTGACATGATCCGTAGCATTAATATCTTTCTTTTGTAAAACATTTTGAACAGTTTTATAAAGAATATACATATCCAATTTGAAAGACTGATTTTCTACATACCAAACATCTAATTTGAATTTTTGCTCCCAAGTAATTGCGTTACGACCATTGATTTGAGCCCAACCTGTTATGCCTGGTTTAACTTGATGACGTTTTTTCTGTTCTTCATTATATAAGGGTAAATATTCCATTAATAACGGTCTTGGTCCTACTAAACTTAGGTCACCTTTTAACACATTAAATAATTGTGGTAACTCATCAACACTTGTTTTTCTAATAGCAGCGCCTAATTTGGTCATTCTTTGATCATCTGGCAACAGTTCACCATTACTATCCTTTTCATCCGTCATTGTACGAAACTTAAAGATTTCAAATGGCACTTCATTTTTACCTGGTCTAATTTGTCTAAATAACACAGGCTTTCCTAGCTTTGTCGCGATTAAAAAGTAAGCAATAATTAAAATTGGTGCACTTAGTATCAATCCAAATAAACTTACAGAAAAGTCGAACAATCTTTTTAACATGCACTCACCCTCAAACTATTTGTTAGCATCAAAAACGAATAATTGTTTTTCCACCACATTTTTTTCATCATATAAATCTTTCGCGCGTTGATATCCCGCATTTTTAAATCGGCTTAATTCTGCTGCATCATTTGCCAAAATATCAATTTTATTTGCAATAAACTTTGGTGCATTTAAGGGAACGATATAACCTGTTTCTCCATCGACCACTTCTTCTCTAGAACCTCTAATATTTGTAGCAATCACAGCATTTTTCATTGCCATAGCCTCAATAATTGATCGTGGCATGCCTTCTCTATATGATGGTAAACAGTAAATATCACTAATTGCTAAATATTCATTTATATTTGATATTTGACCAGTAAAAGTGATGTTTTTATTTTGTTTAAATTTTTCAATTAAATGAATTGTCTCTGTATCCCTTTCACCATCAGGCAAGTCACCAATAATTATATATTTAACATTTTTTGAAGTCAGTTTTTCATATGAATTTAATAAATCCAAAATACCTTTTTCTTTAACTAACCTTCCAATAAATGAAACCACAATATCTTCATGTGAAATATTTAAGTTATTTCTTAAATGTGATAAATCTTTTGAAGTTACAACATCATAATTAAATTTATTATCGATATCTATACCGTTACTGATGTGCAAATAATTATTATGTTTTGATTCAAGTAAAAAATTATTCTTTTTAGCCACTTCATAATCTTCAACACTTTGAGTAAAAATATAATCTGTCGCTAATTTGCCAATCCATTTTTCGATATTAAAATACACTTTATATTGGACTGTATTCATTTCATCATGGAAGTAAAAACCATGTGCAGTATATATTATTGTTTTTACACGAGCTAATTTAGCTGCAATCCTACCCAACACTGCTGCAACAGGTGTGTGAACATGCACAATATCAGGCTTAATTTGTCTAAATAATTTGACCATCTTTAAAATAGATTTCAAGTTATTCACAGGACTGATTTTTCTATCAATATTTATATTATGAACATGCACACCTTGCTTTTCGAGTTCATCTTGTTGTTCCCCCATAGTACTAATGCAATGCACTTCATGACCTTCACGTACGCTTGTTTCATTCAGTGCCTTTAATAACTTCAAATGTGTCATTTCTATAGCTGCAATTTGGACAATTTTCATCACTATAGCCTCCAAAGTCTTTGACTTTCGTTTATATCCTTATCAGATATTACTCCTTTAATATCAAATATTACACCATTTTCTTGTACTAAATTTATATACTCAGACTTATTTTCCAAATATTCTTTATGCGAGACTGCGAAAATTAACACATCTGCTTTTGACATTTGTTCCTTATCTTTAAGGTCAATATCAAAGATATCTTTAGCTTCTTTTTTATCGGCTTCTACATCGTTAACCTTAATTTCCAAACCATACGATGCTAATTCTTCAATAATATGAATCACTTTTGTATTTCTTAAGTCAGGACAGTTTTCCTTAAATGTTAATCCTAAAACATTAACACTGGCATTTTGAACTTCCATTCCATGTTTTAACATCTCTTTTATAACATTAGAAGCTATATGCTTTGCCATATTATCATTAATTCTTCTACCTGAGAGTATTACTTCTGGATGATGTCCTACCTCTTGTGCCTTATGAGTTAAATAATATGGATCAACTCCTATACAATGCCCACCTACTAATCCAGGCTTAAAGTTTAAGAAGTTCCATTTCGTACCTGAGGCTTTTAATACTTCGTTCGTATCAATGTTTAATTTATCAAAAATAATTGCTAATTCATTCATTAATGCAATATTTACATCTCTCTGTGTATTTTCAATTACCTTTGCAGCCTCTGCGACTTTAATTGATGAAGCTTTGTAAACACCCGCTTTAACTACTGAGTCATATACTTCAGCTACAATTTCTAGGACTTCTGGAGTTTGACCAGATACAACTTTTGTAATTGTTTCAAATGTATGTTCTTTATCACCAGGATTAATTCGCTCAGGTGAATAGCCAATAAAGAAATCCTTTCCACATTCTAGTCCTGAAAATTTCTCTAAGACAGGGACACACGCTTCTTCAGTTGCCCCAGGATAAACTGTTGATTCATAAACAATAATAGAGCCTTTTTTTAATGCACTACCAACTGTTTCACTTGCTTTAATCAGTGGTGTTAAGTTTGGCTTATTATGTTTATCAATTGGTGTTGGAACAGCCACAATAATAAAATCTGACTCACTTAATTTGTCTCTATCTGAAGTATATTCTACATTTGAAGCTTCAAGTTTTTCAGTTGTTACCTCATTCGTTCTATCATAATTATTTTTTAATTCGCTTATTCTACCTTCATTAATATCAAAACCGATAACCTTGTGTTTATTCCCAAATGATACAGCAACTGGTAAACCAACATATCCTAAACCTACAACAGCTATATTTCTATCCATTAATGATTTCTCCCTTATTTTATTTGTAATAATTTAAATACCAATCAATAAATTTGTTAACGCCATCTTGTATTGATGTTTCTGGTTTAAAATCAATATTATTGTATAAATCATCGACATTAGCATAAGTTTCAGGTACATCACCTGCTTGTAAATCCATATAATTCTTTTTAGCAGTTTTACCTAATTTATTTTCAATAGCCTCAACAAATTCCATTAATCTCACTGGACTGTTATTTCCGATATTATATACTTTGTATGGTGCATATGATGAAGATGGATCTGGATTAGCTCCTGACCATTCTGGGTTTGGTTCAGCTGGTTTCTCGATAAGTCTACTAATTGCTTCCACGATATCGTCCACATAGGTAAAATCACGCATCATATTTCCATGATTGTACACATCAATAGCTTCATCATTTACAATCGCTTTAGTAAATTTAAATAATGCCATATCAGGTCTACCCCATGGCCCATAAACTGTAAAGAATCTTAATCCTGTTGTTGGTAACTGATACAAGTGACTATATGTATGGGCCATAAGTTCATTTGATTTCTTCGTTGCAGCGTATAAACTTAATGGATGGTCAATATTGTCTGATGTACTAAATGGTTTAGATGTATTCGCACCATATACTGAACTTGAAGATGCATAAATTAAATGTTTCACGTCAAAGTGTCTTGAACATTCAAGTATATTCATAAACCCTACTACATTTGCATCAATGTATGCTCTTGGGTTTTCTAAGCTATATCTAACCCCTGCTTGTGCAGCTAAATTAACTACGACTTCTGGCTGTTCTTTAATAAATACTTCCTTCAAGTCTTCATAATCTTCTAAGTTCAATTTAAAAAATGTAAAGTTATTATCGCCTATTGACTTTAATCTATCTTCTTTCAACGACACAGAATAGTAGTCATTTATATTGTCTACACCGATAACTTCATGATGTTGTGCAATTAACTTTTTAGCTAAATGAGAGCCTATAAACCCAGCAGCACCTGTTATTAATATTTTCATAAATTATTCCTCCAATTTTTTAATCTTTTTCATTGGTACACCTGCACCTAACCATCCAGATTCCAAATCTTTCACAACAATCGAACCTGCTGCCACAACAGATCTTTGTTTGATAGTCACATTACTTAAAACTCTGACCCCACAACCAATCCAAACATCATCTTTAATAACAATTTTCCCTTTAGATACCTCATTATATTTAATTGGTATTGTAGTGTCGTTCCATGTATGGTTCGTTGTAATTAATGTAGAACTGTGCGCTATAGATACATTATCCCCAATTTCTAGTCCTCCATAGCCATCTATATAGCACATGTCATGGATACTGACGTTATCTCCAATAATCGTATTTTTCATATTTTTAAGGCTTACATTTTTACCAATATACACATTATTCCCAATTTGTTTTGCTATACTAGCCAAAATGATATAACGTATTGCAAGTTGAATTTTAAAATTAGTCCTCGTATTTATTTCATATAACGAAGTCCTTAACCTATATGGGAAAAAACGTAAAATTTTGCTAAATTTCTTCATTAAAGTATAAATTTTATTGTTCATTTAATTTTTTCCTCCCAAAATAATATTGGCAGATAAACATAATCAGTAATAATGATGTTTTATCGCGATGTCTTAATGCAGAACCATAGTTATAGGTACCTAAAGCGAACACCATAAATGATAATGCCACAATAATTAAGATGATTAAGACTTTTTGGTTCTTAGTTTTCCTATAAATTTTAATACCTAAAATAAATGAGATAACTATTAACAGAATATTAATAAATCCAATCATATCGGAGGCAGTTCTTACTTCCCACGGAAACGGTTTGAAGGCAAAGAATACTTCTTGCTTAACTTTAGTACTCAATCCGCCCCTTTCAGCAGGACTAATGTAGTCAGCTCTTGAACCTGTCATCTCATTTACTTCCACTGTTTCTCCTGTACCAAGACTATTCTGTATTTTTGTATTGTCTGTTTTTGTAATAAATAGTAGAAGTGCCAAAAGCGATACGATAACTACTATCGACTTAAATAAGAAATTCTGTTTTGAAAACAAACAAAAATAAACACCTAGTACAGCTAGAAGTCCTACCATACCCACATGGAAAACGCTACCTAAAACAATCGCCAATATACTGATAAATAGATATAAAATCCTTTTGCTATCATGATATTTTAAAATTGCTAAAGTAAAAATTAAGACAAATAATATTACATATATCTCTCTTAAAGTAATAACAGTGTTAATAAGTGTCAGTGGATATAAAACAAATAAATATGAACTAATAATTGCTACTTTTTGATTTCCAAATACATTCACAACAATTTTGTATAACAAAATAACACAAATTGTATGTACGGTGATATTGACTAATCCAGGCAAAATTTCAAAAGGTTTGCCTAGAAAATAAACAAAGGATAGCAATTTAGAGTAGGCAGTCGAGCTTTGAAATACATTCACATTCATGTTTAATGCCAAATGGTTATAATAGCCTATGGCCAATTTTTCAAATCTGACATCATCGTTACCAGAACCAGGCAGTTCAATAAAATATTTATGAGTAATTAATGCTGTAAGATAAATCAACCATTGAATTATTATTAATAAAAATAGTTTTATATTTAACTTACTAATTAATAAATACATTAAGATTAATAGATTTATAATCACAATTAAAAATATGTTAAACCACCCATACCAAAGCGCTAAAGCAAATAATAAAATTAAGGGGATGATTAATAAGAGCTCTTTCTTAAATTTCATTTTTTACTCCTTTGATTATTTTAAGACTCAAGATCAATTTCATAACAAATATGGAAATTGCAAAAATAGTGAATGTATATGTGGCGCCTAAAATCCCAAATAAATTAATCAGTATCAAACTTGATAATAAGACGATGACTACGCTTATCACCTGTATTCTAGTGTTATATTTATATTTATTATGCGCATTGATATAAAGGTCAAATAGAATACTCATATAAACCAATATTGCACTGAAAATAATAATTAAAATTTGTGATTTATAAGCTAAAAACTTTTGATTAAACATAATAACTATAATGTTATCTAGAATAGTAAAACTGACAATAATCACAATAATGTATGAAAAAATGCCACCTATAATAATTCCAACAAACAATTTTTTCAAATAATTAAAATTAAATTTATTTTCAACAGTCTTGGGTAACACGTAGTTGTATATCGAAAAGAAGAACGTATTACCCGCAGAATAAATTGTTAAAATACTACTAAATATACCAACTGCTGCAATACTTGAAGCATATTCTAAGACATACTTTGGTATATTGGTGTTTAATGATGATAAAAATAATGTAATGGATAATGGAATACCCAATGAAATTAACTTTTTATATTCACTTATGTTTAGTTTTTCTAAAACAAATGCCTGTTTATTAATAATAAAGAAGCAAACTATTGTTAGTAGACTGTATATAGTAAAAGGTAAAACTAAATTTCCTATTGTATAATATAAAGCTATAATTAACCCCATTTGTAAAAAAGATAATCCAAGTTTGAAATATCCAACAAATCTGTGCTTTTGTTCTTTTATATAATAAGCAAAATTAATATCTAATAAATTTTCAGCAACTTTACTTAATCCAACCATAAATAGTAAAAGGTACTGATTTGAATTTATGCTTGTAAAAAGCATGATAATAATCATATAGATAAGTAAAATAAGAACAGACATAATGAATCTTGCTTTAAAATAACGTTCTCTTTTGAATTCATCCGTTGTGACAATCAATGTATTAAATCCAAAAGATAGCAATAATACTAATGGAGCAATTAATGCCACACCATATGTGTATGCACCTAAATCATTTTGTGTACCTAGTTTTAAAATCAATAAAATAACTATCCATTGCATAAAGCCGAAGACAATATTCCCTAGAAGGTATACTAAAAAATTATGCTTCAAAGTAACTATCACTCCGATTTACAAAGTCTACAACGTCTATTTCTCCATTTGTTATTCTATTGACTTTTAGCAATAACTCGCTATTGGTATATACTTTCGATTTACCTCTATAAATTTTTTCATATACTTGATCAGGATGTATTTCATCTTCGTTAAGTAGTTCTTCAAATAATTTCTCTCCTGGTCTCACTCCCGAGAATTCAATACCAATATCTTCTTCTTTTTTACCACTTAGATGGATTAAATTTTTAGCTAAATCTACAATTTTAACTGGTTCACCCATGTCTAATACAAATATTTCTCCACCTTTTGCTAAGGCACCAGCTTGTAATACCAATCTAGAAGCTTCAGGTATCGTCATAAAGTAACGCGTCATATCAGGATGTGTAACAGTAACAGGTCCTCCCGCTTCAATTTGTTTCTTAAACAATGGAATCACTGATCCTCTTGAACCCAGTACATTACCAAAACGTACTGCTACAAAGCTTGTCTTACTTGATTCATCATTTAAACTCTGAATAATCATCTCAGCTACACGTTTAGTAGCACCCATTACGTTTGGTGGGTTAACTGCTTTGTCAGTAGAAATCATTACAAATTTATTTACGTTAGCTTCCCTTGCAGATTCTGCTGTATTTTTTGTTCCTAATATATTATTTCTAATAGCTTCTTTCGGATTATATTCCATCAACGGTACATGTTTATGCGCTGCCGCGTGGTATACCGCATATGGTTTATGTTCTTGCATAACTTCTAACATTCTTTGCTTATTTTGAATATCTGCTATTACTGGTACAATATCAATTTGATCTTTATATTTTTTTGTTAATTCCTGATGTATCAAGTAAATACTATTTTCACCGTGGCCTAATAATATAATGCGCTTTGGATTAAACTTACATACCTGTCGACAAATTTCTGATCCAATGGAACCACCTGCGCCCGTTACTAAAATGGTTTGATTCGTCAATTGTCTTGATATCATAGCCATATCCAGCTCTACAGGTTCTCTACCAAGTAAGTCCTCAATTTTGACTTTCTTTAATTGATTAACTTCAAGTGCACCTGAAAGTACATCATCAATATTAGGCATTTTAAAGATTTCAACGCCTTCAATATTACAAATATCATTAATTTCCTTCATTCGACCTGATGATAAAGTAGGTATTGCTATAATAATTTTTTTGATTTTATACTTGTTTACTAAATGTGGCACGTCCTTTATGTATCCTTGAACTTTCACACCTTCAGTAATTACAATTTTTTGCTTATTAATATCATCGTCAACTGCCAGTACAGGTTCCATGCCCATATTTGGACTTCTTAACATTTGTCTAATTAGTAATGAACCGCCCTGACCTGCACCAACAATTAATGTTGGTTTTTTCTTAACTGCTTTACCTACTACATATTTTCTATAAACTCTCCAAAATATTCTGGATCCCCCAATTAGTATGATGTGCATCATCCACGTAATAAAATATAATCTTAAGAATGGTGCTTGCCATGTAATTAGTGGTACAACAACAATTGTTGCTAATATAGAACATGTCACAGATTGAACAACAAGTAGCAATTCACTGACACTCGCATATTCCCATGCACGATGATATAAATTAAATATTGCTGCAAAGAGATGGTGAAATATCAATAAACTAATTGCTGAAATCATTAAAATTCTTATTGAATAACTCTCAAAAAACGGTTCTAAAATTAAATAGCCCAAAAAAACTGAAAATGTTACGATTAATGAATCTATAAATATGAGCAACATTAATCGCACTCTGATAGAAAGATGTGTCACCTAATCCCCTCATTCACTATAATTTATTCTAAAAAATGCCAAACCATTTCTTTTGTTTATAATCTTTAGTTGGACGTCCTTTTATAATCTTTTCATTCTTAATCAATTTTTCAGCATTGATAAAATAGCCTTCTATTTCATCTCTGTAATTTTTCAAACTTTTATCTTGCAATAATATATCCATTAAAAATGGCCTTTGGTCAACACTATGCGCATCTGATGCTATAAAATGGACTAAATCATTTTCAATCATTTTGAGCGAAGTCTTTTTAATATTCTTTCCAGAATCGCCTGCTAACGATCCAGAGGTCAATTGCGCCAAAGCACCACCATCGACCAACTCAAAAAGCACATCCAAATCTTGTACAATAGCTTTGTTTCTCTCTGGATGCGCGATGATTGGTATGTATCCCATTGTTTGAATTTCATAAAATAATTTATTCGTATAAACTGGTACTTCATTTGAAGGAAACTCAATTAATAAATAATTTGACCCATTTATTCCTGTTATTTTTCCTGCTTCAATATCTGTTAAAATTTGATCAGTAATCCTAATTTCTTGTCCATAATATAAATCAATATTCAACTCTTGATGTTTCAGTGCAGTATCCAATACAATAAGCTTTTCTTGAATACTATTGATATCATTTGAAAAGTTAGGGTGTAAATGATGTGGAGTTGCCACAATACCTGTTACACCCTCTGATATTGCCTGTCTAATAAGTTCAATGGCATCTTCAAGTGATTTTGGTCCATCATCGATGCCATATAAAATATGGTTATGTATATCAATCATCATTTCCATCCCCATAATAGTTGTAATAACTTGAAGAATTATCTTTAGCTGCTTTGTTTAAAACTGCACCAATAACTTTGCCGTTTGATTGTTCAATGAGTTCTTTTGCCTTTTTCACTTCATTTTTATCACTTTTTTCACTATCAATAACTAGAATGCAATCTCTCACAATTTGTGCATATAATTGTGCATCAGTCACTGTATTAACTGGTGGTGTATCAATAATGATAAAGTCATATTCAGTAGCTAATTTTTGATATAATTCACGGAACTTTCTAGTTGTTATCAATTCTGACGGGTTTGGTGGTACCGGTCCTGAAGTTAATACGTCAAGGTTTTCAATATGTGTCTCTTTAACTGCATCTATTTCTAGTGTTTTACCAATAATCAAATTTGAAAGACCACTATTGTTAGTTAAATTGAATACATAATGTTGAGTTGCTCTACGCATGTCTCCGTCAATAATTAAGGTTCTATAACCAGCTTGAGCATATGTAATTGCAATATTTGCAGAAATGGTACTTTTACCAGATGAAGCCTTTTCTGAAGTAATCAATATGCTACTGATTTCTTTATCTGCATTTGAAAACATAATATTCGAACGGATACCTCTGAATTTCTCACTTATAATGGACTTTGGTTTGTCATACGTAAAAAGTGGCGATATTTTTGATGCACCCTTATTCTTCTTTGCCATAATAAATTCCTTTCTTATTCAAATTTTTGAATTGATCCTAATACTGGAATATTAAACTCTTCTTTCACCTGTTCTTCGGTACGAATACGTTTATCGAATAGTTCTTTAAATATAATAATTAAAAATGCAATGAATAATCCTGCTAATAATCCAAGACCTAAATTAACGATTGTCTTCGGTTCAACTTTTGATGCAGTGCCATCTGCACTAGATAAAATAGATACATTATCGACACTCATAATATCTGGTACTTCTTTACTAAATACTTTTGCAATTTTATTAGCTACAATTTCAGAATCTCTCCTGCTATTACTTGTAACCCCTATTTCTAGTATTTGAGATCGATCTTGATTTGTAACAGTTAACATACTAGAAATTTCACTTGATGAATATTGATGTTTTACAGACTTAGAAACCTTATCTATAATTCGTGGACTCTTGATGATTTCAGAATATGTATTAACAAGCTCTATGTTACTTTGTACTTCTTGAGCCATCATTTGTTGATCTTTATTTTTTTCATTAACAAGAACCTGAGTGGTTGCTTGATATTTAGGCGTCATAAAAAAGAAAGTAATAATAGCACTAACTATTAAACAAATTAATGGTAACAAGATAAGTAACTTTAAATTCTTTTTGATAATACGTGTGATTTTAGATAAATCAAATGTATTTTCCATATAAACCTCCCAAAAAACAAAATTTAATTCTATTAAACCAAACATTTCTGTTTTGCACAATAGTCTTTTGTGCATTGATTAATTTACATTAATTAATTTTACAAAACTTTAAAATATTATTAATATCTATACATCTATAAAAAAGGCACAAAAAAAGCCTTTCAACATAAACACAGTTTTGCATTTATGCCCAAAGGCTTGAGTAAATTATTTTATATAGTAAGAATGACCTTAACTAATTTCAATTTGAAATCGACGTATGACTGTCCCATCATCTAACAATGCAGGTTCAATTTCTTCGCCACCATTATGCTTTATCACAGCAGCAGACGCTTTATTGGATTCGTCGCATGTCACTAATGCTTCTTGAACACCAATACGTGACAAATAATCTAATGATTTCTTTAATATCTTATTTCCATACCCTTTACCACGATGTTTCTTACGTACTCCATATCCAATATGACCGCCAACACGCTTCAAGTGATCGTTTAAATCATGACGAATATTTGCTGCTCCAATAATTTCATTTTCATCAATCAAAAATAAGGTCGTATTATCAATTTCTGAATTACGTGATTTATTATCTGCCAACTCATGAACTAATGTCTCAAAGTTATCATATTTAACAATATTCGTTGCTGCTGGCACAACTTGTTCGTCATGGTCAATCCATTCACTCATATAATCACAATACAAAGATTCATCACTCATTGTTAACTCTCTAAATTCCATCATGTCAACGCTCCTTTCTATTTCCTTAAATATTTATTGGATCATCGTGTAAATTCTGATAATAAACGTGTTGATCCGTCCATGCGCCATCTTGGAAAATAAATCCCTTTCTTAAACATTCATAGTGAAATCCTAGCTTTTCAATTAAATGTTGCGATGGTTTATTTCCAATATCAATATGTGCTTCTAGTCGGTGAAACTTAAAATTATCTTTAGCTTGTATAATTAATTCCGATATCGCTTCAAAGGCATAGCCTTGACGCCAATATTGATTATGAATAAAATAACCAATCTCTGCCCATTGAAATGCATCTCTACTCAAATTCTTCAAATCTAGCATGCCAATATGAGCAGCACTCACCTTATCGAAAATTGCAAAAATATATAAATCATCATCATTTCTCGCCTGGCGTTGACGTTCAACCAACTCAGCAAACCAGGGTTGAGTCGCATCAGACATATCAACTTGTCCCTCATCAAATTGATGTTGTGATGGTTTACGATTTATAAATCCAGAAAGCCAAATTTCATAGTCATTTTCTTCCAACGGTCTTATGATAAGCCGTTGAGTACTGAATTGCAACCTTAAATTTTGTTTCAATGATTAACAACCTTTATCTAATTTTATAGTGTAATTACGTTCAATTATCCAAATTAATGATAATGACTTTATACCTATCATAATACATCTGATACGCAAAGAGAAATAAAGCTATCTAAGCACTTTATCTGCGTTAAAATTTTATATTTTGGGTATATAATATAATGAAAACGCTAACATGATTTGCACAAAAAATGTCCCTTTAGCATACAACGACTGTCGCTTAAATTGTATACATGTGGTTGGTAGATAAAGGAGGGTGTTACTTATGAACAGTAATACATCTAAAATATTTTTCGTGTTTTTCGGCATATTATCTTGGTTATCTACGATGTTTTTATTTATTTTACCTATGTTGACGCCTTATCAAAAATATATTGAAAATCAAAATGGTATTTCAGCAGGATGGATTATTACGCTACTAGCCATTATTACGTTATTCTATATTGGTATATTGATATTAGATATATTTAGTACGACTGCTACACAAGTATTACAATTTGTACTACTCACTGTAGTTGTTGTTTCCGCTTTACCATCTATTACAGCATTTGTAATTGTTTCATTTATCGTAGATATAAGTATTATTGAAATATTTATACCGATTATTTTAATTATTTTGGCCAGTATGTTGCATATTTTATGGTTTGCTATCCCATTCTTACAAAATAAGCAACGCCGTGAAGAATTACTAGAAAAAAACAAAGCGATCTATGATAAATATAAATAGTAGCTAAAAAGCAACTTGTAACATCTAAAATGTGATGTACAAGTTGCTTCTTTCATTGAGACATGATATTAAATCAATCTTAATGTAAATTGACTATATTATTTAATAATACCGATTTCTTTGCCTACCTTTTCAAATGCAGCTAATGCATCATCTAGCATTTCCTTTGTATGGGCAGCTGTTGGCATGTTACGTACACGTCCAGTGCCTTTAGGAACAGTTGGGAAGACAATTGATTTAACATATACGCCTTCTTCTTTCAAACGACTACTGAATGCTTGTGTTTCCTTTTCATCACCGATAATAACAGGTGTAATAGGCGTTTCAGAATCCCCGATATTAAAGCCTAATTCCTTCAATCCTGCTTTTAGATAATTTCCATTATCCCAAAGTTTATCATGTAATTCAGTTGACGCCATTAACTTCTTCACAGCTTCAGTAATTGCTTTCGTGTCTCCAGGAGCTAATGATGTTGAGAATAAGAATGGTCTTGATTGAGCTTTCAACCAATCAATAAGCGATTGTGTCCCAGCAACATAACCACCGACTACACCAATAGCCTTTGATAATGTACCAATTTGGAAGTCAATCTTATCTTGTAAACCAAAGTGTTTCACAGTACCAGCACCGTTACCCATTACACCAGAACCATGTGCATCATCAACATAAGTAATCAAGCCGAATTCTTCAGCAATTTCCACAATTTCTGGCAATTTTGCAACATCGCCATCCATACTAAACACACCATCAGTAATATACATTACTTTATTATATTGACCAGATTCGACTGCTTCTTTTGCTTTAGCTCTTAAATCATCCATATCTGAATGATTAACGCGGATAATCTTTGCCTTAGATAAACGACAACCATCAATAATAGAAGCATGGTTTAATTCATCCGATAAAATCGCGTCATTTTTATTCATAACGGCAGAGATTGCTGCCATATTACAGTTAAATCCTGATTGGTACGCAACTGCAGCTTCTGTACCTTTAAACTTAGCTAACGTTGTTTCTAGCTCATCATGTAAATCTAACGTACCGTTGATTGAACGCACTGCACCTGCACCAACACCATGTGTATCAATTGCATCCTTTGCCGCTTGTTTCAAATCTGCGTCTGTTGCTAGTCCTAAATAGTTATTTGAAGACAAGTTAATATATGATTTCCCGTTGATCTTAATTTCAGGTCCATTTGCACCTTCAATTGTATCAATTTCATTATACAAACCGTTATCTTTCAAATACTGAATATTTTCATCTAAAAAGCCATGTAGTGACTGTACCACTGCAAGTCCCCCTTTGAATTGTCTTTGTGTTAAGTTAATCATAACCTATTTTAAAGTTTGAGGGAAGTAGAACAATGCCCACGACAACTGTGTTTTAAGCAATATACTTTACATTAATTAATTGTACCTATTGATTATCGTGTTGAAATGGTATACTAGATAAAAAGTTATGGAAGAAGGGTTGAAGTTGTTTGATTGGTTTCAACTAGCAAATGAAAAAGAAAATAGAATGGTTCAAGTACGTCGCTATCTCCATCAGTACCCTGAATTATCTTTTGAGGAATATCACACGCATGATTTCATTATGAATCAATTAAGCCAATTATCTTGTGAAATTCAAACACCTGTAGGACGCAATGGCATTGTTGCTCGCTTTAAAGGAAATGGTGACGGTCCTACAATCGCTCTAAGAGCAGACTTTGATGCTTTGCCGATTGATGAATTAACGGATGTCGATTATAAGTCAAAGAATCCAGGTGCAATGCATGCATGTGGCCATGATGGTCATACAGCAATATTACTGGCTGTTGCTGAAATATTAGAGAGTCATTTAAATCAATTAAATGGTACAGTTGTCTTAATTTTTCAATATGGTGAAGAAATTATGCCGGGTGGATCTCAAGAGATGATTGATGATGGATGCTTGCAAGGTGTCGATAGAATTTATGGTAACCATCTTTGGAGTGGTTATCCTACAGGTACGATATATTCACGTCCAGGCGCTATGATGGCATCTCCTGATGAATTTAATATTACAATTCATGGTAGAGGCGGACATGGTGCCAAGCCACATGAAACAATTGATCCTGTAGTAATTATGGCTGAATTTATTATGAGTTCACAAAAAATAATCTCTCGTACAATTGACCCTGTAAAGCAAGCAGTACTTAGCTTTGGCATGATTCAAGCTGGCTCAGCCGATAATGTCATACCCGATTCAGCATACTGCAGAGGTACCGTTCGCACATTTGATACAGATATTCAAGATCACGTTATTAATAAAATGGACAAATTATTACAGGGATTAGCTGTTGCAAATGATATAGAATATTCATTAGATTATATTAAAGGATACTTACCTGTTCATAATAATGCAAATTGCTACGAAGTTGTTAAACAGGCCGCTAATGATATTAATTTAAGATACAATGAATCTGATTTAATGATGGTCGGAGAGGACTTTTCACACTATTTAAAAGTACGTCCAGGCGCTTTCTTTTTAACTGGATGTGGTAACCCAGAAAAGAACTCTGATTACCCTCATCATAGCCCATATTTTAATATTGATGAAAAGGCCATGAAATATGCAGTAAGTGAGTTTTTAAAAATTCTAGAATTAGAAAATATATTTAAACAACTATAAATCATCTTATGTAAAAAGCGCTATTAATAGCGCTTTTTTTATAACCCATTGTCTCTTTTGCTATTACATCTAATAATACTTATAGCATTTATTTTTTATAAAAAGCTATATATTATGCCACAAAAAAAGAGAGTCTCCCTAAGGAGACTCTCAAATCATTATAAATAATGATTATTCGTTAATTTCAGTAACAACGCCTGATCCTACAGTACGTCCACCTTCACGGATAGAGAAACGAGTACCGTCTTCGATAGCGATTGGAGAAATTAATTCAACGATCATTTCAACGTTATCGCCAGGCATAACCATTTCAGTACCTTCTGGTAAGTTAACAACACCAGTTACGTCAGTAGTACGGAAATAGAATTGTGGGCGGTAGTTAGTGAAGAATGGAGTATGACGTCCACCTTCGTCTTTAGATAAAACGTAAACTTCCGCTTTGAATTTTGTATGTGGTGTAATAGTACCAGGAGCAGCTAAAACTTGACCACGTTGAACATCTTCACGTGAAACACCACGTAATAATGCACCAATGTTGTCACCAGCTTCAGCGTAGTCTAATAACTTACGGAACATTTCTACACCAGTAACAGTTGTTTTGCTTGATTCTTCTTGCATACCGATGATTTCGATTTCTTCACCGACTTTGATTTGACCACGTTCAACACGGCCTGTAGCAACAGTACCACGACCAGTGATTGAGAATACGTCCTCAACTGGCATCATGAATGGTTTGTCAGAATCACGTTCTGGAGTTGGAATGTAAGTGTCAACAGCTTCCATTAGGTCTAAGATTTTTTGCTCATAGTCAGCGTCGCCTTCTAAAGCTTTTAATGCTGAACCAGAGATAACTGGTACATCGTCACCAGGGAAGTCGTATTCGCTTAATAAGTCACGAACTTCCATTTCAACTAATTCTAATAATTCTTCATCGTCAACCATGTCAACTTTGTTTAAGAATACAACTAATGCTGGAACACCAACGTTACGTGATAAAAGAATGTGTTCACGAGTTTGTGGCATTGGACCGTCAGCAGCAGATACTACTAAGATAGCTCCGTCCATTTGTGCAGCACCAGTGATCATGTTTTTAACATAGTCAGCGTGTCCTGGGCAGTCAACGTGAGCATAGTGACGTTTTTCAGTAGTGTACTCGATGTGTGCAGTATTGATTGTAATACCACGTTCTTTTTCTTCTGGAGCATTGTCAATCATGTCGTATGATTGTGCAATAGTGTCACCATTTTTTGCTAATACAGTTGCGATAGCAGCTGTTAAAGTTGTTTTACCATGGTCAACGTGACCGATAGTACCAATATTGGCATGTTCTTTTGAGCGATCAAATTTTTCTTTAGCCATTATAAAATCTCTCCTATTCTGTTAGAAAATTAATATTAAAATTTATCTCTCATGACAGTTTCTCACCATCATGAGAAGACAATTTATCTTTTAGGGATAAGTACTATCCATATAGTACCTTTATAATGCATTTTTCCCAAAAAATCAATTGATAAAACCATAGGGTACGAATTGCACCTTAATTAGTCAAAGTGACTATAAAAGACACTTATAAACTAATCAATTATTCAGCGTTGTTACCACTGTTTTTCTTGATGATTTCTTCAGCGATTGATTTAGGAACTTCTGCATAGTGATCGAAGTACATAGTGTAAGTACCGCGACCTTGAGTGTTTGAACGTAATGATGTTGCATAACCGAACATTTCTGAAAGTGGTACATAAGCATTAACAACTTGTGCATTACCACGAGGTTCCATACCATCAACACGTCCACGACGAGATGTTACGTCACCCATGATGTCACCCATGTATTCTTCAGGCATTTCGATTGTTACTTTCATCATTGGTTCTAAGATAACTGGATCACATTTTTTAGCAGCTTCTTTAAGTGCTAAAGATGCAGCGATTTTGAAGGCCATTTCAGATGAATCGACATCATGGTATGAACCGTCAAATAATTTCGCTTTAACGTCGATTAATGGGTAACCAGCTAATACACCGTTATCCATTGCATCAACAAGACCAGCTTCTACTGATGGAATGTATTCACGAGGAACTACACCACCAACGATAGCGTTTTCGAATTCAAATCCAGCACCAGTTTCGTTTGGTGAGAATTCAATCTTAACGTCACCGTATTGTCCACGTCCACCTGATTGACGAGCGAATTTACCTTGAACTTGAGCTGATGTTTTGAAAGTTTCACGATAAGAAACCATTGGTGCACCAACATTACATTCAACGTTAAATTCTTTCTTCATACGGTCAACAAGGATATCTAAGTGAAGTTCACCCATACCACCGATGATAACTTGTCCAGTTTCTTCGTTAGTAGAAGCATGGAAAGTTGGGTCTTCTTCTTGTAACTTAACTAAAGCTGTAGTCATTTTATCTTGGTCAGCTTTAGATTTAGGTTCTACTGATAAGTGAATAACTGGTTCTGGGAATTCCATTGATTCCAAGATGATGTCATTCTTCTCACCACATAGAGTATCACCTGTACCAGTGTCTTTAAGACCAACTGCTGCAGCGATATCTCCAGCGTATACAGTGTTAAGCTCTTCACGAGAGTTAGCGTGCATTTGTAGTAAACGACCTACACGTTCACGCTTACCTTTAGTAGAGTTCTTAACGTAAGAACCTGAAGTTAATGTACCAGAATAAACACGGAAGAAAGTTAATTTACCAACATAAGGGTCAGTCATAACTTTAAATGCTAAAGCAGCAAACTCAGCATTGTCATCAGCTTTTGCAATAACTTCTTCGTCTGGTGTGTCAGCACGGTGACCAACAATAGGCTTAACATCTAATGGAGATGGTAAGTAGTCAATTACTGCGTTAAGCATTAATTGAACACCTTTGTTTTTGAATGCTGTACCAACAAGTACTGGGTAGAATTCTACGTCAGTAGTTGCTTGACGGATTGCAGCTTTCAATTCGTCGTTACTGATTTCTTCATCACCAAGATATTTTTCCATTAATTCGTCGTTTGTTTCAGCAACAGCTTCGATTAATGTTGAACGAGCTTCTTCAGCTCTTTCTTGATGATCTGCAGGAATTTCAATTTCTTCAATTTCAGTTCCTAAGTCATTTGTATATTTGAAACATTTCATTTCAACTAAGTCAATGATTGCTTCAAATTCATCTTCTGCACCAATTGGTAATTGGATTGGTTGCGCGTTTGCTTGTAAACGGTCATGAATAGTACTTACTGAATATTCAAAGTTAGCACCTAATTTGTCCATTTTGTTTACAAATACAATACGAGGAACACCATATGTTGTAGCTTGACGCCAAACTGTTTCAGTTTGTGGTTCAACACCTGATTGAGCATCAAGTACTGTTACCGCACCGTCAAGTACACGTAATGAACGTTCAACTTCTACTGTGAAGTCTACGTGTCCTGGTGTATCGATAATGTTAACACGGTGGTCATTCCATTGAGCTGTTGTTGCAGCTGATGTAATTGTGATACCACGATCTTGCTCTTGTTCCATCCAGTCCATTTGTGAAGCACCTTCGTGAGTTTCACCAATTTTATGGATACGTCCAGTATAGTAAAGAATACGTTCAGTCGTAGTTGTTTTACCAGCGTCGATATGAGCCATGATACCAATATTACGAGTTTTTTCTAAACTAAAATCTCTAGCCATGTATTTTTCTCCTTCCAGTATTACTGCGAATAAATACTATAAATATGGCGATGCCCTAAGCACGCACCACTGATGGTAAACCATCCTTTTGGAACATACTCAGGGAGAAAGCTTCTATCCTACCAACGATAGTGAGCGAATGCTTTGTTTGCTTCAGCCATTTTGTGAGTGTCTTCACGTTTCTTAACTGCGCCACCTGTGTTGTTAGCTGCATCTAAGATTTCGTTAGCTAAACGCTCTTCCATAGTTTTTTCACCACGAAGACGTGCATAGTTTACTAACCAACGTAAACCTAAAGTAGTACGACGTTCTGGACGAACTTCTACTGGTACTTGATAGTTAGAACCACCAACACGACGAGCTTTAACTTCTAATACAGGCATGATGTTGTCGATAGCTTCTTCGAATACTTCAACAGCTTCACGACCACTACGTTCTTGAACTAGGTCGAAAGCAGAATAAAGAATTCTTTGAGCTGTTCCACGTTTACCATCTAACATGATTTTGTTGATCAATTTTGTAACTAATTTTGAGTTATGAATTGGATCTGGTAATACGTCTCTTTTTGGTACTGATCCTTTACGAGGCATAATGTAAGTCCTCCCTTCCTATTATAGTATATTTTCAAATTGTGTTGCGAAAATTTACGCAATCTTAAAATTAATTTTTAGGTTTTTTAGTTCCGTATAATGAACGTCCTTGTCTACGTCCATCAACACCTGAAGTATCAAGTGCACCACGAACGATGTGGTAACGTACACCAGGTAAGTCTTTTACTCGTCCACCACGTACAAGTACTACACTGTGTTCTTGTAAGTTATGTCCGATACCAGGGATATACGCATTGATTTCGATGTTGTTAGATAAACGAACACGAGCATATTTACGTAACGCTGAGTTAGGTTTTTTAGGTGTCATTGTACCTACACGAGTACAAACGCCACGTTTTTGTGGAGAATTTAAGTCAGTAAATTTCTTTTGTTTACTGTTAAAGTTTCTGTTTAATGCTGGTGAATCAGATTTCTTTGATTTACTTTGTCTTGGTTTGCGTACCAATTGATTAATAGTTGGCATTGAATGTTTCCTCCTCTCCTGTTTTATAATCCCACACATCCAGGTGGTTCATTTTAAGGGTAAATAAAATTTAGTAAGATAAATCTTACTAATCTCATTTCAGACATGCAACAATCGTTGCACTCACACTGATACCTACATATTCTCCTAAAGCACGTTTGCCTTCGAAAAATGAGACAGGTATTGATTTGTGATTGATTTGGCTTAACACGCGAGTCAATAAATGAACTTCTACGTCTTGAGCAATTATCAATGATGTAACTTGATCTTTATTCAAAGCTTTAAGCGTTTGTTTAAGACCAACAACATATTGTTGTTTGTTAAAGCGTGCAACTTTTTCATTAGACATTTAGATATCCTCCAAAGTTCTGCTTGCATCAACCTTTACAATAATAACATCTCCTATATGATTCAGTCAACGTTTTATCGCATAATTTATTAAAAAAATAAATAAAAAACAAGTGACCGAAATAAAGAATTCCGATCACCTTGTTTATATTAAATCAGTGAATTAAATTTCAGTAGTTTGAACTTCTTCCACTTCTTCTTGTGCTGGTACAGCTTTGTCATATTGAACATCTCTATAACGTCTCATACCAGTACCTGCTGGAATTAATTTACCGATGATAACATTCTCTTTAAGACCAAGTAAGTTATCACGTTTACCTTTAATTGCAGCATCTGTAAGTACACGAGTTGTTTCTTGGAATGAAGCTGCTGATAAGAAGCTTTCAGTTTCAAGAGACGCTTTAGTGATACCTAATAATACTGGTTTAGCTGTTGCAGGTCGTTTACGCTCTTTAAATGCGTCACGGTTAGCATCAGTAAAGTTGTGAATATCAACTAATGAACCTGGTAATAACTTAGTATCTCCAGCTTCGATGATACGTACTTTACGCAACATTTGTCTTACCATAACCTCAACGTGTTTATCATCAATTTCTACACCTTGCATACGGTAAACTTTTTGAACTTCTTTTAATAAGTAGCTCTCAGTTGCATTTAAACCTGATACTGATAAGTAGTTCTTAGGCTCGATAGAACCTTCTGTTAATACTTCACCGCGTTCAACGCTTTGACCGATTTCAACTTTCAATCTAGATGTACCTGATGCAAGATAAGATCTTGTTTCATTTGCACCTTTAATTACGATTTCTTGTTGACGGTCCTTAGCAAGTTTGATGTCATCCACAACACCTTCGATTTCCGTAATAATCGCTTGTCCTTTTGGATTACGCGCTTCGAAAATCTCTTGGATACGAGGAAGACCTTGTGTAATATCACTACCTGCTACCCCACCTGTATGGAATGTACGCATTGTAAGCTGTGTACCTGGCTCACCGATAGATTGGGCTGCAATTGTACCAACTGCTTCACCAACTTCAACTTTTTCACCAGTAGCAAGGTTTTTACCGTAACATTTTTCACATACACCGTGACGTGTGTTACAAGTAAATGCAGAACGGATATACATTTTTTCAAATCCAGCGTCTACGATTTGTTTTGCGATATCTGCAGTAATTAATTCGTCTGGACGGATAATAATCTCATCTGTTTCTGGGTGACGAACTGTTTCTTTAGAATAACGACCTTCTATACGCTCGATAAATGGTTCAATCATTTCTGTACCTTCTTTAATATCAGAAACAAGTAAACCTCTGTCCGTACCACAATCTTCTTCACGAACGATAACATCTTGTGCAACGTCAACAAGACGACGAGTAAGATAACCTGAATCGGCAGTCTTAAGTGCTGTATCGGCAAGTCCTTTACGCGCACCGTGTGTAGAGATAAAGTACTCTAATACTGTTAAACCTTCACGGAATGAAGATGTGATCGGTAACTCGATAATCTTACCTGATGGAGCGGCCATTAATCCACGCATACCGGCTAACTGTGTAAAGTTAGACGCGTTACCACGGGCACCAGAGTCACTCATCATAAAGATTGGGTTAGTCTTATCAAGTGATTGCATTAATTCACCTTGAATTTGATCTTTAGCATCTGTCCAAATTTCAACGACAGAATTATAACGTTCATATTCAGTGATTAAACCACGGTTGAATTGTTTTGTAACTCTTTCAACTAATTTTTCATGCTCATCTAAGATATCTTTCTTGTCTGGTAATACCACGATGTCTGATACACCAACTGTGATACCTGCTTTAGAAGAGAATTTGAAACCTAAGTCTTTCATTCTATCTAACATCATAGATGTGTCTGTAATGCTGAAACGGTTGAACACTTCTGCGATGATGTTACCTAAGAATTTTTTATTGAAAGGTTCAATTAATTCTTCATTTTCAAAGTAAGCTTTTAGTCCACCTTCACCTAATTCAGTTGCTGACACGAAATATTTATTAGGTGTTTCACCTTCTAAATTGGCTTGTGATGGTTCATTGATGTAAGCAAATGAATCCGGAATAATTTCATTGAAGATTACCTTACCAACAGAAGTTGTTAAGATTTTATTATTTTGCTCTTCAGTGAATGTTGGATTGTTAAATGATTTAGCGTGAACACCAATACGCGTGTGTAGGTGTACGTAACCATTAGCATAAGCTTTTAATACTTCATTTGTATCATTGTAGATTGTACCTGTATTCACAGCATCTTTACGTTCTAAAGTTAGGTAATAGTTACCTAATACCATATCTTGAGATGGTGTAACAACTGGTTTACCATCTTTAGGGTTCAAGATATTTTGTGCAGCAAGCATTAACATACGTGCTTCTGCTTGTGCTTCTTTAGATAAAGGTACGTGAACAGCCATTTGGTCACCATCAAAGTCGGCGTTATATGCTGTCGTTACAAGTGGATGTAAACGAATCGCACGGCCTTCTACTAATGTTGGTTCAAATGCTTGGATACCTAGTCTGTGAAGTGTAGGTGCACGGTTAAGTAGTACTGGGTGTTCTTTAATTACATCTTCTAAAACATCCCATACTTCGTCATCCATGCGCTCAATCTTGCTCTTAGCATTTTTAATGTTTGTAGCAATCTCACGTTGTACTAATTCTTTCATAATGAAAGGCTTGAACAATTCAAGTGCCATTTCTTTCGGTAGACCACATTGATACATTTTCAAGCTTGGTCCAACTGCGATAACTGAACGACCTGAATAGTCAACACGTTTACCTAATAAGTTCTGACGGAAACGACCTTGCTTACCTTTAAGCATATGAGAAAGTGATTTCAATGGACGGTTACCTGGTCCAGTAACTGGACGGCCACGACGACCATTATCGATTAACGCATCTACAGCTTCTTGTAACATACGTTTTTCGTTTTGTACGATGATACCAGGCGCACCTAAATCTAATAAACGTTTCAAACGGTTATTACGGTTAATAACACGACGGTATAAATCATTCAAATCACTTGTAGCAAAACGTCCACCATCTAATTGAACCATTGGTCTGATTTCAGGTGGGATAATTGGAAGTACGTCTAAGATCATCCACGCTGGGTTGTTACCAGAATGTCTAAATGATTCAACAACTTCCAAACGTTTAATAGCACGTGTAAGTCTTTGACCAGTAGCTGATTCTAACTCATCACGTAATAATTTTAATTCAGAATCTAAATCGATTTCTTCAAGTAGTTCTTTGATTCCTTCGGCACCCATCTTAGCAGTGAATTGTCCTGGGAATTTATCATAGTACTCTCTGAATTCAGCTTCAGATAGTAATGTCTTTTTCTCAAGACCAGTTGGTCCTGGATTAACAACAACATAAGATGCAAAGTAAATTACTTCTTCTAATGCTCTTGGTGACATGTCTAATAATAGACCCATACGACTTGGAATACCTTTGAAGTACCAAATGTGAGATACAGGAGCAGCAAGTTCAATGTGACCCATTCTTTCACGGCGCACTTTTGATTTTGTTACTTCTACACCACATCTGTCACAAACCATACCTTTATAGCGTACGCGTTTGTATTTACCACAACTACATTCCCAATCTTTTGTAGGTCCGAATATTCTTTCACAGAAAAGACCATCTTTTTCTGGTTTTAAAGTACGGTAATTTATTGTTTCTGGCTTTTTAACCTCACCAAAAGACCATGAACGGATTTTTTCAGGTGAAGCAAGTCCTATTTTCATATAATGGAAATTATTTACATCAATCAAGGAGCCTACCTCCTTCAATTTAGATTAGCTGTGCAAATTGATTGATTGCTCTATATTGATAAATGGCAAGACCACTATCGAGTGCCGAAGTGGCTACTCGATATGGAATATACCTTTATAAACTTAAATGCGATTAGTCAGTGATTTCTTTTTGTGATTCTGGAGCATCTTTTTGTTGAAGATCAACTTTACGCTCAACAACATCTTCATCTTCAGTGTCATGCATGTCAATTTCATTGTCATGCTCGTCCATAATCTTAACGTCTAATCCTAAACTTTGTAACTCTTTCATCAATACTCGGAATGATTCAGGAACACTTGGTTTAGAAATATTTTCACCTTTAACAATAGATTCGTATGTTTTAACACGACCTACTGTGTCATCTGATTTGTAAGTTAAGATTTCTTGAAGTGTATATGCAGCACCGTATGCTTCAAGTGCCCATACCTCCATCTCACCGAAACGTTGTCCACCGAATTGTGCTTTACCACCAAGTGGTTGTTGTGTAACAAGTGAGTATGGTCCAGTTGAACGTGCGTGTAATTTGTCGTCAACCATGTGTGCAAGTTTCAACATGTACATTACGCCGACAGAAATACGGTTATCAAATGGTTCACCTGTACGTCCATCATAAAGTACAGTCTTACCGTCACGTGCCATACCGGCCTCTTCAATTGTAGACCAAACATCTTCATCATTGGCACCATCGAATACAGGTGACGCAACATGAATACCTAAGTTTTTAGCAGCCATACCTAAGTGCAACTCTAATACTTGTCCGATATTCATACGTGATGGTACACCTAATGGGTTTAACATGATATCGATAGGTGTTCCGTCTGGTAAATAAGGCATGTCTTCTTCTGGAACAATCTTAGAAATAACACCTTTGTTACCGTGACGTCCACACATCTTATCACCAACGTGAATCTTACGTTTTTGAACGATATAAACACGTACTAATTGGTTTACACCAGGAGATAATGTGTCGTCTCCTTCTTCACGGTTAAAGACTTTAACATCTAGAACAATACCACCAGCACCATGAGGCACACGTAATGATGTATCACGTACTTCACGTGCTTTTTCACCGAAGATTGCATGTAACAAGCGTTCTTCTGCAGTTAATTCAGTTACACCTTTAGGCGTTACTTTACCTACTAGGATATCACCATCATTAACTTCAGCACCTACGTATACAATACCGCGGTCATCTAAGTTTTTAAGTGCACTTTCAGAAACGTTCGGAATATCACGAGTGATTTCTTCAGGTCCTAATTTTGTATCACGTGCTTCTGATTCATACTCTTCAATATGAATTGAAGTATAAACGTCATCCTTAACAAGACGTTCACTCATGATTACAGCATCCTCATAGTTATAACCGTCCCAAGTCATGAAACCTACAACTACGTTTCTACCAAGTGCCATCTCACCTAATTCCATTGAAGGACCATCAGCTAAGATTTCACCTTTAGTCACAACGTCACCTGAGCTAACAATAGGACGTTGGTTATAACATGTACCTGTGTTTGAACGTTTGAATTTAGCTAATGGATAGCGATCTAATTCGCCTTCGTATTCTTGGCCATCCTCTTCAATAAGTTGACGAACAAGAATTTCATTAGATTCAACATGCTCAACGCGACCTTTACGTTTAGCAACAACTGCAGCACCAGAGTCACGTGCAGCTACGTGTTCCATACCTGTACCAACAAATGGTGATTCAGGATTCATCAAAGGTACAGCTTGACGTTGCATGTTCGCACCCATCAATGCACGGTTAGAGTCATCGTTTTCTAAGAAAGGAATACATGCTGTCGCAGCAGATACAACCTGTTTAGGTGATACATCCATGTAGTCCATTTTTTCTTTTGCCATTACAGTGTTGTTACCACGGAAACGACAAACGACTTCATCTTCTACGAAACGACCATTTTCATCTAATACAGAGTTTGCTTGTGCTACTACATAGCTGTCTTCTTCATCAGCTGTTAAGTAGTCAATTTGATCTGTAATAGATTGTGTTTCAATATCAACTTTACGATATGGTGTTTCAATGAAACCAAATTCATTTACACGCGCATAACTTGATAATGAGTTGATAAGTCCGATGTTTGGACCCTCAGGTGTTTCGATTGGACACATACGACCATAGTGAGAATAGTGAACGTCACGTACTTCCATTTGAGCACGTTCACGAGTTAAACCACCAGGTCCTAATGCTGATAGACGACGTTTATGCGTCAACTCAGCTAATGGGTTTGCTTGGTCCATGAACTGTGATAATTGTGAACTACCAAAGAATTCTTTGATAGATGCAATTACAGGGCGAATGTTGATTAATTGTTGTGGTGTGATTGAATCTGTGTCTTGAATAGACATTCTTTCACGTACTACACGTTCCATTCTTGATAAACCGATACGGAATTGGTTTTGTAATAATTCCCCTACTGAACGTAGACGACGGTTTCCTAAATGGTCGATATCATCAGTGAAGCCAATACCACTTAGTAAGTTAAAGAAGTATGACATAGATGCAATAATATCAGCAGGTGTAATACATTTCACTTCTGAATCTGGGAACGCGTTACCAATCACTGTCGTTGTACGACCTTCTTCATCATTAGGTACGTAAACTTTGATTGATTGAATTTCTACAGGCTCATCAATGATGCTTCCTTCTAATTCAAACACTTCGCTGTTTGCATTTGATTCCAATACATCCATGATTTCGTCTAAATTACGACGATCAAGTACTGTACCTTCTTCAGCAACAATTTCACCAGTTTCTGCATTAACAATTGGTTCAGCTAATTTTTGATTGAATAAGCGATGCTTTAAGTGAAGTTTCTTATTCGCTTTGTAACGACCCACACTAGCTAAATCATAGCGTTTTGGATCGAAGAAACGTGAATATAATAAACTTTTAGCATTTTCTACTGTTGGTGGTTCACCAGGACGTAGACGCTCATAAATTTCAAGCAATGCTTGATCAGTATTTTCAGTTCCATCTTTTTCTAATGTATTACGCAAGTATTCACTTTCACCAAACAAATCAACAATTTCTTGATCCGTTGAGAAACCTAAAGCTCTTAATAATACTGTTAATGGTAACTTTCTAGTTCTGTCAATACGTACATAAACAATATCTTTGGCATCAGTTTCATATTCTAACCATGCACCACGGTTAGGAATAATTGTTGCGTCAAAGTTTGTGTTGCCGTTTTTGTCTAGCTTTTCATTGAAGTAAACGGATGGTGAACGAACTAATTGTGATACGATTACACGTTCAGCACCGTTGATTACGAATGTACCTGTATCTGTCATTAATGGGAAATCGCCCATAAACACTTCTTGCTCTTTTACTTCGCCAGTTTCTTTAATGATTAGACGTACTTTAACACGAAGAGGTGCTGCATACGTTGTATCACGGTTTTTAGATTCTTCTAAATCATATTTTGGTTCACCAAGTCTATAATCTACAAATTCTAATGATAGATTTCCTGTGAAATCTTCAATTGGAGAAATGTCTCTAAACATTTCTAATAAACCTTCTTCTAAGAACCAATCGTAAGACTTAGTTTGAATCTCAATTAAATTTGGTAATTCTAATACCTCTGAAATTCTCGCATAGTTTCTACGTTTACGATGTCTTCCATATTGGACAAATTGACCTGCCAAACAGATTCACCCCTCAAAAATTGTGTGTTTACTTTTAGAAAAATAGCAAATATAATAAGACAAAAAGAAAACGGTAGCACTCCTGATGACACCATTTTCTATTTCATATTATATACAATGTTATTTTGAACGTAAAAGTACACACTTATTGAACATAAATTTTTACATTCTATAACTATATCAGAAGCAGACATTTTAATCAACCTTTTACACTTCTTAAAATGTAATAACCTTTACTTTTTTCTACTACTTCAACATTATCGAATGTTTCTTGCATTTTCTTTTTTGCTGATGGCATACCTTGCTTTTTTTGTATAACTACATAAAGCTCGCCATCTTGTTTCAATTTACTATAAGCGTCATTTAAAATACCATGGACCACTGATTTCCCAGCTCTTATCGGCGGATTCGTTAAGATAAAGTCAAATGCTTGATCTTCAACTTGGGATAACCCATCACTTTCTGCTATCTCCACATTATCAATATGATTTTTCTGTTGATTTCTTTTCGCTAATGCTAGCGCGCGTCGATTAACATCTACCATCGTAATTTCATGATGCGGGGATACCTTTGCAATCATTAAACCAATTGGGCCATAACCGCAACCAACATCTAATATATGTTTTGTAGGTCCTGGGGGATGTGCATTTAAAAAAGTGCTTACCAATAAGTCAGATCCAAAGTCGATTTTCCCTTTTGAAAAAACACCTGCATCTGTAATTAGCTCAATGTCATGGTTGTTGTAGGAGTATGTAAAAAGTGATTCATCACTTTCTACTTCAGGATTTTCATCATAATAATGACTCATGACTACACCTCATTTAATCTTTTATTCTTAGATTAATACTATACCCATTTCGCTGAGTATAAAAGTCATTACTGAATTATCCTCAAATCATAGATATAGACAAAATAAGACAAAACCCCGTTATTACAATAACGGGGTTTTCATTTCTCAAAGATTTCAAGTTTCAACGTAACTTAAATCTCGTCACTTTAGTTAGTGATAAACTAAGCAACATTATAAACTTGCAATATATAATTATTAACTGTTAGCCAGCAAGAATTATTTTAATTCTACTGTAGCGCCAACTTCTTCTAAAGCTTCTTTAAGTTTTTCAGCTTCTTCTTTAGCTAAACCTTCTTTAACAACTTTAGGAGCTCCGTCAACTAATTCTTTAGCGTCTTTTAATCCTAAGCCAGTTGCTTCTTTAACAGCTTTAACAACTTTGATTTTAGATGAACCAGCAGAAGTTAATTCTACGTCGAATTCTGTTTTCTCTGCTGCTGCGTCTGCGCCGCCTGCTGCACCTGCTGCTGCTACTGGAGCTGCTGCAGTTACACCAAATTCTTCTTCGATTGCTTTAACTAAGTCGTTTAATTCTAAAACTGACATTTCTTTAATTGCTTCAATGATTTGTTCTTGATTAGCCATTTTAATATTCCTCCGTTTTTTTAATTATTATGCGCAATTATTCAGCGCTTTCTTCGTTTTCTTTGTTTTCTCCAACAGCTTTAACTGCATATGCGAAGTTGCGGACTGGAGCTTGTAATACAGATAATAGCATAGAAACAAGTCCTTCGTGTGATGGTAATGTACCAACTGTGTTAACTTCTTCAGCTGAAATAACTGCACCTTCCATAACACCAACTTTAATTTCTAAAGCTTCATGTTCTTTTGCGAATTTAGCAAGTACTTTAGCTGGAGCAACTACATCTTCAGTTGAAGTAGCAACCGCTGTAGGACCTACTAAGTGCTCATCTAAACCTTCGATACCAGCTTGTACAGCTGCACGACGAACCATAGTGTTTTTCAATACTTTGTATTCAACACCAGCTTCACGTAATTGTGAACGTAATTCAGTTACTTCAGCAACGCTAAGACCACGATAGTCAACGATTACTGTTGATACTGAATTTTTAAGTTGTTCAGCAATTGTATCAACTTGTTGTTTTTTTGATTCGATGATAGCAGACATTTAGACACCTCCATAAATTTTATTTGGTGCTTTTAATCTTGAGTCGACTAAGATGTATTATCTCGTCTATCCCTCAATAAAAAAAGCACTTTCTACCCATGGCAAAAAGTGCTTGAAAGTTCTAAAATAATCACGTTCAAGTCAATTTTAGCCTCGGTAGGATCGTGTTTTAAGTTATTACTAACTCCTACTGTCTTAGGTAAAATAATACATACATCAATATAAACCTTATATTGTGTTATGTCAATATTAAATTTCAAGACTACTGCAAAATTGCCTTAGTCTTGAAATTTATTTTTATAGCATGAGGTGGATATTAGAAAGTTGAAGCGTCAACTTTAACTCCAGGTCCCATTGTTGTAGTAACTGTGATTGATTTGAAGTAAGTACCTTTAGCAGAAGATGGTTTAGCTTTAGCTAATACATCTTGTAAAGTCTTCAAGTTTTCAACAAGTTTGTCAGTATCAAATGATGTTTTACCAATTGATGCATGAACAATACCTGATTTTTCAGCGCGGTATTCAACTTTACCAGCTTTGATTTCTTCAACAGCTTTTTTAACGTCCATTGTAACTGTTCCAGTTTTAGGGTTTGGCATTAAACCTTTAGGTCCTAATACACGACCTAATTTACCAACTTCACCCATCATATCTGGTGTAGCTACTACTACGTCAAAGTCGAACCAACCTTGTTGGATTTTTTCTACATATTCACCTTCGCCAACGAAGTCTGCACCAGCAGCTTCAGCTTCAGATGCTTTATCACCTTTTGCGAATACTAATACACTTTGTGACTTACCAGTACCATTTGGTAATACTACTGCGCCACGGATTTGTTGATCATTTTTACGAGTATCGATACCTAAACGGAATGCAACTTCAACAGATGCATCAAAGTTAGCGATACTTGTTTCTTTAGCTAGTTCAACAGCTTCTTCAACAGAATATTGTTTTTGGCGGTCGATTTTGCTAGCTACTTCTTGATATCTTTTGCTTTTTTTAGCCATTTCATGTTCCTCCTTTAGTGGTTTTAGCGGAATTTCCTCCCACGTTTACTTGCTTTTGCAAGTTAAGAGCAGATAACAGTGAGGTTTAAAAGTGTTATTTTATCGTAGGAATTGCTTCCATAATAAATGACATTTCACCTCATATTACGACAATATTGAACGCTGTCATCATGTTTGTCATTATCTGTCATCTGCTTCTATACGTCTATCTATAAATCATTACTTTAATTATTGAACTGTGATACCCATGCTGCGTGCAGTACCTTCGATAATACGCATAGCTGCTTCTTCGTCAGCAGCATTTAAATCTTGCATTTTTGAGTTAGCAATTTCACGTACTTGATCTTTAGTTACTGTAGCAACTTTGTTTTTGTTTGGTTCGCCAGAACCTTTTTCAATACCAGCTGCTTTTTTAAGTAATACTGGAGCTGGTGGTGTTTTAGTTACGAATGTAAATGAACGATCTTCATATACACTGATTTCAACTGGGATGATTAAACCTGCATCCTCTTGCGTACGTGCGTTGAATTCCTTACAGAATCCCATAATGTTCACACCTGCTTGACCTAATGCCGGACCAACTGGTGGTGCTGGATTTGCTTTACCTGCAGGAATTTGTAATTTAACTACTTTTTCTACTTTTTTAGCCACGATGTGCACCTCCTTGATATCGTGATGTGGTCACAGGACTAAGTTTTGCCCTCCCACTCTTCTACATTTCGTGACGAAATGAACGCTCTAAAAGCGCGACCACAGTATTATAACATCAAACTATATATTAAATCAATAGTTAATTTTTAGAACACCTTAGACATTTTATGGCTTAGGTGTTCTTATGCAAGAGTTTACTCTTGTTTTCCTTTTTCTACCTTAGCTATTTTATAGCTTTTCTATTTGATCAAATTCAACTTCTACTGGTGTTTCTCTACCGAACATGTCTACAAGTACTGTTAATTTATACTTTTCAACTTCAATTTCTTGAACTTCACCGACTTGGTTCGCAAATGGTCCTGATTTAATTCTCACTTGTTCACCTAAATCAATTTGTACATCAACAGTTTTTTCTTTCATGCCCATTTGTTTTAAGATGAAACGCGCTTCCTCTGGTAACAGTGGGTTTGGCTTAGAACCAGCACCTGCCGAACCAACAAAGCCAGTAACACCTGGCGTATTTCTAACGATATACCATGATTCATCAGTCATAACAAGTTCGACTAATACATAACCAGGGAATGTTTTTTTAGTAAGTGTTTTTGCTTTACCTTCTTTTACTTGTGTTTCTTCTTCTTCCGGTATCACAACTCTGAATATTTGCTCTGTCATATTCATAGATTCAACACGTTTTTCTAAATTTTGCTTAACTTTATTTTCATACCCAGAATAAGTATGCACAGCATACCAACGCTTTGCGCCAACTTCTTCAGACATGTCGTCACTCCTATCTATTTGATTAACTCTATAATTTTACCAATTCCTAAGTCTAAGGCATAGAAGAACACTAAGAAAAATACTACTGTAGCTACAACAATGACTGTGTACTTAAACAATTCTTCTTTGGTTGGCCAACTTGTCTTTTCCATTTCTGACTTAACGCCTTGGAAGAAATTTTCTTTTTTAGCCATTTATAAGACCTCCGTGTGATTTCTTTATTCCTTATTTGCTTATTTCCTTACTACAAAACCAAGCAAACATAACACCTTATCTTAGTCGGTATTTATTCACTCGATTAACTTTCATCACATTGCTAACTTTACTTTGATTCCTTATGCAAGGTATGTGCATTACACCTTGGACAATACTTTTTCAATTCCAATCTAGATGTAAGATTACTCTGCTTTGGAACATTATAATTTCTGTTTCCACAAACTTCACAACTTAGTGGTACTTTTTTCATTTTACTCACCCAACTCATTATAATACCAATCTACTATACATAACATACAAGTCAATTGTCAATTGTCATCACAATAGGTCAAGCACATACTCATTGCCTATTTTCACCTTTAAAATATATACATATTTACAAATTCAAACTTGTAAATATGGCTTGAGTTTCATTTTACAACGTTGAATTGCATTGTAAACTACTTTAACTTCAATATTTAAAATGTGAGCAATTTCTTTAGGCTTATAGTCTCGAAATGCAAGTTGCATAATTTTTCGTTCTAGCGTTGTACAATCAGCTAAACGTTTGTGTAGCATGCATATACTATCTTTAGTTATTAAATCCAACTCTAGTTTAGAACTTGCTGCGGGCGTACCATACTTTACGATGTGTTCTCGAACAAGAGATTCTTGTCGTTTCAATCGTTTCACTTTGTCTCGGATATAGTCACATTTAGCATGCTTTATAATACGATTAATATAGTGCTCTAGTGGTATATTACGTTCAAAATCAAAACAATTCAGGGCAAGGAATACTTTCAAAAGTATTTCCTGGCATATATCTTCACGATCGTTTGGATGAATAGAAAAATGATTTACTCTTTGAATAATATGCGTTCTCGTTTGTTCCAAAATACAATTCACCGAATGGATAGTTAAATTAACATTTTCGTATTGTACACACTTATTAACATTGGTGTTCTCTTGCATTCATGTATCCTTTCTTAACTTAAATGATTAAGCATAGGATACAGCGGACAAATAATAAAAAGCAACTTGCCATATTATTCTTTATTATTATTGCCTCGTCTTAGTTTTTCAAATTCTTCTAATATTTCATTTGAAAGTTCAATTCGAGTTCGTGGCTTTTGCTCATTGAACCCTTCAAGTTCCTTCGAGACAGTGATTTCGTTTTCCTTTAAATCTCGCCACATTTCTCTTGAAGAAATTCGGTATGCACCAGTACCAAATATAGCGTGTTGTTCGCTCATATCACTGGTTACAACAGTGATATGACGTGTGTGTTTATCATATAAATCATACACATATCGCTCAATATAACTATCTGCGGTTTCCTTTTCCTTCGTAAAAATCACTTTAACCCCATGATACATATATTCAGAATGTGCACCTGCTTGTTCATAAGCATCAAAGACACATACTACTTCGTCAGCAATCACCGCATTATAATTAGCAATTGCAGTTAACAACTGTTCTCGCGCTTCTTCTAAATTTTCTTTCGATAATCGGCTAAGTTCTTGAGACTGCCCAATCATATTGTAACCATCGACAATCAAGTAGCGATCCTTCATGTCTGATCTCCAATCTGATTTCGCTTACGATATACCTCATACATCATTAAGCTAGCGGCTACTGAGGCATTCAAACTATTGACGTGACCTACCATTGGAATTTTAATATAAAAATCGCATTTATCTTTTACAAGTCGACTCATTCCTTGTCCTTCACTACCAATCACAATAGCTAAAGGCATTGCCGCATCCATCTCTCTATAATCTGTAGCATTCTCCGCTTCTGTACCAACGACCCAATAACCATTTTCCTTCAATGTTTCAATCGTCTGCGCTAAATTTGTCACCCTCATGACCGGGACATGTTGAATGGCACCTGTTGACGCCTTTGCTACCGTTTGAGTTAACGCTACCGAACGCCTTTTAGGTATAATCACACCGTCGACACCTGAGGCATCAGCCGTTCTTAAAATAGACCCTAAGTTGTGCGGATCTTCTAAACCATCCAATATTAATACTGTAGATAATGTTTCTTTGTTCTTTTGTTCTGATAAAAATGCATCAAAATCAGCATACTCGTATGGTGCAATATAAGCTGCTACACCTTGGTGAGGTGCATCAGATAAGTTGTCAATTTTAGACTTCGGTACACTTTGGACAATAATTTTCTTATTATTCGCTTGTTTTAAAATCTCATTTATTTGTCCTTTTTTAATCGTATCTTGTATTAATATTTTATTAATTGTATGACCAGATACGATTGCTTCCTTTACCGCATGGCGTCCTACTATTACGATATCTTCCACAGTATCACTTCCTTTCATCTACACATTGAACAATATATTGCAACAATGCTTGTAATCTATCGTGTTCCTTTTCCAAATACAAATAACCAATGACCGCTTCTAGACCTGAACTTTTTCTATATGTTTGAATATCTGTATTTTTAGCCTTGGTATAACTTTTAGCATTTCTACCTCTGCGCACAACATCAAGCTCTACGTCAGTAAACCAGTCAGCTTCAGTCAGTTGTTCTAATGTTTGCGCCTGACTTTTAGCAGAAACATAACGTTTTGCTTCTTGGTGTAAACGATTGGGTTTAGCTTTAAGTTTCAATACAATATACTCTCTTACATGCTGATCTAACACTGCGTCACCCATATATGCTAATGTAAGTGGATTTAATAATTTATTATCCATGTTAGCCTCGCTTAAATCTCACACCTTGTGCAGTATCTTCTAAAATGATATTTTGCGCTTTTAATTCATCACGAATTTCATCTGCACGTGCAAAGTCTTTATTTTTTCTCGCAGTATTACGCTCTTCAATCAATGCTTCTATGTCAGCATCTAATAATACATCTGATTCTTTTCCTTTAAGTGGTACACCTAATACATCACTAAATATTTGGTATACTTCTTTAAAACGATTTAATACAGTGCTAGAAGTAGTGTTTTCTAATACATATTTGTTTGCTAATTTTGCTAAATCATACCATGCTGTGATTGCATTAGCCGTATTGAAATCATCATTCATAACTGTTTCAAATTGTTCAAGCACTTTATCGATTGCTTCGCTATATTCTGATTGCTCGATAACATCTGTTGCAATTGCTTCTCTTTCCACTATAGCTTCATAGCTATTTCTGATACGTTCCAAACCACTTTTCGCTGCTTCTACAAGTTCCATATTATAATTAATTGGACTTCTGTAATGGACACTAATCATAAAGAAACGTAGCACATCAGGATCAATTTGTTTGATGATGTCATGTACTAACACGAAATTACCTAATGATTTACTCATTTTCTCATTATCAATATTTATAAAGCCATTATGCATCCAATATGTTGCAAATGGGGCATGGTTGTGTGCTTCTGATTGTGCTATTTCATTCTCATGGTGTGGGAATTGTAAATCACTACCGCCAGCATGAATATCAATAGTAGCACCTAATTCGTGATAAGCCATAACTGAACATTCAATATGCCATCCTGGTCTTCCTTCACCAAACGGACTATCCCAACTGATTTCACCTGGCTTCGCTTTCTTCCATAACGTAAAGTCTAAGGCATCCTCTTTCTGTTCACCTTGTTCAATACGAGCGCCAACTTTCAGATCATTTAATGACTGATGACTTAATTTACCATAACCTTCAAACTTTCTTGTTCTAAAGTAAACGTCTCCTCCACTTTCATATGCATAACCTTCATCAACTAACTCTTTAATAAATTGAATAATATCGTCCATGTGATTCATTACACGTGGATTAGAAGTGGCTTGTTTAACATTTAATGCCCCTACATCTTCATGGAATGCTTTGATATAACGGTCAGCAATATCTGGTACTGGTTCGTTTAATTCTTGCGAACGTTTGATTAACTTATCATCAACATCAGTGAAGTTTGAGACATATATCACTTCATACCCTTGATATTCAAAGTATCTTCTTACTACATCATAATTGATAGCTGGTCTTGCATTCCCAATGTGAATATAGTTATAGACAGTAGGTCCACAAACATACATTTTAACCTTACCTGGTTCAATAGGCTTAAACGTCTCTTTTTGACGTGTGAGCGTATTATATAATGTAATCATCTTGTATCTCTCCATTTCTCGTTTTCTCAAGTTGTTTCTCTAATTCTTTTAATTGCTCGTAAATTGGATCTGGTAAATTTCTATGGTCAAATGTTTTACCAATACGTTTACCATCTTGCTTTACAATATGTCCTGGTATACCAACTACAGTAGAATAGCTTGGTACAGATTCTAACACAACTGAATTGGCACCAATATTTACGTCAGATTCAATCTTGATATTACCTAACACTTTAGCACCAGCTGCAATTAATACATTATCTCCAATGTCTGGATGACGCTTACCTTTTTCTTTACCCGTACCACCTAATGTCACACCTTGATATATAGTAACATTATCTCCAATACGACAAGTCTCTCCAATGACTACCCCCATACCGTGGTCGATAAATAATCGTTTACCTATTTGTGCGCCTGGGTGAATTTCTATCCCTGTAAAAAATCGTGCTACTTGTGAAATCAATCTCGCTGTAACAAATTTTTTCCTTTTATATAATTCATGTGCGATTAAATGACTCCAAACTGCATGTATGCCCGCATAAGAAGTAACAACTTCTAATGTACTACGTGCTGCTGGATCTTGTTCAAACACCATATTTATATCATCTTTTATCCGTTTCAAAATCTTAAACAAGATTGCTACCTCCCTATCAAAAAAGCACCTCTAACACATTTGTTAGAGGCGCTTTTGCACGGTTCCACTCTCATTTTCTATAAGCTAACGCCTTATATTGTGTAAATACTACAATAATTATAGACTACTTATATTCTCGTCAATGCTAATTCAATTCTAAACACAAAGGTGCATTCAATAATTACAATGATGTGCTCACAGCAACCGCACACTCTCTGTACATTGATGGTTATCTACTAATCCTTCGCTAATTCAATTCTAATCATATGCCGTTTAGTGTTATTTTTCAAGTAAAATTTTACTACTATACGATGTTTACACAGCTAAAAAATGCTTTGACTTAAACGTATTTCTTTAATCGTGATAACACTTTGTCTTTACCTAGCACTTCAATCGTGTTTGGTAATTCAGGTCCATGCATTTGTCCAGTAACAGCAACACGGATTGGCATAAATAATTGCTTACCTTTAATACCTGTTTCCTTTTGAACAGCTTTGATTGTTTGTTTAATTTCTGCTGCTTCAAATGGCTCAAGCGCCTCAAGTTTACTGTATAAGTGCGACATTAATTCAGGAACTTGTTCACCATCGATAACTTCTTGCTCATCTGCACCTAATACTTGTTCATCACGGAAGAACAGTTCAGATAATGGTACAATTTCACCTGCGTAGCTCATTTCTTTTTGATAAAGTGCAACTAATTTACGTCCCCAAGCTAATTCTGACTCACTTGGATTTTCAGGAAGTAATTCTGCTTTAATCAAATGAGGTAGAGCAAGTTCGAATACTGTATTAGTATCCTTTTGTTTCATATATTGATTGTTAACCCATGCTAATTTCTGTTTGTCGAAAAATGCTGGAGATTTTGATAAACGCTTTTCATCAAATATCTTAATAAACTCTTCTGGTGAATAAATTTCATCTTCACCTTCTGGAGACCAACCTAATAATGTAATAAAGTTGAATAACGCTTCTGGTAAATATCCAAGATCACGATACTGCTCAATAAATTGTAAGATTTGACCGTCTCTCTTACTTAATTTTTTGCGCTCTTCATTTACAATTAATGACATATGTGCAAAACGTGGTGCTTCCCAACCGAATGTTTCATAAATCATCAATTGCTTTGGTGTATTTGAAATGTGGTCATCCCCACGAATCACGTCAGAGATTTCCATATAGTGGTCGTCTACTGCAACTGCAAAGTTATATGTTGGCACGCCATCTTTTTTGACGATAACCCAATCTCCAATATTATTTGAATCAAATGAAATTTCACCTTTAACCATGTCATCAAATGAGAAAGTTGTGTCCTTTGGTACACGGAAACGAATTGATGGCTTACGACCTTCTGCTTCAAATTGTTGGCGCTCTTCTTCAGTTAAGTGGGCATGTTTACCACCGTAACGAGGCATTTCACCACGTTCAATTTGTTGTTGACGCTCTTCTTCTAACTCTTCTTCCGTCATGTAACATTTATACGCCTTATCTTCATCTAACAGTTGTTGAATAAGTGGATTGTAAATTTCAGCACGCTCAGATTGGCGATATGGCCCATATCCTTTGTCTTTATCTATAGACTCATCCCATTCAATACCTAACCATTTTAAATTTTCAAATTGAGATGATTCACCATCAGTAAGGTTACGCTTACTATCTGTATCTTCAATTCGAATCACAAAATCTCCATCATAATGTTTAGCAAATAGATAGTTAAATAATGCAGTTCTTGCATTACCAATATGCAAATAACCTGTCGGACTTGGTGCATATCTGACTCTTACACGATCACTCATTATGTTCACTCCTGTTTAATAATTTAGTATTTGTTAATACTCACTTGTATTCTAAAATTTATTCTGAACACACATTAAAAATAGTTAAACGCAACAGAAGACTAGTAACATTTACTTCTACAACACGTTCAACCATTATCAATTTGTTTATTCATTCGCTTAATTATCATAGCATGATGAATTTCAAAGTGCCACTATACACTTAATACTAAGTTCTAATTTAGAAACACAACGCTACTACGATACATAACAATACAATTTCGCTATCTATTGTAGCACTTTCAAGGTTATTATGGTATCACTCTGCTTAAATTCCCTTGTAATTCCTCTTACAAGTAGCAATAATAGGACACAATAACAATAAAAGGTTTGATGTGAAATTGTAACAACCTATGCTACACTTTCACATCAAACCTTCAAGAAAATTAAGCCAGTTTTTTTGCAAAGATAATTCTTCCAGAAGAAGTTTGCAATAAACTAATGACTTCTATATTTATATGTTCACCAACATGTTTTTTAGCATTATCAACAACAACCATCGTACCATCATCTAAATAACCTACAGCTTGTCCAGCTTCTTTTCCCATCTTGGTTAACAACAAACTGAATTGATCTCCCTGATGTACAGAAGGTTTTATCGCTTCTGATAAGTCATTGACATTTAATGCTTGAATCCCATGGACATGACATACTTTATTTAAATTGAAATCTGTCGTAATAATATGCGCTCTATAATGTTGTGCTAACTTTATCAACATAGCATCGATATCACTGTGAGATTTAGTTGGGTGAATGATTCGAGTCGGATATTTAGTATCATACAAACTATTTAAAATATCTAAACCACGTTGTCCTTTTTCCCTTTTCACACTATCGTTTGCGTCTGCAATTACTTGCAACTCATTAATCACACCTTGAGGAATTAAGATTTCCCCATCAATAAAACCACATTCAATAATATCTAGTATTCTACCATCGATGATTGCACTTGTATCAATCACTTTAGGTACAGCATTGCGTGCATTGATTGACATTGAACGCGCCATATTTTCCGGTAAAAACAATAGCATTTCATCACGCTTTCTAAGTCCAAACTGAAATCCTAAATAACCCAGAATAATTGTCACAATGACAGGCACAAAATGATTTAATACTGTATTTCCAATAATTTGGAAAATAAATGAAATCATTACTGAAATTAATAAACCGATAATTAATCCGATTGTTGCAAATAGAATTTCAATGGCACTTCTACGCATAATAGCCTGTTCAAGCTCTTTCATAGCTAGTGTTGCTTTACCAATAAACCATCCAAATATTAAAAAGAATATAACTATCCCTAACAAACCATTAAAATAGTTGTTAGTGAGTAGTGTGAATTTACTCAAACCTGCATCAACAATGATTTCTGGTATGAGATACACACCTAAACTTGCACCGAGTATAACGTAGCACAAGATAATAATGAGTCTTAACACGTTCAAGTTTAACTCTCCTCTCTCAAGAAAATCATACAGATTCCAATAATGGTTATCTGTATGTTTTAGAAATTTACTGTTTGTTAATAGCATACTTCAATGCTTCATGTACACTTTTAACACCTATTACCTTTATGCCTTCTGGGAATTGCCAACCGCCAATATTCGTTTCCGGAATAATAACTCTTTTAAATCCGAGTTTAGCCGCTTCTTGAACACGCTGTTCTATACGCGATACTCTTCTCACTTCGCCAGTCAAACCTACTTCACCTATAAAGCAATCTAAACCATCAACAGCCAAATCTTTAAAGCTCGACGCTGTTGCAACGATTATCCCTAAATCGACGGCAGGTTCAGTCAATCGAACACCGCCTGCAACTTTAATATATGCATCTTGTTGCTGTAAAAGATAATTCTCCTTTTTTTCTAGCACTGCCATAAGGAGGCTAAGTCTATTATGGTCTATCCCTGTTGCCATTCTTCTAGGGTTATTAAATGTTGTAGGCGTCACTAACGCCTGCACTTCAATTAATAATGGTCTAGTGCCTTCCATTGTAGAAACTATGGTCGAACCTGGAACATTGGTAGAACGTTCCTCTAAAAACATTTCTGAAGGATTCTTAACACCTTTCAACCCACTTTGCTTCATTTCAAAAATACCCATCTCATTTGTCGAACCGAATCTATTTTTCACAGCTCGCAATATGCGGTACGCGTGATGTTCATCACCTTCGAAATAAAGCACCGTATCCACCATATGCTCTAGCAAACGAGGTCCAGCAATTTGCCCTTCCTTCGTCACATGTCCAACGATAAAAGTCGCGATATTCATCTGCTTTGCGATATTCATCAAACTTTGTGTACTTTCTCTGACTTGGGATACCGAACCTGGTGCCGAATTAATTTCAGGATGGAATATTGTTTGAATTGAATCCACAACGAGCAAATCCGGTTTCAATTGTTTAACAGTTTCGTGAATGACTTCTAAATCTGTTTCAGCAAATACATTGAGCTGGCTTGAATCTTCATCTAATCTTTCAGCTCTTAATTTAGTTTGGTTGAGTGATTCCTCACCTGTTATATAGAGTACATTATAGGATTGCGATAAAGCCGCACATACTTGTAGTAACAATGTTGACTTCCCAATACCTGGATCCCCACCGATGAGCACTAAAGAACCATTAACGATTCCACCACCAAGCACTCTGTTAAATTCAGCTGATTTGCTGATAATTCTAGGTGTATTCTCGTGTTGAATATCATTTAATTTTTGTACCTTTGCAACATTATCACGGCTACGCACGCCATGTTTAGGACTCGCTGCCTTTTGTTCAACGATTTCCTCCATCTGATTCCAGCCACCACAATTCGGACATTTCCCCATCCATTTAGGCGACTGATACCCACATGCCATACATTCAAAAATCACTTTCTTTTTGGCCAAATTCGCACCTCCAACTTTCTATGAACAAATCTATTTTAAACCTCTACTTGCTTAATGACAAACTTTATTCTCATTCCATTTATTTTTTGAACAATTACTATATTATTTATAGTATTTCTATTTATGATATTCATTTTCGCAGAAAGTTATTTTAATAAGTTACCACGTTATCGCGTGTTGTGCCAACTATATATAAGTTCTTTGCATTAATTAATTTCACTCATGTTGATAATAAGTCTATATTAATTGCCTAGTTTCATGTCAAGGCAACATCGACAAAGCTTCATCGATGACTTAAATCTTTCACCATTTTGTGCATTTTAAATTTTAAAAAAAGAAAAGTGACTAACCAATTTCATAATCACAGGAAATTAGCTAGTCACTTCTTTAGTATATCGTACAGCTAAATTATAGTCATTCACTATAATTGTACTGCACATTAAGCTTTACGATTCAGTTGTTTCTTTATCTTGTTCTGTTGGAACTCTATCAGTTATATCATACTTATATTCTTTTCCATCGTAATCAATATTTACGTTTTTACCTTCAATTTGATTACCGTCTAAGATTAATTCACTCAAATTATCTTCAACTGTTTTTTGAATTGCACGAATTAGAGGTCTTGCACCATATTCTGGATCATAACCTTCTTCAGCAATTTTTTCTTTCGCAGCTTCAGTTACGTGAATATTGATATCTTGTTCAGACAAACGATTTGTCAATTTATTCACCATCATTGTAACGATTTCTTTTAATTCGTCTTTAGATAGTTTATGGAATACGATAATATCATCAACACGGTTTAAGAATTCTGGACGGAAAGCATTTTTTAATTCTTTCATCATCGTCTTGCGAATTGTTTCATAGTCTTCACCTTCTGATGCGCCACCAAAACCAGCAAAGCGTTGATCTTGTAATTCTTGTGCACCGACGTTTGAAGTCATAATGATTACCGTATTTCGGAAGTCAACACGACGACCTTTAGTATCTGTTAAATGTCCATCATCTAATACTTGTAATAAGATATTGAAGACATCAGGATGTGCTTTTTCAATTTCATCGAATAAGATAACTGAATAAGGTTTACGTCTTACTTTTTCTGTTAATTGACCACCATCATCATGACCTACATAGCCTGGAGGTGCTCCGACTAAACGACTCACAGCATGTTTCTCCATGAACTCACTCATATCAACACGAATCATCGCGTCATCTTCACCAAACATTGACTCAGCCAATGCTCGAGCAAGTTCTGTCTTACCTACACCCGTTGGTCCTAAGAAGATAAAGCTACCAATTGGACGTTTAGGATCTTTCAATCCTGCACGAGCACGTCTCACAGCTTTACTAATAGAATTAACAGCGTCTTTTTGACCGATAACTCTTTCATGAAGCGTACCTTCTAAGTTTAATAGGCGATCAGATTCAGTTTCGTTAATTTTTGTTAATGGAATACCAGTCCAACCAGCGATAACTTCACCGATATCATCTTCTGAAAGTGAAGTATTTTCACCGTTTTGTGTGTTTTTCCATTTATTCTTAGCATCTTCATATTGTTTTTCTAATTTAGTTTGTTTATCGCGAAGATTAGCTGCATTTTCAAATTCTTGAGCATGAACAGCTGCATCTTTTTCATTTTTCACTTGTTCAATTTCTTGCTCGATTTCTTTTAAGTTAGGTGGTGTTGTATGACTTTTAAGTCTAACTTTTGAACTTGCTTCATCAATTAAGTCAATTGCTTTATCTGGTAAGAAACGATCAGATACATAACGGTCACTTAATTTAGCAGCTGATACAAGTGCTTGATCTGAAATCGTAATGCGGTGATGCGCTTCATAGCGATCACGTAAACCTTTTAAGATTTCAATTGTATCTTCTACTGTTGGCTCATCAACTTGCACAGGTTGGAAACGACGTTCTAGCGCAGCATCCTTTTCAATGTTCTTACGATATTCGTCTAATGTTGTCGCACCGATACATTGTAGTTCTCCACGTGCAAGTGCTGGTTTTAAGATGTTTGATGCATCAATTGCACCTTCTGCACCACCTGCACCTACTAGTGTATGCAACTCATCGATGAATAAGATAACATTACCAGCTTGATGGATTTCTTCCATAACTTTTTTCAAGCGCTCTTCAAATTCACCACGGTATTTTGTTCCGGCAACAACTGTACCCATATCTAGTGACATGACACGTTTGCCTTTCAATGTTTCAGGGACTTCATTGTTAACGATTGCTTGAGCTAAACCTTCTGCAATTGCAGTTTTACCTACACCTGGTTCCCCGATTAATACTGGGTTATTCTTTGTACGACGACTTAATACTTCAATAACTCTAGTGATTTCTTTATCTCTACCAATAACAGGATCTAATGTACCATCCTTTGCAATTACTGTTAAGTCACGTGCAAGTCCATCGAGTGTTGGTGTGTTATTTGATTTATTTGCTTGTGCATTTTTATTACTCATTTCTGGACTACCTAAAGCTTTCACAACTTGCGCGCGTGCTTTTGTAATATTTAAATCTAAGTTTGCAAATACGCGAGCAGCGACACCTTCATTTTCACGAATTAAACCAAGTAAAATATGTTCAGTGCCAACAAAGTTATGATGTAACTTTCTAGCTTCATCCATTGATAATTCAATTACTTTCTTCGCTCTTGGTGTGTAATGTAACGCACCCATTTGCTCTTGTCCTTGACCTATAAGCTTTTCAACTTCTTCTACTACCTTTTCTTCAGTAATATCAAAGGATTCTAAAACTTTAGCAGCAATACCTTCCGGCTCTTTCATTAAACCTAAAAGTAAGTGCTCTGTTCCAATATTTGAATGATTTAATCGAATTGCTTCCTCTTGGGCGTGTGCTAATACGCGTTGCGCACGCTCTGTCAATCTACCAAATAGCATATAACATGACCTCCTAAACGATATGTTCTCTCAATATATCCGCTCTTTTTTCATTCACGGTTCTCTCGTCTTCTTCATCTAATAAGAATGGTGATTGTATCGCAATCATCAACTCATTAAATTTGAAGTCTTTCAATTCAATATAGCCTAAATCAATGCCAAGTTTCACTTCACTTAATCTTAACGAAGCTTCCTCCATTGATATGAGTCTACTATATTTCAAAATTCCTAACGATCGATAAACTCTATCTAACGTTTCCGTATGATTATGTTCATTTAATCGTTCACGAATCTGTAATTCTTCATTTATAATTTGTTGAACCACTTCAGTTAAACTCTCAATTATTGCTTCTTCATTTTTACCTAATGTCAATTGATTCGAAATTTGGTATATATGACCATAAACTTGAGAGCCTTCCCCATATATACCCCTAATCGTAAAACCAAATCTATTAATCGTTTGAGCAATACGATTCATTCGTTTCATTATCGATAATCCTGGTAAATGCAACATCACACTTGCTCTCATACCCGTTCCGATATTTGTAGGACAAGTTGTGAGATAACCTAGGTGTTCATCAAAGCTAATATCAACTGCCTTATCAAGTTCGTCATCTAGATGAGATGCTTTCTCGAAAAGTGATTTCAATGATAAATCATTACCCATTGCTTGTATACGAATATGATCTTCTTCGTTTACCATTACACTAAGTGACTCATCATCATTGAGTAATACCGCTGAAGCTGGCTGTCTTATTAACTCTGGACTTATAAGATGTTTCGCAACAAGTTTATACTTGCTCTGTTGATCCATCGTATCCAAACGTTGAATCGACAAATCTGGAAGCGCATCTTGTACTTCATTTATCACTCTAAATCCATCTTGTTCTGATGGAAACATAAGTGGGTGCACATGATTCTCTAAATTTCTTGCCAAACGAATCCTCGATGACATGACAACTGGACTTTCCTCTTTATCACGCATCCATTCACTCATATAAGGACTAATATAATCTTTACTCATCGCGGCTCACCTCACTGTCCGCTTTTAGTGCCTTGATCTCATCTCGAACAACAGCTGCTTCTTCAAAGTTTTGCTCTTCGATTAACTTATTGAGGTGTTCTGACTTTTCCTCAATTTGTTTCTTTAATGCTAACTTTCTATATGATGAACGAGGTGTTTTCCCAGTGTGTTCAAATTGGCCACCTTGTACTCGTCGCACTATATCAACAATGTCATCTTTGAAAGTTGCATAGCAGTCTGCACAACCAAATTTACCGACATGTGCGATATCTTTAAGTGTCATGCGACAAGTTGGACATCGTTTTGCTTCTTTAAAAGCTACTTCATCAAATTCAATTCCGTGTTTAGCTGCTAAATGCTGTAAAATTTGTTTAACAACAAATGCACCTTCAATATCATCTTGAGACTGAAGTTGTTGATTCTGCGTCCATGGATTTCCTCCCTGAGCACAAGTTGAACAAACCCATTTCTCATTCACGCCATCTTGTCCTTTAACTGCTAACTTAACTTCCGCTTCATTTAAATGACAATTCTCACATAGCACGACCAAACACCTCACTTTACTTTAATAATAATTAATCACAGGTAATAAACGTTTAAGAATATTTGCTCTGATAATATCTCTAGCAATTACATCCATCTTCAACGTTTCCCTATCAATAACTGCTTGAATCATTTTTGCTTCTCTCTCGTTGATATAAGATTTGTCTAACAAACCATCTATAATATAATACGCTTGTTGTTGTGAAATTGAAGGTCCAATTAATTGAAGTAGATGGTTAATATACCCAGTTTCATCTTTGTTTTCAATTTTAGTGATTCGGATATAACCACCGCCACCTCGTTTACTTTCAATTTCATAACCATGTTCATTAGTAAAACGTGTTTTGATTACATAATTTAATTGCGAAGGCACACAGTCGAAACGTTGTGCAATATTTGCACGTTGGATTTCCACCACGTCTTCATTGGCGTCTTCAAATAATTTTTTAATGTACTGTTCTATGATGTCGGACATGTTGTGCATGATTATCACCTCTTTTGACCTTCTTTGACTATATTATATGACCAACTTTGACCTTTTTCAACCAATATGTTTGAAAAATTTTTGATTAATGATGTTCAGAGACTGATATTTTATTGTATTATAGGTATTAAGAAAAAATAAAAGGGATGAAAAAATTATGCACATTATCATTGGATTAATTGGAATTGCTGTATTTTTAGGACTAGCTTTCCTTTTTAGTTCTGACAAAAAGAAAGTACGTTGGCAATACGTTGGTCTGTTACTTGTTATTCAACTTGTATTTGCGTTTATTTTACTTAAAACTAAATTCGGTATTACAGTTATCGGCGCTATATCTGATGGATTCAATTATCTATTAGCTAAAGCTGCAGAAGGGGTTAATTTCGTTTTTGGCGGATTTGAATTCGTAGATCCTAAAAACCCACCTTTCTTCTTTAACGTGTTATTACCAATTGTATTTATTTCGGCACTAATCGGTATCTTACAATATACGAGAATCTTACCTTGGATTATTAATGTTTTAGGCTTAGCTATTTCTAAGATTAATGGAATGGGACGCTTAGAATCTTATAATGCAGTAGCTGCAGCAATCCTTGGGCAATCAGAAGTGTTTATTTCACTGAAAAAGGAACTGGCACACATTCCAAGTCAACGTTTATATACATTGACTGCTTCAGCAATGTCGACAGTTTCTGCTTCAATCATCGGCGCATATTTCACATTAATTGAACCACGCTATGTCGTTACTGCTGTTGTATTAAACTTATTTGGTGGTTTCATTATCGCTTCAATCATCAATCCTTACAAAGTTGATGCAAAGGAAGATAAATTAATCGTAGAAGAAAGTGAAGCTGGGAAACAATCTTTCTTCGAGATGCTAGGTGAATATATCCTTGATGGATTTAAAGTCGCAATTATCGTAGGTGCAATGTTAATTGGGTACATTGCTATCATTGCATTATTAAATGGCGTTGTTAGTGCTATCTTCACTGCAGTTAGCGGTGGTAGTATCACATGGGATTTCCAAACATTAATTGGGTTTGTTTTTGCACCATTTGCATTCTTAATTGGCGTACCTTGGCACGATGCTGTACAAGCTGGTTCAATTATGGCAACTAAATTATTATCAAATGAATTCGTTGCAATGCAAAGCTTAAGTAAGACAAAGGAAATTAGTGATCACGCTAAAGGTGTAATCTCTGTATTCGTTGTTTCTTTTGCTAACTTCAGTTCAATTGGAATTATTTCTGGAGCTATAAAATCACTTAACAGTGAAAAAGGTGACGTAGTTGCACGTTTTGGCTTAAAATTACTTTTCGGTGCAACATTAGTATCATTTATTTCTGCAGCAATTGCAGGATTCTTCATTTAATAAACAACAAAAAAGCAGTTTGGTTATTTAACCAAACTGCTTTTTTTATTATACTTTTTCAACAGTAGTAGGTGCTACGATGTGATCAATAAAATATTGCGTGACTCTATAATCATCAGTTAATTCTGGATGGAATGAAACACCCAAATAACGTCCCTCTTGAACTGCCACAATCTTCTCACCCACAACACTTAACACTTTCGTTTCACCGTGAGCTTCTACAATATGAGGCGCTCTTATAAATACACCTTCAATATCTTTCGCAATCCCAGCTACATCTAACTCACTTTCAAAACTATCTACTTGTCTGCCAAATGAATTACGTTCAACTGTGATATCTAATTTATTTAGGTAACCTTCCTCGCCTACAATATCTTGTGCTAACACAATTAAACCTGCACATGTGCCAAACATAGGTAAAGTAGATTGTTGTAACGCTTCTTTAAAACCGTATAAGTTCATCAATCGACGCAATGTAGTAGATTCGCCACCTGGTAAAATCAATCCGTCAATTTCTGCTAATTGCTCTACACGCTTTACAGCTACACCTTCATGTCCACTGAGTTCAATATGTCTGATATGCTCTCGCACAGCACCTTGCAATGCTAGTACACCAATTTTCATATTACCATCCACGCTCTTGCATACGTTCTTCTAATGATAATTCATTGATGTCTAAACCTTTCATTGCTGTGCCTAATTCTTTAGCTAGACGACCAATTAATTCATAATCTTGATAATGCGTTGTAGCTTGAACAATTGCTTTTGCAAATTTTTCAGGATCTTCTGATTTGAAAATACCAGAACCAACGAACACGCCATCCGCACCTAATTCCATCATTAATGCAGCATCTTGAGGAGTTGCTACACCACCTGCAGCAAAGTTAACTACTGGTAAACGACCATTGTCTTTAATTGCTTTTAAAACATCATATGGTGCTCCAATGTTTTTAGCCTCAGTCATAATTTCATCATCGTTCATTACAGTTAAACGACTAACTTCCGCATTTACTTGACGCATGTGTCTCACTGCTTCAACGATATTTCCTGTACCTGGCTCACCTTTAGTACGTAACATCGCAGAACCTTCACCAATTCTTCTAGCAGCTTCTCCTAAATTACGGCAACCACATACAAATGGTACAGTGAATGCATCTTTACGTAAATGATACTCTTCGTCAGCTGGCGTTAAAACTTCAGATTCGTCGATATAGTCAACACCCATAGATTCTAATACACGTGCTTCAGTAATATGACCGATACGTGCTTTTGCCATAACAGGAATTGAAACAGCATTCATAACTTCCTCTACAATTTTAGGATTAGCCATACGTGCTACACCACCTGCAGCTCTTATATCAGAAGGTACACGTTCTAATGCCATTACCGCAACGGCACCTGCTTCTTCTGCAATTTTAGCTTGTTCTGCATTAACAACGTCCATAATAACGCCGCCTTTTTGCATTTCAGCCATTCCTCTTTTTACTCTTTCTGATCCAGTAACTTTAGACATGAATAAATTACCCCTTTACTTAGTTGATTAAATTCATTTTAAAAGATAAACTGGTATTTAAAAAGGTACAATTTTAAAATATTTCAAGGGGTCAGTTAAATGCCTAATAAACATCTTTATCTCAATTTATATGAAAATTTAAAACAGCAAATCATCGAAGGCCAATACCAATCTGATGATAAATTTCCATCTAAGAGAGCTTTGAGCCAGCATCTATCAATCAGTCATACAACAATAGAACATGCATATCAACTACTTTTAGATGAAGGCTATATTTATTCCAAGCCACGATCAGGATACTTCGTGTCCGACATTGAAACCTTACCTATTGTTAATCGCAATGCTACACATTTAAATGAATCACCAAATCAAACTATCGCATATAGCTCTAATGAAGTTAGTAATAATGAAAATAACAATGAAACTTTGGCGTTTAACTTATCAGAAATAGATGCAGAATATTTTCCAATGAAACAATTTAGAAAATATGCTAGAGACGCCTTCGAAGATGATCAACTATCACTATTACAACGTACAAACCCAAAAGGAGAATGGCAATTGAGACAAGAAATTGCACATTACCTTTTTAATAGTCGTGGGGTAACGTGTCATCCAGAACAAATAATAATTGGTTCTTCAACTGAACAACTGATTAATTTAGTGACAGACATTCTAAATAAACCACAATTTTATATTGAAAATCCGAGTTATCCTCCAATTAAAAAAATACTAGATAAAAAACAAATCAAGTATAAACAAATTACAGTAGAAAAAACTGGTATTGCTTTAGAGGCATTTAAGAAATTCAATCACAATGTTGCATATGTCACTCCATCACATCAATTCCCTACTGGGTATGTAATGAATTTAAAAAAGCGTACCCAACTCATTCAATGGGCACAACAAAGTGAACAGCGTTATATAATTGAAGATGATTATGACTCGGAATTTCGTTACTTCGGCAAACCCATCCCTGCATTACAAAGTTTAGATACTAAAGACAAAGTGATATATATCAGTACCTTTTCAAAATCTCTTTATCCAAGTTGTCGAATGGCTTATTTAGTACTCCCCAAAAATCTTTGTTCAAGATACGATACACTTTCCAATAAAGAAAGTAATACCGTCCCAACTCATTTGCAAAAAATGGTAGCCAGCTTTATGGAATCAGGTAGTTTTGAACGCCATTTAAATAAAATGAGGAAAGTATATAAGGCTAAATTGAAATTCATAATTGATGCACTCACACCTTACCAAGAACAATTAGAAGTCAACGGTGCATTTGCTGGCATGCATTTCACCTTAACAGTAAGAAATGGTCTTACATTAGAAGAGTGCTTAAAGAGAGCAAAACAAAATAACCTAAAAATCATACCATTTAATGAATATGATCAAAACTTACAAGATGTAAAATTTATATTAGGATTCGGTGGAATTCCATTTTCAAAACTTGAAATTCATACACAAGCTTTAATTAAGACTTTAATTAAGAAATGATTAAAATAATAAAATAAATTGAGGTTAGTAATACTTAAGTTAAGCGCTTAGGATATAAAAAAAGAGACATGACGGTCTCGGCTCATCGCATCTCTGCTTGCCTGTATAGTACCACTTATTACAGCTTTTTTTACATCATATCTATTAGTCTATGTACTAAGATTTCTATTTTCTATCTTTTTAGTTTAGTGGTACTTATATAAGCGCTTTAGCTCTTATATTCCACTTATCCTACTCTTGCGGAACGTAAGTCTGCTACCATCGGCGCTATGGAGCTTTTCTGACATGTAGTCAAGCGCTCGCATCTTTCCTCATTTTCTCTTTCTCCTCTTTCATTTACCACTTGTAAGTTCAAATCGTCGTTCGCTCAATTCGTCAGCTTCAAACGCTTTCTACTTGTCAGTGTGATTCAGAAGTTAAGCTCCTTGGATATAAAAAAAAGAGACCTTACGGTCTCTACTTGCCTGTATAGTACCACTTATTACAGCTTTTTTTACATCATATAGATTAATCTATATATTAATCTATATATTAAACTTTTCTTTTATTTCGTTTTTAGTTTAGTGGTACTTATATAAGCGCTTTAGCTCTTATATTCCACTTACCCTACTCTTGCGGAACGTAAGTCTGCTACCATCGGCGCTATGGAGCTTTTCTGACATGTAGCCAAGCGCTCGCATCTTTCCTCATTTTCTCTTTCTCCTCTTTCACTTACCACGTGTAAGTTCAAGTCGTCGTTCGCTCAATTCGTCAGCTTCAAACGCTTTCTACTTGTCAGTGTGATTCAGAAGTTAAGCTCCTTGGATATAAAAAAAGAGACCTTACGGTCTCTGCTTGCCTGGCAACGTCCTACTCTTGCGGAACGTAAGTCCGACTACCATCGGCGCTAAGGAGCTTAACTTCTGTGTTCGGCATGGGAACAGGTGTGACCTCCTTGCCATTGTCACCAGACAATGAAATGTATTAAATTATACATTCAAAACTAGATAGTAAGTAAAATATAATTACCAATCAAAACGGTTTATAAAATTGATTAAGTCTTCGATCGATTAGTATTCGTCAGCTCCACGTATCGCTACGCTTCCACCTCGAACCTATTAACCTCATCATCTTTGAGGGATCTTATAACCGAAGTTGGGAAATCTCATCTTGAGGGGGGCTTCATGCTTAGATGCTTTCAGCACTTATCCCGTCCATACATAGCTACCCAGCGATGCCGTTGGCACGACAACTGGTACACCAGAGGTATGTCCATCCCGGTCCTCTCGTACTAAGGACAGCTCCTCTCAAATTTCCTACGCCCACGACGGATAGGGACCGAACTGTCTCACGACGTTCTGAACCCAGCTCGCGTACCGCTTTAATGGGCGAACAGCCCAACCCTTGGGACCGACTACAGCCCCAGGATGCGATGAGCCGACATCGAGGTGCCAAACCTCCCCGTCGATGTGAACTCTTGGGGGAGATAAGCCTGTTATCCCCGGGGTAGCTTTTATCCGTTGAGCGATGGCCCTTCCATGCGGAACCACCGGATCACTAAGTCCGTCTTTCGACCCTGCTCGACTTGTAGGTCTCGCAGTCAAGCTTCCTTATGCCTTTACACTCTATGAATGATTTCCAACCATTCTGAGGAAACCTTTGAGCGCCTCCGTTACTCTTTAGGAGGCGACCGCCCCAGTCAAACTGCCCATCTGACACTGTCTCCCACCATGATAAATGGTGCGGGTTAGAAATCCAACACAGCGAGGGTAGTATCCCACCAACGCCTCCACGTAAGCTAGCGCTCACGTATCAACGGCTCCTACCTATCCTGTACAAGCTGTGACGAATTTCAATATCAGACTACAGTAAAGCTCCACGGGGTCTTTCCGTCCTGTCGCGGGTAACCTGCATCTTCACAGGTACTATGATTTCACCGAGTCTCTCGTTGAGACAGTGCCCAAATCGTTACGCCTTTCGTGCGGGTCGGAACTTACCCGACAAGGAATTTCGCTACCTTAGGACCGTTATAGTTACGGCCGCCGTTTACTGGGGCTTCGATTCGTAGCTTCGCAGAAGCTAACCACTCCTCTTAACCTTCCAGCACCGGGCAGGCGTCAGCCCCTATACATCACCTTACGGTTTAGCAGAGACCTGTGTTTTTGATAAACAGTCGCTTGGGCCTATTCACTGCGGCTCTCCTGGGCGTTAACCCTAAAGAGCACCCCTTCTCCCGAAGTTACGGGGTCATTTTGCCGAGTTCCTTAACGAGAGTTCGCTCGCTCACCTTAGAATTCTCATCTTGACTACCTGTGTCGGTTTGCGGTACGGGCACCACACTTCTAGCTAGAGGCTTTTCTTGGCAGTGTGAAATCAACGACTCGAGGAAACAATTTCCTCTCCCCATCACAACTTGACCTTAAGAGTACCGGATTTGCCTAATACTCAGTCTCATTGCTTGGACGTGCACTCCAACAGCACGCTTCGCCTATCCTACTGCGTCCCCCCATCGCTTAAAACGAATTATGGTGGTACAGGAATATCAACCTGTTATCCATCGCCTACGCCTGTCGGCCTCAGCTTAGGACCCGACTAACCCAGAGCGGACGAGCCTTCCTCTGGAAACCTTAGTCAATCGGTGGACGGGATTCTCACCCGTCTTTCGCTACTCACACCGGCATTCTCACTTCTAAGCGCTCCACATGTCCTTGCGATCATGCTTCAACGCCCTTAGAACGCTCTCCTACCATTGTCCTACGGACAATCCACAGCTTCGGTAATATGTTTAGCCCCGGTACATTTTCGGCGCAGTGTCACTCGACTAGTGAGCTATTACGCACTCTTTAAATGATGGCTGCTTCTAAGCCAACATCCTAGTTGTCTGGGCAACGCCACATCCTTTTCCACTTAACATATATTTTGGGACCTTAGCTGGTGGTCTGGGCTGTTTCCCTTTCGAACACGGACCTTATCACCCGCGTTCTGACTCCCAAGTTAAATTGATTGGCATTCGGAGTTTGTCTGAATTCGGTAACCCGAGAAGGGCCCCTCGTCCAAACAGTGCTCTACCTCCAATAATCATCACTTGAGGCTAGCCCTAAAGCTATTTCGGAGAGAACCAGCTATCTCCAGGTTCGATTGGAATTTCTCCGCTACCCACAACTCATCCGCTCACTTTTCAACGTAAGTCGGTTCGGCCCTCCATTCAGTGTTACCTGAACTTCAGCCTGGTCATGGGTAGATCACCTGGTTTCGGGTCTACGACCAAATACTCAACGCCCTATTCAGACTCGCTTTCGCTACGGCTCCACATTCACTGCTTAACCTTGCATCAAATCGTAACTCGCCGGTTCATTCTACAAAAGGCACGCCATCACCCATTAACGGGCTCTGACTACTTGTAAGCACACGGTTTCAAGTTCTATTTCACTCCCCTTCCGGGGTACTTTTCACCTTTCCCTCACGGTACTGGTTCACTATCGGTCACTAGAGAGTATTTAGCCTTAGGAGATGGTCCTCCCAGATTCCGACGGAATTTCACGTGCTCCGTCGTACTCAGGATCCACTCAAGAGAGAATAAACTTTCGACTACAGGATTATTACCTTCTATGATTCATCTTTCCAAATGATTCGTCTAATTTATTCCTTTGTAACTCCGTATAGAGTGTCCTACAACCCCAACAAGCAAGCTCGTTGGTTTGGGCTGTTCCCGTTTCGCTCGCCGCTACTCAGGGAATCGATTTTTCTTTCTCTTCCTGCGGGTACTAAGATGTTTCAGTTCTCCGCGTCTGCCTTCAGATATGCTATGTATTCACATATCGATAACACGACATAACTCGTGCTGGGTTTCCCCATTCGGAAATCTCTGGATCAAAGCTTACTTACAGCTCCCCAAAGCATATCGTCGTTAGTAACGTCCTTCATCGGCTTCTAGTGCCAAGGCATCCACCGTGCGCCCTTAATAACTTAATCTTTTTGTTTTCCAATACAACGTCGTTGTTTGAAAACCCAAAATGTTATTAATCTGTGAGTGTTCTTTCGAACACTAGCGATTATTTCTTTTTGAATTCAAGCTTTTTTAAAACTCTAATTCACTCGGTTTTGCTTGGTAAAATCTATATATTTTACTTACTTATCTAGTTTTCAATGTACAATCTTTGAATCCTCTAAATGAGCATTCAAAACTGAATACAATATGTCAATGTTATTCCTCTTATCATCTTCTAAAGAAGATGTTCCGAATATATCCTTAGAAAGGAGGTGATCCAGCCGCACCTTCCGATACGGCTACCTTGTTACGACTTCACCCCAATCATTTGTCCCACCTTCGACGGCTAGCTCCATAAATGGTTACTCCACCGGCTTCGGGTGTTACAAACTCTCGTGGTGTGACGGGCGGTGTGTACAAGACCCGGGAACGTATTCACCGTAGCATGCTGATCTACGATTACTAGCGATTCCAGCTTCATGTAGTCGAGTTGCAGACTACAATCCGAACTGAGAACAACTTTATGGGATTTGCATGACCTCGCGGTTTAGCTGCCCTTTGTATTGTCCATTGTAGCACGTGTGTAGCCCAAATCATAAGGGGCATGATGATTTGACGTCATCCCCACCTTCCTCCGGTTTGTCACCGGCAGTCAACCTAGAGTGCCCAACTTAATGATGGCAACTAAGCTTAAGGGTTGCGCTCGTTGCGGGACTTAACCCAACATCTCACGACACGAGCTGACGACAACCATGCACCACCTGTCACTTTGTCCCCCGAAGGGGAAAGCTCTATCTCTAGAGTGGTCAAAGGATGTCAAGATTTGGTAAGGTTCTTCGCGTTGCTTCGAATTAAACCACATGCTCCACCGCTTGTGCGGGTCCCCGTCAATTCCTTTGAGTTTCAACCTTGCGGTCGTACTCCCCAGGCGGAGTGCTTAATGCGTTAGCTGCAGCACTAAGGGGCGGAAACCCCCTAACACTTAGCACTCATCGTTTACGGCGTGGACTACCAGGGTATCTAATCCTGTTTGATCCCCACGCTTTCGCACATCAGCGTCAGTTACAGACCAGAAAGTCGCCTTCGCCACTGGTGTTCCTCCATATCTCTGCGCATTTCACCGCTACACATGGAATTCCACTTTCCTCTTCTGCACTCAAGTTTCCCAGTTTCCAATGACCCTCCACGGTTGAGCCGTGGGCTTTCACATCAGACTTAAGAAACCGCCTACGCGCGCTTTACGCCCAATAATTCCGGATAACGCTTGCCACCTACGTATTACCGCGGCTGCTGGCACGTAGTTAGCCGTGGCTTTCTGATTAGGTACCGTCAAGATGTGCACAGTTACTTACACATATGTTCTTCCCTAATAACAGAGTTTTACGAGCCGAAACCCTTCATCACTCACGCGGCGTTGCTCCGTCAGGCTTTCGCCCATTGCGGAAGATTCCCTACTGCTGCCTCCCGTAGGAGTCTGGACCGTGTCTCAGTTCCAGTGTGGCCGATCACCCTCTCAGGTCGGCTACGTATCGTCGCCTTGGTAAGCCATTACCTTACCAACTAGCTAATACGGCGCGGGTCCATCTATAAGTGATAGCAAAACCATCTTTCACTATAGAACCATGCGGTTCTATATGTTATCCGGCATTAGCCCCGGTTTCCCGGAGTTATTCCAGTCTTATAGGTAGGTTACCCACGTGTTACTCACCCGTCCGCCGCTAACGTCAAAGGAGCAAGCTCCTTATCTGTTCGCTCGACTTGCATGTATTAGGCACGCCGCCAGCGTTCATCCTGAGCCAGGATCAAACTCTCCATAAAAAATTATGATGTTTGATTAGCTCATAAAATACTAATTTGTGTTATCATTAACACGTTTTTGAACCAACGATTATCGTTGTGTTCGGAATTAACGTTGACATATTGCGATTCAGTTTTCAATGTTCATTTCTTCAACACAAGAATTAATTTTACAGGTTTTGACTTAGAAAGTCAATAACTTTTTGAAATTTAATTTTTGTTTTAGTTAAAACTTCCATAAAAAAACGACCCTAAGGTCAAAATGGAATTGCCTGGCAACGTCCTACTCTTGCGGAACGTAAGTCCGACTACCATCGGCGCTAAGGAGCTTAACTTCTGTGTTCGGCATGGGAACAGGTGTGACCTCCTTGCCATTGTCACCAGACAATGAAATGTATTAAATTATACATTCAAAACTAGATAGTAAGTAAAATATAATTACCAATCAAAACGGTTTATAAAATTGATTAAGTCTTCGATCGATTAGTATTCGTCAGCTCCACGTATCGCTACGCTTCCACCTCGAACCTATTAACCTCATCATCTTTGAGGGATCTTATAACCGAAGTTGGGAAATCTCATCTTGAGGGGGGCTTCATGCTTAGATGCTTTCAGCACTTATCCCGTCCATACATAGCTACCCAGCGATGCCGTTGGCACGACAACTGGTACACCAGAGGTATGTCCATCCCGGTCCTCTCGTACTAAGGACAGCTCCTCTCAAATTTCCTACGCCCACGACGGATAGGGACCGAACTGTCTCACGACGTTCTGAACCCAGCTCGCGTACCGCTTTAATGGGCGAACAGCCCAACCCTTGGGACCGACTACAGCCCCAGGATGCGATGAGCCGACATCGAGGTGCCAAACCTCCCCGTCGATGTGAACTCTTGGGGGAGATAAGCCTGTTATCCCCGGGGTAGCTTTTATCCGTTGAGCGATGGCCCTTCCATGCGGAACCACCGGATCACTAAGTCCGTCTTTCGACCCTGCTCGACTTGTAGGTCTCGCAGTCAAGCTTCCTTATGCCTTTACACTCTATGAATGATTTCCAACCATTCTGAGGAAACCTTTGAGCGCCTCCGTTACTCTTTAGGAGGCGACCGCCCCAGTCAAACTGCCCATCTGACACTGTCTCCCACCATGATAAATGGTGCGGGTTAGAAATCCAACACAGCGAGGGTAGTATCCCACCAACGCCTCCACGTAAGCTAGCGCTCACGTATCAACGGCTCCTACCTATCCTGTACAAGCTGTGACGAATTTCAATATCAGACTACAGTAAAGCTCCACGGGGTCTTTCCGTCCTGTCGCGGGTAACCTGCATCTTCACAGGTACTATGATTTCACCGAGTCTCTCGTTGAGACAGTGCCCAAATCGTTACGCCTTTCGTGCGGGTCGGAACTTACCCGACAAGGAATTTCGCTACCTTAGGACCGTTATAGTTACGGCCGCCGTTTACTGGGGCTTCGATTCGTAGCTTCGCAGAAGCTAACCACTCCTCTTAACCTTCCAGCACCGGGCAGGCGTCAGCCCCTATACATCACCTTACGGTTTAGCAGAGACCTGTGTTTTTGATAAACAGTCGCTTGGGCCTATTCACTGCGGCTCTCCTGGGCGTTAACCCTAAAGAGCACCCCTTCTCCCGAAGTTACGGGGTCATTTTGCCGAGTTCCTTAACGAGAGTTCGCTCGCTCACCTTAGAATTCTCATCTTGACTACCTGTGTCGGTTTGCGGTACGGGCACCACACTTCTAGCTAGAGGCTTTTCTTGGCAGTGTGAAATCAACGACTCGAGGAAACAATTTCCTCTCCCCATCACAACTTGACCTTAAGAGTACCGGATTTGCCTAATACTCAGTCTCATTGCTTGGACGTGCACTCCAACAGCACGCTTCGCCTATCCTACTGCGTCCCCCCATCGCTTAAAACGAATTATGGTGGTACAGGAATATCAACCTGTTATCCATCGCCTACGCCTGTCGGCCTCAGCTTAGGACCCGACTAACCCAGAGCGGACGAGCCTTCCTCTGGAAACCTTAGTCAATCGGTGGACGGGATTCTCACCCGTCTTTCGCTACTCACACCGGCATTCTCACTTCTAAGCGCTCCACATGTCCTTGCGATCATGCTTCAACGCCCTTAGAACGCTCTCCTACCATTGTCCTACGGACAATCCACAGCTTCGGTAATATGTTTAGCCCCGGTACATTTTCGGCGCAGTGTCACTCGACTAGTGAGCTATTACGCACTCTTTAAATGATGGCTGCTTCTAAGCCAACATCCTAGTTGTCTGGGCAACGCCACATCCTTTTCCACTTAACATATATTTTGGGACCTTAGCTGGTGGTCTGGGCTGTTTCCCTTTCGAACACGGACCTTATCACCCGCGTTCTGACTCCCAAGTTAAATTGATTGGCATTCGGAGTTTGTCTGAATTCGGTAACCCGAGAAGGGCCCCTCGTCCAAACAGTGCTCTACCTCCAATAATCATCACTTGAGGCTAGCCCTAAAGCTATTTCGGAGAGAACCAGCTATCTCCAGGTTCGATTGGAATTTCTCCGCTACCCACAACTCATCCGCTCACTTTTCAACGTAAGTCGGTTCGGCCCTCCATTCAGTGTTACCTGAACTTCAGCCTGGTCATGGGTAGATCACCTGGTTTCGGGTCTACGACCAAATACTCAACGCCCTATTCAGACTCGCTTTCGCTACGGCTCCACATTCACTGCTTAACCTTGCATCAAATCGTAACTCGCCGGTTCATTCTACAAAAGGCACGCCATCACCCATTAACGGGCTCTGACTACTTGTAAGCACACGGTTTCAAGTTCTATTTCACTCCCCTTCCGGGGTACTTTTCACCTTTCCCTCACGGTACTGGTTCACTATCGGTCACTAGAGAGTATTTAGCCTTAGGAGATGGTCCTCCCAGATTCCGACGGAATTTCACGTGCTCCGTCGTACTCAGGATCCACTCAAGAGAGAATAAACTTTCGACTACAGGATTATTACCTTCTATGATTCATCTTTCCAAATGATTCGTCTAATTTATTCCTTTGTAACTCCGTATAGAGTGTCCTACAACCCCAACAAGCAAGCTCGTTGGTTTGGGCTGTTCCCGTTTCGCTCGCCGCTACTCAGGGAATCGATTTTTCTTTCTCTTCCTGCGGGTACTAAGATGTTTCAGTTCTCCGCGTCTGCCTTCAGATATGCTATGTATTCACATATCGATAACACGACATAACTCGTGCTGGGTTTCCCCATTCGGAAATCTCTGGATCAAAGCTTACTTACAGCTCCCCAAAGCATATCGTCGTTAGTAACGTCCTTCATCGGCTTCTAGTGCCAAGGCATCCACCGTGCGCCCTTAATAACTTAATCTTTTTGTTTTCCAATACAACGTCGTTGTTTGAAAACCCAAAATGTTATTAATCTGTGAGTGTTCTTTCGAACACTAGCGCTTATTTCTTTTTGAATTCAAGCTTTTTTAAAACTCTAATTCACTCGGTTTTGCTTGGTAAAATCTATATATTTTACTTACTTATCTAGTTTTCAATGTACAATCAAAAAAATGGTGGGCCTAAGTGGACTCGAACCACCGACCTCACGCTTATCAGGCGTGCGCTCTAACCAGCTGAGCTATAGGCCCATTTTTTGTTGAATACTCTAATGAGCATTCAAAACTGAATACAATATGTCAATGTTATTCCTCTTATCATCTTCTAAAGAAGATGTTCCGAATATATCCTTAGAAAGGAGGTGATCCAGCCGCACCTTCCGATACGGCTACCTTGTTACGACTTCACCCCAATCATTTGTCCCACCTTCGACGGCTAGCTCCATAAATGGTTACTCCACCGGCTTCGGGTGTTACAAACTCTCGTGGTGTGACGGGCGGTGTGTACAAGACCCGGGAACGTATTCACCGTAGCATGCTGATCTACGATTACTAGCGATTCCAGCTTCATGTAGTCGAGTTGCAGACTACAATCCGAACTGAGAACAACTTTATGGGATTTGCATGACCTCGCGGTTTAGCTGCCCTTTGTATTGTCCATTGTAGCACGTGTGTAGCCCAAATCATAAGGGGCATGATGATTTGACGTCATCCCCACCTTCCTCCGGTTTGTCACCGGCAGTCAACCTAGAGTGCCCAACTTAATGATGGCAACTAAGCTTAAGGGTTGCGCTCGTTGCGGGACTTAACCCAACATCTCACGACACGAGCTGACGACAACCATGCACCACCTGTCACTTTGTCCCCCGAAGGGGAAAGCTCTATCTCTAGAGTGGTCAAAGGATGTCAAGATTTGGTAAGGTTCTTCGCGTTGCTTCGAATTAAACCACATGCTCCACCGCTTGTGCGGGTCCCCGTCAATTCCTTTGAGTTTCAACCTTGCGGTCGTACTCCCCAGGCGGAGTGCTTAATGCGTTAGCTGCAGCACTAAGGGGCGGAAACCCCCTAACACTTAGCACTCATCGTTTACGGCGTGGACTACCAGGGTATCTAATCCTGTTTGATCCCCACGCTTTCGCACATCAGCGTCAGTTACAGACCAGAAAGTCGCCTTCGCCACTGGTGTTCCTCCATATCTCTGCGCATTTCACCGCTACACATGGAATTCCACTTTCCTCTTCTGCACTCAAGTTTCCCAGTTTCCAATGACCCTCCACGGTTGAGCCGTGGGCTTTCACATCAGACTTAAGAAACCGCCTACGCGCGCTTTACGCCCAATAATTCCGGATAACGCTTGCCACCTACGTATTACCGCGGCTGCTGGCACGTAGTTAGCCGTGGCTTTCTGATTAGGTACCGTCAAGATGTGCACAGTTACTTACACATATGTTCTTCCCTAATAACAGAGTTTTACGAGCCGAAACCCTTCATCACTCACGCGGCGTTGCTCCGTCAGGCTTTCGCCCATTGCGGAAGATTCCCTACTGCTGCCTCCCGTAGGAGTCTGGACCGTGTCTCAGTTCCAGTGTGGCCGATCACCCTCTCAGGTCGGCTACGTATCGTCGCCTTGGTAAGCCATTACCTTACCAACTAGCTAATACGGCGCGGGTCCATCTATAAGTGATAGCAAAACCATCTTTCACTATAGAACCATGCGGTTCTATATGTTATCCGGCATTAGCCCCGGTTTCCCGGAGTTATTCCAGTCTTATAGGTAGGTTACCCACGTGTTACTCACCCGTCCGCCGCTAACGTCAAAGGAGCAAGCTCCTTATCTGTTCGCTCGACTTGCATGTATTAGGCACGCCGCCAGCGTTCATCCTGAGCCAGGATCAAACTCTCCATAAAAAATTATGATGTTTGATTAGCTCATAAAATACTAATTTGTGTTATCATTAACACGTTTTTTAAACCAACGATTATCGTTGTGTTCGGAATTAACGTTGACATATTGCGATTCAGTTTTCAATGTTCATTTGAATAATTAAAAAATATGGTGGAGACTAGCGGGATCGAACCGCTGACCTCCTGCGTGCAAAGCAGGCGCTCTCCCATCTGAGCTAAGCCCCCATTTTTTAAAAGAGTCGGGAAGACAGGATTCGAACCTGCGACCCCTTGGTCCCAAACCAAGTGCTCTACCAAGCTGAGCTACTTCCCGTATATTTAAGTGGTGATTAATTTTAAAATGGCGCGCCCGATAGGAGTCGAACCCATAACCTCTTGATCCGTAGTCAAGCACTCTATCCAGTTGAGCTACGGGCGCTATTTTAAAAAGATGGTGCCGAGGACCGGAATCGAACCGGTACGGTGATCTCTCACCGCAGGATTTTAAGTCCTGTGCGTCTGCCAGTTCCGCCACCCCGGCAAAAAATAATGGAGCAGAAGACGGGATTCGAACCCGCGACCCCAACCTTGGCAAGGTTGTATTCTACCGCTGAACTACTTCTGCAAAGTGAAACTGGATGAGCCATAGAGGATTCGAACCTCTGACCCTCTGATTAAAAGTCAGATGCTCTACCAACTGAGCTAATGGCTCATGAAATGGTGCCGGCCAGAGGACTTGAACCCCCAACCTACTGATTACAAGTCAGTTGCTCTACCAATTGAGCTAGGCCGGCTATTCATTTGAATGGTGGAGGATGACGGGTTCGAACCGCCGACCCTCTGCTTGTAAGGCAGATGCTCTCCCAGCTGAGCTAATCCTCCATTATGTTATAAAGCCTGGCAACGTCCTACTCTTGCGGAACGTAAGTCCGACTACCATCGGCGCTAAAGAGCTTAACTTCTGTGTTCGGCATGGGAACAGGTGTGACCTCTTTGCTATTGCCACCAGACAATTAACTTACTTAATCAATAATACATTGTTTATTTAATAAATGCAACGGTCAATTTTACACTGTGTTGATATTTTATTTACAAACGCTTTACAAAGCTTTCAATATCAACCAGTCGTTTTTGACGACTTTTTTATATTACTTCATTTCTGATTACAAGTCAATACTTTTTCGAAAAAAATTATTATAAAGAAAAAACATTGTATTTGCAACCGGTCATTACTATCTTCGTCATCTCAACTCGACTTGAATAAGTTTATCACAGGAATACACTATATGCCATACCTTTTTTGGTATAGTTTTCTATTTTATTAGTCTTATATTACCTATTTGTATCTTATTACGCAAATTATTACTGGATCAACTTGGAAATTTTCAAATGTAATGTTCTTATTTATCATATTTCTTAATTACTTTTTAAATAGTAAAAGGTTGACCGTGGTAAATATACTCCGGCCAACCTCTTTTAATTGTTTCTATAATTTTATTGTACTTTCTATTTCTGTCTCATATAAGGGAATAATAATACATCTCTGATAGATGCTGAGTCAGTTAATAGCATTACTAATCTATCAATACCAATACCTAGTCCACCTGTTGGAGGCATACCGTATTCTAATGCTTCGATGAAATCTTCATCCATTTCATGTGCTTCATCATTACCTTGTTCTTTCTCTACTAATTGAGCTTCAAAACGCGCTCTTTGATCTATTGGGTCATTCAATTCAGTGAATGCATTACCATGTTCTCTACCAACGATGAATAATTCAAATCTATCAGTAAATCTTGGATCTTCTGGATTTTTCTTCGCTAATGGCGAAATCTCGATTGGATGACCGTAGATGAATGTTGGTTGTATTAATGTTTCTTCTACTTTTTGTTCAAAGAATTCATTAAGAATGTGACCATATTTCATATTATCTGTGATTTCAACACCATGCTCTTTAGCTAAGTTTTTAGCCTCTTCGTCTGTTTTCACTGCGAAGAAATCTACGCCTGTTGCATCTTTAACTGCATCAGCCATATGCACGCGTCTCCATTTAGATTCTAAATCAATTGTTTCTTCTCCGTATTGAACTTTAGCAGTTCCCAACACTTTTTCAGAGATATGTCTAATCATATTTTCTGTTAAATCCATAATATCATGGTAATCAGCATATGCTTCATATAACTCAATCATTGTAAATTCTGGATTATGTCGAGTTGATACACCTTCATTACGGAACACACGTCCAATTTCATATACTTTTTCAAGGCCACCAACAATTAAACGTTTAAGATGCAATTCAATCGCAATTCGCATATATAATGTTGCATCTAGGGCGTTATGATGTGTTACGAATGGACGTGCAGCAGCACCACCAGCAATTTGATGCATCATTGGTGTTTCAACTTCTAAGAATCCTTCTTTATTTAAATAGTTACGCATTTCTTGCAAAATTTTACTACGATTAATAAAAGTTTGTGTACTATCTTGATTTGTAATTAAATCTAAATAGCGTTGACGATAACGTTGTTCTATGTCTTGTAAGCCATGGAATTTATCTGGCAATGGGCGTAGAGATTTAGTTAAAAGCGTAAATGATTTCGCTTTAACTGATAATTCCCCAGTGTTTGTTTTAAACATAACACCTTCAACACCGACGATATCTCCAAGGTCAGCAGCGTTCCATAATTCGAACTGTTCTTCTCCAACTTGGTCTTTTCTTACATAAATTTGAATTTGACCTGATAAATCTTGCACATGCGCAAATCCAGCTTTACCTTTACCACGTTTTGTCATTAAACGGCCTGCAATCGTAACATGACTATCGTCTTCTTTTTCTTGTAATTCTTCTTTAGAAAATTGATCCCAATCTGTATGCAATGGTTCTGCCATAGCAGTACGTTCAAATTTTTGGCCAAAGGGATCAATACCTAAATCGAATAATTCTTGTAATTTTTGGCGGCGGACCTGCATTTGGTCATTCATTTCTTCTGACATAACTGTCTCTCCTTTATGCTTCTTGTTCTACTTTTTATTGTTTTGCTTTCAATTTAAAATCCATGAAATGTATCAATTATCATTCACTTGTAGCTTGGTTGGGCATTTTACTTAATTTACCAAAAACGTAATCACTATTAAAATGCTATTAGATATTTTTGCGCATTTTATAACGCAACCTTTTCACCATTCAATTCTACTAGACGATGCGAATGTAATAAAGTAATTTCAACTTATTCCTCAATTGAAAACTGCTCAATTTTTATACAACTTAACCGAATCGTCTGTATGCACTAAATTCCCTATCTTCTCATTAGAATTTGGTTCGACAACATCTGACGCAATATCATTTAAAGGAATTAATACGAAAGCACGTTCGAGCATACGTGGGTGTGGGACGATTAAATCTGCTTCATCTATTATATGATTTCCGTATAATAAAATATCAACATCTAATGTTCTAGGTCCCCAATGGATTTCTCTAACCCGATGTAGTTGTTGTTCTGTTTCCATACATACTTGCAATAATGCTTGTGCAGTTAATGAAGTTTGAATCTCTAAACAAAGGTTTAAAAATTGCGGTTGCTCAACATAACCAACTGGCTCTGTTTCATATATTGGCGAGACTTTAGTAACGGTAATACCATTAGTCGCATTCAAAATACGAATTGCCTCATCTAATTGCGCTGCTCTGTCTCCTACATTACTACCTAAACCTAAATACGCGTTAATCATTAGTGATTCTCCCTCACTATTTCAATCCCGACACCATCATAATGACCAGGGATAGGTGGATTCTCTTTAGTGATTCTAACTTTCGTTTCCATTACACGATTATAGTGTGAATTTATACGTTTTGCAATACGTTCAGCTAGATGCTCTAATAAATTTACAGGCTCCCCTTCCATGATAGCCTTTACATCTTCAAATACTTCACCATAGTGCACTGTATCCGTTACTTGATCTGATTCACCAGCTGGTTTCAAGTCTACCTTTAGAGTAATATCTACAATAAAAATTTGTCCGATTTCATTTTCAGCAGGTAATGCACCATGATAACCATAAAATTTAAGACCGTTCAGAAATATTGTATCGCTCATCGTCATTCTCCTTTAAGTAATCCATACTGTGACTAATACGTGCATTCAACTGAACATTGTGCACTCTAACTGCTTTTACGCCTTTCATTATACCATAGGCTGTAGTTGCTGCTGTCGCCTCATCTCGTTCAGTTGGCGTCGTTTCTGTACCTATCATTTCCTTAATAAACCTTTTTCTACTTGTAGCAAGCAATACCGGATAATCTGTTGCTACCAGTTCATCTAAGCGCGACATTACTTCACGTTCTTCTATACGTGTTTTAGCAAAACCAATGCCCGGGTCAATCCATATTTTATGTTGAGGAATGCCTTTCAATTCTGCTTTATTAGCTTGTTTTAACAAATATAACAACATTTCTTCCATTACAGGTTCAGTTCGATTACCATCTCCATTATGCATCAACACAATCTCACCATGATACTTTGCCACAACATCAAATATACGCTCATCATAAATACCAGCCCATTGATCATTGATCATCTCAACGCCTAAATCCATTACTGCTTCCGCTACTTCACTACGGTATGTATCAACAGAGAGCTTCACATCAAGTTTAGTTAATGCTTTCACTACAGGAATTACGCGTTGCATTTCTTCATCAACAGTGATTTCTTCATAACCCGGACGTGTGGATATACCACCTATATCTATGATATCAACACCTTCTGCTATCATTTCTTCTGCTCTTTGTACCGCACTTTCTACAGTATTATATTTACCACCATCCGAGAAAGAGTCTGGAGTTACATTTAATATACCCATTATTTTTGTCCGTGTCATAGTTGATTACTTCCTTTCACTACTATTTGTTAAAAGTCGATATTTATCTTGTACGTTTCTATAATAACGTTTATTGTCTATTTTTTCAGTGTCGAATACTTAAGTATGGTGTCTTAAATATAATTTATATTCATTTTCTATTCTCTTATGCGCATTAACACACAAAAAAACCGGCACACACATCTCAATGTGGCCGGTAATTACACCTAAATTAATTCTAGTCTTCGAAAGAATATAAAGGTGTTGAAAGGTAACGTTCACCGTTACTAGGTAATACAGTAACAACTGTCTTACCTTTTCCTAATTCTTTGGCTTTTTGAATTGCTGCGTAAATCGCTGCCCCTGAAGAAATACCACCTAAAATACCTTCTTCTTTAGCAACTTTACGTGAAGTTTCCATAGCAATTTCATTACCTACTTTAATAATTTCGTCATAGATATTTGTGTTTAATGTGTCAGGTACGAAACCAGCGCCTAAACCTTGTAATTTATGTGGTCCAGGTTCTCCACCACTTAATACTGGTGAATCTTCTGGTTCAATAGCTACTAAATTGATATCTGGATATTTTTCTTTTAAGACTTTACCAGCACCACTTAATGTTCCGCCAGTACCTACACCCGCTAAGAATGCATCGATTGTTTTACCTTCAAATTGCTCAACTAATTCAGGACCAGTTGTTAATTCATGGACACGAGGATTTGCTGGGTTCTCGAATTGTTGTGGTTCAAAGTAACCAAACTCTTCTTTAAGTTCTTTGGCTTTCTTGATTGCACCTTTCATTGCTTCTGAACCTGGCGTTAACACTAATTCAGCGCCATATGCTTTTAATAAGTTGCGGCGTTCTTGACTCATTGTCTCAGGCATTGTAAAGACTGCTTTATAACCTTTTGCTGCACATACAAATGCTAAACCGATTCCTGTGTTACCACTTGTTGGTTCAACGATAGTGTCACCCGGTTTAATTTTGCCAGCTTTTTCAGCTTCTTCAATCATTGCTAATGCGATACGATCTTTTACTGATCCACCTGGATTTTGATATTCAAGTTTTACATAAACGTCTGCTGAATTCTCATCTACAACGTTGTTTAATTTAACTACCGGTGTATTACCGATAACTTCTACAATATTATTTACTGGTTTGTTGTTTGTCATTAGTAAAGCTCCTTTTCGTTAAAAAGTTCAAATGCATACTTTTTTTATCGGATATAGTATATATTTTATCAGATTTTTCTGTAAATACAACTATGAAACCTTAATTTTATTATTTCACTTTACTTTAAAAACCTACCAAGCCCTATATGACAGTAATTAATTTTTATTTTCTAGCAATGCTTCTAATTCATTTTCTGTAAAATTATACTTCGTTCTACAAAAATGACATTCTGCTTCTGCACCATGGTCTTCATTAATCATACTAATAATTTCTGCTTCACCTAAACCTTTAATTGCAGTTAAAAATTTATCATGACCGCAATTACATTCGAATTGAGCTGGTACATTCTCTAATATTTGTACATTTTCTTCACCTAAAATTTCAAAAAGTAATTCTTCAGGTGTGAGTCCTTGATCAATAAGTTTCGACACTGGTGTCATATTATTAATCGCGTCTTCTAATTTAGTTATAGTCGCATCTTCTGCACCAGGCATTACTTGTAATATAAAGCCGCCAGCAGCTTTAATTGAATTATCAGGATTAACGAGTACACCTAGACCAACAGAGGAAGGTGTTTGTTCACTCTTAGCAAAATAATAAGTGAAGTCCTCACCTAATTCTCCAGATACAATTGGACTAGATCCAGAAAAGTAATCTTTCATGCCGACATCTTTAACTACAGTTAACGCTCCTTCTGTCCCTACTGCTCTGCGTACATCTAGTTTACCGATATCATTTAGCGGAAAGTGAGTCTGTGGGTTTGTTACATAACCTCTTACATTTCCTTTGGCATCTGCATCAGCAATAATTTTACCAATTGGCCCTTGGCCATCTACTGTTACAGTAAGTTTTTGGTTCCCTTTTAACATTGCTCCCATCATTAATGTAGCTGTCATTGTTCTACCAAGTGCAGCTGAAGCTGTCGGCCAGGTATAATGTCGCGTTTGAGCTTCTTGCACACTTTCTGTTGTCAGCGCACTATACGCACGTATTTGTCCTCCAAAAGCTAATGCTTTCACAATATAATCTTTCGTCATTACATCATTTCTCCTTTTATTTGCTCATGTGTCATTGCGATATTGCACACATTGTGTTCATTTCATATTTTAGTTCAATTTATTTTACTGGTTCACCTTAAAAAATGCTAAATATTTGTTTACGCAAAATATTTTCTATTTCAAGTAATAATAAAACGCCTCTTTCTACTATCCACTATGATAGCAAAAAGAGACGTCTTTGTTCAGTCATTAATTTCTGTTACTTGGATCGTTAGGATCACTTGGATTGCTAGGTTTGTCGATATTTGGTGATTGTTCGTGTCCAGTTGTATCACGATCACCTTCATTATCGTCTTCTTCATCTTCTTGACGGTTATCTTTACTTACATCATTTAATGATTGCTCTTTACGAACATCCTCATATGATTTACCGTATTTTCCGTCTTTGAATTCAGAGTCTTCTTTATTAACTACCTCAGCACTGTCATAATCTACTTCAGGTAATACACCATCGTAGAATAATGAATGAATTTGTTCAGCGACTAAAGTTTCTTCAGTTAATAATGATTCAGCAATCAACTTCAATTGTGATTTGTGTTCTAGCAAGATATCTTTACAACGATCATATTGTTCTTTGATGATACGTTGTACCTCTTTATCAATTTCATAAGCAATTTGTCCAGAATATTCTGGTTCACCTTGCATATCTTTACCAAGGAATACTTGACCATTACTGCTACTAGAGAACTGAATTGGACCAAGTTTCTTACTCATACCATATTCAGTAACCATTTGACGTGCGATTTGCGTTGCACGTTCAAAGTCATTTGATGCACCTGTTGATACTTCATTAAAGTTAATATCCTCAGATACACGACCACCTAGCAGACCACAAATCTTATCTAATAATTCTGGTTCAGTCATCAAGAATCTATCTTGCTTAGGTAACATCATTGCATAACCACCAGCTTGACCACGTGGTACGATTGTAACTTTATGCACGACTTCTGCTTCGTCTAATACCATACCAATAATTGTGTGACCAGCTTCATGATGAGCTACAATATTACGTTCTTTCTTAGAAATAACACGTGATTTCTTAGCAGGACCAGCGATTACACGGTCTGTTGCTTCTTCAATATCACGCATGTCAATTTTCTTCTTACCTTCACGCACTGCAATTAATGACGCTTCATTAAGTAAGTTTTCTAAATCTGCACCAGAGAACCCTGGCGTTCTTTGAGAAATGGCTTTCAAGTCTACTGTCTCATCTAATGGTTTATTCTTAGAATGTACATGAAGAATTGCTTCACGACCTTTAACATCTGGACGTCCAACTTGAATTTGTCTGTCAAAACGACCTGGACGTAATAATGCAGGGTCAAGAATATCTGGTCGGTTAGTTGCAGCAATCATTATGATACCTTCATTCTCACCGAAACCATCCATTTCAACAAGTAATTGGTTAAGTGTTTGTTCACGTTCATCGTGACCCCCACCAACACCAGCACCACGTTGACGACCTACTGCATCAATCTCATCAATGAAAATGATACATGGTGCATTTTTCTTAGCATTTTCAAATAAATCACGTACACGGCTCGCACCGACACCGACAAACATCTCAACAAAGTCAGAACCACTAATTGAGAAGAACGGTGTGCCAGCTTCACCAGCTACTGCTCGCGCAAGTAATGTTTTACCTGTACCAGGAGGGCCAACTAATAACACACCTTTAGGTATGCGTGATCCCATTTGCTTAAATTGCTTATTATCTTTTAAGAAGTCTACAATTTCAACTAACTCTTGTTTTTCTTCATCTGCACCTGCTACATCAGAGAAGCGTACACGTTTTTTCTGACTGTCGTACATTTTAGCTTTGGATTTACCAAAGTTCATCATACGACCGCCACCGCCGCCGCCACCTTGAGCTTGGCTAAGGAAGAAAATAAATAAAAGAGCAATTATTAATACTGGAATGAGCGTTGTTAAAATACTAACAAACACGCTTTGTTTTTCTTCTTCTTTAACTGTAAATTTCAATCCATCTTGACTTTGTGCTTTATCAGTTATTTTTTCAAGTTCTTTATCATTGTTATATAAAATAGTTGAAGAATAATCTTCACCTTTTTTCGTTTTACCGCTTACCATATAGACATTTTGTTCTGGTTGGATTTCAAGTGTCTTAAGATCACCTTTATCTAACTGCTTTACAAATTGGTTATATGTAAGTTGCTTTGGCATATTTCCATTGCCGTTGAGCCACGAAAACAAGCCGAATATAATAACGCCAATGATTGCAATAACTAGCACATTACGAAAGGCCTTCTGCATGCGTCGTTTCCTCCTACTTCAATAATAAAACTAACAAAAATTGTAACATAACGCGTCTGCCAAAGGCTAGTATTTCAACTTTTGCGCGTCGTTTACAATCCATGCTGTTTTAGTTTAATTTTTAAATTATTTCCCCATAAACACCAACTAAAACTACTAACTTAAAATACTTATATTATATCGTATCAATTGTCGTAATATATTAACCAAAATCCGTTTTATATTAATAAATTTTCAATTGATTAATATTAGACAATTTTATTAGGTTAGAAATTATAGTATACAATAACTTTGTAATTGAATAAATTTAGTTGCTTATGCTTATGAGTAAACTTCAGGCTTTAGTGTACCAATATATGGCAAGTTTCTATAATGCTCAGCATAATCCAAACCATAACCAACAACAAATTCATCAGGAATTTTTTTACCGACATATTTAGCTTCGATATTTGCTTTACGGCGGTTAGGCTTATCTAACAGCGTCACGATTTCTAATGAATTTACGCGTCGTGACTGCAATAATTCTGTGATTGACTTTAATGTAGTACCTGTTTCTAAGATATCTTCGATAATTAATACATCTTTATTTTCTATTGAAGAACCTAAATCTTTTAAAATTTGAACTTCACCTGTCGATTCTGTACCACCGTGATAACTTGAAACATCCATAAAATCAATTGCCAAGTGTGTATCAATTCGTTTGATCAAGTCTGCCATAAACATGACTGACCCTTTCAATATTCCGATACAAACTAATGGCTTTCCTTGATAATCCTTTGTAATTTGTTCGCCCAAATCTTTACAAATTTGGTTAATATCTTCTTCACTTAATAATATTTCTTTCAAATCATCACGCATTGTTATTCCTCTCCCATATTACTTATTGATATTAATTCATTATATTTTTGCTTTAAAAACAAAGTCCCAACTGCAATTATTTCTTCATCGGCAGTAACTATTACAGGCATTTCTTCACGTTGTCGTTGTATTATTTTCTCATCAATAAATAACCTGCTCACCTTTTTATGCCCAGTGCTACCATTCAATTCATATTTATCGCCAACTTGTCTTGTTCTTATAGTTAATGGAAATTCATCTTGTGGTAAGTCAGCTTGAATTTCAATATTATAGCGACTAAAAGTATATGTGCCTGGTTGATTGACCTTTATCTGAGAAAGCGCTTGTTCATAATTAGCCATTAAGATAAATTTATCATAAGCGATATGAATTATCCATTTATCTGTAGTGTATAATGTGCATTGTGCATGGTTACTTGCTATTTGTGTTAGCCATGATTCATACATCTTTTCAGATATCGGTTGTTCTAACGCTAATTTATCAATTAATTTATCTAATACAACTATTTTAACAGTATGTCGCAATTTTAAAAATTCACTTCTAGAAAAATGGATTTCATGATTGTTTGTCTCTGCTTTAACCTTATTTAATATAAAGTGATCTGCTTCTTGATGTATTACATTCAATTGTTCATCATGCCAAGCTTTTAATTTCAGCAATTGTTGTGTCGACAATTGTCTGTTTTCATCTATTGCTGGCAATAAACGATTACGGATGTCGTTTCTGACATATTGATTATCTTGATTTGTTTCATCTTCAAAAAATGGTACGTGTTGTTCATGCTGATAAGTTCGGATTTCTGATTTAGATACCGCTAACAAGGGTTTAGCAAGTACATAATTCTTTCTAAGAATACATTCATCCATACCCAACTTACTTCTCGTAGAACGACCGGTCATAACCCGATAAAATATCGTTTCAATCTGATCATCTAAGTGATGTGCAGTAAGTAACACATCCGCTTCAAGTTCTTCCATCATTTGATCAAACCATGCATACCGCAATGTACGTGCCTCATTTTCTATACTATTACCTGCTGCAATGACATGGGATAAATCTAATTCATGCACAAATAAGTCAACGCCATGTTGCTTACAATAACGTTGCATAAATGCCTGTTCTGTTTTAGCAGCTGTTCTTATTCCGTGATTAACATGTAAACATGTAATTTGGCGATAGGTTTGACGATAGTTGGTCAACAGTTGATGTAATAACACCATACTATCCACGCCTGTGGAAATCGCTAGCACAATATGGCTATCACTATGCCATGCATTTGTATTCACTTCCACATTTTCCACCTCACTCACATAAATAATAAACTACGCCTACAGTACAATTAACTATACAATAAAAAAGAGACTGTTTCCTCAAATAAGAAAACAGTCTTTGATTGATAGCGACAAACTTATTTATATCTTACAAGCTTATTTCCAACAACCTTCTATATTTCCTTGAAACAGCCTTTATATTCTATAACGATTAGCGCTTAGCGCCTTTTCCACCACGTCTAGATTCTGTTTGACGTTTAATAGAAGTTAACTTATCTTCACTGTCTTTCAAAAAGTTAGTTAATTTCTTCTCAAAATCTTCTGCTTTTTGTTGTGGTTGTTTATAACTTGGTTTACTTTGAGGTTTACGAGGACGATCTTTTGCTTTTTTAATTGAAAGACTAATCTTTCCATCATCAGCGATTGACAATACTTTAACTTCAACTTCATCTCCGACAGTTAAATGATCTTCTACGTTTTCTACGTAATTATCCGCAACCTCACTTATGTGAACTAAGCCACTTTTCCCTTCAGGAAGTTCGACAAACGCGCCAAACTTTTTAATTCCAGTGACTTTACCTTTAAGCTTGTTTCCTACTTCGATTGACATAGTGTAAATAAATCCTCCCGATTCGTTTCGATTTTAACTTTATTATATGCCTGTTTACACAATTTAACAATGGTATTATGATTCAAAAAAATAAATTTTCTTATTTATCTTCTTTAGACGATTTTTCTTGGCCTGTGCTTTTATCCCCAGGCAACTTAAATACAACTTCGCCATCATTACTTAAATAATAATCATCGCGTGCAATTTTTTCTATATAACTTTTATCATTTAGATTATTTAATTTCTCTTTTAACGCTAATTCTTCATCTTGTTGCTTTTGGTATTTTTGTTCCTTTTGTTGACGTTCTACTGCATCGTCATTGTTACTCTGAATTTGAGTGACAAGCATTATGGACAAAATGATGATAATAGCTAACAATATGCCACCAAAGAATGTCACACGTTTACGCACAACGCGATTTCTCATTCTTTGTTGTTGTTTTTTTCTATTTTCTGCAGAGGTATACGTATTACCTATTTGTTCAACCTTTTTACTCATTCGCTTGTCACCACCTTTTTTAATTTTCACTGACTTTTTCTTCTTTAATAATTTCATACATGCCCTTTGCATTTTCTTTTGTAGCATGTTCACTAAGTCCTGTTACTTTGACAGTAACTATTTTTTGACCAAAACGAATCACTAATTCATCTGTTTCCTTTACGTCAGTACCTGCTTTGGCAACTGAACCGTTTACAGTTATGCGTCCTTGGTCACTGATTTCTTTCGCCAGTGTTCTACGTTTAACTAGTCTAGATACTTTGAGATATTTGTCTAATCTCATATTTCGTCTCCTCCTTGCTCTAAAATATTTTTTAAAGCTGCCTCATCAAGTGTCTTATTTTTGGTTTTATCATACATCTTCAAGAAATGCTCTGCAAATACTTTTTCAAACTTCACTCTATCAACTTTACCCTCTTTTGATTTCGCTGTTGACCAAATTTGCTTTAAATCTTCTATGTTATTGGCCTCTTCATCAGCAAAAATATGTGGGTGTCTGCGAATCATTTTAGCCGATAAACTCTCAACGATTTCGTTAATATCAAAATATCCATACTTCTTACCAATACTTGCATGTAGTAGTACTTGCAACAGAATGTCGCCCAATTCTTCGATCATATGCCAATCATCTTCATTATCGATTGCTTCAAACAACTCAAATGTTTCTTCCAATAAGTAACGCTTTAATGATTGATGCGTTTGTTCTTTATCCCAAGGACAACCGTGTTCATCATCTACTAATTGTTCAATAATTTCAGTAGCAAAGTAGAAGTCACTATAGTATTCGCTATCTTGCGTTAATCTAGGAAGAAAGACACTTGTAAGGTTTGTAAATCGTGCCTCTTCATGATCCAATTCGTAAAGCGGCACTGCAGTAACTTGCGCTTCATTCCCCTTTGCACCATCTACTATATATACGATATGTTCATCTTTATAACGTTCCATTAATGTCACTTTCAAATCGCCAGCAACCATTGCGCTATATACTTGCGTAATGAGTGTATGATTACGGCCATTTAATTGATTAGCCTTGATTGAAGTAGCATCAAGCATAGTAAAACCGTCGTTTGGATCTATTTTTACCGCTTCAAATATATCATCGATAAAACTTTTCCCACCTAAAATTTCTACTTCAATATTATCATGTGTTGCTGCATAGGCTTCTAATTTAGAAGTTGTCGTTTCCGCAACTCTAGGATGCCCTGGCACAGTATAAACAATCGTTTCATTTTTACTCGCTTCTAACAATTGATTCACAATTGTATCGTAAACATCATCGAAAGTTGTATTATTTTCATAAACAGCATCAAAACCTTGAAATTCGATACCTTCATCTTGTAAAGATGCAATAACTGGGTGTTCTAATGTTCTAGTAAATACTCGAGGCTGATTTTTCAAAAATTTATAAATACCTAAAGGCAAGTCATCTAAACCATAGTTTCCTAGACCTACAATCGTAATATGTTGTGTCATTAACGTTTCCCTCTCTTCATATGATAAAGCTTATCTCCAAATGGCAAATGTTTTAACTCTCTATAGCTCAACAATTGCATTTGCACAATTGCCAATATAATGACACCAATTCCTACCATCGCTGCAATTAGCAATTCGATGAGACCACCGATACGTGAATCAGTAGAAATGACAAATAATGTACATTGTACAGCTACAGTTAACAAGACCATTGTTGCAATTAACTTTAGTACAAATTGAGTCATTGATTGAAATTTATAATGCTTTAATACTTGGTAATGTAATAATATTACAAATACAATGAGTGAGAGTACAGTACTTACACTACCGCCTAACATCAATAATTGTGGAATTAATAGGATATTTAACAACACTTTGCATATAATCCCAATTATAAATGCGATAAACACTGGTTTCACCTTTTGTCTAACTTGTAATAACGCAATATCTATCATGATCAAAGATACACAGATTACCGTCAACATATATATAGCCAATGTTCCGGTTAAGCTGTCATATTTAAAAAACACACTATTCATTAATGGCAATAAATTTATCAAACCGATACCTGCAGCAACACTAATAAGGACTGTTATTTTTATCGATGCATTTGCATAGCGATTGATTAACACATGCTGTTGTTCCTTTATCGCTTCTGTCAATAATGGAATGAGTACAAAGCTAAACGTCGTAGTCACAATCAATCCCATTTGAATAAACGAGGCACCGCGATCATAGATTCCTTTTTGAGTAGCAGCATCCTGAAAGTCTAAACCAGTATGCATAAGTGCATGCAGCACAGTAAAACTATCCACCACTTGCCAAACAATAACGATTAACTGACTGACAGCAAAAACGACAATCGCAATAGTCAACTGTTTCCACGCTATATCAGCTTTGCGTTTCACAACTTTGAAAGGTCTTTTCTGCATTAAAAATAAACTCGATGCTAGAAAGCCAGCTGCCGAACCTGCGATTGCTAACATGCCTGACTGATAGATTGACCAATGTTGCAACAAGTATAGCAATACGGCAATCATAATAATACCGACCCGGACAACTTGCTCAATCACTTGTGACATCGCTGGTATATTCATCTCATGTTGCGCTTGATAATAACCTCTCAGCACGCCTAACACACCGACAAACAGATAACTAAAGCTTGCTGCTCTCAACATAGGTGCTAAATTTACATCTCCCATCAATATCGCTATCCATTTGGCACTGATTAATAACATAATAAAAAATATACCGCTGAAAATTTGCAAGACAAACAATACATTCGTGTATTGCTTATCCTTGCCTGATGAGCCAAACGTCTGAGTCACAGCACTAGGAATGGCATTCATTGTCAATATAACGCCTAATGCAACAATTGGATATATTTGTTGATATGCATATAAACCTTCATCACCTAATATATTTTGATAAGGTATGCGATAAATTGCACTCAACACTTTGACTATAATGAGTGCTACTGTTAGAACTACAACACCATTAAATGCAGAACGTTGCGTTTCATGTTGCTTATTCTGCTTCATCAGCAAATTCCATACTTTCTTCAATACATTTAGCTAAGAATTTTAAATTTTCGAGCCAAGTCTTAGTTTTATTTAGTGTCACCTTCATTTTACCATCTTGGACACCTACTTTCATCGCTCGTCCAAGTGGTTGTGTATGTTTAAATAGGCTCTCACCATTGATTTCAGTCGTTCCCTTTTCAGACATATACACTTCGACTTGCTTGCCAGTATCCTTGATCAATGTAACACCAGCATGTAGGGCATGAACCTTAATTTCCATCATATCTAATAAACGTTCCACTTCAACCGGATATTCATTAAAGCGATCTATTAATTCGTCTTTAACGTCCATTAATTGTGCTTCGGTCTCAATTTTACGTAATTTCTTATATATTTCTATCTTAGCTTGTTCATTTTGAATATATTCTGCCGGTAAATACGCATCGATATTCAATTCTATTTCAACTTCTGGTGCATCTGCTTGTTCTTCAGTAATTCCTCGTTTTTCATTTACTGCTTCTTCTAACATTTGTGAGTATAAGTCAAAGCCGACAGAATCAATAAAGCCGTGCTGTTGTTTACCTAGAAGATTACCCGCGCCTCGAATATTTAAATCGCGCATTGCAATTTTGAAACCAGAACCTAGTTCTGTAAACTCTTTAATTGCTTGCAAACGCTCTTCTGCTGACTCTGTCAAAACTTTATTCGTAGGATGTAAAAAGTACGCATAACCTATACGACTAGAACGTCCAACTCTACCTCTCAATTGATATAACTGGCTCAATCCAAAGCGATCAGCATCTTCTATGATTAATGTATTAGCATTTGGTACATCTACGCCTGTTTCAATAATCGTCGTCGTCACAAGAATGTCGTATTCATGATTAATGAATCCTAACATTGTTTCTTCTAAATCACGTTCACTCATCTGACCATGGGCCACTCCAATATTAGCGTCCGGCATAAGCATCTGTAATTGTTCGCGTTTCTCATATATAGACTGCACTTTATTGTATAAATAGAATACTTGTCCTTCTCTAGAAACCTCTCGTTCTAAAGCTTCTTTAATAAAGTTAGCATTTTGTTCTAAGACATATGTTTGCACAGGGAAGCGATTTTCAGGTGGTGTCTCAATTACCGATAAGTCTCTAACACCTAACATACTCATGTGTAAGGTTCTTGGAATTGGCGTTGCCGTTAAAGTTAAAACATCTACATTAGTCTTTAATGTCTTGATACGTTCTTTATGTCTAACGCCAAAGCGCTGTTCCTCATCGACAATTAACAAGCCTAAGTCTTTATAATGGATATCCTTACCTAGCAGTTTATGTGTACCTACTACGATATCTACAAAGCCAGACTTCAATCCCTCTTTCGTTTCTTTAATTTCCTTTGTAGTTCTAAATCTACTGATTAATTGAATTTCGACTGGAAAATCTTGCATACGCTCTATCAATGTTTCATAGTGTTGCTGCGCCAAAATAGTCGTAGGTACTAAAAATGCAACTTGCTTACCTTCCATTACTGCTTTAAACGCTGCACGAACTGCTACTTCTGTCTTACCATAACCTACGTCACCACAAAGTAATCTATCCATTGGCTTTTCAACTTCCATGTCACCTTTAATTTCATCGATTGATTTACTTTGATCGGGTGTTAACTCATAAGGGAAATCTAATTCAAAATCATTTTGTTCTGCTGTGTCTGGTCCGTATTTATAACCAACAGACATTTCACGTTCTTTATATAATTCGATAAGCTCATCAGCTATATCTTCAACACTTTGTTGTACTTTGGCTTTTGTTTTTTTCCATTCTGTTCCACCTAATTTATTTAACTTAGGTGATTTATCTTCTGAGGCAACATATTTCTGAACTTGATCCATTTGGTCTACAGGTACAAAGAGTTGATCCGTACCCTTATATTGCAATTTGATATAGTCCTTATGAACACCTGCAACTTCAAGTGTTTCTACACCCAAATAACGACCAACACCATGGTGTACATGGACAATATAGTCACCGACCTTTAGGTCTTGATATGATTTGATTTTTTCTGCATTCGTTAACGTTTTCTGTTGCTTCGGTTTCTTTTTTTGCTTGGATTTAAACAATTCTCGCTCTGTTACAACGACAAGTTGCATATATGGTAATTCAAAGCCTTCAGACAAGCTGCCTTCTGTAATGATTGCGCTTCCCGTTTGATGGTTATCACTCACAGTATCTACAAAAGTCGGAATATGCATTTCATTTAGCATTGACTGAATTCGCTCTTTTTTCACTTCTGTTTCTGCTAAAACCACTACAGTATAGTCATTTTTGATATAACGCTGGAATTCTGAACGCATAATATCGTACTGACCATAAAATTGTTGCACTGGTTTACACGAGAACTTAATAATACTTTGAATTGGCACTGACATCGTTGCAGTAAATAACGTAAAGTAAGTTACTGGATGACGCTTCAACAATGTTTCAAAACCATCATAAGCTAAGAAAGTTTGACCGATAAATCCTTTACCACTTTCAATTAAATTTTGAATAAATTCATCTACTTCTGTCGTTAATGTCGTCTCTGTTTCTTTGACTCTATTAAATTCATCAACTGCTATAATTGCATCAGATTTGAAGTAATCCATAATCGTAGCAGGAGACTCATACATAAACGCAACCAATCGTCGTAAGACTTGATGATCAAATAATGAGTCTTCAAATAATTTGAAACTTTCATATGTTTCTTTCAAATCATTACGTACTGCTTTGTCTATTTTAGGCCTTGTCATTTCATAGGCTTCTTTTAACTTTTGCTTTGTGTGACTAATCACTTCATCAGTAATGATATAGTCACTCGCAGTTGTGATTTCTACACTTTCTAAATTAGACTCTGAACGTTGTGTCTCAACGTCAAAATCACGAATTGAATCGATTTCAGTATCAAAGAGTTCTATTCTTACTGGGTCACCTATCAGTGGATAAATATCGATAATACCACCGCGTAATGAGAATTCTCCTATATGCGACACGACACTTTCCCTACGATAGCCCATGTTTACTAGTTTATTTAATAACGCATCAATATCAATGTCATCTCCTACAGAGAGCGACATTTGATGTGCTTGCCACATATCTACAGGCGTCAACCATTTTTTCAATCCGTTTAATGGTACGATAAATAAGCCTCTCTTTTCTTGAGCAAGTGCCGTTAATGTACGTACACGTTCACTCATAAATTGAGGGCTTTGTGTTGAGAATTCTTCGGTCATGATATCTTGCAATGGATATTTATAAATATGCTCTGCATCAACAAATTGTAACAAGTCATTTTCCAACTTATCTGCTTGATACAAGTTATTTGTAACAACTAATAACTGCTTAGAGCTATTCAAATATTTCTCAGATATAATTGTTGCTTTAGCAGCCGAAGATAAGCCGGTAACGAGGACATTTTCCTTACCGAACACTTCATTAAGTTCTTGATAACGTTTGTCTTCATTTATATATTCTGTAATTATCGATTTCAATTTACTTCACCATTATATTCATTCATCACGTTATCAAAGCGAGATGTTTCAATAAATGCTTCAACTGCACGTGCAGAATGTTCTATTACTTTATTCATTGTTTTCATTTCTTGGTCTGAAAATCTTTGTAATACATAATCAACAATTGCCATACCATTTGAAGGGCGATCCACACCGATACGAATACGTTTAAATTGATCAGTGCCTAAGGCTTGTATAATTGACTTCATGCCATTATGTCCACCTGCACTACCCTTTTGTCGTAAGCGTATCTCACCTTGTGGTAAATCCAGATCATCATATAACACAAGTAAGTCATCTATGTCGATATCATAATATTTCATTAATGGTCCTACCGCTTCACCAGATAAATTCATTAATGTTAAGGGTTCAATAAACATTACCTTTTCACCAGCGATGCGCTCAATTGTATACGCGCCTTTAAACTTTTGTTTATCTAGCGTAAATTGATTACGTTCTAAAAGATAATCTATAACTTCAAAGCCAATATTGTGTCTTGTTAATTCAAAACGTTTCCCAATATTACCTAAGCCTACAATACACTTCATCAAGTTACCTCCATTTTTACTATACCTTTGAAATACAAACAATTAAGTAGTCATTTGTAAAGCAAAGACTCTACATTTTTCTAGTATCAATCACTATAATAACATAAAAAAGCACCTGCTTAACGTATTAAGCATGGTGCTTTTCCATATTCAATATGATGTCTAGACGACAACGATTATTCAGAATATAAAAGTTCGAATTATTCTTCTTCTTTTTCTTCTGTTTCTTCGTCTTCTTCACCAACAACAGCTGGCTCTTCAGTTTCTGATTCGCCTTCCATTGCTTCGATTTCTTCTTCTGTTGGTTCTTCAGTTGGAGGAACAACAGTAACTACTGAATCAGTAGCTTCGTTTTCAATTGTGAAGTCACCAGAAACTTTGATATCTTCAACAGCTAAGCTGTCGTTGATTTCTAATTCTGTAATATCTACTTCGATAGCTTCAGGAATGTTATCTGGAGTAGCTGTTACTTCAAGGTTGAATAATGGTTGTTCAACAACGCCGCCTTCTTTAGCGCCAGCTGCTTCACCAACTAAGTGTACTGGTACTTCAACAGTACGTTCTTCGCTCATGTTGATAGCTAAGAAATCGATGTGAGTGATTTGGTTTTTAAGTGGGTCGAATTGGTAGTCTGAAACCATAACTTTGATAGTTTTAGAACCTACGCCTAATTCGATAACACCGTTACGACCAACTTCACGGATAACTTTGATGAATTCAACTTCATCAACTTTAACTGAAGTGTTTTTAGTACCGAAACCGTAAACAACAGCTGGTACTTTACCGATATTTCTTAATGCTTTAAGGTCTGCACGTGTTTGCTTACCTTGACGAATAATTGACTTTAATGAAGCCATATTCATTTTCCACCTTTCATCATCTGCTCTATCAAATAGAGCCCCTCACTTGCCCATCAACGCCATGTTGCTTGCAAGTGTTTATTTTGTTCGTCTAATCACGAACGGAACTATTATACCGTTATTGTAATATTTAGTCAAATAGCACACTAACTGATTCGCGTTCGTAAACTCTAATAATTGCTTGTGCTAATAAACCAGCTACAGATAATTCTTTTGTGTTACTTGGTTTGCGGCTATCTTCTAATTGAATAGAATTTGTAACAACTAATTCTTTAATTGCTGAATTTTCAATACGCTCTTTGGCAGGACCAGAAAGTACAGGGTGCGTACAACAAGCATAAACTTCCTTCGCACCTTTGTCTTTTAACGCTTGTGCAGCTAATGTAATTGTACCAGCAGTATCGATAATATCATCAATAATAATAGCTGTTCTGCCTTGAATATCACCAACTATATTCATCACTTCTGCTACGTTTGGCTTCGGTCTACGTTTATCGATAATAGCAATTGGTGTTTTCAAGATGTCTGCAAGTTTACGTGCTCTTGTTACACCACCATGGTCTGGAGATACAACAACACATTCCTCTAAATCAATATTTGTTTCATTCTTAAAGTGTTCTGCCAAAATTGGAACACCCATTAAGTGGTCGATTGGCATATCGAAGAAACCTTGAATTTGAGGTGCATGTAAATCAAGTGCGATCATTCTATCTGCACCAGCTGTTTCAATTAAGTTTGCAACTAACTTAGCAGTAATTGGCTCACGACTTCTTGCTTTTCTATCTTGTCTAGCGTAGCCATAGTATGGTACCACAATATTGATATTTGCAGCAGAAGCACGTTTACATGCATCTATCATAATAAGTAATTCCATTAAATGTAGGTTAACAGGATATGATGTTGGTTGAATGATAAACACATCGCAACCACGGATACTTTCTTCGATATTAATTTGAATTTCACCATCACTAAAGCGTTTCACTGAACATTTTCCTAGTTCGATTCCAACTTTATCTGCTACTTCTTGGGCTAACGGTTCATTACCTTTCAAAGAAAATATTTTCAAAGCAGAATTCTTATACTCATTGTTTAACATTTATAGTCCTCCAATTAATTCGTTCAATTAGTTTTATTTACGTATATGGCAAAATTTAAATTTTCTCTCAACATGAGTCTGCAAGTTTTGGTATTTTTACATTACGTTATCTTAAACTTAACAGATTACATCATTTTTTCTAAACAATGCACATTTATTTTTTTAGATAGCCTTCTTTTGTCGTTTGTTTAGATCTTGCAAGAGCCAAACTATCTTCCGGAACATTGTCCGTAATTGTGGAACCCGCCGCAATAAACGAGCGATCTCCTAATGTAACTGGTGCCACTAAGTTTGTATTACAGCCGATGAACGAATCATTGCCTATAATTGTTTTAAACTTGTTGACGCCGTCATAGTTCACAGTAATAGAACCACAACCGACATTGGTACGCGCACCAATTTCTGCGTCTCCGATATAGCTCAAGTGTGGCAGTTTTGCACCTTCTTTTACTACAGATTTCTTAACTTCTACAAAGTTGCCGACTTTAACTTTGTGCCCTAGGTCAGCACCTGGACGCAATTGCGCAAACGGACCGATCGTCACTTCGTCCGCAATCGTTGCTTCGTTAATTACTGATTGTTTAATAGTTACATTTGCTCCAACTTGACTATTCGTTATTTCAGAATATTGACCAATGCTTACATCGGAACCGATTACAGTCTTGCCAGCTAATTTTACACCTGGTTCAATAATTGTATCTTCTCCTATAATTACATCCGCGCCAATATAAGTCGTTGCAGGGTCGATGATTGTTACCCCATTACGCATGTGAAATGTATTGATACGTTTACGAAAAGCTTGCTCCGCTTCACTTAACATAACGCGATCATTCACACCCATAATTTCATCAAAGTCATTCGTATGATGGACTTCAACTACACCTTGATCATCTAAAATAAGCGACAATACATCAGGTAAATAGTATTCACCTTGTGCATTATCATTTTTTACTTTTGCTAGCTTGTCAAATAAAGTTTGATTATCAAAAGCAAAGATACCAGAACTAATCTCATTTATTTGCTGTTCTTCTATGGTAGCATCCTTTTGTTCTACGATTTTAACCAAATGATTATTTGCATCTCTAACTATACGCCCATAACCAAATGGATTTGATGCTGTAGCAGATAGAACTGTAGCTTGTGCTTGATTTGTCTCATGATGAGTTATGAGTGCTTCCAATGTTTGTTGTGTGATTAATGGCGTATCACCACAAACGACTAATGTTGTCCCTTGTTTATCTTCCAAATGCTCACTTGCCATTTTAACTGCATGTGCAGTACCTAATTGTTCTTCTTGAAAGCTATAAAGTGAATCATTACCTAACGTTGCTTTGACACTTTCTGCGCCATGACCAACGATTGTTACAAGTTGTTCGACTCCTGATTGTCTTACATTGTCAACAACATGTTCAATCATAGATTTACCTGCAACTTCATGTAATACTTTGTATTTCTTTGATTTCATACGTGTACCCTTACCGGCTGCGAGTACGATTGCATGTCTTTGCATGTATGTTAACCCTCCATTAAAATATACACTTCCTTATTATTATAATTTAACGCTAGTACCACTTTCAAGGCTCAAAGCATCGATATTAAATAATAGACACTTTTTCTTGCACTAAATTAAAAATATTTCACAGTTAAATTGTCATCTTTTATGATTTGGGAAAACGTTTTATCCAATTTATGAAAGCATGTTCATTTTCATGTTGATATGCATTCATTTATTTCTCAAAATTTCTACTACTAGCTATTTATGTCGCCTAATTATTCAAATTAGCTAAGTAAATACAGTAAAAATACATTCATTAATATATTTCTTGTTAATTTTTTATTTTTTGTCACCTTTACATTTTATAATTTATTTCAAAAATAATATTTATCTGTTGTAACAAAAAAGAAGGTGGAATTGTTCAATTAAGAACAATTCCACCTTCTTTTTTTATGATATTAATCACTATACCACATCTCAAATTGTTTTAAATATTAAGCTTCCTCATTTGAATCTTCAGACGAAGCTTGTGCATTCCTATCTGGAATGACTTCATCCGTTTCATCATATACTTTCATCACTGCATCTTGAATTTCTTGTCTCATTTCTGAGTTGATTGGATGCGCGATATCTCGGAATTCACCATCTGGTGTACGCTTACTTGGCATTGCGACGAAAAGACCTGTGTTGCCTTCAATTACACGTAAATCATGCACGACAAATGATTCATCTAAAGTAATTGATACAAGTGCTTTCATTCTTCCATCTGTTTGTATTTTTCTAAGTCTTACATCTGTCACTTTCATGTAGTGAGCCCCCCTAGTATCTCTTTGTTAGAAGCTTAACAATTGCATTAAAAATTATATTCCCTTATTTTACTTTTGCTATTAATTCAATTTCTACTTTAACATCTTTAGGTAATCTCGCTACCTCAACACAGCTTCTCGCTGGTTGATGTGTGTCAAAGTACTTGCCATAAACTTCATTTATATTTTGAAATTCATTCATATCAGCAATAAAAATTGTAGCTTTAATGACTGAATCTAAATCAGATCCAGCTTCATCTAATACAACTTTTAAATTTTCTAATACTTGTGTAGTCTGTTCTTTAACATCGTCACTGACAATTTCACCATTTAAATTTAATGGGATTTGTCCTGATGTAAATACCAAACCATTAATTTCAGTTGCATGTGAGTATGGCCCCAATGCTTCAGGCGCCTTTTGTGTATTAATTGTGTTCATGATGCCGTAACCGCTCCTTTAAGAAAATTTAGTTAAACTGTTGCCTGTTTCTACCTTAAATTCTTGATTGTATTCGTCTACATCAGATAGTCTAACTAAGGAAGTATAATCTTCAATCAATCTTTGTTTAACTTCTTTTGATTCTACTAGTACCGATACCCCTTTAACATGTGCTTTAAACTCATTCATTAAATTCATCACGCCATTAATAGAGCCACCCGCTCTCATGAAATCATCAACGACGAGTACATTAGAATTTTCAGGCAATGTGCGTTTCGACAATACCATTGTTTCAATTTTACGTGAAGATCCTGATACGTAATTAATCGATACCGTTGAGCCTTCTGTCACTTTATTATCTTTACGAATAACAACAACAGGTAGATTTAGTACATTGGCCACAGCGTTGGCTAACGATATACCTTTTGTCGCAATCGTAACAATAGCGTCCAATTCTTCATCCATATATAGCGTTGCAATTAATTTACCTACACGGTTTAATAATGACGGATTCCCCATGAGGTCAGATAAGAACAAGTATCCACCTGGTAATAAACGATCCTTCTCTTGAAGTCTTTCTATAATATCGTCAATGACTTCATTTGCTTCAGCTTTACTCATTTTAGGCTTATACGTTACTCCACCACTGGCACCTGCTGTTGTAATAACTGTTCCTAACTTTTCCTTTTGAAAAGTAGTCTTGATAATTTGCACGTCTTCACTGATTGAAGATTTTGCTTGTTTAAATTTTTGTACGAAATATGTTAATGGTATCAATTTATTGGGGTTGTTCATTAAATATTGAGTCATATAAACGATACGTTCACTTCTTTTATAACGCATTTAGCTCATCCCTTCTCCTATCCTAATAATCTTACTAAATACACTTCATTACAACAGCCATTCACTGCATTATACACATGTCTTGCTTGTCGTTCCTTTTGTGTCAGTCCATAAACTGTTGGTCCACTACCACTCATCACTGCACCATCTGCACCACTTTTCAGCATGTTGCGTTTTATTTTTAAAATTTCAGGACACACCTTGCTCGAAACAGGTTCCAGTTGATTTGAAAGGCTACTGCATAACAATTCATAATTCCCTGTGTTTAAAGCCGTTTTGCAGTCTTCCGTATTGATAGTTTGCAAATGACTTAAATCTAATTTCTTAAATATATCTGGTGACGATATTCCAATATTAGGTTTAGCAACAACGACCCATGCAGAAGGCGGCTTGTTTAGAAAGTTGATTTTCTCTCCTTTACCTTTGCATAGAGCGGTTTTACCATAAATACAAAATGGGATATCTGTTCCTATCGAAATACCAAGCTCACATAGTTCTTCTAATGGCCTATTTAATTTATAGAGGCGATTCATCCCTCTCATTGTTGCCGCAGCATCAGTTGATCCACCTGCTAATCCTGCCGAAACCGGTATATTTTTATCAATAGTTATTGTAATACCTTGTTGTAAATTATAGGTTTTCTTCATTAATTCTGCAGCTTTATATGCCAAATTTTTACTATTAGAGGGAACATAAGTTTGTTCAACATCGACAACAATCTTATTGTCTTGTCGCAGCTCAAATGACAAGCGATCATTTAAATCTATAGTCGTCATTATCATTTCAACTTCATGAAAACCATCATCTCGTTTAAAGAGTGTGTCTAGCGTCAAGTTTATCTTAGCTGGCGCTGTTTCATAGATCATATGTCCACCCTCTTTCAAATACGATATGGTAATACAACGATTTTAACATATTGTACGAATTGATTTGTCGGTTTTATTAAAACTTAGTGAAATATGTTGTACATCTCATAAAATCAGTATCATTTTTATGCTAAACATAGTCGCTAGTCAGCTCATTGAAAACCAATATCGCAATATCTGAAATTCATTCATAAAATTAGTTCTATTTTAGCATATTCAACGACAAACAAAAAAGGTATGCTAACGTCGATAACGTCAACATACCCTCTTCTATATCTCATTAAATTTAAAGTATAAATTAAAAAGTCCGACTATATAGTCAAACTCAACCTCATTATTACTTTTTAATTAGTGCGCAACTGCTTCTTGATGGTTATCTTCTTCAAATGAAACTTGTACGTTTTCTGTTAAAACGTCAGTGTATGTATAAGACACACGCTCAAAGTTATGTTTATCTTGATCAAGCTCAACGATAAAAACTGATGGGTATGTTTCTTTCAATACACCACTTCGTTCAATCGTCTTCTTACGACCACCATTCGCTTTTAGTACAATACGGTTTCCTAATTGACAATCAAGAGTATTTTTGATGTCTCCAATAGATTTTGACATATTGCTCCACCTCGCTACAAGTTGTATAATAACACAAAATGCGCTATTTTGTCAAATAAAATATCAATTTTAGCAAGGTGCAAGCTACTTGTCAATAATTTAAAATTCTAATTCTGAGAAATTTTTCAATTCATTATATAAATCTGCATATTCTTTAATTGAAAGTGTTTCTCCACGTCTTCTTGGATCTATTCCACCCGCTTCTAACCATTCAGCAATAAGCTGTTTGTGTTCTTTTCCATTTTTAAATAAACTTTGGTAGTTGTTATTTATTGTTTTTCGTCTTTGTCCAAACGCAGCCTTTGTCATTTGGAAGAATTTTTCTTCATTATCAATGGTAACAAGTGGTGCATCTCGTTTCATTAGCTTGACGACAATCGAATCGACATTAGGTGGCGGTAAAAATACTGACTTCGGCACTGTCAATACATTACTCGTCTCGGTGTAGTATTGAGCAACAATAGATAATGAGCCATAAGCTTTTGTACCAACCTTAGCATTTAAGCGTTCTCCGACTTCCTTTTGCATCATAACGACATAACCATCAATCGGTAATGATTGTTGCATCAAATTTAACAAGATTGGCGTGGTAATATAATATGGCAAGTTAGCTACTACCATGATTTTCTTGCAATCTGCCAAATGTGTCTCAACATAGCGCGCAATATCCGCTTTCAATATATCTTCATTTATAACAGTTACGTTGTCATATGGGGATAATGTATCTGCCAATACAGGTATCAATCGTTGATCAATTTCAAATGCCATTACACGCTTAGCATGCTTGGCTAGTTGCTCAGTTAATGAACCCATACCCGGTCCAATTTCAATAACCCCTGTTTCTTCGTCAATATCACTGGCATCAATGATATTGTGAATAATGTTGACATCGATTAAAAAGTTTTGTCCTAAGCTTTTCTTAAAGCTAAAACCATAATAATTCAATAATTCCTTTGTACGTGAAGGTGTTGCAATATCTTTATGATTCACCCATTACTCACTTCCTTTCTCATTGTTTAAAGCGTCTCGAACATCTTGTTCTGTATAACCAAATGCATTCAATTTATTGAGCAATTGCTTCCCATTTGAATGACCAATATGCAACCTTCTACCTAATATTTCACGCTTTCGCCTAGCGTCTGGTCCGATAATTAAACCTAAATCAATCAACACATGCTTATCAATCGATTCGTGACCTTCTTCAAAAGGCGTACTTACGTTCAATAAAGCCTCTTTAATATCTTCAATACGTGCATGCTCTACACCAATTTTGCCACGTTTGCTTTTAGCCTTTTCTCTATCTATATATGCATGTTTAACACCTGGAATATGCTTTTGAATCGTCGTTCTTATTTTATCTCCTGGGAAATCTGGATCAGTTAATACGATGACACCCCGTGTCTCATATGCTTGTGCTATAACATCTAATGTTTGCTGATTTATTGCACTGCCATTAGTTTCTATCGTATCACAATCAACCGCTCTTTTTACTCTTTCGGTATCATCTCTACCTTCTACTACGATAAATTCATTAATCTTCAATTATAGCTTCACCTTTCATCACTTTACTTGTCCATTTGCAAATAAAAAAGACGTCGGCAGAATTTATGGTAATTACTTAGTATTCTCAATCATAACTAAGCCCTAACTCAGACCGACATCTTTTGTAATATCTTTATGCTTTTAAGTTGAATAATCTTTCAGCATTTTCAGTTGTTTGACGGCAAACTTCATCATAACTCACACCACGTAATTCAGCAATTTGCTCAGCGACTAACGTTACACGTTCTGGCTCATTTCTTTTCCCTCTGTATGGATGTGGGGATAGGAAGGGCGCATCTGTTTCTACGAGTAATTTATCAAATGGTACATGCTTTGCAACTTCTTTAGGTTGTTTAGCATTCTTAAATGTCACCGGACCTCCGAGTGATACATAGAAATTCAACTTGTTAATCACTTCATCAGCAATTTCTGGAGAACCACTGAAACTGTGCATGATGCCACCTACTTCTTCGGCATGCTCTTCCTTTAAAATGTCTACACAGTCTTGTGTTGCTTCTCTATTGTGAATAATTATTGGTAACTGTACTCGTTTTGCCAAAGCGATTTGCTTTCTAAACAAATCCTGTTGTACATCTTTAGGAGATTTATCCCAATGATAATCTAATCCCATTTCTCCTATACCTATAATCTTCGGATGTTCTGACAATTTTTCTATCCATTCTAAACGTTCTTCTGTACAATCTATTGCGTCAACAGGATGCCAACCAATAATACCGTAAATAAAGTCATATTGATCAATTAATTCCATCGTACGTTCAATCGTTGGTGTATCAAAACCAACGACAAACATACGATCGACGCCATTATCTCTTGCGCGTTGAATAACTTCTTCTAAATCTTCATCGTATTGTTCTGCATTTAAATGAACATGTGTATCGATTAACATGATTTAACGACGCTCCTTAATTCATGATTACTTAATGACTGCACCATTAGGAATAGCGTTTGGCAAACTTACTAATGTTAATACGCCATCCTTTTCAGCTGATAATATCATACCTTCAGATGTTCTACCCATTAATTTTGCTGGCTTTAAGTTTGTAACAACCGCAACTTTTTTACCGATAATATCTTCTGGTTGGTAATATTGTGCAATTCCAGACACAATTTGACGTTGTTCGGTATCTAAATCCACTTGAATTTTCAAGAGTTTATCTGATTTTTTAACATTTTCAGCATCTATAATCGTTGCCGCTTTAATTTCAACTTTGTCGAAATCTTTAATATCTATTTGCGCTTTACTTGGTGCTGCTTCCACTTCTTCTGGTTCTTCTGATTTTGGTGGTTGCATAGATTGTTTAATATAATCTATTTCAACATCGCTCTCTAAACGTGGGAATATTGGTTGTGGTTTATCGATAACCACGATTGGTTGCTGTAGAGCACCATATTGTTCCACACTGCTAAGTTCATGTAATTCTGGAGAATTAATGTTTAATTGTTCAAAAATCTGTTTTGGCGCATGTGTTAAGAATGGTCTCAACAACACAGCTGCGATTCGAATGTTTTCCACTAAGTGTGCCATCACGTTGCCTAACATATCTTTTTGACTTTCGTCTTTAGCTAGTACCCATGGCGTTGTTTCATCAATATATTTATTCGTACGGCTAATTAATTTCCATACCGTTGAAAGTGCAACTGAGAATTGTAAATCATCCATATTATCATGGAATGTTTTAACTGTGTCTAAAGCCATTTGTTCCATTTCTTCATCTAATTCATGTTTGGCACCTTGATATGCAGGTAATTCACCATCAAAGTATTTATTAATCATTGATATAGTACGATTTACTAAATTACCTAAATCATTAGCTAAATCATAATTCGTACGTTCAACAAAACCTTCAGGTGTAAATACGCCATCAGAACCAAATGGTAATTCACGCATTAAATAATAACGTGTTGCATCTAAACCATATCTATCAATCAATACGTTTGGATCAACTACATTACCTTTAGACTTACTCATTTTACCGTCTTTCATTAAGATCCAACCATGTGCAAATACTTTTTTCGGTAATGGAATATCTAAAGCCATTAATAAAATAGGCCATATAATAGAATGGAAACGTACAATTTCCTTTGCCATAATATGAATATCAGCTGGCCAATATTTGTTAAATAGGCTATCGTCATCAGATAAATAACCTAAAGATGAGATATAGTTTACTAAGGCATCAATCCAAACATAAACGACATGTTTTGGGTTTGACTTAACTCGGATACCCCAATCAAATGACGTTCTAGAAACAGCTAAGTCTTCTAGACCTGGTTTGATAAAGTTATTAATCATTTCATTTTTTCGTGATGGTGGTTGAATGAAATCAGGGTTCTCGTCATAGAACGCTAATAAGCGATCTGTATATTTTGATAAATTAAAGAAGTAACTTTCTTCTTTGACTAATTCAACTTCATGACCTGAATCTGGGCTCTTACCGCCTACGATTTCTCCATTTTCGTATACAGGATCAACCAATTGTGTTTCCGTATAGTATGTTTCATCAGGAACTGAATACCAACCTTCATATTCACCTAAATAGATATCGCCTTGAGCTAATAATCGTTCGAAAATTTGTTGTACAACTTCCTTATGACGCGTTTCTGTTGTACGAATGAAATCATCGTTCGAAATTTCTAATTTATTCCATAAATCTTTAATTCCCGCTATCATTTCATCTAAATATTCTAATTCTGTTTTCCCAGCCTTTTGGGCTTTTTCTTGAATCTTTTGCCCATGTTCATCCGTACCTGTTAAATAACGAACATCATAGCCTTGCATTCTTTTATAACGTGCGATTACATCACCAGCAGTAGTAGTATATGCATGGCCGATATGCAAATTCCCACTTGGATAATATATTGGTGTAGTGATATAAAATGTTTCTTTCGCCATCAATGTTCCTCCTAGATTCTTATACTTTTAAATTATCTAAATTCATTTCTAATTTCAATGAAATTGACGTTAATTTTCAATACATTTATCATATCAGTTTCTTAAATTTCATCGGATAGAATACTCTTCATATCGTAGTTGTTTTCGTAGCTAATATTAGTGTTTCATTAAATATGATAAATAAACTCTATCTAATCTACATTACCATAAATCGTGCTATTTATGGGGATTTTCAACATATTTTTTCATGTTTTAATATGAAATTAAATCAACAATTTAACTTAAATTCTCATCATCTCAAGCTTTGTGTATTTTAATTTCTCAACGCTCCCTATGTCACACGCCATGATACGTATTATAGACATCACCTGTTTTCATATTTCTCGTTTCTGCCACTTGCTTGATCGCAGCTTTAGGCTTCATTCCTTGATTAACATAATAATCGACATGCTCAGTTATAGTCATTGTTTCATACCACGTATCATCATCTTTTGCCGTTTCACCTTCAATTAATAATACAAACTCACCTTTCACAGTGATTTCCTCTGCATTAAATTGCCTAATTAACTCATCTACACTTGCCGTAACAATTTGTTCGAATTTCTTAGTCAGTTCTCTCCCAATTGATACGCGTCGTTGCGCGTCAATTTTAGCTACTGCCTTTAACGTATCTTTAATTCTATGGGGCGATTCGTATATTATTAAGGTGCTATCTTCATACATACGTTGCTCTAAAATTTCAATTTTCTGTTTCTCTTTGCGTGGTAAAAATCCTAAAAATGTATAAGTAAAAGACGGCAATCCGCTAGCCATTAGAGCCGTTAAACCTGCATTGGGGCCCGGAACCGTTTCTACTCTCAATTGTTGTTGTCGCGCTTCTACTACTAATTCATAACCAGGATCACTGATTAATGGTAACCCCGCATCCGATACAAGTGCAATACTTAAACCTTGTTGTAATTGTTCAATTAAATAAGCTGTCTGTTGCTCTTTGTTATGATCATGATAAGATTTCAATGGGGTTTGAATATCATAATGTGCACACAATTTTTTAGTAACTCTTGTATCTTCACAAGCAATTAAATCTACATTTTTCAATGTATCAACGGCTCTATACGTAATATCTGCTAAATTCCCAATCGGAGTACCTACTAAATATAATGTCGCCATTTGTTATTCCTCACTTATTAGTTTTAATTTTTTAGCTCTGCTATAAGTTTTAATTTCATATTCTCGCTTTAAGGCATCGGATTTATTATCAAAGGTTTCTTGATAAACTAATTTTACTGGTCGCCTTATTTTTGTATATTTCGCGCCTTGTCCATTATTATGTTTCGCAACTCGTTGTTCAACATTTTTGGCATATCCTGTATATAAACTACCATCATTGCATTTAACAATATAAATATAATGTCTATCCATAATATATTTCTCTCATTTCTTCACTATATGTACCATTTTGTTGATAAATATAAAATGGGGGCTGTATTTCTAAACCTTGATTCCCACCTTTTCTGCCTTCTATTACTATCGTATGTGCAGACTTTCCTTCTTTACTATATATAAAATATAATTTCTTAGGTTCAATTTGAAATGCTCGCATCTGACTTAGTACATCCATCAACCTTTCAGCACGATGCACCATTACTAATCTACCACCTTGTTTCAATAAATGCCTCGCTGCAAAACAACAATCTTCAAGCGTACACATAATTTCATGCCTTGCTATTTTATGTGCATCCTTTTGATGTTGATGTTGTTGATTTACTTTAAAATAAGGCGGATTACACGTTACCAGACTATATTGTGCAGGTTTAAAAACTTTATGTGCATCCTTTAAATCCATATGATGCATGGTAATACGCTCATCAAGTTGATTCAACGCAATACTTCTATTCGCCATATCAACCAATTGTTCTTGAATTTCTATACCTGCTATTTGCTGATTGCCTTTATCAGATAGTAATAAAGGTATCACACCATTACCTGTGCAAATATCTAATATTTGATCATTTTTCTTAACCTTTGTAAAGTGTGCAAGTAACAAGGCATCTGTAGAAAATGAAAAAACATCATCATTTTGTATAATTTTTAAATTTTCTTTTATTAAACAATCTAACCGCTCTCCATCGTTCAACATCAAATTCTACCTCCCAAAAAAGAGGATAAGATGGCGATGCTCATTAAGCCTATCGCTACACCTCATCCTCAACACCATTTATGATTTACTCATAAGTACACTATAATTCACTATTCACTTAATACTTCTAAACAAAATAGACAATCGTCACCTTTTCTATGCTTTCCAAATAGTTCTCCATTACAAATGTGGAAACCTTCTTTATATAACATAGCTAAATTATCTTTACTTCTAAGCGGCTTTTTTAGTTGTCCTTTTTTATTATTTTCAACCTTTTTAGGCGCCTCTTCTTTATCAATTAATGTCTTTAAATTTTCATTTTCAACTTGCAGTGCCACATTTTCCTCAATTAATTCTACAGTCAAATGTTTCAAGTTAACCATATCATTATTAATTTGATTAATGTTCGACTCTAAATGCGCAAGTTTTTCAAATATTTCACTTCGGTTCAACTTGGTTAAAGCCTCCTAATTTAACGCTTCTAATTCTTCCATTTTATATTCTAAGGGTTGTTCCAAACCTTCTACTTTAATTTGCATTGAAATATCTAGAATATTTAGGCCTACAACCTTTCCATTCCCTTCAGGCGTTTCAATATGATCTCCTACATCAGGTAATTGCGCACGCGCTTCTTCATAATAATCATTTTCATATTTCAAACAACACATAAGACGACCACAAGCGCCAGAAATTTTTGTAGGATTTAAAGATAAATTTTGATCTTTAGCCATTTTAATAGAAACTGGTTCAAAATCACCTAAAAATGTAGAACAGCATAATGAACGCCCACATGGTCCTATGCCACCTAACAATTTCGCTTCATCTCTCACACCTATTTGTCTTAATTCAATACGTGTCTTTAATTTTTGAGCTAAAACTTTTACTAACTTTCTAAAATCTACTCTATCATCCGACGTAAAATTAAATATTACTTTCGATTTATCTAATGTATATTCACAGTTAACAAGCCTCATATCTAACGCTTGTTGCTGAATTGTATCTTTACATAATTCAAATGCTACTTCAGCATCACGCTCATTTTTTTCATATTTTTCAATATCTTCATCTGTAGCAAGACGGATGATTTCTTTTAATGGTAATGTTACATCCTCATCGGCAACATCAAGTGGCTCATATTTTACTCTGCCCATTTCTACGCCACGTTTTGATTCAACAACAACCCAATTACCTACTCGCAAATCGAATTGTTGAGGTGAATAATACTCCATTTTCCCTGACTTTTGAAATTCAATTCCCACTACATTTTGCATTATTTATTTCACCCCTTTTATTACTATCTGTTCAAAGACTAACGTTGGATTCACGTTTTGATTTAACTTCTTATGTGCTTCTGTAATTTGATCATACATTAAAATAATTTGATTATAAGTTAATTTACGCGCATAATTTTGAATGTCATCTTGTAAATCACGAAATATCAAATCATCAGTAATGCCCACTTTAGCATGCATGACGTCCTCAAAGAAACCATTAACAGCTGCTAATGTTACCAGCTGTAAACGTCTGGTCTTAGCTTGTTTCAACAAATCTACAATTGCAATAAGCGCCATTGGACGATTTGTTAACAACAGTTGACACCACTTCACTATACTTTTGCGCAGTGAAGCTAAATCTGACTCTTCATTCAATAAAACTGCCGTCTCAATTTGTGTCGTATATGTACTGATCAGTTCCGCAATAGGTCTAGAAATCTCTCGCTCAACTAATCTATCTATAAATTTCACCTTATCAATTGGTTTAAAATAAACATGCTGACACCTTGAATGGATGGTATCTAATATTTGTTCAGGCTTCGTAGATAATAAAATTGCGATGGTATTGTCAGGAGGCTCTTCTAAAAATTTTAATATACTGTTTTCACCTTGAACAGTTAACTTCTCAAAGGCTTCAATAATGTATACTTTGTAATTACCTTCAATAGGTAATTGATTCATATGATGTATTAATTGTTCGACTTGTTCTTTTTTTATCGTATTTTCCTCAGTGGAAATATACATAAAATCAGGATGATTAAACGTAGATACCTTTAACTGACATTGTTCATCTTGATCACATAAAATAAGTTTCGCAAAATCAATCGCCACTTGTTTCATCGTTTGGCCATCATCGCCCTCAAATAAATATGCATGTGACAACTTATTTGAATGATATGCCTTCGTCAGTTTTGCTTTTTCATCCATCTTTAAGTTACTCCTTTATATAAAAAGGCTGCTTATACACAGTGCCACTCAAAGTAAATGATTAATATAAAAAGGTTCTTTGATAGCAACACCTTTTCATTTCCACTCACTTAGAATGGTTACTATATATAGCAACCATATTGTTAAAATTGATGGAAAGATTCAACAGGCATTACAAATACTGTTGCTCCTCCAACTTCTACTTCTACTGGATACGGAATATAAGAATCCGCACTGCCACCCATAGGCGTAATTGGTGAAACGAGTTGTTCTCTGTTACCACAAGTGTCATCGATTACCTTTAACATTTCGTCTACACGGTCGTCCTCTACACCTGATAAGAATGTTGTATTACCAGCACGTAAAAATCCACCTGTCGTTGCTAATTTTGTTGCTCTAAAGTTATGTTTAACAAGCTTATCTGACAGCTCTTGACTATCTTGATCTTGTACGATTGCAATTATCATTTTCATAGTAAACACCTCTTCCCAATATTATATCATAATTTTTCTAAGTATTTGATGATAGAATTATAAGTATCGGTCACAACCTCATCAATACTTTTCTCGGCATCTATTATGATAAAACGTTCAGACTCATTATGAATAATTTTTTTATAACCTTCAACCACTTTTTCGTGAAAATTTACACTTTCTAAATCAAGTCTATTTTGAACACGCTGGTTTTCAACAATGCGCTGTCTCCCTACTTCCACGCTGACATCAAGGTAAATCGTTACATCAGGGTACATATTGTCGATAGCAAATTCATTAATGGATTTAACTTCTGATATACCTATACCCCTTGCATAACCTTGATATGCTAAAGAACTATCAATGTAGCGGTCACATAATACAATATTTCCATTTTCTAAAGCTGGCATAACCTTTCCAACGAGGTGTTCACGTCTTGAAGCAGCAAATAGCAATGCCTCTGTTCTTTCATCCATCGCATCACCATCCAACAATAATTCACGAATTTTCTCTCCTGTTTTTACACCACCGGGTTCGCGTGTCATCACAATTTTATAATCTTGTTGTAATTTATCTGCGACTGCTTGCATAATTGTGGTTTTCCCTGATCCTTCTGGACCTTCAAAAGTAATAAATGCTGACATCTTATTCATCCTTAACTTCAATTTTATGTTTTTTAATACCTTCAACCCTAACATGTTGAGCGTACCAATAATTCATTAATTTTATCATATTTTGTGTTACTGTTTCTCCCTTAAACATCACTGGTATACCAGGTGGATAAGGAACAATATCATTTCCTAGAATTTCATTTTCTGCTTTATCAATATCTATCCAGCGTGTCTTCTCAATAATTCCAGAATAATATTTACCACTTTGTAAACGAATATCTACCTTAGTTGTTTCAATAGGTTCACGTCGTTCTATCTTGATTTCATTTATTCTATTTAACAATGTATCAAATGGATATCTATCTTCACTATGCCATAGAGGTAATACTAATAATGTTTGAAACGCATCTGCTAATTCAACATAGATGCCTTTTTCCTCAAATAACTGTTGTAATTCATATCCTGTATAACCAGGACATCTGATTATTAATTTTAGGTTATCCTCTACTTCTAATACTTCAATATCTTTTGCTTTAATTTTTTTCACAAGTTGGGCTCTCTTACTGTAGAACTGATCACTATCATAATTTTCATAGAAACGCTGCGCTAATTCTAAACTAGACATTATTAAATATGAAGGACTTGATGTTTGAAAGTACGTCATATATTTAAGTACCATTTCCTTTAATGGTGCATTTTTATGTATAAAAATAACAGACCCCATAGTCAGTGACGGTAATGTCTTATGATAAGATTGTACGACATAATCTGCTCCCATATTTAAAGAAGAAGTTGGAAATCCGTTCAAATCAAAATGTGCACCATGTGCTTCATCAATTAATACTGGTATCTCCTTCTCTTTAAAGCGATTAATCATTGTTTGAACATCAAAACATTCACCATAATAATTAGGATATGTGAAAATACCTAGTTTGCCATCTTCAAAATCTTTAATTTCCGCTTTTACATTAGGACCTACATATTGATTCGTCATTTCACTTAACTTCATTTCTAATAAAGTTGCAGTTGCATTCGCCAAATCAAGACCATGAAATACAGATTTGTGCGCATCTCTTGCAACAATGTATTTCCCAGGCAATGTTGAAAACGCCTGAATTACCGATAATATACCAGATGTAGTACCATTAACTAAAAAATAAGCTGTATAATCCTTATGCTTATTTATCGTTTCCATACTTTTCAAAATGATTTCTTCTGGATGATGTAAGTCATCTAAACCAGTAATTTCAGTCATATCCTTTTTAAATGACAATTGTTGGTCCAAATTACCAATTGTCATATTTTTATGACCAGGAACATGTAATGAAATTGCTTCTTCATCCAAAAACGCATCTAATTTATCGCTCAATGGTTTAGACATAATATCTCCTTTCATAATCATATATATAACATGATTATTTCTTCGACAGTATCAACATGTATTTTAACATAAAAAAGAGATGCTATTAGGCACCTCTTTAAATATAGTCAGATTTAACACCTGTAAGTTCAAATCGTCGTTCGCTCAACTCGTCAGCTTCAAACGCTTTCTACTTGTCAAAGTATTCAGAAGTTAAGCTCCTTGGATATAAAAAAAAGAGACCTTACGGTCTCTACTTGCCTGTAAAGTACCACTTATTACAGTTGTTTTTATGACATCATATCTATTAATCTATGTATTAAAGATTTCTATTTTCTACCTTTTTAGTTTAGTGGTACTTATATAAGCGCTTTGGCTCTTATATTCCACTTACCCTACTCTTGCGGAACGTAAGTCTGCTACCATCGGCGCTATGGAGCTTTTCTGACATGTAGTCAAGCGCTCGCATCTTTCCTCATTTTCTCTTTCTCCTCTTTCACTTACCACGCGTAAGTTCAAGTCGTCGTTCGTTCAATTCGTCAGCTTCAAACGCTTTCTACTTGTCAGAATGATTCAGAAGTTAAGCTCTTTTAAAGCAAAAAAAAGAGACCTTACGGTCTCGGCTCATCGCATCTCTGCTTGCCTAGCAACGTCCTACTCTTGCGGAACGTAAGTCCGACTACCATCGGCGCTAAGGAGCTTAACTTCTGTGTTCGGCATGGGAACAGGTGTGACCTCCTTGCCATTGTCACCAGACAATGAAATGTATTAAATTATACATTCAAAACTAGATAGTAAGTAAAATATAATTACCAATCAAAACGGTTTATAAAATTGATTAAGTCTTCGATCGATTAGTATTCGTCAGCTCCACGTATCGCTACGCTTCCACCTCGAACCTATTAACCTCATCATCTTTGAGGGATCTTATAACCGAAGTTGGGAAATCTCATCTTGAGGGGGGCTTCATGCTTAGATGCTTTCAGCACTTATCCCGTCCATACATAGCTACCCAGCGATGCCGTTGGCACGACAACTGGTACACCAGAGGTATGTCCATCCCGGTCCTCTCGTACTAAGGACAGCTCCTCTCAAATTTCCTACGCCCACGACGGATAGGGACCGAACTGTCTCACGACGTTCTGAACCCAGCTCGCGTACCGCTTTAATGGGCGAACAGCCCAACCCTTGGGACCGACTACAGCCCCAGGATGCGATGAGCCGACATCGAGGTGCCAAACCTCCCCGTCGATGTGAACTCTTGGGGGAGATAAGCCTGTTATCCCCGGGGTAGCTTTTATCCGTTGAGCGATGGCCCTTCCATGCGGAACCACCGGATCACTAAGTCCGTCTTTCGACCCTGCTCGACTTGTAGGTCTCGCAGTCAAGCTTCCTTATGCCTTTACACTCTATGAATGATTTCCAACCATTCTGAGGAAACCTTTGAGCGCCTCCGTTACTCTTTAGGAGGCGACCGCCCCAGTCAAACTGCCCATCTGACACTGTCTCCCACCATGATAAATGGTGCGGGTTAGAAATCCAACACAGCGAGGGTAGTATCCCACCAACGCCTCCACGTAAGCTAGCGCTCACGTATCAACGGCTCCTACCTATCCTGTACAAGCTGTGACGAATTTCAATATCAGACTACAGTAAAGCTCCACGGGGTCTTTCCGTCCTGTCGCGGGTAACCTGCATCTTCACAGGTACTATGATTTCACCGAGTCTCTCGTTGAGACAGTGCCCAAATCGTTACGCCTTTCGTGCGGGTCGGAACTTACCCGACAAGGAATTTCGCTACCTTAGGACCGTTATAGTTACGGCCGCCGTTTACTGGGGCTTCGATTCGTAGCTTCGCAGAAGCTAACCACTCCTCTTAACCTTCCAGCACCGGGCAGGCGTCAGCCCCTATACATCACCTTACGGTTTAGCAGAGACCTGTGTTTTTGATAAACAGTCGCTTGGGCCTATTCACTGCGGCTCTCCTGGGCGTTAACCCTAAAGAGCACCCCTTCTCCCGAAGTTACGGGGTCATTTTGCCGAGTTCCTTAACGAGAGTTCGCTCGCTCACCTTAGAATTCTCATCTTGACTACCTGTGTCGGTTTGCGGTACGGGCACCACACTTCTAGCTAGAGGCTTTTCTTGGCAGTGTGAAATCAACGACTCGAGGAAACAATTTCCTCTCCCCATCACAACTTGACCTTAAGAGTACCGGATTTGCCTAATACTCAGTCTCATTGCTTGGACGTGCACTCCAACAGCACGCTTCGCCTATCCTACTGCGTCCCCCCATCGCTTAAAACGAATTATGGTGGTACAGGAATATCAACCTGTTATCCATCGCCTACGCCTGTCGGCCTCAGCTTAGGACCCGACTAACCCAGAGCGGACGAGCCTTCCTCTGGAAACCTTAGTCAATCGGTGGACGGGATTCTCACCCGTCTTTCGCTACTCACACCGGCATTCTCACTTCTAAGCGCTCCACATGTCCTTGCGATCATGCTTCAACGCCCTTAGAACGCTCTCCTACCATTGTCCTACGGACAATCCACAGCTTCGGTAATATGTTTAGCCCCGGTACATTTTCGGCGCAGTGTCACTCGACTAGTGAGCTATTACGCACTCTTTAAATGATGGCTGCTTCTAAGCCAACATCCTAGTTGTCTGGGCAACGCCACATCCTTTTCCACTTAACATATATTTTGGGACCTTAGCTGGTGGTCTGGGCTGTTTCCCTTTCGAACACGGACCTTATCACCCGCGTTCTGACTCCCAAGTTAAATTGATTGGCATTCGGAGTTTGTCTGAATTCGGTAACCCGAGAAGGGCCCCTCGTCCAAACAGTGCTCTACCTCCAATAATCATCACTTGAGGCTAGCCCTAAAGCTATTTCGGAGAGAACCAGCTATCTCCAGGTTCGATTGGAATTTCTCCGCTACCCACAACTCATCCGCTCACTTTTCAACGTAAGTCGGTTCGGCCCTCCATTCAGTGTTACCTGAACTTCAGCCTGGTCATGGGTAGATCACCTGGTTTCGGGTCTACGACCAAATACTCAACGCCCTATTCAGACTCGCTTTCGCTACGGCTCCACATTCACTGCTTAACCTTGCATCAAATCGTAACTCGCCGGTTCATTCTACAAAAGGCACGCCATCACCCATTAACGGGCTCTGACTACTTGTAAGCACACGGTTTCAAGTTCTATTTCACTCCCCTTCCGGGGTACTTTTCACCTTTCCCTCACGGTACTGGTTCACTATCGGTCACTAGAGAGTATTTAGCCTTAGGAGATGGTCCTCCCAGATTCCGACGGAATTTCACGTGCTCCGTCGTACTCAGGATCCACTCAAGAGAGAATAAACTTTCGACTACAGGATTATTACCTTCTATGATTCATCTTTCCAAATGATTCGTCTAATTTATTCCTTTGTAACTCCGTATAGAGTGTCCTACAACCCCAACAAGCAAGCTCGTTGGTTTGGGCTGTTCCCGTTTCGCTCGCCGCTACTCAGGGAATCGATTTTTCTTTCTCTTCCTGCGGGTACTAAGATGTTTCAGTTCTCCGCGTCTGCCTTCAGATATGCTATGTATTCACATATCGATAACACGACATAACTCGTGCTGGGTTTCCCCATTCGGAAATCTCTGGATCAAAGCTTACTTACAGCTCCCCAAAGCATATCGTCGTTAGTAACGTCCTTCATCGGCTTCTAGTGCCAAGGCATCCACCGTGCGCCCTTAATAACTTAATCTTTTTGTTTTCCAATACAACGTCGTTGTTTGAAAACCCAAAATGTTATTAATCTGTGAGTGTTCTTTCGAACACTAGCGATTATTTCTTTTTGAATTCAAGCTTTTTTAAAACTCTAATTCACTCGGTTTTGCTTGGTAAAATCTATATATTTTACTTACTTATCTAGTTTTCAATGTACAATCTTTGAATCCTCTAAATGAGCATTCAAAACTGAATACAATATGTCAATGTTATTCCTCTTATCATCTTCTAAAGAAGATGTTCCGAATATATCCTTAGAAAGGAGGTGATCCAGCCGCACCTTCCGATACGGCTACCTTGTTACGACTTCACCCCAATCATTTGTCCCACCTTCGACGGCTAGCTCCATAAATGGTTACTCCACCGGCTTCGGGTGTTACAAACTCTCGTGGTGTGACGGGCGGTGTGTACAAGACCCGGGAACGTATTCACCGTAGCATGCTGATCTACGATTACTAGCGATTCCAGCTTCATGTAGTCGAGTTGCAGACTACAATCCGAACTGAGAACAACTTTATGGGATTTGCATGACCTCGCGGTTTAGCTGCCCTTTGTATTGTCCATTGTAGCACGTGTGTAGCCCAAATCATAAGGGGCATGATGATTTGACGTCATCCCCACCTTCCTCCGGTTTGTCACCGGCAGTCAACCTAGAGTGCCCAACTTAATGATGGCAACTAAGCTTAAGGGTTGCGCTCGTTGCGGGACTTAACCCAACATCTCACGACACGAGCTGACGACAACCATGCACCACCTGTCACTTTGTCCCCCGAAGGGGAAAGCTCTATCTCTAGAGTGGTCAAAGGATGTCAAGATTTGGTAAGGTTCTTCGCGTTGCTTCGAATTAAACCACATGCTCCACCGCTTGTGCGGGTCCCCGTCAATTCCTTTGAGTTTCAACCTTGCGGTCGTACTCCCCAGGCGGAGTGCTTAATGCGTTAGCTGCAGCACTAAGGGGCGGAAACCCCCTAACACTTAGCACTCATCGTTTACGGCGTGGACTACCAGGGTATCTAATCCTGTTTGATCCCCACGCTTTCGCACATCAGCGTCAGTTACAGACCAGAAAGTCGCCTTCGCCACTGGTGTTCCTCCATATCTCTGCGCATTTCACCGCTACACATGGAATTCCACTTTCCTCTTCTGCACTCAAGTTTCCCAGTTTCCAATGACCCTCCACGGTTGAGCCGTGGGCTTTCACATCAGACTTAAGAAACCGCCTACGCGCGCTTTACGCCCAATAATTCCGGATAACGCTTGCCACCTACGTATTACCGCGGCTGCTGGCACGTAGTTAGCCGTGGCTTTCTGATTAGGTACCGTCAAGATGTGCACAGTTACTTACACATATGTTCTTCCCTAATAACAGAGTTTTACGAGCCGAAACCCTTCATCACTCACGCGGCGTTGCTCCGTCAGGCTTTCGCCCATTGCGGAAGATTCCCTACTGCTGCCTCCCGTAGGAGTCTGGACCGTGTCTCAGTTCCAGTGTGGCCGATCACCCTCTCAGGTCGGCTACGTATCGTCGCCTTGGTAAGCCATTACCTTACCAACTAGCTAATACGGCGCGGGTCCATCTATAAGTGATAGCAAAACCATCTTTCACTATAGAACCATGCGGTTCTATATGTTATCCGGCATTAGCCCCGGTTTCCCGGAGTTATTCCAGTCTTATAGGTAGGTTACCCACGTGTTACTCACCCGTCCGCCGCTAACGTCAAAGGAGCAAGCTCCTTATCTGTTCGCTCGACTTGCATGTATTAGGCACGCCGCCAGCGTTCATCCTGAGCCAGGATCAAACTCTCCATAAAAATTTATGATGTTTGATTAGCTCATAAAATACTAATTTGTGTTATCATTAACACGTTTTTTTGAACCAACGATTATCGTTGTGTTCGGAATTAACGTTGACATATTGCGATTCAGTTTTCAATGTTCATTTCTTCAACACAAGAATTAATTTTACAGGTTTTGACTTAGAAAGTCAATAACTTTTTGAAATTTAATTTTTGTTTTAGTTAAAACTTCCATAAAAAAACGACCCTAAGGTCAAAATGGAATTGCCTGGCAACGTCCTACTCTTGCGGAACGTAAGTCCGACTACCATCGGCGCTAAGGAGCTTAACTTCTGTGTTCGGCATGGGAACAGGTGTGACCTCCTTGCCATTGTCACCAGACAATGAAATGTATTAAATTATACATTCAAAACTAGATAGTAAGTAAAATATAATTACCAATCAAAACGGTTTATAAAATTGATTAAGTCTTCGATCGATTAGTATTCGTCAGCTCCACGTATCGCTACGCTTCCACCTCGAACCTATTAACCTCATCATCTTTGAGGGATCTTATAACCGAAGTTGGGAAATCTCATCTTGAGGGGGGCTTCATGCTTAGATGCTTTCAGCACTTATCCCGTCCATACATAGCTACCCAGCGATGCCGTTGGCACGACAACTGGTACACCAGAGGTATGTCCATCCCGGTCCTCTCGTACTAAGGACAGCTCCTCTCAAATTTCCTACGCCCACGACGGATAGGGACCGAACTGTCTCACGACGTTCTGAACCCAGCTCGCGTACCGCTTTAATGGGCGAACAGCCCAACCCTTGGGACCGACTACAGCCCCAGGATGCGATGAGCCGACATCGAGGTGCCAAACCTCCCCGTCGATGTGAACTCTTGGGGGAGATAAGCCTGTTATCCCCGGGGTAGCTTTTATCCGTTGAGCGATGGCCCTTCCATGCGGAACCACCGGATCACTAAGTCCGTCTTTCGACCCTGCTCGACTTGTAGGTCTCGCAGTCAAGCTTCCTTATGCCTTTACACTCTATGAATGATTTCCAACCATTCTGAGGAAACCTTTGAGCGCCTCCGTTACTCTTTAGGAGGCGACCGCCCCAGTCAAACTGCCCATCTGACACTGTCTCCCACCATGATAAATGGTGCGGGTTAGAAATCCAACACAGCGAGGGTAGTATCCCACCAACGCCTCCACGTAAGCTAGCGCTCACGTATCAACGGCTCCTACCTATCCTGTACAAGCTGTGACGAATTTCAATATCAGACTACAGTAAAGCTCCACGGGGTCTTTCCGTCCTGTCGCGGGTAACCTGCATCTTCACAGGTACTATGATTTCACCGAGTCTCTCGTTGAGACAGTGCCCAAATCGTTACGCCTTTCGTGCGGGTCGGAACTTACCCGACAAGGAATTTCGCTACCTTAGGACCGTTATAGTTACGGCCGCCGTTTACTGGGGCTTCGATTCGTAGCTTCGCAGAAGCTAACCACTCCTCTTAACCTTCCAGCACCGGGCAGGCGTCAGCCCCTATACATCACCTTACGGTTTAGCAGAGACCTGTGTTTTTGATAAACAGTCGCTTGGGCCTATTCACTGCGGCTCTCCTGGGCGTTAACCCTAAAGAGCACCCCTTCTCCCGAAGTTACGGGGTCATTTTGCCGAGTTCCTTAACGAGAGTTCGCTCGCTCACCTTAGAATTCTCATCTTGACTACCTGTGTCGGTTTGCGGTACGGGCACCACACTTCTAGCTAGAGGCTTTTCTTGGCAGTGTGAAATCAACGACTCGAGGAAACAATTTCCTCTCCCCATCACAACTTGACCTTAAGAGTACCGGATTTGCCTAATACTCAGTCTCATTGCTTGGACGTGCACTCCAACAGCACGCTTCGCCTATCCTACTGCGTCCCCCCATCGCTTAAAACGAATTATGGTGGTACAGGAATATCAACCTGTTATCCATCGCCTACGCCTGTCGGCCTCAGCTTAGGACCCGACTAACCCAGAGCGGACGAGCCTTCCTCTGGAAACCTTAGTCAATCGGTGGACGGGATTCTCACCCGTCTTTCGCTACTCACACCGGCATTCTCACTTCTAAGCGCTCCACATGTCCTTGCGATCATGCTTCAACGCCCTTAGAACGCTCTCCTACCATTGTCCTACGGACAATCCACAGCTTCGGTAATATGTTTAGCCCCGGTACATTTTCGGCGCAGTGTCACTCGACTAGTGAGCTATTACGCACTCTTTAAATGATGGCTGCTTCTAAGCCAACATCCTAGTTGTCTGGGCAACGCCACATCCTTTTCCACTTAACATATATTTTGGGACCTTAGCTGGTGGTCTGGGCTGTTTCCCTTTCGAACACGGACCTTATCACCCGCGTTCTGACTCCCAAGTTAAATTGATTGGCATTCGGAGTTTGTCTGAATTCGGTAACCCGAGAAGGGCCCCTCGTCCAAACAGTGCTCTACCTCCAATAATCATCACTTGAGGCTAGCCCTAAAGCTATTTCGGAGAGAACCAGCTATCTCCAGGTTCGATTGGAATTTCTCCGCTACCCACAACTCATCCGCTCACTTTTCAACGTAAGTCGGTTCGGCCCTCCATTCAGTGTTACCTGAACTTCAGCCTGGTCATGGGTAGATCACCTGGTTTCGGGTCTACGACCAAATACTCAACGCCCTATTCAGACTCGCTTTCGCTACGGCTCCACATTCACTGCTTAACCTTGCATCAAATCGTAACTCGCCGGTTCATTCTACAAAAGGCACGCCATCACCCATTAACGGGCTCTGACTACTTGTAAGCACACGGTTTCAAGTTCTATTTCACTCCCCTTCCGGGGTACTTTTCACCTTTCCCTCACGGTACTGGTTCACTATCGGTCACTAGAGAGTATTTAGCCTTAGGAGATGGTCCTCCCAGATTCCGACGGAATTTCACGTGCTCCGTCGTACTCAGGATCCACTCAAGAGAGAATAAACTTTCGACTACAGGATTATTACCTTCTATGATTCATCTTTCCAAATGATTCGTCTAATTTATTCCTTTGTAACTCCGTATAGAGTGTCCTACAACCCCAACAAGCAAGCTCGTTGGTTTGGGCTGTTCCCGTTTCGCTCGCCGCTACTCAGGGAATCGATTTTTCTTTCTCTTCCTGCGGGTACTAAGATGTTTCAGTTCTCCGCGTCTGCCTTCAGATATGCTATGTATTCACATATCGATAACACGACATAACTCGTGCTGGGTTTCCCCATTCGGAAATCTCTGGATCAAAGCTTACTTACAGCTCCCCAAAGCATATCGTCGTTAGTAACGTCCTTCATCGGCTTCTAGTGCCAAGGCATCCACCGTGCGCCCTTAATAACTTAATCTTTTTGTTTTCCAATACAACGTCGTTGTTTGAAAACCCAAAATGTTATTAATCTGTGAGTGTTCTTTCGAACACTAGCGATTATTTCTTTTTGAATTCAAGCTTTTTTAAAACTCTAATTCACTCGGTTTTGCTTGGTAAAATCTATATATTTTACTTACTTATCTAGTTTTCAATGTACAATCTTTGAATCCTCTAAATGAGCATTCAAAACTGAATACAATATGTCAATGTTATTCCTCTTATCATCTTCTAAAGAAGATGTTCCGAATATATCCTTAGAAAGGAGGTGATCCAGCCGCACCTTCCGATACGGCTACCTTGTTACGACTTCACCCCAATCATTTGTCCCACCTTCGACGGCTAGCTCCATAAATGGTTACTCCACCGGCTTCGGGTGTTACAAACTCTCGTGGTGTGACGGGCGGTGTGTACAAGACCCGGGAACGTATTCACCGTAGCATGCTGATCTACGATTACTAGCGATTCCAGCTTCATGTAGTCGAGTTGCAGACTACAATCCGAACTGAGAACAACTTTATGGGATTTGCATGACCTCGCGGTTTAGCTGCCCTTTGTATTGTCCATTGTAGCACGTGTGTAGCCCAAATCATAAGGGGCATGATGATTTGACGTCATCCCCACCTTCCTCCGGTTTGTCACCGGCAGTCAACCTAGAGTGCCCAACTTAATGATGGCAACTAAGCTTAAGGGTTGCGCTCGTTGCGGGACTTAACCCAACATCTCACGACACGAGCTGACGACAACCATGCACCACCTGTCACTTTGTCCCCCGAAGGGGAAAGCTCTATCTCTAGAGTGGTCAAAGGATGTCAAGATTTGGTAAGGTTCTTCGCGTTGCTTCGAATTAAACCACATGCTCCACCGCTTGTGCGGGTCCCCGTCAATTCCTTTGAGTTTCAACCTTGCGGTCGTACTCCCCAGGCGGAGTGCTTAATGCGTTAGCTGCAGCACTAAGGGGCGGAAACCCCCTAACACTTAGCACTCATCGTTTACGGCGTGGACTACCAGGGTATCTAATCCTGTTTGATCCCCACGCTTTCGCACATCAGCGTCAGTTACAGACCAGAAAGTCGCCTTCGCCACTGGTGTTCCTCCATATCTCTGCGCATTTCACCGCTACACATGGAATTCCACTTTCCTCTTCTGCACTCAAGTTTCCCAGTTTCCAATGACCCTCCACGGTTGAGCCGTGGGCTTTCACATCAGACTTAAGAAACCGCCTACGCGCGCTTTACGCCCAATAATTCCGGATAACGCTTGCCACCTACGTATTACCGCGGCTGCTGGCACGTAGTTAGCCGTGGCTTTCTGATTAGGTACCGTCAAGATGTGCACAGTTACTTACACATATGTTCTTCCCTAATAACAGAGTTTTACGAGCCGAAACCCTTCATCACTCACGCGGCGTTGCTCCGTCAGGCTTTCGCCCATTGCGGAAGATTCCCTACTGCTGCCTCCCGTAGGAGTCTGGACCGTGTCTCAGTTCCAGTGTGGCCGATCACCCTCTCAGGTCGGCTACGTATCGTCGCCTTGGTAAGCCATTACCTTACCAACTAGCTAATACGGCGCGGGTCCATCTATAAGTGATAGCAAAACCATCTTTCACTATAGAACCATGCGGTTCTATATGTTATCCGGCATTAGCCCCGGTTTCCCGGAGTTATTCCAGTCTTATAGGTAGGTTACCCACGTGTTACTCACCCGTCCGCCGCTAACGTCAAAGGAGCAAGCTCCTTATCTGTTCGCTCGACTTGCATGTATTAGGCACGCCGCCAGCGTTCATCCTGAGCCAGGATCAAACTCTCCATAAAAAATTATGATGTTTGATTAGCTCATAAAATACTAATTTGTGTTATCATTAACACGTTTTTTGAACCAACGATTATCGTTGTGTTCGGAATTAACGTTGACATATTGCGATTCAGTTTTCAATGTTCATTTCTTTAACACAAGAATTAATTTTACAGGTTTCAACTCGAAAAGTCAACAACTTTTTAAAATTAATTTTTTTGTTTGTTTAAAGCATTTTGTTTGTTTATGTCGTTTGCTTCGTCCGACAAGTAAATACTATACACGCTTATCAACACTTTAACAACGCTAAAAATTACACTATTTCTATTGTTAACAAATCTTTCCAACTCAATACACGAACTTTATAACCTTTTTGCACACCCAAGTTCTTATTATGATACATTAATCCCTCTAAATCTCACTACAATTATAGAAAACGCACTATAAAACAAACTTTAATTTATTTTACATTTTTTTAACTTTCTTAATAAAAAAATAGAACTACCTATAAAGGTAGTTCTATTTTAGTTTAGTAACCTTGTCTTAACACTATTACTTACATTTCAGTTCTTCCCATTATTGCTTTGGATAGTGTTACCTCATCTGCATATTCTAAATCTCCCCCAACTGAAAGACCTTGCGCCAATCTAGTAACAGTAATGCCAATCGGTTTAACTAGACGAGAGATATACATTGCTGTCGATTCACCTTCCAAGTTAGGATTCATTGCTAGAATCAATTCTTTTACTTCATCATTTTTTAAACGTTCTATTAATGATGGAATGTTAATATCTTCTGGACCAATGCCATCCATAGGTGATATCGAACCATGCAATACATGATATAGTCCTTTATACTCTCGCATTTTCTCCATTGCAATAACATCTTTATCATCTTCTACCACACAAATAACCGAACGATCTCTATGTTTATCTTCACATATATAACATGGATCATTTTCTGTAATGTGACCACAAACACTACAATAAGTAAGCTCTCGCTTTACATCAACTAAGGCTTTAGCAAATTGTACTACGTCATCTTCTTTCATATCTAATACATGAAACGCCAGACGTTGAGCCGTCTTCGGTCCAATGCCTGGCAGTTTCATGAAACTATCAATGAGTTTAGAAATTGGTTCTGGATAATGCATATTATCACATACCTGGAATGTTTAAGCCTTGCGTATGCTTACCTAAACGTTCTTGTGTAAGTTCATCAGCTTTATTCATCGCTTCATTAGTTGCAGCAATTACAAGATCTTGTAACATTTCGATATCATCTGGATCTACAGCTTCTTCTTTGATTTCTACATCTAATACTTCTTTATGACCAGAAACAGTTACTGTTACCATTCCGCCACCAGCTGTACCTTGTACTTTTTCTTCTTTTAATTTTTCTTGTTCTTCGCCCATTTTCTTTTGCATTTTTTGCATTTGTTTCATCATTTGTTGCATATTTCCGCCACCGCGCATAATATATCCTCCTTAAATCTTCTATATAAAGTCATTAATTATTTGCTTTTATTTTATTATACATACCTTTTTAATCATTGTCATGTATCACTCTTCATCTAATACATTCACTGTACTTTCACCGAAAAGGTCTTTCGCTTTTTGAACGACGTCTACAGTTTCACTTTCCTTCTGCTGCGATGTATTGTGTTCTTCGCTTCCTTCTTGAGTATTACCAACACTTGTACCTTTTCTATTTTGAATGTATTCCGTTCTCACTCTCATCCATTGATCGGCAGGTACGCCTACGACTTTTACCGTCTTATCTATTATCTTACATACTACATTTTCTATATTTGTACGTTTTTCATCATCTTTATTTACAATTTCACAATGAATTTCCTCTTCTAACTTAATTAGCACATGCGTTTCACTCGCAGCAACAGGTTCTGAGTTTTGCAATAAGCTAACTAATGATTTCATATCATTTGTTTTAGCGTGATCCACTACTTCATTCCAGTGATCTTTCAACAATTTAATATCGTCTTTATTAGCTTTGTCTAACACTTTGGCTATCTGTTGCATTGAAAAAGCATTCTTATTTTGGTTATTCCTGCTATTCGCTGATCTTTTAGTTTGCTGTTGTGGTGCTCCACTTACGGATACACCTTGCGCCTTTATTGCTTTAAGTTCATTTTCAAGTTGTTCCATTCTTTGCAGTAACACATCATTGTTGGGTTCTGCTGCCACACTTGTTGTAGCAATTGTTTGTACATGCTCTGGTTGTGCTTTTATCATTTCAGCAATTTTTACCAATAGTACTTCAAAGTGCACATTCTGGTTTACACTGAATCGAATTGATACAAGCGTGTCATTTATAACATCTATCATTTTATACAATGTATCTAAATCATAATGTAAAAGTGCGTCATGTGCGCCTTCTTGATTCGAAGTCTTATTCATAATTGTATCTCTCACAAAGTAAACCATATCATTAATCAACCTATTGACTTCTTTACCTTCTGAAACAAATTGATGGTATGTCGCAAATGCAGACTTCACATCTCCACTTGCTATTTCTTTAAACAAATCATTAAGTGCACTCGCATCTACGCTCCCAGTCACATTCAGTGCATCTTGCAATGTAAGGTGGTCGTCTCCGAATGCAATCGCTTGATCCATGATACTCAACGCATCCCTCATACCACCTTCAGAGGCTTTTGCAATAAATTCCAGCGCTGCATCATCATATTCTATAGATTGTGATTGTGCCACAAATCTTAGTCGTTCAACAATTTCATCATGCCCAATCGCTTTAAAATCAAATCGCTGTGCCCTAGAAATAATTGTTGGAGGTATCTTATGTGGTTCTGTTGTCGCTAAGATAAATATTGCATGTGCTGGTGGCTCTTCTAATGTTTTTAATAATGCATTAAATGCACCTGTAGTTAACATATGCACTTCATCAATAATATAAACTTTGAATTTTGATTCACTAGGGGCATATTTAACTTTATCTCTTATATTTCTTATTTCATCTACACCATTATTACTCGCAGCATCAATTTCAATAACATCTGAATTTGTACCTCGCGTAATACCTTTACAAATCGCACATTCATTGCAAGGCTCTCCATCAGAACGTTCTAAACAATTAATCGCTTTCGCAAATACTTTAGCGATACTCGTCTTTCCTGTTCCTCTCGGCCCACTAAAAATATAGGCATGCGATTGTTTGTTTTTTGATATCGCATTGCGCAACGTCTTTGTTACGTGTTCCTGTCCGACAACATCTTCAAAGCTTTGCGGACGAAACATTCTATATAATGCTTGATAATTCACTTTCGCACCTCCAATAGCGTTCAACAGTTATTATACATTTTATTTCGGCATTGTGAATATCAATTAAATGATTCAGGATAGACCACGGTACCTACAGGTCTATCTATAAGTTGATCCCACAAAAATTTCACCATAAAGTATTCGGATGGTACGTCAAAAGGACTATCAATGTCGTAATCTTTTGCTTCCTCATACCCAAATTTACCATAGTAATTTGGGTCGCCCAGCACAACAATCGTTGTATAGTCTAATGCTTTTACACGTTCCTCTACTGCTTGAATCAACGCTTTTCCCAAACCTTTGTTACGATATTCTGGCAATACAGACAATGGTGCAAGGGCTAAGGCAGTATATGTTGTATCATCACTTACAATCTTCACTTCTGACAACATTATATGTCCTACAACGTCTCCATTTTCATTTTTCGCGACAACTTCTAATTCATAATTATATTCTGGAGCTTCTCTTAATCTCACTACTAATTCTTGTTCGTCATGATTCGATTCAACCACATCTTCAAACGCTGCCTTTATCGCCTGTAAACTCGTGTCATAATCATTTTCTGTTAAAGAACTCAAATAAATTTGCATTGGCGCCTCCTCTTAGCTATACCATAAATAAATTGCTTCAATAACACCTTTAATCTTCATTCACAAACTATTCCTTATAATAACAAACTATTTATTATATTTTAATATAAAAAAAGAGCGACTGCTATCAAAAGACAAGTCACTCACTCTATATGTAAATCATTATATTAATAATTAAAGCCGTGCACCTTCGCTTCGAGTGTGTATCATAAACGTTACCGAAGTCGACAGCTAAATCTCGGCAACCCTACGGCACATATGATGATCCACTTAATGCTGCTTCCGTCAGGACCTGACATGATTCATGGGTTCATATTGCATAGGACCGAAATCTTCAAACACTACGTGCTTCGGGCTGCTTCACAAAAACACAGCCTCAGCAAAGGAATTAAGTCTCGCATAAAGCGGATTTCGAGTACAGGGAACCGCTACCTCCCCACCTAGCACGGCAAAATATATCATACTATAATCAGACACTGAAATGCAAGTATAAGCTTTCATTCATTATATTATTTTTATTTCAACTATTTTCTTATTTAATATGAAGTGCATTAAACACATCCATTACATCTTAATGCCTTCTCGAAAAGTCATTGAATTTAAAGTCAGTAGCTAAATGTCTAGAGATATTATACTGGAATTTAGTTGTATCCTCTAAATGAACTATCCCTCTCACTGTTGCAGTATAAGGTGCAACATCATCCCCGAATATATCGTATTCTAATGTTCCAAACGGCTCAAAAGTGATAGATTTATTCGAATAACTTATAACTAAATTCAACTCATTTTCAATATAAGCATATAATGATTGTTGTGCAATCGACTCAGTAATGCCCGGAATAATATCTTTAACAAAGTAATCTTCATCAATAATTTTCACTTGATTATTTATACTTCTTGTACGAATTAAATGCCACAACCTCGTCGTACCACTAATTTCTAAAGCTGACTTAACATAAGGAACCTCATTCGCTGTTATACTTTCCAGCACTTCAACAGTCGTTTCATGTTGTAAACCTAAACCCTGTTGCACTTCACTAAAACTAATAAGGTCAGAAAAAGGAAATTCAGTTAATCCTTGATATATCACTACAGATCCTTTGCCGCGAATTTTTTGTATCATCCCATCACGTACTAATAGATTCAGTGCTTTACGTACGGTTTCTCGTGATGATTGATACTGTTCTACCAATTCATTCTCTGACGGTAATTGAGCACCGTACACTAAATTTGATTCCAAGATGTCTTTACGAAGCGTTTCATATATCGTAATAAATTTTTTCTGTACCATTGTCGTCCACTCTCTTACCTTTTTTAATATTACTGTTGTATCACAATAGAACCAAACCCGGTAATCTGATTACCAGTTATTGTACCGTTAGTAATCATCACTTCTCCTTCTAAATTGATATCTGCAGGTATTTCACATGATTCTTTAGAAAAATTAGCAATAATTAACCACGTTTCTTCATTATAGTGACGTTTATAAATAAATAGTTTATCGTGCTCCATATGCAAAGGCTCAATACTGCCATAAGTCACAATGTCGTGTTCATGTCTTAATTGTATTAACTTTCTATACGTATGCAACACTGAATTCTCATCATTTATGGCAGTTTCTACATTAATGCTACGATAATTTTCAGGGATATCAATCCACGGTTGTCCAGTTGTAAATCCTGCATTTTCTAAATTTGACCATTGTACTGGCGTTCTAGAGTTATCTCGTGATTTTTGACCTAATATTTCAAGTATTTCACTTTCTTCAAATCCACGTTCTTTCATATTATCATATGCGTTTAGCGACTCAACATCTCTATATTGATTAATATCATTAAAATGAGGATCGGTCATACCAATTTCTTCACCTTGATAAATATATGGTGTTCCTTGTAACATATGCAAGACCGTTGCTAGCATCTTGGCACTTTTTTGATGATTGTGCGGTGTCGAGTCGTCACCAAATCTAGAAACAACTCTAGGTTGATCATGATTGCACCAGAATATAGCATTCCAACCATTCCCATCATATATACCAAGTTGCCACTCCATTAAAATTTCTTTCAATTTATGAAAGTTTAACTTTGCATTCGTCCATTTTTCACCATTTACATAATCTACTTTCAAGTGATGGAAGTTAAATACACTGCTCAATTCTTGACGTTCAGGGTTAGAGTACTTAATACAATCTTCAATAGTTGTAGAAGACATTTCCCCGACAGTCATCATCTCTCGATTACCGAAAGTATGCTGGTTCATTTCATGTAAATATTCATGTACACGCGGTCCATCAGTATAAAATTCCTTACCAATATATTGCGAATCTTTAAATTCACCTTTAGAAATTAAGTTTATGACATCAAATCTAAAGCCATCAACACCAAAGTCTATCCAATAATTTATAATGTCATATAGTGCCTTTCTTACTTCCGGATTATCCCAATTTAAATCTGCTTGCGTCACATCGAACAGATGTAAATAGTATGATTCTGTTTTAGGATCATATTTCCAGGCATTTCCCCCAAATTTAGATTCCCAGTTTGTCGGCGGTCTATTGTCTGCAGAGCGTCTAAAGAAATAATAATCTCTATATGGACTTTCTTGATCTTCATAGGCTTTTTTAAACCATTCGTGATCTGTAGAAGTATGATTGATTACAATATCCATCATGATTTTCAAGTTACGTTGATGCGCTTTTGCAATGAGTGACTTTAAATCTTCAATTGTCCCAAATCGCTCATTGATCTTATAGTAATTACTTATATCGTATCCGTTATCATTCATCGGAGACTCATACACTGGCGTTAGCCATAAATAATCGACCCCTAAATATTGTAAGTAGTCTAACTTTTCTATAATGCCTTGAATATCTCCTTCACCACTACCCGTTGTATCATTAAAAGACTTCGGATAAATTTGATAGACGACTGATTTTCTCCAATCATTTTGTTCCATATTTAAAACCACCTTAAGTTATTATTTGAAAAAAACTCGCTAATATCATTTAGCGAGTTTAATTGTTGGCTGTCACGCCCTATTCATCGACAAGTTCTTTCGTTTCTTCTTTACTAAATCTTGATAAAAAGACTGTAAGTATAAATGGTACACATATCGCTATAATGATACAAATACCATATACTAACCAATATTCTTTTTGTATAGAAATAATTGCCGGTACACCTCCGACACCTACATTACCTAGCACTCTATTAGCGCCTATAAACGCACCCAATACACCTGATGTAATGATAGATGCAATAAATGGATATTTTAATGGCAAGTTCACACCAAACATCGCTGGTTCTGTCACTCCTAAGAAACCAGATATACCTGAAGTCATTGCTAAACCTTGTTCCTTGCCCATTTTTCTTTTTTTATAAATATACCATGCACCAAATGCCGCAGAACCTTGACAGATATTCGAAATAGCAAGGATTGGCCATAAATACGTTCCTCCAAGTTCGCTTCCCATCAATTGGAAATCAACAGCCAAGAACATATGATGTAAACCAGTGATTACTAGCGGCGCGTAAAACAGACCATAAATCGCTCCGCCTAACCAACCTGCATGTTCAAAAACAAATGTCACACCGTTTGTGATTCCAGTTCCTAACCATAATGCAAGCGGCCCAATAATGATAAATGACAAGAACCCTGTTATTAATAATGCAACAGGCCCAACGACTAGCATTTTAATAGAATCATGCACTACTTTATTTAAGCCCTTTTCAATCTGCGCTAATACATAAGAAGCCAACAGTATCGGCAATACTTGTCCTTGATAATTCAATTGTTTAATTTCTAAACCGAAGATATGCCAAGTTGGTATATGACCTTTAGCGATATCATACTGTGACACAAGTTGCGGGTTCATCAATACTAATCCGAGTACCAAACCTAGAATTTGACTACCACCAAACACTCTCATACTACTCCACCCAATAAGTGCCGGTAGGAAGATAAATGCTGTGCTTGCAATCACATTTATAATATTAGAAAAGTCGCCAAGTTGCGGAAATTGTTCAACTAATGGTTTTGGACCAAACAAACCCTTCATCGTCAATAAGTTGTTTATTCCCATTAACAAACCTGCAGTAACGATTGCCGGCAAGATTGGTATAAAGATATCTCCCAACAATTTAATCAATCTTTGAACCGGGTTACCTTTTTTAGCTGCTGCTGACTTTGCGTCTTCCTTCGAAGCTTCAGTCGTACCTGTTACTTCAACAAACTGTTTATATACTTCATCAACAGTTCCCGGACCAATAACAATTTGGTATTGATTGTCCGCCTTAAACTGCCCTTTAACTAAATCGTTGTTACTCAATCTATCTTTATCCACTTTATCATCATCTTTTAAGACTAATCTTAAGCGTGTGACACAATGCGTTGCTGTGTCCAAATTTTCTTTGCCCCCAACCGCTTCGACTATATCTTCTACATCTTTCTTTTTCACAGCCATGATGATCCACTCCCTTACATTTTGTAATTAACCAAAGTATAACTTGTCTATACAAGTTTTGTAAAGGCTTTCATTTGAAAATGTTTTACTTCTTAAAGTAACCTATTGTAAAACGATAACAATTTATAATGTATAAGCACTTTTTAAGCGCAACTGGAACCATCAAGCTTACGACACTTAATAAAAAACTCAAATGTAAATAATATGATTAACGATATCTTCGACTATAGAATGTAATGGCTTTAACATGGATAGTTCGTTTCATAGCCACGTTCAACCTGTTATACATCTTTCACTGCAGACAAAAAAGACCACCACTTAATACATATTAAGTGGTGGTCAAATCTATTTATTAGTCTTGGTTTTAAAAAACAATGGCGGAGGAAGAGGGATTCGAACCCCCGCGAGCCGTTAAGCCCCTGTCGGTTTTCAAGACCGATCCCTTCAGCCGGACTTGGGTATTCCTCCAAACGAACACAATAATTATAATATTATAGCCCGTCATAAAAGTCAAACATTTTTTTGTGTTACACCAGTGTTTTTTCTTTCAAATATTCATCAACTGAATTCGCTACAGCTCTACCCTCTTGAATCGCCCATACGACAAGGCTTTGACCTCTTCTTGCGTCACCAGCAGCAAAGATATGAGGTTGATTCGTTCTAAAATCTTTATTATCAGCAACGATTTTATTACGTTCAGTTTGAATATCAAACGCATGAGGAACTGTTGTTTCTGTACCAATAAAGCCAATAGATAATAATACTAAGTCAGCAGGCCAATGGCGTTCTGTCCCATCAACAACGACCATGCCTTCATCCGTTTCTTCTAAAATTTGAGTATATACACCTTTAATATTTCCAATGTGATCCACATCATAACGCATTGTTTGTACACCGTATGCACGTGGTTCAAAACCAAAGCGTGATTGATATTCTTTATGTGCATAATCCATTTTAAATACCGGCATTGCCAATGGCCAATACGTATTTTCATCAAATTCTATTTCTTCTGGTTGTTTTGTGTATTTGTTAAATTGAACAATTGACTTGCAATTTTCACGTAATGCAGTTGCAACACAGTCTGCCCCTGTATCACCGGCACCGATAACAATAACATTTTTGCCTTCAGCTGTGATTGTAGGTTCACTCAATTCACCATTCAATACTTGCATTTGTTCAGTCAAATAATCCATAGCAAAGTGAATACCTTGACCCATACGTCCTTCTAATGGTAAATCTCTTGCATTTTGCGATCCTGTACAAAGAATAATAGCATCGTGACGTTCATTTAATTCCTCTCTACTGATGTCGACACCAATTTCCGTATCAGTTACAAACTCAATACCTGAATCTTGCATAATTTTAATTCTACGACGAATCACATCTTTATCCAATTTCATATTTGGTATACCATACATCAATAGACCACCTGCTTCATGCGCACGTTCATAAACAGTTACATTGTAACCTAATTTATTCAACTCATCTGCAGCAGTCAAACCAGCTGGACCACTCCCAACAATTGCGACCGTTTCATTTTTTCGTTCAGTCGGAATTGTCGGTTGTACCCATCCATTTTCATAAGCTTCATCAATAATTGTTCTCTCAATACCTTTAATAGCTACAGATTCACGATTAATCTTCATGACACATGACTGCTCGCATGGAGCTGGACAAACACGCCCTGTAAATTCCGGAAAATTATTTGTTTCGCTCAAACGTTCATATGCCGTTTTAAAATCGTGTCTATACACGAGATCATTCCATTCAGGAATATAGTTACCAATAGGACAACCTATCGTCTCTCTACCAAACGGTTCACCTGTCTGACAAAATGGTGTGCCACAATCCATACAGCGCGCCCCTTGTTCAGCCGCTTCCTCATTGGTAAATCTTTGTTGAAAAGCTTCGTGATTATTTAAACGATCAACTAGTGACAATTCATGTAGTTGTTGTTTTTCATAATTCATAAATCCTTTGAATTCACCCATGATAAATCCCCCCTCTACGATTAATAAACGGCACTCAATTGTTGTTCTGATTCAATATGTGTGCGTTTGTCATTAAATGCTTTTAATAAAGCTTCATCTAATTGACTTGAATTACGTTTTTGTAAATCTATTTTTTGCATCATTAATTTGTAATCTTTAGGTATCACTTTTACAACTTTATCAGCAATATTATCAAAATCTGCTAATATCTCTTTCGCTTTGGTACTATCGGTATATTTAACATGTGCTTCTAGCATCTCTTTTAATACTGAGCGTTCTTCCTTTACCGTAATAGCATCGAAATCAAGCGTATCTAACTTATGTTCTTTCTTAAACTGTTTAACGTCTGATGGGAAGATATAACTTACGCCTCCACTCATACCTTGGCCAAAGTTCTTACCAACATCACCAAGGATCACAATACGTCCACCAGTCATATACTCTAAACCATGATCTCCTATGCCTTCGACAACTGCTTGGACACCACTATTACGAATACAGAAACGTTCTCCTGCTTTACCATTGATAAATGCTTTACCTTCAGAAGCACCATAGAAACAAACATTTCCGGCTATAATTTCTTGTTCGCGTTGTTTATTAGGTGCATTGATAATAATTTTACCGCCAGATAAGCCTTTACCTACATAGTCATTGGCATCACCAGTATGATGCACTGTAAAGCCTTTTGGTGTATATGCCGCTAAACTTTGACCAGCATGGCCAGTTGTTTTAGCATAAATAGAATCCTCAGGTAATCCTGCTGTACCATGCACTCTTGTTATTGCACTGCCCGTAATTACACCAACGTCACGCTGTTCATTATTTAATACATATTCACCTGTAAATGTGCCACCTTGCTCAATTGCCTCTTGCGCTTCAGGATATAGTCTCGTCATGTCTAGACTGACATCAAGATGATGATCTTGTTCAATTTTCTTAAAGCGATCACCTTCATGCTGATACAATAATGCTTCAACATCCATCGCCGCAGCTTTAGGTCGACGCGAAGCCAAGTTGCCTGTACGTTGTAACAAATCTGTTCTACCAATTAATTCTTCTACTGATTTCAAACCTAATTCTGCTAATATTTCTCTTAGCTCTTCAGCGATAAAGTGCATAAAGTTAACGACATGATCTGCACGACCATTATACAAAGCACGCAAGTCTTGGTTTTGTGTTGCTATACCTACTGGACATGTATCCTTATGGCACACGCGCATCATAATACAACCTAACACCACAAGTGGTGCTGTTGCGAAACCAAATTCTTCTGCACCAAGCGCACAAGCATAAGCAACATCTTTACCAGTCAGTAATTTACCGTCTGTTTCCACTTTCACTCTAGATCTTAAATCATTCATCATTAAAGTCTGATGCGTTTCAGCAAGACCAATTTCCCATGGCACCCCAGCATGTTGAATACTTGTTTTAGGTGAAGCACCTGTACCACCGTCATAGCCACTGATAACAATTTTATCGGCGTAGGCTTTTGCAACACCTGCAGCTATTGTGCCGACACCCGTTTTAGAAACAAGTTTCACTGTGATATTCGCTTCTTTATTCGCATTTTTCAAATCATGAATCAACTGAGCCAAATCTTCTATTGAATAAATATCATGGTGTGGTGGTGGTGAAATCAAACCAATACCAGGTGTTGACCCTCTGACTTCAGCAATCCAAGGATATACCTTTGTACCTGGCAACTGTCCACCTTCACCTGGCTTCGCACCTTGAGCTACTTTGATTTGTATTTCTTTTGCATGTTGTAAATAATCACTTGTAACACCGAATCTACCTGATGCAACTTGCTTGATGGCACTTGAATGATCGCGACCTTCTTCATCTATAGTATAGCGTTCTGGGTTTTCCCCACCTTCACCACTATTACTCTTACCACCCATACGATTCATAGCTTCTGCTAATGTTTGGTGTGCTTCTTCCGAAATAGAACCATAACTCATCGCTCCAGTGTTGAAACGCTTAACAATCTCACTTGCCGGTTCTACTTGACTAATATCAATTGGTTCTTGTGTCTTAAATTCCATTAAATGTCGGATATGGTCTGTACGTTTATGATTTACTTCAGTTGAAAATTGCTTGAATTTTGCATAGTCATTCGAGCGACAAGCATGTTGTAATAAATGAATTGAAGTCGGATTAAACGCGTGATGTTGACCTTGCTGACGCCATTGGAATGTACTGCCTGATTCAATATATTCACTTTTCGGCGTTTGTCTCGCTTTATTCTCACGGTCTATCATATCTATTGAAATACCAGATAATTTAGATTGTGTTCCCGTAAAGTATTTATCGATTACTTCATCAGATAAACCAATAGCCTCAAAAATTTGAGCACCTTGGTAACTTTGCACTGTTGATATACCCATCTTAGCCATCACTTTAATGACACCTTCAGATAATGTATCGGTATAAGCTTGCACATTTTCAGCAACTTCACCATCGATACGTTTATTTAGCACTAATTGTTCTATCGTTCTTTGTGCTAAATAAGGTACGACTGCATTTGCCCCATAACCTAATAAGCAAGCAACATGATGCACTTCTCTTGTTTCACCTGATAAAGCAACCAAACTCGTACGCATACGTAAGCCTTCTCTTATTAACAACTGATGAATATGGCTAAGAGCTAACAGCATAGGCATTGCGTAGCCATCTTCAGATGCAAGTACTCTATCGTCTAGCACCAAGATTTCATTACCTTCTTGGACAGCATGAATTGCTTGTTCACCTAATTTTTCCAATGCTGTTTCAAGATCTTCACTATATATAGTAGATAAATGTTTCACATTAAATCTACTATTTTCAATCGTTGCTAATTGACTTTCAGTAATGACAGGTTTTTTCAGTTGAATTCTGTTCAAGACATCTTCATTTGGCTCTAATAAATTACCTTCACTACCAAGATAGCTCAACTCACTTGTTACTATTTTTTCACGATAAGCATCAATTGGCGGATTGGTAACCTGTGCAAAGAGTTGTTTAAAATAGTTAAACAACGTTTCGTCTTTTTCATTTAACACAGCTATCGGCACATCGTAGCCCATCGCACCGATTGGATCTTTCTTACTTTCTACCAATTCGGTCATGTATTTGTCCATTTCTTCCTTAGTGTAAACAAATTGCTTTTGTAATTTAGTTAATGTCTCTTCCGTCCAATCAGACGCTTCATATTTCACTTGATCTAATTTTAAATCAACTGAAAATTGCTCCAACCAACTTTCATACGGCAATTCATCTGCAATACGTGCCTTAAGTTCATTATTTTCAACGACTTTATTTTCTTTGAAGTCTACGAGTAATAACTTACCTGGATTTAATTGACCTTTAAAAGCAACATCTTCCTCCGGTACATCAATTACACCAACCTCTGATGAAAAGACGATATAGTTATCATTCGTAATTGTATAACGTCCTGGACGCAAACCATTTCGGTCAGTTAATGCACCAATTTTATCCCCGTTACAGAAAGAAATCATCGTCGGTCCATCCCAAGGCTCCATTAAATAACTATAGAACTCATAAAATGCACGTACATTCGCATCATTTGCCTTATTATATAACCATGGTTCTGGAATCATCAGCATAGCAGCACGTTCAGGTTCCATAGCTAATGATAAGAATTCTAATGCATTATCTACAATAGCAGAGTCACTACCATCTTCATCAACTATTTCTTTAACTTTATCTTTTTCAGCACCAAATACAGTTTCGATTAATTCGTTTTGTCTTGCTCTCATCCAATTGACGTTACCCTTAATCGTATTGATTTCACCATTGTGCATTAATAATCTATTTGGATGCGCACGTTTCCAACTTGGAAATGTATTAGTACTAAATCTAGAATGCACCAAACCTAACTTAGAAACATAAGCTTCATGATTTAAATCCAAGTATAATGCTTTAATTTGGTCTGAACGTAACCAACCTTTATAAACAATTGTTCTATTAGACAAACTAGTAAAATATAAATCCAAATCTTGTTGATTTGCATAATTTTCGATTTGTTTACGAGCTAAAAAAAGCATGCGTTCTACATGTGAAACATCATTTAAAGCAACGAATACTTGTTGAATATGCGGCATTGTTGCTGCAACGTGTGGTGCAATCGCCGTCACATCTACAGGCACATCTCTATAGCCAATTACTGATAAACCTTCCGCTTCAAAATGCGCATTAAATTGTGCTTCATGATTAGAACCGGCTATTTTTTCTTTAGCAAAAAACATACCTACTGCGTAATGACCTTCTGCTGGTAATTCTAAATCTGTATATTTTGAAAAGTAGTCATAAGGCACTTCAGTCATAATACCTGCCCCATCACCTGTAACGCCGTCAGCTCCAACACCGCCACGATGATCTAGTCTACGTAACATTTCTAATGATTTTTCAACGATATCATGATTTCTGTTATTATCCATATTGGCATAAAATCCTATACCACATGCATCATGTTCTTCACGACTATCATATAAGCCCAATTTTTTATTATATTCGAGCATGATGTTCACCTCTTTTACGAAAATTCTGAATATTAAATAAGTAAGTAAACTATATAGCAGTAAATTAATCTGTTCAATATATAAATTAGATGATATCATTCTAATTAATAGAACAATAGTTGATTAATGGGGGATTAAATATTGGAGATAAAGCAATTAAAGTACTTTATAGAAGTTGCCAAACGTGAACATTTATCTGAGGCAGCACTTGAATTAGATATCGCGCAATCAGCAATTAGTAGACAAATTACTCAGTTAGAAGAAGAATTGCAAGTTACATTATTTAAAAGAGAAGGTCGTAACATTTATCTCACAGATTCTGGCAAACAATTATTTTCAGAAGCCACGAAAATTATTGAACAATTAGATGAAACAAAACGCCTATTTCACGAACAGTCACGCTCAAACCACTATATAATTCGTATTGGCTATGTCGAAAGTTATATCTCTCAAGTATTAACTTTATTAATTCAATCATTTGAGAATAAAAGTGAATCCATTATCGAACCAATCTTAATGGAAGAAGGTGAAATCATTAGCTCCTTATTAACAGATCAAATCGATATTGGCTTTACGGATTTAACTAACGACGTCAAACAGAATCAACGCCTAAAGACTAATCCATTGTTCGAAGAGAACTATCATATCTACGCACCTAAAGATGACCCCATCACAATGGCAACCAATCCACCGTTAGTTCAATTCTCAACTAAATCAATTTACGAATTTTATCCATTACCAAACAATATTAGACAAACATTAAGCAATATAGTAGAAAAGCCAATCCGAACTGTAACACATCCGCAACTCGCTCAATATTTATTAAATCACGAACGTGGTTATATTATCACTGCGACGTATCATTTTTTAGAGCGTAACCCTAGCAAATGGGTTGATATACCATTGAATCACACCGAACTTAAACGTACAATTTGTAGCGTGATGCGTAAAGATAATCGAAAGAATGATATACAACTGATGCAATCGACGATCGAGCAATTGTTGAGTAGAAGTGCAACCTATCATTAAATTATTATAACGATTAATCAAACATATAAATCTTTGAATTCATTTTTTTACGGGCGTATAATCACATTGTCTATAGAGAGAGGATTGGAATACAACTATGAAGATGAATTCATTTTTTAAACACCCCTTCAACTGGGTTATCTTAGTGTTTTGTGTCATTTTCATCGGCTTATTTCTATTTACTTTTGTAAATGATAAATTCTACCACAATACAATTGGAGAAATTACGAAAGTGGAAAACAAATCAACTTCCAAAGTAACCGATGAACATCACAATCGTGATATCAAACACAAGCAATTATTGACGATTAAAATTTTAAACGGACAGTTCGAAGGTAAAACAGCAACCATTGAAAATACTTACATAGCTTCTCAAGCCGATAGCGAAGCATTTTCAAAACATAATAAAGTACTATTGCACATTGATAAACATCCAAACGATGCCTATATCACTGAGAAGAAACGCGACAGTCTCACAGTTGCAGTTACTGGCATCTTCTTGTTAACCGTATTGCTTGTTGGTAGAAAGATTGGTTTACAATCTTTAGTATCCTTAGTAATCAACTCTGGCGTAGTCATCTTAGCTATTATGATTCACAATCATTCACCTAATGTCAGTTTATTCTTATTAGTAAGCATCGGCATTATTATATCTACAACTTTGACATTACTACTGGTTACCGGATGGCAATGGCGAACCTTAATCACCATAGTCAGCACCTTGCTCGGTACTTTCATCTGTATTGGCATTACTCAGTTAGTTATCGAACTGACAGATGGCAAGGGCTTAAAATTTGAAACAATGAGCTTTTTAACCTTACCACCTAAAGAAGTATTTCTTTCTTCAGTTCTGATAGGTTCTCTAGGAGCAGTAATGGATGTCGCCATTACTATTGCAAGTGGCATGCATGAAATCTTGCGTCGAACACCTGATATCAGCATGACTAGATGGGCATTGGCTGGCCGAAATATAGGGCAAGATATTATGGGCACCATGACAAACATTCTATTATTTTCATATTTGTCAGGCAGCTTAGCAATGCTCCTCATTTATTTAAAAAATGGTAATACGATTACCTATACAATTTCTATGAACTGGTCATTAGAAATTTCGAGAGCGATCACAGGCGGAATTGGAATTGTCTTGACCATCCCAATAACCATTGTATTGATGCAATTATGGTTTAAACTGCGAGGTGCGAAGTAATGAGTGTCACTACAATTTTAGGTATTATATTATTGATTTTGATGTTGGTTTTCGGCGGTAAAAAAGGACTCGTATCTTATCTGACATTATTTTTAAATTTTGTCATTTTATTATTATCGATTATTATCATTATGTTTGGCGCACCCATTTATATCGTTACATTGGTTTTCTGTATCGTTATCGCTTGTTGTAATTTATTTGTACTCAATAGTTACAATACAAAAACAAAGGCTGCATTCTATGCCACGATCCTAACTACAGTGATATTAATCATCGGTATTTATCTTTCAGTTGCTATTGGCCATTTGCAAGGTTTCGCAACCGAACAACAAGATGAAACTTATATCTTTTCCATGAATATCGGTATTGATATGGTGAAATTTATGGTATTTACCATTGTGCTTGCCGTAATCGCAGTTGTTATCGACTTAGCCATAACTATTAGTTCTCCAATGTATGAGTTGAATAGAGCGAACCCTACACTCAGTCAAAGCGATTTATTCCATTCTGGTATGCGTGTAGGACGTGAAATATTAGCCACATCAGCAAATACAATTTATCTAGCATACTTTGGCGGACAACTGACATTGTTCTTTTGGTTCTTCAAACTAAATTATTCATTTGGACATATCATCAACTCAAAAATCTTTGTTCAAGAATTTATTTCAATCTTACTTGGTGGTATCGCTGTTGCAATCAGCATTCCTATCACTGCATGGTTATCTGCAATATTAATCAAGCAGCAACAACGCCATGAACAAGAAAGTGAATCTTAATTATAATAAAAAAATCGTCTCTCTAGCTTATTCCTTATGCTCGAGAGACGATTTTGTTCATGTTGTATTATTTTGTATTGTTCCGTCACCATACTCCCGTTATGATTCCCGTATTTATTTGAATGCGCTCGTTGTAATACTGTCCATTAGGTAGAATATTCCCTTTTTACATTTCATATATTTATGGTCGTCTATTAAACTTATTCAACTCTCCACTGAAATAATCCCGTTCTCCAAATTCACCACTAAAATATGCACGCTCTCCATGAACTACATAATCCAAGCCTTGAGCTTCTTCCACTTCATCTGTTCCTAAAGCACTAAATAGCCCGATTACTTTTGCAATAACAAATGTGAGTACACCACTAAATATAATCGTTACGACAACTGCAACAATTTGTACCCACACCGTTTCAATTCCCCCACCAAATGCCAAACCATTAGTCACACTTTCATTCACTTTATGTGATTGGAATACGCCCGTTAATATAGCGCCTACCACTCCGCCTATACCATGAATGCCAAATGCATCTAAAGCGTCATTATATTTCAATTTAACCTTTATATAATTAATTGCAAAGTAGCAACAAATTCCTCCAATAAGTGCGATAATAATTGCGCTCATATAGCCAACGAAGCCTGCAGCTGGCGTAATTGCTACCAAACCAGCTAACATTCCTGATAACATTCCAATTAAACTTGTTGTCTTTTTCATGATATGCTCCATTACAGACCAGCCAAGTGCACCTGCACTAGCAGCAATGACCGTATTCACAAACGATGTCATCGCAATACTATCAAATGTCAAAGCACTTCCTACATTAAATCCATACCAACCGACCCAAACAAGAATGGCACCTATCAGTGTAATGATTAGGTTATGTGGCGGACGTTTATCAAAGTTTTTCCCTGCACCTATCATAATCGCCAATACCAACCCAGATACACCTGATGTAATATGAACCACTGTACCACCTGCATAATCTATAGCACCTAATTCATCAATCCAACCGCCGCCCCAGACCCAATGAGCAACTGGACTATAAACTAAGATAACCCATAAAAATACAAATATTAAGTACGGAATAAACTTCATCTTTTCAGCAATAGACCCAGACAATATGGATACCGCAATCGTACAAAACATTAATTGAAATAACATAAATAATGCCAATGGTATATGCGGTGAAATATCTGCTTGTGTGTTAAAGCCAACATGTTGTAATCCTAAATATGTAACATCCCCTAGGATTCGATTTCCTGAACCAAACCCTAAACTAAAGCCAAGTATAATCCAAGCAAAAGTCACCACAACAATCGCCGACATACTTTGCATTACAGTATTCAAGACATTTTTCGATTGGACTAATCCACCATAAAACAAACTCAACCCAGGCGTCATCAACCAAACCAATAAAGTACATAAGAATAAAAACAGCGTATCATTTAGATTCAATTTACATCACTCCTTTGCAATGCATCATACCCCCAAATTAAAGCAATAGCAAAAATGCGTCATGTAAAATAACACTATGTGTTAGATTTCATGACGCACTTTAACGAATTATACTATTTTTTTCATCATATTATAGACTGGTCGCCCTTCTAATAAACTGTCACCTTCGTGTTCATAATTACAAGCAGCATATAATTTTCGAGCGATTTCATTATCATTATTAACAGTTAAATAAATAGATTTAACATGTGGGAAATAGCTACGTACATACCTTTCAAGTTCTTCTATTATGCATTTGGCATACCCCATACCTCGATATCTTACATCAATACTAAACGATCTAAAGAAGATGCTTTCAGCAACATTGCTTGAATACGGACGTACACCATCACCTTCGTGCAACGTAAAGAACCCCACACATTGCTGTTGCGCATTAAAAACCAAGGTTGGATGTCGCTCTGAATCTATTTGTGCAAGTCTAATATTTTCTATAGGCGTTTTTGTAAATTGATTGTCTTCAGCTTTTAATGTTATACCTTCAACCGCTTCATATAAATCTTCATTATACGGTATTAAAGCAATGCCACTTGGTGCCGCTGCAACATTGTTGCTTCCTCTAGAATAATCAATCCATTTCAATACTGCAGGTGCAATTTGATCTCGTGCCGAAACATCAATCCATTGCATATCAGTAATTTCTTGAGCAGGATTTAATTTCTCCCAATCTACATCTGCTATAAGTCTAAATAAGTTCAACTCTGTTTGCGTATTCGGCTGAGGATATGCATCACCTATAATCGTAGTCATATACTCTATATCAGTTTCTGCAAGCGTCATTTGTAATTCCTCTTGTATTTCTCTTTGCAATGCCTGAATATGTAATTCTCCAGGGTCGATCTTACCTCCCGGAAAATAATATTTTTCACGATGCCTAGCTTGCACTAGTAATAGTTGGTCATCCTGTTCTATGACTAAGCACACACATCTAATCATCACTTTACACTCCTTCATACATCCTAGGTTTATTAGACAAAGTATTTTTAAACAATTCTAGCTTATGTTATCATACTTCAATATTCACACGTAGCAAGTTTTTTAAAATAACCTTAATTATCAAACTTATTTTATAGCAAAAATGCTATAATATTGAGCGATACTTATTAATACAAACAATGGAGGCTTCTAGAATGGCTAAAAAAACTAAACTTAATCGTATTTCTAATACTGTCAATTTTGTTGGCGTAGCTGTCGAAGGATTTAATTGGTATGCATATCAATCTAAAAATAAAAAATTAATTTATGCGAGCATGGCAATTTCGAGCGTCAGTGCTGTACTTGATTTTTATACTGCCTTAAAATCACCGAAGAAATTCGCTAAACTATTTTCAGCATTTACTTTAACTAGCACATTATTCACAACTGCTAGACGTATTAAATCTCTACGTAAGCAAACATCTTAACTCTAAACAACTAAGTATTCGAGTGAGCATAACAATAAATAAGACTCCTAGCACTAAGTGAATACATCATTCACCTAGTAGTTAGGAGTCTTTCTTTAATATATAGTAATTAATGAATATACTTATAAGCGCTCACTTGTGAAGCAGGAATCGTTCTATACGTTTTAATACCTGGAGAAGCACTGTAATTCATTTCTGAAACTGTAATGCTGCCATCAGAATTTTTAGATTCTACAAAAGCAACATGACCATAATATCCAGCATCTGATTGTAATATTGAACCAACTGTCGCTTTATGATCTACTGTGTAACCATCAGCAGCAGAAGCAGTATCCCAATTATTTGCATTCCACCAATAAGTACTAATACCTTTACCAATTTCTGCTCTTCTGTTAAATACGTGCCAAGTACATTGACCCCAATCATACAAATTAGAATGGTTGAATATAGGGGTATTATAGCTAGTTGAACCTGATGTCGAACCTGAACTTGATGAACCGCTTGTAGCTGTACCCGAAACTTTCAATCTTTGTCCTGGATAAATATTATAATTCGATAAGTTATTTAAGCTCATTATTTTTTGATATGTTGTGCCATATTTTGCAGCAATTGCAGATAATGAGTCTCCTGATTTTACTGTATAATACGTTGTTGAACCACTTGTACTCGTTCCACCAGTGCTTCCTGTAGATGTTGACGTACTACCTGAAATCTTTAATGTCTGACCTGGGTATATGTTATAGTTTGATAAGTTGTTTAAACTCATTATTTTTTGATATGTTGTACCATACTTTGCAGCAATTGCAGATAATGAATCCCCTGATTTCACTGTATATGTAGTTCCTGATGAAGTACTTGTTGATGATGTACTTGAGCTTGTAGTCCCCGAAACTTTTAATGTTTGGTTAGGGAATATAACATTTGAAGATAAATTATTTAATGATTTCAATTTAGATACTGAAATATTAAACTTATTCGCTATTGACCAAAGTGAATCTCCGCTCTTCACCTTATAAGTTGTAGCAGCTTCTGCGTTTGACGTTGTAGCAACCGCAGCTAGCGCACTACTCCCAATTACCGTTGCAAGAATTTTTTTACGCACTAATTGTAAACCTCCCAATATATCTCTTTCATCTTGTGTACAATTTTTCACTACTTAATTATACAACTAGAAATTGTATTTTAGTATAAATTTTATATGACATTATTATTACAAAGATGAATTATTCTAAATTCACACTAAACATACACCACGATTAACTTTGTCTAAGTTTCATTTCAAAATATTACACTAATTTCATAGCATTTTGTAATATAATTCCGAATATCTTTATCACAATTTAATTTTTATCTTTAAATTCAATCATAAAAACCAATAATTTTACTATCGATTCTTTCATTTTCCTTTAATAAAAACAGATACGGGTAAAGAAATGTATAACATCAATAGAAAGAATAACAACTTGCATTATGTTTTTACTTATCTTAAAAATAATTAAACTTTTGCAGATATAACTCGAATCATTACTGGGGGGTAATTATTTGACTGAACAAAGTGCAAATAAAGATTTACGTATTAGAAGTAAAGCTATAAGTGAAGGTGTTAGTAGAACGCCAAATCGTTCATATTTACGGGCATTAGGCTTCGAAGATGAAGATTTCAATAAACCGATGATAGGTATTGCGAGTACATGGAGTGAAGTAACACCATGTAACATGCATATCGATAAGTTAGCACGCGCATCAAAGCAAGGTGTCAATGAATCGGATGCATCCGCACTTATTTTCAACACAATTACAGTGTCCGACGGTATCTCGATGGGTACAGATGGCATGCGTTTTTCATTACCAAGTCGTGAAATAATTGCAGATTCTATCGAAACGGTAATTAGCGCTGAAAACTTAGATGCTTTAGTTGCGATTGGTGGTTGCGATAAAAATATGCCTGGTTGTATGATAGGCATTGCGCGTTTGAATTTACCAGCCGTATTTGTTTACGGAGGCACCACTTTACCTGGAAAATTAGATGGCAAAGATGTAGATGCAGTATCCGCATTTGAAGGTGTGGGACAATATAATAACGGAGAAATTGACGACGCAGCACTGCATAAAGTAGAATGTGCAGCTTGTCCTGGTGCTGGATCTTGCGGCGGTATGTTCACTGCTAATACAATGGCATCTGCGATTGAAGCGATGGGTATGAGCTTACCTGGAAGTGCCTCGCATCCTGCTGTTTCTGCAAATAAAGCAAAGGACAGTCGCGCTGCAGGTAAAGCAGTTTACCGATTGTTAGAGCAAGGAATCTATCCAAAAGATATCATGACTAAAGAAGCATTCGAAAATGCTATAACAATTGTAATGGCGTTAGGAGGCTCAACCAACGCAATTCTACACTTACTTGCAATCGCACAATCAGCAGATGTTGATTTAACACTCGATGATTTCGAAAAGGTTCGTAAACGTGTGCCACATATTGCCGACTTACGTCCTAGCGGAAAGTATGTAATGGCGCATTTAGATGAAGTTGGCGGTATCCCAGCTGTAATGAAGTTACTTTACGACAAAGGCTTGATTCACGGTGATTGTATGACTGTTACAGGTAAAACAGTAGCAGAAAATTTAGCTGACCAAGAGCCATTAACGGACAATAAATCAATTATTGATTTCGACAATCCAAAATATCCAACCGGTCCACTTGTTATTTTAAAGGGTAACCTTGCTCCTGAAGGCGCTGTAGCAAAAATTTCTGGTTTAAGTGTCACATATATTAAAGGTCCTGCTCGTGTATTCGATTCTGAACCAGCTGCGACGAAAGCAATCTTAAATAATCAAATTAATGAAGGAGATGTTATCGTCATTCGTTATGCTGGTCCAAAAGGAGCACCTGGTATGCCTGAAATGTTATCTGCTTCATCAATATTAGTAGGAAAAGGATTAGGCGAATCTGTAGCATTGGTTACAGATGGTAGATTTTCTGGTGGTTCCCACGGCTTAGTTATCGGCCATGCCGCACCTGAGTCTCAAGTAGGTGGACCTATGGCATTACTTGAAGAAAATGACATCGTTACAATTGATGCCGAACGATTAGAAATCAGCTTTGATGTTAGCGAAGATGAACTCAAGCGCCGTCGCGAAAAATGGCAAGCACCACCACTGAAAGCAACTAAGGGCGCACTAGCAAAATATGCTAAACTTGTCTCTTCTGCATCCAAAGGTGCAACAACAGAATAATTACCTTTATAATCAATATACTTTCAACATCACACATTAACTATCGCCTTCCAACGGTTGTAGTTAATGTGTTTTTTTATTAAATAAATTTAGAACAATACAGTTTCGAATTCAAAACTGTAAAAAAATGTAAATTTTATTCAATTTCGCATAAAATATCACAACTTAAGAAGTATACAACACAATAAAACTCAATTATATTAGACTTAAGTTAACAAAGATAAAGAGGGGTGAAACAATAATGGAATTCATCATCGATATCATCAAAAAATTAATCGAAACTTTCTCTAAATAATTTATAGTTAATCATACTTAAATAGCTGAAACATTTTGTTTTTCGACTATGCAAGCGTCTGAGACATAAAGTTTTCGGACAAGTATAAGCAGGCAATTTCTATTGAAATAATATAGAAATTGCCTTTTTCAATATTTTTTTGAAATAATACGGATTAATACCACGAGTATGTTGGCGAGACTCCTGAGGCTCCTGATGGAACAAGACAAGCTGAAGACTACAGCCTGAAGCTCTCCCCTATGAAAGTGAGCCAACAATACTAGATATTGAATAAAATTGGTAGTAGATAATATTTCAAATATTTAATAATTGGTATGGCAACACTATAAAGTTAAATTTAGTAAGAAAATTTAAGCAGATGGTAATTAAACATCACAAATCATTTTAAAGTATGTTGGCGAGACTCCTGTGGGAACAGGACAAGCTGCTGCCCCCTAGGAAAGCGAGCCAACAATACGAAGATACCCAATAAAAATAGGGTAGCTGTGATTAGCTACCCTATTGATTATAATTATGAAAATAATGTCTTAAGTACATTAAATAATGAACCTAATAATTCGAAAATATCTCCAGTCATGTTAATCCCTCTTTCTTAATTTATACTTGTTATTTTAGGCGTCTAATTGTTCACTTCTTACTAATTCATCGGCGATACCGTGCCAGAATTGTTGTAATTCCACGCTATCGTGAGTTGGGTCAGTAGCATCTTGTCCAACAAAGTCAACGTGATCCCAACCATGTCTTACTGGTGTTACTTGCCAAACACCTTTTTGAATTTCATCAGTAGCATCAACATATGCTTGATTATTTGGATGTTGAGATGAAACAACAGATACAAGTCCATCATTTTCTCTCCATGACGTATTAGCTGTTTTACCAATGATATTACCAGTAAGCGTAAATGGTAAGAACATATTTAAATCAGATTTCTGACGGCCAAATAATGTCGGTCTTGTAGATTCACCTGTATATGTTTTATAGACAATATTTGGATTGAGAGAAGTATTAGCATTTAATTTTGCAGCACCTTCTGTACTTAAATCATATAAACCATTGTCTTGCGTTTTCCATAACTTACTATTTTGTACACGTTTAACGTAATCTAAATAAGATTCGCCCTCTTTTTGTTTTAATCCCCATTGGTTTAGACCAAAATCAGAATGTGAATCTGTGTTACCTTTAAATTTCACATAATCATAAACAACCTGTCTAATAAATGCTTCATTACCTAATTCATCTGACGCAACTGTTCCATTATGTGGTGTACCAAGCGTAGTAATCGAAGTAATCATATTATCATTGCCACCTTGATAAAGTGGTGAAATTTCACCACCGTGTTCTTTCTGGTAAGCAATTTCCTCTGGATTACCATTGCGCAGTAATTCTTCTAATTGTCTAACTGTTTGACCACCCATACTATGCGCTACCAAATGTACTTTTTGTCCTGGTTGCCAATCTTTGTAGACACCCTCATATGTTTTTCCGTAACGTTCGTGTCCATATTTTTCAGCGTGAGCAGCACCGTAATCTACTGTTCCACCTTTAATGTAATAATACAATTCAACAGCTCTGTCATAGTTACTACTCAACGCCCCAATACTTGCTTCATACGTTTCATAACCATTGTCTTGTAAATCTTGTCTAATGTTTAGTTTATCTCCACCCCAATAATGTGAAAGGATTGGTGGATTTATATCATCTGTGAAACCGTTGAAACCATGCACTAAAATAATTGGATCATCATTCTTATATTGACCTTGTTTTGCTGTTTTAGTAGGTTGTTCATTTGTTTGTTCACTTGTTTGTTGTGTTTGTTTTGGTACAGTAGCTACTGCACTGTCTTTGAGTGCTTTTAGTGTTGAAGTAGAATCTTCATCTTTACTATTATCCTGTGAGCTATCTGTAGATTGTAATTCACTTTGAAGTTGTTCAAGTGATACAGTATCATTTTGTTGACTGCTATCAACCTTTTCTGACACAACTTGTTGGTTATCTGCTTCCACGCCAGTATTATCTTGGGTCGCAACTATATCTTCATTAGCTACATTTGCATTATTTGTTTGAGTTAATTTATTATCTTGAATTACATTTTGTGGACGTTCTACTTTACTCTGTTGGTTAGTTGAAGTTTGCTCTTGTGTATCTTTCGTTGTTCCTTCTGCCTGTTGATCTTTTGTTGCTGTATCTACCTTATCTTGTTCGTTATATTCTGGATCCACTGGTGATTCTGTTGATTTTGTTTGATCCTCTTTCGTTGTTTCTTCTGCCTGTTGATCTTTTGTTGCTGTATCTACTTTATCTTGTTCGTTATATTCTGGATCCACTGGTGATTCTGTTGATTTTGTTTGGTCCTCTTTCGTTGTTCCTTCTGCCTGTTGATCTTTTGTTGCTGTATCTACTTTATCTTGTTCGTTGTATTCTGGATCTACTGGTGATTCTGTTGATTTTGTTTGATTCTCTTTTGATGTTCCTTCTGTCTGTTGATCTTTTGTTGCTGTATCTGCTTTATCTTGTTCGTTGTATTTTGGATTTACATCGTTAGTGGTTAAATCACTTTCTGCAGCCACATCTTGTGCATTATGTACATCCTTTTGTGACGATGACTCAGTAGTTGCATCTTTACTGTTTTCTTGGTTTATATCTTGCGTATTATTTTGATTCGATTCGTCTGATAAAGAAGTATTAGTATTCACTTCTTGCTTAGATTGTGTAGCGTCAACTTGTTGTTGCTCTTCTTCAGCAGCTTGTGCAGTTCCTGCCCCTAAAAATAATAAAGCTCCAATGAGGATTGACGATGCACCAACACTAAATTTTCTGATACTGTATTTATTTTGTTTTTTCTCCATCTTAGACACCTCTTAAAAATATTCAAAATTACACTCTTAAAACCCAACGCATTTTAAATAAATAAATTAACGATGAAGCGTGGTAATAATTCAAAAAACTTTCCGATGAGAGCTTCCATAATTTTACCTCCTTTAGAAAACGCTTACATTTACAAAGAAAAATTTTATTTATTAAAAGTATTAATCTATAATTTATATATTCGTATACTATAATTAACAATTAATTGCTTCTAATAAATAATTTATTAAAATTGTACTAAACTGATAGTTAAATGTCAATGAAATGACACAATTTAATTTTATACAACTATTACCAGTTTATTGCTGATTTAAACAACATATTTAGCTAATTTAATTTGCAACGATTGATTCAATATACTTCATACTCATTTTACTGAAGTAAATTCTTTATTAATAAACTACTACAAAGTTTTAGTCGAATTTAACCGTCATCAACTGCATATAAAAAAGTGCCAACAAAGCGCAATACTTTGTCGGCACCTACCTATAACTATTAATAAAATAGAGTGTTATCTTTAAATAAATTGAACAACAAATATCAAAATGATTACAATCGGCAATACAAATTTTATTAAGTAATACCACGGTGCAAACAATTTAAATTTATCTTTACCAAAGTGTTCAACTAAATCTTCTTTGCTAAGCACATGACCTACAACGAGCGTTGTCCCTAATGCACCTAATGGCATTAAAATATTTGATACTAAGAAATCCATATTATCGAAAATTGTACCCGCTGCAAAATGAATACCACTCAAACTACTGAAGGATAGTGTTGCTGGAATACTGATAATAAATACTAATAAACTAGCATAAAATGATACCGATTTTCTTTTACTGTTATCATTTTTAGTGAAGTTAGATACGTTCAACTCTAATAATGAAATAGAAGACGTTAACGCAGCAAACAAGAATAATATCAAGAAGATAAAATAGAATGTAGAACCAAGAGCCATTTGATCAAATACTTTTGGCAATACTTTAAACAATAAACCTGGGCCATCCGTTGGCTTGTAACCAAATGCTGCAATTGCTGGGAAAATAGCTAGCCCTGCAAGTACTGACACCAATATATTCATCGCTACAATAGATACTGCAGATGTTTTAATCGGCATCTCTTTTGAAGCATAGCTCGCATACGTAATCATACCTGTAGTTCCAAGTGAAAGTGTAAAGAATGATTGACCTAAAGCAAACAAGATACCTTCCATAGTGATATCTTCAACACGAGGTTGTAATATAAATTTCAACCCTTCCATTGAACCACCTAACGTCAATGATTTTATAACTATGACAATTAAGAAGATAAATAGTAAAGGCATCATAAATTTCGAAGCTTTTTCTAGTCCTTTTTCAACGCCCATCATGACTATAATCATAGTTAACAAGATAAACACACCTTGTCCTATTATCGTCAATAACGGACTTCCAATAATGGATTCAAATTGAATATCTCCAAGTTTACCACCTTGGAATGATAATAATTGCAGTGCTACATTAAATATATAAATGATAATCCATCCACCAATAACACTGTAAAAACCAAACAATACAAAAACAGCTAAATTACCGTTCCAACCAATGATATTCAACCATCTTTTTTGTGTTAATTTCTCATAAATTTTAGTGGTATATGTTTGTCCCATTTTACCAACAGTAAATTCCATAACTAATAATGGTAAACCTACAAAAATTGTAAATACTAAAAACATTAATAAAAAGGCGCCACCGCCATATATACCTGCCATATATGGGAATTTCCACATTGCGCCTAGTCCTATTGCAGAGCCTGCACTAGCTAATATAAAGCCAGTTGAAGACTTCCATTGTGATTGTTTACTCATAACCCTACATCCTTTATATTTTACAAAACTTTATTGCGTTAAAGCGTTTTAGCGATATAGATTATACTATATCATTTTTCTACTTTCGGCTCAATAGCGTTTTTATTAACACAAAAATGACATACCTTCATTTACTCTTTTATAGCCCTAATTCTCGCTGAAAATGTACAATTTGTGACTATATGTAGTTGTAATACTTTAAATATTAGAAATTGTCTGAAACTTCATTGAATTAAATGGTATTCTGTGTTAAAGTATTTTGTGTTTTGCGCAAGTAAATATCCTTGAAATTGAGGTAATCATAATGAATAAACTAATATTAATGTCTGGTCTCATGTTATTTTCATTTTTCTTTGGGGCTGGAAATTTAATTTTCCCACCGATGCTTGGCTATACTGCCCAAGATAATATGTGGATTGCGATGGGCGGCTTTGCAATAACTGGTATTTTATTACCTTATTTAACCGTCATTGTTGTCGCATATATGAATGGTGGCGTGGAGAGTATTGGTAATAAAGTACATCCAATATTCGGCACTATTTTTGCAGTATGTATATATTTATCAATAGGTGCACTTTACGGCATCCCAAGAGCTGCCAATGTAGCATATGAAATAGGTACGAACCATGTTTTACCTGTACATAACCATGCAACTTTAATCATATTCTCTGTTATATTTTTCTTTGTTGTATACTTTATCGCATTATATCCTAGCCGAATTATAGATAATTTAGGAAAATATCTAACACCTATATTAATTATTATAATTGCGATCCTGTGCATACTCGTTATTTTTAATCCAGAAGGATCAATCGGACAAGCAACTGGTGACTATGCGAAAACACCAGTCGTATCAGGAATCTTACAAGGTTATTTCACAATGGATCTCGTAGCCGCATTGGCATTTTCAGTTGTGATTGTACAAATGTTTAAAATGCATGGCATCGAAGATCATCGTACATTAGTAAAAAATGTAATTAAAGCAGGTCTTATTTCTGCTATCTTATTATTATTAATCTATTTTGCACTTGCTTATGTTGGAGCAACAACGAGTCACGCTGGTTTCAAAGATGGCACAGGCATTTTAACTTTTAACTCATTACGTGTATTTGGCTCACTAGGTAATTTAATTTTCGGTATCATTGTTATACTCGCATGTTTAACAACTTGCGTCGGTCTAGTCAATGCATGTGCGGCTTTCGCCATGAAAAAACTGCCTAAAATTTCATATAAAATGTTTGTACTTATCTTTTCATTATTAGGTTTCTTAGTTTCTACACTAGGTTTAGACTTAATTTTACAAATTGCAGTACCACTATTGACGTTCATCTACCCAACTTCTATCGTATTGGTAATTATTTCATTAGTGAGTATTTTCATACCATTTGATTTAAAATTTGCGTATATTTTACCAACTATAGTCACTTTAATTATTTCAGTATTACAAATTGTTAGTGACTTTAAGTTAAGTTCAGCCATCTCAAATTTATATCATGCATTACCATTAGCCGATATCCAACTCGCATGGTTATTGCCATTTATCCTATTACTTATTATCGGCTTAATTATTGATGCATTATTTCAACATAAAAAACGAAAAGTAACGGTGTAACCACCACAACAACACAATAACTTATCTAACTGTCTATTTCGGTAACAAGCTCAAACTAGTGCGCAAAACAAAGCACTTAACCGTGGCATTTAGAGCAACTCTTAAAGGTATCAAGATCCTTGAATTACTCATTTAACATATTCAAGACTTGATACCTTTTGTCTATCTATTATGAATTAATTTAAACAACATGATTACTATATATTATTTGAAATCACGCTATTTACCATAAGCGGTGTTACTAGCCCATTCTGTTATGCTATAATCAAAGAAATATTACACATTTACATGTAAAGATATAATTATTTCACTTTAAAAGGAGCTGACATTTACTTGGACTTATTTAAATCATTTCTCAATACTTTAGAAACAGATTCTCAAAAAGACACCATGATCCAAGTATTTCAATGGATGAATGACACATTTCCAAAACTAGAGACAACTGTGAAGTGGAACCAACCTATGTATACTGATCATGGCACATTTATCATAGCGTTTAGTAAGGCTAAACAACATTTCTCAATCGCACCTGAAGCGAAAACTATGTCCCATTTTTCTGAACGCATTACAAATGCAGGGTATTCACAAACCAATAATTTATTCAAAATAAAATGGACACAGGATATTGATTTTAATTTATTACAAGATATTATCCAATTTAATATTGATGATAAACAGAACTGTGATTCATTTTGGAGAAAGTAAAGCAGTATAGCGTCTTAAATGCTAAGTAATGCATAGTTCGCACTTAACATGCTAAAGACAAAAATATGCTACTAATTAATAAAAGACAATTACTACTTTATCTTCACCGATAATAGTAATTGTCTTTTTTGTTGAGCTTAGATTCAAACCAATAAGATCCATGATATTTACACTCATTTGTATTTTTTATTCATAATCTTCTAAGAAAGCAATAATATCCCGTTCTACATCTGGGCGCCCCTCTCCATGCGTCATAAGATGTTTCGAATGTGGATATCCAGAAATTTCCTTGTCATTATGTTTAATATGTTCATAAATGTAATTTGCACTCTTTGCATAGGACTGTTCGTCTTGTTCTCCATATTTAATTGCAATCGGTGCAGTAATATCTTCTAAATTTGCCATCACTTCATCTACGAGCAATTTAAATTTCTGTAACTGTGCATGATAACTTTCAATCATCGTCAATTGTCTGGTTACCTCTTCCTCAGATAACCCTACTAAATCACCCATGCGTTGGCAATAATATGTTAAGCGCGCTTCTAATCCTGCATCATCTTTACTAAATGGTGTCGACATGACAACTACTGAGTGCACATCAGTCGTTTCCGCTAATTTCAACGATAAGATACCACCTAATGACACACCACAAACACTGATTTGTTGATACCCTTGCTCTTGTAAAAAGCGATAGCCAGCTTGTGCCGTTTTCAACCAATCATCCGTATTGTACTCTAGTAAATCTTCTAATAACAAACCATGACCTTCATATGCTGGTACATAGCACGTATAGCCTACTTTATGTAATTTATTCGCTAATAACTTCACATCTCTTATCGTACCGGTAAAAGAATGTAACAGCAATATCGCGTGACTTGCCTCCTGCTGTTCTAAAAATAAAGAATTTGGTGCTTTTACATTTATCATCTTTTGTCACTCCAAATATTAATTTCATATACAAGTTTAAGCTAAAAAATTCAATCGCACAAAACAATTCACCTCATTTATTGATATGACAATAAATAAACGTTGCTTCAATTTGAATGTTCATACTAAATTAAAGCAACGCTATATTGAAATGTTTTAATACAAATTATTTTAAAGACTTAACAACTAGAAAAATTGTAGTTCATAAACAGATTTATCATTATACGTATTAAAGCTATCAATCTTCCCGTTCAAGTGTAAATATTGTTCCTTTCTACTCACATTATGTTTATATGTTATCTTGATATTTAAATTCGAATCATAGCCTTCATTTTTTATTGTATTTTCTATTTCAGAATATACATCCTTATTAATTGGCAATAAATATCCCTCTTTACTAGGTAATATATTAATATATTTACGTTGCAATACATCATCATCACCTAGGTAAATTTCAACTTTTATATTTTTAGCAGCCCCACCACCAAGATTATATAATTTCATATAATCTTGTTCAGACTCACTATCAATACCTGTATTGGTAAGTTGTAATTGACCCTTCTCACGTGTAACAAGAATCTGATTGAAGCTTAACGCCGGTATAAAACTAATCTTCATTTGATAAAGTTGTATACTTACTGATACAAAGTAAAACAAAGCCATGACAAAAGTTCCAATCGAGCCAATAGCCGATATAATATTAATCATTTATTATTACCTCCATGACATAAATTTTCTAATATTCATTATAAAATCAAGCGTTCCCCACTTTTTAGAACTTACTTTTTTAAAAACATGGTTAATTTGTACGTTACCATGCTACATACCATATATCATTATCAATTGTAGAAAAAACCAATATATCCCTTTAAAAATAAAAATAATTTATTAATTTAATAATAATATGTTAACATATTTAATGTGTAATTAAATTTTAAAATACAGGAGAATTCAATGGCAGAAAATACATATTTTTTCAAATGGTTTTTTAAAAAAGAATTATATATCATAACCTTCACTTGTATGTTTATTTACCTTTTATCAGTCTTTTCTAAACCTGTATATGCTGACAGTTATGCTTCAATGACCGAACTGATGAATGATACAGAACAGGGGATTGACTGGAATTTATCGTATGACAAGCGTTTTGGCAATACGATAATTGCAGCTGTACATGGTGGCAATATTGAACCTGGTACAACAGAGGTTTCTAAATTAATCGCCAACAATGGATTTTATAATTATTATAGTTTTGAAGGTATTAGAACGACAAATAATGGGGAATTGCACGTAACATCTACAAATTATGACGAACCAACTATTTTAGATATGCAACAACAAATGACTAAATCCGTTATGATACATGGCGCTAGTGGTTCAGACTCAGTTGTTTACATAGGAGGAAAGGACGAGCCGTTAAAGAGCTCAATCAAGAAGCAATTAGAACTCAGAGGATTTAATGTTCAACCTACCCCTCGATATTTAGAAGGAGATTCCGATGCCAATATTGCGAATCGTAATGCTAAAAATGCAGGCGTACAGTTAGAACTATCATTAGGTTTACGTGCTTCATTTTTTAATAATGGGGATTTAACACGCTTTTCAAGAGAAGATGAAACAAATTGGAGCCCTATCATGCATGAATTTGCTGACGCGATAACTGTAGCTATTTTGCAAAATTAATAATATTTATCATTCACTTCGTCATATATGTGTGTATATCATTTTTGTAATATTCAAACAAATAAACCTTATTAATTCATCAATTTTGACGAATAATGCTTGTTACCATTCATGTATAATATAAAATGACGGAATTTAAAGAAAATGAGGTTATAAATATGGATGATTTGAAGATTAATAAACGATTAATTATGACACCAGGTCCTGTAAGTGTAGACCCTCGTGTTTCTCAAGCAATGTCTAATTCTATATTAGGTCAGTTCGACTATGAGTTTGTTGGTATAATGAATGAAACAATGGAATTGATACGCCAATCTTTTTTGACTAACAATCAATGGTCATTCCCAATTGATGGTACAAGTCGTGCTGGACTAGAAGCTGTCATTTCTAGTGTTGTTAAACCTGGTGATGATGTACTCATCCCGATTATCGGACGTTTCGGTTATTTATTCACTGAACTTGTCACTAGAGCAGGTGGTATTGTACATAATATTCAAAAACCTATGGGCGAAGTATTTGAACAATCCGAAATAATAGCTGCATTAGATGAAATCAAACCAAAAGTATTGGCTATTGTACACGGCGAAACATCTACGGGACGTCTTCAACCTATTGATAAAATTGGTCGTGCATGTAAAGAACGTGGCATTTTATCGGTAGTAGACGCAGTAGCAACATATCAAGGTATGGTTATCCCTGTTGATGAATGGGAACTTGATGCAGTTGTTGGAGGCGCTCAAAAGTGTTTATCTATCCCTTCAGGCATAACACCAATTACCTTTAATGAGCGCTTTAGCGAAGCAATTAATCGTCGTAAACGTGTCGAACTTGGTATACGTTCTGATGAAGTAGTCGAACAAGAACCTTTCATCCGCAGTAACTATTTAGATTTAACCCAATTACAAGACTACTGGAGCCCTAAACGCTTAAATCATCACACAGAATCTACAACTTCAATTTATGCATTGAACACAGGATTGAAGCTTGCACTTAAAGAAGGCATCGAAGCTCGTGCACAACGTCACGCTTTCCATCAAACAGGCTTGAAAGCTGCACTTAAAGCACTCGGACTTGAGATTTATGGTGATGAGGAAAATGAAATGAAAATGGTAATCTGTATAAAGATACCAAATGGTGTAGATGATGCTACCTTTAGAGAAGGTTTATTAAAGCACTATGGTATTGAAATCGCTGGTTCATTCGGAGATCTACAAGGTAAGATTTGGCGAATTGGCATAATGGGTTATGCTGTAGAAAAGCAAAATATATTAACTTTCTTATCAGTATTTTCACTTTACTTAGCACAACAAGGTGTACCTAATTTAGAACCTGAAAAAGCACTTACTACATTATTACAACATTACGCAACACAAGATTAATCCTTTTTGATTTACATCACACATGTATGTCTCGTAGATTAATTGTATGAATTACACATTTTAAATTTAAAATAATACGCGCCCTTAAATGAAATTAATCGTTCATTTAAGGGCGCTTTTAGAGCTATAATACACATATCAACTGAACAATACTCAACAATGTCTAACCAAAAGCTAAACCAAACATGATTTTAATACTGATCATACTATTACCATTCACGGTAAAAAATCCTCACCAATAGCTACTGTAGTATTGTATAGTGATGCTTCTTGTGAATTAACATAATAAATAAGCCACCCACTTCCAAATATCCTTAGAAAGTGGGTGGCTTAATAAGTTGTACAGTAACTCTATCGAATCACAACAACCTTACTTCGACGTAATATCGCTATTACATTACAAACTAATTAATTTTTCAACTTGACTCTTTTGTTATAATGATTCATCTTCTATGACACGTCTCTTAGAAGCAGGATAACCAAATGCAAAGAATAGCACTGACATTACAAGCAAGGCAATGATTCCAGAAATCCAACTACCTGTTGCATCATGAAGATAGCCGATTAAAAATGGACCTACGGCAGCTATCAAGTAACCTACTGATTGACCAAAACCAGATAAAGAGATGCTGCCCTCACTTGTTTTCGCTCTAATTGAAAAGAATGTCATACATAAACTGAAACAAGCGCCCATCGCAAGACCAGCAATAACAATCCCTATAATAAGTAGTACTAAAGATTGTGTGAAGAATAAGCTAAATCCTACTATGAATAGTAACGTAATAATAATTACTAATATGCGTTGATCCTTTAACTTAGAAGCAATAATCGGAAAAGTAAAGGTCATTGGTACTTGTGCGAACTGATTTAACATGAGTAAATAACCCGCAGTTGATGGATCTAAACCTCTATCTACTAAAATTGATGGTACCCATGCAACAACGGTATAAAACACCATTGATTGGAAGCCCATAGTTAATGCCACCATCCACGCTAATTTAGAGCGAGTGATTTTAACTTTTTTTGGTTTAACCGTCTCATTAGAATCCATAGCTGCACGTTCTAATGTTGCCCCTTTTCGAGCTTTTGGCAACCATAATATAATGGCCATAATTGCCAAAACAATCCAAAATGCTAAAGACAATCTAAATCCTAAAGGTGATATTTGTGATAATGGAAAGCTCAATCCTCCGCCTAAACCTGCAGTAAAATTCATCGTCCCACTATAAATTCCCGTCGCCACACCAATTTGCAATGGAAAATACCATTTTACATAACTAGGCAACATCACATTCCCAAATGCTATGGCAATACCCAATACAACTGTACCAATAATAAACAGTGTAAAATCACCTGCAACACGAAGATAAAGGGCAAATATGAGTAAAATTGTTGAGTACAATATCGTTCGCGACATCGTCAGACGTGCTGTTACTTTAGAGACAACCGGTGATACAATAGCAAAAATAACAAGCGGTATCGTTGTGAGTATACCTGCAACACTATTATTTATCTCCATCACATGTTTTATCTCATCTACTACTGGACCTACGGAAGTAAGTGGTGCACGAAGCGTCGAAGCGATAAATACTATCGCTATAATCACGCCCCAATTCTTATTTATCTTATTCACATGAGAAGGATCAGTCATTTTATATCACCTTTCTTTGTAATCTTGTCATATAATAAGTTAACGAATCGACCAAATACATAAGCTTTGACCGATTCGTATCCAAATTAACTTTACTTAAGTTTAATTTACAACTTCAGTACTCGCTTCTAGCACGATGCGTGTACCTGCTTTTCCTTCTAATGCTTCAATTGCATCATCTAATGAACAAATGATGGCCTCTTTACCCATTTCTGCAAATTGAATCGCTGCTTCAACTTTAGGTAACATACTACCTGCTGGGAATTGCCCCTCACTTACATATTGTTTAGCCTGTTCTACTGAAATTGTCTCTAGCTTTTCTTCATTCGGTTTACCGTAATTCACATAGACGTTAGATACATCAGTCAGCATTACAAAGGTATCAGCATCAACTTGTTGTGCTAACTTTAAACCAGAGCGATCTTTATCAATGACAGCTTCGACACCATGTATCTTACCTTGGATATCACGATACACCGGTATACCTCCACCACCAGATGAAATAACAATCGCTTGATCAATAAGCGCCTTGATTTGATTCACACCATGAATCACTAGTGGCTCTGGTGATGGAACAACACGGCGATATCCTCTTCCTGCATCTTCTGCCATAACAAAGCCGTGCTTTTCTTCTAAACGTTTCGCTTCGGCCTCATCAAAGAATACTCCAATTGGTTTTGTTGGATTTTTAAATGCTGGATCATCTTTGTCAACTTCTACCATTGTCAATAACGTTACTACATTACTTTCTATATTTAAAGTCTCAAGATGATTCTTTAACGCTTCTTCCATCATATATCCAATAAACCCTTGTGATTCTGCGTTACAAGCATTGATCGGTAAAGGTTCTACAATATCTTTAGCCGCTTCATTTTGAGCGATGATATTACCTACTTGCGGTCCATTACCGTGAGTAACGACTACATTATGTCCTTGTTGCTTTAATTCTGCCATCTTTTTAGTAGCAGCACTGATATTATTATATTGATTTTCGTATGTCGCTTCTTGCTTTGGTTGTAAGATTGCATTTCCACCTAAAGCAAGTACTACTCGCTTACCCATACGTTCCACTCCTTAACGTTAATGCTACAAACACACCATACAATGTATCTTTCCCTGATGATGACCCTACTTGTATTAAGCGATCAATATTGTCTGGTGTTGGTTCTGTTTGTAACACTGATATTTTCGAACTAAATAGACCTTTTTGTGCACATTTTAAGAAAGTTTCACTGACAAGTGTCGTTAATGTTTCTCTCAGTAGTTGCTTTAAAATAATTAAATTATGATTTCTAATATACGGATTGATAAAATGAATGAACAACATACCTGTTAAAATATCGTCACCTGTTGGTGTTAACCCTTGTCCTCTACCGATAATAAAGCGATAGTAACGTTCCACTTCTTCAGAACTACCATGTGCTAAAGCGTAAATAAAGCGTCTTAAATATGAACTATTAAAATCACCTTGCTCATATTCAGAGAAATCATATTTAGCAACACATGAGCGTAGTTGTGTCACCTGATCGCTCATATGTGCTTCAAATGAAGCGAGTTGCTTCACTTTCCAAACAAGTTGACATTCAGCATCGATATAAATCGTATTCGCACTCACTTTAATCGTTTGCTGTTGATGTACTTTACCTAGTAATTGATCACGTGTTTGCGCGTCAATTTGAATACCAAATGGGAATGTGCCATTGTCATCTGTTCCAATAAATATAAGTTCCTGTCTATGATTAACGATATTAAATCCTTTTTTAAAAATACTATGCACATAAAATGTCTCACGTTCTTCTAGTATTTCCTGGGCAATACCCCCAATTGCAAGCGCTCTATAAATCACGCCTTAAAGCCTAATTTTTCTGCATAAGCAGTGATTGCTTTTTCAAAACATTCAATTGGTGGGTGTACTGTACCTGCTCCAATTTGACCGTATCCAGCAATTTTATGTGCGATACCTGTGTTGATAACAGGTGTGATGCCTGTTTCAACAACTTTACGAGCATCAATTCCAAGACAAGCGCCTTTAAAGTTCCATGTTGGAATAACGAAATTCGGATTTTCACCAATACAAATTTCAGTCATATCATTACTGATTTCTAAAGCATCTTCAAATCCACCAGTACCAACAAATCTTGTTACAGCAGGAGCTGCAATCATTGCCATACCACCTACACCAATAGTTTCAGTGATAGCTGAATCACCAATATCTGTATTAGCATCATCTGCAGAATAACCTGTAAAGTATAATCCTTGTGGTGTATTAACAGGTGCTGTAAACCATTCATCGCCCATTCCAGCAATACGAACACCAAAGTTTTCACCATTACGACACATTGCCGTAACAACCGTACCATGTTCAATTTGACGTGCTGCGTCCATCATAGCTTTACCTGTTGCCATTGCAATATTTAGGAAGAACTGATCCGTATCTGCTAAAAATTGCAGCACTTCAGTACGTTGTGCTGGCTCTACATCTTCCAACGAACTGATGATTGGTGTAACTTCCTTCAAGAATGCTAAAGAGGCAGCAATGTTTCGTTGATGGAATTCATCTCCCATTGCAATTGCTTTGGCAATTAACACATTTACGTTTAAACCTTCATCCATTTGTCTTAAAGCTTTACTCAATACTGGACCTAATACATCTTTCATCCAGTGCAAACGATTCACGACTGTTTCGTTATAAGCACCAAAACGTAAAACCGCACCAATACCTTCATTCATTTGGCAATATGCTTCATTTCCACTTTCTCTATTCTCAACGACTAGAACTGGCATATTCGCAGAAGTGATACCACCCATAGGCCCAACGGCATTTACATGGTGACATGGAATTAATGTAATCTTTCCACCTTCTAATAATTGTCTCGCTTCTTGCTCATTGTTAGCCCAACCTTCGAACAAAATAGCGCCTACACACGAACCTTGCATTGGATCCGTCATGTTTTCATATTTGATTGGCGGTCCAGCATGTAATAATACGTGATCAGTCAATTCTGGAATTTTTGATTTTGCAGGCACAACATCCACTAAGAAAGGTGCTGCTGAAATCATTTTATCTATTACAGCTTGGTTTGCTTCATCTATTGTTTTGTAACCCATCTTATACCGTCTCTCCTTCGAAGTTATTTAAGTATTGGAGTACTTTCATTAATTTTTCATTTCCACCAGCAATAGGTCTCCAATTAAATTGGACAACTTGTGCATCGCTTGATTGAATTGCTTCAGTAAAACTCTTCAATCCAATGTTAATCACACTAGGTTTAACATTGATTAAATTCATAATTTTATCGTCTACAGATAAATCAACTGGATCTGCATCAATTTGTTTCACTTCTAATTGTGGTTGCTCAACTGTACTACCAATTAAATTTAATGCTGTACGTACCATTTGATCATTTGTATCACAAACGATAGCGCCTGCAGCTTTTAATGTTTCAATTTGAGCTTGATATCCTTGATAATCATGTTCTGTACCCACTACAGTCGCTAATACTACAAGAGAACGACCGTCTGCTTTAACTTTGTTTAAGATCTTTTGAATTGTAGGTGCAAGTTCACTCGCCATATCATCATGACTACCATAACCAATCACGTTGTCTAACATAATAACTGCAGTAGCAGGATCATCTGAAGATGTTTCCAACATTTCAATACGTTTTGAAGGATCAATCATTGGATGTGGTTTGCCTTGAGTGTAGATGTCATCACCCAAGTCAATAATCTCGTGGTTACCGCCTTTATATGCGAATCCTTCCGGTGTTTCGCCACTAGACAAATCACCTAATGTATCTTTAACGAGCATTGCAGCTTCAGATGCTAATGTTCCACCAGAATAGAAACCTTTGATACCATCTTGCTTGGCTGTTAGATTAGCTGATATATTTTCAAATAATCTTGATTTAAAGTTTGGTGTCTCTCCATTTGAAAGTTGCACTGATACACGTGCTGCTTCTTCTAATGTATAAGCATGGTAAATATTTGTTTCCGTATAAGTTGGTTTTGCTCCAAGGAATAAAGTAACTACTGGTTTTTCTATATTTCGTAACACACTAAGTACTTGTTCCTCTACTTCTTTAGCTGGTGGTTTAGAAATTACTGTTATAACCTTTACAGTAGGATCTTGATTCAATGCTTTTATACTGTCTAACATAGTAATTGCCCCGACTTCAGATGATAAATCTCTTCCACCTGTACCGATAGCATTTGTAACACCTTTACCTTCGCGGTCAATGATTGTTGTCACTTCTTGAATACCAGTTCCAGAAGCACCGACAATACCAATATCACCTTCGTTAACAATATTCGTAAATGCGAGTGGTAAGCCATGGATAATACCTGTACCACAATCAGGACCCATAACGAGTAATCCTTTGTCATGTGCTAAATTTTTTAAACGTGTTTCATCTTCTTTTGCTACATTGTCACTAAACATAAAGACATTTAAATTATGATTTAACGCATTTTCAGCTTCCATAGCTGCATATTGACCTGGAATCGAAATCAACGCTAAGTTCGGATTATTAGCTAACTCTAATGCACGAGACCAATTCGAAGCTTCATTGTGCTTTTGCTCTTGATCATTACTTTCTGCCTTACCTTTTAGTTCTGCCTCAACTTCTTGATCGACTTCTTCAACTTTTGCAGCATCTTCAGTGTCAATGACGATTACAATATCGTTCGGCTTAGCATTTTCTAATTCTGCTGTTCCTAAACCTGATGATTTGAAAATATCTTTATTAGCAGGCGTTCCCATCATTATTGAAACTTTATTTACGCCTTCTATCGCAGATAATTTATTCGATAACAACATAAGCACAATCGAATCTTGGTACGTGTTTTCTTTAATAATTGTGTGTAACATTTTATTCCTCCATTATTATTCTGCAAATCTATTTTTGCCGTGATATCTATCGTAATGTACATCTTCTGAGACTAAATAATCATAAATGTCATCGACAATTTCGATGCCATCCTTATCATACTTGTCACTGCGCAATCTTCCTCTTTCGCCTGGATAGAAAATTTCTCCATATCCTTCAGCTGCAGGTTGCGCTTTAAGTTCATCTAACATTGTAGATATATTCTTTTTAAATTCATTTAAATCTGTGAAGAATGCTGGATTAATAACGATATGTAATTGCCCTAAGTCACGCCCTTTAGTCAAGTCCTTATACATGGATGACACGTGGACGCCATGTGGCACACCTAATAAACTACCTGACAAAATATCGACCATCATCATCAATCCATAACCCTTTGGTCCTGCTACAGGTAATAACGCGTGAACATCTCTCGAATCAGTAGTTGGTTCACCTTTAGCATTTACAGCCCATGTATCTGGTATAGATTGATGTTTCGCTCTCGCATCTAACACTTTGCCCCATGCTTGTACAGTCGTTGCCATATCGAACGTAATGATACGTTCGTCATTTGAAGGTGAACTAAACGCAATTGGATTCGTACCAAAATATGGCTCTGTTCCACCAAACGGCACTACCATAGGATCTGATTGACACATACTAATACCAACCATATCTTGCTTGGCAGCCATTTCGACAAAGTAACCTAATGCGCCACTATGAGAAATATGCTTAACACCAACCACCGCAACGCCATTTTCCTTGGCCATCTCAATGGCATGTTCCATCGCTTGCTTGGCAGCTTGATGTCCCGAACCATTATCGCCTTCAAATACTGCTGATGACGGTCCCGTCTGTTCAAATTGATAGTTTGGATTTGTCGTGATACCACCTTTTGCGATACGTTCGGCGTAGTATTCTACTCTGACTGCACCATGCGAATGAATGCCTCGATGATCTGCAAATGTTAGAACATCAGCAACATCACTAGCTGCATCCTCGTTTAAACCTGCCTTTTGCAATTTTTGTTTCATTAAATCAAATAAAGTTTCTTTAGTTAAACGCACATCTTTACCTCCTTCAATCATTTGGTTAATCATTAATCGTCATAAATTTCATTTTATGCAATACTAAACAAGTTCAGTTATTGCCACTTAACTTGCAATACTGATCGCTAATCTACATATGCTATAACGTTAATAGCTATCTCTAACACGCATGCAATAAAAAAGAAGTTACTCAGGATGTTCAATCATTTACTATCAAAAGATAAAATTCATTAAATCATCCTGGTCACTTCTATATGCTTTAAGTTAATAAATTTCATCCGAAATCAAGTATTCATAAATACTTTGTGCAATCGGTATGCCACTTTCAGCGTAACGCTGCTTTACTGTTTCTTGTATTTCACCTGGGTAATATACTTGATCGAACCCTTGCGCCGGATCGATAGCATGTAATTCATTTACCATTTCAGTAATTTGGTTCAAGAACTGTTGTTCATCACCAAAGAAAGCTGGATTAATCACAATGTGAAATTGTCCTAACCGTCTATATTGACTCAAATCTTCATACATTGAACTGACATGTTTGCCGAATGGTAAACCTAAGAGACTGCCTGCAAGGATATCAATCATCATCATTAAGCCGTAACCTTTCGGCCCTGCTACTGGCAGTAACGCGGATACTTTATATGGATCGGTCGTCGGCTGACCTTGCTCATCTACTGCCCATGTCTCAGGTATAGATTTATGTTTAGAACGCGCATCCAATATTTTCCCCCACGCTTGTACTGTTGTCGCCATATCAAATAGTAATGGTTCACCCGACTGACGTGGTGCCGCAAAGGCAATTGGATTGGTACCGAAGTATGGCTTGGTGCCACCAAAAGGCACAACCATTGGATCTGATTGACACACAGTCAACGCTACCATTCCCTCGTATGCAGCCTGTTGAGCATAGTAGCCTATTGCGCCACTATGACCAATTTCTCGAACACCTACGACACCAATACCATTTGATTTCGCAAGTGAAATTGCTTCTTTCATTGCTTCATACGCTACATAATGACCAACTGTATTATCACCGAAATACGTACCTGTTGAAGGTCCAGTTTGCGTGAATTTGAGCTCAGGTGACAAATTAATTCCTTGCTTCATAATACGCTCAGCATAATATTGCATTCTGACAGAGCCGTGAGAATGTATGCCCCGCTCATCTGCAAACAACATTAAATCTGCTGTCTTATTTGCATAAATCGCTGGCAAACCAGCTTTGGTCAATTTCTCTATAAATAACTGACGTAATTGCTCACGCTCAACGTATACTAATGACTCTTCATCCATCCTTAACAACCTTTCTTAAATTTCCATATCTCTATTAGCATCTTTTGAATAGATGTAAGCAAAAGGTTCATCTAACCCTACTGCGTATGTTGCTTGTGGTGAATAAGCCCCCATGAAAATATAATCACCTTTATCGACTGGCATCCATTCATTATCTAAGTTGTACATGCCACGTCCACTTAAAATATATGCGCCATGCTCTTGAACATGCGTTTCGATATAACCATGAGAAGCACCAGGTTCAAATGATAAAATATGAATATTCATGTCATAAGCAAGTTCTTTAGGAAGTAAATCTATAACTTTCACTTCAGCCATACCTTCATAAGGTTCTTGTTTCATTTCATTCACATTACCTGTCACGATTTCAGGCTCGAAACCTGCTAATGGCTGATAACGTTTTTTGTATAAAAATACACGACTATCATTATTTTGATTACTATTTTCAAATGTCATTACTAAATGTGGTGGAACATATAAATAGCCACCTGCACTTAATTCATACTTTTTATCTCCAGCATATGCTTTGATATTTCCGTATTCAACATAGATAAATGTTTGTACGCCATCGCCACCAAAACCTTGTTTATTACCGCCTTGATTTTTAAGTGTGACAATATAATCTACAAAACGCGCACCTAATCTTGGTGAACCCATAATTGTTACGTCACAATCTTCAAATCCGGGAACGACATTATTTACTAGCCCATCCGGTGTAATTACTGCATAATTATCTTTCTTAATTACTGAGCGCGTTTCTAATAAACCTTCTCTATATCCTTGATTATGATTGATATAACCCATAAATATTCATGCTCCTTTGTCTTTTTGATAAAACCTAGTTATTATTGTTGCGTGTTATTTACATTCTATTTCTTATATATCTTTTGAATTTCAATATATAAAGCGCTTATAAATTGAACTATAAACGCTTCATATATCGTTAAAATATTGAAAAGTGTGACTATTAATTATTCTTCATAAGCCAACTGATACAATACTTGCTTTAATACTTCTATACCTTTAACTAAATCGTCTAACTTTGTCTCTTCTTCTACGTTATGACTTACACCATTGATTGAAGGAACGAACATCATTGCAGTAGGGACATATTTTGCAAATATTTGAGAGTCGTGACCTGCACCTGACGGCATTACTTTACAGTCCGCTTGACCAACAACTTGTTCTGCTGCCTTAGTAATTTCTCCTACTAAACGTTCATCCATCAATGTCGGCGCTTCGTCCATCCATAAGTCTATGTCACACGCCACGCCTTGCTCTTTAGAAATCTGCTTAATACATGTATCAATTTCCGCTGCAAATTGATCAAGCTCAGCTTGATTAATATGTCTACAGTCAATAGAGAACGTTACTTCTCCTGGTACTACATTAACTGTATTAGGGACAGGATCAACACGACCAAAGGTAATCACCAACGGATCGCCTATCTCTTCGGCACGTTCTGTTAACGCAACGGCTATCTTGCTGAATGCAACTACAGCATCTCTTCTTAATCCCATAGGTGTAGTTCCTGCGTGGTTTGCTTCACCTTTTAAATTAATTGTGTAGCGCTTTTGACCTACAATGCCTTCTACGATACCAATCGTTTTCTGTTCAGTTTCAAGCACTTTCCCTTGTTCAATATGTACTTCTACGAATGACTTCACGTCACTATAATTATTGTCAGCCGTTCGATAATCGAACCCTGCTTGATGCATTGCGTCTTCGAATTTGACACCTTCTGCATCTGCAATAGATTCTACTTCTGACTTTTCTGCTAAATTGAAAAAGTTTTTACTTCCCCAAAATGCAAACGGGAAACGACTGCCTTCCTCTTCTGCTAATGCTAATATTTCTAATGAACGTAATGGTTGACCATGTGTTGCCTTCAATGATTCCATCGCAACTGTTGCTGCGAGGACACCGAATTGTCCATCGAGATGGCCACCTTCAACAACTGTATCGATGTGTGATCCAGACATAATTATTTCCTCTGGATATTTACTACCTTCGATACGACCAATTAAATTTCCAACACTATCAAAACGTGTGTCGAAACCTTTTTCATTTAGTGATTCTCTTAAACCATGTACAGCATTTGACCACTCTTTCGTATAGAGTAAGCGTGTGATGCCACCGCCTGCCAATCCACCATAACTAGTGATTTTTTTGTCTAAAGCTTCAAAAGAAGATCGGATGTCCATGTATTTCAACTCCTTTGCTATGTCATATTTAATTATAAGCGTTTACATTTTTGTTATCATTCACAATTCTTACAATAATAAGCACTACTTTTATTCGATTTATACAAATACTTCTACAATTTTCTTTGAGATACTATAATTAGCTAAATATATCTAAAATAGGGGGCTCATCACTTTGACTCAACAAACATCAAGCTGTCTAACGACAGATGGTTTTTCATTACCATACACTACTATTACTGCTAAGCAAGATGATGTTAAAGGGGTTATCGTTTATTATCATGGAGGTGGTCTGATTTTTGGACAACCAAATGATTTAGAACAGGCATATATTGATATACTCACTGAAAATTATCACTTAATACTTGTTTCTTATCGCTTAGCTCCGGAAAGTAATTTAGAAACCATTATCAGCGACGCGTTGCTCAACTTTGATCATATACAAGCAACTTATCCAGAACTACCGCTGTTCACTTTCGGTCGTTCAGCCGGAGCATACTTGGCGATGCTCGTCGCCTTAAACAAATCAGTCGCAGGTGTAATTGATTTTTATGGATATGCACGCATACATACACCTGCTTTTTTAACAGCTAATAAACAATTCCAAGCACTATCATCACAATTATCACCTAATATCATCAATCAGCTCATTCAAAAGGAGCCGTTAGTCACTGGACCAATTCAAGCGAGATATACAATTTATTTATATGCTAGAGGACAAGCTGAATGGATTAATTATTTGGGTATTCAATCTTCTTCACAACAGCAATTTAATATTTCACCACAACAATTAGAATCTTTTCCACCTACCTTTATCGTTCATTGTACTGGAGATCCAGATGTGCCGTATAGTGAAAGTGAACATATTCATCGCTTTATAGAAGAAAGTCATTTCGAATCCCTATCCTTAAATGAGCATGATTTTGATAGAACATTTAATGAAAAAGGCATCGCAATTTACCACAAAGTAGTTCAATTCCTTAATCAAGTTGTCCAACATTATGGAGGAGATAACCAATGAATATAGATAACGTAATTGATAATTTCCAAACATTTAATAACTTTGCACGTAATACGTCGAATGGTGGTATCAACCGGATTGCTTTTAGTCATCCTGAACGGTTAGCAGCACTTAAATTTTCAATGCTCTGTCAAAAGGCTGGATTAGATGTATATTTTGACTTTTTTGGAAATGTAATTGCTCGCAGAGAGGGTAAATATCCTCATTTAAAACCCATTGTATTAGGTTCGCATATCGATACGGTGAAAGATGGCGGACAATATGATGGATTATTGGGGGTTTTAGGTGCCCTTGAAGTAGTTGAACATTTAAATGAACATCAAATTGAAACAGACCACCCATTGATTATTATCGCTTTCGCTTGTGAAGAATCGACACGTTTCAATGAAGCTACTTTAGGTAGTAAATATTTAACTGGCAAAATGACTAAAGAAGACATGAAAGATATACATGATAATGATGGCAATATTTTGTACGATATTGTGGCACCCTTGGCACAAGATATGAATGGAAAAACAGCACTATTTGAACGCAATAAAATCAAAGCCTTTTTAGAATTACACATTGAACAAGGTCCTATTTTAGAAAATAATAACAAAGATATTGGTATTGTTACTGACATTGCCGCTCCGCACCGTTTCAAATTACAAATTCAAGGCGTGACAAGTCATTCAGGTTCCACACCAATGCCCATGCGACGTGATGCATTGACCACTGCTGCAGAAATCATTCTAACAATCGAATCCATTGGTAGGACTTATCATGCGCAAGGTATCGTTACAACGGTAGGATACACCCAAGTATATCCTAATACGATGAATGCCATTCCTGGTGAAGTTACATTACTTATAGATATTCGTGGTAAAAAGCAAGCTATCAGAGAACAAGTTGTAAATGAGGTTAAGCAAGCAATAGCAGAAATTACTGAACGTCGTTTACAAAGCTATCAATTAGACGATTTAGGGCAGGATCAGCCACGTAGCTTCAATCAACAAATCGCCCAAATTACTGAACACAGTTGTATAAATCAAGATTATAGTTATCGTTATATGTATAGTGGTGCTGGTCATGATGCAATGAATTTCGCTCCAATCTGTCCAACCAGTATGATTTTCATACCTTGTAAAGACGGAATCAGTCATTCTCCAAAGGAATCCGTGACATCTGAGCAAATAGCAAAAGGCATACAAGTACTTATCGATACAACGATTGAATTATCAAAGTTAGACATTACATTAGCCACAAATGAATCCTAATATAAAAAACCGAGTTCCATTATTGAGACTCGGTTTTTTATTTTTGAAAATATTACAAACTAGTGAGACACTATGAATCATAGAGTAACAGTTAGATAATCATATTACGAGGTTGATGATAATGACATATATTAGCTTTATAAGACATGGAGAAACTGCATGGAACACTGCAGGAAGACTACAAGGGCGCACAGATATCCCCTTAAACCAAAACGGCGAACTACAAGCAAAAGCATGCGGAACATTTCTAAATCCAAATGATTGGGATATCATTATTACAAGTCCTTTAAAAAGAGCACGTAAGACTGCTGAGATTATTCAAGACCATCTCAACATCCCTCTTATTGAAATGGAAGAATTTATAGAAGTTGGTTTCGGAGAAGCAGAAGGTTTAACATTTGCAGAGCGAGATCAATTATACCCTGAACGCAACTACCCTAAAAAAGAACACTCTAACATGGTAACTGCTCGCTTTTTAAAAGGATTAGATAGAGTAACTCAACAATACAAAGACCAACATATTTTGATTGTTTCACATGGTGCCTTTATCAATGCAATTGTTTACCACTATACGAACGGACAAATGGGGACTGGAGTGTCACGTTTAAATAATGGTGGTATCACAACATTACATCTAAGTGAGCGTTCAGGTGAAATTGTTAGCTATAATGAAATCAGTCATTTAAACCCTCAAACATTAACAAATAATAGCAAAATATAATAATTAAGAATCCGCTACGTATAAGCCAATTGCGTATTGTTAACCACAATGTAATAGACTAGCCTGTGATATCAAAAGATATGCTCTAGTTACATCATATCAACAGCAATGTAATGTATACAAAAAATCCTTTAATACCCACACATATTGTGTGTCATTAAAGGATTTTTCACTACATATTAATAATTAATGAAACGACCGCTTCTGATATCTGCGACACCTGTTTCTTGATTATAAATCTCTTGACCTCTTAATATTGTTCGAGTCACTTGTGCTCCAATTTCTCTACCAAGATATGGGCTCATTTTATTACGATATTCTAAATCTGCTTCTGTCAAAGTATAAGGTGAATCAGGTTTGATAAATACAAAGTCTGCATCTTTACCAATTTCGATACTACCCTTATCATACATTCCAAAGCGTTTTGCTGGTTCAGTGGCAATAATTTCTGCGAAACGTTTCAAAGTCATATTACGTTTTTGTACACCTTCATCATAGAGTACATCGACATTATTTTGTAAGCCTGCAATGCCACCCCATGCTTCAAAGGCATTATCAGTTGCTTTCAAGTCTGGTGTACACGGTGAATGATCTGATGTAACAAATCCGATATCACCATTTAATACACGATTCCACATACCTTCAAGACGTGATTTTTCACGGATTGGTGGAGAGCATTTTACTACAGGACCAATATCATCTAACTCCTCTTTATAGAAGTAAAGGTAATGTGTACATGTTTCACAGGTAATATCAACACCTTCTTGCTGTGCTTTAACAACCTCATCTACACCTTCTTCACATGCAACGTGAACAATATGCACACGACAACCTGTTTCTTTCGCAAATAAGATAATTTTACGGATTGGTTCAACTTCAGTAAATACTGGTCTTGTGTCTACATAAGCACTCAATGTTGTTTCGCCATTTTCTTTAGCAATTTGTCCTAAACGATCTGTAATGGCCGCATTCTCAGAATGAATTGATAAGATTTTTCCTGTCTTAGCAATTTGTTTCATTCCTTCATACAATGAATAATCATCTACATCTTGGAAGTCTCCTTCAATAGAACGGTCTCCACAAGTAGCAATAAACGCTTTATAACCAATGACACCTGCTTCGTCCAACTCTTGAATACCACCATTTAAATTGTATGGCACTAACCCACCATAACTTGCCACGTCTACTGCAAGTTCATCCTTACCTGCCTCAAATTTCACTTCAATAGAAGCTTTATCTGTTGTCGCTGGTACTTGGTTTAACGGCATTTCGATAAATGAAGTTACCCCACCTTTAGCAGCGGCTTTAGTTCCAGTTTCATAACCTTCCCAACCATCACGATATCCACCACCTGGTTCAGTAATATGCACATGTGCATCGACCATACCTGGAGATACTATTTGATTTTCGGCATCGATGACTTTCGTAGCCTCGCCTAAGTCATGTCCAATTGCAGCTATTTTTCCATCTTTAACTCCTACCTCGACATTTTGCTCTCCATTTTCTAAAATTACTAAACCATTTTTGATAATTAAATCAAACTTCATTATACTTCACTCCTTCTTTTTCTTTAGAAAATACCTTTAATAAATAGTGCAAAATAATATAAATCACACTAGAAATTATGAAACCGATAAACCATGAAAAATCAGAAATAACCTTAAATGCTGGTAAAAATCCTAATAATGAAATTACGACACCAACAATAGTTGCTATATATGCTGAAATGTTAATACGTTGAATATTGATTTCTTTATCAAACATATCAAAATACAATTCTTCTAAATTAATTTGACATCGTGTCACAAGGTAGAAGTGCACAATCATCACACCTGCTACCGGACCTAAAAATGCCCCGATTGCATTTAGAAATACTACAATACTGCCTTCATTTTCCATCATCTTCCAAGGCATAATAAGTACACTTGCTACACAAGCAATAATGACGCCTCTACGGTAATTCACAATCTTAGGCATCAATGCACTCAATTGATACGCTGCCGGAATAATATTACTTGTCGCATTAGTTGAAATCGTAGTCATCAACAATACACCCGTAGCAATAAGTATTGCCCAGAAATTGCTCCATTCATTGATGATAGTTAAAATATTCCATTCTTGATGTCCAAGATAAATAGAACCACCAATGATAATAAAGACACTCGCAAACGCAAAGAGAACATGCGCTACAACAATACCTGATATTTGACCGATCACTTGCGCTTTAGTAGATTTTGCATTTTGTGTAAAATCTGCAACGCTGGAACCAGGACCAGCCCATACACCTAACAACGAGTTAAATATCAAGAAGAATGATAAGATTGCTGGATAAAGTATGCCATCTGTCTTAGTCGAAATATCATAATTTAGGATATTGCTGACGCCACCCGAAACAGTGATGCCCCATATCGCCATGCCTCCAAACACGATGTATATTAATGGGTTTAAAATGGCTGTGAATTTATTAAGAATCTCACCACCACCAAAGCCAATTGCAAAGCTAATTGCCCAGAATATAAGGAAAGCGATCAATGCTGGAATTGTAATTCCTAAAATTGTCATCCCATGTCCAATATCATTAAAACCTGGAAAGATCTTATTTAATAAAATATGTAACGCTTGCGAACCAGCAAATGTTTGTAAGCCAAACCATGCAATACCAGCAATCACACCACGTAATACGCCTGGCAGTTTCGCACCGACATCACCATATGTAGAACGTAATTGCATAGAAAAAGGTATGCCATATTTAGAACCGGCATATCCATTTGCGACTAATAGTAATGCGATAAAGAAAGAACTAAAGATTAATGCAATGATGACTTGCAATGGCGATAAACCAATTAATAAAAACCCTCCAACCGCTGTATAATTCGGTATATTATGCACGGCACCCATCCACAAAGTAAAAAAGTTGAATGCGGAATTGTTTCTTTGTGCCGGCGTCTTCGGTATGATGTCTTTGTTGTAACCGCGCTTTTCGAAAAAGCTTTGGTCATGCGACGTAGCCTTCCCCACTGTTCCCATTATTTAAAACTCCTTTGCTATAATAAACTTATAACTTTTTTGTATAATGCTTTATTAATAGTTTATATCTAGTGTAAGCGTTTTTCTTTGTTGACTATGACATATCTTCTAACAAAAATTATATATTTCGAACAAAAAAGTGTATAATTCATAATATATAGAGTTATTTTTATCTCATTTACTAATGTTATTAATATGTGATATTTTCTTATAAATATACTATATTATTACTTTTTTCACAGAGAAACGCAATTATTTTTGCAAATTTTCTAAAAATTTTAACTACTATGGAGACGGAGGTAAGCACATTGACTACACTTAAAGAAATTCTATCCGTTCCTCAATTTAAAGGCTTAGAACTTATAAATAAAAATGGGGACTTGTCGTCTGAGGTTACCAATTTAGATATAACTGAGAACAACGATATTAAAAATTTCACGTCAGAAAATTCATTTATATTAACAACTGGCGTTTTATTCCAAGAGAGTCAAGCAGGCTTAAAGAGATTAATCAAAGATTTAAATGACATACACACGGCAGGACTGGGAATTAAAGTTTCTAGGTTTCTACACGAAATAGATCCAGAAGTTATTGCATATGCGGATGAACTCGGATTCCCATTAATTGAAATACCAGAGGGATGGAATTTAGGAGAAATTACACATGAAATTTCCTCATTTATTTCTGATTCAGAAACAGGAAAATTAAATTATGCTTTGCACATTCAACAAGAACTAAATCAATTGTTGATTAAAGGATTCAGTATCAAATCGATGATAGAACGTATGAGTAAATTATTAGGTGTTCCAATCATTTTATTTGATCCCTTCAAAGTACCAGAAGCGGTCAGTCATCATTACCAACAAAACAAAAAATTGACTCGCGCGCATATTAACTATTTTCATAATCATTATCACGAATACCTAGAACAAGATAAAAATAAGCAAGTATTCGAAAATAAAGATCATATTATCTTTAAAGTATTAGGCTATACTTATTTCCCTTATTACCTTATGGTCTCTCAAGTCGACAAATTGTCCTATCCGTTTAGTCTATTGACGATCGAACAGGTTGTAAGCGTGTTAAGTTTTGCTTTATATAAAAATACTAAAATTGAAGAAGCTGAACAAAATGACATTAATCGCTTTTTCGAGTCACTTGTCAATAATCGGTCGGATCAAGCATTATCTATCAAAAAACATGCGGACTTATTACAGCAATATCACATATATCGCTCTAATTATTATCAAATTATTATTTGTGCCATTGATTCGGAGAATACATTAGAGAATAGTTACTATATAAATGAGCGTCAACAACTCACACTGCATTGGCTTAAGCATAAACTGACAGACATCGATTCCTATACAAGTATTTATAGATTACCGAGTAACGATCGATTCGCAATATTATTACAAAGCAAGCATCAATATTATTATGATTATTTACAACAAATACAACAAGAATATCCTAAGCATTTTGACGGTAATATCTCCTTTGGTATCGGTAATGAGGTCACTGAATTCACCCAACTGGCATCTTCATTTTTCGAAGCAAATGAAGCTTACGAAAATGCCTTATTAAATAATCAACGCGAATTTATATCTGACTATCATTCAAAGGATATCAAAGAGTTACTTCAACTGATTCCTAAAGAGAAACTACAACCCTTTGTAAAACACACGCTTGGACCACTAAGTCATCCTTCAACTAAGAAGGATTCAGAACTTAAACAAACATTACAAGTCTACATGGATAGCCAATGCGACATTACAAAGACAGCAGAAAAAATTTATATCCATCGTAATACAGTGAAATACAGGATTAATAAATGTAGTAATATGATTGGTACCAATATCGAGGATCCAATTCATTCCTTAAATATCAGAATTGCATTATATGTTTCTGAAATCATGGACTTTGAATAGTGTAGCTAACACGGCGTTACTCTCAAAACTCGAAGTATGTAACTCGTTTAAATGTGCCTATGTTGCAATATTTAGACATCTCCCTACTTCAAATAACTTCATAATTAATATCCTGAAATCAATTAAAGCACCAGTAGTCGACCTGTAAATCTCGCTTTTACAAGTAGCTACTGGTGCTTGTTGTTATACCACTGTAACGCCATAGATTCTAAGCGTTTCATATACGCATCTTTACTTTGACAATAACCTTCGCTATCAAATCTGAATGACTTCGCCAATTTTCGCTTTAATTCACCATAATGTTCAGCCATATTGTCATGCGCCAATAAATAGTCTCTTACAGCCAAATGTCGTTCAATTTGCGCCCGTTCGGATTTAGGAAATACATGGACATGATGCGTTCTTTGGTCTCCACCCTTTATAAAGAATCTACGGTTTTTAATACCATTTTCACCTTTTGCAGCGTATCCCAATTCAAACATCCCTTGGTTATAATGATCTACCGCTTTAATATTATTAACTACAACCAATATATCAATGATGGGTTTTGCGTATAAATTGGGTACGGATGTACTACCAATATGATATATATCAACGACTTCATTGTTAAACAACTTTGCTAATTGCACCTGCTCCCTACTAAATGCTTCTTTCCAAGCAACATCATAAGGCATCACTTCTATTGTTCTCATGTTCCTTACTCCTTATCTACGCTCTATACAATATAACTACTGTACTTCGATTACTATATCCCCTGTTTTCATCACTATTACGCTTAATTTGTTTATATTTTTAAAAAGAATATATTCAAATGAATTTAGATTTTATAAACAAATGGTTTGCTTTGCTAACTTAAATTCGTTACTATTTATTGTTGGGATGTTATAAAAGGAGATGTATTTGTAATGTCGGAGATTGCTTTATCGAGTAAAAAGAGAAATACGATTATTTTAGTTATGCTGAGTAGTGCATTTGTAGCAATGCTTAACCAAACACTACTGAACACAGCTTTACCTGCAATTATTACAGGTTTAAAAATAACTGAAACAACTGCTCAATGGCTTATTACGGGATTTATGTTAGTTAATGGGATTATGATTCCGTTAACAGCATTTCTAATGGACCGATTCCATACTAGACCACTCTATATATTCTCTATGAGTGCTTTCTTGATTGGATCTATTATTGCTGCATTATCACCATCGTTTGGGTTACTCATGTTTGCACGTGTTATCCAAGCTATAGGTGCAGGTATACTATTACCACTGATGCAGTTTACCGTCTTCACGTTATTCCCAGCTGAAAAACGTGGATTCGCAATGGGGCTCACTGGTATCGTAGCCCAATCCGCACCAGCAATCGGACCAACTTTAACAGGATTTTTAATTGATTCATTTAGTTGGAGAGCGCCATTCCTTGTAGTCGCTACAATCGCTTTGATTGCATTTATCATTGGTGCTATTTTTGTCGAAAGTAATAATGAAACTAAATTAACGAAATTAGATAAAACTTCAGTTGTTTATTCAACATTTGGGTTTGGTTTAATGCTCTATGCATTTAGTAGTGCCGGTAACCTTGGATTTTCTTCTCCGATTGTCATCATTTCGTTAATTCTCGGTATAATTATTGTCGGTGTATTTGTATCTAGACAAATTCGTATCGACAATCCTTTATTGAATATGCGCGTGTTTGCTAATCGAACATTTTCATTATCTGCATTCTCGTCAATGGTATTATTTATCGGAATTGTGGGACCCGCTTTATTAATACCAATGTATATTCAAACTGGTTTAGGCTTATCAGCTATATTATCTGGACTAGTTATCTTACCTGGTGCTGTCGTAAATGCATTTATGTCAGTATACACCGGCAAGATATTTGATAAATATGGTTTGAAAGTACTTGCTATACCTGGTTTTATTTTATTAATTATTATGACTATCTTACATTGTTTCTTAACTGTAGATACACCATATTGGTATGTGGTAGTCATTTATGCCGTAAGAATGTTCGCAGTAGCATTGATTATTATGCCTTTAAATACAATCGGCATTAATGCTTTAGATACTAAAAATATTTCACACGGTACTGCTATCATGAATTCATTAAGAATTATCGCTGGCGCTATTGGTACTGCGATAATGATTACAATTATGGCTATCGTTAGAACAAATTATGCCAACCATGCTACACAACAATCCAAGACTGAAATCATGCAACATGCAACAGTACTCGGTGTAGATGCAGCCTTTGCATTCACTACAGTATTGTTGATTATTGGTTTTGTTTTAACTTTAATGATTCGTACTCAAAAAAGATAACATTGCGTCATAATACTAGCACCCTTACGCTATTACGGGCACGTAAGGGTGTTTTTTATATTAATATTTAATTATCTTTACAAACAGCAGTCGCTCTATCTAAGAACAATTGCGCCGCTTTGGAAAAGGTATGATCCTTACGCCATACAATATTATGTTTAGCCTCTAACACTGGATATAATGGAATAAAGCAAAGATCATTCTCCTCGGATGTATCGATTAAATTTTCCAATGAAATTGCATGACCAATGTTTGCCTTGACCATCAAACCAGCATTGAATGCCAAGTTGAACGTTGCTACAACATTCGCTTCATCGTAACTGTCACCAAGCCAATCTAAAAACTCATTATTAGGTATCGTTTGGTCAATCGCCTGTCTCGAACAAATAAGTGGTTCATTACTAAGTACTTTTCTTTCAATTTGTTTATAGTGCGCAAATTTACTATTCCTTTGCGTAATTAGTCCCCACCTATCCGAAGAAGGTAAATTCAATGCCTCATACTTATTTAAATTCGCAGGTTGAATTAAGATACCAAAGTCTAACAATCCCCTATCTAAACGATACTCAATGTCTTCTGCATTCCCACTATAAATATGAAAATACACATTAGGGTATTCCTGTTGAATCTCTTTAAATATCTCAGCAATAATTTGTATTCCAATCGTTTCACCACACCCAACATAAACATTACCTTCAATTTGTTTATCGATATATTTAAACTCGTCTTGCAACTTTTGCGACATATCCAACAACTCTTGAGCACGTTGCTTCAATAACACACCTGCTTCAGTTATATGAATATGATGGTTACTTCTGGTAAATAACTTAACGCCCAATTCTTCCTCTAAATCTTTAATCTGTCTAGAGAGTGTAGGTTGCGTTATATGCAATGAGTTTGCAGCTCTAGTAATACTTTCTTCCTTTGCTACTGTAACGAAATAGAATAAAGTTCTTAAATCCATTTTGAACCTCCTGTTATGTTAATTAAGCATATCTAGACATAGTTATTAAGTAATTGTTATAACTCATTATACACATTACACTACTGATAACAATTATTTTAGGAGTGACAATATTGAACAATAATAGACTAATTATCTTCATTCTGACTTTAGGTGTCTTTGGTATTTTAAATACTGAAATGGGTTTTATTGGACTGATCCCCAATATTGGAACACAATTTAATGTATCAACCTCTACTGCGGGATGGCTTGTATCAGCATTCGCAATTGGCATCGCTATTTCCGGTCCTATCATGCCATTAGTAATGTCAAAATTAGAACGTAAAAGTATTATGCTACTTGTCCTAGCTATTTTTGTTGTCAGTAATGTGATCTCTATATTTACTACAAGTTTCACCATACTACTGATTGCCAGAATTATTCCGGCCATATTCCATCCGGTTTATATAGCCTTAGCATTTTCTGTAGCTGCCGATTCTGTTGAAAGGAAAGATGCTCCAAAAGCTGTGTCACGTGTATTTATAGGCGTCTCTGCTGGTATGGTAATCGGCGTACCTATCGTCAATTTCTTGGCATCTCAATTTTCATTAGCAATCGCAATGTCCTTCTTTGCAGTCATCAACATTATAGTCTTGATTATGACTTTAAACTTTATTCCAAAAATGGCCAACAACAAAACTGCATCTTACGGTAGTCAATTACAAATGTTAAGGCGACCGTTAACTTGGATTTCCATCATCGTTTCATTGTTATTTAATGCTGGGATATTTGGTGTTTATAGCTATCTCACAGATTTCTTAAATAACGTAACAGGCGCAACACATTACATCGCATCTATCGCACTCTTTATATATGGTGCAGCAAATATAATTGGTAATATATTAAGTGGAAAATTATTAACTACCATTCCACAGAAAGCTATATTTGGCCTACCCTTTACCTTAATTATTATTTATAGCGCAATGTTTGTATTTGGTTCTCTACTCATTCCAATGTTCATATTGACATTAATATGGGGGATTGTTGCAGGCATATCCTCTAACATAACACAATATATTGTCACTAGCGCAGCACCTGACGCACCAGATTTATCAAATGGCATTTTCCTATCCGCAGTTAACCTTGGCACAACAGTTGGTACATTTATTGGAGGTGTGTTTATCAGTACGTTAGGTTCAAATTATGTATTACTTGTTGGAATTCTAGCAAGCATACTAAGTATTTACTTAGTTACCGTGAGAAACCAAAAATATACAGCCAGTGCTGATTCATTTACTGAACTTCAAACTTAAAAAAGTACAAAAAAAAGACGAGCAATGCTCGTCTTTTTTATCCGTTATTATAATTTAACAACGTTAGCTGCTTGAGGACCGCGGTCGCCATCAACGATTTCGAATTCAACAGCTTGTCCTTCTTCTAATGATTTGTAGCCTTCTTGAGCGATAGCTGAGAAGTGTACGAATACGTCGTTTCCACCTTCAACTTCGATAAAACCAAAACCTTTTTCTGCGTTAAACCATTTAACTGTACCGTTATTCATATTAAATTCCTCCATGTGCTTTTGCACGAATATTCGTAATCTGTCTTAAAAAATCAAAAGGAGTAAATTCAAAAGAATAAAACTACAAATCAATTTCACGAACTAAATTACTTAATTACTATTATAAAGATAGTAGTTCCATTTGTACACCTTTTTCGGATAATAAATTTTAAATTTTAATCAGTAGGTTTATTATATTGCATTAAACGATATAATTTTTAAAGTGACACTTATCGTTAGAAATTAATAATTCAATGCATAAAGCCTTGTTATATACAGTTTATTATTATTTGAAAGACTTAATTATCTGTTTCGTTTTGTAATACTTTACCATTTTTAGCATCTACTGTAATTTCATGTGTTTCTTGATCTTTACTTAAATCCATATCATAAACGAGCTGTCCATCATCTTTAGCGAGAGACCATTCTCTAATCTCACCATCAAATTCCTTTTGTCCTTTTTTAATAGCTTTTTTATAATCTATTACATCATCATAATGAAATGCTTCTCGTTTATCAATATCATTCTCTTTTTCGCTTTCTTTATGAAGCACTTTACCATTACTATCGGCGATCACCACTTCAGATTCTTCATTTTGCCCTTGTTGTTCCACCTTATAACTCCACTTGCCATTACTTTTTTCAAATGATATACCTTTTAAGTCTTGATTAGTATAAGTTTGCTGCGCCTTTTTAATGGCATCTGTAGGGTTGGTCTTTACCTTGTTAATAGTAATAACTTTGTCACTCGTTCCTTTATTGCCCCCTGTTGCTTCGTCCTTATCCTCTTTGCTTTCATCACTGTTACCACAAGCTACTAATAATACACTCGTTAAAACAATTCCAGATATATACTTCAACTTCATATCAAAACCTCCTTGAATTCATTAATTATTAAATTCCCGAAATATAAATTAGAAAACAATGCAAAAATATATTTTTCTTATTCAACCACAAAAACATATAAAACATACTTTTCAACAAAATAATTAAGTATAAGAATAAGTTATCAATATTCATCTAATAATAACTTAAATCAGTTATTATATTTTGCGCAATTTAGATATTATTATTTAAGTAGACAAAATACATAGATATTATCAAAAAATTGAATAGCGGAGGATATTTCATGGACGAAAAAAAGGCAGGAATCTTTGGCTGTCTTGGATGTTTAGGTTGCTTTGGGTTAATCATTTTAATCATCGTATTGTTTAGCGGTTGTGCAATGATTATTGATAAAACCCAAAATAATGATTCAGATACCGAAGATAAGAAAACACACAAAGTTGATAAAGATAAAAAGCACAAAGATAAGAAAAATGACGATGATCAGCAAGATGCAAATACGATGGAAAGCGAAAGTACAGAAAATACAGAAGCAAGTGATGAAAGTACCAACGAAAATGATAATGATACAGACAAAACGTCATCATCTCATAATAATGCTTCAAACCAATCTAATACACAAAAAGCTAACTCACAATCATCATCAACCAATGAATCTAATGCTGCATACGCTGATCCAGATGCAGATGTTGATGTCGATGCTCCAGAAAAAAATGATATACCTAGCACACCAAATGTTAATTCATCGAATAACAATTCAAACAATAATTCAAATAATAATTCTGGTGTCGATACGCCTAAACCAGGTGAGATTACTTCAGGAATGCCTGGTTACGATGCAAGTCGTGATCGAGACAAAGACGGTATTATTAATGAAAAATAATTTACACTTTTCAGAGACTACAACAAATGTGGTCTCTTTTTTATTACAATACAATAGAAAAATTAATAGTATTTTTAAAATTCAAATTGATAATGATTCCCAATTAATTCATAATTGATGTTAAGAAAAATATAGAATAAAAGGAATGATTATATGAAGAAGTACATCTTCTTATTTATAGCTGTATTACTCGTACTCACTGGATGCAGCCAAGACAAGTCAACATCCTCAAAGGACACAAAAACCTTTGAAACAAAATCGGGAGAAAAGGTTAAGATTCCTAAAAATCCAAAGCGTGTCGTCGTATTAACTTCAAATGGCGGAAACTTCAAAGATCTAGGTGTAACACCCGTTGGCATCGATGCAGATTTTCCCAAATCAAAGTATGTTAATGAAAAAGGGTCTAAACGTGTTGGTTCAGAAGATGTAGAAAGTGTCGCAAAACTCAAACCGGATTTAATTTTAACTTATGACGTTAATACTAAAATCAAGAAATATAAAAAGATAGCTCCGACCATTCCTATCAAATACACCGATTACTCTTATAAAGAAATGCACTTAGCAATTGGTAAGATTTTAAACAAAGAACAAAAAGCGAAAGATCAAATTAAAGATTTAGAAAATCAGTTACAGCAAGATGGACAAGATATCAAACAAAAAATTGGTAAAAACAAAACATTTACAGTTATGGAAATTCAGCCAAAACAACTATCCATTTTCGGTGAAAATTTCGGTAGAGGTACACCGATTATCTACCAAGAATATAAGTTTCCTTTCCCGAAAGGTGCCAAAGATGGCTTAGCTAAAAATGGCTTTAAAAAAATTCCTTATGAACAATACAATAAATATGCAGCTGATTACGTCTTGATTCCAACTGATTCTGGCAAAGCTGAAAGCAATGATTTCACAAAATCTGAACTATGGAAAAATCAAGAAGCATATAAAAACAAACATGTTTATTATTATTCAAAGGATGAAGCAACATATTCAAACCCAACTTCATTAGAAAAACTATCTAGTCACTTTAAAGATATGTTGACACACTAGCCTAAATATCTATCTTCAATTATATATAACTATATACTTTCGCAAAAAACGTCAATTTCTATTACAACAGAAATTGACGTTTTTTAGTTAGCGATATTTAATATGATTATTTTTCAATAAAAGCCTTATTTTTATAAACAAAATATCTTCTCACAAATTCAATAACCATCATCCAAACGATATGGCCGAATAACTCAGATAAGTGTTCATGCAAAGGCTGTTGTAATGCATTAGGCACCACACCCATCAAAGGCATAATAATCAAATGAAATGCAATCCAAACTATGATACCAAATACAGCACCATAACCCATTGCCACCTTTGTAGAATAATTCACGAGTATCGCATAAATGAGCGCAAATGCAATAGCAAAACTAAAATGTATAATAAAACTCACCCAAGGCATTGATTGCTCAGAGAATTGATATGTTGAATGTGTAAAATCAGAACTGAAACCAAAATGTTGCAACAATTCCTGTGGTGGATTTGTAGCATTACGTTCTGGTGTTCTTGGTGGAAACATAACTTCCCAACCAAACTTAACGATGCCAGATAATACCCCACCCACAAGTGCAACATACACAATTTGAATAAGGGATAATTTATTTTTTCCTTTCATAAATACATCCTCCTTATATTATTTCTACAACAAAATTTTACCAAAGCAAATTTATTCAATTCAATATGATTTAGATTGTGAATATTAATATTTTGTGAACATTTTCACATTAAAAGAGTAGATGTTTTTTTTTCGTGATACTTTCGCTAAAATTAAAAGTTCATATAATTACTGACATAGGAGACTGACCCAATTGCAGATGATTTAAATACTTTAATTTTAACCCCAACTTATAAAGTGAAATTGTACATTACTAAACTTAACTTAACTCATTTATTGATTACATCAATTTTTAGACTGAACGTATTCAAAACGTATTCAAGGCAAAATAAAAAGAGCTAGAAAGTGCATAACAGCAACATTTCTAACTCTTTTTAAATGCTTATCTATTATTCCCACTCGATTGTGCTTGGTGGCTTAGAAGTAATATCATAGACTACTCGGTTTACGTGGTCTACTTCGTTTACGATTCTGCTTGAAATCTTTTGTAAGACTTCCCAATCGATACGCGCAAAATCACTTGTCATACCATCAATAGAAGTTACGGCACGAATACCCACTGTGTGGTCATACGTACGGTAGTCTCCCATTACACCTACTGATTGGATACCCGGTAATACTGTAAAGTATTGCCAAATGTCACGTTCAAGACCTTCCTCACGAATGACTTGTCGTAAAATCGCATCTGATTCACGGACGATTTCTAGTTTATCCTCAGTAATTTCTCCAAGTACACGGATACCTAAACCTGGACCTGGGAACGGTTGTCTCCAAACTAAATGTTCTGGAATACCTAATTCAATACCTAATTCACGCACTTCGTCTTTAAACAATGTGTTGATTGGCTCGATTAATTGGAATTCCATATCTTCTGGTAATCCACCAACATTGTGGTGAGATTTAATTGTTTGTGCAGTCTTAGTTCCTGATTCAATTACATCTGTGTATAATGTACCTTGCGCTAAGAAATCAACACCTTGTAATTTAGATGCTTCATCATCAAAGACGTAGACAAATTCATTACCGATGATTTTACGTTTTTGTTCTGGATCAGAAACACCTTGCAATTTGCTCATGAAACGATCTTGTGCATTTACACGAATAATATTCATGTTGAAACCTTCACCGAATTGTTCCATAACCATGTCGCCTTCGCCCTTACGTAATAAACCGTGGTCAACGAAGATACATGTCAATTGATCACCAATTGCTTTGTGTAATAATACTGCAACTACTGATGAATCCACGCCACCGCTCATTGCACAAAGTACTTTACGGTCTCCTACTTGGGCACGAATCTTTTCAATTTCAATTTCAATAAAGTTTTCCATTGACCATTCACCAGTACAATCACAAACGCGACGCACAAAGTTACGTAATAAATCATTACCGTATTCTGTATGACGTACTTCAGGGTGGAATTGTACGCCGTAAATGCGACGTGATTTATCTTCGATAGCAGCATAATTTGTGCTAGGGCTATCAGCGATCACTTCGAATCCTTCAGGAATTTCGATTACTTTATCCGAATGACTCATCCAAACGTTTTGCTCTTCAGGTAAACCAAAGAATAACTCGTCTGTCTTAGCATTAATTACAGCTTTACCATATTCACGTTCATTGGCACGCTCAACTTTACCACCTAGTAATTTAGTAGTTAGCTGCATACCATAACAAATACCTAAAATAGGTACACCTAAATTATAAATTTCAGGATCGATTGTAAATGAATTTTCTTCATATACTGAATTTGGTCCACCAGAAAGGATAATACCTTTAGGATTTAAACGTTTTATTTCTTCAATACTAATTTCATGATCGTGTAACTCACTGTATACACCCATTTCACGAATACGTCGTGTAATCAATTGGTTGTATTGGCTACCAAAGTCTAAAACAAGTATCAATTCTTGCTCTTTCGCCATTTCCATAACTTTAAATCTCCTTTAACTTAGAATGAATAATTTGGTGATTCTTTTGTAATTTGAACGTCATGTGGATGACTTTCTGCTAAACCAGCAGGTCCCATGCGTGTAAATTGAGCTTCTTCTCTTAATGATTCTAAGTTTGCTGAACCAGTATAGCCCATACCAGATCTTACGCCACCCATTAATTGATAAACTGTATCTTGTAAAGGTCCTTTATATGCAATACGGCCTTCGATGCCTTCTGGAACGAATTTTTTAGGTGTTTTGTCTTCTTGGAAGTAACGGTCATTTGAACCACTTTCCATGGCACCTAATGAGCCCATGCCACGATATACTTTATATTGTCTACCTTGGAAAATTTCTGTTTCTCCTGGGCTTTCTTCTGTACCAGCCAATAAGCTTCCTAGCATAACAGCGTGTCCACCTGCAGCTAATGCTTTAATAATATCACCTGAGAATTTAATTCCACCATCTGCGATAATCGCTTTACCATGTTTACGTGCTTCTGTAGCACAATCATAGATTGCTGTAATTTGAGGTACACCAACACCAGCAACAACACGTGTTGTACAGATTGATCCAGGACCAATACCAACTTTAACCACGTCTGCACCAGCTTCGTATAACGCTTTAGTTCCTGCTGCAGTCGCTACGTTACCTGCTATTAATGTAACTTGTGGGAATTTTTCTTTAATGTGTTTTACTTGGTTTAATACGCCTTTAGAGTGACCATGTGCAGTATCGATAACAAGTGCGTCAACGCCTGCCTCTACTAATTTCTGTGCACGGATATCTGTATCTTTCGCAATACCAATTGCTGCTGCAACTAAGAGTCTACCGTGAGCATCTTTAGCTGAGTTAGGGAACTCGAGTACTTTCTCGATATCTTTAATTGTAATTAAACCTTCTAGGCGTCCATTTTCAACTAATGGTAACTTTTCAATTTTGTGTTGTTGTAGTAACTCTTCTGCTTCGTCCAATGTCGTACCAACTGGCGCAGTTACTAAATCTTCTTTAGTCATTACGTCAGAAATTTTAATTGAAAAATCTTCGATAAAGCGTAAGTCACGATTTGTGATAATACCTACGAATTGTCTATCCGTTGTATTATTAACGATAGGTACACCAGAGATGCGATATTTACCCATCAATGCCTCCGCTTCATAAACACTTTCCTCAGGAGTTAAATAAAATGGATTAGTGATGACACCATTTTCAGAACGCTTAACTTTTTGTACTTCGTCTGCTTGATCTTCGATATTCATATTTTTATGAATAACGCCTAAACCACCTTGACGCGCCATTGCTATAGCCATTTTTGATTCAGTTACCGTATCCATACCTGCAGATAATACGGGTATATTTAATTTTACACCTTCTGATAATTGCACACTTAAATCTACCTCTTTTGGTAACACATCAGATTCCGCTGGTAACAATAACACATCATCAAATGTTAGTGATTCTTTTTCAAATTTATTTTCCCACATACTCGTACAGCCTCCTAATATTTGTTTTATAGTTACATTATTCCATAACTTCTGACTTTTGTTGATACTTTATGCCATTAAAAAAGAAATTCAAAACAATCGCCGAAACTGCTCCAAGTACAATACCATTCTGGGTTAACCAAGCGAAGTTATCACCTAGTGCTTTAAATGCTTGTGGTACTGCACTTATACCCGTTCCTAGTCCAACTGATACAGCAATAATCAATAAATTATTTTGATTCTTAAAATTAATATTACCTAATATACTAACACCATATGCCATGACCATGCCAAACATAGCTATCATCGCACCGCCTAATACTGGAAGTGGAATCATATTAGCCATTGCGCCTATTTTGGGAATACATCCACAAACAAGCAACATAATGACCATGCCATAAATCACATTATTCTTCTTCGCCCCTGATAAAGATACGAGTCCGACGTTTTGTGAATAAGCCGTATAAGGAAATGCATTGAAGATAGAGCCTAAAATAATTGCAATACCTTCTGCTGTATAACCCTTTCTAAAATCTTTACGTTCTAACTGCTTACCAGTGATTTCACTCAAAGCGTGATATACACCAGTAGATTCAATTAAACTGACTAGTGCGACGATAAAGAATACTAATGTCGCACCAAAATCAAAACTAAATGTCGAAAATCTAAAGGGTTGTGGCAATGCAAACCAATGCGCATCACCCACTTGTTTCACATCTACGACACCAAAGAATGATGCGAGTACTGTCCCAACAATCAAACCAATTAATATGGCGATGGATTTCATAAATCCTGTCGTCAATCTTTGTACGACAAGTATAACGATTAATGTCGTCACTCCTAAGATGATGTTTTTAGCATCTCCATAATTTTTAGCACCTTCTCCACCTGCTAAATAGTTCATAGCAACTGGCATTAAATTAATACCAATAATCGTTACTACACTGCCCGTTACTACTGGTGGGAAGAATTTAACTAAATAAGAGAAAAACGGAGCAATAATGACTACTAATATCCCTGACAGGAATAATGAGCCATATAAATCGCCAATACCTTTCGTTTGTCCGATTAGGATCATTGGTGCCACTGCGGTGAAAGTACAACCTAATACAATCGGTAAGCCTGTCCCTGTACCTTTCCACACTTGTAAGAATGTTGCTAATCCACACATAAAGATGTCTACTGTGACTAGAAATGCGATTTGTTCTGGTGTAAAATCCAAACTCGTACCCACGATAATCGGAACTAATATCGCACCAGCATACATCGCTAATAAATGTTGAAGACTTAAGATAAATGTCTTCATGCCTCGTCACCTACGAATGTCACTTCGTTACCCTTTAATGACGCAACTTTACATAATGACGATACCGTTAATCCTGCTTGTTCTAAACGTTCTCTACCTGGTTGGAAACTCTTTTCAATGACAATACCAACACCAACTGTCTTAGCTTGCGCTTGTTCAACAATCTCATTTAGCCCTAGTGATGCATCACCATTTGCTAAGAAATCATCAATGATTAGCACTCGATCATCTTCATTTAAAAACTCATTAGACACAATGACCGTGCTTGTAGTGTTTTTAGTAAATGAATGAATTGAAGCTTGGTAAACATCTTGAGTCAATGTACTTGGCTTTGCTTTTTTAGCAAATAGACAAGGTACATCAAAATGTAAAGCTGCCATAATTGCTGGTGCTATACCAGATGCTTCAATCGTTAAAATTTTTGTGATACCTTCTTCTTTGAATTGTTCGTAAAAGGTCTGCCCCACACTATGCATTAACTTAGCGTCAATTTGATGATTTAAAAACCCATCTACTTTAAGGATTTTTTCATCAATGACTACGCCGTCATCTGCAACCTTCTGTTTTAACAAATCCACTCAAAAAACCTCCTCATTTTGTATACAAAAAAAATCCTAAACTAACTTAGTTTCAGGATCTATGAGTGAACGTGCAATACCAAAAGAAGCCATTCTCCATCTTATAACGATTACGCGCTAACTTGGTTCCTTACATCCATTTCCCTTTTCATAAAAATGTAAGGTCGTATTAATCGTAATGTCATTATTATTTTAGCTTTAGCAACCGCAAAGGCATAAAACAATATGAATTTTAGTCTCGTGTATTGTATAGGTTACTCATAGTCACATCGTTCATGGCGACATGGTAGAAACTTCTAAAGCCGTATCCTTTAGATTATATGAGTTAGATAAATTATTAACTGATAATAGCAAATTTCACGATTATTTTCAATATGTCATTTTATGTAATCGTTTTTATATAATTATCCTATTAAAACTACAACAGTATGTGAAAGCGTTTCATAATTCACCTAAATAGTAATTGTCAGTACTATCACGTAGTTATATAATAATAGTATATTCGTTTTATTAATTTTGTATGTGGGTAAATATTACTAATCACACAACATCGGATGGAGGGACTTTAAATGTCAGATTTCACAGTTGTACAAAGCAAGGAAGAAATTTTAAACGCAATTGAACAAAAGCTAAGTGAAGGATATAAAGCTTCAGAACTTTCTGTATTAAGCAAATCCAAACTTCACATTGATGAGTTACACGATTCAGAGGTGAATCTAACATCAACGAGCGGTACGTTCAGTGATAAGATGGCTAAGCTGTTAACTGGTGAAGACGGTGAAGAAATTGTCTTATCTTATTATCATATTTCAGATGAAGAAAAGACACGCTATAAAGACGCAATCCTAGATGGTAAGTATGTAGTAGTAGCGAAGAAAGATACTTCTACACACGAAGAGGTGGAGGATTATAATGCCGCTTACGACCCAAAGCCTAAACCAGGCGTAACACATTACGCCGAAGAAACGCATGGCCCTAAGTCGTAATTACTTACGCACACCTTAACAAATTAATATTTCAATGAAAGCACCAACCCTTGTGATATGTACTGTGGGTTGGTGCTTTCATTTCCGCAATAATTATGGCACCTAAAATGTTCTTTCATTTATATTGGCTATTTATCTACAATTTATTACAAACTCATCATCTATGTTATAATAAACGCAATAATTTTGGAGGTGTACCCATGGAGTTTAAGACTGTTACATCTATTGATGACCCTTTATTTGAAGCCGCATTGAAAATATATGATGAAAGGTTTGATATTGGTTTATCAGAAGACAAACAAATCTTCAAGCAATCATTAGAGAATGTCCATACTAAAGATGATTATTTATTCATCGTAGGTTTAGAAGACGGTCAACCAGTCAGTCTCGCTACCGCCCATTATGAAGCGACAACTAACTCAGCATTTTTAATCTATCTTATAGCCGTCAATCAGTCTAACCATAGTGAACTCATTACACAAACTTTGGATCAAGTCGAACTTGAAATCAATAAACTATCAAATCAATTACACGCACATGATGTTAATTTCATTATGCTTGAAGTAGAAAGGGAACCTGCTGAAGTCGAAGAAAAGGATATTCAAATTTTAGAAAACAGACGAGAATTCTTATTTGAACATGGTTTTGAGAAACAAACTGACATCGATTATTTAGCTCCAAGTATATATGGTTATGCCGATGGTGTACCAATGGATTTATTTATTAAATCAAACATCGAACTTACCAAAGATATCTATGGACCCAGTATCAAATCCAACTATATTCTTAAATATGTATTTGCCAATAAAATCTCTAGAAGTATAATTTACCCGTTATTAGAAGAGATGGATCTGCGCAAGCGATTGTGATAGGCACTTGAAATCACTGGTTAAACAGGTTAAAATGACGTAGAGGTAAGACTGACGTTTCACTAACCGGAGACAAACGTCAGTATACATATACTAATAATTAATTATGAAAGGACTTATTTCTATGTTAACCAAAGAATTTGCACAACGTGTGGAACTAAGTGAAAAACAAGTCCGCAAGATCGTTCAACATTTAGAAGAACGCGGTTACCAACTTAGTAAAACTGAATACCGAGGCCGTGAAGCAACTGATTTCCAAGAAGAAGATATCGAACTTTTCCAAGATATTGCAGATAAAGTTAAACAAACAAATAGTTATGATTTAGCATTTGATGAGTTAGAAAAAGAGAAAGACTTCTTACAAGTACTTGTAAAGGACGAAGGTAGCAATCTACCAACCGATCAAAATGTTTCACATTTAGTCGAAGATTTGCGTAATGAAATTCAAAAAATGCGTGACGAACGACAAATGTTAGGTCAAATGATCAATCAAGTACACCAACAACAACGTGAATTACATGAAATGCAAAATCAAATCACTACTCAATTAAACAATAATACCGAATCATTAAAGGCAATCCAAACATCTACGGATGAAATCAAGACAACACAAAGTGCGATTCAAGAAGCTCAAATCGAACAACAAACGATTGCTCAGTCTAACGTTGAATCAAAGCAAATACCCGCTAATCAAAGTACAACTACAAGCGATTCAGAAAGTAACTATACTGAAAGTTCGACTGAACAACGTACTGAACCTAGTAAACAAACAACAGAGACTAGCGCACAACAAGATGATAAAGCTGTCGATAAATTGATTGCTAATTCGAACAACTCAGCACAAGCAAAGACTGAGAAAGATGAGATCACTCAAGTTAGCAAACCTGCTGACACAACAACAACTAAATCTGATGATAAAGATGACGCTAACAAAGCAGCGACTACAACTACTTCCGACAGTACTAACGATACTAGCAAACAAGTAACAACTAACGATTCTACTGCTACACGCGATGAAAAAGTAGAACATTCTGTGGAAACTGACAAAGAAGCAACTATCTCAGATGATAATAAAGAGACAACTCAAACATATACTTCACAAGCAACGCATAGCGAACCTAAAGAAGAACGAAAAGGTTTCTTCGCTAGACTATTCAATTTATAAGATTCAAAGATTAGATTATAACGGAGCGACTCTAACAATTAGAGTCGCTATTTTTTTGTTAACTCCCTTTGATTTATACCCCATTCATTCCTCGTCCTATGCTACATTTTAAACTCTTGCATTGTACATTTATCATTAAGTAACACTCACCTTCCTTACTCACTCTGCCTCATATCATTATTTATCATTTATACAATTCAATTATTGTCAGAAAATAAAATCATTTCAATTTTATAAATTATTTTGAGTAATAGACTTGAATAATATTTCATTAGCTACTATCCTTAGTATGCGTATCGGATTATAAAACAAAATTTTTTATAGAAAGTGCAGGTCCTTTTATATGTTATTAACTATACTTAACATTATTATCTTTGTGGCCTTTCTCATTCTTTTATATGCAATGACAAGACGACATGTATCATTTCCTAAACGCGTATTCACTGCTTTAGGCATTGGGATTGTATATGGCGTTGTTTTACATTTAATTTATGGGATAGACTCAAGCGTTACGAAGCAAACAACAGATTGGTTTAGCATCGTAGGAGACGGCTACATTGCATTATTACAAATGATTGTTATGCCACTTATTTTCATTTCAATCGTTTCAGCATTCACTAAAATTAAGATTGGTGAAAAATTCGCGAAAATTGGGATGTATATTTTCATCTTCTTAATTGGTACAGTAGCAATTGCATCTATTATTGGTATCATTTCAGCATTGGTATTCAACTTGGATGCTTCTTCTATCGATTTAGGTCATGCAGAAAGTTCACGTGGTAGTGAAATTGCTAAAGAAGCTAAGGATATGACAGCAAATACGTTACCACAACAAATATTACAATTAATTCCAAGTAATCCATTCTTAGATTTCACAGGTCAACGTACTACTTCTACGATTGCAGTTGTTATATTTGCTGCATTTGTTGGTTTTGCATTTTTACGTGTAATGCGCAAGCAACCAGAAAGTGGTAGCGTCCTTAAACGTGGTATTGACGCACTTTACAACTTAGTTATGGCTATTGTAACTTTCGTATTACGTTTAACACCTTATGGTATTCTTGCAATTATGACTTCAACTATTGCTACAAGTGACTTTGGAGCTATTTGGACATTAGGAAAATTCGTTATTGCTTCTTATGTAGCATTAATCGCAATGTATATCATACATTTAATTATTATTTCATTATTAGGATTAAACCCAATTACCTTCATTAAAAAAACGGGCGAAGTATTACTATTCGCATTTACTTCTCGTTCAAGTGCAGGTACTTTGCCAATTAATGTTCAGACACAGAAAAATAGATTAGGCGTACCTGATGGTATTGCGAATTTCGCTGCATCATTTGGTTTATCTATCGGACAAAATGGTTGTGCTGGTATTTACCCAGCGATGTTAGCAATTATGGTCGCACCTGTAGCACATGTTGAAATCAATCTACAATTTATCTTAACTGTTATCGGAGTTGTAGTTATTAGTTCATTTGGTGTAGCTGGTGTAGGCGGTGGCGCAACATTCGCATCAATCTTAGTGCTTTCTACATTGAACTTGCCAGTCGCATTAGCAGGTGTACTCATCTCAGTAGAACCATTAATCGATATGGGAAGAACTGCATTAAACGTTAATGATTCTATGTTAGCAGGTACAGGTACAGCTAAATTAACAAATCATTTAGACAAAGATGTCTATGATTCAAACGAATATGCAGAAGTAACTGCAAGCAACTAAATGATTAAACATCTTATTTCAATGCAATAAATAAAGTTTATTTATAATACATGTCACATTTTCTCTACCATGCAGTATGATTGGTGGATGAGAATGTGGCATATTTTTTATATTTAATAAGTATTCTTTCGTGATAACGTGATAATGATTAAACCTCAACATTGATACAGTAAATATAGAGAGGCAGTAACGACATCATTCACAAAAAAAGCACACCTCCAATCTATATAAGGAGATGTGCGCTATATTATTTTTATGGTTCTCCATCAAAATTTGATTGCTGAGACAATATCCTCAACAGTCTAAATTTTTATAGAGCACATTATTTACTTTAAAATGATTAAACTACGTCATATTCACGTTAGTATTCTTCTGGCTTAAACGGCCCCCACGTCACCTTTGCCTTACTGTCTAATGGCAATGACTCTACAGATCTAGCCACATCATCGAACCACTTTAAAAATGCTGGTTCTTTATCTAACTGTGCTTCAACGCTATCCTCAGTAATATCATGTAAATACCAAGTCTTACTTTCAAATTCAAATTGAATCTGTGAATACGCGATTCGTGACATATTTACACTGTCATATAAACAGTTAACTTGCTTAACTAAATTGGGTGCCTGTGTAATTAAATTTTGTGAAATCGTACGTTTGTAATCTTCGTTATCTAAATCATTCCACATTCTTAACTGTCCATTCATTTGAAAGAAAATATCTATCGTTGATGCTTTATCATCAAAAGAGATTAGAATAAAGACCCTTTCAGCAGTATGTTCGACTGACTTAATTGTTCCAACAACTATTTTTTGTGCCATCTTGACCCAATACGCTTGAGCCTCGTTCGGAGTCAGTTTACTAGAAGAAGAGTAAATGTATCTATCGCTTGAATCTTTCTGCTTATCATCATCATTAGATTTCTTGTGAAATAGCTTTTCAAACATACTCATCTTCTTCAACTCCTTTTTTCCACTCAAGATAATTATTGAGCAAATTTAATACTTCTCTCAATTCACACTAAAATAGTTTGAGTTAGTATTACTTGCGTATAAAGCCTGAACTATTTAAATGATCCAACATATCTAGTCGTTGTTTCGAACTCATAAATTGTGCAATTTGTTCTGACCATGTTTCACTACGTTCACCATTCGTACGTGATTTATAGTAATCACTTACTTCTTGATCATATTTATCAAGAGCTTCTTGTTGCGTTTCTTTGTCTTGGTTATAACGATCTTTATGGAAGACATTTTCAAATGGTAAACGTGGTTTCGGGCTACCATTTTCCCCATCTTCAGGAATGCCTAATGCCATACCAAATAATGGGAAAGTGTGATCAGGTAAATTCAATATTTCTCTCACTCGTTCAATATCATTTCTTAATGATCCTAAGTATACGATGCCATAACCCATATCTTCAGCAGTTACTGCAATATTTTGTGCTACTAATGTCGCGTCTACAGTACCAACTAGGAGCCCTTCAGCTGATTCAAATGAAGTAGCCATATCAACCTTTGTATGTTCATCTATAATAGAATGTCTATAATAATCAATTACAAAGACAAACAAATAACCGTTTTCTACCACGTATGGTTGACCAGAAACTTCTTTTAATTCTTCTTTAATTTCAGGATCTTCTACACCAATAATTGAATATGTTTGTAAGTAACTTGACGTTGAAGCGCTTTGCCCTGCTTCAACAAGTTGTTTAATATGTTCTTCTGAAATACGTTCTTTCTTAAAGTTTCTTACTGAATGGTGCTGTTTCACTAAATTATAAACATGTTCAGACATGTCATCCGCTCCTCTTTTGTGTTTTTGTACACATAGCTTAACAGACATAAATATGGATTGCTTATATTCTGTTTACCCCATTTTCCTATGATTTAAAAGATAATAAATCAATTAATGAAATAATAAGTGATTTATTACCATTAAACGGAACGCTATATATTCGCTTTTCATAACATTTAACGTCTATCTCATTCTATAATGCACTTCCTCCTTTATTTTATATAGGTAATTTATAATACGAATACTTATATAAATTTTCATTTTTTGTTCACATTTTCAGTGACTTTCTTTCAACTATGCTGATGCTCTTAATTGAACATTATATAATCAGTAAATAAGTGCCTTTCTTTTAATAATCACTTTGGCAACTCATCATTACTCAAGAATAACAACTCAAATGACACAATAGCTTTAAAATGATAATAATCATTACCTTTAGTTCTCAATTTTATATGTTTAGTTGAGAATAACTTGGTTATTTATGAACTATAAGTCTAGTATTAGTAGTGTGAAACACACTGTAAAACGATCTAATCTGACTTAGCCATTTTATATTAAATTGTATTTATATGGCGTTATTTTACTCTTTTCACTTACGAGCTTACATTGTTGACGAAACATATAATAAATGCAATAATGTAAAACATAGAGATTAGAATTATTATAATTAAGTAATCATAACAATCTACTTTTCAGTAATTCTAATCAAATTTTAAGAAAATAATCAGGAGGATGTTTTTATGTCTTTAATCAATAAAGAAATTTTACCATTTACAGCAAATGCTTATGATCCAAAGAAAGATGAGTTCTTCGAAATCTCAGATGAAAACTTAAAAGGTTCATGGAGTGTTGTTTGCTTCTACCCAGCAGACTTCTCATTTGTATGTCCAACTGAATTAGAAGATTTACAAGGACAATATGATAAATTACAAGAATTAGGCGTTAATGTTTATTCAGTATCAACTGATACGCATTTCGTACACAAAGCATGGCATGACCATTCAGATGCAATCAGCAAAATCCAATATGCTATGATTGGTGACCCTTCTCAAACTATCACTCGTAACTTTGATGTATTAGATGAAGAAGCTGGTCTTGCTCAACGTGGTACATTCATCGTTGACCCTGATGGTGTCGTTCAAGCAGCAGAAATCAATGCTGACGGTATCGGTCGTGACGCTAGCACATTAGTACACAAAATTAAAGCAGCACAATACGTGCGTCAACATCCAGGTGAAGTTTGCCCAGCTAAATGGGAAGAAGGTTCAGAAACATTACAACCTGGTCTTGACTTAGTAGGTAAAATCTAAGGAGGCATTGATTTAAATGCTTGATGATCAACTTAAATCACAATTACAACAATTACTTCAATTAATGGAGGGTGACGTTGTACTCAATGCAAGCATTGGATCAGATGACAAATCTAAGGAATTAAAGCAATTATTAGAAGAAGTCGCTGAAATGTCACCCCGCATTTCAATACAAGAATCAACACTGAAACGTACACCTAGTTTCTCAGTAAATAAACCAACTGAAGAAACTGGCATTACGTTTGCAGGTCTTCCAATGGGACATGAATTTAATTCACTCGTATTAGCATTGTTACAAGTGAGTGGTCGTGCTCCTAAAGAAGAACAAGCAGTTATTGATCAAATCAAAGCATTAGACCGTCCACTACATTTTGAAACTTATATTAGTTTAACTTGTCAAAAATGTCCTGACGTTGTCCAAGCTTTAAACTTGATGAGTTTATTAAATCCTAATATTTCTCATACAATGATTGATGGTGCTATTTTCAGAGAAGAATCTGAAAATATCATGGCTGTACCAGCTATTTTCCTAGATGGTGAAGAATTCGGTAATGGTCGTATGACGATTCAAGATATCTTATCTAGTTTAGGTAGTAAGGCTGACCCAGCAGAGTTTAACGATAAAGATCCATACGATGTCTTAATCATCGGTGGTGGCCCTGCGAGTGGTAGTGCAGCGATTTATACTGCAAGAAAAGGATTGCGTACGGGCATCGTAGCTGACCGCATTGGTGGTCAAGTTAATGATACTGCCGCAATTGAAAACTTCATCACTGTTAAAGAAACAGATGGACCGAAGTTCTCATCTGCGCTACAAGACCATATCAATCAATATAATGTTGATGTGATGACTGGTATACGCGCAAGTGCAATAGAAAAGACAGACCACGGTATCGATGTTACGTTAGATAATGGCGCACAATTACAAAGTAAAACTGTAATTATTTCAACGGGTGCGCGTTGGCGTAAATTAGAGGTACCAGGTGAAGAAGCATTAATTAATAAAGGCGTTGCATTCTGCCCGCACTGTGATGGTCCTTTATTTGAAAACAAAGACGTAGCCGTTGTCGGCGGTGGTAACTCAGGCGTTGAAGCAGCAATCGATTTAGCAGGTATTGTTAAACACGTTACCTTACTAGAAAGAAATGCAAACTTAAAAGCCGATAAAGTCTTACAAGAACGTCTGACTTCTTTACCAAATGTAACAGTAATCAAGAACGCCCAAACAACAGAAGTTCTTGGAGATGGTGCTGTTACAGGTCTTAAGTACCAAGATAAGAATAGTGGCGAAGAACAAACACTTGAATTAGAAGGTATTTTTGTACAAATTGGCTTATTGCCTAACACTGAATGGCTCGACAATTACGTTGAGTTAAACCAAGCTAACGAAATTATGATTGATCGTAAAAATGCGACGAGCATCCCAGGTATCTTTGCCGCTGGTGATGTTACCGATGATCGAAATAAACAAATTATTATTTCAATGGGTGCCGGTGCCAATGCAGCATTAAACGCATTTGATTATATCATTCGACATTAATCATCACCCTATCAATTTTAAATATAAATAAATATAGGAACTAAATCCTATCACAAAAGAGTCGATGGAAATTATAAATTTAATTTTCACCGACTCTTCTTGTTATATACATAAATTATTTTATAAGACTACGCGTATACGTAATGAGTTATGCAGTTGTTGCACTTTAATATACCACTTTATTCATACTATTTCTTTAATGATAAATTCATTCTAGAATCTTCACTTTGTTATAAAAATGGCACATCTTCTTATTTGTTCAAGAGATTGTGCATTTATTATTTCATAGCATATTCAAATAAATAGCACTACATGATACGCTTAAGTTATAATTTTATAAAATGCGTTTAAACATTGAACTTCGTTGTTTATATACGTACCATTATTTTCAAAGGAGCAGTATTAATTTATGAAGAAAAGCATACTATTATCGTTAGTTTTAGTCTTAACTATGATGCTTGCGGCATGTTCAAATAGTGATTCAGAAGATAACGACCACCAACATAGCGAAAGACACGCGCCAAAAAATGTTAAAACACTAACTGAAAAAGATATTTTCCAAACAGATAAAAAGGGCCAAAAAATTAGCGAACAAGAAATGAATGCAGCAATCAAAAAGTATTTAGCTGTCAATTCAGATATTTTGGATAATAAATACTTAATTCAGTATAAATTAGATAAACAATCAAACTCAGATAAGAAAATTACAGATGCACAAGCAAAACGTTTGTCAAACTTATCACATTTAGCAGTTAAAAATGATGTACGTTTCGAGAAATTTATCAAGAACAACACACTACCTAAAGGTTATCAAGAAAATGTAGAGCGTATTCACAAATATTTCACTGCCTTAAACAGTACAATTAAAGATGCCGATGAAGCTATCGAAGAATTAGATTATCAACCTCAAAATGAACTCAATGTCGTCGATGTTTCAACAAAATTTGCTGGTGATGTAAACGGGAAACAACAAGATAAAATCAAAAAATTCCTAAAATCAAAAGATTTACCTACAAAAGCAATCGACAAATAATGGCTAAATAGTGACAATCAACTAAATAACATTGTAAGTTATTACTTAAAAAGTAACGATTAACAACGTTGTGTTGGCTAAAAAATGTTTATTGACAGATTAATTACAAAATGATGACAACGATGATTCCTAGATATACATTGCTTCAAGCCTAAAATATGTATATTTTAACAATCTTCGTTGTCTTATATTCGTAAAAAACCTTACATGATTGTAAGGTTTTTTAATACAATATCCCTTTTTTTCTCAAATAGTAATTTGTTATGATAATGGCAAGTTAGGCAATTAATTATTTAATGAGAAGCACAGCCGATCGTATTAAAAATTGGGAGGTTCCATAATTATGATTTTAACTATCTTATTTGGAGCAATGGCTGCTGTCTTCATAGCTTATTATCTCTTTGAGAAACAAGAAAAATATGGTGTTATATCATTTAAATCAATTGCACTAAGCATTACTTATGTCATACTTGCGGTAATAGTTGGTAGTTTTTTAGACAATATAAACACGATATTCCAAGGATTTCATGAAAGCTTAACAGCAGCTAAAAAATATTAAACACTCTGGCACATAAATTCCAGAAAAATAGCACTCAGATAATTCAATTTATCTGAGTGCTTCTTTTTATTCATATTACGAATTATTGGCTCGCTTTCCTATGGGACAACTCAGCTTATAATTGTCAGCCCATCCTATCCCCTAAGGAAACAGCTCATCAGAACAACCCCTTCCCTCATTTGGAAAATTAGAAAGGGATAATACCCATACTTTCTGTATAACATTATTTAATATCTAAGACATAAGGCACACAGTTCTCTACTTTTGTATCAACGGCACTCTCTTTAGATTCATAATCAAAATAAACAAGGATACAACGAATAACGACTTGATGTGCCACAATAGCAATATTATCATCTTGCGCTTGTACCTCATTTTTGAAAAACTGTTCCACTCTATATAAGACATCAGCATAACTTTCACCTTCTGGCGCCTTTTGACTAAAGCTATGGCGGAAATATTTATATGCTTCATCATTAAAATATTGCGCAAATTCTGTCGATTGTTCTAATTCATCAACCATTTCTCCTTCAAATTTTCCTAATGAACGCTCTCTCAATAAAGGCGTTTCCGTTTTAGGCACTTTATCACTAGGAAATATACCTTGAGCCGTTTGTTTAGTTCTCGTCAAATCAGAAAGGTATACATGATCAATCTCTTTATCTGCAAAATACGTTTGTAAATCAACAGCAGATTGTTCACCCTTTTCCGTTAATGGCACATCCATTTGACCACAAAAGTAATGATTACCGTTCTTCTTATCATAATTAGATTGTGATTCTCCATGTCTTATTAAATATATTTTCATATTTCTACTCCTCCATTTTCAATATATTATTCTATTGTCACATTTAACCGATTTAAAACTAACAGAATTGTAATATTACTTCCAAACACTATATTTAGTCTTATATTCTTGATAATCTTTAACACGAGGTGAAATTAAATGGAAAAAATTAACAGTAATCACTATAAATCTGCACCCCAAGGAAATCATGTCTTAGCATCTATCAGTTATTTTAGTTTATTTTTTGCTCCTATCATAGTTCCTATTATTGTTTGGATTTTTGCAGATAAGCCAACTTCACAACATGCATCTAAGTCTCTTGTTTATCATATCATTACGTATTTAGGCCCAATCATTGCATTATTAACTGGTTCATTTGGGATATCATTAATGCAAAATGCAACTAATAATTGGATCACTATTATTGTGATAATCATTGCGTGCCTACTGGCATTTGCGACAGTGTGGTATACCATTAAAAATGTATATAGAGGTGTAAGTGTACTAACTTCTGAATCAAGCTTTTTTAATCCTTAAATTGAAAATCATTTCAAATAAACTTTGTAATTAACTAAATTTGACAATATTTAAAACTTTAAAAATCTTTATATACGAATCCTTTAATATCTATTATGATGAACAAAAGGAGACAGATTATAATGAAAAATAAACTTACTTTAGCTTTAATAAGTGTACTCGTTATCATCGGAATTGTCGTGACGATTACTATGGTCGTTTCAAGTCAGAAAAGCACATACTACGGTTATATGAAAAATAGTAACACAGCTGAAAAGGTTGTAAGTGAAAAAGATGGCCTTGTAACACATAATGTAAAGCTAAAAACGAATAGCGATTTCAAACCTAAGAAAGGCGATTTTGTTAAACTCGTTTCAAAAGATGATGGCAAGACATTTTACAAAATGCAAGTCGTAAAGCACGATGATATTCCTCATGGTCTAATGATGAAGATTCACGAGATGGATATGAAAATGTAAATATTAAAAAGAACCAATAGCTCATAATACGTCTACAACACACTGTTGGAATCCCAACAATGTTCAGTTACGTTATGCTTAGATATTGGTTCTTTTTTTATTTAACTTATTAGTTTGTTGATTGCTTTTTCTTATCTTTCAAATACAATAACAATTCAATAATAAAGACAATAATAAGTGAAAAGCCAAATAATGGCATTAAAATGCCTAAAATAATTAATAATACAATTACTGGTAATGACATTGGCTTTTTAACTCTATGAGGTACTTTAACCGTCTTTCCTTTCAAACGCTTAATCCATGAAGTAAATCCAAAGCCAATAGCTACTAGTAATGCAAGACAAACCAATAGATTAATCACTTTATTAGCAACACCAAATAAGTGTCCTTCATGCAAAGGAATTCCCCAAGTAAACCATTTACCAATAATGCCATATTCTTGATATTTCACTTGTCCTAAGTCTTTGCCATTATATTGATCCATATATAATGTTTTTTCATCATATGGAGAAACATCTAGACCTGTAACACCTGTATTACTACCCTTAGAAATAGTGAATGTACCTTCTACGCTTGATGGATAAACGATTGAAAATGGTTTGTTAAAACCATCTTTTTCAGCATTTTTGATTACTTTATCTAAAGAAATTTGATGCTTCAAATCTGTTTGTGGCATAGCACCTCCACCATGATGTGCTGCATGCTCACCAGATGCTGGTTGTTTGTTACTTCTTGTCGCCCAAGGAATTTCGTTGACATCTGACTTAGGTGGATTAATTGCCAATTCAGATTGACCTAAACTACCCGAATTATTCATAACATCTGCAATTTTAGCTCCCATAAAGCCTGACCATGGCAAACCAGTCAGGACAAGTACAAATATAGGTATTGCAATGATTACGCCAATAAAGCCGTGCCATTTTTGAAACTTTAATTGTTTACTTTTATTGCTAATGAGTTTTTTCTTAATTAGTAAATAAGTCCCCGAAATAATCATAAAGATCGTCCAACATGCCGTTAATTCAACTAAATAATTAATAACAGTATTCTCTGTAAATAAAGAACTATGTATATTTCTAAGGACATTCGCGTATGTATGTTTGGCATTCTGATCAGCAACAATTTGATTATTATGATCTAGAAAGACATACCTTTGGTTACCTGCCATATCATCTAATGTAATTCTCTTATTATAAGGTTCGTCTAGTATACTAACCTTACTAACATAAAAACCATCGAATTTTTTCTCCACATCATCAATAGCTTGATTCATAGATTGATGTGTCTTATTCGAACTATCTCCGAAAAATTCAGTTTTATAAATATTATTTTCAACTTCTTGATAAAATAAATAACCAATGCCTGATATCGTCAAGGTAATCAGCAATGGTGTTATAAATAATGCCGCGTAAAAGTGCAATCTTTGTAGTGGATTAAATGTATTCTTCAACCTATTACCCCCTCTCTTTCAACATTATAAATAACTATGAAAATTAATATGTAGATAAATTGTGACTTTTTAATAATATAGTGTTTTATTTTTTATAATTAAATTATTTCATTTTCAGTTTACCACTAGCAAATATAAAAATAGACTAAGCGGTCCATACTTTGACTTACAAAGATCGACTACTTAGTCACATAATTAATAATATATAACAATGATTAACTACTTTTACTAAATAATAAATTGATTGATAACGTGATTAATATAGCACCTACCGCATAATCAAATATAGCTTTTACTTTTCTGTTGTTAAATAATAATTTAATATATTGAAAAATATATACACAGAAAATAAACCACACCAATATAACTGTAGTCACTATTGCTGATAAAATGGCAATTTGTGTAGAAACACCATCACCAGCCGTAATAAACTGCGGCAAAATACTTATGTAATATAATAAAGCTTTCGGATTTAATAATGTACTTAAAAATCCTTGTCGATAAGAGTTTAAATAGCTAATTTGTTTAGCTTGCATATGATCCTGGGAGAAGTCCATCCCTTGCCTTGCAGTAATAATACTTTTAATACCTAAATAAATTAAATAACATGCACCAAGTACCTTAATAACTAAAAATACATAATACATATTCGCTAAGATAAAAATAATTCCAAACACTGCTAATAAAGAATAACATACATGTGCACTCGTTATACCTAATGCTGCCATTGCGCCATTTCCTTTACCTGATGTAATAGAATTCTTCATTACTACAAAGAAATCAGGACCAGGAACAATAATGATCATTAGTGTGATGGTTATAAATGCTGCGAGTCCTTCCATCATATACACCTCCTATTCATTTATCCTATCAATCAACCCATACTGGTGCAATAGTATCTGAAAAATCATGCTGAAATCAATTACATTTTCAAAAAGTTGAATAAAATTAATTAAAAAAATTGTAGCGTTTACATTGTGTATTTGTTTAAAACTTGATATATTATAAGTGTAGTTGGGAACCGACTACTAGTCTTTTATATTCATGAACATATTACTCTAAAAGCGATGCCTTAAGGCGTCGCTTTTTCCTATTTTGACAGACTTTTTATATCTTATTAACTATCTTAACTTAATAATTTTAATCCTACAGTACTTGCAAGAATTACCACAATACATAATATTCGCTTTATATCCTTAGACTCTTTATAAAATATCATCCCCAACAAAGTTCCACCTACAGCACCTATTCCAGTCCATACAGCATATGCTGTACTCATAGGTAACTCACTCATCGCTACTGAAAGTAGAATAAAACTCAATATAAATGTTACACACATCATTAATAAGTTAACTTTCTTACGATAACTGACATAAGCATTCAAAAAATTAATACCTAACATTTCAAATATCCCAGCAAAAACTAAAATAATCCACATCATTATACTTCCTCTCCTTTATTTGTTGTAACCAACTTCAATCCAATTACACCAAGTAATAAAGTGAAAATTAGAATCACTTTTCCAATATTCAAACCATGTGCAAACACTAAAACGTCAAATATCGTAACACCTGTTGTTCCTAATCCCACAAATACTGCATATGCTGTACCAACAGGCAAACTTTTAGACGCATTGATTAATAGATAAAAACTCAGCACGATAGCAATTGCAGTCAATAACCACTCAATTGCTGACGATGCATGCGTCAAACCAACTACCCAACCTACCTCAAACATAGCTGCAATAACAATCTTAATCCAATTCATCTCAATTCCTCCTTAAATAAATAAAAAAGCCTGGGAAACAGTAAAAATTACTATCTCCCAGGCTTTTATCCTTCCGTGTCACATTTAAAATGTGGCTTTCTCTCGGACCAGACCAATTGTAATTACATTGCGGAACCCTAGAAAGCTATTATTAAATTTCATTATATCTTAGCAAATAGTTAATTATAATTCAACCTAGCATCATTCAATTTCATACATTATAATTATTTTAATTTAATGAAAGCGTTTCACCCGTTCTATATACTCTAGATTAAAATTATTTTAATTTATTTAAGCAAAACTCTCTACATTTTGTACTTTTTCATGTATAATAAGAGTTACATTATAATAATTCTAATTTAAGTAATGTTTGTATTAGTTTTCTACTTCAAATTCAATTTATCAATTAGAATTATAAAATTTAGAGAAAGAGGGAATTAATATGCAACTATTAAATTATAAAATGCACAATGACGAACTTGTCGCTACGGTATTATCAGATAAAAAACAACTTTTTAAATATAGTTTCGATGTGACTACACCTGAATATGAAATTTTGGATGTTTTAGAAGAAATAAATGAGCATGTAGATAACGGTCAACATCCATTAGGTTGCTCTTTATTGAAAACATTCACATATGAGGACGTGAGTCGTCACCATGCCTTATCATAATCATAAAGTTATTTATCCAAGATGAGTATTGCTGTAAATCTTACACAGTATACTCATCTTTTAATTTTTGATTTTGATAAATCGCCATGCCAGTTTTCAATTTTCTGAAGCCTATTTTCTCATATAAAGCTTCATTACCTGTAGTAGAAATTAAATGCACACATGATAATTCCCCTAGATGTTCAAGCATCAGATTAATCATTGCTTTACCTATCCCTTGCTGTTGATAATCTATATGAACCACTAAATCATATATCGCTGCATTGAACACACCATCTGACAATGCACGTATAAATCCAACTACTTTAGCATCTTTTTTTGCGATAATTACATGTGTACTAATATTAAATATTTTGATAATATCTTCTTGCGAATGCCCTTCCCAACCATTAGAATGGTATACCTCCATCATATCTTCCACATCATTTATATTAAATTGATATTCGTATTGCAATACCATATCAAACAACCACCTTATCCTTACATTTGAATCAAATACACATTTCACATTATTTAAAATTGACATTATAAATTTATTATTTAATGACTATGCATTGATTAATAACAGTTTAACATGGTTAATAAAAAATTCCTGTTAAAATCACTACAGTAAAACTGATTTAGAAACACTTTTTTATATGTAAACCTTTAATAAGTTATCTATATATTTTAACGGGTACATGTATAATAAATAGCCTTGCTCTCACCTATGCAGTAAGGAGGGATATCAATGTTATATTTTGCTATTCTATTGATCATTATTGGTGTCGTATTATTAATCATTAATAAATTAACACCTAAACGCAAAGATGTGAGTAAGAAACAAAGTTATATTAGTTTTGGCGTTATTTGTTTGATCGTCGGCGTATTCTGGCTTATTGGTGCTATCATCAAAATGAACCTCTAATAGGGTTAATTATTTACATTTAAAAAATCAGGAGTTTCTGTAGAATTATCTTTCGTATTTTCATACATTGATTAATTCCGCTCAACTCCTGATTCATATTTAACTATAACAGTGCCGCTCTAATTTTCACATTATACTCTAGATATGCCTTCAAACAACTTAACATATAGACCCAGCCCTCTTTTTGTCCTAACAGCTGTTCTACTTCATTTTTGTCAAAATCTTGTTCAATTGTAGTCACAATAACGCCATTGTCATTTTCCTCAAAATGTATGTCGACAGGATGATTTCCCCATGTAAACTGAATTAAGCGATTTTCTTCCATATGAACAATCTCAATATCTAATTCTGCATTATATTCAGCATATTTTAGTGTAATAGTTTTTCCTGTTTCCCATCTTTCAGAACTATGAGAAAACCAAAATCCTGAAATTTCCTCTGGATTAACAAATGCTTCATAAGCTTTATTGGCTGGAACATTGATTTGCATCTGAGTTTGAATATCCATATATCCACTATCCCTTCTTTATTTCTAACTATATTTAAGTTAAACTATTTTGCTTCTTTATAAAAGTGACAATATATTAATAAATCTACCCTCATAATATTTTGTAAAACTGAACTAATTTTATATACTAATTTGTAATTACAACTATACATTTTAGGAGATGATTTATATGTTAAAAAGATTAGATGAAGTAATGATTTATGTTTACGATCATGATAAAGTGATGCAGTTTTGGACTGAACACTTGAATTTCACCGTTTCAGAAGACACAGCAGAGATGGGCATACGTGTAGTTAAATTATTACCACAAGATCAAGCAGAAACTGCTATTGTCCTCCAAGACAAGAAAAAGGTTGATGAAATGGATATGGGCGTAAGTACTGCAACCCCATCACTGATATTTGCAACCACACAATTTGATGAACTGTATCAACACTTAAATGATAATGATATTACAGTCGGCGATATTATGACTTTACCAATGGGTAGAGTGTTTAACTTTGCCGATCCAGAAGATAATTATTTTGCGGTAAAAGAAGTTAAATAATACACTTTAGGATATCTATAAACTGTATTATTCTTAAACACATACTTCTCAATATAATAATCGATTTAACCTAACTGTAAACAAATAACAATATCTTATTATAATTGTATTTGTTATAATCTTGTAATCAATCATTCTAAATCGTTTGGAGCTTTAAATGAGAAGTATTATAAAGGATTACCTATATTATGTAATCATGTTAACTATTGTAATAATCATTTGTTTAGTATTATATATACTCTATATCTGGAAACAAGACCAACCAGCAAATAACGACTATTACAAAGATTTTGCAGCACTCAAAGCAGACACGAAAGCACATAAAGACTGGGAAATTAATACTAAAACAACGAATAATAAAGACATTCTTATCACCGCAATTCACGGTGGAGGGATTGAACCAGGCACATCAGAATTAGCCAAAATCATTTCTAAAAAAGGTGATTATAATTTATATAGTTTCGAAGGTTTATTACCATCAAACAATAAGAAACTCCACATCACCTCAACAAATTTTGATGACCCTAAGTTAACGGAAATGGTGTATAAATCAAACGAAGCCATTTCTATTCATGGTATTGAAGAAGACAACAAAGCCGTTTATATTGGTGGAAAAGATAAGAAAATGGCAAAATCTATTACTAAGCACCTTGAAAAGGAAGGCTTTAATGTTAAAAAAAGTCCACGCTACGTTAATGGCGATTCAGAACATAACATTATAAATAAAAATGATAGTGGTTCTGGTGTACAAATAGAAATATCGACTAAATACAGAAAGCAATTTTTTGAAGATGGTAAGTTAAATCGTTCAACACGTGAAAACACAAGTCACTACAGACACAATATTTATGATTTTGCCGAAGCTGTAACTAAAGGTATCAAGGAACAGACAAATAAAAAATAACAACTTTATAACATGAAACATTCATTACACAAAGCACGCTTTCGCGTAAAAAGACAATTTCTATTGTAATTATATAGAAATTGTCTTTTTCATTAATAACAATACGCAGTATATTAATTACATTTTTGTAAGGTATATTGTCACATTAAATTGTAGATATCATATATACAAATCTCTAGAATATAATTATAAATCTCTCTAAGGAGGAATTATTTTTGAGATTACTCTACAAGCTCATATTACCTATCTTATTATTGTTCGTTTTCATCTTTTTAGCATTATTTGGGTGGAAACTGTATGCAGAAAATCATCAAGATAATAATAAAGTACGCGATTACGCCAAGTTTAACCCTTTAATTCACAACGAATATTATTACGTCAAAATACAACAACCAATCAAAAAAAACGTTAATTATGCAGATAATGGGCAAAAATTTATTAGCTATACTTATAAACAAATTTCAGCCAATCATCAAGGTAACACAAAAGAAATTAAGTTCAACTCATTTAATGAGCATAAATTAAAACCAAATCATTACTTAAAACTTGAAATACGTTTAGGTGATACCCAAAGTTATAAAGAAGTACAGAAACAACAAGTACCAGAGGCTGCATTAGACAAGATAGACAACTAATTGAATCAATACACGAACATAGCAGATCCGCTCTAAAAACGAGTGAGCGAATCTGCTATGTATATTTCATTTATTAACGCGAATACAACTGGTTTCTACAAAAATGATTTATCCTTAAAGATGGTCTCTTGCTTTCAAAACATACTCTTAAAATCTTTCTACTATCAAAAATCCATTTCATTAAGACAAGACAACATGATACCCTTTAAATACATTACTTAAAATGAGATAATAATTATAAAGATTTTATAAATTAGTAACGAAAATAAAGTTTCTGATTTTAATAAAAAAGACTACGAAGCAGACCCACCTCTAATTTGGGGGTTTTAACTTCAGCAAAGCACTAACTACTCAATCTAATGAATAGTTAGTGCTTTTTGTTGAAACTAGTAATTTATATTTCACAGCTAGTTCAACATCATGATCATAAGTCAATTAGCAATTTTTTATTTAATCAACCCAGAAATTCAATAGATCTAATGTTAACTTCCCAGCATAACTCTAATTTCACAAACTCTAGAAACACAAAACAACCCCGTAAGCCTATGCCTACGGGGTTTTTTCAGATACAATAACTATTATTGTTCTTCTTTAACATATGGTAATAATGCCATATGACGAGCACGTTTAATAGCTAAAGTTAACATACGTTGATATTTAGCTGAAGTGCCTGTTACACGACGTGGTAAAATTTTACCGCGTTCTGAGATAAAACGTTTTAATAATTCTGTGTCTTTATAGTCGATGTGTGTAATTCCGTTTGCTGTGAAGTAACAAACTTTTTTACGACGACGTCCGCCTCTTCTTGGTCCACCTGCCATGGTTAACTGCCTCCCTTGTTGATTATTTTTTTATAACGTTCATATGCGTTCTTTATCAATCACTCTATGGCGATTCATGTTTATACGTTTCTATTATTAAAAGATTTATAATATGTGTGAAATATTGTATTAAATCTTTACGTGTGTGTATATGTGCACCACTAATAGTATAAAATTATATGACATTTGTCAATATGTTCTAAACTATAAATACACATTTCATAGTAATATTTTCATCTTTCAACAATTCAACGCATAAAATATCACATATCACTCAATCATCACAATTAGTGATTTAAGACGAGTTTGATTTTTTCACTGAATCCATCGTATTGGTTATTGATAAAGAAATGTCCGCCATCGAAAAATTGATAATCAACTTGGCCTCTCGTTAAATCTGACCACTTGTAGATATCTTGATCACAAATCTTATCTTGTTTTCCAACAAAGACAGAAATATTTGCTTTTACTTTTTCAGCTTTAGGCTTATTATCGTAGTAATCTATTGCTAAGAAGTCATTCTTTAGAGAAGGTTTTACAAGTTCCCATAGTTCTTCGTGAGCTAATACCTCTTCTGGTGTACCGCCTTTATCTTTAATAAATTGCTTAAATTCTTCGTCAGTCATATTGGCAATATTATTGTTGCGGTCTATGCAACCTATAGGTTCACTTGCGCAGAGAATCATATGCTCAGGTCTATAACCTAGTTCATCTAATTTGTAATATAATTCATAAGCTAAAATAGTTCCTAAACTATAACCAAGTAGGATAAATGTTTCTGGCTCTTCTTTAACAATTTGATTTGCTAAATCATCAACCATGTCTTCGATGCTATCTAGTGCATCTTCAATCAGTCTTTCACCACGACCAGGTAACTCTAATGGTTTAAATTGGATGTGGCTCGGTAATTTGTCTTTCAACGGATAATATAAGGTTTTGCTTCCCCCTGCAAACGGAATACAAAATAATGTTGTCTTTGCCATATTCTCGCCCCTTAACATATACATTCTGCATTAAATGTATGTGTGATGTCTGTGAAATTTACTTTTATATCTTGATTAGCAGTTTCTAAAATTATTGATAATGCATATTGATTAAATAATAATTTATGAAAACTGGATAAACGTTGTTCTTGATTATTTACTAATTCAATCATCTTATAAGTGTGTCCTTCTGGCGTAATTGAAAAGCTATCTAACGCTTTATATATTCCAGTTCCAAGCATCTTGATATAACATTCTTTCAATGTCCACACTTCAAAAAAACGGTTCAACTGTGCTTGTTCATTGTTATCTTTCATGATGTATTGATGTTCAGCCTGCGCAAAATAATTTTTGGCAATCGTTAAGTCGATAGGTTCTACTTTTTCTATATCAATACCTACATTCATGTCACTAACGATACAAACCGAAAAACCATCCGTATGCGAAATATTTAAGTGTTTGTTATATGGCCTATACAACAAAGGTTTCCCATAATCGCCTGTTTTAAACGCAATATCGTCAATTTCATGACCAGTTGCCGCTTTAACACAAAAACACTTGAACAATTCTGAGTATTTAGCATTACGTCGTTTATTTTGATAAATTGAATCACTGGTATCTAATAAATATACAGTAACTTCCACTGTATCACTTCCACATTTTGTATTAGCAAAGCAATTGAAGCAGCAAATAAGTATTTGCTGCCTCAGTTGTTGCTTAGAAATTATTTTTTGGATGACTGATCATTTTTGAAAGTATTTCATTATCTGTCGGTTTCCACTCGAAGTTTAGTTTTTCTAAGATGTAATTTGTCTTAAAGTCTAATACTTCAAAGTGAGATTTGTTAAACATATTGTTATCTAGGATGCCTGTGTGTAATAAGAAATCATTTATTTCATCACTCTTAATACCTTGTTCAATACATTCCATTAAGAAGTCCATAAAGTCATTCCATTGAATATTTTCGATGTGATAATCATGTTGATTATAAACATTCATCAATTGCGTTAATGTAAGATGATGTGTGTTGTAAATGTGATGAATCTCATTCGTCAACTGGTTGTTTTTAATCAATGTACTACAAGCTTCAGCGGCTTGGTCTACTGGTGTGAACTCTAAGCTATCATCTGGTAAGTCTGGGAATTTTTCCAGTTTCTTGAATGATTTAATAACGCTATAGAAGGCGTTATTTTCTTCATTTTTCTGGAATAAACCAGTTCGAGAATCACACTGTAAGTTACCCAGTCTGTAAATATTTGTTTCTACGCCTTGTTTACGGCTATCGATTAATATTTTTTCAGCTTCAATTTTACCATCTAAGTACACGTTGTTTGGTTTTTGACCAATATCTACATCGTATTCAGAGAATGTTAATTGTGCCTTGTCTTCAACTTTACCTGAAGCAATTGAAATGGTAGACATATGGTGAATTTCTTTTGCTTTACCATCTTGTGCAAATTGGATAATTTGTTCAATGCCACCAACGTTGGCACCATATGATGCATCTTTTGTTGCAAAGTGATTTACATTGGCTGCAGCATTAACAATTAAATCAATTTCTTCTGACAATGCTGCATATGTTGATTCACCCATACCTAATTGAGGTGATTCGATATTACCTTCAACAATGTGAATTCTATTTGCAAATGACTCATCAATTTGAGATTCAAAATAGTAAACCCAGTTGTTATGCAATTTCGTTTCTCCAGTAATCTCTTTATTACTTCGAACCATCACATAGATATCAAAGTCAGTATCTTCTAATAAGTTGTTTAGTAAATAAATACCAAAGAACCCAGTCGCACCTGTGAGTAATACATTTTTATTAGACTTAACCGCTTCAACATCAATAACCTCATAATTTGCTGCACTATTTTCTTTATAGCTTTCAATTTCTTGAATGAAATCATTGCTGAATTGATGTGGCTGTTCTAAGTTAAACTCTTTTAACGATGCTAACTTAGTCAATAAGTTCGTGTCAGCACTATCATCTAACGCTTCGCTGATGCGCTCTATCGTCTGTAGCTCAAACAAGTCTTTAATAGAAATATTATATGTCTTAGATAACTCTGAAGTTAACTTGATTGCTTTAATTGAATCGCCACCAATTTCAAAGAAGTTATCGTACACGCCAACTTGCTCTACATTCAAGACATGCTTAACCGCTTCAACTATTGTTGCTTCAGTTGCATTTCTAGGCTCAACATAAGTCTTGCTTTCTACCTCAATTTCAGGTAATGCGCGTTTATTCAATTTACCATTTGCAGTCAACGGTAATTGCTCGATTTGCATCATATATGCAGGAACCATGTAGTCAGGTACTTTCTTCCCTAATTCAGCTTTGATATCACTGAATGAGATTTCTTGATCTGAAACTAAGTAAGCGCAAATAGATAAATCATCTCCAACCATTTGTCTAACGATTACACCTACATCTGATATACCATCAATTCTACGTAAATGACTCGCAATTTCTCCAAGCTCAATACGGTAACCACGGATCTTAACTTGTTCATCGATACGTCCAATATATTCAAGTTCACCATCTGCTCTCCATTTTGCTAAGTCACCAGAACGATATAATTTACCTTCACCAAATGGATTGTCGATAAATTGTTGTTCTGTTAAGCCTGGACGGTTTAAATAACCATGTGTAACTGCAATGCCACCGATACAAAGCTCGCCAGGAACACCAATACCCATTAGATTATTCTTCTCATTTAAAATATAAATTTGAACATTTGAGATTGGTCTACCAATCGGAATAATATCGTATGTTTCACTTGGATATAGTGGATTACACACCACTTCAATCGATGCTTCTGTTGGTCCATATAAATCTATAAGTAGAGAATTATTTGGTCTACCCAGCAAGTCATTAAATCGATTAACTTGTTCTGGTTTCAACGCTTCACCACTTGATGGAATATAGTTTATTGACGCAATATCATCCATTCTATTTGTGGACTTAATGTAATCAATAAATACCCCTAGCATTGACGGTACAAAGTGAACCATTGTAATTTCATGTTCTTGAATCATTGTTGCTAGTTTATCTGGGTTACCTTCTTCTCCAGATGGTAGCAGTACTAATTGTGCACCTACCATAGCAAATCCAAAGATTTCCCAAACAGACACATCAAATGTATAAAGTGTCTTGAATAGTACCTTGTCTTCACTATTAATGTCGAATTCTTTAATCATCCAATTAATTCGGTTCATAACACCTTCGTATGATACGATTACGCCTTTTGGATTACCTGTAGTACCAGATGTGTAAATGATATACATTAAATCATCGGCAGTGACAACACTTGGTAAATTCTCAGTTGGCAGATGTTCTAATTCAGACTTGTCAGCTAAGTTAATGATGTGACCTTCATACTCAATCTGCTCATCTAGTGTCGCATCCGTCAATAATATCTTAGGTTGGCTGTCGTTTAGCATATAGTTAATACGATCCGTTGGATTGTGAGGATCAATTGGTACATATGCGCCGCCTGCTTTTAAGATACCGTAAATACCAATCATCATCTCTAAACTACGTTGAGTCAGCATTCCAACTACCATGTTTGGTTTTACGCCTTCAGCACGTAATTTATATGCAAGTTGATTTGCTTTATCGTTCAACTCTTGGTACGTCAAACTTTCTCCTTCATAAACGATGGCAGTACGATTCGGTGTTTGTTCAACTTGTGCTTCGAAATGATCCATAAATATACGTCTATTATCTAAAGTTTCACGCGTATTATTGAACTCACCAAGGATTAACGTTCGCTCATCGGCTGTTGCCATATTAATATCGCCAATATTATGTTCTGGTTGTTGTACGACATTAGCTAATAGTTCAATGTAATGTGCCAACATACGTTCAACTGTTTGATGTTCGAAAAGTTCCGCACCGTATTCAATAGAAACCTTATAATCGCCATCATCTTCAATCATCATGTTTAAGTCGAACTTAGCGTTGATATTTGTTGCTTCTTTCGGTTCAACAATCCAATCTTCGATATCTAGACTTTCTTTTTCATTATTTTGCAGTGTGAATAACACATCAAATAATGGATTTCTTGTTAGATCACGTTTTTCTACGATTTCGTCGACTAATTCTTCCAATGGATATTCTTGATGGTCATATGCCTTCAATGAAACATCTTTCACTTCATTTAACAATTGTTTAAATGATTTATTACTTTCAGGATATGCTCGCATTGGTAATGTATTTACAAACATGCCGACGATATTTTCAGTATCTTGGTGTGTACGACCAGCAATTGAACTGCCGACAACAACATCTTCTTGTCTGCTGTATTTATGCAATAACACCATAAATGAAGACAATAGAATCATGAAGTCTGTACAACCTGTTTTTTGTGTTAGACGATTGATTGCATGTCTAGTTTCTGCTGGTATTTGTGCACTTACTGTCTTACCAGTAAAGCTTTGTGATTTCGGTCTTGTGAAATCATACGGTAAGTCTAATACAGGTGCCTCTTCTTTAAATTGTGATAACCAGAACTCACGTTGTTCACTTAAATCACGTGTACTCATCCATTCGCTATAGTCTTTATATTGTACTTTCAACTCTTCTAATGTTTGATCGTGATATAAAGCCGTAAATTCTTTAATGATTAAATTAATTGAAAAACCATCTGAAATAACATGGTGAATATCAAATAATAATACATAACGTGACTCTGCTACTTTGACAATTTTAACTTTTAGCAATGGCGCTTGGCTTAAATCAAATGGTTGTACGAAATCATCTAATAATGTTTCGTAATGATCTGTACTAATTTCAGCATATTCTACATTGATTTCAGCTGAATCGTTAATCACTTGAACAGGTTCACCATCGATTGTTTCGAAGTGAGTACGCAATGTTTCATGACGTTCTATTAATGTTTGGAATACATTTTGCACACGTTCAGGATCAACTTCACCTTGAATTTCTAACATACTTGGCATATTATATGCGGTTTGACCTTTCACCATTTCATTAAGGACATAAAGTCGTTTTTGTGGTGATGAAGTTGTATAGTATGGCTGTTCTGCTGCTACTGGAATATGTTGTGCCGTTGTTTCATTCGCATGTTCATCAACAACTTTAGCTAGTTGAGCTATTGTTGGATTTTCAAACATAGCCTTCAATGGTAAACGCACACCGTTTGTAGCTTCAATCTTATTAATAATACCAATCGCTTTTAATGAATGACCACCAATTTCAAAGAAATTATCGTGAATACTTACTTGATCGATATTAAGATTAGCTTCATATATAGCTGCTAGCATTGCTTCTGTATCATTCGTAGGTGCTACGTATGCTTTACTTTCCACTTTGATTTCAGGTAATTTTTTCTTATCTAATTTACCGTTTGAAGTCACAGGTAACTGATCAATCTGCATCATATATGACGGTACCATATAGTCTGGTAATTTTTGACTTAATATAGCTTTTACATCATCATTATCGACTGCTTTATCAGATACGAGATATGCACAAATTGCTAACTCTTCTCCTGCCATTGGTTTAGCAACGACTGCTACATCTGAAATGTAATCAATTTGTCCTAGTAAGCTTTCAATTTCACCTAACTCAATACGGTAACCTCTAATCTTAACTTGCTCATCAATACGACCAAGATATTCTACGTTACCATTCGCACTCCATTTAGCTAAGTCGCCTGTACGGTATAACTTTCCTTCGCCGAATGGATTGTCGATAAATTTCTCTGCTGTTAAATCTGGTCTGTTGAGGTAACCTTTTGTCACACCAACACCGCCGATACAGAGTTCTCCAGGAACGCCAATACCCATTAGATTATTATCTTCATTCATGATATAAGCTTGAATATTAGCAATTGGTTTACCAATAGGAATCGTGTCATATGTTTGATCTGCAGTACATGGATAATAGATTACTTCAATAGAAGCTTCTGTTGGTCCATATAAGTCAATCAACAATGAATCATTTTGCTTACCAATGATTGCATTAAATTGATTTACTTGTTCTGGTTTCAATGCTTCTCCACTTGCCAATACATAATTAACTGTCGCAATGTTCTCTACTTTGTTAGTTGATTTTATAAAATCAATAAACACACCTAACATAGATGGCACAAAGTGTACCATTGAGATTTGATGTTGTTCTAATAGATCAGTAATTTTTTCTGGATTACTCTCTTCTCCAGATGGTAATAGCACGGCTTGACCGCCTATCATAGCGAATCCAAAGATTTCCCATACCGACACATCAAATGTAAATGGTGTCTTGAACAGAATCGTATCTTCACTACTAATATGATATTTATCAATCATCCAGTTCAGACGATTCATGACACCTTTATAAGGTACCATTACACCTTTAGGCTTACCTGTTGTACCTGATGTATAGATAATGTACATCAAGTTATCAACTGTAGTTACAGGTTCTAAATTGTCTGTTGCTTGTGTTGCAATCATCGTGTCTTCAGTCAAATCAACAACTTTATTATCAAATTCAATTGATTCATCTAATGCTTGATCTGTCAGCAGTACACTTGGTTGACTATCACCTAAGATATAGTTAATACGATCACTTGGATAATTAGGGTCAATCGGTACATAGGCACCACCCGCTTTTAAGATACCGTATATACCAATCATCATTTCTAAACTACGATTTGTCAGTAAACCGACTGGCGCATCAGGCACAATGCCTTCCACACGTAAATAATTAGCTAATTGATTTGCCTTCGCATTGAGTGCTTGATAAGTCAAGCTAACCCCTTCATATGTGATGGCTGTCTGTTTTGGTGTTTTAGCGACTTGTGCCTCAAATCTTTCTAAAAACGTTTTTGTATTATTTAATGGGACATCGGTATTATTGAATTCATTAAATATAATATCTTGTTCTTGTTGTGTAATCATTTCTAGATGACTGATGTTTTGTTCAGGTTGTTGTACGCTGTGCTCTAAGATTTCAACATAATGTGCCAACATACGTTCAACCGTGTCACGATCGAAGAGTTCTTGCGCGAATTCAAGAGCAATGCTATAACCATTATCATCAAATATTGTCATGCTCAAATCAAATTTAGCATTAGTCGTTGATGGTTCTTTGTGTTCTACTGACCAGTCATCAATTTGCAAGCTTTCTTTTTCATTATTTTGTAACGTGAATAGCACATCGAACAATGGATTACGTGTTAAATCACGTGTCTCAACAATTTCATCTACAAGTTCTTCTAATGGATATTCTTGATTATCAAATGCTTGTAATGATGTTGCTTTCACTTCTTCAAGCAATTGTTTAAATGATTTGTCACGCTCTGGGTAGGCACGCATTGCTAACGTGTTAACAAACATACCTAACATTTGCTCTGTTTCTTTATGTGTACGACCAGAGATCGGACTACCTACAACGATATCTTCTTGTCTACTATATTTATGCAATAGCACCATAAATGATGATAACAAGATCATATAATCCGTTGCACCGGTATCTTGCGCTAATTGTTGAATTGCATTTCTTGTTGCTTCAGAAATAGATACATTAACTGATTCACCTGTGTAACTTTGATGGTTTGTACGTGAATAATCATAAGGTAAATCAAGTACTGGTGCTTCATCTTTAAACTGAGACAACCAGAATTCACGTTGTTCATTTAAGTCACGTGTATGCATCCATTCACTGTAATCTTTATATTGTACATTTAATGGTTCTAAAGTTTGATTATGATACAACTCTGTAAATTCTTTAATAATAAGATTAATAGAGAATCCATCAGAGATAATATGATGCATATCAAATAAAAGTACATAACGTTGTTCTGCACATTTAACCACTTTCACTCTTAATAAAGGTGCTTGTTCTAAGTTAAATGGTCTGATGAACGCATTTAATAATGGTTCATAATCTTCTGTATAAGCAACCTCATATTCTACATTTATTTGAACTTTATCTTCGACAATTTGTACCGGTTCACCTTCAACTGTATCAAAGTGTGTACGTAATGCTTCATGACGGTTCACTAATTTTTGGAATGCATTTTGAACACGTTCAACATCAACAGTCCCTCTAATTTCTAACATACTTGGCATATTATAAGATGTTTGACCGTCCATCATTTCATTCAATACGTATAGACGTTTTTGTGGTGATGATGCTAGATAATGTGTCTTAGTTTCAGCCAATGGTATCTCTTGAGTTGATGATGCAGTCGCTTCATTTTCGATAGCTCTAGCTAATTGTGCCACTGTCGAATTTTCAAAAATCGTCTTCAACGGTACACGTACAGATAATTGGCTTTCTAGTTCGTTAATAACACTAATTGCTCTTAGTGAATGTCCGCCTATTTCAAAGAAGTTATCTGTTGCACCTACGCGTTCAATATTTAACACGTTGCCAAAGATTGTCGCAATTGTCTCTTCCATTTCATCACGTGGTTCAACATAGGCTTTTGCCTCTAATTCAATATCTGGAAGTCCTTTTTTATCTAATTTACCGTTAGCTGTAACTGGCAATTGTTCAATTTGCGTCATATATGTTGGAATCATATACTCAGGTAATTTCTTAGATAGGACCGCTCTTACTACGTCAAAATCTATCGTACGATCTGAAACAAGATATGCAGCGATCATTGCTTCGTCACTACCTTGTGGTGCTTTAGTGACTACAGCAGCTTCAGATACTGCATCGATTTGAGCAATCAAACTTTCAATTTCACCTAATTCAATACGGTAACCGCGTATCTTGACTTGTTCGTCAATTCTACCAAGATATTCTAATTGTCCATCTTTTCTCCATTTTACTAAATCGCCTGTGCGATACATTTTGCCAGAACCAAATGGATTATCAACGTACTTCTCAGCAGTTAAATCTGGTCTATTCAAGTAACCTTGTGTGACATTTGCACCACCGATACACAATTCACCAGGTACACCAATACCTAACAAGTTATTATCTTCATTTAAGACATAACCTTGTGAGTTGGCAATAGGTCTACCGATAGGAACCTCTGTATAAGTTTGACCTGCAAAGACAGGATAATATGTTACCTCAACAGTTGTTTCAGTAGGTCCATATAAGTTGTATAGCAATGTTTGATTTGGTCCACCTAACAAATGATTAAATTGATTTACATAGTCTACTTTTAGTGTTTCACCACTTGTAAATACATGATTTAACGAAACAATATCATCTTGACGGTGTGTTGTCTTAATGAAATCTATAAAGACGCTTAACATTGATGGTACAAAGTGTGCCATCGTAATATTATACGCATCGATTACGGAAGCTATCTTCTCTGGGTTACTTTCTTCTCCTGAGCGTAGCATGATAATTTCGCCACCCATAACTGCCCAACCAAAGACTTCCCAAATAGATACATCAAAGGTAAATGGTGTTTTGAATAATATTTTATCTGTAGAACCTAATTCGAAATAATCAACCATCCAATTAAGACGATTCATTACACTACTGTATGGAACCATAACACCTTTAGGTTTACCTGTTGTACCTGATGTATAGATAATATACATTAAGTTTGTTTCATCTGTAACATGTGCCAAATTATCTGTTGGTAAGCTATCAAGGAAGGAATTATTTGTTAACTTGATAATTTCCTTTTCGTATTTTATACCATAGCTTATATTTTCATCCGTGAGCAATACACGTGGATTACTATCTTCTAAAATGAAATTCGTACGCTCATGTGGATGATTTGGATCCAACGGTACATATGCGCCACCTGCTTTTAAAATGCCATAAATACCAATCATCATTTCTAAACGACGTTGTGACATTATACCTACTAGGTCATTAGGTTTAACGCCCTCATTACGTAATTGATACGCCACTTGGTTTGCACGTTCGTTCAGTGCTTTATACGTTAATGTTTCACCTTCAAATGTAATTGCTACTTTGTCTGGTGATTGTGCCGCATGTTGTTCGAAACGTTCAACAAGTGTCACAGTGTTATCCAATGGCTGATCCGTATCATTGAATTGGTTCAAGATAAGTTCAGTTTCTGCTGTTGTTATAATGTCGATATCACTAATAAGTTGTTCTGGTTGCTGCGTTGCATTCGCAATCACTTCGATAAAGTGGTTTAACATACGTTCAACCGTATCTTTATCAAATAATTCTTCCGCATATTCTAACGAAACTTTATAGCCATCATTCTCATGAATTGTCATACTTAAATCAAATTTAGCATTAGTATAAGAGGCTTCCTTTTCTTCAACTGACCAATCTGATATTTCCAGACTATTTTTCTCATTATTTTGTAATGTGAATAGCACATCGAATAATGGATTACGTGTTAAATCACGTGTTTCAACAATTTCATCGACAAGTGCTTCTAACGGATATTCTTGATTATCAAAGGCATTTAACGATTGGTCCTTCACTTCTGATAAGAATTGTGCAAATGATTTTTCACTTTCAGGGTAAGCACGCATTGGTAAAGTATTAACAAACATACCAATCATATTTTCTGTATCTCTATGTGTACGCCCAGATATTGGACTACCTACAACGATATCTTCCTGACGGCTATATTTATGCAACAGTACCATAAATGATGATAATAACACCATGTAATCCGTACTGCCTGTTGCTTGAGTCAATTGTTGAATATGATGCTGAACAGATGTAGGCATATCTACAGTTACCGTTTTACCTGTGAAACTTTGTTGGTTGGGTCTTGAATGATCATACGGTAAATCAAGTACTGGCGCTTCATGCTCAAATTGACTTAACCAGAACTGACGCTGACTATCCAAGTCTCTTGAGCGCATCCATTCACTATAATCTTTATATTGTACATCTAATGGCTCTACCGCTTGACCATGATATAGCGCTGTAAATTCTTTGATAATCAAATTAATAGAGAAGCCATCAGAAACGATATGGTGCATATCAAACAATAAGATAAAACGTTGTTCTGATACTTTAACTATACTAACTCTAATTAACGGTGCCTTACTTAAGTCAAAAGGTTGTACAAAGTCACTTAATATACGCTCATAATCATCTGTCGTTACCTCATCGTAATCAACGACTACCGATGCAGAATCATTTATCACCTGTACAGGCTCTCCATCTTTAGTTTCAAAATGCGTTCTTAATGCTTCATGACGATCTACGATTGTTTGAAAAGCATCTTGCACACGCGCAACATCTACATTACCTTTGATTTCTAACATACTTGGCATATTGTAAGCCGTTTGACCATCTACCATTTCATTTAACACATATAAACGTTTTTGAGGTGATGAAGTCAGATAATATGGCTGCTGTTCTGCTTGCGGAATACTTTGAGTGCTCGCATCTACCGCATATTGTTCAACCGTTTTAGCTAATTGTAGAATCGTTGGACTTTCAAAAATAATTTTTAGTGGCAAACGTGTGCCAATTCGACTTTCTATTTGGTTAATAATGCCAATTGCTCTTAATGAGTGTCCACCGATTTCAAAGAAATTGTCAGTGATACTAACTTGTTTTAAATTTAAGACATCTTCATAAATTGCGACTAGCATTGTTTCCATTTCTGTCGTTGGTGCAACGTACGCCTTGCTTTCTACTTTGATTTCAGGTAATGCCTTACGATTCAACTTACCACTTTGTGTTACTGGTATATCTTCAATTTGCATCATATAGCTTGGCACCATGTAGTCTGGCAATTTATGACTCAGCTCTAATTTGATTGCCTCTAAATCAACGTTTTGTTCAGATACTACATAAGCGCAAATCGATAACTCTCCATCTAACATAGGTTTAGTAACCACTGCTACATCTAATAAATCTGTATTTTGGCGTAATACACTATCAATTTCGCCTAATTCAATACGATAACCACGTATCTTCACCTGTTCATCAATACGTCCTAAATAAGCGATGTTTCCATCAGCATTCCAACGCGTTAAATCCCCTGTGCGGTACATTTTACCTTCACCAAATGGATTGTCGACAAACTTTTCTGCTGTCAATTCAGGTCGATTCAAATAACCATTCGTTACATTAGTACCAGCAATACATAATTCACCTGCAACACCGATACCCATTAAGTGATTGTCAGCATCTAAGATATACGCTTGTGTATTAGCAATCGGTTTACCAATTGGTATAGCATCATATTGTACATCCGCTACACAATCAAAGCTTGTTACATCAATAGTAGTTTCAGTAGGACCATAGAAATTCAATAACAATGTATTATTCTTAGTCCCAATATGTTCATTAAACTGGTTAACTAGTTCTGGTTTTAATGCTTCACCACTAGCCAACACATATCTCAAGCTTGAAATTAAATGCGCTTGATCTGTCGCTTTGATAAAGTTAATAAACACACTAAACATAGACGGCACGAAATGTACCATAGTCGCTTTATTATTATGAATAAGTGACATTATTTTTTCAGGATTACCTTCTTCACCAGATGGCAATAGTGCTGCTTGTGCACCAATCATCGCGAAACCAAACACTTCCCAAACAGACACATCAAACGTAAATGGTGTCTTAAAGGAAATTGTATCTTCGCTCGTAATACCATAGGTTTCAATAATCCAATTCAAGCGGTTCATAACACTTTCTCCAGGTACAAGTACACCTTTTGGTCTACCTGTCGTACCAGATGTATAAATAACATACATTAAGTTAGAAACATCTGTATTATGTTGCAAGTTGTCTGTTGACAATGACCAAATTGATTTATCCGCTGTTAAATCAATCACCTTATGATTAAACACAATATTTTCATCTAATGGTTTGTCTGTCAGCAATACTGGCGCTGCGCTATCTTCTAAAATGTAATTAATACGATCGACAGGATAATTTGGATCAACAGGTACGTATGCACCGCCTGCTTTTAAGATACCGAATATACCAACAATCATTTCGATACGTCGATTCGTCATGACTGCTACTAATGTGTCTGCACCGACACCTTCATCACGTAATTTATACGCAACTTGGTTTACACGTTCGTTCAATGCTTGATAAGTCAAACTTTCCCCTTCAAAGGTAAGTGCCACTTTATCAGGTGCTTTGGCCACTTGCTGTTCAAAACGCTCAACAAATGTTTGCGTGTTATTATAAGGCATCTCAGTATCGTTAAAGTCATTAAGAATTAACTGCTGCTCTTGTTCGGTAATTAATTCTAATTCACTAATTTTATACTCAGGATGCATAGTAATTTCAGCTACAAGTTCCATAAAGTGTTCCAACATACGTTCAATTGTTTCAGGTTCAAATAACTCTTCAGCATATTCTAACGCTACACTATAACCATCATTGTCATAAATTGTCATACTTAAATCGAATTTAGCATTTGTAACTGACGACTCTACTTGTCTTGTAGACCAGTCATCAATTTGGAAGCTTTCGTTTTCAGTGTTTTGTAATGTAAATAACACATCAAACAATGGATTACGTGTTAAATCACGCTTTTCTACGATTTCTTCAACTAGTGATTCTAATGGATATTCTTGATTATCAAAGGCTTCTAATGATGTTGTCTTTACTTCATCTAATAACTGCGTAAATGATTTATTTCGTTCAGGGTTTGAACGCATCGCCAATGTATTAACAAACATTCCGAGCATATTTTCAGTATCTTTATGCGTACGGCCAGAAATTGGGCTACCTACAACGATGTCTTCTTGACGACTATATTTATGCAATAGCACCATAAATGAAGAAAGTAAGATCATATAATCCGTACTACCAGTCTGTTGAGATAATGACTGAATAGCACGTTTAGTTTGTTCCGGCATTTCGAGACTTATCGTCTTACCAGTAAAACTTTGTTGGTTAGGTCGCCCGTGATCGTATGGTAAATCAAGTACTGGCGCTTCTTCTTCAAATTGTGATAACCAGAACTGACGCTGATCATCCAAGTCTCTTGAACGCATCCATTCACTGTAATCTTTATATTGAATAGCTAATTCATCTAATTCACGACCTTTATATAGCGCCGTAAATTCTTTAATAATGATATTGATAGATAAGCCATCCGAAATTATGTGATGCATATCAAATAGTAATACATAACGTTTTTCATCACATTTCACTACTTTAACTCTTAGTAATGGCGCGTTAGCTAAATCAAATGGTCTAACAAAATCACTTAATAATTGATCATAATCAGACGTTGCTATTTCTTCATAACCTACTGTAATCTCACCTTGTTTATCTATGATTTGAACCGGCTCACCATCAACAGTATCAAAGTGCGTTCTCAACGCTTCGTGACGTTCAACAAGTGCTTGGAATGCGCTTTGTACACGATTAACATCTACATCACCAATAATTTCTAACATACTTGCCATATTATAAGCAGTCTGACCTTCAACCATTTCATTCAACACATATAAGCGTTTTTGAGGAGAAGATGTTAGATAATATGGTTTAGTTTCTACTTGTGGAATCGTTTGACCTGCAATTTGTGTTTCACCATTCTCAAGTAAACTAGATAATTGTGATGCCGTTGGATTGTCGAAAATAGCTTTCAAAGGTAAACGTGTAGCTGTCTTACTTTCAATTTCATTGATAACACTAATTGCTTTTAAAGAGTGACCACCAATTTGGAAGAAATTGTCAAAAACACTGACACGTTCAACATTTAGCACACTACTAAAAATGTCCACAATCGTTTGTTCCATATCATTACGTGGCGCAACATAATCTTTACTGTCCACTTTAATGTCTGGCAATGCGCGTTTGTTTAACTTTCCGCTTTGAGATACTGGTAATGATTCAACTTGCATAATATATGCAGGAACCATATATTCAGGTAACTGTTTATTCAATTGTGCTTTGATAGCTTCTATATCAATAGACTCGTCGGATACAATATAAGCGCAAATTGACAATTCTTCATCAACTACTGGCTTTGCTACAACAGCTACATCTGCAACAATATTTTGTTGACGTAGCACATTTTCAACTTCTCCGAGCTCAATACGATATCCACGGATTTTAACTTGTTCATCAATACGACCTAAATAAGTAATATTACCATCATTTTCCCATTTGGCTAAATCACCTGTACGATACATCTTACCTTTGCCAAAAGGATTGTCGACAAATTTTTCTGCTGTTAAATCAGGACGATTCAAATAACCATTTGTCACATTGGTACCAGCAATACATAATTCACCAGCGACACCTATAGCCATCAAGTTGTTACTGTCATTTAAAATGTATGCCTGCGTATTTGCTACCGGTTTACCAATTGGAATCATGTCATATTGTGTACCAACCTCACAATCAAAGCTTGTCACATCAATGGTTGCTTCAGTTGGACCATATAAATTAATAAGTAGCGTATCATTTTTCTCAGCAATCAATTCATTAAATTGATTTACCAATTCTGGTTTTAATGCTTCGCCACTTGCTAAGACATATCTCAAACTTGAAACCGACGCAGCTTGATTCGATGCTTTAATATAATTAATAAATACACTAAACATTGATGGTACAAAGTGAACCATGGTAGGTTGTGACGATGCAATAACAGATACAATTTTTTCAGGATTACCTTCTTCTCCTGATGGTAAAAGTACCGCTTGTGCACCAATCATACCAAAACCGAAGACTTCCCAAACAGACACATCAAACGTAAACGGTGTCTTAAAGAACACTTTGTCTTCATCTGTAATGTCATATTTATCAATTAACCAGTTCAATCGGTTCATGACACTTTCTCCGGGTACAAGCACACCTTTAGGTTTACCTGTCGTACCAGATGTGTAAATGACATACATTAGGTTAGAAACATCTGTATTATGCTCTAAATTTTCTGCAGACAACGCTTCAAATGTTTGTGTTTGAGTAATATCAATTACATTATTGTTATAGACTATTTCAGAACTTAACGGTTGATCAGTTAGCAACACCTTAGCTGCACTATCTTCCAAAATATAGTTAATACGTTCTGTAGGATAATTAGGATCAATTGGTACATAGGCGCCACCAGCCTTCAGAATGGCATATATCCCTATAATCATTTCAATTCTTCTATTTGACATAACTGCCACAAGAGAATCGGGCGTTACACCCTCAGCACGTAATTGGCGAGCCATTTGGTTAACTTTGCCATTCAATGCTTCATACGTTAAACTTTCTCCTTCAAATGTAACTGCAGTCTTGTTAGGATGTTGAGCAACCTGTTGCTCAAATCGTTGAACAAACGTCGTATCATTATTTAATGCTAATGATGAATCATTAAAGTCATTTAAAATCGTCTCTCTTTCTTCACCATTAACCACTTCAATATCTTTAATTTGTGACTCTGGTTGTTCGATCATATGATTTAATACGTGGAAGATTGTTTCATGTAAATGATAGATACCTTCTTCATCTAAAGCATCTATTTGGAAATCATAATCGATATCCATACCTTCACCATTACTTCTGTTACTCAAGTTAACACTAAGTGGCGAATTGTTTGTTCCATTATCTAACCATTCATCCGTATAACCCTCTTCGATAAACTCAGCGTCATATTGTGTGTTTTGGAAAGAAACAAAACAGTCTACTAGACCTTTTTTATTACCACTGTTTTCTACAATATAGTCATATGGATATTTTCTATGCTTTAATAGATTCAAGCTTTCTCTACGAATTTTTTCAAGGTAATCTTGAACGGTTTGTTCTGGATCTGTATCAACAATCATTGGTAATACACGTGAGAATATTCCAGTTGATGATTTTTCCTTCTTCGTATTCCTGTTATGTATAAGTAGTCCGACAGAATTGGTTGTAGAAAGTGTGTTCTTGTGTTTGATGATTTGCATAATTGCAGAGAACAAATTACTAATACTAACTCCATGCGCCTCACAGTATTGGAAGATACGCTTAGTTTCAGCTTCAGATAATTTCACACTTATTCTCTTACCTATAGCGCTATCTAACGTGGATTTATCAAATAAAATGTTGTCTTCGAAATTTTCTAACTTTTCTAACCAGAAGGCCTTGTCTTTATTAAAACGGTTTGTCGTTTCGTATTTATCTTCTGATTCTATTGCCTCAAAATAAGTAGCCCCAATATCTTCTTCAGATACAGATTTACCTAATAACTTTTTAATTAAATTATTTACAACAATCGTTACACCCCATGCGTCACTGATTAAATGATGTTGCAATAGGAAGATACCATAATATCCTTCAGGATACTTAAATACTACTGTCTTATATAATTTATCATCAAGATTAAAGATATTAGTGCTAGCTGTTTCTTTAATCCACTTTTCGTAACCTTCTTGATCTTGATAAAAATCAACAAATTCAAAATCTTCGTGTTCATAGTCTACTACATATTGTTTGTAAACACCGTCTTCTTTCGTAATTCTAATACGCAACGTATCATGTTGCTTCACTATCTCGTTGAAGGCTTCATTAATCTCATCATATGATACGTCATTTTTCATATGTACTACACCAGCGATGTTACTAATACTTGTATTCTCATAATATTGTTCAATCTGTAATATTTCTTTTTGTGCATAAGATAATAATTTTGTTTCAGTCAATGCAGCGAACCTCCTATCAATCTACAGTAAAAAAATATAATAATATTATTCTATTTTATAACCAATCGTATAATATTTATTATAAGTTACAGTTACATAAATTAATTCCCATTTATACTCTTTCTAAACATTTTAAAGTTTATTTTTGTAATATTTTTATAGAGCAATTTTGTGCTTAAAATTTAAATACAAAAATATTTTATTAATATTTTACTTTTAATGTATCAAGGGCTTTTGTATAAGGTGAAACTTTATATAATTTTTATAGGAGTTCTATCAAATGATAATGACCGATTTATGATAGTGGTTAGAGTGCGTAAGGCATCGCAGTCCACTTGGCGATATAAAATTGCATAAAAAAATACACCCTCATCTCTGAAGGTGTACTTCTTTATTGCATTATTATTCACACATTTCACACACACATATTTAATGCAATTCACACATATTATGATTAATCTTTAAATCTACATTTCGTATTCACACAATACTTGTAGATTAGAACGGTAAATCATCATCACTAATGTCAATCGGACCATTTGCATTTGCAAATGGATTATCTGATTGTCCATTGTTATTTGATGGGTTGTTGTTATTTTGATAAGACGTGTTTTGTCCAGATTGTTGTCCACCAAAACCTTGGCCATAGTCTTGGAAATTGTTATTTCCATCCTGTTGTTGACGTTGGTTTTGTCCTTTAGGTTCAAGGAATTGAACGCTATCACAAACAACTTCTGTTACAAAAATACGACGTCCTTCTTGGTTTTCATAGCTACGTGATTGAATGCGACCGTCAACGCCAGCTAAACTACCTTTTGAAAGATAATTATTTACATTCTCTGCTTGCTTTCTGAAAACAACACAGTTAATGAAATCAGCTTCGCGTTCCCCTTGCGCATTTGTAAACGTACGATTTACCGCTAGGGTAAAAGTCGCAACACTCACGCCTGAGGGTGTTGTTCTATATTCTGGATCTTTAGTTAAACGACCGACTAAAACAACTCTATTTATCATTTAAGCGACCCCCATTAATTATTTTCTTGTTTTATCTTCGTCTTCACGAATAACGATAAAACGGATGATGTCATCATTGATTTTAGCTAAACGTTGGAATTCGTCAGTAGCTTCGTTATTTTCAGTTTGGATACGTACGATATTGTAGTAACCTTCTGTGAAATCATTGATTTCATAAGCTAAACGACGTTTGCCCCAATCTTTAGTTTCTAAAACCTCTGATCCGTTAGTTGCTAAAATTCCGTTGAAACGTTCAACGACAGCTTTCTTAGCATCTTCTTCAATGTTTGGACGAACGATATACATAACTTCATATGTTCTCATTTTATAATTGCACCTCCTTGTGGTCTATACGGCTCATCATACTATATGATAAGCAAGGAATAATTTTCATTACTCACAGTCAAGAATTATAGCACACGGTATTACTTTTTACAATGATAATCAGTACGTCAAATATATATTTCAAATTTCGATGTTTCATATGAAACAATTTATCGAAAATAACATAAATCCACGTTCTAGAACCACAATATTATGTTGCAACACAATAATAACAATAACAAATTATACAATTGGAATTTGTTTTTTATAAAGTTTTAATGTTTTTCGACATAAGGTTGCTAAATAAAACTAATTCTATTAGCATATCAACTACGCTACATAATTTGTTGTTTACCCCTATGCACTTAGATTATTTTTAGGTAATTTTAAGCACATTAAAGGAGAAGACTATGGTTTCTACAATCAAAAAAGGTTTAATCACAACCACTGTTATTTTGGCATCTACTTTAACTATCCATTCTACTAATGCTGCCGAAGCAAATACGAGTGAGCAAGGTACGATGGGGTATGGTTATCAAAAATATGTTTCGAAACATCCAGATGCACAATCCAAAGAGCAACAAACTAAACAAGTGCAACCTGAAGCTGCTACAAATGGTGAAAGAGTACTTGATATTTCAGAATGGCAAGGTGATTTAACAGAGCAACAAGTCAAATCACTGAAAGAAAACTATGATTTCATAATCATTCGTGCCCAATACGGTTCTGAAAAAATCGATGCTTCTCTAAGCCATAATTCAGCTATATTAGATAAATACAATTTGGACTTCGGGGTCTATTCTTACAGCATGTATGAAAATCCTGACGACGCCCGTTATGAAGCCCAAACACTATACAATCGCGCACCAAAAGCTAAATTTTACATCAATGATTTTGAACAAAATTCTGTAACATCTGGCACAACGGATCAAAGTACTAATGCATGGTATGACGAAATGAAGAGTCTTGCCGGAAACAAGAAAGTCTTATTTTATTCATATGAAAACTTTATGAAACAACATGCTACACAATCTGCTAATAATTATGATGGCGTATGGATTGCCAATTATAATGAGGCACAGCCTACTTCACCACACGTACTGTGGCAATATACAGACGGTTATAATTCACAAGAACTTAACCAAAAAGTAGATGCGAATTATTTAGGTCCAAATGTTAGCAGCAACTGGTTTACATCTTAAATGAATATAGTATTTACAAATACACCTAGATTGTTAAAGCATTAAAATAAACGTCAATTTCTATCATTTTTACAATTAAGGTAGGAATTGACGTTTTCTTGTTTTATGAAATTACAGTTTTACACTATGCTGAAGTTCATATTAAGACAACTATGTACTTTCAAAAGCATAAGCTAAATTAAAGTAAAAAGGAATAATCCATATATTGATAATACTCTGGATTATTCCTGTTATTTTGAGTATGGCCGCTATAACTCAAATTGATTTATATTTAAATATTCACTACGCTAGTTTAAACATTAAATCTAAAGTGCACGACGTCTCCGTCTTTCATGATATATTCTTTACCTTCAAGGCGTTGCTTACCAGCTTCTTTAGCGCCACTTTCTCCATTGTATTCAACGTAGTCATCGTAACCTGTAACTTCAGCACGAATAAATCCACGCTCAAAGTCAGTATGGATGATGCCTGCACATTGTGGTGCTGTCATACCTTTAATAAATGTCCATGCTCTAACTTCTTGCACACCTGCCGTAAAATATGTCGCTAAACCTAGTAAATCATAAGTTGTGCGAATCAAGCGATCTAGACCCGGTTCTTCAATGCCTAAATCTTCTAAGAACATCTCTCTATCCTCATCGTCCAATGTTGCAATTTCTTCTTCAATTTTAGCACTGATAACGATAACTTCAGAATCTTCTTGTTGTGCATATTCACGAATTGTTTTCACTTTTTCATTATCTTCATCACCAATTTCATCTTCTCCAACGTTGGCAATGTATAACATTTCTTTAGATGTTAACAATTGTGCATGTTTAACATATCTTTGATCTTCTTCTGTAAACTCTAAACTTCTAACTGGCTTACCATCTGCTAAAGCTTCTTTAATTCTTGATAAAATACGCACTTCATTTTCAGCATCTTTATCCTTTTGTCTTGCCATCTTTTCAATTTTTGGCAAACGCTTCTCAACAGATTCTAAGTCTGCAAGAACTAATTCCATGTTAATAACTTCAATGTCATCAATTGGATTTACTTTACCAGAAACATGCGTCACGTTGTCATCATCAAAAGCACGTACAACCTGACATATCGCATCAACTTCACGGATATGTGACAAGAATTTATTACCTAAACCTTCACCCTTTGAAGCGCCCTTAACGATTCCAGCAATATCTGTAAATTCAAATGTTGTCGGGATTGTCTTCTTCGGTTGAACCATTTCTTCTAAGACATTAAGTCGACTATCTGGCACTTCTACGATTCCTACATTGGGATCGATTGTCGCGAAAGGATAATTCGCTGCAAGCGCACCTGCTTTTGTTATTGCGTTAAATAGCGTTGATTTACCTACGTTGGGTAGCCCAACAATACCTGCTGTTAAAGCCATTTATTCATTCTCCTTATTTTCAGTATCTTGATTGGATACTAGTATTTTCTTCATTTTTTTATTAAACGTTTGTCTAGGAATCAAAATACTTCGCTGACAATTTTCACATTTTATTCGGATGTCTGCACCAACACGAATAATCTTGAAACGATTCGTCCCACATGCATGTTGCTTCTTCATCTCTACAATATCATTCAAACCGTAATCTGATGTCATGATGTCACACCTCCGAACTTTCTATGCTTTATTTTGTTGATTCGAATCATATTGTACCATAACTGGTTGAGGCACTTTAATACCATTGTCTTTAAATAATTTATGAATTTCTTTTCTTAATATTCGCGCCCCGGAAAATCCTTCTCCCGGAACTGTTTCTGCAGAAATACTTAAGACAATTTCATCTCGAGTTATTGAGTTAATACCTACTACCTTAGGATTTGATACAAATAAATAGTATTTAGATCTCATTGCTTCAAAATGCTTCGTCAATACTTCCTCGACTCTGTCGATATCTTCTTCAACAGAAACCGGAATTTCAACTATAGATTCTCCGTTTGTCACTGAGTAATTTGTTATTTCTCCCATACTACCATTTGGCAATGTAGTAAGCTCGCCACTAATTGTATTGATACGTGTAGATCTGAGACCTATCGCTTTAACTGTGCCTTCTGCAACGGTAGTTCCTGCGCTATTAATTTTAACATAGTCCCCTACATCAAATTGATTTTCAAAAATAATAAAGAAACCTGTAATAATATCTTTAACTACTGTTTGTGCACCAAAGCCCACTGCAAGACCAACTACACCAGCACTTGCAATAATGCCTTCAACACTAATCCCAAACTTACTTAAAATTGTCGTCAATACGATAAACCATACCACATAGGAAACCACATTTTGAATCAGTGAAATTAATGTATTGGAACGTTTTTTATTCGCTTTTTTACCTTTATTTTGAATTTTAAAGAATTGCTCAATACCCTTATTAATAAAACGTAAGACAATCCATGCCACTACAACATACACAACAATCATAATTAAATTAGACAGTAAACTTTGGTACGTTTCTGGCTTAGTTAGAGGTTCTATTAATGAATACAGAATATTTTTGAGTTGAGTCATACGTCCGTCCTCCTTATTACCTCACTATATACTTTTAATTATTATACTGAATATTATTATAAAACAAATCCTACTTCGGATTTAATTTCAACTTTAATAGTCAGCATTTTTCAATATCTTCACTTAATATATTAAAGCTAGACATAAGAAAAAGAACCATAATAAAAATTATGATTCTTTAACACCCAAGCAGTAATTTTACTACAAATCAAAGCGCTAAAACAAGTTATTCATATTATGTTATTAAGATAAAATACGGATTTTTGAATGACATCCATTATATAGCGATGATAAAAAATTATATACAATTAAAGTTAAATAACATATAAATAATAACGATTCGGCATTGAATTGGTACAACTAGGAAAATTTTACCAAAAGATATACAAATTATTATAATATTCTGATAAAGGAGGTGACACTTTACTTAAATAGCCGGTTCAAATTTCTCCCGAGCTAATTACTAAGCTTTCACATATTTCCTCGTGTGATAACTTTTCAAAATACAGTAGTATGACCTTGTAAATTTCATCTTAAAGTTACTGTCACCATTAGATAAAATTATAATTCTTTAACACCCAAACATTATTTATATGATGATAAAATTAATTAAACTAAAAAATCTTCCAAATTTCTAAAAGTATATCGCACTTACTGACCCTTACATCGGTAAGTGCATTTCTTATGTGTCCTTCCACCATGCAAGCATAATTCCAATCGTTAAATCGCCACAGTTCCAAATCTAAATGCTCTTAACGACTTTTATATAATGCGCAATGAACACACTCAATGAAATAATTAAAAAGACCAACCGAAGTGTTACCTCAGATTGACCTTTTTAATCTGTTCTATATTATCTACAAAACAGCTACAACAACCTTAAATAGTTATTTATGTTGTTCAATTAACTGCTTTTCCAAATCATTATACAATTTAAATATCATAACGCGTTCGCCGGTACGGGAACTTAAATCTGTGTGAAATCCTTTTACTGATTCACCAGTTATAGACAACACAATTTCATTTAAAGCGTCTATGCCGGACTCTACTAATTTAGAGCGCGTCTTCTTAATCGTTAGCAAGCCTTCATTGGTCTCACACACTTTGTATTCCGCTTGGGTAAGTACGCCTTGTAAACTCACGATGATCATATCTCGCAAAATATCTGTCTTTACTGAAAGTGAGCCACGTCCAAGAAAATCCTTCTCCCATTGTGTGATGGCTTTACTAATTTCAGACTCGTATGTGCCCTTCTTCGTCTTCATTACCTATACATCTCCTGTAGAACAAGTTTAAGAGGTTAAACTAGAATCGAACTTACCAAAATAACAGTATCATTTTTGATCTATTTTTTCTATAATAGCATAATTTACATTCAAAAATCATACCTATATTGTCACGGGAAAGTAGTCGACCTTACATGTTAATCTGTTGCCTATTATATCTATTACTTATTTCATTATATTTAATTAGACCATTCTTTCCAGTCACCAAAGTGATCTATACTAGCTAATCTTACCCAACCATTATTTACTTTTTGACGGAAATCAGGTAACGCATCTAGAAGGTTCACAATCACGTGTTGTGGTGCTTGAACGACGATTAACAACCGAATAGGAGAATGATACATCTTATTATCAGCTGACATTACTGATTGCCAAGGCAAACCTGTAAGCAAATCACTCGCGTTACCTTGCATTACACCGATTCCAGCAGTAACTGTTTGAGTGATTTTATTTCCACTACCATAATAATGTGGCGCTACAGTGGAAGCATAATACTGTAAATTTATCCATTGAGTGACCGTTGCAGGTCCCGAAATGATATTTGCAAGTATACTACCGTCCTCATCATCTTTCCAATTATAATTATGCAGAAATGCACGACCCTCTAAGTTTATATCCTTAGTTAAACTTCTCTCACCAATAATAAATGACGCATTTTTAGCTAGACCCCATTCTGGTCTAATTTCACTCCAGTCATTTGCTAATCGGTGTACTTCTTTAATTGGATCCTTTTTAGTTATGTGATTGTTTGGCAACTGTGACAAACGTTGTTGGTTAGCACGACGACTAATCTCAGGCATACTAGCTGTTAATGCTTCATATGCATCTTGAGCCGCTTCTGGTAATTCCGGAAGATATACCCATGCTAACTCATCAACAGATGTATGGTGTTCCGCTGAGGCAAACACTGTTGTCGAAGGAATAACTATGTCTGCATTAGCTAATCCAGCTCGTACTTCTGGCAAATTGCATAACTGTGCTAACACCTTGGCATTAAATCCACTGGCAGCTCCACCACAAGCACCACAATCTAACGAAGCTGCATACGGATTGTTTGCACTGTGACTACCATGACCACAGAATACGACCAATGGTGCAAAGCGCTTAGTTAAATTCATCAATGTTAATGCTTGCTTAGCATATGCAATCTTTTCTTCATCTGTAAAACCAATTGGCAAATGATCTTCATGCTCATGTTGATAATCTAAGGTTAATGTTGTATCTTGAGGTTTTTGCAACCATCTTCCGTAAAACTTTCTAATCAAATTTCCAGTTCGTCGTGGAATAAAACTACGCGTAATTGTTTGTAATGTAAGCCATGGACCACTTAATTCCGGCAGCAATAAACTTGGCAATGCGTTTTGTTTCATTTTCTTAAAAGTATAAGTCACAGACTGAAGGACATGCTTACGTTGTTGAAAAGCAGTAGGCTCACGTTCAGCTGTATATTCTTTAATCTTATGTTGTGGTTGATTCATAACAGGCAATGATGGGTGGCTATGCTTTTTGCCTAATTCACTTTTAGCAATCGGCAAGCCAAAGAATCCTGCAATCCCAATCGTTTCAAAGTGACCTGCCTTTTCAATCTGACGACGAAATGGTTCAGAACGCACATCTATACAGAAGGCCAACTGTGCTGTTGGCGTTATTGTTTCATCTTGTACTTTCGTAGCGGTCTGCTCTAAATGATCTTTCATCTGTTGCTGATACGTCTCTTCCCACGCTTCTAACCAAATCTTCCTACTCACTTGATGGTTAAAATGTAAGGCAAAATGAACATGTGCTAATTGACTTTCTGAAGTTAACTGACTCCATGCTTCAACACTATACCCTCCCCATTCTAACCATTGTAAAATAGCTTCCGTCCACTGTGATATATCAACACGTGGTTCAGCTTTAATAGGTAAATAAGGGTCTACTAAACACCATTCTAGCGCTAATCGAATAGCTAGATACGTACGTATTAAATGATCTTCGTGTTCGTCATTTTCTTCTTGCCAAAGCATCATACCTGCCCAACCAGGCAAGGCTAATAAGTGTTGTTCCAGATAAGATTGGATCTCTCCCTCATCAATACCTAAACGCTGAAGTGCAGTATTTAAGAGTAGTTCCGAATCATTCGGCAATGTTTTAATACGTTGTCGCTCTTGCTTAGTCAATGCCGGATCATGTTGAACCAATCGATACCATGATGCAAAGAAACCGCGTTCTCTGTCAGGCATTGTCCATCCAGCTTGTGCATCATCAACATACAACTTACACCATTTCATAACATAATAATCAACATAGTCACTTATTTTTGTGCCTTGGTCATCTATTATTGCGGCACTGATTAAGCGAGCATGTTTTGATTTATGACCACTTGTTGACCGCGCTAATGATGTTGCAAATTGCTTTGCTTGTGCATATTGTGCTTTGTCATTAGTCTTCTGCAAGGATTTCAACGTCATCACTTGCTTTACAAAGTGGGCTAAAGTTTCAGATGCACATGGAGCTGTAGTTTGTTGTAACCATTGTTCTAAGCCTTCATCTACTTTATCTTGAGCAATTTCACCGTTGTCCTTTGCCTCTAATATCGTTGAAACTGCTGGATACATATCGACTTCTCGCACTTCCCTTAACCATTGCGCCACATCATCGAAATTTTTATCTTCTAGGTTGGCCCAAGGACTACGGGCAGCAAACACTGAAATGGGTGACAAAGGTACAATGACTTTTTGCGCGTTTGCTATGAGTTGATTTAAGTCGTTATTGTCTATATTATGATACATCGTTGTTTTATCCATTTCCCCCATTTGAGTGTCCTCCTTTCGATAAATACTGTTTCAAATAATTCGGATGTCGTTCAACCGTAGTTATTTTAGCGTCTCCAATTCTCACTAGCCACATATACAGCATTGCAAAGGCAGTAGAATTACGGTGACGAGCCACCCAAGTACTCATCGCACTACCAAATAATAAGATTAGCGCTACAATAACAACAATAAACATTGGTGGTTGCGAACTTTGGAAGGCAATTGTATGTAATGCTTCATTTAAGTAATGATGTACTAAATAATAAACAATACCAACAGTAAGTAAGACTAATAGACCCATTATACGTCCGAATTTACCTTCACCAAATGCAACTAACTGTGCCCACGAAACAGATAACGACCATGCTAAAATTAGACCACTCACTAATCTATAACCTTGCCCAGGCTCACTCAACCAAAAACTCAATCCAATTAACAACGCCAGCAAACGCCCTACTAGAATCCACAAGTAAGACATACGTTCATTCGCTCGACTTGGAACATTAAAATGTCTGACTGCTGAGCCAGATCTCAAGAACAATGTTGCTTTAAACAAACCATGAAGCATTAAATGAATAATCGCTGGAATATATGCACCAAGTGCACATTGAATCAACATAAAGCCCATCTGACCAATTGTCGAACCAACTAATAATCGTTTGTAATCAACATGTACTAAACTAATACCGGCACCAATCAATACAGATGTACTCGCAAAGCATAACAATACGACAGTTGCTAAATCACCGTTAAATAGTGGAGAAAAGCGCGTTAACATAATACCACCCGCATTCACTATTCCAGCATGCATAATTGCTGAAACAGGTGTAGGTGCCGCCACAGATTCAATTAACCATCTTTGGAAAGGCCATTGAGCAGCAGGAATGATGACCGCAATAACGATTAAAATATTAATAATAAATCTTTGCCACACTGCGATTTGACTCACATGCTCTTGCGTAAAGATATTAATATAATGCCATTCACCAGTTAAAGTACCCATCCACAATACTGCTATTGCTAATGCAATCCAGCTCACTAAAAATAATTTGCCAGATACTTTAGCCGCCTCACGTGTAACACCCCATGCTTTCGTCAAACTTATTAATAACGTTAAACATATCAGTGTAAGTCCCCAACAAACAACCATAATACGTAAGTCTGCCGTCAACCAGGCACTCGCAGCAAAACTAGTCATTAATGTAAATAGAGTAAAATACTTTCTATAATTCAAATCTCCTGAGAGATAACGAATACAATAACGTTGTATTATCAATCCAATACCTAATACAAAGAAGGTCATCAACCATGCCAAGACATCTGAGTACCAAACACCTAGTTCAATATTCTTCTCAGCACCTAACAACCCTACAAATGCAACAATAACGGGTAGTGCGACGAGCCAAATATGGATACGCACATAGGCTAGCGGCAATTTATTCGATAAAAAGAACAAGCCACTTACTATAGCAACAGCTAAAGCTACAAAAAATACAATAAAATATACAGAAACATCTATCGATGCCAGCATGGCGATTCCTCCTTTACATTTTTTTAACTTGCTATATACGCTTGTTTCAAAAATATTTAAGTATAAATAAAAGCCGACAATATATAATAAATCATCATTGATTCATTAACATTGTCGGCTTCAATACGACTCATTACATGTGGATAAATGTAATGCTTCGCTTTGCTACCTCATATATAGTTAAAGTTTATAATTTAAAAGTTCATTAATAAGTCGCACAATCTCTGCCTAAACTAGCTTATTGTTCACCTTTTCACCAAACCAATTTAAGTTATTAGCATAATGCTAAGGTGTCAATCTTCTACGTCACACAGTTCTCAACAACTTGTTATTTTTAATTCAATAATATCACGATATACTGATTATTCGTGATTGTCAAGAATTTGCATTTATAATTAATATATAGAATGTTCAAATCAAACTATATTATAAATTTATTTAATTCCTATTTCGTCATCACTTTTACCTGAATAAAATATAAAGCACAACAGGAGAATGCCAATAATTTCTACGATAGTAACTAAATAAATATTAGTAATAATTAATCCAATTATCGTGGCGATTAAGATAATAGTTATAAATAAAGCACGTTGATCAATGACTGAGTTGTGTAACTGTGTATCTATATAAATTGCTAGTAGGAAAATACCAAAAGCCAGTGTATAAATATATAATTCCACTGTACTAATTTCGTGATTTGCTAGTACCTTGTTCATAATTAAAAAGATAAAGTCTAACGTAAAGATTAACGCTAAATGTAAATAGGCACTAGCAAAGCCTGTTGCATCATCTCTCTCATAATTCAAACTCTTCTTATAATGTAAGGTATAAACCATAAACAGACTTACAACTAACACAAAGTAAACCACGTCTAATACATTAATATGTGCAATCTCGACATTATTCACTATTTGTACGATACCTTCCCCAAATAATAAAATCATAAATAAACTTAAACGTTCTGAGAAATGTGAGAAAAATAGCGGATTCTCTTTGGAAACCTTTAAGAATAGTACTGGGAAAATAGCCATAATCACTATACCGATAAAGTAAATCCAAAAGTTAATTCCTGCTGGTAACGCTAACGAAACCAACGATACAATTATCATTAATAACAAGCCTGAAACATACACCTTAACGAGTTGTAACGTGACTACTTGCTTATTCAACTTATAATTAAGGATGTATTGTATAGCTATACTCAAGAATATCAAAATTGACATCGTTACAAACGGCTTAAACGTTTGTTGAAAGTCCGCATTCGTAGCTTTCGACAACAATAACACCAAGAACATATCAATAAATACAAATAAATATTGATACCATTTTTGCTCAAAGAACCTATTTACTAGCAATGTACGATATACCCATATCGCAAAGAAGATTAAAAACATTGTAAAGTTCTTGCCTAGGCTTTCTAATGAAGCCAAGTCTTCTGAAATGTGTTCGATTGTTTGATTAATCGTAGATAATACAAACACAAACACTAAGTCGAAAAATAATTCCGACATACTCACTTCTTTCTTTTTCACCAATACTCCCCCCAAACTTCATACGCAATCTTTCATTTGTTCTTATAATTTATCGCTATACCTTTCATATAATAGGTAAATAACATTGCTACTGATCAATTTAATTTAAACGCTGTGTTTTAAAAGGATGATCAATAGAAAAGTACGTAATTTCTTCTTTATTGAGTAAAGCTTCTGTTAACTTCACCTCAAAGACCTCACTACTATGATACGGTTTAATAAAATACGTCGGTTCATGGCATTGTAATACACATTGATATTGTGTGTAATGTGCCATCTCACCGTCTATCACTGCACCCCTAGGTATACTCACATTGTTCAATACCTTAAAGCAACTATTCACATTTTGTAATGTATCTTCAGAGTCCATTTCTAAATGGTGTCGTAAATATGCAGCACGAACAAAACGCTCTGCAGACGTAAAGCCCCCCGGTAAACCATATGTTCCACCCTCGACACCTAATGTAGCAAATTGCAATTCACCAAACTGCTTTTCTCTGCCATGTTCAGGCGTTAAATGAACATAATTTCTTAAATTTTCTAAGTGCCATTCTAATTTAGGATTATTCGTTAATACATGTACTGGATTATCCTTCATAATCAACAATCCATCATGAGGTTCAACAGAAACCGTAACACCTGATTGATCCGTAATTATAAAATGCAATGGTGGAATGTTATTGAGCGCTTTATTCTCAACTGCTACGATATTAATCTTATGTAGATTATGTTGCAAGTCAGTTAACGATTGATTGTTACCTAATGCCCATACGATAAATTCTTCTGGTCCTATATTAAAATAACCTTCACGTGGTTCAGTTGCATAACTTGCTTCGCCTGTAAAATAATGAGTCGAAATCGCTAAACCATGTTCATTTACACCGTCACCAAAACTATAACGACCTACCATGACACCTGTACCAATGAAACCATAGTTCATTTGTTTCGTCCCAGCAATATCAAACGTCCAAGTATATTGAGAAGGTACCGCTATCGGGATACCATTAAATTCAAAATCAAAATCCATAGTTCTTGCTAAATAATTAATATTTTGAGGTGATAATATTGAAAAACCTGTACACATCCTCAACCCTCCAATTCAAAATAAACTGCATATTCACTACAGTTACCACGCATTTTATCACATATTCAAAGGGAAAGAATCACAATTCATTTATTTAAAATAATAATATTTTATCAACCCTTATTTTCTAAAATTTTAATATCGCTTACATATATCAATACTATTTCGTTATAAAACAATGATAGAATAAAAATCAAATGAATGGAGGTAGTATTTAATTTGGAAAAAGAAATTAAACACAACTCATATGGATTCAGATTTAAAGGTGATTTTCAAAGTAAAGTTGCCGGGCTAAATGCGACAGGTTATGAACTCAGACAAACTCATGATTATCGTTGGCATGGTTTACATAGAGGGGAAGAAGATATTTACATATTTCAATACACGATAAATGGCGAAGGTGCTATAACTTTGGACAATGAAACTAGATACCTAGAGACTGGTGATGCTTTCTTTGTACATGTCCCGAGTGATCACTGTTATTTTCTACCTACACACTCTAAGCAGTGGGAATTTCTTTATTTTACAATTTATGGTGAAGAAATTGGGCGTTTATTCCAACAAATTATCAGTAGCTATGGTCATATATTCAAATTACCCATACACTCAGAACCAATCTGCCATATTATTGAAACGTTAGAACGTATAGAAACATTAGGTATTAAGCATGGTTATGATGCATCAGCTTGTGCCTATACATTTATGATGAAGTGTCTTGAATACTTTGAATATGGCCAACAACAAGTCAATCAATACCCGTTAGCCATTGCTAAAGCCATACATTTTATCGAAAATAATTATAAGCAAGATATTACATTAGACGATATTGTGTCAGTATCTCAATTATCAAAGTACCATTTCACACGCCAATTTAAAAAATCAGTCAAAGACACACCCATCAACTATCTATCTAAGACGCGTATTAAACAAGCTTTAGTGTTATTGTCTGCCAATGACTTTAATATTGAAACAATAGCTCTAGAAGTCGGCTATACATCAAGTAATTATTTTAGTAAAGTATTCAAAAAAATCGTTGGTGTATCACCGAATCGTTATAGACGTGACACATCCATTATGTCCGTCGACAAAATATTCATCGACTAATAACAGCAATATATTACCCTTTTCAAATTTATTTACGATTGTATATTACCTCTAAAGTAACTAAGCTATAACTAAGCTATAGCAAACTTAAAATATTTTATCGACTTATTTATCAGAATTTTCGAATAATATTTACAAAAATTATTGTGTTACTTTAGGAGGAAAATATATGAATAAAATAACGTTTTTAGGCGCTGGAAGTACTGTTTTCGCAAAGAATGTCTTAGGAGATTGTATGACAGTAGATGCTTTACAAGACTTTGAATTTGCACTATTTGATATTGATGAAGAGCGTTTACGTGATTCTGAACTCATGTTGAACAATTTAAAAAAGAATTTAAACTCAACAGTAAAAGTGACTGCTTACCATGATAGAAAAGCCGCTTTATCAGGAGCAAAATATGTCATAAATGCAATTCAAGTTGGTGGATATGACCCAGCAACAATCACCGATTTTGAAATACCTAAAAAATATGGCTTACGTCAAACAATTGCAGATACATTAGGTATTGGAGGTATTTTCCGAAACTTAAGAACTATTCCAGTAATGCAAGATTTCGCACGTGATATGAAAGAAGTTTGTCCGGATGCCTGGTTCTTAAACTATACAAATCCAATGGCAGTACTCACAAACGTGATGTTACAAGAAGGTATCAAAACAGTTGGCCTATGTCATAGTGTCCAAGTATGTGCAAGTCATTTACTCGAATCATTAGAAATGTCTCAGGATAATATCCAGTGGAAGATTGCTGGCATAAATCATATGGCTTGGTTACTTGAAATTACTCAAGATGGCAAAGATATTTACCCTGAAATTAAAAAAAGAGCTAAAGCGAAGCAACAAACAACACATGATGATATGGTCCGCTTCGAATTGCTAGATAAATTTGGTTATTATGTTACTGAATCTTCAGAACATAATGCGGAGTATCACCCCTACTTTATTAAAGATCAATATCCTGAGCTCATCGAGAAATATAATATCCCATTAGACGAATATCCACGTCGATGTGTAAATCAAATCGAAGAATGGAAACAAATGCGCGATGATATTGTAAACGATCAGAATTTAACTCACGAACGCTCACATGAATATGGTTCTTATATTATTGAAGCAATGGAGACAGATCAGCCATTTAAGATTGGTGGTAATGTATTAAACACTGGTGGTTTGATTAGCAATCTCCCTGAAAATGCCGTAGTAGAAGTTCCATGTTTAGTTGATGCAAGTGGTATTGCTCCAACATATGTCGGAGCACTGCCGGAACAATTGGCGGCGTTGAATCGTACCAATATTAATACACAATTATTAACCATCGAAGCAGCTTTAACTCAAAGTAAAGATAAGATTTATCAAGCTGCACTATTAGATCCACATACAGCTTCAGAACTTTCAATCGACGATATTATTGCACTGTGTGATGATTTAATTGAAGCCCATGGCGATTGGCTACCTGAATTTAAATAAATTTTTTTCAATTTTATTTCAAACCAGATACCAACTCTCAATAAAACTTGAGGGTGGACTGGTTTTTATTAAACAGGATTAACATACCATTGCACATTAGTAATGGTAAATGTAGTATACATTTTTTAAGTTGTAGTCAATAGCAAAGCATTGAAATAAGCTAAGCGTATTTTTTTATATCATGTTGTAAAAGCGCTTACATTTATTGCTTTATCAAGGGGTGGTATTATTGCAAAAGCAATTAACACGTAAAGAAAAATATTCATTTGGTTTCGGGGCATTTGGTAAAGATTTAGTCGTCAATCTTATCGGTATATATCTCATGTATTACCTCACCGATATCTTAGGCGTTGCAGCAAGTTTCGTCGGTACATTATATTTTGTAGCACGGATATGGGATGCTATCAATGACCCAATCATGGGAATGATCGTAGATAAAACTAAAACTAAATGGGGAAAGTTCAGGCCATGGTTAGTTATCGGGACGCTGGTCAATTCTGTGATTACAGTATTAATATTCACTAACTTTCACTTAGAAGGTACGGCGCTCTATGTATTTGTTTCAATCATGTATATTGTATGGGGGATGACTTATACTATGATGGATGTACCTTATTGGTCATGGTTACCCAACCTTACAAATAACCCTACTGAACGAGAAGAAGTTTCTGTTCTACCACGTATTTTTGCAAGTTTAGCTAATTTAATTTTAGGAGCATTAGGTTTAACTATTGTTATATTCTTAGATAATTTGTTTGGAAACGGGGATCAGTCAACAGGCTTTCTAATTGTTGCAGTAATCACTATTATCATCTTTAACATTACAATTGGTATTACAGTTAAGAACGTTCACGAAGCTCCAACAAATATCGACACTGGTATTACATTAAGATTTAAGGATATATGGCGCATTCTCTTTACTAACAAAGAATTATTGGCATATATTGGCATGATATTAACCTTTTTCCTATGTGGACAATTAATTGGTAATGTAATGATTTATTACTTTAGTTATGTCACTGAATCTAAGTTCTTATTCTCACTTTACAACGGGATGGGCTTTATGGAAATTATTGCTTTATTCTTATTCCCTAAAATTGCCAAATGGCTCTCTCGAGAGCGTGTATATCCAATCGCAACAATTAGTATTATCTTAGGTTTACTGGTAATATTAGTCGCTGGTTACGTAGCACCAAAGGCCTTTATTCCTGTTATTTTAGGTACTTCACTTATTAAAATTGGCTCTGGCCTTATCATGGGTATCATCACTGTTTCTATAGCAGATGTTATCGACTATAGTGAAATGAAATTTGGTCAAAGAAATGAAAGTGTAATCACTTCTACCCAAACCTTTTTAATGAAGACTGCAATGGCCTTCTCTGGTCTAGCAACAGGATGGAGTCTTACATTATTAGGATATCAACCTGGCCAAGAGCAAAGTGAATTAACTAAAAATGGCCTACGCGTCATCATGGTGGTACTACCAATCATCTGTGTAACCGCAAGCTTTGCTATCTATAAATGGAGTTATCATTTAAAAGGTACGTATATTAAAGATATTGTTAACGTACTCAACAATCGAAAAAGTCAAAAAGGATAATATACGAATTCACATCCTTAGCTCAATTTAAGTATTAGCAATATATACTGACACGACATTACGTTAGGATATATTGCTTTTTATATTTCTATAAATATGATGTTTATTGATTCATGTATACTTCTCTCACGTTACAATACAGTTATATCCACTTAACCACAATTATTGCCTATCCTATTATTATCACAGAGCAACACGATAAATTAATAAAATTAACTTGCCGTTTTCCATTTAACATATAATACATTTACATTTTTTGTGTTATTATTTCATTAACAGAATATTCAGTCACATTTACTATTTAAATGATATAGGGGGAATAATGCTTATGCCAAAGAAATTATTCAATATTGATTTAAGTAAGAAAATGGACCAACAAGATCATCCAGGTCACAACAGATGGCATCCAGACATACCTGCAGCATTTTCTGTTGATCCAGGTGAATCATTTAGAATGGAATGTTTAGATTGGACAGATGGACAAATTTCAAACAATGACGATGCGAGTGATATTAAGCAAGTTAATTTAAATCGTGTTCATGTACTGAGCGGGCCTGTCCATGTCAACGGTGTAAAGCCAGGAGACTTACTTGTTGTTGATATTTTAGATATCGGTATATTCGAAGAACATGCATGGGGATTCAATGGTATTTTCGATAAAACAAATGGCGGTAGCTTCCTTGTTGATCATTACCCAAATGCTCAAAAATCTATTTGGGATTTTAATGGTATTTATGCAACAAGTCGTCATGTACCAGGTGTTGAATTCGCAGGTATCATACATCCAGGATTAATTGGGGTTGCCCCTTCTCAAGAAATGTTAAACGAATGGAACCGCCGTGAACGTGAATTAGTTAATACAGATCCAAATAGAGAACCCGTATTAGCCAACTTACCTGAAACAGATGCGGCAGTGTTAGGCACGCTAAAAGGGAAAGACTTTGACCGTGTAGCTCAAGAAGGCGCACGTACAGTACCTCCTAGAGAAAATGGAGGAAACTGTGATATTAAAAATTTATCTAAAGGCTCACGTATATATTTTCCAGTCTTTGTAGATGGTGCTAAATTATCTGTTGGTGACTTACACTTCTCACAAGGCGATGGCGAAATTACCTTTTGTGGTGGTATCGAAATGCCTGGATGGATAGAGTTGCGTGTAAACGTAATTAAAAATGGTATGGAAACATATAATATTAAGAAAAATCCAGCATTTAAACCTGGTCCAGTTATGCCTAATTATACAGATTACATTGTGTTTGAAGGTATCTCAGTAAATGAATTTAGCGGAAAGCAGACTTACCTAGATGCAAACACTGCATATCGTAACGCTTGTTTAAATGCAATTGAATTCTTAAAAACACGTGGGTTCACAGGCGAACAAGCCTACATGCTACTTGGTTCTGCTCCAGTCCAAGGAACTGTTGCTGGTATTGTTGATGTGCCAAATGCTTGCTGTACGATAGCTATTCCTCGGGAAATATTTAAAGGGGATATCTTACCTTCATTGGAGCCAGATGAATAATGCCAAATTACACTTATAACTGTTTACAGTGCCATGAATTCACAATTAAACAATCAATTCATGATAATCACGACATTGCCACTTGCCCTACTTGTGGCAATACAGCCAAACGTGTATTCACTTCATTTCAAACTTATAATATGAACCCAAAGGTAAAAAAGAGAATCGAAGCAGGGCAACAACCTAGGCTCATTTCTGGAGATAAACTTAAAGTTAATACCTCATCAACACCACGATCACAAACAAATGCCCGACCATGGATGGCCGGACATTAACAAACGCGCTAACAATGACATTTGACTATCGCTTTGTCATTGTTAGCGCGAATTTTTTATTGATATCTAATTATTCACTACTTTGTAAATTATGCTTGTATACTTTCATTTTCTCTTCTTTATCAGTAACGTCTGGTATAAAGTACCAAATCCCATCACTTTCTATGAGGTTTTGACCTGAAATCGATAATTTATCGATAGCATTACCTGCACCTTTATATTTGGAATATAATGTCTTCAAGGATTTAAGATCAAAGCTTGTCTTAACATTTTGTTCACTCACTTGCAGTATCTTATTAAGTTTAAATAGATTATGTGTCTCAGACATTTTTTCAGATAATGCGGCTATGACTTGTCTTTGACGTTCTGTTCGACCTTCATCACCACCTGCGCCATCTTCTTTTCTACTTCGCACATAATCCAGTGCCTTTTTACTATTTAAGTGCATCGACTCACCTTGTTTAAACTGCGAGCCATTATACTCAAATGTCGCATTACTTTTAACGTCAACACCACCAAAGATATCAATAAGCTTTTCAAATCCATCCATATCTACGGTAACATAACCATCAATAGGAATATTGAAGTTATCCTCAATCGTCTTGATTGCTGTTTTTGGTCCACCGTAAGCATATGCATGCGCAATCTTTTCAGTTCTATCAAAACCAGAAATCTCAGCACGTGTATCCCTTGGAATTGAAATGAGTTTCGTCTTACCTTTCTCTGGATTAATCGATGCAATTAAAATGGTATCTGTTCGTTGTCCTAAATTGGCTTTAGCTCTTTTTGCATCTGAATCCACACCAAATATAGCAACAGAAATCGGCTGCTTATTTGCAACTTTCTTTTGACCATTTGTCAATGACTGCGTATGGTCCTTGGAATCATGAATCGCATGATTTAAGTGCACTACTTTAAATATTAAAAATGCAACAATCAATATGAAAATGACAAGTAATACGCCAACAATTTTACCTTTTTTAGAGAGTTTCATCTCCTACCTCCTTTTCACTACTACTTGGTGATTTGTTCTTGTTTAATTTTACGTATAACTGCAATCATTGCACCTAATGCCAAACTGACACTCATAATAGATGAACCTCCATAACTCAACATGGGCAATGTTACCCCTGTTAATGGAATTAGTCCTGATATACCAGCTAAATTAATGAACACTTGCATAAACAGATAACTAACGACGCCAACACATATCAGTTTATAGAAATGATTTTCCGTTCTATTCGCGTAAACCAGTCCTTTAAATAAAATAAATCCATAAATAGCCAAGACAAATAGTACACCTATCAAACCTGTTTCCTCGGAAATAACTGTAAAAATAAAATCAGTATGCGGTTCTGGTAAATAACCTCGCTTTAAAATACCATTACCTAACCCCTTACCAAACAGTCCACCATTGGCAATTGAAGTCAATGCACTTGTTAATTGATAACCGTCGCCATTTTCATATTTAAAAGGATCTAAGACTACTTGAATTCTTTTTAATCTATAAAGATTTTTAGAGTCAAAAATCAATGTGTAGCATATGTATAACAACATAGGTATTGCTGTAAAACTCAAGATTTGCAACTTTATTTTATTTTTTATCTCTGAATACAGTAATATGGAACCAATAATAGCTACTGTCAATAACGTACCGCCTAAATCCCCCTGCATAAGTACCAGTAATAAACCTAGCCCTAATACGCCCAGTGGTGGTATTAAATGTCTTAATTTGTAGTCTTTCTTTAATGCAAGAAATTTATCAATAATATAAGAAAGATAGAAAATAGAAGCGAGTTTTAAAAATTCTGAAGATTGAATACTAAAAATCCCTAAACTTATCCAGTTCTTTGAACCATTAACCTCTTTACCAACTAAAATTGTCAGTAGCAATAACGCCAATGTACTTAATACGATAAATTTTTGTATTTCTACATTTTTAATAGCATTGATATTTATAAACATACTAATCAATAGGATGACTAAAAATCCCATAATAAAAAATAAAAACTGCCTTTTCATAAAGTAATTTGCAGCTACTGGAACTCCATTTGTTAATGAACCTTTAGAAGCTGAAACCATACTGGCACTGTAGACCATGATGACACCAATAACTCCTAGCAACACATAACAAATAATTAAACTAACATCTAAATGTTTCATCCTCCTTTTTAGCGATTCAAAAATATTTTTTCATCGTTATACACCCCCATAAACTTAAGAACTCTAGTTAACCACACATAGTATTCACACACAATCATACTTTAGGCTTACCTAATTATTTTTTTGACTATTAAAAATTATTATTTTAGACACATTTAATTAATATAAAGGCAACTAGCTCATAATACTACGCTACAAGACATCATAATTGCTTACCTTGAGGCACCCAAAAGCAAAATCATTGATAAAATTAGCACTAACATTCATAAAATCTTTATTTCATCATCGAGGAACTTGCTATTTATATTTTATTAAAAATGATATTGATGTTATTGTTTTTATATAAAATGGAAATTTTATTGTATAAGGTTTAAAATAACCTATAGATAGATAAAAAATTGAGCTGTGGAGGTGAGTTAATTGAAAGGACTATTAGAATTATTATCACTCAATGAAGTAAGTTTAGGTATTTTCAGATTTGGTTATCATGGTAAAAAATGGCGATGGTAACATTAAATTGGTTGAATCAATACGATTCAACCAATTTATTATTCTAATGAAATGAGATCTATACTATGAATTTATTAAAACACCATTCCTATTCAAAAAGCGAATTGTTAATTTTAAGCCTTGGTTTAACAATTTTAGCAGGTATACTACTTAACCTCGGACAGTTTTTAATATTACTTTTACCATTCAAACAAATTTCAATCTTACATATGGTGTTCCTCGGTGCACTTATGATTGTTAGTTTTATTATTATTCCTTATTGTCTCATAAAAATTTTTATAGGATTTACTATTAATCCATTAAGTAGAATGAATTTTACTAAATTAATAATATATTTTTTTCTAATAATTATAATCGGTTCAATATTTTCATTTTCTCTAACAGATATTTTTCAATCTATTATTGTTTCTTTCTCAGAAGAAACTTTATTTCGACTTTTTATCTTTGCGGTACTAATGAGTAAATTTTCAAAGTGGCAAAGTATTATATTAGGCTCATTAATTTTTTCCTTACTTTTACATCTAAACGGCAGTTTTATCGAAAATTTATTAATAAAATTCCCATGTAGTATCTTGTTGTACTTAATTGCTCATTACAAAGGGTTAGAAAACTCAATTTTATTGCATTGTGTTTATAACATTTTAATTATAAAAATAACTATTTAAAGGAGGATTTATGTCTAAACTGCTCATTTTTTTAACATTAACAAATGTCATCATTTACGGAGTAGCGACATTTTTCAATACTCATTTGACTTTATTTTGGTTTGTATTGCTCGTTTATCTATTACCTTTGATACTAAACAGCCTGCTGGTCATTTTTACACATCAAAAATATAAATTAGGATCTAGTTGTCTCGCTGCTTTAACTACTACTGTTTGTTATTTAATGTTTAGCCTTTATTTTACAACTAGAGACACATTTCCTGATTTTTTAAAAAATAACACTAAATACTATGGCGAAATGCAACTTGATATTAATCCCAATTTAGCAAGTTTAAGTCAGCTCATTTTTATTTTTTTACTCAATTTCATCATCATTTGTTCGATTAACATCATAGTTAGAAAGAAGGTAAAGCATCGTGTTACGCGTTGAAAAATTATCAAAAAAATTTAAAAACAACGATTATTATTCATTAAAAGACGTATCGTTTGAAATATCTCAAGGAGAAATTGTTGGACTTATTGGCAAGAACGGTGCAGGTAAGACAACTTTAATGAAATTAATAGCTAAGGCCATTAGACCAACTTCAGGACAGGTCTACTTAAATGATATTAATATCTATAAGAAGCACAATTCTTTAAAGGATTTCGGTTTTATGATTGAAGGAACTCTATTTAATCATTTAACTGCTATTGAGCATTTAAAGTATTTTATCAAACTTAACGGTGAAAAAAAGCATGAAGCAAATATCGAGGAAATATTAAAATTTGTCGGTTTATGGGATAAGCGTAATAAAAATCCTCGTAATTATTCCTTTGGAATGAAACAACGTTTGTCTTTGGCACTTTGTCTTATTACAGACCCTAAGATATTAATCCTTGATGAACCATTTGTCGGTTTAGATCCAAATGGTGTAGCTAATTTGATTCATACTTTAAAAACGTGGGCTGAGAAAAAGGATTCGGCAATCATCATTTCAAGTCATCAATTAAGTGAATTAGAAGCCATTTGTCATCGATACTTATTTATAGATAATGGACAATTAAAGGAAGACTTTAATAGCGATCATGAAGTTGTGACTGTCATTGAAATAGATAAACCACTTAATCTTGATTCCGCTATTGCTATAAAATATGATTCAATAATCCATAAAACCAAACAGGCTAATATAATTGAAATCCCTGCAGAATCACCTGAATTTAATGAACTCATATCGGATTTAACAAAGGATTATAGAATAATTAGTATTAAAGAGAAAAAAGACTCCATCCAAGATAGATTTAAAGTGGGAAGTGATAAAAATGATTAAATTCACCGCAATATTCCAAAACTTACTAAAAATAAAAGCGACATGGTTATACCTAGCTTTCGGTTTATTACCTTTAGCGTTATTTCTTATTATGTATTTAAATCCAAATTTTATGAATATCTCAGGGGAAAAACATACCTTAGGTTGTCTTGAATTCTTCTCGATGGTCTTCTCCCTTCAAGATAGTACAATTATTTCGATGATTATTTTAATTTACGTGGTTAGTTTGAATTTTTATACTGAAAAAGAAAAAGGACAACTATATTTCTACAAAGATTTACCTAAAGGACGTTTGTTAAATAGTAAATTATGTGCCTTACTTTTACTTTATTTAATGTTTGTTTTAATTTTATTTTTAAGTTCAGTCACGATTTACTATACACAAATCACACATACGGATCTTGCTTCACATCATTTCTTGCCATTGTCTGACGATTCATGGAACTACATTGTCGTTGAGTTCCTAGGCACGTTATATGTCCAAATAATATGCATATTTCTAAGTGTAATATTATCTATTCATTTTCCTAATGGTTACACAATCTTTGGCGCTATTGGATTCATTATTATCACTTCCATAACACCATTATTTAAAGGAGTTAAGTATATTTTCCCTAATGGTTATTTAAAGTCATTAACGAACTCAAACTTTGCAGAAATCTTAACAGAGATATCACTCTTATTTATTTTATATATTGCAATTTTCTATATCATTTCAGTCATTAGTTATAAAAAATTAGAATACTAATTAGAATCTATAATCAAAAAAGCTGCGTGCCGATATTTATTTAATCGACACGCAGTTTTTTATTATAAATATTTTTCCTTTTCCGCTTCACGTAATTCTACACGACGTATTTTACCTGAATTTGTTTTTGGTAAATCTTCAACAAACTCAATCGCTCTCGGATATTTATATGGGGCTACATCTTGTTTAACAAAGTTTTGTAATGCTTTTACTGTATCTTCATCACCTGTTACACCATCTTGGAGTATTACAAATGCTTTTACAATATTACCTCTTATTTCATGCGGACTAGCGACAACAGCACATTCTTTGACTGATGGATGTTTAGTCAATGAATCTTCTACTTCGAATGGTCCGATTGTATAACCTGAACTTATAATTATGTCGTCTCTTCTACCTTCGAACCAGAAATAACCATCTTCATCTATTTTAGCTAAATCTCCTGTAATAAAGTAATCACCTACTACCGGTTCTTGCGTACGTTCGGGATCCTTATAATAACCTTTGAAAAGTGCCGGTAAGTCTACGGGCACAGCAATATTACCAATTTCTCCAACTGCCGCTAAGTTACCGTCATCATCTACGACAGTAGCATGACTACCAGGAATCGCTTTACCCATTGAACCCGGTCTAGCTTCTGTATCCTTTAAGAAACCAATTAGTAAGGTACTCTCTGTCTGTCCATAACCGTCTCGAACTTTAAGTTTAAAGTTTTCTTGGAACTTATCGACGACTTCTTTATTTAGTGGTTCACCAGCAGATACTGCACTGTGCAAGTGTTCTAAATTATAGTCTGTAAGGTTTGGTAATTTAGCCATTAATCTATATTCTGTTGGTGTACAGCATAATACATTGATTTGATAATCTTGTAATAATTGTAAGTATTTCTCCGCGTTAAATTTACCATTATAAACAAATGCTGTAGCGCCAGAACCCATAATAGATAAAAATGGACTCCAAACCCACTTTTGCCAACCTGGTGCAGCAGTCGCCCAAACAACATCATCTTCCGAAATACTTAACCAATGTTTTGGTGCCATCTGCATGTGTGCGTAACCCCAACCATGTGAGTGGACTACTGCTTTAGGGTTACCTGTAGTACCAGACGTATAAGATAGCAATGCGACATCATCACGTGTTGTTTCTGCCATCTCTAATTTAGTACTTGCACTTTCTTTCTCATTATCTAGTGAAGTCCAATCCGTTTCCTGACCGCCAACAATGAACTTAGTAAGTTGCTCATATATATCGATATCTTTAAATTCACCTATACGTTCTGCCATTACGACTACTGCTTTAACTTCACCATGCGTTATACGGTATTGTAAGTCTTTCGTACGTAACATTTCAGAACTAGGGATAATTATAATTCCTAATTTAAGTGCTGCTAAATAAATTTCGTAAGTTTCTATACAACGCGGCATCATTACAAGTACCTTGTCACCTTTTTCTAATCCATAACTTGAAAGTACATTACCTACCTGATTCGCATTATTGATTAGTTCATGATACGTAATCTCTTGCTTTTCTCCGGATGCATCTTCAAAAATAATCGCTCTCTTCGACTGATCTACTGCATATTTCTCTATCTCACTTACGATATTGTACCGCTCTGGTGCGATTAAATCATTTTTATTCATTGCCTACTCTCCTTAAATCTAACGCAAAATCATTCATGAAGTTCAACATAAATTTCACTATGCGTTATTAACAACATTAAAATATTTAAATCTATTCCTCATAATTTTAATTTTAAATCACCCATAAGTAAAAGGATACGATTTAATTTCAGAATTTTAACATAATATTTTTCATTAACATTATTTATAAATTTATAAACTACTGACAATTTTATTACACTCATACCGAAACAGATAACTTTGTTATTCAATATAACAGTGATATAATATTATAATGTTAATTTTTAAAAGAAAGAAGTGATCTTAGTGACAGAAGCAGGAACGTTTCATGTCGAAAAGCGAATTCCGTTGTTCATCGTACTGCTATCAGGTGCATTCATCACGATACTTAACCAAACTTTACTTGGTACCGCGTTACCTCCAATAATGAAAGACTTACAAGTATCTGAAAGCACGGTGCAATGGTTACAATCCATATTTATGTTAGTAAATGGTATTATGATACCTATTACAGCATTTTTAATTGAAAGATTCACCTCGCGACAATTATTTTTAACCGCTATGATTATATTTGCTGCCGGTACACTACTTTGTGCCGTGGGGCCTGAATTTACAACACTACTTATTGGCCGTGTATTACAAGCTGCTGGCGCAGGTATTATGATGCCATTAATGCAGACTATTTTATTTTTACTCTTCCCAGTTGAAAAGCGCGGTACTGCCATGGGATTATTTGGTTTAGTTATCGCATTCGCACCAGCGATTGGACCTACATTATCGGGTGTATTAGTAGAACATCTATCTTGGAGAAGTGTCTTCTATGTGGTACTTCCAATAGCCATTATTATTATCATCACATCTTATTTCCTATTAAAGAATGTAACAGAAACTACACATCCAAAATTAGATATCGCTTCAGTAATATTGTCGACCTTAGGCTTTGGCGGATTGCTTTATAGTTTCAGTTCTGTCGGAGAAGCAGGTTGGGCAAGTATCCAATTTTTATTACCACTCATCATCGGAATTATTGCATTAGTCATCTTTATTCGTAGACAACTAAAACTCAAAGAACCAATGCTCGAATTTAGAGTGTTTAATTATGGCATCTATACATTAGGTACTGTATTAAGTATGTTTGTATTTGGTGTATTAATTGCTACTAATATTATTTTGCCGTTATACATGCAAAACATGTTACAATTTTCAGCTTTAGAATCAGGTTTAGTACTATTACCTGGTGCGATTTTAATGGGAATTATGAACCCAGTAACAGGTTACCTGTTTGATAGATTTGGTGGAAAATGGCTCGCACGTCTAGGCTTAATTGTCTTAGTTGGTTCAACTATTCCATTCACACTATTAACAGCACATACAAGCTTTACTTATTTAGCAATTGGTAACGCCTTAAGAATGTTATCCATTTCTATGGTTATGATGCCAATGACTACATTAGCAATCAATCAATTACCTAATAACTTAATTGCTCATGGTACGGCAATGAATAATACCTTTAGACAGATGGCTGGTGCTATTGGTACAGCTGTATTTGTTACATTAATGTCTGTCACAGCTATACCTAAATCGGGCATCACAGGCATTATTCATGGTGTTAATGTAACATTCACTGTTGCTGCTGCAATTTCAGTAGTGGCATTGCTATTATCATTCAAACTTACAGATAAGACAAAGCCAACACGCAGAACGATTTAAGTTATGAATATATATGACTGATCTTCTGAATATAGTTTGTTACATTAAATAAATAATGGTAAAGCATTATTCTTTTTCAGAGTTGATTCACATTTTAACCCTACATCGTGAATCACACATATTAAAAACACAGGTTGAACCACGATGAGTGGCTCAACCTGTGTTTTTTTACTTCATTAATAACTGCTTTTCACTCCAGCACATGTAAATATGAGCTAATATAATCCTTTCAATGCATCACTCGTATCAATATAAATATTTTTAACTTGTTGATAATTTTTAATTGCCTCTTTATAAGTTTCTCTACCGATACCTGATTTTTTATATCCTCCAAATGGTGCGCCTTCTGGTACTTGGTTGTAGGTATTTATCCATACTCGGCCAGTTCTAACCGCTTTCGCTATATTAAGCGCACGAGTAATATCTTGTGAAAATACCCCACCTGCTAAACCATATTCAGAGTCATTTGCAACTTTGATAGCTTCTTCATCATCTTTCACTTTAATAACTGTTAATACCGGACCAAAAATTTCTTCTTGTGCTAACTTATTATTATTATCAGGAACCGAAATCAACGTTGGTTCGAAGAAATAACCTTTATCTAGACCATTGTTTACAATGCGCTGTCCTCCTACAAGTATTTCAGCGTCTGATTGCTTAGCATAATCGATATAGGATTGAATTTTTTCTATTTGTTCTTCACCAGTTTGACTACCCATTTGTGTGTTTTCATCTAATGGATCTCCAACCTTAATATTGCTAAACGCAGTTTTCAACTTATCAATTAATTGATCATAAATTTTTTCATGAACTAATAAGCGAGAGCCTGCACTACATACTTCACCTTGGTTAAACAGTATGCCTAATTGAATACCTTCTAATGCCAAATCTAAATTTGCATCATCTAAAATAATATTGGCACTTTTACCTCCTAATTCTAACGTTGCTGGAACGATGCGTTTTGCTCCTGCTTCCGCAACAGTGTAACCAACATCCGTTGATCCAGTAAACGATAGTTTATCTACACCTTCATGATTAAAAATGGCATTTCCAGATTCTGACCCTTTACCTGTAATAATATTAACCACGCCTTTAGGTAAGACTTCTTGGAATATTTTCGCTAATTCAATCAAACTTAATGGTGTTGAAGAAGACGGTTGAATAACAATAGTATTACCGGCAGCTATGGCTGGCGCTATCTTCCAAGCTTCTAATAAGATAGGAAAGTTCCATGCTACAACAGCACCTACCACACCTATTGGTTCGTGTCGTATTAAGCTCATCGTATCTTTATCTATATCATTTAATGACCCTTCATCTGTTTCAATCACACTACCGAAATATTTGTAATGTCTCGCGGCAAATGGTACGTCAATATTTAGTGTTTCTCTAATTGGCTTACCGTTATTGAGTGATTCTATAGTTGCTAGCTTCTCTTTATTTGCCTCAATTTTATTTCCTATTTCTCTCAAGTATTCTGCACGTTCAGTATTTGAGGTTTGACTCCAGCTGACAAATGCTTCTTGGGCGGCTTTAACCGCTTTATCAACATCACTGTCGCTCGCTTTGGCAACAGTAGCCAAGAATTCACCATTCGCTGGATTGTTAACCTCTAATGTTTCACCTCGTTCACTTGCGACAAATGTTCCATTGATAAATAACCCATAATTCTCGTCAATATAATCTCTTACATTTATACTCACAATCAATCTCTCCTTCACTTAAATGTGTTTATACAATTAAAATTTAGAAGTTCTTGCTGCTTAATATTTTTAAAGTAAGTTATATGTTGAAATAATTATTTATCCACTCTTGGTAATGGATAAAATTGTGCATTTAATTGTTCCCATAATTTAGGTGGCAAATGATGTTTATCAGTTCTATTAGGATCAAATTCAGATATTATTTCATCTTCATTACCACTTTTAATTTTATTGATAAAGTTATAGTCGAGTAATATACCTCTACCAATGGCAATTAAATCAACATTAGGTGAGTTTATTGCTTCTAAAGCTTCACCAGCTGTAAACACTGAACCAATACCAATTAGTGGCATACGTCCGCCAATCCATTCATGCAATAAAGCTACTTTTTCTTGCCCTTTATATTTTCCTTCTTTCGTATCTGCAAAAACATGCATCAACGACACATGTAGATAATCTAAAGGTTTTTCAATTATTGTTTTAACTAACGTTTCTGTTAATTCCATTTTCAATCCATCTTCTTCTGGGTCTTCAGGTGATAGACGGTAACCAACAATAAAGTCATCATTTCCATACGCTTTAACAACTTTTAATACTTCATCAATAACTGCTAATGGGAATTTCAATCTGTCTTTACCCCATTCATCCGTACGTTTATTATAATGTGGTGATACGAATTGATGAATTAAGTAGTGATTGGCACCATGTATTTCTACGCCATCGAAACCAGCATCAATTGCTCTTTTCGTTGCTTCACCAAAGGCAGTTATTGTTTCTGCTATTTCTGTTTGTGTTATTTCGCGTGCATCATGAGGTTCTGATTCATCAAAACTTTGCATAGTAATTGGACTCGGTCCTGCTACATCTCCTCCAGGTGTTAAATATGGAAGCGATTGTGCACCACCATGATGTATTTGAACTACAGCTTTCGCACCGTTCTGCTTCATTGTTGTTGCTAACTGTTTCAATCCATCTAGGTCCGAATCATGGGCAATTGATGGTTGTCCTGGAAACGCCTTTCCAAGATCAGTAACATTACTCGCCGCAGTTAGTGCTAAACCAACATCTTTAGATCTCTTGTCAAAATGTTCTAACTCTGCTGTTGAGGTCGTCCCATCGTCATTTGATGATGAATGTGTCAATGGTGCTAAGACAAATCTATTTTTCAACTTTACACCATTAGGTAATTCTAATGGTTCAAACAGTGGTTCAAATTGTTTTTTCATCATAAAAACCTCCCGAAATTTATATGCATGCTGCATACATATAAATTAACGCTATAATAAAAAAATGTCAAGACGAGACTATTTAAATCTCATCATGACATTATAATGATTTAACCAATTGTTGCATCAATGCATTTGCGTCGGTGTCACCTAAGTATTTAGACATGACTTCATGAATGATATCCAAACTACCTTGTAGTTTTTCTTCTCCCCATTCAGTAATTTGTGTGTAGGTTCCTCTTCTATCCACCGCACACACACATTTCTCCAATGCACCGCATTTTTCAGATTCCATATTAGAAACAATTCTAGACAGTGCACTTTGACTCAAGTCTAATAGATTTTGTAATTCTTGTAGTCTTAGCTTTTTCTCAGGAGAAACCGAAATATAATATAATACATAAAATTCTTTTAATGATAATTGATATCTCGCTCTAATAATTGCTTCAACTTCTTTACGGATTTTATTTTGTAAGCGATCAAGCTCTAGCCAAGGGCTCATAAAATCATATTTTTTATCCATTATTTTCCCACCTATTATTGTGATAGATAAGTCCTTTAAAGTTTCTATATGCTTTAAATCTAACTTAATCTTATTGGAGAGCATCCCTTAAATCTCTCCAAACAAAATATTATAACCATGTTATAACTGATTAATACTAAACTACATCCCTACTATAATGTCCACCTTATAGCGAATCCCATTAAAAATTTTAATATAAATATTATAACACTACGATTTATTGAAATACACCGTTCAAGCTTGCTTCTACAACCGTTTATTTTGAAATTATTAATAATAGCGCAATATAAATCAATAATACTGTGATTTAATTCACAAAATATACAAAATGCATAACACCTAAACACCGAATTACATTTTATAATATATAAATAAAATATAATATGCGGAGGTTTAAATGTGGACATTGTAAATATTGTTGTAAATACATTTACCGACAAAGGATTTTTAAGTGCAATAGCCTCAACTGTTTTAATCATTTTACTAGGTTATTTTTGTAGAAAGAAAAATATCTTCAATAATCAAGCAGCTAAAATTTTATCTAAAGTAGTGTTGACTGTTGCATTGCCAGCATTAGCATTTTCTGCCTTTATGACTGACTTGAACCAAAAACATTTAGCTCAAGGAATTAATGTTTTAATTTGGGGCATCTTAATGTATATTGTTTTGATTATTTTAATCAAGCCTTTTTATGCTAAATATAAAGGAGATAAGAAGACTACTTTAGAAATACTTTCTATATTTAGCTCTACGACATTTTTTGGTATCCCTATTATAAGTGCAATGTTAGGTCCAATTGGTGTTATCTATGCAAATATATTTAATATTGGTTATCGTATTTTCTTATATTCCTATGCATATATCAAGATGAGCGGACTAAAAATGGAAATAAAAAACCTCAAGACTATGTTTTTAAATCCAATTGTTATTGCTACATTTTTAGGTTTATTTATTTGGCTCATTCAAGATTTAACACCACACATTACAGTCTTACATAGTCAAAAGGGAAACGAGATTTCAGTTTCAATATTGCGTATTGATCAGACTTTACCTTGGCTTTATGCACCAATCATGTTTTTATCTAAACTTGCTTCACCATTAGCATGGTTATCTATTGGTGCAACTTTAGCAGAAATCAATTTTAAAGATGCTGCTAAAAATACTACGACTTGGTATTATGCCGGTGTGAAAACAGTGATGGTGCCATTAATCAACTTAGTAATTTTTATTATAACTACATTAACTGGCATTTTGATATTTGATATGAATGCTGTCACTACAATGATTGTAATGATGGCAACACCATCTGCAACTGTGGCAGTAGCTTATGCAATTAACTTTGATAAAGAAGCTGTCTTAGCATCCAATGCATCATTACTCTCGACCATCGTAGCCGTATTTATTATCCCAAGTTGGCTAGTCATATTAAAAATTATTGGTAATCTAGGCATTTTTTAACACAACATCTTAGAAAGTAGGTTATCTTATGTTTAAAATTATTTGTTTTGGAGTAAGACCTCATGAGGTCGAAATTTTCCACCAATTTAATACTTATGCTTTCGAATTAACGCTCGTAGAATCATTGCTTACCGCAGATAATATCACGTTAGTTGATGGACATCATGCCGTATTATTACGCGCAAATTGTCATGCAACAATGACCAATTTAAAATATATGAAGGCACAAGGTATTGAGTATGTGTTCACTAGAACTGTCGGCACTTCACATATCGACTTGGAAGCCGCAGCATCGCTTGGCATCAAAGTGGCAAATGTGCCTAGCTATTCACCAAATGCTATTGCCGAACTCTCTTTAACATTAGCACTCAACTTATTACGTAATATTCCTTTTACAACAAATAGAACACAACAGTTTGACTTTAGAGTAGATAGTAAGATGTTTAGTAAGGAAGTACGAAACTGTACAGTGGGTATTATAGGTACAGGTAAGATTGGTTATACTGAAGCCCAATTATTCAAAGGATTAGGTGCAAAGGTAATTGGTTATGATTTATATCCTAATGATTTATGTACTGACACTTTAGATTATGTCTCTTTGGACGAATTACTTAGCCAAAGCGATATCGTTAGTATTCATGTACCACATATCCCAGGTGAAAATGATGGCATGATTGATCGGGCATTTTTAACTAAAATGAAAAACGACGCCATCTTAATTAATACGGCACGAGGCGAATTACAAAATAATCACGACATCGTTACCGCTTTAGAGCATAATGTCATCGCCGGTTTCGCTACAGACGTGTTACCGCATGAACAAGATGTATTCTTCAAACAGTTTGATGCATGGGGCCCATTACCTGACACCGATATTCAATCCTTAATTAACATGTATCCAAGAGTATTAATCACACCACATATTGGCTCAAATACAGATGAAGCTGTTGCAAATATGGTAGAAACAAGCTTTAAAAACTTTAATGAAATACTCACAACAGGTACATCATCCAACTTATTAAAGACACCCAATTAAATAATAATATTCAAAAAACCCTCACTATTCTTGTCTTAAACAGATATTGTGAGGGTTTTACTATCTTTATGATATAGCTTTGTCTATGGTCTTATATATTATTTTTCTGATAAACGTTGAATCGCTATTTCTCCTAATGATTTTGCAGCTACAATCAATGCATCTTCATTCACTTCAAATTTAGGATGATGATTCATATAAGGTGTTTCCACTGCTTCAGGTTTACATCCTACAATATAGAACGTACCTGGAATTTCCTTCAGATAATAAGCAAAATCTTCTGAACCGGTAACAGGTGGAATTTCAACTAAATGTTCATAATAGTCACCTTTACTCTTTTCTAAAATATCAGCCACACTTTGTGTATGCTCCGGATGATTGTAAAGTACAGGATAACCAAATTGATAATCTAAGTCATAAGTGACATCGAATCCTACCGCTACACTTTGGGCCACTTTATCAATTTCTTCGTACATAAATTGTTCTAATTCATCATTTAGATAACGTGCAGTCCCTTTAATCGTCACAGTATCTTGAATGATATTCGCTCCACCTGGTGCTTCAAATGCACCAATAGTTATAACACCCATTTCTAATGGATCAATTCTTCTTGATACAATCGTTTGAATTGTATTTACAAAGTTTGTTCCAGCAACTAAAGCATCATGTGTTTTATGCGGGCTTGCAGCATGACCACCAAGCCCTTTAATTTTTAATGTAAATGTGGAACTACCAGAGAAAGCATTGCCTTTATTGTATGCTATTACATTTGGACCAATAATTGGCGCTACATGGATACCGTAAATTTCATCAACATCTTTTAAAGCACCAGATGCTACAATTTGTTGCGCTCCACCCGGCGGCTTTTCCTCAGCATGTTGATGAATAATTTTTATTGTTCCAGAAAGCTCATCTTTGATTTCAAGTAATGCATCTGCTAAGCCTAGTAAATATGCAGTGTGCGCATCATGACCACATGCATGCATCACACCTTCATTTAATGACTTAAATTCAACTTCTGCTTCTTCCTTGATTGGTAATGCATCAAAGTCAGCACGTAGACCAATCGTTTTTCCAGGTTTACTCCCCTTGATTTCAACGATGACCGCATGACTTTCTGTTACGGGTTGCGTTACTGTAACGTCCTTCCCTTTATAAAAATCTTTAATATATTGAGCTGTTTGCTCTTCTTGGAAAGACAACTCTGGATGTTGATGTAAATGACGTCTATGCTTTATCATTTCACTTTCTTTTTTCTCTAACTTCTCAAACAGTGTATCTTTTAAATTCATAAACATTCACTTCTCTCAATTATTTTTAAAATTATATGTCCGAATACAATTTTAAGATGTTTTCAACACTAATTCAAAGAATATAAATTTATTGATGTGAATTGACTTTTTTAAAATAAAATTACTGTCTCTATAATGTGCATTTCTTATAAAAAATAAACATATAACACTTTATTCAGTACAAGCTTGTGCAAGTGTTGATTGTGTAGCTGTTTCTTTCTTATAAGTAACATACATCATTACGCTAGCAAGTATGACCATAATAAATCCAAAATACGGCGTCATAGTTAATGAGAAATGATTTAATACAAATCCACCAATTACCGAACCTAAGGTAATACCAATATTAAATGATGCGATATTTAAACTTGATGCAAAATTAACCGTCGCTTTGTGCTTTCTTTCTGCAAATAATACGACAATAAGTTGTAATCCAGGTACATTCATAAAGGCAAACAATCCCATCAATAACACTGCAATTGTACCGATGAATTGATGCGTTACTGTAATACCGACAAACAATAATACCATTGCTTGAATAGTAAATATAGCAACCAATACCTTTGTAGGTTGATGGTTGGTTAACTTTCCACCTAATGTGTTACCAATAGCTACCATTACACCATAAATAATTAATAGAATGACTACCGCATTATCACTATAGTGCATGACATCCGTCAAGATTGTTGTAAGGTAAGTATAAACAACAAATGTACCACCATAACCTAATGCTGTAATTAAATAAATCATCATTAACGATTTATTCTTAAATACTTTCAACTGCTCTACCATTGGCGCTTGATCATATTCATTTAAATCATTTGGTACTACTAACCAGTTACCAATGAAGCTAATTAATCCTATTATCGCAATAGCCACAAAAGACATTTCCCAACCAAATTGTTGACCTATCCAAGTCCCTAATGGTACTCCTGTAATCGTAGCAACTGTCAATCCAGTAAACATCATTGCAATTGCACTTGAACGTTTATCCGGTGTTACTAAATCACTGGCGATTGCAGTCGCAATAGACATAAATACACCATGCATTAATGCTGAAAGTATACGCATTGCTAACAGCATACTAAATGTTACAGATACTGCAGCTAAAGCATTGGCTACAATAAATATCAACATAATACCCAGTAATAAGTGCTTACGTTTCATTTTATTCGTTAATGGCGTAAGTACTGGTGCCCCTACTGTAACTCCTATCGCATATAATGAAACTGTTAATCCTGCCATAGATATACTTGTGTTAAATGAATCTTTAATTAGTGGTAATAATCCCACACTAATAAACTCTGTCATGCCAATCGCAAATGCTGACATTGCTAATGCAAAAATAGCAAATTTATTGTTTTTCATGATATATTTGACTCCTTCTTTTTTATTATATGTGTTAATATAAACTAAACAATATAAAAGAGGAAGTACGCACTTTAAAGTGCTATAGGTACTTTTAAGTACCTATAAGGAGGTCAAATTATGAGTAAAAATTACAATATCGGTGTAGAAGCTACAATCGATGTCATCGGTGGTAAATGGAAACCTGTCATTTTATGTCACTTGCAAAATAATGGTCTCATGCGTACGTCTGCATTAAAGCGTGCCATTCCTTCAATCACTCAAAAAATGTTAACACAACAGCTACGTGAATTAGAAAACGATGGTATTATCAATCGTATTGTATATGATCAAGTACCACCAAAGGTTGAATATGAACTTTCTGAATACGGCGAAACACTTGGCAAGATATTATCATCACTTTGCTATTGGGGAGAACTACATGCAGAAAAAATGTACAATCGTGGAGAATCGGTAAAATTAGAGCGTCAAGATTTCGTCAACATCCCTAGCTAACCTTTGTTATTGTTTACACCTCAATAATAAAAAGCAGTAATTTCCTCAACGAAAATTGCTGCTTTTTCTATTACAATTAAACTTCTGATATGAATCATTTAATCAATATATAATTCACTGATTGCAAACAATGTTGCTTTGCCTGCTAATGTCAATGCCCCATCTTTATATGTAGCATAAATACTCCCACCACGTGCCGATGCTTGATAAGCGTTAATCGTTTCTTTATTTAATTTTTCAGACCAATAAGGAATAATATGACAATGACCTGAACCACAAACTGGGTCTTCGTCCACATTTAACTTAGGTGCAAAGCTTCTAGATACACAATCATAATCAGTACCTTCAGCTGTTACTTGTAGTAACAATCCATCTAATTCAGCTACTTTCTTTAAATCTGGTTTTAAGTCAATAACAGACTTTTCATCATCTAGTACACATAGCAGGTCTCTGCCCTTAAACACTTCACGAGGTCTCACACCTATTGACGCTTCAATTTCGTCTAATTGATTTACGCTTTTTAAATCATACGGAGGAAAGCTCATCTCATATAGTTCATCATTTCTATTTACTATCAAATCACCACTCATCGTTGTAAACGTTACTGTAGATAATGAATCATCATAATAATTCATTAATACATAGGCTGTAGCTAAGGTAGCATGTCCACATAAATCAATTTCTCCACCGGGTGTGAACCATCTCAAATGATATTTATCGCCCTTTCTAACTGCAAATGCCGTTTCTGATAAATTATTCTCTTTAGTAATTGCTAACATAAGTTCGTCATTTAAACTTTTCTCTACTATACATACGGCAGCAGGATTTCCACCAAATATACTATCACTAAATGCATCTACTATATATTGTCTCATACACACCCTCCTTTGAATTATCCACTATTTTAGAACAACTCATTTAAAAAATAAAGCATCACTTAGATTCACCGTAAACTGAACGGTTTATCAAGTTTCAACATTTTTAAATGTAAACTAATTTTATTTTTAAGTTTACAATTAGGTTGGAATCGTTTTATGATACCCATAAGACACAAATTAAAAAGAGGTACAACATGAATATTTTTATTACAGGAACAAATACAGATATAGGTAAAACTTATATCACAACGCAACTATTTAATTTATTACAAAATGCAGGCAAGTCAGTAGTAATTTTCAAACCCTTTCAGACTGAAGAAATTGGATTAGGATGTTATCCAGATTTAGAGGTCTATAAAAATATATGCGGCCTTGAATATGAAGAGACATCGCTTTATACATTCAGAGATCCAGTATCTCCACACCTTGCCTTCAAGCTAGAGCCAAATCAACGATTCAGTCGAGATAGTATAGTCACTAAATTAGCCTATTTAGAACAGCGGTATGACTATATTTTGATTGAGGGGGCTGGAGGAATCGCTGTGCCCATTTACGAAAATAATGATTACTGTTATATGACCAGTGATTTAATACGCGACACCGCAGATTTCATCGTTAGCGTAGTACCTTCAAAACTTGGTGCCATTAGTGATGTAATTGTCCATCAATCTTATTTGGAACAGTGTTCACTACCCACTAACGTAATAATCATGAACCATTTTAGTAATACAGCAATTGAACAAGACAATAAACATACACTTGAAAAATTACTTTCTAAAGCTGTATTCACTTGTGAAAGTCATAAGCAGAATCTGGAATCTTCAAAACAATTATTAGCAATATTAGAAGGAGCGATTAATGATGAACAATGAACAACTTGTAGCTAAAGATTTGAATTATGTATGGCATCCCTTTACTCAGATGGGTGTTTACAGAGAATCAAAGCCTATTATTATAAAGAAAGGTCGTGGAAGTTATCTATACGATACAAATGGTAATAAATATTTAGATGGTTATGCCTCACTGTGGGTAAATGTTCATGGACACAATAATAAGCAACTCAACCGTGCCCTACAACGACAACTAAAACAAATTGCACATTCTACTTTATTGGGTTCCTCAAACATTCCATCAATTGAATTGGCCGAGCAACTCGTTGACATTACCCCCCAATCTTTACAGAAAGTGTTCTATTCAGATACGGGTAGCGCTGCTGTTGAAATCGCAATTAAAATGGCATACCAATATTGGAAAAATTTAGATACCATACAATATGCCAAAAAGCGAAAGTTCTTAACATTACATAATGGCTACCATGGCGATACATTGGGAGCAGTTAGTGTTGGCGGTATCGATACTTTCCACCAAATATTTGAGGATTTAATTTTTGAAAATATTCAAATAAGCAGTCCATCATTGTATCAAAGTACTTACGAAACGGAAGAAACAATGACCAAAGCTATTCTCGAAGAAATAGAAGCTATACTGCAACAACAAGCTGATGAAATTGTTGGTTTTGTTATCGAACCACTTATTCAAGGTGCTACTGGCCTTTTCGTGCATCCTCATGGATTTCTCAAAGCCGTAGAACAGTTATGTAAACAATATAATGTATTACTAATTTGTGATGAAGTCGCAGTTGGCTTTGGTAGAACCGGAACAATGTTTGCTTGTGAGCATGAACAAGTTGAACCAGATATTATGTGTTTAGGTAAAGCTATTACTGGCGGTTATTTACCATTAGCAGCAACACTTACCTCTCAACGAATATATGATGCGTTCTTAAGTGATGCACACGGTGTTAATACCTTTTTCCATGGTCATACATACACGGGGAATCAACTTGTTTGTGCAGTCGCTTTAGAAAGCCTCAAATTGTATAAACAGAATCATGTTATACAGCACGTTCAAAAGACTTCAAAAATATTGCATAATTACTTGCATAAACTTGCAAACCATCCACACGTGGGAGACATTCGTGGCAGAGGATTAATGTATGGCGTTGAATTAGTAGCTGACAAAGCAACAAGACAACCTTTATCTATAGAGAAAGTAGAAAGCATAATTGCTGAATGTAAGGCATGTGGTCTGATGATTCGTAACTTAGAACATGTCATTACTTTTGTTCCTATTCTCACTATGTCTAAAAAGGAAATTAAAAAAATGGTACGCATCTTTACCAAAGCATTAACCACAATACTTGATTAAATGATGATCATTACACAATTGTTTACAAAGAAGGTGAGTAGAATTTATTTTGAATCACAACTAAACACACTAAAGCAATACAAAACCTTTAGACACTTAAACAATGTCGAGTACGTATCCAAAAAACACATCACAATCAATGCAAAAACCTATATCAATTTCACCTCAAACGACTATCTAGGATTGGCACAATTACCAATCAACGTCAATCAACTCAATTATTATTTGTCGTACTATGGCATTAACTATGCAAGTTCTAGATTAGTAAGTGGTAATTCACAACTTTACCACAATATTGAACGATTATTCTGTTCACATTATCCGTTTGAAGATGCTTTGATTACAAATAGTGGTTATGAGGCAAATTTAGCTATATTCAATATATTCAAAGATCAGGATGTCATAGTATTTTCGGATGCTAGAAATCATGCCAGCATTATCGATGGCATTAAATTAAGTGGCTTATCCAAGCGCATTTATCCTCATTTGGACTATAATGGGTTAGATCAACAGCTCAGTCTGCATCCGACCACTACAAAGCTCATTGTTACTGATAGCATCTTTTCGACGCACGGAACTATGGCTGACTTGCAACAAATCATAACACTAAAAAAACGTCACCCTAACACATATATTGTGGTAGATCATGCACACGGTCTAGGCTTAAATCTTTACGATACATTAGAGGGTATTGATATTTTAACAGCCAGTTTATCTAAAGCACTAGGTACACAAGGTGGCATTATTCTGTGTTCTAACACAGTTAAACAACTCCTTGTAAATTTAGCAAGACCCCTCATTTATTCAAGTGCACTTCCGATATTTAACCTATACCAAATTGAGCGTAACTTACATTACTTATGCGCCCAATCATACAGAGCAACTAAATTAGTTCACTTGAGTAAATATTTCAATCGTTTAGCCAAAGATAAAATGAATACGCAGAATTGTCATACACTTTCACCTATAAAGCACATTGAATTTGACAGTTATAAAGACGCAGAAACCATTTATGAACTGTTACTAACAGAGGGTATATTGGTCAGTTATTTCCGTTATCCAACCGTTGATAGGCCCATGCTACGGATTTCATTATCTTATTTTCATAATGAAGATGACATCAAGCTATTATTACAACTATGCCATAATCTAACCAAAGGAGACTAAATCATGTACAGCATTAAGATGCGTTCAAGCCAACAAAGTAAACATATTAGTGGTGCCGAAACGATTTGTGATGAACCTGCGATTGCCGATGTACTCCTTCGTTTTTTTAACAAGGGCTTTTATCACGAAAATGGCGCTATTGATTTCCTTAATTTAAAAATTGAAAAAGTAACACGTCCTTTAACAACTATTCAAAGTTTACCTATATACGACAACAATGACACTATTACAAATCTAGCTTCACAAGTTCATATTAACGCAGAAATTTTGCAAAAGGCATGGTCTTATATTGAAGACGCTAACAATTACAGTGGTGCAATCATCTTATCAGTTCATAATGGGCAACGTCTTGATGATACTGGCCTACGTGGCATCCGTGTAACGCGTTTTATGTTTGAAACACAACATAATTATAACGATCGAATACAAGATGCTATCACAATTGCATCTTGTATTAATCAATTTCCAGGTGTTATTGCAGAACTTTGTGTCTCCGACGATTTAACATATACGACAGGTTACTTTGCTAGCACATCAACTGGCTACCAGCGTATTAAAAATATAAAGCAAAAAGGTTCTAGAAATGGTGGTAGAATCATCTTCGTCGACAATACAATCAACTTAGAAGCATACCGTAATTATTTAGAGATTTTACCTAAAAAAGTAATTGATACCAAAGCTTAATAATCTAACTTTTATCACTTTATCTGATACAGAACTTACATTGTGTTTGAATAGACAAAGCCGTTTGGGAGATTAGTCTTTCAGACTAAAATAAAGTCACTAATTTTTACTGATAAATGATTTGTAATTTTACTTAAATCTTCATTACTTAACTCATTTTTCATTTCTTGTTTTATCTCAAGGATGATTTCTGTCTCAATTAATTCATTATAAAGCGTCTTAGTTTTTGTAGTAATAACATATAAGAGCTGTGTATTATATGCGCGACACTTGAGGGAGTACGATGCGTGTCGAGACCGAGACTCGACCCAGACCCTTGGTAAGCGAGTGATAATAATACGCAGTATTGATATCAATAACAAGCCCATCAAAGAATTTTGATCTTTGATGGGCTCAATGCTGGGTATTTATGTCCCAGACGCCTTTTGTGCTTTTATTCAATCTTAGAAATCATTCGACTTTAATTTGGGATCTTCTTGTTTCTTTGTGCAGGATGTGAATATTTAATATGTTGCTGTCCTTTGCCATATAAATTTTCACGCAATGTAGTCCCTTCATATTCCGTTCTATATAGTCCCCGCTCCTGTAAAATGGGAATAACTTCATCGATTAACTCTTCAAACGTACCAGGATTATATGCTTGAGTAATATTAAATCCCGCTGCACTACCTTCTATGGCCCATGTCTCAAATTGATCAGCCACTTGTTCCTTCGTTCCTATAAATATAGCTGCACCATTACCAATACAATGATGTTTCAATGCTTCTTTAAACGTCCATTTTCGTGTGGTGTCCTTAGCATAATAATCTAAGTCAACTTGAATCGCGTCTGTTTGAATATCTTCTACATAATCATCAGGATCAATATGTGAGAGATCGATACCTGTATGCCCGCTTAATAACGTAGCGACACCTTCATGACTCACATACGACTCTAACATCTTAAGCTTTTCATAGGCCTCCGCTTCCGTCTTACCCACAATTGGTAACACCATCGGAAAGACTCTAATATCACCTCGCTCTCTACCATATATTTCAGCTTTTTCTTCCATTTCAGCTACAAATCGTTTCAAATCTTCCAATGAGTTGTGCTTCGAAAATACAGCTTCTGCATGTTTTGCAGCAAAATGCTTCCCCTTTGTTGAGGCACCAGCTTGAAATAACACCGGTGTACGTTGAACAGAAGGCTCAACAAGATGAGGGCCATCAATATCAAAGTATTGACCATGAAACTTTACTGTATGCACTTTTTGCGGATTAGCATACGTATCTGTTGCAGCATCTTGAACCACTGCTCCATCTTCCCAACTCTCTTCCCACAATTTATATGCTACCTCTAAAAATTCATCTGCACGATTGTATCGTTCATCCTTTGATAAACGCTCAGGCAAACCCAAGTTCACCGCTTCACTTTTCAAATAAGATGTCACAACATTCCATCCTATCCGCCCCTGTGTTAGATGATCTAAAGTAGATAGCTGACGCGTCAAACTATAAGGTTGACTATATGTGGTAGAAATTGTGGGTACGAAACCAATATGCTTAGTGGCCGCTGCCATTGCAGATACCAATACTGTCGGCTCATGAGATGGTAATTGTACAGCGTATTTCGCTGACGTATCAAATGAATTATTATAAGTATTATACGTTCCTAATACATCTGCAATAAAGACAGAATCAAATTTACCTTTCTCTAATGTTTGAGCCAAATTAATCCAAAAATCCAAGCGATTGTGCTTTGTGCCATGATCTTTTTCATGCTTCCATAAACCAGATGAATATGGCGATGGTGAATTTTGTACAAAAGCATTAAAATGTATTTTTTTGTTAGCCATCATGTACCGCCCCTTTTATACTTTAATTTTTAAATAACATTTTATTATTTGAATATTCAGTCTTTTGATGTCGTACTTCGTCTCTCCTAGCCCCAATCATTCAGTTTCAACTTCTTGTGTAATATCCAGCTTCTGCTCAGAATGGTGTGTTTCAATCGTGGTACTGCGTTGAGCAGAATGATCTGTCCTAAGTACTTTAAAAAATGAAATAATCATAAGTATTATAATGAGTGAAAATGGCAATGCTGTAATAATCATGAGATTTTGTATCGATTGCATCCCACCAGTATAGAACATAATAATTGCAAAAAATGCCAATATGACACCCCAACTCACCTTTATGAATCCCGTTGGATTAAGCGAACCTCTTGATGTCAACATACCTAATACATATGTGGCTGAATCTGCTGAAGTAATAAAAAAGATTGCTACCACAATAATCGTTAAAATACTTAACGTAAATCCAAATGGAAAGTGCTCTAACACTGCAAATGTTGCTGTTTCAGTATTAAATGATGATATTTTAGCAATATGATTGGATTGTAAGTATAGTGAGGCACCTCCAAATACTGCAAAAAATACAAAGCATATCAATGCAGGCACAAACAACACACCTAATATAAATTCTTTAATCGTACGCCCTCTTGAAATACGTGCGATAAATATACCAACAAATGGCGACCAGGCAATCCACCACGCCCAATAAAACAACGTCCAATTTTTCATCCAAGAAAATCGTTTATCCTGTGAATCTAGTGGTAAAGTTAAACTCATTTTCAAGAAATCCGCCATATAATTTCCTAATGTATTGGTAAACATATTAAGTATGTATAAGGTAGGTCCAACGATAAATACAGCAATCAAGATAACAACAGCAAGAATCATATTGATATTGCTCAAATGTTTTATACCTTTACTAATGCCAGACCAAGCCGAAATAGTGAAAATCACTGTAGCCATAATGATAATAAAGGTCTGGACAAAGAGGTTAGACGGTACATCAAAGAGAAAATTTAGCCCATCATTGATTTGTGCAGTACCAAAACCTAATGTTGCTGCCACACCTGTAACCGTTGCAATGACTGCCAATATATCACTCACGTTACCGACATAACGTTGTATACGCCCCTCACCTAACAACGGTCTTAACATCGTACTAACTAATCCAGGGTAACCTTTATAGAAACTAAAGTACGCAAATACGAGCGCCACGATGCAATAAACTGCCCAGGCATGTATACCCCAATGAAAAAATGAGTATTGTAATGCAGATGCTATAGCCCCTTTCGAACCTTCTTTGTGTTCTGGAGAAAGAATAAACGCATCACTGATTGGTTCAGACGTCGTCCAAAATACTAACCCCATGCCCATACCTGCACAAAATAACATTGAAAACCAAGATACTAACGAAAATTCTGGTTGTTCATCTGCCTTGCCCAATTTAATATCCCTATATTTTGAAAATAATAAATATAAACACAACGCTAGAAAAATAACGATCAAAATAAGATAATACCAACTAAATTGAACCGCAATATATTGAGTCAAAGCAGTGGTAAACGTTTCAAATTGTTTCGTAAAAATTGCTCCATATAAAATAAATGCCGCACATATCGTAATAGAGCTAAGAAAAACAATGTTATATTTTACTTTCATAATACCTCCTTCGGCCTTTTAAACCTAAATCTAAATTATTAAGTTCAGCTATATAACAACATAATAAATCCACCCTTTTATTCCGATTGGTTTACTATGTTTTAATGTACGATACACTACTCCCAATAGGCTGTCAATCGAATTTATGCTTTTTATATAATTAATAAGATATGATTCCCCATTGATAATTAGCGGCACACACCCACATTTCAAGCTTTCTCAGCACCTATCTCTACATAATAATAATCTTTATTAGCTTTTAATTATTATTAATTGATAATAAATTAAAATTATATTATTTAATTAGTTAAAATTTGCAATAAAGTTATTTTTGAAATATTATAGATGATAATTACTTACGTCTTTGAACACAAAGGAGTCATGTTAATGTCAGATCACCTTCAAAGGGGTTTAAGTAATAGACACATTCAGTTAATTGCAATTGGTGGTGCAATCGGCACCGGTCTATTCTTAGGATCAGGTCAGACTATATCATTAACTGGATCATCTATTATTTTTACATATTTAATAATCGGTGTAGTTCTATTCATGTTTATGCGGGGACTGGGAGAATTATTACTGAGCAATTCAAGATATAAATCATTCGTAGATATTGCCAATGATCAGTTAGGTCCATACGCTGGTTTCCTAATTGGTTGGACTTACTGGATGAGTTGGATTACTTCAAGTATGTCAGATTTAACTGCTATGGGTTCCTATGTCAGTTATTGGTCTTCTAATATACCAAACTGGCTTACTATTTTATTTATTGTGCTGTTATTAATGGCTTTCAACTCTTTAGGCTCTAATTTATTTGGAGAAATCGAATTTTGGTTCTCTATGATTAAAATAATTACGATTATTGTATTAATCGTCGTCGGATTATCTTTTATTATCTTAGGATTTAAAACAAACCATTCAACTGCAAGCTTTACGAACTTATATGACAACGGTGTCTTTACACATGGCGCATACGGTTTCTTGATGTCATTCCAAATGGCGGTTTATTCATTCATTGGTATTGAATTAATTGGGGTTACAGCTGGAGAAACGAAGAATCCTAACGTCTCTATACCACGTGCCGTCAATAGCGTGCCTATTAGAATCTTATTATTTTATATTGGATCTCTGATTGTTATCATGTCTATTACACCTTGGGACCATATTTCAGCTGATAAAAGTCCATTCGTACAAGTATTTGCACTCATCGGTATACCATTTGCAGCAAGTGCGATTAACTTTGTAGTATTAACTGCTGCTGCATCTGCTACAAACAGTGGTATCTTTTCTGATAGTAGAATGTTATTCGGTTTAGCCCAAGATAAACAAGCACCTGCAATTATGGGTAAGACAAATAAACACGGCGTACCTCATATTGCAATGTTTATTTCAACATCAATATTGCTTGTTGCAGTGATGTTAAACTATATTTTCCCAAATACGATACAACTGTTCATTTATATTACAACGATTTCGACAGTGTTGTATTTACTCGTATGGATTCTCATTATTGTTTCTTATATAAAGTACGCTTATACGCATAAAGAAGAACATAAACAGAATGTTTTTAAATTAAAAGGCGGCTTTTTATCGGGTTATGCCGTACTTGCATTTTTCTTTTTTGTATTCGTATTATTATTCTTTTCTGATGATACTAGACGCGCTGTATACTTCTTGCCTATATGGCTACTCGCAACAGCACTAATGTACCTGAAAATTAAACGTAAAAAAGAACAAAGCAACCAAGAAAACTTAAATAAAGAAACAGCTTTAACAGATAAATAGTATTTAAAAATAACATCTACACTCAATATAAACAGAGTCATGTTATAACCTTTATACATAAGGCACCTCGTTCATTTACTAAACTAAAAGAACGAGGTGCCTTATTTTTTGGTATTTCAATACAATTATCATTACTTTTGCACAGTATTTTGGCGAGACTCCTGAGAGAACAGGACGAGCTGAAGCTGTCCCCTAGGAAAGCGAGCCAACAATACCATATATTTGAATACAAAGAATAGATAAGTTATCTGTCCATTTGATGATTTATGTCTCAACACAAACACTATACATTTAATATGTGCGTCCTAAAGTATTTCAATATGAAATCATAATTTCTTACAACGTATTTTGGCGAGACTCCTGAGGGAACAGGACGAGCGGAAGACTACAGGCTGAAGCTGGCCCCTAGGAAAGCGAGCCAACAATACCATATATTTGAATACAAAGAAGCACTCAGATCAATTGAATTCAATCAGTCTGAGTGCTATTTTTCTAGAGTTTAGCCAATAGGCTCTCTAAAACTATAAAAAATAACTATGGAACAAATACCTTATTTATCAAATTTCTGAAGGATTAGCTCCTGAAGTCTTTTTACGTAAATCATATTCAATTTCTTCTAAACTACGTCCACGTGTTTCCGGTAAGTATTTAATTACAAAGATCATTGCTAACACACCAATAATTGCAAAAATCAAGAATACCCATTCTGTACTTAATGCTCCATTTAATACTGGGAAAAGTTGTGCAACTAATAATGTACCAAAGTTAAGCACTAAAGCAGCCATACCTGTCGCTGCACCTCGCGCTCGCATTGGGAACATTTCTGGTAACATAACCCAAAGAATAGGTCCCCAAGTTAATCCAAAGAATACGATAAACAGTGATAAACAAATAATAATGATAATTGCAGACGATTCAATCCCAATCGTCCATATTAAGATGGCCATTATTAATAATGAAGCAATCATTCCTATATTACCTGTAACTAATAATTTCTTACGGTCAATTTTATCAGCGATAAATACAGCTATAATCGTCACAATCACATTGACTGTACCAATACCGACAGTTCCTAGAATAGACGTTGCTTCACCTAATCCTGCCTTACTAAATATTGTAGGTGCATAGAAGATAATCGCATTGATACCGACAATTTGTTGAAATAGTGCAAATACACAACCAATAATTAACGTCGGTCTAAGCCATGGCGATTTTAAAATTGCCCATGTTGACTCAGATACTGCTGAAATTTCTCTCATCTCTTTAATTTCTGTATTGATTTCTTCTTCATCATTAAACGTAATCTTCATCACATCACGCGCTGCTTGTTCGCTACGATGTTCCAATAACCATCTCGGACTCTCTGGCATAAATGCAATTCCTACCAATAAGATGACAGAAGGTACTACAGCTAAACCAAGCATCCATCTCCACCCTTCCATATCTGAAAAAGCAAAATTAACGAGATAAGCTGCTAATATACCAATCGTAATCATTAACTGGTTTAATGATCCTAATGAACCACGGTATTCCGTTGGCGCCATCTCCGATAGATATACAGGTACTGTTGCCATTGAACCACCAACAGCCAAACCAATAATTAATCTACCCAATACTAAGATAGGCATATTAGGCGTAAATGCCATAATTAAAGAACCAACAATATAAACGATAGCAATCATTAACACCAGTCGTCGTCTACCAATTTTATCTGATAGCGGTCCACTGCTCCCTGCACCAATAATTGCACCTACTAACATAGATGCTACAACGAGCCCCTCAGTAAAGCTATTCAATGGAATATCATCATGTATAAATAATAACGCCCCAGATATGACACCGTTATCATAACCGTATAACAAGCCACCTAGCGCTCCCAAAATAAATATTAAACTTTTATTTACTTTCACTTTATTACAACCCCTTCAAATTTATTATTTTATTATAATCTTATTTTGAAAGCGTTTCAAATAGAAATTTACTTTTCTTTCATTTTAATTCGATTTTTAACTATATATACATTAGTAACTAATATGATTTAATGTAATTGTTCCTATTTGCATTAGTTACTATTAAAAAATATCTAACAATTAAATTTAGATTAGCCTTCTGAAGAATTTGAAGAAACATTGACAGCCAAAGACTGCGTTAAAGATGTATCACGAAAACACACTCAAATAATATGAATCCTTGTAAAAATAAAGAATCTGAGCCATAAATACCCAGCATTAAGCCCATCAAAGATTTTTAATCTTTGATGGGCTTGTTATTGATATCAATACTGCGTATTGTTATTACTCGTTTACCTAGGCGGCTGAGGCGAGACTCGGTATCGACACTCATCCTACCCTCTCAAGTGTCTCAGAAACAACACGCAGTTCTTATATGTTATTACTACGAACTAATAAATGTTATGTGTTTGTGCTGATTTATTTAGAAATGACTGGTTAAAACGTTCATCGCTCTGACGCGCAATTTGTAAAGCTTGGATCATCGCCCATAATACAAACAAACTGCCAATCGTATCCGTAAAATAATGCGCTTGTAAATAAATTCTAGAAATCATGATTGAGATAATAAGAACTATGCCGATGACATATAAAATGCTATTACGTTTCAACAATAGAACCAATGTCACTAACAAGCAAACACTTAACACATGCATACTTGGAAAGCTATAGCCATCTATCGAAACGCTCGGTCTCGGACGTTGGATGATATTTTTTAAGAATGTGCCAATTAACAAGACACAGAAGCACCAAAATCCATACCACCAAAATTTAAATTTATTTACAAAAAACAACACAGCTAAAATCAATAATATGAGTATCAAACAATTTAATGGTGAAAAAACATCCGAAATAATGTGTAAGTAACGTTCCACAACATCATTAGTGAATGTGTGATGTAACGAACGATACACAAATCCATCTAAATTATTCGTTAAATTGAGATGAATACAAATCATTAATACTAATAAACATAAGCTAGGCGGTAGTATCTTCCAATAATTTTGCATGTATTTCTAATTCCTTTCCTACTCTTAAGTTGTCATTTTAGAGATACGCTACACCTTTGCATAGCAAACGTTAAAATGAAACAGTACACTGCTTATCCTTAGATAACATGAATATGATTCATAAGATAAAACAGCTTATATAATATTGCACTTAAATTCTAGTAAAACAGAATATTACTACAACCTCAATCGTACTTTAGGACTACCTAAATAAATAGTGCATATCTATGCATAGAACGCATATACATACAAAATTTATACACTGTCAAATCGTTGTCTTTTTGTATTATTATTCTGTCTACTGTATATAAAACGCCCCCTTCTTTACGCTACAACAGCGAAACAAGGGGGCATTTATATCAGATTAACTTACGTACGATTAGCTCATTAATTTACTTTTTATATGTTGACGTTCATTTTCAGGTAAAAAGGCAAAATTAATTGCGTTTTGATTAATTGTTTCGATTTGATCTAACGTAATCAAATGATGCTCCAACAATAATTGGTATTCTTCATTTAAACTCGTCTGCGTCACGGTACGATTATCTGTATTGATCAAGAATGGGATTTCCTCTTGTAATAAGTAAGGCAAATTCAAGTCACTTAAGTCTTGTATCGCTTTGGTTTGAATATTACTTTTGGGACACATTTCTAAAAGAATATTTTGCGCTTTTACTTCTTGTAATGCTACCTCATCTTGATTTATTGCTACACCATGGCCAATACGTTTTGCGCCTAATCTAATCGATTCCATCACATTATGCATACAACCACATTCACCTGCATGTAAAGTTAAATTAAAGCCTTTATTCACACCGTATTCAATCTGTGTTTCAATTGTATTTGGTGGAAATGGTGCTTCTGGCCCTGCAAAGTCAATCCCACAGACAAATTGACTATTTCGTTGTTGTAAATAATCAAATAGCACTGTATTTACTGTTGCGTCTTGCTGGCGCATCGCACAAACCAGCAGATTCACTTTGATACCCGTCGAGGCAACAGCCGTCTCTACACCTGCTTCTACCGCTTCAAATATCTCTGGCAATCCAAGTCCTTTTTCCATATGTAACATTGGTGCAAAGCGAATCTCTATATATTTTACATTGTCACGATCAGCTTGGTTTACAACATCAACTACTGCTCGTTTCAAGCTATCTGTCGTTTGCAATACTTTTAATATTTCATCAAAACATTGCAGATACTCATCTAGACTTTCACATGCTTCACTAACTATCAAATTGTCCTCGATTAGTGGTATTTGCTGTTCAGCAGCTAATTGTTTAATCAAGCCACTACTTACCGACCCATCTAAATGGCAATGCAATTCTACTTTAGAAATGTCTTGAATGCACTTTTTCATCGTCATAACCTTCCTTACTTGAAAGTCATCATCTATAATCATTTATCACAAATGGTATAACTTATTCAAAATTTATTGATATACTATAACATTTTGAATAAATTATTTCTATACAAATGATAATTCATTATAATTTTGTGCAAATTTAACCTCATCCTAAAGCTTGCGTAGTCGCAATTAGCACACAAAGTGCTACCAATGCGCTTATGCATAATACGACGCTTATCTTTAACTCTTTTAAAAAGTGTTTACGGTGTTGTCCTTTATTCACAAGGACTATACCCACTGTCGCACTGACAACCAAAATCACAAGAAAAATAACTGCGACAAGATTTAACATTGCCATATCAGTCAACGCTCCATTCACGATTCAAATCATTTTTTATGTCATACATTGATTTCTTATTATCATCACATTTATTTATTTTTAATATAAGCATGTGATTTTAAGTAAGAAATGATATAACGTACAGATTCCTCAACACTATTTTGTTCCGTATCAATAACAATTTCAGGATCAATCGGTTCTTCATACGGTGCATTGATACCAGTAAAGCCTTGAATTTCACCATTTCGTGCTTTTTGATAAAGGCCTTTCGGGTCTCTCGCTTCACACTCATCTAAACTACATTTTGTGTAAACTTCAATAAATTCATCATCTTCTAGCAAGTCACGTACAGCATCTCTATCTTCTCTGTATGGAGAAATAAATGCCGTCACTGTAACTAATCCTGCATCTACCATAAGTTTGCCAACTTCACCAATACGGCGAATATTTTCCTTACGATCTTCTGGACTAAAGCCAAGATTATTATTTAAACCATGACGAATATTGTCACCGTCTAAACGATAAGTTTGTACTTGTTGTTTAAACAGTTCTTGTTCAAGTGCCACAGAAACTGTAGATTTACCAGACCCGGATAAACCTGTAAACCAAATCACTACGCTTTTGTGTTTGTTTCTATGTTGTCTTTCTACTTTTTTCACTTCTGAATCGTGCCATGTAATATTTTTAGATGTACTCATCATTAAACTCCTTTGACTGTTATTTCTCTTGTAAACCTCTAATTAATACTTCAGCTACTTCCGGTCTTGAGAATTCTTTAGGTAATGATTCGCCATTTCTCAATTTTTCTCTTACTTTTGTTCCACTTAAATGTAAGTGATCAGATGCATCGTGTGGGCATGTTTTTGCAGTTGCCATGTTTTCACATTTTTTACAGTAAAAAGCATGTTCAAATTTTAAGATGTGAATCCCTAATTCAGCTTCATATTGCGAGATAAGTTCTTGCGCTTCATATGTGCCATAGTAATCACCGACTCCAGCATGATCACGACCGACAATAAAGTGTGTACAGCCATAGTTTTTACGTACTGTCGCATGTAAAATTGCTTCTCGTGGTCCTGCATATCTCATTGCAGCTGGATAGATAACTAAACGCGTGCGGTCAGCAGGATAATAATGTTTTAATATCGCCTGATAACTTTCCATTCTAACTGCCGCAGGTATATCGTCAGATTTAGTCTCTCCCACTAAAGGATTTAATAGTAAACCATCAACTGATTCTAGCGCTGCTTTTTGAATATATTCATGTGCTCTATGCACTGGATTTCTAGTCTGAAAACCAACAACCGTCTTCCATCCTAAGTCACTAAATAATTGTCTTGTTTCAACAGGATCTAGATGAAAATCTACAAATTCGTCATGCTTTGGTCTATCCACTAAATGAACTGGACCGGCTAAGTATACGCTGCCTTTTTCGTAGACTTTTTTCACACCTGGGTGGTCAACATCTGTTGTACCATATACTAATTTCGCTTCTTTTTCTTTATCATAAGTGTATTTTTCTTCTAAATCTAATACACCATAAAGATGATTATCCTCACCATATAAAGCAACTCTATCTCCAATATTTAATTCGTTTGCTTGAGCTTCATCCACTGGTAATGTAATAGGAATACTCCATACCAATCCATTACTTAAATGCACATTCTCGACTACTTCTGTATAATCTGCCTCGCCCATAAAGCCTTCTAACGGACTGAAACCACCAATCGAAATAAGTTCTAAATCAGATAAACTCCACGGATTTAGTGTTATAGCAGGAAAATTTTGCGCTTCTTGAATTAATTGCTCTCTTTCTACACCTTCTACTTGTCTATTAATTAATGTGCCACCATGTGGTTGTATTGTATTATTTACAGGTTTATTTGTTACTGTCATTGTCATACACTCCCTTTAATTATTAATCTAGTTCATTTACGTTGGCCTTTTTTTTAGATACTGAAAAAGGTAATTTTTTATTTTGTGATAATGCAAAAATAACCATTCCTATCCAAACGACAATTAGTGCTATTTTTATAGTCAATGCTACTGTCGTTCCTGGGTTAAATACACTTAATAGCGAACTACTATTTGTAAAGATAATTAATCCACTAACACAAACTGCCAATATATTCATAGGTAGAATTTTGACAAACCATGCTGCGATAGGTGCTGCTAACATACCACCGACACTTAATGAAATTACAAGTGCCCAATTAATTTGATCCCAACCAAGGAATATAATAAAACCTAACGATGCTGAAATAGTTACAAAAAATTCACTTGCAGATACCGTACCGATTGCATAGCGCGGCTCTAATTTTTTCGAAGCTAGTAATAATGGCGTATTGACCGGACCCCAGCCACCACCGCCTACTGCATCTAGAAAGCCTGCTACTAAGCCTTGTGGTATCATAGAAAAACGACTGCCTTTGTCGGGATTTATTTCGTCAGAAAGCTGTTGATTTCTTTTAAATAGAAACTGGTATAAGATGTATAACCCCATACTTAGTAAGAACACGGCGATAAACGGCTTAATTAAGTCGCTATGAATATTACTTAGGAATGCGGCGCCTATAAATGCAGTAATTGCACCTGGAATCGCCAACTTAATTAATGTAGGTTTATGCACGTTCTCGAATTTCAAGTGTGATGTACCAGATGCTGCTGTTGTCGCAATCTCTGAAAAATGAATCGTTGCGGAAGCAATAGCTGGCGCCACACCAAATGTTAATAATATAGATGATGAGGATGCACCGAAGCCCATTCCTAATGACCCATCTATCAATTGTGCAAGAAAACCAGCAAGTGCAAAGATAAATAATTTATGCATGCGTCGTACCCCTTTCGATTTATTAGGTTATTGAATCTAACCATGTTCTAACTTCATATTGTTTATGTTTGTTTAAATAGTCTGAAGACAGAATGTCCTTAAGAAATTGCTTTCTTTCAGATGCTGTCAATTGGCTCTGTTTAATACGTTGTCTACACTCATATAAAAAATCCACATAGGCTTCATAGTGTTCATCATAACGATTACGAAATTCTTGTAGTATTTGAGAAGTGAGTCCGGGACTAGCACCTTGTGTTGATACACTTAGCGTCAATTTCCCTCTTTGCAGTATACTTGGAAATGCAATATCCCCAGCAGTAACATCTTCTGCATAATTCACTAATGCATGATGGGGTTTCGCCTCCAACACCTGTTTATTTGTAGCAGAATCATTTGTTGCCACTATAATCAACGATGCTGTTTGAACATCTGCTACTTGAAATTCTCTTTTACACCATTTAATTACAGAATTTTCAAATAACTTTTGCAATACATCCGTAAGTGTTGGACTGATGACAAGTATATGCTTAGTATATTGTGCTAATGTTTGCACTCTACGTTCAGCCACCTTGCCACCACCAATCACTACAACTTGTTTATCTGATATATCAAACATAAGTGGAATCAAAGGCATGTCCTCACTTCTCTCTATACATTTCATTATCTACTGATTCACTAATTCAAATGTTTCTAACACTCTATCTCTTAATGCATGCTGTAAATACTTATGATGCCCTAGTCTATGACAGAGTATAATGTCGCTATCTACATCATAACTATTCACAGTACTATCAATGTGTTGTTCCAATATGCCTGTAAACCATAGATAAGGCACAACAAATATTTGAGAATGTTTAGCTTCAACTGCTTGCTGCAGTGCTTCCTCAAATTTAGGGCCACAAGCTGCTAAATAACAAACATCAATATCGTTCAATTCTGTGAGATCATATAATTGATCTCGTATAGCTGTAATGTCTTTTTGTGTCTGTGGATTATAACTACCTCTTCCTATAACCAACACTTTTGCATCATCATTAGGTTTAATACCTGTCTCAGCAATTCGCTCTTTCAACACTGACGTTAATCGTCTTTGTACCCCTAAAGGTTGGCCATATGACACTTCTACATTAGGAAATTTCAACTGATTTTCTTCAATTTCTGCCGGAATATCTTTAAAGTAATGCCCAGCACTTAACAATAACACCGGTACAATTGAAATATTAGTCGCACCTTGTGCAACTAACTTTTCAAATCCTTGAGATAAGTTAGGGCTTGTTAATTCTAAAAAGCAAATTTCCTGTAGCGGGATATCTATTTGTACTTTTACTTTTTCGACAAATGATTTCGCTTCTTCAACAGCCTCAGCAACTCTACTGCCATGACTGACATATAAGACACCTCGCACACTAACCCCTCCTATTACTGATAAGTCAACTTAGCTACCGCTTCATCCACAGGTAATGTCTCAAACCAACTTATCTGATCTCTTAAACGAACTACTTCACCGACAACAATCATCGCTGGATTTTCAATATCTTTAGCTATCTCAACAATATTGTCCAATGTACCGACAACCGTTTTTTGATGTTCAGATGTACCTAGATGTACGAGTGCGACCGGTGTGTCTACTGAACGACCATTTGTCGTTAGTAATTCACAAATTTCCGGTAATTTTTTCACACCCATATAAATACATAATGTTTCTGGTCCTAATGCTAAATGTTTCCAATATTCATCTTTATCAATGCCTTTATTGATAACACCTGTAACAAACGCTACAGACGAACTATAATCACGGTGTGTCACAGGTATACCAGCATAAGCTGGGGCAGCTATTCCTGAAGTTATACCAGGTACAACTTCAAATGGAATATGCTGCTCTGCTAATACCTCTGCTTCTTCTCCCCCTCTACCAAAAATAAAGGGGTCTCCACCTTTTAAGCGAGTGACAGTAAGCCCTTTTTTGGCCAAACTCACTAACATTTTATTAGTATCTTCTTGTGGCAATGAATGATGGTTTGGATCTTTACCACAATACATAAATTTGGCTAAAGGTGAAGCATGATTTAATAGTTCTTTATTTACCAAACGATCATATAAAATAACATCCGCTTGTTCTATTGCTTTTAAACCTTTTACTGTTATCAAATCAGGATCTCCTGGACCTGCGCCTACTAAATATACTTTGCCCATCCTGTCACCACTTTCTCTATTTTTTAACTGTGGAACACTTGACCATCATTTACTGCGTCTACAATACCCGCACGTACAACGAAGTCTCCAAAATGTTCTCCCTCAGTTCTTTCTTTTGCATATTGCAATAATATTGGTCTTAAACTTTCTAATATTTCTGCTTCTCCAATATTTTCTTTATACATTTTATTTAAGCGATCACCCGTAAAGCTAGCTCCTAAATACATATTGTATTTACCTGGCGCTTTACCTATAAAGGCTATTTCTGCCAATGCTGGTCTCGCACAACCATTTGGGCAACCTGTCATACGAATTGTAATTTCTTCTTCACTCAAGCCTGCTTCATCCAATAAATCTTCAATTTTAGTAATTAAAGAAGGTAGGTATCTCTCAGACTCTGCCATTGCTAAACCACAAGTTGGGAATGCAACACATGCCATTGAATTGCGTCGTAAACCTGTGTAATGTTTACCATCAGTTAATCCATACTCATCAATTAAAGCTTCAATTTCTGGTTTTTTCTGTGCGTCTACATTAGCAATTACCAAGTTTTGGTTTGGTGTTAATCTGAAATCACCTGTATGAATTTCAGCGATTTTACGTAACGCTGTTTTCAATTTGTAATCTTCTGTATCTTTAACACGACCATTTTGTATAAATAACGTGAAATGCCACTTGCCACTACCTTCAGTCCAACCATATCTGTCACCATTATGATCAAAGTGGAATTCACGAGGTGATTCTAAACTCCAACCTAAACGGTTATTCAACTCACTAAGTACCCAATCAGCACCGTAACGGTCTACTGTATATTTGAAACGCGCATTTTTACGTTCTTGTCTATTACCATAATCACGTTGAATCGTTAAGATCTTTTCACAAACATCTAAAGCATGTTCTTTAGGGAAATAACCTATTAAACGCCCAAGTTGTGGATATGTTTTGGTATTACCATGTGTCATACCCATACCGCCACCAACTGTGACATTAAATCCAACAAGTTTGCCATCTTCAATAATAGAAATTAAACCAATATCTTGCGAGTATACGTCGATATCGTTTGATGGTGGAACAGCAATACCAATTTTAAATTTACGTGGTAAATATGTTTTACCGTAAAGTGGTTCTTCCTCAACACTTGTGTCCATCACTTTTTCACCATCTAACCAAATCTCATGATAGGCTTGTGTTCTTGGTGATAGATGTGCACTGATATCACTAGCAATTTGGTTAACTTCTGCATGGACATCTGATTGATAAGGGTTCGGGTTGCTCATAACGTTTCGGTTAACATCACCACATGCCGCTAACGTATCTAGTAATGATTGGTTTATATCAAACATTGTTTGTTTAAGATTTCTCTTTAAGATACCGTGAAATTGGAATGCTTGGCGTGTTGTCAATTTAATCGTGTGATTTGCATATTCATTTGCAATATCATCCATTGCAATCCACTGCTCTGGTGTTGACGCACCGCCTGGCGCACGAACTCTAATCATGAAACTATAAGCAGGTTCTAATTTTTGTTTACGACGTTCATCTCGAAGATCTCTGTCGTCTTGCATGTAACTACCATGGAATTTTAAAAGTTTAGTATCTTCTTCAGCTATTGCACCTGTAATTCTATCTGCTAAACCTTCCTCAATCGTACCGCGAAGATAGTTACTTTCTGTTTTGATTCGTTCCATTTCATCAAGTTTCTCTGAAAAGTTTAAATTCGAATCAGCCATACTATCATCCCTTTCTCTTAATAAACGTCACGTTGATAACGTTTTTCTTTTTTCATTTCCGTTAGATAAGCTTCAGCTTCCGTTTCTGACATACCGCCTTCTTGCTCTAATACGTAGCGAATAGTTTGATGAACATCCTTCGCCATTTGTTTCTCATCTCCACAAACGTACAATGCAGCGCCATTCATTAACCATTCATAGAAAGTAGCACTATGCTCCGCAATTCTATGTTGAACATAAACTTTCTCATCTGTGTCTCTTGAGAATGCTAAATCTAACTTAGTTAATACATCATCCTTAAGCCATTCTTGCCATTCAGTTTGATATAGGAAGTCCGTTGTAAAATGTTGTTCTCCAAAGAATAACCACGTCTTACTTTCTAACCCTAATTCTTCACGTTCTTGCATGTATGCTCTAAATGGTGCAACACCCGTTCCCGGACCAATCATAATCACAGGCGTTTCATCTGTTGGGAATTTGAAATTTGGATTCTTCTTCAAATAAATTGGAATCGTATCACCTGGTTGAACTCTTTCTGCGAGTTGTACAGAACAAACGCCTGAACGATCTCGACCATGTGCGTGGTATCTCACTGCGCCAACCGTAATGTGTACTTCATCTGGATTCGCTTTATAACTACTTGCAATAGAGTATTCTCTTGGTGGTAATTTTCTTAATAATTGATGTAGATTCTCAGCTTTAAATGTCTCAGATGGGAAATCAGTAAACAAATCGACTAAATCTCTACCATCTATGTATGTGTGTACCCAATCTGCATCTTGCACCTTTTCTGATAATTGTGTATTACCAATCAGATCAGCTGCTTTTTGTAATAATGGCTTCGTCAATTTAGTAATTTCAAAATGCTCAGTCAATGCTTTACGCAATGGTAGTGTATCGCCATCTTCATTAATTGCAATTTCTTCTGTCTCATCAAATTTCAAGGTATCAATTAATAGTGTTACGATTTCCGGATCATTTTCTGGGATGACTACTAAACAATCACCTGGCTCGTATTCTTCACCATAATTATCAAGCAATAACTCGACATGTCTTACTTCTTTGTTTGAGCCTCTACCATTTAAATTGATATTTTCTAATACTTCTGCGCGATATGGATTTGCTTTTGAATAGCGTTTCTCTTTTGCAGAAGCTACTGTTTCTGTAGATGTTACCGTCTGCTGTTGAATACCAGAACTACTATTAAGCTTTTCAATATTAGCGTTCATCCATTTTTCAGCTAGATCATCATAGTCTATATCACAGTCTTGACGGTCAATGATACGTTCGCCGCCTAATTCTTCTAAGCGTTTATCGAAATCTTTACCCGTTTGGCAAAAGAATTCATAAGATTCATCACCTAAAGCTAATACAGAGAATCTAACTCCTTCTAATTTTGGTGCCTTTCTACCATGTAAAAACTCATGGAAACTTAACGCATTATCAGGTGGATCTCCTTCACCATGAGTAGATGAAATAACAAATAAATCCTCTACTTTTTTCAAATCTTTAGGTTTAAAATCATCCATCGAACTTAATTTAACTGTATAGTTATGTTCTACTAAACGATCAGCAAAGATTTCACCTAACCCTTGTGCATTTCCAGTCTCAGAACCATATAAAATCGTAATATGTCGATCACTGTTTGCTTGGGGTTCATTGTTTAGGACGTATTCTGCCACTTGTGGCGTTGGTGCCGAACCATTTGCTACAGCTTGTTGATTAGCAGTCAAGTAACCACTTAACCATGTCTGTTGCTCAGGCGTAAGGTTTTGAATGATTTGATTCAGTTGTGTTGCTTGTTCTTCGTTGAATGGACTGTTTGTTACAGATAAATTCACAGCAAGTTCACCTCATATAGTCTATTTTCATTTCTCTTGTTTTAAAATACTTTCATTTCATACACATTTGATTAAGTTACAGGATAACCAACCTTATATTGCGTGCAAAATGCACACAATATAATACTCGATTGATTATATAACTGATTAGTTTACTAAGGTTTAAAAGTAAAAAAATATGTGTATATAGTCGTTAAGGTCGTGTTGTATGCAAACCACATTCAGTCTTAGTTGAATTCGTCCATCTTCCTGCTCTTGAATCACCTGAACCACTGACAGCTGATGTACAAGGAATGCAACCAATACTAGGATAGTTAAAATCATGTAATTCGTTATAATGTAAATCGTATTTCTTGATGTAATCCCATACATCGTCCCAAGTCCAATGAATTAAAGGACATACCTTAACAGATTGGAAGCGTTCATCTTTGTTGATAAAATTCGTGTTCGCTCTTGAAGGTCCCTGTGATCGACGCAAACCTGAAACCCATGCTGTCGCACCTGATAATACTTCTTCTAAAGGTTTAATCTTGCGAATATAACAACACATATTAGGGTCACTCTTCCATAATGCTGGTTTATATTCCGCAGATTGCTCTTCTAATGTTAAATCTGGTTTCTTTAGTTTTATATTGAGTTCTGGATAACGTGCTTTAACTCTGTCTATCAAATCATAAGTTTCTTGGAAATGGAGGTCAGTATCTAAAAAGACAATCTCAGCATCTTTTTTCACGCTATAGATCAAGTCAATTAGAATCATGCCTTCTGCACCAAAACTACATGAATAAATAATAGAGTCACCATACGTTTCATAAGCCCAAGAGATTACTTCACGTGCACCTTTTGTCTCGTCTGTAATATCAACATTGTCAAACGCGTCATCATAAAAGTTATCATAAGTAATTTTTTCTACTGACATTAATGGGTTCATCCCCTTTTTTCTTTAATGTGCTCCGTAAAACTCCGCGCTACATTTTCGTATTTAGAATTATTCGAAAATAATTTATGTTAATCACTTTACTCACTGTCATTTTTTATGTCAAGTCTATTTCACCAGTATAATCAAGCGTTCAATTCAATTGATAATAACGCTACAAACCCTTTAAAATCAACGTTTATAAACCGATTTTATAATTATTTTAAAAAGATAATTACAATAATCTGAAATCCCTACAAACCTTGTCAGTATTGACTTTATTAATGATTTTAGTTTTTTGAAAATTTTTATTTTTTATAATGATTCTAATTTGTAAACCAACTCTATTTACATTGATAATACAAAAATACACTTTGGATGTCGGGATATATCGGCAACATTCAAAGTGTATTTATAAATGATAATTTCTTATAGCGCACTCATATTGATTAAGGCGCGCCCAATTTTACATATTTGGAATTAAACGGCAGCGTATATCACATTATTAATCAAGATTGTATTTATCATTTAATTGTCGTATTAAGTTTCTAAATTCTTCTTCTGACTTAAATTCAAATGTGATATGTCCCTTTCTATTACGCGTAGAAATGGCTACTTTGGCACCATATTGTTCCTGTAATTGACGTTCTTGTTGTCGAATAAATTTCGGTTTCGTAATTGAGTCACTTTGTGTAGGTTCTGCTATTTGATTATTAGTCGTTAACGTTTGTACATAGGATTCTAATTCACGGACACTCCATGATTCTTTGATTGCTTGGTTGGCAATTTGTTTCATCCTTGTTGGTTCTTTCACGATTAACAACGTTCTACCATGTGCACCTGAAAGCTTTCCTGCTTTAACCATTTGAGCTATTTCATTAGGTAAGTGTAGTAAACGTAGCATATTAGCAATATATGGGCGCGATTTACTCAAACGGGCTGCCACTTGTTGTTGTGTTAATTTCAAATCAGTCATTAATTTCTTATAACTTTCTGCCTCTTCTATTGCATTTAAGTCTTCTCGTTGCAAATTTTCTATTATGGCAAGTTCCATCATATCTTCATCAGTTAAAGATTTAACGATTGCAGGTATATGAGACATCCCCGCTCGTTGAGAAGCACGAAAACGTCTTTCCCCAACTACAATTGTATAACCGGTTATCGCCTTCCTAACTACGATAGGCTGCAAGACACCATGATTCTTAATCGAACCAGCTAAGTCATCTAGCTTCTCCTCATCAAAGGTCTTTCTCGGTTGATAAGGGTTGGCTTTAATTTCATCAAGCTTTATCTCTTGTATTTCAGCATCCCCCACTAACTGTAATCGTTGATCTTCTACATTCATAATTGCTACACCTCTCCCTCTATAATAACCAGTCTAAAATAAAGTGCCCTATACTTTGTTAATATATTTTCTAGTATAGCATTGCTAATTTATTACTGAATAGAATCACATTATTTTTAGTTAAATCAAAATTTTCTGATAAGTTGTTGACAAATTGAATTCGAGTGTGTAATCTTAGGTATATCAAATTTACAACAGAAACAAACCAAACACAGTAATAAGGAAAGTAAAACTTACACTGCTGACACAGAGAGTCTTTGATACGCTGAAAGAAGACACAGAAAGAAAGTTCGAAAATGGCCTTTGAGTGTTGTTGCCAATATGAGGTTTCAACGGGATCGCCCGTTACAGCGATACAGTATTAACATTTTGTTGAATGGCGTACTGGATTTATCCACACGTCGTATACGTCGTTAATACTCATTTTAATTATTATATATTAAGGTGAGTTTTTTAATGCACTATATGATGACACAATTCAGACGTTAAGTTAAATTAACAAGATGGCGTACTGGATAAGGTTACGTTAGTGATAACGTGACAAATTAAGGTGGTACCGCGAGCTAAGCTTTCGTCCTTTACATCCGATTTATTCGGGTTTAAAGGACGGAGGCTTTTTTTATTTCAAACAAGGAGGTTATCGATTATGAAAAATACTGAACTAGCACAAATTGCATTATCTGAAGATCAAACAGGCGCAATCGCCAATCCAATATATTTATCAACGGCATATCAACATCCACATTTAGGGGCGTCTACAGGTTACGATTACACTCGTACCAAGAACCCAACACGCTCTGCCTTTGAAGAAGCTTTTGCAAAATTAGAACGCGGAACAGCTTCCTTCGCAACTTCAAGTGGTATGGCAGCCATTCAACTGGTTTGTAATTTATTTAAATCAGGTGATGAAATACTAGTCTCATTCGATTTATATGGTGGCACATTTAGACTATTTGATTTTTATGAGAAACAATACGGTATTCGTTTCAAATACGTAGATTTCCTAAATTACGAAGAAGTAAAAGGCCAAATCACTGACAATACTAAAGCCTTATTCATTGAACCAATCTCAAATCCTCAAATGATTAAGATTGACTTAGACCCTTATTACATTTTAGGCAAAGAATATAATCTGTTAACAATTGTAGATAATACATTTTTAACACCTTATCTCTCTACACCTCTCGAAGATGGTGCAGACATCGTATTACATTCAGCCACTAAATATATCGGTGGTCACAATGATGTACTAGCTGGTGTAGTAACAGTTAAAGATGACGCGTTAGCAGAACAATTTGCTGATTTTCACAACATGATTGGCGCTACGCTTGCTCCAATCGATAGCTACTTACTACAGCGCGGATTGAAGACTTTGCACCTCAGAATGGATCGTTCAGAATATAACGCCAAATTACTCGCTGAACGATGTAGTAACTTAGAAGCAATTGACGAAGTGCTTTATAGCGGTCAGACGGGTATGCTGAGCTTACGATTAAATAAGAACTTTAAAGCAAATAAATTTTTGGAAAATTTAGAAATTTGTATCTTTGCAGAAAGTCTTGGTGGAACGGAAACCTTTATTACATTCCCTTACACACAAACCCATGTCGATATGCCTGATGAAGAAAAGGATAAACGTGGCATTGATGAGCATCTACTTAGACTATCTATTGGGATTGAAGACTATGACGATATCGAAAGCGATATTATACAAGCATTAGAAAAATCTAAAGAAGGAGTGATTTCATGAGTTTATCAAAAGAAACTGAAGTGATATTCGACGCACATAGAGGGACTGATTATGATTCTGCTAATCCTCCTTTATATGATTCATCAACTTTTCATCAAAAAGTATTAGGTGGCAATGCTACTTATGACTATGCAAGAAGTGGTAATCCTAACAGAGCATTACTCGAAGAAAAGTTAGCCAAACTTGAAGGTGGAGACTATGCCTTTGCTTATGCTTCAGGTATTGCAGCAATTTCTGCAGTGTTATTAACACTCAGCGCAGGTGATCATGTTATTCTACCAGACGATGTATACGGTGGCACATTCCGATTAACTGAACAGATATTAACACGTTATAACATTCAATTTACAACAGTTGACACTACAGAGTTAGAAAGTGTTGAAGCAGCGATTCAAGATAATACCAAATTAATTTATATCGAAACACCGTCTAACCCTTTATTCAAAGTTACAGACATCAAGGGTATTGTTCAAATCGCTCAACAACATGAATTATTAGTCGCAGTAGACAATACGTTTATGACACCACTTGGACAATCACCTCTCTCTTTGGGAGCTGATATTGTGGTACATAGTGCTACTAAATTTTTAGGAGGTCATAGCGACATTATTGCAGGTGTAGCTATCACTAGTAACAAAGAAGTAGCTGATGCTTTATACCTATTACAAAATGGTACAGGAACTGCTCTATCTGCTCAGGATAGTTGGACACTGGCTAAACATTTAAAAACATTACCTGTTCGCTTTAATCAATCTGTATCAAATGCTCAAAAATTATATGACTTTTTAATAGAAAGAACTGAAATCGCAGAAGTCTATTACCCAGGTAATGATTCATTACATTTGGCACAAGCGAGCCATGGTGGCGCAGTACTCGGATTTAGATTAAAAGACGAATCCAAAGCACAAGCATTTGTAGACGCATTAACATTGCCACTCGTTTCAGTTAGTTTGGGCGGTGTCGAAACAATCTTGTCACATCCAGCTACAATGTCACATGCAGCGGTACCACAAGAAGTGCGCGAAGCACGTAATATCACATTTGGCTTGTTTAGATTAAGTGTTGGTTTAGAACAACCAGAAGAATTAATTGCAGATTTAAACTATGCATTTAAGGAGGCTTTCAATGAGTCAATTACTCAAGGCATTACAGAACAATATTCTAGTCGCTGACGGTGCAATAGGAACTATATTTTACTCTGAAGGCCTGGATACTTGCCCAGAAGCGTACAACTTAACATATCCTGAAAAGGTACAACGTATACATCAAAGTTATATTGATGCAGGTGCAGATATCATCCAAACCAATACGTATGGTGCAAACTTTGAAAAGTTAAAGGTCTTTGGGTTAGAGCACAAAGTTAAAGAAATACACCAAGCTGCTGTGCGCATTGCTAAAAATGCAGCAAACGAAGATACATTTATTCTCGGTACTGTAGGTGGATTTAGAGGTATTAAACAAGAGGATTTAGAACTGACCGCAATTCAGTATCACACAGAAATACAAGTAGATACTTTAATAGAAGAAGGTGTCGATGGCTTACTCTTCGAAACCTATTACGATTTAGATGAATTAACTAACATTATTACCGCTACTAAACGTAAATACAATATCCCTATTATCGCTCAACTCACAGCGCTAAATACTAATTATTTGCGAGATGGAACTGAAATTAATGAAGCTTTAAAGACATTGATAGCTAGCGGTGCAGATATTGTCGGCTTAAATTGTCATCACGGCCCACATCATATGAAGGAATCATTTTCTCATATAGAATTACCTGATGATGCTTATCTATCATGCTATCCCAATGCTAGCCTATTAGACATAGATAACAGTGAATTTAAGTATAGTGATAATGCAGTATATTTCGGCAAAGTAGCACAACAACTCATCAGTGAAGGTGTTCGTTTAATTGGTGGATGTTGTGGCACAACACCAGAACATATCAAATTTATTAAATCATCTGTAGCTGAACTGTCACCCATTACAGACAAAAATGTAATTCCAATCACTAAAAAAGTAAAAAAACAAAGTAATCAATCGACAATTAAACAAAATCTTACAGATAAAGTCAAAGCACGACCTACTGTTATTGTTGAATTAGATACACCAAAGCATTTAGACACAGATAAATTTTTCAGAAATATCAAAAAACTTGATGAGGCTGATATTGATGCAGTCACACTTGCCGACAATTCACTCGCTACCGTTCGTGTTAGTAATATTGCGGCAGCAAGTATTATCAAGCAACAATATGATATCGAGCCACTCGTTCATATCACATGTCGAGATAGAAACCTTATCGGTTTACAGTCACATTTACTCGGACTATCACTCATTGGCGTTAATGAAATTTTAACGATTACTGGTGATCCATCAAAGATTGGGCACTTGCCAGGTGCGTCCAATGTATATGATGTAAACTCCAAAGGTTTAACTGAAATTGCATTACGCTTTAACCAAGGTATCAATACTGATGGTGATGCGCTGAAGGTCAATACTAACTTCAACATCGCCGGTGCGTTTGATCCGAATGTAAGAAAGTTAGATGGTGCAGTACGACGGTTAGAAAGAAAGTTAGAAAGTGGGATGAATTACTTCATCACCCAACCCGTCTACAGTGCTGAAAAAATCAAAGAAGTATATGAAGCAACTAAACATTTAGACGCTCCGTTTTTTATCGGCATCATGCCTGTAACAAGTTATAAGAATGCCTTGTTTTTACATAATGAGGTGCCAGGTATCAAATTATCTGAAGAAATACTCAGTCAATTTGAAGCCGTAAAAGACGATAAAGAAAAAACAAAAGCTTTAAGCTTGAAACTTTCAAAGGAATTAATCGATACCGTTCATCAATATTTTAATGGTCTATATTTAATCACACCATTCCAAAGCGTCGATTATACACTTGAACTTGCATCATATTCAAAAACGATTACTTCAAATAAACAGGAGGCAATATTATGACAATTCAAACATCAAATTTAGGTTTTCCAAGATTAGGTAGAAAGAGAGAATGGAAAAAAGCGATCGAAGGATACTGGTCAAAGAAAGTAGACTTAGACACATTACACCAACAATTAACTGATTTACACAAAGAAAACTTATTACTACAAAAGAACTATAATTTATCAAGTATTCCAGTTGGTGACTTCTCACTTTACGACCACATTCTTGATACATCTTTATTATTTAACATTATTCCTGAGCGTTTCCAAGGTAGAGATGTTAATGATGATTTATTATTCGATATTGCTCGTGGTAACAAAGAACATGTTGCAAGCGCATTGATTAAATGGTTTAACACAAACTATCACTATATCGTACCTGAATGGGATAATGTAGAACCAAAATTAAACAATAACGTTTTGTTAGAACGCTTTAAATATGCACAATCTTTAAATGTTAATGCACACCCAGTTATCGTTGGCCCAATCACTTTTGTAAAATTATCAAAAGGCGGCAACCAAACTTTTGAAGAAAAAGTAAACACATTACTTCCATTATATAAAGAAGTATTGCAATCACTTGCTGATGCAGGTGCTGAATACATCCAAGTTGATGAACCAGCATTAGTTGAAGATGATAGTGCCGATTATGAAGACATCACTGCTGCAGCGTATAAGTATTTTGCTGATGCAGGACTAGAAGATAAACTAGTCATCCAAACATACTTCGAACGCGTAAATTTAAAATTCTTAAACAGTCTACCGGTTAAAGGTTTAGGTTTAGACTTCGTTCACGATCGTAACTTCAACCTTGAGCAAATTAAAGCTGGCGATTTAGATCGTTCTAAGACACTTTATGCTGGTATCATCGATGGCCGTAATGTTTGGGCAACTGATATCGAAGCAAAGAAAGAATTAATCGAAACATTACAATCATATACAGATGATCTTGTCATTCAACCATCATCTTCTTTATTACACGTTCCAGTATCATTAGATGATGAAACATTAGACGATTCAATCGCTGAAGGCTTAAGCTTTGCAACTGAAAAGTTAGACGAACTTGATGCATTACGAAGATTGTTTAATGATAACGATGATGCTAAATATAATGAGTTAAAAGCAAGCTATGAACGTTTCCAAAACCAATCATTCAAAAACCTTGAATATGACTTTGATAGTGTACCAACATCTCGTAAATCAGTATTTGCTGAGCGTAAAAAAGCACAAGATGCACGCTTAAACTTACCAGATTTACCAACAACAACAATTGGTTCATTCCCTCAATCACAAGAAGTACGTAAACAACGTGCAGATTGGAAAAATAACCGTATCACAGACGAAGCATACAAAACATTCTTAGATAATGAGATTGCTCGTTGGATTAAGATTCAAGAAGATATCGGTTTAGATGTATTAGTACACGGTGAGTTCGAACGTAATGACATGGTAGAATTCTTCGGTGAGAAATTACAAGGTTTCTTAGTTACTAAATTCGGTTGGGTTCAATCATACGGTTCACGTGCTGTTAAGCCACCAATCATCTATGGAGATGTTAAATGGACTGAACCATTAACTGTGAAAGAAACTTTATACGCACAAAGTTTAACAGACAAACCTGTCAAAGGTATGTTAACTGGTCCAGTTACAATCTTAAACTGGTCATTCGAACGTGTAGATTTACCTCGTGAAGAAGTTCAAGACCAAATCGCACTTGCGATCAATGAAGAAGTACTTGCTTTAGAAGAAGCTGGTATCCAAATCATCCAAGTAGATGAGCCGGCATTACGTGAAGGTTTACCATTACGTTCAGAATATCATGCAGACTATTTAGATAAAGCTGTACGTTCATTCAAACTTTCAACTTCTTCAGTGGCTGATGAAACACAAATTCATACGCATATGTGTTATTCTCAATTTGGACAAATCATTCACGCAATCTATGATTTAGATGCAGATGTAATCTCAATCGAGACTTCACGTAGCCATGGTGATTTAATTCAAGACTTTGAAGACATTACGTATGACTTAGGTATTGGCCTTGGTGTCTACGATATTCACAGTCCACGTATTCCAACTGAAGAAGAAATCACGACTGCGATCGACCGTGCTTTACAAGAAATCGACCGTTCACTGTTCTGGGTTAACCCTGACTGTGGTCTAAAAACACGTAAAGAAGACGAAGTTGTCGAAGCATTAACTGTATTAGTTAATTCAGTTGATAAATTACGTAAAACAACAAATTCAGCAACAGTTTAATAAATCTTATTGTAGGTGATTCTTATGAGCTATCCTTTGTGGAAACAGTTAGAACAACTTAAGGCATTAACGTGGGTCGACTTGACCCACGCCTTTGATGAAACAATCCCATGTTTCAGTGAATTTGAACGTGCTAAAGTATCTACTTTGTTCAATGTACAAGACGATGGATTTTACGTTCAAAATTGGAACCTCGTTACACAGTATGGTACACATATTGATGCGCCAATACATTTTGTAGAAAATACCAGATATTTACATGAAATTGAACTTACAGAACTCGCACTTCCACTGATTGTGTTAGACTTCTCGGATGAAGTTGCGAAAGACGCTGATTTCATTTTAACGCAAAATCATATCGCACAGTGGGAAGCTGAACATGGCAAAATTGAGCCTGGCACATTCGTTGCTTTACGTAGCGATTGGTCAAAACGTTGGCCAGACATTGAACGTTTCGAAAATAGAGATACTGAAGGAAATCTCCATTTACCCGGTTGGGGGTTGGACGCCTTACAATTCTTATTTGAAGCAAGGCATATCAAAGCGATTGGTCATGAAACCTTTGACACTGACGCCTCAGTAGATGTAGCCAAAAATGGTGATATTGTCGGCGAACGTTACGTCTTATCTCAAGACACCTACCAAATTGAGCTGTTAACAAATTTAGATCAATTACCAACACGCGGCGCAATCATTTATACGATTAGCCCGAAACCAAATGACGCACCAGGATTTCCTGTTCGTGCATTTGCAATCAAACCTTAAATTAATCAATTAACACTAAAATCTAGCCATTATAAATGATAGTTATAAAAAATTGAGCCCTTTTTATAACTATCATTCTCCTTTCTATAAATATAAACAATAACCCCAAATCGATTCTATCCCTTGGAATGATTTGGGGTTAACTTGTATCATAAGAATGTAAGATATTATTGACGATATCTACTAAGGTTACAGTTTCGCAACAAAAATCAAACTTTTAGTATTTATTGATAATACAAAATAACAAAAGTCTCTACAAATAATTAATAAAACTATAAAATAATGTTATAATTTTTATAAATTTCATATAAAAATAGTATGTATGTGGAATTTTTGTACTTTATACATTTAAGAACGAGGTGACATTTTTGCAACTCAATCAATCAAATACTCCTTTTGATACGAATCAATTGGATCTCATAAATCAGTTACTGCCCATGCTCTCTTCCGAACAAAAGCATTGGTTAAGTGGCTATCTTATCAACTCATCCGTAGAGGATTACACTTCAGAAACTGACACTACGTCTACGGCATCTTCTGCATCTACTACGTCTTCAACTTCTAGCGCATCACCAGTTGAACCAGTAGCTACCGAAGACACTCAAACTGTAACAGAGCCTTTAGATGTTCATATTCTATTTGGTACTGAAACAGGTAATGCCGAAGAGGTTTCAGAACAGTTTGAAACAACATTAAAATCTCATAACTTTAATGTACATTTGTGGGATATGGATGACTTTCCAAAGGATAAACTTACAACCGTAGGCTATGTATTTATAATTTGTTCGACCCAAGGTGTTGGTGAACCACCAATAAATGCCATTGATTTATATGAGTATTTACACGGTGATACAGCACCACGTTTAGAATCATTAAATTATTCAGTATTAGCATTGGGGGATCAAGATTTCCCTGACTTTTGCCAAGCTGGAAAAGACTTTGATCATATACTCGAACAATTAGGTGCCAACCGTATCGCAGAACGAGTGGATTGCGACTTCGATTTTGAAGAAACATCAGAACAATGGATGGCAGATATGGTCGAACTATTATCTGCTCGTGCACCCGATAAAGTTAAAGAAACAGCTACTGCTGAAGAAGTAACGCTAGAGACACATGAGGAGGGTTATTCTAAGGACCAACCTTATGAAGCTAAAGTTATTGATAATACTGTATTGACTGCACCAGAGGCAACGAGAGAAGTAAGACATTTATCTTTATCTTTAGCAGGTTATGGCGAATCTTATGAACCAGGCGACAGTTTAGTAATTATTCCTGAAAATGCACCATCATTAGTCAACAAACTGATACACGTCTTAGGATGGGAAGCAGATACGACAGTTCAAATAGGCAAAGACGCTGAAACCATTACTGTCAAAGAAGCATTCACAAAGCATTTTGAAATTTCAAAACTAAGTCCGTCACTCATTAAACAAGCAGCAGATGTATTTAAAAACCCAATGCTGAGAGCAAATGCTCAAAAAGATACTTGGATAACTAACTATATTTATGGTAGAGATTTAATAGATCTGGTCACAGATTTCTCACCTTATAGCATAGAACCTCAAACATTGATTGATATTTTGAGAAAGTTACCGCCAAGAGAGTATTCTATTGCAAGCAGCAATAAAGTAAATGCAGATAGCGTGCATCTTACAGTACGCGTCGTACGTTATGATGCCTATCACCGTGAACGTCTTGGCGTATGCTCAGGACAACTTGCAGAACGTACCCCAATTGGGGATAGCTTACCTGTATATTTAAAGAAAAATCCAAACTTTAAATTCTCATATGACAATAACACGGCAACAATTATGATTGGTGCCGGCACTGGTATTGCTCCATATCGTGCTTATTTACAAGAATGCGAATACTTAGGATTAGCTGGCAATCAATGGTTAATCTTTGGAAATCAAAATTATAGTACTGATTACCTCTATCAAACAGACCTAGAACGCTGGTTAAATGATGGCGTATTGAGTAAATTAGATTTAGCATTTTCTAGAGATACAGAAAATAAAATCTACGTACAACATCGAATTGAAGAAAATGGTGCTGAATTTTATCGTTGGCTTGAAGACGGCGCAACAATCTATCTTTGTGGTGATAAAGAGGATATGGCTAAAGGCGTACATCAATCACTTGTTAATGTAGTAATGCAACACGGTGGCTATGATGAAACTGCAGCAGAACATTATTTAACAGAACTTATCAAAGCTCAACGTTACCAACGTGATGTATATTAATAAAGATTAAAAAGCAGTGTAAAATATACACTGCTTTTTAATATGACTCATTATTTCCGCTCATATCAAAGATTTAATTACATTATCAAAATTTAGCTACGTTTACCTACATATTCAAATATACCTGCTGCGCCCATACCAACACCGATACACATTGTTACCATACCGTATTGAGTATCTGGACGTTTCTTCATTTCTGATAATAGTCGCCCTACTAACATGGCACCTGTTGCACCTAACGGATGGCCTAAAGCAATCGCCCCGCCATTTACATTTGTCTTCTCAATATCTAATCCAACCTCACGGATAGATGCTAATGTTTGTGAGGCAAAGGCTTCATTGAGTTCCACTAAATCAATATCTCCCACTTCAAGATTCGTTAACTTCAAGACTTCTGGAATTGCATATGCTGGACCTATGCCCATCAATTTAGGATCGACACCTACCGCTTTAAATCCTACGAAGCGTGCAATCGGCTCGACACCTAATTCTTTTACTTTATCACCAGACATCACAACTACGAATCCTGTACCATCTGTCAATGGTGCAGATGAACCTGCCGTCACTGTGCCGTCAGCTTTAAATACGGTTGGCAATTTAGCTAAAGATTCAGCATTTGTGTCTGGTCTAATCAATTCATCTTCTTTTAGCACAGCCTTGGAAACTACTGGACCATTCACATCATATGTCACCTTATTTACTTCTATCGGAATAATTTCATCATCAAATTTGCCTGCATCTTGCGCTTGTTTGGCACGCTGATGACTTTGTACTGCGTAGGCATCTTGATCTTCACGAGAGACTTTATAAGTTTCTGCTACATTTTCAGCCGTTAATCCCATCGGATGAGATACTCCTGAATCTTGATCTTGTAAAATAGGGTTATTCGTCGGTTCATTACCTCCCATTGGCACTGCACTCATCAATTCGACACCACCTGCAACAATGACATCGGCTTGTTCCGCAATAATTTGATTAGCTGCAAGTGCCACTGTTTGCAATCCTGAAGAACAGTATCGATTGACCGTTTGTCCAGGTACCTCTTGTGGTAAGCCGGCTAATAGTGCAATCGTTCTTGCAATATTTTGTCCTTGTAGACCTTCTGGGAACGAGTTACCTACGATAACGTCTTCCACCATGCCTGGCTCAAACTTACCTCCAACACGTTCTAATACACCTTTCAATACCTTTGCTGCTACTTCATCAGGTCTTTCGTGTGCCATCGCACCGCCTAACTTTGCTTTACCTGCTGCCGAACGTCCATACGCTACAATATATGCATCTCGCATTTAAGATCATCCTTTCTGTTATCTATAAAATGACTTCTAAATTAATTACGTAACGGTTTACCTTTTTTCAACATATGTGAAATTCTGTCATACGTTTTTTGATTCTTGAGTAATGTTAAAAAGCGTTCTTTTTCCAATTTTTGTAGATAACGTTGATTGATATATGTGTTTCTTGGAACATCCCCACCAGCTAACACCTCTGCCACTTTAAGCGTAATCTCATAATCATAATCACTGATAAAATGACCCAAACGCTGTGCATCTAACTGTCCTTCTGCCAATGCTTTAAAGTCTCTGCCAAGTGCAATATATTGTCCTTTTGTCTTAGGTACATAATTTGTTTCCGCTTCATATTGTGCTCTTTTCAAAGCAATTTCAACACACTTTTCAGTGTTAAATATGACTGTATCTGTTTCTCTTAAATAACCATAGCGAATCGCTTCATATGCATTTGTGGATACTTTAGCTAAACCAATATTCATTAATACCTTGGTAATAGCTTGTTGTTTGTCATCATGTTTATGGTTTCCACGTAAGATTCTATCTGACAATTCTGCAAGTCCACCACCAGCCGGCAATAAACCTACACCTGTCTCAACCAAGCCGATATATGATTCGCTAGAAGCTACTACTATTGGTGAATGTAGCACTAATTCACAACCACCGCCTAGCGCTCTACCTTGAACAGCTGTAACAACAGGTTTCAAAGCGTATTTCAATCTACTGAAACTATAGTGTAAATTATCGACACCTTCGCCTATATCTCGATCGACTGTGCCTTCTTCATGGGCTTTCATCATTAATTTCAAGTTAGCACCTACACTAAAGTTATTGCCATCTGCATAAATTACCATGCTTGAATAGTCTTCATTTTCAAGTAAATCTATCGCTGCAGCTAAATCTTTAACGAAATCATCAGACACTACATTATTGACACTTTGTAATTTTAATAATAATTGATTACCATGAACTACGGATAATTTAGAATCAGAGTGGTCCCATATATCCTTATCTATATACTCTGTTACCGAAGTTGTACGTTGAATTGTCTCTCCTTCTTCATAAAATGGCTCATTACGTTGCTCTACCCAATCAGGTAATTTACCCAATTCTTGTTTCATTCTAGATTTCACACGTTCAAAGCCAATCATATCCCATAATTGGAATGGACCTTGCTTCCAGTTAAATCCCCAGACAATTGCACGATCAACATCTTTATAATCGGCTGCAGCTTTCGGCACATTTAATGCAGCATAGTAGAAGTTATTTCTTAATGTTTCCCATAAAAACACACCTGCATCGTCCTGTGCATTAAAGATAATATCTAAATTGTGCGCTAAATCTTTACCAAACTCATTTAAGATAGGTTGTTGTGGTGGCGCAGGCTCAACATACGTACCACTTTCATAGTCGTACACTAAGCGTCGTTTGCCTTCCTTTTTATAAAAGCCTTGTTTCGTCTTATTACCAAGCGCACCATTTTCATATAATTTATCAGCAATTTTTGTATCATGGAAATACGGTTGTTCTTCTGGGACTTTTTGCAAGCCACCGATGACTGCTTTAGCAATATCTAGACCTACTAAGTCTGACAAACCGTATGTCCCCATCTTAGGACGACCAATACTCTTGCCAGTCAACGCATCGACTTCAGTAATTGATAAGCCACTAGATTCTGCTCTATACATAATATCGTTCATCGTTTGTGTACCCACACGGTTCGCAACAAATCCAGGTACATCATTTGCGACCACGACACCCTTACCTAATACATCCTCAGCAAATTCTTGTACTTGATCAATATATTCTTGTGCAGTATTTGCGTTCGGAATAATTTCTACCAATTTCATAATGCGTGGTGGATTGAAGAAATGCATACCAAAGAATCTTTGCTTATCTTCTTGATCAAAAGCTTGTGCAATAGCTTCAATTGGAATACCCGAAGTATTTGTAGCAAACAAAGCATCCGATTGTGCTACTGATTTCACTTTAGCCCATATCTGATGTTTGATTTCTAATTCTTCTTTTACCGCTTCAATATAAATATCCGCATCTTCATCTTCCGTTAAATCATCGTTGAAATTTCCATATGATAGATTAGATGCAAAATCCAAGTCAAACAACAATGGACGTTTCGGATTGGTAATTGTTTCATATGCTTTTTTAGAAATTTTATTTGGTTCTTGTTCATCAATCACGATATCTAGTATCTTTACTTTCAGACCTGCATTTACAAGTAATGCAGCGATTTGACTTCCCATCGTGCCTGCACCTAATACGACTGCTTTTCTTATCGTCATACTAAACCCTCCAAATATATTAATTTTGCATTTTCGTGACCATACACTTACTTATATAAAAGCTGAATCTCCAGTAATAGCACGACCTATAACAAGCGCATTGACTTCATGCGTACCTTCATATGTGTATATCGCTTCTGCATCAGCAAAGAAACGTGCAATATCATACTCACCTGCTAAGATACCATTACCACCATGAACACCTCTGCCCATAGCAACTGTTTCTCGTAATCTCAATGAATTCATCATCTTAGCAGTAGAAGTCGCTACTTCATCATATTCACCATTCGCTTGCATACGTGCAAGTTGGGCGCATGTCGCCATTGCTTGTGCAAGATTACCTTGCATCATTGCTAACTTCTCTTGAATCAATTGAAACTTGCTAATTTCTTTACCAAACTGTTTACGTTTTGTCACATAATCTGTCGTTGCCTTTAATGCACCAGCCATTGCCCCCGTCGCCATATATGCTACACCAGCACGCGTTGAATATAATACTTTCGCAATATCTTTAAATCCGTTGATGTTCTGTAATCTATTCTCCTCTTTAACTACAACATTTTTAAAGCGAATTCGCGCATTGGGAACGATGCGAAGCGCAATTTTATGCTCGAGTATTTCCATTTCCACACCATCTTGCTTTGGTTCTATAATAAATCCTTTAGGTTTCCCTGTATCAACATCTACAGCATAGACTGGCATCACATCAGCAACATTCGCACCACCGATCCATTTCTTCTCACCATTGATAATCCATTCATCACCTTGGCGTTTAGCGGTCGTTTCGAGACCACCAGCAACGTCTGAACCATGTTCAGGTTCAGTGAGTGCAAAGCAAGTTCGCAATTCATGTGATTGTAATTTAGGTAAATAATAAGCTTGTTGTTCTTTACTGCCACCAAACCAAAATGAATTATGCCCTAAACCTTGATGCACGCCGAGTAATGTCGCTAATGACACATCAAATCTAGCGATTGTATATGACATAAAGAATTGGAATAACTGACTTGGTGTGTGAGCACCCTCACGTCCTTCAAACAATAGCGGATTGTTAAAGTAATTTAATTTCCCTAATTCTTCAAAGTAGCCCTCAGGCTCGGTTGCATTTAACCAATGCTCATTTACTGAATCACGATACTTTTCTTCTAACATGTCATTGAGTTGCTTTAATAATTTAACTTCTCCTTCTGTTAAATCTTTCGCCACACTTAATATATCTTCTGGATATAACGCTTTAATTACTTCTTCTTTTGTAGTCATAATTAGGACCCCCATCCTTATTGTTTAAATGATGATAGCGCTTACATAATTGCACAAAATTTTTTATTTAATATTGTTAGTATGATGTAATGGTTAAATCTCGTCTGCATGTGCTTTACCATCTTGTGCTTTTTGATTCATTAGCTTTTGTAATTCTAACTTATCTGGTTTAGAAGTTGAATTCAGTGGCATGTGTGTTACTTTTAAATACATACGTGGTACTTTATAGCCAGCTAACTTTTCACGCATGTGCTCATCTAATTTCTGTTCAAAGTCTGGATCATCCTCTGTTAATACAACTGCTGCTGCCACAGATTCGCCATATTTTGGACTATCAAAGCTTAACACAACACCTTGTGCTACTAATGGATGCGTCGTGAGAACCGCTTCTACTTCTGAAGGTAGAACATTTTCTCCACCTGTTATAATCATTTCTTTACGACGGTCTACTATAAAAACATCGCCATCCTCATCTACTCTAGCTAAATCCCCTGTTAAAAAATACCCATCAACAAATGCTTTTTCAGTCTCCTCGGGTTTATTCCAATAACCTGGCGTTACATTTTTACCTCTTACTGCCAATTCTCCAATTTCACCTGCTAATACATCCTCATGATTATCATCTAAGACACGGATATCAACAAACATAATTGGTTTACCTATACTACCAGGTTTATTAATGCTATTTTCAGGTGTATTAACCATTACTAATGGGGCCTCTGTCAGACCATAACCATTAATAATATGATGACCCATTCCCGTGAATTTTTGTTGAACTCCGGCAAGAGGTGCGGATCCACCCTGCACTAAGAACTCAACCTCTTTAAAGTTGTCTATGTTAAAGTTTTTCGAAACGAGCATAGCATAATACATAGTCGGTATTAAAATTAAATAATTCGGCTTATGTTCAGTCATCAAATCATTTAAATCTTCACCATTAAAGTAACGCTGCAGTACTGCCGTTCCCCCTGCCATCAACAATGGCAATATCAAATCATTGAAACCTAATACATGGAACATTGGCGTGGCGATAATCGTTTTATATGTCGCATTAATCTTATAAGTTAGAACTGTGTTAATCAGATTATTGACCAGTGAATCATATGAGAACATCACACCTTTTGGCAATCCAGTCGTACCACTTGTATACATCAATATAGCTAATGTATCACCATCAATAGCTACTGACTCAAATGGTTTATGATTCGTTGGATCGACAATCTCATCATATTCAGCAGAGTCAACATCCATATATAACAAATCATCTGCCATACCTTGTAATGTTGATAAATGCTTTGCTGCATAAAATATGTGTTTCACATTAGAATCTGAAATGACACTTTCTATTTCCTTTGGCTTAAGTCTCCAATTTATCGGTAAATATACAGCACCTAATTTTGTTGTAGCAAATAACAAGTCGAGCAATGAAACATCATTTGGTGCGAAAATACCGACGACATCCCCTTGTTGGACCCCTGCTTCTTGTAAATGTGTCGCTAAATTTTCTGCTCGTTTATTCAAATCTTGATAAGACCACGATGTGCCTTTAAACGGATCGATCACTGCTGGTTTGACTTCATCATATGCTGCTCTCGTTTTAATCCAGTCGTAATTCATATTCTTCTCCCCCTTTAAATACGATCTTCCGACCTAATGACTTGAGCTAAACCTCCCCATTTGTCATGATAAATCGCCGGATTAGTCACCTTTATATCCTCTGCAACCATTGGTTTGAAATCCATATGTGCCAGAATATCTTTCTCGATGTCTAGACCTGGTGCGATTTCAATTAATTTCAAGCCGTTATTCATGAGTTCAAATACACCCCGTTCAGTGACAAAGTAAACTTCCTGACCAAGTTCCTGTGCATATTGTGCATTAAAGTCTACACTGCCCACATGTTGCACAAATTTATGCGTGTGTCCTTGTTTATTTATATCAATCTGTCCATCCTTGAAATCAAGTTGACCCCCGGCAACCATTGTTCCTGAAAAAACAATGCGCTTTACCGTCTGACTAATATCAATAAAGCCACCACAACCATTCATTTTGTCACCAAATTTTGAAACATTGACATTACCTACCGCATCAACCTCTGCAAAACTTAAATAAGCAACATCTACTCCGCCGTTATAAATAAAATCCCAAGTTTGATCATGCCTCATTTGCGCACTAACATTGTAATTCATTCCAAAGTTTTGTCCGCTACTAATCATGCCTCCAAACACACCTGTATCAATATTCAATTGCACAAGATGATTCGCATTCTCTTCAATTAATACATTCGACAAGTCATTATTGATACCAAAGCCTATACTCACTACATCTTCTGCCTTTAAAAATTGAGCAGCTCGACGTAATATTACTTTGCGAATGCTTAATGGTAAGAAAGGTTCTCGAATTTCTGGAATACGATATTCACCAGCAAGTGCAGGATCATAATAATGCTGCATTACTTGTCTATGGTATTTTGGATTTTCATTTACAACGATATAATCAACTAATTTTCCAGGAATAAAGACATCTCGCGGATTAAATTTTCCATTCTCAATAACCGCTTTAACTTGCACGATGACTTTACCACCATTATTATGTGCCTTTAGTGCTACACTATAACCCTCACCAAGATGGGCTTCATGCGTCATATAAATATTCCCATCTTGATCTGCATAAGTTCCTCTTAACAAAGCAATATCAATATTTGGAAAATCATATTTCAAATATTGTCGATGATCAACTTCTACTAGGCTCACCAAATCTTTTGTAGTTCGTTGATTCACTTTACCTCCTCGATATCTAGGATCAACATTCGTATGCAAACCAATTCGTGTTAAATAGTCAGGTGAAGCAGCTGTATGATTACGATAATGTGTCGTCAGTACACCTTGAGGTATATAGTATGCCTCAATTTCATTGTCTTTCATCGCACGAATTGTTTCTGGTGATGCTGTTATAATGCTCGTAATCAACCTTTTTATCATATTTCTTGTTACAAATGAATCTAAATCAACACCATCCCCCCGATAGTCGCTGATATCATTGGCTAACATAAACGTTAAATTCTTAGGTGTCTGCAACTCATCATAGTGATCAACCAATGCCTTTAGTAAGGCTACCGGCAAGTTAGCTGATGACAAAGCAGCTATAGCAATTGTATTATCGTCCTTTATAATGTCTGTTACTTCAGATAATGGAATAATCTTCATACCAATAATCTCCTATCATTCATTAAATGCAACACAACAATTCGACGCTAAGTTTAACCATCATCCCCCTTTAAATATGTAAGCCCTTTCATGTAATATACCATTAATTTTGAGAAATATGCAAAAATTTAAAATTTTATAACTATTATAGAAACGATACACTTATGAAACGATACGTAACTTTGCGTGTAAATAGAAACCACAAGAGGCAAGGTTATTTACTTATTCATAATATAAATTTGGATTTTGCTATTTTTGTGGTTGTTAAAAGATATCAGACAGAATGTATCTGATTCAAAACAAGGATAGAGAGATGGTTAAAAGAATTAATCAATTATTAAAAAGTATCTCTAGAGATGGTGCTTTAGAGGGTATAGGCAAACCAGAAAAGCTAGTTGGCAATTTTTCTGGGTATTATAGTAGACGAATTAATCAAGAACATAGACTAGTATATACGGTAAATGACAGTGCTACATTAGTGGCATCTCGTAGATATCACTACAAATAAAGATTCTCAGATATAAAGTTCTAGGACAAACATCAGAAGCCTGTAGATGCATTATTGTATATTGAATGATTTATGCTCAAATACAAATAAGACACATTTAACTCGAGAATCTCAAGGTATTTAATGTAAAACCTTAATATCTAGATAGTATTTTAGCAAGACTCCTGAGGGAACAGGGCAAGCTGAAGCTGTACCCTAGGAAAGCGAGCTAACAATACGCAGTAATGAATAAAAATAATAGATGAGTTATTTGTATATTTGATGATTTATATCACAACACAAATAGTATACATTTAATATGGGAACCCTAAAGTATTTTAATGTAAAGCCTTAATTTCTGGACAGTATTTTAGCGAGACTCCTGAGGGAACAGGACAAGCGGAAGACTACAGGCTGAAGCTGTCCCCTAGGAAAGCGAGCTAACAATACGAAGTAATAAAAAAAGACGGCTATTAACCGTCTTTTTTGCACTGTGTATAATCAATATTGCCAATAAATATTACGTAAATACCATAACTAACATAGCAATACCTGCCATAGCATTGTTCAACATATGTACCATCATGCTATCTTTCAAGTTTTTACGTCTGTTGTAAACTAAGTAAAAAAACATACCCAAAGTCATATACATCAAAAAGCTAATCCAGTTTGTAGAGCCATGGAGTGATGAGAATATTGCTGAAGATATAATCAATGGTAAAAGAAACGCCGACTTTTTAAATATAGTTTCCTTAAAAATACCTCTAAACAGTAATTCTTCTAAAAATGGGGCTACAAAAATAATGACAATTAAGAAAAATAGCAATCCTATTACTGATCCAACACTTAAATCGTTCAATTGTTCCATTTGATTTAGCAAGATTTTATCATTTTCCGAAATGTTATCGCCAAATACCGATTGCATAATAAGAGTAAAAACACCAATCGTAATACGTAAAACAATAAACCACAAAATGTTAATCAAAATATCTTTTAATCCAAATCGATGTTGAAGTGTTTCATAGCTTTTTTTATGGTAATACCATCTAAATAACCACATTATAAATATAGTCCAAATAATACCCAATACCGTTATGCCTATAACAATCCATAAACTTGCATGATTGACGACAGAATAAATAATTGATCCCGCAATCATCGTAGGTGATGACACTAGGAACATTAATCCTATAAATATTAATATATTAATAATGCGATTCCCTTTTGGTTTAACACTATTTGAGTAGTCCATGTTCCCCATCCTTTTTAACTCTTTTTATACTATACATTAGATAATAGCATAGTATCACTGACTGCCACATTATTGTTTACACTTTTATATCTATTATTTTCTGTCTTTTTCATATAAAATTGTAAATTTCGTGATTAAATAACCATGTTACTTATGAGTCGTTATCAACTTACCATTCTTATATTTCACATGTGCACCCTTTTGAATTGCATCGTAATCCTTTTTAGGGACAACAATTAAATGTTCTTTATCTCGTTTATCTTTAATTGTAATCGTATATAGCTTATCTTTTGCAGTCATATTATTCTGTAATATATGATGTTGCTGCTTGATGTTGAGATTATGATGTTGCATTACAATCCAAAAAAACAAAGTATTGTTGAAATACATTGATGCCAATCGCTGATCATTATAAGGTGCAGTAGGCGTAATAAAGGAATGATAAGGTCTTGATAAAGGTTTCGTACTACTTGTTTTACTATTCGCTTTTTGTGACGTCGCATTTCTCGAACTATTGATATTAGTAGACATATTACTTTGTACAGCACGTGATGCTACATTCGCACGAGCACTTGAAGACGTACTCGTCGTACTACTTGTTGACGAACTGCTACTTGAACTACTTGAACTGCTCGTACTGCTTGAGCTACTTGAACCACTACTACCAATAGCTTCTGTCACAGGTGAAAAGACAAGTCCCAACATGGCAAGCGTACAAACCCAAACGCTGACCTTATTTATCATCTTTACTTACCTCTCCTTTATCTTTAACTTCACCTTCAATTTCATTATTATCGTATGTCATATATGGCAGTCGATAGACGTGATACTTCTTGCCATCTTTTACAACGTATGGTTTTTGCTTACTATCTTTCAAGATATGTTCATAAACATTTTTACTTTCCGTTGTATATGTATGCGTTTTGCCTTTTTTGTCTTTATATCCAATTTCTGCTCTTGGATAATCTTCATCACCGTTGGCTAACTGTTCAAAATATACGAGCTCTTGCTTATGTTTGTTAACCGTTTCTTGCTTTGGCTTTTTTTCTTCACCATCATCACATCCGACAATTAAGACGGCAATTATTGCAATACCAATTAAACTTATAATATTTTTTATTTTCATATTGTATACCTCCCATACTACATATTAACAAATATAAAACCATTTGTTATTAATTAAATTTAATTTATATGTTAATAAAATATAAAGTAGCACCAATACAAAAGTGTTATTTTACAGTAAAAATGTTTATTTTCTAATATTAGTGGAAAATATGGAAATATATTCAATTCTAAAATTATTAAAATTTTGTTTGAAAATGGTTTTGTACATATTATAACAAGTGATTAATAATTTAGATGACTATGAATATGCATGATGACGTCACACGTTTTTGCCTGCTCAACAAATAATGACATCAACTGTTCCTACGCTTTGTTTTCCATTTTGTTAGATATTCACTGTTTTAAGTATAGCTTTTCAAAGATTATGATTAGGCGGTGGTATGATGAAAATAGAACAATGTATTGAAGATTTTATGAATAGTATTGTTAAAAGGGACGCCGAACTATTTTGTAGTTTATTATGTCCAAATTCTCTTTCTCGCATTCGTAAACGAATGTATACGAATAAAAAATATAAAAGTATTAATCGCTTTGTTAAAGAACAATACTTAGATAAACTGACACGTCTTGTTGCGCCAACTTATAAATATGATTATTTCAAAGATGGTAATAAATATATCGTCAGTTATCGTTTTCCGCAAAATAATACTTATTTAAAAACTGTATTCATTATTTATGCGAGCGACCCTACGTTATTAATAAATTTAGATATCAATAAAGTTCAAGTAAAGGTGCATTATAATACACAGATATGACTAACATTCATTTAAAGTTAAATTGTATAGTAATAGTAAGCATTAACGCCAAACACAAAAAGAGGTAACATTCATTATTCACCTGTAGCACAATAAACTGCACAGTTATTAATGATGTTACCTCTTTATTTAATCTACTTAATTCACTTTATCCATACTAGTACTTAAGCTTTTGTATGCTTAGGAATAATCAATTGTGTCATAATAACACCTGTCGCCATAATGCACAATGTGATTAGAAACGTACCCATAGCAGCCATTTCTATTGTCGTATGTGTTTGTAATATTGCATAAACTGTAGTACTTACTGCAATACCAAAGGCTCCACCAAGTGTCGCACACATTTTATATAAACCTGTGGCTAGCCCTACCTTTTCATCTGGCACAGTTAATAAGGCAACCGTTAGTCCTGGGGTTGCGCATAAGCCATTACCGATAGCACAAATAACAAAGCCAATTGTCGCAGCCATGATGTACCACTGGGCTGGTAACATAGTCAAACTAATCAGTACGAGACCCATTGTTGGGAACAGTGGCCCTACTAACAACATCGGTTTACCACCATATCTCACTGATAATCGTTCTCCTATGCGCACCATAAAGATCGCCATTAACACATAAGGTACTGTAACCAGGCCAGCTTGAAAGGCATTTAAGCCAATTGCGGTTTGTACATACATATTAAATACGGTCATCATGCCAATACCTGAATTCAAGATAACATTACTTAACGAAGATCCTACAAATGCACGGTGTTTAAATAATGAAAAATCAATAAACGGCATTGCCTTTTTACGTTCAAATATTACAAATACTATACCTGAAATTAAAAATACAACGAGGCAGCTTACTGAAAATACACTTAACCAACCACGTTCGAAACCTTGCGTCATAAACAAAGTAACACTGCCTATCATAACGGCAAACAAACACATGCCGATATAGTCAAAAGGTTGACGATCAATGATTTCCTTCTCTACTTCTTTAGTTCCTATCAACAATACAAATGCAATCAGTGCGATTACTATTGAAATGACAAAGTTAACTTGCCAAGTCATATAAGTCGCTACAAAACCGCCGACCATCGATGCAAAGCCAACGCCTCCTACACTTGCAATCATTAAATAACTAAAGGCTTTACGCAGATCCTGTCCTTTAAATTGATCATTTAATACGCCGACCGTTGCTGGTAATAGTATTGCTGCTGATAATCCTTGTAGGATCCTACCCACAATAAGTAGCGCAGTGACACTAGAAATAATGATGAGCAATGAGCCAATCACACTTAAGATAATACCGATATACGTCATTTTCAACTTACCAATTTTATCTGCGACGTCTCCAGCTCCCACCATAAAAATGCCTGTAGCAAACGATGCCAGGCTCACTGATAAATTAACGACACCAGTCATCGTGTGATATGTTGCTTGTACTTCCGTAGATATATTTATAAACGATTGTGCAAATAGCCAATACGTTAACACACTAAATACTATAGCTAAAATCAATTTGTTTCCCGATTTTTGCTTGGTAACCATGATGTGTTTGACCTCCTAATCTATATTGATGTATATATTTCAATTACAATATTGCTTGTCGAGCACTTATATGATTAGACTTCCCCACACATCAAGTCATTACTGGTCATACTTTTCTAGTGATAACACGTTTAACGTCTTATCTATCTATAAATATTCGTTGCTATTACTCGAATATTGTAATCTTAGAAAAATATACACAAGTATGATGGTACCACAAATTTATATTAATGGAGTCCTATTTTTTCAGTAATTTTTCAAAGCAAGTGCAAGTCAGTATTAATTCAATTACCATCCGCAACATTATTCAATATTTCAACAAAAAAAGGTAACGTTGCGCCTCATGTACGTATGTGGTATACCTACTTAACGTTTAACTTTAAGTCGTTAACCGTTCAACCACTACTCAAGACACATTGTTACCTGTTTCGATAGTAATATAATTTAATTTACCGATGAAAATAAGCCACTATCATCTGGTTTGTTTTCCAAATAAGTAATTTGATGGTGCTCATTTAACCTCGCAATATCTATACCTTCTTGCGTATAAACACCTGTTTCATAACGTTTACCACAAACCGCCCATCGCGTTTGAAAGCTGCCGTCCTCATTTTCTATCCAACCATCATACATATGCTTTAAATCTGCATTGATTTCAAACACTTTACGTACAAACTGTTTCCAAGCCTCAATGCCGTGGTAAGATTGACCATTCAATACAAAGGTAATATCTTCACTAAATAGTGCCACTAAACGATTGAAGCTATCTTCACTCACACGCGAGTCATCAAATAATTTAAAATATGCATCCAATGTTTCCATAACATTCACCTACAATTTCTTAGCTAATTTCAACCTATTCGGTTATTTCCCGGGAATTAAGCCACTACACAACAATGTAGCGGCTTTTCTAAACCTCACAAATATAATTTAAAAGAACAATGAGATTAATGTAATAATTGGCAAACCACCTTGTTTCAATATAATACTCTTATCACTAGATAGCCCACCATAAATCGCAACGATAATGATATAAACCAATATCACTGCAACCATTTCTTTGGGGTGACTTGCAAATGCAACGGCGTACAATAGTACAAGACCAATTACACCATTATACACACCTTGATTCTTAAGTAGTACGTTGACATTAGCATCTTGTAACTTCTCTTTTGAAATCTTAAATACTCTACTCGTACTAGCAGATGTGGTAGCAAATGTTTCTAAATACATAATATAAAAGAACTCCAAAGCCACTAATACAGTTAAAATGACTGAAACAATATTCATTAAGGTCATCTCCATTTAAATAAATTTTGTCATTAAATCTTTTAATATGCTAATTACCTACAATTATTAGTATAAATAAGTTGATTCCTACATTCTACTGTACTTAATCGTGGACTACCAGAATTTTTTCTTTCACTATAGTTATGATCATGATTCAGTGTTTCTATAACAACGAATTTCTTATTTCGAGCGTCCTTGTTCTTTCGCCATTGCTTCGGCAACTGCACGGTCTAAATGATTGTCAGAATGATCCAGTGTATCAATAATATTATCTTTGTCTGTCGTACTACGACTTTGACTTAATTTATACGCCGCAAAAATTTCTGTTACTTTTATACGGAAACCCTTAACACCTTTCATCTGACGCTTTGTTCTTTCAGACATATTGTTCCAAGTAGCACCTTGATCTCGCTGCCCTTCATATTTATCCAATAGCATCGTCAAATCAGATACCAGTTCCTCTTCCGTTAACAACCTACTCTTACCATATACTTGTACACTTTGATAATTCCAGGTCGGAACATCTTCATCTTCGTACCAAGTAGAAGAAATATACGCATGAGGTCCTTGAAAAATAACTAAGATATTCCCTCCATGATCTAATGTTTGCCATTGCTGGTTCCCCTTCGCAACGTGTCCTGTAATATATAATGTTTCCTCATCTTCCTGAACATTTACAGGAACATGTGTCGCTATTGGTCTGCCTTCCACAGTCGAAATAACAGTAACAAAGTTATGACGTTGCATAAATGCTTTGATCTCTTGATAATCCTCTTTAGTATATTGTTTTGGAATGTACATTGCTATGCTAATCCTCCTTTATAGGACGAGACATAATATAATCAATTTGCCTTTCATCCCCCATGTAAAATGCATGCTCATCAATTTTGGTAAATCCTAAACGTTTATAAAATTGTATAGCATTATCATTCTTCTCCCATACACCGAGCCATATACGATTACAGTTATTTTCAGTTGCCACAGTTAAAGCATGCTCAAATAACTGCTTTCCTAAGCCAAACTTTTGATAATCCTTTGCTATATAAATACGTTCAATTTCTAAATTATTTCCTGGGTACTGTTCCGTTTGTGCATCTAAAATATTTACTTTCAAATAACCAGCCAATTGTTGATGATAATAAATCACATAAAAATATGAATGTGGATGTTCAATTTCACTTAATAATTTAGCTGTCGTAAAAGCATTTGCTAAATATTGATTAATATTCTCTGGTTTATTCTGTGATCTAAACGTTTCATCAAATGTTTGAATACTTAAATCCTTCAAAATGTCGATATCTGCTTTAGTACATGCTTGTATCAATTTTTCACCCCATCTTTAATAATCACGCTTATTACCTTTTTTGACATACAACCAATCATCTGAAATATTATCTTTAACTCTTTGAAGCATAGAGGCTAATTCTGTAATTTCTGTTTCTGAAAAATGATTAAGTGCGACCTTATTAGAATGTTCATTTTCTCTAATAATCAATGGATATAAAGCTTGGCCTTTGTCAGTCGCATACAATAATTTATTCTTCTTATTATCATCATCTGCTATTTTCTCAACAAATCCATTCTTAACCAAATTGCTCACAGCGCGTGATGCCGTAGTTCTATCAATTTTCAACATTTCAGCTAATTTTTCTTGAATAATTCCAGGATGCTCACAAATTCTAACTAAATAAACAAATTGCCCTTTAGCTAAATTCAATTCTTTAAATTCAATATTACTGATTGAATCAAGTGCCCTGGCAATAACACCTATATCTCTCAATATATCTTTCATTTTCAAACTCCTTTTTGTTGCATTTGCAACATAATTACAATATACCATACTTTTTGAAAATTAAAACCCTCTGATACTTTAAATATTTACAAATAAAAAAGCTGCAACAGATGTTAACCATCTATCACAGCTTGATATTCCATAAATTACTGTACTTTCTTTTCTTTTATCATGCTTTTTGTAACGTAAAATAGGTAATAGGCAATCCCTATGACAAACCACATCAACGTATAGAATTTAGCTTGACCACTCAATCCCCAAAATACCGCAAAGATACAAATAAAAATAATTAATGGCATTACTGGATAAAGTGGTAATTTAAATCCAGGCTCTGGTAAATCTTTACCTTCTCTTCTACGTAGTCCATACATACCAACTGTCACAAACATAAATGCAACAAGTGTACCTGCAGATATGAGCTGTGCTAAGAATGCAAATGGGAAGACCGATCCTACTAATACTGCAACAACTGTTAAGACTAATAAAGCTCTATTCGGTAAATGTTTATTGTTTAATCGTCCAATCCAAGCTGGCAAGATACCATCTCTACCAAATGAATACAACAAACGGGAACCAGCTAACATCATACCAATTAATGCCGTAAACATACCGATTACCGACACTGCTTGAACAATAATAGCTACCGTTTCATGACCGCTCGTACGTAATGCCCAACCTACAGGTTCAGCGTTGTCTTTATACTGAGAATAGTCAAACATACCTACGAGTACTAAAGACACAGCTACAAACAATGTCACCGCAATGACCAATGACCCAAGAATACCACGTGGCATTGTCTTATGTGGATTAATGGCTTCACCCGAGTTCGCAGCAATCGAATCAAAACCGATATACGAAATAAATATGACTGAACTTCCGGCATAGATACCTTGCCAACCACCAAAGGCACCATCAGCAGTCATCTTATATTCAGGAATAAATGGCACATAGTGTCCTATATCTACTACACTTAAACCAACAATTAAAAATAGTAATATTGCCAATACTTTTAGCACCACTAATATATTTTGTACACGTGCGGTTTCTGATGCCCCACGAGATAATAACAAAGCAGTAATAATAATTACGATAGCCGCAATTAAATCAATGATACCGCCATTTGTCCCTAATGAATTAGATAGTGCATCCGGTAACTTCACATGGAAAGGTTCAAACAATCCCCTTAAATTCGCAGAAAATCCAGACGCAACAAATGCGACGGCAATAATATATTCAGCAATTAATGCCCAACCTACTAACCAGCCAAAAAATTCACCATACAATATACTAATCCAAGTATATGCCGAACCTGCAACTGGCATGGCTGATGACATCTCTGCATAAACAAAGGCAACCAGTGCCGCTACAATAGCAGAAACAAGAAATGACAAACTTACAGAAGGGCCTGTATGGTCAGCAGCAACAACACCCGGTAAGGTGAATATTGCCGTAGAAACGATTGTCCCTACACCTAATGCAAGAAAGTCTCTAACCCTAAGCGTACGCTCTAAATGCGCATCTTTATTTTGATAAAGTGAAAAATCCTCTTTTTTCAATATTCTTTTAATAAAATTCATTCTAAATTACTCCTTGATGTATTAAAAACAAACACGTTTTTAAGTATAATCATTTTTGAATATAATGTATATATGAATTTTTGAGGAATTATTAACATTTTTGGATATTCTTTATAACTTTTGCTTATAATTTCATTTATTATAGAACTTAACGTTAATTTGCACTTATTGTTACAAACATTATTCTTATTATTTCTATACTATAATGTATTAGTCACTTCTTTTAATAATTTGAGCGAATTTTTTCTCGCTTCAAAGTCATAAATAGGACTCAACGTCATCACTTCATCTATAGCTAACTCAAATTTTAACGACTTCAATTGCTGTGTAACAGTAGCTTTATCACCTATAACATACGTGTCCTTAATCATTTCTATTTCTGCCCATTCTTTGTCAGTTTGTACTTCACTTAACGCTTTATCAGGTGCTATAAGCCTTGATAACACACCTCTATGCAGATAAAATTGCGCATGTAATGCACTTTTAGCAAGTGTTTGTGCATGTTCATTTGTATCTGCCATAATTGTTTTAATTGCTACGATTACCTTGGGTTCTGAAAGTATAGCTGACGGCTGAAATTGTTCACGATACAGTGTAATCGCTTCTTCCATCGCACCTGTTTCATAATTAATAAAATGCGCAAAAACATAAGGTAAACCTTGTTCTGCAGCTAACTTTGCCGAATCATTACTCGATCCTAGCAACCATAATTCTGCTGGTTCCATAACTTTAGGTGTCGTCTGCAATCCTTTGACTACAGAACCTTCGGGCACTGTATTCTTAAAGTAATGTGCAATTTCATTCAATTTTTGTGGAAATTGATCTACATTGCGTTTAGCAATGACACCGCTTTGTAATGCAATGTTGGACAGGTGATGGCCACCAGGTGCTCGACCCACTCCTAAATCTACTCTACCAGGTGCCAATGCACTCATAACATTAAACATTTCCGCTACCTTATAAGAGCTGTAATGAGTAAGCATCACCCCACCAGTACCAACACGAATGTTTGCCGTCTTAGCAAGTAGATATGAAGCCAATACCTCAGGGGCAGACCCCGCAAGTGCATCTGTACTATGATGTTCGGATAACCAATAGCGTGTATAGCCCAGTTCATCTAAATATTGTGCCAATGCCACAGTATTACTAAATTCTCGCTCACTCGACTCCCCTTCAATCAATTGTGTTTGATCTAAAATACTGACATCCATCATACTCACTCCTCGTTCAATTTAACCTCTAAATCCAGGTTGATATTGTGTTGGTACAATCTCTTCTTTAGCAATCTTTCTCAATTGTTCATTAGCAGTCAATGGCCAATACGGATTACGCAATAATCCTCTACCAATCGCTACCATATCCGCTTCATTATTACCAATAACGGCATTAGCTAAAATTGGATCATCCAAACGGCCAACAGCAATAACTGGTATGTTTAATGCTTCCTTTACCTTTCTGGCATATGGTAGTTGATATCCAGCATGTGTGCCAGGTCTACCATGCGGCGATATAGGTCCTTCTCCACCAGCAGAAACATCAATTACATCAGCACCCGCTTCATAATATGTACGAGCAATATCAATTCCTGTTTCAATACCATATCCATCATCAACAAATTCTGTTGCAGAAATACGTACGATAAGTGGCATTTCGTTTGGCATTTCTGCTCTAGCAGCAGCAATAACTTTTTCACCAAATAATGTAAGTCTTTCACCAAATTCATCTCCGCGTTGATTAGAACGTGGCGAATGAAATTGATGTATTAAATACCCATGTGCGCCATGTATTTCAATTGCATCAAATCCTGCATCTACTGCAGCTCTTACAGAATAGCGATATTTCTCAATCATTTGATACACTTCCGCATTCTCCAATGCACGAGGTGTCTTAAATGTTTCATCAAATGGAATCGCAGAAGGACCCACTGGTGTTTCTGCATGCTCTGCCTTTCTACCTGCATGCCCTATTTGAATCGCCGCTTTAGCACCATATTGATGAATGCCATCAACAATATCCTGTAATTTTGTTTTCTGAGTTTCATTCCATAATCCCAAACAAAAATCTGTAATTCTACCATCTGGTTCAATGTTAGTCATTTCAACCATGACTAATCCTGACCCACCAATTGCTCTACTAATATAATGATGATGATGCCAATCTGTAGCTATCCCATCCTTTTCTATAACACTATATTGACACATCGGTGACATCATAATGCGATTCTTTAATGTTAAACCTTTTAAATCGACTGGTGTAAATAGGTGATTATCTTTCATTTTTAACGACCTCACTTTATAATTTGTATGCACACGCATATAATCACACACGAAATGCCTATAGTCAAATAATTAATTTTTAATAGTTACTTAAAAGTGCGTACTTTTATTTTTTAAAATAAATGTTTACAATGAGAATCATAAATCTTATATATGCACAAGCATATAATTTAAAGGAGCGTTATTATGCAACATATTGAATTTTATAATGGCAACACAATGCCACAATTAGGTTTAGGTGTATTCAGAGTAGAAAATGATGACACAGCCAAAGACGCAGTAAAACATGCAATTGTTAATGGCTATCGTAGTATTGACACAGCATTAATTTATGGTAATGAAGAACATGTTGGCTTAGGTATTAAAGAAGGTATTGCAGAAGCTGGAATTACTAGAGAAGATTTATTCATTACTTCAAAATTATGGTTAACTGACTACGGTCAAGACAATGTAGCTGCTGGTTATCAGAAGTCGTTAGATAGTCTTGGTTTAGATTATTTAGACTTATACTTAATCCACTGGCCAGGTACTGATGAAGCAGTCATGATTGATACTTGGAAAGGTATGGAAGCATTGTATGAAGCTGGCAAAGTGAAGAACATCGGCGTAAGTAACTTTACAGAAGATAATTTGGAAACATTAAAGGCACATACTTCAATCAAACCAGTAATCAACCAAGTTGAATTTCATCCTTATTTAACTCAACGTAATTTAAGAAATTATTTGGCGAGTGAAAATATTCAAGCAGAATCATGGTCACCATTAATGAACGCTGAAATTTTAACAGACGAAACTGTAAATGATATTGCACAAGAATTAGGGAAATCACCTGCCCAAGTCGTAATCAGATGGAATATTGATCATGGTGTTGTCACTATACCTAAATCTATTACACCTCATAGAATAGACGAAAATTTAAATGTCTTTGACTTCTCACTATCAACAGAACAAATTGAACGTATTGATGCATTAAATCAAGATAGAAGAATTGGTCCAAACCCTGTTGAATTTAACGGATAAGAATAGCATATTACATGATATAACAAAGCAGTAGATACAGAATATAGACTAAAGTGAATCCTTATGAAAGCAGTCATATAATCTATAAAAGCCCTTAAATGAATCTAATTTCATTTAAGGGCTTTCGTTATAGGTATACCTTATCCTTATAATAACTTACTATATCATTCAACTATTCTGAAATTCGAATAACAATTTTACCAAAATTTTCACCATTCGATAATGCTTCCAATGCCTTTGGTGTTTCATCTAGATTATAACGTGCACCTATGACAGGTTTAATTTGGTGTTGTTCAACAAGGTCAATCATATCTTTAAAGTCATCAGGACTGCCCATTGTTGAACCCAATAAAGTCATTTCTTTTAATGTCATTGTCGGCAATAATAAATTGGGTACAGGGCCACGTGTTGCCCCAAAGCTAACGATTCGGCTACCTAATTTACCAATATTGATAAAGGATTTAAATGACTCTCCACCAATACTATCTATAGTTAAATCTATACCTTGTGATTGATTTAGTAATTCATTTTCCCAATCCGCATCCTTATAGTTCACACCGGCTTGTGCTCCAAGTTTAAGTGCAAAATCAAGTTTCTCTTGTTGGCTTGAAGATACATACACATTCGCTCCTAAGGCTTTAGCAAATTGAATTAAGTACGTTGCAACACCGCCACCAGCACCAGGAATAAACACATTTTCGTTTGCTTGCACCTTACCTTTTGTAATGAGTGCGCGATATCCTGTTAATCCTGATAATGGTAGTGCAGCAGCTTCTTCCCATGTTAAATGTTGGGGTTTAGGATAAACATTTTCGACTGGGATTTTAACAAATTCTGCAAATGTGCCATCATAAGGCATTCCTAAAATGGTAAAGTCTGCACTTTTAACTTTAGGATTATCTCCCCAATTCAAGCCAGGGTTAATAATTATTTCATCACCTACAGAAACATCTGCTACACCATCACCAACTGCAACAACTTCTCCAGCACCATCAGAACCAATGATTTTTGGCACTTCTGTTCCTGGATAACTGCCACTTGCTATCATCACGTCACGTCTATTTAAGGCAGCAGCCTTTAACTTAACAACAACATCGCCTTCACCAGCAACTGGTGTTGGCACTTCTTCTACAGCTAAACGATAATTATCTTCTATATTGTTTAATACGATAGCTTTCATCTATTTACATTATCTCCCTTCAAAAATCCTCTCAATTAGTCATGTATCTTCCAATTATTAAACATCTCTACTGTCTCAACAGTCTGTCGGTCAATATATAAACTTTTCTCTTGATCTAGTGTTTTAATCTTATTCATTTCTTCTTCTGTTAATTCAAAATCCCACACATCAAGATTTTCTTCTATTCTATTTCTATGCGTGGATTTCGGAATAACTGAGATACCACGTTGGATATGCCAACGTAACATAATTTGAGGTACTGTTTTTTGATGTACTTTAGCAATATCACTTAAGATACTATTGTTTAATACTTCTTCTGAAGTTTTAGCTAATGGTGACCACGCTTGTGGTTGAATATCATATGCTTTCATCACATCAATTGCTGCTTGCTGTTGGAAGAAAGGATGCATTTCAATTTGTAATACTGCTGGAACAATTTTATTATTCATAATCAAATCTACCAAAGGTGCATTATCAAAGTTACTTAAACCTATTGCTCTAATTTTTCCTTCTTCATAAAGCTCTTCCATAGCACGCCAAGAACCATAATAATCATTAAATGGCTGGTGAATTAGATACAAATCAATATACTCTAATCCTAATTTCTCTAATGAGGTTTCAAAAGCTTGTTTTGCTGCTTCATATCCTGCATCTTGCACCCATAACTTTGTCGTAATAAATAATTCTTCTCTTGGCACATTAGACTTTCGAATTGCAGCTCCTACAGCCTCTTCATTCATATATGCTGAAGCCGTATCAATTAATCTATAGCCTGCATCTAATGCATCTAACACGGCTTGTTCACAAACGTCTAAATCTTCTATTGTAAATACGCCAAATCCTTCAGTTGGCATTTCAACACCATTATTTAATGTTACGTATTCCATATGTGTAATTCCTCCAATTTAATTGTTTAATCATAATGCATAAGTTGGATCAAATCTTACGTCATCATCGTTACTCCATATCTTGTAACTTAGCGATATCTTTATCTGTACGATTTCCATATATTTGTATCTTTGACAGTTCATGCTCTAACGCTAAATATGCTTCATCAGTTAATTTAACATCTGCCGCTCCTAAATTTTCATCTACTCTATTTTCCTTTCTCATACCTGGAATAGGTACAATAAATGGTTCTTTATACAGCATCCATGCTAATGAAATTTGAGCAGGTGTTGCTTGTTGTTCGTCAGCATACTTTTGTATCAAATCGATGAGTGGTTGATTTTTATTTACATTTTCTTTGTTGAATCGTGTAATTACACGTCGGACATCATCACCTTGATATTGATCTTCATTACTATATTTTCCAGATAAAAAACCACTTGCCAAAGGTGAGAATGGTACAAATCCAATGTTCAATTCCTTACAAGTAGGAATAACATCTTGTTCAAATTGACGTTCCATCATTGAATATTCACTTTGAACTGCAGTAAGTGGTGTAATCTCATGCGCTCTTCTGATTTGTTCAGCAGTTGGTTGTGACTGACCCCAACCACGAATTTTACCTTCAACAATTAGTTTCCCCATAACTCTTGCTACATCTTCGACAGGGATATCATCATTCACGCGATGTTGGTAATAAATATCTAAATAATCCGTGCGTAATTTCTCAAGAGAGGCATCTAAATGTGCTCTAATATGCGCTTCTAATGACTCAAATGAATCCCCAACAGCCTCACTATCAATAAATAACTTAGACGCTAGAATAATATGCTCCCTAAATGATTCTATAGCTTTCCCTACTAATCTTTCATTATGTCCATCTCCGTATACCTCAGCAGTGTCAAAGAATGTACATCCTTTGTCATAAGCCAATCGCATTAGTCTAATTGCTTCTTCTTCACTAGGTATCTCGCCATATCCATGACTAAAGCCCATACAGCCATAACCGATACTAGAAACCTCGATATTTCTAAGTTTTCTATAATTCATTGTCAGACCCCCTATTTTTCTACAACACGATATTTCATATTTTTGAATACAATCACAGTATAAAAAAAGAACACCTTATGTAGAAGATGTTCTTTAGACCAACGCTATAACCAAATGGTTATAACTAACTATTAAATTTTATTTGTTAATACTTGTTGTAGTTGCTGTATAACATCGACAACATGCGCCGGTAGCAAATCAGAATAAAAGACACCAAAGGTAAATTCACAGTCCCATGCTAATGGCTGTAGTTGTACTAATGGATGCACATTATCCCATTCATCCGATGTCAGTACCAAACAGTCCTTACGTACTGCATCATTAAACGTATGTGTATTGTAGATAGTTGTATCTTCAATTTGAATATCAGGGAGTTTTTGTAATTGTTGACGTACAACATCAAAGGCATCACTAATACCCTCTTCTAACATAATAATCTTTTGATGGTTCAAATCTTGAACAGTCAATGTACCACTTTGATTAAACAATTTATTTTGAGGTGGGACACCGATTCGAACCGGCGTTTGATACAATTCTACGCCTTCACATTGAAAGTAATTAAGCAATGCGCGATCTAAAAAGCCGATGACAATATCAATCGATTCGCCTATATTTTGTAATATATGATTAATTTTGTCTTCCGAATTTTCAAATGGTACGATATTCAACTGCAAATGATCACGATTCTCCTTGATAGTAGGCCAATGTTTTACTAACACATCACCAGGGGTCATTGGTGATACACCCAAATTGATAACTTGTTGGTTCTGTTCTTCTATCTTTTTCGCTTTAGACAATGCATCATCCGCGTAGTTAATTAAATTTTTACTTGCTTCATAAATAATCTTTCCAGATTCTGTCAATGTCACACCTTGGGCATTTCTATTCAATAAAGTTAAACCCAAATTTTTCTCTAATGCATTGATTTGTTTAATAACGGCAGATGCTGAAATATATAACTCTATAGACGCTTTATTAAAGCTACCTAAATCTACTACCTTTAAAAAGGTTTTAATCTGTAAATTATACATTTTTACTCCTTACTATAATCATAATATATGAATTACTGCTGTTAACCCCTTTCCGATATGAAATTCAGCCATATATGAATACGTTAAGTATAGCAAATTAAATTTTGAATGCTGTACGCTTAAACTTAAAAACATTCAACCACCTATTAAATTAGATAGTTGAATGTTTTGATATTATTTACCCAATAGTTTGTTTTTTAACTCTTTTCGTTCATAATCTAATGAATAAGGGTCGTTAAACCAATAAGTTTCAGCCTTCACATTAATCACTCGTCCCTGCTTAACTGCTGGAATGTTTTTCCACATTTCTGTTTTTTCAAATTCAGGTTGAGCTTTACCTTCACTCATCGTGATAATATAATCTCCTGAATACTGCGGTAATTTTTCTTGGGATAACTCTTTCCATCCCTCTTTCTTCACAGCTTTCTGCAACGCGGTTGGCATATTTAAATCAAACGCTTGATAAACAACTTCGCCACCACGGCCCCATGATTCACCAAAGGCATAAATTGTCTTGCTAAAATCATCAAATATAGAAACTGTAGCATCTTCACCTATATGCTGTTTAATTTCATGTGCATCTTTTTTCGTCTGCTTATTCCAACTATTTACCCATTGTTTTGCTTCTGTTTCTTTACCTAAAATCTTCCCTAATTCAATTTGTGTAGCTAAGTAGTCTTTTTTACCATAGGTTATAGGTATTGTTGTCGCTATTTTATTATACTTTTTAATATTTTTATCAGTTGAATCCACAATAATTAAATCTGGTTTCAATTTAGCCACTTTTTCGACATCGTTTTCATTTAACTTATGCGTATCTTTGAACTTTTCTTTTAATACTGCACTTTTTTCTATATCTTTCGTCACACCAACAATATTGCCGCCTAAATATTTTAATCCACCGGCATATGTATTTGCTACAACAACAATTCGCTTAGGATCTTTGGGTACTTGTACCTTTTTACCACTATCCAATGTATAATCCCTTGTTTCTACTTTCTTAGTCGCTTTAGACTGTGCACTACATGAAGCTAATAACAGTACGGCTAACAATACTATGACACTATACTTTCTCATCACTACACTCCCTTTTATTGAAAACGATTATCATTATCAATTTTATGGGTTTTACAATCAATAATCAATGACTTTAATAAATTTTTACATAATTAAATAACGCAATAATTTAAGTTTTAATAACAATTTGCCCCTTACAATGATATATTCTGTGTACTCTGAATTCATTTCACACAAAAAGCTGTTATAAATAAAGTTAATCACTTCACTCATAACAGCTAATATCTCGTCTGCATCATATTCAATTATAAATTCCCTTCCTTATTCAAGTCTGTGCAATAGCTCTGCTTTAATAACCTTTATCGCTTCGTTATAATCCTTGTTACTACTTTCTTGTGCATTGACAATCAACAAATCAATTAAGAATTCATTTGTTTTCTCGCTAACTTCATGTTCAAACTGATGTAAATGGGCTTCGGATGTGTTCGTATTCTCTTTAATAATTTGATAATATTGGTCAGCACCTAGTCCACCTTCATCAATCATGACAGAAATGTCATTAGAGCGTGTTTCGTTTATACGTTTGACTTTAATACGTTTATTCTCGCGTACGACCATTTGAACTCCCTCCTTAATATACATGTTCATCCGTATATAAAAGATTCATAGCTAATAAATGATGTACTTCTGTGATTATCTTGCATCTTGGCTATGTAACATTCCCTTGTGATTACAGTAGGTTACCTCTATTTATTACAGTGTAATATTACAACCAAGAAAACACAACCCTTTTGCTCACTTTTTAATTTATTACTATATTTATTTTATATAATTTTTAATGCAGATAAATTCCCATGCTATATTCAAATCTGTTTAACAGAATATTCACAATTATTATAATAATTTTATACAATTTCTTTTGTCGCAGTAGTATAATTGATAACGATTATTATTTGTATTTAAGAAAGAGTGATCAATATGTTGAATATTAAGACTGGAAGCTTAAATAAGCGCTACACAGTAAAGCACATGAACATTAAAAATGATAGCATGGTACAGCGTTTAAACGCCTTAGGTTTAAACCACGGAACCGATTTGAAGATCAAACAAAGATGTTTATTTAAAGGACCTTGTATCTTAGAGGTAAACGGACAACATTTGAGTATTCGCGGTTGTGATGCATGTCAGATCTTTCTAGAGGAAGCTCATGGCTAATAGTTATTGTATCTTAGGAAACCCCAATGTAGGAAAGACATCTTTATTTAACGCACTTACTGGCACATACGAATATGTAGGCAACTGGAGCGGAGTTACCGTTGAAAAGAAAGTTGGCCGATTAAAGGATAATTTAGGGGATCTTGTAGATTTACCTGGTATTTACGAAGTATCACCTATTTCCAAAGACGAAACTGTTGTTACGGATTATCTATTAAACGATTCTTACACAGGCATGCTTAATATTGTCGATGCAAGTCAGCTGAAACGTAATTTACAACTTACAGTACAACTGATGGAACTTGGTGCACCTCTAATTATTGGGCTCAATATGGTGGATGTAGCTGCTAAACGTGGAATACATATCGATCATCAAGCCCTCATGCGCAAGTTAAAGACGCCACTTATGCCTATTATTGCACGTAAGGGTAAAGGCACACAGAAAGTGTTGGACGCGCTGAAAGATGATTGCCTCACACGTCGCTCTCCTTTAAAAATAAACTATGGTGACGACATAGAAGAAACACTTATGAAGATTCAACACCTTATCGGTCAACATTCTGCCATTAACAAGCATCATTTGCGTTTTGTTGCGATACAATTTTTACTCAATAATCCTAAAATATATGACCAACTCGATGCCACTGTAATCGCTCAAATCGAACCTTTAAGAGTCGCACTAGCAAATACCTTGTCACAATCTATTCGTACATGTATTCACGATGCTCGAGCTACATACATAGATACATTATTAGAGGGTGTTGTTGAATATCCAGATGAAGAAAAGCAATATTTCTCAAATCGCTTAGATAAGTTATTAACACATCGAATTCTTGGTATTCCAATATTTCTTGGCATCATGTGGTTAATTTTCCAAATTACATTCACCTGGGTTGGGACACCGATATCCGATCAACTCGATGATTTCTTTGGTGGTACCCTTACTGATTCGGTAAAAGCAAGCATGGATTATTTGCATATTTTCCCATTTTTACAGGACCTAGTTACTGATGGCATCATCGCAGGTGTAGGCGCTGTATTAGTATTCGTACCACAAATTCTCGTCCTATTCTTCTTTATATCATTATTAGAAGATTCAGGATACATGGCCCGTATTGCTATTCTGATGGACAGAATAATGGAGGTCTTTGGTTTAAGTGGTAAATCATTTATTCCAATGATTATTGGGTTTGGTTGTAACGTACCAAGTATTATGGCTGCACGTAGTATCGAGAGTGAAAAAGAACGATTAACTACTATATTAATTGCACCATTCATGTCTTGTTCTGCGAGATTACCAGTCTACGCCTTATTTGTAGGTATATTCTTTAAATCGCATCAAGCACTTATTGTACTAAGCTTATACGTCTTAGGTATCGTCGTCGCTTTATTGACGAGTGTATTACTTACCAAGACAGTGCTAAAAAATGATGATTCTGTATTTATTATTGAATTGCCTACATATCGCTTACCTTCAATCAAGACTTTATGGAGAAGTACTTGGGAAAAGGCCAAAGGATTTGTTAAAAAAGCTGGAACATTTATATTCGGTGGTTCCGTTGTCATTTGGTTATTAAACTACACAGGTCCAGGTGGCTTTGATGTAGAAATTAATCAAAGTTTCTTGCACATGATTGGTAGCTTCTTTGCTGTATTAGTTACACCATTGGGATTTGGTACATGGCAAGCCGGTGCTACTTTGATACCTGGATTCTTAGCAAAAGAAGTCATTGTCAGTTCAATGGCAATCATTTATTCATCGGATGAAGCGGGACTTGTCAATGTAGTCCAAAGTCACTTCACACCATTGACAGCATATTCATTTATGGTATTCATCCTTTTATATATTCCATGTTTATCTACCGTCGCTACCATTCGTAAGGAGACATATTCCGTAAAATGGACTGTTTTAGCAGTCGTTTATCCTATCGCTGTAGCTTATGTATTATCTTTAGCACTTTACCAAATCGGACAATTATTTATCTAAGGAAGTGAACACATGACTATCATTTTTAACATCATATTATTTGCAGCCATATTTGGATATGCTGCTTATACTTTAACAAAATTCATAAAAAAATCTAAAGCAGGAAAATGTTCTTCATGTGGGTCTAGCAAGCATTGTAATACACCTAAGCCACCAAGCCACATTTTCTCATCTAATGACCATAATTCTAATTAAATCGACAAAATTTCATCTTATAATTTAAAACATGACTAAACCTTCAAAGTATGATTGATTAACCATAACTTTGAAGGTTTTTTTATAACTATTCTTGCGTCGTCAGTTAAGAGATGGGATCAATTACATTTCACAATGATTTCTCTATCACATTATATTTATACTTACACGTACTGCATACGAAACACCCTGCTTGAACTAAACTAATATAATGATAAGGCCCCCTTACATATTCATCTATTTATTATATAACCTCATCCATAATATACAGAAATTGAATAAACAATACGTCACATACATCATTTAGCCTTGTTATGTAATCTAGTCATACTTACTTACGATAAAGTCATTTTCAAAAGTAATAAAAGTTATTAATATTAGAGGCATTAATAAAAACAATAATATATAAAATTTAAATAAATATTTATATTATATAACCAACTTATGTGTTATCATAAAAATCTGATAATTAATATTTGTTTTTATATAATTAATTTTTTTACATAGCGAAATACGCCTTAATTATCAATTGACTTCTAGAATATACACTACACTCAAATTAAATCATATTCTGTTACTACAGATACTAATTCATAACCGTTTAGACATTAAACGAATGGAAGGATGACCAATACATGACTAACAATGTTTTAGACATTAGCTATTTAGAAATGGATTATGCAGAAGTGGGCGACACAAAGATTTATATTGTACCTGTCGTAGCACCTAATTTAATCTTAGGAAAATCTAAAGGTGAAGCCGTTGATAATTTCAAACAAATCTTATGCTCTACAAAACTTGTCCAATCATTTGATGTAACCATTAATCCTAAAGACGACAACGAGCCTTTCAAAATTTTTGCCGATCATGAGTACTGTGTTACAGATTTCGCTTCACTACAAAATATTAAAGAAGAAAAGTATGACGACTGTAATTTTGGTTTAAGACTCTATATACCATCAGAGAATGCATACCAATTAAAGGTGATTAACAACGATATTTTAAATGCATCAAATATGCCTGATTTTGGCACGGCAAATATGAGTAAAGACTTAAATTTCGAAACACTTGTACCGTTAAGAGATGCAATCATCGAGCAAATTCAACAGAAGAACCATAACAACCATGCAGTAAATGATGAAGAAGCACAAGCAACTACAATACCTCATAATGTCGAACATTCTGACATTAAACTATTAAAAAACAATTTATATAATACATTAAACGGTTTAATAGATAAAATTTATTTAGATGACGAAAAACTAAAATTTAATAGTATTATCAAAGATAAAGATTATGATGAGAAGGTTTTACCTACATATCAAAAATTAGAGCAATTAACTGAAGATGACTTTAACCAAGCTAAAAGTGACAAATTAAACACTTTGCAAAAAAAGCGTGAAGATATCATCAATAGTATATATAACCAACTTGTTGCCGATTTATGGAGTAAAAATATCGAAGCTGATACGCTGAAAAACTACAAATCTGCTGATTCCACTTACCACAATGACTATATAGCAATTGAGCAGAAATTAGCAGATGCATTAAGCGTAATTCCATCAACGGTAGCAACACATGCTCAACAATTAGAAGAACAATTCGAACAAGATAAACAATCTCGTGCTGACAAAGCACGTAGAGACATGGAAGATAAGATTGAACGTGAAGAGCGCCCATTATTAAATAATAAAATACAAGAACTTGAAACGACACTTACTACTAAAGCAAATCAATCTTATAATAATCAAATTAAAGTACTCCATGCCGAAGTACAAAATAATTACGAATTACAAATTTCAAAAATTGTCGACGATGTTATACATCGACACCAACAAACAATAGATGACAAAAAAGCAGAGCTACAACAGCTAATGGACCATGATGTAGCAAGCCTAATTCAAAAGCGTAGCGATGATGTAGATCATTTGCGCCAAGAAATAAGCAAATTAGAACAAGATATCATTCATAACGAAACAACATTTAATGAACGTCTAGAACTAGCCGTTGAAAAAAGAATGAATGATTATGAACTGAAAGATGCGCAAATGACTGATGAAATCAACTTTCTACGTGTTGAAATTGAAAAGATTAAACGCGAAAACTCAGATAAGAACGAAGCCATTCGCGCAAAAGAAATGGAACTTAAAAATAACCGCGCGCAATTGGACCGATTAAATCAACAACTCGAACAAAGTAATCAAACGAGTTTGAGCATCTCAGCTCAAGCCTTAGAGATTAAACAACAAGCACTTAGCTTTGCCCAAAAGGAAAACAGCCAGCCCGTCCTTAGCAGAGTTGTTTCAACACAGAATGGTGACTTAAATCATTTACTAGGTGATGATGCTGAGTTGGCTAAACGCTACGAGCGAAGTAAGAAACCTTCATTCTTCACTTGGTTAGGTGGTCTATTCTTATGCGCTGTCCTAGGAACTGGAACATTATTTGGCAGTCACGTAGCAAACGCTAAAGACACAGCACACCAAGAACAACCAAAAGTAGAACAATCAGCAAAAAAAGAAATAGATAAGAAAAAATAATGCATCGTAGAATACACTACTATAGTGCTATAGAGACACTATTAGGTGTTATAAGATAACTACCTTAATTTGATTCAAATAATCCTTATACAAACAATGTGGGAGTGAGCACATGAACCAAAATAAACTAGACGAACTCAATCGACTTGCACGAGGTACAGTTAAAGAGAAAAAGATTGCATTAACTTATGGTTATCAACCCATTATCGACAAATTAAAAAAGGACAGAAATACAGACGTTGCTCACTTTGCCGGCGCAATAGATGCAAATGTAGACTTAAAATTACATCAAAATAATTTACACTACGACAAAGAAAAAGCATCTTTCCAAAAAGTATTAAAGCAAGCGATGCAATATATGTATGCAACATTAATCGCCATTGCTATCGCAGTTATATCAATCATTATAGCTGTGATTACTTTCTTTATAGATTCTACTGCGACAATCGTACCTTATATCATTATTTCAATTATAGCTGCTATTGGTTCGATTGTTCTATTCGTATTATCAAAGCAAACCGAAGCAACATACTATAGATGTAAGCAGTCGTTATCTAAAGCAAAGTATTTACTCAGTGTCGCACAAGCTAATTCTCAATCCTTGCAAGCTCAAATTAACAATGAACACATGTAATATAGGAATTAGTTACTATATCAACATCAAGCAGTACGTAAAAAGACGAAGACATCAACTATGTCTTCGTCTTTTTAATATAAAATTCCTTTTTGTAATCTAGCATCTCTCATTACAAAACCTTAAACTATTACTTGCTTTAGGGCAGCTATAGAAGCATCCACACCCGCTTCCGGTGACATCGTCAAATCTTCCATTTCTAAAGATACGAAGCCTTCGTAACCAACCATACGCACCACTGAGAAGAATGTCTTCCACCATTGCAAATCTTGCCCATAACCGACAGCAACATAATTCCATGCACGATGTTTAACATCATCAATCTCTCTCGTTTCAAGTAGCGTTGTCACATCAGCAACACCATCTTCAATACGCACATCTTTGCCATGTACATGGTGAATTGCCCCTTCTAATCGACGTGCACATTGTATTGGGTCAGCCCCCATCCATAATAGATGACTCGGATCCAAATTCATGCCTATGATTGGATCAACTGCATTTCTTAAATGGAGCAATGTTTCTGGATTATAGACCAGTTGAGCACTAAAGTTCTCAAGTGCAATCTTCTCTATACCATGTGATTTAGCTACTTCTACCAATTGTTTCCAGTAGGGTATCGCTACATCATTCCATTGATAATCAAGTGCATCCTTTAACTCTGGTGGCCAACTTACGGTCGTCGTTATCCAATTCGGCATCGTATCTTTTGGAGAAGCAGCAGGTAAACCACTCATCATAACAATTTTCTTAACCCCTAACTTTTCAGCCAGTTTAAAGGTATCCGTTGTTACTTTACGATGTTCCTTCCCCAGTTCACCTGGCGCTAATGGATTACCTGAACAGTTCAGTGCAACAACATCAACTTGATAACGTTCCAACAACTGTTTGAACTCAGTGAAACTTTGCTCATCATTCAACAATTGCTGTAAATTAACATGTGGCGCTGGTGACCAACCACCTGTAGCAAGTTCAATGTGGTACACATCCTGCTTTGTGATATATGTTAATACTTCTTCTAATGATAAATGCGCTAAACTATCTGTTACGTATGATAATTTCACCGATCATCACTCCGCTTCTTATTGGTATAAGCTTGGCTTTTCATCAAATTTAATCTCTACTTTATAACCATTGTCTCTAGATTCAGAACATGCGTTAGTCGTGACAGAAGCCATATAACCATCCCAAGCAGATGGCCCAGTAATTTCATCATGCTTAATTCCGTCTACCCATAATTGTAACTCTTTATCATACGCTGAGATAAAACGCTCTTTCCAATCACTAGGTACACGCGTATAATCTTTTTGCTCTGTTTTAACATTGAAATAAGTTGGATTTGTTAAGCCGATTTCACCTTTTTCGCAAACCACTTTACAATTAATATCATAACCAAATTGACAATTCACAAATACTTCTAAATCAATACAGACACCTGATTCAGTCTGTAATAAGATTAACTGTGGATCGTGTAACTTAGGATGTGTATATTGCGTTTGCTTTTTAGGCAGAATAACTTGCGCCGATACAAAATCTTCTTGTAATAACCATCTTAAAGCATCCACTTCATGTACTGCCGTATTTTCAACAGCCATTGGTGTATCGTATTTCGAATCGACCGTTTCATTTCTGTGCGTACAATGTAATAACAATGGTTCACCTAATACGCCAGTGTCTAATTCACGTTTCATTTCTTCATAACCTCTATCATAACGACGCATAAATCCAACCTGCACTAAGCGCTTTTGCTTCGCTGTTTCTGCATTCACAATGTTTGTACAGCCTGAAGCTTCTAAGGCTAATGGCTTTTCACAGAATACATACTTGTCATGTTTAATTGCTTCTAATACATAACCTTCATGTGTTGGATCCCAAGATGTAACGACAATTCCATCTATTTCATCTGCAGCAATAAGTGCCTCAGCATCTTCGTAAAATGTCGCTCCAATTTCCTTTGCATAAGCCGTAGCTACTTCAACATTAATATCACTAATTGCCGAAACCTTTGCGCCATTGACTCTATTGTTGATTCTATCTACGTGATCTCTACCCATTGCACCAATACCGATTACACCAATTCTTAATTCCATACCTTATTCAGCTCCGATCATCTATTTTTTATAAATGCTGTATTTTTATTTTCCGAACCACATGTTTGAATTATCTTTTCAGCTATCGTAATAATAGCTTGTATACTAGGCTTCAATATTTCTTGTGGGTTGAATAGCTCTGTTGATTCATTGAGTGTCTTGCGCAATTGATTTGACCAAGAGATATTAATTTCAGTATTAAAATTAATCTTAGCATGGCCCAATTGAATCGCACGTTGTAAATCTGCATTCGGAATACCTGATGCACCATGCAAGACGAGTGGTACATCTACTTTAGACCCAATTGCCTCCATCTCTGCAAATCCTAAGTTAGGTTCACCCTTGTACTTGCCATGTACAGAGCCCAATGCAGGTGCTAATGTATCTAAATGCGTTTGTTGTACTAATGCCACGCATTCATCAATATCTGCGTATTTAACTTGTCCTACCAAACCATCTTCTACGCCACCTACAGCACCTACTTCACCTTCCACAATGACACCATGGGCATGCGCATATTCGACAACTTCCTTCGTTTGCCTAATATTCTCTTCAATCGGTAACTTTGAACCATCAAACATAACAGAATCATAGCCTGCATCAACTGCTTGCTTACAACCCTCTACCGTTAAACCATGATCTAAATGGATCGATACAGGGACCGTTATACCCATCGCTGTAATTTTATTTTTTATCGTCTGTAGGATAAATTTGTAGCCACCAAGATAGGCAATATTCTTATCCGTCGTGCCGATAATAATTGGAGATTGCATATTTTCTGCAGCTTGCAAGACACCTTCAATCCAAATTAAGCCGTTGATATTCATTTGTGGAATTGCAAATCCTTGTGACTTCGCATAACGAATCATATGTTTTTCCAAAGAATTCCCCCTTTACGAAATATATTTTTTCTCTTGCTTACGTTGTATTTGATTCAAATAATTTTTCGCATTTTTTGCATAAATAAAGGGGTTGGCTTTAGCAGGATCTTGTTCTGCTTCTACAACAATCCATCCTTTATAATCAGCAGCTTCTATTGCTTGTAGTATGGGTTCAAAGTCAATATAACCATCGCCCGGCACTGTAAATATGCCTTGCTTGATACTGTCAAGAAAGCTACTGTCTTGTATCTGTGCTCTTTGTTGCACATCCGGACGAATATCCTTGAAATGGATATGGTGAATTCTTGATTTATATTGTTCGAACACAGCTAATGGCAGTTCACCTGATAATGCTAAATGACCAGTATCAAATAATAATGAGACTGTTTCGGGATCTGTGTTATCCATTAAACGTTGAATTTCAGCAGTTGTTTGAACCCCTGTCCCCATATGATGGTGATATACAATTCTCATATCTTTCTCGCGCGCCAACCTACCAAGATGCTCTAACCCTTGCGTGAGCTTTAACCATTCTTCATCTGTAAAGTGCGGTTTTTCCGTGAAAACTGACATATCTTCTCGTTGTTGAATGCTCTTACCTTGTTCACAAACAACAATGACCTTTGCACCTAATTCATATAAGAAATCTCTGTGGTTGATAAACGCACTTTCTGTTTCTTCATATGGCTTTGTCGTTAAAAATAAACTCAACCACGCACTCGCAACACTCAAGTTTCTAGGCTTTAAATAATCCAGCAATTGAGTGGCTACTTTAGGATACTTGTTACCAATTTCTGTCCCTTCATATCCAGCTAATGCCATTTCACTAATACATTGTTCAAAGGTATTTTCCTTACCTAACTCAGGCAAGTCATCATTCGTCCATGCAATTGGTGCACATCCAAAACGTATATTTTCAGTCATAACATCATCCGCCTTTTAAGAAATCGCTTACATTTAATACTAAATTGTCTGATTCTCTTGCGCTTCGATAAAGCTTTCTAACTTTTCACTTGTCGGCATTGCTTCCGATGAACTATGGCTGCTTACGACAATAGCGGCAGAAGCTGCACCGTATTTTAATGCTTCATCAATAGCTTTACCTTTAACCAATGCATATAAGAAAGCTGCAGCATATGAATCACCGGCACCAAATGTTTTAATGACCTGTGCCTTAAATGCTTTACCTTCATAATACGCACCATCTCTGGTATAAGCTTTAGAACCTTGGACACCGTGTTTAATAATGACAAGTTCTGGCTGGTAACTAAACAAAATTTGACTAATTGATTCATCTGTCTCATTAACGTAACGGTGAATCATATCGTATTCATCTCGGGTACCAATAACAATGTCAGCTTGTTGTGCAACCAATTCATAATAAATTGAAGTTTCTTCTAAACTCTTCCACGTGTAAGGACGATAATCTATTTCAAAGACAACCTTTACATTATTCGCTTTAGCAATAGACAACGCTTTTAATACCGCTTCTCTAGAAGGAGATTGAGCCAACGCTGTACCTGAAATCAGCAAATATTTACTTTCTTTAATATACGCTGCATCAACATGCTCAGGTGCTAAGTATAAATCGGCTACTTCTTCTCGATACATCAGAATATTAGATTCAGTAGGACTTTTTATTTCTGTAAAGGTAAGACCTGTCTTGTGACCATGTTCATCAACATGGATTTGGGATGTATCTACACCTAATTGATTTAAATAATCTGTGATATAACGGCCATGTTGATCATCTGAAACATTAGCAATTAATCCTACATTCAAACCTAATTTAGATGCTCCAATACTGATATTTACCGGAGAACCACCGACATATTTGCGAAATGTTTCTGTCTCTTCCATCGGTCTATTGATCTCTACTGCGTTTAAATCAATTGCTGCTCTACCAATCGCTACGATATCTTTCTGATTTGCCATTCCTATCCCTACTTTCTATCTATAATCCATTCATGATCTTTTTGATTATGGAACTTCCATACCTTTTGAGGACCTGCCATTACATTTAAATAATAACCATTGTAACCGTCTGGAACTGCAACTGGGTGATATCCCTTAGGGACGATGACTACATCACTATGTTCAACAGCCATTGTTTCGTCTAAAGATTTATCGTCTGTATAAACACGTTGAAAGACAAACCCCTGTGGTGGATCCATTTCATGGTAATAGATTTCTTCAAGAAATGACTCATGTGGCAGATTATCTACATCATGCTTATGTGGTGGATAACTAGACCAGTTTCCTTGATCTGTATACACTTCTACGACTAATAATTTTTCACTAGCAGTATGTGAATCAGGCAATATATTATGCACATGTCGCTTATTAGAATATTTACCTCTATCTTCGACAGAATTTTCTGCTGCCGGAATAAGTTGTGTTGCACGTTCCTGTTCACAAGGTGAATAACAAATGACAACACGTGCATCTCTCTGTGCTGTAATCACGATTTCATGTGCTTTAGATATATAAATACTATCTGTAGGGACCTTTTCAAATACTGAATCTCTCGTACCTAAACCTTCATATTTATCGTTGCCATCTGAAACATCAATTTGCCCCGTCAAGGCAACAACACAAGCTTCATAGTCATTTGTCGACTCACTAAATGTTGCTGCAGCTTTAAGGTCAATCACTTTAATACCGGTATATTCTAAATCTACATCTGATGGTTTAAAGTCTTGTATTATTTCAACACCCTCTGCCAATGGATGATGTACGGGTTTCTTTAATAATTCAGCCATATCTTTATACACTCCTTAATATTGAGGTTCGCCGTGACGAGCTGTTACTACTTTACGATGTGTAAAGAAATCAATACTATCTTTACCATTCGCATGTAATGAGCCAAAGAACGATGATTTCCAACCAGAGAATGGGAATACTGCCATTGGAGCTGGCACACCAAGGTTAATACCTAACATGCCGGCATCGATGAATTCTCTAAAGTATCTTATAGATGAAGCACTATCTGTAAATAAGCAAGCGCCATTAGCAAATTCTGATTTATTAGCTAGTGCAATACCTTCTTTAAGATCTGTTACTTTTACTAACGATAATACAGGTGCAAATATTTCATCTTGCCATAACTTCATATCTGTTGTGACATCTTCAAAAATAGTTGGCTTAACAAAGTAACCTTCATCTTTATTATCTTCACGACCATCTAATACAAGCGTCGCACCTTCTTCGACACCTTGATCTACATAGTTTAATGTGCGTTCTTTATTCTCTTCTCTGATAACTGGACCTAGGAATACGTTATCTTCTAAACCATTACCGATGACAATATCCTTAGCTGCTTGTACTAATTTTTCTTTAAATTCATCATACACACCCTCTTGAACCGCAACTACCGCTGCTGCCATACAACGCTCACCAGCCGAGCCAAAGGCTGCACCGATAACGTCTTTCACAGCTGAATCAATGTTGGCATCATTTAAGATAATCGTATGATTTTTAGCACCTGTTAAACACTGAGCTCGTTTTAAATTTTCTGTTGCCTTTTTATATACATATTCACCAACTGGTTTAGAACCTACAAATGAAACCGCTTTTATTTTTTCGTTTTCACAAATACCATTTACAATGTCATGTGCACCATGCACTACATTGAATACACCTTTAGGGAACCCAGCTTGCTCAACCAATTCAGCCAATTTATTTACAAGTAACGGTGTTTTCTCTGAAGGTTTAATAATAAATGTGTTACCTAGCGCAATTGCCATTGGGAACATCCAACAAGGTACCATCATCGGGAAGTTGAAAGGTGTGATACCGCCTACAACGCCAACAGGGTATCGATAACTTGTACCTTCAATATTTGTAGCAATACTTGATAAGGAATCTCCCATCATTAGTGATGGTGCGCCTGCAGCAAATTCTACATTTTCAATACCGCGTTGTACCTCACCTAAAGCTTCCCCAACACTTTTACCATTTTCTTTCGTAATAATTTCTGCTAACTCTTGTTTATTTTCTTGTAAAATTTGTTGTAAGTTGAATAATAAGCGTGCTCTTTTTGGAACTGCAACCTGACTCCACTCTTCAAATGCACTTTGAGCAATTTCTGCTACTTCGTCTAATTCTGCTCTAGTTGATAATGGTACTTCTGCGATAACTTCCTTTGTTGCCGGGTTATAAACTTCAATTGTTTCCTGTGATTTTGAATTCACCCATTCACCATTAATATAATTTTTTAAGATTTCTGCCATTTCTTGTTCCTCCTCTTTGGAAAACGCTTCCATTTTTTAGTATAATTTTGGTTAAATATTGATTACTTATTGGTTATTTTATAAAAAGGAGTGATTATTGTCAACTTTTTGTCATTTTTTTATTAAGTGTTGAGTAATACAGAAATGTTGTGTATTATATAAATTATTGGGGGTAACAAATATGAAAACGAAAAGGATACACGCGATTGAATCCTATATTAACGAAAATCAAGCTGCGTCTATTGATGAATTAAGTGATTACTTCAACGTTTCAATTAATACAATACGTCGCGATATCACAGTATTAGCCGATATGAATAAAGTTAAAAAGGTTTACGGTGGTGTAAAGGCGGTTGATAGTTCTATTACACAAGCTGTCGACTACTCGAAGCGAAATATTGAACACTATGAAGAGAAAATTCACATTGCCAAAAAGGCAGCCAAACGTATAAAGGCACATGATGTCGTATATCTTGATACTGGAACTACAACAGTCCATATTTTAGATTACGTCGATACAGAACTACCTTTTACTATTATCTCAAATAGTTTAGACATTATTAATAAAGCTTCCGTCTTTAAAAATGTGTCACTATTTATTATCGGTGAACAATTTAAATTCCGTACACGTTCATTTATCGGTATCGAATCAAATAATCTTATTGAAAAATTCAACATCGACAAAGCATTTATGGCCGCGACAGGTGTCGATATAAAAAACGGCCTCTCAAATGCCGAATTAGAAGAAAATATTATTAAAAAATTAATCGTCTCTCGTTCAAAGTATGTTTATGCACTGGCGGATCACACAAAAATGGGCCGTTCTACACTTCTTACATTTATGGAATGCGCAGAACTCGACACATTAATTACCGACAAGACACCGTCTCAAGAATTTGTAGATTTTCTTAAATCTGCAAATGTCACAATTGAAACATAACCATTTATACAAAAGTTCATCAATATTAACATTAGAGGTAACACCTGTTCATTCAGGTGTTACCTCTTTTGGTTCACCGACCGATCAACGGTTGCAACTATGACTAAATTCAACGTCATACGTATCGATACATGATCATAACGCTACAAATAATTTACTTAGACTTAACTATGTATTACTTACCATGTTTCAATTTTGCTTAACTGGACTTAACTTAACTCGTGCATGCCATAATAACAATCTCGCTTATATAGGCCACTTAAGAACGCTATCAGTTTGTAATCCATCTTCAGCTTTAGTAATTTAGCTTAATAATGCGCACATTATCACACAAAAAGGCTGAGACGATGGTTGGTCTGAACTCTTTAACGTAAAAATTGTAAAGATAACAAACCACATACTGTCTCAACCTGATTACAGTTTAAATTTTAAATTAAATTGGATAGAACGGTTGCACACTTTCCTTAACCGTTTCCTTAGATTTCACAATGACATCTTCAGCTGGCAATCGATAATATTCCGGACGAAAGAGCTCAATCGAAATAAACTCACCTTGAAATCCAATCTCACGAAGCGTATTAAATATACCTTTAATATCAATGACACCATGACCTGGGAAACATCTATCTTCATCCGTTAATATACCAATCGGGTAGTCATCTACATCATTAATATGTAACAAAAATATATTTTCTGCCTTAGCCTTGCGCAAATCTGCTAAATTAGATCCCATTGCATGAAAATGAAAGAAATCTAATACCAATCCTACATTCGGTTTCGCCACGTCCTCGACGATATCATACGCTTGTTGGAATGTGTTAACCGTTGCATATGGTGCCCCTAAAAACTCTAACGCAATCTTAATATGATATGCTTCGGCTAACGTTGCAAATTCTGTCATAACCTTAACACAACTATCATGAATCGCCTTATTGAGTATTTTAGTTTCCGTAACCAATGGCACGAGAACGATATATTTTGCTCCTAGATAATGCGCAATCTCTAGCCATTCTTTAAATTCATCTAATACAACTCTATAATCCGCATCATTCCTATTATTAAAGAACTGCAATGCATTGAGACTTAACGGCTTAATATGATGTGTATCGAAAAATGCTTTCATATCTTCAAGCGTATGTGTTTTTAAATACTCCGGCATCTTATCCATTTGTATTTCAATAAAGTCATAACCATGTTTATCACATAATTCTAATTCCTGTTGCAATGTTGCATTTTCCTTTGTAGTCGCCACATTATACCCTAATTTCATAGCACACCTCATCCATTATCTAGACTTAAAATAACTCCTTCTTCAATCGCTCCAACATAAATTGTGCAGATTCATCCGCTCTATCAACCCATGCAAATACAGAATTTGTAGCAATACCATCAAATTTCATTTCTTTTAACTTTCTAAATATCGTTTCAAAGTCCACTTCACCTTCACCAATATTCAAATGTTGGTGCACAGTTACTTCCGCTCCTGGTGGATTCACAATATAACGTAATCCATTCGCAGCTGTGTGGTTAAATGTATCAGAGAACAATACATGTTGTAACTTGTCGCCCGCATCATCGAACATTGTTTCAATATCGCCTATACCATCATCATGGAAGAATGTATGCGCAGTCGAGAACACTAAGTTAATCCACTCTCTATCCAAAGCACGAATCATGCGCAATGCTTCATCATTACGTTCTATAAAATCATAGGGATGCGCTTGTAAATTTAATTTCATACCTTCCTTTTCAAAAATCGGCAATAATTCATCCATTGATTTGATAAACTTCTCTTCACATCTTTGTTGTTCATATTTACTACCATTAAATTCTGTATTCATCACATCCACGTTCAAATCACTCGCAATTTCAATCGCACGTTTCCAATTACGCACTGCACCTTGTCGTTGCTCTTCATCAGGCCCTGACCACGCCATTACAGGTAATATCGAAGACAATTGTACACCCGCATCACTACACCATTTTTTTACATTTTTAATCATTGCTTTATCCACTTTTGGATACTTATAAAAAGGAATAAAGTCTTCTCTTGGAGACAATTCAATATAATCATAACCAAGCCTAGCTGCCTTATCGATAACTTCCTTCATTGATAAATCTGTATACATTGCTGGATCTAATGCTAATTTCATATTATTACACGCCCCTTGTTTAATATTGTTTACCTTGTGCTAGCTTTCCCGCTTTTAAATCAAAAGCAGCTTGTGTTTTTTCAGAATTAGAAACCTCCGGAACACCAACATGCCACCAACTCTCATAACCGTCCGTCATTGTTTTTGGCAAAACTTTAATCTCAATTAACGTACTAATGTCTTGTTGTTCAGCATCTTTAATAGCAGCTTCTAACTCCTCTAATGAATACACTTTATAAACCTTAGCTCCATAACCTTCAGCTACTTTGGCATAATCAATATTCAGAATTTCATTATCTGCTGTTCGAAATTCAGTGTGATAACTATTCACTCCGTTTTCCATTTGTAAATTATTGATACAACCGTATCCCGAGTTATCAAATAACAATAGATTAATCTTCTTGTTATATTGTAGTGATGTTATAAATTCAGAATGTAACATTAAGAAACTACCGTCACCTACGAACGAATATACTTCATGCTCTGGTTCTGCTAATCTGACACCAAGTGCACCAGATATTTCGTATCCCATACAAGAATAACCATATTCAACATGGTAAGTGTTCGGTACAGAAGCATTCCATAATCTCTGTAAGTCCCCCGGAAGAGACCCCGCAGATGTGATAACATTACTGTCAGGTGATACCACTTCGTTTAACTTCAAGACAACTGAACTTTGTGTTAACTCTGTACCTAACGCATCTGCATACTCATTTAAGATATTTTGATCAAATTGTTCCTTAATCTCCGGATCAAAATGCTCACGATTAAATTGAATTTGACTCAAACGCGAACGTTCATTCAGCCACTCAGTCTTAACCTCATTTATCGATTCACCATAACCCGTTTGATAGTCATCTCCAAGGCGTTTCAAGAGGTGTTGCAATGTAACCTTAGCATCAGCAACAACTTGTACTGCATCTAATTTATAAGCTTGCATGCGATTAACATTTATATTTAAAAACTTAGTCTTATCAAAATCAAACGCAGTCTTAGAAGAAGTCGCAAAATCTGTATAACGTGTACCAATACCAATGACTAAGTCAGCCGCATATGCTACTTTGTTTGCAGCCAATGTACCTGTAATTCCCATGCCACCTAAATTATGCTTAAACGTTGCTTCTACTGTTGATTTACCTGCTTGTGTTTCAACTAATGGAATATTATATTTATCTGAAATTTCAATTAATTCATCGCGTGCACCTGAATATTTCGCGCCACCACCAACAAGTATGATTGGCTTTTCACTATTTTTAATTGTTTCAATCATTAAATCTATTTCTCTTGCTACCGGTTCTGGACGATCAATATAATGTACACGTTTCTCAAAGAAAGACTCATCAAAGTCAAAGGCTTCACCTTGCACATCTTGTGAAATACATACCGTTGCTGGTCCTGCCTGAGCTGGGTTCGTCAATACCTCAAATGCTCTTATTAAGCTAGACATTAATTGTTCTGGACGAGTAACTCTATCCCAATAACGAGATACAGCTTTAAGTGCGTCGTTAGTAGTTGTTGTTAAATTCGATTCATGTTCAACTTGTTGTAACACTGGATCAGGTTGTCTCGTTGCAAAGGTATCACTTGGTAACAGCAATACAGGAATATTATTTGCGAGTGCTGTTCCTGCTGCAGCTGTTAAATTGGCAGATCCTGGTCCAACTGAAGTGGTTACTGCATAGATTTGGCGACGTAAACGTTGTTTCGCAAATGCAATCGCTGCATGCGCCATACCTTGTTCATTTTTACCTTGTATAATGTTTAAGTCACCTGGACTTTCCTCCAAAGCTTGACCAATACCCACGACATTACCATGCCCAAATATATCGAGTACCCCTTCTACAAATGGTGATTCTTCACCATCAACACTGATATACTGCTGTTTTAAAAACTTCACTACCGCTTGACCTGTTGTTAATCTTATTTTCTTTGCCATAAAACCACCCTCTCTTAACCTATTCAAAGATACCAAAACTTAATCAACTTATGACCATCATATATTTGTTACCGCTTTCAGTCAATCATAATTACTTTAATTTATAAATTATTTCGCTTCCTTAACCACGTTCTTTCCAATTACTTCGTCCTTTTTTACCGTTGCTTTAAAGTATTCTTCAATTTCTTCTAGTGATTTATCCTTCGTTTCCGGCAAGAATTTTTTAACGAATATAACTGCTACTAAATTCAAGACTACGAATATCGTAAACGTGGATGCTAAACCTAAATGTCCCAGTAAGATAGGGAACAACAAACTTACTAAGAAATTCGTCATCCAACAAAAGAACACACTCGCTCCCATTCCTAATCCTCTAACCTTTAATGGGAATATTTCAGATAACATTAGCCAAGTGACTGGTGATACACACCCTTGTTGAAACGCTAAAAATGTTACCGTTAATAACAATATAATAAATGGTAATACGACTGTTCCCTTTAAAAATAATGGAACAATACTTAACAATATCAATGTTGCTACAATACCTAATTGACCCGTAATTAACATCGTTCGTCTACCAATCTTGCCTAATAGCCAAATACCAACAAACGTTGCTATAACCGATATCACACCATTCGCAATATTTCCAACTAGAGCTGCCTTCGTACCAAAGCCTGCATTACGCAGTATTTCAGTACCGTAATACATAATAGAGTTAACACCCGTTATTTGTTGTACAACACCTAAACCTATACCAATTAACAAAATCTTACGAATCCATGGTTTAGTAAATTCATTTTTCGACTTCTCTTTAATTAATTTCTCTTTATCTATCACTGTTTTAATTTCTTTTATTTCTTCTGCTGCCGTCTGTTCATCTCTTAGTGTTCTTAAAATCGTATAAGCAGGCCAATATTTACTCTTACTCGCGTGCCATCTCGGACTTTCAGGTACACGCAACATACCAAACCACAAGATAACCGCTGGTAATGTAGCAACTAATAACATCACTCTCCAAATACCTGGATTATCTACTAAATTTCCTAAAACACCATTGATAACATAAGCCATCAACTGACCAGAAACAATCATCAATTCATTTTGTGTGACCATTCGTCCCCGATCCTCTTTAGAAGACATTTCAGAAAGGAAAGTCGGTACGATTACTGAAGCGCCACCGACAGCTAAACCTAATATCAATCTAAAAATAACCATCGAGAATACATTAGGTGATAACCCACAACCTAACGTTGCAAAAAAGAAAATAATTGCTAATACCATAATCATTTTCTTTCTTCCTAAAGTATCGGATAACCTTCCACCTGTAATTGCACCAAATGCAGCTCCAAATACAAGCGAACTCGATACCAAACCTTCAGTAGCAGGTGATAAATCTAACTGATTCGATAAAGACATATACGGTAAAGCACCATTAATAACCCCTGTATCAAACCCAAATAGCAATCCACCAAACGTCGCAATCAATGTAATCCTTTTCATTTTGCGTCGTTTTATGTCACATTCTGATTTTTTCATGAAAACACCCCTTGTTTTTGGTGATAAAATCCAAAATTACACTAAAACATAACCAATATTTAATAATTATAGTAATACTGATAGCGCTTTCAGTCAATTATTTTTATAATCTTTACACTTTATATGTATGCTTTCCACAATAAAAAATACGCCTAACTCGTGATATTTCACTTAGTTAGACGCAGCGACCTTTCATATTCACTTCATGCCCTTAATGATTTAAAATAGCATGCTTTCTCGAATATACAAAATAAACTACAAAACCTATAATCAGCCAAACCAAAAATCTTAGCCATGTTATTGGATCTAAATTCAAAATTAAAAACAAGCAAAATATAATTGCAAAAATGGGGATAATTGGTACCGCCGGACATTTAAATTTCCGAGGAATATGTGGAGCAGTTTTTCTTAACACAATAATTGAAATAGCTACTAATATAAATGCCGATAATGTACCAATATTTACCATTTCTGATAAAGCATCAATCGATACAAAACCACCTAACAATGCAGAAACCATACCAAATAACCAAGTAGCAATGAATGGCGTATCTGTCTTTCCATTTACTTTAGAAAAGAATTTCGGCATTAAACCATCTTTCGACATTGCATATGTCACACGCGTTTGACCATATAGCATAACCAGCATAACTGTAGTCATACCTAAGATAGCACCAATATCAATGATTCCAGATATCCAATTCTGACCAGAATATTTCAATACTGCAGAAACTGGGTGATCTTCATATTGACCAAATAATTTAAATGGAACTACACCAGTCATTATGAGCGATACAATGACATATAACACCGTGCAAATTAATAATGAAAGAATAATGCCACGTGGCATTGTCTTCGCTGGGTTAATCGTTTCTTCTGTACTAGATGATACTGCATCAAAACCAATAAATGCGAAAAACACTGTTGCTGCTGCAGCAAACACCCCTGAAAACCCAAACGGCATTACGGGAGATAAATTCGCTGGTTTGACGTAAAAAATCGCTACGCAAATGAAGAGCATGACAACAACAATTTTAATTAATACCATAATGTTATTTACACGTTTAGTTTCTTTTATACCCATCGCTATTAAAAAGGTAATGATTAACACAATCAAAAATGCCGGCAAATTGAATACCCCTGTAACTTTATCACTTGTTATCACTCCAGGAGCTGCAGTAAGTTGTGATGGTATCGTAATACCAAATCCTTCAATAAAAGACCTAAAGTAACCCGACCATCCTACCGATACTGTACTTACACCAAGCATATATTCTAGCGCAAGATCCCATCCAATAATAAATGCAAAAATTTCACCAATCGTTGTATAAGTATATGTGTATGCAGACCCCGCTATAGGGACCATGGAAGCAAATTCAGCATAGCATAGTGCGGCAAACAAACAAGCTAGTGCTGCTATAATAAATGCAAACATCAAACCCGGTCCCACCTTTAAGGCTCCTGTACCTGTTAATACAAAAATACCCGTTCCAATAATGGCACCTATACCTAACATTGTTAAATCAAATGAATTTAAACATTTACTTAACTGTGTATCATTATCTCTTATAACCAAATTAATATCTTTCTTACTCATTAACCCCATACAACCACCCCATTCTGAATTTATTTTGAATCAAACCAATAGTACACCCATAACAAAATATTAAAAAATATAGGTCATGAAAACTAACTTATTACGTTAGTTTTCATGACCTATATACTTAATTCATATTATTTAAATCACTTTGGTTAACTTTGATTCAATCTTTCCACTGAGGTTTATCAGAACCTCGAACCATCAAGACGGTGTCATATTCCCCTGGTGTTTCTGACATATAAACTTGGTCTGTCACGCCTTTATACGTTCCTAAAGGGGTCTCCGCTTCAAATTGATCTGGTGCGACGATTTGATGTTCTTCGTTACTATTCGACATGGTTTTTGCGTAGTCTTTATCAAAGATACCTAACGACATTAAATAAGCTGATACTTTACTTAAAGATACACTCACACTATAGCTACCACCTTCTTTAGCTCGACGTTCTAAAGCTTTAATAACTCCTAACTCTAACAACCACGAGATTACATAATCATTAACCACAACGATAGGTGGTAATTTAGGTTTATCAACTGAACCTTCAAGTGTCATGACTCCCGTCACACTGCCGGCAGTTTGATCAAAGCCGTTACGGTTCTTCCAAGGTCCCGTATGCCCGTGTAAATTAACCGATGCATGAATGATACCGGGTCTTTTTTGGGCTAAGTCATTTGGCGTCAGACCATATTTTTCCATAAAGCCATATCTTTTATTTATAAAGAATATATCTGCACCTTGAAGTAATGCATCAAATCGACTTCTATGCTCTTGATTATGATCTATATCCAAATATGTTGAACGCATACCAACATTAGAAGTGAGATACATTGTTTCAACTTCTAATTCTGACGGTCGCCACACATTTAATACATCTGCACCATGCAAGGCTAATCCTCTTCCTAATCCAGCACCTGCGATGACGTGTCCCATTCCAAGCGCCCTCACACCACTTAAAGGTTGTTCGGGTTCCTCTGAAAATGCTTCCGGCTTAGAATCAGCTATTTTTTTAATTTCGATTAATTCCGTCTCCGCAATATGTTGAAATTGTTCCTCTTCTACAAATTCTTCTAGCGAACGTACCATTGGCATAACGACACCTTTTTCAGCACCTGCAATTTCTAAATCCTGACCATTCCAACCCTTAATAGCTTCCGCAACAGCCTCTTTCGTTGAACGACAATTTAATAGTTCCATCACATGTGCCTTAGCATTTGGATAAGGATTTAGTGGCATTACCCAGCGCTTATCTTTAGTTTGGTAAAAATCAAATCGAAATGGTGTATGAGGATCCTCTTGACCCTTTGCAGGAAAACCATTCAAAGTTTCCCATTTTCTTTCATAAAAAGGTGACAGACGTTTCACTGCCTTACGAATATCTATGTGAATATCTTGACCTTTGCCACCTCTGACTTGCCATAAATGTGCTAATGCCACCGATTTAGCTGCTAACCCTAATCCAGCTAACGATGCTAACCTTAACGTACTAGGCATAACTGGGTCCTTACCATAAAACGTAACCTTGCCACCACTATCAGCAGTTGAATAACCAACTGAATTTAAAATATCTTCCAACGCAGCATGCATATCAAATTGATCACTTTGCAATCGATTTTTATTTTGTTGCAAAAGATGCGCCTTTAACTCATTAGCATTATTAATCATCGTTTATTCATTCCTCCTAATACTTACACTTGCTTCGTTTATTTTTTAACATTTAAAATACTTAACCATCTCTAATACTCGTTACAAATATAGCAACTCATTTTAAATAATTTACAAATACAAACGTTTAAATTACTGTATAAATACATTATAAAAACGATATGCTAAACAAAACAATCATGCATAAAGTAAAAAAGCAACACATATATAACATGTGTTGCAATAAAGGGTGAGAAAACATATGACACCAAAAAATAAAAAATCACAAATTAAAATTCAAAACGCGTTTATCGAACTACTCGAATACCTACCATTAGCAAAAATCACTGTCCGCGCACTATGCAATCATGCAGAAATTAATCGCTCCACCTTTTATAGGCATTTCCGTTCTATATCACAACTCACGACAGCCACCATTGAGCGTCATTTCGGACTACTATTTGGAGAAACTTACAAATTTTACCTAAAACATCAAAGTATAGAAGAATCACAATTTTATATTGCTAATAATATTTTTAGCCACATCAGACATGATTACGATTTCTACCATATCATGTTTAAACGCTACCCCAATTTTTATATAACTTTAAAAGATTTCATTACTGTACGTTATATGCAACTTTTTGAAGATACAGGTGTCGCCAATCATATGGTACTTGATAAAAATGTCGTTGCTGAATATATTGCATCTGCTTACACAGGCATGATACAAGGGTGGATCAATCGCCAACTACAAGAATCGCCCAATACAATGGCAGAGAGGTTAATTACCCTTAATTCCAATGGTCCTATCAGATTGCTAACTGAAGCAGAAAAAAGAATAAAATGAAAGATATATGTAATAGATATGTCATTCGTAGTATATGTTTAGGCACGTTATTATCCTTAAATGTAATTCACCTTGTTAATTCAATAGTGTTTATTACATTATATGAAATACGCATATTTTTAATGTAAAATCACTATTCATTATGAAGTATCTTGGCGAGACTCCTGTGGGAACAGGACAAGCTGAAGACTACAGTCTGAAGCTGTCCCCTAGGAAAGCGAGCCAACAATACGAAATATGAATAATAAAGAAGCACTCAGATAAATTGAATCATCTGAGTGCTATTTTTCTGAAATTTGTGTCCAGACTCATTTTTGAATCATGTATCTATTATCCACCTGCAATTAATCATCAAGCGTGTAAAATGGATATTCATCCTCTCCACTTTGACCTTTGAAAATAGCTCTATTCAAACTGTACGCTTCATTTTTATACTTAAAAGTAAAGTTTCCTTTAATATAAATTTCGTTATTTTCGCCCACACTTATTACATTTTGGTTGTGGCACTCATTAGAGTGCCCGTCTTTTCTATCATATTCTAAAGCACCACTAGGGCACATTTCTACAACGCGAACTATTGAATCTACGTCAGCATTACTCGTATTTATCCATGGTCTCTTCTTCGTATCGAACACTTTTGGTAAGTTTTTTACACATTCTGCAGCATGAATACATCTCTTTGCATCAAATGACACATCAATCTTTTTACCATTATAAGTTTTACGCATATAAATCCCCTCCACTATTTATATTTAACTCAATATAACATTTTTACTAACATTTAAAAAACACAAACATATGGCTATAAATTTATTTGATTTATATTTATCTTCAACGTATCATGTAATTAATTTAAAAAAGAAGGAGTCAATTAAATGAAAAAAATAGGATTTATATGTGGTAGCTTACGTACGGGATCATATAATAAAGTCTTGTTAAATGAAATGATTCGTTTAGCACCTAAAGATTGGGATACATCTGTTATTAGCTTCAAAGACTTACCTTTATATAACTATGATGAAGAAGGGGAAAGTGAAGCTGACAGCGTTACTTTATTTAGAGAGTCGATACACAATGTAGACGGTATAATTATTGTTAGTCCTGAATATAATTCTGGGATACCTGGGCCTTTAAAAAATGCTATTGATTGGGCATCTAGAACAAAACACAAAGATGATAAATCACCGTTAATTAATAAACCTTTTGCAGTTGCAGGAGGATCACCTGGTAACATTGGTACAGCATTAGGACAAATGCAAATTCGCCAAAGTTTACTTGCAATGAATGCACAAGTTATGGCTGGTCCTAAATTAATTGTCGGTAGAGTACATGAAAAAATTAATGAAGACACACATAACTTGGATGATGAACGGACACAAAAACATATCAACTCATTTTTAAGTAGTTTTAATAATTGGGTAGAAAAGTTTTAGAATATCTTTATCAAAAAAACGTTATAGATAACTCACTAGTTTAAAAATCGTTCCAGAAATCAAAACCACCCGTATAACAGGTGGTTTGCTTTGCGACTGAAACCCTTATTACTGACTAGTCCTGATAAGGTCACCGAGAAGATTAACCAATTGCACTACTTTCCTAGAACACCTTAAAAGTGTTGTTTATTTTAGTGCAAAGACTATATGGTACTTACAATTCCATTTTGTATGTGCTAAGCTTTTTGTGTCTGATGACATATATTGCATCTCTTTGTGTATATATTTTGGTTGGCTGACCAAAGATAGTTTTAGCACTAGAGATGCCATTTTTAATATAATGGTAAAACCATACTGTACCATACGCATAGTGTATGCTTTTTTCTGCAGTCATGGTAATAAACAGGAGATAGCCCATTTGTTAGTTAATCATTTAATCGATTCCCTTTACTTGGTAATGGCGTTCTTTTCAATATAGAAGCCATATACATTGTATTATAGGCTAACCATTTGATATGTTTTTTCGTAAAGTCATTTTCATGCTTGATATCCATATATGAAGGTCCAGGTCCTGCCTCTCCAACCCAATAAGCATCTACATTAGGCGGAATTGTAAATCCAATATGTGAAAGTCCATAAAGTATAGAAGCTGATGCATGCTTAGCTCCGTCTTCATTACCAGTTACAATGACACCTCCAACTTTATTATAGAAAATGGATTGCCCTTCATTATTTTCCAATTTACTAGATCCATAAAGCCTTTCAATAATTAACGTTGCTACGCTACTCTTTTCTCCTAGCCACAGTGGTGTACCAATAATAACAATATCCGAATCTATTATCTTATTTAATAGTTTTGGCCATTCGTCTCCATCCCCCATATCATCACTAATACCATAAGCAATTTTATAATCGTTCACTCTAACCATTTCAACATCTATTCCTTCAGTTTGATAGATTGACATTGCTTCTCTTGCTAAAGCCTCAGTATGCGATAATTCATCTCCATTTTTTAGTGTTGCGTTTAAAATAACTGCTTTCATAAAGACACCCCATTCTTGTTTTTAATACACTTACCATAAATTAAAATTGAATAAACATGCATTCACTGGGTATATGTTGTGTAAAGCATATCTGAAAAGGAGAGAGCGTCATGTTATTAAAAGAATGGCAAAAAGAAAAAGAAACGCTTCATATACTTTCACAAATCCTTGGAAAATATAAATTAGAATCCATGTATCAAGAGCCACAATGGGCACATGTAGCACTTGATATCACCATTCAAGGATTTAGTACTGGGATGTTACATTATGCAGATAAGGACTTTTTAATCGAAGTAAATTTAATAGATAATATCATAGAAGTACGTATAAACAATAACAAAGAAAGTATTGAATTAGAAAATGGTACAACCATTCAAACTTATTATAATAAGATTAAACAAATCTTAACTTCTCATGGTATACATTTAGAAATAAACACAAAACCTCAAGAAGTTGCTGATACAACTCCAATAGATCAAGATACACATCACCATCATTATAAATCAGATGTCGCAAATAATGTCCTAGATCTTATGAAATTTGCCTATCATGCGGAAACAAAATTTATATCCTCATTAAGAGTACGCAAATTTAAACCCGCACTATTTTGGGGTACATTTGATATATCTTGTGCAATGATTAATAGTGAACATCGACCATTTAGTGATGATAATAAAGTTATAGAACGTGCAGCCTTCGATGAAGAACTTATCGAATTTGGTTTTTGGTTTGGTGATGACAATTATGAAGGACCTACATTCTTTGTCTTACCCTATCCATTTACAGACAAGCAATTTGAATGCCACCAGAAATTTCCAGATAATAGCAAATTCGATCCGAATTTAGGGGAGTTTATTTTAGAAATAAATTCCGATCAACAGCCAAGTCACGATACGGTAAGTCAATTCTTTTATGAATCATATAATATACTTAAAGATGATTTAAACTGGGGCGATTGTAGCCACTTCCACTTACCTTTAAAAATGAAAAATAACCATCTCACCAAATAATAGTTGAACTAATCACAACTCAAACAAAAGAAATCGACAACCTCCCAATTATTCCGTTAGAAGTTGTCGATTTTTTTATTTATTAAATTTAATTTTTCAAAACATCTTTATATTCAGGCGTCTTGTCAAATACACTTTTGGCAAAAGGACAAAGTGGAACAATCTTCAAATTATTTTCACGAGCATAAGTCACACCAGCTTCAACCAAATCCTTACCAACATGTTGCCCCCTCAATTCATCAGAAACTTCGGTATGATCAATAATTATCATACCCTCTCCACTAGGAACATAAGTCATTTGTGCTAAAAAGTTATTTTCATCTTCACCAACATAAAACTTGTTCGTTCCTTTTTTAATTTGCATAATAACACCTTCTTTCAAAACTACTATCTAATAAATAATAAAAATACCTTATGGAATCACGGTATACAAATTATCAATTGTTTATTACCCTACATTACAGTTGTAAAACGAAGCACAATTTTCATAAAAGTTATAGTATTTTTAATTCTGTTCCAATTTCGATATTAGGCACTTCCGCCTCTTCTAAATATAATGTTCCAGATTGTTCAGCTTCGTGACTACCGTCAAACTTTAAGGTAATGTGACCTAAGACACTAATCATAACCTAGTAGTTTCGAAATTTTAAATGCACAATCCTTTAGTTCCTTTACATAATAATCTTTTTTCTCTAATTTTTGAATAGAGAAAGATAAACTAATAGCCCCTTGAACTTCGTTCCTATAGTTCACAAAATACGTACTAACACAGTATATACCTTTTTCATTCTCTTCATTATCTACTGAATAACCTTGTTCTCTTATTTCATTGATTTCTTCCATTAATGTATCGAATTCAGTAATTGTATTTTCAGTTAACTTTTTTATTTCAGTTTGATCCCATATTTCTTTGATTTTCTCATTTGTGTAAGTAGACAATATAGATTTACCTACCGCAGTACAATACATAGGTGCTCTCTTCCCAATTTTAGATGCCATTGCATGGGAATTGTTACTAGGTACGAATTTATCAATATACAAAACTTCATTGTTATCTTCTACTACCAAATGACATGTTTCTTCTAATGTATTTGTTAATTGGCTAATCATAGATTTAGCAACATTTAAAAAATCTATATTTTGAACCCGTTTATTACCTAACTGAAACATTTTAAATGTTATTTCATATTTAGCAGTATTTTCATCTTGTCTAACATACCCATTTACAATTAATGAATTTACAATTCTATGGATTGTCGATTTAGATAAACCGGTAAATTCTACTAATTCTTTTAAACTGACAGTTTCTTCATTAGATATAATTTCTAAAATAGTTAAAGCACGATCAACCGATTGTACGTTTGATCCCATTATCAACACCTCACAAGTATTAATTTACTCTATCATAATATTAAAGCAGCAAAAAACAAACATATTTATTGTTGACAGCGCTTACATAATGAGTATAATGATTTGTAAGTTCATTATATGAAATATTGTATCACATTATGGAACAGAAGGTGAAAATTTGAAGAAATATGAAATATTAAACCGACTACACGATAACTATTTAATTGCGATTGTCCGAGGTGATAATAATGATCAAGTTATTAAATTCATTGATCAAATAATTGAAGGTGGTATTAAAAGTATTGAAATCACATATACAGTGCCAAATGCTAGTGAAATTATTCAAAAAGCATCAGTAAAATACGATAAAAATATTTTAATTGGTGCTGGCACCGTTTTAGATTCTACAACTGCGAGAATAGCAATCGAAAGTGGTGCAAAATTCATTGTTAGCCCACATCTAGATATAGAAATTTCTAAATTATGTAACACTTACTCAATTCCTTACTTACCTGGTTGTAATAATGCTAGTGAAATCATTACAGCTTTAAAATATGGATCTGATTTGATTAAACTATTCCCTGGCGGACATCTTGGACCTAAATTTATCAAAGATATAAAAGGCCCAATCCCAAATGTAGAATTAATGCCTTCAGGAGGAGTGAATTTACAAAATATCACAGACTGGATACAACAAGGTAGCTTTGCAATTGGTATAGGCAGTGATTTGACTAAATCATTTACTGGAAATAATTATGAATCCATACAATTCAAAGCTAAATCCTATGTAGATGCCTTTAAAAAATACAAAAGTAGGTGACATTTATGACAAAAAGTTTATTTACTATAGGTGATTCTATGATTGTTATGAATCCAGTAAATACTGGACCATTACGTTTCAACCATACTTTTGAGAGAACATTAGGTGGTGCAGAATTAAATGTTGCAATAGCAGCATCACGGCTCGGTTTAAATACCACATTTTATTCAAAAATCGGATCTGATGAGTTTGGGAAGTTTGTCATTAATACTCTACGAGGTGAAGGGATAAATACAGATCATATTGAATTATGTAGCGGCAACAATACTTCAGTTTATTTTAAACAAATAAACGCCGATGGAACTGGTAAATCATTTTACTATAGAGATAATGCACCAATCAAAAAACTAAACACTAAAGATGTTTTAAACATAGATTTATCCAATATTGATTATTTGCATATAAGTGGTGTTTTTGTAGCCTTATTAAACGAAAAAATAGATGTTATTCAACAATTGCTTTCAAATGCAAAGAAATTAAATATACAAATTTCATTAGACACAAACATCCGTTTAAAAACATGGAACATAGAACTAGCCACAAAATGCTTAACGTCTTTATTTCCCTATATAGACACATTAATTGCAAGCGATGACGAACTTGAACAGCTAAATTTGTCTGAACATTCTGAAGAATTCAATGATTTATTCGAACAATATAATATAAACGAAATTATCATTAAACGTGGTGCTTCTGCTACGAGGTATTATGGACAAAATCAATACTACGAAATAGATACATTTGAAATGAATGTAATCGATACTGTAGGTGCTGGCGATGGATTTTCAGCAGCCTATATTTTTGCAAAAAGTAAAAATTATTCTATACCAGATAGATTAAGATTTGCTAATGCTGTAGGAGGTATGGTTACCCAAGTTAAAGGTGATAATGAAGGCCTTCCCTATCTCGAAGAGGTAGAAGACTTTCTTTCTTATAAAAAAACTATTGAAAGGTAAAGGTGAAGTTATGAAAAAGGTAAAAGTTTTAAGCAAAAATAATATGGTATTTGAAGAAACTGAAATACCTAAACCAAATGAAACAAGAAATATATTAGTAAAAACAAAACGTGTTGGAATTTGTGGATCAGATAGGCATATATTGCATGGACAAAATCCCTTAGCAACATTGCCTAGAGTGGTTGGGCACGAAGTTGTAGGTGTAGTAGAAGAGATATATGGTGAAAGCACATTAAAAGTTGGACAACATGTAGTAATAGAGCCAATATCTTCTTGCGGTGAATGCTATGCTTGCAAACAAAATAGACCTAATGTTTGTAAGAAATTAGTCGTTTTTGGTGTACATGAAGATGGAGGTCTACAAGAATATTTTACGATTAACGAGAAACAATTACATCCTGTGAATAATGATATCCCTTTTGAAAAATCAGTATTAATTGAACCTTTAACAATTGGTGCACAAGCAACTTATAGAGCTAATATACAAGTTGGCGATACTATTCTAATTCAAGGTGCAGGTCCTATTGGTTTATGTATTTTGAAACACGCGAAATTAACCGAATGTACTGTAATTATCTCGGATTTAGACCAAACCCGTTTAGATTATGCAAAACAGCAAGGAGCAGATATAACAATTAACATAAAAAATTCAGACTTAATAAGTGAAATAAATAAAATAACCAATGACGAAGGTGTAAATGTTTCTATAGATGCTGTTTGTACGCCTAAAACTTTTGAGTTAGGTACACAAGTAACTTCTCCGGCAGGTAGAGTCGTTGTTCTAGGATTTGCTGAACAGCCAGCTCAAATTTCACAATTGCCTATTACAAAAAATGAACTTACTATACTCGGTTCTAGATTACAAACGCATCAATTCAAAGGAGTTATTAAACATTTAGAAAGTGGTGCATTTGATAATTTTGATTTAGTAACACAACAATTTGAACTCAATGATGTAATTGATGCTTTCAAATTTATAGATGAAAACCCGACTGAAGTAAGAAAAGCGATAATTAAATTTTAATAATTGGAGTTGAACATAATGGAAATGACTTTTCGTTGGTATGGCAAAGATAATGACACTATCTCACTTAGTGATGTAAAACAAATACCAAATACCACAGGAATTGTTTGGGCACTTCATGAAAAACCAGTTGGCGAAATATGGGAAAAAGAAGAGATTGCTAAGGAAATAGAATATATAACTGATAATGGATTTAATGCCAAAGTAGTAGAAAGTGTAAATGTTCACGAATCTATTAAATTAGGCGATGAAAGCAGAGATTATTATATCGAGAATTATAAAAAAACTATTGAAAACCTATCAGAGTTCGGTGTTGAGGTTATTTGTTATAATTTCATGCCTGTTTTTGACTGGACAAGAACAGAAATGTTTCATCCCTTAGAAGATGGATCAACTGCACTTTATTTTGATTATGAAAAAGTTAAAAATTTAGACCCAAAAGAACTTATAGAAACTGTTTCTAAATCAAGTAATAACCTTACTATGCCTGGATGGGAACAAGAAAAATTAGATCGAATAAGCGAATTATTCGAGGCTTACAAAGATATCGACGAAGAAAAATTGTGGGAACATTTTAGCTACTTTATCAATTCTATTATACCCACCGCAGAACGTTGTGGTATAAAAATGGCAATTCATCCTGATGATCCACCTTATTCAATTTTTAATTTACCGAGAATTATTACAGGTCCAGATAGTTACGATAGAATGTTTTCGATTAACGATAGTCCTAGCAATGCTCTTACACTCTGTACTGGATCGATGGGAGCATCTAAGAAAAATAATATGACAGAAATAGTTAAAAATTATCATCATAAGGCACCATTCATCCATTTAAGAAATGTTCACATATATGAAGATCATAGTTTTGTAGAAACTTCTCACTATGACAATGATGGGGATATAGAATTAGCGGAAATAATGAAAATACTTGCAGCTTCAAACTATCAAGGTTACATCAGACCCGACCATGGAAGACATCTATGGAACGAAAATTGTAGACCTGGATACGGGTTGTATGATCGCGCACTAGGTATTATGTACTTAAATGGTTTATGGACCGCATTTCAATTAAACAAAGAAGGTGCCAAAAATGTTCAGTAAACACGAAAGTTTAAATCAAAAAGTTGTTGTTATTACCGGTGGTAGCGGCGTACTCTGTCGTACTATAGCCAAAGAATTAGCAAGACAAAATATGAAAATTGCCATTTTAAATAGAAACTTTGAAAAAGGTAAGGAAATTGTTGACTCAATTAAGAATGACGGTGGCGTAGCTTCTAATTATGCAGTTGATGTAACAAATGAAGAAGATTTAATTAAAGCAAAATTAGATATACTTTCTGATTACGGACAAATTGACCATCTAATTAATGGGGCAGGAGGTAATAATCCTGCTGCTATAACAAATGAAGAGTCATATAGTACTTCAGATAGCAAAAGTTTTTTCAAATTAGAAAAAAGCGGATTTGAAAATGTATTCAATAATAATTTTATAGGTTCTTTTCTGTCGTCAAAAATATTTGGTGAAGAACTTCTAAAATCCCAGCATTCTACAATTATTAACTTTTCATCAATGAGTAGTTATTCACCTATGACTAAAGTTCCTGCATATAGCGCCGCAAAAGCTGCTATTAACAATTTCACTCAATGGTTATCTGTTTATTTTGCAGAAGAAGATATACGTGTAAATGCTATCGCTCCAGGCTTCTTTCTAACAGAGCAAAACAAAGACTTATTATTAAATTCAGATGGTAGTTTAACTAATCGCTCACAAAAAATTCTGGAACATACACCTGTAAATGAATTTGGTAAACCTGAAGCATTAGTAGGAACAATATTATGGCTATTAGATTATCAATATTCATCGTTTGTAAATGGCACAACCATTCCTATAGATGGTGGTTTCATGGCTTATTCAGGAGTTTAATAAGGAGTGACAAAACATGGGAAAAATAGGGAGTAATGGAAGAATTATATTAGTTTTTCTTTTTTTAGCTGGTGTGATTAATTACTTAGATCGGTCAGCATTATCAGTGGCAGCCCCATTTATTCAAGAGGATTTAAAATTATCTCCTGGACAAATGGGCATAATATTCAGTAGTTTTTCAATCGGTTATGCCATTTTTAATTTTGTAGGTGGCATAGCTTCAGATAAATTTGGTGCTAAAATAACATTGTTTGTCGCAATGATTGTTTGGTCATTGTTTAGTGGCGCAATTGTATTAGTAGTCGGTTTCGTTAGTTTATTTATTGTTCGTATTTTATTCGGAATGGGAGAAGGACCTATAAGTTCAACAATAAATAAAATGGTAAACAATTGGTACCCTCCTTCAAAAAGAGCTTCTGTCGTTGGACTGGCAAATAGTGGAACACCATTAGGTGGCGCAATTTCCGGACCAATTGTAGGTTATATTGCACTTCACCTTGGCTGGAGATTTTCATTTATTGTTTTAATGATAATAGGATTAGTTTGGGCTATTGCTTGGTGGTTTTTTGCTAAAGAAAAACCCAAAGCAATCGATAAAACTGAAATCGATAGATATGCAGAAATAGCACCACAAACAAATAACAATTTATCATATTATTTAAAACAACCCACTGTTTTAATTACTGCATTCGCATTTTTCACATACAATTATATTTTATTCTTTTTCTTAACATGGTTCCCTAGTTATTTAGTTGATGCAAGAAATATGAGCCTAGAAAATATGAGTATTATTACTGTCATACCATGGGTATTGGGCTTTTTAGGCTTAGCATTCAGTGGCATTGTTTCCGACTTTGTCCACAGACATACTGTTGAAAAAGGTGTGTTATTTTCTCGAAAATTAGTACTTGTCGTTTGTTTATTTATTTCAGCTGTTTGTATCGGATTATCAGGAATTGTAGATACAACCGTTAGCGCTATTACTTTAGTAGCACTCTCTGTTTTATTTCTATATTTAACAGGCGCTATTTATTGGGCAATTGCTCAAGATGTAGTAGATAGCAATAACATCGGTTCTGTAGGTGGTTTCATGCATTTTCTAGCAAATACAGCTGGAATAATAGGTCCAACCGTTACAGGTTATATCGTTCAAACTACGGGAACATATACTGCTGCCTTTTTGTTGGCGGGTTCACTTGCAATAATCGCATCTGTAACAGTTATATTCTTTGTAAAACCTATTCAAAGCAAATCGAATAATGCATAATATTTTGCATAATAATTCATGAAAGGGTTGTTTAAATGAATAGTTTGAATGAATTGATACCATATTTAAAAAAGGGTGTCATACCAATATCAGAGACAATTCATGTATACGAAAAATCATTATTTAAATATGAAGATAGCTATATTGTAATGATTAAAGACAAAAACAAAAAATATCTAATTTGCACAGGACAAAGTAACTTGTTACATGATTTAGAGGGAAAAAATATAGACAATGTATCAAAGTTATGTGATTTAACACACGAGAATCGTTTAATTTTAAATAATTACTTCCCTTTTACAGTTCCAAGAGCATTTGGAAGAAATGAAATTACTGTTGGACTAGGTGATCGTATTGGAATGGCAACTCCTGGACATATTAAATCTATACAAGAAAGTAATGCCAAACCAATATTTGCTCAACAAAGTATACGAGAATTAAATTTAACAAACCGAACAATGGAAGATGTTATTGATTGTGCTGCATTCTCTGTCTTTCAAGAAGGTTATATTCTAGGATATGGTGCTGATGGAGACCATTTAAAAGATGAATTAGATATCTCACGCGAAATTAACTTGGGCATTTCAATGTTGACCCTTGATTGTTCTGATTATATAAAAAACAACCTAGATTTAGAAAATGAATATTCAATCAACTTGCTATATGATGAGCTTGATGAAAAATTCAAAAGACATTATGAAGCAACTTATTTAAATCAAGTATTTCAATTAAAAAACACAATATTGACTTACACAGAAAAGGATCTTAAAAAAGCAGCAATCATTTACAGCGCTGCTATTCAATATATGATATACATCTACCAAAATTATATACAACCACTTGATAGATCAATTGATTTTGAGATATCAATAGACGAAACCCAAACTGTAACTACTCCACATGATCATTTTTTTGTCGCTAATGAACTTAATACTCACAATATAATGATAACCAGTATGGCCCCTAGGTTTTGCGGCGAATTTCAAAAAGGTATCGATTATATTGGAGACATAGATTTATTTAACAAGGAATTACACATTCATTCGCAAATTGCAGATTATTTTAAATATAAATTAAGCATACATTCTGGAAGCGATAAATTTTCAATTTATAATTCTATAAGTCAAATAACAAATCAGAGATTTCATTTAAAAACAGCAGGTACAAATTGGTTAGAAGCATTAAGATTAATAGCTAAAGTCAAACCAGATTTATATGAAGAAATTTTTAATTATTCATACAATCACTTTAATGAAACTCAAAAATTTTATCACATAACTCCAAACTTAAATAATATAACACCCTTACAAAACATTGAATACAAAGACTACTACACACATCTTAATAACGACAATGTACGTCAATTATTACATGTATCTTTTGGAATATTACTTACAGCTAAAGACAATAAAGGAAACTTTTTATTCAAGAATCGATTACAAACAATTTGGAATGAACATGAGGAAGATTACCATGAGATTATTAGAAAACATATAAACAAGCACTTAAAATTATTGAATTTAATTAAACCCTCAGCCTAATTAAAAGCTGAGGGTTTTATTTCAGTATTTTCCAGGAAATAATTTTTGAAATTGTGCTATGTTGAATTATTTTGATTTAGAGCTTGGGAATTTATTGATCAAAATAAAAATAAAGTCGACTAAATAATGAATTAATGTACCTGCCACGATAGCAAGTAACATAAGAAACCATAAGTTAAAATGTTCATATAAATTTGTCACACTGTAAACAATACAACATAAAACTACTAAAACCCATTTGGTTTGTTGCTTTTTATCGTTCATATTACAAAATTTTCCTTTCATTATGTATTGTTTACTAATGTGATTTATCTTTAGATAAATTTTTAGCAAAATATTGGAATCCTGTCATAATAACTGCAAATATCGAAGTGCTTAATAACACATTCATAAATTCAAATCCACCTAAGAATAGAACATTACTAATGTTAGATAATACAAAGAAGATAATGAAATTTAGTAGAAAGAATTTCAAGGTATGCATGTGCCTTCCCAACCTTTTTCTTCTAATTTATCAATATTTTAAAATACAAGCAATGTACTTTTTTGCTTAAATATTTATTTTCATCATTATAAAATGTTATTTTCTTCCAATTTTCGCTCTGAATCTATTACCAATTCGTTAAGCATCTTCAAAATATTATCATGCAATTGCTCTATTTCATATGCACTTAGTACTTCAGTTTGATAATCATAATGTAATAAATAACCACTTTCACTATTCTTATTAAAAATTTGAATTTCGAGCGGTCCACCGATGGCATCAACTTCAAGTTTCTTTTCTGAAAATCCATTTTCAATAAACTCGGAACTATAACTAGCTGTTTGGAAGGAAATTAAGCAATCTATAATATTATTCCCCATATTAAGTTCTGATAATAAATCATCAATTGGGTATTTTCTATGCTTTAAAATATTAAAAGATTCTCTTTTCACTTTTTGTATATACTCATTTAGCAAGAGATCCTGTTCTGATTCTATTATGATTGGCAAAGATTTGGCATAATTACCTGTAGTGAATTTTTCGTTTTTATTTGCCCTATTATGAATTGATATCCCAATGTTATTAATTTTAGTTACTGCTTTTTTATCAATTAGTGCAAACATAATGCTAGTGAATAAATTACTAACACTTATTTCGTTTTTCAAACAAAACTCATTAATTTTTTCAGTTATTACTGTACTTAATTTTATAGTACGCCTTTGACCATTAACATGTTCTAACTGATGTGGTTTATCACTGATTTGTTGTTTTTGTCGATTCAGTTTTTCTCTCCAATAAATCTCATCTTTTTCAAGCTTTTTAGACTGTAGGTACTTCACTTCATCTTCTATAGCATTTACGAATGATAATTTGGGTATTTCTGTAGTGTCTTGATTAGTCAAATAAGTTATAAAATAATTGATTGATAATGGCATACTCCAACCATCGCCTATTAGATGGTTTTGTATAGCCAACAAACCTAATTGACCATCTGGCAATTTCAAAATATAAAATCGATACAATTTATCATTATAGTCAAATATATTAGTATTCGCTTTTTTATTTATCCAAGTATCAAAATTCAATTGATCTTGATAAAAATCTAAATAAGGATATGCTATTTCTTCAAATGCTTTAATATACTGCTTAGCATTTCCACTTTTAAATGTTACTTGTATTCTATAGCTATCATGATTAAATATTAATTGGTTAACAGCTTTATTAATTTGCTCATAATTAAATTTTGTACCTAATTTCAATAGTCCTGCAATATTATTAATACTCGAATCTTCTATTATTTTTTCACGTTTTAAAAAGTTTTGTTGCGCTATTGTTAGTGGGTACATCTTCAATTTTATACGCTCCTTAATTTTATAAGTATATTTAAAATTTTAAAAACATCAATTAACTTAATTCGTTTATTCATTTTTTATAATTAATGTTTCATTAACTTTTACCCTAGGATAACTAAAAAAATCTCACTCTTATAAAAAAAGTGAGATTTATTATTAAAATCAATTTCTTGCTAATCACTCACACTCATTGTTTGTTGATACAATGAGTCCAAATTGGTAGTTGAAATAGCTGTATTGTTACTTAATTTTTTAAAATCCAAATATAAAGCATCTAATTCTTTTGTAGATACTTTGGCTTGATCTAACACCCCTGATTTAAACAATAATTTAATCATCATAGCTGAACTGCGTATTGTTTGCGAGACATCTGAGGGAGTAAGATGCGTGTCGAGGCCGAGGCTCGACCCCATCCCCCTAGGTAAGCGAGCAATAACAATACGAAGTATTGAAACAAATAACAAGCCCATCAAAGATCAAAATCTTTGATGGGCTTAATGCTGGGTATTTATGTCCCCGACTCTTTATTCATTATTATTTAACGTCTTAGTATATTTTTATTTAATATAACATTAATATGAAACAATTAACTGTTTAAATCATATCTGATTTTTTAATTCCCTGAGGAAATGTCTCTTCAAATTTCCCTTTTGTAGTATATAAATCATACCAAGCCTTTGCAATTGTATCTGGATCGCCTAAAGTCCCGGATTCAATCGCTGTTCCTATTGAAAGATGTCTTACAAAAATCCCCTTATTTTCTACTGCATTGTAGAGATTTTCAGCATAACTTCTCAATCCAGAGCCTATAATGCCAGCATTTCCAGCAAATGGGAGTGGAAATATTGTAGCTACACCTGTCGTAAATAAGATTGAACCTGTTCCTTTATTTATCATATCAGGTAACACCTCGTTAACTAATTGAATAGCTGGATAGAGATAACTATTTAATATTTCTGAAACACTTTCTGGTGTAGTTTCCAATATATTGGTAAATTGCTGTTCCTTGGCATTAGGACTAAATTCTATAACGTCAATAGAACCAAAATCCGCTTTAATTGATTGGATCGTTTGCTTCAATGATTCTAAATCCACAATATCGGATACATATGTTTTTACTTCTATATTTAAGTTACTCAAATCTTCATGAATCACTTTTAATTTTTCTGCATTTCTTGATATAGCTGCTACTTTAAATCCTTCAGCTCCAAATTTCTTTGCTAGTGATAAACCTAAACCTGTACCTGCACCCACAATTGCTATTGTTTTCATTTTAAATCTCTCCTTTTCTATGATACCTTAAAGCAATATTGTGTTGCTTTTAATCACAGGATAAAGCTATTAAAATAATATAACAATCAACAATGTATACTAAATTGTTGCTATAGCAACAGATAACTTAAATTATTGGGGGTAGATTCATATGGCAGATAAAGTGAAAAATATTAGAATGACACATACTAAACAATCCATAATTAACGCCTTTTTTGCATTAGTTAGTAAAAAGGATTTTGAGAAAATAACTATCGCCGACATTACAAACGGGGCTCAAGTGAACAGAGCAACATTTTATGCACATTTTGAAGATAAATATGATTTAGTCGATTATATTGTAGAGGATTTTGCTACAGTATCTTTTGAGGACCACATTTCAGATCCTATGATTTTTAATCAAGAAAATGTAAGCAACTTAATCTTAGCAGTTCATGATTTCTATCAAAAACCAAATATGGAGTGCCGTAGCAGCTATGCTGGATTGGCATTGCCTCAAATGAAAGAGAAAATACTAGAGCAACTCACTATAGTTTTAGAAAATAGTTTGAAAAATACTTACACAAACAAGGACCAAGACATATTCATCCCAATCATCGCACAAATGATTCACGAAGGAGCTTTACAGATAGCTCATAATAATATGGAACAAGACGTATTGGCTAACAAAATCGCACTATTTATAATTGGAAGGTATTAATATTTTGGTCTGTAAAAACTAAATACATTTTTCCACCTTTTCTACATCTGATATGCTTTTTTTAATTTAATAACAATTAAATATAAATAAAATACTATTGATTATATACTTAAAGTGTCGCCTACCTCAGGCGTCAATTTGACGTAGAGAGGTGGTGTTTACAAGATGTTTAAACCACTGGTCGACATCATAACCACAACATTAAGTGGTTGTCTCGTTGCGCTATTTGTTTATTGGTTAGGCAAGCGTAATGATAAATAGGCGACTAACCACACCAAAAATCCCCTTACTATGACCCTAGTAAGGGGATTCGGTGTTTACATGATTAAACCACTTGGCAAGTGTATTATAACACTATTATGAACGATGTGCAATATAATTATACTTAATGAAATGAGTTAAAAGAGTACATTGATGGTTTTGAGTGTCATCATTCTTAGTTTATTGTTATTACTTTTTTGAAGTTGATTTTCATTACACCCTACTCGAACAAGTTTAATGCTTCACGAATATGATAACTTTTCTATCGGATATTCATAGTAATCACACAAAAGTTCTAAATCTTTCTGAGGAATTTGTTCATGTCCATTTTCCCAATTAATTATTTGATAGATCTTATAATTCTTTTCATACTTATCATTAAGTAAAATAACTAATTTCGAGATACTTAAATGCTTCTCTTCACGTAAGTCAGTTAAAATTTCCATATCCATTCCTACTTTCTATCAATATTTCAATTTATGAAATATATTTTTGTAGAAGATAACATGGGATAGATACAAGCACGAATTTCCGTAAATTAACCTAACATTTATTTGTGAAGTTTTCTTACATTACAACAAAAAACAGGTGCAACCTCACTCTTTTGTGAAGTTGCACCTGCTTTACTAAACTGGGAATTTTATTATTATTTAACTTTTAATTAGACATATAATTTACTTTTTAAATTGTGATTTGGATGGATCTTACCACCAACCGTTAGCCTCACGGAATTCGATGGCAGCTTCGATTGAACCATAGCGTTCTTTGGCATAATTGATCATACCTTTGGTTTGAGTAGCGACTGATCCTGTACCCCATGATTCTTTCGTTTGGCCTAATCCTCTATAACCTGCTGAATTCACTGCATCTGGATCTCCACCTGATTCAGGTAATACAATGCTTTCCCACAATTCTTTCGTACCACCAGCAGCTAAAAATTGTTGATAAACTGAGCTTGTACTGTCACTGCTTGTTGTAGATGAATCCGATGAGCTAGATGAGTCTGAATCATCTGATGAGTTTGTTGACGTATTAGATGATGATTGGTTTGACGTTGTCGTTGAAGTGTTGTCATCATTTGAATTGTCGTTTTGTTGATTTTGTGTCGTTGAAACTTGTTGAGTATTATATGATTTATTATTGTCGTTATTAAATTTAACTTGCTTTGGTTGATTAAATTTATGCTCACTTTGGCTGTGTTGTTGCGACATTTGTTGACCATGTTGTGACGCTTGTGGTTGACCATTTGGTCCACAGTTGTTATTTTGTTCTGCCGCATGTGCGCTTGTTCCTAATCCTGTAGCTCCCAATGAGATTGCTGCTATTGTAGTTAATAATGTTTTTCTCATAATTAAAATCCTCCCAATGCCTATCAGTTTTAAAAACTGTTAAGCAACAAAATTTCTAATCTTTTAATTAGATTACACAAAATACTATAGCGCATAATTTGATTTCATAGGTTACAGCCTATTAATAAAATGGTTGCATAAGTTGTATAAATAAAGACATTTATTGCATTTAGATGTTGTCACAGAGATGTTTTTGAAATATTTTCTACGACTTTGTACTTATAAAAATCGTTAAAATTAAGATGGTTCTAAGCGCGATCCTATGTCTTTAAATTGCAATAAATTGGTTACAATGGCAATTTAATTGATACACAACAGTATAATAATACACTCAACATACAACATCCCCTCCATCATTGGCACACTTCCAATACAGCCAACATTAATTCACTTGCTATGTTATTAACATTTAAACACTGTAACTCTCATGAACAAAATAGACTCAACTTTCCATCTTGTAATCTTTCAATTGCAATATTTTTGCCATTAATAATCAATATAGTGTTGTTAACGCTTACATCTTCATATAAAATTAACACTAAATTAATAAAATTTTTACATTATTTTATAGGAGGTCCATCTATGTTGAATTTTTTAAAGCCAGCTCAGCACATCGAGCCTTTACCTAATGATGAAATCGATGAAACTTATAAGCGATTAAGGCTACAAGTTTTTATTGGTATCTTTTTAGGCTATGCGGGTTATTATCTCTTACGTAAGAACTTTTCACTTGCTATGCCCTATTTAATTGATGAGGGTTTTAGTAAATCTGGTCTTGGAATCGCCTTATCTGCGGTGTCCATTGCTTATGGTATTAGTAAATTTGTGATGGGAACTGTGAGCGATAGAAGTAATGCACGCACATTTTTAACACTTGGTTTAATTTTAACTGCAGGAGTGAACTTACTATTAGGATTTATTCCTGCTCTAACTTCTAGTATCTTCATTATATTTATCATGATGTTTCTTAATGGTTGGTTCCAAGGTATGGGATGGCCGCCGTCTGGTCGTGTCTTAGTTCATTGGTATAGCGTTAGTGAACGTGGAGGTAAGACTGCCATTTGGAATGTGGCGCATAATGTCGGTGGTGGATTAATGGCTCCCCTAGCTTTATTTGGTGTGACATTAGTTGGTACATTTTCGTTTGGTTATTTAAAAGGGTTTGAAGGTACCTTTATATTACCAGCACTTGTAGCAGTTATAATTGCTATTATTGCCTACACTTTAATTAGAGATACACCACAATCTCAAGGTTTACCACCTATAGAGGCATATAAGGATGATTATGATACAAAGTCTAAGCAAACATTAGAAACTGAATTAACTACTAAAGAAATATTGTTCAAATATGTTTTAAATAATAAATGGGTATGGGCAATTGCTATCGCTAATATTTTTGTCTATTTCGTGCGTTATGGTGTATTAGACTGGGCGCCTACCTATTTAAGTGAAGAGAAAGATTTTAACCTAGAGGCATCTGGTTGGGCTTATTTCTTATATGAATGGGCAGGTATCCCAGGTACATTATTATGTGGTTATATTTCAGACAAAGTCTTTAAAGGGCGCCGTGGTCCAGCAGGATTTATCTTTATGTTAGGTGTCACAATAGCTGTGGTAGTTTATTGGTTAAACCCACCAGGTAATCCTCTAATTGATAATATTGCGCTTATCGCTATCGGTTTCTTAATTTATGGTCCGGTAATGTTAATCGGTTTACAAGCACTAGACTATGTTCCAAAGAAAGCAGCTGGAACGGCAGCTGGACTTACAGGTTTATTCGGTTACTTAGGCGGTGCAGTAATGGCTAATATTATCATGGGATTGTTAGTAGACCACCTTGGCTGGGATGCCGGGTTCATGTTATTGACTGGAATTAGTATCTTAGCGATGATTAGCTTTACATTTACTTGGAATAAGCGCGGTCAAGAAACGGTTAAACACTAATTATTTTTATCGACAAGGCCTTTTCCTTGTTAATTTAACTATTCAATTTACAATACACAGTATAATCTATAAATAAAAGCAGGTTATTCTTATGAATATTGAACAATTAGAACAACATTTAAATATTGATGCTAACGCTTATACCGAAACTTCGCTTGCAGCATTAAATTATTACATGCAACGTTTCATGTTTACAGTACCTTTTGAAAATATTGATGTTCAAAATGGTGTAGCAATATCCGTTAATCTTGAAACGATTTACAATAAGGTAGTTAATCACAAATGTGGCGGTTTTTGTTATGAACTTAACAGTCTGTTCAAATCATATCTTGAAGCTAAAGGGTTTGTCGTACACATGGTTTCTGCAACGATTCATATCCCTGGGGGCGGAAAAAGTTTAGACGGCTCACACGTTTCACTCATTGTAACAATTGACGAACAACGTTATATGACAGATGTAGGTTTTGGTGATTTACCTGTTCAAGCTCTCCCTATTACTAATGTAGAAGATGCACAGACCATTATTGATATCAATGGTCAATATCGTGCTATTACTAATAACAATCACCTCGTTTATAGCCAAAAATTGATCGAAGGTGCTTGGGTAACTCAATATGAAGCTGTATTAATTCCAAAGTCTATTGAAGCATTTGGCTATAACATTGAGTATAATCAATATCATCCAGACTCTATTTTTGTACAGAGATTATTAATTACACAACCACAATCCTTTGGTCGAGCAACCATGTCACACGAACAACTTACATTGACCAAAGGGCCACAGAAAGAAAAATATCCGGTAACTTCAAACAACTATAGACAACTGCTACAAAAATATTTTAATTTAGATGTAACGATCAATAGATTAGAAAAATAATATTAAAACAAGTCACTCAAATCGAAAAATTTGAGTGACTTGTTTCTTAATTTTGCGAGTATTATAAAGCACCTTACTTGTAATTTAGTATTCACTTTTAATAATCGCGAAAATCAATGTATCTCTAAACCCATCTTCAACTGCCTTGTCCTCACGTAACACCGCTTCATGTTTCATATTTGCATTCTGTAATACGATACGTGCAGCGACGTTTCTAGCATCTAATGAGCCCCAAATTCTGTTTAATTTTAGAACTTTAAAGCCATATTTAACCATCGTAGCAGCAATGTCTGAAGCAATACCTTGCTCCCAAAAATCAGGGTGTACAATAAATCCAATTTCTGCACTTTTATTGTCGTTATCAACAATAAGTTGTACAATTCCGATGATTTTATCTGTATCTGCATTGATAATCACATTATAAATCCAATGTTCTTCCTTTTCTAATACTGAATTAATAAATTGTTCTGTTTCTTCATACGTAGCAACATCCCATAATTGATACTTTGCGACTTCTGGATGCGCGTATAGTTCATACACTCCTTGAATATCACTTGCTTGTAAATCTCTAGTATAAAAATCCATAATGTGCCACTCCTCAATTTTTCTGTACTTACCTACTTTTATAAAGTGTTAAACACACACGTGCCACAACTTAACTATGATTAAGTCTTTAGCGTGTTACACCTCATTTATAAAATCTATTACATAGATGTATTTGACTTTCATTCATAATAATAGTAATTATATTTTTCAGATTAACACACTATTACCAAAATTTAATACCTTGAATTAATCTATAAAATAAAAATTAATAAAATACTATTATAAAAGATTGTTTATTCTTATTATCTTATAATAATTTGTTATGCTACATTATTACTAAAAGAGGTAATATATATGTTCTTGTTCATCATACTAGAGGTCCTTGTACCTATCTTATTACTCATCCTTCTAGGTGTTGTACTTCAAATTAAATTTGAATTTGATTTACGTCAGTTTTCAGCTTTAATCACTTATTGTTTAATGCCTGCTTCCGTATTCGTCAATATTCTAAATGTTAATATCAAGGCAGATGTGTTACTACAAATTATTTATTATGTAGTGCTATATAGCATCATATTAATTATTTTTAGCCACATTATCTGTAAATTTTTAAAATTAAATCCTGGACAAGATGCTGCTCTAAAAAATAGTATTTCACTCATGAACTCGGGCAACTATGGTTTACCAGTAAGCAATTTAATCTTTAGCCATAACCCAATCGGTGTCTCCATCCAAGTATTTATCCTCATCTTTCAAAATTTACTAACTTATACCTATGGCATTTACAATATTCTTTCAACAACAAAGACATTTAAAGAAATTATTATTTCATTTTTACGATTACCTGTATTCCATGCCTTAATATTAGGAATAATATTCAACTATTTTAAATTATCTCTTCCTAAACCTATATTATTACCATTAAACCATTTAGCAGATGCATTTATTGCTATAGCTTTAATCGTGTTAGGAGCACAACTTGCCAAAATTAAAATAAATTTCTTTCAACGTGTTATCACATGGTCTCTTGTTGGCCGTCTCATAGTAGGTCCGGCGTTATCACTTGCTCTCATCTACTTATTGCATATAGATGGTATTGTCGCACAATCACTATTTATTGCTAGTTCATTCCCAACTTCAAGAAATACCTCAACAATTGCAATGGAGTATCAAGTTGAACCTGAATTACATGCTCAGATCGTACTCTTTTCAACATTACTCAGTGCTATAACTGTAACAACTGTAATTTACCTCTCATATATACTGTTCTAACGTGGTTTGTGTTAGAGCAGTTTATTTTTAGCAGAAACTTACTAATATTCAACAGGTGCTAAATTTTTAAAATCCATAATCATCTGGATAAATCTATCAATAGCAGGTGTTACATACGCTTCGTCATTCCAAATAAAGTCGGTAGAAATCGTACTATAGTACTCAGGCAATCGATAAGCATAAAGTTGTTGGGATGTAACATCGTTTGTAACAGTAGATTCTGGAACAAGGCTTACTCCTAGACCAGATTTCACACTGCCTACAATCGTTTCTAATGTACCAAACTCTAACATATTAGAGTAATCAATGTTCTCTGAATCTAACCACATTTCCAATTTCTTTCTATAATTACACCCTTCTGTAAAGACTAACATCGACTTAGATTTTAGTTGGTCAATTGAGTCTAGTGGTTGATTAGCAATTAAGATTAATTGTTCATGAAATAATTCGACTTTATTGATGCCTACTTGTTTCGTAAATCCTGTAACAAACGCACAATCCAACTTACGGTCACGCACTTTAGTGATAATACTTTCAGTCACACCACTATACAAAGCGAGTGATACATCAGAACATAACTGCTGATATTTAGACAATATTTCTGGTAGTCTTGTTATTGTCTCAACTGTGCCTATATTTAATTTACCCGTAGGCATCTCATTATCATGAAAGGCTCTATCAATTTCACACATTACCTTACGAATTTGTTCAGCATATATTTGCAATTTCAATCCTTCCGAAGTTAAAGTTGTGCCATTACGCCGCCTAATAAATAATTGTGCATTCAACTCTTGTTCTAACATCTTAATTCGCGAGGTCACATATGATTGTACATAACATAGAGATGTTGCGGCTTTACTAATACTTTGATGTTCTGCTACACTTTGGAAAATTTTCAAATCTTTAAACTCCATTGAAATCCCCCCACATAAATATTAATTGCTATTATACAGAATTTTCAGTTAAATATACTAAAAAAAGACTGCCAAACGATTTGGCAATCTTCTTATATTTATCCTGCATATTGAATAATCAGGGATTTATAGAACGCAATGCTGCGCTCGAAAGCAGCCACCTCAACATATTCATCTGGTTGATGCGCCAATGTTTCAATACCTGGTCCATATATTAGTGTTGGAATATCACTGCTACTATTTAATACAGAGGCATCTGTGTAATAGGATACGCCACCTACTTGCTGTTGTTGTGTAATAGTCAGTGCATCCTGGATAATTTGACTTTGTTCATTCGTTAATACTGCCTCGCGATTTAGTATAATCTTCGCTTCCACATTAGGAAGCGTTGCACCTTCAAATAGAGATTGTAATGCCTGATTAAAATCATGATATAGCTTGTCATGACAATTGGGTATCACTGACCTAATATCTACATACAATATGCATTCATCAGGTATCACATTAGTTTGAATACCGCCTTGAATCATGTTTACAGAAATACTGCTCGTACCTAATGGATCGTGTCTAACTTTCCATTCAGTTTTTAATCGCTCTACTAAATGTATAATTTCACTCGCCGCTTCAATTGCATTTACACCTTGCTCAGGCATTGCCCCGTGAGCGGTTTTACCTGTCACTTTAACCTCAATCCATAATGCCCCTTTATGTCCAACAACTACTCGTTCATGAGTTGGTTCGGCTATAACAATAGCTTCCACATCTGACATACCTTGTGTATTGACATAATGTGTTGCACCAATCGAATCTACTTCTTCTCCTGCCGTTGCTAAAAACTCAACATCCTTCGTCAAAGGATAATTTTCCAAATATAATGATTCTAACGCTAAATACAATGCAGCGAGACCACTCTTCATATCTGTCGTTCCTCTGCCATATAACTTACCGTCTTCTATATGCGCATCAAATGGATTATATTGCCATTTCTGGCTACCAATTTTTACTGTATCCGTATGCCCATTCAACAATAACTTTCCTTTGTCAGTGTTTGAACCCTTAATTCTGACTGAAAAGTTACTTCTATTATTATCAACAGTCATAACCTGATATGGAAGCCCGGTTGCCTCACTTCTATTAATAAATTGTTGAATAATTGCTTGTTCATTACCTGGAGGATTGGTGCTATCAATTTGAATTAACGATTGTAAAAAGGCTAAATAACTTTGCATACATTATTTCCCCCTTGCCTTGAAGTATACTTCGTCTTTATTTTCTGGTTGTAAACTATCACGTGTAATCTTAAAGGGCGAGATGTCTTGAGTCGTTTCACCATGGATAATGAGTTCTCCTAAAGCTTCTCCTACTGCACTGGAAAATTTATAGCCATGCCCCGAAAAACCAGCTGCAATAGCAACATGATTATAATCAGGATGTGTATCTATGATAAAGTTTTCATCTGGCGTATTAGTAAACATACATGTCTTACCTACATTGATATTGCCATGTGCTGCTTGCATATAATTAGATAAAAATCCTCGAATATCTTTCTCATCTTTTTCATAGGCACCAAAGAGCTTGTTATAATAACTTGGATCTATATCATCTCCATTATCATAGCGCCCTATTTTTAACCCCGTACCATCGATTGAAGGAAATCCATAATAAACGCCAGAAGGCACATCCGCAAAAAATCCTGGAAAGCCATCAGATTTATATAAAATGTCATCGGAATCAAACCACGCAATCGTTTGTCTCGACGGTTGGATGTTAATATTAATATTTAACTCATTTAGTAATTTCTTATTCCAAGCACCTCCTGAAATGATCAGTTTATTAGCCTCAAACGTATCATCTGGGGTATGCACCTTTACAGAGTCATCAAATATTTCAATATCCATTACAGGTGAATTGACCTTTAACTCTGCACCTACTGATAAGGCAAGTCGTTTCAATGTTCTAATACAAGCACTAGAAAACAATACACCTGCTTCAGGCTCATAGCACCCAATTTCACCTTGAGGCATAGTTATTCCAGGCCATCTTGCATTTACATCGTCTGCAGTTAGTGTCTCAATATTCAGACCATATTTCTGACCACCTTCAATTGCCGTTTGAACAAAACCAGATGTTGCAGGACCAAACGTTAAGACACCTGTCTGTGTAAATATTCGTTCATTCGTCTTTGCTTGCAGTGCATGCCATAACTCTTGTGCGCGTATGGCTAATGGAACATATGCATAACCCTCTCCACATGCATGCCTGATTAAACGTGTGTCGCCACTATGACTTCCATTTTCATGTGGTGGATCAAATGCATCAATGAGTAAAGTCTTTTTGCCTTGCTCAGCTAAATAATAGCCTGCTGCCATGCCCATAGAACCAGCGCCTACTACGATAACGTCATATTTATTTGTCATAACTATCTCCCCCCATTTTCTATAATTAAGTATAATTGGAGCACTTTCCCCTCGTAAAATAGGTATCAGAGATAGCTACTATCTCAATATGAGATATTAAATATAAATTCAATACATAAAAAAGCCAGAACAATAAATGCACTGAGCATCTTGTTCTGACCTCATTCATTATTTATGATCTGTCGTTCCTAACGTCATACCACCGTCTACTACAATTTCCGTTCCCGTACAATATGCACTTTCATCAGAAGCTAAAAATGCAACTGCTTGAGCAATATCCATCGGTTGCCCAATACGCTTTAATGGTATTTGCTCATAAAATTCATTTCCTTCATTACTATCGGAGAACATACCTGTATTCACGCCACCTGGATGTACCATATTCACGCGTATGCCATAGTCTCCTAGCTCCATTGCCGCTGCTTTTGACATTGTTGTCACTGCAGCTTTAGTTGAAGCATATAATGATGATTCATGAATAGGTGAAAATGAAGAAACAGAGACCGTGTTGATTATAGATCCTGATAGCTGTACTTTCATCTGTTTAGCTACATATTGCATACCTAAAAATGTCCCGATTTGATTCGTTTGGATTAACTTTTTGTATGAAGCTAAGGTCGTTTCTAAAAATGGTTTATTCAAGTAAATTCCCGCATTGTTCACAAGAATATCAATTTTACCAAACGTCTTTACCGTTTTCTGTATAGCATATTTCCAATCATCTTCGTCAGTCACGTTTAATTGAATTGATAACGCATCATTTTCCAATGTTTCTTCAACGTCTATCGCATCTCTTAAATTACGCGCTCCTACTACAACATTGGCTCCTAATGCATCAAAGTGTTGTGCAATCACCTTACCTTGTCCACGATTTGCTCCCGTAATTAACGCAACTTTCTTAGTTAAATCCGGCATAAACATCCCCCTTGAACGTACTTTTAATTATCAAAATTATAACAAACAACAATTATATTTACTCGTATTTATAATTATGTATAGAATTAATCTTTTTAGAAATCTAAATATAATAAGTATGATAAATAGTCCTACTGAGTCACATGTTCACGTATCATCATTCGTATTTAATACGCATTATAAAACGCAAAAAATCCATCGATTTAAATAAACCGATAGATTTCATGATTCAATAACGCTTTGGCGGATGAGTTTATCCAATCGTTTCACTCTGCTATATTAATATACACCTCTAATGTGTTCTGCTACCTCATTTTGATAAAACTGTCTCAATTGTTCATACTCTGCTTCAGAAAATGATTGTGTATTTAATGTTTCTAAATTACCTTTAACTTGCTCTAAATTTTTAAAGCCTGGTATCACGGCAGTAACAGCTTCATGGTCAAGAATCCAACGCAGTGCTGCATTTGTCATTGATGGTCGATCATCAGCAATCCATCTTAATTGATCTGCTAACTCAACACCTTTTCTTAATCCAAGACCAGCAAACGTCTCTCCCACATTAAATGATTCACCATTTTCATTAAAATTACGATGATCATCCGCTTCAAATGTACTATCGACAGTAAATTTACCTGTTAACAATCCACTTGCTAATGGTAAGCGCGTAAGTATACCAACACCTTGTTGATGCGCTTCAGAAAGCAAGCGCTCCAATGGTTTTTGTCGGAATATATTAAAGATGATTTGTAGACTTTCTACATTAGGATACTGTAAACAAATCAGTCCTTCCTCAACTGATTCTACACTCACACCATAATGTTTAATTTTCCCTTCTGCTTTCAATTGATCTAGAACTTTAAAGACACTACCTTCTCTTAAAATTTCAGTGGCAGGACAGTGAATTTGAAATAAATCAATAGACTTTCTATTTAAACGGCGTAAGCTATCCTCACAATATGCATTAACCATTTCATAAGTGTAATTATTTGGATCTGCAATATCTCCTTGTCTACAAAACTTTGTGGCTATATAGATTTCGTCTTCTTTTCCTTTTGTCGCTTGTGCTAATAACTCCTCACTATGACCATCGCCATAGACATCTGCAGTGTCAAAGAAATTCACCCCTTGCTCAATGGCATACTCAAGTGACGCTAAAGCAGCTTCATCATTTGTTTTTCCCCATGCACCACCGATGGCCCAAGTTCCAAAACTTACCTCACTAATTTTCATGCCTGTCTTTCCTAGTTCACGATATTGCATTATATTTAACCCCTTTTCCTTTGAAAGTCAATTTATGAAATAGATGTTGAAAATATCTAGTAACTGAATACCTACTGCAGATTACAGCCCACACATAAAGTGTTTTTTGTCCGTACAACCCATAAATTTAATCCGATTATATCAATAAATATTACAATGACAAACGAAATTGCTTTGAGTACTGAATATAAAAAAATAACCTATTGGACTGAACCAATAGGTTATTAATACAGTTGAAACATATCAACAATGCTTTGTTTAATCTTTACTAATTATCTTCTCTTTATGCTTTTTAGGTTGTTTTTCAGGAACAAGGTTTTGCGCAACTGCCAATTTGTGCGCAATCTTCGGAGCCGTCCATACCACAGGTAACATAATAATAGATATTGGTACTGCGGTGACAATGATAAACGACTGAATCGCATCAATACTACCTTCTCCTATATTAATCAAGATAATTGAAATAACTGCCATAATTGCTACCCAGAATACTCGAACCATCTTAGGTGGATCTCCCTCACCAGTAACAGACATCGAAATTGAAAACGACATTGTATCTGCTGTAGTAATGACAAAGATAAGCGTTAATATTAACAATACAATCACTAACACTGTACCTAATGGTAAATGGTTCGCAATTGAGATAACTGCTGCTGGCAAGCCCTTTTCAGATAATGGATTACTAATCGCACCACTATCCTTAGTTTCATAAAATAAACCACTGCCACCCAAAATTGTAAACCAAACATGAGATACGACACTTGCAACAATAGATACTAAAATAAATATCTCACGAATCGTACGTCCTTTTGAAACACGAGCGACTAGCATGCCCATTAGTGGACCATAACCAATAAACCAACCAAAGAAGAATAACATCCATGACCCAGCCCATTTGTTATCTCCTCTAAATGTACTAATTTCTAGAAACTTCGTTAAGTACACACCGTAAGATGAAATCAGTGTATCAATAATAAATCTACCAGGACCAATTAATACGATAAATACCGCTACACCAATTGCCAACCAAACATTTAATTTACTCAGAAACTGAATTCCCTTTTCAATACCTGTAGTAGCTGAAATTGTAACGATAATCATTAAACCTACCACAGACAATACTTGAGTCGTTAAATTATCTGGTATACCTAGAATACTATGCAACCAATAACTAAATTGGAAACCGAAGAAACCTATCGTCCCTATCGTTCCAGCTACTGCGCCTAGAATACAGAATACATCGATAACTGATCCTGTATAATTTCGTTCTATTTTGTCTCCAAATACTGGATAAAGCAAAGTTCTCGGTCTTAATTTCATACCTTTATTGTAATGTGCATACATAATGACGATACCACTCACTGCACCATAAATTGCCCATGCCGTGAAGCCCCACGAAGTAAAACTCTGTGCCATTGCAGCAGGTACTGCAGCCATACTCTTATCTTTAATACCACTTCCCATAGTTGGTGGCACATCAATAAAGTAATACATCGGTTCAGCAGCCGCCCAGAATATAGCCCCGGCACCTAACCCAGATGTAATAACAATGGCAGCCCATTTAAAATAACTCATTTCCGGTTCAGTAGCATTCCCTAAACGGACGTTTCCATATTTTGAAAATGCTAGGAACAATCCAACCGCAAAAGTGGCTAATAATAACACCTGCCAAAAAGCACCAAAATAAGTAATCGATAATTGAAATCCTGTCTTAACTACGTGCGACGTTGCTTGAGTAAACAGTGATGACATAATTACAAATAATACGAGTATGCCACCACTAACGGAAAAAACTGGCCAATCTATTTTATCTTTCCAATTTGAAAATTTAATGTGAAGTTACCTCTCTTTTTATACGTTCTCTTAATGTTTGTTCAGTGTATTCAGTTCTAAATAATCCTCTTTCTTGCAAGATGGGAATCACTTTATCGATAAATGCTTCAAACATGTCAGGATATGTCGGCGGCATTAAAATAAAGCCGTCACAACTTCCGCTCTCAAACCATGTTTGCATCATATCGGCAACCATTATTGGATCACCGACAATCGTCTTATGTCCCATCCAAGTATCTACGCGTGCAATTAAATCTCTAAATGTTAATCGTTCAACCTCCACTGCTCGTTGTATCGCTTGATAACGTGCTTTCGACCCAACCTTCACGGTTAATGATTCATAAGGAGGTAATTGAGGTACCGGGTCATCTAAATGCCAGTCAGTTGTATCTTGACCGATACTTTGCTCGATTTGCTGAATCTTCTTTTCAATATCTGTATAGACATTTAACGCAGCAACCTTTTGCTCTGCTTCTGCAAGAGTATCTGCCACATAAACAGATAACCCAGGCAACACCAATGGTCCCGCTGCATTATCGTCAAGTTGTGCTACTCGCGATTCAATATCTGCTTTAAATTGCTTAGCATCAGCTTGATTCCAAGCAATAGAAAAGATCATATCCACATGTTTCGCCGCTAACTTACGTCCAGGAATGGATGTGCCAGCCTGACATAATACCGGATATACCTGTGGGCTTGATGGTAAGTTAATCGGTCCTTTGACTTGGAAATACTTACCTTTATGGTTGATTTCCTTCACAAGTGAAAAATCAATACCTTTCCCCGATTGTCTATTATGAATGAGCGCCCTATAGTCAAACGATTGCCACAGTTTCTTTAATACAGTTACAAATTCATCCGCGCGTTCATATCGCTGTTCTAAAGGTGGCAAGGCTTCCATCGAATGGTTCTGTCCTTCAATATCAAGTTGTGAAGTGACGATATTAAGTCCTGCTCTACCATTACTAATATGATCCAAACTACCTAGTAGTCTTGCTACATTATATGGATCATAGAACGTCGTAGATATTGTACCGATTAAACCAATATGTTTGGTGACTTGAGATATCGCTGTTAAAGCTGTTATAGGTTCAAGAAAATAAGATAAATGACCTGTATGTTCACCTGATATGTATTGTCCATCTGCTAAAAATATTGCATCAAGACATCCACGCTCAGCTATTTGAGCTAATTCTTGCTGATAAGCGATAGAACCAATTTGCTCAATCTTAGAATCCTCTAATCTCCAAGATGACGGATGCAAACCCGTACTATAAACAAGTGAAGCCAAATGCATTTGCTTCTTCATAATAACCTCCTGATTGGGTCACAAATTAAAAAACTTATGTATTAGTGTAACAAACTTACACAGACTATTGATGTGTTATTTGAAAATAAATTAATTTTTTTAAAGATAAAAATAATTTGTAAACAAAGTAAGTATAATCATTAAAATAGTTCTATATTTATACGAAATTTTTTGAAATACAAGACACCCGGATGTCTTAATTATTTTTAATGTAGGACTACAGTCTCCCTATAAATACAAAACCTCCAATGCAGCTAAAAACACAGCGCACTGGAGGTTATTTACTTCGCCTATTTATTCATATGTATGATTTGTAGTCGATACAGTTGATGATTTTTTATAATGATGTTCGATAATACCTAAATAAATACCATTAATCAGGGCAAATAGACTCCACAATATCCATTTATCCATGATTTCATCCACATTAAAGTATAGTATCAGTCCAACTATTATAATATTGAGAAACGCCAAAGCTTGAAAATTGAAAATAAAATTACGTATCTGTCTATTTCTAAACTTTCCCCATGTATATAATATGCCGTTCAATATCAACAGTACACTGTATATACACATAATTATGAATTGGTTTTCGGCATAGTCCCCAAGGCCCATCGCATCACTACCAATAATATTTATCATCGACACAATAAAAAAGAGTATTACTAAACTAATTCTGATCTTTCGCTCCCATTTCAATATCTTTGGAGCTTCCATACGTTAACCCGCCTTTGAATTTGATTATTTGTGCTTTTGATTTAACATTAACTACAAATTTTTGAATTAAATATTTTATTACAACAGATAAAACTACAAATATAATGAATGCCCCTATCTGTTGAACTACCTTAATATCAAATACAGTCATAATAGCAAGTATGCCCCATACACCGACACACCAAATAGCAAATATGATATTACCTAGATATGTTCTATTCATTTTGTCCTACCTTCATTCAAATTAAATTCATTCCCAATACAAATTACAAATTAAGTGACTATTAGTTATGTATATTTTGGATTTTCACCATATTGATTCGGTTCTTTTTGTCCACTTGTCGCACAAAGTGCAATTGAAATAATACATAGTACTACAAAAATAACCATTAAGATGCCCCCTATTGCCATAATAATACTCTCTGGTATCGGTAGATTATTAATGCCTTGATAAACTGGACCAAATTCTAAAATACTAAATAGTATCGTTAGTCCATAAAGGACCGTTGCAAATTTCATAGTCATACCGATGTCATGATTACGTCTAACTGTTACAGTATACATTCCAATTGTCGTTGCTATATTAAAAATAATTGCTATAGTTAAAGCAAACCAATTGGGTATAGGTAACACGCTATTTAGTAATGAACCTACTATTGATATGATAATATTCATCAAAACTGGGTACCAAAACGCTTTACGTCTTGCTCTGTCATTAATATTAAACATATTAAGCCAAAACAACTTGTAATAATGAAACATAATTCTAATCCTTTCCTTATATAATAATGTTTCCTTCAGTTCATAATGATATAACAACAATTTACACAATACAATAAAATATAATAATTATATTTATCAAAAAATTATAAATGTTTATATATAGACTCTACACATTTTTAATAGTAGACTTTTCTTATAAATACAAGTAATAAAATTGATGAAAATAGGGTGGAATAGTTGATGAAAAATATTATTGAATGGATTGTTTCTATTGCAATAGGTGTAGCGGTTGCTTGGATTGTAACTGCATTTTTATTAACAGGTTACACGGTAAGCGGAAGTTCTATGGCACCTACGTTCGAAGATGGCGATAAACTTGTCGTCAATAAACTATCAACACGTATGAACACGATTGATAGAGGCGATGTCATTATTTTCCATGCAACGAAGAAAGATGATTATATTAAACGCTTAATTGGTAAACCTGGAGACACCGTAGAAAGTAAAAAAGACAAACTTTATATTAATGGTAAACTAGTAAAAGAACCATATTTAACATTAAACAAGAAAAATAAAATCGAGAAATACCTCACTGAAAACTTTGATGTATCAGATACAAAGCACTCCGGTGGTAAAAAGAAAATTCCAAAAGGTAAATACTTAGTCCTAGGAGACAATAGATTCGTAAGTAATGATAGTCGCAAGGACTTAGGCCTAATTTCAAAAGATTCTGTTGTAGGTAAAGTGTGGTTCAGATGGTTACCAATGAGTGAAATGAAATTTAGTTTTTATCCAAAATCATTCGACAAAGTAAATGAATAACACTTTCTATACGCGATATTATAGAGTTTAAAGTATCCTTCCATAAATAATGGAAGGATTTTTTATGCCTCCTTTCTTTATTCTCTAATAATGCGGCCATTTCAAATTATAAATAATTTTAACCTATTGTTATTTTAGAATAAGTATAATATAATCTATTAAATCGTAACGATTACGATTTAATAGATTAGGAGGATTTTTATGACTGAAATACCAGTAACAGTACTTAGTGGCTATTTAGGGGCAGGTAAAACAACTGTTTTAAATAATATTTTAAATAATCGCCAAGGCCTTAAAATTGCAGTTATCGTCAATGATATGAGTGAAGTAAATATCGATAAGGACTTGATTGCAGATGGTGGAGGTATTTCTAGAACGGATGAGAAATTGGTAGAACTATCAAATGGGTGTATCTGCTGTACATTACGCGAAGACTTACTTCAAGAAGTTGAACAGTTATGTAAAAAGGGTGACATAGAACAAATTATTATTGAGTCTACAGGTATTTCTGAACCTGTACCTGTTGCTCAAACATTTTCCTATATGGATGAAGAAATGGGTATTGATTTATCAAAATTATGTCGCTTAGACACAATGGTCACTGTTGTAGATGCAAATCGATTTATCAATGATCTCCAATCACAAGACCTATTAAATGATAGAGGACAAGGCGTTAGCGATGATGATGAACGTACAATTGCTGATTTATTAATTGATCAAATCGAATTTTGCAATGTTCTAATCTTAAACAAGACAGATTTAGTCAGTGCTGAACAGCTAGATGAATTAGAACAAATATTGCGCAAACTACAACCTGAAGCTAAATTGATTCGTACAATTCGTGGAAGGGTTAAACTATCAGATGTTTTAAATACGCAAAGATTTGATTTTGAAACTGCAAGTAGTTCAGCTGGTTGGATTAGAGAATTGACACATGGCGGTCACGAAACGCATACACCAGAAACTGAAGAATATGGTATTTCCTCGTTTGTATATCGACGAAGATTACCATTTCATGCAGAACGTTTTAATCATTGGATTGAAACAATGGGTAAGCATATTGTCAGAGCCAAAGGTATTGTCTGGTTAGCACAGTATAACAATGTTGCTTGCTTGTTCTCACAGGCTGGTTCAGCAGTAGAACTTCATCCTGTTACATATTGGGTAGCATCCATGGACGAATCTGCGCAACGTACAATTTTAAACGAACGTGAAGATGTACGCGAAATGTGGGATCCTGAATATGGAGACCGTAATACACAATTCGTCATTATCGGTACCCATTTGGATGTTGCACAAATTGAACAAGAACTAGATCAATGCTTATTACAGCATGATGAAATTGACATGAACTGGCACACATTGAAAGACCCATTTGGATGGGTATTACAATAAAGTACAATAACCTATAGAGTAATAAATGTTTAAATTATACAGCATTAATTGTTATTACTTTCAAATTAAAGAAACAGCCCTCTATTCTATGAATTAGATTAGAGGGCTATTTTTGATAGTAGCTTTATAAAACATTTTTGAATTTTAAAGTTAAATCTCTGAATTATATTTTTATTAATCTAACATATACTCTTATTAATAAAGCTTAATTAGTATTGACCGGTGTAAATTGTAATTATATTCTTGCCTTAGAAATACCATTATTAATTAAATTAAATATCATAAATCAGCGATCTCTTGAAATTTATTTATCTTTGAAAGGATGGTGCTTATGATTAAACTAACAAAGTATCAGGTTGTTTTAACTGTTTTATTTGTCATTATTTATACTGCGACTATTCAAATATCAGCTAAATCAATTTTAGAAAATAAAGTAGAACATATGCCAATAGATATACATATAAATTCCGCATTAGCCTTATTTTGGTTAAATATTTTAACAGTCCTTTGTGGACTCATTCTCATTATTTTTCAGTCTTTAATTTATAAAATCATCGTTGGCGTATTAGGTACGAAGCAAAAATTCTCTATTGGTTTAAATGTTTTTCTCTTTATAACTTCAATTTTACCAGGGGCAGTGATAACTGCTGTATTAACACTGCTAAACAATGGAGTTAGCGTTTCTCAAAATTTCTTAATCATAATCTTCACAATACTATTATCTGCAGGTTTATATAGTGTGATTTTGTGGTGTTTTTCAATTATTGATAAATCTAAAATTAAATTAGTATTTTTAATTATTACTATATTAAACGCTCTCGTTAGTTTATTTAAATTACTGTAAAAAATTCAACAACAATCTATTTTTTTCAACGCTTAAGAACCCCAAAAGCTAGATTCCATCTAACCTCTGGGGTTTAATTTGTATTTCAGTATACTAATAAATTATTTATTCACTTTTTTAACTACAGAAGATTTTAAACCAACTTGTCCAATACCTGGAACTTTGCAATCAATATCGTGACCATCTTCTGGATCTACTAAGCGAATACCTTTTACTTTAGTACCTTGCTTGATTACAGAAGACACACCTTTAACTTTCAAGTCTTTAATTACAGTGACATCATCACCATCATTTAACACTTGACCATTAACATCTTTAATTTCATTTTCCTCAACAGCAGTATCGTCTTCAGCAGACCATTCATGATTACACATTGGACAAACCAATAAATTCCCATCCTCATATGTGTATTCTGAACCACATTCAGGACAATTCGGTAATGTTGATTCCATCATCCAACCTCCAAAATATATTTTCTAACTTAATTTACCACAATTCATCTACTAAAAGATGAATTAATTTCATATATTTTCTTATTCTTTATTCATCGTTAACAAAAATGTCGAAATCCCAATATATCCATGTTTCATCCAGTCAATTTTCATTATTTTATACCTAACTAAAATTGTTATTTCTGGAAAAACATATGTCAACCGGTTGACATATGCCGGGAAACACTCTAAACTCCTAAGAAAGCGTTTACAATTATAGTTTCGAAAGGGGTAATGTGATTTGAAGTTTTCTAAATATGTTCAGCCTTTGAAAAATGTGTCGTATATACAAAGTTCATTAACGATGTTTTTATATTTTGCATCTTGGTCAATATGGTGGTCTTTATTTCAAATTTGGCTCGCTTCAAAAGACAGTGGCTTAGGCTTATCTGGTACTGAAATTGGTACAATTTATTCGGTAAACTCATTATTTACAATCGTCTTACTTTTCGTTTACGGTCTAATTCAAGATAAATTAGTAATTAAAAGAACATTAGTTATCTTTTGTGCCTCGGCATCAATTCTTGTTGGCCCTTTTTTTACATTAATTTATAAAAATTTAATTCAACAACATTTTATTTTAGGTGTCATCGTTGGTTCTATTTTTTTATCAGCTGGTTTTCTCTCCGCATCTGGTGTTTATGAAACTATTTCTGAAAAGCTAAGCCGCTTCTTTAATTTTAAATATGGACAAGCTAGAGCTTGGGGGTCTGTAGGGTTTGCTGTATCTGCACTTATTGCTGGCCATCTATTTGTCATTAATCCTGATTTTAATTTCTGGCTCGGTTCTGTACTAGGGTTACTTTTATTAATCAATTTATTATTACTCAAACCAAAAAAAGAAAAGGAAATGATTAATAATTTACGTAATAACCCTAAAGATGACTCAATACCTACAGCTAAAGATATGATTGCTACTTTGAAAATGAAACATCTATGGATTGTCATGCTCTTTATAATGTTTACAGGTACTTTTTATGGTATTTATGATGGACAAATGTTTCCAGATTTCTATACAAAGCTATTCGATAATGAAAAAACAGGACAAACTATGTATGGTAATCTCAACTCTCTGCAAGTGTTCTGCGAAGCAATTATGATGGGCATCGTACCAATCATTATGATGAAAATAGGCGTAAAACCCACGTTAATGTTAGGTGTAACAGTTATGTTCACAAGAATTGGCTTAAGTGCTGCAACCGATAGTCCTATATTAATGTCAATGATAAAAATGATGCATGCATTAGAAGTGCCATTATTTATGTTACCGACATTTAGATATATCACATTACATTTTGATCCTAAATTATCTGCTACTTTATATTTAGTTGGATTACAAATTTCAGGGCAAATTGGTTCCGTTTTACTCTCTACTCCATTAGGTATGTTACGAGATGCTATTGGTTATAATTATACCTTCATTATCATCTCCATTATTGTCATGATTGCTGGCGCTTTCGGATATTTATTATTAAAAAATGATAATGAAATGGTCGATGGAGATCCTTTTCTAAAAAACGCGCAAATAACTAATTAATATATAGAAAGAAGGTTTTTATATTATGCAAAAAGTTCACATTACTTCAGAAAAATTTCGCTTAGGATATCATGTTATGGCACCATCAGGATGGATTAATGATCCAAATGGCTTCTGTTATTTTAAAGGCTATTACCATATTTTTTATCAATATTTTCCTTATAGTGAGCATGTAGGTAGTCCAATGCATTGGGGACATGCTCGAAGTAAAGATTTAGTTCATTGGGAGACATTACCTATAGCATTAACACCTGGTGATTCTGAAGATCAAGATGGCTGTTTTTCAGGTAGTGCTATCGTTAAAGACGATACTTTATATCTAATTTATACGGGTCATCATCTTAACGATAGTGATGACCCAGAGGATTTTTGGGAAAATCAGAATATGGCCTATAGTACGGATGGTATTCATTTTACGAAATATGAACTAAATCCAATCGTTGCCACACCACCTGCTGATAATACTCAACACTTTAGAGACCCTAAAGTTTGGCACTATAAAGATGCATATTATATGATTTTGGGAAGTCAAAGTAAAGACGGTCTTGGACGTGTCATTTTATATAAATCAGCAGATTTAAAACAGTGGTCCTATTTAGGGGAAATTGAAAAATCAAAAGACTTAACTAAAGAAGGCTTTATGTGGGAATGTCCCGATTTATTTAAATTGGATCATCAGCATGTATTGTTAATATCACCACAAGGAATTGAAGCAAATGATCAACAATTCCTAAATTTATTTCAAACTGGATACTTTGTAGGTCAACTCGATTATGCTCAACATCACTTTAGCAGAGAAACGTCCTTTGTTGAGTTAGATAACGGACATGATTTCTATGCAGCTCAAACAACTACAACACCAGATGGTCAAACTGTAGTGATTGGTTGGATGAATATGTGGGAAAACGACATGATTGAACAAGAAGATGGGTGGTCAGGCGCCCTAACACTATCAAGAACTTTAGAAATCAAAAACAATCATATTTATATGAATCCTATAGACACCGTCAAAAGCTTAAGAATTGATGATGGACAAACACTCAATTTGAAAAAGAATCAAGCAATAATATCAACTGAAAATAGAGTGTTTGAAACAGAATTATTACTCGATATCAAAGACAAAGATAATATCAAATTATCACTGTTAACACAGGACAAAACTGAACTGATTACCTTAAGATTTTCAGCTAATAATAATCTATTAACATTATATAGAAAAGACTATGATGACTATCGATATGCCCATGTAACACCTTCAAATCAACTCAAGTTGCGTATATTTGTCGATAAAAGTTCATTAGAAATATTCATTAATGATGGTGAAAGATGCTTTACTGAGCGCTATTATTATCCAAACAATCCACAATTGGTTCTAGAAAGTATAAATAATCAAACACTATCAGGACATGCAACAATTTATAAACTCAAGGATGATGCAGTTCAATTTTAATAGCATTGAGTATAATAATTAATAAAATACGCAATTCCGAAAATTTATCATTATACAAATGTTGTGTAATTTAGAAACATTATTACATTAAAAAATCCCCTCTCTATTAAAAATAGTGTAGGGGTTTTATGATTCAAAGTTTGGTCTTTTTGTTTATTTATGTTTTGACATCTATCTTGTTTACATATGTAAACATCTAGCCATTATTTAAATAAAATTATAAGAACTTAACAAACATATACTTTCCAATATAAAGCTAGTTCAGACTAACTCGTACTACCTTCCCATAATTCAACTGGTAGTACATACTCCTTTTCTGTAGGTTCATTTTCTAGACGCTTTTTTAATATATCTAAAGCTGTATCAGCCATAAGGTCAATAGGTTGAATAATGGTCGTTAAATCAGGCTGAATGTGACGCATAATCTGAGTACCATCATATCCAACTACCTTAAAGTCTTTAGGAACCTGTTTCCCCATTTCGTAAGCAAGCTGTAAAATGATTGCAGCATCAACATCATTTGACGCAAATACCCCTTCTATCTCTGGATATTCACTTAAAATCTCTTTGAAATAGGCCTTTTTATTTGTTTCTGTTAAACTAAAGTCTACTTCATAACAAATTGGCACTAACTTATGTGACTTCATTGTTTCAATATAGGCAGTCTTTCTTCTGTGAGCTGGTGTTTCTAAATCTATAGGTCCATGAATATGTAAAATTTTCGTTATACCCTGCTCTATTAATCTTTCCGTTGCTAGCTTTCCACCATTGTAATTATCCGATTCAACTATTGGAATATCTTCATTCATGATTCTATCAATCGCTACAATAGGTAGCTGTGTATGCTCATATTGTTCAATATTTTGATTATGAGTACCGACAATCATGCCATCAATTTGATTAGATAATAATTGATCTAAATAATGCCTTTCCTTTTCAGGGTCATTCATAGAGTTACCAATAATCACCTTGTAACCTTGCTTATATAATTTGATTTCTAAAGCTTCTACAAGTTCACCAAAAAAAGGATTCGCTACCGTAGGAAATAAGAGTCCAATAATTTTAGTCTGCTTATTATATAATTGGCGCGCCACAGAATTAGGTTTATAGTTTAGAGCTTTCATAGCATCATTTACCTTATCAATCGTTTCTTGACTAAGATATCCTCTCTTATTAAGCACTCTTGATACTGTTGTTTTAGATACATTTGCCAACTTAGCTACATCTTCTAATTTAGGTTTCATATAAGCCTCCTCAATCAATCTTCGTTAATTAATAGTGTAATCCATAATTTTAGAAAGTAAAATAAAAGTCCATATTACAAACCTTGATTGAACATTAAAAAATAAACAGTAAGAGGGATAACCCTTAATATAGTATTGCACTTGTAAAACTCATATTTAGTAAAAATTATTTACATTTTGAATAAACTGCAGACCTCTGCAAATCTACGGCTTTATAAATCTTTTTTATATCTAATCTGCAAAATTTTATATATTGACCACATTGGTCATTAGTTGTATATTATAAATGACCAAAGTAGTCATTTATATTTTAAGGGAGGTCTTTTTATTAATAGTTTGTTTAATAATCTAAAACCAGCTAAGCAAAGAACTATTGTAAATGCTGCTATTAAGGAATTTGTGAAAAGTGGCTATGACAAGGCATCAACAAATGAAATTGTGAAGAATGCTCAAATATCTAAAGGATCACTGTTTAATTATTTTAATAATAAAAAGGACCTTTATCGCTATTTAATTAGCTATAGTGTTCAAATTATAGAAAATATGTATGCGGAAATTGATTTAAGTGAAACAGATGTATTCAATCGACTCGAGAATATCGGTATGCAAAAACTATATATACAACAGAATCATCCAGAAATTTTTGATTTTCTAAAATCTATAAATAAGGAATCAGCAGAAGAAGTAAAACCTTATATTGAGGAAAATATCAATCTTATCTATAAGCATGGAAATGAAAAAATATATATTGGCATAGACTATTCAAAGTTTCGTGATGATATAGATATTAACAAGGCAATAGAAATTCTTAATTGGACAATGTATGGTTTTGGAGAAAAAGCGATTCATCAAATCAATTCGTTTGAAAATTTTTCTGAATTTGGAAATCAGTACTTTAATGAATGGAAACTATACGCTCAAATATTAAAGCGAAGTTTCTATAATGAAGGCGAGCTATGATTAATCAAATCATTTTATAAGGGGAGAATTATTATGGAGGAAGTTGTAAAGATAAGTCATTTACAAAAAAGTTTTGGAAATTTCAAAGCTTTAAACAACGTTTCTTTTACAGTAAATAAAGGAGAAGTCTTAGGCTTTATTGGTCCTAATGGTGCAGGGAAATCTACCACGTTACGTATATTGTTAGGAACTATTAAACGTGACGCAGGAAGTGCAGAAATTTTCGGAAAAGATGTGTGGAAAGAGAGCTTAAAAATTCATAAACATATATCTTATGTGCCTGGAGACGTTGCATTATGGGGTAATATGACTGGCGGAGAAATCATCGATTTATTTATGAAATTACATGGTAATGGTGATACGGATAAACGTGATGAACTCATAAAACGTTTCGAGCTAGATCCTAAGAAAAAAGCAAAGGGCTATTCAAAAGGTAATCGTCAAAAGGTAGGTTTGATATCAGCATTATCTGTAGATTCAGATTTATATATTTTTGATGAACCTACTTCTGGATTAGATCCATTAATGGAAGTCGTATTTCAAGAAGAAGTGGAAAAAATTAAAAATAATGGGAAATCCATTTTATTATCGTCACATATTTTAAGTGAAGTGGAACGTTTAGCAGATAGAGTGGCTATTATTCGACAAGGAGAAATTGTAGAAAGTGGAACACTCGATGAATTAAGACATTTAACATCTTCAACGATAACACTAGAAACAGAAACAGATGTCACTAAGTTATCAAATGTTGAGGGCGTATTTGACTTTAAGCAACACCTTAATCAAGCAACATTTTCTGCAGATAATAAGCAGCTAAGTCATATTTTGAATGAAGCCGCAAAATTAGGTGTTAAGAAATTGGAATCTACACCACCAACTTTGGAAGAGTTGTTTATGCGCCATTATGAAAATAAAAATAGTTAGGAGGTGCATTTGAGATGAGTGAAAAATTTGCTCTTTGGCACATGCTTTTTTTACAGTATTTAAAGCGCGACTGGAAAAAATTAATGATTTGGGTGCTATCTGTTGCTATATTTTCTGCAGGATTTGTTCCTTCTTTTAAAGAAATGTCCAAAGGAAATGGGCTCATTGGTATGTTTGAAACATTACAAAACCCTGCGATGATCTCTATCATTGGCCCTACTCCTATAGAAACAGCGAAAGACTACACTTTGGGCGCGATGTACGCACATGAAATGCTACTGTTTTGCGGACTATGTTCAATGATTGTGTCCATGTTACATGTGATTAGTCATACACGTAAAGAAGAGGAATTGGGACTTACTGAACTAGTACGTTCATTTCATGTTGGGCGACAAGCAAATTCTCTTGCTGCTTTTATAGAAATCTTATTAGTTAACGTGTTAATATCGTTGCTTATATTTGGGATTATGATGAGCTTTAATGTAGATACAATTACCATGCAAGGCTCATTGCTCTTTGGCATCTCAATAGGTATGACTGGGATTATGGGAGGTAGCATTGCACTCATAATGTCTCAAATCATGCCATCCGCTTCATCTGCTACTGGTGCATCTCTTGGTATTGTAGGTTTATTATATATCCTTCGTGCCGGTACAGACGTTTCTAATATTGATTTGTCTTATGCTAACCCGCTTGGTTGGAGCTATCTTGGATATCCTTTTACAGATAATCATTGGTATCCAATCATCATGGCAACCCTATTTAATATGGTAGTCGTTATTATCGCTATGATACTTGAAGGCAAACGCGATATGGGTGCGAGTTATATACCTGAGCTAAAAGGAAAAGCACATGCTAAAAAATCATTATTGTCTATCCATGGCTTATTATTTAAAATTAATAAAACAGCAATTATCAGCTGGATTATTGCCTTTATAACTATGGGTATAGCTTACGGTTCAATTTATGGCGATATGCAGAATTTCATAGAAGGTAATGCAATGATTAAACAAATGTTTGCTAATTCTAACGCTTCCCTAGAATCTTCATTCACTAGTACGATAATGATCATTATGGTGAGTCTCGTAACGATATTACCAATTGCAATTGTTAATAAATTATTCTCTGAAGAAAGTAAATTTCGTTTTAGTCAAATCTTCCCTACTAAAGTAACGCGCGGTAGACTTTATTGGACCACGATTGGATTAGCATTATTGTTTATCATTATAGGTATTTTAGCGGTTACCCTTAGCCTAGGTGGAACTGCATTAACTGTAATGGATGGACATGTTGAGTTAAAGCTTATAGATTTTCTTGCCGCTGGGTGCAACTATTTTCCAGCAATATTATTTTTCACAGGGCTAGCTACTTTGGCGCTTGGCTGGGCACCGAGACTTGGCAAATTAACTTATGCTTATCTTGGCTATAATTTTGCTATCAATTATTTTGGTGGTATTTTAGATTTACCTGACTGGTTTTCAAAAACAGCACTATTTAATTGGCTTCCTCAAATGCCAAAAGAAAGCTTTGAAATCATGCCATTTACGATTATGACTTTAATTAGTATCATCTTGATTATTCTAGGTTATGTTGGCTATAGAAATCGAGATTTAATTGGATAAACAATTTATTTGAAAAAAAACGAACTAAACAATACGTTTCATTATAAATTACCAATCCTCCTATTTATAACAAAAACAATACACATAGAACTAAAATACTTTTAAACGCGGTTTTATAGGTAGTCATACCAGTCAAAGATGACTTCTAGGATAGTGTAATTAAATAAGTGAACTAAGCAGATAAATGATTGTAAATATAAAGGCAGTAAATGAATGTATAAACTCATTTACTGCCTTGTTCATAGATTATATCTGTGCTTCCTTTTTCCATCTCCTAAGTGTCAGTTTATTTTAACTAATATAATATCAACGCTCACTTATTCAATGACTGAAGTTTGTCGTTTGTTTTTATAATCTAATAATATCAATAGAATAATAGTTGATCCTATAATCACACTACCAATCATCATAATAATGGAAAATGACTGATCAAATGCAAGTTTCCCTGCTGCAATCAATGGTTTGCTGATAGACTCTGGTTGCTGTTCAGCTTGAATCAATGTTTCATCAAGACTTCCTTTAGCCTTAGCCAAATCTATTCCACTATCTTTAAAGTTAAATGATAAGCTATAAAACATTGAAAACAAACCTCCAAGTACTGCGATGCCTAATGATCCACCAAACTCAAATGACACTTCCTCTATAGATGCTGCCATACCTGAATTTTCATCGGATGTATTTGTCATTATAGCTGTAGATGCCAATGTCATGGCACCACCGAGTCCTAAACCTACTATCATCAATGTAATAATTTGAATCACTAAAGAGCCATCAAGTATCCAATAGAACAAGATGATTCCAACCCAAGCAATCATCAATGTTACCCACTGTAACTTTATTGTGCCATACTTCGTTAAAATCATGCCGATACCTATTGCCCCAACTAATGAAGCTACTGCCATTGTCATCACTATTAATCCTGCTTGAAATGCTGTTAAATCTAATACAAGTTGTAGTCTCTGAGACAAGATATATTCAAATCCCATCATCGTAAATGCTGTAACAATCGCAACTAACGTCCCCACCGTAAAGTGGATATTCTTAAAGATTTTCAAATTAATTAATGGTTGTTGAACCTTACGTTGTCTCATAACAAATAAAGTAATCGCTATTAAACCAATCACCAAAGTCGTCCCTGCTATTATGAAATTCGGTCCTTGTTTAGTAACTTCTTTAATCGCGTAAACAACACTAATCAGCCCAACCATAATCTGTATAGAACTGATAACATCCCAACGTCCCGTCTTCTGAACAGGATAATTCGGTACAAATAAATAAGATAATATTAAGACAATAACCACAATTGGTATATTTATTATAAATACTGAATGCCAAGAAAAGTAGGCCAACAAACCACCACCAATTACAGGTCCTAAACCTGCTCCTGCAGCTGTGATTGCAGACCATACGCCTAACGCAAATGCACGCTCTTGTTCATCGACAAATGTACGTTTAATTATAGATAATGTGGGTGGCATCATTGCTGCTGCGCCTATCGCTAGTATCACTCTTGCAATAATTAACATCTCTGGTGATGTTGCACTAGCAGCTAGCACAGAGGCAGCTCCAAATATCATTAATCCTGTTAAGAACATACGCTTATGCCCCACATAGTCACCCAATGTACCTAAACCTGGTAATAACCCTGCCACGACGAGTGCGTATGCATTAACAATCCATAGTTTTTCCGTTGCTGTAGCATGTAAATCATGCGTTAGTATCGGTAGCGCTGTATATAATACAGTCATATCAATGACGATTAAGAATAGTGCACTAGATACTAATGCTAAAACTGTTGCTTTTTTAAATGTCATGTATACTCACCTGCTTTCTCTACAATAAAAAATATAAACTATACGGTTACCGTATAGTCAACAAGTGAGATTTATTTTTTTACAACTACTATGATAATGGTTTTTCAGAAATGTCATTCTGTTTTACTGGTATACATATTTTTGTGACATATTTATCCGGTCCGTCTGTACTTACCTCATCTACAACATACTCTTCGTAACTATCACCATCAATTTGATAACCCTTCAGCTTTAAAAATGCCTTAATTCTCTTATGTGTCTTATATATCGTATCATCGTGACCTTCATGATAGGCAACAACGAACTGCCCTGCTGCCCGCATATGATGCGCCTGCTCAATACCATAATCTATCTTTATATAGAAATATTGATAGTCATCATAAAGCCCATTCATAATATGGTCTTGAGAGAGCAGTGCGCCGATAGGGTGGCCGAAGTCTAACCGATTGTCTCGAATAAAGCGCATTAAAGCATGAGATGTCTCCTTCATCGAGTTGCCTGTAACACTTTCGCTAAGCAAATAATAACTTTCAGGCAGTGTAACGATTTCGATATTCGTGAAATCCGCTTCATTAGATTCTATTAAATGCTGTCTACGATTTTGAATTGATAATTTAAGTTGCTCCATCTCCTTTATCTGTCGGTCGATTTCATACGCTTTATGCTCTAACAACTTAATCGTTTCTGTAACTGACCTATCATCTAAAAATGTCTTGATTTCAGTCAACGATAGCTGTAAGTCCTTTAATATCTCAATCACACTAAATATTTCAAGCTGCTTTAAGGAATAATAGCGATAGCCTTTGTCATTTCTATACTCTGGTTGTAAAATACCGATTTCATCATAATGGAACAGCGTTTGCTTTTTCACTCCACATAATGTTGCAAATTCGCCTGTTGTAAATATCGCCTCTGATACACTCATTATTTATCTCCTCAATCTTTCACAGATTCTATTCAATGTTTGAGAAAACCATTTTTCTCTCACAAAATAACATCACTACACTATCACAATAACTGCATTGTATTATTTTTATTTTAACTGATTTTTCAATGATAATAAAAAACTAACCTTTATAGTGACAATCTCTTTTAGTTTAATTAACTCGTCTCTATTGTAGTATTTCAAACCCTTAAATATCTTAATTTCCCATTTAAAGGTTGTAAAATTATAATTTTGAGATATTCTTATTTAGAAGAAATAAGTATATATTTAGTAACAATTTATGTAATAAATCAAATTTTTAAGAACTGATGCGATTTGACTTATATATTGTTTAAACATGGTTAGGATGGGAATTATTTTGCAAAAACGACAACTTAAACTTAGCACAATCATCATTATATACGTCTGTTTAGTAGTAATCTTTTCACTGTTAATCACCAGTCTACTAATCAGCAATACGGTACGAAATGCTGTGCATAAAACAGCCGAAGAAAAATCTGAAGTTATTTCACGCACCGTTGCACAATCAGATATCGTCAAGACTGGTTTAAAAAATAAACAAGACACACCTTCGATTCAAAAATATACTTCTGAAATACAAAAGGCTACAGGTGTCCAATTTATTGTAGTTATGGATATGCATGGTATCCGTAAATCACACCCGAATCCAAAACTAATCGGTGAGCGATTCCAAGGTGGCGATGAGACTAAAGCTTTACACGGTCACAGTACGTCTTCGATTTCGGAAGGAACGCTTGGTAAATCATTACGTTCATTTACTCCTATATACGACAGTCATGACAAGCAGATTGGTGTCGTCGCTGTTGGTGTACCAATGAAACACGTTAATGAGGCATTTGCCGATGGAAATAAGAAAATTTTAATCGGTACGGTATTAGGTATCTTGGTAGGTATTATAGGTGCCTTTCTAGTATCTCGTTATATTAAAAAAACACTGCTCGGTTTAGAACCTTCTGCTATAGCTAAATTACTAGAAGAACGTAATACAATGCTACAATCTGTGCACGAAGGTATTGTGGCTGTTGACCACGAAGGTAAGATTAATTTAGTTAATCGTTCAGCGAAAGATATTTTCCGTAAGGCAGGTCTTCCAGACAAAGCGATTGGCGTCAAAATTAATGACTATATGCAGTCTACCCAACTTCCGAAAGTATTAGAAAATGGTCGTCCAGAAGTCGATGAAGAACAAAATATCAATGGCATTAAAATATTAGTAAATCGTGTACCACTCTATGTGAATAACGAAATTGTCGGTGCAATTTCAACATTTAGAGACAAAACAGAAATCAGCCAATTATCTGAGCAATTAGTTGGTGTAAAGACTTATGCAGAAACTTTGCGCGCACAGTCACACGAATTTAGCAATCGCCTACATGTTATCTTAGGCATGATTCAAATGGAAAATTATAATGACTTAAAGCAATATATTTATGAAATAGTTGAACACGGTACCCAAGAAAATGAGAATATCGCAGTCAATATCAAAGATGCAGCCTTGGCTGGTTTTTTAATCGGAAAATTAAGCCTTGCAAGAGAACATAATATTGAACTTGAAATCATCAATCAAACCGTCATTCCAGAACCACAACATTCATATTTAACACACGATACGATTACAATTATTGGAAATCTGATTGACAACAGTCTAGAAGCCTTAACTACTGCTGAACTTAAGCACAAATCGATCGAAGTTTATTTACAATATAATAATGATATATTAACAATAGATGTGATCGATTCAGGTCATGGTTTATCTGAATCATCTGAGGCAGATATTTTCAAAAAAGGCTATTCTACCAAAGGAGATCATAGGGGGTATGGATTGTACCTTGTTAAACAAAGTATCGACAACCTTGAAGGCCAAATCACCCTCCAGACAAATACTCGAGGAAATACACACTTTACAGTAGTAGTGCCATATGCAGAAAAGAGGAATCAATAATGATACGAGTACTTATAGTGGAAGACGATCCAATGGTAGCTCAACTAAACAAACAATTTATAGAAAAAGTTGAAGGATACGATTTAGTCGACATTACACATAATGTAAAAGACGCTACTTCAGTCATCGAAACTCAACCCATCGACTTAGTATTATTAGATGTCTATATGCCAGACGAAAACGGTCTAACATTATTAACTTATATAAGAGAACATCACTATAAGATAGACGCAATTTTAATAACTGCCGCTTCTGATGCAGATAAAATACAAACAGCAATGCGTTATGGTGCAATCGATTATCTCATAAAACCATTTGAATTTGAGCGCTTTAAACAGTCGTTATTACAATATAAACACAAGCACCAATTTTTCAATGAAAATCAAAACTTTGACCAATCAACGTTAGACAGTAGATTATTTAATAAATCTGAAACAAAAAGCGATGGAACAGCTACCTTACCTAAAGGTTTAACAAAAGGTACACTTCAAGCTATTATCGATAAGGTAAACCACTCTGGCAAACAAACCTTTTCAACAGATGAAATAGCAGAAATTGCAGATGTTTCTAGAGTTTCAGTTAGAAAATATCTGAAATTCCTTGCAGATATTAATGTGTTAGAAGAATCACTAACATACGGCATTGGTCGTCCCGTATATCAATATAAATTCAGGCAAGATAATCTACATTATTTAACGCCCTATTTAAATTAAGATATTCGAATATATACCGTATGGGTTAAATTTTTATTAACCATAATTAAAAGCAGCAGTACCCTTGCAGACTATACAGCACCTTTATCAGTTGTGTACAAATGTAAGGTATTGTTGCTCTTTTTTTAATTACAAAAAGATTATTAAACTTTCATAAACTGTGCAATTCCCTTATTTAATCCTATGATATGCATATGATAATTAAGGGGGATTAATATGATTTCAAAAAGCGAAATGAAAGCGCTTACTGTTGATGGCGAAGAACAGGCGAAATATGACGTTCAAGAAGGTAAGTCAAAGGGGATTTGGGCTAAGCTCATGCAGATAAAGATTGGCGTCGTTCCTTTACCACTCTATGTTACATTGGCAGCCATTATCTTTGCTGCATCAGTTTACAATACATTGCCACCAGATATGATTGGCGGATTCGCAGTCATCATGATCTTAGGTATTTTATTAGGTGACTTAGGTAACCGTATACCCATATTAAAGGACATTGGCGGTCCTGCAATTTTGGCATTACTCATACCGTCCATTTTAGTATTTTTAAACTTGATTAACCCGGCATCAATGAAAGCTGTAACAACATTAATGAAAACTTCCAACTTCCTATATTTCTACATTTCTTGCTTAGTCGTTGGTAGTATCTTAGGCATGAATGGAAAAGTATTGATTCAAGGCTTTACACGTATGTTTGTGCCATTAGTTGTCGGCACACTATCCGCTGTAGGTATGGGTATCTTGGTTGGTCTTTTATTTGGATATGATGTTAAACATACATTATTCTTTATCATTGTACCAATCATTGGTGGTGGAATTGGTGAAGGTATCTTACCACTATCCATCGCTTACTCATCTATCTTAGGCCAATCCGCAGAAACATTTGTAGGACAAATGATTCCGGCAGCCGTTATCGGTAATATACTTGCAGTAGTTTGTGCTGGTTTAATGATGCGCTTAGGTGAAAAGAAAACACACCTATCTGGTAATGGTTCACTAGTAAAAGCAGATAAAGGTGATGATTTATTACAAGAAAAAGATGCGAGCGATAAACCTGTAGATTTTTCACTAATGGGAGCTGGCTTATTAATTGCATGTACATTCTTTATTGTAGGTACACTTGGACATAAATTTATTGGTATTCCTGGACCAGTTATTATGATTTTATTTGCAACATTCATTAAATGCTTAAGCTGGATGCCTAATAAAATGGAAGAAGGCGCACACCATTTATATAAATTTATCTCAACTAGCTTAACATGGCCACTCATGGTTGGTTTAGGGATGTTATATATTCCACTAGGTGATGTCGTTAAAATCGTAACACCAGCCTATGTCGTTATCTGTGCATCTGTTGTATTAACGATGATTGCTTCAGGTTATTTCGTAGGAAAACTTATGAAAATGTACCCAGTCGATGCAGCTATTGTTACAGGTTGTCATAGTGGTTTAGGTGGAACTGGAGATGTAGCTATTCTATCTGCCTCTAAACGTATGGCGTTAATGCCTTTCGCACAAGTCGCTACAAGAATTGGTGGCGTATCAACAGTCATATTAGCCACTTTATTATTAAAGTTATTCAGTTAACACAGCACAATGAATATAAAAGACTAAATAAGGATTAAGGAGTAATAATAATGTCAGTAGAAGAAGAAAAGTTAGACCCAGTTAAATTTCACGAACAACATGCAGGTAAAATCACAATCAATAGTAAAGTTGATGTCTCTTCAGAAGAAGATTTAAGTGTCGTTTATACACCGGGTGTTTCACAAGTATGTACAGCTATCGCAAATGATGAAACTAAGGCAAACACACTTACATCTCGTGGTAATATGATTGGTGTCATCACCGATGGCACAGCAGTTCTTGGCCTAGGAGACATTGGACCTAAAGCTGCCATTCCAGTTATGGAAGGTAAAAGTATTCTATTCAAGCAATTAGCAGGTGTAGATGCTTTCCCTATTTCGCTGGATACTAAAGACACTGAAGAAATTATCTCAATTGTCAAAGCATTGCAGCCTAATTTTGCAGGAATCAATTTAGAAGATATTTCCGCACCACGTTGCTTTGAAATTGAAAAAAGACTCATCGAAGAACTAGATATTCCTGTATTCCATGATGATCAACACGGTACAGCAATCGTTGTCTTAGCCGCATTAATTAATGCCATTAAAGTAGTTGAAAAGGAACACTATGACATTAAAATAATCATTAATGGTGCCGGTTCAGCTGGTATTGCAATTGCTAAATTACTGCTCGAAGCTGGTTATACAGATATAACACTTGTCAGTCTAGAAGGTGTAGTTTGTGAAGGTGAAACTTGGATGAACACTGCGCAACAAGACATTGCACAGCGCACTAATCGTACACATCAGCGTGGTAACTTAACTCAAGTCATTGATGGTGCCGATGTATTTATCGGTGTATCTGCTCCAAAAGTGCTTACCCAAGCACATATTAAATCTATGAATGACCAACCTATCATCTTTGCACTAGCGAATCCAGTACCTGAAATCTACCCAGAAGAAGCATTAGCTGCAGGTGCTGCAGTAGTAGGTACCGGTCGCTCTGATTTCGCTAACCAAATTAACAATCTACTTGCATTCCCTGGCATATTCAGAGGAATTTTAGATGCAAAAACTAAATATATCTCAATGGATACAAAAGTTGCTGCAGCGACAGCAATCGCCAGTGTCATCACGGAAGATGAACTAAACCCCGAGTTCGTTATTCCAAATGCCTTAGATCCTCGCGTTATCTCAGAAGTAGCCAAAGCCGTTCAAGAAAATGCATTAAAAGAAATCGCAATACCGACAAAATAATTTTTATATCATTAGCCAACGATTGAGTGACGTACTTCAATCGTTGGCTTTTTCACATCTAAATAAGCCCCTAACTCTTTATCTAGAGATTAGGGGCCTTTGCCGAATAATTTACGAATTAAATAGTTTCAACTATACTAGTTGAAAATCTTAATAATGAAGGTGATTATTTGAACATATCTGCAACAAACTCAGAGTCGGATGTCAGGACTATTCATGAAATAATGCTACAATCCTTTTCTGAGTATCAATATGATAACGTACCATCAAGTGCATTAAAGGAGACCATAAATACAATAAAAAATGCATTTAATAAAGGGGAATGTGCCTTAATAGCATATCAAGATGACAAAGCAATCGGTATGTTACGCTTTCAAATAGAAGAAACAGAATTATATTTCTATCGCCTTTCTGTACTCCCTATTTATCAAAGACAAGGAGTTGCAAAATCTTTATTAAATCATTTAGAAAATTACTGTATGAAGCATCAAATTTCTAAAATTAAATGTAAAGTTCGTGCTAACATTTGGAAAAATATTAATCTCTATAAACAAAGTGGTTACCATATTTATAAGCAAGAACAAATCTATAAAGATACCTCACATCCGTTAACCATTGTTTCCATGTTTAAACCATTAGATAATTTCAAATAAATATGCCCCTAACTCTTTATCTAGAGATTAGGGGCCTTTTGTTTTATCCTTTTTTCAATTTTGCAAATTTCAACATTTTATTATAGCGTTCAAGTTGCCAGTCAGAAATGACATACTGAGACTTTCTACTTTTCAACTTCTCAAATGGCAAAGTAATAGTTAAAAAGACCGCTATGAAATAGACTAAAATCGCTAAAATCCATGTAACAAAATTGACTAGATGAAAATGATGAACGTAATAGACATAATAAATACTTATTGGTAAAAAGAATACCACACTAGACACAAGCCCAGGATTATACCAAGTGCCTAGTGCCCTATTTATTGAATAACCATGTCCAAAAAACTGCATTAAATTAAATATCATAGTCGCTAATCCTAACCAAATAAGTTGAGGAAATATTAAAGCGCATATATAAAGAACATATACACTCATATTGACGACAAATGTCGACAAAGTATTTCCTGGGTAATGGCTAAAATCAACTTCTTCTCTGAAACTTGCTTTATTAACTACAATAGGTGCCCCGCCAGGATAAACAAATTCTTCAAATTGATGTATAGCTAACGCAATTATGCTAAACATCAATATCATTTGCAGTCCATCTAAACGTTGATAACCCCAAAAAACCATATATAAACTAAGTATAATCACAACGAACACAGTAAGGTATTGCCAATAATTGCTGATAAATTTCATGTTCTCTCTCCAAGCACCAAGTATATTTAACTAATTTTTTAAATACATAAAGAAATTAATACTTTATGTAATTTATAATTTCAAATTAAGTTATCTATACCACTTTTGTAATAAAAGAAAACAATATTTGCTTATAGTTCGTGCTTTAACAATGAAAAACAATCTTCAGCTATTTATCAGTAATTTTTTATTAAAATCAGAATACTCACCTAATTCAAGGTAATTTCCATAGTATCAACATACACTGCTGTTCCAGTAATTTGAACATTATAATGATTATCAGAAATTTTTATATTTACGAGGACACGACCATCTTTATCTATTTCTTGCCCTTGTTCGACCACAAATTGATAGGTATCTTGAGACTCCTGGTCAACAAATTTTGCATAATACACACCCATCACACCCGAAGCAGTCCCAGTAACTGGATCTTCCACTGTACCAGAATACGGAGATGAAAAATGTCTACCATGCATATCTGCCTTTGCATCATAAGTTTCAAAGCATAAGGGATGAATCGATACTTTAGGCATTTCTGTTACAACATCTGGAAATTTAGCAGTTTGAGGTTTCATTTGTTGCATCACTGATAATGACTTAACAGGTACAATTAGCGTCCACAAGCCGGTGCTCCCATATACAATAGGTAAGTCATCAATGACATCCGCTTCAGTTATATTTAACAAAGTCACTAAGTCAGTAGTTGAGCCAGTGAATGGTTTAAATTCTGGGGTAGCTTGTTGCATTGTAATATCTATATTCTGCGCAGCATTGACTTCAAGCTGAATAGTTAATATTCCTGCTTTTGTTTCAATACTAACTTCCTTTTTATCCACTAATTGTCTTGCTGTTTTTAAAGCATACAATGTTGCCATCGTAGCATGACCACATAAGTTCATTTCTTGACCAGGTGTAAAGTAACGTAATTTAAAATCTGCAAAATCAGAATTTTGTACAAACGCCGTTTCATTAAATCCTACTTGTTGAGCGATATCTTGCATTTCTAGTTCAGTTAAGTCATTAGCATCAAGTACTACACCTGCTGGATTACCTTTATTTGGTGTATTACTGAATGCATCATAATGGTGTACTTTAATTTTAGTAATGTGCCAAACACTCCTCTCAAAATAAATCATTATTAGACCAACTATTCATCTTCGATTACTTTATTTTCAGCAGCGAAGTAACCAAATACTGCAAACAGAAGTGACATCACTATTAATGAGATAATACCTATTTGCCAACCGCCACTTGCATCATAAGTAAATCCTACACAAATAGGTCCCATAGCACCAATAAAGTAACCTAATGATTGACCAAACCCTGATAAAGACACGCTACCACCGCTTGTACGAGCTCTTATTGAAAAGAATGTCATACATAAACTAAAGCATGCCCCCATTGCCAAACCGGATATGATAACACCAATAACTAGTAATATAAACGTATGACTAAATAGCAGACTAAATCCGATTAAAAATAGGAATGAAACGATAAAAACTAAAATACGCTGATCTTTCAATTTGTCTGCAATGATAGGGAAGGTAAATGTCATAGGTACTTGTGCAAATTGATTTATCATAAATAAATAACCTGCAGTCGACGGATCAATACCTCTGTCCATTAAGATAGAAGGTACCCATGCAACAACTGTGTATACAATCATTGATTGGAAGCCCATAGTGATGGCGATCATCCATGATAACTTTGATTTAAAGACATTTTTATTACAATGAGTAGTCGTTCGATTTTGTTGTTTCGTAGCTTTTTCTAAGTGGAAGACATGTACGGCTTTGGGCAGCCATAGGATAATAGCAATAATCGCTAATATAAACCAAACAGAAAGTGAGATTCTAAAACTTAGTGGTGAAATGGTTGATAAAGGGAAGCTCAAACCACCACCAATTCCAGCAGTAAAATGCATAGTGGCACTATATATACCCGTGGCAACTCCGATTTGTGTAGGAAAGTACCATTTAACAAAGCTTGGCAACAAGACATTACCAAAGGCAATACCAATGCCTAAAAGTACGGTTCCTAATAAAAAAATGTTAATGTCGCCAATCACTCGAATAATGAGTGCAACACTTAATAATAAAGTAGATAGTAAAATTGTCCTGGATACGCTCAAATGAGCTGTAACCTTTGATACTAATGGTGATACTATAGCAAATATTAGCAAAGGGATTGTAATTAATGATCCTGCCACGCTATCACTTACTTGCAACACTTTAGTTATTTCACTAACCACTGGACCTACAGAGGTTAATGGTGCACGTAAAGTAGAAGCAATAAATATAATTGCTATGATAATACCCCAATTTTCTTTTATCCTGTGTATACGATAAGTTTCGCTCATTTCATGCAACCTTTCTACGTTAAGTTTGAATTTAATAACATAAATATACATATCACTGGTGCCAGTTAATCGCTCGTCTATTTTTAATTGAATCAACTAACGTAGCAAATTATCAGCGAAATTATATTTTTTATGATATAAAATTGTTAAAAAATATATTAACGTAGTAAAAAAACGTTTTCAAACAATAGATTGTTTTGTAATTATTTAAATTAAAAAAAGTAATGGTTGTTTATTTCTCTTTCTCCTCTAGTATTTATGAATTAAAGTTCGTCTTATCTATCTCATCATCAACATTACTATATACAAAAAGGTAGCTTCCTATATTTTAGGAAACTACCTTTTTATCGATAATATATTCTGCTGGTTGAAGTAAATTTACTTAACCAAACTAAGCCTGGCCTTTCAAATATTCTTCTCCTCGTTTTTTATCATATACGCCTTCTGATTTTGCAATTACAACACTTGCCACTGAGTTACCTAATACGTTAACACATGTTCTCAACATTTCTAAGATTCTGTCCACACCAATAATTAATGCAAGTCCTTGTGGATTTAATCCGACTGATCCTAATGTTGTTAACAATACTACGATAGAGGCACCAGGCACACCTGCCATACCTTTTGAAGTTAACATCAAAGTAATCATTAAGATAATTTGTTCGCCAATACTTAAATGTACGCCGTAGAGTTGTGCAACGAATAATGCTGCAATAGATTGGTACATAGCTGCACCATCAAGGTTGAATGAGTAACCCGTTGGTAATACGAAAGATGCAATATCTCTCGGTACACCAAAGCGTTCCATTTTTCTCATAACAGTTGGCAATACCGCTTCTGAACTTGCCGTAGAAAATGCAAGCATTAGCTCGTTTTTCAATAATTTCATGATACTGACAATCTTTACACCACATAAACGTGATACGATGCCCAGTACGATGAAGATAAAGAAGAACATCGCAATAACAACTGTTAAACATAATTTAAATAATGGTATTAACGCTGAAATACCAAAAGTAATAATCGTTGTACTAATAAAAGCAAAAACAGCGATTGGTGCTAATAATAAGACCTTACCAATCATCCAGAATACAGCTTCTAATGCGCCACCTAAAAAGTCTTTAACTGGTTTCGCTTTTTCGCCAATTGCTGCCAAAGCAAGACCAAAGAACACAGAGAAAAAGATAATTGGCAATAACTCACCTGAAGATAATGCCTCAAATATATTGGTTGGAACGATATTTACTACCGTATCTATTAAATGGTTTCCATATGTACTACCTTCTGCACTTTTTGCAGTACTTTCATATTTTGAAATATCACCTTTAGGTAATAAATCTGCATTCAAACCACTACCTGGTTTAAATAAGTTCCCAAAGATTAAACCTAAAGCGATTGCAAAAGTTGTCATAAAAATAAAGTATAGTAATGTTTTACCACCATAACGTCCAATTGTCTTTGTATCACCAACGTTTGAAATAGATATTGCTAATGAACAAAATACAATCGGTACAACTATCATTTTAATTAAATTTAAAAATATATCCCCGAATGGTTGAATATAATTAATAACATCTTTGTTGCCATGTAGAATACTTCCTACAATTACCCCTAAAATTAAAGCGATGACTATTTGCATAGGCAAACTAACTTTTTTAAAAAATTTCACACTCTTCCTCCTCACAAATATTAAAAAGGAGCGCCCTTTAAAAATTCACTTCCTCAGTCATGCACATAGCTATTTGTCCTAAAAATAATAATTATGTGTTAACTCTAAAATATATAACATAAGCATACGATATGTATTTATAAAGCTTAAAAGGCGTTGCTTTTTAATAATGAAAACGTTTTTAATAAAAAGGATATACTCCCATCAAAGACTAAGTATCATTGTTAATCTTTGAAAAAAGTATATCTACAGTTTATAACTATTCAATATATTAAATTTTTCTCTACGCTTTGACTATTATATCTTGAATTTTCAATAATTCAAAGTACTTTTTATATTAAAAAGTTTTGCGAAACATATATTCATTTTCTACAAATCACTATATCTTTTAAATTAATAAATCTACATTAATGTTTATATTTACTCAAAAAACTGTTACAAAAGGATTTATCCCCCTTTTGAAATGAATTTTGACTTACATACTTCTTTGAATAATCCAGTTATATAATTTACTTGGTAAAATTTTGTTCACAAAAACTAAACATTTTGCAAATTTCCCAACAATAAATCGTTGACGTATATGTTGATGCTCAACTGTCTTAACTATACGTTTTGCTACAACAGATGGTTGTGGCAATTGGTTAGAGTTAAATTGCGTGCGCAACATGTCTGCTATAACTGCAGATTTCTTTTGATATGCGCTACCTTGCGATACTTTTGTTAAGTTATCCGCAGCAATTAACCCCCAATTTGTGTTAATACTTCCCGGTTGAATTACAACAACTTTGATACCAAACTCTTCAAGCTCTAAACGTAAGCTTGAGCTATAACCTTCTAAAGCATGTTTAGAGGCGTTATACCATGCCCCAAAATAGCTAGGCAAACGACCACTTATTGATGAGACATTAACGATTGTACCACTACGTTGTGCACGCATCGTCGGTAAAACTGCCTTAATCATTTCAGATAAACCAAATAAATTTACCTCAAACTGCTTTCTCGCTTCATCTAATTCAATATCTTCAACTGCCCCTAATGAACCATATCCTGCACTATTCACTAGGACATCTATTTTACCTTCTTTTTTTACAATTTCATTTACTACTGCATTAATTTGTTGTTGATCCGTAACATCTAATTCTACAATATGTGCATGATATGCCTTTAAGGACTGCATTTTTTCTACAGTTCTAGATCCAGCATAAACAATATAATCTTTTTTCGCTAAATACTTAGCAGTTTCATAACCAATACCACTACTCGCGCCTGTTACTAAAGCTACTTTCATTTTTCCCATTCTCCTGTTCATAATGACTTCCTGTCGTTGTGCAAACATATCATAAATTCGCATTTTTTTAAAAAGTTATATTAATCCGTCATTAAATATTTTTATTCCAGTCGTTACATAATATAAATGATTATCTCTACACTTTAATAAAATTTAAATATGCTTAACACATTCTGCTAAATTTATAAAAACTGATTATTAGAAATTCAACGTTAAACATAATATACTTTTCACACTTAATTTTTAAATAGAGGTGTTTATATTGAATATAAAAGGTAACACAATTTTAGTTACAGGTGGCGCATCAGGCATTGGTTATCAATTTTCTAAGAAATTTTACAATAATGACAATCAAATCATCGTGTGTGGTCGTAATACTGAAAAACTGACTACATTAGAAGCTGAATTTCCTGAAATCATTACCAAGCAATGTGATGTTACACATGCTGATGAAAGAGTTGCATTGTTTGAGTGGGTAACGACGCATTATCCAGATGTCAACGTTATCGTCAATAATGCAGGAATTCAAAATCGTTTCAACCTTTTAACTGCAGATGCCAAAAATGACTGGGAATCACTAAAGACGGAAATAGATATTAACTTTGATGCTACAGTCCAGTTTTCAATATTATTTGGTCAATATTTCGCTAAAAGTAATAATGAAGCTAGTATTATTAATGTTTCGTCTGGGTTAGCCTTTTCACCGATGGCAATTGCACCTATTTATTCTGCAACGAAAGCAGCGGTTAGTTCATTTTCCACTAGTTTAAGACATCAACTCTCTGAAACAAACACTAATGTTTATGAAGTCATTCCTCCAGCTGTGAATACAGACTTAGGTGGTAAAGGTATCCATACATTTGGCGCAGATCCGACAGACTTTATCAATGAAATCTTTGAAGGTTTAGTTCAAGATAAACATCATATTGGATATGGGTCGTCTAAGGAACGTCTAACAATGACGAAAGAGGAATTAGACCAAGTTACTTCAGATATGTATCAACAACTCAAAGATACGATTTAATATACTAAGTAACTACAATTATTAATGTCTGATTTATATTATTAAATTTTATGTTTGACATTTCGAAAATTATCGAATAGTATAATTCACATGGAAAATATAGTAGATGTTTTTAAAGTATTGAGTAACCGCACACGCGTAGATATTTTAATTTGGCTAAAGAACCCACTAGAACATTTTGATAAGCCTACTGCTCATCTCAATAAGAACATGAGTGAAAAAGGTGGCGTTTGTGTTGGTGACATTCAGGAAAAGGCTAATATGTCCCCATCAACCGTCTCTCATTATTTGAAAATGATGCAACAAGTGGGATTATTGGAATCAGAACGACATGGTCAATGGACATACTATAGAAGAAATGAAGCCAATATTAATCAATTAGTCAATATTATGAAAAAGGATCTTTAATATAGAGATTCTTTTTTTACGATAACAATTCGTTAATTCGCGAAATAAAGAAAAGAGGGAAGTTAATGAAGAAGTTTGTTTTTTATATCATCGCGATTGTCGCTGGTATATTTTTAAGTATTGAAGGTTCTATTTATGCTGTTTTAGGTGATCATATTGGAAAGTTGGAAAGTAGTTTATATAACTTTGCTGTTGGTTCAATCATTTTAGCAATCGCCTTATTATTTTTAGGGAAAGGGTCACTGTCTTATACCGTTAGAGCACCCAAATGGGAACTAACTGGAGGATTACTTGGGGTAGTCTACCTTACCGTCTTAGTATTTGCAATTCCTGTAATTGGTGTTGGACTTGCGATGGGTAGTGTCGTAGTTGGTCAAATGATAATGAGCGCCATTATTGAACATTACGGCTTGCTCGGCAGTGAGAAAAAGCCCCTGCGCATCGAAAAAATTATCGCGATTATATTAATGATAATCGCCTTAACATTAATATATTAGGAGGTTTATGATGCAAATATTTATAGTAATTAGCACACTCATTGCAGGTATTACGTTAAGTACACAATCAGCAGTTAATGGTTCTTTTAGTAAGAAGGCTGGCACATTAGAGAGTGCATTTCTAACATTTATTACTGGTGGCTTTATTTTATTTATTATCACTTTATTCTTTGGGCATGGTAGCTTTTTAGAATTCTTTCACGCACCTAAATGGCAACTTGCTGCAGTTTGGTTTGGTGTTGGTTATTTATTCTTAACTATTGTAGCCATACCGAAAATTGGTGTTATATCTGCCAATATATCTGCCGTTATTGGACAGTTAACAATGGGGATGGTCATTGATCATTTTGGTTGGTTTGAAGGCTTAACCATTCACTTTGATGTGAAAAGAGTTGCCGCTCTAATTATTATGTTAATCGCGTTAAGATTAATATATAAAGCTGAAATTAAAAATAGTGTATATGGTGCTAAATCATAATTATTAGTGCTTTTTCTATATTAAAAATGGAATGCTATGATTAATAAAAGAACTATAACTTTCGTATGAATTACTCCCCTTATATAAGCAGTAAAAACAAATATTTATGGTTACCTTATATTTATAATATGAGCGTAGCCATTTTTTAATGTAATTCTTTAATATTCAAATATTTAAACTGCTTTTTTTATTCTAAAACTATATCTATAAATAATTAACAATTTTTTAATAAAAATTATATTGATATTCTTTAATTTTAATTTTATTATTATCTTAAATATAGATTTAGGAGATATAGGATATGAAAAAAATAATAATAACTTTTGTTTTAAGTGTCTTACTTACATTTTCAGCGTTAACTAGCTTTACCCCTAATACTGAAGCAGCTACAACAAAGCATAACCCTGTCGTCTTTGTACACGGTATTGGTGGCAGTGCATCAAATTTCTATGGCATTAAAAATTATTTGGCTTCTCAAGGGTGGGACCGAAATCAATTCTATGCGGTGGAATTCTACAATAAACAAGGATCTAATTCTACAAATGGGCCTCAACTAAAAAGATATATCGATAGTGTGTTACAAAAAACTGGTGCTAAAAAAGTTGATATCGTCGCACACAGCATGGGTGGCGCAAATACAATGTATTTCATCAAAAACTTAGGTGGAGAAACTAAAGTATCTAATGTCGTAACTTTAGCAGGTGCAAATGGTTTAACTACAAATCAAGCAATTAATGGTCCTGGAGAAGACAATAAGATTAAATATACTTCTATTTATAGCCTTTCAGATGGTGTGGTTGCTGCAAACCTTTCATACTTAAACGGTGGTAAGAATATTCGTCTTCCAGGCATTACACACCTTCAATTTTTATATAATAATCAAGTCAATCAATATATTAAAGATGGATTAAACGGTGGCGGCACAAGTTTAAATTAATCTATAAACTATTTATTGTGCAATACAGTACAACACTTTCGTCGATTATTCACTTAGCAGTGATGATCCTCGAAGGTGTTTTTTATTATTAAGCTACATTAGAAAATACTATTTTAAAATAAAGTTGAAATAATACTTGCTATAAATAAATTATAGGCGTACTATCCTATATATCTATTAAAACAAGGTGATTAAAGTTGAAAAATGTTACTCAATTAACTTATTTATATTTATCACTATTTTTAACGACTACAGTAATTGGTTCCCTACTGTTATATTTACCTGTAACCGGTAAGAAGCCAATATCATTAATCGATGCTTTTTTTGTCGCTAGTAGCGCGTTCACGGTAACTGGACTCTCTACCGTTGATGTACCGAAACAATTTAATGCCTTAGGAGAAACCATCATTATGCTCCTCATACAAATCGGAGGAATAGGAATTGTAACGCTATCGATATTTGTACTGATCTTAAGTCGTAAAAAAATCACATATAATGAACGTAGTTTATTAATGATTACATGGAACAGTGATAAAAATGCTAGTTTATTAAAGTTAACGATCCAAATGATCGCATTTGCATTTGGCGTAGAGTTCTTAGGATTCTTAATGTTAAATTTAGTATTTATACCAGATTACGGTTTAGCCCGTGGTAGTTTCATCAGTTTATTCACATCCGTTTCTGCATTTAATAATGCTGGATTTTCACTGTTTTCAGATAATCTTATGTCCTATAGTGGTAATCCAATGATTAACATCATTGTACCCGCACTTATTATTTTCGGTGGAATAGGTTATATCGTTATCTTAGATGTTGTTAAAACTCGTAAAATCACCAAGCTAAAATTACACACTAAAATTGTACTCGTGTCGACATTTACATTGATTGTTGGTGGTACTATTGCATTTTGGTTATTAGAGTATCATCATGTACTCAAAGGCTCTAGCGTTCATGAACAGTTATTCAAATCATTCTTCCAGTCGGTCTCTACACGTACTGCTGGATTTAACTCTGTCGATATGAGTAAGATTACGAATCCGACTATTCTCGTGTTTATCGTACTGATGTTTATCGGGGCTGCACCAATGAGTTCTGCTGGTGGTATCAAAGTGACAACTTTCACAGTTATTCTCGTTTACATTTATTCACGAATGATGGGCATTGAACATCCACAAATTTTCAAACGGTCTTTACTCAAACATCAAGTAAACAATGCCATATTAATATTTGTTTTAGGTATGTTTTCAATTGGTATCGCAACATTTATTATTACCATTGCCGAACCCCATATTCCCTTTATAAAATTGTTATTTGAAGTGGTTTCAGCATTTGGTACAGTTGGATTATCGACAGGTATCACTGCCGATCTTTCTACGATTTCTAAAATTGTAATTATTTGCGTAATGATTCTTGGAAAGGTTGGATTGTTCATTTTATTATCAATTTTCCAAGCACCAAAAGTAGAATCATCATACTATTATGCTAAAGAAGAAATACAAATGTAATTATAAGGTGACGTGCTAGCTAACTACCGGCAATTTAAAAAAGGCTAATCGAGGAAATTAATCTCTCGATTAGCCTTTTTACTAATGATGTTAGTTTATCAGTCATAAACCTTTGTGTAACCTGATATCGTTAATATTTATGCTTTATGCTTTAAATAGCTATATACTGCAATTACAATAGCAGCCGTTGATAAAGCGAATAATGGAATCACATAGAAAATCTTACCTTTAGCTTGATTTTGTTCAAGCTCTTGTATACGTAAAGCATGAATTTCTAATTCTTCTCTAGAATCCATATAATCGTCTTTGATATTATATTGTTGGTTTTTCTTTTTCATAACTTTCATCCCCTTTAATCCTCGTTCTTAAATTATATAGATTAAATGAAAATTTGCAAGTTTATATTAAATAAGAACTTATTCTGAAAAAAGGTTAAATTCCACCTATAATACCTCTCATATTGTGCCTCTTTAAGTAAATCCACTATTTTTTATTTACTTTTTTAACCCAATTAATAAAGTTTGTCTCAGGGTCTCCTGAAGTTTCAGCCATTGTGTGTTGTTTATCCCAAATTGTTTTAAAATCAACATGCCCTTTTCCAACTATTTGTTTTAAAGCTAAAGCTAAGTTCGTTTCTACATTAAGTGATGTATCACCTTGTTGAATACCTGTTCTAATTCTCCAATTTTTAGCTACATTGGATTTTCCATAGCCACTATACGCATCTGATAAATAATACATTGGATTATACATATTTTGTCTTGTCGCAATAGATGATCCCAATGCATCCTTTTTCGTTAAATCATCTTTATATGCTTTAGCGTATTTAGCTTTCCAACCACTTAATTTACTATATTCTGTTTTGTTGTTTGTTAGGAGTTGAGCAACAGTCTTATCGAAATGTAACTTACTATTATTTCCAGACGTACCAAATACTTCGTTCTCAGCTTGACTCTTATTTAAATCGTCAAATGCAGGTACATTTTTTGTTGGTTTTTTATAATATTTAGCGAAATCCTTCAAGCTAGTAATATGTGCTTGCTTGGTTTTCTTATTATAAGTAATCCATTTTCCTTTTTTATTCAAGGATTTTAAATAGTCATCCATTGTTTTATAGGTCTTACTTGTTTGTTGACCCATCATTTGTGGCATTTTTTTATTTTGCTTTTGGCCTTCACTTGGCATTGTCATACCAGCTTGCTGACTATTACTTTGTTTATATGGGAATTTCGTATTATTTAAAAATTCTGTCGCCGATTTTTCTATTTCTTTTTTCATATATTTTACATATGAACCGTTAGTATATTCACCATTTTTAGATTTTTTCAATGTTAATTGCTTATTGCCATCTTTTAGATTTAATTTATTTAAATATTTACCATAACTTGCTGCTAAATCAGTAGATAATTGACCAGTAAATGTATTATCTTTTCTTTTACCTGAATTAGAATATTGGCCCATATTCCATTCATATGCTGCATCTGCTTGATCTAAACTTGTTATTGGACACCAAGCCATTGCGCCATCTATTTTATCACTGATGTATTTACCATCTTTATCTGTCATAGCAGCACCGATTTTTTTCAGATATTTGTAATATAATTTACTGTCTCCGGAAGCACCCATAATTGAACTTTGTGCTCCTCCTCCACTATGGCCAAATGTATAAACTTTAGTACTATTACCAGGTAAAGCATTACTATTAAATCGATAGTAACGTACCGCTGCTTTCAAATCTGTCACACCCCAAGGCGCGCCAATTTCATAATCCACTTTTTGTTTACTAGATTGCTGGTCACCCATAGACATGCTACGACCTCTTAATCCTGCTTGAACATAGATAAAGCCAGATTTCATATATTTTGAAATCGTACTATAACTATATGATTCTGGAGCACTTTGCGCGGCATAACCTGGTGTGTTTACTGGATAAACGATCGGTGCCGTCTTTGCTGTATAACCTTTAACTTTATTAGTCTTATTAACCGTGACTGTATAGTTACCCTTATTATTCTTCTTACCATTAAAGTAAGCTGCAGGAACATAAATACCCATCTTTTCGACATCTTTAGCTTGTGGCTTAGTGACGTAACTCACATTCAATTGATAGTATACTTTATGTTTACTATCATACTTCCACTTCGTATTATCTATTTTTAATTTCGATGTTGCTTGATTGTAGTTTTTTATTTTCACTTTTGAAGTATCGACACTATTATTAGACTGCTTTTTAGATTGTTGTCCATCATGAGAACTACATCCTGCTAACAACAGAGTCGCACTTAAAACAGAAATAATTATTTTTTTCATTTGTTGCCTCCTTAAACATTTTGAAATTAAAATTAATCATAAAATATTTATGGAAGCATTATCAATTCAACTTTGCATGCAAATTCATTCTATATTGGAATTAACAGACCATTCTCTATGGCATTATTATACAGTTATTCATTTTCAGAAGTAGCTGTACTCTCTAATTTAGCTAAATTAATAAACGCTGCAATCCCATCATTTATAGTGACATGGTCATGCACAGTCATATTGATATATGTCGTGATATTGGGTTCAAAAGGTATAATCTTAATACAATCATCTGCAAAGTAACGTGCCTGTTGCTCCATGATTAACGCCACGCCTTCACCAATATGTGCCATTTCTAATAAATTTTCTATACGTGGTGCAGTAAAGGAAATCATTGGATAAAATTGCTCGCGCTTACACAGTGAAAGAAACAATTCATGTTCTAAAGTAAAATCCGGTGTCATGTATAATTCAATATCTTTAAGCATATTTAACGATATTTCAGATTCTGCAGCAAATGCATGTGATTTATCTACTACAGCACATAGACGTTCTTGTACATAAGTATAACTGTATTCTCCAATTGCAGGTGTCCGCTCTCTTAGAAAGCTAATATCAATACGTCCCTCTTCAATCATTTGATGTAAGTCTGGTTCAAATCCTTCATGTACCTTAAATCTTAAATTTGGATGTGCTTTCATTGTTTCAGAGACGATTTCAGTAATTCCATATTCAATCATTACACGCGACGTTCCTAAATTAATTGAAGTAATTTCCGATGCTGTCTGTTGCTGTAAATGTTCTTGCATTTCCTGATGATTTTGTACAATTAACTGCGCATAATGTAAAAATAATTCTCCCGCTTCAGTCAATTTAATCTGCTTGTTGCTACGATCTATGAGTTGATAGCCGCATTCATTTTCTAAAGCAACAATATGTTTCGATAACGTAGATTGCGCAATGTAAAGTGATTGTGAAGCTTTAAAGTAATTCTTGTACTGAGCTAATATTATAAATTCATTAAGATGTGCAATTTCCATAGTCTATTCACCTTACCAATCTGTTTATAATTTTATTCTATTTTATATGTAATATAGGCAATTCGCCAACGTACTCCCAATTAACTTAAAAAAGTATTGTTGCAGCATTATAAATTCGAATTCAAATAGTAAGAGAGCTAGCCCGTTATTACAGACTAGCTCTCGTATATTGAGCATAGGCTTTTACGACCAAAGCTCACGAATTTATATTATTCATTTGTTAAAATGTGATTTTTCGCTTCTTTAGAATCTAACAGACTTAAATTTTCAGTGGCTGTTTTTAAAGTATCGAGTGAATCTTCAAAGTAGACAAATGTTGCTTGATAAATATCATTACCTGCATCAGTTAATGTAGCTCTTGTATTCGCTTCTCCTAATTGAGCCATCACTGATTTCGCTGATTTAACGTAAGTTGACAGTGCTGATAATGTTAATTTTTCACTTTGTGCTATACAAAAATAACGTTCTGCTTTATTACTTTTTTCAATACGTTTCAAATAATGCGCGTTAATTGCCTGCACTTCATATTTATCATTTTCTATAATACTTGTTGTAGCTTTTAACATATTTAAACCTCTGCTTTCATAATTAAGGTATTAAGTCTGATATAGTATGAGCAGTACATTGAATGATATATTCATGAATATTTAAGGAATGACTGATATACCAGTTTGAATTTTTGTATCTTGATTTTACGTTATTTGATTAAATTACACTTCTATTTGTTTTATAAAAGACGTTATTTGAACATTTCATTTTAAATCATATATATTAAATTTTATTTTCTAGTTAAATTATTCCTTTAAATATTTACTATTTCCACTTAATCACTTACGATTCAACATCATAACAAGTTTTATAATAAAAATCACGAATTTTCCCTCATAAAAATAATATACAATGAAATTGTAATTTTTTAGAAATTACTACGTAATACATCTGTAAAAAACTTTAATAATATACTTTCAGTAACTGATTACACAATTATATTTTTTGATTATCACTTAAAATTTGATCCATCATCTCTTAAGCTACAGCTCAACAAAAGCGAATACGAATGACGTTATAACCATTCTAGTCATCGTATAACTACTCCTAAAATAGGCTGATGTTTTTCGTGAAACATCAACCTTGTTACTTCATTACTATAAAAATCCTCAATATATTGCAGCTATAAATCATGCTTTGTCGCATTTGATTTGGCTAAACATAACAGTTAATAGTTGGTAGTTTTAACTTTTCCTATACATCTTGTTCTATTTGCATCTATCTTTAACTATAAAGATATGTATTTATCGGTGCTTTAACTAAAACATCGTTTCACAAGACAAAAGACAACTGCTTTGCAATTAGCAATTGTCCTTCATCTTTCGATAATATTATTTATGCCACACAAATATTAATTTATGAGACAATTTGTTGTTGTGTTTGAATCGGATGATCAAGTTCAAATTGGCCTACTGAAGCTGTCATTTTTCTATATTGGTAAATGAAATACGCAATCCAAATTGCAGTTAGTACAAAACCTATAACATAACTCATGTTAAGATCTAAGCCTAGACCTATTTTTTGGCTCAAAATATATACAAATATATTCCAAGTCATAAATACAGCAGGAATCGCTGCAACCCAGAAGTTCTTCTTAGCTATAAGTAAATACATTGCTCCTACCCATAAGGCAATGACAGCAGTCGTCTGATTAGCCCAAGAGAAATATCGCCATAAGATTGTGAAATCAACTTGTGTTAATGCAAAGCTAATTATAAATAATGGTGTAGAAATTATAATACGTTTTAGTAAACTACTCTGACTATAATTCAAATAATCTGCAATAATCATACGTGCACTTCTAAAGGAAGTGTCTCCACTCGTAATTGGTAAAATGATAACACCTAATACAGCAATCGTGCCAAGCACTGAGCCTAATAACAGATGCGAAGCCTTACTTACGACTAAAGCTGCCTCACCTTTAGCTAACACTTCATTCAATCCATCATAACCATTGAATAAACTCATACCTGCTGCAGCCCAAATCATCGCAATAATACCTTCTGCAATCATCATCCCATAGAATATAAAGCGACCATTCTTTTCTTTATTCGTAGTTCTCGAAATAATAGGTGTTTGCGTAGCATGAAATCCTGATAATGCACCACAAGTAATTGTAAAGAATAACAATGGGAAGATTGGTGCACCATCTGGATGCATATTTTGTAAATTAAGTTCTGGTATTGGCGCTCCTGTTTGAATTAGACGGAAACCAACACCCACTGCACTAATTAATAAAAGTGCACCAAATATTGGATAAATACGCCCTATAATTTTATCAATTGGTAAAATTGTAGATAGAATATAATAAACAAATATTGCAAAAATGATTATACCTAATGCAATACGTCCATCCATTAAATTATGTAATAATAATGCTGGACTCGTAACAAATACAGTACCCGTTAACAATAATAATAAAATAGAAAAGATATTAACAAAGTGTTTCATCACTTGACCTAGAAATTTCCCAGCCAATTCAGGAAGATGTGCACCTTTATTTCTAATAGATATCATGCCTGTTAAATAATCATGCACAGCACCAGCGAATATACAACCTACAACAATCCAGATAAATGCGACTGGTCCATACAATGCCCCCATAATTGGGCCAAATATTGGCCCTACACCCGCAATATTTAATAATTGTATCAATGAATTAGAAGAAGTTTTCATTGGTACATAATCCACATTATCCCTTTGGTCATATGCTGGCGTCGGCCGGTACTCTTTAGGTCCAAACATTTTGTCAATATATTTACCATAAGTAAAATAACCTACAACCAGTAAAATGATAGCTACGATAAACGTAATCATTAAACTCCCCCTTTAATATGTAAGCGTTTTCTTAATTTAATCATAGTTTGTATTATTACACAATAGTCTTATTTTATTTTCCAGGGAATAATTAAATTTGTAGTATTTTGATTATTTAAATGCTTATTTTACCAATAAAATGTGCAATGATATTACTAGTTAAAATTACTATGAAAGAATAATGGTTAATGAGTATGTCCTGGAATCACATCATGCTTTAGCTATAAACAATTTGATTCAAAGTGTTTTTAATATGCATTTAGATATTGATACGAAGAATGTTGGTAAGACTACTGAGGGAACAGGACAAGCTGAAGTCTATAAGCAGAAGCTGCCCCCTAGGAATGCGAACCAAATACGAATTAATTAAAACCAACAGATGAAGTATTAACAATTTAATGATTTAATGATTTATATCCCAATACGAACAAGACAAATTTAATGCACAGATTTAAACGTATGTTACTGTGAAAATCATTTATGAATACAACGTATTTTGGTGAGACTCCTGAGGGAACAGGACGAGCTGAAGACTACAGGCTGAAGCTGTCCCCTAGGAAAGCGAACCAAATACGAATTAATAAAAAAAGAAGCCCTCAGATAAATTGAATTCATCTGAGGGCTATTTTTCTGGAATTTGTATCCCAAACTTTTTACTAACATTTTACTATTTGAATTGTACTAACGCTTATATAACTTAATCTTGATTTCGTAATAATCTTCATGATCTTTTGTTTGATGTTCAACTTGAATACCACTTTGTTCAATAGACTCGATACTCTTGCCAACAGTCTCACGTGCGTCAGTTAAATCTTTAGCAAACTCAAAGCGTTGCGCTTTCACCTTTTCTGGACCAACCTTTTGTTTCACACGTGCTTCAGTTTGTTTAACATTTAATTTTTGGCTAATAATTGTCTCTACTAAGATTTCTTGATCTTCCTCTGATAAACTTAGTAATGCACGGGCATGACGTTCCGTAATTTTTCCTTCTCTTAAACGTTCAATTACCTTTGGCGCAAGCTTTAACAAACGTAATTTATTAGCAATAAAGCTCTGACTTTTACCAACACTTTTAGCTAATTCACTTTGTGTTGTATCGCCAATTTCTAGCAGCTTTTTATATGCTTCCGCTTCTTCAATAACTGATAAATTTTCACGTTGAATATTTTCAATCAATGCAACAACTGCTGTTTCTTCATCATCTAAAAATCTAATGATTACGTCAGCATGTGTCTTGCCAATGCTTTGTAAAGCTCTAAATCGACGCTCGCCTGCAATAATTTCAAACATTTCTTCCTCAATTGGACGTACGACAATCGGTTGCAACAAACCATGTTCTTCTATAGATTCTGCGAGTTCTTTAATCTTATTTGGCTCAAATACTTGTCTTGGTTGATAACGGTTTGGCACAATGCGCTCAATATGAATAGATTCAACGTTATTATTATAATCTTCTTCAATATAACCAACTATGTCATCTTTATTTTTTAAACCAAATAATTTAGAAAAAGGTTTCTTCATAATTTATGCGCTCCCTCTAAATTAATTGTTATTAACTGTTATTACTTTTCTAGTAATGGTGACTTATTTGGCGTACCAGGTTTTCTTGGATATTTTTTTGGCGTTTGACTTCTTTTTTCAATGATCATCATCTGTCTATCACCAGCATCCTCAGGTAATTCATATGAAATTGTGTCTATGACCTTTCCACCGAACACACCGATTCCAAAAGCAGCTTCTTCTAACTCTTCGTCACCTTTAGCTGATTTCAATGCGATGAATTGACCACCCTTTTTCACTAACGGTATACATAATTCACTTAATACTGAAAGTCTAGCAACCGCTCTTGCTGTTACGATATCATAAGACTCCCTGTAGACTCCTTTACCAAATGTTTCCGCCCTATCATGTACAAAACTAACATCTTGTAATCCTAAGGCATCTGCTAATTGATTAAGAAATTGAATACGTTTATTGAGTGAATCTACTATTGTTACCTTTAAGTTTGGAAAAATAATTTTTAACGGGATACTTGGGAAACCAGCGCCAGCACCTACATCACATAATGACATTGATTGCGAAAAATCCGCATAAAAACTCGGTGCAATCGAATCATAAAAGTGCTTTAAATATACTTCGTGTTCCTCTGTAATGCTCGTTAAATTCATTTTTTCGTTCCATTCGACAAGCATTTGATAGTACGTTTGAAACTGTTGCTGTTGTTGTTCCGAAAGTTCTATCCCATGTGTACTCAGTTGCTTAGTTAACCACTCTACGCCCATGTTAATTGTTCACCCTTTGAATTTTACCTTGTTCTAAGAAGACAAGTAAAATTGAAATATCAGCAGGATTCACACCAGAAATTCGTGATGCTTGCGCGATATTCAACGGTTTAACTTCTGCTAATTTTTCTCTAGCTTCTGTAGCTAAACTATCTACTTTACTATAATCTAAGTCTTCTGGAATTTTCTTTTCTTCCATGCGTTTTACTTTTTCAACTTGTTGTAATGACTTATTGATATAGCCTTCGTATTTAGTTTGAATTTCAACTTGTTCTTCAACATCTGCAGGTAGTTGATGTGATTCTTCAAGGATATCAAGAATTAAATCATATGTCATTTCAGGACGACGTAATAATTCTAAGGCTAAGATACCATCTTTCAGACGTGAACCACCTTGTGCTTCAATAATTGATTGTACATGTTCACTAGGTTTAACACGAATACCTTTAAGTCGTTCTTGTTCATTACGAATCATTTCTCTCTTTTCATTAAAGCGTGCATAACGTTCTTCTGAAATCATACCAATTTCGTAACCTAAATCCGTCAATCTTAAGTCTGCATTATCATGTCTTAATAATAAACGATATTCTGCTCTAGATGTTAATAAACGATATGGTTCATTTGTACCTTTTGTAACAAGGTCATCGATAAGTACGCCAATATAGGCATCCGAACGGCTTAATATCACTTCTTCTTTTTGTTGAACTCGAGCAGCAGCATTAATGCCAGCCATTAAACCTTGGCCTGCCGCTTCTTCATATCCTGATGTACCATTAATTTGACCAGCTGTGTATAAGTTTTTAATTTTTTTAGTTTCTAAAGTCGGCCATAATTGTGTAGGCACTAATGCATCATATTCAATTGCATAACCTGCACGCATCATATCTGCTTTCTCTAGGCCTGGAATTGTTTCCAACATTTGACGTTGAACATGTTCTGGTAAACTTGTTGATAAGCCTTGTACATATACCTCATTTGTATTACGTCCTTCAGGCTCTAAGAATAATTGATGACGTGGTTTATCATTGAAACGTACAAATTTATCTTCAATTGATGGACAGTATCTTGGACCTGTACCTTTAATCATACCTGAATACATAGCTGATAAATGTAAATTGTCATCAATCACTTGGTGTGTTTCACCATTAGTATATGTTAACCAACATGGTAATTGATCTAATATATATTCAGTAGTTTCAAAGCTAAATGCTCTTCCTACATCATCGCCTGGTTGGATTTCTGTTTTTGAGTAGTCGATCGTTTTTGCATTAACACGTGGAGGGGTACCTGTTTTAAAACGTACAACTTCAAACCCTAATGATCTTAAGTTATCTGCAAGAGAAATAGAAGGTAATTGATGGTTTGGACCACTTGAATATTTCATATTACCTAAGATAATTTCACCACGTAAGAATGTACCTGTAGTAATAATTACAGCTTCCGCCCAATATTCAGTACCGATATTCGTACGTACACCTTTGATTACATCGTCTTCAATAATCAAATCATCAACCATGCCTTGCATAATATCTAGGTTTTCTTCATCTTCAATTACTTTTTTCATTTCTTGTTGATATAATACTTTATCCGCTTGAGCACGTAATGCTCTTACCGCTGGACCTTTACCTGTATTCAGCATACGCATTTGGATGTGCGTTTTATCGATTGTTTTTGCCATTTGACCACCTAGCGCATCGATTTCACGTACAACGATACCTTTTGCTGGTCCACCTACAGATGGGTTACATGGCATAAATGCAATATTATCTAAGTTAATTGTTAACATTAATGTTTTTGCACCGCGACGTGCTGAAGCAAGTCCAGCTTCTATTCCCGCATGTCCAGCTCCAATTACTATTACGTCATATTTTTGAGCCATAATTGTTCCTCCTTAATTATTTTCCTAAACAGAATTGGCTAAACAGTTGGTCGATTAATTCATCGCTTGCTGACTCACCAATAATTTCACCTAATAATTCCCATGTTCTTGTCAAATCAATTTGTACCATATCCATTGGTACTCCAGATTCCGCAGCATCTATAGCATCTTGAATTGAATTTCTAGCTTGCTTTAATAATGAGATATGTCTGGAATTTGAAACGTATGTCATATCTTGATTTTGAACATCTCCACCAAAGAATAAATCTCTAATTTGTAATTCTAATTGATCGATACCTTCTTGTTTCAACATTGAAGTTTGAATAAGTGGTGTATCTCCAATCATTGCTTTAACTTCTTCCATATCTAAACGTTGTTCCAAATCCATCTTATTAACGATGACAATTGCATCTTCATTCTTAATTACTTCATATAACTGTCGATCTTCTTCCGACAATGTTTCATTATAATTTAAGACAAATAAGATTAAATCCGCTTCACTCAGTGCCTTTCTAGAACGTTCGACACCGATACGCTCAACGATATCTTCTGTGTCACGAATCCCTGCCGTATCAACTAATCTTAATGGAACTCCTCTGACATTTACATACTCTTCTAACGTATCTCGTGTAGTTCCTGCAACTTCTGTCACAATCGCTTTGTTATCTTGTATCAGGTTATTAAGCATTGAAGACTTACCAACATTCGGTTTACCAACAATGACTGTAGACAAACCTTCTCTCATAATCTTACCTTGCGCACCAGTTTCTAATAGTTTATTAATCTCTTGTTTAATTTGCGTTGATTGCTCTAGTAAAAATTCTGTCGTCGCATCTTCTACGTCATCGTATTCTGGATAATCTATATTGACTTCGACTTGAGCAAGGATTTCGAGAATGGATTGACGCTGTCGCTTAATCATATCACTTAAACGACCCTCAATTTGATTCATTGCAACTTTAGATGCTCGATCGGTTTTAGAACGAATAAAGTCCATTACCGCTTCTGCTTGTGATAAATCAATGCGGCCATTTAAAAATGCACGTTTCGTATATTCACCAGGTTCAGCAATGCGTGCACCATATGTCATAGTTAATTCCAACACTCTATTAATTGTTAAAATACCGCCATGACAATTTATCTCTACGATATCTTCTCGTGTAAAGGTCTTTGGTCCCCTTAACACCGATACCATTACTTCCTCAACTACTTCATTTGATTCTGGATCTACGATATGACCATAATTTATCGTATGAGTAGCTACATCTTTAAGTGATTTCTGACCTTTATATAACTTATCTGCAATTGTTAATGCATCTGAACCAGATAAACGCACAATCCCTATTGCACCTTCACCCATTGGTGTTGAAATACTCGTAATCGTGTCTAAATCCATCATCCATCTCGCCTCCCTTACCAGTCTAGTTAAGTAAAAAATTTCATTATAATATTGTAATGATTTTCATGAAAAAAAGCGAACATATTGCTTAGTGATATACAGTTAGTTAGTCTTACGTTTGTCTGAACGAAGTCTTACTTCCGTCTAAAATAATCACTTTCTCTATATGCTCCCCTACCCTATCATGAAATTATATCTTTTTGTTAAAAACTTTAGCTATCTTTAAAACATGTTCCAAGCTTGATTGTATTTGTAATGTATCCATATCTTTTGCTGGGTGTCTCGCTATAACAATAATTTCAATTGGTATAAGATCTTCTTTATGCACTTTGAAATTTTCACGTATTGCTCGCTTGATTCTATTTCTAACAACGGCATTGCCAATCTTCTTCGAAACGCTAATACCCAGCCTAAAATGTGATAACTCTTTATTTACTTTGGTATAAACTACAAATTGTCTATTGGCTACTGATTTTCCCTTTTTATAAATAGCTTGAAAATCACTGTTTTTTTTAATTCTATATGCTTTTTCCACCAATGCATCACTCGCTTATCTTCTTCTGTAACATTTTGAACTAACTCAAATCAAACATTCCATTTAATATATTGACTAGCTACAGATATTAATGCGTATCTTACTTTATTTAAAACCTAAAAAAAAGACCACTGATGAGTCAGTGATCTTATGCTGATAAAACTTTACGGCCTTTACGACGACGACGCGCTAAAACTTTACGGCCATTTTTTGTGCTCATGCGCTTTCTGAAACCATGAACTTTACTATGTTTACGTTTATTTGGTTGATAAGTACGTTTTACCATGTAAAAACACCTCCATATTTATTCGGTTATCTAACAGTTATTATAGATAAATTGATATACGCTTCTGCTTTAAGTCTTGATTTAACTTTATAAATTCCTAGTCATAATTCAAGCAACTACTACAATATAACAAAATATATTTTATAAAGCAAGCACGAATTTAATTGCAGTATGAGCAGTTATTGTTCTGTTTCTCCTATTATATGGAAGTTTTTTATCACGCTTATAGATGCAGCTTACATAAAAATACCGACATTACAGTAATTTATCCTTAATAAATCACTCCGCAAACGATTAGTTTGACCATTATACATTTTTCATACAGTATTTATAAATTATTTCCCAAGCCCACAAGATGCTTATTTTCTGTTATACTATTTCTTTCGCAAAGTTATCCACTTATACACAGTACAAATCGTTCTTACTGTGGATAATTTATAGGTCATTCACAAGTTTTTAGATAGTTTAATAACAAATTCACAGCTATTTGACAGAGGTTGATGTTAAAAAGTATAATTATGTGGATAAGTCATGTAGTTATTGATACATCAAGGGTTTGATTTATTAAATTATATACAAAATGTTGTGGATATATTTATCAGCATACATAGTTATCCACTGATTGTGATTAACTTGTGGATAATTATCAACACCTTGTGATTTAGTTTATCCACTGCACTGATTTTTGTGTATAACTTTTAAAATTTACTATATATGGAGTTTGTTAATT
>NZ_CP069083.1:0-46129 GCF_029774255.1 Staphylococcus gallinarum
ACCTTCTTCAATCATATTAACCCATTCTCCTGTTGCTGCATTATAGCCAATACCTGGAACTTTATTTTTAAGTTTTTCAACAATTACTGATCCTTCAACCCCAGCGTTTTCTGCAATTTGTCTCATTGGTGCTTCTAAAGATTTTAAAACAATATTTATACCAGTAGATTTATCACCTACTGCATCAATATCTTTTACTTTATTATATATGTTAAGTAATGCTGTTCCGCCTCCAGCAACAATACCTTCTTCAACAGCTGCTCGTGTTGAATTTAAGGCGTCTTCAATTCGTAATTTTCTTTCCTTTAATTCTGTCTCTGATGCAGCGCCTACCTTAATAACAGCTACGCCACCAGCTAACTTGGCTAGTCTTTCTTGCAGTTTTTCTTTATCAAAATCAGATGTTGATTCTTCTATTTGATTTTTAATTTGTTGTATACGATCATTCAATTTTCCTTTGTTACCATGACCATCTACAATAGTTGTGTTATTTTTAGTAACTTCAACTTTATTAGCCGATCCTAGCATATCAATTGTTGCATCTTTAAGTGTTAGTCCCAAATCTTCGGTAATGTATGACCCACCTGTTAACACGGCAAGGTCTTCTAACATTGCTTTTCGTCTATCTCCAAACCCAGGAGCTTTAACAGCTACTGCAGTAAATGTACCTCGCATTTGATTTATAACTAGGTTTGTTAGTGCATCACCTTCCACTTCTTCAGAAATAATTAATAGCGATTTGCTTTCTTGAGCTACCTGTTCAATAATCGGCAATATATCTTTAAAAGAATTAATTTTTTTATCTGTTATTAAAATGTATGGATTGTCTAATTCAGCCGTCATTTTATCTGAATCAGTAACCATATATGGAGATTGATAGCCGTTATCAAATTGCATACCTTCTACTACTTCTAATTCTGTTTTAAAACTGTTAGATTCTTCTACTGAGATTACGCCATTATGGCCTACTTTATCCATAGCTTCAGAAATATATTCACCAATTTCTTCATCTGCAGCTGAAATTGTTCCTACTTGTGCGATTTCAGATTTATTTTTTACACTATGAGAAATTTCTTTTAATGAATCAACCGCAACGTTTACAGCTTTATTAATACCTTCTCGTACTCCTACAGGATTAGCACCACTAGACACATTTTTAAGGCCTTCTTTAATCATAGCGTGTGCAAGAACAGTTGCGGTAGTAGTACCATCACCAGCAACTTCATTTGTTTTATTAGCAACTTCTTGTACTAACTTAGCTCCCATATTTTCATAAGAATCTTCAAGTTCGATTTCTTTAGCTATAGTAACTCCGTCATTTGTAATAAGTGGTGAGTTATTCTTTTTATCTAATACAACATTACGTCCCTTAGGTCCCATTGTAACTCTTACTGCATTGCTTAATTTATTAACTCCATTTAACATAGATTGTCTTGCATCTTCTGAAAATTTTAGTGATTTAGCCATTACAAATAATACCTCCTAAAATTATTTTGATATATTAAATTAGAAATAACTGTTTATTCAATAATTGCTAAAACATCATTTTCACTGATTACTAAAAAAGATTCATCATTGTAATCAACCTTAGTACCAGCATAATTTTTATAAATAACATAGTCTCCTACATTTACTTCTGGCTTTTTTCGACTTCCATCATTTAATAGGAAACCTGGGCCAATAGCGATAACCTCTCCTTCATAATTATTTTCTTGTGCGGAATCGGTTAATACTATTCCACTTTTTGTTGTTCCTTCATTTTCTTTTTGTTTAATAATAATTTGGTTGTTTAATGGTTTAAGCATATTTTGCCCTCCTTAAAAAATAATGTTAGCACTCTAACTACCTAAGTGATAACATTATTTTAATCAAATTTAGTCAAATTTTCAATAATTATTGACAAAAAAACCATAAAATGTTAGTAATAATTATAGAGTTATCCTATGATAATTTTAGAGGAGTTGATATATTATGTTTAAAGAAAAACTTGTATATTATTCTCCGAAGTATTTAAAAAATAATATTATTTCTAAAAATAAAAATCATATGAATAACACAGCTTACAACGACCCTTTCATTGAATTTTCATTTCATTACGATTGGAAATCTTATAATGATTCACTTAATATAAGTAAATATATAAACACTATAAACAAAGAAAAATAATTGATTATCATAAGATAACTCGAAATAAAAGCATGGAGTAGCGTTAAAAATTACTGTGTTAGTGATTTGTCGCCTCTAATTTCAAGTAATGGGAGAACTTAAATTGAATAGAACAAACCAAAAGGCTATAACTTTTAAATTAACAAACGAAGAATACAAAAAGATCCAAGACTTATCAGCGTATTGTCATATGTCTCCGACTGAATATGCTAGGCATCAAGCACTCGGAAACCAAATAAAGCCCACGATATTACATCAAGAAACTAATGTTGATAAAGGGGTTAATTTTATTTCGGAGGATAAATACGAGAAACAAGTGTCCTATTCAAAAAAACTCAAGCGCGCTTATAATCAAGCAACGAATGAACTTGAGTCAGAACGACTTAAAATCAATACCATGAATCGTTTACTTCCATATGTACAATCCGATGGATCAATTGATACTAACGAATACCAAAAAGATAGAACCTTGATTTGTAATCTAAAGCAATTAGGTAATTGATAACTCGTATTATTAATTTCACCTTCTCAAAACATATTAATTATAATGCTTATCCATGCTTAAAGCCCCACCTAATATATAGGTGGGGCTTTCTTTAATGAACGTTTATACTTTGGACCACGTCTTCTCCTGGCATTAATTTAGGTAACCTCACTTCTAAAATACCGTTTTTATATTCAGCGTATATCTTTGGAACGTTAACATTATAAAAAGTAAATTGTTCAAATAGAGGGACTTTCTTTTCCTCTAAATAATCATATTTCTCTCCTCGAATGGTTAATATATTATTAAAAAATTTTAAATTCAAAAGATTTTTAGACGAATTAGGAATTTTAGCTTTCAAAATGTATTGATCATGTTCTTCTTTAACATCACTATCGATAGAAACATTAAAAATTTCAGTTGCCAATTTTTCTTGGAAGTTTTTAAAGTAATGATTAAAAGTTTCTAAATTAAATGCTTTATTTGACATAATAATCATCCTCCCTAAAAAAGTAAATTTAATATTGACAAAATAATAATAACATGGTATATAGTAATTGTAAATTATCATATGGTAATCAAAGATACGTGTTTAAATCTTTGTAGGAGTGTGATAATTATGATTTTAAACCAAGTAGTTCAACAATTAAAACATGGTAAATTACCTAATTTAGAAGATAATAATTATTTTGATTTATTCAAAAATATGAATTTTGAAAACTATAATAAATTAAAAAATTCGCTAGATCATAAAAAAAATAGGGTTAGCTAGAATATATCATATAGCATTCTGATTACCATATGATATAACGTTATTTGAGGAGGCGATATTCTTAATTTAATTTTAGTGTTTTAGTATTAACATTTAAAATGTTTTAAAAATTAAGAATTAAAATCAGAGGAGGAGATTCATTATGAGTAATTTATTACCAAATAATAACTTTTTTGATTTATCACCTTCAAGATTCTTTGAAAATTTTACAAGACCTATTTTTCCAAACTTTCCTAATACAGATATTAAAGAAACTTCTTCAGAATATATCCTTGATATTGATTTACCTGGCATTGAAAAAGAAAATATCAGTTTAGATTATCAAGGTGAGACTTTATATATAGAAGCTAAACAATCAGATGAAAATAATGAAACTGATCAAGAAGGAAATATCATTAGACAAGAAAGAAATACAGCATATATAAATCGAACATACACATTGCCTAATGTAGATGAAAACAATATTAACGCAAAATATACGAATGGTGTATTGCATTTAAATTTGAAAAAAAATAAACAAGATGTAACATCTACTAAGCATATAGAAATTGAATGAAAATAGCCTATAAGTACCAATTAGATGATCTCCTGTGACTAAAAGACAGTCATTCTATAATTTAGAATGACTGTCTTTTTAATTTATAAATAGTTAAGTTATTTTTTGAATCATACTTTAAAAAAAACATTGTGTTAAAAATTAAACAAAGAGATATAAATCACATGAAAAGATTATTATTTATTTTTAGCCATGAACTATAGTTATTTAGGAAAGAATACTAAAAAGAAAAATAGAATGTAAATTATCGTGTAGTTAATTATTAGCTAATTAATTGTTTTCCTTCTGTATTTATCTCTAATTTGTGGAACACATTATTAATCACTAAACAAAATCGATGATTGATATGTATTCAGATAATATCAATCCAGTTTTAAACATATATAATGGAAGCGTCACAACATTTATTTATACTGAAAGAGGACTTAAATTAAAAATTGCAAATAATACAAAATATCTTAAATAGCTAGCAAATGAGGTAAAAAAGATAGGCAATCGACAAAATAATAGGATTTAAAAAACAGCCCTACAAATCGAGAAATAGATGCAGAGCTATTTTCAAACGGTTGTTAAATAATAGAAAATCTAAATAAAAGAAGAATATATTAATCTGTTTTAATTTTAAAATCATCGCTTAGAAGATTGGATATATCTTCTTTTATATTTATAACTTTCATTTTAAAATTTGAAAGGAACATGGTAATAAATAAGGGGGATTACTATAAAAAAGGATATAAAATGTAGATCTTTGTTTTAAATTTGTTTTAATAATAGTTTTAAACCCGTTTTAGGGTGCTTAAAATATAAGGGGCCGTAAGTTATAAGACACTCTAAAGGATATAAAATGTATGACTAAAGGATATATTTTGTATGAGTATAGGATATAAAATGTATGACTAAAGGATATATTTTGTATGAGTATAGGATATAAAATGTATGTTTCATATATTTTTAGTTCTAAAGTTATTATAACGCATTTTTACTATTGTATTTTAGGAATTAAAGGATATATTTTGTATGAGTATGAGATATAGATTATATGACCTATATATTTTTAGTTTTAAAGCTGTTATAAGACATTTTTACTATTATACTTTAGGAATTAAAGGATATATTTTGTATGAGTATGAGATATAGATTATATGGTCTATATATTTTTAGTTTTAAAGCTGTTATAAGACATTTTTACTATTATACTTTAGGAATTAAAGGATATATTTTGTATCTCTTATATGTAGAGGATTAATAGTACAGGATATAAAATGTATGTATCATCTATGCAAATGATAAATCTAACACAAAGGATATAACTTGTACAAGTTATATCCTTTGTGTTAGATTTAGTATTATTAGGTGAAAAAATAAGCAAACAATAATGTCAATCTATAGAGGTGAAAGGTAATGAGTGGCGAAATGGTTAAATATCAAAATGACCTGAATCTCGTTCCATTAAGAAAGTTTACTAGTAAGGAAATTGACTTATTTTTTAGTATGTGTCAACGTACTAAAAATAAAGATACAGAGACAATACGTTTAACTTATAAAGAATTAAAATCATTAATTAATTACAAATCCACATCGGTAGATAGGTTTGTAACAGAATTAGAAAACATATATGATAAGATGCTTCAATTGACGTTTACAGAGCGTAAAGGGCGGAATGTACGTAAATTCGTTTTGTTTCACACATATGAAATTAATGATAATGAAAAGTATTTAGAGATTTCTGTTAATCCAAATCTGAAATATATATTAAATAATTTTGAGAAAGAATTCACTAAATTTGAGTTATCTGAATTAGTGAATATCAAGTCTAGTTTTGCTAAAAATATGTTTAGAATATTAAAACAATTCAAAACAACAGGGTGGTTTTACATTAATATAAATGAATTTCGAGAAAGACTTGATATTCCTGATTCGTATAGAATGACAGACATTACAAGACAAGTTTTGAAACCCATAATAAAAGAATTAACACCATATTTTGAAGGTTTGGAAATAACCAAAGTAAAAGAAAAAAAGGGTAACAAGATTAAAGGAATCCAGTTTAATTTTGAAAAACAAATGCAAGATGGGGAGATTAGTTTTAATCAAGCTCCAATAAAAAAACCTAAAAAAAGAGGCAATGCGTTGGTCAGTAGAGAACTAACTCCAAAATGGCTTGAAAATAGAGATGAACCTAAAGAACCTGATTCCCCATTAACAGAAGAAGAGATTAAAATGCGCGATGAATTTATGAAGCAATTAAAGGAAACTTGGGGATAATAAGAAAAATTTATCTTATCTAAACTGAAACTATCAATAATACTTAACGTATTCATTTATATGGTGTATTTAAAAAATGGAGTATAAAGTGAATATCTTACATCAGAACAATAATAAATTCTGTATTGTTCAGAAATAAAAGAAAATATGAAAGTTATAGTTCAATAGTATATAAGTTGATTGAGATAGATGACCTAAACTTTAAAGAGATTTGTGGTTTTAGAGTCGGAAAATATTGAAACCATCTTAGACATTTAACTATACCTAAGATTGTTTCTTTCTATATATCGGCATATCTTTTAATTTTGAAGTTGGAGAGCCCATTATCATAGTCAAGGTCCGTATTACGAGTGATAGGTATTACAACGATTCTTGGGAATGTACTAACACATATTTCAGGTTATGAGTTATTCAGCAGTATCATGGTTATGGGCTTTATAGATGCTTTCTACATATGGTAACTATCACCGTCATCTGGGATTAGTACTTAATCTCTTAACCCTTTTTCATTTACAAATTGATTTAATCTTTTTCTAGATAAATTCCAATGAGTAAATGCTTCCATATGCACTACAATAATTTTTGAATTAGGTGCCTATTTCGCTACTTTATATACATCATATTCATTCATAATCAATGAGCTACCTTCATAAAATTGGTTGTTACCACCGTTTACAATGATAACTTCAGGTTCATTGTGTTTTATTATATTTTTAATCTTGCTATACCATACAGTATTTCCTGCAGTATATAGTCTTTGTTCTTTAGGATAATCAAAAATAACGTCACAAACTGAATCAATAATTTTTAAAATTTCGCCTCTACCAAACAAACGACTCTAAAGCACCTTTTTAGGCGGTTCTGTCTCCCTATCATCAGGGTCACTCTTCGTTTTTTCAGCGAGCGTATTCTCTTCTGTTGGTTGAGTTTTCTTGTGTTCTTGATTAATATTTTGAGTTTCTTTAGTGAAAGCTGCTTCTTGTGGGTTAACATTTTGTCTATGATTAGTGGCTGTATCAAAAGAATAATTAAGCTGTCTTTCTTCTAATTGATTTTCTAGTTTTTGAATTTTTTTATTACTTTCTAAAGCTAATATTTGTTGATTTTCCAACAGTTTATTTAATGTATTAACATTGCTATTTTGTTGGTCTAGTTGTTTAGTTAGATTTTCAATAAATTTTTCATCATTTTTAGCTCTAGTTTCAAAAATTTCTATTTGTTTTTCTAATTCATTTACTTTTGTTTTTAGTGTCTCAGAACTATTTGAATTATTATGTACATACTTTTCAACTTCTGAAGTATTTTCATCAAACATTTCTTTTTTTACTGATGCTTTATTTTGCGTTGTACTTTCTTTCTTAGTGATTTTTTCTGTAATTTTCAAACAATCATTATCATTGATATAATTAATTCCATTTTCTTTTTCAAAAGATATATTTAAGCTTTTAGCATTATTAACAATAGTTTGCTTAGTTACACCCAGTTCATCAGCAAGCATTTTAATAGTTTTCATAACATCCACCCTTAGGTACCTAATTTACCGCATAAACACCTAATAAGAGATATAACTTTTATTTTTAGTACCTAATTAGACTCTAAAGTAATAATTTTTATTTTTTGAGGTTGTAAGGTACTTCAGATGTAATGGATATAATGGCTGAATTAAGACAGTCATTATATCCAGAATAATGCTAAATCGTTAACTATGTATCAAAGAACAATAATAAAAACTCTTTTAATTTTATTTAAATTTCAAATAATTTATAATTAAAATTATTTTAGAACATTGAACATGTAAAGGAGCTAATTACTTATGGCAGATAGTATTAAAGCAATTGTATTTGATGCATATGGTACTTTATTTGATGTACATTCTGTTTCAAATCTGTGTGAAGATTTTTTCCCTAATAAGGGGAGAGATATTAGTAAAACTTGGAGAAATAAGCAACTTGAATATGCGAATTTAAAGCAAATTATGGGAAGTTATGAGAGCTTTGATATTCTTACAAGTAATGCGTTAGAGTATGCAGTTAGTTATTATGATGAAGAACTTACAAGTGATCAAAAAGAAAAATTATTAAATCGTTATTTAAATTTGAATGTATTTTCTGATGTTACTGATGTATTAGATAAACTGGAAGATAAGCAACTTGCCATATTTTCTAATGGTTCTCATAGTATTTTAGATCCATTAATAAAACAATCAACAATTTCTGATAACATTAATCGCATTATAAGTGCAGACGAAGTTAAATCCTATAAACCGTCTATGGAGTCATATGCACATGCTCAAAAAATATTACAATTAAATAAATGCGAAATTTTATTTGTTTCTTCAAATGGATGGGATATTTCAGGAGCTAAAAACTATGGTTTTAACACAGCGTGGATAAATAGAGATAACTTGCCGTTAGAAAAACTAAATTTAGAGCCAGACCGCGTATATTCAAACTTAAATGGTATTTTAGAATGGCAATAAATAGTACTTAAAAAAACAAATTACCAACAGAATTAAACAAATTGATTTAAAATTACAATAAAACCTCCTTATTAAGTTCAACTTAATAGGGAGGATCCGAGAAAGGACTAGCATGTTTAGTTGTTCACACAAAGTGATTCAGTATTAAGTAGTAATAAACAAAACAATAACCTCTAGCATATACTTTGGCCAGTAACTAGAGGTTATTTTAATCTTCTTAATAAAATACAAGCCACTGTCTTTTTAACAGGATCATTATGGCAACATGTTAGCGCATGTTGTCCTTTTATACTAATTATATATTAGCATGATACTACATTAATTCCTAAAAGAAAAACATGTGAAAGAAGTTAAAAGAGAATTGTTTTGACATTTATACCAAAAATATTGATTTTGATACTTCATTTTTTTAAGATTAGTGTCGATTTTGATCTAAAAGTTTCTGGTGAAATTAACACATACTTATCTAACGTATATTTGCGTTTTAAGAGCTTATGTAAATAAAAACCCTATGTATAACAGACCTTAACCTTTAAAATACCCCCTTAAAATTCAAATTAAAGGTATTTAGTAAGTTGGGTTTTAAAGTTTGCTAAAAAGGAGTCGTTTTAAATGGAATTAATTTCTAAATTGATTCAAGAAGATATAAATAACAACTCAGAATTAGAAATATTGTACAAAGAACAAGGAGAGAAATTAGAATTCGCAATCGCTATTATTAATTTACGAAAAAGTATTGGATGGTCGCAAGTGGAACTTGCTCAAAAACTAAAAGTGCCTCAAACAACAATTGAAAATATCGAAAATGGAGATGTACTTCCAACGATGTCTCTTTTGAGATCAATCGCTGATGTAACAGAAAAAGAATTACGTATTTCATTTGTATAATCAAATAATATATAAGAATTTAATACTGCAAAGTTTACCTATGCTTTGAATAAATAACAGTTTATATTCGTTTATGATTATAAATTATTGAAGATTAGGAGAGAATCGTATTGGAAAAAGAAAAATCGCTTAAAGAAAAAATTCAAGATTTTTATAAAAACGGCGGTCGTTACGAAGAAAAAGAAATATTTTGGAAAGCCTAAAGAATCAGAAGTTTTTTTAAAATTTCTGAGTAGATATAGTTAACGCCCAATCAAAAACATTATTTTTGCGCTAAGCTTTAAGAGTTATCATACCTATTATTTAATAAGTTACGTGATTATATTGTTATTATTCAAATTCAAAAATGCTTTTTATTGATACATACACTCTATTTTATACTCCCTAAAAATTTTATGAGAAATGAGCATAAGGAGAAACGGTACCACCTAGGTGTTATCCAGCATAGCTGGAGTTTCAATCTTACGACTCATTTTATTCAATTGTATTAATAAAGTACTTTAAATATTGGTTTGACAATGTTTATAAGAGTTATGCGTGTTTTATAACAGAAAGAACACTATATCCCAAAATGATACTCTCATATTTTTGCTTAGTACCACTAATTCTTAAGTAGGGAGTATTTAAAACACTTCTATAGAGCCTTTCATAAAATAATAGAGTATTTAATTTTGCTCTGATTTACAAAAAATACTCCCGATACTCCCTGAAAATTGATTTGAAAAGTAAAATACTTTGGCTCAAATAGTGAGTCTTGAAGTCAAAATTTGAATTTATTTTCTTTATCTATAACGAACTTTTGTAATGTTAATTTTAATATCTTATGATAAGAATTGAATAGATTTTACATTCATTTTGCTCTTGCTTTTTAAGAGATAGCATTCAATTTTAATAAATAAGAGAGAGAAAATCGTACGAAATTTCGAATATATTTACTTAATAAATCATTAGAAAAGTGATTTAAAGTTAACAAAAAGTTATTAGGTTTAAAGTAACTTTTTGTTGTAATAAAGTAAGCGAAATCGAAAAAATCTCAAACATTAATCTGTAATTAGTTTAAAAAATTAATTCTATTTTTCTACAAAGAACATGTAAAATTAAAAGAGGTTTATTAAAAAATAGGTGCTAAATTTTGTGCTAAAACGACAATAGAAATGGCAAAATAATTGTTTTAAATCATAGAAAATATAAAAGGAAATGATATTTAGTGTTTAATATTTTGAGTTCAATTAAGGTGAATTTATTTAAAAAGTTCAAGGGTAGTTTTTTAATAAATGAGGTGTGACACCATATATAGTTAGTGTCACACTCCCGTGGCAACCACAATGTGTTGTGTCACAGAAGTGTAACAAATCGAAATTTTTGATATCATTTTAAAATCTTTTAATCTTTTGGGATGTCTGGCTTTGCCAGATCTATCTTTGAAAAGGATAGCATATTCTCCTTATGCTCTTAACTGAGATTTTACAAAAAACCAAAAATTTAAGCAATTTAAGAACTTAAAATTAAACATTGAGTAGTGTATATTTCTATATATCTAAGTAAAGTTTGTTCTAAATATCCTCTTGAAAACCAAAATAAGTGAATTTAAACTTTTAATAAGTCTTGTATAAAACCATTGAAAATGAGGGTAATTATATGAAGTTAAATGTCCAAGATTTTTTGGTATTACATGAAAATGTGAACAGAAAAGTAGGAAATGAAAGGTTTAATAACGTTTATTTATCTCACAATAATGTAGATATTTATCTTCATTGAACAAAATAATTGAAGAACAAATTTTGATAAAAAATAGTTCTCTTGAAGTAACATTAGATAAACTAACAAACAAAGATTTAAAAATAATATTGAAAAGTGGGAAATTAACTGTAGGAGGAACCAAAAAGGATCTGATTGAACGTATCCTTAATAATATTGAACGAATTGATGACGAAACTCTCGAATTAACGCCAGTATATACTCCAACAGCTAAGGGTGAGAAATTACTAGAAGAAACTAAATATGTCGTTCATTTTGAATGGGGATATAATAATATTAGTCTGCCACAAGCGCATGAAATAGCTACAAATCACATCGGTGATACTAGTTTGGACAAAGTCGTAGAAATTTATAAATTTGAAATTAATCGAATCTATAAATCCACTCCAATAGATAATAAGTTGATAAACCTTTACAGAGGTTTATCGGAATATTTCAAAAGATACAAAAATGATAATGCTAGTGCAAGAATGTATTATAATTTAGCATATTATCTTCAAATAAAAATTATTTTGGAGGATATGAGGAGACCCGTGTCATCAGCTTATGATGCATACGGTAAATTTTCAGAAGAATATCTTAAGAGAAGTTTAGAACCTACTCATTTTAGAGAAGCAGTATATGAACAACTAATATTCATTGAAGGGCTATCAAAAAAGAAGATATATGATTTATTCATTCAAGACGTAAGTAATTACTATGATTTAGATGAAGAACTATTTAAGTATGTCATAAATTATTTAATAGCTTATATAAAAAAAGAAGATGATCAAGAAGCTTTTTCAAAAGTTATTGATTTAATAAAAACAAAGTACCTTATTCCTAAAAAGGAAAGAGATGCATTTAAATATGACTTTGATGAAGAGTATTATATAGAAGAAAATACTCATAGAAATAGACAAACTATAAAGACTAATATTAATAAACTAATTAAAGAAGATGTAAATATTGAAGTAGAAATAGATATAGATACAGGAGAAATTGTTTGGTATATAGAGGAAGACGAGCTTAAAAAATTATAAATAATGTATAATTTGAAACATAATTCAACTTATCGGAAGTGGATATGCTTACGTGTTTACAGATGATATAATAATAGAGTCGCCTTAACTTCCGGCGGTATTTTCGACGGAAGGAGGTGCTTAATATGCTTATGATCTTCGTTCACATCATTGCACCAGTCATTAGTGGCTGTGCAGTTGCGTATTTTACTTACTGGCTTAGTAGTAAACGCAATAAATAGAAGGCGACGTTAAGCCGCATCAAAAAATCCCCTCACTACCGCAAATAGTGAGGGGATTGGTGCATATATGCATATAATCTTCGTTAAAGGTATTATAACACCATAGTGGAGAAGAATGCAAAATCATTAAATTGATATACTATTAAACAAATATACTAATTTAATAAAAATTCAGTTAAACCCTGAGAAGTGGAGGTAATAGGTTCTGTTGCAAAGTAAAAAATATAGCTAACCACTAATTTATCATGTCAGTGTTCGCTTAACTTGCTAGCATGATGCTAATTTCGTGGCATAGCGAAAATCCGTAGATCTGAAGAGACCTGCGGTTCTTTTTATATAGAGCGTAAATACATTCAATACCTTTTAAAGTATTCTTTGCTGTATTGATACTTTGATACCTTGTCTTTCTTACTTTAATATGACGGTGATCTTGCTCAATGAGATTATTCAGATATTTCGATGTACAATGACAGTCAGGTTTAAGTTTAAAAGCTTTAATTACTTTAGCCATTGCTACCTTCGTTGAAGGTGCCTGATCTGTAATTACCTTTTGAGGTTTACCAAATTGTTTAATGAGACGTTTGATAAACGCATATGCTGAATGATTATCTCGTTGCTTACGCAACCAAATATCTAATGTATGTCCCTCTGCATCAATGGCACGATATAAATAGCTCCATTTTCCTTTTATTTTGATGTACGTCTCATCAATACGCCATTTGTAATAAGCTTTTTATGCTTTTTCTTCCAAATTTGATATAAAATTGGGGCATATTCTTGAACCCAACGGTAGACCGTTGAATGATGAACGTTTACACCACGTTCCCTTAATATTTCAGATATATCACGATAACTCAATGCATATCTTAGATAGTAGCCAACGGCTACAGTGATAACATCCTTGTTAAATTGTTTATATCTGAAATAGTTCATACAGAAGACTCCTTTTTGTTAAAATTATACTATAAATTCAACTTTGCAACAGAACCCTCAAAACACTTTATGATAATGGAACACCAATTAAAACTATTGCAGAACAATGGAAAGTTTCACGTACAACAATCTATCGTTATCTCAATAAGTTAAATAACCAAGAAAATAAAGATAAATAATATTACTAAATTTCAAGAAAGATAAAAATTAGACGGGATACACCCTAATCATACAAAATGAGTTGTTGAAATTATCGCAACTAAAACGTATGATTAGGGTGTATATTAATTGTGGAGTGAATATGAATGATTATAGGTTATGCTAGAGTATCGTCGATAGATCAAAATTTAGAAAGACAATTGGATAATTTAAAGACGTTTGGTGTGGAGAAAATCTTTACAGAGAAACAATCAGGAAAGTCAGTGGAAAATAGACCTGTATTTCAAGAAGCACTCAATTTTGTAAGAATGGGAGATCGATTTGTTGTAGAATCTATTGATCGTTTAGGACGTAATTATGATGAAATTATTGAAACTGTGAGTTATTTAAAAGAAAAAGACGTGCAGTTAATGATTACAAGTTTACCTATGATGAATGAAGTGATTGGTAATCCATTGCTAGATAAATTTATGAAAGATTTAATCGTTCAAATATTAGCAATGGTTTCAGAACAAGAGAGAAACGAAAGTAAACGTCGACAAGCCCAAGGGATTCAAGTTGCGAAAGAGAAAGGTGTTTATAAAGGGCGTCCTTTACTCTATTCGCCGAACGCGAAAGACCCTCAAAAACGTGTTATTTATCATCGCGTGGTGGAAATGTTAGAAGAAGGGCGAGCAATTAGTAAAATTGCCAAAGAAGTTAATATTACAAGACAAACAGTTTATAGAATTAAACATGATAAGGGATTATCTTGATAAATTGATTGTCAATGCAAATGAGGGACTTTCACAGCGTCTCGAAACTCATATTATATGATTGAATTGAAATTTTAATAAAAGAACAAGAAAAAAGAGTCGAGTTTCCCTTGATAATAAATTCATCCTTTCAATTGTTCGATGTGAAGCAACTATACATATAATTGAAATATAAAAGATTTGGTGTAAGATAAAGGTGAAAATATACAGTTTGTCGATAGCGTATGCTAAATTTGAGGAGTGATTGGTTATGCGTAAATTTGGGAAAATATTTTCAGCAACAGTTGTTGTATCTACATTGGTTGCAGGATCATCAGCAGCATACATTACGACAAGTGATGCACAAGCAGCAGAACAAGTTCAAAAATGGGGTCATGGTGAAGGTGGGAACGGCGTCAGTACACAAAGTACAAAAGATTCACAATCACAAAAACCATGGTATAACTATGAAGGATATACGACATATGATCCAACATTTACCCTAGATTATAATTTTGTACGCGCAATGAAATATGATAATTTTACGCTCAATGGCTATAAAGCCAATCCAAAAGCTCATCAAACTCATGCTTATACTATAGATTCTTATGGTTCTAAAATAGATTTTAATGAAAACGATGAAGCCATCCAAATGGAATTCAATGTTAAATCCCACACAGTCACTAAAGCACAATTTAAAAAAACGCATGCATCAAATAATAGCACAGAAGAAGGAGAATCGGAGGAAGGTGGTACATTTATACCTTATAGTACTAATGACAGTGCTTACAAAGCTTTCTTTGATAAAGATGGTTATTTAACTCATATACGTATTGGTCAATAAATTGCAGAAATAATCTAATACATGACATTTTACAAAAGTAATCAAGGACACATACATTAGATGTATGTGTCCTTATCTTTAATATAGTGTTATATTCATTTGGAGCCCATATATGACTTTTATTCTTTATATATTTCTTCATACATTACGTTTTCAAGTATTTTCACATGCATTATGTATTTTTGACAGAAGTAGGCGCTCAATATGCTTATGATTTTCGTTCACGTCATTACATCAATCATAGATAGCTGCACAGTTGCGTATTTTACTTAATATAAAATCATATTATTCAATTGATGATTTTTGATATTACATATCAGGTGTATGGTTAGAATACTTCTAAAAACTTTACACTTAGTTTCCATTTTCCTCATTTGTGGTAAAAAGTAAACGTAAGGCTAAGGAGGAATAAAAATTGAGTAATAAAAAGCAAGAGCAATTAAATGAAGTAAAAAAAGATAATGATGGCAGAGCGATGACGACAAATAACGGAGTAAAAGTGAGTGAAGACGAAAATACGTTAACTGTTGGGGAGCGTGGTCCTAGCTTATTAGAAGATTTTCATTTTAGAGAAAAAATAATGCACTTTGACCATGAACGTATTCCAGAACGTATTGTACATGCTCGGGGCTTTGGTGCACATGGCGAATTCCAAGTATATGAAGACTTATCAGAATACACTTCAGCAGATTTTTTAACTCATCCCGAAAAAACAACTCCCGTATTCGTTAGATTTTCCACTGTTCAAGGTTCAAAAGGTTCTCCTGATACTGTAAGAGATGTACGCGGATTTGCGACTAAATTTTATACAGAGGATGGTATTTTTGATTTAGTAGGTAATGACATTCCAGTATTCTTTATCCAAGATGCGATTAAATTTCCAGATTTAATTCATGCAGTTAAACCAGAACCACATAACGAAATGCCTCAAGGTGGTACAGCACATGATACATTTTGGGACTTTTTCGCACAGAACCCTGAATCTACGCATACAACAGTCTGGGCAATGAGTGATCGAGGTATACCTAAAAACTTCAGACAAATTGAAGGTTTCGGTATTCATACATTCCGTCTAGTAAATAGTGAAGGACAATCATATTTTGTAAAATTCCATTGGAAACCTATTCAAGGCTTAGAAAGCTTAGTATGGGATGAAGCGCAAATATTACATGGTAAAGATATTGACTTCCATCGTAAGGACCTTTATGAATCTATTGAAAAAGGAGACTATCCTGAATGGGAATTAGCTTTACAAATCATTCGACCAGAACAAGAATTTGATTTTGATTTCGACATTTTAGATCCAACTAAAATCTGGCCAGAAGATCAAGTTCCAATTAAAAAAGTTGGTAAAATGACACTTAATCAAAATGTAACCAACGTTTTTGATGAAACCGAACAAGCTGCATTCCACCCAGGACATATTGTGCCTGGTATTGATTTCTCTAATGATCCATTATTACAAGGTCGTTTATTCTCATATACTGATACTCAAATTTCTAGATTAGGTGGTCCAAACTTTAATCAAATTCCAATTAACCGACCTGTAAATGAAGTACACAATAACCAAAGAGATGCGATGCATCAAATGAACGTTAACAAAGGTCAAGTTGCTTATCATAAAAATGGGCTTAATAATAACGAGCCTCATACGACATCGAAAGAAGAAGGCGGTTATGAACATTACCAAGAAAAAGTAGAAGGACGTAAAATTCAAAAACGTAGTGAAAGCTTTAAAGATTATTACAGTCAAGCTAAGCTCTATTTAAATAGTCTAACTCAAGATGAGTTTAATCACACAGTTGATGGGTTTTCATTTGAAATAGGTATGTGTGATTCAATTATGGTTAAACAAAATGCTGTTAACCAGTTAAACAAAGTAGATCGCACATTAGCTGAACGTGTTGCTAAAAACGTGGGTGTAGATGTACCTTCTGAAAATGAAGAAGTATCATCTGAAGCTAAAGATAGTCAATTGACAATGGAAAAATATGATATACCATTACAAGGGCATTCTGTAGCAGTTGTAATAAACGGAAATATTAGTGAGGATACGTTAAAAGCATATGCTGAAACATTTATCGAAAACAAATTAAACTACGCATTTGTGGGGCAACATCCTAAAAAAATATCAGAAGACTTTGGTATAACAGAAACGTATAATACTGCTCATCCAACATTATTTGATAGTTTAATTGTATTGTCAGATGGCACTGATATAAATCCAAATGCCGAGGCTTTCGCGGAACTCAATTACAAGCATGGTAAACCTCTAGTTGTTAATTCAGCTGTTGCAAAAGGCCTATCTGACGCTAAAATAAATTTAGAAGCACCTGGTGTTTTCATTTCAGATAAACCTCAAGTTATTATTCAAGCATTTAAAAAAGTCAGATATTGGGATAGATAATAAATTTTGAATTAACAAAAGTATTAAAAACCCCCAATCTATGGTTGTAGATTGGGGGTTTCGTCATCTCATTTTCACTGTTTATGAAAACCAACTCTTTTAAAAAGAGATGGTTTAAAAATTTTGTCTCAATAATGAACATTTTTGATTTATACTAATTAACATAACCGATAATTATCAGAAGTTTCGATGATATAAATAAAAGCGCTACAAGTTGTCCAACTTGTAGCGCCTATTTAATGAATGCGGTCTTCTATAACTATTATTAGCTACCAAACAAACGACTCCAGAAACCTTTTTTAGGTTGCGTTTCTTCACTCTTAAGTTCTATATCACTATCATTACATTTAAAACTTTTATATGAATAAATTTATTTAAGTAATATAAATTATTAATTCATTACATTAATATATATTAACGTTGTTTATCCTTTATTATTAATATAGTTTTTACATAATTATTACTTATGTTTATTAATTGTTGTTCAATATATGTATACTATATGTTTACTTATGTATATAATTGATATAGCTTATGTGGCTTATCTATCAGCTTATTATGTATCCCTGTCTTATGGACCCGTTCACTGCATCCACTTAATAGGGTTGCTATTCTCTAACCTGTAACTTGAATAGCCTATGAACACTGCCTAGGTCAATGCATAAGTTTTGTGTACCCAGGTAATTACTTATCGTATTCTTCTAGTAACTTTAGTGCATCTTACTTTCTATCTTTGCAAGGATTAGCAGGTATTTTAATTGAACCTTCTTCACCTTCTAATATAAAAAACGTATCATTTTCTATAATCATATTAGACACCTCTATTATATTCTCTAATTTTTGATAGTTCAGCTACATTTAAAGTAGGCTGTACTTGTTTTAAATCATATAACATTGTGATGATAAGCTCTTGATTCTTAATGATTTGCTCTAATTGTTTATCATTCATATTAACCTCTCCTTATTAATTACTTATCCCTGTCCCAAAATAAATCAATGTATTCTTTATCCAATTACTTATCAAACGTATAAACATCTATAAATTCAGTATTCACAATGTCTTTAGTAGCAAACATTACATAGATACTATAATGCTCTTCTTCTGGCACTTGTCCGTAATTAACACTTATCAATTCTATTTCATCTAAATCATATGGCAATTCTACTTTAAGGCTACCAAATAAATTAATCTTATTATCTTCCACTTCAAATATTACTGGAGTACAAAACAATCTACCTTTAATAATTTCACTTTCCATATTATCCTGTCCTTTATTTATTATGTATAGCCACAACCTAATGTGATCTTTCTGATAGTGGCATTAATTCTATATAGAGACCTGTATTACTCTCAGCTATTCTGTATTCTGATTCATAGCCATATACTTCTCTATATTCACGTTTACGGGCATTTATAGCTTGTTTAAGCTCTTTTATTCTCTCAGGGGACTTATCTATGATGTATACCATCCATCGGCTATATTCCAGTCTCCTAAGCTACCAATATCATTATTATTTGAAGGCTCAGGTACTTTACTTGTTCTAGTAGTACTGATTAATCTCCCCTTACCTTTTTCAATATCATAGCTATCTAAGTTTAATTGGTCATTATATAGTTCAATAGTAAGTGCTTCTATCATCTTGTTATAGGCTTCTTGTTTATCCATTAAGCAACCTCCATATTTACTTTTTACCTCTATTGATATCAACAACATTATCGTTTAATTTCTTTTTACGATTAGAAATCTTACGTCTCATTTTACGTTCTTCTTTAGTTTCATGTATCCCAACTAATATCCCAATAATAATACTTAGTATAAAGTTGAATACGAATATACCTAAGACGATAATTCCTAACCACATTAAAATAGTTAGTGCCATTTAGTTGTCCTCCTGTACTCTATGAATAAAGAACATTGCTAAATCCTCTACATCTTCTTGTTTTAATCTAGGGAATAGTTTTAATATCATTAGTAAATGTTTAATAGCTTCTTCATGTGATGTAAAAGTATCTGTTAATGATTCTTGAATAATATAATCAGTAACTAACTCTGACACCTTATCATCATGATTACTTTCTAAATCTAAGCTTAAATATATTTCTGTTTCATATGTCATATTGTATTACCTCCATTATGTATAAAAGGGAGCCCTAGTTAGGACCCCCAATAATTTTATAATTCATCATGTAAATACATATCAGCAAATTGAGAAAACAATTCATTATATTCTTGACCAGTTAAATAGGTTTCTCCATATAGGTCATCAATACGTTGCTGAATGTCTTCTAGGTCTTTAGCTGATAAATATTTTTTATAGTCAAATTCTTCTAGCATCTGTAGTTTCTCCCTCCATTAATTAGTTACAACTACAGATAACTAACGGTTATTAATTTAGATATGTATATTTGGCAAATAAAAAAAGAGTAGAAAAGAACCTCTATGTCTTAACTACTCTTAAAAAAACACTTATATAGAAAGGAATGGTAATAGGAACAAACACAATTAGTATTAGTAAGGTGAACAGTCTTACTAAGTAATCATCGAGATTACACCAATACCTAATAGAACTGTGTTACTTTTTTATCTATATTGAATGTATTCTCTGTGTGTACAGTTATAGTTATTTATTACTTCTAACTGATAATGGGTATTGCTCATAGCTTTTAATTCTTATACTCATTACTATCTATATTGTTTTATTACTTGTATTATATTATTAGTACATAGTTAATTACTTATATAATAAATCATAATAGATATTACAGGTACATTTAGTATATATTTTATTAAGTTTTTTAAATAACTCTCTTTAATATTAATTATTAGTAACAGTTAAACCCTTGATATAATAGGCTTTATATAGTTTTAGAGTTTTCGGCGGACAGTAAGTATATTACTATATATTCCTACTGTCCGTTAGAAACTTAAATAACTCTTAAGTATTGATATGACAGTGTTTATAAGATATTAATAGTATAGTTTATTAATAGTTTTTTAAATAACTATAGGCATAAGATTAATATGTAACTCTAAATATGAATGAACGTAGAGAATGAATAAAGTGAACAGTTTACTGTGAGCTTATATAAGCCATTTTTAACGTATTCTTACTATAATAGATAAATAACATTACTTTATAGCTAGATGTCATTTAAATGTAAATTAGGAGGGTTCTCGTGTGTGTTAGAAGGATATTAAAATAATTTTTAGAAAGCATACGAAACTCTTACCTCGTCACGCCTTATTAGTAAGTGTACCCCTCCTTTAAAAAAGTTATTAATGGTTACTTGACAAATGCATTAGTTGCGCCTTATATAGAACGTAACCACTTATTTTAATAATCGTCAATAAATTACGTCCGAAATTCCATTTTACTGGTCTTATATAGAGTGTAGGGGACAATAACATTAAAGAAGCTATGAACACACGCAAGCCATTAAATATTGAAGGAAGCTATCCTGAATTTGAGCATAATGAGAATCCACTAGCAGGACTAGCTGAAATTCAACAAACTGATTTATTATTTACTGCTCAAGGTATCATAAAGCCTAAAGACACATTACAGGCATAAAAAGAACCCTAGGATTTCCTAGGGCTATACATATTATTTGTCCTTTTTAGCTCGTTTCTCTTCTAGTTCTTTCTGTTCTTTTTCAACATATTCATCAAACTTTTTATTAATGTCATCTTCTGAGTGTGTTTCAGAGCTCATAAATGACTGCTCTACACCTCTGTTATTCTGAACTAGGAGATATAATACACCTTGTTGTTCAAACTTAAAGGCTCTGTAGTGTTTACCATCTGAACCTTTAAATCTTGATTTACTCATAGAAGGTATTAAACCCTCTGATGATTTCCATTCTTCTAATGCTGATTTTAATGCATACCCTACAAATTTTGATTTAAAGCCACGTGCAAACTGTCGCATTTCTTTTACTTGTTTAACTGTTAGATTCTCATTAAGTTTACTATCTAATGAGTGTGTGGCTTCTATATACTCCATTAGGTCATTTAATTGTTCTAAAATATCGTCGTCAATATGGAAGGTAGCCCTAGATGAATTTTCAGTTATTAGACTTGATATAGCTCTTTCATCTGAAAAATCTTCCAACTTCTCTTTAAAGCTCTTCTTATCTTGTGCAGATTCATTATCTACATATATGTTCTTTGCTTCTTCTTCATGTTTTTGAAACATATTCATTTTATCTTACCTCATTTGCATGTTTTTTTAACTGGTTTTTCAGTTTATTAAACTTGTTTGATAATGTTAGTAATTTACCACCAAACATTTGGTTACTTATTTCTATACTATTTGATAATGAGTTACCAAGTATTACGTTATCAAGTGTATCTACATAGCTCTTTAACTCCCCTTTTACTTCTTTGTGGAGTTTTGAATTAGAAACTACTTTATTAGGTAAAATACAAATACTAGCATTGCTATTTATTTCCTTTATTGTATTAATTACATGAACTAAATTATCAGCACTAAATCTATCTAATTCAGTAGGAATAATAACCTCGTCAGCTAATGCATAAGCGCTATATACAATACTTGAAAGCTGAGGTGGACAATCTATAACAATGTAATCAAAGTCTCTGTAAATGGGCTCTGTGAGCTCTTTGAGGGCTATTCTATTAATGCTTGTATTATCCAGTTTTCTATTCTCAGGTACATAGTAAACATTTTTAAAATTGCTTTCATATATTGCTTGTTTTATATCAATCGAACCATTTAAAACATCATAAATAGTATTGGTTGGGGTCTCTTTTCTTAGGACGTTACTAGAGTTCTTTTGACCATCTAGCCCAATGTATAATACTTTGCGTTTTAATCCTAAGTAACCTGCAACGTTTAAGGCTATACTAGACTTACCTACTCCACCCTTATTTGATGAGTACACTAATACTTTCATTGTTTCACCTCATACCTTTTAATTTATGTAAAATGATAGCACAAGTAATAAGTAATATAAAGAAATATCAACTATTATGATAAATATTTAATATATCAGTATAAAAAAATTTAATAATATTTATGGTTTTTGTATACATAGGTAAACTTATGTGGTGTGTTTAATACAAGTTAAAAAACAGCACAGCAAAATGTGTTAAAATTAAATTAATCAAAAGTGGTAATTAAAATGAAAAAATCAGCTCATAGCTTAAAAATTGACGGCAGAAAAAATTTAGCAACTAACTTGAAAGATAACGGGCTAGAAAGAATTAAGACCGAAAACAGTGGTTTTGTTAAGATTAAAAAAGTAAAATGAAGAAGTTAGAACGCAAAGCCGATGAATTATTAGCCGACGGTCGTTATGACCAACACGAGAGAACACTACAACAAATTGAGAAATATCTAAGTGAATAAAACTGAGGGGGCGTAAGCCCTCTACATATAAACTAGAAGGAAATAAAATGGATAACGATACTAAACAAATCATCATGGGTCACATACAATCATTGCTTCCTATTATGGAAGAATCTAATGACCCTGAGACTAAAGATAGACTAGATGAACAAATAACTGATTTAATGAAAGATTTAAATTTAACATGGGATGATATGTAGGGCTAAACCTAGCCCTAATTATTTTAGTACTTAACATAAGTAATAAAAACGTTTAAACATATGTAATAAAAATTAATAAATAAATTGAATTAAAATTATTAAAGGAGCGTAATAAAATTGGATAAGCTAGTTAAAAAAGAGGGTTTAATTGCTCTAAGTGCAGTTATTGGCTTATGGGGTTATGGAATTATAGATATTTATATATATTGGTCTAGCTTATAGTAATAAACTGTTATAAAATTGAATTAATAATAAATTTAAAAAAGTATTATGCAACGTTTGGAGAAAATAGTTTTATGGGAAATTATGATTTATATCAAGATAAATACAATTATTATAAAGACTTATTGAATTTATCATATAGTGATATGGTGCAACATTTAATTGAAAAACATGGTGAAGTTGTAGATAACTACTATAAAGAGAAATCTTATAACAAATTTTTAAATGGGGAAATAAAGAGAATTGCATATGGTAAATATACAAAAACAAAAGAAGGCTTATATTGTCATCACATAATGGAAAATGAATATGAAAATATATCTGACAAAGAATATATAGATCATTATAAATACCCTTATGAATATCATCATAAAGAGAATCTAGTTTATTGTGACTTGATAGAGCATTTGATATTACATGCTTTAATTACTAAAGAGACAAATGGAGATAGAGGTTTTAAAGGACTTGTTGAGTTTCTTATACCAATGGCTAAAGAGTGGTATGTAGATAACTTTGAGCCTAGAGTATTATGGATGGAATTATGTAGAGAAAGAGCATTCTTATCAGAAGAGTACACTGAAAAATTACTTTCAGATGTTGATGAACTATTAAAAGACGTTGAAGTATATCAGGAATTATTAGAAGAAATAAGAGAAGAAGAGCTACGAAAATTAGAACGTGAAGAAAGACTTAGACAAATGATTGAACAACGAGAATTAGAACATGAAGAAAGAATCCAAAGACATATGCAGAACTTAAATATTAGTAGAGAAGAATATGAAAATAATGAAGATTTAATTAAAGAAGAAGCACATAGATATATAAATAAAGATAGTATTTTTGAACTTAGAATTAGCAAGAAAACACCTAGAAAAGAAGTTCTTGAGTTACTTCAACATTATGAAGAATTATATGATTCTAGTAAATTCTACAGTGATGAATATGCTTCTTCAAAACTAAATATTGTAAAAGATGACTTAATAGAGGAACTACGTGAACTTTCTAAAAAAGTAGAATTAAAATTAAAAAATGCTAAATATTATAAAAAGGATGGGAACTATAATTTTAAGGTACGTAGAGGGCTTAGTTTTGAGGTTGCGCCTGAGAGTGCAAACATTATTATAGATGGAAAAATATTACAATAAATAAAACAGTGGGATACAAAATGCTGACATTTAAAGAATTATAAAACAATTGATTAGACCTAAATTAATTTCTAGGTCTTTTTTATTTATAAAAAATAACCGTGCAAGCCCAAGCACGGTCGTAAACAAATATATTCTATTCATGGAAACAGAGGTTCTATAATTTGTTTATCCGTGTGTTTTAATTTTAAACATAAAAAAGACAATCAAATAAATGATTGTCTTCAACTCAGATTAATGAGAGTTTGATATGTCTAAACTAGAAAAAGAGCATTACTTTATATGTGTTTGCAAACGGCCAAACACATCATTTAATTTAACATATCATTTTACACTTGTTAAATAAATTGATATAAAAAACAACCGTTTAATTAAAAACGGTTGAAAAGAATAACTTTGGGTTTATAAAAAGAAATTTGATAAATTAAAAGCCTATTTAAAATTACCCAAGTTATTTAGGGTTAAAACTTCATTTCTATTATACATAAAATATACGTTTTATCTCTTTATGAAAATTTATGAAAACTTGTCAAATCAACGATGTATATTTTTTGTATATAGCTGTCACAATTTCAATAAGCCTATAACCCTTGATATAAAGGTTTTTATATTTTAATCAGTTTACATAATGCTTATTATAGGAAGTTTTTTATACATTTAATATACATTTTGATGGTAAACATAAGGCGCCCTTTTTATAATAATGATAAGACTTTAAAACTCTTTAAATAACCTATATAATTATACTATAAAAACATAGAGCCTATTACGTAAATATGTATCACTATCATAGCTATTAAATCTGTTGTGAAAGTGTGGTGATGCATAGGAACATCTATATAGAGAATTTAAACTTTAATTTTACTTTCACAATCCAATTAATAGTTACTTTCTCAGTAAGTGTTTCCATGTATTTAATGGTAAAAAAATAAGCTCCCGTTACTGCCATAACGAGAGCACCTAAATAATAGGCTGTTGTGATACATATTGTGAGTTCCTAAGCTCGGTAATATGTGCTATGTTTTTAGCACCTAGCTCATGGTTGGTAGCCTTGCTAGGTGTTTTTTCTTCTCTATATATTAACACGTAAAAAACTTTTGCGCAAATTTTTTACGTGTCAAGTAAACCTCCTCTTTATTTATACGAACTTAGGTTCTGTAATATTGATGAGGTGATTGCTATGAAACTGACTATCGTAAAATACCTAGAGAACACCTTAATCCAAACATTCCACAAGGTAGAGGAATTGTAAGGTGATAACCATTTAAGACACTACCGGAACAATATGAACAACTAGAACAATACATACAAGACCAAAATAAAATAGACATGCTATACTATCAGATGAACAAGTACAGATATTAAATGATAAATTGAACAGTAAAATCAATAACAATTCTTTTGCCACAATAGAATATAATAAAGATGAATATAATTTTTCTATTCAAGGATATAAAGAAGATAGATGTATTAGAAAGTACATTAATTATCACAAATGAACGAGGTAATGAACCTAAGAAAATATCACTGCTTAGTATAATAAATTTATCCGTTGAATACTTTCTCGATGCAAAATAGAGCTTCTCTCAGCGTGTGTAATATGTATATAATTAGGTGAATGGATAGCTGAAAATGACCATACTTTAATTTATGGTAGTGGTAAAGTAGGTCTAATGGGACTATTAGCTGATACTGTATTAAAAAATAATGGTGAAGTCATTGGTGTGGTTCTAGAATTTTTAATGGGAAGGGAACTTTCTCATCCTAATTTAACCGAATTACATATTATAACTACTATGTCCAAAAGAAAATCTAAAATGGTAGATTTTGGTCATGCTTGTATAGCACTTCTAGGAGGCCTTGGTACACTTGAAGGGATAACTGGGGTTATTTCTTCAAGTGTTGGACAGAATGATGGCCCTTGCATGTTCTACAATGTAAACAATTTTTACCAACCAATGGAAAATATGTATAATGATATGGTTGATAACGTTTTTTAACTTCAATCGATAGAGAAAAGACGTTATTTAGTGAGTCTTTAGAATTTATAGAAAAATTTATTGTTAATTATGAAAAACTATTGTTCGTAGATATAAACAAAAATAAGGTAATTATTATAAAACGTAGCTTATCTATATGATTTCTAAAATGCGCTTATAAGTTATCTATTATTATATTAATTTTTTATAAGTAGAGATAATAATCATTCAAGACGTTTGCGTCCAAAAGTAAAAGATAAGTCCTTTATATATATTTAAGTTTAAAATGTATTTATTAGCAATATTACGCTTTTATCTAAATTTAAATTTTTAAATCCTTTAAATTTCTGCTAGTAAACGATTTACTAAAGCTATCTTACTTAATAAACTAGTTACTTCTTCTTTAGATAAATTATCATAATTTTGGATAATTTGGTCTAATTTATAAGAAATATCTCCTTGCATACGTGATATTTCTTCATTGTTTTGATTATTCTCGCAATCTACATTTGTAAGATAATTACTATAACTATCTAATTCAGTAAGAAAGTCTTTAACATCCATATTTGGCCTCCTTATATACCCAATTTAATGTAGCTTATTACTACCTTGAAAATTGATAAAATTAATTAGGTATAAATTGTAATTCATAAATATCTTTATTTTCGTAAGAATTGAACTCATCTAATTTTGCTTTTAGATTAATTATTTGTTGTTTCCTACTAACATTATGATAGTACGATAACTTAATATGCAAATTAGTTTCATAACCGTTATTTTGAATTGTACTTTCTAATTCTTCATATACCTTTTTATTCATAGGTAAAAAATAACTTTCTTTGCTAGGTAAAAAGTTAAGAAACTTCTCTTGGATAATGTTATTTTTATCTAATGATAGTTCTATTTTAATTTTTTTGGCTGCCCCACCCCCAAGATTATATAATTTTAAATAATCCTGATGGTCAGAATGGTTTATATCCATATTATTCATAGAGAGTTTATTTTCATCATCTAATTCTAATGTGACTTGATTAAACCCTAAAGCAGGTATAAAACCAATTTTCATTTGATAGAGTTGAACTGAAACTGAAATAAAATAGAATAGTGCCATAAGGAATGTTCCTATTGAACCAATCGCAGAAATTATATTTATCATAAAATACCCCCGTTGATCTATATTTATCAAAAAAAGCCCACAAATAGTGGGCTACATACGAACCACTTTATAAAAGCTCTTACCTTTAAAAGTTTCTTATCAGATAAATTGTTTTAAATATAATTAAATCTTTTCTAGTGAAAATTAATGGTCACTTAAAAATTGGACCATGTATATCATCTTATTTTCTAATTGCTTTCAATATAAATGATACTATTAAAATTAATATTATGGCTCCAATTAAAGCTGGTAATATAGGAACGCCCCCTATTATTGGTCCCCACATACCTAACAATTTACTTCCTATAGCTGAACCAATTAAACCAGCAATAATATTGCCAAAAATACCTCCAGGTATGTCTTTGCCTAAAATAGCGCCTGCTAACCAACCAATCAAACCACCTATAATTATCATTAGTATAAAACCCATGATACCCCTCCTTTTTTAATCATTATAAATTTAACCCTACCACTCTCTTTAAATTTAAAACTTCTATAGTAAAAATATAAATAAAAATTTCAAATTTTTATTTACTAATAAAGGGCATCGGAAAAGTAATTAATGTTTTACACATCATATATTATGGTATTAATATGTATGACGCTAAAATTTTATATAACTGACCTGTGATTAAGTAGATTAAAAATAAAATGTTGATTTTAATTAAGGTGGCTTAATATGAAAAACAATAATTTAGAACCTATTTTAACGCTAAGTAGTCTTTATGGTCCAAACGTTATTTATACTGCTAGACCGTCTTATGAATCTAATCCATGGTTATCAATTGAAGAACATCAAGCTAATTTTTCAACAGGCAGAGAATTAATTATTGCAGACCAAATGCCTGTTATTGTACATGAAGCTAGTGTGACTAATAAATTAATTGAACTATTGAATAGTGCTAATATAAATCCTACTTTAAATGTTTTAAAATTTAGAGACCGCCAAACTTATGAAAAAATACTTGAAAAATCTACTTATCAAGATAACAAGAAAATTTTTTTTCAGTATCCTCATCATTCAAGCATTGTAAATGATACTCACTATGTAGTTAACAAAGATACATTACTTAAATTAAATAACAAGTCCTTTCTTTCTGAGTTAACAGGAGGCAAGTATTTACCAAAAAGAGAAATAATGAAAATAAATAATTTTGAGCAAGCTATTTCTAAATGGGATTTCCCTTTTGTATTAAAACCAGGAGGTGATTCGCCTACTTCTGGAGGTTATGGTGTAATGATTTGTTATAACAGTGAAGATTTAACTAAAGCAAAAGAAAAACTTTTTAAAACAACAGACATTACAGATACTGTGATTATCGAACAAAAAATCGAAGAAAAATATAATTTTTCTGTCCAATATGCTTGTTCTTCTGAAAAAGGTATTATTTATTTAGGAGCTACTGAGCAATTAACAGATAATTATGGATACTATAAAGGTAATCATAACGCTCCAAATGTTCCTTTAAAGGTTATACAAGCAGGGAAGGAAATAATGCAGATTGGCTTACAAAACGGTTATGTAGGTATCGCAGGCTTTGATTTATTGGTAGATAAACATAATGATATCTACGCAATAGATTTGAATTTTCGTCAAAATGGTTCTACTAGTATGTTATTGTTAGAACCATTATTAACTGAAGGCTATCATAAATTTTATAATTATCTTTCTAATATTGAGAATGAAAGATTTTTTTCTTTTGTTTTAAAATATGTTCGAAAAGGTGTGTTATTCCCCCTTGCTTATTATGATGGTGATTGGTTCCAAAACGAGATAGTTAGTTCTAGGTTTTGTGGTATTTGGCATGGCACTGATAAAAATTACGTTGAAGAAATGGAACAACAGTTCTTAAAAGAAATAGAGAGCAATTAATACTTTTTTATCAAAACTGCTATAAGTTTACAGATTTATAGCAGTTTTTTCTGTTTAAATTATTTTTATAGGTTTTTAAGGACTTATTAATACACTACATAAAACAATATGCTCTTAGCTAAAAGTTTACTTTTTACCCTTAAAGGGGATGGTAATCTAAAAGGAGATGTTTTATTTGAAAAACAAACAATTTTATTCCTATTCTCCCAATTTAGTTTCTGGATTTCTGTTCGGGTTAGGTCTCGTAGCGTTTTTTGACGAAGTTGTTTTTCATCAAATTTTAGCCTGGCATCACTTTTATGATAAATCAACTAGTAATATTGGATTACTATCAGATGGTCTGTTTCATGCATTCAGTTGGTTTTCGACTATAGCCTCTTTATTTTGGTTAGCACATCTTCGAAGAAAAAAAACGTTTAGGATAAAAAAATGGATTGGTGGGGTATTATTGGGAATTGGCTTTTTTCAATTATACGATGGTATTATCCAACATAAAATTTTAAAAATACATCAAATAAAATATAATGTTTATATATTGCCTTATGATATTGTTTGGAATGTCACTGCTGTAATTATTTTAATAATTGGGATTATAATTTTCTTGCAATCTAAAAAAAATAGTAATTCACACTAAGGAGTAAATAATATGAATTCTCACCTTTTTAGTGAAAATATATGTTTTAAAATAATTTTAACCTTATTTTTAATTATGTTATTTGTTATATATATATTTTTTGCACTCCTTACTAATAAAAAATATAAGAAATGGTTTTTATACCGCTATGTTTGTTGGTCAATAGGACTTCTAAGTATAGGAATATCTCTAGTAGGGCCTTTAGCAACCTTAGCTCATCATAATTTTATTGGCCATATGATAACTCATCTTCTAATTGGCATGCTAGCTCCATTGTTAATCGCACTTTCTATGCCTGTAACTTTACTATTAAGATCTATTGACGTTTATAACGCTCGAAAATTAACGCGAATCTTAAAAAGTCGTTTAATTCAATTTATTAGTAATCCAATTATAGCTTCACTTTTAAACATTGGAGGGCTTTGGTGCCTTTACACAACAAATCTATATATGTTTATGCATCATTCATTATTTATATATATATTAATTCATTTCCATCTTTTTATAGCAGGTTATCTTTTTACTATTTCTATTATTTATGTAGATATCACAATTCACAAATACAGCTATGTTTATCGTTCAATTATATTAGTATTAGCTTTGACAGGTCATAATATACTATCCAAATATATTTATGCTAATCCTCCCATTAGCGTAGATAAAGATGAAGCTAAAATTGCAGGTATGATAATGTATTATGGCGGTGATATGGTTGATTTTATTATAATCCTTATCCTGTGTTACCAATGGTACAAAAAATCAACCCCGCGTTTTGTTATCGATCCAAAAAAGAATTAGATAGAATTTAAAACTATTAGTCTTTCTCTAACTTAAATATTTTAAACAGATAAAAAGTTGGCTTATTCTGTGAATAAACCGACTTTTTATCTGTTTAACTACTTTAAAAATATGACAAGTAGTTTTACGTCTATATTTAGTTCGCTTCAATATTTGGATTTGACCCTTTGAGGGGTTTACCCGAAGTATGTGCGAAATACAAGCTGAAAATAACTAAACCGATGAAGTTAATAATAATTAAATAAATTGCTGGAGATAAAATGCCATTCTTTAAATTTCCTAAGGAAGACAAAATTAATGGTGTTACACCTCCAAATACAGCAGTTCCAATATTATATATTATTGAAAGAAATTTCATTCTCACATTTGTATGAGTAATCGCAGGCAACGTAGAAGGCATCACGCCATTGAAAATAGATAACATAACTGCAAGCAACATTATACCTAAAAATACCATTATTAAATTATTGTTATTTAAAAGAAGAAAAGCTGGTATTGAAAACAAAACAAAACTTGTTAGCCCTAAAATTATCATTCTTTTATTATTATATTTGTCGCTTAAACTGCCAAATGTAAATATAAAAGGCAACATCAATATTAACGCAATCGCGTTAAGTATAGTAGAATACTGAGCATCCATTTCTATATTATTTTTTAAAAAAGAAGGTAGATAGGTTAAAAACATAAAATTATTTACATTTAAAAATATAACCCCTATCGCTATTAGTATAGCTTCTTTTTTATAAGTTTTAAATGCTCTTATAATATTGTGTTCTGATGAATCTTTTTTATTTTTAAAAGTTGGAGTTTCATCTAGCTTAAATCTTAGATACACAACAATTAAACCAAAGGGTGCTGCTAATAAAAATGGGATTCTCCATCCCCATGTTTCTATCTGCTGTGAAGATAATGAGTAGAGCAAAATAGCTACCGTAATAGCAGCCAAAGCGTTTCCAGTCATTGTTCCCATTTCCAAACCACTAGTAATCTTACCACGTTTTTTATCTGGCGAGCTTTCTACAATATAAGTCATAGCACCGCTATACTCTCCTCCAGTTGAAAAAGATTGAGCCATTCTAACTAATAAAAGTAAAATTGGCGCCCAAATACCTATTTGCTCTGAAGTAGGAAGTAAGCCTAAAATCAAAGTAGAAAGAGACATAACAGTAATAGTCACTGTTAGGACTACTTTCCTACCGTGTTTATCACCAATATAACCAAACACTAAAGATCCAATTGGTCTCATTAAAAATGCTATAGCAAATGTACCAAATGTAAAAAGCAATTGATTTTCTTTTGCTACATTACTAAAGAAATTAATACTGATATAACTAGCTAATTGAGCATATAAAGCAAAATCAAACCATTCAATTGCATTACCCATAGATGTTACAATAACTTTATTTCTTGCTTCTGAAGTTTTTATTAAATTTTTACTATTTTCCATAACATAACCCCTATATATTAATGTCTTTAATTTGTATGAATTTTATCTTTTTCAATTATAAAGCCGTCTTTAGGTATAGCTGGAATACTATTAAGATTAATATCAAAATTTTGCTTTGGAACATTATAAGTGATTTCATTCACCAATATATCCATCGTGCTTTTTAACATTTCCATTGTTACAAATTCCCCAGCACATCGGTGGCCAAAATCATAACTACCTCCTCCTTGAGGTATAAAATTAAAAGGCGTTTGTTCCCAATTTTCAAACCGTTTAGGCATAAAATGGTCAGGATTAGTCCAAGAATCAGGGTCTTTATTTGTCCCATGCAAATCCAAAAGAGTTAGTGTACCTTTTTTTAATTTAAAGCCATTATATTCAAAGTCTCTGTATACCCTAGCTACAGCAAAAGGGAAAAAAGGATAATATCTTCTAACTTCTTGTATAAACATTTCTATCTTTTTATTGTCCTTGTTTTGCAATTCTTTGGCAGATTGAGGAAACTGATGGATACCAAGCCCTAAATTTGCTACCCATATGGATACTGCTACCATAGGTCTTAATAAATTTAATATTTCAACTGCAACTACTTTAGTTTCTAATAGTTTATTATTTATGTCTCTGTGCCAAGTAATTTTATAAAGCGCTTTTTCTTCATCGATTCTTAAATTATTGCCTCTTATATCTTGAACAATTTTTTCAATCCAACCATTTGTATTTTTACGTGATGATCTGCCTTTCCAATGTTTTAATCCAATAGCTGCTGGACTTTCAAATAAATCACTTAATTGAGAAACTCTTTTGTTAACTTCTGCTTTTTTTATAGGCACGCCGATCCATTCACATGCCACCTTAAAAAAGACATATTTTGAAGCTTCATACATATTAATTGGAGTATTTATTGCTTTATTATTAAAATAACTGCGCCAATGTTTATAAACTAAAGTGCTTATATCGTTCATAGATTTTTTATTCATCAGTTGCATAAACATATTTTTTCGGTTCCAATGAGCCTTGCCATCTAAGCTTTGAACGCCATTTTCTCCAAAAAGTGTTTTTTCAACTCTTTTAGGCGCAGCTCCATTTCTTATAAATAATTTATTATCGTAAAATAATTTTGTTCCTTTGCTACCAATTAAACAATATGCTTTTTCTCCCAATAAAACAGTTTCAAAAATATTTGTATTTAATCTTTTTTTCTATTTATAATAAAATAATAACCTTCTATTAATAAACTTAATGTATGATCTAATTTCCCATCTTTAGGCATTTCTTTTGCCATAAAATTCTTCCTCCTTATTTTTTATGTGGTTTTTAATTCATCTTCTTGAAAAAGAACCAACTTGCAAAATAAGCAAATTGGCCCTTTTTCATCATTTTATTTATAGTTCGCCTTTTACTCTTTCGTCTGTAACAATCAGAAGTACTTTACCTTGGTCCATATCTTCTTCATAAGCTTCTGCTTCTTTTTGCGGTATTCCCAAAGCTTTTAATTTATATCTCAATTCATCGCCTTGGCGTTTATAATTTTCTTTAGTTTCTTCTTTGTTATAATTAATATCAGTTAGGTTAGTGTTCTTGATTATCCGACTTGTACGGTCTGGGTCATGCGATAAAATATAAATGTCTTTAGCATTTATATTTTGGTCTTTTAGAGTATTTATTTCTACTTCTAATTCTTCATCATTTGTATATTTTTTAACAATTGGTCTCATAGTAATTCTCCTTTAAAAAATAATTTAAAATTTAAGAATTCTTTACCTTTTGTTGTTTTCAGGTGGCGTATTATGGATACTTGGCGGAGAATTAGGTATCTCAGCTATATTACCTTCCACAGGAGGAGTATTTTCGTATTTAAATATGCCATCACCTGCTGGAGTCTCGCCTGAGGACCAATCTCCTTCTTTACTTTCTTCGGAAGTATAAGAGTGATTATATAAACTAAATGCTAAATCTTCTCGTTCTTGCGAACGATCAAAAGTAGATGGAGTTATTTTCCCTTCTTTTTCTTCAAGTTCTTTAATTGCTTGGATCCATAAGTTTTGATGGTAAGAATCGCGAGCGATTAAGACTGATAACATATCTTTTAACCCTGGATCATCCGTCATTTCATAAATACGAATTGCTTGCGTACGCCCTTGAGATTCAGCATTTAAATTAGCTCTAAAATCTGCTAATATATTTCCACTCGAAATAATATAACTTCCCATCCATGGATTACCCACGCTATCTGCTGGCCTTGCATTTAAACCTGAAACAATAGCGTGTTGTGGATTCATTCCACTCATAATTGCTGCAGTTGCAGGATCTTTCATAGCTTCTTCTTGTTCTTCTAAAGAAGTACCTTCTAATAGTCGGGATACCATAGTAGCTAACATCTCGATGTGTCCTAATTCTTCTGTTCCTATATCTAATAATAAATCCTTATATTTTTCATTACCCTTTCTAACGCTCCACCCTTGAAACAAATATTGCATAGCTACGCTCATTTCACCATATTGACCACCTATTAATTCTTGAACACGTTTAGCCATTAAAGGATCGCTTTTTATCGGTTTCGCTTCAAATTGTAAATGTTTATCATGTAAAAACATTTGATTCCTCCTTCTTTATTAAATCATCCTATTCAAACAGTACCACGTAAAATGAATATAAAACTGTAAAAAGAAACTTTTGGATAGTGGAAATATTTCATATAATTATTCTTACAATTAAATTCTCAGGATTATTTCCTTTTACATACTTTAAAGTTCAAATGTTAGTAAAACGATAATCTAAGAGTGCTAATTATCTGGTTGGATTGATGCAGCTGTTTAAAAGCTTTCAAATGAGGAATAACAATAAAAGTAACTATTTATGTGCAAATATAAAACGTAAAGGAGGAAAAATTATATGGCAACTTTTCTTTTCGTTCTATTTTTATTAATTGTTATAGGGATATTTTTCATTGTCAAAAAAATTTATAATAAAAAATATAAAAATAGAAAAGCTTTTAGAAGAGCTGAACACTTTGACAAAAGAATTATATGTAATGATTACAAAGTAGAAAACATAAAAAAAATCAAAAACAAAGATTCTCATGTTATTTTAATTTTCCAACGTAAAGAACTTGAGATAGATAAAAATAATATTAAATATGTATCTCAGCACTCTGAAGAAAAAGTTGAAGTAAATTGTGATCTTCCTCATAAAATAAAAAAAGAAGAAGTGTTTAATTATCTTATTAATAATACGGACTTTTATATAACTGAAGATAGATATAATAAATTATTATCCTCTAATACTCATTGAACTAAAGGTCTGAGTCATTTCCAATTAACGTATAAAATTAAAGGATGATTCTTATGAGAATAATTGGCTATACAGTTGGTGTTTTTAAGATTAAGTATATAATTAAAACGGATAAGGGAGAAACATTCACTTATAAATTACCTAAAGATATGCCTCCTTTAAAAGCTAGAAGGAAATTAAAGCTTTTAGCTGGAGAGTCTAAAGATATAAAGTGAAAATATTTTATAGAGTAATCAAAAATATTTAAATGGAGGAAACTAAAATGGATTTACATGATTTTCATAAGAAAATTAAAGGATATACTCAAAGTAGACAACCAGGTATAGAAAACACGATGGAACCTAAGCCTATTTCTGAGCTGGATGAATACAAAGCTGGTGGAAAGTTGAAAGGAAAAGTAGCGTTAATTACTGGTGGCGATTCAGGTATAGGTCGTTCAGTTGCTATTTTGTACGCAAAAGAAGGCGCTAATGTAGCTATAGGCTATTACGATGAAGATAAAGACGCTGAAGAAGTAGTAAATAAACTCACTGATTTAGGAGTTAAAGCGAAAGCATATAGACATGACTTAAGAAATATAGATGAATCTAAAAACTTAATTAAAAACGTGATTAATGATTTTAAAGATTTGAATATATTAGTTAACAATGGAGGAGTTCAATTTCCACAAGAAGATTTTAAAGAAATTACTCCTGAACAAGTTAAAAAAACATTTGAAACCAATATTTTTGGGATGATGTTTTTATCACAAGCTGCAATTCCTTATTTGTCTGCAGGTGATACAATAATTAATACAACAAGTGTGACTGCATATAGAGGATCAGCTGGATTAATAGACTATTCAGCTACCAAAGGTGCAATTGTGTCATTTACTCGATCTTTAGCAACTAGCTTAGTAAGTAAAGGTATCCGGGTTAATGGCGTAGCTCCTGGCCCAATTTATACCCCTCTTATTCCAGCTACGTTTGACGCTGAAAAAGTCGAAACACATGGAGAAGAAACAATGATGGGACGTCGCGGACAACCTGCTGAATTAGCACCATCCTACGTTTTTCTAGCCACATATGCAGATAGTTCTTATATTACCGGACAAATTATTCACGTCAACGGCGGGGACTATATTAGTTCGTAAAAACAATTAGTGAAAATTTTAATAAGACAGAAAAGTTTGTCGCAAATAGACTATACTTTTTCTGTCTTATTATTTTTATAAAAAAAAGCAACTGTTAAAAAACAGTTGCAATATTTCCTATATTATTTACTAACGGAGGGGAAGGCTCCTAGTGTAATTATATCCTAAAAATAACTTAGTAAACAAAAATTTGAATTTAGCTTTACTCTCATAAATTCACAGATACTCGTAGGGAAGTATAAATAAACCTCTTTTTTTTGACCAATCTGCATAAAAAACTTCACTAATATTTTTTATATAATGTTTATCTAGTTCTCTTTCTAACCAATTTTTATTTTTAGAAATTTTTGTTAGATTATTGTCATTGATTTTATTATTTTCAATGATTGGGTATATTGGATAATTTTCTTCTCTTATTGGGTACTCATAGGTATACGTTTCGATGCTAAAACCGCCATCACTTTCAATATACATATTTTTTATATAACTTAAATCAAAAATTCCATTCTCTCTTGCCACAGCAATAATTTGTTCTATTTCTAGCCTATTAGATTTTAGATAATGATGTTTCACTTTCCCTTCATTAATTAAAATACAGGCTTCTCCTCTAAGCCACTTTCTTGCTTTTTTAGATTTAGCTTCTAATAATTCAGTTATAAAAATGATTAATGCCCAGGTTAATAAACCAATCAATACTTGCCAAACTTTGATATTATTATCGTATATACTTCCTTCTAATATTCCGCCAAATACCATAAAATAGACTATATCACCAGGAGCTAATTGGGGTAGATTTCTTTTTCCTAGCAATCGTATTATAATTAATAAAAAGATAAATCCAATTGTAAGTTTTATTACCATCTGGAAAGTTAACACTTTACCACCTCTTAAACTATTTAGTGTCTTTTTATTAGAATAAGCTTTTCTTAGTTTTTAATGATTAAAGAACTTTAAACATAATCTGTTAAAGTGTTATTTTACCCTCATTCTAAAAATACTATCTCGTAGAATAGTTTACCTGTACTCTTATGAGGTAATATAAAAGAAACCTTTTACTTTATTAGAATAGAAGCTTCAAGTCTAATAAATATAATATTAAGTTTAAATATTCTTATTAGAACTTTATCTTTTACATAAAAAGGAGAGGTTAATTTGAGAAGTATATATATTGGGTTAATTATAGTCCCGGATGTCCCAAAAAATATTATCAAGAAAAGTTTAAAAAAATTTAAGCATGATACGAAAATTCACTTTCCTAATGTTCAATTTATATTTGAAATAAAAGAAGATATGAATGGTGGAACAGCAGAAGAAGTTAATAAAAATATCGATTATGCTTATTCTTGGAAAAAAGAAAAAAATTGGGATTATTCAATTGCCATTACCGATTTACCTATTTATAAAAATAAAAAAATGATAATTTCTAATGTTAATGCCCTAGAAAAGAGTGCTATGATATCTCTTCCTTCATTAAGCATCTATCGTTTGAAAAGTAAATTATTTTCTATTCTCAGTAATATTATCTACTATTTCTATACTGAAAATTACATGTATATGTCTCGTTGTAAGTTACCACACGTAAAAGTTGCATCTTTACCATCAAATGAATTAGATAGTGACAAATCAGAAACTAACCATTTTTATAATTCAAAAATTTTAGGATTTTTAAAAATAACACTTGGTATGACTTTCGCTAACAAACCGTGGCAAGGTATATCTTCTTTTAAAAAAATTATAGCCTTAGGTTTAGCTACTGGAAGTTATATCTCTATTTTTTACACACCTTGGCAGCTAAGCGTAGCATATAGTTTACCTAGATTTTTTGTTTTTATGTTATTTTCACTTGTAAGTATAGTCATTTGGTTGGTACATGTTCATAAGTTTTGGGAAAAACCTTCTTCGAAAAACAAAAATTCTTACCGTTTACTTTATAATCTCACTACCCTACTAACCATGTTTACGCTCACTTCTTTGAGCTATATTATATTATTTTTGTTATTGCTAGTGAGTATATTTTTATTTGTTCCAGATGATTTATTTGTAAAATGGGGAAATGCTAATAAATCCGGTGGTGTAAGTAATTATCTACGCTTAAGTTGGTTTGTGACTTCTGCGGGCTTATTAGCTGGCGCTCTTGGATCTGTAATGGAGAATGACAAAAAAATGAAACAATTAACGTATACTACTCGCCAATATGAACGTAGTAAGAAAATAAAGTAAGTTGCATCGCCCTTTTCTAAATTGACGAAAAAATTATAAAGAGGGATGGTATATGAGTAATACGATTGCTTTATTAGTTACACCAGATTTAGCTAAAAAAATAAATGGTTTTAAAGATGTTCTTCCTCAATTAATTAAAATAAAATTAGGCTTAAATATAAGTTGGAGTATTGAAATTATAGAGGATTATTTACCAGGGGCTTCTATTGATTTTCAAAAATTATATAAGGCTACCGAAAATTATAAAGAAAAACATAATTTTTCTTACGTGATATCATTAACTGATTTACCAATACTAGCATCAGGAAAAGTGGTTGTTACAGACATTAATAAAAAAAATAAAATGCTATTGATTTCTGTACCAGCGCTGGGTTGTTTTCTTTCAAAAATGTTTATTAAAGAAGCCATAATTCTTGCAATTAAAGAAGTTAGAGGCATAAATTATAATACCGCTCATTCTTTTAAAAATATGAGTTGTAAAAAATGGATTTGTTTTAAATTATTATACAAAACAGAACTTTATATAAAGGAAACTAATAACCGCCATATTCGCTATTTAATAAAATCATCTTTTTTAGGTAAATTACAATTGATTCTTGGTATGACTTTATTGAATAATCCATTTAATATGATGAGAAGTCTTACTAGCTCGCTCGCTTTGTCTTTTACTACAGGTGCTTTTGGTATGATCTTTACTACTATGTGGCAATTAAGTTATATGTTTTCAGAATTTCGCCTCTTCATATTAACTGTAGTTTCAATTCTTGGTATGATTATCTGGGTTATATTAGCGCATGAATTATGGGAACCAGTTTCCAATAGAAAAGATAAATATTATTCAAAACTATATAATTTAACTACGCTTACAACTTTGTTATTTTCTGTTCTAAATTATTATATTGCTTTGTTTTCTATGTTTTTATTTGCTAGCATAATTATTATACCTCCATCATTCCTAGGGCAGACCTTAGGGTTACAAAACGATACCAACCTATTCCAATATATAGAAATAGCATGGTTTGCAACTTCTATTGCTACTGTAGCTGGCGCTATTGGCGTAGGATTAACTAATGATCAATTAGTTAAAGAAAGTACTTACGGATATAGACAAAAAAATAGATATAATGAAATAAATCAAGATAATCCAAATTCCAAATAATAATAAATTCAAAAGTTATAGGAGGCAACTTATGAATTTAGATAAAATGTATTATTACCTTAAAGAAGCATACGAAAAGAATAAAATTTTTGATATGATAGTTACAAAAAAAGAATTAACTATGATTGATACATTACAAGAACAAGGGAAGTTGGAGTATATAGGTCCTTATCATGAAAATGTAGGCGTATATATTACAATAATTTTAGTTAAATAACTTTAAAACAACCTAAAACCATACTATTACTATCCGAAAATAATAGTATGGTTTTAGGTTGAAATTATATTAAATTGTCTTTAATCTTCATTAACTGTTTATAATATTTTAAATAAACTTTTTCTGATTCAGAAGCTTTATTGTATGAATTCATTGCCCGGTGCCATAAAGGGTATATAGGCTCCAAGTTAGTCAAATTATTAATAGTTTCTATTTCTTCATTAGTTAGCTTAAGTTGATAAGAATCAATATTATCTTTTAATTGTTTTTCTGTGCGCGCTGCTAATACGATTGAATCTACATTAGGTCTAACTCTTAACCAAGCAAGAACCACTTGTGGCACAGATACATTGTGATTTAAAGCAATTTCTTTCAAAATATCAATTAATTGATAAAATAATTCTTTGTTTTTTATATACGGTTCTCCCCAACCCTCTCCTTGTCTAGTGCCAGGATCACCATTCTTATTACGATCAATTTTTCCTGTTAATAAACCTTCTCCAAGAGGAGACCATATACTGTTACCAATGCCTAACTCTTTTCCTGCAGGAAGTAGCTCATATTCTGCCTCTCTTGCTTCAGGAGTATAATATATTTGTTGTGCCACAGGCGGCGCCAAATTATTAGCAACTGCTAATGTATGTGTTTTAGCAAGTGCCCAACCACTGTAATTAGATACTCCCCAATAACGAATCTTTCCTTTTTTAATTAAATCATTCATTGTTTGAATTGTTTCTTCAACAGGGACTTGTCCATCCCATAAGTGTATATAATATAAATCTATATAATCTGTTTGCAATCGTTTTAGTGATTGTTCTATAGAATTTTCTATATTAAGGCGACTTGCCCCCCCGTCATTAGGATTTTCTGACATTTGGAAACCTGTTTTACTACTTATAATCATCTTTTTTCGTTTATTTTGAATAGCTTTCCCTAAGACTATTTCTGCATCCCCTTTTGAGTATAAATTAGCAGTGTCAAATTGATTAATACCTTTATCTAAAGCTTCTTCCACAAGCTTATTAGCGATTTTTTGTGTTATCCCTCCTGCATTTTCAAAACCATGAGTACCAGCAAATGGTATTGTTCCTAAAGCATATTTTGAAACGTATAACCCTGAATTTCCTAAAAGTTTATATTCCATAATTTTCCTCCTTAATATTAAATATATAAAACGTTTTCCCTAGTATTTACAGATTTAACTAAAAAATCTTTGAATACATTTCGATGAATTTTAAAATTACGCGGTGTTTATTAATATAGCTAAAATATCCTTTTATAATTACGCATTTTTTATAAAAGAGTTTCATAATTTAATTCAATATTAAAGGTGTATTGAACGCAAAAGCACTTAAATAATCAACACTATTGATTTGATTATAATACTGTGGAGAAAAATGAATCATTATGTTTCATATTACTCCAATGAAGGTAATGTTATAAGTGAGACTTGTTTATTTCTAAGGAGGTGATAATATGACTAACAGTAAATCATACAAAACAGGTGAAAAAGCACCGGAAAGTGGTACTTACAAAGTTCAAAGTTTAGTAGATGGCAGTAACTCTAATGATGACAATACTGAGATTGAATTAGAAAAGGGTGAACAGTTCCCGCCATCTCCTTCTAGTAATGAAGCTGCTTATTGGGAGAAAGCTTAACCTGTTCAATTAAGTAAATGTTACGAAAATTTTATCTTGAAACATAGAAGAGCATTATTCTGTCGAAAGGATGAAATTAAAATGACACAAATTAAACAATTTTTAACTAAAAACATTAAAACGGCTGATGTGGAAGAAGATATAAAATCGTTAGCTAAAAAAATGTCTAATTCAGATATTGGATTCTTACCGATACTGCAAAATGGAAATTATGTAGGAGTTATCACAGACAGAGATTTGGTAGTGAAAGGCTTAGCTAAAGATTTAAACAAAGCAGAAGATATTATGACTAAAGACGTGGTAACTGGTAGTTCAGATTTAGATGTAGAAGATGCAGTAGAGTTAATGAAAAAAAACAACATTTACCGTTTATTAATAATAGATGACCATGAAATTCAAGGCGTAGTCTCTTTAGGAGACTTGGGTACAAAAGACGCAGAAAATCTGATTGCTAATACAGTTAGTAAAATTTCTAAAGAAGAGGACAATAATTAATCATATTCGACTCCTGAGGAATCGCAAAATTTTTGTGGTTCCTCTTAATTTTTGAAATAGGTTCAAGTTAGCGAGAAGGTGAAATTTGTGAAAATTGAAGATCATATACAAAATTTTATTAAAAGTGTGATTGAAAGAGAAATTTCTTTGTTTTGTAGTTTATTATCTCCATTGGATATAAGTCAACTGAGAAAAGAATTGTATACTAATAATAAGTGTACGCATATAGAAACGTATTTAAAAAATTATTATTTAGATACTTTTGCTACTATGATATGTAATATTTACACTTACAGATATTATAAGAAAAAACAGAAATATATAGTAACATATTATTTTCCAATGGATAATCCACCATTAACTGTAGAATTTTCATATATTCAAAAACATGATGGAACAGAGATTATCAATTTAGATCTCTCCAAAATAAATCCTCAAAAAAGAACAAAAGATATAAGTTAAATACAAATATAATAATCAAAATCTGTTGTTTATTATTTCTTTATTTCACTCTCCACTTACATCACAACAGCTTCTTGTAAAAATTAAATTACAAGACATAAAAATTTTTAAAAAGATGTAAAAATTCCCTATTTTAAGTTTTGCGTTTTTTGAGAAGGGTAAACTAAATATAGCTTGGATGATTTAGTATTATCTATAGCTAATATAATTTTATTCTTGAAAGGAGAATTTTATATGGCAGAGAAAGATAAAAACAATGAATCAATGACAACAAGCGAAGCAGGCCAAAAAGGTGGAGAAAAAACTTCACAAGAACATGGTAAAGAATTTTATCAAGACATTGGCCAAAAAGGTGGAGAAAAAACTTCACAAGAGCACGATAAAGAGTTTTATCAAGACATTGGCCAAAAAGGTGGAGAAAAAACTTCGCAAGAGCACGATAAAGAATTTTATAAAGACATTGGTCAAAAAGGTGGAGAAAAAACTTCACAAGAACACGATAAAGAATTTTATCAAGACATTGGCCAAAAAGGCGGAGAAAAGAGAGCTCAAAATAATAACGAAAACGAATAGCAATCTACGATTTCGATAAAAATATAATAGTATAAACTACTACTCCAAATAGGAGGCGCGTGTAATTAAAAATTACGTGCGTCTCTTATTTTGTGTGGCCTTTAAAAAGAAATTGAATCATCAATATAAGTGACGACTTAGATAAAAACAGTTATGAATCGTAGAATCAGTTAGATATATTCAATAAAGTAACAGTTATGCTAGCAGATATGGAGTCTCGTTTTCCATATCTATTATGTTTGCATTTATAATTTTATTTAATCTTATAAAAGTACCTCTAATTTTAATTATATTTAGCATGTAATATGAATCAATTATAATTTTTATTGCTATTGGGAATTGCTATAAATACTATAATTAAAGCAATAAATGCTAAAGCAATATTAAACGCAAAACCTAAAAAAGCTCCAAATTGCACATTGAAAGCACTTTTTGCAACTAAGTAAAGCGTACTTGATAATGCAACGCCAAATGCGTTACCTAAAGAAGATGACATTTTATATACTCCAGAAGCCATACCTATATGCTCCTGATTAGAGTTAGCAACAACTGTATCCATTGAAGGTGTTGCATAAAACCCTAGCCCTAATCCATAAATAAAGTAACCTATAACGCAAGAAATTATATACAAATTGCTTGGTAAAAAGGTAAGTGCAATAAATATAATACCTATTGTATTTAAAAGCGTACCAATGACCATTGGTTTTTTTGCACCAAAATGTTGTAATATTTTTTCTCCAATTTTTATAGTAACTAGGACCGTTATTAAATAAGTTATTGTTAAAAGACCTGATTGAAATGAATTAAAATGTAAATATTCTTGTACAAAAGTATTCCCAACAATAAGCGTTCCAGCTAAAGCGTTCATTAAAAAGTTAGATGAAGTAGATCCCGTAAAACCTCTATCTTTAAATATAGAAAAATTAATTAAAGGCGTTTTGCTATTTTTTTCTACCAAAATAAAGAGAATTGTGGATATTATAAAAATAAAAATCAAACTTAGAATAGTAGTTGATAAAATACCAAAATTCAAACTTTGTGTAATAATTAAGTTAATACTTAATATTAAGATAACTAATAATATCGTTCCTATATAATCGAATTTCTTCTTAAATTGCATTCCTTTTCTAACTGTTTCCGGAGTCCCTTTGATTAAAATTAAGGCTAATATTGATACCAATATTGAGATTACAAATATCCAACGCCATCCTAAAAAAGTAGAAACTATACCTCCTAAAAATGAAGCTATACCTCCTCCTCCCCAAGAACCTATAGACCAATAGCTTAAAGCAGCTTGTCTATGCTTTCCAATGTAATAAGATTTTACAATCGATAATGTGGAAGGCATGATTATTGCTGCTGAAATTCCTTGTATAATACGCCCTAAAAACAATAACGTTAATGATGAGGTTAATATAATTAATATTGATCCTAAAATGTTTAACCATAGGCCTATATATGCCATTTTTATGTGCCCTACTTTATCTGAAATGTCTCCAGCACTTACGACTAGCATTCCAGAAAATAACGCTGTAATACTAATAGCTGTATTGATTAAGCCCATATTACTACTAAATTCTTCGTGTAAGGTAGGTGCTATATTCACTAGAGATTGTGCAAACAACCAAAAAGTTAACACACTTAGTACAATTCCTGTTAATAGACGACCATTTCCCTTAAAACTACTATTTTCACTCATAATAAATTCCTCCAGCAATCATTAAAAAGGTTAGCTTTACTAACTAAAAAACCAATTTTACTCTTATTCATTCTTATATGCAATAATTATTTATAATATTAAAATAATTGTTATTAAACACTTTAATATTTTTAGTGAAGTATGTGTTAAAAGGAATATGATCACTGACTGAAGAGTAGATAATTCTTTGGAATTAATCTATCATTGTTATAAGTTTCTTATTATTTAAAATCACTCGATTTCTACACTAATAACCCCCTCTTACATTTCAATTAGGAGGGGGTTATTGCGAATGTATATATTAAATTATTCTGGGAGTTGTAAGTGTAACCTTTATTAATTGATTTTTGATAGCGTCTATTTTTGTTGTAAGAAACATTTAATCAAGGGTAATTCTTGCTTTAACAATTCTTTTTGTGACATACCTTGCGCATGTTATCCCCAAAACGTTAAAGCTGCTCCGTTATTATTAGGCGATACATATTCATAATAATGATTATTCACATAATCATAGCCATGCAGATTATAATTATTTTCAAAGTAATTTAAATTTTTGTGAATCACATCATATTAGGAGTTGGCATAATATTTTGGTTATTTTCGTTTTTTGGAATATTTGCAACTACTGCTTCTGTTGTAAGGAACAGAGATGCTATGCTTGCCGCATGTTGTAAAGCTGAACGTGTTACTTTTGTCGGGTCTACAAT